>OY970271.1:1265000-3865732 GCA_963715745.1 uncultured Ignavibacteriales bacterium
TATGAAACCAAAGACGGAACATTATGGTTTGGCACAGGCAATGGATTGGATAAATTAGACAAAACTGACAGTAGGTTCATTCACTATTGGAGTGATCCAAATTTTACGGGATATAAATGGGAACCAATGCCTCATTGGATTCTTTCTATATTTGAGGACCACGATGGAATAATATGGATGGGCACGTCGGGCGGTTTAGTGGAGTTTAATAGAAAAACTGAGTCGTTCGAAATGTGTAAAAATGATCAAAAAGATCCAACAAGTTTAGCAGATAATGCGATATTATCTATCTCTGAAGATTCAAATGGTTTTTTATGGATAGGGACACAAAACGGATTATACATTTTAAATAAAAATACTAAAAAAATCAGTCATTACACTTATGAAATAAATGATCCGGGGAGTTTAAGCAGCAATGATGTCAGTAAAATTCTGTTTGATAAATCCGGAACAATTTGGGTGTCAACCAGAAGCAGCGGCGTTAACAAGTACACTCCTCAAAACTCCTCAATTAAACTATATTCATCAGAAATTAAGGGTCCATCCAGGGTTCCAACTGTTATTTTAGGAGCTTTGGTTGAAGATAATAAAGGTAAAATATGGATAGGCTCGGATAAGGGACTTATAAGTTTTGATTCTCAAAGAGAAATATTTAAGGAAGAAAATCCTAGAAAAAGTATATGGGGGCTTTTATTGGATAAATCAGGAACTCTCTGGATATGTATAGAACCGGGAAATCTTTTTTATAAAAAAGAGAATGAGGGGAAAATAGATCAATTCTTTGAATCAAATGGACATACATTTTATGAAGCAGTCAATACAATGTGCAACAGCAGCGATGGAAGTATATGGCTTGGGACTGGAGATGGTAAAGTCTTAAAATTAAATCCTACTAAAAGAAAGGTTGAGCAAATAGCAAAATATAGTTCTAGCATTGATGCAATTTATGAAGATAAAACAGGATTATTATGGATTGGTACTAATGCAGCAGGTTTAGTGTGTTATAATCCAATAGAAAAAACTTTTATCAGATTTTCAACAGATCCTAAAGATTCCTTGACCATTAGCGGAAATAACATTATGGGTATTTGTGAGGATGGAGCAGGAACTCTTTGGGTAGTTGCAAATACCAGCTTGAACAAATTTGACAGAGTAAATCAGAAATGCATCCGGTGGGGAGGAAAAGACGGATTTCCAAAAGACGCCTTATCCATAACAAATGATATACACGGAAACTTGATGGTAAGTACAGGAAACGGAATTATTAAATATAATCCATTTACCAAAAAAATTAAAAATTACCCTGGGATTAAACTAAGTTGGGGATATAAGATGAAAAATGGAGATATGTATTTTGTGTCAGCCCCTTTCTATAATGAGAAACAAGTAATTGTTAGATTTAATCCGGATAGCCTTAAAGATAATCCGTTTGTGCCCCCTGTTGTAATAACATCCTTTAAAGAGTTTGAGAAACCTTATCCTTTCGGCAAAAATATTCAATTAACATACGATGAAAATTTTATATCTTTTGAATTTTCTGCTTTAAGTTATATACATCCTGAAAAAAATCAATACGCATATAAAATGGAAAGTATAGATAAAAATTGGATTTATTCGGGGACAAGACGATACGCATCATATCCGAATTTAGATCCGGGAAAATATATTTTCAGAGTAAAAGGTTCAAACAATGATGGGGTCTGGAATGAAGAAGGAACTTCAATTGCAATAATAATTTCACCGCCATGGTGGAAAACCTGGTGGGCTTACTCAGCTTATGCTCTTCTTTTCATTTTCTCACTATATGGAATAAGACAATACGAAATGAACAGATTAAAATTAAAAGATAAAATAAAATTGGATGAAGCTGTTTTGAAAGAAAAAGGAGAGACTGATAAAATGAAATCACGATTCTTTGCTAACATCTCACACGAATTCAGAACGCCACTTACATTAATTCTTGGTCCCGCAGAAAAAATAAGTTCAAAAACATCTGACGATATTATAAAAGACGCAAACATTATAAAAAGAAACTCTAGAAGGCTGCTTCAGTTAATAAATCAGTTATTGGATTTATCAAAACTTGAAGCCGGAAAACTTAAGCTGGAAGCATCTAAAGGGAATATTGTTTCATTTGTGAAGGGTGCTGCGCTGTCATTTGAATCATTAGCTGAATCAAAAGATATAAGTTTGAAGATAATTTCTGATAAGGAATTTATTGAATTGTATTTCGACAAAGAGAAGATGATGAAGATCCTTACAAACATTTTATCTAATGCATTTAAGTTTACTCCGGAGGAAGGAGTTATAACCGTGAGTATAAATTTACCCACCCCTAAATCCCCTCCCAAGGAGGGGACATCGAAAGGTGTGTTTTCCCCTCCTATGGAGGGGCGAGGGGTGGGTCAGAAACCTTTTAATGCTGGCAATTACGTCTCTATCTCAATAAGAGATACAGGAATCGGAATAGCACAGGAAGAAATACCGAAATTATTCGACAGGTTTTACCAGGTTGACACTTCGCAAACCAGAGAATATGAGGGAACAGGTATTGGTCTTGCTTTGATAAAAGAATTAATTGAGCTGCATCACGGTAACATCAAAGTGGAAAGTGAAAAAGATAGCTGGACTGAATTTATATTAAAATTTCCTATGGGAAAAGATCATTTACGGGAAGATGAAATTGTAAAAGATGAAAAATTAAGCGAAATAAAAATCCCGATTGATTTGCAATTGAATACTACTAAAAAAGCTGAAAAAGAATTACATAAGCAGGTTTTTCCTACCGAAAGTAATGCAGCGAAAGAAGAAGAAACAGTCATTATAATCGTAGAAGATAACTATGATATGAGACAATACATCAGAGAATCTCTCGAAGGTAAATATTTAGTTGAAGAAGCCGTGAATGGCGAGCAGGGAGTTAGAAAAGCAGAAAAAATTATTCCTGACTTGATCATCAGCGATATGATGATGCCTAAGATGGATGGAAATGAATTGGTAAGAATATTAAAGAATGATGAAAAGACAAGTCACATACCTATTATTCTGCTTACAGCAAAAGCAGATCAGGAAAATAAATTGGAAGGTTTGGAAACTGGCGCAGATGATTACTTAACAAAGCCATTTGATATAAAAGAACTTCAGGTGAGAATAAAAAACCTGATCAACATCAGAAAAAAGCTTCAGGAGCGATTCAACAAAATTGAAATTAAACCGGTAAAAGAAAGTAAACCAATCAGTCTTGATGAAAAATTTATAATCAAGGTAAATGAAATCATTGTAAAGCATATAGCTGAAGAAGAATTTAATATGGAAGAGTTTAGTGAAGAATTATATATGAGCAGAATGCAGGTTCACAGAAAACTAAAGGCATTAACCGGAAAATCTGCAAACCGGTATGTAAGATCGTTTAAGCTCCAGAAAGCAAAAAAGATGATAGAAGAAAAACAAGGGAACATTTCTGAAATTGCTTACTCATTGGGTTTTGGAAGCCCGGCTTACTTTACAAAGTGTTTTAAAGATCAATTCGGCTATTCCCCAAGTGAAATTGTAGAATAACTCCCTTCACATTTTATTCAATTTCGCTTTCTAAATTTCGAATGTTACAAATTCGAAAGTTTTTGTTACAAATTTTATAGGTACCCACCTCCTCTATTTAGTTAATTGCCTCCGTAATTTTTTAATCAAAAATAAATGGAGGTTTTTATGAAAAAATTTTCTATCTACTTAGGCTTTTTGATCTTTGGAATTTTTTCTGTTATCATAAGAGCACAAATCCAATGGGATACTCAAATCGCACAGGGCCTGACAGTGTTCTCTGATCCGATGACGATATTCTCAGCTGTTGACCATAATATTTGCTGGGGAATTGAATATTACGAACTTGGTAACGGCATCACAAATCCCAAATTCGCAATAACAACTAACGGCGGCAGTAATTGGAGTGTGGCTTCAGCTCTAATTCCATCCGGAAGTGGGGTTGAAGCTATTTATGCAAGAGATGCTCAGACAGCCTGGATCGCAGTGTTTAATCCTACTAATGGGGCAGACCGTGGTATTTATAATACTACCGATGGTGGGGTCAGCTGGAATAAACAAGGAAGTGCATTCACCGGCGGCGGTCACCCTTTAATTATATATTTTTATAATAAAAGTGATACGGGTATCTGTGTAGGTGCTCCCAGGAATAATCGTTTTGAAGTTTATACAACAATTGATGGTGGTACTAACTGGACTCTGGTTCAGACTACAAATATGCCAGCAGCAGATCCGGGAGATCTATTTCCAACAGGAGGCACAGGTTCAGGTAATACTTTCCTTTTCGGCACTTTTTTGAGAAAGGTATACAGAAGTACAGATAGAGGTACAACCTGGACTAAGATTAATTATAATGCGGCACCCAGTGGTGCAGGCATTGGTATTCAATTAAAAGATGATCTTAATGGTATAGCCGCTACTTATTTCGGGGACCATATTAACCGGGTCGCCAAAACATCGGATGGAGGGCAAACGTGGAGTTCACAACCGCTTCCACCGTCACATCCATCATTCTACTTTATAAGTTACGTTCCGGGAACATCCGCAATGTACTTTGTAACATCCCATAATAATTACAGCTGGAACGATGAAGTTACCACTCCCGGTTCGATGTTTACCCAGGATAGCGGAAAAACCTGGTCCCAAATTGACAGCAAACCTCACGGAGCAGCTTCATTCTCAGATGACGGCTGGGGATGGTCGGGCGGAATCGGCGATACAATCTATAGAATATCAAGGGACGCTCTGCCTGTGGGTGTGAGAGAATTTACTGTTAACGCTGAACTGCCTGAAAATTTCAGTCTAGAACAAAACTATCCCAATCCATTCAATCCGTCAACAAAAATAAAATATTCAATTCCAACTTCAGAATTCGTAACACTTAAAGTTTATGACGTATTGGGGAATGAAGTTGCTACTTTGTTGAATGAGGATAAACCGGCTGGAAGTTATTCGGTGGAAATTAATGCAGCAAATCTTTCTAGCGGGATTTATTTCTATAGAATGCAAACAAAAAATTCCATTGAAACAAAGAAGATGATTCTACTTCGTTAATTAGTGTTGACATAGTCTCAATTAATAAGTCTTCAATATTTAATGAACAACAATATAACAGGAGGTTTTATGAAAACCGTTTTTATTTCTTTCACGGTCGCATTAACTGTTTTTATTTTTTTTCAAGCCTGTCAGGATCAGGTTGAAAATATTACTCCGGTTGATTCAGACCAGCCGGCGACTCTTGCAAAGTGCGGTTTTGATTCTGTAGCAATTTCAGTTTTTGCAACAGGTTTGAATAATCCGCGTGGGCTTAAGTTTGGCCCCGATGGTTATCTTTATGTTGCCGAAGGCGGACTTGGCGGAACCAATTCCTCCTCCGGTCAATGCGACCAGGTTATACCGCCAATTGGCCCTTATAACGGAGACTTCACCGCTAGCATATCGAAAATAAGTCCAACTGGAGATGTTACAAGAATTGCAGAAAATATTCCATCAAGCCAAACAAGCCCGGAATCAGGTGGATTGGTTAGTGGCGTTGCAGATCTGGCTTTTATTGGTAATACATTATATGCTTTAGTCGGAGGGGCAGGATGTTCTCATGGATTTCCTGATAATCCTAATGGTATATTTAAAGTGAACAATAATGGAACACTTGACTTAATAGCAGATTTAAGTGATTGGTCATTAAATCACCCGGTAAGAAATCCTGAAGAAGATGATTATGAACCTGATGGGACATGGTATAGTATGATTAATGTACAGGGCAAACTTTATGCCGTTGAACCTAATCACGGTGAAATGGTAAAGGTAACAATAAACGGAAATATAAGTAGGGTTATTGATGTTTCAGCTTCTCAGGGTCATATTGTTCCAACTACAGTTGCTTATCATGGAAACTTCTATATAGGGAATCTTAATACATTTCCTGTTGTACCAGGAAGTTCCAGCATCTTCAAGGTTACACCAAATGGCATATTCATATAAGTGAAACTGGATTTACTACTATACTTGGATTAGTATTTGATAACCACTCCATAATGTATGTTCTGGAAATGACGACTGTAGCCGGGGATCCTACCCCTAACACCGGAAAGATTGTAATGGTTCAGCCATCCGGTCAACAGGAAGTAATTGCAGATAGTTTATTCTTCCCGACTGGGATGACATTAGGTCCGGATGGATCGCTTTACGTTTCTAATAAAGGATTCGGACCTCCTGTGCCCGGATTTGGTGAAATACTTAAAGTGAAGTTTGTAAGAAAAAACCACAGATAATGTTGTTGGTTTTATTGAAATAGAATATTAAAAAAACTATATAAATATAAAATCATCAAGCAGAATTTATTACCATAAAATAGGAACAAATATTAATATGCTTATTCTAAGATGAAGTTTCTTTAATGGTAATTCTGACAATTAATTTAACCCCGATCAATTTTTGTTCGGGGTTTTTTATTTTTATTTTTTAAAGGTTTATCCTTTCGCTAAACTGTTTTTAAATATGTTTTATTCAAGATGAGGACCATATGGTTTTTCTAATTTTAAAATTAATTCATGTACTCGCAGCAATAATTTTTTTGGGAAACATAACAATTGCACCTTTCTGGAAAAACCACGCCGAAAAATCAAAAGACAGATTGAAAATATTACAAACCTGGGAGGGAATAATTCGGGCCGATAAATATTTTACAATGCCAGGTGTAATTATACTTTTGATTTTTGGTATAGGTGCTGCAGCTCATCTTCACTATAATTTCATTGAAACAAGCTGGATATTCTGGTCAATTATTCTCTACGTAATATCGGGTGCCGCATTTATGGCTAAAGTTTCACCAATTCAGAAAAGAATAGTTGCACTTGCCAAAAATGAATCGGACTTCAAATGGGATGAATACAAAAAGCTGGTTCACCAATGGGATATCTGGGGCTCAGTTGCAACAATTGCTCCCTGGATAGCTGTAGTGTTGATGGTAATAAAACCTTAGTTTTCCTTTACTGCTAATTATTTATTGACAAATTAGTAGTAAATCAAATTTATTAATGAATTGAAAATATTCTTTAACTTTGCTGTTGAATATAAATTAGGCACTCGATTTATCACTAAGATTTTGGATGAATAAAAACGGGGAAATAAAAGAAAAACTTACTTGCTACCATTGCGGGGAAGATTGTCCAAATCAGGAAATCAGGATAGATGATAAATATTTTTGCTGCAACGGATGCAAAACTGTTTACGAAATTCTTGATCAAAACAGACTTTGCGATTATTACAACCTTGACAGCCAGCCGGGAATAAGTCCTTCCTTAAATAAAAATGAAAAGTATGATTACCTGGATGATCAATCTGTAATAGATCAGCTTTTAAGCTACCGCGATGAAAATTTAAGCAAAGTAATTTTCTACATTCCCCAAATGCACTGCAGTTCCTGTATTTGGCTACTGGAAAATTTATATAAACTGAACCCCGGTGTTATAAAATCAGAAGTAGATTTTTTAAAAAGAAATTGAATGTAACATTCAATTCAACTTCACTAAACTTAAAAGAACTTGTTTTATTATTATCATCAATTGGTTATGAACCTCAAATTCTTTTGGATTCTGAAAAAAAAGATGATAATATTTATTCACACAAAAAACTTTACTACAAAATTGGTATTGCCGGATTTTGTTTCGGAAATATTATGCTGTTTAGCTTTCCTGAATATCTCGGGATAAACTCAAAAGATTTACTCTTTAAAAACTTTTTCCTATTTCTTAACCTGGTTTTATCACTTCCGGTTTTCTTTTATTCAGCCTGGGAATATTTCGGTTCGGCATTAAAAGGTCTTCGAAGAAAAATCGTAAATATTGATTTCCCAATATCGCTTGGAATTCTTGTCTTATTTTTACGAAGTCTTTATGAAGTTACCACTCAAACTGGCGCCGGTTATTTTGATTCGATGGCAGGACTTGTCTTTTTACTCCTGATTGGAAAATTGTTGCAGGAAAAAACTTATGATGCACTCAATTTTGAAAGAACGTATAAATCCTATTTTCCACTTTCAATTACTATTAAAAAAGACGGAAAGGAAAAAAACATTCCACTTTCAAAGCTGAGTGTTGGAAATAAAATAGTAATTAGAAAAGATGAAATAATTCCAGCGGATTCCATCTTACTTAATGGCGACGGAAGGATTGATTACAGTTTTGTAACCGGAGAATCAAAACCAGTAAAAAAAGTTTCAGGTGAAATGATTTATGCCGGAGGCAAGCAACTTGATTCTGCGATTGAACTAGAGGTTATTAAAGAAGTATCGCAGAGCTATTTAACAGATTTATGGAATAACGAAATTTTCAACAATCCCGGTAAATCGGGAGAAAGCTTTTTCACTCATTTTTCAAATACTTTTAGTAAGTATTTTACTTTTGCTATTTTATTAATTGCTGCAGTTGCTGCTGCCTTTCATTTTCAATCAAATATTGGGACAGCTTTAAATGTTCTTACCGCCGTTTTAATTGTTGCCTGCCCGTGTGCACTTGCGCTTTCCACACCTTTTACCCTTGGTAACACCATGAGAATTTTCGGCAGGAATGGATTGTATTTAAGAAATCCTATGGTTGTTGAGGAACTTGGAAAAATTGATGACATAGTTTTTGACAAAACCGGAACAATCACTCAACCGGGCAATTCTGAATTAAAATATTCCGGTAAGGTGCTTAATCCTTTTCAACTAAAAAGTATCAAATCACTTGTGCGTAATTCGGCACATCCGTTAAGTAAAAAAATCTTTAATTCGATTGATGGGAAAGAATATTTTCCAGTTACAAAATTTGAAGAGAAAACCGGAGCCGGAATTTCCGGAATAGTTTACGGCAATGAAATTAAAGTAGGCTCAGCATCTTTTGTAAATCCCGAAACATCTGAAGTTAAGATAAATAAAAATATCAATACTACTTCAGTTTATATTTCTATTAACAACGAATTTATTGGAATATTTTCAATTGAAAATCTCTACAGAGAAAAAATTGATGGAGTGATTAATGATCTTGGAAAAAATTATAAGCTATCTCTGTTATCAGGTGATAATTCCTCAGAAGAAATTAATCTGCGGTCAATGTTCAATAAGAATTCAGAAATATTATTTAATCAGTCTCCAAAAGACAAGTTAAATTTTATAAAACAATCTCAGCAGAATGACAAAAAAGTGTTAATGGTTGGGGATGGATTGAATGATGCCGGAGCTTTAAAACAAAGTGATGTAGGTATTGCAGTTTCAGAAGATGTTCATTCATTCTCACCGGCTTGCGATGCAATAATGCACGCATCAAAAATTAAATTTTTATCAAAATTTATTAAATTTTCAAGAACAAGCATTAATATAATTTTTGTAAGTTTCGGAATATCGTTCTTGTATAATTTTATCGGTTTATATTTTGCTGTGCAGGGAAAATTATCACCTTTGGTTGCTGCAGTATTAATGCCTTTGAGTTCTATTTCAGTTGTTTTGTTTACAACTTTTATTACAAATTATTTTGCTAAAAGAAGAGGTTTGCTATCTCAGTAATTTTCGTTTTGATTTTTGTTAGTCTATTCATTGCAGGCATCTTCCTTGTTGCTTTTCTTTGGGCGGTTAAAAGCGGACAATATAAAGATACGTTCACTCCTTCTGTGCGCGTTTTATTTGATAACCAGAAAAAAAGTAATAATAGTACAGAGTTAAATTCCAAATAAAGGAGAGTTCCCATATGGAACTGGATAAATTCAGTTATGACAATACTATAGTTAAAAAATTTGCACTTGCCACAACAGTATGGGGGTTGGTAGGAATGTTAGTTGGCTTGCTTATTGCGACTCAGCTTTTTATTCCTGCTTTAAATCTTGATCTCCCGTTTCTTACTTTTGGAAGAATCAGACCATTGCATACCAATGCTGTAATATTTGCGTTTGTTGGCAATGCAATTTTTATGGGAATTTATTATTCATTGCCAAGATTATTAAAAACTCCAATGTACAGCAAAATGCTGAGCAATATTCATTTCTGGGGATGGCAATTGATTATTGTATCTGCTGCTGTTACTCTTCCACTGGGAATTACAACAAGTAAAGAATATGCAGAACTTGAATGGCCTATTGATATTGCAATTGCTTTGGTATGGATTGCGTTTGGAATTAACATGTTCGCAACAATCTGGAAGAGAAGAGAAAAACATTTATACGTTGCAATTTGGTTTTATATTGCTACGTGGGTCACTGTTACAATGCTGCACGTTGTAAACTCGGTTGAGATCCCTGTAAGCTTCTTAAAAAGTTACCCTGTTTATGCAGGAGTTCAGGATGCACTGGTTCAATGGTGGTATGGACATAATGCTGTTGCATTCTTTTTAACAACTCCTTTTCTCGGATTGATGTACTATTACCTTCCCAAAGCAGCAAACAGACCTGTTTATTCTTATAAGCTTTCAATTGTTCATTTCTGGTCATTGATATTTATTTATATCTGGGCTGGTCCGCATCATCTATTATATTCTGCTTTACCTGATTGGGCTCAATCACTTGGGACAGTTTTCTCTATTATGCTCATTGCCCCAAGCTGGGGAGGGATGATAAACGGTTTGCTGACTCTCCGCGGTGCCTGGGATAAAGTTCGCGAAGACCCGATTTTAAAATTTATGGTTGTTGCCGTTACAGCTTATGGCATGGCAACATTTGAAGGGCCAATGCTTTCACTTAAAAATGTTAATGCAATTGCTCATTTTACTGACTGGATAATTTCGCATGTGCATATCGGTGCACTTGGCTGGAATGGGTTTTTAACTTTTGGAATTCTATATTGGTTAATTCCAAGACTTTGGAAAACGGAATTGTATTCAAAGAAACTTGCGAACTACCATTTCTGGATAGGTTTTCTTGGTATCGTTTTTTATGCGTCTTCAATGTACTGGGCAGGAATTACACAATCTTTAATGTGGAAGCAATTTACTGATTTAGGAGTTCTTCAATATCCTAATTTTCTTGAAACTGTTATACAGATCATACCAATGTATATTATAAGAGCAGTTGGTGGATTGCTTTATTATTCCGGTGTGATTGTAATGGTTTACAATCTTTATAAAACAGCTAAGCAGGGAACCTTTGTTGCTTCTGAAGAAGCAGAAGCGCCGCCGCTTGTTAAAGAGTCACACGATTTCGTTAAAGGAAAACGACATCGCTGGTTAGAATCAAAACCTGTACAATTTTCATTAGCTGCGTTAGTTTTAGTAATCATTGGGGGTGCAATTGAATTTGTACCAACATTTCTGGTTAAATCAAATATCCCAACAATTGCTTCAGTTCATCCTTATACTCCGCTTGAATTGCAGGGTAGAGATATTTATATAAGAGAAGCTTGCAACAGTTGTCACTCACAGTTAGTCCGTCCTTTCAGAAGTGAAACCGAGAGGTATGGCGAATATTCAAAAGCTGGTGAGTTTGTATATGATCATCCATTCTTATGGGGATCAAAAAGAACGGGACCTGATTTACACCGCGAAGGTGGAAAATATCCAAATCTCTGGCATTATCTGCATATGGAAAATCCGAGGAGTATGTCGCCGGGTTCAATTATGCCATCATATCCCTGGCTGCTTACAGACGATCTTGATATTTCCAGCACGTCATCAAAAATTAATGTAATGAGATCACTGGGTGTACCATATCCTGAAGGTTATGAAAATGTTGCAAATGAAGATCTCACAAAACAGGCTGAGCAAATTGCTCTTGATCTTCAGAAAAATGGGGCACCTGCTGAACCAAATAAAGAAATAATAGCATTGATTGCTTATTTGCAGAGACTCGGTACTGATATCAAAGTTAAAGATTATACAGCCGGAAATTAAATATGTTTAAGAATATTTTAAGCTCTGCAAGTGGAATTGAAATTTATGCAATTACCGGTTTGGTAATATTCATGGTAATGTTTGCTGGTGTACTAATCTGGCTTTTAAAAGTTGATAATAAATATATTCACGAGATGGAGCAGTTACCTCTCGATAAAAATCAAAAAGAAAATTTAAACTTAACAGGTGAATTAAATGATCAGTAAAAGAAAACAAAATTCAGTTTTCAATTTGCTTTTACTAATTATTACATTTTTCTCGGCATCAAATGTTTTTGCGGAAGGTGAAAATACATTCCCGCCATATTATTATGACCTGGTTGCTGTCTTATTAATACTTTTTATTATTCTTTCCTTTGTTGCTATAATTTATTTTGAAGGACGGGAACAAAAGGAAATTAATTTCGGAAAAGTATTTGCAAAGTTCTGGACTTTTATTAACCGATCGACTCCTGTTGAAGATGAAAAAGATATTTTGCTTGACCATAATTATGACGGAATTCGTGAACTTGACAGTCGGGTTCCACCCTGGTTCAGCTGGCTATTTTACCTGACTATTATTTTTGCTGTTTACTATATGCTTAATTACCACGTATTGGGGACAGGGAAATTAATGTATGAAGAATACAATGATGAAATGCAGGCAGCAGCTGTCCAAAGAGCAGAACTTATCCGATCTGGTGCTTTTATTAATGAGGAAACAGTTACTAAATTAACCGATCCTTCCGCCTTAGAAGAAGGGAAAGAAATTTTTAGTACGAATTGCGTTGCCTGTCATGGAACGGACGGCGGCGGAATTGTTGGTCCAAACCTGACTGATAAATACTGGATACATGGAGGTGGAATAAAAAATGTATTTACTACTATTAAGTATGGTGTTCCGGCTAAAGGAATGATAAGCTGGCAAACACAGTTAAATCCTAATCAGATGCAGGAAGTTGCAAGCTATGTTTTAAGCTTGCAGGGAACAAGCCCTGCAGCACCAAAAGCTCCGGAGGGAAATATATGGGTTCCGCCTGATTCAACCTCGGCAAAATAATTTTTTCTATTACAGGATTGAATGAATATGGAAGTCGAACATGATAAAACTTCTGCTCAGCAGGAAGAAGTTCAAACATACAGAAACGAATTAGCTACGGTTACTAAAGAGGGAAAGAGGAAGTGGATATTCCCTAAAAAACCTTTCGGCAGATTTTATAATGCGAGAACAGTTGTTTCTTTTATTCTGCTTGCAATTCTGATAGCTGCTCCATTTATTAAAATCAACAATCAACCATTTATGTTGTTTGATTTTCTGAACAGGAAATTCATCCTCTTCGGAATTTATTTTGGGCCGCACGATTTTCACCTTTTTGTACTTGCAATGATTGCCATAATTGTTTTTGTTGTTTTGTTTACAGCCGTTTTCGGGAGAGTATTTTGCGGATGGGCTTGCCCACAGACAATTTTTATGGAAATGGTTTTCAGGAAAATAGAATATTGGATTGAAGGTGATGCAAATGATCAGAGAAAACTAAAAGCTGCTCCGTGGACTTCAAATAAAATATTTAAGAAGACTTTGAAACACGTTATTTTTTTTACCATAGCCTTTTTTATATCTAATATTTTTCTATCGTATTTAATTGGTATAGATGAACTGATAAAAATTATAACTGACCCACCTTCAAAACATATTCAGGGGCTTTTAGCGATAACAGCATTTTCAGGAGTTTTTTATTTCATTTTTTCTTCTTTCCGGGAACAGGCTTGTACAATTGTTTGTCCTTACGGCAGACTTCAGGGCGTTCTTCTTGATCGTGATTCAATTGTTATCGCTTATGATCATGTTAGAGGTGAACCGAGAGGAAAAATAAAAAAAGGTGTTGAGCAAAATCTTGGTGATTGTATTGATTGCAATTTGTGTGTTGATGTTTGTCCGACTGGCATAGATATACGAAACGGGATTCAGCTTGAATGTGTGAACTGCACCGCTTGCATAGATGCCTGCGATTACGTGATGGATAAAGTTAAACGACCTCGCGGCTTGATTAAATATGCATCAATTAATTCAATCGAGAAGAAAACAAAATTCAGATTCACACCAAGGGCAATTGGATATTCTGTTTTGTTAACGGTTCTTGTCGGAATTCTGAGTTATCTGCTGTTCACAAGAACAGATTTCAGTATAAATATTCTGCGAACTCCAGGGCTTCTTTTTCAGGAACAACCAGATAATAAAGTGAGCAACCTTTACGATCTGGATATAGTAAACAAAACTTTTAATGAAGTTCCGGTAAATCTGAAGTTGGAAGACTTGGAAGGAGAATTAAAAATAATCGGAAAAGATTTAGTGCTCGAACCACAGGGAATAATCGATGCAAAGTTTTTAATTATTCTTCCAAAATCTGAAATCAACCGGATGAATGTTCCGGTGGAAATAGGAATTTACAGTAAGAATAAGCTTTTGAAAAAAGTTAAAACATCTTTTCTTGCCCCGGTAAAACATAAAGAGGAAGATTGATATGAAATTTAACTGGGGTACAGGAATCGTAATAGCTTTTATCCTTTTTATGGGATTGGTTATCACAACTGGTGTATATCTTATGAACCAGGATGTGCAGCTTGTAAGTGATGATTATTATGACAAAGAAATTGCCTACCAGCAGCATATTGATAATGTAGCCCGGACAGTTGAACTTTCCTCCGAGGAATTAATTTTGTTTGATGAGAGTTTAATTACTGTAAAGTTGCCATTAGATATTTTATCCAAAAATGTAACAGGTGAAGTTTATCTCTATCGTCCTTCCGATTCAAAGCTTGATATCAGGTTGCCTTTTTCTCCTGATGAAAACAGACAACAAGTTATTCCTGTAGAAAATTTGCAAAAAGGATTCTGGCGTATTCAGTTTAGCTGGCAGGCTGATAATAAAAACTATTACAGTGAAAAAGCAATCGTGATTAATTAATTATGTCACCTGAAATTCTAACTGCGTTTGTTATTGGTTTTTTGGGAAGCTTTCACTGTATTGGAATGTGCGGACCAATAGCTATTGCATTGCCTGTTCCCAATTCAACAAATCTTACTTTTTTTACTGGTAGAGTTTTATATAATCTCGGCAGAGTTGTTACTTATTCATTTATGGGTGCAGTATTTGGCTTGATTGGTGAACGGCTTTTTATTGCTGGTTTTCAGCAGGCAGTTTCAATCTTTCTTGGAGTTATAATAATTATTTCTGTTCTTCTTCCTTCGAAGTATAAAAATAAAGTTATTCAACTCCCGGCTATCCAGAAAATTTCTCAACCACTTAAAAATAATATAAGCGCTCTTTTTTCCAAAGGAACAATCTCTTCACTTTTCCTGATAGGGATTTTAAATGGTTTTCTCCCTTGCGGATTTGTTTACATTGGTCTCGCCGGTTCAATTGCCAGCGGCAATGCAATTTCGGGTGCGGCAGTAATGATTTTATTTGGTCTCGGAACTGTTCCTGCAATGTTTGCAGCCTCTGTTTTTGGTAAGTTTATCAATCTTGGAATAAGAAATAAAATTAAAAAAGCTGTTCCGGTTTTTGCAATTTTGCTTGCAGTGGTTTTTATTTTACGAGGAATGAATCTTGGAATTCCTTACTTAAGTCCAAAGCTTACTTCCTCAATCCAAAATGTAGATGAATTGGATTGTCACTGAATCAGAATTATCCGCCACTTAAACTTTTCTTATATTTAATTTCAATAATTTTTTAGTTAATAAATGCGAACCTGGCTTAAAGTTACAATCGGTGTTTTCTTTTCCTTGCTGGTAATCCTCCTTGTGGGTGGATACATTATCTATAATATGCTTTCAAACTCTCTTCCTGAATACACAGGCGAAATTAAAGTAAATGGAATTCAGAATAATGTTGAAATTTATTTCGACAGTCTTTCTGTTCCGTGCATTTTTGCAGAGAACAATGAAGATGCAGCATTTGCATTGGGTTACCTTCACGCAAGAGAAAGAATGTTTGTTATGGATTTAATCCGTAGAGCAGGTGAAGGAAGATTGAGTGAAATACTAGGCAAGGAAACTGTTCCATTCGATAAAATGTTCCGTACTATTGGAATAAACAGAACTGCTGAAATGATTGAAAAGAAAATGGATCCTTCGGCTCACAATCTGCTCGAGGCTTATTCCAGAGGTGTTAATCAATATATAGAAGAATATAAAAACAAATATACATTTGAATTTGACGTGCTTGGGTATCAGCCTGAAAAATGGAAGCCGGTTCATAGCCTGATTGTTGTGAGAATGATGGCTTGGGAATTAAACATAAGCTGGTGGACAGATTTTGTTTTTACTGATCTTGTCCAGAAACTAGGTGAAGAAAAAGTAAAGGAAATTTTACCCGGATATCCGAATAATGCACCAACTATAATTCCGTCAAATCTGAAAGAAGTTGCTTCACTCGATAATTCATTTTTAAAGACTGATCAAGAGTTCAGAGAATTTATTAATAATACCGGAACACATATCGGTTCAAATAGCTGGGTTGTGAATTACAAAAAATCGATTTCAGGCCAGCCAATAATTGCAAACGATCCTCATCTTGCTTTCAGCGCACCTGGGAAATGGTATGCAGCAGTAATCAAAACTCCTGAAATGAAAGTTGCTGGTGTCAGCTTACCCGGAACTCCCGGAATTGTAATCGGGAAAAATCAATCAGCCGGAGTCGGAATTGCGTGGGCATTAACAAATATTATGCTCGATGAAGCAGATTTTTATTTTGAAAAACTTGATTCTACAAAAACAAAATATTTTTTCGATGGTGAATGGAAAAATCTTACAATCATTGATGATACTATCCAGGTAAAGGGTGATAAGCCTGAACCTTTCGAAATAAAACTTACACACAGAGGTCCGATTGTTTCAGGTATTTATACTTATAATCTTATATATAATGAAGAAAGCAGAACATATCCACCGGTAAGTATGAAATGGAGCGGTAATGATTTTAGTGATGAAACAGAAGCTTTTCTTGAAATAAATATGGCGCATAACTGGAATGAATTCAAAAAAGGCGTTGAGAAATTTAAAGTCCCGGGACAAAATTTTATTTATGCAAGCAGCAAAGGAAATATAGGTTATCTTTTTGGCGGAGCAATTCCGCTGAGAAAAAGTAATTCCGGTAGTTTTATTTTTGATGGAACAACAAGTGAGAATGATTGGAAAGGCTATTTGTCAAGAAATCAAGAACCATATTTGTTTAATCCCTCACAAAACTATATTGCTTCTGCAAACAACAAGACCGTAAAAGATTTTAATCATTACATTACTGATTTATGGGAACCTTCATCAAGAATTGAAAGAATAACTGAGCTTTTGACTTCAAAAGAAAAACATTCTGTAAATGATTATATGAAATACCAGAATGATATTATTTCTCCATATGCAAAAAATATAATTAAATATATTCTATCGGCATTTAAAGGAATACAGGTTAATGATGAAAATCTAAAAACATCATTACGGCTTTTTGAAGAATGGAATTACGAACTTGATCAGTACAGCCAAGCACCAACGATCTATCTAACCTTTTTTGATAAGCTGATGAAAAATATTTACAAAGGTGAGATGGGTGACGATCTTTATAATCAATATGTTATGCTAGCAAACCTGCCTTATAGAAATATTCCGGAACTACTTGAAAAACCAAATTCATCGTGGTGGGATGATGTACATACAAATGAAAGAGAAACACGGGATGAAATAATTCGCAAAAGTATGGTTGATGCCTTAATCGATCTGGAAAAAAACTATGGAAAAGATTTAAGAGAATGGCAGTGGGGAACAATTCATCAGGTAACTTTTAAACATGCTTTTAGTGGTGTGTCAGGTCTTCTGGATGGTATAATTGATATTGGTCCATTCCCAATTGGAGGTGACGGCACAACAATTTTTAATACAGAATATGATTTTAATGCAAGCATCGAAAAATATTCCCGCTTCAGGCATGAACCATTCGAAAACAATCTTGGTCCCTCAATGAGATTTATCTATGATTTTGCTGAGCCGGATTATTTTTATCTTGTGTTGACCACCGGACAATCGGGTAATATTTTCAGTGATCATTATAAAGATCAAACTCCGTTGTGGCTTAATGGAAAATACATGAAAATCTGTACGAATCCGGACACTATAAAAAAATCACTTGAACAAAAACTTACCCTATATCCTCAATAGATATTATTTACAACAATTGTTATATAAATAAGAATAATTATATTTGTAGCGATTTTACATTATAATAGAATGGGAAAGAATGAAAGTAATTGATCATCTGGCAAAAGCAAAAGAACCGCTTATTAGTTTCGAACTAATTCCGCCAAAACGTGGTGGTGATATTAAGAATGTTTTGGGCGTTATAGATGAAATAATAAAATATCGTCCTCCTTTTATAGATATTACCAGCCACTCAGCCGAAGTAATTTATGAAGAAACACCTGAAGGAATTAAAAAGAAGATTAAAAGAAAACGTCCCGGCACCCTGGGTATCTGTGCGCTTATCCAGAACAAATATAATATTGATGCAGTCCCACACATTCTAGTTAGAGGATTTACACGTGAGGAAACTGAAGATTTTATGATTGAACTAAATTACCTTGGGATAGATAATGTACTTGCAATAAGAGGAGATGACAGTGGATATGAAAAACCAGTTCCGCTGGGTAAGAGCGTCAACAGCAGTGCAATAGAACTTGTTAAACAAATTGTTGATATGAATAACGGAAAGTACCTGGAAGATTCCCTGCTGGATGCTAAGCCCACTAATTTTTGTGTGGGTGTTGGCGGTTACGCAGAAAAACATTTTGAAGCTCCCAATTTAAAATCAGATATCAAATTTGTAAAAGATAAAGTGGATGCAGGAGCGGATTATATTGTTACACAGATGTTTTTTGATAACAAATTTTATTTCAAATACCTTGATGAATGCAGAAAGGTTGGAATAAATGCTCCGATTATTCCCGGATTAAAAATACTTACTTCAAAAGCCCAGCTTCACAGTATTCCTAGAAACTTTCATGTAACAATTCCGGATGCTCTTGCAGATGAAATTGAATCTGCAAAAACTCATGATGAAGTTGTCAATATTGGAGTTGAGTGGGCTGTGAAGCAGGTTGAAGAGCTTCTTGATAAAAAAGTACCCGGAGTTCATTTTTATATAATGTTAAATTCAAAACCAATTACGATGCTGCTTGATCGTTTGAAATTGTTCAAAAAGACTGCCTGATTATCTTTCATTTTATATTACAATCTTTTCGTGATAAATTACATCTGTTTAAACTTCAATCTTTTTTAAAATGACATCGAACAGCAAATCAAAAAGGAAAAAACTTAAATGGGGAGTTGCCGGCTGTGGCAGATATGCCGAGCATACATTTATTCCAGCAATGAATTTTTTAAGAAAAAGTTCAATCAACTCCTTCTTTAGTCATAACATTTCCCGTGCAAAAGAACTTGCAGAAAAAACCGGGGCATCAAGTTTTCATAATAACTTTGAAGAATTTTTAAAATCCGATATTAATTGTGTTTTTATCTCAAGTGTAAATGCTCATCATTATGAGCAGGTAGTTAAAGCTGCTGAAGCTGGAAAAAATATTCTTTGTGAAAAACCTTTGGCACTAAATAGTAAAGAAGCTAATGAAATGGTTGAGGCATGTAAGCAAAACAAGGTTCTACTTGCAGTCAATTACATTTACAGGTTTCATCCGCACGTTGTTAAAGCAAAAGAATTAGTTAAAGATCAGAAGCTTGGTAAACTTGTTTCAGTAAGTGCTGATTTTAATATTGATTTTCCGCCCGGAAGCAACTTCAGGTTTAATAAATCCTTAAGCGGAGGCGGTGCTTTAAGGGATCTCGGAACACATATGATTGACTTGCTTAGATTTATTGGTGGAAATATAATTGATATCCAGGGAGTTATAGATAATGTTGTTTACAAAAGTGAAGTTGAAGATTTTTGTTCCGGGATTGTCAAATTTGAAAAAGGAGGTTATGGTAGATTCAATGTTTCCTTTAATGCCATACAAGCTCCAAATAGCATAGAAATAGTTGGACACACAGGTGCCATTAATATTGAAAATCTTATTGGGCGCAAACTGGTTTCTTCCAAAATGACAATCATGCTTGAAGGTGAAGCGAAGAAAACTTTTCGCAAGAGAGGAAATAAAATATTATTCCTTCTTAAATCTGTTCAGAAATCTTTTCTAAAAAATGAAACACCTTTGGTTACTGGGGAAGACGGATTAATTAACCTGCAAATTATGGAAGAGCTTGAGAGAAAATGTCAGAAATAGAAAAGCTGATTTCGGTTTGTCATAAAGTTTACAACAAAGGATTTGTATCTGCATTTGACGGAAATGTTTCTGCTATTACTGAAAATAATACAATCCTGATTACACGATCGGGAATATGTAAAGGCGATGTAACCGAAAAAGACATTCTTGAATTTAATTTTTCCGGAAAGCCATTAAAAGGTGAAGGAAGGATTACCACAGAATTCAAGCTTCATCTTTTTGCTTATTCCAAAAGAAAAGATGTAAATGCAGTTGTGCATTGTCATCCTGTTCATGCCACTGCTATCAGTTTGCTTGGTGAAGGATTGGATAAACACTATTTTCCTGAAGTTCTTCTTACACTTGGAAAAGTTCCACTTTGCAAATATGCAACTCCATCAACAAACGATCTTCCATTAAGTATCGAACCTTATATAGATTTTGCGTGGGCATTTTTGCTTGAAAATCATGGGGCTTTGACTTTAGGCAAAAACCTTGATGACGCTTATTATAAAATGGAAAAGCTTGAACATGCTGCTGAAACAATATGGAAAGCCAGGCTGCTCGGAAATCCAAAAGAATTATCATCCGAAGAAATTACTAGATTGATTGAAATATCTGAAGAAACTTATGGTTTAACTCAGGACCGAAGGAATGTTTAAAAATTTATGAGCACAGCGAAACCAAAAATTGCACTGTTTGTTGGAGGGACATCCCCGGAAAGGGATGTTTCAAAAGATACAGGCAGAGCAATTTATGAAGCACTTAAAACCTTAAAATACCCGACAGTTATAATTGATCCTGGATTAGGAATTAATCAGCCTGATAAAGTTGATAAAATATTTGATAAAAATTTTTCTGGTGAAATATCAAACCCGAACTGTATTTCAGTTGTCAATTCAAAATTACTTGATGATGTTGATCTTGTTTTTTTAGCATTACATGGAAAATACGCTGAAGACGGAACAATGCAGGCATTACTTGAATTAAGAGGGAAAAAATATACCGGCTCCGGTGTGCTGGCAAGTGCTATGGGAATGAATAAAAACATTTCCAAAATTCTTTTAAAAATGCTGGAGTGAATACAGCAAAATGGTTTGTAGTTGACGGAAATCAGATTAATACGGATGAATTAAACAAAAGAATAAAAAATGTATTTGGTTTTCCCTGCATTATTAAACCGAATGATCAGGGTTCCACGGTTGGATTGACTCTGTTAAAAAATCCGGATGAAACAGAAAAGGCAATTAAGCTGGCACTTCAATTTTCTTCAGAAGCATTAATTGAAGAATATATTCCCGGACGTGAATTGACAGTTGCAATTCTTGATGGTGAACCTTTACCGGTTTTGGAAATTATTCCTAAAAGCGGATTGTACGATTATCAGGCAAAGTATACAAGGGGAATGAGTGAATACCTCGTGCCAGCGGATATTCCTGAAAAAGTTTTTAAAGACACACAGTTACAGGCAAAAAAAGCTTTTGATGTTTTAGGCTGTAAAGATTATGCAAGAGTTGATTTCAGGTTGAATAAAAAGAATGAAATTTATTGCCTTGAAGTAAATACTCTTCCCGGGATGACAGCAACAAGCCTGGTTCCCAAAATGGCTAAAGCAGTTGGAATGTCGTTTGAACAATTGATTGAAAAAATTATTCAGCTTGCACTTAGATGAAATTTGAACGAAAGAAAATATTTTTTTATTTGTTTATTGGGATTTTTACAATTGGTTTGTTTTATATTCTTTTTAATGAATATGGTTTTGTAAAATATTCAAAACTATCCGGGCAGGTAGATTCAATTAAATCAGAAATAAACCAACTTAAAACAGCAAACGAAAATCTGAAAAATGAAATTGATTCTCTTAAAAGAAAAATTCCGGCTAAAATGGAAGAAATTGCAAGAGAAAAATATGATATGGTAAAACCAAATGAAGTTACAGTTGAGGTTGAAAAAGAGAAACAGTGATGGGAAAAAATAATTATCCTTCCACACCGCTTGCCGAACGAATAAGACCAGATAGCATAGAAAATTTTTACGGACAGGATCACCTTGTTGGTAAAGGCAAACCAATAAAGTTAATGATTGAAAATGATACCCTTAGCTCATTTATTTTATGGGGTCCTCCCGGAACAGGAAAAACAACACTTGCAAAAATCATAGCAAAACATACCAATGCAGAATTCCACCAATTGAGTGCAGTTTCATCAGGGGTTAAAGATGTCCGTTCCGTTATTGAAATTGCAGAACAAAACAGGCAATGGGACAAGAGGACTATTCTTTTTATTGATGAGATTCACAGATTTAATAAATCACAGCAGGATGCGCTTCTTCATTCAGTTGAATCCGGTTTAGTATTTTTGATTGGAGCAACAACTGAAAATCCGTCCTTTGAAGTAATACCTGCTCTTCGTTCACGAGCAAGAGTTTATGTTTTAAATGAATTATCGAAAGAAGATTTACAGAATATTTTAAATACTGCAATCCAAAAAGATGAGTTCATTTCTAAACTTCAAATTGAATTGAAAGATGAAGATTATTTATTTTACCTATCCGGAGGTGATGCAAGAATTTTACTGAATATTTTTGAAGCTTCGGTTTTGCAGCAGATAAAAAATAAAAAAATAAAACTTGATAAATCTGTTTATGAAAATGTTATTCAAAAGAAGAATGTAATTTATGATAAAGGCGGAGAAGAACATTATAATCTGATTTCTGCTTTCATAAAAAGTTTGCGTGGCAGTGATCCTGATGCTGCTTTGTACTGGATGGCAAGAATGCTTGAAGGTGGCGAAGATCCATTATTTATTGCAAGAAGAATGGTTGTTTTAGCTTCAGAAGATATCGGTAATGCATCACCAAATGCGTTGGTGCTTGCAGAAGCTACATTTAGTGCTGTAGATAAAATTGGTCTACCGGAAGCAAGGATTATTCTTGCACAATGTGCTACTTATCTTGCTTCAGCTCCGAAGAGTAATTCGTCTTATATGGCCATTGAAGAAGCTTTTTCTGAAGTAAGAAAAAATGTAGCCCATCCTGTTCCAAATCATTTAAGAAATGCACCAACCAAATTAATGAAAGAGCTTGGATATTCGAAAGGATATCAGTATCCACATAGTACTAAAGGAAATTTTATCCTCGAAAAATATTTTCCGGATGAAATGGATGAAAAGCAGTTTTATTTTCCAACAGAGAACGGGCAGGAGAAGCAAATAAAGGACAGGCTAAAATTTTTGTGGAAGGGAAAGAAAAAGTATTAATTAAAGCAAAGCAAAAACTTTTCCCGGCAGTTGTTTAATCATTCCTTTAAATTCAAGTGAGAGTAAATGAACAAGGCAATCAGAAGTGCTTAGGCTGGTAAGTGATGCAATTTTATCAATTTGCATAGGTTCGTTACTTAATACATTAATAATTTTCTCTTCGAACAAATTTAAGCCAATTTGTTTCTTAGGAATATTTTTACCCAATACTGGTTTTAATTTTAATTCAAGATTTAATAGAACATCTTCCGCATTCCTGATTAAAGTCGCTTCTCCTTTATGAATAAGAAGATTTGTTCCATCACTCTGTTTAATTCCAACATTTCCGGGTACAGCAAAAACTTCCCGGTTCTGATCAATGGCAAACTCGGCAGTTTGCATAGCGCCGCCTGCAATTCCGGTTTCAACTATTAGCACACCAAGACTTAAACCTGAAATTAATCTGTTTCTTTTAGGAAAATTTTGTGCATCAGGTTTTGTCCCAAGATTATACTCAGAAATGATAACTCCGTTTTCTGAAATCTGTTCAAACAATTTTTTATTTTCTGGTGGATATACTACATCAAGTCCGGATCCAATCACAGCTATTGTTCTACCTTCATTTTTTATGCTTGTAGAATGAGCAATCGAATCAATCCCTCTTGCCAAACCACTAACTGTTGTTATTTGTTGTCTTGCAAACTCTGATACAATTTTTTCAGCCTGAACTTTTCCATAATTTGTTGGCATTCTTGTACCGACAACAGCAATTGAATAATCATCTCTTTCAGAAAAATTTCCTTTAACTTCTAAAAGTAAAGGCGGGTCATAAATCTTTTTCAAAATAGATGGGTATTCTTTATCCCAAATAGAAACAATCCGTGCGTTAAGTTTTTTGAGATTTGATAATTCTTTATCAACAAGACTTTCGATTTCATTCCTATTCTTTTGTGAAGAACAAATTCGTTTTGCCAGGTTTGTAGAAATACCTTCAACAGATAAAAGAGATTGGTAATCAGCTGAGAGTACACTTTTTGTTGTTTTAAATTTTGAAAGTAACGCCCTGATTTTTCCAGGACCTATTCCTTCTACTGATAGAAGAAGAAAAATGTCGGTAAGTTGTTCAAATGAAAGCTTACTCAAAATTACAAGTAGTTTTTTAAGAAGTGCTGGAATTTACTTCAATTGAATCTACAACTGCAACTATAATAGAATGAGCGGGAGTAGTTTTATTACCAAGGATTTGTTGAACAGCTTTCCCTTCCTGTACAAGTAATACTGTATCGCCTATTCCTGCATCAACTGTATCAAGTGCTACTACATCCTTTTTGCCAATTTTTTTGCCATTCAAGTCTGTTGGATGAACAATTAAAAGTTTATGTCCGATAAGATTTTTGTCTTTTTGAGTTGAAACAAGATTGCCTTTAACAATTGCTAATTTCAATTTTGCTCTGCTTTATTCTCATCACTTTGATTTTTTTTACCAGAGAAGATTGACAGAGGGAAAATCAACAGGTAAGCAATTCCCAGAATAATGGGTGAAAACACTAAAGAAGATGTGCTGTTCCATTTTCCATCAGACATGACCAGGTACCCAACAACCAATGTAATTATACCGGCAAAAAGTAAAATATAATTTTTCTTTGCCCAATAAATATTAAATGGAGAAACCCATTTTTTCTTTACTTGTTTTGAAGATTTTCTTTGTACTTTTTTTGCCATAATAAAACTCCGGTTTAAAAAATTAAAAAGCCCAGCGATGGGGGGACCACTGGGCTCGACTCTAATATTTCAAAGGGCAGGGGAGAACCCTTTGAAAGAGTCATAAGCAATATAAATCCGAATAAAGTATTTGTCAAGTGTCAATTATTTAGTAATCTGGTATACTATCTTGCGAATTGTATCGAATTGCAGGTATGGATAATCTTCACGGATAGTATCTATTGCATCACCTGCACTTACTTTACCAGCTCTTAATTGTTTGAACTTCTTGCGAATCTGATAATCTCTTACAGCTTTATCATCAATAAGTCCCTGAGCTTCAAGAAGTTCGTAAATCTCGTCACTAATTAAATCGGAGAGAGGGTTATTAATTTGCGCTTTTATTTCCTTCATCTTAACCTTCCTTCTTTTGTTGATGGAAATCTTTACCTGATTATAGTATCAATTCTTTAGTACTAACACCTCCGAAAAAAGTTCCGTAAATATACCCTTTAAAAACAAAAAAACCGACCAGAGTAATTCCCGTAATCGGCAAAGATTTGCTACTCTGGTAAAATAAAAATAATTTTATTCCTTAAACCTGTAGCAAATTGACTATAATGTTTTCCCTTGTTTAATTATCTTTGTTTCATCAAAAATAGAAAAAATATTGTTAAAGTCAAACCTAAATTAAAAACAAAATATGGTAATCGCAGCCTGATTTACTTATAAATTATATAGAATTAGTAACTTATAAGTTAATTTTTTCAAACATTAGAATATTATTAAATGGAAAAAGAAAATAAAGTTGATTTGTTAGATTATTTTGTCATTTTAGTAAAATGGAAAAAGTTATTCATATTGATTTTGATTCCGACCTTAGTGATTACCTACTTGGCTATTTACTTTTTAATTGACGAACAATATGATGCTGATGCTTTAATAGTCCCTGCTGAGGATCAATCTCTTGGTGGGATTTCCTCACTTTTAAGTGGACTGGGAAATAATCTTCCATTTGATATTGGAGGTGGGAACATTACCCAAGATATGAATCTTTATTATACTATTATATATAGTCGAACAAACTTAATGAAGATCATTGACAAGTTTGATCTAGTCAATGTTTATAATTTGAATAAAAATGATAAAGATTATTTGGAGCAGGCTTTAAGAATTCTTGGTAACGGTATAAATGCAAATGAAACCGACAATATGGCATATCAAATTGAAGTAACTGCAAAATCTCCTGAATTAGCAGCCAACATAACTAACTATATAGTTGAGTTATTGATTAACAAGATTATTGAGTTACGAACCCAGAAATCCAAAAACAATAGAATATTTCTTGAGAATAGAATTTTAGAAATTAGAACAAATCTAACTGCAAGTGAAGATTCTTTAATGGTATTTCAGAAAAAATCAGGTATTATTTATCCAGAAGAACAATTTAAAGGAATAGTAACAGCATATACAGAACTTGAAACAAACTTAATCACCAAACAAATTCAAAAATCAATAATGGAGGAATTGAAAGGTAAGGATTCGCCTTCGGCAAAAAACCTGGAATTAGAAGTTACTAAGTTCGAAAATAAGCTGAGGGAAATGAGAGTGAAGGGTGATACAGAAGGAGTAATACCTTCCTTGAAAAATCTTCCTAAAAATGCTACAGATTATGTCAGATATTATAGAGAAGTTGAAATTAATAATGCCATACTCCAATTCATTACTCCATTATATGAACAGGCTAAGCTTGAAGAGAAAAAAGATATTCCTTCGCTTCAAGTAATTGATTATGCGGTACCGCCTGCAAAGAAAAGTTTCCCGCCGAGAACGATTTTTACACTCTTAATTACATTTGTAGTATTTCTTATTACATTTATTTTTATACTTTTTAAGGAAAATGAAAAATTACAGCGTTCAGTAAAGATGCAGTATATTAAAAAGAATTTTTTCAAGTGGCGAAGTAATTAATAGTGATAATAAGTATTACAAATTTGTATAAAAGACTGGATTTGATTTTTCTTGCCTATTCATCCTAACATGTTAATTTGTAATCAAAATTACATTTTCATTTTGAGAATCATATTGTGATTGGAAGTAATCATGCTTACCGTGGCATTTTCTGGTCGGCAATTTCGCGTGTGACTAGCCAATTATTGCAATTTACCACATTAATTATTCTTGCTCGTTTACTTGATCCTAAAGAATTTGGTTTAATCACTTCGTCAGTTGTGGTTATAGGATTTCTGAATATATTCAGAGATTTGGGAATTTCCTCCGCTATAATTCAAAAAGCATCAATTAGCGAAGAATTAATTAATACCTTGTTCTGGGTTGTACTTTTGATAGGAATTAGCCTGAATCTTTTGTTATTTCTAGTCGCACCACAAATTGCTGATTTTTATAATGCACCAAAAATAACTGATTTACTAAGAGTTTTATCTTTTAGCTTTACAATTTCCAGTTCAACAATTTTACACCAATCATTGTTGGAAAGAGAACTAAAATTTAAACAATTAGCAAATTATGAAATAATTTCAATAGCAATAGGTTCTATTAGTGGTATATCGGCAGCTTATATGGGTTACGGTGTATGGAGTTTAATAATTCAGATGTTTATGAATGTAACGACTCTTTCCTTTCTTCTATGGTTAAGAAGTGATTTTAAACCTAAAATATTTTATTCAGGAAAAGAACTAAAATCAGTCTATAACTTTAGTCTAAATTTATCAGGATTTAACATTGTTAATTATTTTGTACGTAATGCTGATTATGTATTAATTCAGAAGTATTTAGGGGAGGTACAGCTTGGATTTTATAATATTGCATATAGAATTATGTTGTATCCTCTTCAAAATATTACGGCAGTTTTTTCCCGAGTGATGTTTCCATATTATTCAAAGCTACAGAATGATTTTGTGAATTTTCGAAAAATGTATATTGACTTTGTAAATAACATAGCATTTATATCTTTTCCTTTGATGTTATGGATTATAGCTGTGGGAGATATATTAATCGTGGCTTTGTTTGGTGAAAAATGGAGCCCTATTATTCCACTTGTTATGGTTCTTGCTCCAATTGGTATGGTTCAGTCAATTTATACTCCAGCCGGAACAATTTTCCAGGCAACCGGAAGAACAGATATATGGTTTAAATGGGGAATTTTTACGGGAATTATTTTTATCTCATCATTTGTAATTGGGTTAAAATGGGGTGTGCTAGGTGTGGCTATTGGTTACCTAATAGCAAATTTAATTACTTTGTATCCAGGAATGATGCTTTCGTTTAGACTTATTAATCTTTCAATTTCAGAATTTATTTTAAGCTTTAAAAAAACATTCTTGATAAGTATTACAATGTTTATTTTAGTTTATGTAGTGAAGATATTCTTAGCTAAATATATTGCACAAGTTGAATTATTAATTATTTTGATTGTATTATCAATTGGTTTTTATATAACGTTGAGTTTTAGATACAACAGAAAAAGAATTGATGACTTATTTTCAATAATAAAAGGTCATCAATGAAGTCTATTTTTATTTAAAGTAAAAATAAATTTCCTATAAATTTTGCAACTCATTATTAAGTAATCCTGAAAATCGGATTAAATTAAATACTTTATGTATTCATTCAGTAAAAAAGAAATGTCATCCAAAGAGATTATATATCTCTTCATGATATTGACCATAAGTATTTGTATACAGGTTATGCTTATTAAATTATCCCCCAAATATGCTCTATTGGGTATAATATTTTTTAATCTTGTACTTATTACCTTACTCTTTTATGAAAAATATTTTAATGATTTTTCTGTTTATTTATTAATTATTAACTTTTTACCATTACTGATACTTAATAATTATATTCACTATGAGTTTAAGTTTGAACTACTTAGCTTAATCCCGATATATGTACTTATCTTTCTTTCAATCTTTAAATTTGTTTTTAGCGAAGAACATTTCTCTTACAAGGTAGGGTATCTTGAATTTCCTATAATATTAATTGTTATTTATTTCGGAATAAATGCATTAGTTGCCATATCAGGGGGTAAAAGTACCACGTTTGTTGTTAATGAATTTTTCCATTTCCTTTTATATCTAACGATCATACCTGTTCTATATTTAATTAATAAACGAGACAAATATTTAATTATTTTAAAATATTTATTGGTGGTTTCGATATTAGTTTCAATTGAATATGTGATTTATAATTATTTTATTATTGGTAAACGATTTGCAACTTTTCAATCAGGTTTTTTGCCTCTGGCTCTAAGTGTTATTGGGGCATATTTTTTATACAAAAAGGGGTTTGTTAAAAAAACACTTATATTTATTATACTTACTATCCTTATTGCTGGCACATTTGTTACCCTTACAAGAACTCTGTGGGCAACTTCTCTTTTCTCTCTTTTATTAGTAATAATAATTTATTTAAAAATTCAAAATAAGTTAACATTTAGTAAATCAATATTTATAGCATTAATGCTAATCATTCCTGTTATTTTGATTAAGGATTCAATTCAGCAAACGCAGGTGAAACCAATGAAAACTGAGTCCACTGAATATAGAACACAATCGATCTCTAAACCTTTAGAAGATTCATCCTTTCTTATGAGAGTTGAATTAGGATATTATGCAATTGAAAGATTTATAAGTAGTCCAATTATTGGAAAAGGGTTAGGAGATTTTGTTAGATATAAAATCTTTGTAGACACTAAAATGCCGATCAATTATTTAGATAGTACTTGGCTCTATTTACTTTGGAAAGGAGGGATTATTGGATTTCTTTTATTTGGTTGGTTGTATTTTCGTTTTTTAAAGTCTGCATTCTTTGTTCTACGGAATTCTCAGAATATTCATGCAAAAGCCATTAGCTTAGGTTTAATTGCTGGATTTATTGGATTGATTTTCCTTGGAATTTTATCTCCATTGCTAATAAAATATAAAAGCAATGTATTAATTGCATTCTTGTTTGCATATATTGAATTTGAACGACTAGAAATAATCTCGGAACACTAACTTTGTGAGCATCATTCCCTATTACTAACATTTATATGGAATTAAAATCTATTGAGATATCTATAATTATTGTAAATTATAATTTAACTGAAAGTATCAGAAATTTATTAAATTCAATATTGCTTAATGTTAAAGGTATTAATTATGAAGTCATAGTAGTTGATAATAACTCACCAGACAGAACCATTGAAAACCTTCCATCTGAATTTCCTGACTTTAATTTTATTTTCTTAAATACGAATTATGGATTCGGTCATGGAAATAACGTTGGGTTCAGTAAATCAAGAGGCGAATATTTATTACTACTGAATCCTGATACCTATCTTATCGATAATTTGCCTTCCCAGTTGTATAAATTAGCCAAAGAAAATTCAGACTTTGGAATTATAGGTCCAAAAATGATTTTTCCAGATGGAAGGTTCCAAATATCAACAGCAAAATTTCCGAACCTAAAGCAGGAAATTGGTCATTTTACAGGATTAATAGGTCGGGCTTTATTAATTATTAATTTATTTAAGAATCGTTCATTCCATAAAAAACAATATTACAAAGTCGATTTCATTTTTGGATCTTGTATGTTTGTTAAATCAAGTCTCTTTAAAGAATTGAATGGATTTGATGAAGATTATTTTTTATTTACTGAAGAAGTTGATTTATGCTATCGTACCTGGGAAAAAACGAAATATAAAGTTGTCTATTCATTTGCTCAAAAGATTGTTCATATTAAAAGCCTAGTAACAGGAAAAAATATGCCAGAAAGGTTAAAACTTGGGTATGAAAGCAAACTTAAATTTTTCAAAAAACATTATTCAATTTACCGTGTTTTTGTGCTGAAAAATTTTATCATTTTGATGTCTGTTATTAAATATTTAACATTATTATTGAGCAATAGTGAGGATAATAGTTATAAGAAAGCATACCTAAGTATTATTAAACATTATTTAAAAAACTAAATTTTTGTTAGTGTAATTCTGTTTTAATTAATCAGATTTTATGAGTAAAAGTGTTTTAATAGTTTCATCATTTTGGGGTGATGAAAAACATGTTGGAAATTATCGTATAGAAAGATTCATTAATTGGTTTAAAAAACTGGGCTATGAAACAACAGTAATAAATTCTGGTTCACAAAGTAAATTTCAAGTATTTGACTGGGGTAATTTAATTACCGTTAAAAATCCTCTTTCTAAAAATCGAAAACGTGTTTACAATAGGTTAAAAAATAAGTCGTTGTTGTCATTATTCCGTTCAATTTTAAGTAAACTTGTTTACTTTTGGGTTTTTATTCCAGACTCAAACATAATCTGGGCATTACTCGTTTCAAACAATAAAATAGTAAAAAAGTATGTTGATAAAAAAATAGATTTCATAATTTCGTCAAGTCCCCCTGAATCAAATCATATTGCTGCATTAATTCTTTCAAAAAAAATTAATGCCAAATTAATTGTTGATTTAAGAGATGGCTGGTTAGATGAACCACTTAATCCGTACTTAAAAAAATATGCTATTAGACGTTTGATGGAAAGAATTCCAGAATATTTTGTTTATAAATATGCTGCTACAATATTTATAACTTCAAAGGAATGGGAAACAATACTTAGAGATAGAAATCCAGATTTAGTGAAACGAACTATGGTTTTAACAAATGCTTATCCAGTTAAGAAAAATTTTATAAATAGAACTCTTATAAAAAATGATATTCCGGATAGTATCTGTTTACTTCATTCTGGCAGATTTAGGCTTTCAAGCGGTTCCAGGCATCTTCCAATTTTGTTTGATCCCATTATTCTTGCATCAAATAATTTCGAGTCAAATATTAAAATAACGTTACGCGGAGAATTTAGCAGTGATGATTTGAAAGATTTGGAAGCAATAAGAGAAAAATGCGACAAGAAAAAGATTGAAATTCTAAACCTTGAATTTATAGATAGAATATCATTGTTTAGTGAGATTGAAAGTATGGATGGCTTATTATTGCTCTCTACATCAAAATACGCTGTGCCTAGTAAATTATTTGAATATATTCCAACTGGTAAGCCATTGTTAGTAATGTGCCCCAAAGAAAGTGCAGTATGGAATATATGTAATAGTCTTCAACAAGCGTTTTTATATGATTATACTCTTAGCAATGAAAATCAAATGATAAATGTTAATGTAATTTATGAGTTTTTTATAGCGTGTAAACTCAAAAACTACGAAGTTTCGATTCCAAAAGAATTTTCTGAAGATAATTTGTATTCGAAATTTAAAATGGAACTTATGGAAATATGAGTCTTTGGTAGTTTTATTAAACTTTTTAATACCAAATTACTTAATTCTTATTCGATAGAGAAAGTTGGGCGTTTCAACCTAATACTAATTTGAATAACACAATTTTTAGAAAATCAAGCTACTAATCTATTTTCATATGCAAAGGACGAAAATTGCTGGTGTGGTGATTTTATACTTTCCTGGAGAAAATATAATTGAGAATATAAACTCATATATAGATCAAACAGATTATTTAATTATTAGTGATAATTCTGATGAATTAAATATTAATGTTAAATCATATTTTGAGAAGAATAATAAGGTCGAATATATATTTAATAAAGGAAATTTTGGCGTGGCTACTTGTTTGAATCTGGCAGCAAATAAAGCTATTGAAAAAGGATTTGATTATCTTTTAACTATGGACCAAGATAGTAAAGCCCCTGCGAATTTAGTAGATAGATTATTTAAAAAGGTTACTGAATCTACTCAATTTGGTATTGCTTCTCCGTTACATTCAAATAAGTTTAATACTCATTTAAAGAAAATCAATGACTCTGAGGAATATGTAAATACTATTATGACGTCCGGGAATCTATTGTCATTGAAAGCATATAATTCCGTTGGACCTTTCCAGGAAGATTTCTTTATTGACTACGTTGACATTGAATATTGCTTTAGATTAAAAAAGTATGGTTACAAAGTTGTAAGGTTAAATGATTTAATCCTTGAGCATGATGAAGGAAATCTTACAATAAAAAAAATGTTTTCGAAAGTATTCTACCCTATTAACAACACACCTTTAAGATATTATTATAAGACAAGGAATTTGTTTTATCTGAGAAACTTATATAAACATGAGTTCAAGGATCTATTAAGAATTGAGGGTTTAGTTTACATAAAAAACATTGGAAAAATGATTCTATTTGAAGATCATAAATTTCAAAAGATAAATATGATTTTAACTGGAATATTAGATTATATTAGAAAGAAAAAAGGGAGAAAAGCTTAGATAAATATGATCCATATAATAACTTTAAACTGGAACGGTTATGAAGACACGTCAGAATTATTAAATTCACTAAAAAAAATTAATTCACCGGAGTTTAAAGTATTTGTAGTAGATAATAACTCAACAGGTGATGATGTTCAAAAATTAGAACTTAACTATAATGGATTCATAGATATTTTAAAATGTGATTCCAATTTGGGTTTTGCTGGAGGAAATAATGTTGGAATTAAGCAGGCTTTAAATGAAAATGCAGATTTTATCTTACTTATCAACAATGATACAGTAGTGGAGCCAGACTTTCTGAAAGTATTAATGGATAAAATAGATTCCGAAACTGATATAGGTATTGTTGCTCCTCAAATTAACTACTATAACAATCCAAATAAAATCTGGAGTGCTGGTGGAAAGATAAAAAAAATACGTAGCTCAGGTTTTGCGAGGGGAGACATTTATGAAAAAGACATATCAACTAATGACCGATTTGTAGATTTTGTATCAGGTTGTTGTATGTTAATTAAAAAAGAGGTCTTCCAAAAAGTTGGATTATTTGATGAAAAATTTTTTTTATATGTTGAAGATGCAGACTTTTGTTACAGAGTCAGAAAAGCTGGATACAAAATACTAATAGCTTCTTTATCAAAAATTTTTCACAAAATACATAACTCAACTCAAAATGAATTGCAAACTATTCCATTATACTATACAACTAGGAATCGATTATATCTTGCGAAAAAAAACTTCCCTGCATTTTTGTTTTTAGTAGTTTTATATATTTCAACAACAATGTTTTTAAAAAGTATTGGGTGGTCGTTTACCGGCAGGTCAAAAAATATCTCTGCGGTAAATAGAGCTTTTAAAGATTTTTTTTCAAACGAAATGGGTAATGTAGAAAACCTACCTTAATTATTAATTCTTGGACTATAATGAAAAGATTTTACAAAACAGAAATATTGTGGAAAAAAAACGTAAGATCATTCATTGATTTCTTTGTCGATCTATATGCAAGATTTTTTATTAAAGTGGATGAGTCAAATCAAGTTACCTCTCCTGAGAAAATCCTATTTGTCACACTCGCTCAGCTTGGAGACGCATTAGCTTGTTCATTTGTTTTTCCATTCATTCATGAACGCTATCCAGATGCACAAATCGATGTTTTAACAGCCGAATGGAATAAGCCAATTTTTGAAAACAATCCGTTCGTGCGAAAGATAATTTTTTTTAATCACTTTCGAATGAATAGAGCTAAGATATCTCTATTAAAAAAAATTCAAATTCATATCAAAACTTTTCGATCAACTTTGAAAACTATTCGATCACAACATTATGACCTTTCAATAGAAGGAGGTATTACCCATCCAAATGGCAATATACTTTGCTATCGTGGAAGAGTTAAACGCAGAATCGGATCTGGATCAGGAGGTTATGGCTCATTATTAACTGATGAAGTTTCATTACCCACAAAACATCACTTTCATATACTTGAAGCAGTTTTAAAAATCCTTAATAAAATTGAAATTAAAAAACAACTGAAAGAAATAAAGCCTTATTTTAACACATCTAAACGAGAACTTAATCAAAATCATCCTTCAATAAATTATATTAATAGTTCCTTTATAATTATTCAACCGGAGAGTGGGAATATTAAAAGAACGCTTAGCAAAGAATTCTGGATGAAAATATCTGAACAGATTCTAACTTCGACAAATTATTTTATCATAATATGCGGAACATCTGATAAATCTTCAGAATTATCAAATTACCTTGCTGCAAGTCAATTTAATAAATCAAATCGAATAATAGATGCGGTGAAAAAATTTTCTCTTGAGGAATTCTTTCTGTTCTCAAAATCTGCGAAAGCTGCTTTTACAGTAGAATCTTTACCTGCTCATCTATGTTCTATAAATTGTAAAACAGTTTCTTTTTATAATAATGGATCTGGTGTTTTTTTCTTTCCAATTCCAAAGGAGAGAACAATTGTAATCCACAATCATTTTCCATCAAAAGATGTTAAAATTCACTCTGAAATAGTTAGTTATTATGTGGAGAATATGGAATCAAAAAAAACTTATGAATTAGTTGAAGGTTTTCTAAAGAACTTACTGGCTTAATAAATAAATTATCTTTTTGTTAATTCTTTACAACTGGGATTATATTCAATTTTAAATATTTGCGAAAATTGAATTAAGACAAGTCATTTTTTGATTTATTCGGTCTATAAGAATTTGCTTGAAATACAATGAATGATGACTTATCTTAAAATTAACATAATGAGAAATTATTAACATTTAAGCAGTTTTTATCGTTAGGATTTTAGTACTATCTTTACACCCAATTAATTTAAAAATTTTTGTTGAAGTTCTAGAAAAGATGGGGAGAGAATATAAATAGGTTTGGATGTTGAATAATTGAACCAATATAGTTTGAAGGATAAATAATGAATATAGCATATATAAATCCCCCTTTCTTTCCTAAATATTCCCGTGGATCTCGGAGTCCTGCAGTTACTAAAAGTGGAACGGTTTATTATCCAATATGGCTTGCACTTGCTGCTGGCGTTGCTGAAAAATCGGGACATAAAATAACACTTGTTGATGCTCCAGCAGAGATTTTAGATATTGAGCAATCAATTAGCCGGTTAAAAGAATTTCAACCTGAACTTGCTATTGTTGAAACAAGCACAGGAAGCATTTCCGCAGATATACAGTTTGTTGAAAAACTTAAATTAATTTTTCCGGACATCTTCATTTGTTTGGTAGGAAATCATGTTACTGCATTACACAAAGAAACGTTAGAAAGCTATCCTATTGCTGATGCAGTTGCGAGAAATGAATATGAAGATACAATTGTTGAACTTGCAGATAATTTGAGCAATGGTAAAAATCTTGAAAAAGTTAAATCACTGACTTGGAGAAACGGACAAAATATAGTTATTAATGTTGCCCGTCCACCAATTGAAGATCTTGATAGTATGCCGTTTGCAAGTGAAATCTTTAAAAGATACTGTAATCCAAAAGATTATTTTTTCGCTGCTGGTCGTTATCCCCAAATGATGGTCTATACGGGTAGAGGATGTCCATACCTATGTACTTTTTGCGTCTATCCTCAAAATTTTTATGGTCATACTTACAGACATCGTTCTGCTCGAAGCATAGCTGATGAGTTCAAATATATCGAGAAAAATTTTCCTGAAGTTGTAGAAGTTACAATTGAAGATGATACTTTCACTGTCTATAAAGAACATACTATTGAAGTGTGTAAATTATTAATTGAGCAAAATAACAAATTAACTTGGACTTGTAATGTAAGAGCAGATTTAGATGAAGAAACGATGAGTTGGATGAAAAAGGCCGGATGTAGATTAGTTATAGTTGGTTTTGAAAGTGGCTCAAATGAGATTCTTAAGTTGATGAAAAAAGGAGTTAGGGTTGAACAATTTAAAGCAGCGGAAAATGCAAAGAAAACTGGGTTATTAATTCATGCTTGTTATATGATGGGAAACCGTGGAGAAACTTTAGAAACGATGAGTGAAACATTAGAACTTGCCAAGAAATTGAATACAGATACCGCTCAGTTCTTCCCATTAATGATTTATCCCGGTACAGAGGCATACGATTGGGCTAAAGAAAACAATCTTATAACTGCAAAATCATTTGATGAATGGCTAACACCCGAAGGTATGCATAAAACAGTTGTTGGCACACTTGATTTAACTCCAGAAGAGATAGTTGATTTTTGCAATTATGCTCGCAGAGAATATTATTTAAGACCGGCTTATCTTATTATGAAAATGAAATATGTTCTTCTTCATCCATCAGAATGGAGGAGAACAATAAAAGCTTTCAGAAGATTTTATAAATATTTATTTAATAGTAATAACAAATTAAACAAACAAAAATTTGGTTCAAGAATTTCGGGTCATAATAAAAAATTAAAATCAGAATCCGGAAAACCATCCATCAGTAATTCATCTATAAATTCTGTTAAGCCGGAAAAGCAAAAAGTGGCTTCCTGATAATCAGAATATCAATTTTTTCGCTGACAGTTATTCTGTCAGCGATTTTCTAATCTCACTCCAAATAAAATCTAATAATGAACTTGGTAATAATTATAAACGATGTAATAATTTGAAGAATAAGATTTTTATATTAAACATTCAAAATCCAAAATTTATTTGAATGTCTGCTCCCATATTTTTAATAGTTATATTCATAATCTCTTTATTCTTCTTTCTCCACTCCTATATATTTTACCCATTAATTATTAAACTAATTTCTTTATTTAAAAAGAAGCTAAAATTTTCTCTCAACTTGAGTAATTCTATATCAATTCTGATTGCCGTTTATAATGAAGAAAAAATTATTAAAGAAAGAATTAAAAACCTGGCAAATTCTGAATATGATTTCGATAAAGTGGAAGTAATCGTTGGCTCAGATGGCTCAAGAGATAATACAATTCATATTTTGACTTCCTTACAGAATGAATATAGCTGGCTAAAGGTTTTTGATTATCCTGAGAGAAGAGGTAAATCGGCAGTATTGAATGATCTTGTTTTAGAATCAAAACATGACATACTTATTTTTACTGATGCAAATACTGTTTTTGAAAGTGATACTATTAAGCAACTTGCATCCTCATTTGTGACTGAAAATATTGGTGGTGTTTGCGGCAGATTAAATCTTACCAATGAGAAATATAAGAGTTCGGGTTCTTCTGATGAAGTTAGTTACTGGAGATATGAAATATTTATTAAACAAGCAGAGGGAGATTGTAATTTTCTAATAGGGTCCAATGGGGGAAATTATGCAATTAGAAAATCATTGTTTGAACCTCTCCCAATTGATAAACCTGTTACTGATGATTTATTTATAACTCTAAATGTACTTTCAAAAAATTATAAATTCGTTTATAATAATAAAGCAATTGGTTATGAAGAAGTATCACCCGGAGTTTTACATGAATTCAGGAGAAAGGTCAGGTTTGCAGCATCAAATTTCCAATCTCTAATTTTTTTAAAGAAGTTATTATTTTCAAAAAATATTTTGTTGTCATTTGCGTTCTGGTCTCACAAGATTTTAAGGTGGGTAATGCCATTTATTTTTGGGACATTATTTATTTCAAATATCCTGATCCTGAATTATAATGTTTCCTCATTTTACAACTATATTTTTTATTTACAATTAATTTGGATTTTTCTTTCCTTAGTTGGTTTGTTTCTTGATTTAGTAAAAGTTAGAGTTCCGATTTTATCCTTATTTTATTTTTTTGCATTGACAAATATTGCATTGCTCTTTGGGTTCTTCCGTTTTCTGACAGGAAAACATAAAGCATATTGGCAATCTACACCAAGGTAAATGGATTGAAAAAAAGCACCGAAAAAATATTAACTATTGCCAGCGATTTTATTACAATTAATCTTGCCTGGCTGACTTATTTCTATATCCGGATTGAATCAGGTTGGTTTAGCATAATAATTATGCCGGAAGCATGGATACCGATGATTATAGTTTACGTTTACTGGCTTGTCATTTTTACTTTTGTTGGTATGTACAGAACCTGGTTTGCGTCTTCCAGGTTTGATGAAATCTCAACACTTTTTAAGGCATCTTTTGTCGGCATTTTTATTTTGTTCTTTATCATTTTCCTTGATGATTATTTACACGGAATAGAATCAAATACAAGAATTCTGATTTTTATTTACTGGGGATTGATAATTGTTTATGTAAGTGCAGGTAGACTAATAATCCGCAGCATTCAGCGTAATCTGCTTATTAAAGGAGTAGGCAGAAGGAATACATTAGTTGTTGGTTTTAATCCTAAAGCTCATGAAATCTATGATCAGATAAATCATTCTCCCGGACTTGGACTTGATATTGTAGGATTTATTGCAATTAATCCTGATAATGTCGGAAAAGATCATAAAGGAATTAAAGCAATTGACTCAATTGAAAAACTTACTTCAATTGTTGATGATGTGGATGCAAAAGAAGTTATAATTGCCCTGGAAAAAGAAGATCATAATTTATTAGTTGATATCATTTCCCGGCTTGAAAATAAAAATGTTGGGTTGAAAATAGTTCCGGATCTTTATGAAATATTAAGCGGGCAGGCAAGAACAGCACAGATATATGGTGTTCCATTAATTGATATTATGCCTGAACTGATGCCTGAATGGGAGAAAAGATTAAAAAGGTTGCTGGATATTTTAATCTCATTGGTTATCTTAATTATATCTCTTCCTTTAATATTAATTTTTTCGATTGCGATAAAACTTGACAGCAGAGGCACTGTGTTTTTTAAACAAGAAAGAATCGGGATGAACAATAAAATTTTTAAAATAATAAAATTCCGGTCGATGTTTGAAGATGCTGAAAAACATACGGGTCCTGTTTGGTCTCAAAAAAATGATCCGCGTGTTACAAGAGTGGGCAAAATACTGAGACGAATAAGAATAGATGAAATTCCGCAGTTGTATAATGTTTTAAAAGGTGAAATGAGTCTTGTCGGTCCAAGACCTGAACGCCCCTTTTTTGTTGAAAAGCTTTCAAATGAAATTCCTTACTATAAACGAAGATTAAAAGTAAGACCAGGTATCACTGGATGGGCACAGGTTAAACATAAATATGATGAAACCATTGAAGATGTTAAAATAAAATTACGCTACGATTTATTTTACATTGAAAATATGTCGCTCAGAATGGACATAAAAATTATGATAAGAACTATGTTCGTAGTATTATTTGGTAAAGGTCACTATAAGTAGATCAAATATGGAAGAAAAAATACTTGTAATAATACCAACTTATAATGAGCTGGAAAATATAACCCGGCTTATTCCAATTGTACTTTCACAGGATAGCAGAGTTCACATTTTAGTTGTTGATGATAACTCTCCGGATGGTACGTGGAATTTTGTTGAGAAAGAATCAAGTAAAAACAATCGGGTTCATCTTCTCAAAAGAAAATCAAAAATGGGTTTGGGAACTGCGTACATTGCCGGTTTTAAATATGCTCTTGAAAATAATTATGATTTTGTATTTGAAATGGACGCAGATTTCTCTCACGATCCAAAAGAGATACCGAATTTTTTAAAAGAGATTAAGAATAATGATCTTGTTTTAGGCAGTCGGTATATCCATGGTGTTAATGTTGTCAACTGGCCTATGCGAAGATTATTGCTGAGTTCATTTGCAAATATATACACACGAATAATAACCGGAATGCCGGTAAAGGATGCAACAGGTGGATTTAAATGTTTCAGGATAGATGTTCTTAAGGCTATTAACCTTGATAAAATAAAATCCAATGGTTATGCTTTCCAGATTGAAATGACTTTTAAAGCATGGAAAAAAGGATTCAGGATTAAAGAAATGTCAATTGTTTTTGTTGACCGGATGAAAGGACAATCTAAAATGTCCCGTAAAATTGTTCGCGAAGCAGTTACGATGGTCTGGAAACTTCGCTTTGGAAGTATCTTCGGTTTAATAAAATAAAATTATGATAGATCTTTCCATCATAATAGTTAATTATAATGTTAAGGAATTTCTCCAGAACTTAATACATTCAATTGAAAAAGCTATTGAGAACCTTTCTGCAGAAATTATTGTTGTAGATAACGCATCGACAGATGGAAGCATTGAACTGCTGAAATCAAAATTTCCTTTTATAAATCTTATCGAGAATAAAACAAACCTTGGCTTTGGAAAAGCAAATAATATTGGTCTTCAACTTTCCAAAGGGAAATACATTGCAATGATTAATCCCGATGCAATTGTTAGTGAAGACACATTTACTAAATTGATAAATTTTTTTAAAGAGAATCCTGATGCCGGTTTGGCGACTCCAAAAATTTTAAATCCCGATGGAACATTACAACTAGGCTGCAGAAGAAGTTTCCCCGGTCCATGGACATCCTTCTGCAGGGTAACAGGTTTGAGTGGGTTATTTCCCAAAAGTAAAATATTTGCACGTTATAATCTTACTTACCTTCCTGAAAACCAGACTTTTGAAGTCGATGCAATATCTGGTTCCTTTATGGTAATGAAGAGAGGAGTTTATGAAAAAGTAGGAGGATTTGATGAGCAGTTTTTTATGTATGGTGAAGATCTTGATTTGTGTTACAGGATTCAAAAAGCAGGTTACAAAGTATTTTATGTTCACACTGCACAGGCTATCCACTACAAAGGAGAGAGTACTAAACGAAGTGATATTGATGAAGTAAGAATATTTTATGATGCAATGCGAGTGTTTGTAAAAAAACATCTTGCAACTTCACTTCTTGTTTCAATTATTCTCAGACTTGCAATTAATATGCGGGAGTTGATGGCATTTATCGGAAAAAGAAAATTAGTTTTTTATTCTTTGCTGTTTGATATAATTCTTTTTGACTTTTCGCTGTTCATTTCTGAAAAATTTTACATGAGTATTGTTGAATGGGGAGGATTTGAACCGCAGCATTTTTGGATTGTTTATTCTATCCCTGTTTTGCTTCACGTTTTTGTAGCTTCAGTTTCCGGTGTTTATCGGAGAAGCCGGCTTTCTCTTCTAAGAAATTTTACTGGTACTTTTATCAGTTTTGTACTTTTGTCTTCTATTACTTTTTTCTTTTAAACAATATGCATACAGCCGTGCTGTTGTAATTTTCACTTACATTGCATTCATAATTCTATCTTCTTCCTGGCGTTTAATATTAAAAATATTTTTCAAAGTTGGTCTCCAGTTCCAGGGTGTTCTTAATAAACGCTCATTAATAATAGGAACACATAGCCATGCTATTCAGATTGCAAATAAGCTGAAAGATTATCAGCGTGATGTGCATAGTTTTATAGGACTTGTTGGCAAATCACATTCGGAAGTAGGAAAAAATCTTGAAGGATTTGAAGTAGTGGGTGCTTTACAGAATTTCAGAAAAGTTGTGAAAGAGAAAAATATTTCCGAAGTTATTTTTGCCGGTGAAGAACTAAGCTACAGCGAAATGATTGAATTAGTTTCATCCTGCCAGCAGGATAATATTGATTTCAGGATAAGCGGAGTAGATTTGAATTTTATTGTTGGAAAAACTTCCGTTTCAATGCTTGATGATATTCCGCTGGTTGAAGTCAGGTATAATATCTCAAATCCGGTTCAAAAATCAGTAAAAAATATTTTTGATTATTTGCTTGCCTTCTTTTCTTTGCTTTTCATTTATCCTTTTGTTTATCTTTGGTCAAAGCTTACAGGCAGGAAGAACGATTTCATAAATTTTGTTCTTGGAGTGCCGTTAATTTTTTCCGGTAAGGTTAGTTTTGTTGGACCAAAAGAAAATTCCGGCAATAATGGAATTTATCTTGGCAAAAGAGGCTTAACCGGCTTGTGGTTTATTGAGGATAACAAACAAATTAAAAAAGAAAAACTTGATTTTTACTATGCAAAGAATCAGAACATCTGGCTCGATTTAGAGATTCTTGCAAAAACTCTAAACAAAATGTTTAACAATAAAAGTTAGTAATGGGTAAAACGATATTAGATTTTGAAAAACCGGTTTATGAACTTGAACAAAAATTGGAGGAGATGCGCAAAAGTTCAGGCGGATTGAACATTGATAAAGAAATTTCCAGGATTGAGGGAAAAGTTGCACAATTAAAAGAAGAACTTTATAATGATCTTTCACGCTGGCAAAAAGTTCAGCTTGCAAGGCATCCTGACCGACCATTCACTCTGGATTATATTCATTTGATAACAGAAAATTTTGTTGAACTTCACGGCGATAGATTGTTTGGTGATGATCACGCAATTATTGGCGGTTTTGCCAAACTTGAAGATTTTAAAGTTATGATAATAGGACATCAAAAGGGACGCGATACCAAATCAAATATTTACAGAAATTTTGGAATGGCAAATCCTGAAGGTTATCGTAAAGCTTTAAGATTAATGAAGCTTGCAGAAAAATTTAATAAGCCTGTTATTACTATGTTGGATACACCGGGCGCATATCCAGGTCTGGAAGCTGAAGAAAGAGGACAGGCAGAAGCAATTGCAAGAAATCTTTTTGAAATGAGCAAATTAAAAGTTCCTATAATTGTTGTGATAATTGGCGAAGGTGCTAGTGGAGGTGCGTTGGGAATTGGAGTTGGGGATAGAATACTTATGTTAGAGAATTGCTGGTACTCGGTTATAAGTCCTGAATCCTGCTCAAGTATTTTGTGGAGAAGCTGGGATTATAAAGAGCAGGCTGCGGAAGCGTTAAAACTTACTGCCCAGGATTTACTTGAACAAAAAATTATTGATAGAATAATACCTGAACCACTTGGCGGTGCACATAATGATCATCAGACAACTGCAGAGAATTTAAAATCAGCTTTGCTTGAAGAACTTGAACAGCTTGTTAAGCAGAAACCCGATAAGCTTATTGAAAACAGGTTGAAAAAATTCGGAAGTATGGGAGAATATATAGAATAATAAAATTTTCATTTCCCAATTGCTTAATTTTATATCCCGGTCTCCGGGATATTTTTTTGCAAATCAATTTTGAAAAATAAATGCTTATACATAAAACCTTACTTCGTGTCAGGTATGCAGATACAGACCAGATGCAGTTTGCTTACAACGGAAAATACTTTGAATATTTTGAAGTTGGCAGAACAGAAATGATGCGCGATAATGGATTGACTTATAAATCTATTGAAGAACATGGTTATAATATGCCTGTTTATTCTGTTCATATTGATTTTAAGAATCCTGCTTTTTATGATGAACTTTTAGAAATAGAAACAAAAGTTGAAAAGCGTCCCGTTGCAAGAGTACATATTGATCATATAATAAAAAGTAAAGAGAGAGATGTTGTTATTGCCGAAGGTTATGTAGAATTAGTATTTATCGAAAAACGATCAAAAAAAATAACCAGAGCACCGCAATTTTTTATTGATGCTGTAAAAAATCATTTTGAATGAGATGATTATAAATTAATGTTCCAGAAATTAAAAGAATTAACTAAAGATACAGCGATTTACGGAATCTCTACTATGGTTGGGAGATTCCTGAATTTCCTGCTTGTTCCTTTTTACACAAATTTATTTCCACCAGCCGAATATGGTATTATACAATTAATATATGCTTACATCGCAATCCTTAATATAGTATACATTTACGGCTTAGATTCTGCCTACCTGAAGTTTGCAGCGTTTAAAGATGTCGGAGATGAAAAGGATAATTTCTCTACACCTTACATCACAATTTTTTTAACATCAATTGTTTTTAGCTTACTAATTGCTCTGAACAGCAACCCGATTGCTGAATCACTTAGAATTCCTGGCAAGTATGAATATCTTATCCAGGTTGTAGGGTTACTTCTGGTTTTTGACTCGCTCCAGGTAATTCCTTATTTAAAGTTAAGGCTTGAAAGAAAAGCTGTAAAATTTTCAACATTCAGAATAATTAATATACTCGTAAATATTTTACTGAATATTATTTTGATACTTGTTTTAAAATGGGGAATAGAAGCAATTGTTATCAGCAACGTAATTGCTTCTTTTGTTTCTTTTGCATTGGTTACTCCCGAAATATTTAAATACTTCCGCTTAAAAATTCATCCCGAATTGCTGAAAAGATTATTAAAATTTGGGTTGCCTTATTTACCAGCAGGCTTTGCTGTGATGATTGTCCAGGTAATTGACGTTCCGATTCTTGAAAAGCTTACAGATTTCCAAACGGTTGGAATTTATAAAGCAAATTACAGGATGGGAATTTTTATGATGCTTTTTGTTAACATGTTTCAATATGCATGGCAGCCTTTCTTTTTAACAAATGCAAAAGAAGAAAATGCAAAACAGATGTTTGCAAAAGTCCTTACTTATTTTACTTTAGTCGGAAGTATCATTCTGGTTGTAATATCGTTGTTCATTTCCGATATCGTTCACATAAAAATTTCCGGTTACTCACTTATTGGTCCTGAATACTGGAGCGGCTTGAGCATTATTCCAATAATTTTATTTGCCTATTTAGTTAACGGGATGTATGTTATTTTTTCAGCAGGAATTTATATTGAGGAAAAAAGTTTGTATGTGCCGTTTATTTCGGGTGCAGGCGCATTAACAAATGTTGTTGCAAACTTTTTACTAATTCCGATCTGGGGAATTACAGGCGCAGCTTTTGCAACTTTATTAAGTTACCTTGTAATGACGATTGGCTACTATTTTGTCACTCAAAAGTTTTATAAAATTGATTATGAATTTAACAGAATTTTTAAAATTATTTCAGGTATTACTGTCACTGCAGTTATTTATTATTCATTAATCGATAAAGAATTTTTTAATGTTTATTTGAAATTGATTTTGATGATTTTGTTTTTTGCATATACATTTTTATTTGCGGTTAACAGAAATGAAATGATTCAGTTGCGAAATCGATTATTACAAAAAAGAAAAAAATAAATGAGTGAATCAATAAGAATAAAGTTTAAAAGATTGGACGAAAATCTTTCAAACATTCCTATTCCGACTTACAAAACTACTGGCAGCGCAGGGATGGATATTTGTGCTGCAATGAATCACAAGATAATTGTTAAGCCAAATTCAGTGGAATTAATTCCTACAAATATTTCTGTTGAAATTCCTGAAGGATTTGAAATACAGGTGAGACCAAGAAGCGGACTTGCAGCAAAGCATTCTGTTAGTTTGCTCAATTCTCCGGGAACAATTGATTCCGATTATCGAGGCGAAATAAAAATCATTTTAATGAATTTCGGAAAAGAAAATTTTGAAATAAACCCGGGAGACCGGGTTGCACAGCTTGTGCTTGCAAAAACTTATAAAGCAGATTTGGTTGAAAGCAAAGAGTTAAATTTAACAGAACGTGGTGATGGAGGTTTTGGACATACTGGAAACTGAAAATACTATCTTATTTAAAACTTGTCAATCTTGAAATTACTATTAAAGATTGAGTAAACTTCTATCCGGGATTCAAGAAATTTCCTCCCAATCACCCAGGAATATATTTTTATTAAAATGTCTGAATTCATTCATCTTCATAATCATAGTCATTACAGCTTACAGGACGCAGCGTGCACTGTTGATGGGTTGGTAAATGCGGCTGTAGAAAACAATATGAAGTCTGTTGCGCTTACAGATCATGGAGTGATGTATGGCGCTGCTGAGTTTTATAAAAAAGCTACAAAAGCCGGAATCAAACCGATCATCGGAATGGAAGCTTATGTTGTTGCTGAAGGAAGCAGGAAAGATAAAGGAATATCAGCTTCCAATGGCAATGGGAAAAAAAGAAAAAAGCAATATCATCATTTAATACTTCTGGCAAAAAATCAAACCGGGTATAAAAATTTATCAAAGCTGTCATCTTTAGGACACACCGAAGGTTTTTATTATAAACCGAGAATTGATCTTGAATTGCTTCACCAATACCATGAGGGATTAGTTTGTCTTTCAGCCTGTGCGAGCGGTGTAGTTTCAGTTCATCTCGTTAATGGTGATTTTGAAAAAGCAAAACGAACAGCTATCACTTACAAAGAAATTTTTGGCGAAGATTTTTATCTCGAGATACAAAATCATTTTATGGAAGTTGATAAACCAATTCTTGCCGGAATGCCAAAGCTTTCAAAAGAGTTGGGAATAAATCTGGTTGCAACAAATGATTGTCATTATATAAAACACGACCACGCTACAGCACACAATATTCTTTTGCTACTTGGTGACAAAATGGGTGCTGATTATACTCAGCTTCGTTATGGAACTGACCAGGTTTATTTCAAATCTTCCAAAGAGATGATAAAGCTTTTCAAAGATCATCCGGAAGCTATTGAGAACACTCTGGAAATTGATTCCAAAATAGATTTGAAGATGGATTTTTCTTCACACCTTTTCCCTGAATTTCCAATTCCTGAAAACTCCAGTTCAAAAAATGCCGATGAATATTTTGAACAACTTGCAAAAGAAGGACTGAATAAAAGATTTGAAAATATCACAGGTGAAATTGAAGACCGTTTCAATTTCGAAATTAATACAATAAGAGATATGGGTTTCTCAGGATACTTCCTGATTGTTCAGGATTTCATTAATGCTTCCAAGAAAATGAACATACCTGTTGGTCCGGGACGTGGAAGTGTTGCCGGAAGTCTCGTTGCTTATGCACTTGGAATTACTGACATCAATCCACTTGAATATAATCTTTTATTTGAAAGATTTTTAAATCCTGCAAGACGATCTATGCCTGATATCGATGTCGATTTTGCCGATGATAAAAGAGGAGAAGTGTTAGATTATGTTAAAAGGAAATATGGGGAGGGCAGTGTAAGCCAGATTATTACTTTTAACAGGTTATCTTCAAAAGCAGTCTTGAGAGACGTTGCACGTGTTTTGAAAATTCCTATTCCCAAAGTAAATGAGGTTACCAAATTTATACCTTCAAAGTTTGGGAAGGTTTATTCTATTGATAAAGCTTTAAAGGAAGTTGCAGAACTAAAATGGCTTAAAAACTCTGATGACCCGTTGATGCAGGAATGGCTGAAACACTCAAGAGTTCTTGAAGGAATGAACCGAAATGCTTCAAAGCATGCTGCGGGTGTTGTAATTACTCCGGGTGATGTTAGCGATTATGTCCCCCTTGCAAATGCAGTTTCTCAGGAAGAGATTGTTACACAGTTTAATATGAAGGATATTGAAAGTGCCGGTCTTTTGAAAATGGACTTCCTCGGATTACGCACACTTACAATAATCCGTGATTGTATTTCTTTAATCAAGAAAAACCATAACAAAGAAATTGATATTAATGCAATCCTTTTAAATGATGAAAAGACTTTTCAGCTTTTTTCAAAAGGACAAACGACCGGCGTATTTCAGTTTGAATCTCCGCCAATGAAAGAGTATTTGAAAAAATTAAATCCAACAGGATTAGCTGATCTTGCAGCAATGAATGCTTTGTATCGCCCGGGTCCAATGGATTTTATTGATGAATTTATTGACAGGAAATTTGGAAGGAAGGAAACCAGATATCTTCATCCAATACTGGAAGAAATTTTAAAGGAAACATACGGAATTATTGTTTACCAGGAACAGGTAATTCAGATTGCAAATAAAATTGCAGGTATGAGTTTAGCCGAAGCAGATATTCTTCGCAGGGCAATGGGTAAAAAAGATCTGCTTGCTATGAAGGAACAAAAAGAAAAGTTTATAAATGGAGCTGTCGCAAAAGAAATTAATAAAAAAATTGCCATAGAAATTTTTGAAGCGATTGATAAATTTGCTAACTACGGATTTAATAAAAGCCATGCGGTTGCATACAGCTACATTGCATATCAGACTGCGTATCTGAAAGCACATTATACAGCAGAATTTCTGGCTGCCAACCTAACAAATGAATTTGGTAATACTGATAAAGTTTCAAAGTTTCTTGAAGATTGCAGAAGATTGAAAATAGAAATCCTTCCACCTGATGTAAATGATCCAAGTGTTAATTTTGATGTAACTGATGGTAAAATCAGATTTGGAATGTCAGCAATAAAAAATGTTGGTCGTAATGCAGTCGAAGAAATTATTCGGGTGAGAAATGAAATTGGTAGAAACTTTACAAGCATTTTTGACTTTTGTTCTAATGTAGACACCAGAACAGTTAATAAGAGATCACTTGAAGGATTAGTAGTTGCTGGTGCTTTTGATGGAATACATCAAAACCGAGCTTCTGTTTTTAATGGAATTGAAAATGCACTTGAGTTCAGTCATAAATTACAGAATTCAAAAATTACTTCTGAAAATAGTTTATTTGCAGATTCAGCAGATGTTGTTGTTCAGGAACCAGAATTGCCTCAATTAGATGACTGGTCAGAAAAAGAAAGACTTGCAAAAGAAAGACAGGCGGTCGGATTTTATGTATCGGGTCATCCACTTAGAAAATATTTAATTGAGTACAAATCTTTTTCTAATTATCAGATTGGTGATACCGAGCGGCTTGAAGATTCACAGGAAGTAAAAGTTTGCGGAATTATAACAGGTATAAGAACAAAAATTGACCGCTCAAATAACCGTATGGCTTTTTTCACTGTAGATGATTTTTCCGGTTCATGTGAATGTATCATGTTTTCAAAAATTTATGACCAATTTGGTAAATACATTATTAATGAAGAACCTGTGTTTATTGTTGGAGTTTTAGAAAGCAGTGGAGATGCCGTAAAAATTCATGTTAATAAGTTACTTCCACTCGAGAAAGCAAGAACTGAGTTGTGTACAAGCTTAAATATTTTAGTAGATAAAAAATCCATTCAACCTGAGGTTTTAAAAAATCTGAAACCAATTATAGATAATAACCAGGGAAAAGTAGTTATGTATTTAAGGGTATTTGAAAATGGGGGAAGAGGGAAACTATATTCTCTGGGTAACAGGATAGAATTAAACCAATCTATATTAGAAGAGTTAAGCAGTTTGTTCAGCGAAGATTCAATAACTCTTAACTTTTAACATTGTTTTTGATATTTCACTTTTGTTAACAATTGCAAGGTTTGTTTCCATTTGAGTGATTTTGTATTATTACTGGCAATATTTGAATAAAAAAATACAATTATGGATAAGAATAGTAATAAAGACTTCTGGGCTGTTATTCTAGGAGCTTCATCAGGTTTTGGAGGTGCAACTGCAATTCAGCTTGCTAAAGACGGATATAATATTGCAGGAATTCATCTGGACCGGCAGGCTACAATGGACAATGTAAACAAGATAATTTCGGAAATTAAAACTGCAGGTTCACAAGCTATGTTTTATAATGTTAATGCTGCAGATCAATTTAAACGTGAAGAAATTGTTAAAGAATTAAAAGATAAATTAGATGGAAAACCTGCTGTTAAAGTTTTAATGCATTCGCTTGCTTTCGGTACTTTGAAAAGATTTATTCCGTTGCCAGGTGAGCAGGCATTGACTCATGCCCAGATGGAAATGACGCTTGACGTTATGGCGCATTCACTTGTTTACTGGGTGCAGGAACTTTTTGCGAATGACTTACTGTCAAAAAAGGGAAGAATTTTTGCAATGACCAGTTCTGGTAGTCATACTTCAATTCCATATTATGGTGCAGTATCGGCAGCAAAAGCTGCATTGGAATCTCATGTAAGACAGCTTTCACTTGAACTTGGTGAACTTGAAATTGCAGTAAATGCAATAATGGCAGGGGTAACGGATACTCCGGCTCTAAGAAAAATTCCAAGCAACGCTTCGATGATAAGTGTTGCCGAGAAAAAGAATCCACGCAATCGCCTTACTACACCGGAAGATGTAGCAAAAGTTATATCATTAATGTGTAGGGAAGGTGGAGAGTGGATTAGCGGTGGTTTAATTCATGCCGACGGTGGTGAAGATGTTGTTAGCTACGTCGGTTAATTAAGAAATTTTAATTAATTATTAAAATCAGGGAAGGAATAATGAAACCTGTTGAATTTACTGATGACAATTTTGAAACCGAAGTGTTACAATCAAATATTCCAGTGTTGATTGATTTCTGGGCTGTATGGTGTGGACCTTGTAAAATGATTGCTCCAATTGTAGAAGAGCTATCAGGCGAACTTGAAGGAAAAGTAAAAATCGGAAAACTTGATGTTGACTCAAATCAAAAAACATCTATAAAATATGGGGTAAGAAGCATACCTACCTTATTAATTTTTAAAGACGGAAAACTTGCCGATACAATTATCGGTGCAGTGCCAAAAACTCACATTGTTGACAGACTGAATAAAGTAGTGTAATTGTCCAGAATTATTATCAATTGTGTTTTACACTAAATGAAAAAAGTCCTTATATCGGATTCAGTTGATTCTGAATGCATTTCTATTTTTGAAAGTAACAATTTCAAAGTTGATTACCAGACAAACCTAAGTGAATATGAATTACTTAATCGGATTCCGGATTACAATGTTTTAATAGTAAGAAGTGCAACAAAAGTAAATTCATCGTTGATTGATAAAATGAAATCGATGGAAGTAATTGGGCGGGCTGGTACCGGTGTTGATAATATTGATGTTAGAGCTGCCAGCAGAAAAAGGTATTCTTGTGATGAACACTCCCGGCGGAAATACACTCTCAGCTGCTGAACATACAATGGCTTTAATGTTATCTGTCTGCCGGCATATTCCTCAATCGAACATTTCTTTAAGATCTGGCAAATGGGAAAGAAAAAATTTTCAGGGAACTGAGTTAGCCGGCAAAACACTTGGTTTAATTGGCCTTGGAAAAATCGGAAAGGAAGTTGCAACCCGTTCCAAAGCATTCGGAATGAAAGTTATTACGTATGATCCGTTATTGTCAAAAGAAAGTGCTAATGAAATTGGTGTTGAACTGGTAACTCTTGAAACTGTTTTTTCTGATTCTGATATAATTTCAGTTCACACACCTTTGAATGATAATACTAAACATTTAATCGGAAAAGAAACATTAATAAAATGTAAAAAAGGTGTTAAGATAATTAATTGTGCTCGTGGCGGAATTATTGATGAAGAAGAATTAGTAAAAGCAATTAATGTAGGGAAAGTTTCGGCAGCCGGTATAGATGTTTTTGAAAATGAACCACCTGATTTTAGCAGTGAATTATTAAGTCATCCCGCCGTGGTTTGTACACCACATCTCGGTGCTTCAACAGAAGAAGCACAGAAAAAAGTAGCTATACAAATTGCCGAACAAATTATTAATTATTTTAAATCAAACTCTGTTGCTGGTGCAATAAATGCTCATGGTTTAAAAGAGGGAACTAATACAGAACTTGAACCATACATTTTTCTTGCAGAAATAATCGGACGAATAAACGGGCAGTTACTTAAAAATCAATTAATAAAAATAAATATAGTTTGTATTGGAGAACTGTTACATAAGTATTCAGATATTTTGACAAACTCCTTATTAAAAGGTTTGCTCTCGGAAAAACTTGATCAGTCAATTAACCTGATCAATGCACCGGTTCTTGCTGAAGAAATGGGAATAATTCATAACATTACAAAATCAAAAGAACATTCTGATTTTAATAATCTTTTAAAAGTTGAAGTTGAAGCAGAAGGGGAAAAAAGAAAAATTGCTGGTACTGTTTTCGGAAGTAGCGAAATAAGAATAGTGAATATTGATGATTTCCTTGTAGAAGTAAATCCGTTAGGAAATCATCTGATCTATAAAAACCCGGATGTACCCGGAATGCTGGCTTCTGTAAGTAAAGTTTTAGCTGCTAATTCCATTAATATCGCAGGACTTTCATTGGGCAGATTTAAACAAGGAAAAGAAGCTTTAACAGTAATTAGCATCGATGATGAAATTAATAGAAAAGTTTTTTCTGAAATATCATCCATAGAAGGAATAAAAGATATTTATACGGTAACTATTTAATTTTAGCGGAAAATTTGAGTTATTGACATTTTCAGAGAAAATGGTTATTTCAGATATGAAATATTAAGTAAAATGTAACTTGACATAGAATAAAGGTAGTGTTATTTTGTTAAAGTGTTTAAAAAAAAACAAGAAAAACCATTTTTTAATCCTAGCTTTACAGCTTAAAATTCTTATTAATCAATTAAATAAATAAAAAATGAAGGAGAGTAGCATGTATAAATTTACTGCTTTACTGGTTACTGTTCTTATGTTGGGGTTTGGTTTTATCCAGGCTCAGGATATTCATACACCTCGTCCAATAGTAGTTAATGGTGATGAACAAGGAACTCCTGATCCTAATGCAAACTCTTTTCAAAACAGGACTATTACATTTGACAAGGATTATTTAGGCCAAACATTTACTTGGGCTGTTCATAATATAACCGATAGAAAAACCGGTTATGATCTTCAGTCAAATGGCTGTACACAACAAGTTTGGTATGATTTAAATAATCCGGGTTATTTACATGCGGTTTTTACAAATTCACAAGTGGATGATAATGCATGGGCAGACAGAACCTGTTTGTATTATGGTAGTCAGGACGGTGGTGAAACCTGGTTTGAATTTGGTGGCGTTCCTGTAAATAATGGATCTAGTGGTCGTTCAGGATACGTATGTATTACAGGAACATCTCAGGGACAAGCTGTTATTTCTAATCATAATAATGCAGATCAAACTGCAACAAGAACAAGTGTTTTTATTGATAACTCAGCCTACGAATATAATTTTACTAATTATGTTCCCGAAACTGCTCCTTTTAACAATGGTGAGCCAATTTGGCCAAGAACAGCGATTCTTCCAAATGATGATCTTGTAATTGCTTCATCAGTTAATGGTGGTGACAGCATGTATACAAACACATTGTCCGGAGGTATATTTTCCGGATGGCAGGCATTGAATGGTAGTCAGGCCGAAACCCATTCTTTAGCTGTTTCAGAAAGTGGTGATAAAGTTGGTTTGGCAGTTATAGGTGGACTTGGTCAGGATGGAGATGTTAATTATTATGAATCAACCGACGGAGGTGTAACATGGTCAGCACCTACTAATGTTTGGACTAGTATAGATTCATCCTCTGGTGATTATTGGGGTTGTCTCAGAACCATTAATCTTACATTTCATGGTGAAGACCCCTGTGTAGTTTTTGAAGTAGGTTGGAATACAGCAACTGGATATTATCCAGGTTTGCCTTCAGAAATTAGATTCTGGTCACCAGCTATTAATGGTGGTGTATCAAAGGTACTTGCTGATAGTAATAATGTAGCGTATTACCCAAACTATGGAGTTGCTGATGTTCAATTTCCATTAAGCAGGGCAGTTATCAGTCATTCTCAGGAACCCTACAATTATCTGTTTGTAGCATTCAATGCTACTTCAGGTGAATACTGGCCTGGAGCAACTTCAGCAGATTCAACAGCTTATTATCGCGGTATGTTTATGTATAGTGAAGATGGTGGAGAAACCTGGTCAGATATTGAACAATTCACACCAGATACACCTTTGCTAGACTGGAGATATGTAAGTATGCCTCCAGTTATGCCAGTTACATCAAGCTCAGGAAACAATGATGTAATTACCATACATATGGTTATGCAAGGAGATTCTATTCCGGGTAGTACTGTAAATGGCTGGAATATTATGCCTCCAGGAGTAACGGCTCAATATTATCATTTCTCTACTACTATGGAAATAGTAAGTAATAATGATAAAATTATAGCAAATAATTTCGACCTTGAACAAAATTATCCTAATCCTTTTAACCCAAGCACTAAAATAAATTATACATTGGGTGAAAGAAGCCCGGTAACGTTAAAAGTTTATGACGTACTTGGAAGTGAAGTGGCTACATTAGTGAACACAACACAAGAAGCTGGAAAACACAACGTTACATTTGATGCATCAAAATTAGCATCTGGACTTTACATTTATAAACTTAATGCAGGTAACTTTACTTCTACAAAGAAGATGATGTTACTTAAGTAAATAAACGGGATGTTTATGTTAAACGGGTGGGTTTTCCAATTTTAAAGTTGGCAAATTCACCCGTTTCTTTTTAGAAATTATATTGTTCTTTAATAAAATTTAACGCAGAAGATTATTTCAAACATTTCGTGGAGAAGAGATGAAAAAATTTGTTACTTTTATAAATATCGTCATTACGATATTATTTTTTACTTCTCCTCTTTTTGCCCAAACTGGGGTAGGCAAAATAAGTGGAAAAGTCATAGATAAAGATACCAGAGAGCCATTAATTGGCGCTAACATAGTTATTCTCAACACAAACCTTGGCGCAGCTACGGACCTAGATGGAAATTATTTTATTCTTAATATTACTCCTGGAACCTACGACATCAAAGTAAGTTATGTAGGCTATGCACCCAGGACTGTTAAGGATGTGAGAGTAGTTGCGAATTTAACCTATGAACTTAATATTGAACTTTCAACAGATTTCACATTAGATGAAGTGGTTGTTGAAAGTAAAAAGTTCTTTGAACAAAAAGCAACCAATACTGTTAAAGTTATTGATGCAGGACAAATATCAAGACTGCCAGTAAGAGGAGTACAGAATCTTGCTTCGCTTCAGTCCGGAGTTGTAATTCAGGAAGGTAGTGGAGGACAAGATGGAAATGCAACAATAAACGTTAGAGGCGGCAGAGGTAGTGAAGTTCTTTATATTGTTGATGGTGTACCTCAAAATAACCTTTATAACAGACAAACAGTTGCACAGGTCAGTAATATTGCAATAGATCAGATATCTTTTCAGGTTGGCGGATACGAAGCTAAATATGGTCAGGCTCAATCAGGTATTGTTAATGTTACTACAAAATCAGGTCAACCTTATTATAGCCTATATGTCGATGTTCAGTCATCTGATTTAATAAAAACTGATGATTACGGTTCAAACTTATATTCTGCTTCCTTAAGCGGTCCAATTATACCTGGAATTCCGGAACACACAATATTCTTGTCAGGTGAAAGAGGTTGGTATCAGGATGCTGATCCGCCTGCAGTTCCACTTACATTTTATTCAGATGAAGCCGGAAATATATTAGATAATCCAATTACCTATAAGGCAATTCCAAACAATCCATCAGGTGTTTGGAGATTTAGTGGGAAGACTAGTTCACGATTCGGTGATTGGAATGTCCAGTTAAGTGGTCTATGGAATGATCGTATTGCTAAAAACTCCAAAGGTGGTACAGCAGTTAGGCAATATAAAAATGACTCTCAATTTATAGAGGAAACTGAAGAGGAGAACACATCAGTTAGTGCAAGAATATCACAAACTGTAAGCAATAATACTTTCTGGAATTTAAATTTAGGTTACAGAATTTTTGATTATCAACGTTATAATCCCTATCTAAAAGGTCCTGAGAACCAGATTTTGTATGGTGATAGCCTTTGGTGGGCTGATAGATCAGGACTAAATGTTACTTTACTTGGTAATGGTTTAAGAACCAGAACAACAGATGCCAATGGGGTGTATAGACCTTATGGTTGGGCACTAAATCTTTTCCAGCAAAGAGAAGATGTTAGAATGGGTGCTGATTTTGATTTAACTTCTCAAATTCAAAATCATTTGATCGAATTTGGAGCAGGTGTTGAACAGCATACGGTGCGTGGATATGGAAATTATTCATATTTAGTTGCCGGTACAGATGATACTCAGCCTGATTACATAAGATTTGCTCAAAATCAACCTTTTGTTTTTGGTTATGATGTAACCGGTAAAAGTAAAACGTCAAGTAGCGATCCATCTTCTTTAGCATGGTTTTCTGATCGCAACATAGGTTCTGATCCATCGATGGCTGAATTTCTGAAACCAAGACAACCGATTCTTGGATATCTTTATTTACAAGACAGGTATGAATTAGAAGATATAGTAATGAACATTGGTGTCAGAATGGATTATTTTGATATTAAATCTCATGAACTAATTAACCCTTCATTGCCATACGCAGGAGGATCAAATCCTAATGCATTTGATATTGAAGACTTTAAAATAAAAGATGTTGAAATCGAAGTATCTCCAAGAATAGGAATAGGGTTCCCTGTAACTGAATCTACAGTTTTCCACGCACAGTATGGAAGATTTATTCAGGTACCTGAATTAAATAATATGTACAGTGGTCCGTTTGATTATAATTCATATATAACAATGGAACCTCAAAGCGGATTTAACGGAGCGATGGTTAGTGAAAAGACCACTCAATATGAAGTTGGTTTCAGACAAATGTTTGGAAATAATTCTGCGCTTCAGTTAACAGCCTTTTATAAAAATACTAAAGAACTTGTCAATGTTCAGTCAAATAAATACCGACGTGTTGAAGGAGGAGAGCAACTAAACGCAATTTATAATGCAAATACAGATTTCGGTACTGTAAAAGGATTTCTTTTCTCATTTGATGCAAATAAACTGAGTTACTTCAGCATTTCATTACAATATACTTTCCAGATTGCTGAAGGTACCGGTTCATCAACCAATTCAAGCCAAACTGCAGTATTCAGAAACAATGACAAGCTTCCCCCAAAAGTTATTGCGCCTTTAAGTTTTGATCAAAGACATACAGCAGTTGCAATTTTGGATTTTTATGTTCCAGAAGGTGAAATGGGTTTCTTTGAACTGTTTGATGCGAATGCGATAATTTCATTCAACAGTGGAAGACCATATACACCAGTCGATCAATGGAATATTCTTGGGGATAATGGATTGGTAGCAGATAATACGGGGTATATAAATTCTGCGTTTGGACCAAGCAGCTTCAGGATAGATTTAAAGATCGAAAAAGGATTTCGTATAGGCAATTTTTATTTTACTCCATATATATGGATAGATAACCTGCTGAATGCTGATAATGTGCAGAACGTTTGGAGATCGACAGGAAGTGCTTATACTACAAATTGGTTAAATGATCCAGATGCACAGGCTTTAATTCAGTCGACAGGCGAAGGTTATATAAAAGATTATCAAACACTTGAAAAGGATCCACAAAATTTTGGAATTCCAAGATTAATAAAACTGGGTCTTAAATTGAATTTTGACAGAATTAATTTCTAATTAAAGTTTGTATTATAAATGGGATTATTGAAATGAAAATAAAAAACAATTACAATTATAAATTACTGTTCCTGATTTTGGGAGTAGCCATTATTGCCTTTGGTTTTTTAGGAGATGATAAAAATGGTAATCATCCCCCAAAACCGCTTTACAAATTAACAGGCACCCAGTCTGGTAAAGTTGGAGATGCATATGGAATGAATGTTAACAATATATGGCTTCCATTAAATAGAAAAGGAATTATTGCCGCTGTTGATATTGATCCTAATGGAAGTGGCGGTCAATTTGCCGGCGGAACATTCTTGTTCTCAGCTGGATTTTTTATGAGTGGTTACCGAAATGGTCAGCTTTGGGCCAATGCATGTGCATCTGCAACTCTTGTAGAGGATTATGTTCAGGGTGTGGTAGGAGGTCAGAATGATCCAAATGCTGTTTTATATGTTGTTAACTCACAGGATGAACCATTTGGTCAAAGCTGGCAGGATTGGAAAGATGCAGTTACTTTAGGTGCTGATTTTGTTGATGGGGATGGCGACGGAATTTACAATCCTGTGGATAAAAATGGAAATGGTATCTATGATACCGATGAAGATATGCCAGATCTGATAGGTGATGAAACAGTCTGGTGCGTTTTTCACGATGGTTTACCCGTTGCACAAAGAAGATGGAATACATCTTTAGAAGTAGGTCTTGAGGTTAGACAAAGTGTATTTGCATTTGCATCTGCAGGTGCTATAGGAAACCTGGTTTTTGTCAGGTTTAGATTCACATATGTTGGAATTGGTCAAAATGATCCGGATGAACTAACTGATGTATATTTCGGAGTATGGGCTGATCCTGATGTTGGAGATCATACCGATGATGTTGTAGGAGTTGATGTACCAAGAAATGCTGGCTATACATATAACAAAAGAGTGGATGCAGTATATGGACCCCAGGTGCCTTGTTTTATGATTGACTTCTTCTCTGGGCCTCGGTCCTATATTGCCGGTGAAACTTATATAGATAATAATGGAAATGGTGAGTATGACGAAGGAACTGATACAGCAATTGATACTGCAACCTCAGTTAGAGGCCAGTTTAAGGGAATTAAAAAATTCCCCGGAGCTAAAAATTTACCTATTTCTTCATTCGTTGAATATATTAATGGAGATCCGAATCTTAATGATCCCGGAACAAAGGAAGAGGCTAGATTTTATATGGAAGGTAAAACTAGACAGGGTGATATACCCGATCCTTGCACTTGGCCTTATGGTAATGCCAATAATTTTGCCGGCTGCGATACAACTGATCCAAGATTCTGGTTCTCCGGGGATCCCGTTGCTGAAACAGGTTGGCTATGCTCCAGTGAAGTTGATCAGCGGCAAATGACAAACACAGGTCCATTTGTTTTGAAGAAGGATGTTGAAAATGAAATTGTAGTTGCATATGTAGTTGGTAGGGGCTCAAGTCCGAAAGATGGAATCACGAAAGCCCGTGCAATAGATGATGGAGCTCAAAATATATTTGATTTAAATTTTCTTGCCCCAACACCTCCACCTGCACCTTCAGTTAAATTAACATCCAGCGATGACTTTATTGATATTTCGTGGCCTACATCAAGCCAGGTTAATTATATCAGTAAAACTCCAACCTGGGATATGAGATTTGAAGGTTACCAGGTTTGGGCATTTAAAACTAATATTGCTGAAGATATAGTGGCAGGTGATGATAATTCTGTATTGCTTGCTACATTTGATAAAAAGAATTTTATTGATGATATCTATCTGGAGAATTCCGAAACTGGTGGAATAGAAATACTTTACAAAAAATCTCCCGAAAGTAATCAGCTGGATTCTGCAATTTACAGTAACCCTGAAACAGGAAGAATCAGGCTGAGAATTACTGAAGATCCTTTTTCACCCGGACAGAAGATTGTTAAAGGAAGGCCATATTACTTTGCTGTCACCAGTTATGCAATTAATTACCTTGCATTGGTCTTTAAACCGGGTCCTGGTCAGCCAATTGGTACACCAGGAGATTATTATTTAAGTTCATTTGCTTTCGCACAGAATGCAGCAAATATTAGAACTATAAGTTCAATAGTGGTAGGTGAGAATGAACTTAATCCACCTGTTGCTGTACAACCATCTAATAAAATCAGCGGCTCTTCATCAGGTAATGTTGGTTTTGATGTTATTAATAATGAAGAACTTACAGGTGACAATTATGAAGTAACATTTTTTAAAGACTCATCTTCTGTTCCTTATTCAATGTTTTGGAAATTAACCAATCTTACAACAGGAACAGTGTTACAGGATTCTTCAAAATCTTATACTTACGGATCTCAGTCAGTTAATCAGGAAATTACAGATGGATTCATAACAAAAGTTGAAAAACAGGATGCAACTATTGGTACAATATCCTATAATCCTCCTGATGCAGTATGGTACAATTTTACTGCAAGCAGGGTTGACTCAATATTTGGCAGAGGAATTTGGTATATGGGTAAAGATTTGGTCACAGTTTCACCTGATTTTTTAATTTATCCTTTCAATCAAAGTCTCAATCCTAATCCTCGCAGTAGCTATATTACTACAGACAAGTTGCGAAAAGTTGAAATACGATTTGGTGATGAAGGGTTTGGTAAAGCTTACAGATATATAAATGGATATATTGGCTATGGGTTTGGTAAACCTGCAAATAATACATTCCCTTATGCTGCTGCAATTACAAGTTCTGATACAGTTGGAAAAGGATCCATTGGTCAGTGGGACACAGTTAATGATAGAGCAATGGGTTTTGTTGATGTTCCATTCCAGGTTTGGGTAGTAGATGAGCAATACGGCGAAGAGTACCAATTAGCAGTTGGATTTATAGAAGCTAAAAACGGCAGTGCTAAGTTTCCCGGTGGCAAACCTGATGGTAAATGGGATCCCGGTACTGATGCAAGAAGAAATGGTGAGTATTTAATAATTTTTGATAGTCCTTACGATCCTGATGGTAATCAAATAGAATTAACTGGCGGTGAATTTCAAACCGGCAGCGGTACTGAAACTATTTGGGCAGATTATGCGCGATATTTTACTGATCCATTACCTTATATACCAGAAGATGCTCAAGGCATAACTCAGGAACAGAAAGACATCTTTGCTTCTCCATATTTAAGTACTATGTACATTTTTGGATTGGTAAGAGTAGATTCAACATCCTGGTTTACACCAGGTGATGTACTCACAATTCCTTTAGCGGCATACCCTTATACTTCAGAAGATGTTTATCAGTTCAGGACACTTAAAGGTAGTACATTGTCCGAGGAAGATGCAAGAGCCCGTTGGGAGAAAGTAAATGTGTTTCCAAATCCATTATTCGGATATAATAATTTAACAAATTATTATTCGAAAACTCCGGATGAACCTTTTGTTACATTTACTAATTTGCCGGAACAGGTGACAGTAAAAATTTATTCATTAGGTGGTACACTTGTTAGAACACTGACAACTGATGATAAAACTTCACCAACCTCACCATTTTTACGTTGGGATCTGCAAAATGAATCCGCTTTGAGGGTTGCCTCAGGAATGTATCTTGCAATAGTTTCATCTCCAAAATATGGTGATAAAATTCTGAAGTTTGCAATTATAATGCCTCAGAAACAAATTCAAAGATTCTAGTGAAAATAAGATTGGCAGGTATATTAAAAATTGTTTACCTGCCAGCTATTTTAATAAAAATAGTGGAGTTTATAAAATGAGAAAAATAATACTATTGATTATTCCCATTCTAATTGCAACTTCTGCATATGCAGGTGATGTTGCAAGAAAAGGTACTACCGGTGCTGAAGAGTTATTGATCCCGGTTGGTGCACGTGGAATTGCTACTGGCGGTGCATTCCTGGCTAATATATCTGGACTTGAGTCAATTTATTATAATCCTGCCGGCTTGGATGTTCACCCCCAAACTGAAGCAATGTTCAGTTATGTTAGCTATCTTGCTGATATTAATATTTCATACTTTGCAGTTGGTACAAGTCTTGGAGATTTCGGTTCAATTGGTTTGGAATTGAAGAACTTAGACTTTGGCGATATCCCTGTTACTACGGAGTCCTTCCCTGATGGCACGGGAGAAACTTATTCGCCTTCATTTTTAACTTTGGGATTTACTTATTCCAAGGTTTTAACAGATAGAATTTCAATTGGAACAAATCTTAAACTGATATCAGAAAATATTCAAAATACAAGCGCTACAGGTTTTGCTGTAGATGCTGGTGTTCAATATAGATTTTCAGAATCACTAATGATTGGTGCTGCTGTGAAAAATATTGGAACAAATATGGAATACTCAGGACCGGATTTATCTACAAGAACAAATATCCCCGGATCAATCCCCGGATCTTCATCAGGAAGCTACCAGGTAGTTACCGAATCCTATCAGATTCCAAGTTTCTTCCAGTTAAGTTTAACTTATAATTTTAATATTAATGAACAAAATAAATTATTAATTGCAGGTGCTTATACTGCAAATAATTCTTTTGAAGATATTGCGAACTTTGGACTTGAATATGGTTTTATGAATATCTTTTTTGTTCGCGGCGGATATAATTACTTAATGGAAAATTCAAGTGATTATATTTATGGATTGACATTTGGTGCTGGTATTGATTACAAACTTGGTGGTGATGTTGGTGTTACTTTTGATTATGCATTTCGCGATGTAAAAGAATTCCCACAGCCAAATCATATTTTTACGGTTAAACTTGCATTCCAATAAACATTAGTAATAGTGTATTTAAGCGTCTATTGATTTTACAATAGACGCTTTTTTATTTTGTTCTATCGAAATCGGAAAGAATATGAAACACTTACTTCTTCTCTTGCTACTTGTGCCTGCAGTTGTTATTTGTCAGAATAAAATGAATTTTGAATTTGACTATGCACAGTTTGAATATGATTCAACTTCAAACTTTGTTGAATTTTATTATGCATTTAACTTGAGCTCACTTACTTTCATCCACACTGATAGTGCGGATTACGTAAAAGGTATTTTGCACGTTTCTATTACTGATACTTCAAACGGAAATGTTATTGCAAATAAAGACTGGTTAATATCTAATTTTATAGAAGATAGTGTGGATTTAAAGAGAAGTGTTATAGGATTATTGAAATTTGTTTTAAAAGCTGGAGTTTATAAATGTGAAATGACTGGAAAAGATGAATCCGGGAAAGATTTAAAAAATATTTCTGAATATGTAGTCGTAAAACCTTTTGCTAGACTAAAAATGGCTTTAAGTGATATTCAATTGGCTTCAAATATTCTCCAGGAAAGCCCTGATACATCTTCTTCATTTTATAAAAACACTTTTGAAGTAACTCCTGCACCATCTGCTTTTTTTGGCAAATCCCAGCCGGTGCTTTTTTATTACTCAGAACTATATAACCTTTTTGACGATGAAGTTTCAAATGATCTAAAACTTGATCGTATTGTTTTTAATAGCCGTGGAAAGATTGTTGATTTTAAAAGAAAAAAAATAAACAGAAATGTTAACAGCAGGGTTGAAGTAGGTACAGTTATGACTTATAAACTCCCTACTGACACTTATACTTTAATGATAAATCTAATTGACAGTGTTTCAAATTATGGAATTTCATCAGCAAAAAAGTTTTTTGTATATAATCCTGATGTAGTTGCTGATGATAGCTTGTTTCAGACAACCAGTACGACACTTACTACTAATTTTGGTGTAATGTCCGAAGAGGAACTTGATGATCTTTTCCGAAAAAGTAAATACATTGCAACAAGCAATGAAGTTGATCAGTACGAATCAATATCTACTGAGCAGGCGAAGAGAGAATTTATGCAGAAGTTCTGGGACAAAAGGGATCAAAACCCAAATGATAATATCAACAGATATTATCAAAACTATATGAGAAGAATAGATGAATGTAATGCAAAATATAAAGCAGGGAAAAAAGAAGGCTGGAAAACCGATCGCGGAAGAATATATCTTAAATATGGTGAGCCAAGTGAAATTGAACGATTCCCAAATGAAATTCAAACAAGGCCATACGAAATCTGGCATTATAATGATCTTGAAGGCGGGGTTTATTTTATTTTCGGAGATCTGACTGGATTTAATGATTATCAGCTTTTGCACTCAACAAAACGAGGTGAAATCAGGGATGATTCCTGGGCGCGAAGGATAACCGTTCAATAAGAAATATATATCAAACAAATGACTTTAAGCCCCTTTTGGGGCTTTTTTTATTTCTAATTTTCTGATTTTCTTAATGTCTGCTTATTTTTAAAAACAATATCTAAAGAAATAATGCAGAATAAGATTGAATATTTTTTGTTTTTATTTTTAAGCAAATTGTTTTGCTCATTTGGCGTAAAAAGATCAAGATCTTTTGCTGTTCCATTGACAATTTTATTTTTCTACATTATTCCTATTCGTAAAAAAACCGTAATGCAAAATCTGGAGATTGCTTTTCCTGATTTTCCAAAGAAAGAATTAAAGGAAATTGCATTTAAAACTTATAAAAGTTTTATTATCACTTTAATTGAAATATTAAGTTTGCCCGTTATTTCGGAGAATGAAATTAAAGATGCGATTCAATTTGAAAATATAGACATAATAAAAGAAAAATATGATGAAGAAAAAGGAGTGATTTTATTATCAGCTCATTTTGGCAACTGGGAATACGTGGCTCTTTCAAGCTCTATGCAGCTTGGCTTGCCTTTTTCAGTTGTGGTCAAAGATCAGAGAAATCCCTTCGTAACTGATTGGATGAATAAGGTGAGAACAAAATGGTTGAATGAAGTTGTTCCCCTTGGAGTATCAATAAGGAAAACATATCAGACATTAAAAGAGAAGAAAATAGTCGCAATGGTTGCTGATCAAAGAGCACCCAGAGAGTCAATGAGAATTAAATTTTTTGGTAAAGATGTTGCTGTTCATTCAGGTCCTGCTGTTCTTGCCATAAAAACAGGTGCTCCACTGCTTTATGGAATTCCTGTTCGTCAGTCTGATTTTACATATAGAACTAAAATGGTAGAAATCAGCCAGGATAATTTACCTGAAGGGGAAGATGATAAAATAATGGAACTTACAAAAAGACATATGGATTACCTGGAAAAATATATCAAAATGTATCCTGAGCAATGGTTGTGGATGCATAAAAGGTGGAAATATTAATGGGTATCTTTAAGAAAATTCTGATTATACAAACGGCATTTCCCGGTGATGCAGTGCTTACCCTGCCTTTGATTCAATATCTAAGTAAAGAAAATTATGCCGGTGAAATTGATGTTTTATGTGTTCCTGCAACTGAAGAAGTTTTTAAAGCATCACCATACGTAAATAATGTACTAATTATTGATAAAAAAAATAAGCACAAAAATCTTTTTGCATTATTAAAATTTATTAAAACCTTAAAGATTAATGACTATGATGCTGTTTACTCCCCGCATCGATCGATGCGCTCTGCAATAATTACATTGATGCTTGGAATAAAAGAAACATTCGGCTTTGATAACAGTTCACTAAGTTATGCTTACAAAAATCCGGTCCATTATAAAATCCGCGATCATGAAGTAAAAAGAAATTTGTCATTAACAGGCGATGATTTTGAAAATGAGAAATGGAAAATATTTCCTAAAATAAAAATTACAGAGGCAATCATTGAACAAATAAATGATTTTATCAAAGAAAATTCTCTAAAAGAAAAATTCATAGCGATTGCACCGGCATCAGTCTGGGGAACAAAACAGTATCCGATCAATCAGTTTAAAGAAGTAATAAATATACTCAGTGGTGAAGATAATAAGATTATGCTTATTGGTTCAGAAAAGGATTATGATCTTTGCACTGAACTTGAAATTAATAACAACGTAATTAATTCAGCAGGTAAATTTTCAATAATTGGGTCTGCTGCTTTAATTGAACATTCAAAATTGTTAATTGCAAATGATAGTTTGCCGGCACACTTAGGAATGTGCGTAGATATTCCGGTGTTAATGCTCTATTGTTCCACTGTTCCCGGATTTGGTTTTTATCCATATAATGATAAAAGTGCTATTCTAAGCTATGATGATTTGGAATGTAAGCCTTGTGGAATTCATGGTTATGAAAATTGTCCCATTGGAACATTTGAATGTGCTAAAAAACTTAAACCGGAATTAGTTGTTGAAAAAGCTAAAGAGTTACTGAATTTATGAATAAAACATTTAATATTGATGAACAATTCAACCAATCATTAGATGAAGCCGAAAATTTATTTAACAACAGCGGAATATTTATTTATCCAACAGATACTATTTATGGAATTGGCGGAGATCAATTTAATAATCACGTAAAAAAGAGAATCGTTCATCTTAAAAAGAGAGATGAAGCAAAAAAATTTATTTTGTTGGCAGGAAGTACAAAAATAATTGAAAAATATGTAGAGATTGATTCATTACTCCTTGAGAAATTAAATGTGATATGGCCTGCACCGGTTTCATTAATATTTAAATTAAAGAAAGTTTACCAGGATAAATTAGAACAACAGACTGCTGCATTCAGAATTCCAAATAATGAATTCTGTAAAAAATTATTGGACAGAATAAATTCACTTTTAATTTCCACAAGTGTAAATCGTGAGGGTGAAAAGCCATTAAATAATTATAAACAAATAATAGAAAATTACAGTAGTAAGGTTGATGCCGTATTTTATACTCTAAAGCAGAGTCCTGAAGTTTCTTCTACTGTTGTTGATTTAACAACAGACAAGCCTAAATTAATAAGGGAAGGGGAAATTAAATTTATGGATTTGTTAAAGAAGTTAAGTTAACTTAACAGATAAAATTAATACAAGTTATATTATGAAAATACCATTGTTAAAATATTTTAAAAATATAAAAAGATTTTCGGTGCTTATTATTCCCGATGATACCTCTCACAGCACGCAAAGCAGACAGTTTACAATGTCAAAATTTGTAACGATTCTTGTCGTTTATTCTTTGGTTTTACTCGTGGCTGGTTTTTATATTATTACTTTAACGGGAACAAGTAGTGTTTTACTTCCAGGAAAGTATGGAATAAACATTGGTGATGCGGAAAAGGTTTCAGAATTGGAAAATAAAATGATGTTTCTCGCCAGGGAATTACAAAGTTTAAGAGCGACAAACAAAAGATTAATGTATTCGCTGATATTATCCGATTCAACTTATGCTGATTCCCTTTCCATTAAAAATGATTCAACAATAGAAACAGAATCTATTCCCGCGGAAGGTAATATTTTAAATGCAGTACTTAGATTAATAGGTATTGAAAAACCACAAACAGAATCCTTCTTTTTTATAAAACCTGCTGAAGGATTTATAAGCAGAAAATACGATACAGAACACGGTCATCTTGGAATTGATATTGTTGCAAAAGAGGGCTCGCCTGTTTATGCCAGCGCTGGTGGTTTTGTAATTTTTGCTGATTACACTGTTGATTATGGGTATACGATAATTATCAGCCACCCTGATTCTTACTTTACATTTTACAAACACTGCTCATCATTGTTAAAAAAGGAAAGAGAAGAAGTTAAGCAGGGAGAATTAATTGCATTAAGCGGAAACAGTGGCACACTAAGTTCTGGTCCTCATTTGCATTTTGAAATTTGGAAGGACGGAAAAACAATTGATCCACAAAATTTAATTGTAAATTATTAACAACAGGAGGTAAGTTGAAAAATAAGCCTATGAACGGAAATCCTGAAGATATAACAATAATTAGTTACGGGGTGAAATTAGAAGGTAAATTAACCAGCGATGGAAGTATTCGTGTTGATGGATATATTTTAGGCGATGTTTCCTGCAAAGGCAATGTTACAATTGGAGAAATGGGCGAAGTAAAAGGACAGATAAGTGGAGAAGTAATTACAATTGGAGGCAAAGTAAATGGTTCGGTAAATGCAACAGAAAAGCTTGTGTTAGAATCGAAAGCAAACTTTAAAGGAGACTTAGTTACTAAAATTCTGGCTATTGAAGCTGGTGCAAAATTCGTAGGAAAGAGCAGTATGGGTTCAGACACCAAAGAATCATTTAAACCTTCATCGTCCCCGTAGGGAAATGAAACCGGATCTAAATAAATTTAAAGGTGGTTCTGAGTTTTATAAAGAAATTGGTCCATATCTTGGACTTGGCCTGCAGCTTGCCATTACGGTTGTTGCATCAGTTTTTTTAGGAATCTGGCTTGATAGTAATTTTGATACTAATCCAATACTAACGATTGTATTTTCCTGCCTTGGAGTATTTACTGCTCTTTATAATTTTATTAAATCTGTAGTGAAATCAGATAAAAATGATACCACGAAAAATCATTAGCTTATCACTAATTATAAGCTTCCTTATTTTTATAATATTTACCTGCCTAATATTATCCAAAACAGTTTCATCAATAGATTTCACTTCTATGTTTTACGGGTTCTTATTGAGCCTGTTTAATTTCTTCATTGGGTTTATTTTCTTGCAAAAAATGAAAAACCGCCCATTTAATAAAGTTTTTGGATTGCTGGTTGGTGGAATGCTTTTTCGCATTGCTTTTATGCTTATTCTGGTATTTATCTCTTTGTATTTCTTGGAATTAAAGGTCGTAAGTTTTATATTTTCGTTCTTATTTTTTTACATTTTTTACCTTGTTAGTGAGATTTTTTACCTAAAATCTGCGAAAATATAAACTAATTTATGTCCGAAAATTTAGTCTCTGATACACTTCATACAGCAGTGGATAGCCTGACGAAAAGCGGGAATTCAGATAGCGGTTGGATTCTATACCATATTATGGATGGTAGGACTCTGGATTTTGAACCTTTAGGAACATTTCATATTCCACAATTTCCATTATTATTCGGCATCGATATTACCCCGACGAAGCATACAATTATTATATGGTTTGCAGCGCTGGTTTTGTTAGTTTTGTTTTCATACATAGCTTCCAGATATAAAAAGTCGTTGGTGCCAAAGGGAATTACAAACCTGTTCGAAATATTTATAATTTTTGTACGAGACGAAATAGCAAAACCGACAATTGGAAATGAGTATAAATTATTTTTACCCTATTTGCTCACGATATTCTTTTTTATCCTCTTCGGAAACTTTTTAGGATTTTTACCATACTCAGCAACTTTTACAAGTAACTTGGCTGTCACAGCTACACTTGCTGTTCTTACTTTTATTATGACTCAGTTTGGCGGGATGCGGTATAATGGAATATTTGGTTATTGGAAAGGCCTCCTTCCGCATGGAATTCCTGCCGTACTAATTCCACTAATGATTGTTGTGGAATTTATGGGCTTGCTTACAAAACCCTTTGCACTGGCTATTCGTCTTTTTGCAAACATGATTGCCGGGCATACAGTTATTCTTGCTTTATTAGGATTAATATTTTTTATGAATACATATATAGTTGCACCTGTTTCAGTAGGTTTTGCACTGTTTATTTATTTACTAGAAGTTTTAGTTGCACTTATTCAGGCATATATTTTTACAATGCTGTCAGCCCTTTTTATCGGAATGGCAGTTCACCAGGATCATTAAAACATAATTAATAAAATATAAAAAGGAGAAAATAATGGATTTAGCATGGTTAGCAGCAGGACTGGGAGCCGGTTTAGTTGTAATCGGTGGTGGATTAGGTATCGGTAAATTAGCAGCTTCTGCTATGGATGCAACAGGAAGGCAACCAGAAGCAACAGGAGCTATCAGAACATCAATGATTATTGCTGCGGCTTTGATTGAAGGTATATCATTCTTTGGATTAGTTATCTGTATTCTTTTAGCTCTTAAAGCGTAATTAATTAGGCTTCAATAAATAAAAGGAAACATAATGAAGCTTGCTATAATTAATTTGATTGCTGTGATTGCTTCAGGAGAAGGTGGAGGGACTTTATTAGATATTAATCCCGGACTAATATTCTGGACAGCAGTGACATTTATAATTTTATTGCTGGTTCTTAAGAAGATTGCCTGGAAACCGATTCTTACTGCTCTTGATCAAAGAGAAAAAGAAATTAAAGATTCTCTCGAAAAAGCTGAGAAAGCAAAAGAAGAAGCCCAGAAAATCCTTGAAGAAAACCAGGCGAGTCTGTCAAAAGCTGAAGATGAAGCTAAAAAAATTATAGAGCAAAGTCGTACTTATGCTGCAAACTTGAAAGAACAGTTGGTTAAAGAAAGTAAAGAACAAGCTAAGAAAATTGTGGATGATGCTTCTGAAGAAATTCAAAGAAGAAAAGATGCAGCTTTTGATGAATTAAAAAATCAGATTGCAGAAATAGCTTTGAATGCAGCTGAAAAGATAATGCGTGAAAACCTGGATGTTGAAAAGAACAAAAAGATTGTTGATAAATATTTAAATGAAGTAAGCAAAAACTAAGATGTCTGAACTGAAAGTATCACATAGGTATGCATTATCTTTGCTTGAAAATTCAATAGAGAAAAAGATTCTTGATAAAGTACAAAATGATATGCAGCTATTTTCTGACACATTGAATGAAAACAGGAATCTATCCCTCGCAATGGAAAACCCTGTTATAAGAACTGAGATTAAAAAAAATATTATCAAAGAAATCTTTGTAAAGCATTTTCAGAAAGAAACTATAAGATTTCTTGATTTTGTTGTTGAAAAAGGCAGGGAAACATTATTGCTTTCAATAGCAGATAGGTTTCTGGAATTAGTTGATGACCATCTCGGCATTGTAAAAGTAAAAGTCAATGTTGCATATGATTTTTCAGATGATCAGAGAAAGATGCTAAAAGATAAACTCAGTAAAATATTAAATAAAAAAGTTGAATTGTCATTCTCTACAGATCCGAATTTGATTGGTGGATTTGTAGCAAAAGTTGGTGATACATTATATGATGCTTCAATGCAGCATCAACTCGATTTACTCAGAAAAGAATTTGTAAAAGGAAGTAAAGCTTTAAATTAAAAAAAGCAAAAAAGGAATTTAAAATGGCAGAAGTTAAACCGGACGAAATATCAGCGATATTAAGGAAACAACTTTCCGGATATGAAAGTGAAGTAGATATTTATGATGTTGGAACTGTGCTTCAGGTTGGAGATGGTATTGCGCGTGTCTATGGATTAAGTAAAGTAATGGCAAGTGAACTCGTTGAATTTCCGAACGATGTTATTGGAATGGTGTTAAACCTGGAAGAAGACAGTGTTGGATGCGTTCTGTTTGGAGAAAGTTCATTGGTTAAAGAAGGCGACACTGTTAAAAGAACCAAAAGAGTTGCCTCGCTTCCAGTTGGTGATGCAATGCTTGGACGTGTAATTAATCCTCTTGGAATTCCGATTGACGGTAAAGGAAATATTAACACCGATAAGTTATTACCAATCGAAAGAAAAGCACTTGGTGTTATTCAAAGACAGCCTGTAAAAGAACCTCTGCAGACCGGTATTGCTGCTGTCGATGCCATGATTCCAATCGGCAGAGGACAGAGAGAATTAATTATTGGCGATCGTCAGACTGGTAAAACAGCCGTTGCAATCGATACTATAATTAATCAGAAAGTTACTCATACTGAAGAGGCTAAACAGCTTGGTATAAATCCCGTTTATTGTGTTTATGTTGCCGTTGGACAGAAGAGTTCTACAGTTGCTCAGGTTGTTGCAAAATTGACAGAACAAGGTGCAATGGATTACACAACTGTAGTTGTAGCTTCTGCCTGGGAGCCGGCACCGCTTCAGTTCATCTCTCCATATTCGGGCGCGACACTTGGCGAATATTTCAGGGATAATGGAAAACATGCACTTGTTGTTTATGATGATCTTTCAAAACAGGCTGCTGCATACAGAGAACTTTCACTCCTTTTAAGAAGACCTCCCGGACGTGAAGCTTATCCCGGTGATGTTTTTTATCTTCATTCAAGATTGTTAGAGAGAGCATCAAAGTTAAGTGATGATCTTGGCGGAGGAAGCCTTACTGCATTGCCGATAATTGAAACACAACAAGGTGACGTTTCTGCTTATATTCCTACAAACGTTATATCAATTACTGATGGGCAAATTTATCTTGAATCAAATTTATTTAACGCGGGTGTGAGGCCGGCAATTAACGTTGGTATTTCTGTCTCAAGAGTTGGTGGAAATGCGCAGATAAAAGCAATGAAAAAAGTTGCTGGAAGATTGAAGCTCGACCTTGCTCAATACCGTGAACTTGAATCTTTTGCAAAATTTGGTTCTGATCTGGACCAATCAACACTTAAAACTCTGGCCAAAGGTTCAAGACTTGTTGAATTACTAAAGCAGGGTCAATATGCACCGATTCCAGTTGAAAGACAGGTAGTAAGTATGTTCCTTGGTACCAGAGGTTATATGGATGAAGTTCCTGTTCACGATATCAAAAGATTTGAAAAAGAGTTGTTAGAGTTTGTTGAGGTAAAACACAAAGACATTTTTGATGTAATCAAAAAAGAAAAAGATATTTCACAACAGACGGAAGAAAAACTGAAAAAAACAGCTGAAGAATTCTTATCAACATTTAAGAAAAGCAGTTAATAATCCGAAATTAGATGGCTACACTAAGAGACATAAAAAGAAGAATTACGGGCGTTAAAAGCACGCAGAAGATAACCAAGGCTATGAAAATGGTTGCGACTGCAAAGTTGCGTAAAGCACAGAACAGAATAATAAATGCCAGACCCTATTCAAATAAAATAATTGAAATGCTTTCTGACCTTGCTTCTGATTCTGATGTTGCAAATAATCCATTCCTTTCTCCCCGGGAAGTAAAAAATATTTGCGTTGTTGTAGTTACTGCAGACAGGGGCTTATGTGGAGCTTTCAATGCAAACATACTTAAAGAAGCAACCAGGTATATAAACGAAGAATTAAAAGATCAGAAAGCAGAAATTGTTGTTTATGCGGTTGGAAAAAAGAGTGCTGATTTATTCAATAAAGGAAATTATAATTTAATTGGAAAAACAACGGATATCTTTTCTTCTTTAGAATACTCGGCTGGATTAAAAATAAGTGAAGAACTTATAACCGGTTATTTGAAAGGTAATTTTGATAAGGTTGTTATTATCTATAACCAGTTTGTTTCAATCATTCAGCAGAAGATTGAAGTACAACAATATTTACCTGTTCCCGTTATTCAAAAGAATAAAGAAAGCGAAACTAAGCCAAACTATATTTTTGAGCCGTCTCAAAAACACATTTTTGATCATCTTATCCCAAAACACTTAAAAGCTCAGTTCTGGAGAGTACTTCTTGAATCTAATGCAGCAGAGCTTGGAGCCAGAATGACTGCGATGGATAATGCAACGACAAATGCACAGGAGATGATTAAGTCATTGAATTTAACTTATAATAAAGAACGACAGGCTGCTATTACAAAAGAAATTCTTGAAATTGTTTCCGGAGCTAACGCACTCAAAGCCAACTCATAAAGTTTATTTTTTCTGAACCAGAACTATGTTTGAAGATTTATCACTTAAACTTGAAACTGCTCTAAAAAAAGTAAGAGGGCAGGGAAAACTTACAGAGAAAAACATTTCCGATTCTCTTAGGGATATCCGAAGAGTTTTACTCGATGCGGATGTTAACTACATAGTTGCTAAAGAATTTATAGAAAAAGTTTCTGAAAAAGCGCTTGGCAAAGAAGTAATAGCTTCAATTACTCCGGGTCAGTTAATCACAAAAATTATTTTTGATGAATTAACACTGTTGCTCGGTGGTTCACAGACTGAGATTAACTTAAATCCTTCAGGGCTTACTTCTATTTTAATTGTCGGACTTCAGGGTTCAGGTAAAACAACCTTTGCTGCAAAATTGGCAAACCGTCTGAGGAAATTGAATAGAAAGGTTTTGCTTGTAGCTGCCGATGTTTATCGTCCTGCTGCTATTGAACAATTAAAGTTGCTCGGGGAAAAAATTAGCACACAGGTTTTTTCTCTTGAAGAAAAGGATGCAAAAAAAGTTTCAACCGATGCGTTATCATTTGCTAAAGCAAATAATTACAATACGGTAATTTTTGATACTGCTGGACGTCTTCACGTTGATGAAGAAATGATGAATGAAGTAGCTGATATAAGAAATATTGTAAAACCGACAGAAACTTTGTTTGTTGTAGATTCAATGACGGGTCAGGATGCGGTAAATTCGGCCAAAGCATTTAATGAAAAAGTGAATTTTGATGGAATTGTACTCACAAAGCTTGATGGTGATGCCAGAGGCGGGGCAGCTCTTTCAATCCGGTCGGTTGTTGGAAAACCTATTAAATTTGTCAGTAATGGTGAAAAAACGGACGATTTAGAGGTGTTTTTTCCAGAAAGACTTGCTTCCAGAATACTTGGAAAAGGTGATGTAGTTTCGCTTGTCGAGAAAGCGCAGCAATCATTTGATGAGACGGAAGCTGAAAAATTGGAAGAAAAATTTCGGAAAAATAAATTTGATTTTGATGATTTTCTTAAGCAAATTAAAGTGATTAAGAAAATGGGTTCTCTGTCATCTCTTCTCGGAATGATACCTGGGTTGAGTCCACAGATGAGAAACGCACAAATTGATGACAAAGCTTTTGTTAAAGTTGAAGCTATCATCAATTCTATGACATTTGAAGAGAGACATAAACCAAAAGTTTTAAACGGTAACAGAAGAAAAAGAATTGCAAAAGGAAGCGGAACATCAATTCAGGATGTTAATCGTTTAATAAAACAATTTAATGATATGCAAAGGATGATGGGCCAGCTTACAAAAAAAGGTTTGGGCAAAGCATCTTTAAATAATTTTAAATTTCATTGATTACATGAAAACCGGAGGTTAATTAATTGGCTGTAAAGTTAAGATTAAGAAGAATGGGAAAGAAGAAACAACCTATATATAAAGTTGTTGCGGCAGATACCCGTTCACCAAGAGATGGAAAATTTCTTGAAGCTGTTGGTATTTATAATCCTCTCACTAATCCACACACTGTTGATCTTAAAGAGGACAGGGTGCATTACTGGTTGGATAATGGTGCACAACCTACTGACACTGTTAAAAGTCTGCTTAGACAAAAAGGTATAACACTTAAAAAAGAGTTAACAAAGAAGAAGTTATCCGAAGAAAAAATTCAGGAAGAGCTAGAGAACTGGCAGAAACTTAAAGAAGCTGGTTCTACAAAAAAGGTTCAGAAGAAAAAATCCAAGAAGGAATTAGCTAAAGAACAGAAAGCTGAGCAGGAAAAGAAAGATGTTGCGGCTAAGAAGGAAGAAGAAAAGAAAGAAGCTGATTCAGAGGTAAAAGCTCAGGGGGGAGAAGAAAAAAAGACGGATGAAGGTACAGCAGAAGCTTAGGGTGTAGCTTCTGAATAAAAAGGTGGTTGAATAAAATTTCGATTTATTTTGGTCGAAATTGAATTTATCTTTTTTGTTGTACATAATTCTATTTAGCACCCAGCTCTAATATAGGAGGCCCCCTGTCATGAAAGAGTTCATCGAATTCATCGCAAAGCACCTTGTGGATAATCCTGAAAGTGTTGAAATAGATGAAAAAACGCCTGAAGAAAAGAAAGTCGTTCTTTCTCTTAAAGTTCAGTCCGATGATGTCGGAAAAGTAATTGGTAAACAGGGAAAGACTGCGCAGGCGATGCGTACCTTGCTTACTGCGATTGCTGCTAAAGAAGGCAAAAGGGCAATTTTGGAAATTCTGGATTGATTACCTGGAGTAATCACAAGGAGTGAGCGAATACTTTTTAATTGCAAAAATAATTTCTGTTTATAAAAAAGAAGGATTTGTAAAAACAGAAATTTATTCGGATTACCCTGAAAGATTTGAAGCACTTAAAATTGTTTTTCTTGATTTCTGGGGTAACAAGAAAAAATTTATTGTTGAAAAAGTTAAAGAGCATAAAAATTCTTTCCTTATCAGGTTTAAGAATTTTTATTCAGAACGCGAGACAAGCGTTCTTGTTGGAAGAGAAATATATGTAGATGAAAAATCAAAAATAGAATTGCCGGAAAACAATTATTTCGTTCACGATTTAATCGGCAGCTCTGTTCTTTTAAAAGATGAAAATATAGGATTTGCTAAGGACATAATAAAGACTCCTGCAAATGATGTGCTTGTGATAAATAGTAAGGATGGAAAAGAAATTCTTGTGCCGTTTGTTCTTGCATATATTGACGGAATTGACTCAGTGAAAAAATTAATTAAGCTGAAAGATTTGGATTTAAGTCTTGATGATGAGGATTGATGTAATTTCTGCTGTACCGGAAATTCTGGAGAGCCCGCTTAAAAACAGCATTATAAAACGAGCTCAGGATAAGAAGAAAGTAAAAATCGTTGTTCATAATCTTCGTGATTTTGCTTTCAATAAACACAAACAAATAGATGATAAACCTTTCGGCGGCGGACCTGGAATGGTCTTAAAACCGGAACCGTTCTTTGAATGTATTGAAAAATTATTGACCGAACGCTCATACCAGCATATTATTTTTACTACTTCAAAAGGTAAAATTCTGGATCAGCAGTCAGCTAACAAGTTTTCACTTGCTGAAAACATTATACTGGTTACGGGTCATTATAAGGAAATTGATGATCGTGTAAGAGAGAATTTTGCGACTGATGAAATATCAATAGGAAATTTTATTCTGACAGGAGGAGAACTTCCGGCATTGATTATAATTGATTCAATTGTAAGATTAGTTCCCGGAGTTTTAAACGATAGTGAAGCAGCATTACAGGATTCATTTCAGGATGGAGAAAAAATTGAAGCCCCATATTATACAAGACCTGCAGAATACAAGGGAATGAAAGTGCCTGAAGTTTTACTTTCAGGGAATGATGCAGAAATAAAAAAGTGGAAAGAAAAACAATCGAAAATTTTAACTAAAAAATGGCGGGAATATAATTCAGCCAAAAGCTGAAATTAAAACGGAGAAAATAATGGATAAAATGAAACAAATAACAAAAGATCAAATCAGGGAAGACATCCCTGCATTTGCTGCCGGCGATCGTGTTAAAGTACACGTAAGAGTTATCGAAGGCGATAAGGAAAGAATTCAGCCTTTTGAAGGTGACGTAATCAGCGTTCGTGGTTCAGGTGTTGAAAAAACTTTCACCGTTAGAAAGATAGCAAGCGGAGTTGGTGTTGAAAGAATTTTCAGAGTTAACTCACCCAAAATTTCTAAAATTGATTTGCTGAAAAAGGGTGATGTCAGAAGAGCAAAACTTTATTATCTCAGAAATCTTTCCGGAAAAGCAGCAAAGATAAAATCTAAAACATCCTAGCAATATTTATTTTTATGAACAAGCCGCTCTTTACAGCGGCTTTTTTATTTCCAAAATATGAATTTGTTTTTCCCCGATAATATTTTTACTAAGATATTAATTAACCGGTTTGATGAAGAGTTGAAAACTAAAATTGTTCTTAACCCTTCCGGTAATATCACTTCTCTGGTCAAAGAAAATGAAACTGTTGGATTAATTCCCACTATGGATCTTATTACAAACAAAGACCTGTTTGTTTCAAAAGAAGTAGGAATATCTTTTGAAGGCATTTTGTCGAATTCATACATTTACTATTCTAATAAATCTGATTTTAATGAAATAAAAATAGCCGGTGATGTTTCTACTGTTGAAATTATTCTCTCTAAAATTCTTTTTAACGAGTTATATAAAAAAGATATTAACATTAATATCCAGACAAAACTTCCTGCTAAAGATAATAACGATAATATTATTATTGTGGGCGATGATAATTTCAGAGATGAAAGGATAATCAACGCAATCAGCTTTGCTGAAGAAGTTGTTGAAATTATTTCCACACCGTTTGTTAATTTTATACTTGCCTCATCAAATCCTGATCTGCTTAAAGAATATTCTGATAAAATGAAAATCAGTTTAAATAACGGGAAACTAAAATCTTCAAAAACAGATTTTGATTTTTCAGGTGCAAGCTTAATTCAAAATAACCTTGATAAGGTTTTCTTTAATCTTACTGAACAGGATGTTGAAGGGATCAATCAGATAATTCGTTTGCCTTTTTATTACGGAATTCTGAAAGATATTATTGAAGTGAAGTTTGTTTGAATTGGATACAAAAAAGGCGGCTTAATTAACCGCCTTAACAAATAAATTATAATTTCACGTGACTTACGCTAATTACATTTGGATTTTCACTCATCTTTTTAAGCATATCTGCGGAAGCACTGTTTCTTAATTTCATAGTGCAGCTTGCTGCCACACCACCATCAAATATTACGTTTTCAATTTCTTCTACATTTATATCACCTTCTCTGAGTAAATCGAGAACACCTGCAAGTACACCCGGCTTGTCAAAATGTTTAACAACAAGCTGGTAATGTGAATCGGTTACTTTTGCACGGTTTACCCAATGATCAATTATTCCGCTTTGAGTATAATGTTTGATTATATTAATAGTTTCTTCTGCGACGGCGTCCTGTGCCTGCCCAGTAGAAGCGCCGATATGATGTGTTACATAAATGTTAGGGTTGTCCTGGAAATGTGATTTAACCTCACCGGTTTTGCTCTCAGGTTCACCTTTAAAGACATCACAGGCATAACGGATGTTCTTTTCTTTTATCACTTCAAGCAGATCATCTTCCACAACAACATCCTGTCGGGAAGTATTTATAACCAGTGCTCCATCTTTTAAATAGCTGAACATCTTTTTATTAAACAAGCCTTTTGTTTCCGGGGTTGCCGGCAGGTGAATTGTTATAATATCACAAAGAGGAAGAAGCTGATCCATTTCCGAAAAATCTTTTATTTGCACGCCTTCAATTCTTGATATATCTTTTCCGTAAACATTCATTTCAAATGCATGTGCACGTTTGGCAACCTCTTTACCTATTGCTCCAACACCAATTATTCCAAGCGTCTTTCCCTTTAATCCCTGACCTTTGGAATATTTATCTTTATTCCATTTACCATTTCTGAAATCAATCACATTATCCGGGATAAAACGATCGAGTGATAACATCAATCCGAATGCTAACTCTGCAACTGCAACCGCATTCATCCCGGGACAATTAGCAACATAGATTCCTTTTTTGTTTGCTGCCTGAATGTTAATATTATTCACGCCCGATCCTGCACGGATTATAAGGTTAAGATTCTTGCTTGCTTTAATTGTTTCTTCATTTACCACTGTTGATCTGACAATCAGAATGTCAACTTCTTTTGCAGCTTCAACAAGATCTTTTTCGCCAAGCTTTGGTTCATATCTTACCTCAAGCTCAAGATCTTTCATTTGCTGAATATACTTTTCAGGAAATTTATCTGCTACTAATACTTTTAATTTCATAATTAACCTCTTTGTTTTGTGTCATGCTGAACTTGTTTCAGCATCTTAAGTGTATTTAAGTGATAGATTCCGAAACAAGTTCGGAATGACAATTTTGCATATTAAGGAATACCGGGGAATGATTCCACAAATTTTATTTTTATATCTGCAAATGATTCTACTATTTTTATTTTAACATCAGGAAATGAATCAACAATCTGCCATTCTCCACAATCATCTGGAAAAACATTAACTATTTTTACTTTCAGATCAGGGAATGATTCAACAACCTGAACTGTTATGTCTGGGAAAGAATCAACGAACTGAATCTTACCATTAAGCGGGAATCCATTTAATGTACAATTTTCTACATCAATTTTACCTTTATCACTTTGTGCAAATAAAGTTGTTGAAATAATTAATACAAAAAATAAACTGCTAATTATTTTCATAAAGTTTGATTCAGAGCTTACTTTAACATCGGAATTTTCACATTCCATTTTTTTGCATTCTCAATAGCTTGTTCATAGCCTGCATCCGAATGGCGAACAATTCCCATTCCCGGATCGTAAGTAAGAACTCTTTCCAATCTTTTTTCTGCTTCTTTTGTTCCATCGGCAACTATAACCATACCGGCATGAATTGATTTACCAATTCCAACACCACCTCCATGATGAACTGAAACCCAGCTTGCACCACCTATTGCATTTAATAGTGCATTAAGAATAGGCCAATCTGCTATTGCATCACTGCCATCTTTCATACCTTCGGTTTCACGGTTTGGTGAAGCAACTGAACCACAATCAAGGTGATCTCGTCCGATTACTATCGGAGCTTTTACTTTTTTGTCAGCAACTAATTGATTGAAAATTTTTCCCATCTTTGCCCTATCACCATAACCGAGCCAGCAAATTCTTGAAGGCAATCCCTGAAAGTGTACTTTAGCCTGAGCCAAATCAATCCAGTTGCACAACGCTATGTCGTTGGGGAATGTTTCTTTTACAGCTTTATCAGTTTCATAAATATCATTTGGATCACCTGAAAGTGCAGCCCAACGGAAGGGACCTTTTCCATCACAAAAAAGTGGTCTTATAAATTCAGGAACAAAACCCGGAATATCAAAAGCATTTTCAACACCGTTTTCTTTTGCTTCTCCGCGAATGTTGTTTCCATAATCAAATGTAATAGCTCCGCGTTTCCGAAATTCAAGCATAGACTGAACATGTTTAACTATTGTTTCTCTTGAGGATGAAATATATTTTTCAGGATTAGATTTTCTTAGTTCGATTGCTTCATCGAAACTCATCCCCATAGGTACATAGCCATTTAATACATCGTGAGCAGAAGTCTGGTCGGTTAAAACATCAGGAATAATATTTCTTTTTAAAATTTCAGGAAGAATTTCGCCGGCATTTCCAACCAATCCTACTGAAAAGGCTTCACCATTTTCTTTTGCAGATAAAACTTTTTCCAGGGCTTCATCCAAATCTTCAGTTAAAAAATCAATGTAACCTGTATCAATTCTTTTTTGAATTCTTTTTTTATCAACTTCAATTCCAAGGAAAGCAGCACCGTTGAAAGTTGCTGCAAGCGGTTGAGCGCCGCCCATTCCGCCAAGCCCGGCTGTCAAAACGAATTTACCTTTTAAAGTTCCGTCAAAATATTTTCTTGCGCATTCAGCGAATGTTTCATAAGTGCCCTGAAGTATTCCCTGTGTACCTATATAAATCCAGCTTCCTGCAGTCATCTGTCCGTACATTGTTAAGCCAAGACCTTCAAGTCTTCTAAATTCATCCCAAGTCGCCCAATCCGGAACAAGCATTGAATTTGAAATAATAACTCTCGGTGCATCAGTGTGAGTTTTAAAAATTCCGACTGGTTTACCGGATTGAACTAATAGAGTTTCATCGTTTTCAAGTTCTTTTAGTGAACTTATGATTGCTTCATAGCTTTCCCAGTTACGTGCTGCTTTTCCGCTTCCGCCATAAATAATTAGCTTTTCCGGTTTTTCTGCAACTTCGGGATCAAGATTATTCATCAACATTCGCATTGCTGCTTCCTGTATCCATCCTTTGCACGAAATCTTTATGCCAGTTGGAGCCTTAATTGATATTTTTTCTTCCTCTAAAATCATGATTATCCTTTAAAATGATTCTCATATAAATTTGTGTATTGATTGCTGAGCGATTTCATAATCCATTTTTTTATAAACCAGCTATTATTCATTTCCTTTTTAATGTAATCAATATTTTGTTTCAATTGATTTGTGAACCTGGTCTTTTCATCTTTTGTGAATTTAATTGTTTCCTCACCGGAATTTATTTTATTAAGGATAGAATTAAATGCTTTTTCTTCGCCAAAAAATTTGTTGTTTCCCGAAACCTGTTTTAAAACCTGTTTACAAAATGATTGAATTATTTTCTTTTCGTTTTTATCAAATTCAAAATTATAATTTGTGAATAATTGTTTCTTCATTTTCACCCGGTAAATTATTGAATGAAAGTAGTTGTTCCCGGATTTTCTGGTAGCCGGGTTTAATTATGTTATATATGTATTTAAGCCTTTCTTCGTAATGAATAAAAGCAGACTTCATCGAGTTGATAGTTATCTTTTCAAGATCGTCAAGTTTTAGTCCGAAATATTTTATAGCAAGCAGGAATTCGTTTGTCATTGAAGTATTGCTCATCAACCTGTCATCTGTATTTAATGTAACACGGAATTTATCCTTAAAAAGAATTCCGAAAGGATGATCTTCTAATTTTTCAACTGCTCCAGTATGTAGATTGCTTAGCAGACAAATTTCCAGGGGGATACGTTTGTCAAGAATGTACTGTGCAAGGTCGCCAAACCCAACAACTTCTCCATCATCATCAAGAATTATATCTTCGAGCAGATGTGTTGCATGCCCAATTCTGTGGGCACCGCACCATTGAATAGCCTGCCAGATCGATTCCTTTCCGAATGCCTCGCCTGCATGGACGGTTATGTTAAAATTTTCCCGCTGTATATAATGAAAAGCATCTACATGTTTTTTTGGCGGATAGCCGCCTTCTTCACCTGCAAGATCGAAACCAACAACTCCATGTTCCCTGAAGTTTACAGCAAGTTCGGCAATTTCAAGTGTGTTTTTCATATTTCTCATACCGCAAAGAATTAATCCATATCCCACTCCAAAATCTTTTTTCCCTTTTTCTAATCCTTTCAATACAGCTTTTACAACTTCGTCCATGTGCAAACCTTTACTTGTATGAAAAACCGGGGCGAATCTTGTTTCAACATAACAGACGCCATCATTTTTCATATCCTCAAGCATTTCGTAAGCAACACGCTCAAGCGCTTCTTTGGTTTGCATTACTCCGGTGGTGTGTTGAAATCCTTTTAAATATTCAACAAGATTTTTAGAATCTGCAGCAGAATGAAACCAGTTTGTGAGTTCAGCAAGATTAGAAGAAGGAAGGTCATTATACTTTTGTTTTTCAGCCAGTTCAATTATAGTTTTTGGTCTTAATCCTCCGTCAAGATGATCATGTAAAAGCACTTTAGGCAGGGAATTAATAAGTTGATCAGTCTTCAAAAAAACCTCAATTTTATTGATGAAAAATATCCCATTAACACTCTAAAATCAATTTAAATTGAATTAAATGAAGAAGTATTTGCAAGCAAATAACCTAGTTTTATGTTCAAGCAGACTTATTTTTCCTTGATTCTACGCAGTCATTGTACTAATTTTGAGTTCGTCAAATCTATTATTGGAGTAAAATATGCGTATATCTAAACTATTAATTGCAGTTGCAATTTTTGCCGGTTTAATGTTTACCGGTTTTGATTGTGGATCAACTGAAATAACCAGTGCCAGGCTTTATATTCAACAAAAAAATTATGACAAAGCATTGGAAACATTGCAGAAAGACATCCAGAAAAATCCCAAGAGTGATGAAGGATATTATTTAATGGGATATGTGTATGGTCAACAGGGTAATATCCAAAAGATGGTTGAATCATTTGATAAATCACTTTCAATCAGCAATAAATTTAAAGAGGATATTACAAACCAGAAAGCCATCTACTGGGCTGAATCTTACAATAGAGGTGTAAGTTTATTTCAGCGTGGTAATAAAACTGAAGATAAAGACAGTTCTAAAATATTTTATGGGAAATCAATTGAAGCATTTAAAGATGCAATTTTAATTGAGCCTGATTCAGCAAATAACTACAGGAATCTTGCTTTCGTTTATTTAACCAACCAGCAGAATGATGAAGCAATTGATCCTTTAAAAAAACTTATTGATCTGGAAAAAACTGAAGATGCATATCAGTATCTTGGTAAGATATATTATACTGACGGTGCCAATACAATGAATAAATATAAAAACGATGGAAATGTTTCTGATAGTGTAAAAGCAATGGAATATTTTAGTAAAGCAATTAATGTGCTTGAAGAAGGACAGAAACTCTATCCGGATAATACTGAAATTCTGACAACCTTATCCAACTGTTATGTTGGAGCAAATAGGCTAGAAGTTGCTATGAATTCTTTCAAAACCGGTATTCAAAAAGAACCGGATAACCAGTATTACAGGTACAATTACGGTGTACTTTTACTTGGTGCAAAAGAATATACAGAAGCTGAAAAACAATTTAAAAAAGCAATTGAGATTGATCCTGAATACACAAACGCTATTTATAACCTTGCTGTTACTTATGTTAAATGGGGTGCTGAGTTAAATAAAAAAGCTGATGAAGAAGGCTCTATGAGTGAAGAATATAAAACTAAGTACCAGGCTGCTTTACCGTATCTTGAAAAAGTAGTTGATTTGGAACCGGATAATGTTGATATGTGGGATCTTCTTGCAAGAGTTTATACAGTGCTTGGAATGACTAAAGAAGCAACTGATGCATACAATAAAGTTGATTCGTTGAGATAATTGAGTTAATGTTTAATAACGTTTAAGGATATTATGAACCAGAACAAACAACAGGGACAGCAAATAAACATCGAACTAGGTGAGAAGGAATCGGAAGGTATTTATTCAAATCTTGCGATAATAACTCATTCACCTGCTGAGTTTATTATTGATTTTACCCGGATAGTTCCCGGTGTGCCAAAGGCTAAAGTGCACGCAAGAATTATTACAACACCGCAGCACGCAAAAATGTTTATGAAAGCTCTTAAAGAAAATATTGATAAGTTTGAGTCACGGTTTGGTGAGATAAAGCTTGAATCACCTCCAAACCAGCATTTTGGATTTGTCCCGCCAAAGGAAAATGAAAAGGTGAATTAAAAATTTCCTTGTAGAAATCAGAAAGCCATACTTTAAATCAGGTATGGCTTTTTTATTTAACAAAATTCTAATTTCTCAATCTCGGAATTGTTATAAAAGTTCCGGCAACAAAAACAAGGTTTGCAAACCAGGCGGTTAGTACGGGATCAAGCGCCCCGTTTTTACCAAAAGCCTGGCTAACTTTCATAAAAACGAGATATAGAAAAGTAATTAAAATATTTATCCCCACCTGGACTGCAAGCCCGCCTCTTTTTCTTCTTGTAACTGCAATCGGCAGACCAAATAAAACAATAATGAAACTTGTTAATGAAAATGCAATTCGTGAATTATATTCTATTTGTACAATTGCAGGATCAGTTCCGGCTTTTTTCTGTGCATCAATTAAATCACTTAATTCGCTCAGGTTCATTTCTACAGGCTTTTGTTGTTTGCTGGATAAATCTGTCGGAGTAAAATTTAAATAATTAATTCTTAGAGAATCAAAATAATCAGCTGTATCGCTGGAATCAGAAAATGTTCTTTTAACTCCGTTAATTGCAATCCAGCTATGACTTAATGAATCGTACCTCATAATTCTGGAATCAATTCGGGAAACCATTTTGGTCAAATCATTTTTATCAAAATCCTGTATGCTTACCCTGTTTGCTTCGTCCTTTGAATCATCAAAAAAAGAAATGCTTACAATTCTTGTACGCTTATCCTGGAAAAAAATATTGCTGCCTGTAAATGAAAGACCTTTCTTTAAATAAACCTGTTCAATATAAACCTTTGATTTGTTTGCCATCGGCACAACATATCCGCCGAAGTAAATAGAAAACATACTTATGATAAAAGCAGTAATTGCAAACGGAAGCATAAACCTGTAAAGGCTCATTCCACTTGCTTTCATGGCTGTCAGCTCGCTCAGGTTGGCAACTTTTCCTGCAGTAAAAAGTGCGCCGAACAAAACTCCAACCGGCGTCATCAACTTTAGCATTTCAGGACTGAAGACAAGATAGTAATGAAAAATTTCGATGGTTGGAACACCCTGGTCAATAAAGTCATCCAGGTTTTCCATTGCATCAATCACAACAAAAATTAATGTGAACGCAAGGATTCCGAAGACCATAGTCTGCAGAAATTGTTTTACAAGATATTTATCAAGCAGCTTCATTTTCTACTTCAGGGAAACGGAATCTTTTAGGAATAAGTTTTTTAATGAAATTAAATTTAAGTGTAAGGGCTTCTTTATTTGTTTTATAAATAAGAATTATCCCAAGAATACCAATAACAAAATTTGCTGACCACATTCCCATAAACGGTGATATGAATCCTCTTTCAGCTAACTTTTCACCACCGATTAAAAATGCCCAGTATAGCAGAAAGAAAAAAAGACTGATACTTGCAGCAACGCCAAATCCGCCTTTACGTACCATAATTCCAAGAGGTGCCCCAATCAGTACAAACACAATGCAGGCAAACGGAATTGAATACTTTTTGTAAATCTCAACCTCATATTTTTCAATTTCGTGCTGATTGTAATCTGCTCGTCGGAATATTCCGACTATTTTATTTTTTGCAGTTTTCATTTTTTCTATTATTCTTGCATAAACAAGCTCTTTTGCATTTTGAACTTTTACTTTTGGGTATGCATTGGCTGAAGTGGAATCAAGGAAAAAATATTTTTCTAATTCAGTATTTAACTTGGCAAAGTTTTCTTTCTTTTCTTTTTCATAATTGTCGACAATGGTCTGCATTGTATCAACTCCCATTTCCCGTTCGCCGCGTAAAACTCCCGAAGATTGTTGAAATGAAAATTGTTCTGCATTCATAATTATTCTATGTTTCTTAAATACAAGCTTTCTGTATATGGTGCTGTTACGAACTTCGGATTCATGAATTTCACCATCCTGCAAATCCATAATTAAATTTTTCTGATCCTGGGAGAAAAAGATTTTACCTTTTTTTGCAGTAACAACATTTATCTCGGAAGGTTTTGAATAATCGTAAATTGTTACATCCCTAAGCTCATTTGTTTTGTTATTTATTTTTCTTACAAGAATTGCATAGTTTGAAACTTCCTGTGAAAAAAAACCTTCTTCAAGTGAAAGAGTCGGCTTCTTGCGGGAAATATCCGTCATTAAAATTTTTGCCTGGTGATTTGCATCCGGTAGTACATAATTGTTGAACAGAAACAGTAACGCTGCAACAACCACTCCTGCAATCATAGGTGCAAGCATCATTTTATAAAGGCTAATGCCAGATGATTTTAGCACAGTTACTTCATTATTCTGGGAAAGATTTCCAAACGCCATAAGTGTTGCAACAAGTGAAGCCATTGGAACAACCAGAACAAGCATCCAGGAGAGATTATATGTTATTAGTTGAATGATCAGCCACGCATCAAGACCTTTGCCCACTAGCCTGTCTGCGAACTTCATCATAAACTGAAGAAGAAAAACCCCCATCAAAGTAAAAATGGAAAATATGAAGGGCAGAAAATGATTGCGGAGAATGTATTTATGAATAATCATCTTATGTAAAATAACTAAGGCAAAAATGTTTAACAAGGAATTGGCTTGTAGTAGACTTATCACATACTATTTTCTATATTTGATTAGCCATTTTCCAATAATAATCTGTTGTACAATATTAATTCGCTTCGTGTTATTCTGATCATATTTCTTCTCGGGGCTTGGGGTTGTTCTGCACAATATATTACAAATGACTTGAATTTAATTCCATCTGCTCATTTTCCCCGGTGGCTCAGCACGGCAAAATTTCATACTGAACAGACTTCGGGTATTGCATTTATTGGTAAGGATTCGTTGGGTAATAAAAATTTTCTGCTTGCAGATGATATAGGAAAAATTCATCTGATGAAAATAACTGATGATACAACCTTCGCATTCATTGATATTAAGTTTTCCGATAGTGTAATTAATTATTTTAAAGATTTTCCAAAACTGGATTTTGAAGAAATTGTTTTCGATCCGTGGACGAAAAATGTTTATTTGTCTGTTGAAGGCAATGGTGAAGAGTATCGGAAATTTGTTCATATTCTCAGACTAATTTTCAAAGACAATAATATTTATTCGGCTTATTTGCAGTATGTTGAAGATATCAAAATAGAGCCGGAAGATGAGTTCTTAAAATTCACAAAACCGAATATTGGTTTTGAAGGAATAGCTGTCGATTCAAATAATTTTTACCTTGGACTTGAAAATATTTACGGAACAAAATCATTTGGAGACAGCACATTAATTTATATTGTCGATAAAAAAAATCTTACAATTAAAAAAACAATTTCAACATCTGGTTTAGGTATACAAACAATTTGCGGATTATATTCTGATAATAATAATTCATTGTGGGGGGTTGACAGAAACAAAAGGTTAATTTTTCATTTAACTTTAAATAAAAATCTTGATATCAATCAAATCCGTAAAACTGATTTTGTCCCTGCCATTCCGGGTTATACAAATATTCCTTATGTTTCATCAGCCGAAAGCATTTGCATGGATAATGAAAATAATATTTACATAGTTGATGATCCCTGGTATCAGTTTTATATTCCGCCGGATTCAACTCTTAAGCAGCTTGATGAAGAGACAGTTACAGATTTTAAAGAATTCATCCCTGTTATTTATAAATTCAAAAAAAACTGAAGGAGCAACAATTGGATAAAGTAGTTTCGTTTATTGAAGAGGGTAGGGAAAGATTTATTGGGGAATTGAAAGAATTTTTAAGAATTCCAAGCATCAGCACTTTAAGTGATCATAAAAAAGATATGTACACAGCGGCGAACTTTGTTCTTCAAAAACTAAAAGATGCAGGAATATCAGAAGCCAGATTAATTGAAACCGATGGTCATCCATTAGTTTATGGAGAATGGAAAGGCGCACCGGGTAAACCAACAGTTCTGATTTATGGTCATTATGATGTTCAGCCCGTTGATCCATTGAACCTTTGGGATTCACCTCCTTTCGAACCGGTTGTTAAAGATGGTAAAATTTATGCCAGAGGTGCAACGGACGATAAAGGACAAATGTATATGCACATTAAAAGTGTAGAGGCATTCTTTAAAACCAAAACTAAACTTCCTGTTAATGTGAAGTTTATTATTGAAGGAGAAGAAGAAATCGGCAGCAGAAATCTTGAAAAATTTGTAGGTCAAAACGCAGATCTTTTAAAATGTGATGCCGTATTAATTTCGGATACTGCATTATTTGATAAAGGAATTCCTACATTAACCTATGGTTTAAGAGGTTTGTGTTATATGGAAGTTGAAGTTACAGGACCAAACAGAGATCTGCATTCAGGTTCTTTCGGTGGTTCTGTTGCAAATCCAATTAATATTCTTGCACAGATGATTTCGCAATTGCAGGACAAAAAAGGTAAAATAAAAATTCCCGGATTTTATGATGACATTGTTAAACTGACAAAAAAGGAAAGAGAGAACTTTAAATTACTTCCATTTTCTGAAAAGAAATTTGCAAAGGAATTAGGAGTAAAAGAAGTTTTTGGTGAGCAGGGATTTTCAACTTTGGAAAGAATCTGGGTCAGACCAACACTTGATTGCAATGGAATTATTGGAGGCTTTACTGAAAAAGGAGCCAAAACTGTTTTGCCTTCAAAGGCTACTGCCAAAATAAGTATGAGGCTGGTTCCAAACCAGGATCCAAAAAAGATTGCAAAACTGTTTACAAAGTATGTTAAAGAAATTCTTCCTAAAACTGTTAAAGTTGAGATACGTGATCTGCATGGTGCTTACCCTATTATGACTTCCTTAAATGACAAAGCAACGCAGGCAGCCTCAAAAGCTATGTCAAAATCATTTGGCAAAAAGACTGTTTTTATGAGAGAAGGCGGATCAATTCCTATTGTTGTAACTTTTACTAAAAAACTTAAAGCTCCGCCGGTATTGATGGGACTTGGATTGAATTCAGAAAACCTTCATTCACCAAATGAACATTTTAATTTAAATCATTTTCATCTGGGAATTTTAAGTTCAGCTTATTTTCTGGATGAATTTTCGAAATAAAAATTTCAATATAAAAATTTGGGATTAAGAGTAATTAAAAACATTCTGCTGATTATACTTCTTACTGTAGTAATTATCGGGTGTGAAGAAAAACAGGAGAAGGAAGCCAATGGTTCACTTAAGGATATTGATGTAGCATATTCTCCGGAAAGAGATGCTGAGATTCAAAAGTACAATCTTGAACAGTTGAAAAAAAACACACCTGAAAGAAAATCCTGTGATGAAATTTCAATCAGGGAATTTTTGATGAATTATTATCCTGAAGGCACTTACCTGGTTAATGTTGATAATGTTTTACCGGACAAACAATCAAAACCGGCATTACTAAGATATCCGGATAATAATCATTTCATTTTTGCTGTGATAGCAAAATCTCGTCCGGGCGAAAGACTGATTGATCAAAAAAATATAGTTGGTTATGATCAAAGTTATATCGATCTGGATAGTACTGAACTCGGAACTGCTTTTTTCTATCTTATCTTAATAGAATGTGAAAATAATTCAATCGACATAGTTTGGGAAAGTGTTATCCCTTCTCACGGTGGGTTCAATAATTTTTTTCTTAAAACATGGAATTATCATAATATCCCTTATGTCCAGGTTGATTTTCATTATGCACAGGGAACCGGGCATATTGATTACAACTATTTTCTTATAGATGGAATAAGAAATAAACCACATTTGATGATGACCTACGAAGGAATTAATTTCAAAAGAACTATCAGCAACATAAATAAAGATGATTACCCGGATTATTATGAGCACATTTATTTTGATTCAGCAAGCAGGATAAATGAAAGGGATTCGGTTGGCTTCACCTGGGATACAAAGGATAGTGTTTATGTAAATTCCCGCAATAAGAAACAAGTACGTCCATACTAAAGAAATCCTATTATTTTAGTCCCCTTTTAATAGATTTTCAGTAATTTTTTTCTGTAATTTTTCTTAGTTTTTAATTGTATTTAATATATTTGCAACTTAATATATAAGTAGCTATTAACAAAAAAGGGTCTTTGGGAAAATAAATGCTACAAACTGATGAAAGAGAGTTCAGGCTCATAGAATATCTTGAGAATAAAGGATACAAATCTGATACTGTTGATGGCTTTAAAGTAATTTCAGACTATGGTTCGCTTGCCAATGAAGTGGAAAGTCTTTACCGTGGTGTTGGACTTCGGAATGCTTCACATTTTGGTATAATTGAATTAAAGGGAAAAGATGTGATGGATTTTCTTCACAGAATTTCAACTAATTCAATTAAAGATTTAGCAAAGGAGGGAGTCAGGCATACGCTGTTTACTTCGGAGAAAGGAAGAATAATTGGTTTAACTACACTCCTTAATTTTGAAGATTACCAGCTTTTGTTTTGTGACAGACACAGCAAACCTTTTGTTTTAGCATGGTTAAAGAAATATGTAATTGCGGATGATGTTCAGGTAAATGACGCTAATGGAAAATATAATTTGCTTGAGCTTCGCGGTCCTCAGGCGGATTCATTTGTTACAATGATTTGTGGAAATGTTGTTAACGATATGAAACCTGATTCTTTCAAAATAATTCACTTTGAAAATCTGCTTTTCTTTCTTGCTAAAATCACTGATGAAAGAGGACACAATAAGTTTTGGATGCTTGGTGATTTTGAAAATGCAAAACGCCTTATAGAATATATGCAGGAAAATAAGGGACCGTTTAATTTTAATCTTGTTGGTGAAAAAGCTTTTAATATTTACAGAGTTGAGATGGGGATTCCAGCAGCACCAAACGAGCTAAACAGTGATTACAATCCTCACGAAGCCGGGCTAACAAATTATATTGACTTTAACAAAGGATGCTACATTGGTCAGGAAGTAATTGCAAGGCTGCAAACTTATGATAAAGTTCAGAAGCAGTTAACTGGCGTTAGATTTTCAGATTTGAATATTTCCACCGAGCGGCTGAGTATTTTTAACGGAGATGAAGAAATTGGTAAAATAACATCGACTGTAAATTCCGTTAAGTTCAATGAATTAATTGGACTAGCTTACGTGAAAAAAGGATTTATTAATTATAAAGAACAATTAACAGCAAAAAACGGGAAGGGAAACGCACAAAACATTTCGCTAAATTCCTTACCTTTTACAAAATGAAAATTTATACAGGCACCGGTGATAATGGTGAAACAGGATTATTCGGTGGAGAAAGAGTTCTGAAAAGTGATATCAGGGTTGAAGCCTACGGATGTATTGATGAATTAAATGCTTTTATCGGTCTCACTATTTCTGAAATTGATGATGAAAAAGTCAAAGGTGATCTATCAAGAATTCAAAACTATCTATTTACAGTAGGATCAGATTTAGCCACTCCTGAAACTGAAAAAAATAAAAAACTGAATATACCTCGTACACCTGAATCTTTTTTTATTGAAATGGAAAAACTGATTGATAATTATTCTGATGAACTTGATGAACTAAAATATTTTATTGTACCGGGAGGATCAAAACCTGCAGCATTGATGCATGTTTGCCGGACAGTTTGCAGAAAAGCAGAAAGAGCAGTAGTGGAATTAAATTCTGCAGTGAAAATTGGAACTAACATTATTATGTTTCTTAACAGGTTATCTGACTTGTTTTTTGTTCTTGCAAGAACAATGAATAAAGAATCCGGTATTCCTGATGTTAAATGGGAACAATAATTCCTTTAATTAGTACTAAAGCTGTGTTCTTAAAAAGACTGAATGTCAATTCTCAACACTTTAAGGGATTGTAAATAATATCCCCAAAATAAATTTGGGGGTGAATTTTGGTTTCGACGGGGTTAAAGAGACATTGAACTGCGTACCGTGTTTCCTGCAGACACGTTAAACGGCGGGAAAAAAAAGTAACTGGCGAATATAACTACGCCTTAGCTGCGTAAATAAACACGCAGCCGTTCTACATTCTCTCTCTTGCCGGGGTTTGATAGAACGTCGTTTAGGTAAGATAGCTGATTCTGTTGTCTGTGCAGTTGAAGCGAAATAAACAACAGGCAGGCTTTAAGTGATTTTTGTTTGTTTTATAGCTTATAGCCAAAACAAAACAAACTATGTATGTAGATGTTCATTGGATCATAATTTCGGACGCGGGTTCGACTCCCGCCACCTCCACAAAATATCTAATTTAAATAAGGGTTATCATTACCTCTTAATTACAGCAATCCAATTATCATCCCATCTTCTCATAAATTTTTTCATATCCCAGAAGTTTTTAATCACCTTCCTTGATGGATCAAGTATAAATAATCCATTCTTGTTATAACCATAAATTACTACCCAGTGTTCTCCGTCATCAACTGAAATTAAAATAGGATTCAAACTAACAATTGCAGATTGTATGTCCGATAGTTTTGTGCTTGTATTTATAAATACTTTCAGACCATTACTCCTTAAATAATTTAGAATTGGTCCGGTATCAGTTCCATCTTTTTTTGATGTATTAAGTCCATTTAGTATTTCATCGAGCGTTTTGGGAATCTTAAAATATTCCATTATTGTATAAACACATTGGGCAGCGCAGGAGTATGAATCGAGTTGAATGGATCTTTTCATATCTAAGAAAACACTGTTAGGTGAACGCTTTTCCTCTATATTTTTATAGAAGTTATATACAAGATCGGCGTAATATTTCTTCACAAACACTCTCTTTAAATTAAAATTTGAAAAACCATAAAACACATAGATTGTTATCTTCAAGAACAAGAAGTTCAATTTTTTTATTAATATAATATTTTATCAAAATTAAAATGACTAAGATTATTTGCTTTGTTCAATAATTTTTTCCGGCAGATATTGTTGATTAATTATAATGCACGTAAGTAGAAGAGTTAACATTGATTTTTGTTTTTACAATATTTAAACTCTTTTAATTGATGATAGTACATAAAAAATAAAAAATAAAGAAAGGAAATTAAAATCGTGAAGAAAAATATTAAGCATCCTGCACTTTATGCACATAAAATCAGGGCAAGTTTTCAAAAATTTCTGGGCTATTATCAGCATACAACAATTTTGGGAATGGAAAAAGAAAAAATCCGGAAGAGAATGGTTTACAAAGCCAAACAAGTAATTAAGGCAAGTGACAGGGAAATTTTAAATACTTTTCCCGGGAATAAAGAAAACCAGACCAGCCTGAGAATGGTGCGATTACTAAACAAAGAAAAAGAAATTGAAATGGAAAGTGAAAAAATTAAAACAAAATTTAAACAATTAATCTAAATAGATTTCATAATCATATCATCATAAACTGAATATAGTCAGTCGGTATGGTACTATATTAATTTGCATTGAAATATTAAATGACGAAAAATCAGATCAGACAAAATATTGTTACAAAAGAATGGGTCATTTATTCGCCTGAAAGAGGAAGTAGACCTAAGGATTTTAAAAGAAATTCAGAAAAACATGATTTACCTGAACACGATAATGATTGTCCTTTTTGTCCTGGAAATGAATCTGAACTTGGAGAAATTTTACTTTCTCTTACATTTAAAAACAGTAAAAATATACAAACAAAAGTAATCCCGAATAAATTTCCGGCACTAGTGCCAATTGATAATTCAAAGAGAAATAAGACTGAGGAATTTTATATTAAAATGAAAGGATATGGAAGACATGAAGTAATTATTGAAAATCCATACCATAACAGGGATTTAGCTGTTGTAAAAAAAGATGTAATGGAAGTTGTTATTGAAACTTATCATAAAAGATATCTCACAGTAATGAAAGAACACGAAAACTTGTTCCCGATTATATTCAGAAATCATGGAAAGAAAGCAGGCACATCATTAATTCACCCTCATTCACAACTTATAGTTACTGGCTTCGTTCCAAATCATGTAAGGAGAAGAGAATTAGAAGCACAACATTATCACGATGAATGGGGACGCTGTGTTTATTGTGATGTTCTGAATCATGAATTAAATGAAGATAAAAGAATTATTTTTCAAACTGATACAATGGTTACCTTTATTCCTTTTGCTGCTGAAGTACCTTTTGAGACCTGGATTATACCCGTAAAGCATGAGCCTGATTTTGGAGTTATTAATGATAAAGAAAAAGAAGATCTGGCTGTTTCACTTAAATTTATTTTAAGTAAATTTTTTAACAAGCTTGAAGATCCTGATTATAATTTTATAATTAATACCTCAGCAAGATATGAAGCAGGTGAACCCCACCTTCACTGGTATCTGCAAATACGTCCGCGCATCACAACCGTAGCCGGTTTTGAAATCGGATCGGGAATTTCTATAAATCCTTCAATACCTGAAGAAGACGCAGAATATTTAAAATCTAAATAATCATTTGATGGATTAAAAAAATAACTTCACTTTGTGATGCTTATCATTTTATTCGCTTTTGTTTACCGATAAGAACACTTCTGCACTTTAATTTGTTTAAGAATATTCTATTTTAAAATTATAAAAAGATATTCAATGAATAATATTACAACAATTTTTTTTGATATTGGTGGAGTTTGCTTAACTAATGGGTGGGATCATATTTCCAGAAAAAGAGCCGCAAAGAATTTCTTTATTGATTATAATGAATTGGAAACAAAACATAAACCAATATTTAAGAAATTTGAAAAGGGAAAAATATCTCTTGATGAATATCTGGATAAGGTGATTTTTTTCAGAAAGAGAAAATTTGGTAAGAAAGACTTTAAGGAATTTATGTTTTTACAATCGAATGCACATAAATCAACATTAAAGCTTTTACATCAGCTCTCTCTGAAAAACAAATATCATCTTGCAACAATTAATAATGAATCACTTGAACTAAATCATTTCCGGATTAATAAATTTAATCTGAATAAATATTTTACAAACTTTTTCAGTTCCTGTTACCTTGGAACAAGAAAACCGGAAAAGGAAATATTCTTAAAAGCATTACAAATTCTACAGAAAAATCCTGAAGAGTGTTTATTTATCGATGATAGAGAAGAGAATTATTTATCAGCAAAAAGTATCGGATTAAATTCGATTCATCTTGAAAATCCGGTTGAGTTAAAGAAAAAATTATTAGAATTTAATATTGAATTTGGAAAGGATATAAAATGAAAATAGGATTAATTGGACTTGGTAAGATGGGTGGAAATATGCTAAAGAGATTAAAGAATGATAATCATCAGGTTGTTGCTTTTGACTTAAATAAAAATAATGTTAAAAAAGCTGTTGATGATGGCGGGATCGGTGCAGAGTCTATCGAAGATCTGGCTTCAAAACTTGAAAAACCTAGAAATATATGGGTTATGGTACCACATGGAAAACCAACAAATGAAACGATAGACAAACTTATAAATATTCTTGATAAAGATGATTTGATAATTGACGGAGGTAATTCACACTATACAGAAACGATTGAAAATTCTGAAAAATGTAAAGCTAAAAAAATCCATTTTGTTGATGCCGGGGTAAGCGGAGGAATTTGGGGATTAAAAATCGGTTACAACCTTATGGTTGGTGGAACTGAAAAAGCTGTAAAAAGAGTTGAACCAATATTTATTTCGCTTGCTCCTGAAAATGGATATGCTCATGTTGGAAAAAGCGGGGCCGGTCATTTTGTAAAAATGATTCACAATGCACTTGAATATGTTATGCTTCAGGGAATTGGTGAGGCATTTGAATGTATGTCCCGATCAGACTTTGATATTAATCTTGAACAGGTTTCAGGCTTATGGAATAACGGTGCTGTTGTAAGAAGCTGGCTTCTTGAACTTGCTGCAAGTGCTTTCAAAGAAGAAGGCAATTCACTTGAAAAGATTGCACCTTATGTTGATGATTCCGGAACTGCAAGATGGGCAACTGAATATGCAATTAAAAATGCAATTCCAATTCCTGCAATTACTCTTTCAGTCTATGAACGATTTGCATCAAGAGAGGAAAATCCTTTTTCAGCAAAGGTTATTGCTGCATTGCGAAATCAATTCGGAGGTCATGCTGTTAAGGAGGAAAAATAAAAATGGAGCATCGGCATATTAAGGTTGAACACAAAGGAATGCAAAAAGGCAATCCTCCTGAACCATTAATCGTGGTTATTTTTGGTGCTTCCGGCGATCTTGCTCATCATGAACTTTTACCATCATTATATGCTCTTAAACAAAAAAAGTTGTTGCCGGATAAGTTTGCGATCATTGGTTTTGCAATGGAAAAATGGAACGATGACGAGTATCGTGATGAGATGCATGGCATGGTTAAAAATATGGATGAATATAAAAAGGAAACATGGAATGAATTTGCAGCCAATGTTTATTATACTTCTGGTGAATTTAATGATACCACTCTAAAAACTTATGAAATTTTAAAGAAAAAAATAAAACAAATACAAAAGAAAAATGATATAAAGGATAATATCCTTTTTCATCTTTCTGCTCCACCTGATTTTTACAGCACGATAATTCAAAAATTAAGTATAAGTAAGCTTGCAAAAAGTAATGATGGCTGGAGAAGAATTATAATTGAAAAACCATTCGGTGAAGATGAAAAATCAGCACGTAAACTTGATAAGGAAATACATAAGGTATTTGAAGAACATCAGATCTTCAGAATAGATCATTTCCTGGGTAAAGAAACAGTTCAGAATATGCTCGTTTTCAGATTTGCCAATCCGGGATTTGAACCAATCTGGAACAGAAATTATATAGATAATATTCAAATTACAGTTGCTGAGGATATCGGGATAAAAACTCGTGGCGAATTTTATGAAAAAACCGGTGTGCTTCGTGACATGGTTCAAAATCATCTTTTTCAGCTGATGTGTATGGCAGCAATAGAGCCACCTGTAAATTTTGATGCTCATTCGCTTCGCACTGAAACGGTAAAAGTACTTGATTCGGTTTGCCAAATAAATCAGGAAAGAGATGTTGTATTTGGTCAGTATGATTCTGGAATTATCAATGATAAAAAAGTAAAAGCTTACCGTGATGAGGATAAAGTTGATAAAAATTCAAAAACTGTCACATATGCTGCTTTAAGAATTTTTCTTGACAATTGGAGATGGGCAGGAGTTCCTTTCTATTTAAGAACTGGTAAAAGGCTGGAGAAAAAACTTACAGAGGTTACTATTCGATTTAAACCAACACCACATCTTATGTTTCAAACAAATAAACGGGAAGAAAGAAAACATAATATTTTAACATTTCGTCTTCAGCCAGATGAAGGAATATTTTATTCTTTTACGGCAAAAAGGCCTGGTGCCGATTTAACTCTTCAACCTGTCAATCTTATTTTTAACTACAACGAAGCATTCGAAATAAAAGAAACACCAAGTTCATATCAGTGGCTTTTACACGATGCAATGCAAGGTGATCAGACATTATTTCCGCGTGCGGAATGGATTTATAAGTCGTGGTCGATTATTGATCCTATAATTAAAGAATGGGATAAGAAACCCTGGACTGTTTTGCCAAATTATAAAGCAGGATCCTGGGGCCCCGAAGATGCTGATGACATGTTGCGTCTTGACAGACGTAAGTGGTTTATTCAATAAGATTTCATCCAAAATAAGTTGGATACAAAATGATTTAGCCATTGCTTTTATTTTCTCCTACATTTCTTATCTTTAAATATGGATATGAAGATGCGTATAATATTCATACTCTCATTTTTGTTTCTCGCTATTCTCTACTCCTGTTCAGAAAAAGATGATAATTTTGCAATCTGGATAGGCGGTTCTCCTGAGGAGGTTGATTTTTGGGAAAATGTTATATATGATTTTAATCAAAAGTACGATTACAATTTAATTCTCGTACGACAGCCTACTTACACTGATCAGAGAAAACAAAGTCTTATTATTTCCCTGGAAGGGAAACAGCCTGATCCTGATTTATTTCTGATGGATGTTGTATGGATAAATCAATTTATACATTCCAACTGGCTTGAACCTCTAGATACTTTTGCAAAGCAAGATGATTTTATTACGAAACCATATTTTGATAAAGTATTAAACCTTGTTGATAAGTATAACGATAAACTATTTGCCCTTCCTGTTTTTATGGATGTTGCACTCTTGTATTATAGAACTGATTTAGTTACCAAGCCTCCTGAGACCTGGAATCAGTTAAAAGAACTCTCTTTAAGATTTCAAAACGAACAAAAAATAAAAAATAAAAGTTTTGATGGATTTCTCTGGCAGGGTGCGCAATACGAAGGACTTGTCTGTTCCTTTCTTGAATTTATATCTTCAAACGGCGGCTCTATTCTAAAAAATGATTCAGTTAAAATTAACAGCACAAATAATAAAACAGCACTTCAGTTTATGCAGGATTTAATACATAAGTATAAGATTTCTCCCGAAAACACATACACTGAAATGAAGGAAGAAGAAGTTCGTCGAGAATTCCAGAAAGGAAATGCTATGTTTGAACGCAACTGGACTTACGCATGGCAGCTTCATAACAGTGATAAATCGAATGTAAAAGGTAAAGTTGGTATGACAATCCTTCCACATTTTAAAGGACATAGTTCAGTTTCCACTCTTGGCGGTTGGCACATTGGCATTTCAAAATATTCTGACAAAAAAGAAAAAGCGTGGAAGTTTATTAAATATGTAACATCTTACAAAGTTCAGAAAAAAATGGTTTTAACAATAGGCTGGAATCCTGCAAGAAAAGATATTTATGATGACGAAGAATTGATTCAAAAACTTCCGCATCTAAAAACATTAAAAAATGTATTTGATAATACTATTGCTCGTCCAACAGTTCCATATTATGCGCAAATATCAGAAGTTATTCAGCGGAATGTAAATAACTGTTTGGCAAATAAAATTTCTCCTGCTGGTGCTTTAAATGAAATTGAAGGAGAAATGAAAAAAATAATTGAAATTTATGGAGAGAAGTAGAACAAACTTATCTGGTGAAACAAAAACAGCTTATCTTTTTAATGCGCCATTAATTATTGTTGCTGTTTTGTTTGTACTTGTTCCTGTCATCGGAACGATAGTAACCAGCTTGATGAGAAATGTTACTTTTCTTCCTGAAAAATTTATAGCTTTAGAAAATTTTAAAAGATTGTTCAGTGACAGTCATTTTTTTGAATCATTAAAATTTACACTTTTATTTGTCATTGTTTCGGTTTCACTTGAGCTGCTTTTTGGGCTTATCTTTGCTTTACTTTTGAATGAAGCACTTCCTTTGCGCGGTTTGCTTCGCGTTGTTATTTTAATTCCATGGGTAATCCCAATTGCAATTTCTGCAAGAGTGTGGGAACTCATTTACAATTTCAATTATGGAATTTTTAATTACATAATATTACAGTTAGGTATTTCGGATCAACCCGTAAGCTGGCTTGGTTCATCAATTGGTGCATTTGCAGCAGTTGTTATTAGTGATGTTTGGAAGACAACTCCGTTTATTGCGATCATTCTTCTTACAGGTCTTTCAGCTATTAATCGTGATCTTTACAAACAGGCAAAGATTGACGGAACAAATTTTATCCAACGGTTTTTTAAGATCACCTTTCCATTAATAAAGCCGGTAATAGTGGTTGCTCTTCTTTTCCGCTCCATTGATGCAATCCGAATATTCGATTTAATTTATGTTCTTACAGGCGGAGGCCCCGGTGGAAGTACTTCTTCCTTATCAATCTATGCATTTAATTATTATGTCTCAGGTGATTTTGGCTATGGTTCTGCTGTATCGGTAATTGTGTTTTTAGCAGCGATCTTTCTTGCAGTTCTTTATATAAAGTTTGGAAAATTCAAAGAGACATTGCAGTGAGAGAGGAAAAAATTATAGAATTACTAAAAGCATTAGGGATAATTTTCTTGCTTGTTTTCTGTTTATTCCCTTTTTTTTGGATGATATTTATTTCGCTGAATAATAATCCGGATTTTCTTTCTCCGCAAACTGATTTTGCTTTTACATTCAATAATTATTTTGAAGTAGTCACATCAAACAAATTTCACTTGTGGGATTATTTAAAAAACAGTCTTGTCGTTTCAGTAGCATCGGCAATCCTTGCAACATTTTTTGCCAGCCTTTCAGCTTATTCAATTACTCGCTTAAAATTTCCCGGGAGAATAATTATTCCACTTTTGCTTCTGGGATTTTCAATGTTCCCACAGATTGCAATCATTGGTTATCTATTTGGTATGATAACTGATTTTGGCTGGCTGAATACTTACTTCGCGTTAATTTTTCCTTATATAACTCTCGGACTCCCGTTGGCTTTATGGATAATGTTAAGCTACTTTTCTCAGCTTTCAACGGAACTTGATAAAGCTGCATTGATTGACGGAGCAAGTCGCTTACAAATTTTATTTAAAGTGATTTTACCGCTGTCACTTCCAGCTTTATTTTCTACATTTATGTTAACACTTATTTATGCATTTAATGAATTTCTCTTTGCTTTGATGCTAACCACAGATTATAATGGGAGAACCATTCCTGTTGGCATCGCATTATTTGAAGGTTTGCACGGGCAAATTCCATGGGGCTATATAATGGCAGCATCAGTAATTGCAATAACACCGGTTTTAATATTAATAGCTTTATTCCAGAAATACATTATTCGGGGATTAACAGAAGGCGCAGTTAAAGGATGATTGATATCAAAATTAATAACATCAGGAAAAACTTTTTCACAATTAAAAGAGGAAAAGTAGAAGCTCTGAAAGGAATTGACCTGGAAATTCCAGCCGGTAAATTTTTTGTGCTGCTTGGACCAAGTGGGTGTGGTAAATCAACTTTGTTAAATATAATTGCAGGAATTGAAAAACCATCAGATGGTAATATTTATTTCGGCGATAAGCTTGTTGTATCTTCAGACAGGAAAATATTTCTATCTCCGAAGGAACGTGATGTTGCAATGGTTTTCCAAAGTTATGCTCTTTATCCACATTTATCAGTTTACGATAATATTGCTTTCCCGTTAAAAATTGCAAAGCTGGATAAAAATAAAATTGATGAAAAAATTAATTGGGCTGTGGATATTCTTGAGATTAAAAATATATTAAATGCAAAACCAGGTGAATTAAGTGGTGGTCAGCGGCAGCGTGTTGCTCTTGGTAGGGCAATAGTTCGTGAACCGAATTTGCTTTTACTGGATGAACCGCTTTCAAATCTTGATGCATTGCTTAGAATTACAATGCGAAGCGAATTGAAAAGTATTCAGCGAAAGCTAGAGCTTACAACAATTTATGTAACTCATGATCAGACTGAAGCAATGTCGCTCGGAGATAAAATTGCAGTTTTGAATGAGGGTGTTGTTCAACAGATCGGAATACCTGAAGAAATCTATAATAATCCTGCAAATCTTTTTGTTGCCAGGTTTATTGGTTCCCCGCCGATGAATATTCTGAATGAAAATTTATTAAAGCAAATTAATGATCAGCTTAATTTTTTAGAAAGCAGAAGAATAGATGATGTTGTCGTGGGTATTCGCCCGGAAAAAATAAAAATAGTTGAGAAAAATAAAGGTATTATTAACGGCACGCTCAAAATGACCGGACCCCCTGGAGGAGATTCTCTTTATTATCTGGATGTGGAAAAGAATGAAATTCTAGTGAAATCATCGAAATTAGAAAATATTAAAGAAAATGATAAAGTTGGGATAATGTTCTCAAAAGATGATCTATTAGTATTTGATAAAAAGATAGAATTAAAAGAGGAGTAAAAGAATAAAATTTGAATATAAATGTTTTTTCGGAATTCCTTTCTTTTAGAGAAAAAATTAAATCAAAAAATATTTAAATGATCCCAATTTTTCTTGACAATAATAATATTTTTTCGTTAATTGTAAACGAAAACTTTATCGTTAACTTAACCGATTAAGTAATATTGAAAAATGTGACTTACCTGGCGAAGCACTAAGCAGCTTGAAATTATTTATAAATATATAAAGCAAATCCTTACTTAAAAAATATACTAACACTTATCATAAATTTTAAATCTTGCCAAGACTATTAATTCACAAATTAAATTAATAAAACCGAACTTAAATTTTATAAAACTTTTTCGGTATTCTGATTTTCTTATCAAGTATAAAATAAAGTGTGGTTCAAACAAAACATTTATAATAATAGAACAAATAAATATCCAATCAATCAAACTTACGCCCAAGAATATTTTTTGAAGTTAAACTTTCTGTAACAAAGTTTTATCGTTTCAATTAAAGTATGCTAAACTTCCGGATCTATTTTTAAACAGGAATATTAATAAATGTTATAGGGATTAATTTTATGAAACTTTTTACTAAGATTCTTTTCCTGTCAGCCATAATTATTTTCAGCGCTTTTACTATTTATTCACAGGGCAGGATAAAAGGTACTATTACAGACTCTACAAGTAAAAAAGCATTGAGTTTTGCAAATGTGTTTATTACAGGTACATCACTTGGAGCATCTTCCAATATTGAAGGTGAATATTTAATTACTGGAGTACCTGTTGGAAAACATCAAGTCAGAGTTTCTTATATAGGCTATAAACCAAAAGATTTTGAAATCGAAATATTTGAAAACAAAACAGTTATTTTAAATGCCAAACTGATACCCCAGGTGCTTGAAGGTGAAGAAGTAGTTATAACTACACAGGCACTTGGTCAGGTTTCTGCTATCAACCAGCAATTAAATTCAAACACAATAGTTAATGTTGTTTCAGAAGAACGTATTCAGGAATTACCTGATGCGAATGCGGGTGAATCAATTGGACGATTACCCGGTGTATCAATTACACGTTCAGGCGGTGAGGCTAATAAAATTGTATTAAGAGGATTGGATGAGAAATATTCTACAATCACAATCGATGGTCTTAGAATGGCTTCAACGGATGAGAATGACCGTGGGATTGATTTAAGTATGATTTCACAGGGTTCACTGGCAGGAATAGAATTGTTCAAAGCTCTTACACCTGATAAAGATGGTGATGCAATTGCCGGAAGTGTAAATTTTGTTACTAAAAAGGCTCCGGATAAAAGACTGCTTAGATTAGATTCAAAAGGGGGATATAATAAACTAGAATCATCACTTGGTCAATATGACTTTAATCTAAGATATGGTGAAAGATTCTTTAGTGATTTACTTGGTGTTCAGCTTAATGGAAATATTGAAAACAGAATAAGAAGTAATGAGGCAACAAACTTTGATTATAACCTGAGTCTCGATTCTCTCAGAGATTATGAAATTACAAATTCAACATTGTATTACACTGATGAATTAAGAAAAAGATATGGATTTAATTTAATATTAGATGTTGATACTCCTGATAGTGGTACAGTAAAGTTCAATACGGTTTTTAATAAAACAAGAAGAGATTATCTGGAATCAAATCGAAATTATCCAACTATAAGCAGTACGGATATTTTATTTGGAGGCAGATCGGTTATACAGGATATACAGTCATTTAATGCATTTCTAAAAGGTGATAATCATTTCTTCACAATTAATTTTGATTGGGGATTAGCTTTTGCTCAATCAAATTCTGAAAATCCATTTGACTATCAGGTTGACTTAAAGGAACCAAGTATTGTTGATAGCTCAGGGCAACCAATTTCGGGAATGCTTCCTATTCCAACAAGTTTAAGACATGGACCTGTCGATAAAATAATTACTTATGCACTCAATAATGTCTCTACTTCTTATTTATATGATGCTTATGACAGATATCAGGAAACTCTGGATAAAAACCAAACAGCTTTTTTGAATTTATCCAGAAAATATAATTTTGGGAATTTATTTTCAGGAGAATTTAAAATAGGAGGTAAATACAGAGCAAACACAAAATCAAAAAATAAAACCGAATATATTTCCCCTTATTACCTTAACGGTCTCTCGCCTTATGAAAAATTACCGGATGGAACAATTGTATTAAAAGATTTTTCAGGTACGCACTTTGAAAACCTGCAAATAAGTGGTAGTTCATTATTAGCAACCAACTTTACAGATATTAATCCCGAGGACAGAAATGTTTATGATAGATATAGGCTGTTTCCTCTGTTGAATAGAGATTACCTTGATGAATGGCGTAAATTAAATATTAATGGAGTAACGACACAGGCTGGAACCACTCCGGAGTATGCAAGAAACTCTGCAGTAGAAGCAGATAGATATTATGTTACAGAAAGAGTTTCTGCTGCTTATATTATGAATACTTTTAATTTTGGCAGATTAGCTACTCTGATTGCAGGAGCCAGAGTTGAAAGTGAAAATAATGATTATAGTACTCGTTATTCTCCACAGATACTTTCAGGATTTCCCTCTCCTCAGGGTGAAATACGCGACACAACATCTAAACACAAAGAGACAGTCTGGTTACCGAATTTTCATCTTCTGATAAGACCACTTGATTTTCTTAACATAAGATTAGCTGGATATAAAGCGCTGGCGAGACCCGATTTTGATCGAAGGCTGCCAAGTTATATACTTAGGGCGGCAGGTACTTTTTATAATAATAACAGCATAACTTTAGGAAATCCCGAATTAAAGAATGTTAAAGCATGGAATTTTGAGATTAATACTTCAGTATTTAGTAACTATGTTGGATTGTTTTCAGTTTCTGCTTTTTATAAAGAATTAAAGGATGTTTTTCATACTATTAATGGAATTGAGTTTGCAAGAGCAAACGGACAGGCACTTTTAGACAGTTTGGGAATTCCTGTTACAAGTCCATTTATAGGAGATTTCCAGGTTCAATATCAATACAATTCTAATAAGCCGGCTAAAGTCTGGGGTTTTGAAATTGAACATCAAATAAATTTTTGGTATTTACCCGGACTATTGAGCAATATAGTTCTCAACTATAACTTATCGTTTATTCGTTCTGAAACATTTATTACAGCCTCAACAACACGAACCATTTTTAATCCATTTCCAAGAAATGAAACTGTTATAATTGAAAGAAAGCAAAAGCTTGAAGGTCAGCCTGAGTTTTTTGGCAATATTTCGTTGGGTTATGATATAGGTGGTTTTTCTGCACGTGTATCTTTATTCCACCAGGGTGAGTACAACAGAACATTTTCAGTAAACGGCAGAAGTGATGTTGTTGTAAATGCTTTCACCAGATTAGATCTTGTTCTAAAGCAGGAGATTTTGGAAGATCATTTTTATGTTACACTAAGTCTTAACAACCTAACAAATGTACAAGAAGGAACAACAATTAAAAACAGACTTCAGGGTTGGAATCTGGAAGACAGAACAGAAAGATATGGTCAAACAGCTGACTTATCCTTGCGTTTTATCCTATAATTAAGATATCTAATTAATTCTTCTTTAATCATTATCAACCAATAAATAATTGGAGGTTCTATGAATAAATTTAATTACGGGCTCTTATTTATTTTTCTATTGCTTGGCATGTCCTTCAATGCTTCAGCACAGGAATTAATTATTGAGCCGTTTTTCTCAAATGGTCAGTATCTTAACGATGTTATTGATGCTGATACAACAGCAAACGGAGACAGGTTACATACTGTTTATGTTTTGAGGAGAGATAGTTTTTACCTTATTAATGGCGTTATCAGAAATGACGAAGGTTGGCCTCTTAATATTAAAGCGGAAGATGGCAGCGGCGGAAGGCCCATAATTTTCTTTGCCAATGTTCCAGGTGGAACTACAAATCCGGGTTACTTCACTCAAAATAGTGGTGATGTATGGTTGAAGGATCTTATTATTGAAACATATATTGAATCAGATCCTTCGCAAAAAGGTAATATGAATAATATGATTGGAACTGCTGCAGTAGGAACCAATATTGTTGTTGATGGCTGTATCTTTCTAAATGTTGATGGACAGATGGTAAGAACTAATTCAGCAGCAAATACAATAAAGCTTACCAATTGTATTTTTGCCGATATGGGTTATGAAGGTTCATCTAATTTTGGAGCTGGAAAAGGTGTTGACTTAAGAGACGGATCTTGTGATACGTTGTTAATTCGTAATTGTACATTCGTTAATGTTCAGGATCGTGTTGTTCGTCATTACAACAGCTCTGCTCAGTTAAATCATTTCATCTTTGATCATAACACTGTTGTTAACAGCATGGCATACCATGGCATGTTATCACTAGGTTGGGTTGGTGAAGATGTTCAGATTACTAACAACCTGTTTGTAGATCCATTTGCTGCTATGAATGATACTGACTATACACGTCAGCTTGAATTTATTACTAATGAAACAGATCCATTTGGCGGCAACAGAATGACCTGGGTCTTTACGGATACGGCAGGGAATTCATCCTCAAATACAAACTTCAACATCTCAAATAATTACTATGCTATTTCAGATTCAGGCCAGGCATTTTATAACAGATGGGCAAGTGGAAATCCTCCGTTCCCTTCACAGTATAGTTCTTTACCTGAAGGATCAGCTTTAACCTGGTTTATTAATAGTAAGCTTGGTGCGGATTCAGTAAACGCATTTATGAAAGATAATAACATTGAACTAAGCAACACGCCTTACTTAATGACAAAACTTATGGATTGGTACAGAACCCCAATGGCTAATGGCGGAGCAGGTAAGACAAAACAAACCGGAAACTTTACAGATGATGTGGATATGGACAGAAGAACTTACACTTACTTCCAGGATACTTTGGATTGTACTTACTTAAATTCATTACCAGCTTATACAGGAAGTACAGAAGGCTGGCCGGTTGGTGACCTGAACTGGTTCCCGAGTTTTCTAAGTGTTGAAACACTAGATAACTCTCCAACGAATTATGAATTGTTACAGAATTATCCAAATCCATTTAACCCCTCAACCAAAATTACTTTCAAAATTCAGGAAAATGGAATGATAAGGTTGAGTGTGTACAATCTTTTAGGAGAGAAAGTTGAAACACTTGTTAACGAAGAATTACCTGTCGGTACACATCAGGTTGTCTTCAATGCTTCAAACCTATCTTCCGGAGTTTATTTCTATAAACTCGAAGCAGGAAAGTATACAAGTGTTAAAAAAATGATGCTGCTTAAATAATTTACCTCGATTAATGTTCTCCTTCGTGCACCCGGCCTGTTGTCGGGTGCGCTTATTTTTTAATTTTTTTTTTGGAAATTTATGAAACTTCGTTACACTTCCTTTTTATTCCTCATATTATTTAGCATAATTATCAAAGCACAAATTTTTGTTGCTCCGGATGGAGACGATAATAATCCCGGAACAATTGATTTACCTTTTAAAACATTAACCAAAGCAATTTCAGTTTCAGGACCAGATTCTCTTATTTATTTGCGTGGTGGAGTATATTATGATTCAACTACAATAAGGTTGAATAAAAGTGGCACAGATGGACACTACATAAAAATCTGGGCGTATCAGGATGAAGTTCCAATAATAGATTTTTCAGGTCAGCCTGTTTCAACATCTTCAAGAGGATTAGCGATCACACATAATTATTGGCACTTAAAGGGATTAACAATTATAAATGCTAAGGATAATGGCATCCATATTTCGAGCTTTTATAATATTGTTGAAAATTGTGTGATTAATAATTGTAATGATACGGGAATCCAGATCAGTAACGGAGGCAGTTATAATTTGATTTTAAATTGCGATTCTTATTTGAATCATTATCCTCTTACAAATGGTGAAAATGCTGATGGATTTGCGGCAAAACTTGGAATTGGTCCCGGAAATATTTTTAGAGGCTGCAGATCATGGAATAATTCTGATGATGGGTATGATATGTATGAAGCAGCAGATACTGTGTTAGTTGATAACTGCTGGGCATTCAGAAACGGGTATAATCTATGGGGCATTTTAAACTTTGCAGGAGATGGTAATGGTTTTAAGCTGGGTGGAAATTATTTCGCCGACCCACATAAAATTATTCGTTCAGTAGCTTTTGACAATGTTGCAAAAGGTTTTGATCAAAATAATAATACTGCTGGAATTACAGTTTATAATAATACTGCCTGGGGAAATGGTTCAAGAAATTTTTCTTTTCCTACCGCTCCAACATCTGGTTCTCATATCCTCAAAAACAATATTTCATTTGAGGGACAAAATTTAATAGTTTCCGGTTCAATTGAGGAAACTAATAGCTGGCAGGGATTTACAGTCAGCTCGGCAGATTTCAGAAGCCTTGATTCAACTCTTGCTTTGGCTTCAAGAGACTCCGAAGGGAATTTGCCATATAATGATTTGCTAAGATTAGCTTCAGGCTCTTCACTTATTGACGCTGGTGTTTATGTTGGATTACCATATAATGATTCAGCGCCTGACCTTGGAGCATTTGAATTCGAAGGAAATCCAAATGTAGTTGATAATTTAATTATCTCAGATAATTTTATTTTACTTCAAAATTATCCTAATCCTTTCAATCCGTCTACAAATTTTAGTTACTACATTCCTGAATCTGGAAATGTTTCACTGGAAATATTTAATATGATTGGTGAACGTGTAGATATTCTGATAAACGAATTACAAAATGCGGGAAGTTATTCTTTAACCTGGAATACAAATGTTAATTCACTTCCAAGCGGGATGTATCTTGCAAGACTTAATTGGAATCAGAATATAAAAACATTAAAAGTTATATTGCTTAAATAAAAAAACTATGAAGAATTTCAGGTTTTTCTTAATTCCGTTTTTCCTTTTTAGTTATTTAGCTTGCACTCAATCGCAAAACAATTCTTACGATGTCTGGAAAACATTACCTCATATTATTGAGAACATAACCAGACCTGACTTTCCTGATTATGAAGTTAATATCACTGATTTTGGTGCAGTTGGAAACGGAACTACTGATTGTACTGAATCATTTAAAAAAGCAATTGATAATTGTTCTGACAATGGTGGTGGAAAAGTTGTTGTTCCCGAAGGCACATTTTTAACCGGGGCAATTCACTTACGTTCAAATGTAAATTTATTTCTATCAGAAAATTCAGTTATAAAATTCTCAACAATTCATCAAAAATATTTGCCGGTAGTCTTCACTCGATGGGAAGGTGTTGAGTGTATGAACTACTCGCCGCTAATTTATGCATACGAGCAGAAAAATATTGCAATTACCGGAACAGGGATTCTGGACGGACAAGGAAGCGATTCTTTTTGGTGGAGCTGGAAGGGCAAACCTGAATTTGGTTGGAAAGAAGGAATGCCGGAACAAAAATCAGATCGCGATAAATTATTTGAGATGGCAGAAAATAACATTCCGCCCTCTGAACGAATTTTTGGCGATGGACATTTTTTAAGACCAAATTTTTTTCAGCCATACAAGTGCAAAAATATTTTAGTAGAGGGGGTCACATTTATTAATTCACCAATGTGGTTTCTTCATCCTGTTTTATGTGAAAATGTTTCAATAATTAATGTAACCGTAACCGGTTTAGGCCCTAACAATGATGGCTGCGATCCTGAAAGTTCAAAAAATGTGTTGATCGAAGGCTGTACATTTAATAACGGAGATGATTGTATTGCAATCAAATCAGGTCGTAATAATGATGGAAGAAGAGTAAACGTACCAGGTGAAAATATTATAATCAGAAATTGTAAAATGAAAGATGGTCATGGTGGGGTTGTTATAGGTAGTGAAATTTCAGGCGGCGTTAAAAATGTATTTGCAGAAAATTGTGAAATGAACAGCCCTGAACTAGACAGGGCAATCAGGATAAAAACAAATGCCGTAAGAGGTGGAACTGTTGAAAACATTTATGTGAGAAATATTGAAGTCGGTGAAGTTAAGGAAGCTGTCATTAAAATAAATTATTATTATGAAGAAGGAGAAAACGGTTCATTTGTTCCTGTAGTAAAAAATATTTTCCTCAGCCACATAACATCTGAAAAAAGTAAGTATGCAGTTTGGATAAAAGCATTTAAAAATTCTCCGGTTGAAAATATTAATATAGAAGATTGCATCTTTAACAATGTTGCAGATGAAAACTTTATTCAGAATGTTTCTGAATTTAATATTGATTCTGTTCTGATAAATGGAGCAGAATGGAAATTTATTAACTAACCTTCCGATTCTTACCTGTTTAAACACAGTCTTCCGGGGTACCACTTTTATGAAAAGTGACAAATCAAATAAAATTAATTTTATCAGTGTTTTTATAATCTTATTTACTGTGATTGTGAATGCTATTGCATTACCTCAATCGCGGAGTAAAATTGAAGGTAGAGTAACAGATGCTGAAACAGGCGAGCCTCTCTTTGGTGCGAATGTTCTTATAGTTAACACTCAACTCGGAGCTGCGGCAGACATTGAAGGAAAGTACTTTATATTAAATGTACCATCGGGATCGTACAAAGTTCAGGCTTCGATGATTGGTTATTCAAAAAAAATAATTCTCGATGTTCTAGTTTCACCAGATAGGATAACATCACTTGATTTCCAGTTGACCCAATCAGCAATTGAGCAGGAAGAGGTTATAGTTGTAGCTAATAAAAATGAGCTTCACAATGAAGTTTCGAATACCCAAATGGTAGTTACGGATGAACAGATAAATAACACAGCAGGTATCAGGGATATAAATGCTTTTCTTGAAAAACAACCAGGAATTTCTTCTTCTAATGGATTTTTAGAAATAAGAGGCGGATCAGCAGATCAGACCGGAACTTTTATTAATGGCTTATCTTATAATAATGCTGCAGTTGGAAATGCTGAAACCAGCATACCTATAAGTGCAATTGATCAGGTTTCATTATTATCCGGGGGATTTAATGCTGAATATGGAAATTTTAGATCGGGTTTAATAAATGTGACAACTAAATCAGGAACTAACGATGCTTATCACGGTACTATTTCAGTTTCAAGGAACAATAGTCACTTGAAAAGATTTGGACCAAAATTATCTGATCCATTTGGTCCAGAACTCGCACCTTATCTTGATGCATCAACTGCATTTGAAGGAAATGCAGAATTTCCCGGGTGGAATGCGTTAGCAGAAAATTTTAATCAGGGCAGACTACCCGAAGACCAGGCAACACCACTTGATTATTATCTTCTTGGTGCATGGATGCAAATGGCTATTCCGGATTACAATGGGTTGGCAGAATTAGGTTATACCGTACCTGAAGAACAGAAGAAATTATTTGCAGATCACGCACGTGATGAAGTAGGTTTTGATTATAATGTAGATGCCGGATTTGGTGGTCCAATTCCTTTTATCGGTAATAGTCTTGGGGATGCTACCTTCTATTTATCACATAAAACAAAACGAGAAAATTTTATTGTTCCCTTTGCAAGAAAGTATAATACCACACACGTAACTATGGGAACTATTAAATCTCATCCGACTCAATCACTAACTCTTACACTAAATGGAATCTGGAAACGGCAGATTGGATTAAGTCCGCTAAAACCTGCTTTTGGTGATTCTCCCGATGCGGGAAGAGAAGGCGGTTTTATGCCGGTTGATAATTTAAAATATGTAAGCAGGATTGCAAGCCTTGATGGTGGAACCAATTACTGGTTCGACCCACCAATATTTCCACTATTGGATCAGACAACTCTCGTAGGTGGATTTAATGTTAACCAGGTTTTAAGTAATTCAACTTTCTTTGAATTTTCAACAAGCTATTTATCTATCAAAGATCACTCACCAGTTGGAGATACAAGAGACAATACCGTATTAACTCACTTTGGTCCATTCCCGGTTTCAGAAATGCCTTACGGTAAATTACAATTCGCACCGAATAATCACCTGGTTTATATTGTCGGAACTGATACAATTGAATATACATATCCCGGATATGATGCTATCCCTGGAATTAATAAAAGATTCAGAAGCAAAGAAGGGGATTTAAATACTAATGTGCATACTCAACAATTAAAACTGAAATTTGATATTGTATCTCAGATTGGTGAACATCATTATTTCAAATCCGGAATCGAATACAACAGGATCGATATTGATCATAAACTTTGGTTAAAATGGAACAGAACCGGACCATATAATACTTATGAATATAATTATCACCGTATTCCAAGTCAGACGGGTATTTATTTTCAGGATCAAATTAGTTATGAAGGAATAGTTGCAAACATCGGAACAAGATTAGATTATTATTACGGCGGTGGTGGAAAATGGCCAACGGGTGATGCATTCACTGAGGCATTTACATCTGCTTTTGGTGGAGCTCCACGAAATGCCGGAGAAGCTGCGGATTCATTCTATGCAATTTTAGCATCGGGCAGATCACTCATCTGGGAAAAGTGGGAAGAGTATGATAAAGAACATCCCGGGTTTCTTCAGCCAATAAAGAATCATTTAATATTCAGTCCCCGTCTGGGAATTTCATTTCCAGTTACAGAAGACTCAAAATTTTATTTTAATTACGGACAGTTCAGATCAAACCCACCGTATTATACAATGTATTTGTACCGTTACAGGTATGATAAGAATGGGATGTATGAACTTGCTGATCCGAATCTTGAACCTCCTAAAACCACATCATACGAAATGGGCATAGCTTATAATGCTCTCGGTTCATATATAATAACTTTATCCGGCTACTACAAAGATGTAACCGGAGAAACAGGTGAATTGAATTATATTAATTCAAACGGAACAATTGATTATGATAAATGGGCAAACAACAATTATGAAGATATTAAAGGATTGGAAATTAACATAACTAAGAATGATTATAGCTGGATTACAGGCTGGGTCAATTTCAGTTTTCTCCTTAAAAGATCCGGTTTAACGGGAAGGGCATCAGTTTCAGATATTACAATTAATCAGGAAGATGCAGGTTTATATCAGGGTAATGAAGACAGGTTTCTTCCGCAGCCAGTTTTAAATGCAAATATTTCATTCCGTTCACCTCAGGATATTTTTTCTTCAGATATTCTTAATACAATATTTACTGATTGGAGAATGACAATATTTGCTGAATGGAAGGCGGGAGACTATTTCACATATAATCCTTTAAATAAACTGCACGTCAGCAATAACCTCCAATGGCCGGATTTCTATATGGTTGACTTAAGATTAAGTAAAACTTTCGAGGTAATTGGTCTTAGTACAACATTCTTTTTGGATGTAAGTAATATATTTAATTTCAAAGTGAATTTATTAAATAGAGGTTATGCATTCAGAAGAAGTTCTTCTGATCAGGGTAACTTTCTTGAATGGAAGGATACTCAGGATTATCTTTCATCGCTTCACCTGCCTATATACGCTTCTTCAGATTTTGATGATGTCAGGGATCTTGAAAACGGTTTATATGTACCTGGTGATGATCAGCCGGGAGATTTGCAATCTGAAGAAAAGCCATACATAAACAATCCTGATTACAGTTACTTTTACCATGGGCAACCAAGGGATATTTGGTTTGGAATAAAAGTAGATTTTTAATTTTAATTCCAGTAATGCTTTTACTTATATGAAAATCCGAAACTTATACTTACTAATTACAGCAGCTTTGTTGCCTTTTACAACATTATTAGGACAAGATCCAAACCTTGCTGTTGAACAGACAAAAATTTCCAGAATTTGGGGCGGAATTGCTGCTAATGGTGATAAAGCTACCTTTGATTTCAGAGCCGGCTTTTTTCCAAATGATTTTGATCTCATTCAGTACAGGGGACAGGGAAGTGAAAATTACTTTGGCTCCGGCTTTCGGCTTGCCTGCACCGGTTGGACAGCCCCCGATGATTCTTTTTATAGAGCTGCTGTGTTTGGTCCTGTAAATGATTATATGCTTTACGGTACAGTTACTGAACCAATTACAAATTACATAAGATTCAGGTATCCGGATTTTACAACAAATGGATTAACAACGGGACTTAATGATTTTGGTTTTTATGATCCCACAAGATTTGCAGACGGAACTTATGATCAGGTTGTTCAATCAACTTATGAAAACGTTTTAGGTGTTGAAGTTAAAAGAAGATTACTTTTCTGGAGCCAGGAATTCAACGACAATTATTATATAATAGAAGTTGAGCTTACAAATAATGGATATTTAGGAGACCCGGACACATTAAAAAATTTCTTTCTTTCTATGAGTATGGGAGTGGCAAATAATTACTATTCAAACGGTATGTTTCCAAGTTTACCAAGTAGTGAAAGACCAAAATATTCTTATGTCTGGCAGCATTATTATGGCGCAAGAGATGGTGATTCATTACGTATATTTTATTTTTATTCTGCTGATGATCCTGAGAGTGCCGGTGATGATATGGGCTCTCCTGTGCCGAGTCAGAAAAACCGGCTTTTAAATACTAATATGATTTTTTATACAATTCTGCATGTATCTGAATCACCCTTTACAAATCCTGCTGATGATGTCGATGATTTCCTTCAGCCTAAAGTAACTTACATCGGTACAGAAACAAAAATTCCTAATCCCGATCCGGGTGAAGATCCATACGGAAGTAAAAGTTATTGGTCAATTTCAGGTGGTTACTCTGATAAATATCCCCGGCCAAATACTTTTTCAGGGACACACCATGGAATAAATAATGATGAATTAATGACAAGTGATTTTTCAAATTTTCCTGCGGGTACAATTCAATCTATAAATTCAAAAAACTTTTGCAGTTTTGGTCCCTACACATTTTTGCCAAATCATAAAATCAGAATTGTTTATGCTGTAGGGGTTACCGGACTTGGAATGGAAAAATCTAAAGAAATAGGGAAGAAATGGGCAGAAGGAAATTTAACTGATCCTCCTAATATGCCTGATCCGGTTACCGGATGGTTTCCTTCAGGATTTGTATTTCCTACTGGTGCCACGGAACAGGATAAAATAAAAGACAGATGGATAAGTACGGGAATTGACTCTGTGATGTTCATTGCTTGGAGAGCTAAATGGAACTTTGATCATAATTACCAGATTCCGCTTGCACCTCCACCACCGGAATCTTTTCACATTCGTGGATCAGGAGAAAAAGATGGTGTCGTATTAACCTGGAACGGTTCATCAGCAGAGGCAATGTCAAATTTCGCAGGTTACAGAATAATGAGACGCCTGACGAATCAGGATACGGTTAGTTATGTACCTATTTATGAATCAGGTTCCGAAGATAAAGCTGTTGAACATGAGTTACTTGATTCAGCAGTACTATCGGGTGCACCGTACTATTATTATATCCAGTCAAAAGCTTTAATTGATGAAAATGATTTTAATGCCGATCCTACTACCCGTGGAAAAATAATGTACAGCAGTAGAGTTTGGATTCCAAATATCAATTCTGTTAAGCCGCCTAAACTTTCAACTGAGGATATGTCTAAAATTAGAATAGTTCCCAATCCTTACAATATCAATGACCCGCTTGTACGAAGCCTGTTTGTGCAATATGATAACAGAGGACTTAACTTCTACAATTTGCCCAGACAAGTTACTATAAGGATTTATACAGAAAATGGCGACCTTGTAAAAACGATTGAACATTATAATCCTGTTGATAATGATGGAAGCGAATTCTGGGATATGCTTACAGATAACCAGCAGGTAATTAACAGCGGAATTTATGTTGCCCTATTTCAAAAACCTTCAGGTGAAACGAGTTTTCAAAAATTTATAGTTGTGAGATAAGTATTTAAACTCATTATGAAAAAATTAACAAGTCTGATATTAATTTGTCTGACGGTTCTTTTTCTAAATCAGTCTTTAGCACAAGTTGATTTAAATAAAACTGCACAAAGCACGATGAATTTTCTGCTTGTTGGAACATCATCCAGAGCCAGTGCTTTAGGTGAAGCATACACATCCATTGGAACAGGTTCAGAAAGTATATTTTATAATCCTGCAGGTTTAACCAATATGAATAATCTTTTCGATATAAATTTGAATTATACTCAGTGGATTGCAGATATAAATTACCTAAGTGGTGGTGTTTCCTGGAACCTTGATTCTTACGGCATAGTCGGAATTCATCTTCTTACGGTAGATTATGGAGTTATAAATGGTACAAGTATTAGCACAGATGAAGTATTATATCCTTTAGGGTATATTGATAATGGACCAGTTAGTAATGTCAGCGCATATTCTGTTGGTGTTTCGTATGCAAAATCAATCTCACAGGAGTTTTCAATTGGTGGTACAGTTAAGTTAGCAGGCCAGAATCTTGGCCTAAGTCAGCTTGCAAACGGTAGTAAAGATAATAATGCTAATAAATTGGTTTTTGATGTGGGGGTGCTTTATAAAACCGACTTTAAAGGTTTTTCATTTGGTATGGCAATCAGAAATTTTTCAACTGACCTTAAAAGAGAAGAGATTGAGGAACAATTGCCACTTATATTTTCTCTAGGTGCTTCAATTAATGTGATGGATGTAATTGATACTGATTTAGCCCAAGATAATACTATCATATTTTCTGCTGACTTCCTGCATCAGAATAATTATTCGGAAAGGTTAAACTTTGGATTAGAATATCAAATCCTTCAAATGATTTCATTGCGGGGAGGTTATCAAACAAACAGGGATCTGGCTTCATGGTCTGGTGGGATAGGTTTTAACACGACTGTTTCTGATTATGACCTAGAGTTAAATTATTCATATTCCAGATTTAAATATTTTAATAGTGTAAGCAGAATTTCTCTCATTTTTTCATTTTGAAGTATTTTAAACAAATAAATACTTAAGTAATTCCTTTCGAATTCAATTCCTTTTAAAATAGAAGTATTATAAAAAATAATTATTCATAAAAACCAAAAGGTGAGCTATGAAAAAGTTAACTACTCTTGCTACAGTATTAACAATTCTCGTAATTGCTAATACATTACTGTTTGCACAATCTGTGGGTGATTATCGATCAGCAGCAACTGGCAACTGGAGTGCTGCCGCAAGTTGGGAAACCTGGAATGGTTCCGGCTGGGTACCGGCTGGAAGCCCGCCAACAGGATCTGAATACATCACTGTTGACGATGCGGTTACATTAGATGTTGCAGTGGCTATAAGTGGTTACGTAAAAGTTGAGGGCGCAGGCGAAGTTATTAATGGTGCCGGTTCAATTACATTTAATAATGGCAGTACTTATGAGCATGCTTTGAATGGAGGTAATATCCCGACTTCAACATGGGGCACTGGATCAACTTGTTTGATTACAGGTGCTGTCGGAAATTCACCCGGCAATGCAAATCAAAACTTTTATAATTTTACATGGAACTGTGCTGCACAATCTTCAAACCTTAATCTTGCATGGACAGGAATAACAATTGGTGGAGATGTCACATGTTTGAACAGTGGTTCTTCACGTTTCCAGTTTTCAAATAATACAGCTTATGTTGATTCAATTACAATAATGGGTAATATAATTGTGCAAAGCGGTACATTAACTTCAAACGGATCGAGCGGTGCTCAAAATTACCTGATAATTGTTGAAGGAAATATTATAGTTACGGGTGGAAATTTTAGTCTTAGCAGGGGAAGCGGAGGTGTTGCAACCTGGAGACTTTATGGCGATTTGAATGTTTCAAATGCAACTCTACAAACCTCAAATACAAGCTGCAAATTTGTTTTTGCTGATGTTGCCGTTGCTGATACCCAGGATATTGCAATGTCGGGTGTTACATACACAAGTTCCTGGGATTATGAAATAAATTCTGGTGCATTGGTTAGAATTGTTGACGGACCTGATCAATATGATCTTGTAGTAAAAAAAGACTTCATAAATGGTGGGGATCTTATTTCCAACGGTGTTGTTCAATTTCAGAATGGTGCTAATTATCAGCATACTGTAAATTCAGGTTCGATTCCTGTTGGTGTATGGGAAACAGGTTCGACTGCTACGTTTACCGGAATAACAAGCCAGGCCCCTGCAAATAGAAATCAGAGTTTTTATAATATCGTATGGAATTGTCCGGATCAAACTTCTAATCTAAATATGGGTTTTGACGAAGTAACTATTGGCGGAGATATTAATATAGTAAGTACAGGTGCTTCCAGTCGTTGGTATTTATGTTCACCTCCCGGAGGTGATTCTGCAACCATTACAATTAACGGAAATATTATTCAAACCGGCGGACAGTTTTCTTCCAATGGTTCAGGAAATGCTGCGTTCATTGAGATAACGGTTAATGGGGATATTTCAGTAACTAACGGAAATTTTTCTGTTAGTCGTGGATCTCAGGGAGGAACAGGAACAACAAAATGGTATTTACACGGAACTAATTTTTCGATGACTGATGCTACAACACAAAATTCTAATGCGGCAGGAGCAAAATTTGTTTTTTCAGGAACGACACAACAAAATCTGACTTTAACAAATGTTACTTTCAGCGGCGGATTTCCGGTTGAAGTTGCACCAAATGCTATACTGGATGTAGGAACAAGTGAAATTGAAGGAAGCGGAGATTTCACATTAAACGATGGCGGTACGCTTCAAACAGCAAATATTGCCGGACTCGATAGCACATTAAAAAATTCAGGCACAATAACTCTTGGAACAGGTGCAAATTATACATTTAATGGATCTGATCCACAAGTTACAGGAAGTCTTCTTCCCTCAACTATAAATAATTTGACGATTAACAACGCGATGGGTGTTGCACTAACTGTTGGTGTTACCGTTAATGGAACATTAACCGTAAATGATGGAGATCTGGACTTAAATGGAAATGATGTTGTTCTTGGCACCACAGCTACTCTTGCCGAAACTCCAGGCAATACTGTTATTGGATCGCCAGGTATGATAACAACAACAAGAGATTTAAATGCGCCTTCAGGAAATAATGTTGGCGGTATGGGTGCAATGCTTACAACTTCGGCAAATCTTGGAAGCACAACAATTGAAAGAACTCACACTGCCGGAACTGGAGGGGGAAATGCTGGCATTTTCAGAGTGTTTAATATTCAACCAACAAATAATTCCGGTTTAGATGCAACATTAAGATTTTATTATGATGAATCAGAGCTGAATGGAATAAGCGAATCTAATCTTCGTTTATTTAAATCACCAGGCGGAGCAAATAATACCTGGTCATTTCAGGGAGGTACAGTTGATGAAACGAATAATTATGTAGAACTATCCGCAATAGGAAGTTTTTCCTACTGGACACTTGCTGATATTAATAATCCGATACCAGTCGAGTTAACTTCATTTACTGCAACCTCGGATAACAACAATGTTTTGCTAAAATGGACTACAGCAAGTGAGAAAAATAACTCAGGCTGGAATGTTGAAAGAAGAATTAAAAATAATGATAATACATTCAATACATGGAAATCATTAGGATTTGTTGATGGTAGCGGAACATCTACTGATAATAACAATTATAGTTTTACTGATAAAGATATTGTCTCTGCTCAATATCAATACAGACTTCAGCAAGTTGATTATGATGGTACAACCACTTATAGTGACATCGTTGAGATTGTAGTTGATTTTTTACCAACTGATTTTGCCTTATACCAGAATTATCCAAATCCGTTTAATCCTGCAACAACAATAAAATTTGACGTGCCTAAATCTTCCTTCGTCAATATTACTGTTTATAATTCAATTGGTGAAAAAGTTGAGACAATTATTAATGAACAACTGGAGCAGGGTGTTTACAAAGTACAGTTTGATGCATCAAAACTTCCAAGCGGATTTTATATTTACAGGTTTACTTCTGCTAATAATGTTTTCACCAAAAAAATGATGCTGATTAAATAAGAATTTTATTCAAACCGTCAATATATTTTTTAAGAGTAAAAAAGAGTATGAGGATTCTTATGAAAAGAATATTAAAAACCTACATCATATTTTTTATGATGGGAATAAGCAGTTTTGCACAGACAATTTATAGTAATGGTACAGGGGGAGGATTCTGGGATGATGGTTCCACCTGGCAGGGTGGGGTTGTGCCCGGTATAACAAATGATGTAATTATTGCTGGTACTGATTCAGTTTATACAGGCGTAGGAGCTCAGTGTAATACTCTAATTGTTCTTTCGGGCGGAAAATTTGCAACTAGTGTTGATACAGTACAGGTAGTAGATTTATTAACACTGGAAGATGATGCATGGTTTTATAACGCAACATCTGAGCCTAATTTACCGGGAAATTCTTATGATCTTTATGATCAGAGTTATACTGTTCAAATGGGAAGCAGTGGATCGGTTGGTAGTGCCAGAAATTCTGAATTTGGAAATCTTGTAATAATGAAAAACAATGGATCCACACCCGGTGCAAACCTTACAGTTAATGGAAATCTAATAGTTAACAATCTTGCATATAATCTTGTGTTTCGGGGTGTCCGGAGTAATGGAAGTCAAACTCACACTGTTTATGGGGATGTCTATATACTTAAAGGGATTCTTTCATGTGTGGATCAGTCCGATCCTACACTTGTTGGTATTTGGAATATTCATGGTAACGTTTATGTAATTGATAGTGGGGCAAATCTCGATTCCAGAATTGGACCTTTTTCAAGTGCAAATGCTGCCGGACTAGGTATTTTCAATATCGACGGCGATTTAGTTCTTCAGGGTGGAAGACTTCAGGCTGGAACAAGCAGCTCACATGGTTTAGGTGAAGGGATTATAAATCTTGCAGGAAATTTTTCAATGGATATAAACAGCGCAATAGCAACTAATCACGATGGACCTTTCTCATTAAATTTTGTAGGAACCGGAACTCAAAATGTTAATATAGATAACAGGTTCCAGATGAGTACAGTTGTTAATGATACAGTAAAATTAGGATCAACAGTTGTGTTTGATCTTGACACAAATAAATGGGGTTCATCTGTTGGTGGTGATTTTGTTGTTGAAGGTTCCCTGGAACTGAAAGACAATTCACTTCTCGATGGTCTTGCCAATTTTAGAGTTAACTCAGGCGGAAGATTAAAAATTGGTTCGTTAGACGGACTTTATTTAACAGATATGTTGGGTAACATCCAGGTTACAGGAACAAGAACTTATGATGCAGGCGCATATTATGAATACAAAGGAAATGGAACACAATCCTTAGGAGATGGTTTGCCAAACCCAGTAAACGGATTTGGAGTTAATAATCCTAGCGGAATTGTTTTGGATAGGGATTTAACTGTAAACGAAAATCTGAATGTTATAAATGGAGACCTTGAACTTAATGACCATACAATAACTCTCGGAGCATCAGGGGTACTTAGTGAAACATCGGGAAATACTGTAACCGGAGTAACTGGAAAAATTTCAATCACGACCGATTTGAATGCACCATCAGGTGTAAATGTTGGTGGATTAGGTGCCTGGATTTCTTCCGGTGCAAACTTGGGAAACACAACTGTTGAAAGATATCATTCACCACGCTCAGGAATAGGCAACCAGGGAATTGCAAGATACTTCAATATTGAACCGACAAATAATTCCGGCTTGAATGCAGACTTCAGGTTCTACTATGATGAATCTGAATTAAACGGAATCCCGGAAGCCAATCTTAGATTATTTCAATCACCTGATGGTTCTGATGATTCATGGTCTTATTTCGGTGGAAGTGTTAACAGCACTGATAATTATGTTTCCCAATCAGGCATTTCGGAATTTTCTTACTGGACTTTAGGTGATATAGAAAATCCCTTACCTGTAGAAGAATCAAGGGAATTGCCTTCTAAGTTTGCATTGCTACAAAATTATCCTAATCCGTTTAACCCGGAAACAAAAATCAGATTTGAATTACCGGAGGCTTCATTCGTTAAGTTAACCGTATTTAATATGCTAGGTGAAAAAGTGGCTACATTAGTTAATGAAGTTCTTCAGGCAGGTATTCATTACAAAACTTTTAACGGATTAGACTTCCCAAGCGGTGTTTATCTGTATAAGCTTGAAACAGACAAAACTAATTTCACAAAGAAAATGATGCTTGTGAAATAATTTTAATTTAGTCTTGTATTCATCTTTAATTGGGATGAAACTAAAGTTTAATAAACATATTTATGACAAACTTAATCATCCCAATTGTATAAACTTTGCATTAGAACTATTATGATCAGATCAATTACTTATTTGTTAATAATATTTTTATTCAGCTGTTCAAATGATAGAACTGATCAAATAAGACATGCTGAAATTAGTACTGACCAGATATTTAGTAGTTTCATCTCACTTCATCCCGATACTGTTGCTTATAAAACAGAAGCGAAAAGTTACAAGTGGAATTATGAGCAGGGTTTTATTCTTGAAGGATTTTACAGAATGTGGAAAGAAACCAGTAAGCAGAAATATTATGATTATCTTAAAAAAAATATTGATTATTATGTTGAGCCGGATGGTAATATTAAAACATACAAGCTTGATGATTATAATTTAGATAATATTTCTCCCGGAAGACAGCTCCTTCATCTTTATGCAGAAACAAAAGAGGAAAAATATCGGGAAGCTGCTGATTTGCTGATGAAACAAATTGAAGATCAGCCTAAAACAAGTGAAGGTGGATTCTGGCATAAAAAACGCTATCCATTTCAAATGTGGCTTGATGGCCTGTTTATGGCGGAACCTTTCAATGCTGAGTATGCACTTATGTTTAATAAAACCGAAGAGTTTAAAGAAATTATTAACCAGTTTTTATTGATTGAAAAACATTTGAAGGATAAAAGCACAGGATTGTATTACCATGGTTGGGACGAAGCTAAAGAACAAAAATGGGCTGATTCTGTTACAGGAAGATCACCAAACTTCTGGGGCAGGGCAAACGGATGGTTTATGATGGCGATGATTGATGTTCTGGAATATATACCTGAAAATTATTCCGGCAGAGATTCTATTATTCAGATATTTAAAAATCTTTCTGCTTCACTGTTAAAAGTTCGTGACCCTGAAACAAAGTTATGGTACCAGGTTTTGGATCAGGGAAACAGAGATGGTAACTATATAGAAACTTCCGCATCACTTATGTTTATATACAGTTATTTAAAAGGTGTAAGAAAAGGTTATCTTTCCGAAGATTATTTAAAACCAGCCGAAGAATCATATCAGTCAATCCTGGATAATTTTATAACAATGGATGATGATGGTAATCTTTATTTACAAAATACAGTTTCAGTGGGCGGGCTAGGAGGAAATCCATATCGTGATGGAAGTTTTGAATATTACATAAGTGAACCGGTCCGCGTTAATGATTTTAAAGGATATGGTGCTCTGATGTTTGCTTCAATTGAAATGATGAAGAGAAATGAAGGACAATAATTTTTTAATTTATTATTCTTCTTAGAAATATTTTTTGTAGATTTATTAATATATCAGATTTATTATGATTGATAGAGGTTTGAAACCTATAAAGCTTGATGATCTTGCAAAAGAATTAGGGGTTTCGAAAGTAACAATTTCAAAGGCGCTTAGAAATCATCCTGATATTTCACCGGCAACCACTCTAAAGGTTAAAGAACTAGCTGAAAAGTTAGGTTATATGCCAAACTATATGGCTAAAAACCTTTCCTCAAGGAAATCAAATATAATTGGACTTGTTGTTCCAAAAATTGCCCACCTGTTTTTCGGTTCTGTAATTGAATCAGTTTATGATATGGCATTTGATAACAATTATGAAACTATAATTACTGTATCAGGAGAATCTGCTGAAAGAGAAAGAAAACATATTCTTTCTCTGCTTTCAATGAGAGTGGATGGGTTGATTATTTCTATTACTCAGGAAACCAAGGATGTGGCAATCTTTGAACGAGCTCTTCAACTGAACGTACCTATGGTTTTTATTGACCGGATCCCTCCTATTAAGAATGTTCCTGCTGTAACAGTGGATGATAGAGGGGGTTCTTTTAATGCTACAGAAGATTTTATTAAGAGTGGAATTAAAAAAATTGGTCACGTCGGCGGTTACTCATATATAAATATCGGCAAGATGAGAAAACAGGGTTTTATTGATGCAATGAAAAAGCATAACATTCCCTTGAATAAAAACTGGATTACTGAAGGTGGATTTGGGGAAGAAGATGGATTTAAAGGTTTTAAAGATATTTACGCAAAAGGACCATTACCTGAAGCAATAGTTGCGGTAACATACCCAGTTGCCCTGGGAATTTATGAAGCTGCGCGTGAACTTGGAATAAAAATTCCCCAGGATATAAAGGTAACATGTTTTGGTAATAATACTTATAAAAGAACTCTCCCGTCTATCTTTAGTTTTGTAGATCAACCGACAGAAGCACTTGGCAGAGAAGCTGTTAAACTCATTTTGAACCTTATAAATAATCCGGATCAAAAATTTGATACCAACATCGAATTAAAAACACAATTGATTTCAAACAATAATGGAATCTCTGTAACCTGATCTATCCGGTCTCAGGATAAATTCACTTTTAATTAAAATTTTGCAATGAAGATTTCTTATCTTTTTACAATTCTGCTTTTAATCATTTACTCTGATCAGGGTTTTACACAAAAATATGATTTTGTTGTTGCTCAGGATGGAAGTGGAGACTTTGATACAATTCAATCAGCACTTGATTCAGTTCCCGTTCATCATAGTAAAAGATTTATTATATATATTAAAAATGGGACATACAACGAAAAACTTTTTGTTGAAAAAGGTAATATTGCAATTGTAGGTGAAAATTCTGAAAACACTAAAATTGTTTTTGCTGAATTAAGAAAAAACTGGAAAGCAGATCATCCTGATGATTACGGTTCGTCAGTTGTAAATATAAAAGATAATGTGACTGATATTCTGATTTGCTCATTAACTGTTTATAATAATTATGGAAGTTTATACGGAGATCATGATCATGCTTTCTCTATAAGAGCAGGCGAGGGTGTTACCAGGGTGATTTTTGATAATTGTAGAATAATTTCGGATGGTGGTGATACAGTAAGTCTGTGGAATAAAAACGATGGAATGTATTATCACAGTAATTGTTACTTTGAAGGCTGGGTAGATTATGTTTGTCCGCGAGGCTATTGTTATATTGAAAATAGTTCTTTTTACGGGCATAACCTGACTGCATCCATCTGGCATGACGGAGATACCAATAAAGATCAAAAATTTGTATTACGCAATTGCAGGTTTGATGGTGTGCAAGGATTTGCTTTAGGCAGGTTTCACAGGGAGGCACAATTTTATTTGCTTGATTGTAATTTTTCTGAGAGTATGGCAGATAAAAAAATATTCTTTACTCCCTCAAATCCACCACGAATATTGCAGTGGGGGGAAAACAGAATTTATTTTTATAATTGTCACAGGGATAATATAGATTTTCCCTGGTTTAAAAATAATTTAGATTCAGCACCGGGAAATCCAAAACCCGAAGCTATAAATGCTGTTTGGACTTTTAATAATCAATGGGATCCGGTAAAAGAATTAACCGAATTTTATAATTCTCATGTGAGGAAAGAACAATGATGCTTGAAAACATTCTCGCACTCAATTATAAATCAAAAACATTCGGTTATCTTGTTACGGATATATTAATTGTAGCGGCAATTTATTTTTTGCCTGCACTAACACATCTGACTTCAATTCCGTTTTATTTATTTGAACCTATGAGGTTAGCTGTTGTTTTCTGCATTATAAATACAAATAAGAAAAATTCATTTATTATTGCTCTATCAGTGCCGGTAATTTCATTAATTGTTTCTTCACATCCTGGTTTTGCAAAAAGTATTTTAATAACCGGCGAACTTACATTAAATGTACTTTTGTTTTACATCTTTTATAAAAAACCGGATAATAAATTTATTGCTATGTTGATCAGCATTCTGATTGCAAAGTTGTTTTATTACTCAGGAAAATTGTTATTTATCAATTTTGGATTGTTAAACGGTGATTTATTTTCTACGCCTTTGTGGATTCAATACCTGATGATATTTTTATTCAGTTTGTACACTGCTTATTCTTTTAATAACGATAAAAAGGTACTGAAATAAGAAATTATTTATAGATAAACTATCTGTGCTCCGGGATTATTTTGACTTATAAGAACCTTTCCTTTAGAATAATAATATTTTTATTCTCTTTAATCATTGCAGTTTCGCTTCCTTCTTGCAACAGTGAAACAAATGTAAGAAGGATAAAAATAGCTCATGGCTTGGATCAATCACACCCGGTTCATAAAGCAATGCTTTATATGGCAAAAGTTGCTGCTGAAAAATCAGGAGGAAAACTTATAATTTCTGTTTATCCAAATCAGCAGCTAGGTACGGAAAGAGAGTGTCTGGAACTTTTGCAAATTGGAAGTCTTGGAATGACAAAAGTTTCTTCTTCTGTATTAGAAGGATTTGCACCGGACTTTAAAGTATTTTCATTGCCATATATATTTAGAAATGAAAAACACAAATTCGATTTTTTTGAAAGTGATTTAGGAAAATCCTTACTAAGCAGTACTGAAAAATTCTGGCTTCGTGGTTTATGTTATTACGATGCAGGAAGCAGAAGTTTTTATACAAAAGACAAACCAATTCTCACACCTGATGATCTTAAAGGATTAAAAATACGAACACAGGAGAGCCCGACGTCAGTAAAATTAGTTAACGTACTTGGCGGTTCGGCAACACCGATTTCCTGGGGTGAACTTTACACAGCTTTACAGCAGGGAGTTGTTGATGGTGCCGAAAATAATCCACCGAGTTTTTATACATCCAAACATTACGAGGTTTGCAAATATTATTCTCTGGATGAACACACTTCAGTACCTGATGTTTTGTTAGTTAGTACTGTTGTGTGGAATGATTTATCTGATCAGGAGAAAAAATGGCTTCAGGATGCTGCGGATGCATCATATGAATATGAAAAGAAACTCTGGAAAGAAGCAACTATAGAAGCGCTGGAAGAAGTTAAAAAAGCAGGAGTAAAGATTTATTATCCTGATAAAGCATTGTTTGAAGAAAAAGTAAAACCTTTAATTGAAGAGTTTAAAAACGACAAAGAAATGTTTGATTTAATTCAGAAGATAAAAGCAATCCGATAATGTTAGCAATACTTAAAAAATCAATCGATAGAGTTCTCAGCTGGGTTTTAATCATTATGATGGCGGTAATAACACTTAATGTACTGTGGCAGGTTTTTTCAAGATTTATATTGCAGAATCCAAGTTCATTCACTGAAGAACTTGCTCGCTATATGCTTATCTGGATAGGTATTCTCGGAGCTGCATATGTAGCAGGACAAAAATTACACCTGGCTATCGATCTTCTTTCAACAAAGTTGAAAGGAAATTCAAAATCTCTGCTCGAAATTTTCATTCAACTTTGCATATTTGTTTTTTCACTTTTTGTAATGGTAATTGGCGGCATCAGGTTAGTTTATATTACACTGGAATTAAATCAGATCTCAGCCGCTTTGCAAATTCCCCTCGGTTATGTTTATCTGGTACTTCCTATAAGCGGAGTACTTATGATGTTCTATTCATTTTATTTTATTGTAGAAGAATCAGTAAAGATCAAACTTGCTAAACAAGCATATTAATAATCTAAATCTTATTGCATGGAATTTTCTGAAATAATTATTCTGGTTGTTACATTTATTATTTTGTTATCAGTCGGTGTACCGATTTCATATAGCATTGGTATTTCTACACTGGCAACTATGCTGATGAGCATCAGTGGTTTGCCTTCAGTAACTACAGTTTCACAGAGGATGGCAACGGGAATTGACAGCTTTGCATTACTGGCAATTCCTTTCTTTATCCTTGCCGGACAGTTAATGAACAGCGGCGGTATAGCAAGAAGGTTAATAGATTTTGCCAAAGTGCTTGTCGGAAAACTTCCCGGCGGACTTGCATTTGTGAATATAATGGCGGCAATGCTTTTTGGTGCAATCTCAGGTTCTGCAGTTGCTGCTGCTTCAGCTATTGGCGGGTTTATGCATCCTATAATGAAAAAAGAAGGATATAATGATTCCTTTTCCGCTGCTGTAAACATAACTTCAGCAACAACAGGATTAATAATTCCACCGAGCAACATACTTATTGTCTATTCCTTAGCAAGTGGTGGAGTTTCAATTGCTGCATTATTTATTGCCGGTTATCTTCCCGGAATTTTACTCGGTCTTTCATTGATGATTGTGGCAGGTGTTTATGCTGTAAGACATAATTATAAAGTTGAATTTACAATTACTTTTGGTGAAGCTCTTAAAAAATTTCTGGATGCAATTCCAAGTTTATTATTGGTAATTATCGTTATCGGCGGAATTGTAGCAGGATATTTTACAGCGACCGAAGCTTCGGCTATTGCAGTTTTTTATGCATTAGTTTTGTCGGTGTTCGTTTATAAAGAAGTTAAACTGAAAGACTTACCGAAGATTCTTTTGCAAAGCGTAACAACCACTGCTATTGTGATGTTATTAATAGGAACTTCAATGGCAATGTCGTGGGTTATGGCTTATGAAAATATTCCTCAGAATGTTGCACAGGCTCTAATAACAATTTCTGAAAGTAAAATTGTAATCCTGATTATTATTAATCTGCTGCTTCTTTTTGTTGGTACATTTATGGATATGACTCCTGCAGTATTGATTTTTACACCTATATTTCTTCCTGTTGCTGTTCAACTTGGAATTGACCCGATTCACTTCGGAATAATAATGGTTATGAATTTAAGCATTGGTTTATGTACTCCTCCTGTCGGCAGCGTTTTATTTGTGGGCTGTTCAGTGGCCGGGTTGCCGATCGTCAAAGTGATTAAACCTCTTATTCCTTTTTTTCTTGCAATGATCGTGGCGCTCCTGCTTGTAACATATATTCCGGATCTCAGCCTTTTTATTCCGCGGTTGTTTGGATATTAAGTTTTATAAATTTTTTCCATAATGAAGATTGATGTACGGTATAATTTAATTTTATTTTGTATCCTGATTTTATTTGGTACAAAATTAATTTTTGCTCAGGTTACTGATCAGCAAAAAAAGATAACAATCTTTATGGTTGGAAACTCAACAATGGCTGACAAACCTTTTAAGGATGGAAATCCTGAAAAAGGATGGGGACAGATTCTTCCGCTTTACTTTAAAGAAGGAGTTAGAATAGAAAACCATGCAGTTAACGGGAGAAGCACAAAAAGTTTTTTAGACGAGGGCAGATGGGAAGTCGTTTTGAACAGAATTAAAGCTGGTGATTATGTTATTATAGAATTTGGTCACAATGATGCAAAGAAAGATGATCCAAAAAGATTTGCAGATGCTAATACAACCTATAGATGGAATCTTGGTAAATTTATTGATGAAACCAGGCAAAAAGGCGGAATTCCAATTCTTGCAACTCCAATTGTAAGAAGAAGATTTGATGAACAGGGCAATTTTTATGATGTGCATGGAGATTATCCGAAAGTAGTTCGTGAAGTTGCCAATGAAAAAAATGTTATCTTAATTGACTTGCATAAAAAAAGTGAAGAATTGTTAAAGCAATTTGGTGAAGAAAATTCTAAAAAATTATTTCTTCATATTAAACCCGGAGAATATCCTTCATTACCTGAAGGTAAAAAAGATGACACTCATTTCTCTCCAACCGGTGCATTCCGAATTTGTGATCTTGCGGTTGAAGAGATCAGATCGAAAATAAAAGAGCTTGCAAAATTTCTTAAAGACTAATCTTAATTTTTCAAATAAATTTTTTATAAAATGAAAACTTCATTTAAATATTTAATTGTCAGTTTTATGACCATAGTTTTATATTTCTATCTGACAAGTTGTTCGGAAGAGAAAGTGAGTAAAATTTCTGTCACCAATCCGGCCGGGTTATCGATTCCTGATGCTTTTGCTAAAGTTAAAATAGACAGTAATTATGGTGCGTTTTCTATATTCAATGGGGATAATGAAATACCATACCAGGTACTGAATACAAATGAAAAATATTTAATCGGATTAGTGTTAAATCTTGATTCTATGGAAACAAAAACACTAACACTCAAAAAAGTGAATGATGGTAAAACTCCTGAATTCAAATCAAGAACTTATGCTGAATTATCTATGAAGCCGGGTAATATTTATATCGATGGAAAATTCCGTGGAGATAAATTTGTAAACGTTACTAAAATAAAAGTACCATCAATTCATACAGATCATGATGCACTGTTCAGGTATGAAGGACCCGGATGGGAATCTGAAAAAGTAGGTTACAGGTTTTATCTTGACTGGAGAAATGCCAACGATATCTTCGGAAAGAAAGTTAACAAACTTTTGCTTTCAAATGTTGGTGTTCACGATACAGTTGCTCAGGATGACTCATATCATTCAATGCTCGATTGGGGAATGGATATTTTCAAAGTTGGTAATTCACTTGGAATTGGTTCAATTGGTATGTGGAATGATGGTAAGGTAAATATGGTTTCCAAAACTGACAGCGTTTATTGTGAAGTTACTGAAAATGGTCCCGTTCGATCATCGATAAAAACAACTTACTTTGGCTGGCTGGTAGGTGACAAAAAGTATGATCTCGAATCAACACTTTCAATTACTGCAGGAAGCCGGATGACTAAATGTGAATTAAATTTTTCTGATTCACCGGATAATATTGTTACGGGATTGGCAAAATATGAAGGAACAGATTTTATCAGGAATAACGGAAATGGTGAATGGAGTTATATTGCTTTATATGGAAAACAAACATTAGTGGATCCCGAAGACAAATTGGGGATAGCTGTTTTTTATAAAAGAGATAAATTAATAGAAATGACTGAAGATGATCTTAGTTATGTTTTAAAGCTTAAACCAGAAAACGGAAAAGTTGAATATTATTTTTGCGCAGCATGGGATCAGGAACCTAACGGAATTAAAAATAGAAATGACTTTATTAAATATCTGGATAACAAACTAATAGAGTTAGATCATCCACTTGTTGTTAAAGTTGATTGAAAGCGGAAATCAAAATGTCAGAATTCAATTTGCACGAAGATAGATTTTTTAGTCCTGTTGAGTCGGTCAGAAAATACGCACATGAGATTTACAATAGCGTTAAAGATTTACCCATTATAAGTCCACACGGACATGTAGATCCATCTATTTTTAGTGAGAATAAACCTTTTCCAAATCCTACTGAACTGTTCTTGATTCCGGATCATTACATTTACAGGATGTTATATTCCCAGGGAATTCCAATGGAATCCTTGGGTATTCCAACAATTGATGGAGCTAAGGTTGAAAAAGATCCGAAGAAAATCTGGCAGATTTTTGCCGATAATTTTTATATGTTCAATGGAACGCCTTCCGGTGTATGGTTAATTTATGAATTCGGAATAATTTTTGGGATAAAAGAAAAGCTGAACGGTTCAAATGCGCAAAAGATTTATGATCAGCTTCAGGAAAAAATTAATTCCCCGGAATTTTTACCAAGAACACTTTTTGAAAAATTTAATATTGAAGCTCTTTCTACAACTGATGCAGCAAATGATGATCTTACACATCACAAAAAAATAAAAAAATCAGGATGGAAAGGAAAAGTAGTCCCTTGTTTTCGTCCGGATGCTGTTACCGACCTTTCAAATAAAAACTGGAAAGCAAATCTTAAGCTTCTCGAAAAGTCAGTGAAGTTTGATATAACCTCTTACAAATCTTTTATAAAAGCGCTTGAAGAAAGGAGAGACTATTTTAAATCTCTTGGTGCAACTTCCACCGATCACGGAGTGTTTTCACCATATACTCACGAGCTTTCAAAAAAAGATGTAAAGGAAATTTTCAATCGCGCACTAAAAAGTAAAAGCACTGAAAAAGATGCAAAATTATTTACTGCTCATATGTTGATGGAAATGGCTCGAATGAGTTCAGATGACGGATTAGTAATGCAGCTTCATCCGGGTTCTTTTCGAAATCATAATCGAATTATTTTTGAAAAGTATGGATTGGATAAAGGTTGTGATATCCCGATGCAAACAGAATATACATTTAATTTAAAAGAATTGTTAAACAAGTTTGGAAATAATTCTAATTTTACTCTTATAGTTTTCACTCTCGATGAATCAACTTACTCGAGAGAACTTGCCCCACTTGCTGGTCATTATCCATCTATGAAACTTGGTCCCGCCTGGTGGTTTCATGATAGTATTGAAGGGATGACTCGTTATAGAAAAACACTGACGGAAACCGCAGGCTTTTATAATACTGTTGGTTTTAATGATGATACAAGAGCTTTCGTTTCAATTCCTGCAAGGCATGACCTTGCACGAAGGATTGATTCGAACTATTTAGCAGAATTAATTGCAAAGCATATTATCTCGGTTGATGAAGCACTGGTAATAGCTAAAGATCTCACCTACAATCTTGTCAAAAAAACTTATAAACTCTAAACCCCTGATGTAAAATGAGTACATTTAAAGAAGAGCTGCTTTCATGCAGTCAGTCTGATAATATTTTATTTAAAAAAAATATAATTGAGTTCGCTGAAATAAATATTTATCCCAAGTCAATTCACCAGTATGAAGATGTAATCTTTTTTATTGCAAAAGATGGAAAACAAAAATTTCTCTATCTTTATTTTGAAAATACGAGTGAAAAAATACCGGCAAAATTTGAAGGTAGTGTTATTACATTGAATGGATCTGATAATTATTATCTGAAAAAATGTTTGCAGAATTCCTACAATAGAAAAGTTCTTCAAACACTATTTGATTTCACTAATCCAACAATACTCGGACTTGTTGATTCTTTCGGGTTTGGTGACAGATTAGGCTTAGCTAACCCTGCACATCTTCGTTCACTTGTGGGTAGTAAATTTAAACCTGTTGTTGCCCAGCAGTCAATTCGTGAGCTAACCAGAACTAACCGAACTCCTGCAGAAGTTATGGACGCAGCAGTCTGGGCTGTTTTTCAGGAAGGATATCATGATGGTTTTGGAGCAGATGCTGATCATCTGAAAACACCGCATGATATTGATTTGATGGTAAAGAATGGATTTAAAATGTTTACTTTCGATCCCGGCGAGTATGTCCACAATGAAGCCGATATATTGAGAGACGATGAATTGGATGAATTTGTACGAAATCAAAACTGGAAAGGTCTAAAGACAAATTATGACGATCTGTTAATAGAATATGTTGATAAAAGTATTATGATCAGTGAAGATATTTCAATATCAGCAGATGAGAATAATCTGAAAAGAGCATTGATAAAATATGGTGATGCGCTTGTTCATATAAAAAAAATGTACGATCATCTTAAAGTAAAACATCCTTCATATATTTCTGAAGCTGAAGTTTCTGTTGATGAAACTGAATCAGTTACTTCTCCATTTGAACATTATTTTATTGCGAATGAATTGAAAAGACTTGGAGTAAAACTAATCAGTCTTGCACCGAGATTTGTAGGGGAATTTGAAAAAGGTATAGATTACAAAGGTGATTTGAATCTTTTCAAAGAAGAATATGTTAAGCATATTTCAATTGCCAAATATTTTGGTACTTATAAATTAAGTCTTCATTCAGGTAGTGATAAATTCAGCGTGTATAATGTTATTGGTTCATTGAAATTAGGTGTTACTCATATTAAAACAGCTGGCACCAGTTATCTTGAAGCATTGAAAGTAATTGCAGTAAAAAATCCAGTGCTATTCAGGGAAATACTTGAGTATAGCCGAAATATTTATGCAACTGAAAAAGAATCATATCATGTTTCTGCAGATTTGAATAAAATTGGCTCAGCTAGCTCATATTCTGATGAAGAACTTTTTTCATTGTTTAACATTAATGATGCGCGGCAAATTCTTCATGTCACATTCGGAAGGGTTCTTACTGATAAAACTGAAGAAGGTGAACACTTGTATAAAGATAAAATACTTGAATGTTTAAATGATAATGAAGAATTACATTATAAATTTTTAGTAGATCATTTCCACAAACATCTGGATCCATTTAAATAAGATGAGCAGAGAAAATATTCTTCAGGAAATATTGAAAAGAAAAGCAGTTGCAGTTCTAAGGGTAAAAGAAGAAAATAAACTTCAAAGTGTTATTGAAGCCATATATGCAGGAGGAATTTCAGTTGCTGAAATTACAATGACTGTACCTAATGCAATTCATTTAATTGAAAAAATGTGCGAGAAGCTTGATAAGAATATAATTATCGGAGTCGGATCGGTACTGAATTCAAAAACTGCTGAAGACGCAATTAAAGCAGGCGCAAAGTATGTTGTCAGCCCGGTTTTCAAAAAAGAAATAATTGAAACAGCACATAGGTTTGATGTTCCGGTAATGCCGGGATGTTTTACGCCCACAGAAATACAAACAGCATTTGAAGCCGGTGCAGATGTTATTAAAGTTTTTCCGGCTGATGTTGTAGGGATGGAATTCTTTAGAGCCATACTTGCCCCTATGCCTCATTTGAAACTTATGCCAACAGGAGGCGTTTCACTTGCAAATGCAGGTGACTGGATAAAAGCAGGTGCCTGTGCTGTTGGAATTGGATCAGCATTGCTTGATAAAAATGCTATCCAGGAAAGTAATTATCTTAAATTAACTGAAAATGCAAAAATAATTATGAATAGTATCGCTAAGGCGATTGCGTAAAAGGAATATTAATGAGTTTAGATTTTTCAGATTTAAAGAATAAAGTTTGTGTTGTAACAGGAGGCTGCGGGGTTTTTGGAAATATATTTTCTTCATCTATGTTGAAAGTCGGAGCCAAAGTGGCAATTATAGATTATAAAAAAGGAAGGTGTGAAGATTGTGCACAGAACCTTGCAAAAAAATCCGGCGAACCTGTTTTGTGTGTTGTTGCAAATGTACTTGAAAAAGAAACTCTAATTGAAGCAAAAAAAGAAATAAATAAGCAACTGGGAAAAATTGATATTTTAATCAACGCAGCAGGAGGTAATTCCCCTAAAGCAACAACCCCGGATGAATTTCTAACCGAAGAAAATGTAAATGATATTAGTAAAACATTTTTCGGGTTGGAAATTGAAGGTTTCCGCGATGTTTTTGATCTAAATTTTCTCGGTACAGTTTTACCAACGATGGTTTTTGCAGAAGATATGATTTTAAGAGGTGGATCTATTATAAATATTTCATCAATGAATTCTTTCAGACCGCTTACTAAAATCCCTGCTTATTCTGCAGCTAAAGCATCAGTAAATAATCTAACTCAATGGCTTGCCGTTCATTTTGCAAAAGCTAATATAAGGGTTAATGCTATAGCCCCCGGATTTTTTGTGACAAAGCAGAATGAGTTTTTACTTGTTGATGAAAAAACCAATGAACTTACTGACCGCGGCAAAAAAATTATTCAAAACACACCGGCAGAAAGATTTGGTCAGCCAAAAGATCTTATAGGTGCACTTTATTTTCTTGCTTCTGAACTTTCCGGTTTTGTTACTGGTGTTGTTATACCGGTTGACGGTGGATTCAGCGCATATAGCGGAGTATAAATATTCAATTAATATTGTTCAATCTTTGTGGAAGTTAATATGAGCGACAAATTAAATATTAAACCTGAAGGAGCATTTGATTTTATATCACTTGGTGCTTTAATAAACCGACTTGATCCGGGAAGCATCCCATTTAGAAAAGCAACCGAATTTAAAATTCACGTAAGCGGGGGAGAGTTCAATGTTGCTGCAAACTTAGCAGACTGTTTTCAAATGAATACCGGTATAGTTTCAGCAATCGTAGATTATCCTATCGGCAACCTGATAGCTGAGCGTATAAAAGCAATGGGAGTAAAACCTTTCTTGAAACATTTTAAACATAATAGTGTTAACGGACCGAATATGGCTACTGTTTACAGCGATAGGGGCTATGGTATCAGACCGCCAATTGTTTTTTATAATCGCTCAAACGAAGCAGCAGGGTTGCTTAAGCCGGGTGATTTTAACTGGAGTGAAGTTTTTAGCGGAGGTATTCGCTGGTTTCATAGCGGGGGAATTTTTGCCGCGTTGTCGGAAACAACCGGACAATTAATCATTGAAGCGATGAAAGCAGCAAAGGCTGCTGGAGCAATTACAAGTTTCGATCTGAATTTCAGGGCAAAACTCTGGAATATTTGGGGCGGAGAAAAAAAAGCTGCCGAAGTTATTGATCAAATAGTTAAACATGTTGATGTACTTGTTGGTAATGAAGAAGATCTTCAAAAAGGTTTGGGGATTCCCGGTCCTGAAGTTGTAGCAAAGTCAAAACTTGATCCGAGTACGTTTTTCGGGATGATAGATAAAGTGGTAGCAAAATATCCTCAGATAAAAATTGTTGCGACAACACTTCGTGAAGTACATTACACTCATCATCATAGCTGGAGCGCTGTCGCGTGGATGAACGGAAAAACTTATTCTGCTCCGACTTGTGAATTGAATATATTCGATAGAGTAGGTGGTGGTGACGGTTTTGCTAGCGGATTCATATACGGATTGCTTACTGGTGCAAAACCGGAAGAAGCTATAAAATTGGGATGGGCACATGGTGCATTGCTTACAACCTATCCCGGTGATACTACAATGGCAACATTAGATGAAGTAAAAGCATTTGCTGAAGGAGATTCGGCTCGTATTCAACGATAATTTAATTATAATCGAATTTGTTAATTAGATATGTTATTATTTAGTAAGGGTTCAGAAACTGGTTCTCTTTCTCTACCAGAAATAAAAAAAGATATATACTCAGTATTTGAAAAGATAGGTCCTGCAAAAAAAGTTCTTGCTATACCTCCGGATATTTCACGGTATCATTCCCGAGCCGGAGAAATAACCGGTTTAGTTTATCAATACTTTAAAGATAAACTTACCGATATCCTTCCAGCCACAGGAACACACTATCCTATGACTGAAAGAGAAAAAGAAAAAATGTTTCCGGGAGTTCCTAAATCTCTTTTCAGAATTCATAAATGGAGAGATGATTTGGTGACTTTGGGTGAAGTTCCTTCAGAATTTATTTACGAAGTGTCGGAAGGAAAATTAAATTTTTCCTGGCCTGCACAAACTAATAAACTTTTAATAAATGGAAATTATGATTTGATATTATCGATAGGTCAGGTTGTTCCTCATGAAGTAATCGGAATGGCAAACTATAATAAAAATATTTTTGTCGGAGCAGGAGGGAAGGATAGCATTCACAAAAGTCATTATCTTGGTGCGGTTTACGGTATGGAAAGAATTATGGGAAGGGCAGATACACCGGTTAGAAAAGTTTTGAATTACGCATCAGATAAATTTGCTAAAGACCTGCCAATCATTTACATTCTGACAGTTATTGGAAAAGATGAAAGTAATAATATTGTATTAAAAGGATTATTTATGGGTGACGATTACGAATGTTTCAAACAAGCTGCTGATCTTTCCTTAAAAGTAAATTTTGAAATGCTGGATGAGCCACTAAAAAAAGTTATTGTTTATCTGGATCCTCTCGAATATAAAAGCACATGGCTTGGAAATAAAAGTATTTACAGAACGCGTATGGCAATTGCAGATGATGGAGAATTAATTGTTTTAGCTCCGGGATTAAAAGAGTTCGGTGAGGATAAAGAAATTGACAGGCTAATAAGAAAATATGGATATGTTACAACTCCCGAAGTGCTGAAATTTGTTGAAGAAAATGATGATCTGAAAAGTAACCTGAGCGCTGCTGCTCACCTGATTCATGGCTCATCAGAAAACAGGTTTAAAATAACTTATTGTCCTGGTAGTATCTCGCAAGAGGAGATTGAAAGTGTGAATTTTAATTTTGCACCATTAGATAAAATGATGCAAAAATATAATCCTGAAAAATTAAAAGATGGATTTAATAGATTACCTGACGGTGAAAATATATTTTATATATCTAATCCCGGTTTGGGTTTATGGTCTTACAAAGATCGATTTACAGAATAAAAAAATGGAGAAAGTAAAAAATGAGTAAAGCGGATATCGGATTAATCGGACTTGCCGTGATGGGTGAAAACCTTGTCCTTAACATGGAAAGTCATGGTTTCACTGTTGCAGTTTATAATCGTACAACGGAAAAAGTTGATAATTTCATTAATGGAAGAGGTAAAGGAAAAAATGTTATCGGGACTCATTCCATAAAAGATTTAATTGGAAACCTGAAATCACCTAAAAAAATAATGCTGATGGTAAAAGCCGGAAAACCGGTGGATGACTTTATTGAATTACTTATACCAAATCTTGAGAAAGGTGCTATAATAATTGATGGCGGAAATTCTCATTTTCCTGATACAACCCGGCGGACAAAATACTTACAGGAAAAAGGATTACTTTATATTGGAACCGGAGTTTCCGGTGGTGAAGAAGGTGCATTGAAAGGTCCATCAATTATGCCTGGTGGTTCACCAGATGCCTGGAAACATGTTAAACCAATTTTTCAGTCGATTGCAGCTAAAGTTGAAGACGGAACACCTTGCTGTGATTGGGTTGGAGAAGATGGTGCAGGACATTTTGTAAAGATGGTTCATAACGGAATTGAGTATGGCGATATGCAACTTATTTGCGAAGCCTACCAGATAATGAAAGATTTGCTTGGTTTAAGTTATGATGAAATGTACAATGTGTTTAAAGATTGGAATGAAGGTGAACTGGATAGTTATCTTATTGAAATAACCCGAGACATTTTAAATTATAAAGAAAATGGAAAACCGCTTGTTGAATACATCCTTGACACAGCAGGACAAAAAGGAACAGGAAAATGGACGGTGCTTGCTTCGCTTGATGTTGGTGCTCCACTTACATTAATTGGTGAAGCTGTTTATGGAAGAACTCTTTCTGCACTTAAAGAAGAAAGAGTTGAAGCATCTAAAGTTTTATCTGGACCAAAACCAAAATTTGATGGCGATAAAAAACAATTTATTGATGATTTAAAGAATGCACTTTACGCTTCAAAACTAGTTTCGTATGCACAGGGTTATGTTTTGATGAGATATGCTGCGAAAGAATTCGGATGGAATTTAAATTATGGCGGTATTGCTTTAATGTGGCGCGGAGGTTGCATCATTCGCTCAGTATTTTTAGGAAAAATAAAAGAAGCCTTTGATAAAAATCCGGATTTATCAAACCTTTTGCTTGATCCGTTCTTCAAAGAAAAAATTGAAAGTTCACAAGAAGCCTGGAGAAGAGTAGTTGCAGCTTCTGTTGCAAACGGTATCTGGATACCAGCCTTATCAACAGCGTTAAATTACTTTGATGGGTTTAGAAACTCCCGGCTTCCTGCAAATCTTCTGCAGGCACAAAGAGATTACTTTGGTGCCCACACTTATGAGAGAGTTGATAAACCAAGAGGAGAATTCTTCCATACAAACTGGACAGGCCGAGGCGGAAAGACTGCTTCATCAACGTATAATGTTTAAACTCAGATATAAATATTAAGGAGTAATTAGATGGATGTAAGATATTCACCCGATAAAAACGGATTTAAAAGATTTAATACAGAAGAATTACGAAAATCATTTTTAATCGATTCACTTTTTCAAATAAATAAAATTCCACTTACTTATTCTGATATTGACAGATCAATTACGGGCTCTGCCGTACCTTCAGGAAAAATTTTAAAACTTACGGCAAGTAAAAAAGAAATGGCTGCGGATTATTTTGCAGAAAGAAGAGAAATTGGTGTTATAAATATTGGTAAGAAAGGGACGATAACGCTTGATGGTAAAAAGTATGTGATGAATCATTTTGATTCGCTTTATATCGGACGTGGTACAAAGAAGATTGAATTTGAAAGTGCTGATTCTAAAAAACCGGCAAAATTTTATTTTGTTAGTTATCCTGCACATAAAGAATATCCATCAAAACACATCAAATATTCTGCAGCAACACCTGTAAAACTTGGTTCGCTTGCAGACTCGAATTCAAGAACAATTCACAAATATATTCATTCAGAAATACTTCAGACTTGTCAATTGGCTATGGGATTAACTATCCTTGAGAAAGGCAGTGTATGGAACACAATGCCTGCACACACTCATATGCGAAGATCTGAAGTTTACATGTACTTTAATCTTGATCCTGATTCGCTGGTTGTACATCTTTTGGGTAGCCCTGAAGAAACAAGACACATAATGATCAGAAATGAGCAGGCGGTTCTTTCAACTAGCTGGTCAATGCACGCTGGCTGTGGAACAAAGAACTATGCATTTATCTGGGCTATGGGAGGCGAAAACCAGGTTTATGATGATATGGATTGGATTGCAATGAAAGATCTTAAATAAATAAAAAATTGATCAACGGATAGAAAATGATACTTGATAAATTTAATCTTAAAGGAAAAACTGCAATTGTAACCGGTTCGAATAGGGGAATCGGACAATATTATGCATTAGCATTAGCAGAAGCTGGCGCAGATATAATTGGCGTCTCATATGAAAGTGAATTTAACGAAACAGAAAAAATGATAGCAAGTGTTGGAAGAAAATTTAAAGCCTATACATGTGATTTTTCTGAAAGAAAAGATCTTTACAAATTTATTAATGATGTAAATTCTGATTTTGATAAGATTGATATTTTAGTAAATAATGCCGGGACTATTCTTCGTAAACCAATTTCAGAGCATCCTGATGAATACTGGGATAAAGTAATTGAAATAAATTTAAGTGCACAGTTTATTTTAACCCGTGAGTTTGGAAAGAAAATGGTTGAACGCGGATATGGAAAGATTGTCTTTATAGCATCATTACTTTCTTTTCAGGGTGGAATTACAGTTCCAGGTTACTCAGCATCCAAAGGTGGAGTTAAACAACTTACAATGGCATTTGCCAATGAGTGGGCTTCAAAAGGTGTAACAATTAACGCCATCGCTCCCGGTTATATCGCAACAGATAACACAAAAGCTTTAAGAGAAGATCCTGTCAGAAATAATGCTATTCTGGATAGAATCCCTGCTGGTCGCTGGGGAAAACCTGAAGATTTAATGGGAACTGTAGTATTTCTTTGTTCAGATGCCTCAAATTATTTAAATGGAAGTATTGTAACTGTTGATGGTGGTTGGATGGGCAGGTAAAAACTATTTTTTATTTTAATAAGCCTTGCATTACTTATGCAGGGCTTTTTATTTTTAAATGTAATTAGACTAATAATTTAATCAGGGGAATCAATTAAAAAAATATGAATCCGGAAACAAGTAAAATTAAAAATTGGTTTGCACTATATGTCAGGCCCAAACATGAATTTAAAGCAAAAAATGAACTTGAGACAATTAATGTACAAAATTATTTACCTGTTATTACCAAAGTTAAACAATGGAGCGATCGTAAGAAAAAAATAGATGAACCTTTAATCAAAGGTTACATATTCATTTATGCTGATGAATGTGAAAGGCTGGCTTCACTTGAAGGAAAGTCAGTTGTAAAATGTATCAGTGACAAGGGAAGACCCGCAAAAATTCCTGAATGGCAAATAGAAAATTTAAAGAATCTGCTTTCTCACAAGGGGGAATTTAATGTAATAAATAAGTTAGCAACCGGGACGTCCGTTGAAATTATTGATGGCCCATTTAAAGGTGTACAGGGGATTGTAGAAACGGTAGAAAATGTTAATCGTCTGGCTGTATCAATTGAATTATTGAATCGCAGTATAGTAGTTCACTTGCCAAAAGAAAGCATAGTAAAAGAAAATAATATTTAATCACAAAAAGAAAACTCTTTAGCTTTAAATTTTAAGGAGTAATTATTTTTATTATAATCTCCACCTTCTGTGAGTAATCTGAAGTTTAATACCACTTAACTTAACTTTTCATTATTCTACCGATAATTTAATACCTATTATCGATCATTAATTGATTTACTATTTCCCTTTAACTATGTTTATTAAAGAATTTAGGGTAGATTAAGTTTAATGACTAATTCTTTAATTAAAATAAAATTAACCAGGATTGAATTTTCAGTAGTTAAAAGATTACTATACAGTTTTTTTAATCTTATAACTTCAGAAATTTTTATATGGTCATCTGCTCTTATTTACCTTGCTATTTTCAACTGTCCGGATCATACTCATTTTACTATTTGCCCATTAAAGAATCTCGGAATAGATTTATGTCCGGGCTGTGGTTTGGGGAATTCAATTTCTTATTTATTTCAAGGCGATTTTATTAGTTCGTTCAGTGCACATCCTTTTGGAATTCCGGCTTTAATAATTTTAGTAAGAAGAATAACCTCTTTAATAAAACAGGAAGGGAGTGAAAATGCCAAACGTGTTACAATTAATGCCTAGCCTCGAAGGAGAGGAAATGGCATATGTTCAGGAATTAATAAAAGATTTAAATGACCAGCAGGCTCAGCAGTTTGCTATGATTTATATGTCAAGAAGAAAAGATCCATCCAACATTTTAATTTTTGCTTTAATAGGTTTACTCGGAATTGCAGGTATTCACCGGTTTGTATTAAACCAGATTGGAATGGGAATTTTATATATTGTGACTTTTGGTTTATGTTATATAGGAACTATCATTGATATGGTTAATCATAAAAAGCTGGCATTTGAATATAATTCAAAACAGGCACAGCAGGTTGGAGGGCTTGTCAGAAATTTCACTCCATAAAAATAAATAATATTAATCTTCGGGATGGAATCATCTTTAAAAGATAATTCCATCTCATATAATTTATTTACTCAACTCAAATTACCTTCATTTATTTGTCAAATAAGTTTTATTTAGAAAATATTGATTGGAAAGATTATTTAATTAAAATAAATTTAACTATGAAAATGGAAAAAATTTCTTTTGATAAAATGTCCGGAGCCGGGAATGATTTTATTGTGTTTAACATGAATACATTTCCACAATTGAATCTTGATAAAAACCTGGTAAAAAAGATTTGTGACAGGCATTTTGGTTTAGGAGCGGATGGTGTAATTACAATTTCAAATTCTGAAAAGTATGATTTTGTAATGAAATATTTTAACGCAGACGGAACAACCGGTAGTTTATGTGGCAATGGTGCAAGATGTGCTATTATGTTCGCAAAAAAAAATGAATTGCTAAAAAATAATTACACAAAATTTCTGTCAAATGATTTAGAATATTCAGGAGAAATAATTTCAGAAAGAGAAATCAGGTTTAATCTTTCAAATCCAAAAAAAATAAAATTAAACTTTAAAGTAAAAGCTGGAAATCAATTAATTACTGCGAGCTTTGTTGATACAGGTTCACCTCATATTGTAATTTATTTAGATCAGATCCTGGTTGATTCAAAAAATCCCAAGGTATTTTACACAAAAATTGGTGATGTTCCTGTGGTTGAGCTTGGAAGAGAAATCAGAAATTTACCGGAATTTTCTCCGAACGGAGTAAATGTTAATTTTTTGCAAGCAGAAAATAATTATTTAATAATAAGAACATATGAACGCGGTGTTGAAGATGAAACACTTGCCTGCGGAACTGGTTCAGTTGCATCTGCAATAATCAGCAATTTGATTAAAAATTTTTCTGCTCCCGTTACATTAATCACAAGGGGTAATGATAAATTATTTGTAGATTTTGAGGTAGAAAATAATAGGTTTTCAAAAGTATCATTAACAGGACCTGCAGAATTTATATTTGCAGGTGAAATTCAAAAAAGTTTTTTCGAATAAAAATGTGGAGATAAAATGTCCAAAGTTATATTTTCAATTCAATATGAACTGCAGCCTGAAAATCGTGAGGAATATTTTAGAACGATACGTGAATTGAAAAATTTACTAAAAGCTGACGGTTTGGAAAATTATTCTGTGTTTGAAGCAAAAGGGAAGCAGAATAATTTTCAGGAACAATATACTTTTGAATCAATGGAAGCTTTTGAAAATTTTGATGATAACACTGATGAGAGGATAAATATTCTTATAAATAAAATTAATGACCTTACAGTTGATCACAGTACAAAATACACCACACTTTCTGAAATTCAATAAATAGAAATTGAGAGCCTTATTGATTAAATAAAGGAATTCAGCAATTCTAATTTCACTTCATTTAATAAATTATTTGATAATTGAGCGGGTAAATTAAGCAGGTAAATTTTTTTATCTGTTAATAATATCTTGAAAAATACGTGAAAAATACATTTTTTGAATGCTTAAAAATGGAACAGTTATTGACATATTCGGATTTTCTTAAATATAGGATTATTAAATAATCTCATTTAATCACATTAAGGAGGCTGTATGAAGCTCTTTAACTCATTAGTTATTCTTGCACTGGTTGGTCTTACATTTAATGGATTTTCTCAAGACTATAAAAAAACTGGTGGTTTAGCAAGATTAACCTCTATGGGTGCAAATGTTTATGTTGCGGATCCTTTCTTTGTTACAATTAACCCGGCATGGAATTCTGAATATGATAATTTCCTGATGGGTGATTTAGGAAGCAATCCTGGCGCACCATTTTCATCCGGTGGCAATGGACAGTATATATCTGCAAATTTCAGGTTAGACAGACACTGGACTGTTGGTGGTATTTTAACCCGGAATGATTTTAATGGTTTCTCTATCGCACTTCTTGATCCTGGCACAAATAATACGCTTGGTTTAGGATTTCCCGGTGTCGTTTCCACAGTTAATAATATCGTTGGAAGCAATTCTGTCGTTCCTATGGATAATAACGTAGAACTAATCGGAACCTTTTCATTCGGAAATTCTTCTGTAGGTTTGGGTGTAGCGTATGCCTCAACTTCAAATGATTTTACACCCGACAACGGTCCTGGATATATGGGCTCCGCTAGTCAGATTGGTCTAAATCTTGGATTATTGTCTGCAGTTTCAAGTAGTTTTACATTAGATTTAGGGGCGTCACTTGTGCTTCCTAAAGCAGAATTTGATCAGGACGATGTGCCTGTGACAAATGCTGATCAGACTATTATTTTTGCAAATGCAAGAGCATTCTGGAAACAATCTTCTAAGTTCACGATAGTTCCGGTTGTAGCTTTTGCAACTGCTACAGGTTCATTTGAAACTGCTGGTAATTCATACGATCTAAATTCGTTTACCTCAATTTCAGCTGGATTAGGTGTTAATTATACTGTGGGAGATTTCCTTCTTGCAGGTGGTTTGATGTTTAGTACCAATGCTATAACAACCCCTGAAGATACATCTACAACTCCTGATACACCGGAATTAACTACAACAGCAACCAGCTTTCCTATATGGAATATAGGTATGGAATGGAATATGCTTGACTGGTTTGTTGCAAGATTGGGTTATATCGCTGTAACTGGTAGTCAAACAACTGAAACTGCTGGTGGCGGAAATAATGTTGATGAATATGTTCAAACTTACTTTCTTCCGGCTTCAAGAGGTTTCACAGTTGGTGTTGGTTTCAGACTCGGAGACTTTTCACTTGACGCAACTGTTAATGAAGATGTTTTAAGACAAGGATTTAATAATATAGGTGGAGGTGGTTCAACTTTTGCTTATTTATCCACTTCCTATGCATTGCCATAAATAATAATTGGCTTACCGGTGAAATTCCGGTAAGCTTTTTCTTTATAAATTCCTACCTTTACTTACATTATCCAATAATTTAATTTCACCTTCTCTCATAAACTAATTTAAAGAGATGGAAGAACTAGTTGGTGCAATACATATGCATTCAGTTTTTTCCGATGGTTCCGGAAAAGTAACTGAAATAGCAAAGTCTGCCGATGAGGTTGGGTTGGATTTTATTATTCTTACGGATCATAATACACTTCGCGCATTGCACGAAGGTTTTGAAAAATGGTATGGCAATACTCTATGCCTGGTCGGCTGTGAAATTAATGACAGGGAAAATAAAAATCATTACCTGGCATTTGGAATAAATGAAACTTTTTCAACAAGGTTATCAGCAAAAAGTTATGTTAAAAAAGTAAAAGATGCGGGAGGAATCGGATTTCTTGCCCATCCTCACGAGAAAAGAAGTCATATGAAAGAACATCCGCCGTATCCATGGATTGAATGGGATACGAAAGATTTTACAGGTATTGAAATCTGGAATCATATGTCTGAATGGATGGAGAATTTAACAGAGGAAAATAAATATCAGGCATTTCTACATCCGCTTAGAACAATAACTGAACCACAGCCTGAAACATTAGAATTATGGGATAGATTAAATCTTGAAAGAAAAGTAGTTGGTATTGGAGGAGTTGATGCGCATGCACATAAATATAATTTGCTTGGTTTTCTTGAAGTTGAAATTTTTCCTTATAAAGTTTTGTTTAAATCAATCAGGACTCATGTTCTTGTAGAAAAAAATCCAGATAAAATTAATTCAAGTCAGGATATTGATTCAGCCAAAAAGCAAATATATCAAGCGCTTGAAAAAGGCAGATGTTTTTTTGCAAATGATTACCATGCGGATTCAAAAGGATTCAGGTTTTATGCGGAATCCGGCAAAAAGAAATTTGAGATGGGGGATTCAATTAATACTCAAAATAAAGTTATTTTGCATGTCCGGATTCCTGAAAAGAATGTATTAGTAAAGCTTATTCACAATGGGGAAAAAATAAAGGAATTTGAGTCAAATAAAGTGTCATTTGAAGTTAAAAACCCGGGAATTTACAGAGCCGAGGTTTTCATTCATAATAAAGCGTGGATATACTCAAATCACATAAGAATAGGTTTATAAAAGCGCCCATAGTTCAAATGGACAGAACGTTGGATTCCGGTTCCAAAGGTTGGAGGTTCGAGTCCTCCTGGGCGTACAATTAAAATTTATCATTGGCAGATTGGGGAAATATCTATTATTTTTATTATTCTTTTCAAATAATTTTATATAACTAAGGATTTTTAATGCTTCAGAAGAAAAAGAAACTTTCGCGTAAGGAAATTAAAGAAGATAAACTTGTTTCATTTTTTTATAAATCCCAATCCTTTATAGATGAAAATAAAAACCGGTTAATGACTTACGGTTTGATTTTAGCTGCTGTTATAATCGGTGTATATTTTTATATGAATCAGAAAAAAGAAGACAACATGAAAGCCGGAATTGCACTTGCAAAAGTAATGAATATTTACGACTCCGGATCTTACCTTGAAGCAATTGAAGGTGTTCAGGGAACTGACAGTACAAAAAATATTGAGGGGTTAAAACAAATTGTACAAGAATACGGAAGCACAGAGAATGGAGAAACGGCGAAAATTTATCTGGCAAATGCGTATTCATATCTTGGAAAGTATGACGAAGCAATTAAGTATTATGAAGATTACGGCGGCAGTCTTGATTATATGAAAGCAGCTTCACTTTCGGGGCAAGCTGGATATTATGCTGGTAAAGGTGAATATGAAAAAGCTGCAGATCTATATAAAGAAGCTGCAAGTCTTGAGCCAGCAAACGGAGAAAACCCTGATTATCTTCTAAACGCTGGCATTAACTATTTTAATGCAGGTAATAAGGAACAGGCAAAATTAGTTTTAACCAAATTAAAAGATAATTATAAACCGTCTGCAACTACAAGGGAAGCGGATAAATACATTACTTTATTGAATAATTAAATTAATAATTGTTAGGCATTTGACTTTCAAATGCCGTATTTCTATGTTTTTAACAATCTCATTCTAAATATTCCTTTATTTTATGGCAGATACTTCAGATTTCCGGAACGGGCTAATAATTAAATTTAAAAATGATCTTTACTCTATTGTAGAATTTCAACATGTTAAACCGGGCAAAGGCGGTGCATTTGTAAGGTCAACTCTTAAGAATCTAAGGAATGGAAAAGTTCTTGATAATACCTTCCGGGCAGGTGAAAAAGTTGACGTAGTTAGAGTTGAAAGAAGAAAATACCAGTATCTATATCGTGACGGTGAATTTTTAGTGTGTATGGACAATGAAACTTTTGAACAAATAAATGTACCAATAAACCTGATTGGTGAAGGTTCAGAATTTCTAAAAGAAAGCCTTGAACTCGATATTCTTTTTGATGGTAATGAAATAATTAATGTTGAAATACCTATTTTTATCGAGTTGAAAGTTATCGAAACGGAACCTGGCTTTAAAGGTGACACAGCAACCGGGGCATTAAAGCCGGCAAGACTTGAAACAGGGGCGTCAGTAAATGTTCCTTTATTTATAAATATTGATGATGTAATTAAAGTTGATACTAGAACCGGGGAATACTCTGAAAGAGTAAAAACTTCTTAATAACAAGGAAACGCTAATGGACTTAAATCTAATAAAACGACTTGTGAAGATTGTTGATACAAGTGGAGTAACAGATCTGGAAATTGAAGAAAACGGAATGAAGGTTAAGATTGCAAAAAAGATTCGAAGCGCTCAGCAAACTACTCAACCGCAAATCATTTCCAGTGCAGTTCCGGTTACTGAATTAACACAGGAGACTAAAAAAGAATCTCCCGTTGAAAAATCTCAGGAAGCGGATTCTTCAATGCATGTTATTAATTCACCAATTGTGGGAACTTTTTACAGATCTCCCGCACCAGATGCAGATGCATATGTACAGGTTGGTGATTCAGTTTCTGCAGGTTCGGTTCTTTGCATTATTGAAGCTATGAAATTGATGAATGAAATTGAATCTGATGTTGATGGTAAAATTGCAAAAATACTTGTGGAAAATGGTAAACCTGTTGAATACAATCAACCATTATTCATGATTCAGATAGCTTAATTTGTTGAGATAAAACACCGGGAAAAAATTGTTCAACAAAATCTTAATTGCCAACAGAGGCGAAATTGCTCTTCGGGTTATCCGCACTTGTAAAGAATTAGGGATTAAAACTGTAGCCGTGTATTCGGAAGCAGATGCTGATTCATTACATGTTACTTTTGCTGATGAAGCAGTTTGTATTGGACCCCCACCAAGTAAAGATAGTTATCTTAAAATTCCATTAATTATTTCTGCTGCTCACATAACCGGAGCTGATGCAATTCATCCGGGATATGGATTTCTTGCTGAAAATGAAAACTTCTCAGAAATATGTTTAGAATCTGATATTAAGTTTATAGGTCCTTCGCCACAAATGATTCGTGCAATGGGGGATAAGGCATTTGCAAAAGAAACTATGAAGAAAAACGGTGTGCCTGTTATACCCGGAAGTGACGGAATAATTACTGATAAAGAAGAAGGCAAAAAACTTTCTGCAGAGATTGGTTACCCTGTAATTATAAAAGCGTCTGCCGGCGGTGGTGGAAAAGGAATGAGAATAGTCTGGGCAGAAAATGAATTTGACAAAGCTTTCCAGATGGCACAAACCGAAGCAGAAGCCGGGTTTGGAAATCCAGCCGTTTATATTGAAAAGTTTATTGAGAATCCAAGACATATTGAATTCCAGATTTTGGGCGACAAGCATGGCAATGTCTATCATTATGGTGAAAGAGATTGTTCTGTTCAAAGACGACATCAGAAATTAATTGAAGAATCACCCTCACCGATTATGGATAATGAACTTCGAGAAAAAATGGGAGAAGCTGCTGTACTCGGTGCAAGCTCTGTAAATTATGAAGGTGCCGGTACAATTGAGTTTCTGCTTGATAAGTATCATAATTTTTATTTTATGGAGATGAATACAAGAATACAGGTTGAACACCCTGTAACTGAAATGACCTACGATATTGACCTGATAAGACAACAAATAATGATTGCAGCCGGCGAAAAAATTGATTACAAACCACACAAGCATTCAGGACATAGTATTGAATTCAGAATAAATGCTGAAGATCCTTCCAAAGATTTCAGACCATCTCCGGGTAAAATAACTTCACTTCATTTTCCGGGCGGATTTGGGGTAAGGATTGATTCACATATTTATCAATCGTATTCAATTCCTCCATATTATGATTCTCTTCTTGCAAAATTAATTGTCTGGGGAAGAAACAGGAATCATGCAATCAGGAGGGGAGTAAGAGCATTGGAAGAATTTACAATTGAAGGAATTAAAACAACAATACCATTTCATCAGCAGGTTTTACAGGATGAAAGGTTTTTAAGTGGAAAATTTGATACAAGCTTTCTTGAAGGATTTCGATTCAAGGAGTAAGCAGTTAACATTTAAGACAGAGGGAAAATATGGAATTACCAACTAATTTAAAATTTACAAAAGATCACGAATGGATCCGGGTTGAAGGAAATGCCGCTTATATTGGGATTACCGATTATGCACAGGGTGAACTTGGTGACGTGGTTTTTCTTGATATCGATTCTTCACTTTCCGAAATAAAAAAAGGAGAATCATTCGGAACAATTGAAGCTGTAAAAACAGTAAGCGACATATACGGACCGTTTACCGGTAAAGTGCTTGAAATAAATCCTAAACTTGCCGAAAATCCAGAGCTGATAAATTCAGATCCTTACGGTGAAGGATGGATGATAAAAGCTGAAGTTTCCGACAATTCAGAATTATCCGATCTTCTTGATAGTTCAGCTTACAAGGAATTGATTGGACAATAAGAATCATTCAATTATTTTTTTAACAAACCCGTGTAGTGCGGGTTTTATTTTAAAATACTAATCAAAAATGCCACAGCATGAAAAAATATTAATTGTAGATTTTGGATCGCAATACACCCAGTTAATAGCGAGAAGAATAAGGGAGGCGAACGTATTTTCTATAATTTATCCACACATTATTTCAATTGAGGAGATCAGAAACATTAATCCTAAGGGAATAATTTTTTCCGGCGGACCGATGAGTGTGTATGATGAAGATGCCCCTGATATCGAAGATAAAGTTTTAAAACTGAAAATACCTGTGCTGGGTATTTGTTACGGACTTCAATTAATTGCAAAGAAATTTAATGGCGTAATTGAACAGGCTGACGACCGTGAATATGGAAAATCCATTTTAAGAGTTATGGATGATACAGATATTCTCAGGAAAGTAGATTCTGCTTCTGTAGTTTGGATGAGCCACGGTGATTATATAACTGAGCTTCCCACAGGATTTAAAGTTGTTGGGGAATCTGACCATTCTCCCGTTTGTGCAATTTCGAACAGTTCAAAAAAGATATTTGGATTGCAGTTTCATCCTGAAGTAATCCATACTGAAGACGGTGAAAAAATCATTCAAAATTTTCTATTTGATATCTGCAATTGCAGCGGCGATTGGACATCTGAAAATTTTATCGATCAACAGATTAACGCTGTTAAAGAAAGAGTTGGCAATAATAAAGTTATCTGTGCATTAAGCGGTGGTGTTGATTCTACAGTTGCTGCAGTGCTTGTTAAAAAAGCAATTGGTGAAAATCTTATTTGTATTCATATTGATACCGGGTTGATGAGAAAAAATGAAAGTGAAAAAGTCGGAAATCTTTTCAGAGATAAACTAAAACTTGATTTTATTCATGTTGATGCGGGAAAAACTTTTCTATCCCGATTAAAAGGTATTGCTGATCCTGAACAAAAAAGAAAAATTATCGGGAATACTTTTATAGAAGTTTTTGAAGAAGAAGCAAAAAAAATCAAGGAGGTAAAATTTTTAGTTCAAGGCACATTGTATCCTGATGTAATTGAGTCAATGCCGGTAAAAGGACAATCTGTAACAATAAAATCTCATCATAATGTTGGCGGACTACCGGAGAGAATGAAACTGGAATTAATTGAACCATTCAGAGAATTATTTAAAGATGAAGTCAGAACAGTTGGGAAAGACCTTCACATTCCGGATGAGTTTATCTATCGTCATCCATTTCCAGGACCGGGTTTAGCTGTCAGAATACTTGGAGAAATATCTGAAGATAAACTAAAAATACTCAGAGAAGCGGACGATATTTTTATTACTGCTATTAAACAAGCAGATCTATATAGACAGATCTGGCAGGCATTTGCTGTTCTTTTGCCGGTTAGTTCTGTAGGAGTAATGGGTGATTTAAGGACGTACGAATACGTTCTTTCACTTCGTGCAGTGAATTCTGTAGATGGAATGACTGCAGACTGGTTTCAGTTTGATCACGATTTTCTTGCCGAAGTTTCCAATAAAATAATTAATAAGGTAAGAGGTATTAACCGGGTTGTTTATGATATTAGCTCTAAGCCACCTGCTACAATTGAATGGGAATAAACCGGGTGGAAAAAGATTATATTATTCAACATAAGCTGGAACAGGCAAGAGATTTTGAATCACAAGGCAAGTATCTTCACTCAATACAAATCTATCATTCTCTTATTAGTGAATTTCCTGATTTGGTTCATGCATATTTGAATCTTGCAATTCTTTATGAACATTTAGGAAACCTGAAGTCTGCGGAGGAAGTCTTTAATAACATTATCTCCATTGTACCTGAAGATGATGAAATGAGAATTTATTTTGCCCAGTTTCTTATCAGGAAAATGGATTGGACAGGAGCAGTAAATATTCTAAATGATGCTAATCCTGAAACTGAACCATTAGCTTCATTTCTTACCGGTGTTTCGTATATATTTCTGGGAGAATTCGAATTAGCGAAAATTAATTTTCTGAATTTTGTAATTTCAGATGAACAACCGGAACTTATTTATGAAGCTTATTTATTCCTGGCAAAGATTGAGCTTAATTTAAAACAATATGATAATTCACTAAAGCATATCCGACGTGCCGAAACTCTATATGACGATTATTGGGAATTGTATCTTTTATATGCAAGAGTTTATTTTGAACAAGGTATGAGCACACACTCTATTGATAATTTACGTAAAGCTGTCAGAAAATCCGGAGAAAATCCACTCATACATTATTGGGCAGGGAAAATATATTTGAAATTTCAGGAAAATATAAAAGCTGAATTTCATTTAAGTCGCTATCTTGATTTAATAAATGAAACCACCACGGAAGACTTTATGGAAAAGGTTAAAGCGTTTTTGAAATCAGGAAAACTGAAAGAAGCATTCTTTAATTTTGAAATAGCTGATTGTTATATTGAAAAGAAAAATTTTGCAATACGCGCAAAAGATAAATCAAACAATACTTCTGAAAAATTAGACGGTACAGATGATTAATCTTATTAAATTTTTATTGGTCTTTGTTCTCATTTCTTTAATAATAATTCCAATATTTCCACAACAAATAAGTAAAAAAGAAATTGACGCTCAGTTTCAAAGCGGACTTTCACTTTTTGAATCAGGTGATTTTGATCCGGCTTACATAATTTTTGACCGTATTAGTAATTTACCGGAATATAATTCAAGAACAACAGCATCCGAGGTTTTCAAAATAAAAATCCTTGTTGCGCAGGAAAAATATTCTGAAGCTAAAGATCAGGTTAATCTGTTTCTTAAAAAATATCCTGGAAGTAAATATTGTGATGAAGTTAATACACTCTTAATTCAGTCTGATATACAGCAGGAAGAATATGAAGATGCAGTTAAAGAGTGCATTTCTCTCTGGCTGAACGGTAATAATATTGGTAATAAAGAAGAAGCAAAACACATTGCCGAATTACTTTGCTACAGTTATTTAACTCCTTCAGAATTGCAGGCGATTGAAACCGGTTTTTCTGAAGAACAGGCAAAATCCTTTTTATTGCTCCAACTCGGAGAATTGTATTTGAAAGAGAAAGATACCTTTGCAGCTAAAAGCACTTTCTCTGATTTAATGAATAATTATCCTTCTTCGGCTGAATATGAAAGAGCAAGACTTCTTTACCAGGCTTCAGGAAGCATTGATGAGTTTGTGAGCACACAGGATATTATTGGCGTTATTCTTCCACTCACATCCAAATCAATGAATTATTCGCTTCCAACTCCCGGCGAAGAAATTCTTGAAGGGATAAAATTTGCTATTGCTGAGTTCAATAAAAACAGAGAAAATAAAGTTGGAATACTAATTCGTGATACATATGATGATCCTGATAAAATTGAAAATATAAGAAATGAATTCGGCGCTGTTCCAGGCGTTAAGGCAATACTTGGCCCTATTTTCAGTGATGCTGTAAGAAAAGCAATCGATGATTTTAACAATACTGATATTCCAATTATTTCACCTACCGCAACAGACGATGATTTAACATCTTTGGGAGAAAATTTTTTCCAGGCAAATCCTTCATTTTCTATACGCGGGAAAATTATGGCTCAATATATTTATTATGTTGAGAATAAAAGAAACATTGCAATCCTTAATTCAATTGATGGATATTCACCAATGCTGGCGGCTAATTTTGCTGATGAATTTGAAAAGCTTGGCGGTAGTATTTTAACCCGGCAGTCTTATAAAAGCAAAGATTTTAATTTAAAGAACCAGGTAGATATTATAAACGTTTTCAGAGACACTTTGGATGGAATTTATGTACCTCTGGTAAATAGTATTGATGCTCCAACAATATTGTCACAGATGGTTCAGGATAGTCTCCAGATACCAATTTATGGTAACCAGGATTGGTTTACAGTTAAAGGTTTTGAATCATCTTCTGAACTGTCTAATAAAATAACCTTTACATCTGACTATTATATAGATTATAAAAGTGAAGACTTTCAAAGTTTAAGTAAAGCTTATGCAAAGACTTCCGGGAAAGATATTAACAGAAATTTTTTATATGGATACGATACTGCTAAATACATGCTTACAATTATGAGAAATATAAACACAAGTAAAGCTAACATCAGGAACAAAATGTTATCGGGGGTAGTTGTTAATGGTTTTCATAATAATATTTCGTTTGGTGAAGACCGGGTTAATCACTTTCTAAATATTGTAAGATATAATGATGGAATATTTGAACTTGTTGATAAGTTCAGGTATGGTAATTAAATGGATACAGTTAAAAAATTCGGTGTTAAAGATTTACCTCTCGATGATCGCCCTAGAGAAAAACTTCTGTTAAGAGGTGCGCAAAATTTATCTGATGCTGAACTCATAGCAATCTTGTTAAGAACCGGTAAAAAAGGAAAATCTGTAATTACAATTGCACAGGAGATTTTAGCAAAAGAAGGAAACCTTGCCTCACTTGCATCTAAGTCAATAGAGTCATTTATAAAAAATGAAGGCATTGGAAATGACAAAGCAGCAACTCTTCTTGCAGCATTTGAAATAAGCCGGAGAATTCAATCCCAGTCTAAATGGTTTTCCAATAAAAAAATTACTTCCCCACAGGATATAGCGGACATTTTTATTCCTTTACTCAGAGATGAAGTAAAAGAAAGATTCATAGTTGTTTGCTTAAATTCTGCTAATAAAATTATTAAGTATGAAATTATTTCAATCGGGAATTTGAATTCAAGTATAGTTCATCCGCGTGAAATTTATAAAGTTGCAATCGATAGTCTATCAGCCAGTATTATTCTTATTCATAATCATCCAAGTGGAAATACTGAACCGAGTAATGAGGATATTTCCATAACTAAAAAAATTGTAGAAGTTGGAAAAATAATGGATATTCCAGTGTTTGACCACTTAATAATTGCGGGTAACAATTATTCAAGTTTTGTGGAAAAGCGTTTAATTTAAGCAAATAATCGTTTTTTAATTTGGAAATTTTTTCCTAATTCATTATATAAGGCAACGGGCTTATTAATTTTCTTACCAATGTTGGGTAGTAAAAGAATATATTATATTATTTTGAATAAAAATTAATAATCACTTATTTTTAAATACCATTCATATTAAACTCGGAGGTAACATATGATTCAATTAAAAAATCTGAAAGCTCCATTAATCGCTGCTACAATATTTATCAGCACTTCATTCTTTGCTGGTTGCGGTGGTGTTAGTGAAGCTGAGATGGCTCAATTAAATAGTTTAAGAGATGAAGTAAAATCTCTTGAAACAGAGTCAAGCCGCCTTAAAGATGAAAAAGCAAAACTTGAAGGCGAAATTCAGTCAATTAACAGAAAATTAGCTGAATGCAATAAGCAAAAAGAAGAAACAAAGGCTAATTTGGAAAAATTGCCTAAATAATTTCAACTTGAATATATTATTTTATAATTGAAATTGGAGAAAGTTTTATGAAATTAACAAAATTCTTAATTGGTCTTTTATCGCTTCTTTTTCTTTTGTCATTTGTTTCCTTTGCACAGGAAGAAATGACTTCTGATGAGTGGGAAGCAGAAATGGCTCGTTTACAGGGAAGACAGCAGGATCTGACTGCTGAAATTCAGGGATTAAAATCTGAAATCGAAAATCTTAACAACACAAAAGCTGGTCTTCAGGATCCTGAAGAATGCCTCGACGAACTTTATGCTTTAGTTGGCGCTACTAAGCAAGATGTTGACAACTTCAGAAGAGCTGTTAATGAATTAGATGGTAAGATTAAAAGAAAAGAAAGTCCTAAAACAGACAGACAGGCTGATCTTGATGCACTTAAAATGAACAAGATTAGCGCACTTCCTGAATTCTTTGATAAAGTTCACAACCAGATGCAAAGAGCATTGGATGAGTGGATGGATAAACCACCAGTCATTTCTTATACTGTTGTAAGAGGCGACTGTCTCTGGAACATTGCGAAGAAGAAAGAACATTACGGAAACGCATTCGCTTGGCCTGTTATTTACAAAGCTAACAGGGACAAGATTAAAAACCCTGATTTAATTTATCCAAACCAGGTATTCCAGGTTCCACCTCTAACTGAAGCAGAAAAAGATAAATACGAAAAACTAAGAAGAAATTATAAACCAGCTCCTGTTCAATAAAATTTGAACTATCCGGTTTATTAAATAAGTACAATGTAAAAACCCTTGTCCGAACCGGATGAGGGTTTTTCTTTTTTATTTGAAATTTTATGACTGCTGTAGAGAAAAAAATAATTCTTGAAAATGTAAATATGCTTGAACTTCTCGGTATAAATGATTCTAACATTAAACCAATTGAAGATAGATTTAATGCTTCTATTACAGTCAGGGGTGAAAATCTCATACTTAAAGGAGTAATGGAAGAAGTTGAATCGATTGAAAAAATTTTTAAGGAAATGATTTATGTGCTTAACACAAGCGGAAAGCTTAACAGTAATGATGTTGATACCATTCTGAAACTAACTTCTGAGGGTAAAGAAATTATTGATGAGAAAGAGGTCGATTCTATAATTCTTTATACAAAAAGTGATGTTATTAAATCTAGAACAGATGGTCAGGCAAAATATATTGAAGCAGCAAAAAAGAATGACATATGTTTTGCAATTGGTCCTGCCGGAACCGGGAAAACTTATCTTGCAGTTGCTCTTGCTGTTAATGCATTAAAAAGAGGTCTCGTGAAAAAACTTGTTCTGGCACGTCCTGCAGTGGAAGCCGGTGAAAGCCTCGGATTTTTACCGGGAGATTTTCGTGAGAAGATTGACCCGTATTTGCGTCCGTTGTATGATGCACTTGATGATATGATACCATCTGAAAAACTCCGTTCAAACTTGGAGAAATCAATTATTGAGATAGTTCCATTGGCTTATATGCGCGGAAGAACTTTGAACAATGCATTTGTTATATTGGATGAAGCTCAAAATGCAACAGCACTTCAGATGAAAATGTTTTTAACAAGACTTGGGGCAAATTCACGTGCAATTATTACAGGTGATATAACTCAGATTGATTTGCCAAGCAAGCAGCAAAGCGGACTTATACAGGCAAAGGAAATTCTTTCAAATGTTCAGGGAGTAGCGTTTGTATACTTTGATAAATCTGATGTGGTAAGACATAAACTTGTGAAAGATATTATTGATGCTTATGAGAAGTATAATAACAATAGTAATTCTTAATCTCTGATAATACGTTTACTTTCTTCCCAATATTTATCCATTTCTTCAAGATTTGAATCGGTTAATTTTCTTCCTGATTCTGTTATTTTTTCTTCTAAATATCCAAATCTTTGAATGAATTTTTTATTTGTTCTTCTTAATGCATTTTCAGGATTTATATTCAGAAACCTGGCATAATTTACTAAAGCGAAAAATACATCTCCTACTTCATCTTCCAGTTTGGAATGCAGTTCTTCTTCACTTTTATCTTTTTCAGCCATAGGCTGATCAGCCTCATGCTGAAACTTTAATCTTTGTTCTTCTATAAAATGCATTTCTTCAATTTCCTCGATAACTTTCTTCCAGACATCTTCTTTCTGTTCCCAGTCAAAACCAACTTTAGAAGCTTTTTCCTGAAGCCTGTGTGCTCTTTGGAGGGCTGGAAGCATTTCCGGAACACCATCGAGTAAAGATTTTCTGCCTTCTTCTAATTTAATTTCTTCCCAGTTTTTCTTTACATCCTCGGAACCTGTAACTTTAATACTACCAAAAACGTGCGGATGCCTACGAATTAGTTTTTCCTGTATGGAATCAATTACATCATCAATATCAAAATTATGTTTTTCTGAAGCTATTTCGGTATGAAATACAACATGCAGCAGCAGATCTCCAAGTTCTTTTTTAAGCTCATCATAATTGTTATTTTCAATCGCATCAATAACCTCATAAGCTTCCTCGATAGTAGCATGTTTAATTGAATCGTTAGTCTGTTCACGATCCCAGGGACATTCTTTTCTTAATCGTTTAACAATGCCTACAAATTCATTAAATTTGCTTCCAGTCATTCTTTTCTTTCTGAAATTAATTAAAGATATTTTTAATAATATCAATATTACAAATCACAATTGAGCTTGCAAAATGATTGAAGAAAAAGTACACGAACTCGGGTTATCAATTCCTGAACCTGCAAAACCACTTGCAGCTTACATTCCAGCAATACAAATTAACGATCTTGTTTTTACTGCGGGTCAGATACCAATCTTAAAAGGTACAATAAAATATACAGGCAAAGTTGGAAAAGATTTATATGAAGCCGAAGCACAGAAAGCTGCAGAGATTTGTGTTCTGAATTGTCTAGCTGCAGTTAAAGGAATAATAGGGAATCTTGACAGGATTGAAAGAATAGTGAAGCTAACAGCTTTTATAAACAGTGCAGAAGGTTTTACGGGTCAGCCTACGGTTGCAAACGGTGCTTCCGAATTGCTTGTTAAAATTTTTGGTGAGAATGGAAAACATGCCCGAAGTGCTGTCGGAGTAAATGAATTACCTATGGATGCGGCAGTCGAAATAGAAATGATCGTTCAGATTAAATGAGTTTATTTTAGAGCCAGCCAATTCTTAATTAATTTTTCTCCGTTTTCTGTTAATATTGCTTCCGGATGAAACTGAACTCCTTCAATATTAAGTTGTTTGTGGCGAATTCCCATAATTGTTCCATCATCTGCGTTTGCACTAATTTGTAAAGATTTTGGAAAATTTCTTTTTCTTACCTCCAGTGAATGATATCTGCAGGCTTTAAAACTTTGTTGAATATCTGAAAAAATTGTTTTCTCATCGTGATTTATTATTGATACTTTTCCGTGAATCAAATACTTTGCTGTTTTGATTTCACCACCAAAAAGTTTCGCAATTATTTGCATACCCAAACAAACTCCCAAAATTGATAACTTTGTTTTGCAATAGTTTATAATCTCCAGGCAATTCCCTGAAGTTTCCGGAGTTCCTGGACCCGGAGAAATTAATAATTTGTCAGGATTTGCTTTTTTTACTTTGGATATTGTAATAGAATCATTTTTCTCAACAATTACTTCAGATCCCACTTTTTGAATAAGTTGAACTAAATTAAATGTAAAAGAATCATAGTTGTCAATTATCAGGGTTTTCATTTAGTTTTATATATCAAATGCTGTCTTGAAACTCAAACTAAGTAATAGCTATATTTTAATATCAAATTTAACGAAAGAAATGTATTCAAATGCAACGCGAAATGTTTAAATCAAAAATCCATAGGGCTACGGTGACAATGGCAGAGCTTTATTACGAAGGAAGTATTACAATTGATATAGATTTGCTTGATGCTGCTGATATTCTGCCGCACGAGAAAGTTCAGGTTGTAAATGTAAATACCGGAACACGGCTTGAAACTTATACTATGGAAGGGCCTTCGGGGAGTGGTATGGTTTGCCTTAACGGGCCTGCTGCAAGGCTGGGAACAGTTGGTGATGAAATAATTATCATAAGTTATTGTATTATGGACGATAAGGAAGCTAAAGTTTTTAAGCCAAAAGTGATTATTGTTGATAAAAAAAATCAAATTGATAAGGAACTTTAAAATTACTTTGATTAGATTAGTATTGAATTAATGATGTATTTTGCATATAATTTCGGGAAAATAACGGAGCTATTGTGAAAAAGTATTTATTTATTTTGATGATGATTTGTTCATTGTCTGTTTATTCACAATATAAAGACACTGGCTTTAAAGAATATGATGTTAAGGATGGAATTATTAATCAGACTGGCAGTAATTTTTTAGGCTTCCTGAATCCAGATAATTTTTTAATGCGACATTCATTTGAAATGAATTACACCGCATTTGGAAACCAGGGAATTGCACTCGGAATGTACACAAATAGTATGATGTATAAGTTTTCAAAGAACTTAAATGTTCAAATGGATGTTAGTGTTGTCAATTCACCATACAGCACTCTTGGAAAATCCTTTCAGAAAAATATTAACGGAGTTTATATAAGCAACGCCGCAATTAATTATAAACCTTGGGATAATTTTTCAGTACATCTGCAATACAGGAACCTGCCATTTTCGTCATATTATTATTCCCCTTACTCATATTGGCCGTATTCAGGATTTTACAATGGAAGTCAATCGATGTTTGATTTTAATGAGAGCGATCAATAGAGTTTTTATTTAGTGGAACAATCAAAAAAGCCCGCAAAAAAAAATCAATCAAGCCTGTTCCCAATTCTTATTATTGTTTCCCTATTTGTTATATTAATATTCTCAGGTTACAAGTTATATTCGGATGTAAAACCAATTTTAGCCGGAGATGATTCTAACAAAAAAAATATTCTTGCGAAAGATTTAATACAGGTTGAAGTTCTGAATGGGTGTGGGAAAAACGGTATTGCAGATAAATTTACAGAACTGCTTCGTAATAATAATTTTGATGTTGTAAATACCGGCAATTATAAATCTTATGATGTTAATTATTCAATTGTAATTGGCCGGACTGGAAATTTACAAAATGCATTTAAGCTTGCAGATATTCTGAATATTGATCGTAAAAACGTTATTCAACAAATTAATAAAAATTATTTTCTTGACGTAACTTTAATCATCGGGAAAGATTATAATTCGTTTACAAGTAATTAGAGGACTAAATTGAATTCAAAAGAATTTTCCAATAAAATAACCGATATTATATTTTCTAAAAAAGGCTACGATGTACTAATTATGGATCTGAAAAATCTTACAACTTTTGCTGATTATTTTATTATCTGCTCTGCTGATTCTGATACTCAGGTAAAAGCAATTGCCGATGAGGTAGATAAATCATTGCGAGATGAAGGAATAAAATGCTGGCACAAAGAAGGATACCAGGCTCTACGATGGGTTTTGTTGGATTATGTTGACGTTGTAGTACATATATTTAAAAAAGACGTAAGGGATTATTATAGTCTTGAAAGACTCTGGGGAGATGCGCCGGTTGAACGTTTATCAGATCCGGTAGAAAAGAAAGCAACATCCTGACTTTCCGACAATCATTTCTTAAAATAATATTATTTTTAACTGTTAATTTTTAGGAGATAAAGTTGAGGGAATACCTCCACAGAATTTTTATTGAAGCTGCCGTAAAATTGGATTACCTGAAAAAAGTTTCACTGATTTTTGAAGTTCCAAAACAGGAATCACACGGGGATCTTTCATGCAATGCTGCCATGTTGCTTACGCGGGAACTAAAAAAAAATCCGAGAAAAATTGCACAGGAAATTATTAATTCTCTGGAAATAGATAAAAGTATTATTACAAAAGTTGAAATTGCCGGTCCCGGATTCATTAATTTTTTCTTCACTCCCGAATTTTTAAATAAGATAATTGAACAGATTTGCGAATGTGCAGATTCTTTCGGCTCTTCCAAAAAATATCAGGGCAAAAAAGCGAATGTTGAATTTGTATCGGCTAATCCAACAGGACCTTTAACAGTGGGCCACGGAAGAAATGCAGTTATTGGCGATACTGTTGCAAATCTGCTTGAATGGGTTGGGTACGAAGTTGATCGTGAATATTATTTCAATAATGCCGGTAGGCAAATGCGCGTACTTGGTGATTCAGTTAAACTGAGATATCTGGAATTGCTCGGAAATAAAATTGAATTTCCTGACGATTATTACCAGGGAGAATATATAAAAGAGATTGCTAAAAAATTAATAGTTGAGTTTGGTGAATCTTTAGTGGGTGAAAATCCAGAGGGAAAGTTTAAAGAGGCTGCGGAAACTGAAATTTTTAGTGAAATTAAAAACACTCTTTCACGAATAAAAATTCATCATAAAATTTTCTTTAATGAAAATTCATTGTATGAGGAAGGTAGAATTAGTGATTTACTTGCTGAATTTGAAAGAAAAAAACTCTCATATAAAAAAGATGATGCAGCCTGGCTAAAACTTTCTGAAATGGGAGCTGAGCAAGATAAAGTTATTGTAAAAGCTACGGGCGAACCAACTTATCGTCTACCTGATATTGCGTACCACGTAACCAAATTTGAAAGAAATTATGATTTAATGGTTGATCTATTCGGTAGCGATCATTCTGCGACTTACCCTGATGTTCTTGCCGGGGTAAAATCTCTGGGATTTGATACAGACAAAATCAAAGTGCTTATTCACCAGTTTGTAACAATAATGGAAGGTGATGAAGTTGTTAAAATGTCTACTAGGAAAGCAAATTATATTACACTTGACCAATTGATCGATGAGGTGGGAAGTGATGTAGTCCGTTACTTTTTTAATATGCGGAATATTTCTTCACATATGAACTTTGATCTTTCTCTTGCTAAAAAACAATCAGATGAGAATCCGGTTTTTTATCTGCAATATGCACATGCAAGAATTTGCTCGATAATAAGTAATGTGGAAGAAGAAAATCTGAATCCTACTTTCAAGAATTTATCCCTGCTGGATTCACAGGAAGAGCTAAGTTTAGTAAAAAAGCTTCATTCATTTCCTGATGAAGTATTGAGTAACGCTGAAAATTTTGAGCCCAATAAAATCTGTACATACCTAGAAGAACTAGCAACGGCATTTCATAAGTTTTATACTTTTAAGAGAATATTGGGAACCGAAAAAAACCTTGCTGAAGCAAGATTGGCGCTGGTTATAGCGATTCGATATGTAATTAAAAACGGTTTAAAAATTCTTGGGGTCTCTGCTCCTGAGAGAATGTAGGATCAGTTACTGCTATTGAACCGGCAAAAATCTGGTTAGCACCTGAGCTAATCAATGCTTTTCCGCATTCACGTATTGTGGCTCCGGTAGTAATCACATCGTCAACTAAAAGTATATTTCTCCCGTCTATTAGTTTCTCTTTTTTAACCTTAAATGCATTCGCCATATTTTCTTCGCGTTCTAATTTGTTAAATCCGGTTTGTGATTCTGTGTAGCGAATTCTTTTTACCGCGTTTGTTGATAATTTTATCTTGCTTTCTTTAGCAATTCCCTTGGCAAAAAAATCTGACTGGTTATATCCCCGTTCCGCTTTTTTTAAATGATGAAGTGGAATGGGAATAATTAAATCGATAGACCATTTTTCAAGTAAGTTTATATGTTTTTCTGCAAACATTTTCCCAAAAGTAATTCCGGTATTGAATTGTTTGTTGTATTTGATTTCGTGAATTACCTGCTGAAGAATTGAATCCTTTTCAAAAAGAAATAACGATGTAAAATTTGAGATTATATCTGATGGCAGAAAGTCTTTTTCGAATTCTCGTTTTATCATATCTTCATTGACAGGTTTTAAAAGCGTCAGGCATATCTTACAAATTGAAGTTTCATCTGATTGTAAAACTTCTTTACAACCAGAACATTTTCGTGGAAGAAAGACATCAAAAATACTTCTAAATTGAGTAATCATTTTTTACTAAAGCATTCCGAATCTTTTTCTTAAAAACCATTCGAGTGCAAATAAGAAAATTACAAGCCCAAGCAGCCATTCTGTTGACCACAAACTGATTTCCGAAGTAACGATTTTTTCTTTAGATTTTCTTGAAATTATTGAGTCTAATTTTCGTTCATAGTTGCTGAATTCGTCCGGAAGGAAAAATTCACCCTGAGTACTTTTAGATAGCAGATTTAAAAATTCATAATTCATTCTTGGGTTTAAAAATTCCAGATCAATTTGACCAATATTAAAACTTCCCTTATCGGATCCTATCGGCGTACCATTTAATAAAACCTGACCAAAAAAACTAAAATCACCTGTTTCGTTTATATCTATAGAACCCGTAAAAATTCCGGGTGCAATATTTTGCAAAGCCAGTTCATATTTATTCCTACTGGAAGGGATATCGACTTTTACTTCTGCTTCTTCCAATGGATTCAGTGATTCGTCATAAACATTTGCTGTAAATTCAATCGGCTCACCTTGTGAATAACTTTTTTTAAGTGTGATTATCTTGATCCTTTTAATATCATCTGCTGAATTCAACCATTTTATGGAGTTAGTTATAAAAAAATCGAACAAATGATTTTCTTTTTTTGCTGTTTGCAATTTCCATTTCCAGATATTCCCTGCAAGCAAAGAAATTGAACGACTGCCGCTAAAGTTACGGGTAAGAATCAAAGGCTGATTTGTAACCTTATTATTCAATTTACCAAATGTAAGTACTTTGCTTTCCGGTTTTGCCTGGTAAATCCCCGTTTGTTGAATGAGAGGGGGAAGATTTTGCCAACTTATTTTTTCTCCCAAATCATTCCTAAGTAACGATTGTTCATTGTTTCTCTGATTTATTTCAGTTTCGACTTCTCTGAAATTTCCTGAAATCTGATTTACTGAAAAAGAAGATTGGGAATTTGAAGAAAGGAAACTTGTAATATCAGTGCCTGGTGAGAAAACAAAAAAGTAAGGCACTTTGTCATTGTTAATTTTTCTAAAGATTTTTTCAATTAATTCTTTTTGTGATGAAGCAGAAGGAAAACCTACCATAAAAATGATATCTGCACTATCAATTGCTGAATTATCTAATCTATCTAAGTATTTTCCATTTGCAGTTTCCACTATTGAGGAAACAATAAAATTTTCTTCGTTCTTAATTGTATTTTTGATAAAAGATAGGTCTGGGGAAGGGCTTGAGGAGACCAATAAAATTTTTACTTTATCACTTAGAATTTTAACATATTTAACTATTTTATTATTAGCATAAGTAAATTCCCTGTCGAGAGATGAAACATTAAGTAATAATTTCTTTTCACCAGCACTTTTAGGTGTGAAAGAAAGTGCCTCTGTTTGTAGGCCTGTTGCACTAAGCACAACACTCTTTTGATCAGACAATTCTCCATCAACATAAAGTTCAAGCTTAGCATTTTGATTTGAATACCCTGTGTTTTTTATTGTTGCAAGAATTTCTGTAGGACTATTAACATACAAAAGATCATTATTAAGCACTCTAAGGATTTCAACATCTTTCTTTTTTGATGAATCACCTATCCCAATTGTGAAAACAGGTATCCCTAACTGTTCAGCTTTATATAATGGATTAATATCTGTTGTATATTCACCATCGGAAATTATTGTGATTGAGGAAATGTCTGCGTTCATTTTTTCTATTGAGGAAAAAATATCTTCAAAATTTGTACTGCCTTCTTTAAAACCTACTTTTTTAATACTGTCTTTTTCCAATGGCTTAACTTTAATCCCGAAGTTCAGAAGTTCAGTATTCGGTATTTTATCTGAATTAATAATCCTTTCTGTAAAATCAATTGCAGTAGAATCACGGTTTGTTCCATCATCAAAATTCATCGATCTTGAATCATCAAGAAAAATAAGATTGAGTGGCTCAATTGTTATTTGTTTTGAAAGAGAAAGAATTGGTTCGAAGATCATAAAAATAATAAGCAACAGTGCAAGTACTCTTAAAAATATCAAACTAAACTTTTGAAATTTGCTGACTTGTGGAATTGTGTATTTGTAAATGAAGAAAGTGTAAGCAAAAAGCAGAAGAAGTGTGATTAAAAGATAAATAAGAGAATAATTCAGATTTAAGTGAATATTTTCATATCCGAACATCAGAAATTGATCTCTCCCTTTAATACTGTAACTGCATTACCTGCAATTTTTAATAAGTTTGTATCAGGAGAATAAATAACTTTCACGCGCCCTTTTCTTCCAATTATATCACCTTGTTCAAATGTAACAAACTCATTATCAGAATCCTCTAGAATTCCCAGATGTCTCAAAACCATAAGCAAAGGTCCGTTCGCAGATCCTGTAACCGGGTCTTCATTTATCCCATAGAAGGGTGCAAAAAAACGTAAGTGTGCTGAAGACCCTTCATCTATTGTTTCAGTTGTATAAACTGTGATAACCTTTATTTCGTTATAATTTTCTGTAAGCTTATAAACTTTGTCAAAATCAGGCTTGAGTTTTTTTAAGTCTGAAAGAGAATTAATATTGACGTACAATATTCCGTCATTAGTTAATACAAACGGATAATTTTTTGTTGATGAATAATCAGTAATATTTAAAGCATCAAGAATTTCTTTTTTATTATTCTCATAGTCTTCTAATTCAGGAACTGGTATCTGCATTAAATATAAATCATCTTCCAGTCTGCATTTCAAAATTCCGGATCTTGTTTCAAAAGAAACATCAAAATTATTCTCAAGTAATTTCATTTCTTTCAGATAATGAATTGAAGCGATTGTTGCATGTCCGCACAAATCAACTTCGACTGTTGGAGTAAACCATTTTAAAGAATAGTCTGCTTTGTCAGATTTTTGAAGAAAAGCAGTTTCAGACAGGTTCATCTCTTTCGCAATTTTCTGCATCTCTTCGTCTGTCAGAGAATCATCTTTAAAAACTCCGGCAGGATTTCCTTCAAAGGCTTTTGTTGTAAATGAGTCTATCTGGAAAACGTCAATTAGTTTTTTCATCCTTCATTTCTTCCAATCCCCAGCTTTTCATTTGTTTAAAAATTTCATAATCGGTAAGATCAAAATGAATTGGAGTAATTGAAACATATTTATTTTTCACCGCAACCTGGTCAATATCAATATCTTTATCAGCTTCAACAAGATTTCCTTTCAGCCAGTAATAATCCCGTCCAAATGGGTCAGTTCTTTTTTCATAAATATCATCCCACTTGGATTTTCCCTGCTTGGTAATAATAATGCCATTGATTTCACTTTCAGGAACGTCGGGCACATTTACATTTAATAATGTTCCCTTCGGCAGGTCTTTTCTATATAATTTTTCTGCTATCATCTTGGCAATTTTGCCGGCGTAGTTAAAATCTTTAACTGCGTGACTGGTAACAGAAATTGCAACTGCCGGAACATCCATTATTGCCGCTTCCCGGGCTGCGGACACAGTTCCTGAATAAATAATATTTATTGCCGTGTTCGATCCGTGGTTGATTCCTGAAAAAACAAGATCGGGAGGAGTTTTCATTATGTTTCGGATACCCATTTTAACGCAGTCTGCTGGCGTTCCGTCAACAGCAAAACCGAACAGGTTACCGTTTTTGTAATATTCAAAAACACGCAATGGTATTTGCATTGTAATGCCATGTCCTACCGCACTTTGCTCTTTGTGTGGTGCAACTACAATTACTTCGGCTATTTCACTCAAAGCATTTACTAAAGCATTTATTCCGGCCGAGTCTATTCCATCATCATTAGTTACAAGGATTTTCAATATATTTACTCCGAAAAAAACTAAATAATGTTGTTAAATATACTAAAATCAAAGGCTCACTCTCAATTTAAACTAATTGCCCCAATACGCTTAAGATGATTACAATTCAGCCGCATATTTTTAAATTATTTAATGAAATAGGATTTGGTTTCAGCACAAAGGTTGGAAATTCATCAAAGCCGCCATTTTATTATAATTTATCATTTAGTGTTAGTGATGATTCTGAAACTGTAAAAGAAAACAGAAAAATGTTTTTTGAACAATTAGGGATTAAAGAGGGTATAGTTGCATTTCAGAAACAGGTTCACGGAGACTCTATCAATGTAATTGATACAGGTGGGAATCATGGAGAGAGTGATGCGTTAATAACCTTTGAGAAAAATCTGGGGCTTGCAATAACAAGTGCAGACTGTTGTGCAATATTCATTTATGATTTTAATAAAGAAATTATTGCCGCTGTACATTCTGGATGGAGAGGAACTGCAAAAAAAATATTATTTAAAACACTGGAGAAACTAAAGACTGAATTTAAATGTGATCCAAATGATTTATTCTGTTATTTATCTCCATCAATTTCACAACAGAATTATGAAGTAGGAAAAGAAGTTGCGGATCAATTCTCAAAGAAATATATAACGATTAAAATGAATAAATTTTATCTGGATTTAAAAGCTGCGAACTATGATATGATGATTGAACAGGATGTTAATCCTAATCAAATCCAGGTTTCCCGGCTTTGCAGTTTTGGTTATTCCTCTCTTCTTCACTCTTTCAGGAGAGACGGAAAAAATTCGGGCAGAGCAATAGGCGTTATTTTTATAAGAGATAAGAATTGAGAACCGAATCTGTTAAAATTGTTCTGGTCTACGCGATGCTGTGTTTTATATGGGGCTCAACGTGGCTTGCAATAAGATTAGGGCTTGAATCTTTGACTCCTCTTTTATCAGCAGGGATCAGATTTTCACTTGCTTCAATTTTTATCTTTATTGTGATGAAAATCAGGAACGTTAGAATTCAAAAAGATGCTGTAGCTATTCGACTTTATATTTTAATGGGATTTTTATCATTTGTTATTCCGTTTGGTCTTGTTTACTGGGCAGAACAATTCGTCCCTTCAGGAATGGCTTCTGTGCTGTTTGCTGTTTATCCTTTTTTTGTTGCTATATTTTTATTTATAAGAATTCCTTCCGAACAAATTGGAATCTATAAAATTATGGGAACAATAATCGGCTTTGTCGGAATTGTTGTGATCTTTTCTGATTCATTCACCGGAGATTTTTCTGATATCATTCTTGGTATGATTGCCTGTATATTAAGCGGGATAATTCAAGCCTGGATTGCTGTCTCGATTAAAAAATTTGGGAACCATTTAAATCCGCTTTCAATGAATTTATACCCAATGATTATCGGAGCAGTTTTTCTTCTTGGTATTGGATACTTATTTGAAGATGTTTCTAATATCAGTTTTAATGAAAATGCAATCTTGTCACTTCTTTATCTCGGATTTTTCGGAAGCGTTGTTACTTTCACTTCTTTCTACTGGCTTTTAAAACGAATGAACGTTGTTATACTTTCGCTTATGACTTTTATAACTCCAATTGTTGCTTTGATTCTGGGTTATTTTGTTTATAATGAAACACTTTCGACAAAACATTTTATTGGGTCAGCACTTGTTTTAACAGGAGTATTCGGGGCAAATCTTAAAAATTTGATGAAAATCAGAAGGAAAGAAATAATAAAATCTTAAGTTAATAAACAAACAAAGTCTATATTTCAAACAAAAATCTTATTTTTCCAGTAAATTACAGATATAATATTTATGCAGAATGTAATCAGAATAAAAGGTGCGACTTTCTACGGATATCATGGAGTTCGTTCTGAAGAACAAAGTGTAGGAGGAAAATTTGAAGCTGATGTGGATATTTATACCGATTTTTCAGAAGCTGCCGGGAAGGATGATTTGCATAAAACTGTAGATTATTTTGAAGTTTATTCTTTTATGAATAATCTTGCAATTTCGCAAAAGTACTACCTGATTGAAGCACTTGCCATGAAGATTGCTGATGAGTTGCTGAAAAAATTTCAGAGGATCAATAAAGTAGCAATTCGTGTCCGGAAAAATAATCCGCCACTTGGTGGTGTTGCTGATTGTGTTGAAGTAGAAGTAATAAAAGAACGAAGTGAAATATCCTAAAGTTTTTATAGGGATTGGTTCTAATGTAGGTGACAGGTTACAAAATATAACAAGGGCAATTGAGTTAATTAATAAAAATAATGATTGTAAAGTTGTTAAAACTTCTCTCGTTTATGAATCCAAAGCTTTTGGTGTTAAAAATCAAAATGATTTTTTAAATTCGGTTATATGCATAGATACAAATCTTGAACCTGTTAATTTATTAGAGTTCTTAAAAAATATTGAAAACAAAATCGGGCGTACTAAAACAGAAAAGTGGGGTCCGAGGGAAATTGATCTTGATATACTTTTATTCGGCGATATGGTTTTTTCTGAAAATGAATTAACAATTCCACACAAAGGAATTCAGGAAAGAGATTTTGTTATGATTCCTTTAACTGAAATTGAACCAGAAATAGTTCATCCGGTTTTAAAAGTTAAAGTAAAAGATCTAATTCAAAAAGCTGATAGAAATATAATCGGGAAAATATTAAAAGAAATAAAATAGTTATTTGGATAAAAAGTGCAGGAAAACAAAGAAGTAAAATTTATTGCAATTGAAGGGGTAATCGGGGCAGGGAAAACAAGTCTTGCCAAAAAAATAGTTGAAAAGCTTGAGGGAAGATTAATCCTTGAGCAGTTTGAAACCAATCCCTTCCTTGAAAAATTTTATATTGACAGGAAAAGGTATGCTTTCCAGACACAAATGTTCTTCCTGATTAACCGTTTCAAACAACAACAGGAACTTTCACAGGAAGATCTGTTTTCAGAATATATAATCTGTGATTATATTTTTGAGAAAGACAGGATTTTTGCATACCTTAATCTCAGCAAAGACGAACTTAGCCTTTATGAAAGTATTTACCCGTTGCTTGCAAGAACTTTACGCAAGCCTGACCTGGTTGTTTTTTTGCAGTCATCTGTTGACAGGCTAATGTATAATATAAAATCGAGAAACAGGAAAGTTGAACGTGCCTTGACAAGAAGTTACATTGAAGAACTGAACGAAGCATATAACCATTTCTTTTTCAGGTATAATACTACTCCGCTGTTAATTGTAAATTCTTCTGAAATAGATTTTGTGAATAATGAAGATGATTTTGATGTATTGTTCAAACAGATTTTCAGGGAAGATCGCGGGGTTATTGAATATTTTAAACCTGAATCCAGGAAAGATTTATGATTAGATTTTTCCTGATTCTGGCCATACTGTTCTTATTATTTTTTATTTTAAAATTTGTTCGTTTTTTCCTTAAATATACTTCATCAACAAAATCTACCACTGATGACTTAAAGCAAAAAGCTGAAAACCTTAAAAAGAAATATGGTGATGTTGAAGAAGCAGAATTCCGGGAAATTCCACCTGAAGAGGAGGACAACGAAAAATCCTGATTTTTTATGCCGGGAGATTCAATCTTTTCAAAATTTATATTAAAACTGTTTGAAAAATTATTTTCTGTTAAGGAAAATAAATGTCTGGAGTTAAAACCTCCTCAAAAAATAATAATTGTACGATATCACAACAATCTTTATGATTTGCTTACAGGCATTTCACTATTCAGAGCAATAAAAGAAACCTATCCGGATTCGCATATTTCTCTAATAATTAAAAAACTCAATTTGCCAGGAAAACTAAAGATAAAATTTATTGACGAGGTATACGTTTTTAAAGGCATAAAATTATTCAACCCATTTTATTTCATAAATACCTGGAAGTTTCTTAGAAAAAGATATGAAATAGCGATCGTCCCGGTTATAGTGGCTGTTTCACATACCAGTAACTTTATTGCAAGAGTTTGTAATGCAGAAACCAGGATTGGAATAAACCGGATAAATGGTATAAAAAATGATAGTTATTTTTTGTTTGACAGACGTGTAAATGTTGACTGGCGAATTCATCCTGATTCAAATGTTTCTGAAAGAAGTCTTGATATACTCAGACCATTTGGAATAAATACAACAGATTACAGATCTGAAATTGATTTTGATGAAAATGATTTGAAGGCTGCGGATAGATTTTTATCGAGATTTAATGTTAAAAAAGAGAATATTATTGGTTTAAATGTTGGGGCATCGAAGCCTCAGTGCAGGTGGTCTTTGATCAAATACTGTTCGTTATTAAACAAATTAAATGAAAATTACTCAACAAATTTTTACCTGGCTGGAAGTAATGCAGATATTAATGAGATTAATTTTATTAAAAAAAATATTAAGTTTTCTATTGAAATATTAATTAATAAAACTGTTCCGGAAATAGCAGCAGTAGTTTCAAAATCAGATTTATTTATTTCTAACGACAGTGAAATTATGCATATTGCAGGTTCGACATCCACACCGCAGATTTCAATATTCGGTTTTACAAATCCGTTTAACTGGGCGCCAGTTGGGGCAAATAAATATTTTATTCGTAAATCTGAATTAATTGATGATATTGCTGTTGAAGATATTTACCATCTGTGTGAACTAATACTTAAGAAAAAGGAAGACTATATATGAAGACTTGTCTAGCAGCAATTGATATGGGCACAAATTCATTTCATTTAATTATAGTTCAGGTAAACAATGACGGTACTTTTAAAATTATTGACCGGGAACGTGAAGTAATCAGATTGGGTTCACATAAAGGTACTGGTTTTGAACTTATTTCGGAAGGCGAAATTGAAAAAGCAATAGATATATTAAAAGACTTTAAAAAGATTGCTTCATTTTATGGTGCTGATATCAGGGCTATTGCCACAAGTGCAGTAAGGGAATCAAAAAATAAAGATGAATTTTTAGACAGAATATTTGAAGCGACTGAAATTTCTGTAGAAGCAATTGACGGAAACCTTGAAGCTGCATTAATATATCTGGGCGTTCAACATGCGTTGAATATTGATAACAAAAGAATCCTATGTGTTGACATTGGCGGCGGCAGCACTGAATTTTTGCTTGGTGAAAATGGTAATACTGAATTTTCAGAGAGTTTGAAAATTGGAGCAGTAAGGTTAAGTAAGATGTTTTTTCCTGAATATGTTTTGTCAGAATCAAGTATTTCCTCATGTTCGAAATATATTTCAGATAAAATGAGCGTAAATAAAAATCTTCATTCCCATCACCAGTTTAATTTAACCGTTGGAACATCCGGAACCATTATTGCAGCAGCAGGAATTATTTATTATAAAAGGCATAAAAAGTTTGCAAAGTCATTGAATGATTTTACATTTACCTCTGCAGAGTTAGATGAACTCACAAAAGAAGTGTTGAAATGTAAATCACCAGTTGACAGGTTATTTATTGAAGGAATGGAAGTTAAACGTGCTGATATTATTCCGGCAGGATTACTTATTCTTAATAAGGTATTTGAAGTTTTTCAGCTTGAAAAAATGAAAGTTTCTGAAAATGCTTTACGTGAAGGTATAATAATCGAAACAATAAATCAGAAGAAAGAAGAGACTGCATTGTCTTTGTAACTTTTAATTATTAACCTGCCCTTCTTATATTTACATTTCACTAGTTTGAATTTTAATGGAACAGATACGAAATTTTTGCATAATTGCGCATATTGATCACGGTAAGTCTACTATAGCAGACTGTCTTCTTGAAAAAACAGGAGCTGTAACAGAACGAGAAGCGAAAGCTCAGGTGCTTGATGATCTCGAGCTTGAAAGAGAACGGGGTATAACAATTAAATCTCATGCAATCCAGATGCATTATATAGATTCCGCAGGTGAAAAATATATACTCAACCTTATTGACACTCCCGGACATGTTGATTTTACTTACGAAGTTTCCCGTTCACTTGCCGCCTGTGAAGGTGCTGTTCTTGTTGTTGATGCTGCACAAGGAGTTGAGGCACAAACAATTAGCAATCTTTATCTTGCTGTTGAAGCTGGACTTGAAATCATTCCTGTTCTGAATAAAATTGATTTACCAAGTGCTGAAGTTGATAGAGTTTCTCATCAGGTGGTTGATCTGATTGGTTGTAAAGAAGATGAAATAATAAAAGTTAGTGCTAAAGAAAAAATCGGAATAGTTGAGCTGCTTGAGACAATAGTTAAAAAAATTCCTCCGCCTAAAGGTGATCCCAGCAAACCACTGCAAGCTTTAATCTTTGACTCAATTTTTGATTCTTACCGTGGAGCAATTGCTTATATAAGAATTTTTAATGGTAAAATTAAAACCAATGATAAAATCCGTTTCTTTGCTACAGGAAAAGATATGGAAGCAGAGGAAATTGGTGTACTCGGTTTAAGAAAAGTAAAAATTGAAGAGCTTTCAGCAGGTAATGTTGGTTATTTGATTGCGGGGATAAAAGAAGTTAAGCTGGCTAAAGTTGGTGATACTGTAACACATTCTAAAAATGGTGCTGAAAAACCCTTACCCGGTTATAAAGATGTAAAGCCAATGGTATACAGTGGTCTATACCCAACTGATGCAGATGATTATGAAGGTTTAAGAGATGCATTGGAAAAATTTAAATTGAATGACTCAGCTTTGATTTATCAGCCTGAAACTTCAGCAGCTCTTGGTTTTGGATTTCGTTGCGGATTTCTCGGTCTTCTTCATATGGAAATTGTTCAGGAAAGACTTCTAAGGGAATATAATCAGTCAATTATTACTACACTTCCGAACGTGGAATATTATGTCTTCACAAAAAAAGGAGAAAAAGTTGAAGTTGATAATCCTGCAGAAATGCCATCTATGGGCAATATTGACTATGTTGAAGAGCCATACATCAAAGCACAGATAGTTACGCCGAGTGAATATGTCGGGAATATTATGAAACTGTCCATTGAAAAGCGGGGGGTATATATTAATACAACTTATATTGATCCCACACGGGCTGATATGCAATTTGAATTTCCACTTTCAGAAATCATTTTTGATTTTTACGATAAACTTAAATCTACAAGCAGGGGATATGCTTCTTTTGATTATGAATACATTGGCTATCGGAATTCAGAATTAGTCAAGCTGGATGTTTTACTGAATTCGGAACCAGTTGATGCACTTTCCATTATAGTTCATAAGGATAAAGCTTATGACTGGGGACGAAAAGTTTGTTCAAAACTCAAAGACCTTATTCCAAGACAAATGTTTGAAATAAATATTCAGGCATCAATTGGTTCAAAGGTTATTTCGAAATCCGTTGTTAAAGCGTTAAGAAAAAATGTGCTTGCTAAATGTTATGGTGGCGACATAACAAGAAAAAGAAAACTATTAGAGAAGCAAAAAGAAGGCAAAAGAAGAATGAAGCAGGTTGGAAATGTTGAACTTCCACAGGAAGCATTTCTCGCCGTGCTTCAAATTGAAAAGTAAATAAATTTTTAAGGGAGAAAAAAATTAAAAAATTTTGGAAAATACTTCGTTTATTAATTTATATTTTTATTGCAGCTATTATCGTTAAAGCATTTTTTATTGATGCTTTCCGGATTCCAACATCATCAATGGAAAATACACTTCTGAGAGGTGATAATATACTTGTCAGCAAAATGTCATATAATTTCAGCACTCCCAAAAGAATTCCTATTCTTGATAAGAAAATCCCTCATATAAATATTTTTGAATTTGGGAAACCTGAAATTAATGATTTGATTATTTTTGACTTTCCTGCTAAAAAATTATTTGATGGAACTATAATTGAAGAGAAATTTGTTAAAAGAATAGTTGCTGGTCCCGGCGACACTTTACAAATTATTGCTAAGGAAATATTTGTTAATCATAATAAACTTGATCTCCCTCATAGCATAATATATCTAAAGGATGATCTTAGAAAGAAAAACGAACCTGAAGAAGGCATTTTTCCACCAGGCAAAAAATGGAATCGGGATTTTTACGGACCATTGGTTATTCCAAAAAAAGGAGATACAATATCAGTTACTCCTAAAAACATGAATGACTGGCAAAACACCATTGTTCTGGATAATGGATCTAACAATCTGCGGGAAGAAGGCTCGGTTGTAACTTTGGACAATATACCCATAAGAGAATATATATTTAAACATGATCACTACTTTGTTATTGGTGATAATATGGATATCAGCCATGACAGCAGATACTTTGGATTGGTAAATGATGAAATGATAATTGGTAAGGTTTTGTTTATTTACTGGTCAATGGACCCATCGAAAATTGCCGAGGGACCTCTTGGATTTCTTTCAGGAATAAGAACAAACAGGATGTTCAGAAGTGTAGACTAATTTACTTTTTAATTCCGGTAACATAAAACTAAAATTACCGATTATGAAAAAGTTTTCCTTTTTATTTCTAATAATTTTTTGTTCACTTTCTTTTACACAAACTAAATATCTTATCTATTTTAAAGATAAAGGTATTAATCCGGATAACAACTTATTAAGGGGATCTGCAGAATACAATTCTGCAATTGAGTTACTCAGCAAAAAATGTATTAAAAGAAGATTAAAAACTCTTGGTGAAGATTCTCTTGTTACTTATGAAGATTTACCTATCAAACTTGATTATTTAGAGGTGTTAAAATCGCTGGGAATAAAAATTCAAAACCAACTAAAATGGTTTAACGCAGTTTCAGCCTACCTTACTGATCAGCAGGTCTCTCAAATTAGTGGATTAAACTTTGTTGAAAAAACAGAGTCAGTAAAGATTTGGGAATTTACGCCATTTAACTTTAATCGTGTATCATTCATTCCAAAAGTTCAACAAATAATTTCAGTTTTTGATTACGGTCCTTCTTTTGATCAATTACAGCTTTCAGATATTCCGATTGTTCATTCAAGTGGAATTACTGGACAGGGAGTTCTATTTGGATTGCTTGACACTGGGTTTGACTGGCAAACTCACGAATCATTACAAAGCAGAAATATAATTGCAGAATACGATTTTGTATTTGGAGATTTGATTACTGCTAATCAGCAAAACGATGTTCCTGGACAAGATTCTCACGGCACACTAGTATTTTCAATTGCCGGTGGATTCAAAGACAGTTCCTTAATTGGGGCAGCATTTGGTGCAGATTTTATACTTGCAAAAACAGAAGATATAAGAAGTGAAACTCATGTTGAAGAGGATAACTATGCAGCAGCACTTGAGTGGATGGAAAATTATGGAGTTGATATTACCAGCAGTTCCTTAGGTTATAATATTTTCGATCCTTCAACTTATTCTTACAGTTATAAAGATATGAACGGGCGAACAACAATTGTAACACGTGCTTGTGAAGTTGCGTACCGTAAAGGTGTTACTACTATTACTTCTGCTGGTAATGAGGGATTAACGAGCTGGCGTTATATAATTGCTCCTGCTGATGGTTTTAACACCCTTGCAATTGGAGCAGTTGATGCAAATAATATTGTTGCGGGATTTAGCAGCTTGGGGCCAACCTATGATGGACGCATTAAACCCGATCTTGTAACCAGAGGAGTAAATGTTATTGGTGCAACATCCGGAACATTTAACCAGTATTCTACTGCAAGCGGCACTTCTGTTGCTGCACCTATTGCTTCGGGTATTGCAGCACTTCTGCTTTCTGCTCATCCGCATTTAATTAATGACCAGATAAGAAATATTTTTTTTGAAACCTCAGATAATAGTTTAAATCCTGATAACGAACGAGGTTATGGATTAATGTCTGCCTTAAAGGCAATTGAGTTCCCAAATCTTGAAATTGTAGAGCAAGGCTTTAAACTTCACAAGATAATTCTTGATCCCTCAGATGTTATACCAAATTCTGTTAGAGTTCATTATTCAGTTAACGAGGGAGCATTCGTAGAACAGCAAATGGATTTTGATAATAACCTCACATATACTTTTTCTTTTCCAGCTTTTTTTAATAATGATAAAATTGAATTCTTCTTCACTTATACAACTACAAATAATATTAATTTACGGAACCCTCAAACGGACAACTACGGTTTTTACTATGGACAATTAAATATTTCTCACAACCTCGAACCGCAATTGAGTGATTTGTTTTTTACAGTCAGTGAACCATTTCCGAATCCGTTTGTACCAGCTCAATATGGATTTGTAAGGATTTCCATCAATTCGGGAGGTGGAGAGAAAGTAAAAATGATTGTCACAGACGCCATCGGACAAAAAGTAAATGAATTATATATTAATACTGTTTTTGGTACAAATAATCTTGATTGGAATGGAAAAACTGCCGGCGGATTTCCAGTTGCAAGCGGTATTTATTTTCTTTTAATTCAGAAGAACGGTGAAAAATTCGGTAGAAAATTAGTGCTGTTAAAATAATTAACGTTACAAAATAAAAGTTTATCCACATTTAATTTTTATTCTTATTAACTTAAACAATAAATAATTTCAACAGGTTACTATGAGTAAAATAATTTACACGCCTCAATTAGAATATATTGCTTCATTTAAAAAAGAACAGGATAATTTATTAAAAGAAATGGAAGAATATGCCAAGCAAAAAAATGTTCCGATATTTTCGTGGCTTTCTGCTGGTTTCCTCGAACAGGTTGTCAGGATTCAAAATCCCAAACGTGTTCTGGAAATTGGGATGGCGATTGCATATTCAACTATCAGGGTTGCAAGACTTTTAAAGAAAAAATCCGAAATTCATACTATTGAAAAAAGTGAAGAAAACATTGCTAAAGCAAAAGAGTTTATTGATAAATCAGGAATTGGCAGGAATATAAAAATACTTGAGGGTGATGCAATAAATGTTATGCCCCGTTTAAAAAAGAAATACGATCTGATTTTTCTGGATGCCGATAAAGAAGATTACAAAAAACTTTTTGATTATTCAATGATTCTTCTAAAAAGAGGCGGCACCTTGATAGTTGACAACCTACTGTGGCATGGATATGCTGCATCAACCCGGGTTCCTTCTAATTATAAAAAATCAACCGGATATATTAAAAACTTTAATAAACTTTTTATGAACCAGCCAAATCTTAATTCGGTTATCCTGCCGATAGGTGATGGTATTGGTTTAGGAGTAAAGAATTAAAGATTAATTTATGAAATCTGATATTCCATTCCTTGATAAAAATCTTATTGAGGAAGCGGAGAAATTCAATAGAATATCTTTAAAAAGAAAAGAAGATGTTAATTTACTTCTGAATAGTTCGCTCAAAGGTGATAAGAAGGAATTATTTGCTGAGCTCGCATTTACTGGTAAATATATTTCAGGATTAACAAGCGTTTTAAGTAAAGGACAAAATATTCCCGAAGTAGAAAATCTGGATAATGTTAAAAAAGATTTGTCGGATAATCTTGAATCTTTTATTAATAATTTGAGGGATATCTTATCACAGGAGAATGAAGAAATAAAAAAACGCTTCGAGGTTGAGTATTTTACACTCAATCCTCAAAGCTTTAATAATTTAAAATTGATTGCCGCTGATTTTGAAAAAATAAAAGTCTATTTAAATTATCTTAAACACGAAAAAAATAAATAAGACTTTACCTGCTAACTTTCAGGTTTTGCCAGCCATTTTTCAAGCGCAACTAAAAGATGTTCCATAGCCGTAATTAATGGCTCGTGCTGTTTTACTTCAATATCCTCAAGAATTTCCTTGTGAATATCAACGTAGGCTTTATTTAATTGCTGGGTGAGAGTTTTCCCTTTTTTAGAAAGAGTAACTTTCATATTCCGACGATCGTTCTGGTCAATTTCCCTGTTGATGTATTCCTTCTTTACCAGTCCGTCGATTATTCTTGTTAATCTGCTCGGACTAAGGTTCATTCTTTCAGCAATTTGCTTATTGTTTAAACTTTCGTCACTTCCAAATAACCTTAGACACCGGAATTCAGCTTGTGTTAATCCATGAACCTCTGCTAGCCGGACTTCTTTTTCCTGGCAGTTTGCTAAAAGACTGAAGGTTAGGTTTGCTAAACGATCTGCAGTATGATTAGTCTCCATAATTTCCCCAATTTAGGTTGCCCGAAAATTGTTTGTAACAAATTTCGCTATTATTGATTATTTAAGCAAGTACTATTCAATATTTTTTCTATAAATTATTCATATTTATCAGGATTTGTTAGAGGTATTGAAATTCATTTTTTTGTTCGATTTTTACTTGATTTTGAGAAATTTCAGTTAAAAATTCACAAATAGCATTTGTTTTGGATGGTAACGCAAATATGTCAAATCTAACTTTTTCCGCGAATTCTTCTTTTTCAATTTTTGCATTATTCTGATTTAAAATGTGGTAAATATTGCTTACCTGATTGAAATCTGATTCAATTAATATTTTCTGATGAAGAGATTTTTCTTTTATTTCAGATGAATTTATTACGCCATTTGCTGCAGTATAATATGCTTTCCCGAGCGGACCAACTCCAAGTTTAGTTCCACCGAAGTACCTGATTACAATAATTAGTTGATTAAATAGCGAATCATGCTCAATGGCATTCAGAATTCTTACTCCTGCTGTTCCGGAAGGCTCTCCATCATCAGAATATTTTACTTTACCACCGACCAGCTTATATGCAAAACAATGATGTGTTGCATCATAAAACTTTTTTTTTACTTTCTTTAATTTTTCAGAAACCTGTAATTCTGATTCAACAGGATAAATCTGCCCGATGAAAAGCGAACCTTTTTCCTTGAATTCAAACTCTTTAAAGTTTTCTACTATCCTGATTTTCGAAGGATATTTCATAAAAAAGTCAGATAGTGCAACTGAATTTAAATTGATTCTCAAAACAACTGTGAGTAATATAACTATTTAAATTTTTACAATTTGAATTTGGAACAGGAAAAAATAATAGTTAAGGGTGCAAGAGAGCACAACTTAAAAAATATAGACATTGAAATTCCGCGTGACTCTTTTACTGTAATTACAGGACTTTCAGGTTCGGGGAAATCATCTCTTGCTTTTGATACCATTTATGCCGAAGGGCAGAGAAGATATATTGAATCTCTTTCTGCTTACGCACGTCAGTTTCTCGATATGCTGGAAAAACCCGATGTTGATTTAATTGAGGGTCTCAGTCCTGCTATTTCTATAGAACAAAAATCTACTTCTTCAAATCCACGTTCAACAGTTGGAACAGTAACTGAAATTTATGATTACCTTAGACTTCTTTTTGCAAGAGTCGGAATTCCTCATTGTTACAATTGTGGAAAGCCGGTACAGAAGCAGACTACGGCACAAATAATAGACTCAATTCTCAGCAGTTTCAATAATAAAAAAATTACAATTCTTGCCCCGGTTATCAAAGGCAGAAAAGGACATTACCGTGAATTGTTTGAAGAGATTCTTTCAGATGGTTTTCTGAAAGTAAGAGTCGACGGGGAAATAAAAGAAATAACAAAAAAATTCCAGGTTGATCGTTATAAAGTTCACAACATAGAAATTGTTATTGATAAACTGCAGGTAAAACAAAATTCAAGAAGCAGGTTAAGTGAATCAGTTGATGTTGCACTTAATTTTGGAAGTGGAAGTATCATTATAAATGATGGAAAAGATGATTTGGTTTTCAGCAGGCATCTTGCCTGTCTCGACTGCGGAATAAGTTACAGAGAACTCGCTCCTAATTCTTTTTCATTCAATTCTCCTTTTGGTTCCTGCAGCGAATGTGAAGGGTTGGGAGAAAAGAAAGAGCTCGATATAAATCTGATAATTCCAGATTGGGATAAAACGATAAACGACGGTGGAATTGCTGCAATCGGTAAACCAAGGTCAATCTGGTTTTTTACCCAGCTTGAAGCTGTTGCAGAAAAATATAATTTTGATTTCTTTACACCGCTCAAAGATCTTACAAAAGAGCAGGTTGATGTAATTATCAACGGAAGTACAGATAAAATCTCTTTCAGGTATTCGTATGGCGGAGGCAGACCGGTAAACTACACCCACAGGTTTTCAGGTGTGATTCGTTATCTCAAAAATTATTACGACTCAACTTCTTCCAACAATATTCGTGAATGGGTTGAATCATATATGAATACTATAGCCTGTCCTGGATGCGGAGGCGGACGACTCAAAAAGGAATCATTAGCAGTTAAGTTTGCGGGTAAAAATATAAGCGAAGTTTCTTCATTATCAATTAACAGGAGTGTAGAATTTTTTGATGACTTAAAGTTGAAAGGGAAGGAAGCAATAATTGCCAAACCAATTCTGAAAGAAATAATTGAAAGACTGCACTTTCTTTTGAATGTCGGTTTAGATTACCTTACTCTTAATCGTCCTGCAAGAACTTTATCTGGTGGTGAATCACAGAGAATAAGACTTGCAACACAAATCGGAACACAGCTTGCAGGAGTTTTGTATGTGCTTGATGAACCATCTATCGGACTTCATCAAAGTGATAATATTAAGCTTATCACTTCATTAAAAAATCTTCGCGATCTTGGAAATACAATAATTGTTGTTGAGCATGACAGAGAAACAATCGAAAGTTCTGATTATATGATCGATCTCGGACCAGGTGCTGGTGAGCATGGGGGTAAAGTTGTAATGGAAGGGAGAACTCAGAAGCTGCTTGATTCTGATAACGGTTTTGACTCAATGACACTCTCCTATTTAAGAAATAGAGAAAATATTAAAATTCCGGACAAGCGGAGAAAAGGAAATGGCAAATTTATTGAACTAGTTGGAGCCACCGGCAACAACCTGAGAAAAGTCAATCTGAAAATTCCATTAGGTACCCTGACTTTATTGACAGGCGTGAGTGGTTCAGGTAAATCTTCTTTGCTTAATGAAACACTTGTAAAAATTTTGATGAGTAAGTTCTATGGTTCCAAATCTGTTCCGCTTCATTATGCATCAATTGATGGATTGGAAAATATTGACAAGATAATAGAGATTGATCAGTCACCGATTGGCAGAACTCCAAGATCAAACCCTGCAACGTACACAGGGCTTTTTACTTTCATTCGTGATCTTTTTGCACAGCTTCCCGAATCTAAGATGAGGGGCTACAAAACCGGCAGGTTCAGCTTCAACGTACCCGGCGGAAGATGCGAAGAATGTTCCGGTGATGGCTTGAAAAAAATAGAAATGAATTTCCTTCCCGATGTTTATGTTCACTGCGATTCCTGCAACGGGAAAAGATATAACAGGGAAACTCTGCAGGTGCTTTACAAAACCAAATCAATTTCAGACGTGCTTGAGATGAGAGTTTCCGAAGCGCTTGATTTCTTTTCTGAACTTCCCAGGATAAAGAGAAAATTAAAAGCAATTAATGATGTTGGTCTTGGTTACATAAAACTCGGGCAGCAGGCAACAACCCTTTCCGGCGGTGAAGCACAGAGAGTAAAGCTTGCTACGGAATTAAGTAAAGTTTCAACCGGTAAAACTTTGTATGTACTTGATGAACCTACAACCGGTCTGCATTTTGAAGATGTTCGTATTCTATTAAATGTTCTCAACAAGCTTATAGATAAAGGAAATACTGTTGTTGTTGTTGAACATAATATGGATGTAATTAAAATGGCAGACTGGATTATCGATCTTGGTCCGGGTGGAGGTGAGTTTGGTGGAAAAATAATTGCCGAAGGAACACCAGAAAATATCATTAAAAAGAAAAAAAGTATTACCGGGAAATTTCTAAAAAGAGAACTTTCTTAGCTAATCAGATTTGGGTTTTATGAATTTCTAAATTGTTAAAGACTAAATACTCCACTATCTTATAATCACAAAAGAATTTCATTTAACAATTTTAGGTGCCGGTATGAAAGCATATTTGGCTTCAATAATTATTTTACTTTCCTTTTTTCAAATTGACGCACAGAATTTTTATTCTGAAAATCCACTTGTTGCAACATACTCGATAGTTGCCCGCGATCCTGAAACGGGTGAAATGGGAGTTGCAGTTCAATCGCACTGGTTTTCAGTTGGTTCAATTGTAACCTGGGGAGAAGCCGGAGTTGGTGTTGTAGCTACTCAATCATTTGTCAATCCTGCATTTGGTCCGGAAGGTCTTAAGCTGTTAAAATCAGGAATGACAGCCCCTGAAGTTGTTGATAAGCTGATTGCAGAAGATGAAGGAAGGGATGTCCGTCAGCTTGCAATTATGGATGTTAATGGAAATGTAAAATCTTACACAGGAAAAGATTGCATCCAGGGAGCAGGAAATATTATCGGGGAAAATTATTCGGTTCAGGCAAACCTTATGCTGAATGATAAGATCTGGGATGCAATGTCTGAATCATTTGAAAATTCAACGGGTCCGCTTGCCGAAAGATTAATTGCAGCGCTTGAAGCTGCTCAAAATGCAGGCGGAGATATTCGTGGAAAACAATCTGCAGCAATACTAGTTGTGCGTGGAAAATCAACTGGCAAAGTTTGGGAAGACAGGCTAATTGATCTGCGTGTTGAAGATGATCCACATCCTGTCCAGGAATTAAAAAGACTTCTCAAACTTCACCGTGCTTATGATCATATGAATGCCGGAGATCTTGCAGTTGAAAAAGGAAATATGGAACTTGCAATGAAAGAGTATACGACTGCTGAAAATATGTTTCCTGATAATGAAGAAATGAAATACTGGACGGCAGTCACTTTAGCAAATAATAAAAGACTCGATGAAGCATTACCAATTTTTACGGAAGTATTTAGAGAAAATGAAAACTGGAGAATTTTAACTCCGCGACTCATCGACAACAATATGCTTGAAGTTACAAAAGAAGAATTAGACAAAATTTTATCACTAAAATAAATCGGGAAAAGGGATGAAATTATTTTCGTTTATTCTATTTTCAATTTTAATCTTAAACATACTTGCTGGATGTGAATCATCAACTGATAAAAAACCGGTTACCACCCGGCAACCAACTCCGCCAGTGAACAATCAAACTGTTCCTCCTCAAACTCAATCTCAGGTTGAACAAAAATCAGCTTTAAACCCTGAAGTATCAAAGGAGATAATTGCAGTTATTAAAAAGAACATGGAAGCGACAGAAAAAAAAGATAAACAGGCTGTGCTTAATACAATTCATAAAGATAGTCCGCAAAGGCAATCTACTATTAAAGGTTTAGACTTTGTTTTTAAACAGTACAACTTTCATTTTCAACTTGATGACGTCAGGGTTTTAGAAGTGTTGGGGGATAGTGCAGTTGTTTATTTCAAGCAAACTACAATTCCAATAGGTAAACAGCAGGGCGTTACCGCTAATACAGCTGAAGGATTTGACTATATGAAAAAAGAAGGGAAGGAATGGAAAATATACAGCACCCGATTTTTGAATACTGAATATAAATAAATCAACAGATAAGAAATTATGGAGCTATAATGAATTTGAAATATACAATAACCACCGTCTTGCTAATTGTTCTCTCCTTTGCATATTTCAGTAATTTTTTTAATTCTGAAAATTTGAACAAAAAGTTCAGATCACTTAATAGTGCAGGTAATGAAAATAATTTATTTCCATATGAATGGTCTTACATAAAGAACACATTTCCGTATTATAAGTATGATCCGAACGCATATATTGATGCAATAAAGGAATCTCATGAACTTAAAAGAGAAACAAGGGAAATGAGCCTGCGTAAAGGCTTAAGCCAGCCTCAATGGGAATTTGCGGGTCCCCTAAATGTTGGCGGCAGAGTTGTTGACCTGGAATTTAACCCTGCCGATCCGAACATCATTTATGCAGGATTTGCAACCGGAGGAGTATTTAAGTCAACCGATATGGGACAAAGCTGGTTCCCGATATTTGATGATCAGGCGGTACTTACAGTTGGTGATATTGCTGTTGATCCCCAAAACCCCGATGTAATTTATGTTGGTACAGGAGAAGGAAATGGTGGGCACAATAATTTTCCAGGCGGCGGAGTTTTTAAATCAACAGATGCAGGAAATACCTGGCAGTTTTTAGGATTGGCAGAAACTGTTTCAATTGGGCGTGTAATTATAAATCCTTTAAATACTAATGAAGTTTTCATTGCTGCAGAAGGTTCATACTTTTCACCTAATCCTGAAAGAGGAGTTTATAAATCTACTGATGGCGGGAACACATGGGATCTATCTTTATTTGTAAATGATTCAACTGGTGCTGCGGATATAATTATTGATCCTGTTAATCCAAATAGAATGATGGTGGCAATGTGGGAGAGAGTTCGAAGACCCACCTCCTCACACCTTTACGGCCCGTCAAGCGGAATTTATAAAACAACAGACGGCGGAGATAACTGGACATTGATTCAACCTTCTGCAGGATTACCAGATCCTAATGCTCAAAATGTTGGCAGAATTGGATTGTCTGTGTATCCACAAAATCCAGAAATTGTTTATACACTTTATAACGATGGTGCAGATATAATCAGCTTGTATAAATCAACTGATTTCGGAAATAGCTGGACAAATGCTGATCCGGGAAATGGATTGGGCAGTGCCGGGTTTAGCTGGTATTTCGGTCAGGTTAGAGTCAGTCCAGTAAATTCCGATCTGGTTTTTGTGCTTGATGTTGATGTTTTCAGATCGACAAACTCAGGAACAAACTGGAGTACACCTACTGCTTCACATGTAGATAATCATGCACTGGCTTTTAATCCTAATAATGCAAATTTTGTAATACTTGGTAATGACGGTGGAATAAATATTTCAACAAATGGCGGTGTAAGCTGGGGTGCACCTGCACAGATTCCTGCAACACAATTTTATGAGATTGGAATTGATGCAAACAATCCTTTGAGGTTGTACGGAGGCACACAAGATAATGGAACCAACAGGACAATTGACGGCGGACATGATAACTGGAATCATATTTATGGCGGTGATGGATTTTATGTTTTAGTTGACCATACAAACCCGAATATTATATATGCAGAATCCCAGTACGGTAATCTGGGTAAATCAACTAACGGAGGGAACAATTTCTCGCCAGCAACTAATGGAATTAGTTTCAGTGAACCAACTAACTGGTCAACACCTGTTGTTATGGATCCTAATAATGCAAGTATACTTTATTATGGAACTAATTATTTATATCAAACTACAAATGGTGCCGGGGTGTGGAATAAAATTAGTCCGCAGCTTACTGATTATGATGGTGGAAGACTTGGAACTATAACAACAATTGCTGTTGCACCAGGCAACTCAAATGTAATTTATGTTGGAACAGATGACTCGCACGTATGGGTTTCACCGGATAACGGAACAACCTGGAATGAAATTTCAGATGGTCTGCCTGTAAGGTGGGTATCAAGAGTCGCAGTTGATCCTTCGGACGAAAATATTGTGTATGCAACTTTCAATGGATTAAAATGGCGTGATCCGCAGCCGCACGTTTTCCGCAGTAGCGATATGGGTGCAAACTGGACTGATATCAGCGGAAATCTACCGGACGCACCTGTTGATGCTTTTGCTGTTGATAATAATTTCCCGGAAAGACTTTATGTAGGAAATGATGTTGGTATGTATTACACTTTTGATACAGGTCAAACCTGGTATGTACTTGGGGAAGGATTGCCTGTTCTACCTGTTGGTGATATAGAAATTCATCCGACAGAAAATTATCTCGTTGCAGGTACTTATGGAAGATCAATGTATAAATTAGATCTAAATCTTGTTACCGGAATTAAAAATAATGAACCAAATGTTGCAGGGAGTTATCAGCTATTTCAAAACTACCCAAACCCTTTTAACCCTTCAACAAAAATAAAATATAGCATACCTTCTGAAGTGGCTTCATTTATGAAGCCCGTACAATTAAAAATTTATGATATCCTCGGCAATGAAATTACAACTCTTGTGAATGAAGAAAAAGCTTCGGGAAATTACGAAGTAAATTTCAACGCGGATAACCTTACCAGCGGTATTTATTTTTATACTTTGTCGGCTGGTAATTTCACGCAGACAAAGAAGATGATTTTATTAAAATAGCTGGAAATAAATAAACTGCTTTAATAAACTCCGGAAAACCGGAGTTTTCTTTTTAAAAAGAAAAAACGCCTTTATAAATTACCTATACTTTTCCACAGACATTTTTCCTTCATACGGCTTACACATTTTTATAGCTTCATCTGTGTCTGCGGATAAAATATTTACTGCATTCTTTTTTGTAAGTATAGCCGGCATTCTGTGGTGAATTGAAGTCATAAATTTGTTTGGCGGCACGGTTACAAATGAAGTAAAAAATTTATTCTCTTTTTCAAAATAAATTGCCGGAACAAAAAAGAAATCTTCATCATCAAGATATATTCTTTGTTGTACTTTTTTGTTGTCAATTACCTGCCATTCATAAAATGCTGACATGGGGATTAAAGCCCTGTTTTTTCCAAATGAAGATTTCCAGAAAGGTTTGGTTGTAATTGTTTCAATCCGGCTATTAAATATCAATGGTGATTTTTCACTGAATTTTATTCCCCAGTTTGTCTCACAAAGTGAATATTTTTCCTTTGATTTTAGAACGGTAACAATTGAGCTTGTTGGTCGGATATCAAATTTATCTTTTTCATTTCCGCTTATCATATCTTCAAGGGTTATGCCCTGATCGGCAAAGTATTGAATTACCGATTCAAAGGTCAACTTGTTTTCATATCGTCCACACATACCGCAATTATAATTTTTGTAAAAAAATATTTCAAATATCAGAATTATTTACAAATTATAAAGTATAAAATACTCCGGCATTTAAAACAGGAGCAGAGATAATATTTATTCCGCCTCCACCGCTTTCATAGTAAGCGCTCACACCAAAGTTTTTATTAATTTTATAAACCAATTCCAGGTTGTAAGCATAGTATTGGGAATTATTCTGAAAAATTCCGAATCCACCAATTACATCCTCATTGCCATTTTTCACTGAGCCCAAAGTGTGAATTCTTCCAATAACGGTAAATCCAATTCCAAAATTATAACCGCCTTCTATTAAAAACCTGAGTTCATCAGAGAAGCCCTCGTTTCTGTTTGTGAAAGCTACAAGTCCCGTAATGTAAAAAGGAGCAGGATAAAATGAATGTCCTGCTTCGATTGTTATTGTCTGATTAAAGTCTTTTCTTCCTGTCCAGAGTTCTCCATCCATATTAGATTTGCCGGTTGGAAATCCAAATTTGAGCGAAGTTGAAACTACAGTTTGATTAATCCTTGCAACACAATATTTTATTCCCAAGCCAAAATCGCCAAATCCTGAAACATCGGTTTCTGAAATAGTTTCAACTGTTGAAATATCACTAAGCTTTTCAGATTTATATGGTGTTGCGTTTAGAGAGAGTGTGATATTGTCGGTTAGTCCATAAGTACCATAAAATCCTATTGTTATATCTGTGAAATCAGGTATAGCAACTTTATCTCCGTCAGAATTATAAATTTTATCTCCTTTCAGATATCTGAATGATAATTTGTAATAGCCGCCACCGTTTTTTTCAGGCCATGCTCCGCCAAGTGAATTTCCAGTAAATAATAACACTAACACAACAACAATTATTGGTTTTATGAGATTATATTTAGAAATTATCTGCATTGTTACATTCCTCACATTGTTGAAAGCGAATTAGTTTGTATCAGAAAATTAAAATTATATTTTTATTATCAAAGTAAAATTGTTTTAACGGTTAAAGATTTTTGAAAAATAAAAAATTAGTTTTAAAAAGAATATTCATTCCACTTGCTTTTCCGGTCTTATTATGGATTATTCACCTTCTTACTTATTTGCTGGATTTGAATTTATCAGGGATGGGTGTGCTGCCGAGAAAACCTGAAGGTTTGCTTGGAATAGTATCATCTCCTCTAATTCACGCAAACTTTTCGCATCTTATTTCAAATACTTTCCCGCTTATTATTCTAGGCTGGATAATATTTTATTTTTATCCTAAAGTAGCGTATGCGCTTTTTGGTTTTGTTTATTTCTTTACCGGGCTGTTAGTCTGGATATTTGCCCGGCAGGTTTATCATATCGGTGCAAGTGGAATTGTTTATGGATTTGTCAGCTTTCTTTTTTTTAGCGGAATTTTTAGAAAAGATAATACTTCAATCTCATTAGCATTAATTATCGTATTCCTTTATGGAGGTTTGGTCTGGGGAGTACTTCCAGGTTGGAAAGGAATTTCCTGGGAATCACATTTGTTCGGAGCAATTACCGGATTGTCTGCTGCTTTCTTGTTTAGGAAAATTGATCCTCCGAAAAAGAAGTATGATTGGGAAGATGAACCGGATGATTTTGATGTTGATGAACTGGAGGTATCTTACGATCCTGAAAAAAATAAATTTAATATTTAAAGGAAATAAAATGAAAAAAACTATATCAGAAACACGGAAATACAGACTTGATATGAATGACAAAATTCTAAACGCGGGATTTAATGATTTTAAAAAATTCTTTTCACTTGATAATAAAGCATATCTTGATGGTGCACTTCCTGTAAAAATGAAAGAACTAATGGGACTAGTCGCATCAATGGTATTAAGATGCAATGACTGCATTTTTTATCACATTGACCGCTCAATAACTGAAGGAGCCTGCAGGGAAGAACTTCACGAAGCTTTTAACATTGCTTTGATTGTCGGGGGCTCAATTGTTATCCCGCATTTGAGATATGCATTTGATGTAATGGAGGAAATATTTGCTGAATTTGAAGGGCAAAATGTCTGACAATAAAGCAATCATCGTAAAGCAAATTGTTTCAAGCGATGAAAATAATTCAATTTATAAAAATGCAGTACTTGAAATTACCGGGAATAAAATCTCTTCCATAAAAAAGAAAGATGAGTTTGATAAAAACTTATTTGATGGAATAGTTTATTATTTTCCAAACCTGACTTTAGTTCCCGGCTTTATTCAGACTCATATACATTTATGCCAGACTTTATTTCGAGGGCTTGCAGACGACCTTCCATTACTTGACTGGCTGAAATTGAAAATTTTCCCGATGGAAAATGCTCTTAATGAAGATTCAATGCGGGCATCAGTTCAGCTTGGGATTTCTGAATTGTTACTTGGCGGAACAACAACAATTCTTGACATGGGTTCATTGAATTTTCATGAAGTTGTCTTTGAAGAAATAATTAAATCCGGGATGAGAGCATTTTCCGGTAAGTGTTTAATTGATGTTAATGATCTTTATCCTGATTTTAAATCAAACACAAATGATGAACTGAAAAAAATAAATGAACTTGCTAATTCATTTCATGGTTTAAATAATAGTAAGGTAAAATATTCTTTTTCACCAAGGTTTGCTCTTTCCTGTTCAGAAAAATTGCTCCGTGATTCAAAAGAGATGATGAAAGATTTTCCTGGTAGCATTTATCACACACATGCATCAGAAAACAGAGATGAGATAAATGAAGTAAGAACAAAATTTGGAAAAGAAAATATCGATTATCTTAATTCACTAAATTTACTGGGTGATGAAACTGTGCTTGCGCATTGCATTCATTTAAATGATTCAGAGAAAAACAAGATAAAAGATACTCAAACAAAGATTGCTCATTGCCCATCATCGAATTTAAAGTTAGGTTCCGGCATTGCAAGAATTCCGGAATATCTAAAAGATGGAATTTCAGTTTCGCTTGGTGCCGACGGAGCACCTTGTAATAACAACCTGAGCATTTTTACTGAAATGAGGTTGGCAGGATTAATACAAAAACCCATTTTTGGACCCGGCACCATGGATTCTCAAACGATATTCAGACTTGCAACAATTGAAGGTGCAAAAGCACTTCATCTGGAAAACGAAGTTGGCAGTATTGAAATTGGAAAAAAAGCAGATCTTGTTTTACTTGATCTTGAAAATATTCATAACCCGATTTCAGAAGAAAATGTATATTCCGCTATTATTTATTCTTCTTCTTCTTCAGATGTTAAAAATGTAATGATTGATGGTGGGTGGGTTGCAGAGAACAGTGATTGTCCCTTATATGAAAAAGATGAATTAATATCGCGTTCGAAAAGTGAATTACAAAAACTTTCAAAAAGGATTTAATGCAGAGGATAATTTTTGCATCAGGAAATGAAGGAAAAGTAGAAGAGGTAAGGCACATTATGTCCGATCTTAATTTGCAGATTTTATCTTTAAGCGATATAGATTTTACGGGGAGTATTCAAGAAACCGGTTCTACTTTTGAAGAAAATGCAAAAATAAAAGCAGAGGAAATCTTTAAAAAATATATGCTTCCAACAATTGCGGATGATTCAGGTCTTGTAGTTGAACAATTAAAGGGCGAACCCGGGATTTATTCAGCAAGATATGCCGGAGAAAATGCAGACGATAAAAAAAACAATCAGAAATTAATCGGAAAACTCAAAATGTTTAACAAACCGCATAAAGCAAAATTTGTATGTGCGGCAGTTTATTTTGATGGTAAAAATTATAATGCTGCATTAGGGGAAATAAAGGGCGAAGTAATTTATGATGAAAGAGGGACAAATGGTTTTGGATATGACCCGATTTTTGTTCCGAATGGATTTAATAAAACAATGGCTGAGTTAGAACCAGAAATTAAAAATAAAATAAGTCATCGCTTTAACGCTTTTTCAAAATTAAAAAACATCTTAATTGAAATTAGGAATGATAATTAAAAGAAAACTAAAATATTTTACTCTGCTGGTTATTGTAATTTTATTTATTCCAGCCTGCAAAGATGCGGCAACAAATCCTGGCGGACAAAATAATGGAAATTATTTTCCTGGTTCAGTTGGAAATACATATAAATATTCTGTTATTCAAACCGATTCTGCTGGTGTTGTAACTACAGGAATCAGATTTGTCAGTTATATCGGGGATACACTTTTAACGCTGCAAAGTCCTGTCAGCTATATTGTGCAATATGATTCTGTTGAAACTGATTCAGCAACATCGGGGAGATATTCTTTTTTTAGAAAATCATCAATGGGTATTTTTTATTTCGTAGATACAAGCATGGTGATTACTTTGATTCCTGATACTGTTAGAGAATTTACATCTCTTCAGCAAGAAACAAGACTTGTGTTTTTTCCAATACAAAATAGTTTCTGGTTTGTTTATAGCATTCTGGTTACTTTTGAAAGTGGGGTGACATTTAAGCCTGTAGAGATCTCGGGAACATACTCCGGGTCAGAAAGTATTCAACTTCAATTGGCAACCGGAACAACAGAAGTTGAAGCACTTAAAGTAAGATATGATTTAAGAATTATCAGAGATTATACAAAACCTGCTCAAAAGTTTACTGCATTCGGATGGTTCAGTGATGGAATTGGTTTGGTTAAGCTTGAGGGTGACGGTCCGATACTAAATGCATTAAATACAGGCGAGATTAATTTTGAGGATTCTACTTCAACATTTTCACAAGAACTTAAAGATTATCACGTCGAGTAATCATTTGACTGCAATAGTTACATCCACTATTCCAAAAGTAAGCGGATAAATTTTTACTTCAGAAAAACCGCTTGAAAACAATAGTTCTTTCAGGTTTATCTTTACATCAAATTCTTCAACAGAGTCAGGAAGGTATTTATATGCTTCTTTATTTTTTGAAATTATTCCGCCGATGAAAGGCAGAATTTTTTTAAAATAAAATTTATATAGTGATCTGAATAATTTATTCTTCGGCATTCTGAATTCTAAAATTGTTACCTTTCCTTTTTCAGTCAGAATTTTATAAAATGATTTAAATCCCTTTTCAATATCGAAAAAATTTCTTACTCCAAAAGCTACGGTTATATTCGTAACAGAATTATTCTTCAACGGAATAAATTCAGCAGCCATTTGAAAAGTATTCCCGTTTATCCATTCACTTTTTTGTTTAAAAAGCTTCAACATATTATGTGAATAATCAGCACCATAGATTTTTTTTACATTATGTTTTTTTGCTTCAATCGCAAAGTCACCGGTCCCGCAGGCAACATCAAGAATAATACTTTCTCTGGAAAGTCTGCTTAATTTCAATGCTTTTCGTCTCCAGTATTTATCAATTCCAAAGCTTAACAAATGATTTAATAAATCGTAACGGTAAGCGATACTATCAAAAATATTTTTGACTTTTTCTTTCTTTGAGTCCATGTTCTATTTCAATAATTATCAGTTGCTTGATTGTGAGTTGATATATTTTGTAAGTTGAATAAACTCACCGGTATTTAAAGTTTCTGCTCTTCTGCTTAAATCAATTTTACAATTGTTGAAATTAATATCCTTAAATATACTACCACCCAATGAATTTTTGAGAGTTTTTCTCCTTGTGGAAAACGCTGCCTTTACAACTTTGATAAATAATTTTTGAAAATCTTCCGCCTCAGTCATCTGCCTGAAAGTAATTCTAACCAAGGACGAATAGACTTTTGGCTTGGGAAAAAATACATTAGGTGATATCCTGAAACATATTTCTGTTTTTGTAAAATAATTCAGAAGAACGGTTAGTATTCCGTAATCTTTTGTCCCTGGTTTTGCAATCATTCTCTTTGCCACTTCATATTGTACCATTAAAACTGAATCATAAATGATATTGCTGCTTTTAAATAATTTGAAAATTATTGAAGAAGTCAGGTTGTAAGGAATATTGCCGACAACACGTAATTTCTTTCCGTGAGTTAATGAAATTTTACGTAGATCAACATCAAGAAAATCACCCCTTATTAATTCAATTTGAGGAAATTCCTTTGTCAGATCGTCAGCAACCCTTTTGTCAATTTCAACAGCAATTAAATTTTTGCATTTATCAGCCAAAAGCCTAGTTAATGCTCCTGTTCCTGGACCAATTTCTAAAATTACATCTTCAATACCGGGATCAATATTCTCAATTATTTTATTCAGAATATTATTGTCAACCAAGTAATTTTGTCCGAATCTCTTTAAAGGCTTAGGCATTTATTTATTGATATTTTTCGATTATTTACAACTCTAATATAAATTTAACTTGTTAAATTTTTAGAAATTGTTTTACTTGAAATATGTCTTTTCTTTTACTATTCAAATTACTTTAATCCCGGAGTTTATTTGAGTAAAAAATATGTCATCGGCATCGATATGGGAGGAACGAAAGTTCTTGCCTGCGCTATTAATTCTAAAGATGGAATAATAGCAAGAGTAAAAGAACCTACCGATCCTAAATCGACACCGGAAGAATACATTAATAATCTTGCCCTCATTGTAAAAAAAACGATTTCAAAATCAAAGCTGAAGGATGACCAGGTTGTAGCGGTTTGTCTTGGTATTCCGGGTTTGGTAAATCCTTTTACTGGTGTTGTTGGACTAGCGCCGAATATTGGCTTGAAGAATGTGAATATTAAAAAGATGCTTGAAGCAGAATTGCCTTTTCCTATTTTGATTGAAAATGATGTTAATATTGGCGCGCTTGGAATAAAAAATTTTGGAGTCGGAAAGAAATCGAAAAATCTTCTGGCGGTTTTCGTGGGTACCGGAATTGGGGGAGGAATTATTATTGATGGAAAACTCTACCGCGGCTCTGATTTTGCAGCCGGTGAAATAGGACATATACTTGTTGATAAAAATGGTCCGGTTTGCGGTTGTGGAAGAAGGGGTTGTTTTGAAGCTCTTGCAAGCAGAACTGCAATTGTAAATAATATAATCTCAGATATTAAATCGGGAAAGAAAAGTTTACTAAAAGATATGGTTGATTCCGGAGAAAGAATTAAAAGCAAAGCTCTGGCCTTTGCAGTTGAGAAAGGTGATAAGGTGGTATGTAACCGGATTGAGGAAGGATGTATGATTATAGGTGAAGTGCTTGCAAGCCTGATTAATTTTATGAATTTCGATACAATAGTGCTTGGTGGAGGAATGATTGATGCGATTGATGATTTTATGGTTCCTATTATCAAAAAATCTTTTGATTCTCATGTACTTAAAGTTTCTTCGAAAAGTCTTCAGATTTTAGTAACTCATTTAGGTGATGACGCAGCCTTGTATGGCGGAATTAGTCTTGCAGAAGAGTTTTTAAGTGTAAAAGTTTAATCGAATTGCTTTTCAATATAGTGAAGTCTGTTTGATAAATTTTCCCAGTTGTTCATTTGCTCTTTTAGTTCCTGCTTTATAATTGAAAGCCTTTCATTCATTTCTAAAACAAGTTTATGATTTTCATACATGTCCGGTGCAAATAATTTTTCTTCAATGTCACTTTCTTCTTTTTCAAGTGAATGAATTCTTTCTTCAACAAGTGCAATTTTATTTTTTAAATCTTTTGTAGCAGAATATCTTTTTTGTCTTAACTCAGCTTCAAGTCTTTTTTTATCTTTTTTGTTATTTTTATCAGTATCTGACTTTAAGTCAGGTTTATTATCTTCATAATTGATTAATTCTTCTCTTTTCGTCAAATAATAATCAATTCCGCCCTCATAAAGCTTAATACGATGATTTCTGACTTCAACCACCTTATTAACAATAGGCTCTAAAAATTCCACGTCGTGAGAAACCACAACAAGAGAGCCAGTGAAATTAACAAGCGCATTTTGCAGAACTTTTTTTGAATTGTAATCAAGATGGTTTGTCGGCTCATCAAGAACGGCAAGATTTGTTTTCGTTAGTAAAATCCGGCACAAAGCAAGGCGGCTTTTTTCTCCACCGGATAGAACCCCAACTTTTTTAAAAACATCATCTCCTGAAAATAGAAAACTGCCAAGCAGTGATCTCAATTGTCCTAAAGTTTTATCTTCATCAATTCCGCTCACCGATTCAATTATATCGAGTGATGGGTCAAGATTATCTGCAGCATCTTGTGAATAATAAGAAACAAAAGTATTGTATCCTTCAATTCTTTCTCCAGAATTAAATTCAATTTTTCTTGCTATAATTTTTGCCAGAGTTGATTTCCCCGCACCGTTTGGTCCAACAAAAGCTATTTTGTCACCTCGTGTTATTGTCAGGTTTACATTATCAAATACGTGATTAGAGCCATAACTTTTACTAATTTCTTTCAATTCAATATTTATCTTACCACTTTGCGGCGGAGGAGAGAATCTGATATCGATTTTCTTTTCTGAATCCGGAAGCTCTACGAGTTCAATTTTTTCTAGCTGCTTAATACGGCTTTGAACCTGTCTTGCTTTTGTCGCTTTGTACCTGAACCGTTCTATAAATTTTTGAGTCTCCTTTAATTTTTTTTGCTGATTTTCATATTGATTGATTAACTGCTCATCTCTTTCGATTTTGAAATTAAGAAATGAACTTAGTTTTCCGTTATATACATTCAGTTTGCCAAGAAAAAATTCGAGCGTTTTATCAGTTGTCTTTTCAACAAAATGTTTATCGTGTGAAACAATAATCAACGCCCCTCTATAGCTTTCGATAAAATTAATAAGCCATTCCAGCGAATCAAGATCAAGGTGGTTTGTCGGTTCGTCAAGAAGAAGTATATCTTTTTGAGCGATAAGTAATTTTGCAAGAGCAATTCTCATTTGCCAGCCGCCGGAAAATTCATTTGTTTCTCTTTCAAAATCGCTTTCAATGAACCCGAGACCAGTTAAAATCTTTTCAACATTTGAAGACGTTGAATATGGGTCAAGCTCTTCAAGTCTTGATTGAACTTCTCCAAGCTGGTTAAGTAATTCATTTTCGCTCTCTTTATCATTATCTCTGTTTGACAGGGCATCTTGAATTTCTTGAACTTTTTTCTGTAGAGAAATCATATTGTCTAATGCGGAAAGAGCTTCTTCTTTAAGGCTTTTCCCTTTGTGAACAATTTGTTCCTGCGGAAGGTATCCGATTGAAATTCTTTTCTGCTTGTTGATTAATCCCGACTCAGGTTCCAATTGCCCTGAAATGATTTTTAATAATGAAGATTTACCACTTCCATTTGCTCCAACCAAAGCATACCTGTCGCCGGAATTTATTTTAAGGTTTAAGTCTCTGAAAAGATATTTTCCTCCAAACTGGAGAGACAGGTTTATCAGGTCAATCATTTATTAGCAAAAATTATAAAGAAATCGAAATGCATTATTCTCTGAGTACAGCAACTTTCCCGGTTGTAACACTGTTTCCTTCCTGATCAAAAGCAACGATTATATAAACACCACTATTAACAATATTTCCCTGCTGATCTGTCCCGTCCCAATATGCAGTTCTTCCGCCTGGAGAAGAGAACTCTGTTACCAGCTTACCTGTTATTGAAAGAATTTTTATATCACAATCTTTTATCAACCCATCAATGACAAGTAGTTTTGAATTATCCTTCACAATGAATGGATTAGGATAGACAAAAAGCTTATCAAAACTTTCAAGTGGTTTTAAATAAGGAGTTTCAAATGAAGTAAGACCTTGTTCTGTTCCTACATAAACAATCCCATTTTGAGCATCAATTGCAACACTCTCAATATTGTTTGAAAGGAGAGCACTATTAGTTGAAGTAAATGTAGCTAATAATCTTGAACCATCTGTATTTAAAAGTAGAAGTCCTTCTGTAGTTCCCACCCATTTCTGATTAAGCGGATCAACGGCAATTGCAGTAACAGATTGCTGTCTGACAGTAAAAACAGATGAAATATTTAAAGATGATTTCCCACTTGAAAGAACGCCTCCGACATTTGAAATTACATTTATACCTGATGTTGATCCAACCCAAATGTCCCCGCGGGTATCTACAACCAGTGAAGCTATGCTGTTACTATTTAAACCATCATTAACATTAATATATCCTGAAATATCATCGGATGAATCCTCATAAGTTTTGTTCTCATTAAAATAATATACGCCGGGTTTTCCTTCAGGAGTGAAAAACCATTTGGTATCATATTGATCAGTCCGTAAATCCCTTACGAATGTTATTGGATAGCTTCCTATTGATGGTACATTGAAATGGTACCAGATATTATCAGGTGTTAGCATACTCAGGTTTTTTTTGTTAGCCGCAGAATGATTCAAAATCCATAAATTTCCTTTTGAATCTTTTGAGAAACCGGTAATTACAAGAAAGTCTGGATTTTCCGGAATTCCTTGCATTCCGCTGGTTTGGCGATCAAATACTCTATATTGACCATTACTGACTTCAAGAGCACCGCTGCCCCAGGTACCTAGGTAAGCAGTGTTTGCTGAAGTGCCGACAACATAATAAACATCATTTCTAGGAAGAGCCGGGGTATTACTTGTATTGTAATTTTCCCATTTATTTCCATCGTAAGTATAAAATCCAACACCCGTTCCATCTTTACCGCTTGCTGACCACAGTTTTCCATCGCTGCTTGCAGATAAACTTGGGAACTGGTTGGCTGCCGGCCCATTTGGAAGTAAAACTGTAACATTATTTATCATATTGTGATATAAAAGTCCGGCACTACTGGATGCAATTATTCCCACTCCGCTTTGAATATCCATATTAATTAAACTATCTGCCGATGTATAAAATGTATCAAGCACCCCTGATGAAAATTTAAAAATAGTTTTTCTGCTTATGATAAATAAATCACCGGCAAGAGAAGCAAAATCAGTAACTAATTTATCTGACAATTCGGGGATATATTGTTGCCAGACACCATTTGAAAAAACAGCCATCCCTTTATCTGTTGCGGCTATTACATTACTGCCAAACTTTACCACTTTATAAACTTTGTCTGATGGCAGTCCTTCTGCAGTTTGATAAACATCCCAGGATTCAGGGGCTGATAAATTTGATGCTCCTGGTTTTTGAATTGCAACCCCTTCATCAGTTGCAACATAAATTAAACCTGATTTTATAGCATAGTTTACTCTTGTGAACGGGCTGAAGCTGCCAAATTTTGAAAATGTATCAAAAAACAGATAACTGTCAGCGTCGATTAATGAAACTCCAAAATCTGTTGAAGTTATTATCGTATCATTATCTGTAGCTTCAAGATTATTTATTTTTTTATTAGTCTGCTCTGTATTAAAGATATCAAGGATTGCTTTTATACTTCCTGTTGAAGGATCATAAACATTTATCACACCATCCGAACTTCCAAGCCAGATTTTTCCGTTATTATCACTTGTAATTGCTGAGAGCGAAATCCCCACCAGACCATCCGACTTTACAAAAGTTTTAAAAGATTGATCAATAGTTGAATATTTGAAAGCACCACCACTGCTTACAGCCCATAAATCTGAGCCAAAAATTTTTACGTCACGAACATCTTTTAGGTTCGTGTGGTTTTGCCAATTGGTAAATTGTTGTGCATTTAATGAGGTGAGAAAAACAAGAACGAAAAAGAAAATTATTGATTTTGTCATTTCATCTTCCCTAAAATTCAGAAAAAGTAAAAATTTTCTATTCGTTGCCTGTTTTGTGATATTAACTGCTGAAAGATGGTAAAAATTAAAATTGGTTAAAAGTAAAAAATTTAGTATAAAGCAGAAAAATTTAAGCGGAATTTTTAATTAAACGCGAACGCATTGTTTCAATTATTTTTGAATTTGTATAATATTTACCCAAATTATTATCATCTTCTCTTTTTCCCCCGTGATAATCTGAACCACCAGATTCTAATAGAAAATATTCATTTACAATTCCCCGATAATATTTAGTTTGATTGGCAGTGTGTGAAGGATGAATTACTTCTATTCCGTCAATTCCGGCTTCAATTAATTCTTTAATAAGATGTTCAGGCATTTTGCCCGGATGTGCAATAAATGACAGACCTCCTGCATCATTAATTATTTTACAGGCACTTTGCGGTGATAAGTGCACTTTCTTTTCAAAAGCCGGACCCTTATTGCCAATATATTTATTAAATGCTTCAAAAAAAGAATTTACCAATCCCTTATTTTGCATAGCCTGCGCAATATGAGGTCTGCCAATCGCAGAATTTTTTGACTGTGTAAGAACATCATCCATTGTCAAATGAATTCCAATTGAGTTCAGCTTTTCAACTATTCTAATTGCTCTCTTAAATCTTTCTTCCCTAAAAAAAACCAAATAACGTTCAAGTTCTTTGTTATCGGGATCAATAAAATATCCAAGAATATGTATTTCATTATCTCCGATTTCTGTGCTGATTTCAAGTCCGGGAATGATTTCTATTCCGATCCTGTCAGAAATTTTTCTTGCTTCTATTACACCTGTTACACTGTCATGGTCAGTAATGCTAATGATACCGATTCCATTTTCTTTAGCTTTCTTAAGCAGTTCACCAGGAGAATAGAAACCATCGGAAAAATTTGTATGAGTATGTAAGTCAACTTTTAATTTCATTAAAAGGGTTATTAATCAAAAAGTTCTCTGAACTTTTCATAATTGACAATTCTTAATTTTGATCCTTCGAGTTCAATTAACCCCTTTTTTGCAAATGAATGTAAAGTCCTTGAAATAGTTTCACGCGAGGTTCCTGCCATATTTGCCAGTTCCTGCTGAAGAGGAAGCTTTTCAATTTCAACAACTCCTTGTTTTATCCTTCCGATATCATCTGCAAGCTGTAATAAAACTGTAGCAACTTTTCCTTCAGCATCTTTTAGTGAGAGTGCCTTAATTTTCATCCCGGCAGTTCTGAGTCGTTGAGTTAATTCCTGGAGCAGTGAGATTGACACTTCGGGATAGTTTTTAAGAAGTTCAAGAAAATCATTGCGTTGAATAATAAAAACCTGGGAATCCTCAATTGAAGTTACAGTTGCAGAACGACTGAATCCGTCGAGTAAAGCCATTTCTCCAAAAAAGTCTGAAGGATTCATTATTGACAGAATCACTTCTTTACTATGTTCGTCATTACTAATTCGGGATACTTTAACTTTACCCGAAACAATAACAAAAAGTGCCTGTCCGGCATCTTCTTCGGAAAGAATAATTGAATTCTTTTTAAATGACTGGATAGTACCCAGTTTTGAAACTTTATCCAGAGTATCTTCATTTAATTCTGAAAATATTGGAACGCTTTTGAGAAAATCTATCTTTTCCACTTTGATTTTTGCCTTTATTGAATTTAGTAAACAAAAAATATACGTGTACTGTTTCAAAGTCAAATAAATCGTAATATTTAATCTTCTCAGTAAAAGTAAATGAAACAGTTTATATGATTTTTGGGCAATAAATTAGGCTGAACAAATAGAAGTATTCAATATTTTATGTAGCTGAATTCATTGATTTTTAACCGGTGCGTCTCTATGTTTGTTGTCTGTATTCTTTATTACTTATTCAAATTTTGGAGATTTTAAGATAATGGGTATGATGTCCCGGATGAGGAGTCTGGCTCCCGCATTTATAATTACTGTAGGTGTTTTATTTGTTTTGTTCATGATTATTTCCGATTCAAAAATTATGGAAGTTTTGGGTGGAAGAACAAGTAACATAGCGGTAATAAACGGAAAAGATATTTCATATAATGACTTTCAGTCAGCATTAGAACAGGAAAAGGAAAACAGGAAACAACAAACCGGTGAAGATGTACCGGAAGATCAGTATGAACAATTCCGGCAGCAAGTTTGGGACGGACTTATTACCCGTACTTTGATTGAGCAGGAAGTTAAAAGTCTAGGTATAACTGTATCTGATGAAGAAGTAAAAGGCGTTATTCTTAGTGATAATCCGCCTTCTTTCCTAAAACAGAATTTTATTGATTCAACCGGTAAGTTTAATAAAGAACAATATCTCAACGCAATTTATGATCCGCAAAATGAACAGGTATTGTTGCAGGCTGAAGATTATGTAAGACAAATGCTGCTTAACCAAAAGCTGCAGAGCATGCTTTTAGCTTCAATTACTGTAAGCAAGCAGGAAGTTAAAGAAAAATTTATTGATCAGAATATTTTTATTAACGCACAATATATTTTTGTTGAGAATAGTATGTTCCCTGATTCAACAATTCCTGTGAATGAAGATGAGCTAAAAGATTATTATGATGAGAATATAGATAAATATAAAGTTGAAGCACAAAGAGAACTATCATTTGTTTCTTTCCCATTAGTTGCTTCATCAGCGGACACGCAACTTGTTATTTCTAACCTCGAGAATGTTAAAGAGATTGTTACAACCGACACCGGAAGCTTTAAATCATACATCAATATTTATTCTGATTCTCCATATTCAGTAGATACTCTTAGTATAAACAATTTTTCTGAAGAAGGAATAAAAGCAATCCGAAATGCTAAAAACAGCGATGTGATAGGACCCGTTAGTTCTCCTCAGGGTTATGTACTTTATCATTTAATAAAAACAATTCCGGCAAAAGAAAAGTTAGTCAGAGCTTCACACATTTTAATCAGCAGTAAACCAACTCCTGAAGAAAATCTTGCTGAAGCTAACCGCATATACCAGGAAATAATTAACGGCGCTGATTTCAGTAAATTGGCTGAAGAGTATTCAGGTGATCCCGGTTCTGCTAATAGAGGTGGAGATCTTGGATGGTTCGGAAAAGGAATGATGGTTAAAGAATTTGAAGACGCTTGTTTTAATGCACCGATTGGAGTTGCTCAAAAACCGATAAAAACAAATTTTGGTTATCATATTATACTTGTTACAGATCTATCCAAAACCCAATATGTTGTTGAAAAAATAATAAACACTGTTAAAATATCAGCTGCCACATCTGATGAAATTTATAACAAAGCTAGTGATTTTTCTTATTTGGCAAAAAGAGATGGATTTGATAAAGAAGTAGGTTTGGATGGTTACAAGGCTCAGGATTCATCTCCTTTCACCGAAGATGCTAAGGCAATTCCCGGGATTGGGGCAAGTGAAAGGCTTCAAAAATTTGCTTTTGAAAATGATCTTGACGATGTATCAGATGTTTACAAAGTTCTAAATAAATATATTGTTGCTAAAATTTCTAAAATTATTCCTGAAGGCTTCCGGGACTTTTCAGAAGTCCAGACTCAGGTTAAGCAAGCCGTTTTAATGGAAAAGAAATTTAAAAAATCTAAGGAATTAGCTGAAGAATTATTGAAGAAATCAAACGGTGATATTACCGAAATTCCAAGAATTGACAGCAGATTTCAGATTAAAGTAACTCAAAGATTTAATGCTAACTCAAGCATTCCGGGGCTCGGTAAGGAAGTTTTCTTTATTAATAAATGCATGAACATGAAGCAGGGTGAAACAACATCAGAACCGGTTAAAGGTTTGAGAGGATACTTTTTAATTAAGCTTCTTGAAAAAACTTCATTCGATTCTACGGCATTTAATAACCAAAGTGCTAATTTAAGGAACAGCATTTTACAGGAGAAAAAGTCAGCATATTTAAATACCTGGCTGGATCATCTAAAAGAAAGTGCTGATATTGTTGATAATCGACATGTTTTCTTTGGATATTAATTTTTCCTGTTAAAAATTTTATTGCCCCAATTGATTTCGAAATCAGTTGGGGTTTTTTCTTTTAAATAATTTGCGGGAGAATTCAGGTGTTTATTTTTCGATGAATATTTGACATCTTAATTCCAGATAATCATACGATTGAATGAAAAACTTTCTTCTTATTACATTTACAGTTTTAATTTTTGCGGGGCAGAGTTTTGCCCAGTTTAATAACCAAAAATTTGGTCTGGCATTTAACGGAATTTATACAACCACTGCCGACATTTTTTTGAATCCTAATTCTTCTGATCCCGTAGTTAGAAACCAGCCGTTTACAATTGAAGATATTTTAAGCTATGGTTTAAATTTGCGATACAGGTTTTCTGAAAGCGTTCTTTTTGGAATAAGCAGTGAGTATATGAATAAAACAAAAACTGCTCCTAATATGGTTGTGTTTTTGGGTAACCAGGTTTTAAGAGTTGATGCCGAAGATGGATTTCAGTTATTTCCAATTGAAGTTTCAGGTTATTATTATTTACCATTCTCAACTGAAAGTTTCAAATTTGTTATGGGGGGAGGGCTTGGGTATTACTATGGCAAGTTTACCAGGAAGTTTGCAGGCTCAGAGACTGTAGTTCAAAGAAGAAAATTTTCAATTGGAATTCATGTTTCTGCATCAATGGATTATATAATTTTTCAAAATGTTTCTGCAAGATTTGAATTAAAATTCCGTGACCCGGAATTTAAAACTGTTAATAAATATTCCGTTACCGAAGTCGATTATAAGGGCAATACTGTTTTTCTATCTGGTGAAGATTTTGAAACAAAAGTAAATGTAAATGGAATATCTTTTATTCTTGGATTGGTTTACCAGTTTTAATTCATTCCACGTTTTCTTTTCTTTATAAAATTTTATTTTGAAGTAAGATGATTTATTTTGTGCTAACAGAAAACACAGAACATGTCTAAAAACATTTATTTTCTTACCGGATTTATGGCTGCGGGTAAAAGTACAATTGCTCCCATACTTGCAAATACTTTGGGCTGGCAGTATTTCGATCTAGACAGAGAAATAGAAAAGAAAACAGGCAGAAAAATTGTAGAGTTATTCAGAGAAAATGGAGAAAAATATTTCCGGCAACTTGAAACTGAAACACTGATTAATATTTCAAAAGGAAATAATCTTATTATTTCACTTGGAGGAGGAACGTTACTCAACCAGGAAAATGTGGATTTTATCAGATCAACCGGAAAGCTTATTTATCTAAAATCATCAGTTAATTCTATATTCAAAAGACTGAAGAATAAAAGGGACAGACCTGCATTATTTATAGATGATGAATTTCCTGAAGAGGAACTTCTATTCCAAAAAATTGAACAAATGTTGAACGAAAGGAAAAATATTTATGAAAGATCTGATATTACAATTGATACGGATAAAACAAGTGTAGGTAAGTCAGTTGATATGCTGGCAAAAATTATTTTTAAAAATATTAACTCATCTAAATGAATAAATTCGAAATAAAAATTTGCGGATTTAATTATCCTGTCTACTCAGGGAATATTAAAATTAAAAAAATAGTTGAACTGATTATCAAAACAACAAAAAGTTATAATTACTTTATTCTTATTGATCGAAATGTTAGTAGAATTTATGGTGATAAATTAATTAAAGAATTTAATTCAACCAGGAAACCAATTCATTATTATGAAATAGATTTTTTGGAAAAACTAAAAGCGTTTTCAACAGTTCAGAAAATTTATAAAGAATTATCAAAAAGCAAGTTTGGTAGAGATGCTTGTTTAGTTGCTGTTGGAGGCGGAATAGCAGGTGATCTGGGAGGGTTTGTCGCTTCGACCTATATGCGGGGAATAAAATGTGTTCATGTCCCAACCACAATTTTAGCAGCAGTTGACAGCTCAATAGGAGGGAAGACAGGATACAATTTTAATGACACAAAAAATCTTATTGGCACTTTTTATCAACCTGTTTTGGTCGTCTCAAGCACACATTTTTTTAATTCACTTTCAGCCAGGGAAATTGATTCAGGAATAGGGGAAATAATAAAGTATACGTTTCTTTCCGGACAAAAATTCTATGATTATGTTTTATCAAATTATTCTCAGCTTCATTCTTTGGAAGAAAAAATTGTGGAGCATATAATTAATGAATGTATTTCTATAAAATCTTCCATAATCTTACTGGATGAAAAGGAAAATGATTTAAGAAAGATTCTAAATTTTGGACACACTTTCGCTCATGCTTTCGAAAGTTATTTTAAGTACAAAATTTCTCATGGTAAAGCTGTAGTTGCGGGAATTATTGTAGCAAATATTTTATCAAAAAAAATGGGAATTATTTCAAAAGATCAATTTGAAGAATTTCAGCAACTAGCTTATAAAGTTAGGCTCCCAAAATTTTTAACTGATTTTGATAATAGAAGTTTAATTGAAATTATGAAACTTGATAAAAAGGGAAGGGAAGGGAAATTGAATTTTGTGCTGTTAAAGGAATTTGGAGAGCTATTAATTGATGTTAAAGTAAATTATAATGAACTGAATTGGTCTTTAAATGAGTTCAAAAAAACATTTTCGGTTTAAAAGAAGAAAACTGTCGAGTCGTGAGGGCGAAACCCGACAGTTTTGTGTGTCATTTTTGGAGGGATGCTATGCTTAAACTATTTCGCTCTATAATTATCAAGTACGGTGCCATTAAAAAAACATTATAATTTAGGCTATAAATGAAGGGTATTTATTCAGTGGTTAATTTTGCCGAATATGATTGTAATTCTTACTTGTAATTTTGGGTTAAAAAAGACGTGAAACGATAGTTTTTGCAGATTTGACGGATTTAAAATTGCCCAATAAAAAGCAGTGTTTAAATTTTTAACAACTTTTCGGAAAAACTTAGGTGGGAAGTAGATTAATGAAATTAACATTGGTTGAGGATAATCTTAAAAACTGTTCCTTCACCAGGCACTGAACTTTTAACAAAAATTTTCCCTCCGTGATAACCTTCAATAATTCTTTTCGACAAGCTTAAACCTAAACCCCATCCTCTTTTTTTAGTGCTGTAACCTGGTCTGAAAACATCTTTTCTTCTTTTCATCTCTATTCCTTTTCCACTATCTGCAATTTCAATCCCAATTTCTTTATGTATTTTTTCAACTGTCATTTTTATCCAACCGGATTTTTGTTCAATTGCATCAAGAGCATTTTTAACCAGGTTTTCAATTACCCACTCGAAAAGTTCAGGATTAATTAAAGCACACGCTGATGTATTCCCATCGATTGTAAGTTCAACTACTTTTCCGGTTTGAGGGAGTCTTCTTTCAAAATAATAGGTAACTTTTTTCAGCTCATCATAAATTATTGTTTCTTTGAGTTCAGGCTTTGATCCAATTTTTGAAAATCTTTGAGTAATCTTATTAAGTTTTTCAACATCATTACTGATTTCTTCAGTTGTATCTAAAACTTTATCCGGATCAGAATAATTCATTTTAAGCATTTCTAACCAGCCCATTAAACTGGAAATTGGTGTCCCAAATTGATGAGCAGTTTCCTTTGCCATTCCAACCCAAATATTACTTTGTTCATTCCTTTTTATTGAACTGAATCCAACATATCCGATAATTATAAAAAGTGCTGCAATTATAATCTGGACATAAGGATAATATCTTAGCTGGTTAATATATTCCGAATCACCATAGTGAATCTTATTTAGAATAGTTTCTTCATAGTTAACAAGTATAGGAGGATGAATTTTATCAAGCTCATCAATTTTTTCTGAAAGAAATTTTTGAAGTTCATTATCAGAAAGAGTGCTGTCAATTTTTATGTTCCTGATATTTGTCCTGTCATAAACCCTGTTCTCAGCATCTGTTAATATTAATGGAAAATCTATTGGCTTGATAATATTATCGAATAGAAAAGTAATATCTACATTTGGAGTTGTGGAATTTGCTACATACTCAATGCCTTTTGCATAGAGTTCAACAATTTCTTTTTGTTTTTGCTGAAGTTTTTCAACTAGGTTTTGTGTGTAATATAAAGTTCCGCCTGCAATCAGTAAAGCAATGATGAGAAGTATAACTTTTATATTGACTGATGCAGGGCCGCCGGACATCTTCATTCGGTTACCAAAATTTTATAATGAACAGGGGTAAATTCGGGATTTTATCAGATAAAAATCCACCTAATTATCTGTGTAGAATGTTTGTTTTCTTTTTGGTCCAACTGAAATAATTTTTACAGATACACCGGATTCTTTTGATATAAAATTCAGATAGTCTTTTGTTTTTGCAGGAAGTTCATCAAAGCTTGTACAATGCCGGATGTCCTGATTCCAACCAAGTAATGTTTCATAAACTGGTTTTACTTTATTCAACCTGTCCACATCTGTCGGAAATGATTTTAATTTTTTACCATTCAATTCATAACCGACGCATACTTTTAATTCTTCAAAACTACTGAGTACATCCAGCTTTGTAATGGCAACTGAAGTCATCCCATTGATCATTGCCGAATATCGGACAAGAAATGCATCAAACCACCCGCACCTACGGGGTCTGCCGGTTGTTGCTCCAAATTCGGAACCTATTTTTCTTAATTTTTCACCTGTTTCATCAATTAGTTCAGTAGGAAAAGGTCCATTTCCAACTCTGGTTGTGTATGCTTTTACAATTCCAAAAACCGAATCAATTTTTGTAGGTGGAATACCTGTCCCTGTGCAAGCCCCACCGGAAGTTGGATTTGATGAGGTTACAAAAGGATAAGTTCCGAAATCAACATCAAGCAAAGCACCCTGAGCCCCTTCAAGTAATACTGATTTTCCATCATCAATTGCCTTGTTTAAATATGCAGGAACATCAGTGATATAACTATCAATAAGTTTGTCAAACTTTAAATATTCATTTACAATTTCATCAACATTTAATCCTTCGTGCTCATAAACTTTTTTTAAAAAATTATTTTTTTCTTCGAGGTTTAACCTGATTTTTTCTTCCAGAACTTTCCTGTTCAATAAATCAACAATTCGGATCCCTTTTCTTGCATATTTATCCGTATAACAAGGTCCGATTCCTCTTCCTGTTGAACCTATTTTTTGTTCACCTTTTTCCTGGATTGAATCTAAGAGCTTGTGATAAGGCATTATCAGGTGAGCATTATGACTTATGAATAATCTCTTTTTAACACTTATGCCATGGTTCTCAATTAATTTTATTTCATCCAAAAGTGCTACAGGATCAATTACTACCCCATTGCCAATTACACATATAACATTTTCTCTAAGAATACCGGATGGAATGAGATGAAGGATATATTGTTTATCTCCAATTTCAACGGTATGTCCTGCATTTGCTCCTCCCTGGTAACGAGTTACAATCTGGTAATTTTCACTAAGAATATCGACTATTTTTCCTTTACCTTCGTCGCCCCATTGGCTTCCGACAAGAACAGTTACGCTCATATTCAGCTTTTAGATTTTATTGTGTGAAGTATTGTATTTGATTGGGCAAAATAAAACTCCGGTTTTTACCCGGAGTTTATTTTCAAAATTTAACGTTCTTTTTATTTTTCAAATGTTTCTACTGCTTTATCAACTGAATCATATGTTTCAAAAATTGTTATCAGTTTTGTTATAATGAGCAGGCTCTCAATTTTATCTGTTACATTTGCCAGCTTAAAATGACCATCGGCTTTTTTCATTGTAGTTAATCCGCCAATCAACATTCCAAGCCCGGAGCTATTCATAAATTTTACACCACTTAAATCTACAACAAGGTTAATTTTGCCCTCATCAACCAGCTTATGCAGAGTATCATTAAATTCCTTCGTATCCTCACCGCCCATCACATTTCCCTTTAATTCAATGATTACAGCTTCATATTTTTCGCTAGTTTTTATTTTCATGAATTTCTCCTAAAATTATTTGTTTCAATTTACTTACATGAGCATTCTTTTGCAAATAAGACAGTTTGATTTGGTCCCGATTTTAGGGATATATTTGGTGGAACTTTGATGATAATTTAGCGTCTAAAATATGGATTTAGAAAAAGAAAAAAATAAGGATTTGCAGCAACCTCAGATTTTAAAATTAGATGATGATTTTTCTCTCGTAAAAAGATTCATTGAGGGAGACAAATCAACATTCAGGATTCTTGTACAGCGGCACAAGGAGAAAGTAAGAAATATTATTTATTTGACAATAGGAAACAGTAATCTTGTGGATGATATTTCACAGGATGTTTTTATTACTGTTTACAAAAATTTGAAGAATTTCCGTTTCGAATCACAATTTTCAACATGGCTGTACAGAATTACAGTAAACAAGTGCAAAGATCATCTGAGGAAAATAAGCGTAAGAAGAATATTTGTTCCCATAAATAATGCTGAAGAAAGTACAGAAAACAGGGTTAATGCAGAAAGCAATGATATTTCGGGAATTGTTAACAGCGCAATTCAACAGTTACCGGCAAGATTAAGAATTCCACTGGTTCTAAAAGATATTGAAGGATTCAGCTACCAGGAAATAGCAGAAAGTACCAGTTCCGAACTTGGAACTGTGAAATCCCGGATATTCCGGGCACGTGAAGCATTAAAGAAAATTCTGGAACCAATGAAATCCGAATTAATGGTATGAAAATGAATGATAAAGATTTCGAATTGTTATCAGCGTATGTGGATAATGAATTATCTGCAGAAGAGAAAATTCGTGTTGAAGAAATGATTGCAACGTCTCTGGAAATGCAGAAGAAGCTTGAGGATTATAAGAATCTGAAAACACTTACCCATTCTGTAAAAAGAATTCCTCCTTCACCTTATTTTGAAACCCGCGTGATGGCTGAAATAGAAAATTCCAAAACAGGTTTTAAAAAATTTTTGAAATATTCTCCTGTTTTCAGTTTGATTATTGTTACTCTTGGAGTAATGGCACTGTTAAAATTCAATCCCGGTTTTATTAATAATATGTGGGAATCTCAAAAATCCAATATTGCAGGATTCTATAAAGAAAATCTGCAGCCATTATTATACGCATCAAATGTAAGTAACGAAGATCTTTTCAACTTTGCATTCAACCAGGAACTACCGCTGGATAAAAAGCAAAATCAATATCTGGTTTTGAGTTATGATGATTCAGGAAAAGAAATTGTCCAGATAAAAACTCTTAAAAATGTTAACCCGGCTCAAAGTTATAACCAGTTTATTCAAGCTCTTGAGCTCAATCCATTAGAAAAGCTACGTGTCGATTCTGTAATCAGGAGTTATGCTGAAGCAATCGAACCACAGGTCCTCGTCAATGAAAATAATACAGTCGCTATAAATCCGGTAATCTGGAGTTATAGAAATGCGATGGTTACCGACCTTCTTGTTCTTGCAAAAGATTTAAAGAAAGATAAAATCCTTAAGTTTATTCCGTCTGATATTAATCAGCTGGAAAAAGTTCATGTTGTAAACGCAGTTAATAAATTGAAGAATTCCTCTGAGCATCAATATATTTTCTTAACACCTGATTCAATATTTGAAGAAAATTATGTCTATAATTTGGATGTTCAAAAAGAGAAGTTAAATGAACTTAAAGAAAGACTGAATGAACAAAAAGAAATTGCCAAATCATTTGAGTTTAATATTCGTTATGATTCAACATGGAAAAATTTTGAAAACAAAGCAGCATTCAATAGGAAATATAAAGTTAAAGTTGGTAACAACTATTGCCAGGTTGAATTCAGCAATATTAATATACCCGAACTTCAGATGCCTGAAATGGAAAACATCAACTCAATTATAAAAGAGGCTACAGACAATATTCGTTTCAATACTTTCCACATCCCAAGAGTTGATAAAATTCAAAACGGAGTAGTTGTTTCTTATATGAATGATGATAATTCTATGAAATCTTATCAATATAATTTTAAGGAAATTTATATTGATTCACTGATGCAATTGAACCGTATGATGATTGACTCTTTATTGAGATCAGAAAGGATGAGAAATCCTATGTTTAACGATTCCGTTTTAAGCAGATGGTTTTTTGATCAGCGGCAATTTGATACTGAAGCACTTCGGGAACAGATGAAACAACTTCAGGAGGAATTTAAAAAGTTTCGCGAAGATATGAATTCATGGAGAAATGAAGCAAAAAGCCAGAAACAAGTTAGTGGTGGGGATAATTAGTAAAATTGCAATATTAAGTGTTAATTTAAATTTTTCATTTCAAACATCAGGTAAATTTTCCGCTTATACCTGATTTCTTTACTCATCTTTAAAAAACCGTTAATTTCACCTATCTTTCTGAAAATTTTATAATTATTAAGCACTTTCCGGGTTAAATGAAAAATAAATTGACAAAGATTCTGGGTAATTCACAATTCCAGATTTTTTTGCTGGGGATAGGATTACTTTTCTTGATTCAATGGTTTTTCGGGAAACCTGATTCACTACCGCTTTTAATCCTTGTTGATGCAATACTTCTGGTTATTGTAGTTTCACTCTCGTTTAGTCTTCGCAGGTTTTTTTCTGAACAAACAACCAAACCGATTTCGCTTGTAATGAGCATAGGAATTCTGAATGCATTTTTATTTTTCCTTATAATGTTTTCAGGGACAATATTTGATTTGTTTTTCGGAGGTTCAGAAAATTTTGATAACTCTACAGGAATAATTCACGCCTTCGTTTCAGTAATGTATGGAGTGGTGATTATCGGATTTTTAATTTATGTATTCCTTTCACTTCGTCATTTATTTTTTTTACGACAAAGCCGGAACCTGAATGTTTATTTTGTTACAATGACAATCTTCTTTGTCCTCACTGCTGTTTGTAAACATTTTTTTGATTGGGAAGGTGTTTCATTCCTTGGAGATACTTTCCTGATAGTTTCAATCCTGCTTATGTTTTTTAATTCTTTAAAAATTTCGTGGATTGCATTTATTGTTAAAAAAGAAAAAATTTATCTGCTGGTTTTATCTATTGTTATCATAACACTTTTTGTTTTGAATCTCACTTTGGTATCAGATGATTCTGTTCATATTAAAATACTTTCAGGTTTGTCACCTTCTTTAACAACTTTTAATACGATTATTTTGTTATACGGCGCTATCTATTTCAGCATTTTATTTTTTACAACTTTATTTCACCTTCCAACAGCAGAAGCATTTGACAGGAAAGCTCAGGAAGTTTCATCGCTTCAATATTTCAGCAAGCTAATTACTCAGGTTCTGGACTTTAAAGAGCTGGCTGACACAGTCACAGATTTGACTTTAAAAGTTGGCAATGCAGATGCAGCCTGGATAATCTGGAAAGAACTTGCTAACGGAAAAGAAAATTATACTTCCATAGCTGCAAAGAATATTGGTTTTATTGATTCTGAATTGTTGAATAAATATATACTTAACAAAAGTAAATGGGAAAAATTTGAAGATACTGAACTTCTGAATTTTGATCACTTTGATGGCGCAGCAAAACTAAGTCAGAAATTCCGTACTGCTGCAATTACTCCTTTGAAAACACACAGTGAAGTACGGGGATTATTAGTTGCTGCAAGAAAATCAGATAGAAATTTTAACGAGGAAGATAAAACCGCAATTGCAACTTTCTCAGATTACGCTTCGGTTTCACTGGAAAATTCCAGATTGTTTGAAGAATCAATTGAAAAAGAAAGACTTGAAAAAGAGCTTGATGTAGCACGTGAAATACAACGTAAAATTCTTCCTGAAAAAAATCCGGAGTATGATGGGCTACAAGTTTCAACTGTTTTTATTCCTGCATTTGAAGTTGGCGGTGATTATTATGACTTTTTTGAAATTGCTGATGATAAGCTTGGTTTTATAATAGCAGACGTTTCCGGCAAAGGTATTTCTGCCGCTTTCATAATGGCAGAAGTAAAAGGAATTTTTGAATCGCTTTCAAAAATCATTCAATCGCCAAAAGAAATTTTAATAAAAGCCAATGAAATTTTAAGGAATACTCTTGACTCAAAAACTTTTGTAAGTGCAGCTTATGGATTGATAGATCTGAAAACTGAAAAGCTTCATCTTGCAAGAGCAGGTCATTGCCCGATACTTTTAATCCGGGGCAATTCTGCAGAAGCAATAAAACCGTCCGGTATGGGTTTGGGTTTAAGTAACACTAAACAATTCAGTAAATCACTTTCTCAATTAGAAATTGAGCTTAAAGAAAATGATGCAATTATACTTTATACGGATGGAATAACAGAAGCCAAAAATGAAACGCTTGATGATTTTGGTGAAAAATATTTTACTGAAATTCTTCTTGAAAACAGAAATAAGGATGCGGACATGATTTCAAACAGTGTTATGAAAGAAGTTACATTGTTTTCACAAAATCATTCTCAATATGATGATATAACTTTAGTAATTTTAAAGTGGAATCCCCGAATGTTTCGGGATGGACATAAAACAAAAATTGATGGAGATAAAGAATGGCAGAGTTCAGCACCTCAGTTATAGAAAAAGGTGATGTAAGCATTATTAACCTGAAAGGATACCTAGATGCTCATACTGCACCGGAACTGGAAAATAATTTTTCAGAACTGATTGATAAAAATCAGTTTAAAATCGTTGTAAACTTTTCCGATCTGGCGTACATAAGCAGTGCAGGTCTTGGAGTTTTTATGGCATACATTGAAAAAATCAGAGAAAATAATGGTGACATTAAGCTTAGCAATATGAACGATAAGGTTTATAATATTTTTGATTTGCTGGGATTTCCGCTTTTATATGAAATATTTAAAGCCGAAGATGAAGCTGTAAATAAATTTAATGAATCAGGGAAGTGATAAATCGTGAGTGATCATTCAGGGAAATTAATAGTTAAAAGTAAAACAGAAAATCTCTCGTCGATAAGAGATTTTGTAAGCAATTATGCCCGAGATGCCGGTATTAACCAGGAGGTAATTGAAAAAATTATACTTGCTGTAGATGAAGCTTGCACTAATATTATGAAGCATGCTTACAAATCTTTTCCTGATGGAGAAATTATTATCAAAGTTAAATTTGATAAGCATAAATTCACCATTGTAATTAGGGATTTCGGAAATTCATTTGAAGCCGATAAAGTTCCTGCTCCCGATTTGAAAAAATATTATAAAGAGAAAAGAGTCGGCGGACTTGGAATGTATCTTATGAAAACACTGATGGATGAAGTTCAATATCTTACTGTTCCCGGAAAATATAACCAGGTTCTGCTCTCAAAAAATATTAACTCGTCAGGTCACTAATGCAATCCACAACTAACCTTAGAATAAAGCGGAACCTGACCGCACTTATTGAATTCAGCAGAGTGATAAATTCATCTGTTGATCTTGGATTTATTCTTAACAATGTCTTGCTCACATGCCTTGGAAAGTTTCTTTCAACTCGTGGAATGATTGCTATTAGTGAAAACGGAAAAGTTGTAATCAAAAAGTCTAAAGGGCTTCCAAACGATTTATTGAATCAATTCCCTGAATTAAAATCTACACCTGATATAATTGAAAATGAAGAATTTACTTCTTTTCTGAATAAAGCAAATTTACTTGCTGTTGAAAAAATATGTGCTTCCGACGATTGCCTCGGTATTGTTTGTCTGGGAGAAAAATTAAATAAATCAGATTACACTGAAGATGACCATGAATTTTTAAAAACTATATTGAATATTTCTGCAAGTGCAATTCAAAATTCATTGATCTTTGCAGAACTTAAAAAAGTAAACAGGGAACTGGATTCAAGGATACAAAGGCTGAACACACTTTTTGAACTTAGCAAAGAATTTGGTCTTTTTTCAGAATCAACAAGAGTTGCCCGATTGCTGATGTATTCTGTAATCGGACAATTTTTAGTTTCAAAATTTGCTGTGGTTACTTATGAAGCCGGTGAATATAAAATCCTTGAATCTAAATATGAGTCGGACAAAATATTAAAACTTTTGCATGAATATGAACTGGAAAAATTTACTTCACCAATTAATAAAGAAAAAATAAAATCCGATTTTGAAAAACTTAACCAGCTTGATGTTGATTTAATTGTACCGATGCAGCTTCAGGGAAAAACCCGTGGACTAATTCTACTCGGAAAAAGAATTAATAATCAGCCATATACTGCAACTGATATTGAATTTGTTTACTCGGTGGGCAGTCTTGCTATAATTTCCCTGGAAAATAAAAGGCTTTTCCAGGAAGCACTTGAAAAACAAAAGCTTGAAGAGGAACTGGATCTTGCACGGGATATTCAGAAAAACCTTTTCCCTCAGAGTCTGCCAAAGATAAACGGTGTTGATGTTTCGGCTATTAATATTTCTTCAAAGCAGGTTGGCGGTGATTATTATGATGTTATCCCGCTAGGTGAAGACAGATTCTTTATAGCAATTGCTGATGTATCAGGGAAAGGTTTTCCGGCCTCATTACTTATGGCAAATATACAGGCTTTTTTGCAGGTGATTTCTAAGCAGAAAATGGATATCCAGGATGCAACTGAATTGATGAATAACCTGATAACTGAAAATACTTCAGATGGAAGATTCATAACATTTTTCTGGGGTTTACTCGATATAAAAACAAAAACTTTTACATACGTTAACGCAGGGCATAATCCGCCGTTATTCATTCGAAATAAAAAAATACAAAAGCTTGAAAAAGGCGGAATGATTCTGGGAGTGATGAAAACCTTTATGCCTTATGAAGCAGAATCAATAAATCTTGAAAGTAATGATGTATTAATACTTTTTACAGATGGTGTGTCTGAGGCAATGAATTCTGCAGGTGAAGAATATTCTGATATTAAACTTGAAAAGGAATCAGTTGAATTGTCTGAAAAGTCTGCAAGTGAAATTTTAAATGGAATTAAAGATGATGTGCAGAAATTCACTTCCGGAAATATTCAATCAGATGATATTACCATGATAGTTTTGAAAGTTGAATAATTATCCATGAAAAATTTAAAAGCTATATTCCTAAAATACAGGCAGAAACTAATAGTTGGTTTTTCAATCATCCTTATTGCCACTGCGATAGTCAACATCTATTATGCTGTAGAAGTAAATGTTACAAGCAATGATGAATGTTTGTGGGTTCCTAAGAAAATATCTAAGGACAGTACGGCAATATTTTTTGATGTTGTTAAAGTAAACGGAGTTACCTGGAATGCAGGAATCAGGAATGGCGACCAGCTTATAGAAATCGACGGTGTGAATTTAAAATCCGCTGCACAGGCACAAATGATTTTGAATGAATTTACAAGCGGGAACTATGCAGAATATAAGGTAATGCGAGATGGGAAAGTTTTTACTACCAAAGTTTATATAAAAAAGCTTATACAGTTTGGTAGTTTGGCGGGCTCATTAAGTGCATTATTCTGGATGTTGATTGGTTTTATAGTTTTAATGGCAAAACCTGATGGAAGAATTCAAAAACTTTTTTATTTCATAGGGGTTTTAGCTGTTGTAACCTCACTAAATGTTCAACTTGAAGGCGGAAACTTTTTTAAATTCTATGAAAATAAAGGAATCCTTGCAATCATTATCGGATGTTTGTGGCTGGTCGGCATTAGCTTCGTAGCATTCATCCTAAATTATTTCTTTCTTAATTTCCCAACCCCATTTAAATTTGTTCAAAAAAAATGGGTAAAAAGACTTTTCTTTATTTTACCTTCTGTTATTGCAGCCTTTGCAATTTTTATTGCCATTCTTATGTTCGAAAAAAAGGTTAGCGGAGTAATTTTTAATCATTTAATTCAGGTACTTATTGTCTTCGCTTTTGTTGCTCAATTCATTGCGTGGATTACTCTAATAGTACAATATAGAAGAATTAAATCGAAAGAGAAAAAGAAACCATTATTTATTATGATGGTTGCAATGACATTCGGGATTGCGATTACTATATATACAGCTCAGATTGCTCCCGCTATTGCTGATTCATTTTTTAACTCACCGGAATATTTTGCTCCTATCATTCTGACTGCTCTTGTACCTCTTTTCTTTGCTTATGCTATTTTCAAATACCAGCTTATGGATGTCAGCGTTGTTGTAAGAAATACTATTATTTATGGAGCTGCTACACTTACTATTGCAGCAATATATTTCTTCGTTGTTTATGTTGCCGGGCAAAGTATTAGCAGTGCATTAGGAGCAGAGAACCAGGGAATTGTTGCCGGAGTTTTCTTTATCATTTTTGCAATAGTTTTTCAATCCAGCAAAGATCGTTTCCAGGATTTTTTAACAAGAAAGTTTTATCCCGAACAGTTTGCTCACCAGAGAATGATAATCCAGTTTAGCAATGATATATCCACAGTTGTCGGGCTTGATAACATTCTTGAGCTTATGCTTAAAACTTTTGTTGAAGGACTGAACATTAAAAAATTTGGAATACTTTTAAGAGATAATAAATCACAGGAATTAAAACTTCTTAGAAACGTTGGGATGAGTGAACAAGAATGTGTGATTAAAAATTCTAACCTTGTGCATTTTATTAAAGAAAAAAATCTTATCGGAAGACTTCCGGTAGTTGAACAAACAGATTTTGATGAAGTTTTCCCGGATAATGCAAAAAGACTAATAGATGAAAAGATCTTTACGATTGTTCCGATGCTCGTAAAATCAAAAGTGATCGGGCTTCTGCTGTTTGGACTTAAGCACTCAGGTTCACATTTTGCCGGAAAAGATCTTGAGCTTCTGTATGCTGCAGCAAATCAGGCAGCAATTTCAATTGAAAATGCGCGGCTTTATAAATCAGAAGTTGAAAAACAAAAAATTGAAAGAGACCTCGATCTTGCAAGAAAAATACAACAGGGCTTGCTTCCGCAGTGTATCCCGCAAATCGGAAATCTTGATATTTGTGGTGAGATGATTCCCGCAATGCAGGTTGGCGGAGATTATTATGATCTTATTCCTTTTTCTGATGATAAGCTATTTGTAGTTGTTGGTGATGTTTCCGGCAAAGGGCTTTCTGCCTCACTTTATATGACCAAGCTGCAAACAATGATACAACTTAGCTGTACTGCAGAGAGAACACCGAAAGAAATTCTTGTAGATATAAACAAAAGAATGTATAACGAGCTTGACCGTAATTGGTTTGTTACAATAACACTTGCTCTTTTCGATATGAAAAAGAATACAGTAAAATTCTGCCGTGCCGGTCACCTTCCAATTCTCACAGCTACAAACGGTACGGTTGAATCTTACAGATCGCAGGGAATAGGTGTAGGTCTTGAAAAGGGAATTATATTCGAAGAGTCGCTTGCTGAGAAAGAAGTTGTATTAAAACCGGGACAAATGTTTATATTTTTTACGGATGGAATAACCGAAGCAATGAACGAAAAAAATGAACTCTTCGGCGAACAAAAGCTTACTGAATTGCTTCTTCACAGATCTAAGTCAAGGTCTTCAGAAATTGTAAATGAAATCTGGTCTGCAGTAAATACCTTCCGAGGCTCCGCCGAAGTGAATGATGATATGACAATGGTTGTGGTGAAGGTTAGTTGACTGACTCAGCCGAATTAAATTTTTTCTTTCAAAAAGCTCTACAGGGAAATAAAAAACCCCCGCTCAATGAACGGGGGTTTATATTAAAATATCCTTCTCCCGATGAATCGGGAATCAGGATGACAATTTCGTTGTCACTTCATCAACATAAGTTTCTTAGCCGAAACAAATTTAGGTGTTTCAATCCTGTAAACATAAACACCGCTTGCAAGTTTGGAAGCATCAAATACTACTTCATATCTTCCTGCTTTCTGTGTTGTGTTTACTAGTGTTGTTACTTCTTCACCAAGCAGATTGTAAACGGCTAATTTAACCATTCCATCCTGGGCAACAGAATATTTAATTGTTGTGCTCGGGTTGAACGGGTTAGGATAGTTCTGCTCAAGAGCAAACTCAAGTGGTGCAGTTACATCCACTTCAACTTCAGGTGAATATTCAAATGTTCCGTCATAGTCCATTTGTTTTAACCTGTAAGTATAGCTGCCTGCAGTAACTTTATTGTCTGTGAATGTATATGTATGAGTTTCTGTACTTGTTCCAAATCCACCTACGTAACCTATTTTTTCAAATAACCCCTGGGATGTTCTTCTTTCAATATCAAATCCCTGGTTGTTTGTTTCAGTTGCTGTTGACCAGCTTAAAGTTACGTTACCTTTATTTACATTAGCTGCAAATGAGCTTAACTCAACAGGAGTAATGTACTGGCCATAAATACAGAAGTTATCAACTGCCCACCACCAGTCCCATCCGGGCTGAACTGATCTCATTCTGAACATTACATTTGACTGTCCGGCAAGCAATGATGTAGCATCAACTACTTCGTGAGTGTTTCTTACACTGGCTCCAACCTGGTCCCATATTCCTGTCCAGGTTGAACCGCCGTCTGTGCTTACCTCTACGTGTGCTTCATCCTGAGCATCAATAGTTCTCCAGTCATTATCAAATTCAACCCATACCATGTCTATATACTGGCTCAGGTTGAAGGTTTGATTGAGAGTAGCAGTTGAAAGTAGTGTTGTACCTGAACCACAAAGATCAGCGTCGGCAGCAAAAACATTACCTGTTGCAGCTGGAGGCATTGTGTAAGGTCTTGATAGAGTAGAGATATCCCAGACACAGGTACCGCCGTCATTTGTGATTGTCCAGCTACCTAGACCTGCTTCAAAATCATCGCAGTAAATTTCATCAATAACAAGGTTTGGATCTGTGGCATTTATATAATCTGTTTTTGTAACTGAAATAGTATTAATACCGTCAGAAACAGTAAGCTTAACTGTGTAAACACCAATATTGGTATATGACCAAGTAGGATTCTGATCTGTTGCATCGACTGTACCGTTGTTATCAAAATCCCATTCCCATGAAACTAATGAATCCTGTGAAATAGAAAGATCTGTAAAGTTAACTGTTAAGGGAACCGGGCCTAATGTCACATCAGCAGTAAAGTCCGGAGTGATTGGTCCAGTGATATAACCTCTGGCAACAAACACCGGAATAATATCAGAAAGATGACTTCCTCCATAAATCATCTGGTCAGCAGCTATGAATGCATTTGCTGCATCCGGCTGGTTTGAACTTCCGTTAGTCATTGCAAGCCCTTCAAGAAAATCAGTATCAGTCGGCACCCTTCCTATTAAATCATAAATGGACATTAGGGATGAAGCCCACATCTGTCCATCAGTATGTATTGTCCCTGTTAATCCTTCGGGATAATGAGCTGTGTAGTTTGTAATTCTTCCCGGCCAGAATGGATTATGTCCGTCCCAGATGAAAACCCAGTTGTATGCAGGATCAGATGGAGTCCAGTATCCTGTGCTTCTTATATAGGATGTAGTCCAGTAGTCACCACATCCTTCACTAAGTCCTTCAGTTTGCGAAATTCCACCTGAAGTAAGCCAGTCGTGAAGCCCGTGACCAAGCTCGTGAAGTACCACTCCAAGATCTTCGGCATCATCTACTCCGCCATCTCCATAGGCAATGCTTCCTGTAGAACTAAGATAATGTGAATTATCTGAGCCGCTAAAACCATGAGGGTCAAATCTAACTCCGCCGGTGTACTGATAAGGCATAAGCGGAATTCCTAGTGAATCATTGATCCATCTCATTGACTGATCAATATGAAAGTAAACATTTACAGGTTCAAAATTGTCATCACTCCTTGTGAATGAAAAATCACTGGTTGGGTTTGTATGAAGCCCCGTAAAAGGAGATTCAAAATCTTTAATTTCTGCATAAGGTCCGACTAAAGAATAAACGCTTCCATCAAAAGTAATATCATACAAATTTCTGAATTCACGGTGAGCAGTTAGAGAATCAGAATCAGCGTCATTGTTATCAACAAATCCGGGTGAGCCGTAAGTTGTTCTTGCGTGTGTAATTGGATCGGGATCAAACACATAACCAGTACCATTAACAACCTGCGGATTATCATTCCCTTGATTCATATAGCAAGCTTTATCCTGCACTCTGAATATTTCGCCGGTTTGTGCATCAACCATTACTTCCCACTCTCCGAATTTTTCTTCAGCAGGAATAATTGTAGCTACCTGTGCTAAACGAAATGTCCCTTTGTTATAGTAAACTTTGGTTTCACTTTTTTCGAATGCAAGTGAACCACTAATTCCCAGATAATTCTTAGCAGAAATTAAAGCATCATCTTTTGTAAAATTTATAGTTGTTAAATTAGGCTGTGATTTTTCCCCATATTGAATTTTATACCCGTTCATTACAAATACAACTTTATTCTGTCTGTTGATCGTAACATTAATAGTAGAATTAACTACCGGGTAATTACCTTTGTATTGTGTAAAATGAATATGATAACCGCCGGGAGTTTCCTTTGTATCGAGATAATGCAAATCCGACAGATCTTCTTTTATCTTTAGTAGTTGAAAATTTTCACTGAGATATTGTCTTGCCATCTGTTCAGGGGTACCGGCATTTACAACATAATCAGGATTGTAAAGAGCAACCGGAACATTGGAAGGTTTAATAATTCTCATATTATTTATTGTTGTGCTCGCTTCAGATTCATCCGGAATAATTTCAAAGCTGGAATTATCCGAAGGTTTTTGTGCATACAGCAAACCAAAAGCCAGAACGGCAATTGCCATAATATTTCTGACAAAAGAGTAATGTGTTCTTTTCATTTTGTCCTTTTTATTAGTTTTAAAATAATTGTCAACTAATATAAAAAATAATATAAAGTAAAAACCTAATTTTGATTTTGGATTAAGCTAATAAAAAACCCCCGCTCAATGAACGGGGGTTTGTAATTACTAAAAGATCCTTCTCCCGATGAATCGGGAATCAGGATGACAACTTCGTTGTCACTTCATCAACATAAGTTTCTTGGCAGAAGTGAAGTTAGGTGTCTCAATCCTGTAAACATAAACACCGCTTGCAAGTTTGGAAGCATCAAATACTACTTCGTAACGACCTGCTTTTTGTGTTGTGTTTACAAGTGTTGTCACTTCTTCACCAAGCAGATTGTAAACGGCTAATTTAACCATTCCATCCTGGGCAACAGAATATTTAATTGTTGTGCTCGGGTTGAACGGGTTAGGATAGTTCTGCTCAAGAGCAAACTCAAGTGGTGCAGTTACATCCACTTCAACTTCAGGTGAATATTCAAATGTTCCGTCATAGTCCATTTGTTTTAACCTGTAAGTATAGCTGCCTGCAGTAACTTTATTGTCTGTGAATGTATATGTATGAGTTTCTGTACTTGTTCCAAATCCACCTACGTAACCTATTTTTTCAAATAACCCCTGGGATGTTCTTCTTTCAATATCAAATCCCTGGTTGTTTGTTTCAGTTGCAGTTGACCAGCTTAGTTGAACTTTACTATCAACAACACTTGCAGCAAATGATGACAATTCAACAGGAGTAATGTACTGGCCATAAATACAGAAGTTATCAACAGCCCACCACCAGTCCCATCCGGGCTGAACTGATCTCATTCTGAACATTACATTTGACTGTCCGGCAAGCAATGATGTAGCATCAACAACTTCGTGAGTGTTTCTTACACTGGCTCCAACCTGGTCCCATATTCCTGTCCAGGTTGAACCGCCGTCTGTGCTTACCTCTACGTGTGCTTCATCCTGAGCATCAATAGTTCTCCAGTCATTATCAAATTCAACCCATACCATTTCAGTGTACTGACTTAAATCAAATGTTTGATTAAGAGTAGCAGTTGAAAGTAATGTTGTACCGGAACCACAAAGATCAGCATCAGCAGCAAAAACATTACCTGTTGCAGCAGGAGGCATTGTGTAAGGTCTTGATAGAGTAGAGATATCCCAGACACAGGTACCTCCGTCATTTGTGATTGTCCAGCTACCAGCTCCTGCTGTAAAGTCATCACAATAGATTTCATCATTTACAATATTTGGATTCGATTCGGTTGTAAAACTCCATATCGGACCTTGTTGAGAACAAGTATCTCCTACTTCTACAATTCTCCAATAATAAGTAGTTGAGTAGGAAAGTGGTCCGCCGGTTACGTTCCAGCTTGTAGCAAGTGTACCGCTCTGTACTAATGAAAGTGAAAACGGATCGGTTCCAAAATATGTTTCATTAGTATTAGCTCCTGCACCATTTGTCCAGGTTAACTGAGAGAGATTTATTGAAACATCTGTAGCACCATTTGTAGGTGCCGGGTTTGTTGCTGCTTCAACCGGACAGGGGGGTGCAAATGTTACTTGTGCCATCCAACCCTGTGCAACACCTGAACTAACATCCATCCAGTATGGATAAGCAACATCATTTACTGCAGCAATCCCAATATAATCACCAGCGTAATTGCCGGAGAAACCGGGAATTGGTCCAAGCGTAAATGAATGATCACTTACAAGAAAGTTATTAAATGTACTTCCACCATCATAAGAAGAAGCCATATAAACTTCAGCCTGTGTGTTAACAACGTTTCTGCTGTCATAAAAAGTTAATAGTAACTGTCCTGTTGACTGATCAACAGTGCACCATGGAAATAATTGATCTTTACCATTATTCATTGGATCATCATTAACTCTTACAGGTGAAGTCCAGGTTGCACCTCCATCATCTGAGCTGATTAATACCACATCAGGATCACTTCCAGCGGGAACATGACCGCCTCTTTGTGTCCAGGTAATATAAATTTTTCCATTATTAGCCCCACCTGATCTGTCCACTGCCATTGACGGGAACGAGTTGGTTCTTAACCCCTTAGGTGAAAGTCCACTACTGCGAATTCCAAAATTAACCTGCTCATAAGCTCTTATTGCTGTCCATGTAGCACCACCATCGATAGATTTTGCAAATCCAATTGCATCCTCTCCATCTGTCCAGTTAGCATCATAAATTGCATAACAAACATATACTTCACCGTTAGGACCGATCTGAACATTTGGTCCTTGTGCGAATGAACTACCACCAGGAGTTATTGAACTTGATAAATCTTTTAAAGATGACCATGTAGCTCCCATATCAGTTGTGTAAACTAATGAAGCTTCACTAATATTTAAATTTGACCAGGGATAATAAAGCCTGTTGTAATAAGGACTGCTTGGGTTTTTATCAATCATTATATGTTCTTTATCCTGGCTTGGTGTACTGTAAGCAATGTGAGTCGTCCAGGTTGAACCAAAATTTGTTGAAACGGCCAATCCTAGTGAATAAGAACTGGCAACCAGATATCCCTCATAAAAAACACCATCAGCACCAATAACAGAAGCAGGATCACCACCGTTGATTCCAAACGGAGGAGGTTCAACACCTGTCCACGATGAAGATCCATCCAATGACCAGTAAACTCCCGTACCCCAAATAGCAGAAACCGGCCATGGCGTACAATTGGATGAGGCAAAAATTATGTTTTCATCAGTAGGATGCATATCAACACTGAACTCCGATTGAGTAGTGTTTGTAGTTGGATGTGGTCTGAAGCTAGGTCCGACTGTAGCTTCAATATTATTAAAAGAATAATGCCTGATCACCTGGGATGGTTGATCCCATTTAAAATTAGGATCTATTGTCCCGGGATTATTCTGATCGATAACGATCCTTGACCACCTTGGATCATTATCGCTTGCGTTTTGTGCAAATGTGACAAAGGAAAGTAAACACAATCCAAGCCACATTGCAAGAAACATGGTTACACGATGTTTCATCGATTCTCCTATTAATTAAGAAATAATGAAGTTAGTTAAAATTATCTTTGTCAAAGACTGATCAAGAAGTTTAGAGGACAGTAAATTTTTTATTTTAATTAATAACAACAATTATTGTAAAAAATATGATCTTTATTTTTAAGAATTACAGAACAATTTTTTTGATACAACGAATTGCGCCCTTGTTATACGAATAGATGGAAAATAGTTTGGAAATGGAAGGATTATTTTTACAATAAACTGAATAATTCTCCTCTGCCCAATGAGATATTTTCCTCTCCACATTGATTATCTGCAAACTTAAATAATTAATTAAATAAAAAAAATCTCGGATAGGAAATAAAAAACCCCCGCTCAATGAACGGGGGTTTATATTAAAAGATCCTTCTCCCGATGAATCGGGAATCAGGATGACAACTTCGTTGTCACTTCATCAACATAAGTTTCTTGGCAGAAGTGAAGTTAGGTGTCTCAATCCTGTAAACATAAACACCGCTTGCAAGTTTGGAAGCATCAAATACTACTTCGTAACGACCTGCTTTTTGTGTTGTGTTTACAAGTGTTGTTACTTCTTCACCAAGCAGATTGTAAACGGCTAATTTAACCAATCCATCCTGGGCAACAGAATATTTAATTGTTGTGCTCGGGTTGAATGGATTTGGATAATTCTGTTCAAGAGCAAATTCCAGAGGAGCAGCTATTTCAACTTCAACTACATCTGAATATTCATATGTACCGTCAAAGTCTACTTGTTTTAATCTGTAAGAATAATTTCCTGCAGCCACTTTAGAATCAGTAAATGAATATGCATGAGTTTCTGTGCTTGTTCCGAAACCTGCAACATACCCGATTTTTTCAAACTGACCTTCAGATGATTTTCTTTCGATATCAAATCCCTGGTTATTTATTTCACTTGAAGTTGTCCAGTTCAATTGAACTTTGTCATCAATTACATTAGCAGCAAATGAAGAGAGTTCAACAGGCAGGCTGTATTGTCCGTTAATACAGAAGTTGTCAACTGCCCACCACCAGTCCCATCCAGGCTGAACTGATCTCATTCTGAGCATAACACTGGCCTGACCAATTAGAGCTGAAAGATCAACTACTTCATGAGTGTTTCTTACACTAGCTCCAACCTGATCCCAATATCCTACCCAGGTAGTTCCACCGTCTGTACTGGCTTCTACATGTGCTTCATCCTGAGCGTCAATTGTTCTCCAGTCATTATCAAATTCAAGCTGAAGCATTCCATAAGGAATTCCAGGTAAAGGATCTGAGAAATCCAAAGTTGTATTTAAAGTTGCTGTTGAAAGCAAAGTGGTTCCTGAACCGCAAAGATCAGCATCTGCAGCAAAAACATTCCCTGCGGCAGTTGCAGGCATTGTGTAAGGTCTGGATAAAGTAGAAATATCCCAAACGCAGGTACCGCCGTCATTGACTATTGTCCAGCCGCCAGCTCCTGCTGTAAAGTCGTCGCAATAAAGTGTAGTATCAACAAGGTTAGGATCTGTTTCAACAGTGAAGCTCCACAATGGACCGGTTGCATCGCAGGTATCACCGATTTCAACTACTCTCCAGTAATAAGTTGTTGAATATGTAAGTGGTAAGCCTGTAACATTCCAGCTTGTAGCAAGTGTACCACTCTGTACTAATGGTAGTGAGGCTGGATTGGTTCCAAAGTAAAGTTCATTTGTATTAGCACCGGCTCCGTTTGTCCAGGTAACCTGTGGAAGTGTATTTGAAACATCAGTTGCTCCATTAGAAGGTGTTGGATTTGAAGCTGCTTCAACAGGACAGGGAGGGCCTAAAAGAATTTTTTCGTAATAAACGTTTGGATCTTTACGAGGAGCACCGCCAGCCAGATCATCACGATTATCTGACCATACTACATGAAAAGCTGAGTTGGTAGCTGCGGCATGATTATAATCTCCCATATATACAGAGTTTACAACTGCATCACGCCCAAATTCAGGTAATGATGCAACATCACTGATTGCAAAACTTGGATCAAAGGTTACTGTAGAACCTGAAATAACAGCAAGTCTGCCATAATATTTAAATAAATTGTTGTTTGCAACATCTTCCTGTCTGCTGTAGTAAAATATACCAAGACGACCACCATCAGGAGTTACTGCAATAGTAGGCTGCCATTGATCTTTTGTTGTTACATCGTCATTAACACTTACTGCTGAGCCCCAGGTAGCGCCACCATTTGTGGACATTACCATATAAACATCAGCTTTATCGCCACCACCACCAATATTATCATATGTAACATAAATATCACCGCTAACAGGGTTAACAGCAGCATGAGGAAATTCGCTGCTTCGGAAACTTGAAAAAGTAGCAGTTCCATTCCTCAATCCGGTTAATCCTAAATCACCATTAACTCCACCGACTAAACCACTTGCAACAGTTACAGGGGATCCAAAAGTAAGACCCTGGTCTGTGGACTTACGAACCTGGATAGAACTTCCGGCATACCAGAATGCATAAACTGAATGATCCGGACCAACAGCAACAAAAGCACCCTGGTTTCCGGTTACGATTGAAACACCGCCGGAAGGACCAAAAGTAGCTCCCTGGTCAGTTGAACGGTACATTTTTATACCATTTCCTGAACCGAAGGAACGTGAAATGAGATAAACATTTCCGTTACCGGGACCAGCAAAATTATCAACGGTATGCCATTGTTTATCTTCTGAGGAACCACCCGGTGTACCATTAACTGGTGCCATCCATGTATGCCCATTATCATCTGAACGGAAAACCTGTATTGTACCCGAGCCGCTAAAACCTAAAGTAGAAAAATAAATTCTTCCGGTGGTTTCATCTCTGGCCATAACAGGATCACCTGCATCTCCAATAGAACTTGTAGGCAGTAAGCCTCCATCTACAAATGAAACTCCACCATCGTCCGAATAAGACCATCCGGTAAAATGACTTCCGCTTGCAAATGAACCGGAATCGTTGAAACCAATTACTACCTGGTTTCCATAAGCAAGAATACATGTTTCACTCTGTGTGAACTGAGATGTACTGCCGGCTCCGTTATTATTATTAACAAGAACATCCGATGCCCCGGAGACGTCTTCAATCTTAATAGGCTGTCGAACTTTTTGGGCGCCATCTTCAATGTTGTTTCCTCCCGGTACACCAATATAGTTTTCATTAATAACAGGAAGCTTTTCAACATTTGCGGTCTGTGCCAGAACCATACCTGACAAGAACAATGTCAGAAATAGTAATGTGAGATTCTTCATTAGAACTCCATTTTAGTTGAATGTAATAAGTTAGTTAAATAATCTTTTTTAAAAAGCAGATAAAAAATAATAGGGGAAATTCTTTTATTTATAAATATACTAATAACAGTTATTCTTAATTAAAACCTGATCACTCCTGGAAAAGCAAACAAGTTTTGCGAATGAAAAATTTTAGTATCGCTTAACAATGAAAGTATGAAAAATAATTATGGATAAGAAATGTTTTTATTTTACCAACGGATATTTTCTCCACAACCAAAGAATTCATTTCCTTAACATCTAATTAAATGCAAATTTAAGTAAATATTTAAATAAAATGCCAGTAGTTTTTAAAAATTTATTTAACAGGGTAATTGACTATTTTTAATAGCAAAAATTAATCCGAAATAAAAACTGCTACTAAGTTAACATTAATTTGTTGCTGTTATATCCTTGTTGAAATTACAAAACATTTTTTCTGATTAAACAGTAATTATTTCTTTGTTAAACTGAATTTCTTTACAAATAAAATGAACACAGTCTCAATTATTGTTGCTGCCAAGAATGAAGAGAAGAATATTGCTGAATTAATTAATTGTATTTCTAAACAGAATTTTGGTAAGAATAGTTTTGAACTAATTATAGTCAATGATGGATCAACAGATGGGACATCGGAAAGTATTATTAATAACAGTTCTCAGGTTAATTCATTAAAACTACTTGAAATTGGCAAAGAAGAATCATCAGGTAAACGCAATGCACTATCTCTTGGAATTAAAAATTCCAAACATTCTTTTATTTGTATTACCGACGCTGACTGCAGTCCGCAAAAAAACTGGCTGAAATCTTTTTCAGAAAAATTCAGTGAGGGGTATGATTTTGTTTTTGGAATTGCTCCATTCTACCAAAAGAAAAACCTTGTTAATAAAATTTCCTGTTATGAAAATTTTCGGGGATCGATGCTTGCAACTGTAATGACTAAGCTTGGATTACCATATACGGCAGCCGCAAGAAGCTTTGGCTTCAGCAAAAAAGCATTTGAAAAAATCGAAGGCTACAAAAACACTTACGACACGCTTAGCGGTGATGATGATTTACTTTTGCGTGAGGCTGTTAAGAATAAAATGAAAATCGGGATAGTTACTGATCCGGATGCTTTTGTGCTGAGCAAGTCCAAGTTCAGGTTCAAGGAGTATTTTAAACAAAGAAGCAGACATACGCAAAGTTCCTTTCACTATTTACTAAAGCAGAAAATTGTACTGGCTTTTTTGCATCTTTTGAATTTGCTGATTTTATTTTCTCCTTTATTATTATTTGTTGATAAAATATTTATTATTCCATTTATAGTTAAAGTGGTTTCAGATTTAATTATTGGTTTGGTTTATCAAAAAAGATTCGGGTACAGGTTTTCTTTTTTTGAAATCGTTTATCTTCAGATTTCTTATGAATTATTTTTGATAATACATTTTTTTAATGCCTTGTTTAAAAAAGCCGAGTGGAAATGAGACGCGAGCAGACTGAAGAAAAAATAAAAGCACAAAAAGATATTCTTGCAGAACAAACTTCCGGACTGCCGTTTCAGAAAGGTTTATATGTAAAAGAAATTATCTCACAAGAAAAAGAGGTAAAGGATTTATTCATTCTTGATCTCGGTTCGGGTGAAGGCGGAACTTCTTTGGTCCTTTCAAACGAAAATAATGTTATAAGCTTTGATATAAAACTCAACCGTTTGAAAAAACAGCAACAAACATCTTCTTTAAATAAAATAAATGGAAACGCTGTCACTTTACCTTTTAAAAACGATTTGTTTGATTTAATAATTCTGCAGGATGTAATTGAACACGTAAATGAGATTGAAAAATTATTAACTGAAGTGTTGAGAGTGCTTAAAATAGGTGGTTACATTTATCTGAGCACACCAAACAGGTATTCATTAATTAATATTTTGTCCGATCCGCATTGGGGAAAACCTTTCATCGGTCTTTTAAACAGGGAACAGATAAAAAAATATTACCTTAAAATCTTCAGGAAAAACGAATTAAAACGGAAAGATATTGCACAGTTATTTTCACTTAACAAAATCAACCTTGTTTTTGACGGGCAGTTTGAAAAAAAATTAAATACTGATTTTGCAGTTGACTGGCTGGTTAAAGGAAATGAGGGAGTAATCTGGAGCGAATTTCATAAAAAGCTTTTGCGGATTACAAAATTTGTTAAGGCAGATAAATTATTGTTAAAAGCTGCCAATGGGAAGTATGGAATTGTGAATAAATATCTCACACCAACGTTTTATTTTCTTCTTAGAAAAAAATAATTGTTGATTATCAGGTTTTAGTTAAAACTGATTATTAAATTAGCAGCAACCTAATTTTCAAATAAGAAATCAAAAAAGATGAAATACGATTTACTTGCAAAAAAAGCAGTCGAAGCAAAAAAGAATGCAAAGCCAACCTATTCAAAATTTCATGTCGGTTCTGCACTGATTACAGAGGATGGAAAAATTTATACCGGCAGCAATATTGAATCCAGTTCATACAGTCTGACCATATGTGCGGAAAGAGTTGCAATATTTAAAGCAATTTCCGAAGGTGAAGGAAAATTTAAAGCGATTGCAATTGCCGGAGATACGGATGATTACATTTCTCCATGCGGTGCGTGCAGGCAGGTGATAAGTGATCTATGTGGAGATATAGATGTTATAATGGTAAACGGCAATGGCGATTATAAAATAAATAAAACATCCGAATTGCTTCCTTATGCTTTTTCTGATGACGATTTAAAATAACCCCAAAGAGTATTTTGTAAATGACAGAACACACCCTCCACTTAATGCCAAAAGATATCGGCTGGATTGAAGTAATAACCGGCTGCATGTTCAGTGGAAAAACCGAAGGGTTGATTCGAAGACTAAGAAGAGCACAAATTGCAAAACAAAAAGTAAAAATTTTTAAGCCGCTCATCGATACTCGTTATTCAAACGATTCCATTGTTTCGCATAGTGAGCAATCATTGCCATCTATTTTAATAAAAGATATAAAAGAAGTTTTTCAGCATCTTGATGATGCACAGGTAATTGGAATTGATGAAGCTCAGTTTTTTAATGAAGATCTTGTACAGGTTTGCAACCAGCTAGCTGATGAAGGAAAACGTGTAATTGTTGCCGGGCTCGATCAGGATTATAAAGGCATTCCTTTTGAGCCAATGCCGCGTTTACTTGCAATAGCTGAATTTATAACCAAGCAATTAGCAATTTGTATGGAATGCGGAAATCCTGCCGATAAAACCCAACGCAAAAAATCTGTAACAGGCAGGGTTGTTGTCGGTGCTGCCGATCTTTATGAAGCAAGATGCAGAAAGTGTCATTACATTCCTGAAGAAGTTGAGGTCTGATTTATGGATTTAGTTTATATCCTTCGCGGAATATTGGGAATTCTTTTGATTGTCGGCATCTCATTTCTTTTTTCAAATAACAAAAAAAACATTAACTGGAGTCTTGTAATAAAAGGGCTTGCACTTCAGTTTATTTTTGCTATTCTAATTCTTAAGGGAGAAGATTTAAGAATTATTTTTGCACCATTCGGCTGGCCAAAAGATTTTTTTAGTTACATAAGTAAATTTTTTGTTTTGATTCTGAACTTTACAAGTCAGGGTGCAGAATTTGTTTTTGGTGATCTTGCAAAACCTCCCGGAGCTGATGGAAGTTTGGGTTCGTTTTTTGCATTCCAGGTCTTACCAACAATAATTTTCTTTGCAAGCTTTATGTCGGTTCTTTATTATATAGGATTTATGGAATGGGTTGTAAAAGGTATGGCATGGGTAATGGCTAAAACTCTTGGAACAAGCGGGGCTGAATCACTTTCCTGCTCAGCAAATATATTTGTCGGTCAGACTGAAGCACCTTTAATTATTAAACCGTTTATTAAGGGAATGAGCAGGAGTGAAATTCTTACGGTTATGGTTGGTGGAATGGCTACCATTGCCGGTGGAGTGATGGCTGCGTACATCCAGATTCTTGGCTCTGCTTATGCGGTTAAACATGCAATTCCTCTTCTTCAATCACAACAAATGTTTGCGACTCAACTGCTGGGCGCAAGTTTTATGGCAGCTCCTGCAGCAATAGTAATTGCGAAAATAATTTTTCCCGAGACAACTGATCCTGAAACAAAAGGAACTGTTAAAATTCATGTTGAAAAAAACTCATCTAATTTAATTGAAGCTGCTGCAAATGGAGCAGCAGACGGATTAAAACTTGCACTAAATGTTGGCGCAATGCTTCTTGCATTTATTGCATTAATTGCACTGATAAATTTTTTGTTAATAAAAATTGGTTCTGTTACCGGGTGGAATGAATACCTTCAGCAAAACTTCGGACAGCCGCTGAGCTTTCAACTAATTCTTGGTATGGTGATGCAGTTTGTTGCTTATGGAATAGGTGTGCCGTGGCAGGATTCTTTAAACTTCGGAAGCCTGCTTGGTACAAAAGTAATCTTAAATGAATTTGTTGCCTATACTGAAATGGGAACTTTAATTGAAGCAGGAAAATTAATTAATGAAAGATCAATCCTTATGGCTACTTATGCACTTTGCGGTTTTGCAAACTTAAGTTCAATTGCAATTCAAATTGGAGGAATAAGTCCTCTTGCACCTAACCGTAAATCAGATATTGCAGCTTTGGGTTTAAAAGCAGTTCTTGGCGGAACACTTGCAACGTTAATGACCGCAACACTTGCAGGATTGTTATTCAGTTAAGATGATCGACCTTGAATTCAAATACAAAGAACTTCTTGAATATATTAAAAACAATTCTCCCTTCACTACAAAAATGTCAGTAATACTAGGCAGCGGCCTTGGAAATTTTGTCTCATCGGTAAAATTAATTAAGTCGATAAGTACAACAGATATACCTCAATATCCTGCCTCAACAGTTCAGGGTCATTCCGGTAAAATTCATTTTGCAGAAATTGAAAACAAAAAAGTTTTGCTCTTTCAGGGAAGAATTCATTTTTATGAAGGCTATTCAATCGATGAATGCATTTTACCGTCATTGATTTCAAAAGAACTGGGTTGCGAATATCTTTTTATAACAAACGCTGCAGGTGGAATAAATAAAAATTATAAACCCGGCGATTTAATGTTAATTGATTCTGTTATCGGTTTAAATATTAAAAACGAATTGACTAAGTTAATTGGATTAGCTTCATTTGAAATGAAAAATGCATTCTTAAATTTTCCATCAAATGATTTTAATAAATTAATCCGGCAATCAGCAAAACAAATAAAATTAAAATTGCAGGAAGGTGTTTATTGGTATAACAAAGGTCCGACTTACGAAACTTCAGCTGAAGTTAAAATGGCACAGAAGCTTGGGGCAGACACAGTTGGAATGTCAACTATTCCTGAAGCTGTCTTTGCAAATGTACTAGGGTTAAAAGTTAGCGCAGTTTCCTGCATAACCAATTATGCCGCAGGAATTTCAACTAAAAAATTGGATCATTCTGAAGTAACTGAAACGGCTTCTAAGGTGGCTGATGATTTTGCAAAATTAGTCTTACAAATCATTGCAAATGTGAAGTAAAATAGGGATCAATCTATCCCCCGAAATGCTTAATTTTATTGACTTTCAAAACCTTATGCCCTAACTTTGTCAGTTAATTTTTTCCAAACAAAACCAAAAGAATCCAATCCACTATGAAGGAATTCAGATTTCGACTAATACTTATAGTTGCAGCTCTTGCTCTTTGTGTTTATTTGCTTTTACCGACTTACCAGGATTGGCAGAACACAAAAAAGATAAATCAGGTACTCGATCAGAAAAGAACTGAATTAGAAAAGAACCAGCCGAATATAAATCAGTCAGATTTAAATTCAATTTTAAGAGTTACTGAAGATAGTATTCTTGTTGCTAACCCGGATTATGAAAAAGACAGGGAAAAAAGATTAAAACTCGGTCTTGATCTTCAGGGAGGAATGAGAGTAGTTCTTGAAGTTAATACCGGACAGCTTGTTGAAAAGCTCGCTAAGGATCCTGATGATGTTTTTAAGAAAACTCTTGCAGAAGCTCAGAAGGAAGCCGAACTTTCTGATGAACCGGTTGTTGATATAATCGGTAGAAAATTAATCGAAAAAGGAATAAGGCTTAGCAGGTACTTTGGTTCAGTAAGACAAACTGATGATGAAATTTTGAAAAGTTTAAAAGAAGATGCTGAAGATGCAGTAACCCGTGCAATGGAAATTATAAGAAACAGGGTTGATCAGTATGGTGTTTCCGAGCCGTCAATCCAGAGACAGGGAAGCAGAAGAATTATTGTTGAATTACCGGGAGTTGCCCGTGAAGAAGAAGCCAAACAACTTTTGCAGGGAACTGCTTTACTCGAATTCAGGTTATTAAAAGATCCTCAGCTTGCTTACAGCATTATGCAAAAGATTGATAATGTACTTGCCGGAAAATCTGTTGTTGATTCAACTTCCGAAAATAAAGGTGAAAATAAAAATGAAGTAGCATCAGATACAACAAACCCGGCAGATACTACCGCACCGGAAGAACAATTATCGGAAGAAGAATTTAAAAAACAACATCCTTTCTTTTCTGTTGCACTTCTTGATCCGCAGGGAAGATCAGCCGATGCCTATGTTTATTCCACTGATAGAACTAAACTTGAGTTGATGCTTAAACGTCCAAGTGTTCAAAAAGTTATTCCAAATAATGTGGATTTTGTTTTTTCAGCTAAGCCGGAAAAATCACCTGACGGAAGAGAATATTATAAACTTTATACAGTAAATAAAGAACCGGAACTTACAGGCGGGGTAATTACAGATGCCGTTGCAACAATTGATCCTAATACTTCAGGTGCTGTGGTTAATATGACAATGAATTCCGAAGGTGCAACGGAATGGGCAAGAATAACCGGTGCAAATATTGGAAAGAGAATTGCTATTATTCTTGATGGGGTTGCTTATAACGCACCTGTAGTAAAAGGAAAAATTCCCGGCGGAAGATCGGTTATTGAAGGAATGGAAAATCTTCAGGAAGCAAAGCTGCTTGAAATTGTATTGAAAGCCGGTGCTCTTCCTGCACCTGTTGATATTATTGAGGAGAGAACAGTTGGTCCTTCACTCGGAGAAGACTCAATAAACAGCGGATTAATTTCAGTAATAATTGGTTATTTATTAGTCGGATTTTTTATGATTCTCTATTACCGAAAATCCGGTTCAATAACCGCACTTGCTTTAATTTTCACTATTCTTTTCATTCTTGGAATACTTGCAGGATTTAGTGCAACACTAACATTGCCGGGTATTGCAGGTATTATTTTAACCATCGGTATGGCAGTTGACGCAAACGTACTTATCTTTGAAAGAATTCGTGAAGAGATGGCTACAGGAAAAACTGTCAAAGCTTCTATCGATAGCGGATTTGCCCGAGCATATTCTGCAATTATAGATTCAAACATTACAACATTTTTTACTGGAATTATCCTTTACCAGTTTGGTACCGGACCAATACAGGGTTTTGCTCTTACACTTATGATAGGTATTCTTGCCAGTTTGTTCAGTGCACTGGTTATCGTAAGGTTAATGATGGATATAATGGTTGCAAAGGGTTTGAAGGTATCAGTAGGATAATAATCTATTAACGCTTTAAGGAGTTTACACACAAAATGCGAATCTTTGAAAATTTAAATTATGACTTCCTCGGTAAAAGAAAATTAGCTTACATAATTTCAACTACTCTATTCTTATGCGGTGTTGTTGGAGTTATTGTCCGCGGATTCCAGTTTGGAATTGATTTCAAGGGTGGAACTGAAATTGTTTTGCAATTTCAAAATCCTATTGATATTACAGACGTAAGAAAAGATGTTGAAAATATCGGACTGGGAAATGTTGAAGTAAAAACATTTGGAAGCGAAACCGGTGCTATGATAAGAACAGAAGAGCAGGTAATTCCTGCAGCATTGTTTCCTAAAGTTGTAGCTGGAATTGAAGATCAAATTGAAAAGACTTTACCCGGTGTTCCCAAAACCATTTCTGATTCAACTGCAAATTCCATCACTTATGAATTTGCTAATGCTGACACAACAAATCAACTTGTTGATGCATTATTTTCAGCAGGTTTTCAATCCGGACGTGTATCTGAAGAACCAAATAATAAAAAGATGATTGTGCGTGTTGGAATTGCAGACTGGATAAAAGAAAACCTTTCATCAAAAATTACAGACAATTCTTTCATTGTACTTAAAGAAGATGTTGTTGGGCCAAAGATAGGGGCTGAATTAAAGGAAGATGCTTTACTTGCTATTTTCTTTGCATTGTTAGTCATTCTTGTTTATCTCGGATTCAGATTTAAGTTCATTTTCGCTTTCGGTGCAGTGCTTGCATTATTCCATGATGTACTTATTACTCTTGGCTTATTCGCTGCTTTGTATGGACTTGTTCCCGGGCTGAACCTGGAAATTGATTTGACAATAGTTGCAGCATTCCTGACACTTATCGGTTATTCAATTAACGATACTGTAATTGTGTTTGACAGAATCAGGGAGAATATGAAAATACATAAAACACGTCCATTAGCAGATATTATGAATACAAGCATTAGCCAGACAATGAGCCGTACTGTTTTAACAGGTGGTACAACACTTTTAACTGTATTTGTATTGTTATTATTTGGCGGCGAAGTTTTAAGAGCTTTTGCTTTTACTTTGTTCTTTGGAATAATCATTGGTACTTATTCTTCAATATTTGTTGCAAGTACTCTTGTTTTTGAATATGCAACCAAGTATAAAAAGAAAGTTGAGTTCTAACAGCAATTAAAATTTTAAAAGAAAGCCCCGGAAATCGGGGCTTTTTCTGTTATAAATTACCTTCAATTTAAAAAATAAAATACAGCATCAAAGTTTTAGTCATTTCTTTTTCTTTGAATAATTTTTGACCACCTTTATTCTTCATTAAAAATCCCTGTTTATTTCCACTATTGTCCATTTTTTAAACAAAATTGAACAAGGTTAAAAATTTTTAACTTTAAATTAATCTCATATTAATAATATTAACATACGTTAGATGCGAGCATGATATTAGCTATGAATAAGATGTTCTGGTACAGGAAACAAAAAAGAAAGGAGTAAGTCATGAAAAGATTATTTTTTTTCGCGGCTTTTAGTTTAATTGTACTGTTATTTGGATGTGATAAAAATTCTGTAAACAATCCTGTTTCGCCTATTAATGCTGATAAACAGGCGGTAGATATTGGCTCAGTACAAAACGGGATTATACATATTGATAAAAAACTAATTAATCCGATAGGGAATAAGAACTATTATCAAATTGATGGTCGTATAAATTATGCTGAGGAGTTACTCACAAATAATACTGTAACAACAGTCAATGGGTACGAAGCAAGGCTGGAATTAACTATTTCAGCAACATTAAAGGATAATAGTATCTCAACAAACAGAGCTGATATCTGGAAAATTTCATCTGAGAAAAACGCAGTGATTGCTCTTCCTTCGGGTGAAACCAGTGACTTTGTTAAATCATTTCCGGTTCCAAATAATCCCGATGGACTAAGTTTAGTCTGTACTTTTGAAGTGACTACACGAGGATTGTTACTTAAAAATGTTGATTTGATAAGCAGGAGAGTATAATTTATTAAAATCGTTTCTTCTATAAGATTATTTAAACTATTAAATATTAGCCGGGACTAAAAATTCCGGCTTTTTATTATTAATAAAATTTAGTTGAGGTCATTCTGAAAACTAAAACATAAATTACAAGTTTTTCAAAACTTCTGTTGTATTATTTATTCAATTAATATTAACAATATTAATTACTACATTTCCTTTTTTATGTCCTGTATCCACATATTTGTGGGCTTCAGAAATTTGTTCAAGTGGAAATGTTTTGTCAATGAGAGGTTTTATTTTTCCTGCCTCAACAAGCTCTTTTATGAAATACAAATCTTTAGTCCTTTCGATAGGAGATCTCAATCCTGTTGCCATAAAAATTGCTTTTTTTGATCCGAATAATGAAGTCATTAATGCAGAAAGAATAACATTTAAACTCATTCCAACTTCAAAAAACTTTCCGTTTTGCTTTAAAGAATTTTTGCACTGATAATATTTTAATTTTCCTACCGCGTCAAAAATAAAATCATATGTTTCGCTGGATTTTGTAAAATCTTCCTTTGTATAATCAATGACATTGTCAGCGCCGATTGATTTCACCAAATCGATGCTTGCTGAACTACAGACGCCCGTAACTTCAGCGCCAAAATATTTTGCAAGCTGAACAGCCGCTGAGCCGACACTTCCTGAAGCACCATTCACCAGTACTTTGTCTCCGTGTTTAATTTTCGCTTTATCCCGGAGAAAAGGGAGAGCTGTTAAAAATCCGTCGCAACAGGCAATAGCTTCATTGTAGTTCATATTTGCTGGTGTTTTAGCGATTGTTGATTTTTCCACAGGAAGGCAAAAGTATTCCTGGTACGATCCGTAACCAGGAGTAGTTCCAAAAACATTATCACCAGCTTTAAATGAACTTACTTCCTTTCCAACTGCTTCAACCTGTCCGGCGAACTCACTGCCAGGAATTTGATTTTTTGGTTTGGTTAGTCCGGTAAACAATCTTGAAAATAATGGATCACCTCTCCGGAAAACACAATCTGTTGCAGTTACAGTAGTTGCATAAACTTTTATTAGCACTTCATTTTCTTTAGGAACAGGTTTTTCTATCTCTTTAATTTTTAGAACATCCGGCTGTCCGTATTTTTGATAAACGACAGCTTTCATATTTTAATTCTCCACCGTATTTATTCTATTACATTTAATTAAAATTTAAATATTAAGTTGCCGAATAATTCCTACTAATTCAATAAAATGATTTAATTTATTGATTTTAAAATTTGCTGGTTTAATGGTGATAAAAAGCTCCAAATCAAAAATTACGAATCCCTGCTTATTGCGGGGTGTTTTTTAACAAAAAATTCTTTTTAAACTTTAAACCAATTCCTTCTTTAAAAAGAATTAAATAATTTACTATTAAAATTTTCCCATCTTTTAAATAACTCAGGGTTGCCGCCATGAAAAAATCCATAATCATTCTTTCGCTGGTTCTCATAAGTATTTTATTCTTGATAAAATGCAGTCCGGGTAACGCAGTAAAAGTAGAAAGTTTTACTCCGCAGGGAGAAATAGACAAGCTTTCAAATTTTGTAATTGAGTTTTCCCAGGATCTTGCACCTGCAGAAGCGATTGATAAATGGAGCGATGAGGAATATGTAACTTTCACACCGCACATAAGTGGAAAATTTAAATGGGCATCACCCAGCACACTTATTTTTTCACCGGACGGAACTCTTGAGCCAATTCAAAGCTATGAAGCTAAAGTAACAGACAAGGTTTTGTTCGGCAAAAAATTCTCACCGGATTTTGAAGAATTCAATTTTCACACTCCTTACTTTGATATAATAAAAGTCGATCTTTTCTGGACAAACATTCCATATCAAAATTACAAGTTGAGCGTTCAGACTAATGTTTATTTTAATTATCCTGTTGATCCGAATGAATTGAAAAAATATTTAAGCATTACAAATGATGGAAAACAGATTGAAAATTACCAGGTGGTTACGGAGAATAATGCGGACGTAATTGCAATTAACTTCGGGGAAGTTTCACAGACGGATAAAAAACAGAAATTTGAAATTAAAATTAAGCAAGGCTTTGAATCTGTAATTGGAAAAAAAGGTCTGAGTGAAGAAAGAAAGTTTTCATCAGAACTGCCGCCAATAACAAAACTTGCAATTACAAATGTTAGTTCAGGATTTGACGGTAGCACAGGCTGGATTGAAGTTTCAACTACTCAAACAGTCGATGATAAAAGATTAAAAGATTTTGTAAGCACCGATCCTAAAAAGAAACTTGATTTTTTTGTAAGCGATAACCGTTTCAGAATCGAGACTGATCTTGCAAACATCCGCACTGTTGACCTTTTGATTAAGAAAGGTTTGCCCGGTTTATATGGTGGACAACTTGAATTTGATTTTGAACAAACGATCTCTATGGTGAACGTAAACCCTTCAATCAACTTTTCTGATAAAACCGGAATGTACCTGATGCGTAGCGGACTTGAAAATCTTGAAGTAAATGCTGTGAACATAAATAAAGTTCAGGTGGAAGTTGCACAGGTTTTTAAAAATAACATTCTCCATTTTCTCAATCGATCAAATTATAATTACTACTATGATGATGATTACTATTATGGCTATGGTTACAATCCTACTTATTACACTGCTGACTACGGCAAGACTCTCTATACAGAAAAAGTGGAATTAAAAGACAGCAAGAACTGGCTGCAGTCATTTTCAGTAAACATGAACAAAGCGCTGAATCAGAAGTACAGTGGTATTTATGTTATTACTGTACGCTCGGATGATGAAAGATGGATTCACGATTCAAAATTTATTGCAGTTTCTGATCTCGGGATTATAACCAAAGCTTCCGGCGATGATATTTATGTTTTTGTAAACTCAATAAAAACAACTGAACCTGTTGCAGATGCTGAAGTGACGATAGTTTCGACAAACAATCAGAATATTTTAACAGGTAAAACAGGTACGGATGGAGTCATTCATTTTTCTGATGTAAAAGAACAAACAGAAGGATTCAGCAGCAGGTTAGTTGTTGTTGAAAAGGAGGATGATTTTAATTTTATTGATCTGCGGAGAACGAGAATCGAAACTTCACGTTTTGATGTCGGCGGAATGTATCAGCAGACAAGCAATTTTAATACTTTTGTTTACGGACCAAGAGATATTTATAGACCCGGTGAAGAGGTGACCATTTCAGCAATTCTACGTAATGATAAAATCCAGACTATCAAAGACATTCCTGTTGTAACAAAAATAATTTCTCCTACCGGAAAAGTTTTTGATGAATTTAACAACAAGTTGAATGAACAGGGATCATTTGAGTTTACATTTACCATGCCTGACTATGCACAAACCGGAAGATATGTTGCGGAAGTTTATACCGGAGGCAAACAGTTGATAGGAACTTACGGATTCAGTGTTGAGGAATTTGTTCCTGATAAGATAAGAGTGAATACAAAATCTGATAAAGAAAAAGTTCAGCCTGGGGATATAGTTAACATTTCAGTCGATGCGGAATATTTATTCGGAGCAAAAGCTTCAGGATTGAAATATGAAACTGACATTCAGCTTAACCATCATGCATTCTTCAGTAAGAAATTTCCAAGGTATGATTTTACATCTTCATCAATTTCAAATCCTTCTTACCAGAATACATTTCTTGATGGTAAACTTGATTCACAGGGCAAAACTGAAATCGAATTCCGTGTTCCTGCCGATGTGATAAGCAAGGGAATTGTTACAGGTACAGCCTACACAAGTGTTTTTGATTTAACAGGCAGAACTGTAACGCGCAGCGCAAGCTTTGATGTTTTTCCGAAAGATTATTTCATTGGGATAAAATCTACCGGCTACTATTATGGAACAGGTGACAAACTTAATTTCAAATTTGTTGCTGTTAATCCTGAAGATAAGCTATTAAATAAATTTGATGCAGTTGTAAAGCTTGTAAGATATGAATGGCAGACTGTGTTAAAAAACAGTGGCGGGAAATATTATTATGCTTCCGAGCAAAAAGAAATTCAGGAGTGGGAAAGAAATATTCAGATTAATGGTGAAACTCCGTTTGAGTTCAACGTAAGCAAGTCAGGAAAATATCAACTGAGAGTTTCAAAAAAAGGAAGTTCTGATTACGTCTATGACGTATTTTATGCTTATGGTTGGGCAAGATCAACAGCTTCATCATTTGAAGTTGACAAGGAGGGAAGAGTTGAAATTGTTTTTGATAAAGAAAAATATGAGCCGGGAGATAAAGCAAAAGTTTTGTTTACCTGTCCGTTTTCCGGAAAGATGCTTGTAACTCTTGAAAGAAATGAAGTTCAATCCTATCAGTATTTAAATGTTGAGAAAAGGTCTGCAGAACTCGAACTAACGATGACAGATGATAATATGCCGAATATTTATGTGACTGCAACATTGTTCAAAAAACATGATATGGAAAATGCAACTCCGTTTTTAGTCGGACACGGTTTTGCCTCTGCAAGAGTAATAAAGAACAGAAACAATCTTGAAGTTTCTGTAACTGCTCCGGAAAAAATAAAACCGAATACGATACAGCAAGTAACGATTAAAACAGAATCACAAAAAGATATTTTTGTAACAATTGCCGCTGTTGATGAGGGAATCTTACAGGTAACAAATTATGAAACTCCGAATCCCTTTAAATTTATGTATGCTAAGCGTCCATTGCTTGTTGGAAGTTTTGATTTATACAAATTGTTACTTCCTGAAATTGTTTCTGTAAGCTCAACAACAGGTGGCGATGAAATGATGAACAAGCAGCTTGAGAAAAGAACCAACCCGGTTAAGGTGAAAAGATTTAAACTGCTTTCATACTGGAGCGGAATTAAAAAGACAAACAGTGACGGAACAGTTACGGTTTCAATTAACATTCCTCAGTTTAACGGTGATGTGCGTCTGATGGCTGTAGCATATACAAATTCACGTTTCGGTTCTGCAGATAAACATATGAAAGTTGCTGATGATTTAATCCTCGAACCACAGATCCCGAGATTCCTTGCAACTAATGATTCTTTGGTTGCGCCGGTAAGCCTGATAAACACAACAAACAAATCTGCTGATGTAACTGTGAATCTGAAAATTTCAGGCCCGTTAAGTTCATCTGTCCAACAAAAAACTATAAACCTGAAACCAAATTCAACCGGAAAAGCTGAATTTGTAATTACAACTTCTTCAGAAACAGGTGCAGGTAAAATAACATTTGAAACTTCCGGTCTGGCTAAAGTAAAAGAAGAAATAGATATCGCCGTCCGTCCTGTTTCTCCACTGGTTGTTGAAACTGATGCCGGCTCGATAAGCGGAGGTAAAGAACTAAAAATTGAACTTCCGAAAAATTTTATCAAAGGAACTCAGAAAACAACCTTAACAATCAGCAAATTTCCTGCACTTAAATTTGCAAAGCAGTTGAAATATTTAATCGGTTATCCTCATGGCTGCATCGAGCAGACTGTTTCAAAGCTCTTTCCGCAAATTTATTTTGAAGATCTTGCAAAGCTTGTCGCACCTGAGTTATACAAAACAACTAACCCTGCTTATTATGTTAAAGAAGGCGTAAGAAAAATCGAATCGATGCAGTTGTATGACGGCTCGATGGCTTACTGGCAGGGAGGAACTTATACAAATTGGTGGGGCTCTGTTTATGCTGCACATTTTCTGCTTGAAGCTAAAAAAGCAGGCTATGATGTTTCTGAAAGTGTTTTGAACAAACTGCTGAACTATATTTCAACACAGGCAAAAACACAGAAAACTTTTGATTACATTTCTTATAGTCCAACAGGCAGAACAATAAGCAAGAAAGCTAACAAGGAAATTCTTTATTCTCTCTATGTGCTTGCATTGGCAAATAAAGGCGATATCTCAACAATGAATTACTACAAAGCAAGGCCACATCTTGTTACAAAAGATTGCCGTTATCTGCTTGCAGGTTCTTATGCTTTAATGGACAGGTGGAATTCATATTATGAGATTGTTCCGAATTCATTTGAACCGGAAAAAACTGACAGGCAAACTGACGGCACCTTTGATTCAGATATCAGAGCAAATGCAATCATGTTGAACGTACTTCTTGAAGTTGAACCTTCAAATAAACAGATTCCATTAATTGTAAAATATCTTGCAAACAACTCTGACCGGATGTACTCAACACAGGAAAGATCATTTGCTCTGTTGGCACTTGGTAAAGCAGCAAGTGTAAACGCTAATGCAGATATTAAAATTAATATTGAATCGAACGGCAAATCAATTGGAAAATATTCAGGCAAAGATATGACACTTTCCGATGTCACTTTTGGTGATGGAAATATTGTCTTAAAAGCCGAAGGAAAAGGTGATGTTTATTATTTCTGGAGCGTTGAAGGAATTAAACAGAATGAAAAAGTGAAAGAAGAAGATTCTTATATGCAGGTAAGAAGATCGTATTACAGTTACAGGTCTGGAATGAAAATTATTAATAATTCATTCTATCAGGGTGAATTGATTGTATGCAAAATTGCTTTAACCGGGTTCGAAAGAAACGCTGGTAATATCGTAATTACTGATATGCTCCCTGCAGGATTTGAAATTGAAAATCCCAGATTAAATCCCGCTACTGAACTGCAATGGAAACCTCAGTATCCGTTGCCGATTCAGTATTTAGATATCCGGGATGACAGACTTTTACTTTTTACAAATCTTGAAAGAAATAAAACGAGAGAGTTTTATTACCTGCTGAGAGCAGTCACTCAGGGAACATATCAATTGCCCGTAATCGGTGCCGAAGCAATGTATGACCAGGAATTCCATTCATACAATGGTGCAGGAAAAATAAAAGTAATCGAAATGCCGGAGTAAAAAATTATTTAAAGATGCTTTCGTTTGAAATAATAAATAGATTGTGGAAATTTAAAAGCATTCGTGCATCCGTGGTAATAATTTGTCTTTTCATTTTGCTGGATGCTTTATTTCCATTACCAAAACTGAAATCATTCTCTAAAGAAATTCATGCATCCGATGGAACTTTGCTTTCAGCATTTTTAACGCAGGATGACAAGTGGAGGTTGAAAACCAATCTCGATGAAGTTTCGCCTGAGTTAATTCATGCGATAATTGAAAAAGAAGATAGTTGGTTTTACTGGCATCCGGGAATAAATCCTGTTTCAGTAGTAAGAGCTTTTTTTGATAATGTAACAACCGGTAAAAGAAAGTCCGGTGCGTCGACAATTACAATGCAGGTTGCAAGACTTCTTGAACCGAAAAACCGGACTTATTTAAATAAATTTGCTGAAATGTTCCGTGCCATTCAGCTTGAGATTAAATTTTCCAAAAAACAGATTCTTGAAATTTATCTGAGCCTGCTTCCACTCGGCGGAAATGTTGAAGGCATAAAATCAGCATCTTACATTTATTTTAACCGACCTCCCAAACAGCTTAGTCTTGCTCAGGCAGTTACACTTACAGTTATTCCAAATGATCCAAATTCTTTGAGACCAGATAAAAATAATAGTGCATTAAAGGGCTCTAGAGATCACTGGATTAAAAATTTTATTGATGAAAACGTTTTTCCTAAAAACGATTTAAAAGATGCATTGGAAGAACCAGTTCAGCATAACAGATATGCGATGCCATTTCTTGCTCCGCATTTTTCTAATTTTGTAAACAATCAGTTTGCCGGTGATGTTATCGAAACAAACCTTAATTTGAAAATTCAGAAGACTGCTGAAAACTTGTTGTGGAATCATGTAAACCGTGTAAGGTACAAAGGAATTTCAAACGGCGCAGTAATAATCATCGATAACAAAACTCATTCTGTAGTAGGTTACTGCGGTTCTGCAGATTTTTATGATTCAGAATCCTCCGGCCAGGTTGATGGAACAATTGCAATACGTTCTCCCGGTTCGACTTTAAAACCTGCTCTTTATGCCTTTGCATTCGATAAAGGAATTTTAACTCCCGGAACAATGCTTCATGATATTCCAACAGATTTTAAGGGCTATTCTCCTGAAAATTATGATTTGAAATGCTATGGAAATGTTTCTGCTTCATTCGCACTTGTAAACTCTTTAAATATTCCGGCAGTTTCTTTGCTTCAAAGAATTGGGAAAAACGAGTTTGTAAATCTTCTTGAAAACTCCGGCTTTAGTGAAATACCAAGCCAAAAAGATAGACTTGGATTATCAATGATTCTCGGTGGATGCGGAACAACTCTGCAGGAACTTGTAAAACTGTTTTCAGGGTTTGCAAATGAAGGAGAAGTTGAGTCAATGAAATTTTTAAAAAATGAAGATGATTCGGAATCAGAAAAAATATTTTCAAAAGAATCTTCTTACTTAATCGCAGAAATTCTTTCCAGTAATTTCAGGAATGATATGTTTTCATTAAACGATTATTCCCGCCTAACAAAGTTTGCCTGGAAAACCGGAACTTCGTATGGAAAAAGAGATGCCTGGTCAATTGGATTTAATGCCGATTATACGATCGGAGTTTGGATGGGAAATTTTAACGGAGAAGGATCACCTCATCTTTCCGGAATTGAATCTGCAGCTCCGCTTTTATTTGATCTGTTTGATGCAATTGATGAAAAATCGAAAGGCGAATGGTTTGAGAAACCTGAAAAAGTTATTGAAAGAGGAGTCTGTTCAGAATCAGGAATGCTTCCATCAAAATACTGCACAAATATTGTTAAAGATTATGCAATAGAAGGGAAAACAAATAATAGTGTCTGTACAATTCATCAGCCAGTTTATGTAAGTCTTGATGATAAAACTCAATACTGCCCGGAATGTTTACCAAAAGATCACTACAAAAAAGTTGTCTATCCTGTGTATGATCCTGAACTGACAATCTGGTTCTGGAGTCAGCATAAAAATTTTCCTCATCCTCCTGAGCATAACCGGGTTTGTACTGCAAAGTTTACAAATGCAGGACCGAAAATTTTGTCACCGACAGAAGATTATGAATATTTAGTTGAAAAGAATTCAGGCCAGGAAATTTTATTGCAAGCTGCTTCCGACAGCAAAGTTAGCGAGCAATACTGGTATGTGAATAACCAATATTATACAAAATGTAAATCGGGAGACAGAATATTTTTAAAGCCGGAAAAAGGCGATTTGAAAATTACCTGTCTTGATGATAAAGGAAGAGAAAAAACAGTGAGTGTAACTGTGAAGTATTATTGATGTCTTGTATATCTAATTAAAGTAAGTTCTAAAATTATTTATCACTACCTTACAAATCTGATGCCGATTTGTCAACTACTACCTTACAAATTCGCATATTATTAAAAGTCCTGGAAACTGTTGAAACAGTTCGGTGACCTGCCGGTTTTCATATTGACTGGGGGATAAATCGCGCAGTTAATAAAATGGAAGTTTGAGACTAATTGTTTTTTTATAGTTTTTACTTTTTGGTTAGTGAAAGGTGTGAATTTTAAAAATCAAAATCATCTTCAATTAACCATCCCTCAGCTTTATCAGGAGAAATTTCAGTAATAAATCTTGACGGCTTTGATAAAGTCATTCCGGCTTCTCGGTCGTACATATTCATCGGATAAGTTATAAACAAGTTTTGTTTTGCTCTTGTTGAAGCAACGTACATTAGTCTGCGTTCTTCCTCAAGCTGTTCAAGACTTTCTGCAGCTCTGCTGGATGGAAAATATCCTTCAATTGCGTGAATAATAAAAACAGAATGCCACTCCAATCCTTTTGCTGAGTGGATTGTGGAAAGAGTCAGGTAATCATCTTCTTTATCTGTTTCACCAATATCAACAACGCTGTCGATTATTGGTTCAATTGCCATATCAGCAAGGAATGAATCTAAAGAACGATAGTTTTCAGAAATGTTCTGAAGTATTTCCAGATCTTTTCTTCGTTTGTTGAAATCGTCATACTTTGTTTTGAAGATCGGATTGTAGTATTCAAGAATTTCACCAATCATTTCTGTTGGAGGCATTTTAGAAGTGTTCAGATTGTAGAGCAGAACAAATAGATCTTCAATTTTTTTGTAGGCAAACTTCTTGTTACTTCCCGGATGTGAATCAATTGAAATTCTGGCTGTTGCAAGTTCATCAAGAATTTTTTGTGCAGTCTTTGGTCCAATTCCTTCGTGAAGTAATAGAACTCTGTACCAACTAATTATATCGCGGGGATTTGTAATGATTCTCATAAACGCAAGAATATCTTTCACGTGTGCGGTCTCAATAAATTTCATTCCCCCGAATTTCTGGAAAGGAATTCCGGCTTTGGCAAGTTCAATTTCTAAATCAAAAGAAAAAAATGATGAACGGAACAATACAGCCATGTCTTTTAACTTAATTCCTTCTTCATTCAGTTCAAGAATTTTTTCAACAATAAATCTTGACTGCATATTTTCTCTTGCAGCAGCTACAATTGAGGGAAGCGGTCCTCCGGTTTTTCTTGTATAAAGAGCTTTTGTATATTTTTCAACTGCACCTTCGTAAATCTGATTTGCAAAATCCAAAATGCTTTGAACACTGCGGTAGTTTTCTTCAATTTTTATAATCTCAACATCATGAAATAACTTGGGGAAATCCATTATATTTTTAAAGTTTGCTCCCCTAAAAGAATAGATTGACTGAGCATCGTCGCCAACTACCATTACATTTCCATTGTGCTGGCTCAAACCTTTTACAATCTCCGCCTGAATATGGTTTGTGTCCTGGTATTCATCCACCATAACAAAATTTATGGTAGAAAGAAGATTCTTCACTGCTGCAGAGCCACTGAATAGAAAATCCCGCAGGTAAATCAGCAGATCATCATAATCTAATAGATTATTTTTCCTTTTATAACTGATATAAACTTTTTGTAAAGCAAGAATTTCATCGAGTAAATTTATGAACTGCGGGTAATCTGCTTCAACGATGTATTCAACTCTACGATCAGCATTTATACTCAAGCTGAAAATTTTATTTAAAGTTTCCTTTTTTGGAAAGCGTTTATCCTTTTGAATAAAATTATCCTGAGCACGAATAAGGTTAATTATATCCTGACTGTCTCCCTGATCAAGAATCGTAAAATTTGAATCAAGTCCTGCAGCTTTTGCATATCTTCTTAAAGTAAGATTTGCGAAGGAATGAAATGTACCCCCACGTATTTTTGTGCATCTGTCATCGAGAAGAACAGAAGCTCTTTTCATCATTTCATTTGCAGCTTTGCGGGTGAAAGTTAAAAGTAAGATAGACTGCGGATCATAACCTGATTCAATTAACCTTGCAACACGGTAAACTAAAGTTCTGGTTTTACCTGTTCCTGCCCCGGCAATAATTAAATATGCTCCTTTTGTTGCAGCTACAGCTTCATACTGGGCCGGATTTAGTTCTTGCTGATAATTAATAATGAAACGGGCTTCATCAATTTTCTTAACAAAGCCCGTATCGTTTAATCTCTTAAGCTTATATTTTTTCTGATTCATCTTCTCAGTGATTTCGGCTTTCCAATTATCTCAGCAATCAGGATGTATTCTTTTAGAGTAGCAGGTTTTCTTATGTTCTTTTTTAATCTTAGTACAAAATCATTAGACAGCGTCTTTTCCTGATAAACCATTTCTTCCTGAAATTGTTTTGCCTGATCTTCAATTTTTTTATCAAGTGATTTTACTACTCTCTCTACTTCCGCTTTTTTCTTATCCCAAATAGATTGATTACCTGTAGTCTGCGTGTTGATTTCAGGCACCTTATTTGTTTCTACAAATTCCTCTTGTAGTGTTTCTTCAGCATTGCCAACTTTAAAGAAATTTTCAAGCTCTTTTAAAACATCATAATCCTTCTGCTCGGTTTCCATTGAAGAAACATTAACAGCAGGTTCCTCAACATCATTTTGAAAAGGGAACCTTTGTCTTTGTTGTTGCTGCTGTTTTTTCTGTTGATCTTTTTTCCTGAAGATCGGCGCAATGAAACTTATAATTATCAGCAGAAAAATTACTATTTGAAAAAAATCATCCATCGGTGTCTTTTTTCTTTTGTTCTGGTTTTGCAATTGACTCACGCATGTCAGTATCAGCCTGAATATTTTTTAGCTGGTAATAATCCATTACCCCAAGTTTACCGGTTCTGAACGCTTCAGCAATTGCTCTCGGCACTTCAGACTCTGCCTCAACAACTCTTGCCCGTTGTTTTGCAACTTCGGCAATATTTTCCTGTTCACTTGCAACTGCGGCAGCTCTTCTTTCTTCTGCTTTTGCTCTTGCAACTTTTAAATCAGCTTCTGCCTGGTCAGTTTGAAGCATAGCTCCAATATTCTGTCCGATATCCACATCTGCAATATCAATTGAAAGAATTTCAAAAGCAGTTCCTGAATCCAGCCCTTTAGCCAAAACACTTTTAGAAATCCTATCAGGATTTTCTAACACTTCTTTGTGTGAATTACTTGATCCGATAGTTGAGACAATTCCCTCACCAACTCTTGCTAATACAGTAGCTTCACCCGCACCACCAACAAGTCTATCTATGTTTGCCCGAACTGTTACTCTTGCAATAGCTTTTAACTGAATTCCATCTTTTGCAACAGCAGCAACCAGGGGTGTTTCAATTACTTTCGGAAGAACAGACATTTTAACTGCTTCCAACACATCTCTTCCTGCCAAATCAATTGCTGCCGCACGTTCGAATGGTAAGTTAATATTTGCTTTGTCTGCAGAGATTAATGCGGCAATAACTTTTTTAACATTTCCACCTGCAAGATAATGTGCTTCAAGCATACCCTGGTGAACATTTATTCCAGCCTTTGTTGCCATGATCATACTATCTATAATAACACTCGGAGGAACTCTTCTTAATCGCATTCCAATAAGATCTTTAAATATTTTTATTTTAACGCCGGATGAAATTGCAGCTATATACAATCTGACGGGGATAAAATAAAAAAACATTATAAGAAAGATTGCTATTGCAATAATTGCGATTAGTGATAATCCTGTTAGAGCTTCCATTTTTTCACTCCAAAATTCTAATTTGATTAATTCTGTCTGCTAATATAGTTTATTCCTTAGAAAAAGTTTCGGATCGACGTAAATCTGACTGAATGTCGCGATTATTAGAAATAAAGTACTAATTAAGACACACTGTCCTGATATATGTTATTTGTATCAAAAATCATTTGATGAAGATTCTTTATTTTGGAAATAAAGTTTGGTTTTGTACTAATATGGTTGCTTGATTTCTACACTTTATCTGGCATCTATTTTGTTTATTTTTGTAATTAATAATTCATTCCTACATTTAACTATATTTTCAGTAGGGTATTCGTAATCTTATTTTAATGTCTAACTTGAAATAATCTTAAATAAAATCTATATATTAGAAGAAGTTAAATAGATTATTCACAATTTTTTTCAAAACATCGGAATCAGGTTAACAAATGGACGGAAATTTTTCAGACAGGCTTCAGGATGTGATCAGGTTGAGCAGGGAAGAAGCTCTGCGGCTTGGACATGATTATATCGGCACTGAACATCTCCTTCTGGGTATTATCCGTGAAGGTCAGGGTGTGGCAATCAGGATGCTGAGGAACCTGGATTGTGATTTAATTAAGTTAAAAAAAGCAATCGAGGATACAGTCAGAACTTCTGGAGGGACACTTACAATTGGTAATATTCCGCTTACCAAACAAGCAGAAAAAGTTTTAAAGATTACTCAAATCGAATCAAAAATATATAAAGCAGAGGTTATAGGTACTGAGCATTTATTGCTATCACTTTTAAGAGACGAGGATAATATTGCTACACAGATACTTCATCAGTTTAATGTAACTTATGATACGGCAAGAGCTGAATTGAATTCGTTATTAAGCAGTAAAAGCTCTAAAGATCCAAATGCTGCAAGAACTCCCGCCATGGATAAAAGAATTGAAAAAACAAAAACACCGGTGCTTGATAACTTTGGACGTGATTTAACAAAACTTGCTTTGGAAGATAAGCTGGATCCGGTTGTCGGAAGAGAAAGGGAAATTGAGAGAGTAGCACAGATTCTGAGCAGGAGAAAGAAAAACAATCCTGTTTTAATTGGTGAACCGGGAGTTGGCAAGACAGCAATTGCAGAAGGACTTGCTTTAAGAATTATTCAGAAAAAAGTCCCGCGTACATTGCAGGATAAAAGAGTCGTAACGCTTGATTTAGCAGGATTAGTCGCTGGTACGAAGTACCGCGGACAGTTTGAAGAACGAATGAAAGCTCTTATGAACGAACTTGAAAAAGCAAAAGATGTAATACTGTTTATCGATGAGCTTCATACAATAGTTGGTGCGGGTGGTGCCTCAGGTTCACTTGATGCTTCAAATATGTTTAAACCTGCTTTAGCCAGAGGTGATATTCAGTGCATTGGTGCAACAACTTTGGATGAATACAGAAAGTATGTTGAAACTGATGGTGCACTCGACAGAAGATTTCAAAAAGTAATGGTTGATCCACCTACTTATGATGAAACTATTCAAATTCTTGAAAACATAAAATTTAAATATGAAGAACATCATCACGTAAGATTTTCACGAAATGCTGTTGAGTCTGCTGTTAAATTGAGTAACAGGTATATAACAGACCGGCACTTACCCGATAAAGCGATTGATGTGATTGACGAAGCTGGTTCACGTGTTCATATGGGTAACTTTGAAGTGCCTCAGGAAATTTTAGATCTTGAAGAAGAAATTGAACAGGTAAGAAGAGAAAAAGCAGCTGTTGTTAAAAGACAGGATTATGAAGAAGCTGCAAGGTTAAGAGATAAAGAAAGAAATCTTCAATCAGAACTAGAGATCGCTAAACGTGAATGGGATGCAAAGACTAAAGATATCGTTCACGATGTTTCTGAAGATGATATTGCTACAGTTGTTGCGATGATGACCGGAATTCCTGTTAACAGGATTGCACAAACTGAATCTGAAAAACTGCTGAAGATGGAAGATGCATTACAGAAACAAATTGTCGGGCAGGACGAAGCAATTATCAAACTTACAAAAGCAATCAGAAGAACACGTGCCGGATTAAAAAACCCAAACAGACCAATCGGAAGCTTTATTTTTCTTGGTCCGACAGGAGTTGGAAAAACAGAGTTATGTAAAGCACTTGCAAGATATCTTTTTGATTCCGAAGATTCACTCGTTAGGATTGATATGAGTGAGTACATGGAAAAATTCTCGCTATCAAGATTGGTTGGTGCCCCTCCGGGATATGTTGGTTATGAAGAAGGTGGGCAACTTACCGAGAAAGTAAGACGCAAACCTTACTCGGTTGTCCTATTTGATGAGATAGAAAAAGCTCACCCGGATATTTTCAGCATACTTCTTCAGGTTTTAGATGATGGTGTCTTAACCGATAGTCTCGGAAGAAAAGTGGATTTCAGAAATACAATAATAATTATGACTTCGAATGTCGGTACAAGGGACATAAAACACGGTGGTGCTTTCGGATTTAGTGATGCGAATGAAAAAGACAAACATGATCAACTGAAAACTACAGTTGAAGATGCCATGAAAAGGTTATTCAATCCTGAATTCCTTAACAGAATTGATGATACTATCGTATTCAGAAGTCTTACTAAAGAAGATATTATGGAGATCATTGGTATTGAAATTCAGGATCTATATAAAAACCTTGAAGAAAACAAGATGGACCTTCTGCTTGATCAGACTGCAAAAGAGTTTCTCGTTGAAAAAGGATTTGATGAAAAGTACGGTGCTCGTCCGTTAAGAAGAGCAATTCAGAAATACGTTGAAGATCCGCTTGCTGAAGAAATTTTGAGAGGTTCATTCAAAGAAGGTACCCGGATTGTTGCAAAGCATGTTGAAGGAACTGAAGACCTTGTGTTTTATGATGAAGCTTCCGAAGTTGTTGATTCAAAGAGCGAACCGGAAAAATCTTAAAAAAAATAAATGGTAATTTTTAAAGCGCATTTTCAGGATGCGCTTTTTTTTGCTTAAATTTGATTTTGTATCTGATAAAAATGATGGAGGTAATTATGAGTAAACTTTCAAGCGAAGAAGTCAAAAAAAGAATTGGTGAAATTCCGGGCTGGAGTTTTGAAAACAACCAGATAGGCAAGGAATTCCAACTTAAAGATTTTGCTGAAGCATTAAGTTTCACCAATAAGGTTGGTGGTTTTGCTGAAGAGTTGAATCATCACCCGGACATTTTAATTCATTCGTGGAATAAAGTTAAAATAACTGTATCAACTCACAGTGAAGGTGGAATCACTAATAAAGATTTTCAACTTGCGGAAAAAATAAATCAACTTGTATGAGTAAATCAGAAAAAGAAATTCTTGAAGCATTCGAACAATCAAATGCTCTTTTAAGAGGACATTTTCTTTTAACTTCCGGAAGGCACAGTGATGTATACTTTCAGTGTGCAAAAGTTTTGCAGTATCCGAAATATGTAGAGATGCTTTGTTCAAAAATTGTGGAAAAATTTAAGAACTCTGAAATTGATACAGTAATCGCACCGGCAATGGGTGGACTTGTAGTTGGGCAGGAAGTTGCACGACAGTTAAACAAAAGATTTATCTTTGCTGAAAGGGAAGATAAAAAACTTACTCTTCGCAGAGGATTTACAATTGATAAAGATGAAAAGCTATTAATTTGTGAGGATGTTGTTACAACAGGCGGTTCTGTTTTTGAGGTTATTGATATTGTTAAATTGAATGATGCTTTAGTTGCAGGAATTGGATTTATTGTTGATCGCAGCAATGGTAAAACAGATTTTGGATACCCTCAATTCAGCACTTTTAAAATGGAAGTTATTTCATATTCACCTGAAGATTGTCCGATGTGTAAGGAAAACATTCCTGTTATAAAACCTGGTTCAAGAAAAATAACTGCTTAATCAAATTTATTTAATAAAATATTATGAACTTAAAACAATTTATTCTTTACGTTTTCTCATTTCTTTTCTTTGTAACTTCGATCGTCTTTGCGCAGGTAAACTTTGAAGAATATTTTTTAGATAAAACACTAAGGCTGGATTATTTCCACACCGGAAATAAAGAAAATGATACATACTCTTTTGATGAACTGATTGAAGAACCTTATTGGGGAGGTTCAAAAGTTAACCTGGTTGATACTTTAAATTTAGGACGTTATGAATTCATTGTACACGATCTGGCTACTGGCAGAGTGATTTTTTCTAAAGGATATTCGACACTTTTTAATGAATGGCAGACAATTGAAGAAGCAAAACATACTACCAGAACATTCAGTGAAACAATTACCTTTCCATTTCCTAAGAATCCAGTGAAGGTAGAATTTTACAGCCGCAACAGGTTGAACGAACCAGTAAAAAAATTTGAATATGAAGTAGATCCTGAAAATTATTTTATTAAAACCGAAAGAAAAGAACAGTTCGATACAATTAATGTCGTAGTTACCGGTGATCCGGCAGTTAAGGTTGACATCGTTATTATTCCTGATGGCTATACTCAAAAAGAGATGGGAAAGTTCAAATCGGATTGTGAAAGATTTGCCGGTTATTTATTTAACTGTTCGCCATTTAAAGAGAACAAAGATAAGTTCAACATTAGGGCTGTGCTTGCTCCTTCTAAAGATTCAGGAACAGATATCCCTGCAGATGATATCTGGAAAAACACAGTCGTGAATACAACTTTTTACACATTTGATTTAGAACGTTACCTTATGACAACAGATAATAAAACATTGCGGGATATTGCTTCGAATGTTCCTTATGATCAAATTTATATTATTGTTAATTCAGATAAATATGGAGGAGGTTCGATTTATAATCTTTATTCAGTCTGTACCAGCGATAACAAGTTTGGGGAATTTACATTCACACATGAATTCGGGCACGGTTTTGCTTTTTTAGCTGATGAATATTATACATCAGATGTTGCATACCAGGATTTTTATCCACTGAATGTTGAACCGCTTGAACCTAATATAACAACGCTTGTTAATTTTGAATCAAAGTGGAAAGATATTGTTGATGAAGGTATTCCGATTCCAACTCCTGCTACCTCAGAGTATGAAAACAAAGTTGGTGCATTTGAAGGAGGCGGCTATGTTGAAAAAGGTGTTTACAGACCTATGCAGGATTGTACAATGAAATCAATTGTTGTTGATAAATTTTGTCCTGTTTGTAAAAGAGCAATTCAAAATATAATTGATTTAAATACTAAATAAGATTTTTAAGATTGGATCAGAGAAAATTACATAAGCTTGTTGAAACTATTTCTTCCGGAAAGTTTGATTCCGAAACCGATATGCTTATTACTGCAATTAATAAAATTGTAGATAATGAAAATATTGATATAAATGGCGGAAGAATCTGGGAACTTGAAGAATCTAAAAGATCATATAAAATTTTATATCAAACCGGAAATGTTGAAAGAATAAATTCCGACTTTAAACTTAAAATTGACGACTACCCTATATTTGATTTAATAACAAAAGAACGAACTATCCTTGGACATGAAACAAATGAAGTTCTTCGTGAAGCCGGAATATTTAAATACTCAGCTTCCGGCGTTGGAAGCAGGAAAAAGATTGACAGTAAATATTTCTATGAATATTTGCTTGCACTTAACAGCAATAAAATTGATGAAGATTTCAGGATCACATTAAATATTATTGCAACTGCTTTAACATCTCAAATAAAACAAAAAAGATCTTCTGCTAAAGAAAAACACTTACGGGCAGACCTGGATAAAGCAAGACAGCTTCAGAAAAGTATTTTACCTGAACATGAATATAGTTTTTATGAGTATGAATTATACGGTATCACAAGTCCTGCAGAAATTGTTGGCGGTGATTTTTTTGATTACCTTGAATTTGGTGAGGACAGTGAGCGTTTAGGTATTGCAATAGGTGATGCTGCGAGTAAAGGCGTCAGTGCTGCCGCAGAAGCCATGTATATTTCGGGTGCATTAAGAATGGCTAATGGGTTTGAAATAAAAATCTCTGCATTAATGAGAAAAATGAATCAACTTGTTAGTAAAATTTTTGAAGATGATAAATTTGCATCATTATTTTATGGTGAACTGACAAATCACCGGAGTGGTTTGTTTATGTTTGCAAATGCAGGACATAATCCACCTATTCTTTTGCGGAGTAAAACCGGTGAGATTGAACTGCTCAATCCAACTGGCCCGCTCCTTGGTCCTGCACCAAATGCAAGATATTATATTGAAAGTGTAAACATACATCCTGATGATGCACTTGTTATGTTTTCTGATGGAGTAACTGATTCGGCTAATAAAGATTTTGAACACTATGGAGATGAAAGACTTATTTCGGCTATTAAAAAAATTGGAAATTCTTCTGCAAAAGAAATTGCCTATTATATCCTCGAAGATGTGATTAAGTTTTCTAATGATGGAAAGTATTCAGACGACAAGACACTTGTAATTATTAAAAGAAATAAAAAAGAACAGGTGTAACTACTAACCAATAAAACTGAAAGGTTTTATTATGCCTCAATCAATCAATCCATTCAATCAATCAGTTATTCAAATTTATAATGAAATGATTCAGGATGAAATAGATCAGATTTTAAAAAACGCCCACAAAGCATTTCTTAATTGGAAAAATGTAGACTTCAAATTCAGGTCAGAAAAAATGAAGAAAGCTGCAGATGTTTTAGGTAAAAACATTGAGAAATATTCTTTATTAATGACTGAAGAAATGGGTAAACCAATTGTACAATCAAGAGCTGAAGTTGAAAAATGTGCATGGGTTTGTAATTATTATGCAGAGAACGCAGAAAAATTTTTGACTGATGAAGAAATTAAAACTGATGCATCTAAAAGTTATGTTTCATTTCAACCAATTGGAATTGTGCTGGCTGTGATGCCATGGAATTTTCCATTCTGGCAGGTATTCAGATTTGCTGCACCGGGCTTAATGGCAGGAAATGCCGGAGTGTTAAAGCATGCTTCAAATGTAACAGGCTGTGCTTTGGCTATTGAAGAAGTCTTTAGAGAAGCCGGATTTCCTGAAAATCTTTTCAGAACTATTATTTATCCCTCATCAAAAATGGATTATGTAATTAAACATCCGCTTGTAAAAGCAGTTACATTAACCGGTAGTGTTCCTGCCGGAAAGTCAGTTGCATCCTTTGCAGGTTCTGTAGTTAAAAAAACTGTTCTTGAGTTAGGTGGAAGTGATCCTTATGTAATTCTTGAAGATGCTGACCTGGAAGCGGCAGCAACAACCTGTGTTAATTCAAGATTGATTAATGGAGGACAAAGCTGTATTGCAGCAAAACGATTTATTATTGTTGAAAAAATTTATGATCAGTTTGAAAAATTATTTGTCGAAAAAATGAAACTGAAAAAAATGGGCGACCCGATGGATGAAATAAATGATTTGGGTCCTCAGGCAAGTATTCATTTAAGAGATGAACTTCATGGACAGGTTAAGAAAAGTATTTCACGCGGTGCAAAACTTCTGCTTGGTGGTGAAATACCGGATAACAATGGTGCTTTTTATCCACCCACAATCCTATCAAATGTTAAAAAAGAAATGCCGGCTTATGATGAAGAACTATTCGGTCCTGTAGCTGCTCTTATCAAAGTAAAAGATGAAAATGAAGCAGTTGATGTTGCAAATGATTCTATCTTTGGTTTAGGTGCGGCGGTATTTACAAAAGATGTTAATCGTGGGAACAAGATTGCCAGGGAAAAATTAAATGCAGGGGCTTGTTTTGTTAATTCATTTGTAAAATCTGATCCAAGATTACCTTTTGGAGGAATAAACGAGTCTGGATATGGAAGGGAATTATCATCATTTGGTATCAGAGAATTCGTCAACATTAAGTCTGTTTATGTTGGATAAGTAATTAATATTTTATTAAATGAATAATTATAAACTTACTGTTCAATATGTCGGAACTAATTATTGTGGCTGGCAAATCCAGAGCAACGGAATTTCTGTTCAGCAAACCATTGTTGACTCTATAAAAATTATTGTCGGGGAGGAAATCAACCTTATTGGATCAGGCCGGACAGATGCAGGTGTTCATGCTTTAGGACAGGTTGCAAATTTTAAAAGCGAGCAAATTCTTGAACCTAAAAAATTTTCATATTCACTTAACTCAATTTTACCCAAAGATATTTCAGTTAAAAATATTGAAATTGTAAATGAAAATTTTCATTCAAGATTTGATGCAAGAAAAAGATCATATTTATATTTAATCAGTAAATTTAAATCTCCGTTTTATGACAATTATTCTTACAGGTATTTCAACGAAATAAATATTCATAAAATGAATACGCTGGGAAAACTATTAACCGGGGAGAAGGATTTCAGTTCTTTTTGTAAAAAAGAATCTGATGTTGAAAATAAATCTTGTAATGTATTTAATATTCACTGGAAAGAAACAGGAGATTTTGTAATCTTTTTTATTGAAGCAAACAGGTTTTTACATGGAATGGTGAGAACAATAATCGGTACATTGCTTTCTGTTTCTAAATCTGATGAAGCAGAGACTGAAATCATTCAGATAACAGAAGTAAGGAACAGGGAAGAAGCGGGGGAATCAGTTCCAGCAAAAGGTTTGTTTTTATATAAAGTGAAATATTGACCAGAAATTAAGAAAGATTAGTATTGGAACAATTATCCAGACTGCATCCTTATATTGTACACTTTCCGATTACCTTATTTACAATTTATTTTTTGTTTGAACTTTTTGCAATTCTGCTTAAGAAGGAGTATTTAGCAAAAGGTGCCCTGGTTATTTTATTACTTGGAGTTATTGGCGCGTTTGGTGCAGTATTAACAGGTAACCAGGCTTTTTCCTCATTCAATGAGTGGCAACCTGCAAGCCTGAAAATTTTTAATGAACATCAGACATATGCAAATATAACAACATGGTATTTTTTTGCATTACTCGCAGGTAGAACATATTTAATAATAAAAAAGAAATTTAGTTTTGTTTATCATGTTATCATTCTTGTTCTTGCCGCTGTCGGAATTTTTCTTGTACTTCAAACCGGATATTATGGCGGAGAGTTAGTAAATAAATTTGGTGTGAATAAAGAATTCAGAATTCAATTAGAAAATAAGTGAGTAATGTCACCAAATTAAATTTCAGGGTAATATTCATTTTAGTATTTTTGACTAAATGAAATCAATCAATTCTTTTTTAATAATATTTCTTGTTGCAGTTTTTACTACAGTTGATCTGGCTGAAAAACCCCCTGCCTCTTCAGCTACCGGAGTTTTTGTTTCAGCAGGCGTTGGACCGAGACTTCCGATTGGAGATTTTGCTGGTACAACTGATCTTGGCTATGGATTAAGTCTTGAGCTTTCATATACTGACAGTGATAATCTCCCTTTCTTTGTTTTTTCCAGATTAGGATTTGAACAATATCCCGGCTCCCAAAGTTTTTATCAGACAAGTAAATATTCAAATTTTTCGACACAGGCAATTCCAATTGAGCTTGGGGTTAGATATTATTTTTCTCCGCTGGTCGAAAGTGTTGTTTTATTAATGCCGGTAATTGAAGTTGCAGCTGACTTTGCCTTTATTAAAAGAATTCATGAATTTAAAATTGGTTCCGGAAGAACAAACTTTACTGAGGAAAATTCAAAATTTGGGTTCAGCGGAGGTGTTGGGATTTCAATGTTTCTGCTGGAAATTATGTTTGCATATCATTACTATCAATCACAACAATATATTTCAGCAAACCTGAGTGTAAGACTTCCTTTATTCATTAATTTTTGAAAGAATAAAATGGATTATAAAAATCTCCTTTTAGAGAAAAAAGGTACTACAGCAATTGTAACAATGAATCGACCGGATAAACTAAATGCGCTTAATAAAGAGACTATTGATGAATTAGAAAAAGTTTTTAAAAATATAAGTGATGATAAAAGCATTTTAGTTGTGGTCATTACCGGAAGCGGTGAAAAAGCTTTTGTTGCCGGTGCTGATATTACCGAGCTGAATAAGCTCAATATTGTTAATGCGAAAGAATTTTCAGAAAGAGGACAGAAAGTTTTTAATTTAATTGAGCAATTTGATAAGCCTGTAATTGCAGCCGTTAACGGATTTGCTCTTGGTGGAGGTTGTGAACTTACACTTTCATGTCATATAAGAGTTGCAGGTGAAAAAGCTAAATTCGGTCAGCCGGAAGTCAATCTCGGAATAATCCCCGGTTATGGTGGAACCCAACGGCTTGCAAGGCTGTTAAATACCGGCAGGGCTGCTGAATATATTTTAACCGGTGATATGGTTGATGCAAATGAAGCACTAAGGATCGGTTTAGTCAGTAAAGTTTTTCCTCAGAATGAACTGATGGATAAAACAATTGAGCTTGCAGAAAAAATTGCTTCAAAAGGACAACAGGCAATAAAAAATTCACTGAAAGCAATCCGTGCTGTTAATGATTTATCACTTAATGAAGGACTAAAATTTGAAGCCAGCCTATTTGCGATTTGCTGCGGAACCGAGGATTTTAAAGAAGGTACAACTGCATTTATCGAAAAAAGAAAACCGGATTTCAAAAACCGGTAAAAATATTTTTATTTTTATCAGATGAAGTTCAGCAGCGGACAGCAGAAGCTTATTTTTATTTTATTTACTGCAATAGTTTTCCTCCTGATTATTGATGTAGCCATCAAAAAATTTATTAACCCGATTCCAAAGGATGTAATTAACAAAACTGAAGTAAGCGGAATTGTACTGGATAAAATTCTACATTCAACTTTGAATAATTTTGATTTTGAAGGAAACTGGATCAAAGAAACCAGGTTAAAAAGTACTGGTGGTGATTCACTCTTTAAAAGCTATAAATTATTCGTCCCTAAAGATTTAACTATTCCCGAACTTCTTGTAGATCTTTTTTCTGATTTTCAAAATGCCGGCGCAAACCTGAAATGTTCTGAAGTTAAAACTGGTAATGAAACATTATTAAAAGTTTTTTCGGGAAATCAATTAAAATTAGAAATAACTTTGACTTATGGAAATGGCGAAAGGAAGAATAGCAAAATTGGAATTATTCTAAATGATTTTGGATTGAATGATTTACAGGATTCTCTTTTAACCGGTATTCCGGAACCGTTTTGTATTATTATTACTCCATCATCCAAATCAGCAGGATGGACAGAATTTTTCAAAAAGAATAATAAAGAATATGCCGTTCTTCTGGATGATAATATTTCTGAGTTGAAGTTCAGGCTTAGCGCAGGTTATTCTGAAAACCGGATTAACGGATCACTAAAATCTATTCTTGGAAGTTTTCCCAAAGCGATTTTTTATCTTATCGATAATGAATCAGATTTATTTAATTCAAAAGATGGAGATTTTATTCTGAATGAACTGGACCGAAGAAAGATTAAACATTATAATATTGATCAATTTGACTTACTTAATGAGCAGCCGGGAAATAATATCAGTCAAAAATTTGATTATCTGCTTTTAACAAAAACAGAAAAATCACACTTAAATATTATTGTTGATAAAAATGATTTTGAAGATTTGCTTCCTGAAATATCTGCACAACGAAAAAAAGGTGTTAAGATTTTAAATCCATCTGAAGTTCAGTTTGAAAATAATTAATCAATTCTTTACAATTTAAATAAATCGTCAAATTCCAAAACTTGAATTTCTCTGTTAAACTTCTCCAATCCAACCAATCCGATTTTATCTTTATCCCCGACTAAAACAATTGCCATTTCATCTGGTTTAATGCTCTGGATTGCTTCATTATTAATATCCCGGATATCAACATTGTTAATCAATTGAACATATTCACTGAAAAATGAATACTCGAGGTTATGAAGTAAAAGAGTTTTTATGTTTTGAGAAATTTGTCCGTATGTTTCAAACCCTAAAGGGAATCTTTTTGTTATCGCGTCTTTTGCAAAATCAACTTCAGTCTGCTTTACACCGTTTCTTATTTCATTTAATTCTTTTAGAATTTCATTTAGAGCATTAACAGAATTTTCAATTCCTACCGATGTTGAAACCTGGAAAAAACCCGAATGCCGGAAGTAACTCACTCTGCTGTGTGCGCCATAAGTGTAGCCATGTTTTTCTCTTAAATTCAGATTTATCCTGCTTGAAAACTGTCCGCCAAGAATAGTATTTAATAATAATCTTTGAAAATAATTTTCCCGGTTTCTTTTTCCGGTGACATAGCCAACCCTGATTTCAGTCTGAACGGATCCCGGTTTATTAATAATTATTATTTTGTTTATTGATTTAATTTCAGTTCCTTCAAATAAAATATTTTGTGATTGTGAATTCCAACTGCCTAATTCATCTTCAAGATAAAGTTTCAATTCTTTTTTGCCGATACTTCCTGAAACAATAATTGTAGAGTTGCCTGGCGAGAAATTATACTTGTAAAATGATTTCAAATCAGAAATGGTAATTTTATCCACACTTTCTTTAACCCCTAATGTGGGTTTACCATAGGGATGAGATTTGCCAAAAATAATATGCTGGAATGAAGTATCTGCGATATAATCAGGGTCATCTTTTAACTGTAATAAAGTTGTAACTAACTTTCTTTTTTGTTTTTCAAATTCCGTTTCTGAAAGATTTGGAGATGTAACAACTTTTGAAAACAATTTTAAAGCAGGTTTAAAATTCCCGATCAGAGCCTGCATAGAAAGTTGTGTAACATCATCATCAGTGTTAGTGGAAATATGAGTCCCGAGCATTTCAAGCTCATCGGCTAATTCAATTGCGCTTAAACCGCCGGCACCTTCATCAATGCACATAGCCGTTAGGTTTGCAAGTCCATTTAATTTTTCAGGATCGATTCGACTGCCAGAATAAAGCAGGAAATTTATCCTGACAATTGGTAAATCAGTTTTATTCACTAAGTAAACATCAATCCCATTTGAAAGAGTAAATTTTGATAATGATGGAAGATTAAAACTGATTTCCTTTTGTTCAGGCGGCTTTTTAGATCTGTCAGGCATTATTTTTTCGGGAAAATTATTAATTCAAGATGTGACTTGGTAAGATATCTTTTGCAAATATTTTGAACCTGCAGTTCATCAACAGATAAATATCGGTTCAAATCAAATGTAAAAGAGTTTGGTTCATTTAAATAAAAATTATATAAATTCATTTGATCAGCAAGGCTGTCAAGATTTTGAAGTCCAAATACAAAATGAGAGCTGATTGAATTCTTAGATCGTGCCAGTTCTTTAGTTGTAACTCCTTTTTCTGCAACTGATTCAATCTCATTAAAAATTATTTTTTTTATTTGCTCGGTTTTTACTCCCGGTTTTGCAGTTGCAGCAATCATAAAATGACCCCCATATTTCCCAGAAAACTGGAATGCCGAAACGTCCTGTGCAAGTTCTTCATCAATCACAAGTTTTTTGTGCAATCGTGAACCTTTTGATCCGGTTAAAATATCGGATAAAATTTCAAGCGGTGCATCATTATTATCAAAAACTTTACAGGTCGGAAAGGTAAAATAAATTCTTTCAAGCTGTACCTGGTCAGGATGTTCAATTAACTTATTAGAATTTAATAAAAAATCATCCGGAATTTTTGGGTTATGAAAACTATTCCCGCCTGTAATTTCACCGAAATATTTTTCAACTGATTTTTTTGTTTCGTCTGCTTCAAAATCACCTGCAATAACAAGTGTTGAATTTTGTGGAGAATAAAATTTCTGAAAAAAACTTTTTACATCTTCAAGCGAATAACTTTTAATATCATCCGGAAAGCCAATTGTGGGCCAGCTATAAGGATGAAGATCAGGATAAAGATTTTTTACGATTAATTCCCAGGCAAGTCCGTAAGGTTGGTTATCATATCTTTCAAGTCTTTCATTATAGACTACATCTTTTTGGTTATTAAGTTTTTCTTCAGTAAGTGCATTCAGAAAAAATCCCATCCTGTCCGATTCAAGCCAGAGTGCAAGTTCTAAAGAATTAGCCGGAAGCTTTTCAAAATAATTTGTTCGGTCAAAGCTTGTTGAACCGTTAAGTGTTCCGCCGGCTTCCTGCACATACCTGAAATGCATTTCTTTAGCTACATTTTCAGAACCCTGAAACATCATATGCTCAAATAAATGAGCTAAACCTGTTTTACCTTTGACTTCGTTTGCCGATCCGACTTTGTACCAAAGATTTATTGAAACTAATGGAGCTGAGTTTTTTTGATGTAATATAACTTCCAGACCATTATCGAGTTTATATTTTGTATAAGAAATATTTAGTAGTTCCATTCCGAAAGTTGAATTTCTTTTTAATATTTTGGTTTGCAATATAGGATATTAAAAAACTAATTGATGTGGAAAATTCTGAAAATTTCTTGAGTATTATCACAAAAAAAGCCTCATTTTAAGCGATTTTTATATTACGTGAATGTTAATTTTAAATAGAATTTTCTGCTAAGCTTGAATTAGAATTTTAGATAGCTAATATTTACCTGTCATTAATTAATTTTTTTGTCAGGGGATTTTCACAAGAGGCGCGTGATAACATTCCATATTAAATTAACTAACCTAATTCTAAACTAAGGAGAGGATATATGAAAAAACTATACCTATCAATACTTGCATTTGTTCTCCTTGTATCGTTTTCATCTTTTGCCCAAAGATATACTATTTCGGGAAAAGTTGATGATGCTACAACAGGGGAAGCTCTAGTAGGTGCAAATGTGTATCTGCAAAATACACCTTGGGGTGCAGCTACAGATGCAAATGGTAAGTACAGCATTATGGCCGATGCTGGAACTTATACAATTACATGTAGCTATATCGGATACGATAAAATGGAACAAAAAATAGATGTAAATGCCGATATGACTCTAAACTTCAGTTTGAAAGAATATCAGTTTACTTTATCCGTAACTGTGATTTCAGACCGAGCAAAAGAAAGGGAAACTCCTGTTGCATTTACTAATATTGATAAAAGACAAATGGAATTTAATCTTGGATCAAGAGATATTCCCCTTGTTTTAAATACGGCTCCTTCAGTATTTGCAACTGATCTGGGCGGTGGTTCAGGTGATGCCCGTATAAATGTTCGTGGTTTTAACCAAAGAAATGTCGGTATCATGATTAATGGTATTCCTATAAATGATATGGAAAATGGTTGGGTTTATTGGTCTAACTGGGATGGATTGGGAGATGCGACCTCTTCAATTCAGTTGCAGAGAGGGTTGAGTGCAGTTAACTTGGCAACTCCATCAATTGGTGGTACCATAAATATAATTACAGATCCAACGCAGCATAAAGCAGGTGCATATTTTAAAAATGAATTCGGATCCGGAAACTTTCATAAGCAAACATTTTTTGGTCATACAGGATTAGTTGATGGTAAGTTTGCAATGAGTATTGGTGGTGTCAGAAAAGTTGGAGATGGAGTGGTAGATAGAACCTGGACAGATGCTTGGGCATATTATATGGGAATGGCCTACCAAATAAATAATAAAAATAGACTTGAATTATATGCAATGGGTGCACCACAACAACATGGACAGAGAAGATGGGAATTGAATGCTGCTGCTTTTAGCCACAAACTTGCAAGAGATCTTGGTTATTCAGAAACTATTCTTAATGACCCACTTTATGCAGAGCAAGGAATTCTTTATAATTCAAACTGGGGAGGTGTTAGCTCATCTTACACTGGTATGCAGTGGCAAAGATCATACTGGAATACTGATAAAAATCTAAGATATAATCCATCATATATTAACGAAAGTGTAAACTATTTCCATAAACCATTAGTGAATTTAAACTGGTATTCTCAATTATCAGATGTTGTAAGCTTATATAGTACTATTTATTATTCAGGTGGTCAAGGGGGTGGATCAGGTACATTTGGAAGTTTAGTTTATAATTATGATTTAAGACAAAGAGTTATTGATTTTGATGCAACAATCGCAAGGAATATTGCTAATATTGATACAACAGATGGTACCAGTTCTTCCCGTGGAATTTTGAGAAACAGTGTAAATACCCAATGGACAATCGGTGCTATTTCAAAAGCGTTTTGGAAGGCTTCGGATAATTTAAATTTATCCTTTGGTATTGATGCTCGTTACGCTGAAATTGAACATTATAGAGAAGTTAGAGATCTTCTTGGAGGAGACTATTATGTATTTACGGGAAATGAATTTGATGATCCGACCAATTACCGCAAAATGTTGGGTGATAGAATTGATTATAATAATACCAATACTGTTAATTGGTTAGGTGGTTATGTACAGGGTGAATATACAAAAGACAAATTTACACTCTATGGTACAGCTGGTTATTCAGTAATTAAATATGACTATACAGATCATTTTAAACCTATGGTTGAAGGTGATATTTCTTCCGGCGAGCTTAATTTAGTTAGTGATTGGATAGGTGGCTATCAATTCAAAGGCGGTGCAAGCTACAGAATAAATAATGATGTTCAATTATACTTAAATGGTGGGTATGTCTCACAAGTTCCGATTTTTGATCAGGTAATCAGTGATGTTGATGGAAAATTTGTTCAAGATAGAACTAATAACAAGTTCTTATCATTCGAATTGGGTACAAATACCAGATTTATGAATAATACAGCTGCATTAAATGCAAATGTTTATTTTACTCAATGGAAGGATCAATCAACAGATAGATTAGTTACTGATCAGACAACAGGAAATGAACAATTAATAAGATTACAGGGAGTTGATTCAAGATATATGGGTTTCGAACTTGAAGGATCTTACCAGCCTGTGAGATTTGTAAGACTTGATGCTGCGTTTAGTTATGGTATGTGGGAGTATACTGATGATGTTAGTGGAACTTATATAATCGATTTCTCTACAGGCGAATCTGAAAATTATGAGTTCTTCATAAAAGATCTCAAAATTGGCGATGCTCCTCAAATGCAGGTTGCTGCATCTGTAACTTTAATTCCAGTTTCCGGTCTTCAGGCACAATTACTCTGGAGACATTATGGTAACTATTATGCAGCTTTCGACCCATTCAGTAGAACCCAATTTTTTGGTCAGGTTGAGCAGGTATGGCAAATTCCTGATTATAATCTGTTTGAACTCCACTTTTCATATAATATACCTGCAAAGGTTGCTGGTGCTGATGTGACTTTATTTGCCCACGTTTTCAACTTATTTAACAAACTATATGTTCAGGATGCAGTTGATAACTCACAATTCAATGGATACTATGGCAATGATACTGATAGAAATGGTGATGGAAGTATTAATTATTTGGATGGATTACATAAAGCAGATGATGCTGAAATTTATCCAGGTTCTCCTACTACTTTCAATCTTGGATTCAGTGTGGGATTATAATTCTATAGGCATCAAACAAAAAACCCCCGAACACTCGGGGGTTTTTTATTTTAAATGATTCTTAAAATATTAATGCAATAGAAGTAATACCCGGTCAAGCCTTATTGATCCTATCAATTTAAACAGTTGAGTAAACGGAATGTTTCTGTCCCACGAAAATAAAACTATAAATGCCTGACCAACAACCAGGTCTCTCGGAACAAATCCCCAGAAACGGCTGTCAAGACTGTCATCCCGGTTATCACCCATCATAAAATAATAATCTTTTTAAATGTATATGAAGTAACAGGAACTCCTTCAATTGTTACAACTCCGTTTCTTACTTCAACAACTTCTTTACCATACTCACGGTCAATTGTAGTTCGCCAATGTTCAATATTATAAACACTGAGAGGAATTGTGTATCCTTTTTTAGGAACTATCAGCGGACCATAATTGTCTTCATTCCAATTCATTCCTTTAGGGAAAATTCTTGGCTCAACTACTCCTTTTGGAATTGGTCTCAAATACCTATCATTTCTGCCACGGTAATATTTAATGTGGGGAGGTCTCCAGAATTCCTTTCCATTTACATAAACGACTTTGTCAACAATTAAAATTGTATCGCCTGGCGTACCGATACATCTTTTAACATAATTTACTCCTCTTTCATCAGCAACAATTTTATCCCGTTTACCGGGAAATTCAAAAACTACAATGTCTTTTGGCTGCGGATCCTTAAAAGCCGGTAACCTGAAAAAAGGAATCTCCGTTTCTGTAAAAGGGATATACTTTGGTGAGGATGATCCGTAAATAAATTTATTAACCAGCACAAAATCACCAACAAGAATAGTATCTTCCATTGATCCTGTAGGTATTCTTGTATTCTGAATTATAAATGTGATTATAAAAAAAGCGGCAATTGCTGCAAGGATAAGCTGCCTGAAAAACTCCGTTACTTTTTCCTTTGGTGTTTCAGGTTTCTTTTCTTTTTTCTTAAAGAAATGGATGAACTTCTGAAAAGCAGTTAATTCATTCTGACCGTCGCTGTTCTGAGCCATAATACCTTTCTATAAATTCTATTTTGATTTGAAGAGTTTCAATATCTGGTAAGTAAAAAATTGATTTGCTCTGCGCTTTAAATTTTTCAACTATAAAATTAAAGATTATCAGCAATAAATATAAGTTCTATTCCTATTGAATGGAAGTTAAATTTTAGGTAACAGGGAATATAAATTATCAGATATTACAATAAATTTGATAATATTATTGATCTTAAGCAGGTTCCTTTGAGGCTATATTTTGATTTTCTGAATCCTGATTTAGTAGCTTCATAATCAATGATTTTTTTTGCTCGAATTCTGCACGTAATTCTTCTTTAATAGGATGCGAAGGAGGCAGTTCAATTTTTAACGGATTAACAGCTTTACCATTTACATAAATTCTGTAATCCAGATGCGGTCCTGTTGCCAGCCCGGTACTACCAACGTAACCTATAACTTGTCCCTGTTTAACACTTGTTCCTCTTTTCACTCCCTTACCGATTCTTGAAAGATGCAAATACTCTGTTGTATAAATCGAATTATGTCTTATCTTAACATAATTCCCATTACCTCGTGAATAACCCGCTGTAATTACTACACCATCACCAGTGGATCTCACTGGAGTTCCCACCGGTGCAGCATAGTCAACCCCAAGATGCGGTCTGTGAATACCAAGCACAGGGTGTAATCTGTTTCTGCTGAATCCTGAACTGATTCTTGAAAATTCAAGAGGAGCTTTTAGAAATACTTTGCGAAGGCTGTTTCCGTTTTCATCAAAAAATTGTCTTACACTATCCTGAACCATTGGAATTGCATAATAATCCTTGTTGTAATGATTAAAATATGCACCATATATTTTTCCAATACCAACAAATTGTGAATCGACATAAAGTTCTTCATAAATTACTTTAAAGTTATCGCCCTTTTGAATGTGGTAAAAATCAATTTGCCAGGCAAATATCTTTGATAATTTAATTGCTAATTCGGGTGAAGCATCATCTTCTAAAAGAGATAAATAAAGTGATTTATCAATTACTGCAGACATCGTATTTCGCCGGCTGATAATTTCTTTCCTTCCGGAATAAACATTTAACGAATCATTAAGATTGAAAACGACATAATTAACCGGGTCCTTTTCATAAACAAAATATTTTAGATTAGCACTTGAGTCTGATGATGTGAAAGTATAATAAGTTTTTCCCGGAATTAATTTTCTAACGTCGAATATTCCTTTTGCAGAGTTGACTAAATCTCCTACTGAATATTTCCCCAGATCATAGTTAAATAAAATGTCTGATAAGGTTTCATTTTTGTTAATAGCAGATTTTTTTTGTGATAATGAATCTGATATAAAACCAAACTGATTAATCGAAGGGATTTTAGTTTCTGTTACTTGTGGTGGCGGAGAAGTTTTTGAGGAACATTGTGAAATGTTCCAGATTATTAATAGGGTCGCTGATGAAAGTAGAGAGAAATAAAACAAGCGATAAAATATTGTTCCGTTTTTGCCTACTTTCATTATCCCAGAATTGTTTTAAAAAAGTTAACTGTAAATTTATGTGAATAATAAAAAGAATTCAAGAATTTTCGAATGGGGTTATGAATCTCTAAAATGATTTAGTTATTTTATATTAAATAGAATCCTAAAGAATTGCTTTGAAATTTAAAATCAGCAAAATTTTATCCGGGATATTCAGTGCACTTGTTATCTATTTGATAATGATTGCAAGCAATACTTCGTACACAATTTCTATTATGGCATCAATAGCAGTTTTAATGGCTGTTTGGTGGATTACTGAAGCAATTCCTCTGGCCGCAACTTCACTTATTCCAATTATTCTGTTCCCTGTAACTGGAATATTAAGTGCTGACATAACAGCATCATCCTATCTTAACTCAATTATTTTTCTTTACCTGGGAGGGTTTATAATTGCACTTGCTATGGAAAGATGGGGACTTCATAAGAGAATAGCTTTAAAAATTACTTTGTTGTTCGGTGGTACACCGGTATCCATAATTATCGGCTTTATGGCAGCATCAGCTTTTCTTTCGATGTGGATCTCAAATTCTGCAACCGCAGTAATGATGCTTCCAATTGCTATGGCGGTAATTAGTCGGATAGAGGATGAATTCGATGAAAAATCTACTTCTGCATTTTCGATCACATTATTATTATCCATAGCTTATTCGTGTACTCTTGGCGGAGTTGCAACTTTAGTAGGAACACCTCCAAATCTTATTTTAGTTCAAACATTAAAAATTCTTTTCCCAAAAGCTCCACCCATAAACTTTGGTCAATGGATGATGATTGGAATACCGGTAGCAGTTATTATGTTAGTTATTACAGCAGTCCTTCTTACCAGGTTTCATTTTAAGTTAAGTTCAAAAATAAAAATAAGCAGATCGGTACTTATTGATGAATATGCAAAACTTGGGACATTTTCAATTGCTGAAAAAATGATTGGAATTATTTTTTTAGTAACTGCATTTCTCTGGATTTTCAGAGCTGATTTAAATTTTGGGCTGTTTGTTATTCCTGGATGGCAAAATGTTTTGTCAGTTCCCGGGTTTGTAAATGATGGAACTGTTGCAATGATAATGGCATTGCTTCTATTCTTGATTCCAGTAAAAGGGGAAGGAAAAATGCTGGTTGATCAATCGGTGTTTAGAAAAATTCCATGGGACATTGTGCTGCTTTTTGGTGGAGGTTTTGCACTTGCCAAAGGATTTACAACTACCGGTTTATCAGAATTTATTGGAAATCAAATTAAAAATATTGGTGACATTCCACCATTATTACTTCTAATTATAACAGCCGCTTCTATTAGTTTTTTAACGGAACTTACCTCAAATACCGCAACTACTCAGATGATTTTACCAATACTTGCCCCGGTCTCGGTTGCATTAGGAATGAATCCACTATTGATTATGATTACAGCAACATTATCAGCATCTATGGCTTTTATGCTACCGGTAGCAACACCACCAAACACAATTGTCTTTGCCAGTTCCAGAATTAATATTAGAGATATGGTAAAGGCAGGTTTCAGACTCAATATTGCTGGTATTGTGATTGTTACACTGCTGGTCTATTTTTTGGGTGATATTATATTTGGACTTTCAAATCTTCCGGCCTGGGCAAAATAAGAAAAACAAAACAGGAAAAAATGATGATTATTTACTCTGTCACTGTTACAATTAAAAGAGATGTTGAAGAACAATGGGTAAGCTGGATGAAAGGTGCCCATCTTGGTGATGTTATGGCAACAGGTTATTTTGAATCGTGGAAAATGATGAAAATGCTTATACCAGCATCGACAACTAACGAGGTAACATATATTGTCCAATATTCGGTTAGTTCGATGGAAAAATATGAAGAATATGCTAAGAATGAAGCTGCCAGATTACAATCTGAACATACCCAGAAGTTTCCCGGAAAGTTCAAAGCTGCAAGAGCAGTACTTGAAGAAATAAGCTAATTTATTCGGGAATAAAAAAATACCTCTCATTCGTGTTGTTTTTTTTCTAAAAATTGTCCAGATTCTGTAGCAAATCAAATATCTCAAGTCTTTCAAATGAAGAAATTAATATACATCATTTTTAAATTGCTGCTGATTGTAATATTATTTGTAAGCTGCCGTGAAGATATTATTAAACCCGAAGTATTTGTTGAATCTGTAAATGAGCCGGTTCAATTAAACGGAACAAACTCGTACTCTTATTTTTTAAGTGGCAAGAATTTCACTAGTAATCTGACAATACCAACTTACATAAATGGCAATTCATCACGGGTGAATATTACATTAGCTGAATACAGTAACGGATATGCCCAGATAATTATCAGGGATTCAGAAGGAAGCGAAAGATACAGTTATTTTATGAACGAGAATATTTCGATGTTTACAGATGTAACGGAAGGATATTCACCAAGATCAATAGAAATAAAAACAGTTAATTTTACGGGTAACTTAAAAATCAAAATCACAAAAAATAACTTTTAGTATTTTTTGATAGAAACTGAGCTACTTTCAAGGATACTTTATTCCCATCGTAAAGAAATTTATATTGCAATCTTGAAATAGTAATTATTAATCTATGAAAATGTATTACAAAATTATTGCAGGGTTATTTTTCCTTTCGATTTTAACATATGCACAGAATGCAAGTGATTATTTCCCTTCACAAACGGGATTTAAATGGCTCTATCGCGAAGTTCCATTAGATTCATTAAACAATGAATTAAATGGAAGTGTATTTTACAGAGCAGATTCATTTGCAGTTGTAACAGGCTTTGAAGGTAGAACTGCAAATATTTTATTATCTAAAACCGGCCCTGAAATCAGCTTGCCTATACAGCCTTATACTGATTCTTTATTCTACAGCCCTGAAAATTCAAATATGTTTGATTACTCACAGGTTGGAAATATTGCTGTGATTTTAGCTCAGCTTGATTCAGTTTTAAATGATACCTCATTTAGCTTCCTTAATTTTTTAAGATCATTGGAAGGATGGTATTCAGTTTACAGGTTTAATCAATCGGTAAATAATCAGTACTCAATTTATACAGTTGATACATCAATTGTTATTCAAACGCAAAATATTCCGTTAAGATTTAAATATCTTGGCAAACGATTAAATGACGAAACAATTCAAACACAGATCGGCACATTCGAATGCAAAAAATTTGTAATAACGCGAGGTGTTAGTACTCTAATAATTTTACCTCCGCTTCCACCAATTGAAGTCCCGATTCTGACTATGAATGATACATTGTGGATAGCTTCCGGTAACTGGATTGTTAAAAGTTTTGTTCCTTCAACAAACGTTGATTTGACTTTAATAGGAGCTGGTGCTTTTTATATACCTGGTTTAAAAATGGATATCCAGGACCAGGTTGTTTCAGTTGAAGATGAAAACAATTACCCATCTGAATTTGTTCTTTATCAGAATTTTCCGAATCCGTTTAATCCTTCAACAAAAATAAGCTTTGATTTAAAAAAAGAAGAAATTGTGAAATTAGAAGTATTTGACTTGCTTGGAAATAAGATCTCTTCTATCGTAAATAAAAATTTAAAACCCGGGAATTATTCTTATATTTTTAGTCCAAACAATTTAAGCAGTGGAATTTATTTTTATACATTATCAGCCGGCGACCGTGTCATTTCAAAGAAAATGACATTTCTTAAATAGAAATATTATATTTGCAAATTGCTCTGCTAAACTAATTCAATCACAATAATTTTATTACATTCAGGGGCGTAAGGGAGATTATGCACAATACTAAAAAACAATTATTATCTGTTGAAACAGGAAAAGCACTCCTTCCATCCAGAGCAGAAATTGAAGATAAATATAAATGGAATTTAACCGATATATATGCAAATGATGAACAATGGGAATCTGATTTTAACTGGGTGATAGGGCAGATTCCTGAATATAAAAAGTATGAAGGAAGATTAGCAGACAGCCCGTCTACACTTCTTGCCTGTCTTAGGCTAGACGACTCGGTTGGGATGAAACTCGAGAGACTTTATCTTTACTCAATGCTGTCAAAAGATAGTGATTTGCGTGATAATAAATACCAGGCAATGGATGACAGGATTAAATCATTGTATTCTAAAATCACTGCCACAAGTTCATTTATTAAACCCGAGCTGCTTTCAATTCCTGATGAAAAACTTTTAAAGTTAATCTCTGCAAATGAAGAATTAAGAATATATAAACATTTGATAGATGATCTTCTTCGTACAAAGGCACATACATTATCGAATAAAGAAGAAAAAATTCTTGCACTGGCTGGTGAAATTACACAGGCGCCATATAGTGCATATTCAATGTTTACGAATGCTGATTTGAAATTTCCGGTTATAAAAGATGATGATGGAAATGATGTTGAACTTTCTCATGCAAGATTTTATGCTGCTATGTATTCCGAAAACAGAGAATATCGTAATCGAGCATTTTCCGGATATCTCAACACTTATAAAGATTATGTAAATACATTTTCATCTCTCTTTAACAGCAACTTAAAAGCTAATATTTTTAACGCACGTTCCAGAAATTACACTTCGGCACGTGAAGCTTCTCTCGATAAAAATAATATCCCTATTTCTGTTTATGATAAACTGGTCGATGCTGTTAATAAAAACTTTGGCCCTATGCACAGGTGGGCAGCATTAAAGAAAAAATTGTTAAAGGTAGATGAGCTTTGCCCATATGATGTTTATGTAACTGTGTTTAACCAGGAAAATGAAAAAAGATATTCTTACGAAGAAGCTATTGAATTAGTGCTTAAATCACTTGAGGTTATGGGGAATGATTACCGGGAATCATTAAGAAAAGCATTTGACAACAGATGGATAGATGTTTATGAATCACAAGCTAAAAAAAGCGGGGCTTATTCTTCCGGTACAACCTTTGGTGTTCATCCTTATGTGCTTTTAAATTGGACAGATTTACTTAACGATGTTTTTACACTCGCTCATGAGATAGGACACAATATGCACTCATATTATACAGGTTTAACACAGCCGTTTCCTTATGCAAATTATTCTATATTTCTCGCTGAGGTTGCATCAACATTTAATGAGTCTTTATTGCTTGAATACCTGATTAATAATTCACAGAAAAAAGACGAAAAACTTTTTCTTCTTGAAAAATATCTGGATAATATTACCGCTACATTTTACAGGCAGGTTATGTTTGCGGAATTTGAAATGAATACTTATCAAAAAACAGAGAGTGGTGAAGCATTAACACCTGAAATTCTTTGCAAAATGTACAAAGAAATTTATCAAAAATACTGGGGTCCTGAAATGAATGTTGTTAAGGAGGAAGAATATACATGGTCGAGGATTCCGCATTTTTACTATAATTTTTATGTATATCAGTATTCAACCGGATTTGCTGCATCTGAAGTATTATCCAATAAAGTTAAATCGGAGGGGGAACCTGCTGTAAAAAGGTATATTGAATTTCTGAAAGCCGGCAGTTCTGATTATCCAATTAACATATTAAAAAAAGCCGGTGTTGATATGAATTCATCTGAACCGGTGCTGGCTGTTACTACAAAAATGAATCAGATTTTAGATGAAGTAGAATCTCTTCTTTAAAACTTTTGGGGCAAAAATGAAAATTTATTCTCGCAAAGAACTCAACCAATATAGTTATTCTTTAACCTACGACGATGTAAGTTTAATTCCTACAGAAATCTCAAGAATAAAATCCCGGAAGGATGCAGATACAAGCTGTAATTTTCTGGGTAAAAAATTATCCTTGCCGGTTATTTCTAGTCCGATGGAATCAGTTACTGGTTTGGAAATGGCAAAAGAATTAACATCACTAGGCTGCATTGGAATTTTAAACCGGTTCGACTCTTCGTTAAAAGAAGTGATTAATCAAAAAGAAAACGGAAAAGGTATCACAGCAGTATCAATAGCATTAAACACATCTGATGAGATTGTAGAAAAGCTAGCTTCTGCAGGGTATCTTATATGTATTGATACAGCAAATGCTAATAATCTTGAAGTGCTTAAAAAAGCTGAGGACGTAAAAAAGAAATTTAATGTTATACTAATAGTTGGCAACGTTGCTCATGGTGCCACTTTGAAGGATCTTGAAAATGCCGGTGCTGATGCAGTTAGAGTTGGAATTGGAAGTGGAAGTGTTTGTACTACCAGTATTCAAACCGGTATTGGTATTGGACAGGTTTCATCTTTATTAAATGTTTGTCTTACAAAAGAAGAACAAAAATTGAATATTAAAATTATTGCAGATGGTGGAATTAAAAGTCCGGGTGATGTTGCAAAGGCAATCTCACTTGGAGCTGATGCAGTGATGCTTGGAAGAATGCTTGCAGGCACAAGGGAAACTCCAGGTGAAGTAATTAAATACAATGATCAGTTATGGAAAAAATACAGAGGTTCTGCATCATTCGGTGTTAAAATGCGTAATGAATTTATTGAGGGTGAGGAAACACTTGTTCCATACAAAGGACAGGTTAAAAATGTTATTAACGGAATCTCGGACGGTCTGAAAAGTACAATGAGCTATATGAATTGTTTTAATCTTGATGAATTAAAAAAGAAAGAAGCCTTTACAGTACTTAGTGAAAGTGCTTATCTGGAAAGATTGCCTAAAAAATAATATTGATATAAATCAACTGTTAAAATATTTTTTTGTTTAATGCTTATATTTGTAGTGTGAATTAAGTTGATTTATTAAAGCAAAGGAGATAAAATGAAACGGGAAAAAAGTATAGAATTGTTGAATAAAGCTGTTGCAGATGAACTTCAGGCTGTACATCAATATATGTATTTTCATTTTCTATTGGATGATATGGGCTATGATCTTCTTGCAGGGCTGTTTAAGAAAACTGCTATTGAAGAAATGATGCATGTTGAAAAACTCGCGGAAAGAATTTTGTTTCTTAAAGGTGATGTTGAAATGAAAGTTGCCGGTGACATTCATAAAATTCATGAACCCAAAGAAATGGTAAAGTGTGCTGCAGGAATGGAAGATGAAAGTACAATAGAGTATAACGAGTGGGCAAATGAATGTGCAGCAAATGCAGATTCAGCTTCCAAAAAGTTATTTGAAGAATTGGTGCTTGATGAAGAAAGACATTTCGATCAATATGACACAGAGCTTAACAATATTGAAAAATTCGGAGAAAAATATCTTGCACTTCAATCAATTGAAAGAAGTAAAACGGTTTCAGCCAGAACCGGAGCAACCGGGTAATTCCCATTATAATTTTTTATTTATTTAGCCGGTATTTAGCCGGCTTTTTTATTTTATGTCGATTTACTAGCTAATTTTGATTTTTTTGTGTAACAATCATCGAGAATTACCAGAAAAAAAAGTGACTACCAATCCAATATTAGTTTTTGCTATTTTACTTGTAAATAATAGATAAAGGTATGTAATGAATCTAATGAAATTAGTTGTTGTCTTAATGTTACTATTTCCAATGATTTTATTAATAAGTTGTTCAGAAGATAAAAATCCGGTAACACCTTCACCAAACTCAAATATACTTCTTAATACAACTTTTGAAAAAAATGGAAATCCTGATACTGAAGGATGGGAAATTTCCGCACGTCCTCTTGGGGAGATAACAAATGAAGCACCAGTTGATGGCGGGATGTATTGCTTGAAACTTGAGGCATCGAATCCTGGCGGAACAGCAACAAAGAAGATCTCGGCGGTGACAAATAAACAGATTTATAAACTTTCTTTCTGGGCCAGAACAAACCAGCCATCCAGTACTGCATTTTTTGATTTGATTAGAAATGGTCAAGTGGAAAACCGGACTGAAGTGAATGTAATGGATACAAGCTGGACAAAATATTCTGTAATAGATACTTTACAGGTTATGAATGGCGATTCACTTAAAATTACTTTTCAGGAGAGAATAACTCCATTACAAATGCTTGTGAGTTATTTTGATTTAGTAAAAGTTGAGACAGTTGATTAGTTTTTTATAACTTTTTTCTTTTTAATCTTAAAGAATTTGATACAACTGAGACCGAACTAAAAGACATAGCCAATGCTGCAAACATTGGATTTAATAATCCAAATGCTGCAAGCGGGACGCCGATAGAATTATAAATAAATGCCCAGAATAAATTCTGTTTAATCGTTCTGATAGTTTGTTTTGAAAGTTTAAAAGAGTTTACAACACCATTTAAATCACCTTTTACAAGTACAATGTCTCCTGATTCGATAGCAACATCTGTTCCCGTTCCAATGGCAATTCCAAGATCACTTTGCACCAAAGCCGGCGCATCATTAATTCCATCACCAACCATTGCAACAATTTTATTCCGAGATTGATATTTTTTTACAACATTAATTTTATCTTCCGGAAGCATTTCATATTCGTATTCATCAATACCAATTTTTTCAGCTACAGATTTAGCAGTATATTTATTATCACCTGTTAACATAACAGTTTTTATCTTCATTGACTTCAATTTTTTTATAGCATCTGTAACCTCATCTCTTATGGGATCCTGAATTTCAATCAGACCTGACAATTTATTGTTAATTGAAACAAACACTACAGAGTTTACCTTAATTGCTGCACCCTCATCATTTTGAAGTTGTCCGTTAACATCAATATTATATTTATACATTAGTGATTTGTTTCCAATAAGAATTTCATCACCATTAATTTTTCCTTTGATTCCGAATCCGGTCAAGCTTTCAAATTCTTCAACTTCAGTCAACTTAATATTTTGTTCAGTTGCAAATTCGACAATTGAGTTGGCTAACGGGTGTTCCGATCTTTTTTCAAGAGAAGCAACAAGTTTAATTAACTTTTCTTTATCTATTCCAAAAGCTTCAACAAAAGTTACTTTAGGCTTACCTGAAGTTATTGTCCCGGTTTTATCAAAAATTATTACGTCAACTTTGTGAAACCTTTCGAGGCTTTCTGCATTTTTTATAAGGATTCCATTCTGAGCACCTTTACCAATTCCGACGATCAATGCAGTGGGTGTTGCAAGTCCAAGGGCACAGGGACATGCGATGATCAGAACTGCTATAAAGTTTAGTAGCGCAAAATTAACACCTATTTCCGGTGCTAATAAAATCCAGCCAAAGAAAGAAATAATTGCTATTAGAATTATTACCGGAACAAAAACAGAAGCAACTTTATCTGCCAATTGCTGAATCGGGGCTTTGGAACCCTGAGCTTGCTCGACCATTTTAATTATCTGTCCAAGCACAGAATTTTCTCCAAGCGCAGTAACTTCAAATTCAAATGTTCCTGTTTTGTTTATTGAACCACCAATAATTTTTGAACCTGCTTTTTTTTCAACGGGAATGGATTCCCCTGTGAGCATCGATTCATCAACACTTGAATTTCCTTTTTGTACAACTCCGTCTGCCGGGATTTTTCCTCCCGGCTTTACAATTACCAGATCTCCTAATTTCAAGTCTTCAATATTTATTTCTGTTTCATTTCCATTTTTTATAATTAAAACTTTTTGGGGTTTTAACTCAATAAGTTTTTTAATTGCGGAACCGGTTTTTGATTTAGCCCGGGTTTCGAGCCATCTGCCAAGTAAAATTAATGTGATTATTACAACTGTAGTATCGAAATAAACATGATTAGACAACGAAGAATTCGAAAAAAGATTTGGGAAAAGTGTATTGGCAACACTGAATAAATATGCAGTCCCTGTTCCTATTGCTACAAGGGAATTCATATCAGCAGAAAAGTGTTTTAGGTTCTGCCAGAATATTGAGAAGAATCTTTTACCGGAAACGAAAACCACAGGAGTAGTAAGTATGAGTAATATTTTATTTATTTCATCCTGAGTCAGGTTTATAAACGAATGGAAGTTTTCAAACATTGTTCCCATACTTAAAAACAAAATCGGGACTGTCAGGATTAAAGCAAATATAAAATCACGTTTTAAATTGCTTTCATATTTTGATTTACTATCATTTTCGGTATCAGATGAAACTTGTTTATTCCGTTTTTCATCACTTCCGTTTAAATCAATTTTGTAACCAGCATCTTCAACTACTTTTTTAATTTGTTGTAAATCAGCAACTGATTTGTCAATTTCAAATGAAGCTTTTTCTGTTGCAAAATTAACAGCAACGTTTTTTACACCTTCAATTGAAGAAATAGATTTCTCAACTCTTGCGACACAGCTTGCACAGGTCATTCCTTCAACAGACAAAGTCAGAGATTCTATTTTTTGTTTTTCTGCCATTCTCTTTTTTCAAAAATTAATTTTTTACTGAATACCCTGCTTCTTTAATTGCATTAACAATTTTGTTTTCTTCAACAAGATTATCATCAAACTCAACTTCAGCAGAACCTATTTTTATATCAGCTTTTTGAAGATTAAGTTTCGCTAAACTTTTTTGAACTGCCATTATACAATGGTTACAGCTCATTCCTTCAATTTCAAATATTTTTTTCATTGTTATTCCCATAAGATTTTATGATTAATTACAAAACAAAAATAATATTTCCGGAAAAAGAGTACGTTACAGAATTTTAAGAAAAACTTACAGTTTAATTTTACTTAATTCTGTCAAGCGGGATTCTTTTGGGAGAGTTCATTTTTTTGAATGCGGATGGTGTAAATCCTGTTACCTGCTTAAACTGGTTTGAAAGATGCTGTACACTGCTATAACCTAATTTATAAGCAATTTCACTTAAAGTTAATTCATCATAAGCTAGCAGTTCTTTTACTTTTTCAATTTTCTGATGAATGATAAACTTCTCAATCGTAACACCTTCTGAAGTTGAAAATAAAGTGCTGAGCTGATTGTAATTTACATTTAGCTGATCAGAAATGTATTTATGAAAATTGAATTTCTCCAACGATTCTTGTGAATGATGAATCTTTTCAATAATAAGTACCTTTATTTTTTCAATTAGTTTTACATTTTTATCTTCGATTAATTCAAATCCGTTATCTTTCAGTACTTGTTCTATTTTCTCTATTGGGAGATTATCATTGTCAATTTGAATAACAGCCTTTCCGAGAACTATATCTTTAACATTCAATTGAAGTTTTCCCAATTCTTCCTTTACTACCTTAATGCAGCGGTTACAAACCATATTTTTTATGTGAATAACAGATTCCATTATTGTACGATTAATTTTAATAAAACCAATATTTGTATCACAATAGTAAAGAATTTAGGAGATTTATTAAATATTTGGATTCTTCCCTATACAATAGCTCGATTTTTAGGCAGATGATTTCCCCGTAACTTACGTTTTTTATTGATTTTACAGAGAAAGTTTAATATGTTTACCAGCTATTTATTATCTTAATTTTCAACAATTCCTAAAGGTGAAAAAATGACGAAGGCTGACATTGTTGATAGAGTTGCTGCCGGAACCGGTTTAACAAAACTAGAAACTGAAGCAATTATTGAAGGATTTTTCAAAACCGTAATTGAAGCCCTCAAAGAGGGGAGAGGAATTGAAATTCGCGGATTCGGAAGTTATCGTGTAAAAAAGAAAAATGCTCGCCAGGCCAGGAATCCTAAAACTGGTGAGCAAGTTTTTGTTCCTGAACATTTTGTACCGACATTTAAATTTTCCAAAGACTTTAAAGATCTGGTTAACCAGGGAATGATGGAAAAAGAAGGAAGGAAATAATGCCAAAGTTTTGTGGCGAATGTGGATTTGCTCTTGATAAAGAATATAATTTTTGTCCGAATTGTGGAAGTAAAATAGAGTTATCTACTGATAGTAATGAGAATATTAAAAAAGAAGAAAAAGAAAAAGTAGAGGTAGTTATTTGTTCGGTTTGCGGAGAAGAAAATGCTTCCGGTTCTACTGCTTGTTTAGCATGCGGAGCTGTGATATCAGAAAAATCTGAAAAGGAAATAAAAGCAACTATATCTAAAAAATCATCTTCTCCTAACAAGCAATTAAAAAGTAAAAAACCTGTTCACCAAAAAAGTACAAAGAAAAATAGAGAGACTAAAAAAGATATTGTTCAGAATAGTAACGCCAAAGAATTAAATAATAAATTGGTATTTGGAATTGCAGGTGGAATTGTTGCTATTGTGGTTTTAGTTTTGTTTTTATCCGGTGTATTTGAAAGTACAACTACACATGTTAACGTGCCTAATCAGCAAACAAGCTCAGGTATTAACCTAAACAACCTGGATGAAATTGCAAATCTTGAAAAAAAGGTTTCTGCAAATCCAAATGATATGCAATCGTTGTTAAGTCTTGCTCATCTTCAAAATGACAGTGGTCTGTTTGAAAAAGCCATAATTAATTATCAAAAATATTTAGACAAAAATCCTTCTGATGCTGATGCAAGAATTGACATGGGAGTTTGTTATTATAATCTAAGTAATTTTGATAAAGCTATAGCTGAAATGAGTAAAGCACTGGAATATTCACCGAAACATCAAATCGGTCATCTAAATCTTGGAATTGTAAACTTAAGTGCAGGTAACTTGCAAAATGCAAAAGAATGGTTTGAAAAAGCTGTTGAACTGAATCCAAACTCGGATGCAGGTCAGCGTGCCAAAGAATTATTAAACACACACTAAACTAAGGAGCAACACATGCCTTGTGGTAAGAAACGTAAAAGACATAAAATGTCAACTCATAAAAGAAAAAAGAGACTGAGAAAAAACAGACATAAAAAGAAAGTCAAATAAATTAATTTGATGTTGATATCAGATCAACTTAAATGTGTATCCTATCGAATTATCACATCAAAAGTTCTTTCAAAGTTAATAAGGCTGGTGTAGCTCAGATGGTAGAGCAACGCACTCGTAATGCGTAGGTCACCGGTTCAATTCCGGTCACCAGCTCGGCATTTGGTTTCATTATAATTTAAGATATTTTATCGAGTCAATTTCTTATTGAAATTATTCTTCCTGTTTTAATAAATTCAATTTTAAATTGAATTATCAATTTTCCCCAATTTTCAATCAACTCAACAGTTTCCTCCCAAAAATAATTCTTAACAATATTCCAATTAAGTGAAGATTTTTCTTGACTTTAGCAAAAATTTTCCATTATTTTGGGGAGTAGTGGGGAAAAGTGGTGAAAACTACCATTGAAAGATTGGAAAATGTTTAGAGGACAATATACATACTCAATAGATAATAAAAGCCGGATCAGCATTCCTGCAAAATTACGCAGGCATATTTCGCCTGATTCGAATGATACAATTGTTATAACCAAAGGTACTAACAAGTGTATAGATCTATATCCTCTTGACGAATGGAATAAGATTGAAGAGAAGTTACTAAACCTCAATTCATTCAAACCTGACGATGCAAGATTTATAAGAATGATCTCACAATTTGCAACTGAAGATAAAATGGACTCACAGTCCAGAATATTAATTCCGCAAACGCTTATTGATTATGCCGGAATTCAAAAAGAAGTTTTGATACTTGGTGTTCTTAAAAAAATTGAAGTTTGGAATCCCAAAACCTATGAGGATTATCTGAACGAATCCGAAGAAACTTATGAAGAGATTGCTGCCAGGGTAATGGCCGGGGGATGAAACAACATCATAATCCGGTTTTACTGAAAGAAAGTATAGACTTGCTGGTTACAAATCCTTCAGGAAAGTATTTTGAAGGAACACTCGGGTTCGGGGGTCATACAAGCGAAATACTGAAACGATTAGATAAAAAGGGAGTCATCGTCTCTACCGATGTTGACGAACAAGCCTTTCGGTACTCAAAGGAAAAATTTAATAACGATAATAGGGTGAGACTATATAATTTTAATTTTTCTCTGGTAGATGTAATGGCAAAGATTGAATCAATAAAATTCTTTGATGGAGTGTTAGCAGATCTGGGTGTTTCATCTTTTCAACTCGATAACCCGGAATCAGGATTTACTTATAGTTTGGATGCACCACTTGATTTGAGAATGGACAAAAGTTTAAAAAGAAGCGCTAAAGATTTAATTAATTCAGAATCAGAAAAAGAACTGGAAAAAATAATCCGGGAATTCGGAGAAGAAAGAAAATCGAGAAGAATTGCTAAACGAATAATTGAAAAAAGAAAACTGAAAATGATTTCAACAACATCACAACTCAAAAATATAATTTCTGAAGTTGTCTACTCACGGGATGCGGTTAAATCATTTTCAAGGGTTTTCCAGGCATTCAGAATCTTCATCAATGATGAGTTAGGTAAACTTCAGGAATTTCTAAAAAACTCTGTTGAAGTATTAGCTCCGGGTGGCAGATTGATAGTGATAAGTTATCACTCATTAGAAGACCGGATTGTTAAAGAGTTTTTCAGGTATGAAAATTTGAAATGTGTTTGTCCAAAAGATGCTCCGGTTTGTACGTGTGGAAAAATTCAAAGGCTGAAAATAATTACGAAGAAACCTATTGTACCTGCAGATGAAGAAATCAGATTCAATAAGAGATCCCGAAGTGCTAAAATGCGGGTTGCTGAAAGAATATGAAAAAAAGTCACAAGCCATTAATTATAGTTTTATTATTTCTGCTGGTTTCCTTAACAGCCGTTTTTCTTGTTTCAATAGGATTAAAATTGAAATATGAAGAATTAACAAGAAAGAAAGTTGAGCTTGAAAAAAATCTTAGGGATGAGAGTACATTAAAAATAAAGTTGCTTGCTGATTTCCAGATGTACAGTGATGAAACTGAAGTTGAAACTTTTGCCAGAGAAAATTTGGGAATGATAAAAAGAAATAAATCTGCAATAAAAATAAAAATAAACCAGGATGAAATTGATAAAATTAATGATGAGTTGAAGACAAAATATGAATAATTCCAGGGCTCTGATAATATTATTATTTGTTTTGGTTTTCTTCTTTGGACTTATAATTAAACTCATCGACATTCAGATAGTTAAAGGTGAGGAATTAAAATATTATGCTCAAAGGCAGCAGACAAACTTTGAAACAATAAAAGCGGAACGCGGATTAATTTATGATCGGAATGACATCCTTTTAGTTTACAACCGTCACGATGTTTCATTTTATGTTGATTTAAGAATGCTGCCGCAAAAAAAGAAATCAGAGATTGCTGAACTCTTTAGCAAAACATTTGGCAAATCAAAATCACACTATTTGAAGTTGTTAAATCAAAAACCGAAAACTATTTGCCTGGAAAAGAAAGCTCCTCTTGAAAAAGCCTCACTTTTCAATGATTATAAACTAAGTGCAATGTTTTCCGTAGATGACCCGAGTAGAGTTTATCATTACGGTTCGCTTGGGTCTCATATTCTCGGTTATGTTGATAATGATTATAAAGGAGTAAACGGGATTGATAAATATTTTAATGACTTGTTAAGTGGCAGAGATGGCAAAAGATTAATTGAAAGAAATGCAATCGGCGGTTTAATAACCGTTAATGAAGATAATACTATCCCGGCTTTCCCGGGACAAAATATTTTTCTTACTATTGATAAATCCTACCAATCAATATTAGAAAGTGAATTAAAATCAGGAGTTGAAGAATTTGATGCAGAATCTGCTGTTGGAATTATTATGGACCCAAATACCGGAGAAATAATTGCTTTAAGTAATGTTGATGACTTTGATCCGAATTTATACTGGAAATACAGTGATGGACAAAGACGGGATAAAGCAATTACCGATACGTATGAACCTGGTTCGACTTTTAAAGCATTCTCTTTAGCAGCATTGCTTGAAGAAAATAAATGCAATGAAAAGGATCTTGTCTTCGTTGAAAATGGCAGATATAAATATAAAACAGCGTACATAACAGACAGCCATAAAAATGAATACTTGACTGTTAAGGGCGTTTTTGAAGAGTCAAGTAATATTGGAATGTCAAAGCTGATTCAAAAACTGGATGACAATGATTTTTATAAATACCTGCGTTCATTTGGATTTGGAAACTATTCTTCAATTTGTCTGCCCGGAGAAACAAGCGGAAAATTGAAAAAGCCTGATGAATGGTCAGGGATAACAAAAGCATTTATGTCATTCGGATATGAAGTTTCTGTAACACCAATTCAGCTAATCACCGCTTATTCATCTTTAATAAATGGTGGAAAACTTTATCAACCTTTGCTTGTTAAAAAAATTGAAGATTCGGGTGGAAATATTATCTCGGAAAATTCACCAAAAGTTGTAAGAAGGGTTATCTCAGAAAAAACCTCTGAAAGAATGATTTCCCTTCTTAAAAGTGTGGTAGAAAACGGAACAGGTGAATTTGCCAAAAGCGATCTGATAACTGTCGGAGGAAAGACCGGAACTTCAAAAATTGCATCCGACGGAAAATATGTATCAGGAAAATATAATTCATCATTTGTAGGATTTTTTCCTGCTGAGAATCCAAAGCTGATATGCTTAGTATTAATTAATTCACCAAAAACACAATACTACGGTGGAAAAGTAGCCGCACCTATTTTCAAAAATATTGTCGAAAAAATTGTACAAAACGATCCTTCTAAATTTTTTGAAAATAAATCAAATGAATCTATTGAACAGAAATTCAGTGAAAACCATTCGATATCAAATAATAAAAAGAATCAAATTGAACAACAAACTGGTTATAAGTTCGCTTCAATGACAACACTTTCGATAACAAAAAATATAATGCCTGATCTAAATGGTCTAACTATGAAAGAAGCTTTGGAAATTTTATCAGGACTTGGAATAAAATATAAAATTAATGGATCCGGAATTGTAACAAATCAGAGTATAGAACCGGGAATAAAAATAAACCAGAACAGCAGTTGTACAATTAAATGTGCCGAATTTAAAATCAGCGGAGTAAATATTTACTGATGAGACTTCATAGTCTGATAAGCAATTTAAATTCTATTCAGGTTACCGGAAAAGTATCTGATACTGAAATTACAGGGATTGAATATGACTCAAGAAGAATTATTAAAGATTCGGTATTTGTAGCTATTAAAGGATTTAAGCTTGACGGACACAATTTTATATTGGATGCAATTGACAGAGGTGCAATTGCAGTTATTCTTGAAAACAATGAAGTAATACCTGAAGTTATTTTTGATCACAGCGGTATTGCTAAAATTCTTGTAAATGATTCACGTGAAGCTCTGGCTGCTGCTTCTAATTTATTTTATGAAGAGCCTTCGAAAAAATTAAATCTTATTGGAATAACCGGAACCAATGGCAAAACCACCACAGCTTTTTTAATAAAAAATATTCTTGAGGAAGCTGGAAGTAAAGTTGGACTTGTGGGAACAATTGCAAACTATATTGGTAATGAAAGGATTGAATCTAAACTAACAACACCGGAATCGAATGATTTAAATAAAATGTTTTTGCAAATGACAGAGTCAGGATGCAGCAATGCTGTGATGGAGGTATCATCACACGCACTTGCGTTAAAAAGAGTGCATAGCATTTCATTTAAAGGTGCAGTATTTACAAACATTACTCCTGAACATCTGGATTTTCACAAAAACTTTGAAAACTATCTCTCAGCAAAAAAAATATTATTTGATTCGCTCAGTGAAAATTCTTTTGCACTTTATAATGCTGATGATATTCACAGTGCTGATATTATAAAAGACAGCAAAGCTAAAAAAGTAAGCTTTGGTACTTCTGTTAACTCAAACTTTAGAATGGAAAATATAAGCTTCGGTTTGCACGGAACAAGCGTTGATGTTATTTACCAAAATAATATTTATAACCTTACTACAACTTTAGTCGGTGAATTTAATGCTTATAATTCTTGTGCTGCTTTTGCAACTGCGCTTCTCTCAGGAATTGATGTTGAAACAGCATTGAGAGGAGTTAGAAAGGCAGCCCAGGTTCCGGGACGTTTTGAAATTTTCGGGAATGGAAAAAGGAAAGTGATAATTGATTATTCTCATACACCAGACAGCCTTGAAAAAGCTTTAATGGTTATAAAAAAGCTTTCTGGAGATAATAAAAAAATAATTACGGTGTTTGGTTGTGGTGGAAATCGTGATGCACATAAGCGGCCAATAATGGGAAAGATTGCTACAAACCTGAGTGATGAAGTAATAATAACATCAGATAATCCCAGGGATGAAGATCCATATTTTATAATTGATCAGATTAAAGCTGGTATCGATAAAAATAATTTCAGGGTTATAGAAAACAGGGAAGATGCTATTCATGATGCTATTGAAAAAGCCGGAACAAACTATGTTTTGTTGATAGCTGGAAAAGGTCACGAAGATTACCAGGAAATTAAGGGAATAAGATCTCATTTCTCCGACAGAGAAGTTGCTGAAAAATATTTTAAAATATGAGCGGGATAAAACTTGGTCTGGAAGATATTTTTAATCTGCAATCAGCAGTGCTTTATAATCCGGATGAATTTAAACCTGTTTCAAGTGTTACGATAGATTCTAGGGAAGTAAAAAAAAATTCTTTATTTGTTGCGATTAAGGGAGTGAGATTTGACGGACACAAGTTTGCAGGAGATGCAATAAAGAATGGCGCATCAGCAATAGTTATAAATGAAAATAAATTTAGTTCTTTCAAAGATCTGGATATTCCTGTAATCATTGTAAAAGATACTGTGAAAGCGCTTGGAGAGATTGCAAAAACCTGGCGCAAAAAATTAAAAGCAAATGTTATTGGAATTACCGGGAGCTCTGGAAAAACAAGTACGAAAGATATTCTGGCAACAATTTTAAGCGAAAAATTTAAAGTGCAGAAAACAGTTTTAAATAATAATAATCACATAGGTGTTCCGCTGACAATACTGAGTACAAATGAAAAACATGATATACTTGTCGCAGAAGTCGGGACAAATCATTTTGGGGAAATTCCCTATTCAGCAGAAATACTGCAACCGGATTATGCTTTGATATCAAATATTGGTGATTCTCATTTAGAATTCTTAAAAAACAGAAAAGGAGTTCTTAAAGAGAAAACTTCATTATTTGATGTAACTATAAAAAGAGATGGAAGAATTTTTCTCAATTACGATGATCCATTGTTGAGGGGTTTTAAAGTAAATAGAAAACAAAAATCTACTTTTGGATTTGACAAAAAAGCTGATGTCACGGGTAAGATTATAAAATTTGATGAGTTGGGAAAACCAGTGATTGAAATATCATCCAAAAGAATAAAAATGAAATTTAATTTTCCGATGTACGGCGAATTGAGCGCTAAAAATTTTCTTGCTTCTTCAGCAGTTGCTTTGAGTTTTGGATTAAATGAAAATCAAATAAAAAGTTCATTAAAAAAAATAAAATGTTCTCCTCACAGGTTAGAATCAGTTCAATTCAATAATTTTTTATTGATTGATGATACTTATAATGCAAATCCGGATTCACTGGTTGCTGCAATTGAAATACTGAGTAATGTTACAAAATATGAAAGAAAGATTTTGATTCTTGGAGACATGCTGGAATTGGGTGCGAATTCTGAAAAATATCATTCTTCGTTATCAAAAAATATTTATGCTAATGATATTACAGAAGTTTATACCATTGGCAAGCTAATGAAAAATCTGAATGCATCTTTAAAGAAAAAGTATTTAGTTAAAAAACATTTTGCAGGGAGAAGTTCACTTAAAAATTTTCTGCAAAAAATAGATTTAAATAATTCTGTAATTCTTATTAAAGGTAGCCGCGGAATGAAGATGGATGAATTTGTCCAAACAATTAAACAGAAATTTGGAAAATAATGCTGTACTATTTGCTGGATTACATAAATAAAGTTTATGATCCGCCGGGATTTGAAATTTTCCGGTTCCTCACTTTCAGATCAGCATTGGCTGCAATAACAGGATTATTCCTTGCTTTTTATTTAGGCCCAAAAGTAATTCGCATGCTTCAGAAAAAACAAATTGGTGAAGCTAAAAAAGAGGATGGACCACAATTTCATTGGTCAAAAGCCGGAACGCCGACCATGGGCGGGATTATAATAATAGGTTCAGTTATTATCCCCGTTTTGCTTTGGGGGGAATTAAAAAGCATTTATATAATATTAATTACTGTCGGAACTCTTTGGCTTAGCGGTGTTGGATTCCTGGATGACTATTTAAAAGTAGTAAAGAAATATCCGAACGGACTGATAGGCAGATACAAATTATTAGGTCAGGTTATAATTGGATTAGTCATCGGCTCAGTAATATTTTTTGCTCCGGAATTTAACGGATTCGGCACGTTAACTACTGTACCGTTTCTTAAAAACGTAAACCTGGATCTTTCATTTATGTATATCCCGGCAGTGGTCTTTATTGTTACTGCAACTTCTAATGCAGTTAATTTAACAGATGGATTAGACGGACTTGCCATTGGTGTTATTTCAATAGTGATGATAGCACTTGCATTACTTAGTTACTTTTCAGGCAATGCAATCTTTGCAAGGTATCTTGATATTATTTATCTCCCCGGCTCTGGTGAATTAACTGTTTTTGTTGCTGCACTTGTTGGTGCATCACTTGGATTTTTATGGTTCAATTCGTATCCAGCCCAGGTTTTTATGGGAGATACCGGTTCGCTTGCGCTCGGTGGAGCTTTCGGAATTCTTGCTGTGTTAATCAAGAAAGAATTGTTCATTCCAATTCTTGGCGGAATATTTTTTATGGAAACACTTTCCGTAATTATTCAGCGACTTTACTTTAAATACACAAAGAAAAAATACGGTGAGGGCAGAAGAGTTTTTAAGATGGCTCCAATACATCATCACTTTGAAATGCTTGGTTGGCCGGAGCCAAAAATAGTTGTACGATTTTATATAATAGCTATCATTCTTGCAATTATAAGTTTAGTTTCATTCAAAATAAGATGATCGATTTAAAAGAAAAAAAAGTTTCAATTATCGGTGCTGTGCGAAGTGGAATAGGCGCTGCAAAGCTTGTAAAGAAAGTTGGTGGAGTTCCGTTCGTTAGTGATATGGCAGATGATGATAAAATTAAAGATTCTATTGCAATGCTTAAATCAGAAAATATTTCTTTTGAAACCGGAATTCATTCAGAAAAAGTTTATAACTGTGATTTGATGGTTATTAGTCCCGGAGTTCCTGGTGATTCTGCCGTTGTAAGATTTGCAAATCAAAATAATATTAAAATGATAAGTGAGATTGAGCTTGCATATTATTATTGCAGCGGGAAAGTAATTGCAATTACTGGGACAAATGGTAAAACAACTACAACGAGCTTGTGTGGGTATTTATTTAATCAATGTGGAGTCAAAACATATACAGCTGGAAATATCGGTCTGGCTTTTTCAGAAATCGCACTTGATGTCAAACCTGATGAATATGTTTCTCTTGAGGTCTCAAGTTTTCAACTTGATTTGATTGAAAACTTCAAACCAAAGATTGCAATGATACTCAACATTACTCCTGATCATTTGAACAGGTATGAAAACAGCATTGAAAAATATGCCGGATCAAAACAAAGAGTTTATAAAAACCAGGATGAAAATGATTTCCTTATTCTGAATGCTGATAGTCAATCTGTATCAGATTATTTACAAAAACATAAAAGTAAGGATTGTTTCTTTTCTGTTTCTAAAGCACAGAAGAATGGCTGCTATGTAGAAAAAGATAAAGTATTCTTTGCTAAAGATGGACAAACAACATTTAGTTGTGATCGTGATGATATTTTTATTAAAGGAGAACATAATCTTTCAAATGCAATGGCTGTAATTAGTGCTGCAAAAATATTGGGATTTGAAAATGAAAAAATTATTGCTGCATTAAGAAGTTTCCAGGGAGTTGAACATCGTCTCGAATTAGTAAGGGAAATTAATGGAGTGAAATTTATAAATGATTCAAAAGCTACTAATGTAGATTCAGTTTGGTATGCATTAAGAAGTTTTAGCAGCCCAATCTATTTAATTCTTGGCGGACAGGATAAGGGAAATGACTACAACCAGATAAAAAGTCTGGTTGAAGAGAAAGTTAAAAAGATTTATGCAATCGGTTCATCCGCTGATAAGGTATTTAATTTCTTTCACAAGATTGTGAAGGTAGAAATGAAACCTTCAATGGACGATGTAATTATGAGTGCTGTCAAAGAGGCAAGAGAAGGAGAAATAGTTCTTCTTTCTCCGGCATGCGCTAGCTTTGATATGTACAACAATTATGAACATCGCGGAAAAGTTTTTAAGGAAGCTGTAAATAAATTATGATGAAAAAGTTAGCATTCATAAATTTTTTCGTAACTGTTTCCCTGATTTTGCTTGGACTTGTTGTGGTTATGAGTGCAAGCAGCACTTATAGTGTGTTTAAGTTTGAAAGTGCATTTCATCTTTTCAACTCTCACCTGTTCAAAGTTGGTGTTGGAATTGTGTTTTTGATTTTGTTCTGTTTTGTTCCTTATGACTTATATAAAAAAATAAGTAAACCGGCTATTCTGATTGCAGTAGTCGTATTAATATTAACACTTATTATTGCAACAGATATAAAAGGTGGGAGAAGATGGCTGGATCTCGGATTAATGTCTGTTCAGCCTGCTGATTTTGCAAAGCTGGTTTTAATAATTCACCTTGCTTACTTGCTTGAAGATAAAAATGATCTTCTCGAAAGTTATAGACATGGTTTTTTGTATATGATTATCTGGGTTGTCATCATTTCATTTTTAATTATGGTACAGCCAAATATCAGCACGGGTGTCCTTGTTGTTTTAATTTCATTAACCTTAATGTTCGTCGGCGGAGCAAAAATCAAGCATATACTCGCTTCAGTTGGAAGCTTTATACTGGCTGGCGGAGCACTGGCTATGATCTTCACTCATTCAAGAGAAAGAATTTTCGCATTTGTGAATTCAGTGCAAAGCGGTGCAAGTATGAATATCCAGGTTAAACAGGCACTGTACAGTTTAGGCAGCGGAGGTATTGCCGGAGTTGGAATTGGAAACAGTATGCAAAACAACCTGTTCCTACCGGAAGCTTATGGCGATTTCATCTTTGCTATACTTGGTGAAGAACTTGGATTTATTGGATCTATTCTCGTGCTTTTAGCTTTTATGGTTCTTTTCATTTCAGGAATTATAATAGCCAAAAAAACAAAGGACAGATTTGGACAACTGCTTGCATTTGGGATTTCATTTTCAATTATCTCTTATGCATTTGTAAATGTCGGGGTTACAACCGGACTTCTTCCAACAACCGGTTTGCCGCTTCCATTTATAAGTTATGGCGGAACTTCAATTTTGTTTTTATGTATCTCGATTGGAATTCTGATAAACATCGCGCTTTCAAATCAGCGAAAAGTTTTTGTTGAAAATGGAATTAATAAAGAAATGGTAAATGAGTTTACAAAACTATGAGCAGCAAAGATACCAGATACAGATTTTTATTTGCCGGTGGCGGAACCGGCGGACATCTTTATCCGGCAATTGCTGTTGCAGATCAAATTAAAGTAATGAAACCGGAAGCAGAAATATTATTTGTCGGAACGAAAAATAAAATTGAGGGGACTGTTGTTCCAAAATTAGGATATAGATTTAAATCTATCTGGATAAAAGGATTTGCAAGAAAATTTAATCTTCAAAATTTATTGTTTCCATTAAAGCTGATTGTTTCTGCAATGCAGTCATTAATGATTAATATGAATTACAAACCAAAAGTTGCTATTGGTTCAGGCGGATACGTTTCTGGTCCGGCAATTTGGGGAGCTTCTGTAATGGGAGCAAAAATAATTTTACTCGAACAAAACAGCTATCCGGGTGTTACAACAAGACTGCTTGAAAAGAAGGCACAGGAAATTCACATAAGCTTTGAGGATTCAGGAAAATATTTGAGAAACAAAAACGCACTTATATTAACAGGGAATCCTGTAAGAAAAAATCTTGGATCAATGGATAAGAAATCGGCATTGGAAAAATTTGGATTGAGTGATACTAAAAAAACTCTTTTGATACTTGGTGGAAGCTTAGGCGCATCATCTTTAAATAAAGCAGTTGTTGATAATCTTGAAAAACTTGTCGAAGCCGGAATTCAGATCATCTGGCAAACCGGTAAGATTTATTTTGAAAGATATAAAAGTTTAAATGATGGAAATATAAAAGTTTCAGATTTTATTGAAGATATGAACGCAGCTTATTCAGCATGTGATTTAATGTTGGCAAGATCGGGTGCAACAACTATAGCAGAAATTCTTGTACTTGGAATCCCCTCTATACTTGTTCCATCACCAAATGTTGCGGAGAATCATCAATATCATAATGCAAAATCTCTTGAAGGAAATGGTGCCGCAATTCTAATAGAAGATAAAAATCTAAGTGCAGAAATAACAGAGACAGTAATAAATACAATAAACAACAATACACTTTTAAAATCATTGAGTGAAAAAGCACTCAAACTGTCTAAACCAAAAGCTGCTGAAACAATTGCAAAAAGTGCAATAAAATTTGCTGAAACAGTATGAAAAATGAATCTGAAATAACGAGAAGCGTTTATAAATATAATATGTCATTCTACTATCAGGCAACAATTATTTACATGGTAGTATTTATACTTTATGTGATAATCAGAGGTGAATTTGTTGAAGGCTCATTTATGTTGTTAACAAAGGATCCTATACTCTTTTTTTTAGCATTAATAGTTGTGATATCAGTTATCTCAGTACTATATAACTTGTTCAGAAACAAACATATTGAAGTAAGTGAAAATGGGATAAGAGTATTGGATCGATTTAAAAAAAGATCTTTTGACCGAAGCCAGATAAATACCATAAGATTTACAAAACAAAGGCGAATGATAAATTCAAAAGCATTCAAATTGATAAGGATTAAAGTCGACTCTAGAATCAGACCTTTGGTAATCAGACCTTCTGATTATGAAAACCAGGATGAACTGATCGAACGTTTTGAACAACTGAAAAAATTAATTGAGAAAAATTAGTGTTCAAGAATATTAAAAAAATACATTTTGTGGGAATCGGCGGAATCGGAATGAGCGGTATAGCAGAAATACTGATTAACCAGGGTTTCCAGGTTTCGGGTTCAGATGTGAATCTCACTGAAGTTACAAAAAGGCTTGAGCGGCTTGGCGCAAAAATTTATGAAGGTCACAAGACTGAAAACCTTGCCGATGTTGATGTACTCGTTTATTCATCTGCCGTAAATATTGATAATCCAGAAGTGAAAGCAGCGATTGATAAAAAGATTCCGATAATTAAACGTGCAGAAATGCTTGCTGAAACAATGCGTATGCAATATGGAATTGGAATTGCCGGAACACATGGAAAAACTACAACAACTTCAATGGTTGGATTAACTTTAACAGAAGGAGGAACTGATCCAACTATTATTGTGGGAGGAAAGTTAAGCGGACTTGGTGGAACAAATGCCAGACTTGGCAACGGAGAATTTATTGTTGTCGAAGCAGATGAATTCGACAGAACTTTTTTAAAGCTGACCCCAACAATTGCAGCAATTACAACCTTAGAAAGTGAACATCTTGATACATATAAAGATTTAGATGATATAAAATCTGCCTTCATTGAGTTTGCAAACAAGGTACCATTTTATGGTTTTGTTGTTCTTTGTCTGGATGAGCCGGCGTTGCAGGATATAATTCCTCAGATAAATAAAACGATTTTTACTTACGGAACGACTGCTCAGGCTGATGTAAGAGCAATAGACATAAAATTTAATGGCTTCGAAAGTGAGTTTAATGTTAAATATAAAGGCGAAATTCTTGGAAGCGTGAAACTAAAAATACCAGGAGTTCATTATGTTAAAAATTCGCTTGTTGCCGTAACAATCGGAATGGAATTGGGAATTGATTTTGAGGTGATTAAAAAAGCATTGGAAAAATTCTCTGGTGTTTACAGAAGGTTTGAAATAAAGTATAATAAAGAAGTATTGGTTATTGATGATTATGCTCATCATCCTACCGAAACTTCCGCAACACTTGAAGGAATTAGAAAAGGATGGGACAGAAGATTGGTTGTCGTTTTTCAACCGCACCTTTATTCAAGAACCAGAGATTTTTACCAGGAATTCGGAAGGTCGTTTTTAAATACGGATGTATTTATTTGTACTGATGTTTATCCTGCACGTGAATCAAGAATTGAAGGGATTTCTGGTGAAATGATTTCCGACATAACAAAAAAGTTTGGTCATAAAAACGTTCATTACGTAAAAGATAAGAACAATGTTCCGACAAAATTGATGGAATTAAAAAAAGATCAGGATATAATAGTTACAATGGGTGCGGGCGATATCTGGAAATACGGTGAAAAATTTGTAGAACTTCTTTCTGGTAAAAACTAATGAGTGACAGGGCAAATAAAATAACAAGCTTGCTGGTTTTTATTTTTATTGCGGGTTTTGTTGTGATTATAAATTTGTTTTTTGCGCAGGCAAAAGACAATGACAATTACAGGAGAATACAAATATCGGGAAATACGCTGCTTCCTTCAGAAAGCTATCTTGATTTTTGTGAGCTCTCAAATACTGAAACAATTTCTGAAACTAACCTGGCTACAGTTAAAAAAGAATTTGAAAGTCATCCTTATGTTAAAAAAGCTGATGTTAAATATGATGGAGTAGATTGTATTGAAGTAAAGTTGTTTGAAAAAAATATCAAAGCAACTGTATTTAAAAATAACAAGCTAAAACTCATTACAAATAATTTTGAACTTCTTCCTTTTTATCAGAAGACTGTGATAAAAAATATTCCTGTAATCTCACATATAAATTTCAATGTAAAAAATGAAAACGATGTTCTTAAAAAAGATGATAGAATAGTTCAGGCATTTGAAATAATCGATGCAATAAAAATCATTAATGAAGAATTGTTTGAAAAGTTGTCAGAAATAAATCTTACGAATGGTGGAAATGTAATCCTGACTTTTAAAGGAATTACTTGCCCGGTTATTTTTGGAAAAGAAAATACAGCTAAAAGACTTTATGCTTTTAACGAATTGTTGATGAAAAAGTCAGTGAGTGATGATTTATTAAAAAATCTTGAATACATAGATCTCAGGTACTCAAATAAAATTTATATCGGAAAAAAAGAAAAAATAAACGGATGAAAAAAGAAGTATTTGCCGGGTTGGATTTAGGTACAACAAAAGTTTGTGCAGTAATTGCTGAACGTAATGAAACAGGAGATAGGTTTAACGTTCTTGGTTTCGGAGTTTCACCATCAGAAGGATTGCACAAAGGTTTAGTTGCTAATATTGGTAAAACAGCTGAGGCGATTAAAGCAGCAATGTCTATAGCAACTAATCGCGCAGGGTTATCCATTAATATGGTTAATGTGGGCGTTGCAGGTGAACATATTACAAGCATTCGACACAGAAACTATGTAACGATCAGCAGTGAAGAAAAGGAAATTACCAAGAAAGACCTTGACCGTCTTGAAGCTGATGTTCGTACAATCAGAATTCCCTCAGACAGGCAAATTCTTCACATCATTCCAGAAGAGTTTTCTGTTGATCATCAGCCGGGTATTGAAAACCCGATTGGTATGTCCGGTTCACGCTTGGAAGCAAGCAATCATGTTGTACTCGCTTCTATTCCTGCAATTCAGAATATTAAAAAATCAGTTGAGCGTGCCGGCTTTAAGGTTAAAGATTACATTCTTCAGCCGATTGCTTCAAGCAGTTCAATATTGGAAGAGAGCGAAAAAGATCTTGGTGTTGCTTTACTTGATATCGGCGGCGGCACAACTGACATAGCAGTTTTCCATAAAAAGGCAATCAAGCATACAAAGGTTATTGGTATAGCAGGTAACCAGGTTACAAATGACATTCGTGAATCACTTGGTGTTGTATCTGAAGAAGCCGAAATACTTAAAAAAGATTACGGTTATGCTTCTGAAGTTGCAATCATTAAAGATGAAGACATTCTGATAAAAGGAGTTGGGGCAAGAGGCAATACAAAAATTCCAATCAGTCTTTTGACACAGATAATAAGTTTAAGAATGAGAGAACTTTTTTCTATAGTTGATAATGAACTTCGAAGTGCAGGATATAAAAATAAAATTAAAGCTGGAATAGTACTTACAGGTGGAGGCTCACTATTACGTGGATGTACAGAACTTGCCGAAGAAGTTTTTGGTTTGCCTGCAAGAATTGGTGTTCCGCAATCATTGGGTGAAGGTTTATCGAACGAAATTGAGAGCCCGGAATTTGCAACTGTTGCAGGATTGATAAGAGGTGTTCCGGGAGGAAAATCAAGCGAATATCAATCACTTTTAAAAAAGAAAAGTGATGCAAAAGGAAAAATAAAATTACTTGTAAAAAGAGTTCAGGAGTTTTTTGATGAATTATAAAAAAATCTATAAAGAAGGAGGGACCATGTCCAGATTTGCCACTTTGGATCAGGAAAATCCCATGTCTGCTGTACTTAAAGTAGTTGGAGTCGGCGGTGGTGGATGTAATGCTATTGACAGCATGATTGCAAGAGGATTAGATGGAGTTGAGTATGTTGTGGTTAATACAGATTCACAAGTGCTTGATAGTAGTAAAGCTTCACACAAAATACAGGTTGGTAATATGATTACCAGAGGATTGGGTGCTGGTGCTGATCCTAATATCGGCAAAAAAGCTGCAGAAGAAGACAGGGAGAAAATTGCCGAAGTTCTTTCCGGGAGTGATATGGTATTTGTTACTGCTGGTATGGGTGGGGGAACAGGAACCGGTGGCGCACCTATTGTTGCATCGATTGCAAAAAGTATTGGTGCATTGGTTGTTGGAATTGTAACCAAACCTTTTCGCTGGGAAGGTAAACTAAGAATGATGAATGCTGAGCAGGGTATTCAGGATTTAAGAAAACATGTTGACAGTCTTATTGTAATTCCAAATGAAAGACTTTTAAACATTTTGGATGAATCTACAAATGCATTTGCTGCTTTTGACAAACCGAATGAAGTATTATATGAAGCAACAAGAGGTATCGCAGATATAATTACTGTTGAAGGATTAATAAACGTAGATTTTGCAGATGTTCGTGCAGTTATGAGTCAAAGTGGAGAAGCGTTAATGGGCTGTGGAATAGCAAGCGGAGAAAACCGTGCAATTGAAGCAGCGCAAAAAGCAATTTCAAGTCCGTTGCTTGAAGGTTTAAACATAAAAGGAGCTAAAAGTGTACTTCTTAATGTAACAGGTTCAAGCAATCTTACTATGAAAGAAATTAATGAAGGTAACAGTGTAATCTTTGAAGCCGCAGGAGAAGAAGCAAATGTAATTTTTGGATGCGTAAGAAAAGAGGATATGAACGATTATGTTTCTTACACAGTTATTGCTACAGGATTTGACAGTTCAAGAAAATCATTTGCTTTAGGTGCAACTAAAACTCAAACTAAAAAACCAGGTGAGCAGTTAAGCTTCCGTGGTGGATTCAATTTCCTAAATCCAGATAATATTGATAAAGATGATCTGGAAGTACCAACAATTCTGAGAGTAAAAAGTCCTAATTCGCAAATGGATGAAAATAAAGATGAATCCCAGGATGAAATGGCAGAAAGTACATTCGCTGCTGAATCATCACGATATAGCTGGGCAAAAGAAAGAATGGAGAAAAAAGAAAATGATAAAAAATCAGATGATGATGACGATGAAGGTTCTTCATTTTTAAGAATGATCATGGACTAATTTTTCGCAATTTGTTCAATAAAAACGGAGTTCTGGATAGAAATAAAAGTAATATAATTAAGCGAGGGTTATATGGCGCTGTTAATAATCCTGCTGATAATTTCTGCAGCTCTCAATATTGCGCTTTTATTTGGATCAGCAATGAATAGATCTGATGATGATATGAAGATCATCAGGTTGAAAGAAGGATTGAAAGTGGATAAGAATCCGGGAGTTACTCATCAGTAATTCTGGATTCTATATAAATGTACTCTTCATTTTCTCTGTCATGCGTAACTAAAATTCGATTGGGCCTGCAGCAAATTCTACAGTCTTCAATAAAATCTTGCTTATCCAAAATTGTAAGATCAACCCACACTTCGTTTTCTGTCCCGCAGTATTGGCAAATCCAGGTAAATTGATCATCCGTTCTCATTTATTCCTCAAAATATCTGAACTCAACTAAATAAAATTTAAGAAAAAAGGCAATAGCGGAAAAAATGAATTTAATCAAAAAGGATGAGCTGGCAATTTGTCAAAATTAAATCTTAAAGATTTTAATTATGAGTTAATAAAAAAAGGCCGCCCGACTAAGCCAGGCAGCCTCAAGGGTGGTTGTATGAACACAGGTTCTTTCGAACGAGTGCATGCAAATAAACACAATTCTCAGACCAAAATCAAAATTTAGTTTAAATTACTTAATAACGCTTTTTAAAAAATTTTAGTGTTTCAAAATAAAATTAATGAATTAATTGTAGCTTTATTTACAACAGAATATAATAATAACTGTAAAGTATTAACTGCAGTAAATTAAATTTCCTAAAATGAAAATCAATAAATCTTTAGAAAATATTGAATATTGTACATAAAATTACTTACCTAAAGTTGCCACCATAACCGCTTTTATTGTATGAAGCCTGTTTTCAGCCTGATCAAATACAATTGAGTGTTTAGATTCAAAAACCTCTTCCGTAACTTCCATACCTTCCAATCTATACTTAGTAAAAATCTCTTCACCAACTTTTGTTTCCCTGTTATGGAAGGCTGGCAGACAATGTAGAAATTTCACTTTTGGGTTACTAGTCTTTTTTATCATCTCCATATTAACCTGATAAGGTTTCATTAATTTAATACGCTCCTCCCATTTTGCAGGATCTTCCCCCAATGAAAGCCACACATCTGTGTAAATAAAATCAGCACCCTTAACGCCTTCTTCTACAATATCTGTCAGTGTTATTTTACCACCGTTTTCTCTCGCTATTTCCCTGCAGGTTTTAACCAGGTCTTCTTCCGGCCAATTTTGCTTTGGTGCGCAAAGGCGAACATCCATTCCCATTTTGGCTCCTCCAACCATCAATGAATTTCCCATATTATTTCTTGCATCACCAAGAAAACAGAAAGTTATTTTATTTAGTTTCTTTTTAGAGTGTTCTTGCATTGTTAGCAGATCGGCAAGAACTTGTGTTGGATGAAATTCATCAGTTAAGCCATTCCAAACCGGTACACCTGAATATTCGGCAAGTTCTTCCACAATCTTTTGCGAAAAACCTCTGTACTCAATTCCGTCGTACATTCTACCCAGAACTCTCGCTGTATCTTTCATTGATTCTTTGTGACCGATTTGTGAACCCGTTGGTCCAAGGTACGTTACATTTGCTCCCTGGTCAAAAGCCGCAACTTCAAAAGCACATCTGGTTCTGGTTGAGGTTTTTTCAAAGATCAGGACAATGTTTTTATTTTTTAATCTTTTTTTCTCTTCCCCGTTTCTTTTATCATTTTTTAATTTTTTTGAAAGATTGAGTAAATAGTTAATCTCCTTAGGACTAAAGTCTAATAATTTAAGGAAGTTTTTGTTTTTTAAATTATTGGCCATAAAATTTCTCCGGATTTCTAGAATTTGAAAAAATAAAGTACAACAAAATTAACCGAATATTTTGTTAAACTATAATTTTAAAAAGTTGAAAAAATTTGAATTGAAATGTGAATGTATGTCGGGGTGCCCGGATTTGAACCGGGGACCTCTGCGTCCCGAACGCAGCGCTCTAACCGGGCTGAGCCACACCCCGAAATTTGCATATCAAGATAAATAATACATCTAAAAATGAATTTTTTAAGTCAGAAAATCAATTTATAAATTGCAAAATAAAATTAAAGTTTTTGTTAGCTCATCCATTATTGAAGTTAAATAGCTGCAACAATTGTTACAATTTTGTTTTTGTTTAGCAATTATGATATTTTTCTCGGGATTTTTCTAAATAATCTTAGTAATAAAAAATATATCTCTTTGGGAGGCTCTAAATGAAAAAATTATTTCTAATTATTACTTTTTTTATAACAATTTTATTCCTAAATAATTCATTTGCACAATCCAGATATGTGGCAGAAGATGCCTGGGCACTTGGATTCGGATTTACCTATCCAATGTATGTTTCAATAAATGATGCTACTTTAAAATCAAGTGCGTTTTACGGCGGGCATCTCTCAATTCAAAGAAATTTTTCAGAGCATATTGGATGGAGATTAAAAGGTGCATATAATCATGTTAAGGCTACTTATAACGCAGGTGTTCCAAATGCAGGCGGCGAAGTAACAAATAATATGATTACAGGTGATCTTGATCTAATGTATTACTTCGCACCGTGCGAGCCGATTTCGCTTTATATTTTAATTGGTGGTGGTGTAAACTTTAATAAACCCGAAAATGCTTCCGATGCTGATCTTGATAGTGAAAACAACTCTGTTGCTCAGTTTAACTTAGGCTCAGGTATTGAAATCAGACTTGATGAAGACTGGCGTGTAAAGTTTGAAGGCACCTATCATACAACCGGTAATAGCAAAATCGACGGTCGTCGAGGCCCGGCAGTAAGCTTTTTTGGTGGAACAGCAAATGATACCTGGATAAATGCTGATGTTGGTCTTGTTTATTACTTTGATAAAGGTGAAATGTCAAAATTATGTGATCTGTATGGTGGAATAGATGCAAAAGTTGATTATGAAAGAATCGAAGATATAGTTAGAAGATATCAGTGTGAACCTTGTGAAATTGACTACAACAGAATTGAAGATATAGTTAAAAAGCATAGCAAAGTTGCGGTTGAAGACAATTGGGTTCTTATTGGTGTAAACTTTGATTTCAATAAAGCTACTTTACGTCCTGAATCATATCCGATTCTTGATAATGCTGCTGAAATCCTTTTATTACATAAAGATATTAGTGTTGAAATTCAGGGACACACAGATCAAATCGGTTCTGATAAATACAATGAGGAACTATCTCTAAAAAGAGCAGAAACAGTTAAAAAATATCTGATTGCTAAAGGTGTTGATGCTTCCAGACTTACAACAGTCGGAATGGGTAAAAAAGATTTACTCTTCAAAGATATGGATCCTGTTAGTCGTTATTATAACAGAAGAGTAGAATTTCACGTTAAGTAATTGATAATAGATCTAATTTTGTAAGGGATTCCAGTTGGGATCCCTTTTTTATTGTCTCTACTAAAAAATCTTAAAAACTTCTTTACATTTATACAATAAAAATTTAAGTTTGACTCCGAAAATAATTATTAACCTTTAATTCTATCCGTGAGATGGAGAAGGAAACAAAAAATGAAAATAAAACTAACCTCCAGGAATAATTGATTCCACGGAGGATTTTTTTTGTATGAACATAAAATCAAAAATAGTAGATAAAGAAGGATTTGACAGAATACTAACTCGTATTTCCCACGAGATACTTGAAAAAAATACAGGCTCAAAAGATCTTGTTTTAATTGGAATGAGAACTAGAGGAGAATTTATTGCCAGACGTATTCAGGAAAAAATTAATTCAATAGATAAAGGAAATATACCTTTTGGTGTTTTGGATGTTACACTCTACAGGGATGATTTCAGAACAAGATTAAAGCAGCCAGATGTTTCTGTTTCAAATATTACCTTTGATATAAATGAAAAAAATGTTGTTCTCGTCGATGATGTTCTATACACTGGTAGAACTGTAAGATCTGCGTTAAATGCACTTATGGATTTTGGCAGACCATCAACAATTCAGCTGTGTATTTTGGTAGATCGGGGGCACAGGGAATTACCTATTCGTGCAGATTATGTTGGTAAAAATGTTCCGACTTCGAATAATGAAGAAATTAAAGTAAAAATGAATGAAATCGATGGCGAAGATGCCATTTATCTTGTTGAAGTAAAAACTTAATTATTTTTTATTTATGGCTTTATCCGGCAGACATTTACTTGGACTTCAGGATGTTTCTAAAGAAGATATTCAATTAATTCTCGATACAGCAAATACTTTTCGTGAAGTTCTTGAAAGACCAATCAAAAAAGTCCCTACCCTTCAGGGGAAAACTATTGTAAACCTTTTTTATGAAAATTCAACACGTACAAGAATTTCATTTGAGCTGGCAGAAAAAAGACTTTCCGCGGATACAATAAATTTTTCTGTTTCCGGCAGCAGCGTAAGTAAAGGAGAAACCTTTAAGGATACAATAAAGAACATTGAAGCAATGAAAGTTGATATGGTTGTTGTCAGACACTCTGCCGCAGGCACACCTTTATATCTTACAAAGATCTGTAATGCAAATATTATTAATGCAGGGGATGGAACACACGAACATCCTACCCAAGCATTATTGGATATGTTTTCAATTCGAGAAAAGCTTGGAAGATTAGACGGTTTGAAAGTATGTATTGTTGGAGATATCGCACACAGTCGTGTTGCTTTATCAAATATTTTTGGACTGAAAACCATGGGTGCAAAAGTTTCAGTTTGTGGTCCATCTACTATGATTCCTAGAGATATAAAAAATCTTGGCATTGATGTTATTTATGATATTGACGAAGCAATTCAGGAAAACGATGTTTTAAATGTATTGCGTATTCAACTTGAAAGGCAGGCGAGGGAATATTTTCCATCTCTAAGAGAATACGCAAAATATTTTGGAATCGATCAACAGAGATTAGACAAAAATGGAAAAGATATATTAATATTGCATCCGGGACCAATTAATCGTGGAGTTGAATTATCTTCTGAAGTTGCTGATGGTAACAACCAGATCATTTTGTACCAGGTAACAAATGGTGTTGCAATCAGAATGGCAGTACTCTATTTATTAGGAACATTAAATTAACTTAAAATGAAAATCTTATTAAAAAATATTCATCTTATAAATCCGTATACGAATGTAGATAAAGAAAATTCTTCTTTTCTAATTGTCAACGGTAAAATTGAAAAAATGGGCAAGTTTGATTCAAATGATGAAAAAGAGGCAAAAGTTTTTGATTTAAATGATAAAATTGTTGCTCCCGGTTTTTTTGATATGCATGTTCATCTTCGTGAACCCGGAAGGGAAGATGAAGAAACTGTTGTAACAGGATGTAACTCAGCTGCTTACGGTGGCTTTACCGGTGTTGCTTGTATGCCGAATACAGAGCCTGCAATTGATTCAGCTGAAGTAGTAAATTTTATTTTAAAACAGGCAAGAAATCATATTGTTGATGTTCATCCTGTTGGAGCTGCTACTATTGGAAGAAAAGGTGAGGTTATTTCTCCAATGGCTGAATTATTTGAAGCTGGTGCAGTTGGGTTTTCTGATGATGGTGTTGCAATTAAGACTGCTTCAGTGCTGCGAAGAGCATTGGAGTATTCTTCTATGTACAAAACACCTATAATTGAACATTGTGAGGATGAAACTCTGGCAGGCGGTGCAATGAATGAAGGAATTAATTCTACAATATTAGGTCTTCCGCCACTTTCATCTGTTGCTGAAGATTTAATTGTGGGGCGGGATATTTTAATGGCCGAATATACCGGTGGCAGAGTCCATATTGCCCACATCAGTTCTAAAAGATCAGTTGGATTGGTTCGTGAAGCAAAAAGTAAAGGTTTGGCAGTAACTGCCGAAGTAACTCCACATCACTTTACTTTAACTGATGATGCAGTTAAGTTTTATGATACAAATATGAAAATGAATCCTCCATTGCGTACTCAATCAGATTTAAATGCCATCCTTGATGGATTAAAGGATGGAACTATTGATTGCATTGCAAGTGATCATGCACCTCATTCAATTGAAGAAAAAGAAGCAGAATTTCAATTTGCACCTAATGGAATAATCGGACTTGAGACACAAATAGGATTAGCATTCAGCGAACTTTATCACAAAAAAGTTTTAACTCTTGCACAGCTGATTGAGAAGTTTGCTATAAATCCAAGAAAAATTCTCAACCTGGCAATTCCTGAATTTAAAGTAGGTGAAATTGCAAATCTTACAATTTTAGATCCTGATGCTGTTTGGACAGTTGATTTATCAAAATTTAAAAGCAAATCCCGGAATTCTCCTTTCAATAAAAGACTTCTAACCGGTCGTGCAATTGGAGTAATAAATAATTCTCAGATGTTACTTGAAGGCGAACTCACTTCAATCTAATGAGTATGGATGTACGCTTAACTGTACAATAAAGTAAACACAATTCTAACTTTTCCTTTGTTTTTAAGCTAATTTCACAACTAATTTGTGGTATATCATTTGGCTTTCAGTAAATAAAACTTCTGAAAGGAAATGAAAATGAAAGCTATAAAAAATCTAACAGCACTTCTTTTAGCAGGTATACTTTTAACAGCCTGTGATGTAAATGATTCTAATACTGAACCAGATTATACTCCTCCATCTCCTCCTTCAGGTGTCGTTGTTGTAAATGGTGATAGCCGGGTTGATTTATATTGGAATGAAAACCGTGAATCTGATGTTGCCGGTTATAATATCTACTTTAGTTTTTCTTATAGTGGAAAATATACTTTGATCGGTTCCTCACCTTACGCTAATTACATTGATGATGAAGCGGTTAATGGTGAAACCTATTATTACGGAATTACGGCATATGATTTTAACGGAAATGAAAGTGAACTAAGCCCAGACGTTATTTACTCAACACCTCGTCCTGAAGGTTTTAACCAGGCACTGTTAAATTTCAGACAGTATCCTAATAATTCCGGATATACATTTACTGATTATTCAGTTGTTCCTTACGACGATCAATCAACTGATTTCTTTTTCGGAATTTATAATGGAATAGATTCCATAATGGTTTGGGGTGACACGGATATTCAGGATATGGGACCAACTCAGGATATTTATGATATAGAATTTGCTCCTACATCAGGATGGAATCCTTCAAAAAGTGAAGTTGCAATTGCCGGACATACATATGTAATCTGGACATGGGATAATCACTTCGCCAAAGTGAGGATCTCAAATATATCAGCAAACAGAATGGTATTCGATTGGGCATTTCAGCTAGTTGAAGGAAATGTGCAACTAAAGAGATCTGTAAATAATGGAAACAGAAATCCGCTTAGTCGCTAAATTGAAACTAAACGCATAGATTTATCAGTTATATTTATTTAAATTAGATTGTGATGAGATTAAGAATTTTGAAAACAGCTTTATTAACAATTTCAGTAATGCTCCTGTGTAACATTAGTTTTCCGCAGGAGCATAATTTTTTAAATAACAGAAATAATAAAATAGACGCTCAGAAACAGACAATATTTTCAGATATTGAATTTGGAATAAAGGAAAAAAACGTAAGCAAAATTTCAAAATATTTCAGTCAGCAACCTTATCTGAGTTTCTCAAATGGAGTTACTGGTTACTATAGTTCGAACCAGGCATATTACATTCTTGAAGATTTTTTGAATCTGCATAGAGTGATTGATTTTAAATTTGATACAAAAAAAATGGATGATAAATTTGCTTATGCTACAGGTACATATTTTTATGAATTGAAAGGCAAAAGAGATTCAAAACAGGTTTACCTAACCCTCAATAAAATCGGAAACAATTGGTATATCACTCAGATATCTATTAATTAATGATTCTTCTAAAAAGAATTAAAGGATTTTTTAAAGGCGATAGAAAATATTTATCTATCGTCTTTTTTGTTTTAGTACTTATCTTGCTTGTAGGGGTTGTCACTCCGTATTATATATCAAATGTCACAGAGAGCTGGCAAAGTGAACTTGAAACAAGAATAAGAAAATCACAAGAAGAAATTTCTCAGTATTTTGGTAGCAAAGAAGATGATCTGATTTACAGAAAGAATGAGCTAAAGAAAAACCTTCACTCCACACTAAATAACAATGACTATGATTATGGTGAATTAATATCATCAATTACAGAATCCAGTTACAACGATTTACTTATTGAAGTTGTTGCTCCAAACGGAAGAGTGATTGCATGGAATAAAGCCTATGGAAACAGAACAAAAGAAATATTTCCCCTTAATTATCCATTAAACGAAATTCATTTTGAAAATTCATCACTTGAGACAGAGCTTGCGTTAACGGATACAATTAAGATTCAAAGCGATATTTTCTATCTTTTACTAGCAAAGCCAATTGAAAAGCTTTATACTTTGCAAAACAAGTATTATAAAGCACTTAGCTTGCAGGATGATCTTTCTGATGAATTAAATCTTGATATTAGTATATCTTATAATCCTTACATACAACCATCAAAAGATGGTCGGATATATTCTTTTCCTCTGCTTAACAAATCCAAAATAAAAATTGGGTTGGTCAGTTTTTTTAAGCCTTCACTCAACACAGTTTTATCAGAAATACAAAATATAGCATCAAATATACAGGCGATTTTAATTATTCTTCTGACATTTGCTTTTGGGCTGAGTTTCAAAAGTGATTTTAATAATATAAAATCAAATCTCATAAGATTTGTATTAATCATTTTATACCTGTGTGCAATTCGCGGAATTATTTTTCTTCTAAATTTTCCATCGGATTTTTTCTCAGGTTCAATTACTGAACCTGCCTATTTCTCTTCAACATTTGCTGGTGGAATAGTTAAATCACCAGTAGAAATGTTCCTGACTTCTTTATTCGTTCTTTTGATCTCAGTAATATTGTTCAGATATGTAAGGATCTATCTTAATAAAAAAGCTACTTCATCTTTTAAAGTATTAAAATTAGCTATTAGTCCAGTTCTGGCGATTATTAGTTTTTATTTAATCAGAGGATTAGCAGCATCGGTTCGAAGTATTATTTTCGATTCAACTATTCGTTACTTTAAAGAACCAAATATCATCCCAAGCCTACCTTCTTTGGTTATGAATTTAAACCTGCTTATGCTCGGGATAGCCTGTATTACTGTTATTTTAAGTCTTCTGATTTTGATATCAGAATTTTTAGGGTTTTTTCATGAACATAAAAATCTAAAAAGATTGTTTATCTATTTTTTGATGATTCAAATTGCAGCTTTTGTTTTCTTTATAATGCAAAAAGAACCGCTGATAAATGTATTTATGCTGATAATATTTATTACTTTGATATTTGTCGCACTTCATCAGGTTATTATAAAAAATATAAAGCTTGCATCCTCGTTTATTCTTATTGCAATAATAGCTTCAATAATCTCTATTACGCTTTTGAATTATTTCAATCTTAAGCTTGAAAAAAATTCAATAAGAACAATAGCTTACGAAATAAACAGGGCTGATGAACAATTCCTTCAGTTTTTAATAAATGAAACCCTGCGAACATCAATTAAAGAACCGGACATATCCGATTCTTTTATAAGGCGGAATTTGAATCATGATGCACAGGCATTTATTATCTGGAGCAAAAGCCCCTTACAACGTGAATCGCTAAATTCATCATTAGTTTTATTTGATAGAAATAAAAAAGTCTTGGGCAGGTTTGCTGTTGGTCTGGATAAGCCGATAGAATTTTTTGATTACTTTTCTAACCCCGATTCAACTGTTCCACAAATTATAGAAATAAATCCCGGACTAAGGAACATAAATAAAAAGATTATTGGGCTGGTTGCATTATATAATGACAATATTCTCTCCGGTTATATTGGTGTCGCTACAGAGCTTAATATTGAAAGTTTTGGCTTTGCAAGTTACCCGGATTTTCTTGAATCGGATAAAGCCGTTTTAGGTTCAGTTGTTGATCTGAATCAGATTAATATTTTTGAATTCACTAATGGACAGGTTACGCAGGTTTATGGGGATATATTTCCTTCCAAAGAACAAAAAGAGCAAATTATTAATGCTAAATTATCTCAGTTTAATGACGGCTGGGTCAATCTTTCACTCTATGGTGAAAACTATATTACTTTTGTTCTGAAAGAGAGGAAAGAAAATAACGAAGAAATAACAGCAGTTGCTGTTCGCGATAAACAGTTTACCTGGAACCTTTTTAATTTCTTTAAAATATTTATTGTTCATTCACTCTTTATCCTGATTTTATTTCTTGTATTTATTGCAATCAAACTTATTAAAGTTCAATATACATTTCGTGTTAAGTTATTAACTACATTCCTTGTTATTTCAATAATACCGTTAATACTTTTAGCTATATACAACCGGCAGATTGAAAGTGAAAGAACAAGTCAGGAAATCTTCAGCGAGCTTGGAAACCAATCAACTTTTCTTGAAAATCATGTAAAAGCACAGATAGAAAAACATCCGGATCGAGATTTAATTCGGGCATTTGATAATGCAGGGAAAGAACTCGGGATCGCTTTTTCGGTTTATGAATTTGCTGATCAACTATTTAATTCAAAAAATGAATTTTACAATACAGGATTATTTGGTAAAAAATTGAATCCGGTTGTTCATTTTAATTTGAATTATCTGAGTTACCGGGAAATTCTTGTTAAGGAACATATTGATAAATTTACTTATGATGCATACTATCGCAAAATAACTATTAATAGTAAACCAATTATCCTTGGTGTAAATGACGCATTCAACAAAATAAAATTAACATATTCAACTGCAGATGTTGATGTTTTTCTTTTTGGTGTTTATTCATTTGCTGTAATTATTATTATTATGGTCAGCACGTTGTTTGCAAATCAAATAGCCGCACCTATCCGCAGACTTACTAAAGCAACAGAAGCTGTCGCTAAAGGTGATCTAAGTATTCAATTGTCACAAACTGAAAAAGGCGAGATTGGAGACCTGTTTGAAGGGTTTAATTCAATGACACGTGAACTTCAAAAAAATCAATCTGAGATTGCAGAACTTGAAAGAGAAAATGCCTGGAAGGAAATGGCAAAACAAGTTGCGCACGAAATAAAAAATCCACTAACCCCAATGAAACTTTCAGTTCAGCAAATATTGGCTTCTTTCCAGGACAAGAAAGTAAATTTCGAAGAAATATTAAAGAAATTGTCCCAGTCAGTTCTTAACCAAATTGAAAATCTCAGCCTGATTGCATCTGAATTTTCTGCATTGGCAAAAATGCCCAGCTTAAAACTGGAAAGAATAGAAATAGTTTCGATAATTCACGATACCATTAATCTATTTTCTGATGAAAGTATAAAGATTAATTTTAATTCAAAATGGAATGAAATTTATTCGGAAGCTGACAAATCACAATTCAGAAGAATGCTAATTAATTTAATCAGGAATTCAATTCAGGCGCATTCAACAATCATCGCAGTCGAACTAAAAAAAGAAAACTCAATTATAGATATACAAATTAAAGATAACGGTAAAGGAATTCCGAAGGAAAGTCAGAGCAAAATATTTGAATCAAATTTCACAACAAAAGAAACCGGAATGGGTTTAGGACTAAAACTTGCAAAAAGATTTCTTGAAGGTATTGGAGGTGAAATAATACTTTTGAGCTCTAATGAAAGCGGAACAACTTTTAAAATTTCCATTCCCGAAGTAATAGAAAATTAATGGCGATTAGTTTAACACCACATCAGACAGCAGCATTAGATTATAAAAACTCAATTTCTCTATCAGCTAATGCAGGTTCTGGAAAAACCTTTGTTCTATCCAGGAGATTTCTTCAGATTGCTATTAACACTGATGTTCCGTTAAAGAAAATTGCCGCAATTACATTTACTGAAAAAGCCGCAGGTGAACTGTACAGAAAAATCGCCGGTGAAGTTGATAAACTTCTTACTTTAGAACCTGATGATAATCTGAAAAGAAAACTTAACAGTATTCGAAGACAGCTTGTTTCCGCAAACATTTCAACTATCCACTCCTTTTGTGTAAATATATTAAAAGAATTTCCAGTAGAAGCAGAACTTGATGCAAATTTTATTCCTATTGATTCGCGAGAATCTGATGAGTTGCTGGATCTATCAATTCAGGAGGTTTTTACACTTTCCGAGGAAAATGAAGAACTTAATAAAATTATTAAAGAGCTGGTCAGATTATTTTTTTCTGAGAGCAGACTTCGTAACCAGATAAAATATCTTTTTAATAAAAGAAAAAATCTTGAGAATCTTAAAAATATTTTATATAAAAAAGATGCTGAAGAAATATCAAAATTTTATGATGAAGCTTTTTTGTTTGGGCTTGGAAAAATCCTGGAATTTGACAAAGTCGATTTTGTATCTAATCTGCAACAAATAAATGATGCTGTATTAGATGAAAAAAGTAAAAACCAAATTGCCCTTGAAGTATCTGCATTATTAAAAATACTGAAAAATGAAACAGAAGTTTTTAAACAATTAGATATTATTTCAAAATTAAAAGACCTCGTTTGCACATCCAAAATAACAATCCGCATAAAAGGTTATTTAGCAAAAGTAGAAGATGATTTATCGTTGGAGCTTATTTCTGATTGTGAGAATTTTTTCATTGATTATTCTTCTTTTTTCGGTATTGCCAATGATAAAAAATTGACACGGCAGCTAGTAAAATATGGAAAACATATAATCAAACTTTATGATTTTGTTTATGAAAACTATTCTTACAGGAAAAAATCTCAAGGTCTTCTCGATTTTGAAGATATCCTTATAAAAACAAAAAATTTACTTGAACTTGATCCTGTTAAGGAATTGCTTTCTGAAAAGTTTAGTTATCTAATGATCGATGAATACCAGGATACAAATGATATTCAATATGAAATTTTCCTCCCTTTGTTAGATGATCTGAAGAAAGGAAATCTGTTTATTGTTGGAGATGAAAAGCAAAGCATTTATATGTTCAGGGATGCCGATATTTCAGTTTTTAAGAAAACAAGTACTGATATTAGAAAGAAATCAGGAAAAAGATATATTTTAAATTTACCTGATAGCTTCAGGATGAGTCCGGTTATATGTTTGTTTGTAAATAAATTGTTTGAAAACCTGTTTGCAAATCCAAAAGATATCTTTAATGAAGTATATCATTCTGATTTAATTTGCGCGCGAAGTGATGGATTCCAGGGGAGAATCGAAATTTTAAAAAAGCTTAATTCGGAAACAGAGTTTTCAGAAGCAGATTTAATAGCCAGAAGGATTCTTCTTCTGAAGCAGGAAGAAAAAGAAGGAACCTCAATTAATTGGAATGATATTGCTATTCTTGTCAGAAAAAGAAATTCATTTACTGAACTTGAAAAAAGTTTTACTAAATATAGAATTCCATATTCAATAATTGGTGGTAAGGGGTTTTATCAAAGACAATCTATCTATGATATTTATAACTTTTTCTCATTTCTTTTAGATTCCGGTAATGATACTGCATTAATTGGTATTCTTCGCTCGCCATTTTTTAACATTTCAGATCCCAAAATATTTTCGTTGAACATAAATGGATTTAACAACCTGTGGGAAAAGTTAAAACTTTATTCGGAAGGTGATTCTGAATTAAAAAAAGTTGAGGAAAAACTTAATAAAATACTTGGTCTGGCTGCGTCAATTTCAATACCTGAACTATTGCGAATGATATTACAGGAATTTGAATTCTTTTCTGTTCTTTCATCATCTTCAAACGGGAAACAGGAAATTGCAAATATTGAAAAACTTATCAAGCTCACTTCTGAATTTTATAACAGCGGTTTTAAAACTCTTTACGATTATGTGGACTTCTTAAAATCGTCAATTGAGGGAATTGAAGATGAGGCACAGGCAGGTCTGGCTGAGTCAGAGGAGAGTGTTAACCTGATGACAATCCATCAGGCAAAAGGTTTAGAATTTCCAGTTGTATTTCTTTTCAGGTGTAATGAAACTTCACAGGAAAACAATGTTAAATCAAGATCCGTTATTGTCGATAAAGATTTTGGAATATTAACGAAAGTTCCTGAGAACGGGAATTATTTCTCTGAATATAAATCTCCACCAATAAATCTTCTCTATAATTTTATTGAATCAAAGAAGAATACAGCTGAAATAAAAAGACTGTTTTATGTTGCTGCTACACGTGCAAAAGATTATCTGTTTATTTCTTCTGAATTAAAAGAGGATAAAATGCAGCAGAAAAATTCATTTATTTATCTTTTAAAGAAAGGGCTTGGGATTGATTTAGACAAAAATGAATTTTCGCTTCAGGGAGATGTTAAATTTTTAGAAAGTAAAAAAGGTGAATACCTAACTACTAAGAAAAACATCAGCAGTAAAACAAGGATTTTAAATTATTCTGATATACCTGAACCGGATTATGAATTATCTGATAGGCGTCCTGAAGAAAAACTAATTGCAGTTAAAGACATTTCTGATCATTCTAAAAATGAAATTATCTCTGCCACCAAATACTCTGTATTTTGTCAGTGTCCGTTAAAGTATAAACTGATTTATCAAAATGGTTTTAATAAAATAATGGAAGAACAGCAAAATTGGAACCAACAGAAACAAAGAAAAACCAGATTTGAATTTAACGACTCGGAGAAAATTTCTCTATCGAATGAAGAACAATTTCCTTCAGATTCACTTTCGGCAAGTGTTAAAGGGAGAATAATTCACAAAGTGCTTCAGCAAAATCCTGATCCGGAAAATCTGTCGGATATAATTAAAGAAAATATTTCTGCTTATGATAATTCAATTAACAAAGAGGATATGTCCAATTTAACAGAATCAAATATTGAAGAAGAAATTATATCTTATATAAATTCCGATGAATATAAATTTCTAAACTCATTTGAAAAGTTTCATAATGAGTATGAAATTTATTTAAAAGAAAATAATTATTATCTGTTTGGAATTATTGATAAACTGGTATATACAAACGACAAAATTATTATCGTAGACTATAAGACTGATAATATCGCTGATTCTGAAATAGAGATTAGAGCAAATACTTATCAACACCAGTTAGGTTTTTATTCGTATATCATAAAGGGATATTTAAAGGAAGTGAAAGAAATTGAGGGTAGGATTGAGTTTATCAAGCATCCGGGAAAACCTGTAAAATATAAATATAATGAGCACAATTGGATGAAATTAAATACAGGGATTAAAAATTTTATTAATAATTTGAGAGAGAATAACTTTAATCCTAATTTTGAACATTGCAGTAATTGCGGATTCTTCCTTAACTCAAAAAAGTGTGTTGCAATCCATTAGAAATTTTAACCGGAAGTCGAAAAATGCAAAAGAAAATTACAATCATTCGCAATCTTGAAATTATTGAAAAAGAATTGAACTCCGCTGCAAGTGGTGTAGCCGCTCTTACAGTTAAGAAAGATGCGTTTGTTCAATTCGCAACAAACTTTGTTTATCACGATAAAAATATTTTTTTATTTCTAAATGGAACTGAATTACTTAAAAGTATACGATTTGACGTTTTAGCCAGATTTTCAATCTTTAAAAATATTTCACCAGAAAAGGAAGATATAAAAAAAGACCAAATATATAGATTGTTCTCAATTACGGTTACCGGTGAACTTAAAGAGGTAGAAGAGAAAAAAGTATTGAACGAAGTGACGCAAAGTTACATTCAGAAATATTCCGGTAAACTTATTCTCGGGGAAAAGGATACGGACTCTTTAGGCAAACTGGTTTTTATTGATTCCAATGAATTAATTGCATTCGAAGAAACAGGGAGTTGATCTGTTTTTGTTATGTACTTTAAATTTCGGAGAGATTAATTATGCTTAATTATGTCTGGCTGGGGTTAATACTTTTAGGTATTGGAACAGCTATTACAACAGACATAATTAATTCCGGTGAAAATAAATTTCGAAATGGCGAAAGTCTGGAAATTGTTCTTCAATCAAATCAAAAAATAAACCCCTATCGAAACAAATCATTAAATGCTAACGTATTAATTACTAAAAAATCATTTAATAATTTTTATTACACCAAAACAGATTCTGATATCGTCCAGCCAGCCTTAATTATTTTTACAAAAGAAAAAGAACAAGCAAAGATTATTTTAAATATTGACAATTCGTCTCCTGAAATCTGGCAGGAAATGGCTGCCAGTTCAGGGAAGGAAAATCAATTAATCGGAAATCTGACTTTAGGTGATGTAGTTTCTGAAAATCGCATTAATGCTTCTGTATTATTCGAAAATATATCATTTGTAAAAATGAAGGATGTTACTAATTCCTCACTTTCAATTGCAAGCGAAGCAGTAAAGATCGCTCTTGGTTTAATCGGCATAATGGCTTTGTGGCTTGGTGTTATGAAAGTTGCTGAAAAAGCAGGATTGATTTCATTCCTTGCAAAAATATTAAAACCAGTAATGAGAAGATTATTTCCGGAAATACCTTCTGACCATCCTGCAATTGGTTCAATGATTATGAATATTTCAGCAAATATGCTGGGATTGGGAAACGCGGCAACTCCGTTTGGATTAAAAGCGATGGAAGAAATGGAAGAGTTAAATCCAAACAAAGGTGTTGCGAGCAATTCCATGATTACATTTCTGGCAATAAATACTGCAGGGCTAACATTAATTCCAGCAACAGCAATTGCAGTTCGTGCAGCTGCCGGAAGTTCAAATCCGGCTATTATAATTGGAACTTCAATTTTTGGTGCCGGCTGTGCAACAATAGCAGGAGTTTCAGCTGCTAAACTGGTAGAAAAATTTTCAATGTCAGGTTTAAAATTTACTGATTGGGTTAAATCTAATTTGAAATTTATAGTTAGTATTATGATTGCAATTCTTATTGTACTTATCATTAGTATTTCCGGAGTATTTAAAACTGTTTTTTCTGCCTTAAATTTTTTATCCGTAATTGATTTCAAAAGTATAATTGAAACATTATCTGTTTTGGCTATTCCAATTCTGATTCTCGTTTTCATAGGCTACGGAGCAATAAAAAAAGTTCGTGTATATGAAGTTTTTGTGGAAGGTGCAAAAGAAGGATTTAATATTGCTGTAAAGATAATTCCTTATCTTGTTGCTATGCTCGTCGGAATTGCTATATTCAGAGCCGGAGGAGCAATGGATTGGTTGATTCAAATTTTAAATCCGATAACTACAGCAATCGGTTTACCTGCAGAAGCTTTACCAATGGCATTAATGCGTCCTCTTTCCGGAAGCGGCTCGCTTGGAATTATGGCTGAAAATCTTTCTGTTTATGGACCCGATTCATTTATTGGAATACTGGTTTCAACATTCTTCGGTAGTACGGAAACAACATTTTATGTGCTGGCAGTTTATTTCGGAGCTGTTAATATTCGTAACACAAGACATGCTTTGCCAGTAGGATTATTTGCCGATGCGTGTGGAATTCTCGGAGCGCTTTTTATTGTTCGACTTCTTTTCTCCTAAGACTTTTTGATGAAAATTTTTATTACGAGAGATATCCCGGAAATAGCTTATAAACTTCTTAAGAAGAACAATATTGATTTTGAGGTTTACAAAAAAGATAAACCAATTCCACGCAAACTTCTTCTTGATAAAATTAAAAATGTAGATGGGCTTATCACTTTACTTACGGAAAAGATTGACAAAAAAGTAATTGACTCAATGAAGAAATGTAAAGTTATAGCAAACTACGCAGTTGGTTATAACAATATTGATATTGAATATACAAAACAAAAAAATATTATTGTTACAAATACCCCAGACGTACTCACAGAATCTACTGCCGATTTAACAATGGCATTAATTCTTTCTTGTTCGAGAAGATTATTCGAATCTGAAAATCTGGTTCGTAAAAGAAAATTCAAAGGCTGGAAACCAAAATTACTTCTGGGGGTTGAATTAAGAAATAAAATACTTGGTATTATTGGTGCCGGTAGAATCGGGACTGCAGTCGGAGTTAGGGCTAAAGCATTTGGAACAAATATAATTTATTTTGATTCCACCAGGAATAATATACTTGAAGAAAAGGCATCTGCGAAAAAAGTTAGCTTAAAGTTTTTATTACAAAACTCTGATATTATTTCGGTTCACCTGCCATTAAATGAAAATACTTATCATTTCCTGGATAAAGAAAATTTATCTCTGGTAAAAAAAACAGCAATAATTGTTAATACTTCACGAGGAGAAATTATTGATGAGAAGTATTTAATTAAAATGTTAAAGAAGAATAGAATTAGATCTGTAGGATTTGATGTTTATGAAAATGAACCAAAAATTAATAATGAACTGTTAAAATTGAAAAACGTTGTTCTGTTGCCCCACATAGGTAGTGCAACTGAAGAAGCTCGTTCGGCAATGGCTGAATTAGCTGCTCAAAATGTTATTGGTGTTCTGAAGAATAATAAACCAATTACACCTGTTATTTAGTTTTTGTTGATAATCTTTTGGCATATCGGTAATTTTCAAATCAAAAAGAAAAACTATAATGAGAATCGGAATTCCTACAGAGACCCGTTGGGAGGAAAGACGGGTTGCATTAGCTCCGGCTGGTGTTGATTCATTAATCAGGGCAGGGCATACTGTTTATATTCAAAGCGGTGCGGGCGATGGAAGCCATTTTACTGACCAGGATTATGAAGAAGTTGGTGCAACTATTAAATATAATGTTGAAGAAGTTTACGCCCGCTCTGAGATGATTGTTAAAGTTGCCCCAATTACAGAAGATGAAGTTGATTTTCTCCAGGAAGGACAAACCTTTTTATCTTTTCTGCATCTTGCTGTAGGAAGAAAAAATATTCTGGAAAAGCTCCTTCTGAAAAAAATTACTGCTATCGGCTATGAATTAATTGAAGAAAATTCTCGACTTCCGGTTCTTAATTCGATGAGTGAAATTGCAGGTCAGCTTGCCATACAGGTTTCGGAAAGATATCTTGAAAGTTATACAAAAAGCGGAAGAGGAATTCTACTTGGAGGAATAACAGGCGTTGCTCCTGCTGCTGTTGTAATTCTTGGTGCCGGTGTTGTCGGAATTACCGCAGCTCGTGCTGCATTAGGAAGAGGAGCACAAGTTATCGTTATAGATAAAGACTTAGGTAGGCTTAGACAAATTGAATCTGAATTTCAGAAAAGAGTAACAACTGTAATGGCAAATCCATATACAATTTCCCGTGGTGTGAAATTTGCTGATGTGCTTATTGGAGCTGTCCTTATTAAAGGTGTAAAAACACCTCATCTTGTAACTGAAGAAATGGTTAAAACCATGAAAAAAGGAGCAGTAATTGTTGATGTTTCAATCGATCAGGGTGGATGTATTGAAACCAGCAGAATAACAACTCTTTCTGATCCTGTTTATACTATGCACGACGTTATTCACTATTGTGTACCAAATATGCCGGCTATTGTTTCCCGAACCGCAAGCTATGGTTTGACAAATTCAACACTGGGTTATATTCAAAATATTGCTGATAACGGATTAGCTAATTCTCTTATGGGTAATGATGGTTTAAGTAAAGGAGTTTGTGCTTATAATGGATTTTGTACAAATGAATCCCTTGCAAATACATTTAATATAGAACACAAAAAACTCCACATCTTTTCTACAAATTAATAAATTAAACTCCTTTTATTTGGGGATAAATTCAAATATAAATTATGACACAACTAATGGCTACTGAAGAAGAAATAAAACAAAAAAATTTACCGAGGAACCTATTAAGCCTTTATTCGCAGAAAGTTTGCTCAGCAGATGAAGCTGTTAAAGTTTTGAAGTCGGGGGATAATGTAGTAATTCAACCCGGGTGTGCTGTACCAATGGAACTTGTTAGAGCAATGGTAAGAAGAAAGGATACTCTTACCGATATAACTGTCTATCATATTCTGATAGTAGGAAACCTGCTATATACCGAGCCGGGAATGGAAAAACATTTTAAACACAAAGCTTTTTTTATTGGTGGGAATACACGAAAAGCTGTTAATGAGGGTCGTGCAGAATTTATCCCGATTTTCTTATCTGAAGTACCTTTGATTTTTAAAAGAGGAATTGTTCCTGTTGATGTTGCATTTCTGAATGTATCACCACCGGACGAACATGGATTCTGCAGTTATGGAGTGGATGTTGGTACAATTAAAACTGCAGCAGAAAAAGCTAAAACAATTATAGCTCAGGTAAACAGGCAAATGCCCAGAAGTTTGGGCGATAGTTTTATACATATAAGTAAAATTCATCACATTGTTGAATACGAAGAAAATATTCAGGAACTTCCGCAGGTTGATCCGAATGCGAGCAAGCAAATACTCGATATTTATGATGCAATAGGTAAATTTGTTGCGGAAATGATTGAAGATGGTTCTACCCTGCAGATGGGTATTGGTGCTATCCCTGATTCTGTAATGAAATATTTAAGTGACAGGAAAAACCTTGGCATTCATACTGAAATGTTTTCCGACGGAATAATTGATCTCGTAGAGAGGGGAATAATAAATGGAGAAGAAAAAACTCTCCATCCGGGAAAAATAATTGCAGGATTTGTTTTAGGTACCCGGCGTGTATTTGATTTTATAGATAACAATCCTGTAATAGAATTTCATCCGCAGGAATATGTGAACGATCCGTTTGTAATTGCAAAAAATAAAAAAATGGTTGCAATTAATTCAGCAATTGAAATTGATTTGACAGGACAAGTCTGCTCTGATTCTATAGGATCCCGACTTTACAGTGGTATTGGCGGCCAGGTAGATTTCATCCGTGGTGCTGCTCATTCCGAAGGTGGAAAACCAATTATTGCTCTTCCATCGATCACAAAAGATGGAAAGAATTCAAGAATAGTTACACAATTAAAACCAGGTGCGGGGGTAGTAACTTCACGAGGTGATGTTCATTATGTTGTAACAGAATATGGAGTTGCACATCTTTTTGGAAAAACAATAAAAGAAAGATGTCGTGCACTTATAAAAATTGCCCATCCGGATTTTAGAGACGAACTTACTGAATACGCCAAAAACACTTACCATATCTGATTTGTTTATATGATTGCAGTTATTGGAGATGTACACGGATGTTATTACACTTTGAACAAGCTGTATAACGAAATCAATTCAAAATATCCTGATATTCCTGTTTATTGTGTCGGCGATCTTGTTGACCGCGGAAAACATAGTTTTGAAGTGGTACAGTTTATTATGCAGAACAGAATAGTTTTTACACCCGGCAATCACGACTACATGTTTTATTATTTTATCAAACACCCTTCAAGTCCTATTGGTCGCTCCTGGATTTATAATGGTTCTGAAACAACTCTGGATTCATATAGTAATCGTTTTAATGAAATGAATATTCATTTGAATTATATTATAAGAGCACCGCTTTTTATTAATATTGATGATTGTTTTATTTCTCATGCAGGTATCAGCAGTTATTATTCAAGGAAATTAGGGAAAAAACCTCTTGGCGATATTCAAAATCTGACTCAGATAGTTGAAGGTGAGGTGAATAGTGAACATGGGGTCCTGTGGACAAGGGACAGACTTTTGAATTTGGGAAAATTGCAAGTGGTAGGACATACAAGATTTGAAACCATTCATCTTGATGAAAAAAATAATGCTCTTTATGTTGATACATCAGCTTGTTCCGGGAACAGGCTAAGCTGTGCGATAATTGAAAAAAACGAACTAAAGGATATATTGGCAGTAAAGACCGTTTCGAAGGACATTGAATAAGCTTTATATTTCCATTAAAGTTTTAAATAAAAAAAGGCGGGCACAAAACCCGCCTTTTTAATTTGATAGTTGGGCTATTAATACATTCCGCCCATATCACCCATTCCTCCGCCTGGCATTGGAGGCATCGGTGGTTCTTTTTCTTTCTTCTCAAATACAACTGCTTCGGTTGTTATAAGTAATGAAGCTACAGAAGCTGCATTTTCAAGCGCAGTTCTTGTAACTTTTGTAGGATCGATAACACCGGCTTTAATAAGGTTCTCATATTTTTCAGTCTGGGCATTAAATCCAAAATCATCTTTACCTTCTTTAACTTTCTGTAACACGACTGATCCTTCAAGGCCGGAATTGTTTACTATTTGTCTTAAAGGCTCTTCGAGAGCTTTCTGGACTATTTTTATACCGGTTGTCTGATCAAGGTTTTCACCTTTAAGTTTTTCAAGAACATCGATAGCTCTAACCAAAGCAACGCCACCGCCGGCAACTATACCTTCTTCAACAGCTGCACGGGTAGCGTGAAGTGCATCCTCAACACGTGCTTTCTTTTCCTTCATTTCAACTTCTGTTGATGCACCAATTTTCAATACAGCTACACCACCAGACAGTTTTGCAAGTCTTTCCTGTAGTTTTTCTTTATCATAATCTGAAGTAGTTTTATCTATTTGTGCTTTAATTTCATTTATTCTTTTCTTTATATCATCTGTTTTTCCTGCACCTTCAACTATGGTTGTATTGTCTTTATCGATAACAACTTTCTTTGCTGTTCCCAGATAAGAAATTGTTGCATTTTCTAATTTGAATCCACGTTCTTCAGAAATTACAGTACCACCTGTAAGGACTGCAATATCTTCAAGCATTGCTTTTCTTCTGTCACCAAATCCCGGAGCTTTTACAGCAGCTACTCTTAAAGTACCACGAATTTTATTTACAACTAAAGTTGCAAGAGCTTCACCTTCAAGGTCTTCGGTAATTAAAAGCATAGATTTACCCTGTTGGGCAACTTTCTCAAGAATAGGGAGAAGGTCTTTCATTGCTGAAATCTTTTTATCGTGAATCAGAATTAATGGATCCTCAAGGACTGCTTCCATAGATTCAGTATTTGTAACAAAATATGGAGATAAATATCCACGGTCGAACTGCATACCTTCAACAACTTCAAGAGATGTTTCTGTTCCTTTAGCTTCCTCAACAGTAATCACACCATCTTTACCAACTTTTTCCATAGCTTCGGCAATCAGATCACCGATTGATTTATCATTATTTGCTGAAATGGAACCAACTTGTGCGATTTCATTTTTACCTTCTACATCACGGCTGACGGATTTTAAATGATCAACGACTTTGTTTACTGCAATATCGATTCCTCTCTTAAGATCCATTGGATTAGCGCCTGCAGTAACATTTTTTAGCCCTTCCCTGAAAATTGCCTGGGCAAGAACAGTTGCAGTTGTAGTTCCGTCACCGGCAACATCACTTGTTTTGGATGCAACTTCACGAACCATCTGTGCACCCATATTTTCAACATTATCCTCAAGTTCAATTTCTTTTGCTACAGATACACCGTCTTTTGTAACAGTTGGTGCACCGAACTTTTTCTCTAATATTACATTTCGTCCTTTAGGACCGAGTGTAACCTTAACAGCATTTGCCAGTTTATCAACACCGGCTTTTAAACCGCTCCTGGCATCTGTGTTATATTCAATTAATTTTGCCATAATTTTTCACCTTTTATTTTTTCGAATTAAATTTCTTTTCTTATTAAGGAATGATTGCGAAAACATCACTCTCGCGCATTATTAAATATTCTTCTCCGTCAATAGTTACATCTGTACCACTGTATTTACCATAGAGAACTTTATCACCAACTTTAACAGTCATTTTAATGAGGTCGCCATTGTCTGAAACTTTTCCGGGACCGGCAGCAACAATGGTTCCTTCAACCGGTTTTTCTTTAGCAGTATCAGGCAGAATAATTCCTCCCTTAGTTTTTTCTTCAGCCTCTAAAGGCTTTACAACTACCCGGTCGTGCAACGGGTTTAATTTTATTTTGCTCATATTGAGTCTCCTATATGAATTGATTTATTATTAGCACTCTTTAATTGAGAGTGCTAATATATACTTACGTTATTGCTTTGTCAAGATTATAAATGTTGATTTATTGTTAATTTTGAGGGAAATCACGTGTTTTTTTAATTTTCTTAAAGTGTATATTTGCTAAGGACAAATTTCTGGATGGAGTAAAAAATCAAACTGCCTTTTAACATCAAAGAAGAATCAAAAAAATTGATTTCCGCAATCCGGAGCCTGGATTTCCGGGTAGTTGTGATTTTCCTTTCTGTAGCAATCCTGCAGACAATTTCCTGGTATTTCACTTCCAGAAGATTTTTCAGAGTTAACCTGTTTGATTATTTCCAGTATGATAAAAATGTTTATCTGGTTGAATATCTATACTGGTTTGTAGGGGATTTTTTTACATTTCTTGTACTACCGATTTTAATAATTATTTTTATTTTGAAAAATCCGATCAGGGAATTTGGATTTAAGTTCGGAGATTATAAAACGGGATTGTTTTTATCGGTTATTTTCTTACTGATTATGATTCCATTCTTATGGTTTGTTTCTGCCAATCCGGCTTTCATTGCAAAGTATCCACATCTTCAATCAACCAGAACAGACTGGTCTGTATTTTTTATCTATGAAATTGGAATGTTCATTTATATGTTCAGCTGGGAATTTATATGGCGCGGGTTTACACTTTTCGGTCTCGAAAAAAAGTTTGGTTACTATGCCGTGCTTATTCAAATGATTCCTTTTGTAATTCTGCATAACGGTAAACCTGAAATCGAGACTTTCAGTGCAATACTTGGTGGAGTTATTTTAGGTATCTTGGCTCTGCGCACAAGATCGTTTTTTTATGGGTTCATTACGCATATTGGAATTATGTTCAGCATTGATTTAATTTGTATTTTAAGATTCAGAACAGATGTTTACGGAGTTGGCTTTGACTCATTCTTCAAAATTCTTTCAAAACTTTTTTAAGGAACTTCAATGAGATTTACTTTAAATATAGATCACATTGCTACACTGAGAAACGCAAGGGGAGAGGAACAGCCTGATCCTGTAACAGCAGCTTTAATTGCAGAGCAGGCAGGTGTGGATGGAATAGTTTTTCATTTAAGAGAAGATAGAAGACACATTAACGAACGTGATGTGAGATTGCTTAGGGAATTAGTTACGACAAAATTAGATTTTGAGATGGCTGCAGTTGAGGAAATAATAAACATTGCCTGTGATGTTGGTCCTGAACTTGCAACTCTTGTTCCTGAAAAAAGACAGGAATTAACGACCGAAGGCGGCTTGAATGTCATTGATAATATTTCACAAATACGTGATACTATTAAAAGACTTCACGATTCCGAAATTGAAGTTTCACTTTTTATTGAACCGGAAACCTCACAAATAGAAACTGCTGCAGAGATTGATGCTGACTTTATTGAAATTCATACAGGTGTCTTTGCAAATGCTTTAACTGAAGATGATCAGTTTGATGAGCTTGAGCGAATCCGGAGTGCAGCTAAGCTTGCAAAAAAATTAGGACTTGGAGTTAACGCAGGTCACGGACTTGATTATCAAAACATAAAAATCTTCAGAGAGCTGGAAGATATTGATGAGGTGAGCATTGGTCATGCTATAATTGCACGGGCTGTTGTTGTTGGTATTAAAGAAGCGGTTCAGGAAATGATCAGGCTTATCAAAGGATAATCTTTAATAAGCCTTTAATTAAATCTTAGTTAGTTTCCTGGAAATGAATATAATGCGGCTTACCTAAAGGATAAACTTCAAATCCTATCTTAAATAATTTCTGATGATCGAGTAAATTCCTTCCATCAAAAATAAAGGCTGGCTTTTCCATAGAATCAAACAATTTTTCGTAATCCAGTTCTTTGTACAAATCCCATTCAGTTAAAATTGCAATTGCGTGAGCATTCTTTGCCGCTTTATATGGATCGGGTTCATATTCAATATCATTGCCGTAATCTGCTAAATCTTTTTTTGCGTTCTTCAATGCTTTTGGATCCGAAATTACAACGTGTGCTTTTTCAGCCATAAGTTTTCTGGTAATATATATTGCGGCTGATTCCCTTGTATCGCTTGTGTCAGCTTTAAATGCAAAACCGAATAAAGCAATTCTTTTGTTCGTTGTTGTGTTGAACATTGCTTTATTAATTGTCTGTACAAATCTGGTATGCTGAAAATCATTAATCTTTACAACATTTTCCCAGTATTCTGCAACTTCATTTAAACCAAAAGTTTCACACAAATAAACCAGATTAAGAATATCTTTCTTGAAGCAGGAACCGCCGAAACCTACACTTGGATTTAAAAATTTATTTCCAATTCGGGAATCCATTCCAATTGCTTTTGAAACTTCCATAACATCTGCATCGACTTTTTCACATAAAGCCGAGATGCTGTTGATCGAAGAAATTCTCTGAGCAAGAAATGAATTTGCAACAAGTTTTGAGAGTTCGGCGCTCATCAGGTTGCTTGTGATTAAACGATCTCTCGGAATCCAGTTTGCATAAATATCAACAACGGCATTCCTTGCTTTTATTCCGCTCTCAGTTTCTCTTGATCCGATTAAAACTCTATCCGGCTTTTCAAGATCTTTCATTGCAGTCCCTTCAGCAAGAAACTCCGGGTTTGAAACTACTTCAAAGTTTAATCCTTTTTCATTCATACTAAGAATTCGTTCCATTGCTATAGCAGTTTTAACAGGAAGAGTGCTTCTTTCAACAACAATTTTATCAGACTCCGAAACTCTTAAAATATCGCGTGCGGTTTTTTCCCAGTACTGAAGATCGGCACTTTTACCGGCACCTTCACCAAATGTTTTTGTAGGAGTGTTTACTGAAATAAAGATAATATCAGATTCCTTAATCCCTTTTTCTACATCGGTAGAGAAAAATAAATTTTTTCCTCGTGATTTTTTTACAACATCCAGCAAGCCCGGCTCGTAAATCGGGAGATCATCTGTTTGCCAGGCTTTTATTTTTTCTTCCATTACATCAACGACTGTAATTTTATACTGCGGACACTTAGCAGCAATCATTGCCATTGTTGGTCCGCCAACATAACCGGCGCCAATGCATAAAATGTTTTTTTCAAATTTTTTATCTGCCATTAATTTTCTCCATGTATTCTGCAATTATTATTTAAGAACCAATCTCATTATTGGTCTTGTTTCAGACCTTTTTTCTATCTCCTTAAATCCCGCCTGTTTAAATGCCGAGGCAATTCCATGCCACGCAAACGCCGGAGCCATTTTACCTCCTTTAGGTTCATTCGGATATCCCTCAAGAATCTTGCCTTTTTTTGACTTCACAAATTTTGCAGCAGCTTTTAATAGTTCAACACTTACACCTTTATTTCTAAAATCTTTTCTGATGAAAAAACAGGAAACTGACCAAACCGGTTTATCATCAATTGGTTTTAGAATTCGCGAGTTTTCAAGTCCGATAAATACTTCTCTTTTTGCTACTGAACACCAGCCGACAGGTTCATTGTTATAATAAGCAAGTATTCCGGGAATTTTTCCGGAGTTAATAATTTTCTTCATTGCTTTTTTATTACCGGCACCTTTTTTTTCTTCATAATCTTTCCTCCTGATTCTCCAGAACATACACCAGCATCCCGCACATGCACCATTCTTTCCGAAAAGCTTTTCAAAATCTTTCCAGCATTCTTTTGTTACGGAATAAAATTTATAATCAGAAGGTACTTTTATTTGATTATTCATTTATGAGAGAAAGAATTTTACAGGCACAAATCTACTGATTTTCATTGAGAATTTAATAAATGCAAAGATGCATTTTAGATTTGAATACAGAAAATAATATTGAATATATTAATTCTTGAAATAATATCTCGCACCTATCGCTGCATTAATCCTGAATGCAGTTTTGGGTGCCAGGTCAAGCAGGGGAACTACTTCAAGAAAAATATCAACCGGTGCATTGTTAAAAAGATAAGCCAGACCGAGAGGAACTCTTGCCCCGATTCTTGCATCCTTTGATGCTTTGATTCTTCCACCTATTCCGTAATAAAAAGGAAGCCTGCCTTCGGGAACATTTATCAAATCAAAATTGTGGAGAGTATAATCTATGTGAATATGAAAAGCTCCTTCATTTACGAACGACCAAGCTATTGCACCGTCAAATGCACCTGTGCTGCTTGTCCAATATTTTGCACTTATACCGGTTGGTTCGCCTAATATTATTCCAGCGCCAAAACCATTGTCTTGTGAAAAAGCTTTTAAAGAAAATGTAAAAATAATCAGGGATGCAAAAAGGATTCTCTTCAAGTAACCTCCAGTATAATAATTTTGAATTGATGTTGCAATTTTAATGAAAGTTCCAGATAAGAGAAAAGTGAAATAATTAGTTATTCGAGCGCCCCGGCTTTTTTTAATATGTTTACAATCTCTTTATAGCCGTTTTGTTTTGCAAGATATAAAGCTGAAGATCCTTCAGAAGATTTATGATTTACGTTTGCGCCTTTCCTTATAAGGTATTTGACAAGCTCGACATCACCGCTAATTGCTGCATAGTGTAAAGCCGTCCATCCCATTGCTGAATTGCTTGTAAGTTCTGTGTTAACATTTGCACCCTTCTTTAACAAGAGATCACAAACTGTTGTTGAGACTTTCCCGGAAAGCACTCCAAAGACTGCCTGGAGGAATGCAGTCATTCCGTCATTCATTTTCAATTTTACATTTGCGCGGTGGTTTAATAATGTTTCAACTGCATCAGGTGCATTACCGGCAGCCCACATTAGTGCTGTTTTTCCATCGCTGCTTTGTGCATTTACATCAGCACCACGTTTAATCAATAATTCAATCATATCTGAATATCCATCGTAGCTGGAGGCAACCATCAAAACTGTGGCATTAGAATTTTTATCTCTTTCGTTTACATCAATTCCACCCGCAAGCAGTTGATTAACTTTAGCCGTGTCTTTGTTCATAACAGCTTTTGTTAATTCATCAAAAGGTTGTGCTGATGAAAAATCAACTATGATTACAACTAAAAAGATAAAGTTTAAGATAAATTTCATTTCAACTCCGGTTTTTGATTACCTGAACAAAACTACAAGGTATAATTTTTATAATCAATTGGGAAGTTGATTAAGTGGTGATTAAAATAAAGTTATATTATTGGCAATATACCAGATTACCAGATTGTTTTATTTAGTTTACTTTTCACAAATACTTACCTATATTTTTACCTAACAACCATCAGTTAAATGTTTTTAATATTTTACTTTCTGATATAAATAAATCATAAAACAATTTTTTATTATTTACTTAATTCATTCAACCAGTGAACGGATATATTCTGACATTTTATCATTTCCATATTGTTCAAGATGTTGATAAATATTTAAACCATCATCGTCAGTTATCTTTAAATCGGCTCCATTTTTATAAAACCATTTCAGCAATTCTTTATACCCAAGCTGGGCAACTTCAAATACTAAAGGTGTACCAAATTTATTTTTCACATTCAGATTAAATCCTTTTTCAAACAACCAGGAAACACCGTCAATATCATTTTCTACAGCAAGATAATTTAATACTGTTTCACCAATACTGTTTTTTGCATTTACTAAGTCTGGCTGAGTATTTAATAACTTCAAGGCTCCGACATAATTATTTTTTAGTAAGAGCTCTCTCAATTCATACCATTTTACTTCCAATTATTTTTCACCTTAATTATTTTTTAAAATAGATTCTGCATATTCATATTTCTAAAGTAATTTTACTTAAACTAAATAATAAGATTTTATTCTAAAAAAATATTTTGTATTTGTTTATTAACTAAATTAGATAATAGAAATAATAAAATTACAAGAGTAACTAAATATTATGGAAAAAAGCAACAAAATAAGAGTAGCAGTAGTATACAATCATTCAGGAGAAGATGTATACGAAAAAATTCGTGAAGTAGATCCGGATACACTTGGATTTGAACCCGAGTATAATATTGATGTTGCTACCGTTACGGAAGAATATGAAGCAATTGGAGAAGCATTGAAAGAGCAGGGCTATGAAATTAATCTTGTGAATATTAATGATGACATACAGGTGTTGATAAATTTGCTTAGTAAAAATCCGCCTGACGTTGTTTTTAATTTGATTGAATATTACCGGAATGATCCAGGTTTAGAACATCTTGTTGCCGGATTGTACGCCCTTTATGGTGTGAGGTTTACAGGAGCAGGCCCATTTACACTTGCATTATGTCAGAGAAAAGGAATGACGAAGCAGCTGCTGAAGGCGAATAACGTACCTACACCGAGGTATAAAATCCTGACTGAGCCACGCTTACCCGGAAGGCATGGTCTTCATTATCCTATGATTATTAAACCTGCCAGAGAAGATGCAAGTTCCGGGATTGACAAGGATTCCGTTGTGTACAATCTTGAACAATTGAATGAGCGTATTCAAAAAACTTTTGATGATTATGATCCACCGATACTGCTTGAGGAATTTATAGAAGGCAGAGAACTTCATGTTTCAGTACTAGGTAATTATCCACCGGAGGTGCTGCCTATTATTGAATTTGATTTTTCTGAATTGCCAAATGACCATCCTAACATAATAAGCTACAATGCGAAATGGAATCCGCTGGATGAATCTTTTCACCGGGTGCATGCACTCTGTCCCGCAAAACTTACAAAGCGTGTAGAAAAGAAAGTAAAAGCCGCAGTACTTGAAGCATATAAAATTACTGGTTGTTATGATTATGCAAGACTTGATTTAAGACTTACAAAAGATAACAAGGTTTTTGTACTGGAAGTTAATCCTAATCCCGATTTGACTGAGGGAGTTTCTTTTATGGAATCTGCTGAACATATTGGTTTGAGTTTTGGTCAGACACTTTCAAAAATTGTTCAGTGTGCATTAAGCAGACCGGTACCGTTGATAAGCATACTGCAAAAGCCGGATGAAACTGCAAATTCGATTGGTGAGATAATTTAGCTTATTAGATTTGCTTGAATATTTATATCTAAAAGTGTCAATCAGATATTGTTATTAAAAATACTGCAGTAATTATTCCTATTAAAGTAACTAATAATGATGAAAATATACTTAATACAAGACTGCCTTTTGGTTCCTTAATTTCTTTTTTAGTGTAATTAATTCTGAAGCGAGTATAGATCAATCCGGCAACTACACTCGTAACTGAGCCAGCAATCACCAATCCTATACCAATCAAAAGAGTGTAGGATTTTGGAAGCCAGGAATGACCTGTGCCGAGTTCTTTTATTCTGATAAAAAGACCCAGTCGGTCGAGGACAAAACCTACGCTCATTAAAGTGAGTGCAAATCTCAACCAGGAAAGTAATGTTCGTTCTGCTGATAAAATTACGAGACGCGGACCAAACAGTTCGGGCTCATTATCAACTTTATTATTCATAGTTTGTCTCTCCCTTGTTCATTGTTTACATTAAACTAAAATAAATAGGAACAATTACACTTTTGATTTTGCATCTCTTTTTAAAATAGAAAAGGGACAGTCATTTGCTGTCCCTGATAAATCATATTTATTTAATTATTTTTTTCTCCTTCAAAATAGTTTCAACAGTTACATCACCAATTTCCTGTAAATCATATTTTATACGTGTGGAAGGTTTGTTGATTTTAATATATCGGCTTAAATCAATGGGCGTACCAATTACAACTGAGTCGCACTTAGTGTTATTAATTGTTTTTTCCAGATCTTTCATTTGAGAGTCACCATAGCCCATTGCCGGTAAAAGTATACCAATGTTCGGATATTTTTCATAAGTAGCTGTAATTGATTTAACAGTGTACGGTCTGGGATCAACTATTTCTTTTGCACCGAGTTTTTGTGCTGCAATTGTTCCTGCACCGTATTTCATTTCACCATGTGTTAATGTTGGCCCATCTTCTACAACAAGAACTTTTTTACCACGAATTACATTTGGTTTATCAGCAGTAACAGGTGAAGCAGCTTCAATTATTGTTGCGTCAGGGTTTACAGTTTTGATATTATTAATCACTGTCTGGATATCTGCTGCATCTGCTGTATCAATTTTGTTTATTATTGCACAGTCAGCCATCCTTAAAGAAGTATTTCCAGGATAATAAGTAAGCTCGTGTCCCGGTCTGTGCGGATCCACCACTGTGAAGGTTACATCTGCTTTGTAGAAAGAGAAATCATTATTTCCGCCGTCCCATAAAATTACATCCGCTTCTTTTTCAGCTTCACGTAAAATCGCCTCATAATCAACTCCTGAATAAATAACTCCGCCGCGTGCAATATGCGGTTCATATTCTTCTATTTCTTCGATTGTGCATTTATGTTTTTTAAGATCAGCATAGGTTGCAAAGCGCTGAACCTTTTGTTTTACAAGATCACCATAAGGCATCGGGTGACGAATAGCAACAACTTTTTTACCTGCTGCTGTTAATACTTCAACAATTTTTCTTGACGTTTGTGATTTACCTGATCCAGTTCTTACCGCAAGCACAGCAACTAATGGCTTTTTACTTTTAACCTGCGTTTCTGCAGCACCTAATAGTCTGAATGAAACTCCTGCTGCATTTACAATAGATGCTTTTGTCATAACATAGTTGAAAGGTACATCTGAATAAGAGAAAACAACCTCATCAACTTTTAAATCTTTTATAAGTTTTAAAAGATCTTTTTCTTCATAAATTTTTATTCCTTTAGGATAAAGTTTACCTGCAAGTTGTTTTGGGTAAAGTCTTCCTTCAATATTAGGAATCTGGGTAGCAGTAAAAGCAACAACATTGTATGATTTATTGTTCCTGTAGAACACATTAAAATTGTGGAAATCGCGTCCGGCAACTCCCATGATAAGTACGTTTTTCCGCGGCATAAAAAAGTCTCCTTTGGTTCTGTTTTGTTAGAATATTTTTCAAAAATCTATTTTCAAATTTAGGGGTTTTTATTGAGAAAATCGTAATAAATCGAAAGAAAATTGCGATTTTTAAAATGGAAATGATATGTGAAAAAACTAAAAAGTTGATTTAAGTTACTTAAATAAGCTTTGCAATTTTTAACTAATTTAACAGTCTATTTCATTAACATCATCTTTATAGTTTTTACTTGTTTTCCTGCAGTCATATTTAAAATATATACTCCGGAACTGACGCGGTTTCCAAAATTATTTTTTCCATCCCAGGTTAGTTTAAATGTACCTGCATTTTTTTCACCAGCATTTAAGCTCCTGACTTCATTGCCAAGAATATCAAATATTTTAAACTTAACAACTTCACGTTCTGGTAAAGTATATTGAATTGTTGTTGAAGGATTAAATGGATTTGGATAAATTGAAAGTAAAAATGACTTTGGAATAATTTCTTCATTAACATCTAAAACTATATTTGAATTACCGGGTGTCGGCGGCATAAAATCCCAATTAGTACTGGCATCAGGAGATCTACCGAAAGAAGTATCTGTAATTTGCTGACCAAATGTAATTGAGTCAATTACACTAACTCCATCAACATCAGTTATTGCTATAAACTCTCCACCTTTGCTTAAAGCAAAATTAGTATGAATTCCAGCTTGTCCGGAATCTTCATCACACCATATTAGTAAATATTCTCCAGCATGCAGATATAAATCAGGCTGATAAAATTGCCACTTAGTAAGATTGTCAGGTTTGTCAGTTAAATATTTACCTGTAAGTAAAATTGAATCGGTTGTAGGGTTATACATTTCAAACCAGTCATCGTATTCACCAGCAGGATCGGGAATTGTGTTATCGTTATCTGCCATAAATTCGTTTATGACAATATTATCTGTTGTAGGAAGAGGAGTAGAAATTACTATAGGTTCTTTTCTTGGATAAGTAACTGAGTTGTTCTGGCTATCTACCACATAAATTCTTAACTCTCCCGATGCACCAGTTCCAAGCGGGGGAATCACTCCAATCCATTTGTCTGCTTCTTCAACTCTTTTTGTGTTAGCAACAGGAGAATAGTTCATCGGATAAACTTGTGTCCATCCGCCTGATAGTGTAAAATAAATTGAAACTTCATTTAAACCTGAATTATCAAATGCTGCAACAGACACATAAACAGAATCGTTCGGTCCGGGATGTTTTGGATTGTAATCTATTTGATAGACAATCGGATCTGCAGAAGTATAATTTAGCTGAGATGGTAGAGAAGCATTCCGGAGATTTACAAATTGTTTCAAACCAAACTTAACATGCTGATTTTGGTATCCGGTTTCTGAATATGAATTTAAGAAATCGGCGTTGTCAAATCCATAATCAAGTGTTCTGAATGTATCTGTAATTGCGAAGTAGGTTATCTTTTGTCTTATGCTGTCAATTCTGTTTCTCCAAAGATCAAGATCATAGACATTAGTGCTGAAGAATTGTAAAAAGTGTGTATATAGATTTCGGTACTGGTCATTATCCATCAATCTTTCTGCAAGCGGTCTATAACCTGTAACAACTTCAGGAAAATTATATGGGTCTGCATTGCTCCAGTCAATGTCAAACCAATCTATTCCATAAGTATTATCGTAATCATAAGGAATTAAATGAAACAGATTTTGTGATGGTTCGTGATAAAGATAATAATTATTCATTAACGACCAGTAATCATCCCAGCTGCCCATTAAAATATTCATTGCAAAATATTTTAGAACACCCGGAACATCAATAATCGATTCGATAGAATCAGCAAGTGCGTTCGAAGGAGTATTGTTAAGAACATCTATAAAATGGGCAAGCTGAGTAAAATCACCAGTTTCTTCGTTTGTTTTCAATTCATAAACAGGACGACCATTATCTTCAAGATTTTTATATATGGTAGGATCACTTCCGAGGTAGTTCAGATCAGCAGGGTACAAACATTTCCACAAATTCCCGGAATCATCAGCATAATTTTTTCTCAGGAATTCATCATCAATGTGTTCAACAGAAATATATAAACCATAGTATATACCGTTAATATAAACTTCAACATGATTTGCCCTGCTTACTGTTAAGCCGATTGTTTTGAAGTGGTCAAAACATAGTTTGCTTCTGATTATTGAAGGATCATTATGTTCGCCATTGAGGTTGAGCTTTTCAACACCATAAAATTTTCTTCCGTGTATAAAAGTGTTAAAGGAAACTTTAAAAGATTTTTTTGCCGAATAACGTGAAGTGTTTCCCCTTAGTCTGAATCCTATTGAATCCACTGTTTCATCTATTAAACTGTTTTGAAAATGAAATGATGCGTAGTGTTCCGAATCGCTTTCAACATTGTTATACATCCATTCAAGCAATACAGGATCAATTGTAATATCAACCCTTGCTACCTGCGAATCATCATAAAGTTTCCAGCTTTCATCATTCTGTTGTGGATAACTTTTAATGACAATTGTTAATATTAATGTAATTGCTAAAAGTAAAATTTGTTTCATACCAATACCTCTAAATATCATTCACAATTTAATCATAATAAGATTTCTTATCTATTTTATTTTTTCTGTACGTATTTAATATTGTCTAAAAATAGGTTTCTATTGTTTCATTTTATTAATTTAAGATATCAATTTCACAGAAAGTATTTAAGATGATTAAAGTAATAAAATTATCAGCATTTTTCCTTTTTATATCAACAATCTGCTTTTCACAGCAATTCGAAACGTTTAACAAATTCTTTAATGATCAGACAATGCGGATTGATTATTTTCATATCGGCAGCGCAAAAGAAGAATTTATTACAGTTGACAAAATATATGATTATGGAATCTGGGCTGGAAGCAGAACACATTTACTCGATAATTTTAATGTCGGCAGGTATTGCATTAAAATTTATGATGCAGCTTCAAATGAATTAATTTATTCTAAAGGATTTGACAGCTACTTTGGTGAGTATAAAACAAGTGAAGACGGAGCAAATGGAATTAACCGAACTTACCAGGAATCAGCAATAATTCCTTCACCAAAGAATAAAATTGTTTTTGCTGTTGAAAGACGCGATAAAGAAAATAAATTGTTTGAATTCTTCAGACAGGAAATTAATCCTGGTGATGTTATGATAATTCACAATGAAATAAAAGATCCGGATGTAAAAGTAATTCAGACTGTAAATAACGGTGATCCTCATTCAAAAGTTGACATTGTTATTTTGGGTGAAGGATATTCAAACAATGATGAAACCAAATTTGAAAAAGATCTAAATTATTTTACAAAAGTTATATTTGGCCAGGAACCTTATAAATCGATGAAAGAAGAGTTTAATATTTATGGTGTACTTAAAACAAGTGTTGATTCCGGAGTAGATGAACCGAGGGCGAATATTTATAAAAATACTGTTCTGAATTGTACTTTTAATTCTCTTGGTTCTGAAAGATATTTGCTCACAGAAGATAACAAAACAATGCGGGATCTCGCAGGTTATGTACCTTATGATGCAATTTATATAATGGTAAACCATAAAAGGTATGGCGGCGGCGGGATTTATAACCTGTTTTGTACTTTCACTACGGATAATCAATTTAGAAATTATTTATTCCTCCATGAGTTCGGTCATTCTTTTACCGGGTTGGCGGATGAATACTATACTTCTGAAACAAGCTACAATGATTTTTATCCAAGGGGCATAGAACCTGTTGAAGCAAATATAACTGCTTTGTTAAATCCAACTGATGTTAAATGGAAAAAACTTTTAACTGAAGGAATTGAAATCCCAACACCATGGGAAAAAGCAGATTATGATTCAATGGATTACAAATGGCAGAAGGAAAGACGACTGCTTAATAATCACATTGCTGAGTTGAAAAGAAATAAAGCTTCGGAAGAAGAAATACAAAAAGCAGAGGATGAATATGCTCAAAAAGATAAATCACATTCTGATGAAGTAGATAAATATCTTCAAAGCAGCAAGTACTGGAACCAGGTCGGTGCATTTGAAGGGGCAGGTTATTCTTCAGAAGGTTTATACAGACCAATGCTTGACTGTATTATGTTTTCTAAAGGTGACAAACCATTCTGTAAGGTTTGTGAGAATGCTATTAAGAAAATGATTTTGTATTATACAGAATAACCATTGAGAATTTCTTATTTTATTATTAATTCTTAAAAAAGATTAACTAAACTGTTTGTGGATTTTTCATCTCTAAAAAAATCTTATAATAATTTTTCTCTCCGGACTTTAGCTTTTCTCGATAAGTTCAGACTGACCGAACATACGTTCATGATTATTGTTGCAATAATTATTGGCGTACTCGGCGGCTTTGCAGGAATTGGTATAAGGGCAATGATCCTCTGGATATCGGAATTTTCATTCAGAGGGGGAATGCATTTCCTCGAAAGCGTTATGAATACTTCCTGGTACTGGATTTTGATAATTCCTGCGATTGGTGGTCTTATAGTCGGACCTATAATATATTTCCTAGCACCTGAAGCTAAAGGTCACGGTGTACCCGAGGTAATGGAAGCGATACTCTTAAAAGCAGGTGCAATTCGTCCGCGTGTTGCGTTTTTAAAAGCAGTTGCATCTGCAATTTCAATAGGAACCGGTGGTTCTGTTGGTCGTGAGGGACCGATAATCCAGATCGGCTCAAGTCTTGGTTCAATGGTAGGACAGTTTTTCAGAGTGCCAAGCAGAAGATTAAAAACATTGGTTGGCTGTGGAGCTGCGGCAGGAATAGCCGCTGCATTCAATGCTCCTATTGCCGGAGCACTTTTCGCCGTAGAAATTATTCTTATGGATTTTGCTGTTGCACAGTTTTCTCCAATAGTTATTTCATCAGTTATGGCAACTGTAATTTCCCGAACGTTTGAAGGAAACTTTGCAGCGTTTATTGTTCCCAAATATCAATTAGCTTCTCCTTATGAAATCGGATTTTATTTTATACTCGGTGCACTTGGCGGTTTTGCTGCTTACCTGTTTATTAAAGGTCTTTATTTCAGTGAAGATTTTTTTGATAACAAATTAAAAATGCCGGGTTATCTTAAACCGGCTTTAGGTGGTTTACTTGTTGGATTTATAGCATTGAAGTTCCCTGAAATAATGGGTGTCGGCTATGATTCAATCAACAATGCACTTTACGGAAATATGATCTGGTACATTGCATTCATCCTGATCTTTATGAAAATAATTGCTACATCCATCACTCTAGGTTCCGGAGGTTCGGGAGGAATTTTTGCACCATCACTTTTTATGGGTGCAATGCTTGGCTACTTTTTCGGATCATTTGTTCACCAGTTGTTTCCTGAAATTACTGCTTCTCCCGGAGCTTATGCTTTGGTTGCAATGGGAGGTTTAGTTGCAGGCACTACTAGAGCACCTATCACTGCAATTATTATTGTATTTGAACTGACGAATGACTATCACATCATACTTCCACTAATGATAACCTGCATAATGAGTACAATAATTTCGTCTCAATTATCCCGTGAATCAATTTATACTTTAAAGCTTGTGATGAGAAACATTGGAATAAAAGAAGGTATGGAAACCAACGTAATGGCATCAATTCAGGTTAAGGATGTTTACAGGAAGGAGTTTGATCAAATAAGTGCTTCCGATAATTTTAATCAGGTAGTTAACAAAGTAATCAGAGGTAAGGGGGGAGAATTCCCGGTATTAAATACTGAGGGCAGTGTAACAGGAATCATTTCTCTCGATGTAATAAAAGATCAGATGTTTGAAAAAGATTCTTTAAAAGATATTCTGATTGCCGGTGATATTGCGAACACTAATTTTGAAACAATTTCATTGAATGATAATTGTAAAACCGCACTTGACAAATTGCGGCTTCATAGTTATGAAGGTTTACCGGTTGTTGATTCTGATAACAGTAGAAAGATTATCGGTATGATCTGGCAGAAAGATATTCTTGATGCATACAATAAAGCAATTGACAGGAGAGAGATAACTTCAAGCCTTGCAAGCAGCATAACTATGAAATCAGAAGAGCCCAAAATTCATTTTATTGAAGGCTACTCGATTAATGAAATAAGACCTCCGAAATCTTTTATCGGAAAATCAATAAAAGAATTGAATATAAGAGCAAGATTCGGTATAGATGTGCTTTCAATTAAGACAAAAGAAAAATGGGGAGATAAAATAAAAGCAATTCCCAACCCGGATTATATAATTCAAAAGAACGACAGGCTTGTCATTGCCGGTGAAATAAAAAATATAAATCTTCTTCGTAATCTCGAATAATTATTTTAACAATAGCATCTTCTTCGTTCCAACAAATGAACCTGCTTTCAACTGATAGAAATAGATCCCGCTTGTCAGGTTACTTGCATTAAATTCAGCTTCATAATTACCCGCAGATTTGTATTCATCAATAAGTGTTGCTACCTCATTTCCAAGTACATCATAAATTTTTAAAGTTTGCCAATTGCCTACTGGTGACTGCCAACTGATTTTTGTGCTTGGGTTAAATGGGTTAGGGTAGTTTTGGGATAAATAAAAATTGGACGGTTCGTTGTAACTCAATTTAACACTTGAAACTTCTGATTTTGTAAAAACATCTGCATAAGACCAGCTGAAAAAGTTAAAACGATAATTTATTCGGTTTATTAATCCCTCATCTATTGTTGCAACATAAGTTGATGTATAACCATAATCGAGACAGTCTGTTACATTATTTGTTAAAATTAGTGAATCACCTCTTACATCAAAAGTATCAGCACTTGGAAAATTGTAATACTTGTAATAGTAACTGTAAGGATTAAAAATAGTTGTATCATATGGGCAGCGAGGTGATTGATTTACTGTATCCGGGAAAAGCCATCCTTCAATTCTGTTTGAACCACTATTGTAATTTGAATTCAGGTGTTCTGTAATTGATGAAGAATATAAAGTATCGATATTCCTTGTTGAAATAATCCTAATACTATTTTGAATTGTTTCAATTCCAACTTTATGAATGTTTAGATTATAAAAACGGGTTGAATCAGATGGATTTACTGTCACTGAATCTATATAAGTTCTGTAAGTACCACTAAAAACAGTTATAGTAGTAACTGTGTCATTAAAGAAATTGGTAGGTGTAGCACTTCTGTAAAATTGATAAATTATGCTTTGACCCGGTTCATAATCTTTGAGCAAATCGAATTGTTGGGATAAGATTTGCGATGTGAGTAATAAAAATAACAAGTACAGAATTGATTTTGATTTTCCCAAGTTACCTCCCCGGAAAATTTGTTGCTACAATCAAACAAATTCTAGGATAAATAGCAAGTCTTTAAGCGATTTTGTGTAATTTAGCAGCATTATGAAAACAAAACTTGATATAGCAAAAAACTGGCTTCCGCGTTATACAGGAACTCAGCTTGATGAATTCGGTGATTATATGCTTCTTACAAATTTTAATGATTATGTTGAAAGTTTTGCTGAGAAGTTTAATGTTGATGTTAAGGGAATCGGTAAGCCAATGCAGACCAGCACAAACTCAGAAGGATTATCAATTATTAATTTTGGAATCGGTTCTGCTAATGCAGCAACAATTATGGATCTGCTTTGTGCAAGATCACCCAAAGGAGTTTTGTTCCTTGGTAAGTGCGGCGGATTAAAAAAATCAACTGAGATTGGGCATTTTATTTTGCCGACAGCTGCAATCAGGGGTGAAGGAACAAGCAATGATTATAAGCCGCCCGAAGTTCCGGCATTGCCATCTTTTAAATTGCACAAATTTGTTTCGGATAAAATTGTTCAGCGTGGATTGGAATACAGAACCGGTGTTGTTTATACAACTAACAGGCGCGTGTGGGAATGGGATGAAGAATTTAAATTGTATTTAAGAAAGCTTTCTACACTTGCGATTGATATGGAAACCGCAACTTTATTCATTGTAGGTTTAGTAAATGAAATTCCAAGAGGAGCTTTATTGCTTGTTTCTGATATTCCAATGATTCCTGAGGGAATTAAAACTGAAGAGTCTGATAAAAATGTAACAAAAAAGTTTTCACAGATTCATCTTGAGATAGGAATTGAAGCGATGACAGAGTTAGGAGAAAAGGGAGAACAGATTAAACACTTTACGTATTGAGCAAATTCTGTTTAAGGCATTATTGGATTTACCAACCTTTAGTCCTTACATATTTTTCCGTTAACCAACAGACACAAAGCCAAAATAAACCTAAAGACCATCCCGCTAAAACTTCAGTGAGTGTATGATTTGCAGCTAATATTCTGCTAATACCTATAATACAAATTATAAAAATGGCAACGAAAATATAGTATTGTCTGATATTTTTTCCCCGGTCTTTCCGGGTAAGATATATTGCAATAGTTAAATAAAACATTGTTGCCATCATTGCATGACCACTGGGGTAGGGAGAAATAATATTTAATAGCATCTCCTGATCATCGGGTAGTATTTCGTGAGCAAATAGAGTCTTCATCATCATCATAAATATTCCACCACCTAAAATGATTATAAGAAATCTCCACATTCTTCTCTTATCTCCCTTTTTATAGTAGTACCCCGTAATAAATGCAACTGCTAAAGTTAAAAAGATTCCGCCTCCAAGAGCCCCGATTTCTGAATTTAATTGGTAGAACCATCTTGGACCGTATGTTTTACTCCATTTATTTGTATATCCTAAATTGGAAATCAGGGTATTCGTAATCCAATTTGATAACCCATCAGTAATTCCGGAGAGAGTTATTAGAAATATTAATGTACTAATTATTAAAAGAGATAAAACAAGTGGTAATTTGATTTTTTCATGTGCATCACTAAATGTATGATGACTATGATTAGATGTATGCTCTGTCATAAAAATAGAGAATTGTGAATCAAAAATAATAATAGCATTAATTTATCAATTTTATTGTAAATTATTTACTGTATTATAAAATTAAGTTTAATCAAATAGAGATAAACCGGAAAAATTATGAAATCAATTTTGAAGCTGTTTTTACCTGTTGCGCTTATATTAATTTTAACGTCTTGTAAATCACAGCAATCCTTTTCGGGAAAGTTTAAAGTTGATCCAGAAAATGCAAAACCAGGTGATGAAATTTCAGTTTACTATAACCCTGACAGCACTAATCTGGCAGGAATGAAAGACATAAAATGCCTGGCATATATTTACAATTCGGATTTAATTAATACAGTTGACGTTCCTTTGGAACAGAAAAATAATTCATTACACGGGAATGTAAAAATTGATAAAGATGCCTACGGAGTAATATTCAAATTTAAAAGTGATGAGGAAACAGATAACAACAATAAATCAGGTTACGTGGTATATCTGAAAAATGCTGATGGAAAAAATATTCCTGGATGTATTGCAGGATATGCAGCTGCGATTAATAGGTGGGGGGCATATTACCTGGACCTGGACAGAGATAAAAGTAAAGCATTGAGTTTGTTCGAAAAAGAGTTTTCTGAAAATCCTGAAATGAAAGAACAATTTCTGAATTCGTATTTTGAAGTTGTAAGTTCTGTAGAACCGGATAAGAAAAATGAGATTATTAGTTCTGATCTGAAAAAACTTGAGAAGAAAAATTCATTTACCGAAAAAGAGCTTGAGCTGCTCGCTACATGGTATGATAATGCAGACAATGAAATTAAATCGGCTGAGTATTCTAAAAAATTAAATGATAAATTTCCCGAAAATAAACTTGCTCAATCAGATTTTTATAAAAGCTTCCGGAGTGAACAGGATGTAAATAAAAGACTGAAGATGTTGAAAGAATTTGAAAAAAGATTCCCGGGAAGTGAATTCACTCAAACTATGTATGATTTAATAGCCAACAGCTATCGGGATGAGGGGAATTATAGTGCAGCTTATAATTTTTTAAAAAAGAATGTTGATAAATCCAGCACTTACAGGTTTTATGCAGTTGCTAAAAAAATGATTGATGAAAATAAGCAATTGGAAACCGCGGAAAGAATAGCAGAGCTTGGAATTGAAAAATCCCGGAAAGAATTAGAAAATCCTTCTGAAAAGAAACCTGAATTTGAATCTGACAGTGAATGGAAAAAAGAAAGAGAATATTATCTGGCATTAAATCTTTATGTTTATGGAAAAACACTTTATAATCTTGATAAAAAATCAGAATGTTTACCAGTTATTGAAGAAGCTGTTCAACTAACTGATTCAAAAGATGGTGAGATGAATGAATTATATTCAAGAGCTTTGGTTGAAAATGGTATGTATGAAAAGGCAATGGAAAAAATTTCTGCTTTTATTGAAAACGGAAACAGCACAAGTGTAATGAAAACTTTATTAAAAGAAGCATATCTTAATGTAAAAGGTACTGTGGATGGTTTTGAAAGTTACGTTGCTACATTTGAAAATAGTGCAAATGGCAAGATGGTTCAGGATTTAAAAAGTAAAATGATTTCTGAACCTGCCCCTGATTTTTCACTGAAAGATTTGGACGGGGGGGAAGTTTCTTTAAAAGATTTTAAAGGAAAAACTGTTGTGCTGGATTTCTGGGCCACATGGTGCGGTCCGTGTCTGGCTTCATTTCCCGGAATGCAAGTTGCCGTTGAAAAATATAAGAATGATAATAATGTTAAATTCCTTTTCGTTGATTCCTGGGAAAGGGTTAAAGATATAAAAGTAAATGCTGAAAAATTCATTGAAAAAAATAATTATCCATTCCACGTTTTGCTGGATGAAGAAAATAGTGTCATAGAAAAATATAAAGTAAGTGGCATCCCCACTAAATTTATAATTGATAAAGAAGGCAACATCCGTTTTATGAATGTTGGTTACGATGGCCCGTCTGAAAAACTTGTTAATGAAATTTCAACGATGATTTCGCTGGTTCAATAAAAATTATTTTTTCTTTTTTAGAAAATCAGGAGGATTAAATTCTTCTGCGGAATCCTTCTCCCAGAACTTCATGTACGTTGTTTACAGTTACAAAAGCAGTCGGGTCTATTTGCTTTACAATATTAACCAGCTTGCTTAATTCCCTTAAAGCAACAACAGTAATCAGGATCTCCCTTTCAACATTTTTATATAGTCCACGACCTTTAATTGCTGTTGCTCCTCTGCTTAAATCATTCATTATAGCCTTTGCAATTTCAGAACTTTTATCAGAAATAATATATGCTGTTCTTGCATAATCGAATCCATCAGTAATCGCATCGACAAGCCGGCTGGAAATAAACAGAAGCAACAAAGCATAAAGAGTTAACGTCATAGCTGATCTGAAACCAGCGAGGTCTTTAAATTCAATAACAAATCCCGCAGCACAAATAACAAAGAAATCAATAATCATAATAGCCATCCCCGGTTTAAAGCCAAATCTTTTTTGCATTATTGCAGCTATAATGTCTGTTCCTGCGGTAGTCCCTCTGAATTTAAAAACTATTCCAAGTCCGATTCCAAGAAGTGCAGCACCGATGATAATTAAAAATAAAAAATCATTTTGTTGAAGTTTTAAAATAGTTTCTGTTTCCTGCAGTTTTATAAAATGAAAACCAGGAATTTCACCTCTGAAAAAATCAATAAAAAAAGAATTAACTGTAAATCCATAGAATGTTCGAACGCTGAATTGTTTCCCGAGTTCTTTTATTCCCCAGAAATAAAGTGGAATATTCAAAAGCCAAATCATCAAGCCAATGGGAAGCTTACCGCCAGTCAGATAATAAATTGCCATTGATAATCCGCTCACTCCGCCGGGTACTACTTTTGCATTAACTAAAAATACACCTATTGCAAGAGCCATAATTGCGGCTCCAACTGAGATAAAAAAATATTCGATCAGAACAGTGGTTTTTGAATTTACCTTTTCCATTGTATTCCTTTTGAAAGAAATAATTAAATTTTTTTATAATGAAATATATGAAGTAAATGTATTAGCAGACTAATGACGGGAATTATAAAATATTACACAGGAGGTGTTGAATCTAAAATCTATGTTAAATTCCTAATGAATCCTTTTTTTATTTTGATTCGTTTTGTTGTTTGTATAAAGGGAGAAGACTGTGTGCCTGTTCCAAATTTTCCTGAACTATAGTTTTAAAGTAAATATCTGTTGTATCCCGATCCCATAATATTATAGGAATATTTTTTGACTCTACAAGTGTAGTTCCGTTACTCTCAATTAGTGTTTCACCAAAATCACCGAGATAATAAATTAATGGAGAACAATCACAATTATCATCTATAAAAAATCCAATACTGTCCATCCTTGAAAATGAAAAAGTAATCTTTCCTGAAAGTACATCGTTGTCTTCATAGAGTACTTTATCTGTTATTTTGTAATTTGGATTATCTAATTCAAACCTGTTTCCGTTTAGATAATCAGACAAGAGTTCGTCAAAATCTTTTATAGAAACATCCTGGTTATCATCTTCAACTGAAACTATGTTATGAAAAGTAATTGATCCTTTGCCAGATCCATCTTCATTTAAAGAGAATCTGTATTCTTTATATTCTGTTGTCAAACATCCGGTTGTAAAAAAGACAGGAATGAAAAATAGAATAATTGAAATGAGTCGAAAGTATTTTTTCACAAAGTTACTCCATAAATTTTTACTGTACTTAAGTAAGGGTACGTAAGTTTTTAGAAAAATTAAAAATATAACCCGTACCAAACGCTTCCTCCAGGAAATATTCTGACTGTTGGAAGGGGAAGCCTGATAAAATTGAATTCACTTTTAAGAAATCTGAAAAAACCGGAATCATCACCAAAAGTTATTTTACGAAAATCAACATCAAGCCCGATGAAGATTTGTTTATGTCCGCCCCATGGATCCAAAGCAATTCCTTTAGCTGACTGGCCAACTGCAATTCCTAAAGGTGCTAACCATTCAGGATAACCTTTCTTCCAGCTTTCAGGAAGATAATGATGAATATTTACTGTTATCCAGAAAGTCATTCCTTCATAGTCTTCAATAAAACCACCGGGATCTCTGTAGTATTCTTTGTTTCTCCATGCATTTGAATAATGATAAGTGAATTTAGGATGCAGACCTCCGAGCAAACCATAATTATATTGTTGAAGAACAAAAAAGCCAGAACCGAGAGTATTGAAGAGCATATCACCCCAGCTGAATCCCCATCCTTTCATAAATCCATCTGATAATTCTATTTGCAACATCCACAGCCAGCCCGTCATTGCTCCATACCAAATTGAACCATCGCCTGATAATCCTGCCCACCTGTATAGCTTGGATGAAAGGTCACTTGTAAAATATGCATCAGTAAAATGACCAAGCTTATCCATATGCTGGTACTTTTTCATATCATCATTGAATTCTAAAGTATGGAAAAATGTTGTTGGTTCCGTATACCAGACATGTCTTTGATATATGTATGCTCCAAGATCAACTGCAGCCATACCGCCAAAGATTATCATTAATCGGGTAGAATTAATATCAGCATTTTTTCTCCAAATCGTTCCATCGGGTAGCGGCTTTTCAAAATTTACAAAAACAGATTTTTGTGCAATTTCCATATTACTCCCTGTCACATCACTTCGGGTAGTAGATAAAAATCTGTCAAAATTATGTCTATCTGAATTTACAATTGAATAAAGAGGAGGAATTTTTTTTAGAATAGAATCCTTTGCTGAGGTATTCTGTTGAGGGAAGCATAAACCTGCAGTTAACAAAACTGGAAGCGATATTAGGATTAGTCTGTTTAACAAAATGAGTTTTATATTTGTTTTAGAAAACTTATCCCAAATAGGAATTAAATACAACATAAAATTTGAATCGAGAGAATATTTCTTAAAATATTTATTCCATACTTTCTGCGATGGCATCGATATTGTATTTATATCTGATTATAAAAGTAGTTAAATTTGGTTCATAAAATTCTAAAATAATAATAATTCAAAACTTTGATAAATTTTTTTTAATAACCGGAGTCAGAAATGAATAGGGGAAAATACATTTTCACTTCACTTATTTTACTTTTCTTTTTGGTAAATACTTATGGTCAGTATTTGAATGTAAGAGTTGATGGGCCTCAAAGTATTAGCCCGAATGAAGTATCGATTGCTATAAATCCTGTTGATCCAAACTATCTTGCAGCAGGTGCAAACATAGATTATTTCTATTCTTCATCAGACGGCGGGTTTACCTGGAGCGAGTCTAGTATGAGTTCGTCGCTTGGAGTCTGGGGAGATCCCTGTTTACTCTATGATAGTCTCGGTTACGTTTATTTTGGTCATCTTTCATATGGCAGCGGCAGCGGTTACTGGATTGATAGAATAGTTGTTCAGAGATCGACAAACAACGGTGCAACCTGGAATGATGGAGCTGGAATTGGATTTAATCCACCGACAAGACAGCAGGATAAAGAATGGCTTGCAGTAGATCATTCTCAATCACCTTATCACGGTAATCTTTATGTAACATGGACAGAATTTGATAATTATGGAAGTTCAAATCCAAATGATAGTTCGCGCATTCGGTTTTCAAAATCTACGGATGCTGGACTAACCTGGTCAACTGCAAAAACAATTAGCGATGTTAGTGGTGATTGCATTGATGAAGATAATACCGACGAAGGTGCTGTTCCGGCTGTTGGACCAAATGGTGAAATATATGTTAGCTGGGCTGGACCATTGGGACTTGTTTTTGATAAATCGACCGATGGCGGAGAGACCTGGGGCAACGATGTTTTTGTAAGCACAATTCCGGGCGGCTGGGATTTTAATGTTTCAGGAATATCCCGCTGCAATGGTTTGCCAATAACAATGTGTGATATTAGTAATTCACCTTATAACGGGAATATTTATATCGGCTGGTCTGATCAGAGAAACGGAACCAGCAATACAGATGTATTTTTTGTAAAGAGTACCGATGGTGGAAATACCTGGAGTTCACCTTTAAGAGTTAATGATGATCAAACCACAAGACACCAGTTTTTTACCTGGATGACTGTTGATCAGTCGACCGGGCATATCTGGGCGATGTTTTATGACAGAAGAAATACAACCGGTGATGCAACAGATGTTTTTGTTGCTAAATCAACTAACGGCGGAGATACATTTGAAAATTTTAAAGTAAGTGAGTCATCTTTTACTCCTTCGCAATTTGTATTCTTTGGCGATTACACAAATATAGCTGCGTGGAATGGAAAAATATATCCTTTCTGGATGAGAGCAGACAATCAGTCTATGAGTGTTTGGGTTGCTCACGTAATTGATTCCACTACTGTCCCGGTTGAACTTACTGACTTTTCAGCTAAACTAAATAGTGATAAAGTTTTATTAAGCTGGGAAACTTCCTCTGAAATTAATAACCAACATTTTGAAATTCAAAGAAGCATTACAAACTCAGAATTTCATACAATTGGCGTTGTAAATGGAAACGGTACTTCAACTGAAAACCATAAATATTCTTATACTGATAAATTATCATTAAAAGGAATTTATACTTACAGGATTAAACAGGTTGATTATGACGGCTCGTTTAAATTTTCCAAATTACTCGAAGTTAAATATTCAGGAATAAAGGAATTTACACTTTACCAGAACTATCCAAATCCGTTTAACCCTGCAACCACAATAGGTTATGAACTTCCTGAGGCAGGATATATTTCATTAAAAATTTATGATGTTTTAGGTAACGAAGTAGCACTTGTAGACCAGGGATTTAAACAGGCAGGATTGCATGAAACTGTTTTTGAAGGAAAAAATTTGAGCAGTGGAATATATGTTTATTCAATTCAAATGGATAATAAAATTCTGAATAAAAATATGATTATTTTAAAATAATTTGACATTATTAAAAATTTTCTCCATCAATAGAACATTTATTTCAAGTGAATAGTTTTTGTATTTCGATAATTTGGTAAAATATTTTATAATAGTACGATGCTAAATCTAACAATAAGGAAGAGGTAACATATGAGAAAGCTTATTTTCCCAATTACAATTGCTATACTATTTTCGATTGGGGAACTTAACGCACAAGGACAATTCGGACTTGGGATAGTTGTTGGAGAGCCGACAGGTGTAAGTGCCAAATACTGGACAAGCGGAACCAACGCTCTCGATTTTGGTGCAGCCTGGTCTTTCAAAGGTGATGGCAACTTACTGTTGCAAGCTGATTATGTCTGGCACACTTTTAATCTGATTCCGGTTCAGGAAGGGAAACTTCCATTTTATTTTGGAATTGGAGGAAGGGTGATTTTCTCTCATGATCCATTAATAGGTGCAAGAATTCCGATTGGTTTAGATTATATTTTTGCAAGTGCACCTGTTGATATATTTGCTGAAATTGTTCCTATACTGGATCTTGCCCCCTCAACTAATTTTAATCTTGGCGGCGGAATAGGAGTCAGGTTCTGGTTTAGATAAAATAATTTATTGAATAAGTAAAATTAAAATGCCGGCAATTTTCTGCTGGCTTTTTTTATGTTAATCAATTTAGTTCTTTGTAAAACCTGAATTTACATATTAGTTAACGCTTGTTAATAATAAACAGATTTAATTGTTTTAATTTAAATCACTTATTATATTTTAATTGGTTCTTCTGAGTGTTATCCCCCAAACGCTTAGGATATAAGAACCAAGCCCGTCAGAGGCCACTCTTTCGGGCTTTTTTATTTTAAAAAATGTTAAGCAGTATATTTTAGGATTGCTACTGTAAGGTCATCCTGGTATCGAGCATCACCTGCGAATGATTTTATTTCAGATAGGATTTTTTCGCCAAGCAAAGAAGAATTTAAAATTGTATTAGTTCTCAGCAGTTCTATTAATTTTTCTTCACCAAAAAATTCATGAAAAGCATTCACTGCTTCAGTTACACCATCTGAGTAAAGTACGATAATCTGATCTTTTTCCAGCTTTAAATTTTGTTTGTTGAATACCGGGGATTTTAAAATACCTAAAGCAGGCGCATCCTTTTCAAGTTGTGTAACATTTCCATTTTCAATTATCAAAGGAGGGAAATGACCTGAATTAATAAATTCTATTTCACCTGATGATGGTTTGAATTCCAGATACAGAAGTGAAGCAAATATTCTTCTGATTCCATCCCGCTGAAAAATTTCATTCAGCTTAACTCCTAAATCATTAAGTGAATTATAATCAGGAGCAAGTGCCCTGATTGTTGCCTGAAGCTTTGCCATCATCAATGCAGCGCTTAGACCTTTTCCGGAAACATCTCCTATCGCAAGCCCGTACCTATCATCATTTATTTTAATGAGATCCAGTAAATCACCACCTACTTCATTTGCAGATTGGGTGTAAAGCCAAATATCCCATCCATTAATTTTTGGAGAACGTTCCGGCATAAGTGCTTTTTGAATTGCCCGGCCTTCTTCAAGCTCAGTTCTTGCAAGCAGTTTGTCTTTTAATTCTAATGCAAGAATGAACAACAAAATTAATCCGCCAATGAAACCAGGTCCAAATAGATCAATCGTAACCTGCCCGGATTCAATTCTGTTGTTGCCTGATATAAGAAGCATCAGGATTGAAAAGAGAAGAAGGATTCTTCTGAATGGAGTTAGTCTGAAAAAGAGTGCTTTCAGAAGCCACCATGGAATAGCAAAAAATCTTTTTAACTTGCTCATCGATTCGAGTTTCTTTTTCCGTTCTTCTGTCAGATAATATTCCTTTAAATCTTTGTATTCTGATCCGATATTATCCCGGAATTTTAGCTGTCTGAAATCATCGCGGACGGTTTTTGTAAAGCGGGGTTCGTTTTGTTTATGTGTATTTGAATTATTCAAATTGATCTTTTAAAAATATACTTTAAGAATTCAATCTCTAAAATAAATAAAGCTCTGGATAAGAAAAGAATGGAAATGATGAGTGGAAGAAATTCTATTTATCCGAGCTAATTAAGCCAAATTGACTGAGATGATGGGTAAAATGTTTTTTATGAAAAACTTCCCATTCTGCAAAATTCAACTCTCCAAAAGTAACATTTACTAATTTTACTTCAGGATTTTTTTCGAAGTATGAATAATAATCGTCAACTTCTTTTTTCAGAATTGATTTAGCCTCTTCAAGATCTGAGTAATTTAATTCCATTAAATCCGGACCAATTACAGGATTCACGAATAATTTTGGAAGAGGTTTATTGCTCATTAAAATTCTTTTCATTAATGGAAGCTTTTCCGGTGGATTAAAGCATTCTAAAAAAAGTTTACCATTTCCCATTTGTACTGCAAAAATTAGATGCTCAACCATATGCTGTGCAGACATTTTTCCCCAGATAGGTTTTGTGTCTGAGTCCAGCCGATTTAATTTTTCGAGAAATTCATAAACAATTTTCATAATTAAAAATCTAAATCATTTGGGATTAAGATTATTGAACAAATCACATTGGATTCACATAAAAATATACGATATTTGTGGCTCATTTTTTATTAATTAGGTAAGCATTGAAAGAGATAAGAAACATAGCCATTATTGCTCACGTTGACCACGGCAAGACAACATTAGTCGACCAGCTTTTAAAGCAGAGTAAAATCTTCAGACTAAACCAGGTTGTTAGGGAAAGATTCCTCGATTCGAATGATCTTGAAAGAGAACGCGGGATTACAATCCTTTCTAAAAATATCAGCATTCCTTATAAGGATATTAAAATTAATTTAATCGATACTCCCGGTCACGCAGATTTTGGAGGAGAAGTTGAACGTGTACTTAAAATGGCCGACGGTGTTTTACTTCTTGTCGATTCATTCGAAGGACCGATGCCTCAGACAAGATTCGTCCTGGAAAAAGCTCTGCATCTTCATTTGAAACCTATTGTTGTAATTAATAAAATTGACAGACCCGACAACCGTCCGGTTGAAGTACTTAATGAAGTTTATGATTTGTTCATAGACCTGAATGCTAATGATGCACAGCTCGAGTTTCCGGTTATTTATGCAAGCGGTCGTGATGGATGGGCAGTAAAAGAACTGGATAGTGATAAAAAAGATCTGACACCTCTTCTCGAAACCATTGTTAAAAAAATTCCACAGCCAAAATTCAATGAAGGTGCAACTCAAATTCAGATTACAACTCTCGACTACAACGATTACGTGGGAAGAATCGGAATCGGTAGAGTGTTCCGTGGAATTTTCAATAAGAACAAGCCTTTATCAATAATTAAAAGAGATGGGAAAATTCATCCGGTTAACATAAAACAGCTTTTTGTATTTGAAGGTCTTGAAAGAACTGAAATTGATGAAGTAACAACCGGCGATATTTGTGCGATTGTAGGAATTGAAGATGTCGATATCGGAGATACAATTGCCGACAGCGAAGATCCGGAACCACTTCCGATTATTGCAATTGATGAGCCGACAATCAGTATGAACTTTACTGTTAACACTTCTCCGTTTTATGGTAAAGAGGGGAAGTATGTTACTTCGCGTCATTTGAGAGACAGACTTTTTAAAAGAACTCGAACACAATGTTGCTTTACAGGTTCAGGAAACTGCTTCGCCGGATACTTATAAAGTTTCAGGAAGAGGAATTCTTCATCTTTCTGTTTTGATTGAAAATATGAGAAGAGAAGGATATGAATTTGCTGTTGGTCCGCCCAAAGTTATTTACAAAGAACTTAATGGTAAAAAGAGTGAGCCAATTGAAATGCTTGTTGTTGATGCCCCGAATGATACGACAGGGAAAGTTATTGAACTTGTAGGGCAGCGAAGAGGTGAAATGGTAAAGATGGAGCAGAAAGGATCTTTAACAACTTTGGAGTTTCACATTCCTGCACGAGGATTGATGGGCTTAAGAAATAAAATTCTGAATGTAACTTCCGGGCAGGGAATAATGCATCACAGATTTTACCAGTATGAATATTTTAAAGGATCCATTACTCAAAGACAAAACGGTGTTTTAATTTCTATGCACGATGGACTTTCAACTGCTTATGCAATTGATTCTTTACAAGACCGGGGTAAATTTTATATTGACCCGGGTGAAACAGTTTACAGGGGGCAGATTGTTGGTGAATATAATAAAGAGACTGATATTGAAGTTCACGTACAACGTGGAAAGAAGCTTACAAATATGCGTGCATCAGGATCTGATAAAGCTGCAAAGATTGCCCCGGCAATTAAATTTACTCTTGAAGAATCACTCGAATACATAAAAGATGATGAGCTTGTGGAAGTTACACCAAAGTCAATTAGAATGCGAAAACTTTATCTCGATCCGACTGAAAGAAAAAGATTTAATTTGAAGAAAGTATAATAATTAGTGAATTCGTGGCATTATTATTTTTGCCACTAATGCACTAATTATTAATTCAAATGAAACATAATTTTAATTTAAAACAAAAGCTCGAGTATCACTACAAAGCATTTGACAAATCGCAATTGATGCCTGACCCGCTCCAATTTCCCCACTTATTTCAAGATGAAAATGATATTGAAGTAATGGCCTTCATCGCTTCGGTATTTGCTTATGGAAATGTTAAGCAGATTATTAATTCGTTAAATAAATTTTTACTTATTTGTGAAAATAAACCTTATTTATTTATAACAAATTTTACCCCTCAAAAAACTCTTTTACAGTTTTCATTCATTCACAGGTTTTATTCTTCAGAAGATGTTATTCAATTTTTTCAATTGCTTAAAATTGTTTATAAGGAATTTGGTTCGCTCAAGAAATTATTTTTAAAAGGTTACAATCCGAATGATGGAAACCTTAAAAATGCTGTAACAAATTTCAACCAATATTTTTTAGACAAAGCTCAGAAAGAATTTAAAACATTAAGCAGGGGAATAACGTTTATGTTTCCACTTCCGGAAAAGGAAAGTGCCTGCAAAAGAATAAACTTATTTTTAAGATGGATGATAAGAAAAGATGATCTTGATTTTGGATTGTGGGATGAAATCTCCACATCAAAACTTGTTATTCCTGTCGATACTCACGTTGCGAAAATTTGCAAGCAGTTGAAATTAACAAGAAGAAAAAATGTTAGCTGGAAAATGGCAGAAGAGATCACAGCAAACTTAAAAAAGTATGATCCGGTTGATCCGGTTAAATATGATTTTGCAATTTGTCATATCGGAATGAGGAAACTGAAGTTTTAATCTTACTGATTTTTTTGTCTCATATACTTTACAGATTCTGTTTTTAAATCTTTTAATACGGTTATATCTACATCCTTAAGCTTATTTATGTAAAGGCACGAACTTCCTGTTTTAAATTTCCCAAGTTTCTTTATCAATCCATCATATTTTTTAAAACCAGACATAATATGGAGAGTTAGGTTTTGTTTACGAGGAGAAAATCCAGTTAAAAACCAATCTCCTTCACATCCGCTTGCATATTTATAATGATATTTTCCAAATACAACAATACTTGGACTCCACTTTACTGGTTCTTCCTTTGTTATTTTTTTCATCCTAAATCAGCCATTCTTTTTTCTTTTCTTCCCATTCATTTCTCTGTTCTGCAATCTGTTGCTCAATTCTGTATTCTTTCAACCATTCGTCAACTGAAAACTTTATCAGGAAACAATATAGATAAAATAGAATAGTAAGAGTTAACAACCAGGGAACAAGCAGAATACTATCTTTCATAATAAAATAAACAATCGGATAAGGTAGAACATTCATTACAAAAAAGGTTATTGTCCATCCAATGTGATATTCCTTTATAAGAACATATATGATATAAGGTGTAAATAATACTGCAGCTCCAATTACAAGTCCCAGGAGTATATATAAAAGCGTAATGATATAACCACTAATAATATTAATCATCATAAACTGGACTATTATCAAAATAACAAGTAAAGGAAATGGAAGGCTCAACTGAAAGAATAAAATTTTTCTGAACTTCTCAACTAACTCAATGTTTTTTATATGTTTTGATTTTATTTCCATGCTGCTGATTAATACCAAGAATCCTGCCAGTAAGTGTTATTCTTCTTTACGAATTTGCTTTAATTGTTAATTATCTTTCTTGCATTTATAGCTATTTATTAGGATTTTCAGCACAATTAATCTTTCCATTATTCAGGAGACCTATTCTATGGCAGAAAAAAATTCCACTGAGTCTAACTTCAAACCTTATATTTCACCAAGTGAACTAATTCCCGAATTCACTCCAAAAGCTATCATACTAGGAGCGATTTTCGGAATTATTTTTGGAGCTGCCACTGTTTACCTTGGGTTGAAAGTTGGGCTAACAGTCAGCGCTTCAATACCAATTGCAGTGCTTGCAATAGCTGTATTTAAAAAATTAGGTAAATCAACCATCCTTGAAAATAATATTGTTCAAACAATTGGTTCAGCAGGTGAGTCAGTTGCAGCAGGTGTCGTGTTTACAATCCCTGCACTTTTATTCCTACCGGGGGGAAATGCTTACTTCCAGTATTTCCAGATTTTTGTGCTTGCATTGGCAGGTGGAATCCTTGGTGTCTTGTTTATGATTCCTCTCAGAAGATCATTAATTGTAAAAGAGCACAATGTCCTTCCTTACCCGGAAGGTACAGCTTGTGCCGATGTTTTAGTTGCCGGAGAAAAGGGTGGAAATCTTGCAAAGAAAGTTTATTATGGATTAGGCTTGGCATTTCTCTATAAATTTTTTATGTCAATCCTGGGACTATGGAAGGATGTACCAGAATATATTTTTGGAAGAAAATCTGCTTTACCGAACGGAACGATTAACGGTGAAATTACCCCGGAGCTTTTGGGTGTTGGCTATATTATTGGTCCAAAGATCGCAGGCATAATGGTTGCTGGTGGTGTCCTATCGTGGCTTGTTCTTATTCCTTTAATTACTCTTTTAGGAGATAATCTAACAAACGTTTTTGCACCCGGAACAAAACTTATTTCAGAAATGAGCCCATCGGAAATCTGGAGTAATTACATTCGCTACATTGGTGCGGGTGCAGTCACGTTTGGAGGTATAGTTACCTTGATTAAATCTTTCCCTACAATTATCAGTGCATTCAGAGATTCATTTGCAGACCTTAAAGAGAGTCGTACAAATAACAAAAATAACACAACAACTGTTAAGATTAGAACTGAGCAGGACATACCATTAGTATATGTAATTGTCGGCAGCATTTTGCTCGTAATATTTATGGCTGCTATTCCAGCTATTCCCGCAAACTTTATGTCGTCGGTCATGATAGTAATTTTTGGATTTTTCTTTGTTACAGTTTCATCAAGAATTGTTGGTATAATCGGATCATCATCAAACCCTATTTCCGGAATGACGATTGCAACTCTAATGGCTACATCTCTGATATTTGTTGGTGTTGGATGGACGGGAGACATTTATCAGCCCATTGCACTTGTTGTTGGATCGATAGTTTGTATTGCATCAGCAAATGCAGGTGCAACATCGCAGGATCTTAAAACCGGTTTTATTGTTGGTGCGACCCCTGTAAAACAGCAGATCGGTTTGCTGATTGGAGTTCTTGCTTCTGTAGTTGTGATAGGATTTACTCTCTTACTTTTGAATAATACTTTAGGAATCGGTGCAATAACTGAAAATCATCCCAATCCACTTCCTGCTCCGCAGGCAACTTTAATGGCTACTGTAATTAAAGGACTGCTAAGTCAAAATCTACCGTGGGGACTTGTAATTATTGGAATGGGAATCGCAGCAGTGATGGAACTGAGTGGTGTCCGCTCTTTACCATTTGCAGTAGGTGCATATCTTCCACTTTCAACTTCTTCCCCGATTTTCATCGGTGGACTTGTAAAATGGTTTGTGGATAAAAGAAAAAATACCAAAGAGGAAGAATCGGAAATTGGACCTGGTGCTTTGTTCAGTTCAGGTTTGATAGCAGGCGGTGCATTAACAGGAATTCTTATTGCAATACTTATCGGTACACCTTTCGGTACAGATGCAAGTGGTAAAGAAATTTCAATTATGGACAAATTAAATACCGGGCTTCATTCATCTATGGGTGCAGCAGGAGATATAATCGCATTAATTTTCTTCGTCGGTTTGGCTCTGGTCTTATATAAATTTGCGATGAGTAAAGAAGAAAAGATTTAGAATGACCGAAACAACCAGCGGATTTAAAAAAGAACCATCCGCTTTTTACAGGTGGATGGTTTTATTTTTCCTCAGCATTGCAATGTTCGGCAACTATTATGTGTTCGATTCTATTTCATTGGTTGCTGATCAGTTAAAGACCCAACTTAATTTCACCGACTTTGATATTGGGCAAATGTATTCTTATTACAGTATTGCTGCAATAATTGTTTTAATATTCGGCGGAATTTTAGTTGACAAATGGGGAACAAAGAAATCCGCTATTGTTTTCGCAATCATTTGTACCATCTCAGGATTCCTCACTGCTTTTGGATCAAATATTTATGTTATGCTTGCCGGTAGATTTCTTCTTGGGATAGGGTCTGAACCATTAATAGTTGCAGTTACAGTTGCCATTGCAAAATGGTTTAAAGGAAAACAATTAAGTTTTGCATTAGGCATAAATTTATTTCTTGCACGAGCCGGTACTTATGCTGTTGATAATTCTCCTTCAATTTTTTCTGAACTTTACAAAGGAGGTTTTGAAGGGCCATTATTACTTGCAGCAGTTGTGGGAACTCTTGCCCTGATAGGTATAATAGTCTACGCATTTCTTGAACACAAGGGTGAAAAACTTTTCATCCTGGGTGAGGGAAGCAGCACTGATAAACTAAATGTAAAAGACTTCTTTAAGTTTAATAAATCTTTCTGGTACATAACATTACTTTGTGTTACTTTTTATTCAGCAATCTTTCCATTTAGAGCTTTTGCAATAAAGTTTTTTATGGAGACTCATAATGTTTCCAGAGAAATGGCCGGGAGTCTTATTTCCTGGTTACCTTTGGCTGCTATGTTTGCAACTCCACTTGTCGGTTTGTTAGTTGATTATATTGGAAAACGAGCATTGCTAATGTATTTTGGATCAATTCTTTTACTGCCTGTTTATTTACTTATGGGTTATACAGACATCTCACTATATGTCCCGATAATTATGATGGGAGTTGCATTTTCATTAATCCCTGCTGTTATGTGGCCTTCAGTAGCATATATTGTTGAAGAAAAAAGACTGGGCTCAGCCTATGCACTGATGACTTTAATTCAGCAAATTGGTATGGCACTTTTCCCATTAATTGTAGGTGCAGCAAATGATTACTCAGGAGCAAGTGCAACCAACCCGGAAGGGTATCATCTTGGAATGTGGATATTTTCAGTTCTAGGAGTACTGGGAATTATTTTTGCTTACCTGTTAAGGAAATCAGAAACAGGTCTGAATGGACATGGACTTGAAGAAGGAATGAAACACAGAAAAAAAGACTTAGCAACTGAGTCAACTTCATAAGATCAACTTTATTTTTAAAATATCCTGATCCGGTTATACCACTAAAAAAATAGCGGGGAATTTTTTACAGTTGTTATCAATCCGAAAATAATTCTATTTGTGCATTTTTATAACTAATTTGCAATTAAGTTACTGAAAGATGTTATGCGTTTATTGACCAGTGCATTATTTGCACTTATAATGTTGTTTCCCTCAGTTCAAATTCAATCCCAGACATTTGGATTTGGTTGTCTTGGTTTTGTTGGGGGTTATGGTGGTTTTACTTACCAGCAGTATGATGCAAACGGACTGAATTCTTTTGTTCAGTCATTTAATGAATCCCGTCCTACCGGAAGTAATAAAATGGATGAATTTAAGTTTGCAACCGGCTATCGAATTGGAATAAATTTTTTCAGAGCTACTTTTAAAAACGGAATTATTTTAACGGCAAAAGGATATTACCAGTCGCTTGGAAAAAAGAATAAAGCGTCGGAAGAAGTAGTAAATGGAATGAATGATTATGCATTTGATCTGGATCTTAAAAACTGGGGAGTAGGCTTGGATGTGGGGCTGGATCTTTTCAAAGGTATTAGCTGGAAGGTGATTGACGGCGCATTACATTTTAATAATATTAAGTTTACAACAACTGAAAACTTTCCCGGAGAAACTATCATATCTGTTTATAAAAACGATGGTAATGATCTGAGTTACTCAGTTGGAACAGGATTAATTGTATCTATAATCCAGGATTATATCAGCATTGAAGGTCTGGCAGGCTACACAAACTTAAAAGTTCAGGAAGTGAAAAATAATTTAGGAACACCTTTACTAATCCCGGGAGATGATACAAAAAACTTTATTAAATCAGGCGGGTTTACTGCGGTCATACAATTAAATGTGGGATTTCCTTTACTTTAGTTTTGTAAGACATTCAGTCAGTCATCCATTCATTCAAACAAATTTAAAAAATGAAATTAACAAAACTTGATACAGCATCAGTCATTGCAATCCGTGATTGTATGGGTGCTAAGAAAAATGAAAGCATACTTGTAATTACAGATGAAAATAAGAGGGAAATCGGTTATTCACTTTTTGAAAATGCAAAACGGCTTGGTTATCAATCTTTGCTTGTTGAGATGAAATCAGGAAAGATAAATGGGGAAGAACCACCTCAGGCAATTGCAGAGATTATGCAAAAGTTTGATGTGGTTTTAGTACCAACAACAAAATCAATTACACATACTGACGCAAGAAGAAAAGCTTCTGCAAATGGAGTCAGAGTTGCAACATTTCCAGGGATCACAAAAGAAATTATGATCCGTGGAATGAATGCTGACTACAATGCAATTTCAAAAAGATCAATAAAGCTTAAAAAGATTCTGGAAAAAGGGAAACAAATAAAAGTGACAGCTCCTGCCGGAACTGACATAACTTTTGATATTGCTGGAAGAAAAGCAATTGCCAGCAAAGGATTATTTCACAAGAAAGGTGAAAGCGGAAACCTCCCTACAGGTGAAACATTTTTAGCTCCTGTTGAAGGTACCGCGAACGGGGTATTTGTTGCTGATGGTTCATTTGCAGGATTGGGTTTAATGAAGAATACCAGTATTAAAGTTGAAGTGAAGAATGGTTTTGCAACCAAAATTACAGGAGGAAATCCGGCAAAAAAATTAAATGCAATGCTTGATGAAGTGGGTAAACGTGCAAGAAACATTGCAGAGTTCGGAATCGGAACAAATGACAGTGCTAAACTCAGTGGCGTTCTTCTTGAAGATGAAAAAGTTATGGGAACTGTTCACATCGCACTTGGAAATAATGTTACAATGGGCGGTACATTCAACGTTCCAATTCATGTTGATGGTGTTATTAAAAAGCCATCTGTCTGGATGGATGGTAAATTATTGATGAAGGATGGAAAGCTTTTAGTTACTTAATATTCTTTTCTTTTTGAGCAAAAGTACAGTAAAGTACGCTAATCTGACACTTTCTAATTGCCAACCTATTAATTATTTTTGCATAGAATTAAACAATAATTAAACAAATTAAAAATGTTCTTACTCCCAATAACACTTTACGGTGATAAAATTCTCCGTAAAAAAGTTTCGAAAGTGAATAAAGTTGATAGCGAAACAATTGAACTTATAAAAAATATGTTCGATACAATGCATAATGCAAATGGCATAGGTCTGGCGGCTAATCAGGTTGGTGCAGATAAAGCAATTTTTGTTGTAGATATTTCTATGGTTGAAGATTATGAAGATATAAAGCCAATGGTTTTGATCAATCCGAAAATAACCGAGTATTCTGAAGAGAAAGTTATGATTGAAGAAGGCTGTCTAAGCATTCCTGAACAACGTGGAGAAGTTTACAGACCAAAGGCAATTAAAATCAATTTCCAGGATGCAGATCTTAAAGAACATACAATTGATGCTGACAAACTGCTTGCAAGAGTTATGCAGCATGAATATGATCATCTCCGCGGAATACTTTTTATTGATTTAGTTGATGATCAGACAAAAAAGATGTTGAAGAAACCTCTTGAAAAAATAAAGAAAAGAAAAATCGAGATAGATTATCCTGTCAGCGATCACGTTGATTACCAGCTTGTGTTATAAATGAATTCGCTATGAACATCATTTTCATGGGCACTCCGGATTTTGCAATTCCTTCCTTAAAAATACTTATCGAAAGTAAACATAAAGTCATTGCAGTTGTAACAGCGGCAGACAAGCAGCGGGGAAGGGGACAAAAAGTTTCTTTCACACCGGTAAAGGAATTTGCAGTTAAAAATAATATTCATGTTTTACAGCCTAAGAAGTTGAAAGACAATCCGCAGTTTGTTGATGATTTAAAATCTTTTAATGCAGATTTGTTTGTTGTTGTTGCATTTAGGATCCTTCCAAAGGAAGTATTTACAATTCCACCAAAAGGTTCATTTAATCTTCACGCTTCGCTTCTTCCAAAATACAGAGGTGCGGCGCCAATTCAATGGGCATTAATAAAAGGTGAAAAAGAAACAGGACTAACAACCTTTAAGCTTGAGGAAAAAGTAGATACAGGGAATATTTATTTGCAGGAAAAAGTTGAAATAAAACCTGAAGATAATTTTGAAACTTTGCATGACAGATTAAGCGAGCTCGGTTCAAAAGTAGTTTTACAGACAGTCGAAATGATTGATTCAGGAAAATTCCAACTGCAAAAACAGGATGATTCACTTGCTTCACCCGCTCCAAAAATTACAAAAGAAATTTGTGAAATTGACTGGAACAAATCAGCTGAAGAAATTCATAATTTAATTCGTGGTCTTTCCCCGGTACCTGGTGCTTTTTTCATTTTCAATAACAAACTGATAAAGATTTATAAATCTGAAGTTGTTGAAAGAAACGATCTTAAATCTTTCGAAATTATTCAAACAAAAACTGAATTGATTATTGGTTGTGGAGTAAACTCTTTAAAAATTCTGGAACTTCAACAGGAAGGAAAAAAAAGAATGGGAGTTGAGGAGTTTTTGAGAGGATTCAGTTTTAATTAGTCTCCTGTAGGAATTATTCCTTTGTTCTCCACCATCAGCATTACAGTTTTTTGCGGTGCTCTGGTTCTGTGTGTTACGTTTTTGGTTACTGTAACACCCTGACCGGGATTCAGTTCAATTGTTTTGTCCTTAAGATCGAGAAATAATTTTCCTTCGAGAACAAAAAAGAATTCGTCATCATTTTCGTGTTTGTGCCAATGATATTCTCCTTCAACAATTCCGACTCTTACAACACTGCCGTTTACTTCTGTTAGACTCTGGTTGAACCACTTATCTTTTGTTTTTTTCACCATTTGAGGAATATCAATCAGCTCAAAGTGTTTGTATTTTATATCGAGTTTGGTATTGTATTTATCGTAGTTTGCCATAACATCCTGATTTTAATTTTTAAAAGAATATTTATGAATTTAGATTTGTTCCCTGGTGAAATATCATTTGCCAGTTTCCATTTTTGTTTTGCCAGATTGAACTGCGGGCAGATTTTGTTTTCTCATTACTTTCTAATATTATTTTTTCAACCTGGTAAGTTGCAAGTATTGTATCAACAGAAATTTCTATAGCATTAAAATCTTTCATTGAAAATTTAATCTCAGATTGACTCGGCAATTCATTTAAAATATCCTCCTTGTTATAATTTCTGCCGGATGATCCAATTTCCAAAAAATTATCTACAATTAATTCATTTAGCCTTTTTTTTGATTTACGTACTTCCGGCTGAAGCAGTTCAAGTTCAAGGGCTTTTATTAGTTCAGTTATGTTCATTATTACTCTAATAATGCAGATGCTGAAACTAGTTCAGCATGACTAATTACTATTTGTTTTTTCCAGGTTAAGCAAATATTGTTTTCTCCACATTCCGCCGCCGTAACCGACGAGCTGTCCGTCTTTCCCAATTACCCTGTGACAGGGAATTATTATTGCAATACGGTTATCACCATTTGCTTTTGCTACTGCTCTAACTGCTTTCGGGTTTCTCAAAGCAACAGCCTGCTGCTGGTATGAACGGGTTTTACCGTAAGGAATTTTCTGCAATTCTTTCCAGACTTTCAATTGAAATTCTGTTCCGGGCAATGATAATGGTATATCAAAATTTTTACGCTTTCCTTCAAAGTATTCTTTTAGCTGTTTATCCAGCTCATCAAAATATTTATTTTGTCCTGGAACAAATTCAGCATTTAAATATTTTTTTAATCTTTTAATTTGTGTCTCAATCATTCTGCGGTCAACAAACTCAAGCAGACAAATTCCCTCATCAACTGCGCCGGCAAGCATCGGACCAAGCGGAGTTAATAATCTTGTAACAGTTACAATTTTTTTATCCTTGCTTTTAGAAGGGGAGAAGCCGGTTGTTTTCTTAAATGATTCAGCAAAACCGCTTAGAGATTCATAGCCAAGATCAAAAGCTGATTCAGTAACTTTTTCGCCGTGTTTTATTCTGCCGAAAGCCGTATTGATTCTCTGCAATCTTAAATAAGATTGAAAAGTCATCCCGTGATATTTTTTAAACCATCTCCTGATTTTTGCCGGATCGATATTTCTTTCACGAAGATCAGCATCTTTAAATTTGGTGTTCGGGCTTTCTTCAATCTCTTTTAAAAGATTTTTTAACCAGTTAGGTGCTTCACCATTTTGCTGCATTGGGTGACAAACTTTGCACGGACGATATCCGTATTGAAGCGCTTCTTTTATTGATTTAAAAAATTCAACATTTTCTTCTTTTGGTTTTCGTGCCGTGCAGGTTGGTCTGCAAAAAACACCGGTTGTTTTCACGCCGACAAAAAATATTCCCTCAAAGCTGCTGTCCTTGTTAAGCAGGGCGTTGTACATTGTATTTCTGTCAGGCATTGCTAAGTTATTCATTTCACATCCTCAATTTTTTAGAGCAAACATATTAAGTGAATGTTTGCTCAACAACCGGAAAATTGACAAGTAATTTTGATGTGATTTATTCCTCAATCAACACACCCATTTTGCCCATCTGAGCATCACGAAGTGCCTGCATAATCTGAGTTTCATTATTCATTACAAATGGTCCGTAAGAAGCAACTTTTTCATTTATAGGTTCACCTGCAAGCAGGATTGCTCTGGTTGATTTACTTGCTTTGACTTTTATCTTTGTCTTATCATTTTCAAACCAGGCAAGATTTCTTCCTTCAACTTTTTCAGAATCATTTATCAAAAGTTCTCCATCGAGCAAGTACATTAATGTATTTTGGTTAGAAGGAATATCGAAATCAATTTCGCCATCTTTTTCAAAATCAAATCTCAAAACTGTTACAGGAATAAAATGATCAACAATTCCTTTAAGATGTTTAAAGTTGCCGGAAACAACACCAACCTTTACTTTTCCATCTTCTTGGATAAAAACCGGTGTATCTTCTTTTGTAATTGCTGTATAAACAGGCTGCTCCATTTTATTTTTAGCAGGTACATTCAGCCAGAACTGAATCAGCTCAAAATCGCCGCCTTGTTCTGCAAGTTCTTTGTAGGGTCTTTCGCTATGAGTAATTCCCATTCCGGCAAACATCCATTGTGTTCCCCCAGCTTTTACAATGCTGTTGTTTCCTCTCGAATCACGGTGATGAACTCCGCCTTTGAAAATAAGAGTAACCGGTGAAAAACCTCTGTGAGGATGAGGACCAACTCCGGCATCATTTTGTTTTTGATTTCCCTTCAGTTCATTATCCCAGTGATGAATTAATAAAAACGGATCCATTTGATCCATAAACCTGTTTGGCAATGGTTGATCTAGCAGGATTCCGCCCATATCAACTTTTTCACTTTTAATTATTTTTTTTATCGATCTCATATTACTCTTTCATTACTTGGCTGTCAGGAACCATTTCCTGACAGAAAATACCTCAAATGTTGGTTCACGAAGTGGTTCGTGATCACCTATTAGTTTTTTATCGATCTCATACTATTCTTTATTGTAGAACGAAGCGCAGCTTCGATTAATATTTCTATAGGGGTTGCCTAAAATTTCATTTGTCATTTCGACCGAAAGGAGAAATCTTGCGTTTTGTAAAGATTTTTCGGTCGAGGACTCCCTCGAAATGACACTTTGCTAATTATTGGTCAGCTTCCTGTAAAACAGTATTTAATTCTCCGAAACATTTTTAAGCAGTCCATTCAAAACCAAATCACGTTCGCCAATCTGCTGACGCCACATCGCGTAATACAATCCTTTAAGTTCAAGCAGCTCTTCATGTTTTCCTGACTCGACAATGTTTCCTCTTTCGAGAACATAAATTCTATCAGCATGCATAATTGTGGAAAGCCGGTGAGCGATCATAATTGTAATCAAGTCTTTTCTTAAAGATATTTCTCTAATTGTTTTGCTGATTTCTTCTTCAGTCAATGAATCAAGCGCGGAAGTTGCTTCATCAAAAACCAACAGGTGAGGTTTTCGTAAAAGAGCACGCGCAATTGATAGTCTTTGCTTTTCACCACCGCTTACTTTTATTCCGCTTTCACCTATTTTTGTTTCAAGACCGTTTTCAGCTCTTTCTAAAAGTGAATTTGCAGTTGCTTTCTGTAAAACTTCAAGACAATCTTCATCTGTTGCATCAGGGTTTACGAACAGCAAGTTTTCTTTAATCGTTCCTGAAAATAGCTGGGTGTCCTGTGTTACAAATCCGATTTTTTCCCGCATTTCATCAAAATCGATTTCTTCCCCATCAATAGTGTTATAATAAATCTTTCCACTTTGAGGTGTGTATAAACCTACTAATAATTTAACAAGTGTGGTTTTTCCTGCACCGGATGGTCCGACAAAGGCAATAGTTTCACCTTCAGAAGCCTCAAAGGAAATTCCGTTAATTGCATGCCGGTTTGCTGATTGATGTTTAAATACAACATTCTCGAATGCTACAGATTTTATTTCCCCAAGATTATTTGGTTTCTCAGGTTTTCTTTCAACCGGTTTGGAAATTATGTCTTCAAAATTGTTAAGTGATACTTCAGCTTCGCGGTAGATATTAATTATATCTCCCAGGCTTTGCAGTGGACCAAAAAGGAAAAATGAATAAATAAATAAAGAGAAAAACTCACCGACGGTGATATGCTGAGTAAAAATCAAATACAACATTATAAAAAGGATTGAAGTCCTGATGAAGTTGACTGTAGTTCCCTGGATAAAACTAAGTGTCCGGATGTATTTTACTTTTTTTAATTCAAGCTGAAGTATTTTATCTGTGGTCGAATTCAGCCGGTTGATTTCCTGGTTACCAAGACCAAGACTTTTTACAAGTTCTATATTCCTTAATGATTCTGTTGTTGAGCCAGCAAGTGCGGTAGTTTCGCCAACAATAACCTTCTGAATTTTTTTAATCTTTTTTCCGAGAACAGAACTTACTATTCCTAAAATTGGAATCGCGGCAAAAAATATCGGCGCAATTACCCACGAAACACTGATTGCATAAATCGTTACAAAAATTACTCCGACTAAAGTTGTAAACAGGACATTTACTGATGATGAAATTAATTTTTCGGAATCTGTCCTGACTTTTTGCAAAACTCCGAGAGTTGTTCCGCTTCTCTGATCTTCAAAATCCTGGAAAGGCAGTAGAAGTGAATGACGAATTCCATCAGTATAGATTTTAGCTCCGAGCTTTTGAGTAATTACGTTTACATAATAATCCTGAAAGTTCTTTGCAACACGTGAAACAAAAGCAACACCAACTGCGGCAGCAAGTAAAAGCAAAACACCTTTAATAAATTCTTCAGTTGTGTACTGGTTAAACTTTGTCGCGTACTTATCTATAACTATCCGGAAAATCCATGGATCAAGCATGGAAAAAACCTGGTTTACAGCAGCAAGAAATAATGCGAGCACAACCAGTTTCCAGTAGTTTTTAAGGTATGATAAGAGTAATTTCATAAGCCGGAGTAAAGATAGGAATTAATCTTTCAATTTATTGCGTTGAAAATCACACACCTTTTATCACAAATATTCGAATAATTTTATTGAATTTCACTTAAGTTTATTTAGATCAAAAAAAAATATTTTAAGAGGAAGATTTATGAAGACTTTATTTTTATTTTTATTCATTTTTTTGAATGCAGGATTAATATTCTCAAATCCAATCCGTAATAGAGCAAATACATCTGAGAATGTAATTCAACAATTTGATCTTGAAGGAATATGGCAGGGCAAGTTAAAAATTTCAGGAATTGAATTGAGAATAGTTTTCAATGTTAAAAAAGATACAACCGGAAAACTAACTGCTACACTTGATAGTCCAGATCAAAGTGCATTTGGAATTGCAGTTGATGAAGTTGTGGTAAAAGAAGATTCTGTAAAGTTTATTATAACTGCAGTCAACGGATACTTTGACGGAATAATGATTGAAGACAGTGTAAAAATTGAAGGACACTGGCATCAGGGCGGAATGAACCTTGAACTGAATCTTTATAAAAATGATGTTGTTGAAAAAATTAATCATCCGCAGGAACCTAAAGAACCATTTCCATACAAAAGTGAGGAAGTGAAATTTGTTAATGAAGCAGCCGGAGATACACTTGCCGGGACGTTAACTTTGCCAGAAGGTGAAGGACAATTCAATGTTGTAATTTTGGTAACCGGATCAGGTCCCCAAAACCGGGACGAGGAATTGCTTGGTCACAAACCGTTTTTGGTTTTATCGGATTATCTTACACGACATGGAATTGCAGCCCTAAGGTATGATGACAGGGGAGTAGGTGAATCAACAGGAAATTTCAGGGGTGCAACAAGTGAAGATTTTGCAAGCGATGCATTAGCTGCAGTTGAATTTCTTAAGAAGAGGAGTGATATAAATAAAATTGGAATAGCAGGGCACAGTGAAGGTGGATTGATTGCTCCAATGGTTGCTGTTAAATCAGATGATGTTGATTTTATTGTTTTAATTGCGGGAACAGGTATTCGTGGTGATTCTATTCTTATGCTGCAGAGCAACCTGATAATGAATGCTAATGGTGAGAATGAATTATCAATTAAACGGGATTTGAAAGTTTACAGGAAGCTTTATAATGTGCTGCTCACTAATAATGATGATGAAAAGATTAAACAGGATATCATTGCTATTTTGGATGAAGCTTTTAATTATCTTACAGAAGATGAGAAGAAAGAAGTCGGCGACAAGGAAATTTTTATAGAGAACCAGCTTAAAGTAATGATGAGTCCATGGTTCAGGTTTTTTGTAAAATATGATCCTTACCCGACTCTTGAACAAGTAAAATGCCCGGTGCTTGCAATTAATGGTGAAAAAGATTTGCAGGTTCCGCCAAAAGAAAATCTTACTGCAATTGAAAATGCATTAAAAGAAGGAGGGAATAAAAATTATAAAATTGTTGAAATGCCCGGCTTGAACCATTTGTTCCAGACTAGCAAAACCGGTTCGCCAATGGAATATTCTAAAATTGAAGAAACTTTTTCTGAAGATGCAATGAAGGTGATTAAAGATTGGATTGTTGCTGTGACAAAATAATTTTTTCAGTTTTGGATATTATTTTAAATATTTCATCGAACAAATCATTTGTTTTATATTAAAGATAACAATTCTATAAATTCGTTTTAGTATTTGATTTGATGATCAGTCTTGGACAAGCTAAGACTGACATCTTCCTATTATTGGAGGACTTTTGGAATTTAAAAACAACATTCTTGAACAGATAGGTAATACACCTTTAATAAAACTTAACAGGATAAACAAAGGTTTAAAGCCGCAAATTTTTGCAAAGCTTGAATCAGCAAATCCCGGCGGAAGTGTTAAAGACCGTATTGGTTACAATATGATAGTTGATGCAGAAGCCAGAGGAGAATTGAGACCCGGCGGAACAATAATAGAAGCAACAAGCGGCAATACCGGGATTGGTCTGGCACTAACTGCAGCGGTCAAAGGTTACAAATGTGTTTTTGTTGTTACAGATAAAGTCAGCTCGGAAAAGATTAATTATTTAAAAGCTCTCGGTGCAGAAGTAATTGTGGTATCAAACCTCGCTGATCCTGAAGATGCTGAATATTACGTAAACGTTGCAAAAAGAATCCACGAAGAAACTCCCAATTCGATTTTTGCATATCAATACTCCAATCCTGCAAATCCGGAAATACATTATAAAACAACCGGACCTGAAATCTGGAGGCAGACTGACGGAAAAATAACTCACTTCATTGCCAGCATCGGTACAGGTGGAACGATAAGCGGAACGGGAAGATTTCTGAAAGAAAAAAATCCGGATATCAAGGTATTTGGTGCCGATCCGCTGGGTTCGATCTTCAAACATTTTAAAGAAACCGGTGAATTGATTAAAGGATCTCCATATTTAGTCGAAGGCATTGGTCAGGATTGCCTGCCGAAAAATGTTCACTTTCAGTACATTGATAAAATAATTAATATCAGTGATAAAGATTCATTTGCTGCTGCAAGAAGATTGACAAAAGAAGAAGGAATTTTCTGTGGCGGTAGTACAGGAACAATTGTTCACGTCGTATTAGAAGTTGCAAAAGAATTATCAGAAAACGATTTAATTGTTTTTACTGTCTGTGATACCGGGGAGAGATATCTTTCCAAAGTTCATAATGAAGACTGGCTTAAACTTAACAGGATGCTGGATACTGAAATCAGAACTTTGCGGGATATTTCTGATATGAAAAAAGCATCCGGAATTGAAGAAGTTGCTTCAGTAAGAGCAGAACAAAAAGTAAAAGATGTTTTGGAATTAATTATTTCTACTGGTTATTCCCATATTCCTGTTATGAAAGGAAGACAATCAATAGGATCGATAAGAGAAAATAAATTGCTTGGGAAACTTGTCGAAGATCCGCTTCTTTATAATTCTTTAATAAGAGATGTAATGGATGAAAGTTTTCCAATCCTTGATGCAAAAAGTGAATTAGGCAAAGTAAAAGAAATGTTGAAAAATAATCCCGCAGTACTTGTTAGCGATTTCGGTTTAATAACAGATATTATCACGAGATATGATCTGATTAAGTTTGATAATAAATAATCATATTAGTTTATTAGAAATTAAATTCAAAACTTGAACTTGCTCCTGAACTTGCACTCGCACAGAATTTCAAGTGCAGAATCAAGATCAAGTAATATTGAAACAAGATTAATTACAATCTCTGTTGAATATTGAATACTGAACAAGGAATTTTGAATGATGAAGGAAAAAAGAATATTTGATCTTGAAGAACGATTGATTGATTTTGTTGTCATAATAATTGAGATAGCTGAAAGTTTGAATAATACACGAGTTGGAAATCATCTGGCTGGTCAGTTGGCGAAATCAGGCACTTAGCCGGCAATTCAATATGGAGAAGCGCAGAGTGCTGAATCAAGAAATGATTTCATTCATAAATTAAAAATTCTATTAAAGGAATTAAGAGAGTCATTAGTTGCATTGAAAATTATAAAAAGAGTTTCTTTAACAAAAAAGATAAATTTGGTAGAAGAAGCAATCAAAGAATGCAACGAGCTTATATCTATTTTTGTAAAAAGTATTGGGACAGCAAAAAAGAACAACTCAAAAAATAAATAAAGTAGTTAATTCATTTATACTTCGATATTTATTATTCTATGCCTGTAAGCCGAAGTGCTTTCAAGCACGCAGGCTTGTTCGATATTCATCATTCAAATTGAAAATATTAAGTAATAAACTGAAAGATTAAAAATGGGTTTCTCAACAGATGCAATTCACTCGGGACAAATTCCTGATCCTACAACCGGCGCAGTAATTACTCCAGTTTATCTTACTTCAACTTATGCACAGCATGAGCTTGGAAAAAGTACCGGTTTTGAATACGGCAGGACTCACAATTTTACTCGTCAAGCTTTGGAAAAAAATATAGCGACTTTAGAAAAAGGAAAATACGGAATTGCTTTTGCATCAGGATTGGCTGCGACTCACGCATTAATGAGTTTGCTTAAAGCAGGTGATCACGTAATTGTTTCGAACAATGTTTACGGCGGAACGTACAGACTTTATGAACAAAATCTTACTGCTTATGGATTAGTATATTCCTGGGTTGATACGAGTGATGTCAAAAATATTGAGGCATCAATTAAAGAAAACACAAAAATGATTTTTGTTGAAACACCTACTAACCCTATGCTTGTTTTAACAGATTTAAAAGCTGTTTCTGAAATTGCAAAGAAAAATAATTTGATTACAGTTTGCGACAATACTTTTATGAGTCCGTATTTTCAAAATCCGCTGGAGTGGGGTATTGATATCGTTCTGCACAGTACAACCAAATATTTAAATGGTCACAGTGATGCTATTGGTGGAATACTGGTTACAAGCAATGAAAAATTTCACGACCGGTTAAGGTATATTCAAAATGCTGCAGGCGGAGTTCCATCTCCTTTTGATTGCTGGCTGGTTCTTCGTTCTACAAAAACTTTAGCAGTTCGAATGAAACAACATGAAGAAAATGCAAAAGCTTTTGTTGAGTTTTTATCTAATTCAGGCGCTGCAGAAAAAGTAATTTACCCCGGATTAAAAAATCATCCACAGCACGAGCTAGCAAAAACACAGATGCGCGGATTTGGTGGAATGGTTTCAGCAGATTTCGGAACTTTGGAACGAGCTAAAAATGTTCTGAACAATGTTAAAGTCTTTACACTTGCTGAAAGTCTTGGTGGAGTTGAAAGCCTGGTTTGTCATCCTGCCTCAATGACACACGCTTCAGTTCCAAAAACAGAGAGAGAAAAGTTTGGATTGACTGACGCGCTTGTTCGTTTTTCGGTTGGAATTGAAGATTCTAATGATCTGATAAAAGATGTTGAGAATGCTTTGAAATAAATTAAATATTCAGTTGGTGGTTCTTTGCAATTTCATCAATCTGTGATTTTGGGATTTCACTTTCTGCAGCATATTCCTGCCAATTGCTTACTGCTTCTTTCACTTTATCAATAATCGATTTTGCTTTTTTAATATTCATTTCTTTTGCAACTTTCAAAATATCTTCTGAAAATATTCCATCCCGTTTGGCATTGATTGACATTTGATGCCGGTGCGTCCATTTGCTGTAGGGATTGTAAGAATAAGTTACATCATAAGCAGGGGCCAAATTCCATTTACCGGATTTATTCATTAAGAATGAAATATTTTTTGTGTGATCGTCCAGGTTTTTTGCGACAACATTAAAAACCATTCTAGTATAAAGTTGTTCAGCATCGGGATAATGAAGTTTTAGTTGTCTCATAACCTGGAAAGCCTGTTCATAGGAATAAGCATTTGGATCATTATAATCGAAGTGAGCAATTCCGCACAAAGTCTGTAGATGAAGTTTTTCATTCCCGTTTACTCTGTCGAATCGTTTGGTCATAAAATGTGCTCGTTCATTTTCTTCTAACAGCCTGCACTCCATCATTTTTATTCCGCAATCAAGAGCCATTTTGTAATATGCAAATTCAATTCTGCCATATCCTCTCGGATCACCAAATTCTTTTTGTTTAACACCATCGAATTTTATTATCCAGTGAGAAAAATCGTTTGTTGTATTCGCTTGCCCTGAACGTATTTCACCTGTTTTTTCATTGTACGCAATCACAGCTTTTGCTCTAGCTCCGCCAGCAGAAGTTCCGACTTTAATGATATCAAGCAAAGCTTTTTCGTTGTCGTCGTCCAGATTCGCGTGAATATTTTTTCGTTCATTAAAAATATCATTTGCAAGACTTATCATCTCTTCAATTTCAATAGGATCAGATCTGTAATCTCTGCTTGGATGCAAAGCAGGTTTATATTCAAGTGCGCCCATTCCTCTTTTTCCTGTGTAACAAAGCCTTTCAACCGGGTTAACAGATTTTATATCTCTGCCCTGTCTTGCAAGCCATGCATCAAATATTCTGTTGCCGAATCTATCTGGCAGAGAATCAGCAAGCAAGCCCGGTAAGCCAAAATATGTTTCCCTATTTAAATTGGGAAAAGAAAAAATTGTGTTGCCGTTCTGCAATTCATTCAATGGCATTGTGATAGGAGATATATCAACATCTCTTTTAATAAATGACGGTTCAAACTCAAAGATTGCATACTGTTTGTTTTGATCCCAGAGCACTGCACCGACATTGATATTCCACAAAGTTACTGTTGCAACGTTTACCATTCTGACTGTTCTTTATCAGTTTTGGAATATTTTTTCTTTGAAGCTCTCCGTCTTGATTTTTTTTTGAACTTTGCCATAGCAAGCGGACTTATTTCCTGTTCTACAGAAAAAACATTCAGCAATTCCAATTCATCAAGTGCACGTAAAACCTGGACAAGTGTTAACAAAGTTGCAGCTCTTCCATTTTCAAGCTGACTTATAGTAGTTCTGTCCAGTCCGGATATTTTTGAAAGCTCGTCCTGTGTGATATTTTTTTTGAGCCGTAATTGTTGTAACCCGGCCCCTACTTTTTCAAGAATTGCAGGATCACTTAAATTGCTCCATTCGTTAATTATGGTTTTAGACATCATAAACCTTTTTATTTATTACTATGATGTATTTACACATCAAAAATATAATAATTTTTTATAAAATCAAATATCACAATGAAGCTATTAAGCAGCATAATTGCTAGATTATACCTTAATAATGCTTTTAAGCAACATTAATTTTTCATATTTAAAATAAGCAAATTACTTAGTTTTTGAAGATTACATGTTTTAGGAAAGCTAAATTATTTTGCAGCAAGTTCCTGAATTTTCGAAATCACAGACCAGTTTCTAGTGGTTGCTGCAACTTTCAATTTCTTTTCAATAAACGAATTTGAGAAGGGATGTTTGGCATTGCTTCTTTTGTAAAGTGTATAAACCTCACGGTCCGTAATTTTGAAAGTCGCAATATCATCACTTAAAGAAAATAATAATTTTTTTGAATCATTATCAGGTTTCTCAGATAATACTGAAACGTAAAGATTAATATTTTTATCCAGGTTTATTTTTTTGAATGGATTGTTTTTAATTATTTTTTGAAGATCAGAAAAAGTTCTCAGCATAGTCTTTACTTCATAACTCAATGACTTATGAAGTTGCTTCTCAATTTTATTTGTCAGCTTAACTAAATCTTTTTCCGGGGAATCAAATATTACATTACCAGTTTGAATGTAAGTTTGAACATTTATAAACCTCATTTCTTCGAATAGTTTTCTGAGTGTTTCCATTTTTATCACACCGTGTCCGCTAACATTTATCGCTCGAAGAAAAGCTATGTATCTTGTCATTTAATTTCCCGGTTAAGACTAATTATATTTTTTCCCTTTAAGAAGTTCATAGTTCCTAAACCCAAAAAGATCTTTACCGCCGAATAATTTTTGTTCAATAAAAGTTACTAATTTGTATTTTAATTTTTCCTGTTTCCATTTTTCACGATTTGGATTTGCATCTTTTGAAGAATAGTTAAGCTGATTTTTCCAATCGAACTTTGCAATCCATTCTTTCATTACTTTCGGATGCGTACCCTCAAATTTTTTTAATCTGTCAAGTGGTCCATAATCAAAAACATCAGGTTTGGCTTTGTACATTTCATCAACTCTTTCTTTTCCTTTATGAATTGTATCGAGAGATTTTTGTTTTGCCCTGATCAGTTTCGGTGGACGGACCCAACCATAATGATAAATGTATGCATTAACTTTAGCCACTTTTAATTTATATGTACCTTCCTGCTGCCTGTAATTTTTCTCATCGAAATTTGGAATCCTTCTGAATGACTGAGCTGATTGCCAGGAGTGAATGTCCTTATCATTCCTGATTATCCTTATTTCATTTTTGTACCAGCCATGTGCAGCCTGGTGATGATCATAATCTCCCCAGAAATGTAGATATTTAAAGAGCAGTCCTTCAACTTTTTTATCATTTAAAAATTCTTCACAGCGTGATTTAATTACCGGTAAAAATTTTTCATGAACTACTTCATCAGCCTGAAGATAAAAAAGCCAGTCTCCTGTGCAGGCTTTTTTTGAAATATCTGTCTGGTGTGCATTTTCTGTACCTTTTGGATATTTATTCAAATCCCACACAGTTTTAATAATTTTTATTTTATGAGAGTTGATACTTTCTATTTCTTCTTCGGTTCTATCATCAGCATCACAATCTCCCAAAGCAACAATAAACTCATCAACGATTGGCAGGATTGATTCAATCGATTGTTTTATTGGGTAATATAACTTTGCGGCATTTTTAACCATTGTGAATCCGCTTATCGACATAATTCTTTTCTATTTATAATAATAATTTTTGAATAAGTAAGGTTAAAATAGTTATTTGAAATTAATTAAGTGTAATTTTTTCCCACAATGTAAGAAGGTAATTATCAATCCGGTTATATTTATTTAATATTAAATCCCTAATTTTGATGAAATCATAAAAACAAATATTTGAACGAATGAAATCACAGTTTGTAATAATTTTAGTACTCTGCTTTTCCACTTTAATTAGTTATGCACAGTCAGATTCAATCGAGGTTTATTTGATTGATGCTTATTCCACAACTGAAATTCCCTATACATTTAAACTATCATTTTATACAAGCGAACCTTGCCTATCAAAAGTTTTATTAGATAATAAATATGAATATGATGTTTCAACTGCAGAGACGGAATTGCACAAAACCGAAATAGATTTGAGTAGTCTATCATTTAAAGGTAAGGCAGTAAACTTTATTATTATAACTGAAAATGAATCAGGAAAAATCTTTAAAAGTGAAGTATTTGATTTTGATCTTCCTTATGAGCCAGTAATAAAAGAAGAGTCGAACTTTCTTTATTTATGTTTGTTCGGTGGAACAGTGTTTCTGCTTCCTTATCCAAATCTTGTAATTACAGATGGCAATTCACATTTCAGTCTGACAAAGGATATTCCAATAATTTCTTTAAGATCGAGAAGTTTAAAATATCCAGCCGGTTATTTTTCGATTGAGTACTCACACATTTTTAATGTGAGTAAAGGAAACTATTTGCGAACAGGTTATAAACAAATTTTTGAACCAGGTGCAATTGAATATATTTCCCCTGGAATAACTATTTATACAAATTTTGCAGGTAATAACGGAGTAGCTCCGGAAATCAGTTTTGGACTTTTCAGGTTGCTGGATTCATTCACTGTTTATGCTCGTTATCGCTACAATATTAAACCCGGAGATTCATCAGGTAATTTCAACGAAATATCCATAGGGTTATATTCTTCATTCTTTTCATTTTATCTAAACTAGCTTTTGATTTGCATCAAATCAGAAGTTAAAGCATCTCTTTTGATATAGATAAATTTCTATTCTTTTCATAACTATCCGTATGAAATCAGGGCTATTTTTTTTATCAATATTTTTAACTTCGCTGGTATTTGCTCAAACTGGAAAAGTTGCCGGAAAAGTTACAGATGGAAGCTCACCAATTCCTTCAGTAAATATTATAATTGTTGGAACCAGCCTGGGCACAGCTACAGATGAAGAAGGAAAATACAAGATTGAAAAAATTTCCGCTGGTGAACACCAAATTAAATTCAGCATAATTGGTTTTGATTCGCAAGTAAAATCAATCAGGATTGTTTCCGGATTGACATTGGAATTAAATATTGTTCTGAATGAAAAAGCTATAGAAATTCAAGCGGTTGAAGTAACAGGCAATCTTGGACAGGATCAAAGAGATACCAGGACAAGCTTGATTGATTTAAATCCACGCGATGCAAAAATTCTTCCCGGCGCAGTTGAAGATGTTTTCAGAACATTGCAATCTTTACCCGGTGTGCTTGCACCAAATGATTTTTCTTCCCAATTAATTGTACGAGGCAGCGGTCCGGATCAGAACTTAATTATTCTTGATGATGTTGAAGTTTTTAATCCTTACAGACTCTACGGAGTTGTAAGTATGTTTAATCCTGATGCTGTGGAAAATGTAAATCTTATTTCCGGAGGATTTCCTGCAAAATACGGTGACAGGCTTTCTGCAGTTCTCGATGTAACAAATAAAGAAGGAACAACAACTCATAATCTTAAAGGAAGTTTAAATGCTTCTATTGTTGATGCAAATTTAATTCTGGAAGGGAGAAATCCATTCAATTTAAAAGGAAGCTGGCTGGTCAATTCCCGCAGAACTTATTATGATTTAGTAATTGAACCATTTGTAAAAAATTCAGGACTGGTTGATGAAAATACAAGCTTCCCGAATTTTTATGATGTTCAGGGAAAAATTGTTATTGGTCCGTATGACGGAAACAAATTTTTATTTAATGGAATCCTTTCACGCGATGGTGTAAATGTCGTAAGTGGACCTGACAGAAAAACTCCCGACAGCGCAGCAGTTTACAATGTGACAAAAAATGATCTTGTTTCGGCTGCATGGCATTATGCACCAAACTCAAAGTTGCTGAATAAGGTAATTATTTCGTGGTACAAAAATAACGGGACGACAGATTTTGATTCGGAAATTCTTGACCCATCATTAAACAGAAATAATTTTGAAAATACTGTTCCCGATACTCTTGCTCCATATCTTCTTGGCTTTAAATTCAACGGAATATTTTCTTACACAAAATATGCTGTAGATGACAAATTCACTTACGATTTTGGCAACCATATTTTTGAGGCCGGAGCTGGTGCAGATTTTATGCAAAGCAGAATGGATTTTGAGTTTGAGCTCGATCCCGGGTTGCAGGCAATTTTTTCACGTAATCCACAGTTCAGAGCAGCTTTAAGTGATTTGAAAGATATTCAGAATTATAACCGCTACAGAATTTATGCTGATGATAATTTCAGGGTGACTGATAAATTTACAATTCAACCCAGCTTAAGATTCGATTATTACAACATTTTAAATAAAGGATATATTGCTCCAAGATTATCAGCATCCTATGCAATTGATGAGCTGACAACAATTCGTGCAAACTGGGGAATTTACTACCAGTCTCCCGGCTATGAAAAGCTTCGTGACCAGGGAGTGCTTTATGAATTTTCTGATGCAAATGTAAAAGACCTTCAGGCTGAAAAAGCAATTCATTATGTAGTAGGAATTGATCACTGGCTTAACAGCGAATGGAATGTTAAGCTTGAAGGTTACTACAAAGACTTTTCTGATTTGTACGTTCAGAAAATTGTTAAAGGTGATGTTTTTGTTACCGAACAAGTGCCAGGCGGTAATCCAAAATCAGTTTCAGGTTGGACTCAGCCGGTAATCACACAAGGTGATTCGGCAACCCAAATTCCACTCAATGGTTCGTACGGTGAATCTTATGGATTGGAATTTCTTCTCGCAAAGAAAAATGTTTTTCTGCAAAATAAAATATCAGGATGGTTTTCATATTCTCTCGCTTACACAGATAGGATTGAGGGCGATAGAAAATTTCCATTCCGGTTTGATCAAAGACATACGGTAAATCTGGTTTTGCAATATGAAATTAATAGCTGGCTGGATGTTGGATTCAGATGGCAATACGGTTCTGGATTCCCATACACAAAACCGGTTGGAGTTAAACCAAGAATTATTCTTGAAGATCAGGACCTCGATGGCAGACCTGAAACTCCGGTTATTGCAACAAGAAAAACTTCCGGTGATCCAAATGCAGAAGGTGATGTAATATTCGATATCGATTTTGGAGATAGAAAACTAAATGCGAGAAAACCGGAATATCACCGGCTTGACATTCGCTTAAATGCAAAAGCTGATTGGTGGGATCTTGATTGGGTAATTTATCTTGATGTTATAAATGTTTATAATCACAGCAACACACTTGGTTACGATTATTATGTAAATGAAGATTTAACCCTGGGACGAGAAAAAACAACCATGCTTCCAATAATTCCAACATTAGGTTTTAGTGTAAAATTCTAATTGTTATTTTAGGGGAACTATATTATGAGTTTTACAAATCTTAAATGAAAAAATCCACAATACTTTGGATTGTTGCATTTGTATTAACAATTTTATCCGCGTACTATCAAAGAGTTACCGGTCCAACTTATCCCGCATCAGGTGAAGTGAAATTTCATGATGAAATCATTAATTATAAATTTGATAGGTCACAAAGCAGTTCAAAAGATGAGATTGTAAATCTTGAAGTCGATGACAAAAACTTTTTAGGAGAGCTTAACTGGAGAAGATTAAACTCAAATGATGATTGGCTCGTTGAACCGATGAAAAGAAACGGTGATATGCTTTCAGCAATTATTCCGCAACAGCCCAAAGCGGGTAAAGTTCTTTACCAGGTAAAATTAAGTGCAGATGAAAAAGAAAAATTTATTCCTGATGAACCTGTCATCATTCGCTTCAAAGGAGATGTCCCGCCATTTATTCTTATTCCACATATTATTTTTATTTTTTGTGCGATGTTATTTTCAACAAGAACCGGATTGGAATATTTTAATAAAGGTGAGAAATTTAAATCATTAACCAGAATTACTTTTGTATTTATCATTCTTGGCGGAATGATTTTCGGACCAATAACACAACTTTATGCTTTTGATGCTCTTTGGACTGGTGTTCCGTTTGGCTATGATTTAACAGATAACAAAACCCTGATTGCTTTTATTGGCTGGTTAATTGCAATAATTGCGATTTATAAATCTGCAAAACCTGGGAAATGGATCATTATTGCTTCGATAATAACGTTTATTATATTTTTAATTCCTCACAGCGTTTTAGGTTCAGAGCTTAATTATAAAAATCTTGATTTGAAAAAGGATACAACAATAGTGGTGGAACCTGTTGAGTAAAAATTCTGTTATATTGACTGTTTCTGAACTAACCTCAGAATTAAAGAAGACTCTTGAAGAAAATTTTGAACGGATTTCTGTAGTTGGAGAAATCTCAAATTTTAAAGCTCATATCAGCGGTCATTGGTACTTTAATTTGAAAGATTCTGATGCTGTAATTAGCTGCACAATGTGGAAGGGATTTAACCAGTACGTCTTCTTCACTCCTCAGGATGGAATGAAAGTAGTATTGAACGGCAGGATTACAGTTTATCCGCCGCGTGGTTCTTACCAGGTTGATGTAAGGTCGATGAAACCTGCTGGATTGGGGGAACTTCAGGAAGCATTTGAAAAACTAAAAGCTAAACTTGAGAAGGAAGGTTTATTTGATGAAAAATATAAAAAACCTATTCCATCATTTCCCAAACAAATTGGAATTGTAACAGCAATTGATGGCGCAGCATTCAGGGATATGATTAGTGTCGCCCAAAGAAGATTTCCTTTGGCTGAATTAGTTATCGCTCCATCAAAAGTACAGGGAAGCGGAGCGGCAGAAAGTATAGCGGAATCTATAAAACAATTGAACAAAAATTCGGATGTTGAAGTCATAATAGTTGGAAGAGGTGGAGGTTCAATCGAAGATCTTTGGGCATTTAATGAAGAAGTTGTAGCACGAGCAATTTTTAATTCTAAAATTCCCGTTATTTCCGGGATCGGACATGAAGTCGATTTTACCATTGCTGATTATGTCGCAGATTTTCGTGCTCCAACTCCTTCTGTTGCTATGGAAGTTGCAACACCCGATCAGGATGAAATCTTTGCCTTTATAGATGAATTTTCATATAATGCTTTTCAATATGTTTTAAGAAAAATCAGCAATGCTAAAAAAGAGCTCGGCACTATACTTGATTCATATTCATTCAGGAATCCTTTGAACATTATTAATAGAAAATCTCAACAGGTCGATACTGCTTTTTCTGCAATTCAACAAAGTACAGAACTGATTTTAAAGGAGGTTAGAAATAGGTTGAACCTGTTACGGCAAACAATTGATCATAACAATATTGAGAAGACTCTTAAGAAAGGTTTTGTTTTGGTAAAACAGAATTCTAAATTTGTTACCCGGGCTAAAGATTTCAATAAATCAACAGACACATTATTAATATTCGCAGATAGCGAAATTAAGCTAGGAAAGTAGTATAATAAAATAAATTATGTCAAAGAAAAAAAGTAAAAACAGTTTTGAAAATGATCTTCAAAGACTTGAGGAGATTAGTTCTTTGCTAGAAAGTGAAAACATAGCACTGGATGATTCTTTGGCTCTTTATGAAGAAGGCGTGAAACTTTCAAAAAATTGTCTGCAGACTTTAAAAAAAGCTGAACTTAAAATAACCGAACTTAGAAACGAGTTAGGTAAAATTACTGGGCAATCTAAAACTGAATTATCCGATAATTGATTAGGAGAATTTATTAATGCTTGATGAATCTAAATACCCTGTTCTTTCAAAGATTGATATTCCTGCACAGATAAGGGAACTTGATTTGAAAGAACTAAAGCAGTTATGCAAGGATGTTCGTGAATATATGGTCGACACTATTTCAGAAATTGGCGGACACTTTGGTGGTGGTCTTGGTACAGTTGAATTAACTGTTGCAATTCATAAAGTGTTTAGTACTCCTCATGATCTTGTTGTTTGGGATACTGGTCATCAGGCATATCCACACAAAATTCTTACCGGAAGAAAAGAAGCTTTAAAAAGAATCAGAAAGTATGGAGGCATAAGCGGATTTTTAAAAGATCTGAAAGTGAATATGATACTTTCGGAGCAGGTCACGCATCTACATCCATCTCTGCTGCACTCGGAATGGCAATAGCAAGAGATATTAGAAAAGAAACAAAAAAAGTTGTTGCTGTGATTGGTGATGGTGCTATGACTGGCGGTATGGCTTATGAAGCTATGAACAATTCCGGATTGTTAAAATCTGATTTGATAGTTGTATTGAATGACAACCGTATGTCAATCGCTCCTAACGTTTGGCAGATTTCAAACTATTTTACTGAAATGATTTCACATCCGGATTATAATAAATTTAAAGGTCAGATCTGGGACTTGACAGGCAAGCTTGATACTTTTGGTGACAGGATGAGAAAAATTGCAGCCCGGCTGGAACATGGAATAAAAGCAGTTGTTACACCCGGTATGTTGTTCGAAGCTTTGGGTTTCAGATATTTCGGTCCTATAAACGGACATAATGTTCATCAGTTAATCAGAATATTCGAACAGGTTAAAGATTTAAAAGGTCCTATACTTGTTCATACAATAACAGAAAAAGGAAAAGGATACAAACCTGCAGAAGGACACCATCAAAAATTACACGCTTCAACCCCTTTTGATAAATTAACTGGCCAGGCACATAAAAAAGCTGGTGCTCCTCCTGCATATACCAAAATATTTGGTAATGCTATGGTAGAGATTGTTAAGGGGAATTCAAACGTTGTTGGAATTACCGCGGCTATGCCCGATGGAACTGGTATGGATATTTTACGTAAAGAATTTCCAGGTAACTTTTTTGATGTCGGAATTGCAGAAGAACATGCAGTTACTTTTAGTGCAGGTCTTGCCACTCAGGGAATTATTCCTGTCGTTTCTATTTACTCAACATTCCTGCAGCGGGCAATTGATCAAATCATTCACGATGTTGCCATTCAGAAATTACATGTTGTTTTTGTTCTTGACCGTGCCGGTTTAGTTGGTGCTGATGGTCCGACACATCATGGCGCTTTTGATCTAACTTATCTAAGGATGATTCCTGGTATGACGATAATGACCCCAAAAGATGAATCTGAATTAAGAGATATGGTTTACACAGCAATTGAACATTGCGAAGGACCAGTTGCAGTTCGATATCCAAGAGGTTCTGCACTTGGAGTACCTTTAAAAGATGGTTTTGAAAAGATTAAAATTGGAAAAAGTTTATCACTTACAGAAGGTAATGATGTTGCATTACTTGCTGTAGGAACAATGGTAGAATATTCATTGAAAGCTGCAGAGATGTTAAATTTAGATGGAATATCCTGCGAAGTAATTGATATGAGGTTTGTCAAACCACTTGATAATAAAAGGTTAGACAGCGTTGCAGGTAGATTCACAAAAATTGTTACACTGGAAGAAAATAATCTGCCGGGCGGATTTGGCAGCGGAGTGCTGGAATATTTTGCTGAGAATAATTACAAAAGTGATGTACTCCGGATTGGAATTCCTGATAAATTTATTGATCACGGATCTCAACAGGAACTTCATAAAGAACTTGGAATTGATCCTGAAGGTATCGCAAAAAAAATAAAAGTATTTGTCGGCAACAAAAATATCCGTAAAGAGGTATTCGTATAGTGAAGAAAACCAGGATCGGTGTTATCGGATTAGGAACGGTTGCACAACTTGTTCATCTGCCTAATTTTTCTAAAATTAAAAATGCTGAAGTTACTGCTGTTGCCGAGATAAAATCTCACAGACTGCAGACTGTTGCTGATAAATTTCACATTCCACAAAAATATAAAAGCTATAAAGAACTTCTGGAAAAAAGTGATGTTGATGCGGTTATTATAACGACTCCTACAAGTCAACATAAAGAAATCGCAATTGATTGTCTAAATGCAAAAAAAGATGTTCTAATTGAAAAACCTATAGCAAGAACTTATACAGAAGCAAAATCAATTGTAGATGCTGCAGAAAAAAATAAATGTAAGCTAATGGTGGGAATGAATTTAAGGTACCGACCTGATCTTATGTTAATAAGAACTCTGATAAATGCCGGTGAGATTGGTGAGCCGTTTTATTTAAAGTGCAGCTGGGTCAGAAGACAAAGCAGCACAGAAAACTGGTTTTTAAAAGAGAAGAAGCAGGGGGCGGCGTTCTTCTTGATTTAGGAATACATTTACTCGATGTAGCTCTGTGGCTTCTTAAAAATCCTTCTGTGATTTCTGTTTCAACTCAAAATTATTTTCAAAGTTCAAAAAATCTTGAAGATACATCCGTAAGTTTTATCAGGTGTAATAATTCATCAGTAATAAATCTTGAATCAAGCTGGTCATTAGCTGATGACAAAGATTCATTCAATATTTCTGTCTATGGTTCAAAAGGGAGTATCTCTACAACGCCATTCAGGTTGTATAAAAGAATAGGAGAAGAGAATGTTGATTTAAAACCTTCAATGACAGAAAGCCCTTCACAACTCTTTAAGAAATCATATTTAAATGAACTTAAAAGTTTCATTGGAGCGATAAACGGATTAAACCCGGTTTTTTCATCAGGTGAAGAAGCAATGAATTTGCTTAAGATATCTGAAACAATGTACAAATCTGCAGCACAGGATAAAGAAATAAAAATCAGCTAAAAATGAAAAAGATATTACTAGTTGATGATGAACCTGACATACTGGAATTTCTAAAATACAATCTTGAAAATTCTGGTTACCAGGTATTTGTTGGCAGTAATGGAAAAGAAGCATTAAATCTACTTACAAAAAATCCCGATTTGATAATTCTCGATATTATGATGCCGGAAATGGATGGCTTTGAAGTTTATGAAAAAATAATGTCTGATGAAAATCATAATCAGGTGCCAATAATATTCTTGACTGCAAAATCAGGAGAGTCTGACGAAATAAAAGGATTGGAAATCGGTGCAAGTGATTACATCCAGAAACCAATATCACCAAAAAAATTATTAGCAAGAGTTGAACTAAATTTAAGAAAGAAAGCTTTACCCAAATCGGGTAAAGGTGATTTGACCATGACAAAAGCCGGTCCGTTGGTAATCGATGTTGAAAAACATTCAATTACAATTGACGGTAAAAAGAAAGTATTCCCGAGGAAAGAATTTCAGCTATTACATTTTTTGGCTAACAATCCGGAAAAAGTTTATTCAAGAGAAAGTTTGCTTGAAAAAGTCTGGGGAAAAGGTATTTATGTTGTTGACAGAACAGTTGATGTTCACATAAGAAAAATCAGAGAAAAGTTAGGAAAGCATTCTGATTTGATCGAAACAATAAAAGGTGTTGGGTACCGGTTTAAAAGTGTGGGATAAATTAAAATCAAATCTCTCTTCTTCTCTAGTTTATATTAAAGAATACCTGATCTTTAATATCCTTGTAGTTATAATCGTATTTATTTTTATCAAAGATATTTCGATAATCCTTCCGCTGGTATTTTGTCTATTAATACTCAGCTTATTTATTTTAAATCTTATTGGATTACGCCGCAACCGTGAGCTGGAAGAGATAAAAACTATCATAAATAATATCAGGAAAAATTTATATAACAGCGAAGAAGAGATAATTCTTGATAATCATCTTCTTTCATTACAAAAAGCAATTAAGAAGATGTTCAAGAAAACAAAAAATGATATCGAATATTTACAAAGGCTTCAAAAAATAAGATCCCAGTTTCTTGCCAATGTTTCACATGAATTAAGAACACCGATTTTTGCTATACAAGGATTTATTGAAACGTTGTTAAATGGTGCAATAGATGATAAAAATGTAAACATTCAGTTTCTCCAGAAAGCAAATCAGCATACGATAAATCTTAGTAATCTGTTAAATGATTTGATAGATATTTCTATGATTGAATCCGGCGAAATGAGGATGAATTACCGTTACTTTAATATTAATGAATTCATTAATGCATTAGTAACTGAGTTGAAACCACTTGCGGATTCAAAAAATCTTGAATTAGTTTATAAGTCAGTTGGTGATGAACTAATGCTTTTTGGAGATAAAGATAAGCTACGCCAGGTTTTAATAAATCTTATTCAAAATGCTATAAAGTATACTGAAAAAGGAAAAGTCGAAATTTTAATTGAAGAAGAAAACAAATTTGCAAAGATAATTATTCGGGATACTGGAATTGGAATTCCTGAGAGTGACCTCGACAGAATTTTTGAAAGATTTTATAGAGTTGATAAGACGCGGTCTCGCTCAGTTGGAGGAACAGGTTTGGGTCTTGCTATTGTAAAACATATAATTGAAGCACATGGATCAAAGATTTCAGTCATAAGTGAATTGAATAAAGGTAGCGAATTCTCATTTCGACTAAAAAAGTAGCTAATCAAGCCTTAAATACAGTTTTCATTCGGAATATAAATTGACAAGAATAACTAAATTATATACATTTGTAGCTCGAATTTTACAAAGATAGAGGATTAAATGTTTGCTGTTGTCGATATACTTGGTCAACAATTTAAAGTAACAGAAAATGAAAAATATTATGTACCCAGAATAAAGCAGGATGTGGATTCTGAAGTAAATTTTGATTCTGTTTTAATTGTTGGAGATGAAAAGAAAGTTAAAGTTGGAAATCCTTCTGTTAAAGGTGCAAAAGTTACCGCAAAAGTTCTTGAACATCTTCGGGATGATAAAGTAATTGTATTTAAAAGAAAAGAAGAATTAGTTATCAGAAATCAGGAACGCACAGGCAGCATTTAACAAGAATAGAAATTTTAAAGATTGCTTAAGGAGATTAATAATGGCTCATAAAAAAGGTCAGGGTTCATCAAGAAACGGAAGAGACAGTAACCCGCAATATTTAGGTGTTAAGAGATTTGGTGGAGAAAAAGTTATCTCCGGCAATATTATTGTTCGCCAAAGGGGAACAAAGTTTCATCCGGGAATGAATGTAAAAAAGGGAAGTGATGATACATTATTTGCTGTTGCAGATGGTGTTGTGAAGTTCGAAACAAAAAGGGGCAACAGAAAATTTGTAAGTGTTCTTCCCGCATAAAAGAAAAAGAGATTAAAAAAACCTCCTTAAAGGAGGTTTTTTTATTTTAAACTGAATTGGAAATTAATTCAATCTAAAATCCTAATCTCTTCATATCTTCGACCAATCCTTTTACAGAATTAATTGAATTATCCAGCTGCGCTTTTTCATCTTTTTCTAAATTGAATTCAACAACTTTCTCAACACCACCAGCTCCAATTACAGCAGGAACTCCAACATAATATCCATCAACTCCATATTCACCTTTCAGGTATGCACAGACAGGAAGCACTCTTTTTTCATCACCTAAAATTGCTTCAACCATAGAAATTGCAGCAGAAGCCGGTGAATAAAAAGCAGAACCAGTCTTCAATAATTTTACAACTTCACCGCCTGCCATTTTTGTTCTTTGAACCATTGCATCCATAACTTCTTTAGCTTTTGTTTTGTCACCATATTTTTTCTCCAGCAATTCCATTACCGGGATTCCATTAACGTTAGCATAGCGGATAATTGGAACCATCGTATCTCCGTGTCCGCCAAGCACCATAGCATTAATATCCTTGACTGAAACGCCAAGTTCCCACGATATAAATGTTGAGAACCTTGAAGAATCAAGCACACCAGCCTGCCCAAAAATTTTATGATGTGGAAATCCGGTTACTTTTTGATAAAGAGTAACCATTGCGTCCAAAGGATTGCTAATAATTATCGAAATACAATCCTTGGTATTAGCTTTTACACCTTCAGCAACATCCTTCATAATTTTAGCATTAGTAGTAAGCAGATCATCTCTGCTCATACCGGGTTTTCTGGGTAGTCCGGCAGTAACAATTACTAAATCAGCTCCGGCTAAATCTTTATAATCATTTGTACCTTCAATTTTTGCATCAAAGGAATCGATTCTTGAAGCTTCAGCAATATCAAGTGCTTTGCCTTGTGGCATGTCGGGTACTATATCAAACATTACAACATCGCCAAGCTGTCTAAGTGCGATCAATTGAGCAAGTACACCCCCTATTTGTCCACCACCAATTAACGCAATCTTTTTTCTGCTCATGTTATTCTCCCTTTTTTAAAATGTTAAATAGTTACTTTAAAAATATGCAAAAAATTTTAGAGTAGATAGGGATAGTGAAATGATTTTTCTTTGAATCTGTTTTTTACAAATTCATTGTAAGTATTGTTTCAGTACCGGATTCTGTAACATTGTAGTCAAGTCCATCCATATAAACACGCATCAGGTAAACACCTCTGCCGGAATCTTTCAGCAGGTTTTCAGGGTGGGTAGGATCAGGAATATTAGCAGGATTAAATCCTCTGCCTTCATCTATAACTTTCACCACTAACTTGGAATCACTAATATTTACATCAACCTTTACAAGCTTTGTTTTATCGTTTTTATTAGCATGAATAATTGCATTTGTTGTTGCCTCGGTTACAGCAAGTAAAAGTGAGGATATTTTTTCATCTGGTAAACCGATATCTTTTGCAAAGTAGTTTACAAACTCCTCAACAGTAATAATATTGTTGGGATCGCTTTCAATTTCCAGATGATAATGATTTTCAGCCAAAATTTTATTGTTTTTATGGAAAATATAAAAAATAATTGTTAATTCAATTCAGAATTTCCAATTCATTTCTGCCATTGCATTAATTCTTTCCGATGAAGTTGTTCCGTCAGAAATAAATTCATACCAGCTGTTTAATTTAAGAAATAAATTGTCTGAACCGATATCAAGTTCCACAAGCGGGGCTATGCTTTTATATTCGGTATCTGGAATCCTGTTCAAACCTTCATAATTGAATGTATTTACACTAAAAATTCTTACTCCAAGAGCAAGAAACATTTTTCCTAAAGTAAAACCAAATTTTGGATCTGTAAAAATCTCACGAAGATACCTGTTCGGTCTTTCTTTAAATTCATGCCAGTTCAGGTCACCCTGATCTGTAATTTTAATATACCCTTCAATTATTATGCTGAATAAATCTGTAGCCTGCCAGAGTGTCGAATCAGTTGCAATGAATTGCCGGAAAGAAATACTGCGTAAATTGCTCGTTAAATCTTCAAAATCGTAAACAGTGTAGTTCGCTGAAACTTCAAAGGTATTTTTTGACCTGAAATTTGGGGAGAAATAATTACCTCCGGTTATTAGTCTGAGCACCCTATTAATATAATTGTTCGCACTTTTACTTGCGAAAATATAGACAAGATGACTTTGGGTTCCTTCTGTTGATATGAACATTTCAAGATATGGTGTAAGCCTGTGTGAATACCTTAATCTTGCAATGGTCAATAATTCATCCCTGTCGTCATCATTATTTTGGCTTGGCGTGTCATATCTTAGTTTGCTATGATATATGCTGGCAGATATAAGATCTTTTTTAGTAAATCTGAAATCATTTGTTAATGATAAAACAACCTGTGATGAATTATTATTTTTCCTGCTTTCCTCTTCTGTTCTTTCATCGTAGAAAACCCTGTCGATTGGGGCAAAGTTTTTTGTTTTATGTTTTTCATCTCTCTCCAGGAAACTTAGCCTAAGTGTGCTGTTTAGAAATTCGGATTTGTAATTTAATTCCGATTCTATCCCGATCCTTAGTTCTTCAATTCTTGTATCAAAAATATTTTTGTTCTGAACAGAAGCAGACTTATATCTCTTATCCCTGTCTATAGTTCTCCAGTTTACTCCACCATTGATGTTGAATAAAGTATTTGTAAAAATTCTGTTGTAATATAGCTGATCCTCAAGTGAGAACACTGACTCGGTTCTGCTCTCAATATTTTTTATAACATTAAACTCGGCAGAGGTAATAGAATCCGCATTTATATAAAAATCTTTTCTGCTTCGGTCGTATTTAGTATTTAAAAAATTCTTAATGTCACTGGTAAATTGATTTTTAAGAATAAGATTAAAATATCGCAACGTATTTTTCCTTGGGGAAATATCTTCATTCTCAAATCTTAAAGCAGATGAAAGAGATAAATCTGACAAGTAAAAATCGGTTAAATATCCTTCAATTCCGTACAATGGTCCGTTATCATTTTCGCCAACCTGCCGGTTGTTGGAATACCCTCCAAATGGCGTTATAACCAAATCTTGAAGTAACTCAGCTTCTGTATAAATTGTCGCGTGGTTTATCGATGCCTGGTTAATTGCAAGCTGCCTGTTATCAGACAAAATTTTGCTTTCACCATTTAGTCCAATCCTGATTTTATCATTTAAATTGTATAAACCATTCAATATTAAATGCTGATCATCTTTAACACTTTTGGAGCCGGTTTTTGCAAGCGTGGATTTAAAGTTTTGATTTATTCCGAAAACATACTTTTCAGATGTCCAACCATAATTAAAACCAGTATTTAGATTGTAAGTATTTAATTGTTTTTCAAATGAAGAAAAAATCAGATTTGATATCGGAGCTTTTATAGTGTATTGCAAAGTGTCAGAATCCGTTTGTGCAATTATCATAAAAGAATGAAGTACAAACAGAAGTGCAATTATTTTTAATTGATTAGCTGATGAATTAATATTCAATATTATCCCGGAAATCAAAAAAAGAATTTAACTTTTCATTTTAAGATAAGTAGCAATAACAAATAGTTAAAGTTAATTTATTACAAAGTATTAAAAATGTTTTTTAAGTTTTTTTTATGTCTTTTTAATATCAGACTTTTCTTAAGTTCGAAAAAATGTCTTGAAAAAGATTTCAATTGATTCCGGACACAAGACTATTATTTTAATTGCAATAGGGACTTATTCTTTAAATTGACAATAGCTCAATTTTTGGATAATTTTCCCCTCAATTAATAACAAAATTTGATGATTGAACAATATCTTCCGGTAATTCTTGTAATAGTTGTAGCAGGTGTTTTTGCATTTGCAACTGTGTTTTCATCTTCAATCTTTGGTCCTAAAAGACCCTCAGGTGAAAAGTATTCCACATATGAAAGTGGAATGAAACCGGTTGGTACGACAAAAGAAAGAATGTCGGTCAAATATTATCTCGTTGCAATGTTCTTCATCATTTTTGATATTGAAGTGATTTTTGTTTATCCGTGGGCAGTAGAATTCAGAAGATTATTTGCTGAATTTGGAACTCCGGTCTTTATTTCGATGTTAGTATTTTTAATAGTGCTCGAGCTCGGATATTTATATGCATATAAGAAAGGTGGTTTCAAATGGGATTAGAAGCGCATTTAAAAGAACATGGTTTTTTAACAACAACGCTTGATGCATTAATTGCCTGGTCACGAAAAAGTTCTGTATGGCCGATGCCGATGGGAATTTCCTGCTGCGCAATTGAAATGATGGCAAGCGGTGATCCTAAATATGATATTGCAAGGTTCGGTTCGGAAGTTATGAGATTTACTCCGCGCCAGTGTGACTTGATGATTGTTGCCGGAACTGTTACCTATAAAATGTCTCATGTTGTTAGAAAAATTTACGACCAGATGCCCGATCCAAAATGGGTAATTGCAATGGGTGCCTGCACATCATCCGGTGGAATGTATCGCTCTTATTCTGTTGTGCAGGGAATTGATCAGTTTCTTCCGGTAGATTGTTATCTTGCCGGTTGTCCGCCTCGTCCTGAAAACCTGCTGAATGCACTTATTCAGATCCAGGAAAAAATTGGAAGAACAAAAGCAAACCAGTTTCAGGATGTAAAACTTCCTGAATTAAATGTAATACAGAATAATTAATTAAAATGGAAATTAACCAGCTCATCTTACAGAAATTAAAGGAAAAATTTCCACAGGCGAATTTTGTGGAATCAGAATACCGCGGCGAGCTTACAATCGCTCTTCCAAAACAGAACATTGTTGAAGTTTGCAGTTTTATTAAAACCGATCCTGATCTTGAATTTGTTTATTGTGAAGACATCACGGCAGTTGATTGGGCAAAGCGTACAAACCGTTTTACAGTTGTTTATCATATCTTTTCAATCAAACACAATTTTCGTATTTGTCTTAAAGCAGACGTCGATGAAAAAGATTGTAATATCGATTCTGTTTCATTGGTCTGGAAAGCAGCTAACTGGCAGGAACGCGAGACTTACGATATGTACGGAATAAAATTTAATAATCATCCCGATTTACGAAGAATGTATATGCCGGAAGATTTTGAATATTATCCGCTAAGAAAAGATTTTCCGTTGATGGGAATTCCCGGATCACTATCATTACCAAAAAAGTAAATTATGCAGCAGTTACCCGAAGAAAAAGTTTCTCCGAAAATATATGAAGCCCTGATGGGTGCCGATTCAAACATTTCAATTGATGATGCACTTGAAAATGAAATGATTTTAAATATGGGTCCACAGCATCCTGCAACCCATGGAGTTTTAAGATTAGTTCTAAGACTTGATGGCGAAACAATTATTGGTTGTGTTCCTGAACTTGGATATCTGCACCGCGGTTATGAAAAGATGGCTGAGAACATGTCGTACTACGAATACATACCTCACACTGACAGGCTCGATTACATTTCCCCGATGGCAAACAATGTTGCGTGGGTTCTTGCTGTTGAAAAGTTAGCTGGAATTGAAGCTCCAAAACGTGCCCAATATATCAGAATGATGATTGCTGAACTTGCAAGAATTGCTTCTCATCTGGTTGCTGTTGGGTCATTTGCAATGGATGTTGGAGCCTTAACAGTATTTTTATGGACATTACGTGAACGGGAAAAAATTCTTGATATCTGGGATATACTTTGTGGAGCCCGTTTTACAAACAGCTATACAAGAATCGGTGGTGTTGCGAATGATGCACAGCCAGAAGCACTTGCAAAAACTAAATGGTTTATTGAGCAGTTTGAAGAAAACCTGGTTGAGTGTGAAGCATTAATAAATGCGAACAGGATATTTATTGATAGAGTAGAAGGAATCGGAGTCCTTTCAAAAGAAGATGCAATTGATTTGGGATTCAGCGGACCAAATTTACGCGCAAGCGGAGTTGATTTTGATCTCAGAAAAAATGCTCCGTATTTATGTTATAATGAAGTTGATTTTAAAGTTCCGGTTTACACTGAAGGTGATGCTCTTGCAAGATATTTCCTTCGACTTGATGAAATGCGCGAGAGTGTTAAAATAATACAGCAGGTAATTGAGAAAATGCCTGCCGGTGAAGTTCTTCTTAATCAGCCAAAAAAAGTTCTTCCGCACAAAGCCGAAGTTTATTCAAAAATGGAAGAGCTTATTCACGATTTTATGATTGTAAATTTTGGAATAAATCCACCCGAAGGAGAAATTTATCATGCGATTGAAGGATCAAAAGGTGAACTTGGATTTTATCTTGTCAGCAAAGGTGAAGGAAAACCCTGGAAATGCAAAATTCGCTCGCCTTCATTTAATAATATACAATCACTGCCAAAATTAGTTGTTGGTCACATGATTTCGGATGTTGTAGCAATTGTAGGAAGTATTGATCCAATAATGGGAGAGGCGGATAAGTGACGAAGTCTAAGATCAAGTTCAAATGTAAGTATGAGAGATAAAAATTATGGCGAGTTTCGGTCACGAAAAATTAACAGTTTATCAGCGATCTCTTGGATTCATTGATTTTGTTACTATGTATATTGCACAAGATAGAAATAAAGTAAGTGTATTCTGAACCATTAGACAGAGCTTCAACATCAATTCCTTTAAACATTGCTGAAGGAACAGGTAAGTACACCGGTAAAGACAAATGCAGATTTTACGATATTGCAAGAGGTTCAGCACTAGAATGTGCGGCGTGCTTAGATCTACTTGAAAGAAGAAAGAATATAACCAAAGATACAGCAGATAAAGGGAAAAATATTTTGTTTGAAATTGTTTCGATGTTAGTTGGACTTATAAAAAGTATTTCCGATAGAGTTTATGAGGACGAAGTTGAATACAAAACATAACAATACAAATTAAACTTAATCTTAAACTTAGACTTGAACTTTTATTATGGATTTTAAGTTTACACCAGAAAATATGAATAAAATTGAACAGGAAGCGAAAAAATATCCTGTCCGCAAACCTGTTATTATGGCTGCACTTTATCTTGGGCAGGAACAAAACGGATTTATCTCCTCCGAGGTTATTTCCGAAATTGCAAACGTTTTAAAAATTACACCTGAAGAAGTATTAGGGGTTGTTACATTCTACACTATGTATCACCAAAAACAGATGGGTAAATATCACATACAGGTTTGTACAAATGTTTCCTGCATGCTTCGCGGCGGGTATGAAATCTGGAACCAGGTAAAAGATAAATTTGGTATCGATCATAATGGCGTAACTGAAGACAAAAAATTTTCTCTCGAAGAAGTTGAATGTATGGGAAGCTGCGGAACTGCACCGATGATTGCTGTTAATGAAGACTACTATGAAAATCTGTCAAAGGAAAAGGTTGAAGAAATTATCAAATCACTTGAGAGTTCTAACTGATGGAAAAAATTGTTTTACCGGATATAGAAAATTTTCATCAGATTGAAACATACCTTCAGCACGGTGGTTACACGGCAGTAAAAAAAGCTTTATCCCAGTCTACAGATGACATTATTGACCAGGTTAAAAAATCAGGTTTGAGGGGCAGAGGCGGAGCTGCTTTTTCTGCAGGACTCAAGTGGAGCTTTATGCCTAAAACCACAGACAAACCAAAATACCTTTGTGTAAATGGGGATGAAAGTGAACCCGGTTCATTCAAAGACAGGGAAGTGTTTGAAAGAAATCCTCACCAATTAATTGAGGGAACTCTAATTACCTGCTATGCTATTGGGTCAAAGATAGCATACGTTTATATCCGCGGTGAATATCACAAATGGATAAAACTTTTGCAGAAAGCAATTGACGATGCTTATGCAAAAGGATTTGTCGGTGAGAAGATGAAGGAAACTTTCGGGACAGATTTCTATTGTGATATCTTTATTCATAAAGGAGCAGGTGCATACATTTGCGGCGAAGAATCCGCTTTGATGAATTCATTGGAAGGCAAAAGAGGTTATCCTAGAGTCAAACCACCTTTCCCTGCACAAAATGGTTTGTGGGGCTGTCCAACAACAATAAACAATGTTGAAACTCTTACTAACGTCCCTAAAATTATCGAAAAGGGTTGGGAATGGTTTTCTAAAATAGGGCATCCGAAACATCCAGGTACTTTGTTATACGGAATAAGCGGACATGTCAACAAGCCCGGCGTCTATGAATTGCCTACTGGTACGCTTTTAACAGATCTTATTTATAAATATGCCGGCGGTGTTCCTAATGATAAAAAAGTTTTATGTGTAATTCCGGGAGGAACCTCAATGCCCCCACTCCGCGGTGATAGTATTGAAGGTGTTAAAATGGATGCAGAATCTTTGAAGGAAGTTGGTTCTGCAATTGGTACTGGAGGTGTTATTGTAATGGATGAAGATACTGATTTAGTAAAAGTGCTTGCAAGGATTACAAAGTTTTATCACCACGAAAGCTGCGGACAGTGTACACCTTGTCGTGAAGGTACAGGCTGGATGCTGAAAGTTTTAAACAGAATACTTGATGGAAAAGGCTCTGTTACTGATGTTGATCTGTTAATTACTATTGCAAACAACATTGAGGGTAATACAATCTGCGCACTTGGCGAAGCTGCTGCCTGGCCGGTTAAATTTATGATTCAGAGATTCAGAGATTATTTTGAAGCGAGAGTAAGCAAAGAAATAAACATACCTGTTGCTAACAAAGTGCACTCAATGCGACAAACAGCAAATCCGCTTGCGGATGTGAAGAATTAAAATTAAAAAAAACCCTCTCCAATTGAAGAGGGTCTGAATTTTTTTATTGTTGTGCTGCTCTCATCCCTAGTTCTCTATCAAACATTAACAATCCCGCCGCATTATTACCAACCATTTCCATTCTTTTTAATAGTTTTTGTGCTGTTGCTTCTTCTTCAACCTGTTCACTAACAAACCATTGCATAAAATTGTTCGTCGCGTAATCTTTTTCTTTATTTGATAATTCAACTATTGAATTAATTGACTTTGTAACTTTTTTTTCCGCAGCAAACATTTCTTTAAAAATATCAATGTGTGCATTCCAGTTAACTTTTGGGGGTTTAATATCTTTCAAAGTAACTTTACCTCCAACCTGGTGCAGGTAATCAAAAATTTTCATCGCATGTCCGTATTCCTCAGTAGATTGCACCTTAAACCAGCTTGCAAATCCTGAGAGATCATTTGATTCAAAATAAGCTGCCATTGCAAGATAACTATATGATGAAAACATCTCTTCATTTAATTGGTTATTAAGTGCATCCTGAACTTTTTTTGGTACCATCTTGCCCTCTGTTTTTATTGATCTTTAATTGTTTTCGCTAAATATATAAATTTTAATTCAAAGATGATGAATAAATTATAAACTAAAGTTAATCAGCTAACAGTTATAAATGATTTAACTCACAGCTTGTTAAGGTCAAATTGTTATTGATTGGATTTGCGTGCCTCTTTAAGTAATTTTAGTAACAGTATTCACAAAAAATATTAAGAAAAGGAGCTTAAAATGGCTGTAAAAATAGGCATAAATGGATTTGGCAGAATCGGCAGACTTGTATTCAGGAGGTGTATGGAACTTGGAGGATTTGATTTTGTTGGTATAAACGATTTAACTGATGCAGCTACACTTGGTCATCTTTTAAAATATGATTCAGTTCACGGAAGATTTAATGGCGAAATAAAAGTTGAAGGAAATGATCTTATAGTTAACGGTGACAGGATAAAGATCACCGCAGAAAAAGATCCTTCAAAATTAAACTGGCAGGGAGTTGATGTTGTTATCGAATCAACCGGGGTTTTCCGAGACAAAGACAGTTGCCTGAAACATATTTCAGCAGGTGCCAAAAAAGTAATACTTACAGTTCCTGCAAAGGGCGATATTGATGCTATGATAGTTCTCGGAGTAAATGAGGAAACACTGACCGGAAAGGAACAAGTTGTTTCAAATGCTTCCTGTACAACAAACTGTCTTGCTCCAATGGTAAAAGTTTTAAATGATAATTTCGGTGTGGAAAAAGGTTTTATGACGACTGTTCATTCATATACAAATGATCAGCAACTTTTAGATTTACCACATAAAGATTTAAGAAGAGCAAGAGCCGCAGCTCTTTCAATTATTCCAACTACAACCGGTGCTGCTAAAGCAATAGGTAAAATTTTGCCGGAATTGAAAGGTAAGCTTGATGGAATTTCGTTAAGAGTTCCTACACCTGATGGTTCAATTACTGATTTTGTTGCAACAGTGAAAAAAGGAACAACAGTAGAAGAAGTGAATACTGCTTTTAAAAAAGCTGCGGGTTCAATGAAGGGCGTTCTGGAATATACCGAAGACCCAATTGTTTCAGCAGATATAGTTGGAAATTCTCATTCATGTATTTTTGATTCGCTTTCAACAATGGTAATCGGAAACATGGTTAAAGTTGTTGGATGGTATGACAACGAATACGGCTATTCCTGCAGAGTTGTTGACCTGGTTAAAAAGATTTCTTAATTAAATTTTTAGAGTCATTCCCGTGTAAACCTGCCTTTGCCGGAAGGCTACTGCAGGCAGACGGCAATCTCTTAATTTGAAAGTTGATTAAATTCCCACTTTGGTGAGAATGGAAAACTTCCAAAAAATCATTTGAGTTAAAAAATTCAACGAAAATAAAAATGAACAAGCTTTCAATTGATAAAGTAGATTTAAAAGACAAACGGGTTTTAGTCAGAGTAGATTTCAATGTTCCACTGGATGATAAATTAAATGTAACTAATGATATAAGAATTGTTGAATCACTTCCAACTATAAAAAAAATTATTGATACCGATGGCAAAGCCATTTTAATGAGTCATCTCGGCAGACCAAAAGGTGAACGCAAACCGGAATTCAGCTTAAAGCCTGCAGCCGAAAGACTTTCGAAATTATTAAATAAAAATGTATTACTTGCTCCTGATTGTATTGGTTCTGAAACTGAAAAGATTGTAAATGAGATGAAAGCTGGTGATGTTGTTCTTCTTGAAAATCTCAGGTTTCACAAAGAAGAAGAAAAGAATGATCCTGATTTTGCAAAACAGCTTGCTTCACTCGGTGATGTTTACATTAACGATGCCTTCGGAAGTGCGCACCGTGCTCATGCTTCAACTGAGGGTGTAACAAAGTTTATTAAAATTTGTGCAGCCGGTTATCTTATGCAGAAAGAACTTGATTATCTTGGTTCAGCTTTAGCTAAGCCAAAACGACCCTATTGTGCTGTTCTTGGCGGAGCAAAAATTTCCGGTAAAATTGATGTTATTAATAATTTATTGGATAAAGTAGATTCGCTTATTATTGGAGGTGGAATGGCTTTCACTTTCCTTAAAGCCCAGGGAAAAGAAATCGGAAAATCTCTTTTGGAATCTGAAAAGCTTGATCTGGCTAAAGAATTATTAAATAAAATAAGTAAATCAAAAGCAAAACTATTATTACCTTTGGATGTTGTAGTTGCTGCTGAATTTAAAAATGATTCTCCTTCGTCAACAGTTGGTGCGGATTCAATTCCCTCTGATAAAATGGGATTGGATATAGGTCCTGAAACAATTAAATTGTTTCGTGATGAACTTATGAAATCGAAGACAATTGTGTGGAACGGACCGATGGGAGTTTTTGAAATGGATAATTTCGCAAAAGGAACTTTTGCAATTGCTCAAGCTCTTGCCGAAGCAACTGTTAAAGGTTCGGTTACAGTTATTGGCGGAGGAGATTCTGCAGCGGCAATTGACAAAGCAGGATTAAAAGATAAAGTGTCTCACGTTTCTACCGGAGGTGGCGCTTCACTTGAATTTCTTGAAGGGAAAACCTTACCTGGAGTAGCAGCTTTAAATGATGTTTAAAAGTTTTTAGAGGAAGATTTGTACAATCAATACAGACCAAGAGGATTTGGCGGATTCAGCATGTTTCCACCGGTGATTAAAAATTTATTAATCATCAATGGTGTAGTTTTTTTACTTCAAATGATTGGACAAAATATTTCTGTTGGTAACGGATTTACTTTTTCTGATACGATAACACAATATTTTGGTTTAATACCAGTTAATGGCGTTGTTGCCGCAAAAGGACCAGAAGGAGTAATTGTATGGAATTTTCTTCCCTGGCAGTTAATTACATATCAGTTTTTACACGGCAGTTTTACTCATATCTTTTTTAATATGTTTATGCTCTGGATGTTCGGAATGGAGATTGAAAATATCTGGGGTTCGAAGAAGTTTTTGTATTATTATTTGATGTGCGGAGTTGCGGCAGGTCTTGCACAATTGTTTATCGCACCTATTTTTGCTGCGCCGGCTCCGACCATAGGTGCTTCAGGTGCAATATTTGGTATAATGATTGCATTCGCTATGATTTTCCCTGATCGTTATATTTTCCTTTACTTCCTGATTCCGGTAAAAGCAAAATATTTAATCGGATTTCTTTTTGTAATTGAAGTGCTTTGGGTCGGTAATGCCGGAAGCAATGTTGCCCACCTTGCACACCTTGGTGGAGCAGTAGCCGGGTTCATTTATATTTTGCTTGATAAAAATACTTTCACTCCGCTTAAAAATTCATTTAGAAAATTTTCAGGCTCCGGTGGAGGGTTTTCTTCAACCTCAAACACTTTTGGCGGAATTGGGGATAGGTTTAAAAGAAAGAACGTAATGTTGAAGAAGCTCATTATTATGATATTAATAACAAAGTTGAAGACGATTCAATTTCGCAGGAAGATATAGACAAAATTCTTGATAAGATCAGTCAATCCGGCTATCAGAACCTGACTGAGAAAGAAAAGAAAGTTCTTTTTGAAGCAAGTAAAAAAATGAAGTAGAATTGAAATTCCCATCCCTCTTATTTGTTCTAACAACTTTTTTAATTGGTACATCCTGTACCAAAAAAAATCCGGTTGATGAAGACAAGCTTATAAAAGTTTATGCTGACCTGATGATAATCCAGGACATAACAAATGTTGAAAATTATTCTCTGGATTCCATCCGGACGGTTGTTCTCAATCGTTACGAATTAACTTTACATCAATACAAAGAAATGATTTCAGAATACAATAAGGAACCAAAGAAGTGGGAAGAGTTTTTTGATAAGGCAATTGCTTACGTGAATGAATTAAAGGCTAAGAATAAGAATTAGACCCGGATTTTATTTTTGCAGCCGCAATGCGAAGTAAAGGATAACCTACATTTACAGAAATTTTCTCTTTTAATTCTTTTAAACTTGTCGTCCCTTTAAATATTCCTTTTTAATTTCAGAAAAACTATTCGCTTCAAAAAGATAATCAATTTCAACATCCGGACTATACTCGATTATTGTCTCTACCTGCATCGAAACTACTGCTTCAGTAAGTTTTTGGAGATTTGCAATTTCCCTAAGTGTATATTTTTTTTGAAGCATTTTGTATGTCTCAACAAGATTTTTCGGAATTTTCTTCTCGTCAGAATAACCACTTTGCTTTTCATTATTTGATTTTATTACTTCAATTACTTCAATTCCGAATTTGTTAAACATTCTCTGGCTAAATCCTTCAACGGATAACAATGCAGATTCATTTTTTGGTTTAACTTTTACTATCATTTTTAATACTTCATCCGGGCAAATTAAATGTGCACTTTGTAAAAATTTTTCAGAAACTTTTTTTCTTAATTCTTTAAGTGAATTATATAAATAGAGATCTTCTTCATAATTAGTTTTTGTCGTTGAATCTTTAGTTTTTAACGTGGAGATATTAAAATCATCCGGAAGTAATTGAAGATATTTTTCTCTCCCCGGAAATCTGGATATCTTTTTTGAAGAAGCAAGTTTATGAATAGCCATCCTGATTTCATTGGAATCAAAGTTCCTGCAAGATCCAAACCTGGCAAATTTAGTTAGACTTTCCTTTGATGCTTTTCCTTTTAATAAATTTATAAGTGAGCTTTCCGTTAAATCACTTTCAGCCTCTTCAAGAGTTTCTAAAATTATTTCTGCAAGATATTCAACTGCAGAATCTGAAATTTTCTCTTCGAGAAGACAATTATCACATTTTCCGCATTTATAATCATCTAATTTTTCACCAAAATAATTTAGAATATATTTGAATCTGCATTCTCTCGAATAAACAAACTCAGTAATCATATCAAGTTTTTTTTGTGCATTTATAAAACCTTCATTAATTCTCTTGTAATTCAACCTGATTGAATTTTCATCAGCTCTTGGCTGAGTCAGCAATATTGTTTCTTTCATAATTGCCGGTTGATAATTTATGATACCCAAATTATCAAGAGTCTGAAGTAAACCCTGTAATTCATTCTCCGCAATTCCGGAAACGTTGCTCAACTGCGACAATGAAATTTTTAAACTTTTAGAAAATATATCACTGCTGAAATCTCTTAGTAAAACCAAAAGCAGGTTTTTTATTTCATCATTTGGAGTTTGTTTGATAAAATCTTTAAGCTGGCTGCTTATGAATACAAATTTTATCGAATCTTTTTTTTCAAATCCTGAAACAAGATTAATATACCCGCTGTTCTGTAAATATTTTAAAGCTGAATGGAGCAGTCCCCTGGAAATATTCATTTTTGAATAACGGGATATATACTCGGGATCAACTATTAATTCTTTTGATGTTGTTGAACCAATAGCAACCTGATTGTAATCACATATTGCTTTATAAATATTTAAAATTGTTTTTTTATCCGGATGTGAATTGGAAATAAAAAACTGGTGAATTCTGAGATCTTTTTCATCAAATAACAGATACGCTGTAGAATTATTTCCGTCTCTGCCCGCTCTTCCTATTTCCTGATAATAGTTTTCAATTGATCCCGGTACATTATAGTGAATGATTAACCTGATATCACTTTTATCAATTCCCATTCCGAAAGCGTTAGTTGCAGCGATATAAGAAATTTCACTATTTATAAATTGTTCCTGAATTCGTCTTCTTTCCGGAGCAGATAATCCGGCATGATAATAAGTGCAATGGACTCCCGAAGTAACGAGAAACTCACTTATTTCTTCAGCATTTTTTCTTGAAGCTGTATAAATTATTGCAGACCCTGGATGTCTTGAAATTAATTCCAACACTTTCTTCTTTTTGTTTTTCGGAAATAAAACATTTAACTGCAGATTTTCCCGTTCAAATCCTCTTACAAAAACCTTTGGATTTTTTAGTTTAAGCTGGTTGATGATATCTTCAACAACTTCCGGTGTTGCAGTAGCAGTAAATGCAGAGATTTTTTTTATTCCGCAAAATTCGGCAAACTCATTTATTTTTGTGTAGCTTGGTCTGAAGTTGTGTCCCCATTCACTTATACAATGAGCTTCATCTACAAAAAGAAAACTTGGTTTTAAATTTTTAATCAGTTCGGCAAACCGAATGCTTTCTAATTTTTCAGGTGCAAGGTAAAGTAATTTAATTTCGCCCAATGAAATTTGACGAATTACTTTTTCTGATTCGGAATATTCCATAGTGCTGTTTATGAAAGCAGCTACATTTTTGTTCCTGTTTAAATTATCAACCTGGTCTTTCATCAATGCTATAAGCGGGCTAATAACTATTGAAAATCCATCACTCATTAATGCGGGAAGCTGGTAGCATAAAGATTTTCCTCCTCCGGTTGGTAGAATAGCAACAACATTTTTATTGTCGAGGATACTGTAGATAATTTCTTCCTGTCCCGGTCGGAAATTATGAAAATTAAGTAATTCTGCTAGTGATTTTCTAAGCTTTCCTTTCATTTTGGAATCAATATCCTTGGTAGAGTTTTTGATATTATATTCAGTACTGCTTAACTTCATAAAGATAAATTAATAGTATTTAAAATAATATTTCTTTTTCACTGTTCACGATAATATTTCATAAATAAAGGTTTTGAAATGACTAATAAATTTTTCTATTTGATTTTTGCCTGTTTTTTATCACTTCCGGTATTCGGACAAATCAATTACACTGACATTCTGAATGAAAATTCAGTTTATGCAAATGCACCGGATAATGTAAAACATTCCAAAGCATTTATCCGGCAATGGTGGTTTTTTGATCAGCGTGCGTACCCTTATGGATATATTCCGGAGAATGCATATGAAAATGCAATGCAGCAGCGTGATGAACTTCGGCAGCAAAATCCCAACAGAGCAAATGTCAACTGGGTTAGTTTAGGCCCTACACCCGGAGGATATTTCAACTATGGAAATATTTCATCCAGAATTGTTACCGGTGCCTATGATCCGTCAAATCCAAATATTATTTACATAGGTCCGGCAAATGGCGGAGTCTGGAAGTCAGTAGATGGTGGAGTTAACTGGAATCCGTTAACCGATGATCAGGAATCTATGGCAATGGGTTCAATTGCGATTGATCCATCCAATACAAATATAATATATGCAGGCACAGGGGAAGCTACTTACAGCGGAGCTTCCTATTATGGAAGAGGATTATTGAAATCAACAGATGGCGGGAATAGCTGGCAAAGATACACAACAGGTCTTCCGAATTCTACATACTTTGCAAGAATAAAAATAAGACCAAATCATTCAAATGAATTACTTGCTGCACTTGGTAATAATGGTTTATACAGAAGTACTAATTCTGGGCAAAGTTGGAGTGTAATTTCAGGAAGTCGCTGTGATGATGTTGTATATACTTTTACAGGGGATACAGCATTTGCCATTGTATCTGGTACCGGATTGATGAGATCAACAAATGGAGGGGCTAACTTTTCTACATTTGGTACTGGGCTAGGAACCTTTACAAGGTCACAATTTGATCTTTGTTTATCTTCTCCCAATGTTATGTTTGCTGCAAACTACGGCAGCGGAACAGTTAATGTTTATAAATCAACAAATTTTGGTGCGAACTGGACTCAGCTAACAATGTCCTCAGAGTTTCAAAATCAGGGTGGACAGGCATGGTATGATCTTTATTTAAAAATAAATCCCCGAAATCCGAATAAAGTTTATATCGGAACTATTGACGTTTACAGATCAACTGACGGAACAAATTTTACAAACATTACAAATGGTTATTCAGGTGGTTCTGTTCATGTTGATCAGCATAATTTATTTTTTCATCCAACCGATGAAAATACCTTCTTTGTTTGTAATGATGGCGGTATCTGGAAAACAACTAACAACGGAACTTCATTTACAAATATGAATCAAACTTTAACTTTAACACAGTTTTACAGAATAGCTGCAAGCCCTTTTAATCCCGGAAGAATTTTAGGAGGTACACAGGATAACGGAACACAACAAACTTTTTCGACTTTAAACTGGACTGCAGCATTTGGAGGTGATGGTGGTGAAGTTTGTTTTAATCATATGGTTGCAAATGATCAGAATATAATTGGTGAAACTCAAAATGGTGGTTTGGTTCGAACAACTAATGGTGGAACTACCTGGTTAAATGCTACCAATGGAATAAATACCGGCGAGAACGGTGCATGGGTTGCTCCAATTATTAAACATCCAAATATATCAAGCCAATTTTTCGTTGCACGTCAACGTGTTTATTTAACGACAGATTATGGTGCAAGCTGGAATGCTGTTTCAGGAAATGTAAATGGATCAAGTGCAGTCAGAGAAATGGCAATTAGTGAATCTAATGCAAATATAATGTATTCTACTTCCGGAGCTTCAGTTTTTCTTTCAACTGATGGCGGAGTAAACTGGTCAATCAAATCCAGCGGGCTTCCGGGTAGAACAATCACTTCAGTTTATATAAATCCAACAAATGAAAATATTGCTTATCTCACATTTTCTGGTTTTGGAGCTGGCAAGGTTTATAAAACTACAAATATGGGAAACAACTGGACTAACATCAGTGGTAATCTTCCTGATACTCCTATTAATGATTTTTATTATTATCGTTATGATGTTCTTAACCCTAGCACTTATTTTGTTGCAACAGATATAGGTGTATTTCTTTCACAGGATGATGGGGCAAACTGGACGGAACTTACTAATGGATTGCCAAATACTGTTATTATGCATCTTGATTATTCTCCTTCTACTCAAATGCTTCGTGCAGGAACGCATGGCAGAGGTGTTTATGAAGCATTCATAGATTTTTCTGTACCTGTAGAACTTGAGTCATTTACAGCTTCAATTAATAAAAATGTAGTTGAATTAAACTGGAGCACTGCAACAGAAACTAATAATATGGGCTTCGATGTAGAACGCAAATTAAAAAACCAGGAATGGCAACGAATAGGTTTTCTGGAAGGCAGTGGAACAACAACTGAAAATCATCAATATCAGTACAATGATGATTTCTCTGTTTTACCTTATGAAGGTACAGTCCTTTACAGATTGAAGCAAATAGATTTTGACGGGACTTTTAAATATTCACATGATATTGCTGTTGAGCTAACATATGTTCCGGATAAAATTTCACTTTCACAAAATTATCCAAATCCTTTTAATCCTTCCACAACAATTCAGTTTACATTAACTGATGAAAGTTTTGTAAACCTGAAAATATTTAACTCAATTGGCGAAGTTGTTGATAATTTATATTCCGGAACGAAGCAGCCGGGAGAGCATAAAATTATATGGAATGCAGGCAATTTTGCTTCAGGAATATATTTTTATCTTTTAGAAGTTAGTAAGCCTGATGGTTCTTCTCCCATCAGGGAAATGAAAAAACTGGTTTACGTCAGGTAATTTTGAAAAGAGGTGCATAAAGTGCACCTCTTTTTTTCTATTAAACAACAAAATAAACCTTTCCGGATTTGATTAATAACAATCATTTTATTTTACCCACAATTATTCAGCCTGTATAGTAATTTAAAATTGCTTAATTTTGAAAATGGAATTTCTAAATCTAATTAACTAAAAAATTCCGTAGACAGAAAATGATGATATTTTTTGATGAACCGATGATTGAAAATAGCATATCACTATTTGCTTCATTATCTCATTTTAGTAAAAAACGGAATTAATATTTAGGAATTGAAAACGAAAATTTTAGCGGAATAAACAATGCAGAACGAAAACTTAAAGCTTGAAGATTTAATTAAGCATTCCCCAAATAAAGTTGATAATGATCAGATTAAAAATATAGCCATAATCGGAGCTGGAATAATGGGGCAGGGAATAGCACAAACAATTGCTGCTTCTGCCCTTGAAGTGTTGATTATTGAAAAAAGCATAAAAGAATTGGATAAAGCAAAATCAATGCTTTCTGAGTCAATGGACAGAGAAATAAAAAGATGGGCAATGACTGGTTCCGAAAAAAAAGCTATCCTCGGTAGAATCAAATGGGAAACTAATTTTGATCATATTAAAAACTATGATTTGATTATAGAAGCAGTTGCAGAAGATTTTGATTTAAAAGTAGATGTCTTCAAAAAACTTGATGAAAAAGCCCAGGAAGATTGTATCTTTGTTTCAAATACATCTACTCTTAGTCTTACAAAAATATCAGAGTTTACTTCAAGACCGGAAAAAGTGATCGGCCTGCATTTTCTCCATCCTGTTCCAAAAATTCCGGTTGTGGAAGTCGTAAAATGTTTGCACACATCAATTGATACAGTTCAATTAGTGAAAAAGTTTGTTTCGGTAATCGGAAAAACACCGGTAGAAGTTTATGAATATCCGGGTTTTGTTACTACACGTGCAATAGTACCTTTACTTAATGAAGCTATGTATATTCTTCTTGAAGGAGTTGCTACTGCTAAAGATATAGATACTGCAATGAGACTTGGTTACAATTTCCAAAGCGGTCCGCTTGAGATGGCGGATTCAATGGGTCTAGATGAAGTGCTTGCATGGATGGAAACGTTGTGGAAGACACTCGGTGAGCCCCGCTATCGTGCTTGCCCGATTTTGAGAAAACTTGTTAGAGAAAGAAAACTCGGAAAGAAAACCGGCGAAGGATTTTATAAATACGATGAAGGTGGAAACATAATTGGCTAATAATCTAAATCTATATTAGGGGAAAATAAGTTTTATGAAAATACTTGTATTGAATTGCGGAAGTTCGTCTATCAAATATCAGTTTATTGATACCGAAACAAAAACTGCGTTGGCTAAAGGTCTGATTGAGCGCATTGGAATGACCGGAGCAGTATTAACTCATTCCAGGTATGACGGTGATAAAATAAAAATTGCAGGTGAAATCCTTGATCACACAATGGCGATAGAATATGTACTCGGTGTGATGTTAAGTAAAAATCACGGTGTTATTGAAGAGAAAGAAGATATTGAAGCTGTTGGTCACAGGGTAGTTCATGGAGGTGAAACTTTTACAGGATCTGTTCTGATTACAGATGAGGTTATTAAAGCTTTACAGGATAACATAGAACTTGCACCATTGCATAATCCACCGAATATTAAAGGTATCCAGGCGGTTACAAGTATCCTTCCAGACATTCCGCAAGTTGGAGTATTCGATACTGCGTTTCATTCACAGATGCCTCCCAAATCATACCTTTATGGAATTCCATACGAGCTATACAAGAAATATAAAATAAGAAGATATGGTTTTCACGGTACCTCACATTTATATGTTTCCAATAAATCAGCAGAACTATTAAAGAAAAAATTAAATGAATTAAAAATCATTACCATTCATCTTGGAAATGGCTGCAGCATTGCTGCAATTGATCAGGGAAAATCAATTGATACTTCTATGGGATTTACTCCTTTAGAAGGTTTACTGATGGGTACAAGAAGCGGTGACCTTGATCCATCTTTAATCTTGTACATAATGGGGAAAGAAGGATTATCGCTGAGTGAAGCAGGAACATTATTAAATAAGCACAGTGGCTTAATAGGGATAAGTGGTGAAAGCAGTGATATGCGGGAAATTCTTGCTGCGGTTAAAGATCAGCAAAAAAGATCAAAGTATGCTTTTGAAATTTTTTGTTACAGGATAAAAAAATATATTGGTGCCTATTCTGCTGCAATGGGTGGTTTGAATTCTCTTGTTTTTACAGGTGGTATAGGTGAAAATTCTTCTGAAGTTCGGTCTGAGGTTTGTTCAAATATGGAATTTCTGGGAATTAAATTGGATACTTTAAGAAATGATAATAATGAAGATATTATTTCGGATAGTTCGTCTAAAGTTTCAGTCTTTAGAATTCCGACTAACGAAGAATTAGTAATAGCAATGGATACAAATTCCATCGTTTCTGAACTTTTGAAAAAATCAGAAGCATAATTTTTTGATAACTTAAAAGGGCGTAAATGGATACCGGATTAAAAGGGAAAGTTGCTTTAATAACAGCCGGAAGTAAAGGAATTGGAAGAGCTGTTGCAGAAGTATTTGCGGCAGAAGGCTGTTATGTCGCAATATGTTCCAGATCAAAAGAGCATCTTCTTGCAACTACAAAAGAAATTAAAGTTAAATACGGTGCGGATATATTCTGGTCAGTTTGTGACATTGATAAACAAAAAGATATTGAAAATACATGTAACGCTGTTTTAAAGCAGTTTGATAAAGTTGATATACTTGTAAACAATTGCGGAGGTCCCCGAACTGGAGATTTTGCTGCACTTGACGATAGTGATTGGGAAAGTGCTTTCGGTCAGGTACTTATGAGTGCAATTAAATTTACCAGGTTTGTTTTACCAAAGATGATTCAAAATGAATGGGGCAGAATTATCAACATCACTTCAATCTCTGTAAAGCAGCCAATCGATAATTTAATCCTTTCAAATTCATTGCGGGCAGGAGTAACTGGTTTTTCAAAATCACTTAGTAACGAAATTGCAAAACATAATATTACAGTTAACAATGTTGCACCGGGTTTAACATTAACAAACAGACTATATGAATTAGCAGTTTTGGAAGCACGTGAAAAAGGAGTTTCGCACGAAGATATATTAATTGATATGGCAAAACGGGTTCCTATGAATCGTCTTGGCGGACCTGAAGAAATCGCATCTGCTGTTCTTTTCCTGGCATCAAAACAAGCAAGCTATATAACCGGTAATACTATACAGGTTGACGGGGGTTATATTAAAGGTATTTTTTAGATAAATATAAAATATTTCCTCATAAATAGAGCCTGCCTGACGGTAGGCAGGGACAAATGATCAAACAAATCGAACTGCCAATCCCGCCTGAACATCTTCATAATGAAGAAGCACAAAAACAATCAGCAGCAAAAATCTTAAGAATTTCAGCTAAAGATATTACTGCATTAATTCCTTTAAGAAGATCCATTGATGCTAGACAAAAGCCGGTATTCAAAATTTTGTTTGATGTTTATATTGAGGAAATGCCTCAAAAAAAGAAGAACCATGTAAATTATCAGCCTGTTAAAGACAATAAAAGTGCAATTATCATTGGCTTTGGTCCCGCAGGAATGTTTGCTGCACTCAGATTAATTGAGCTTGGAATAAAACCAATAATATTTGAGAGAGGAAAGGACGTCAGAGAAAGAAGAAAAAATTTAAGAGCAATTCAGCAGGATCATATCGTAAATCCGGATTCTAATTATTGTTTCGGCGAAGGCGGAGCAGGAACTTACAGCGATGGAAAACTTTATACCAGGTCCGTAAAAAGAGGAAACGTAAAAAAGATTTTAAATATTTTCGTTCAACATGGTGCTGATGAAAATATTCTTATTGATTCTCATCCGCATATAGGTTCAAACAAACTTCCTAAAATTGTTGAAGCAATAAGGAATACAATTAACGGATGTGGAGGTGAAATTCATTTTAACTCCAAAGTAACAGATTTGATTTTAGACAATTCCAAAGTAAAAGGAATTGAAATAAATGACCAGATTAAAATTTTTGCAGATACATTAATTCTTTCTACTGGACATTCAGCAAGAGACATTTATTATCTTCTGAACAAAAATAAAATTCAATTAGAATCGAAGCCCTTTGCCTTAGGATTTCGGATTGAACATCCACAACCATTAATTAATGAAATTCAATATCATTCTGAAAAAATTCCAGATAATCTTCCTGCTGCTTCATATAATCTTAGTTGCAATATCGGTGGTAGCGGAGTTTACTCTTTTTGTATGTGCCCGGGTGGAATAATTGTACCTGCAGCAACTTCCCCGGGGGAAATAGTGGTCAACGGGATGTCTTTGTCAAAAAGAGATTCACCATTTGCAAATTCAGGTTTTGTTGTTGAAATAAATGAAAAAGAATTAGATACAACATTTCAATCAAAAGAATTTCCCTGCCTGGAATTTCAAATAGAAATGGAAAAACTTTCATTTAAGCTTGCTAATAACTCGCAGTCAGCACCCGCACAAAGAGCAACTGATTTTATGGAATCTAAATTTTCTCATACTCTTCCTCAAACATCCTATATTCCCGGTTTGACATCATCGAGATTGGATAAAGAATTCCCGGACTTCTTAATAAAAAAATTAAAAGCTGCGCTAAAAATATTTAACAGCAGGATGAAAGGTTACCTGACTGATGATGCGGTTCTTGTTGCTGTCGAAAGTCGAACAAGTTCTCCGATAAGAATTCCAAGAGATAAGGAGACTATGATGCACATTAATATTAATGGATTATTTCCCTGTGGTGAAGGTGCCGGATATGCAGGCGGAATTGTTTCTTCGGCAATTGACGGGGAGAATTGTGCTGATGCAGTTGGAAATTATTTAAAATAAAAAAGGTGGATAGGAAATCCACCTTCAAATAAAAATTCTGTTATTTCATTAGAATCATTTTTTTAGATTCCGAATATTTACCGCTGGTTAGTCTGTAAACATAAATTCCGCTTGGTAATTCTTTTCCATCAAATATAATTTGATGATTTCCCGCTTTCTGAAATTGATTCACTAATTCTACAACTTCTTCTCCAATTGAATTAAACACTTTTAACTTTACAAACCCATCGTTGCCAAGCTGATATTTTATCATACTTTCAGGATTAAAAGGGTTTGGATAATTTTGTTCAAGATAGATTGATGCTGCTAAAACACCATCAGCTTCAACTACATCAGAATAAGTATAAGTCCCGTTAAAGTCTATTTGCTTTAATCTGTAATAAACTTTACCCTGAATTCCCTCATCCACATAATTATAACTTTGATTTTGCGTAGTGCTTCCGTTTCCTCCGACAAATCCAATAGTTGAAAATATTTTATTGTCTCTGCTTCGTTGTATCTCAAAACCCTGGTTATTGATTTCACTTGCTGTTTCCCATTCTAAAATAATTTTACCATCCTGAATCCTTGCAGAAAAAGCATTGAGTTCAACAGGAACTTCTGCAACAAATCGATAAATGCTTCCATTTGCACATATAATATATAATTCATTGCTTTGGTCCACTCCAAAGGAATAAATAGATGACGGGGCATTAAGTAAAAAAGTATTTGTCGGTGGATTGACGCCATCGTATTCAAGAGACCATATTTTTGCCGAGCAGTAATCACCATAAATATATTTTCCATCGAGAGAGGGAACAGTTGGACCACGGTAAACATAACCACCGGTTATTGAACATTCAGGACCATGAGGATACTCCCATATAGGAAAGATGTATTCGGGATAATTACATCCTGTAGTATTATAATTATGCGTTCCTTCGTAACATCTCCAGCCATAATTTTTCCCGCTTTCAATTAAGTCAATTTCTTCCCAGGCATTTTGTCCTACATCTGCACACCAAAACCAGTCAGTAACTGGATCAAAGCTATTACGCCATGGATTTCGCATTCCCCAGGCATAAATTTCCCTTCTAACACTACCGGTACTGTCGAAGAAAGGATTATCAAGCGGGATTCCATAATTCATACCTGGATCGGGATTATCGATATCTATCCTTAAAATTTTCCCGAGCAGGGAATCAATATTTTGTGCATAATTATTCGGATCGCCACCAGATCCACCGTCGCCAACTCCGATATATAAATAACCATCAATAGGTCTAAAGCCAATCCACCCACCGTTATGATTTGAGAAAGGCTGCCGATAGGTTAAAATTTCAAGTTCTGAATTTTTATCTGCAGAATCAGGATTGCTGGTGACTGAAAATCTTGAAATTACAGTTCTCCTTGTTGGATTGTTTGTCGTATAGTTAACATAAAAATAACCATTGGAACTATAATCAGGATGAAAGGCAAGTCCAAGCAGACCCATTTCTCCACCAGAAGCTACGCGGTCAGTGATATCAAGAAATGTTTTTGATGTTGTTATTGTGCTTGAGTTTGGAAAGACTTTTATAATTCCGTTTTGTTGCACTACAAAAACTCTGTTTGTACCGTCACCGGCATCTGTTAAAAAAACAGGACTTGAAAATGAAAGATTTGGGAATGCATTTTCAAGATTATACGGTTGTGAAAAATTTGTAATTGAAAATAACAGAACCATTAAAACTGCTGATAAAAATTTTTTCATCAAATTACCTCTTTTTTATTTTCTTCTTTTTGTTTTGTATTCAAATCAGATAAAAATATGTTAAAATCAAAACCGGAATCAACGGCAAGTGTTTTTAAATTTAATAGCCAATCCGTATTTTTTCGAATAATTGTAAAAATGTGACTCTCTTTTTCCTTTAAAGTTTTGCGTCTCCAGGCAGCATCATCATTATTCATCAGGATTGAATTTAAATCGATTGATATTAATAATACAAGCCAGTTAACCAACTCATTAAATTTTTCTTTATTAAAATATGTTATTCCGCCAAATTCATTTACCTGAAGATAATTTCTTATTACTTTTTCTCCAAGAAGCATTGTTACAAGTGATTGACTGAATTCCAGAACATTTTTTTCAGAAAGCTTTTTTTCTATTTCATCTTCCGTTGAATTTCTTCTATTATTTATTTTCAGATAGTAATAAACGTAAAGAAGTGCCGAAGTTAACTGTGACTTGTCGGTCTTCTTATTATCAACGGAATTTTCATCTAGAATAATTCTAAGTGGTTTTGAAAGAATCAACTTTTCAAATTCATCTATTAGAATTTTATTCCTGCTTTTATTGATCAGCAAATGTCTTAATGATTGTACAAAAAGATAAATTGAAAATTCTGTATTCAATTCAATTTTGCTATTAACAGGATATTCGGAGTTTAGGTTTTTCATCCACCTGGAAACGTTCTTGCGTTTAGTGTATTTAATCCAGGTGCTGAAAAAATTGTGTATTTCCTCCAGACTATTTTTGAAATTATCCTTGATGGTATCACAAGATATTTTATTATCAGAATACTTATTGAATTCTTCACAGAGTGTACCAAAACCCGGAAGTAATTCTTCCGGAAATTTTATTTTTTGTTTTGGTTTTCTATTAACTGGTTTCGCAGTCAAATAATTTTTTACTAATTCCAGATTTCTTACAGATACAAATGATTGAATTTTATTGTGAAGCGGGATTAATTCCATTTCAAGCAGCGCTTCATCAATTGAAGAAACACCACTGCCATTTAATTTGTCATATAATTCTTTAAGTTTTCCGTTTTCATCATATAGTTCTTTAAATTGAAAACATATCCTGTACTGGTAACCAAAAAGATGTATTTTAAGTCCTTCATTATAAACTTCGCTTCCTGATAGTAAATATTCCAGTCCGGTTCTGTGGTCTTTATAGGAATAAAAATATTTAGTATCCGGATTCATCCATAAAACTGAAGCGATTTTTTCTGATTGTTTGAGAGAGCCAGCGTTTCCCGCTTTTGCTCTTATAAGTGAATAGTTTATTATTCCTTCAGTGGTTGAATAAGAATTGTTATATAAAACAACAGCGACTTCATTTTCTGATCTGTTGCTGAATGCAAAAACATTTTGATCTACAATTCCGTTCACAGTAACAAAATTGTAAAATTCAAAATTCTCTACCTGACTGAAGATATGTCTCATTTTCATTAATGGAAAAATTTCTTTCTGATGTCTCCATACCAGATGTTCGTCTGGAGATTCGGTGTAATAAGCACGCTTATATTCCATTCCGTATTTTTCAGAAAAACCTTCAACCTGACCATGACCAAACATCGGGAGACCCGGCATTGTTACAAGCATAACTGCGACACCAAAATATTTATCACCTTTACCGAATTGATTAACAGCAGTTTCTTCATCAGGGTTGCTCATAAAATTGACATAACGTTTCAGTATCTCCGGATTGAATTCCAGGGTATTAATAATGAGTTGCCGGTATTTTTCATTTTCTTCTTTCATCATCATATGCATAAATGCGCTGTTGTAAACCCTGTGCATTCCGAGAGTGCGTACAAAATAACTTTCCATAAGCCAGAATGCTTCTGCCATCAAAAGAACGTTGGGCATGGATTCATTTATCCGATCAACAACTTCTCTCCAGAATTCTTCGGGCATAGCAGAATTAAATTGATCCATAGTTAAAGCAAAATCTGATCGGGAAGGTATTGCACCGCCCGATCCCGGCTGCGGAAACCATAAACGCTGGAAATGTTTTTTTGCAAGCGTCATTGCTGCATCAAACCTGATGATAGGTGTTTTACGAGCAACATGCATAATAGTTTGAATCAAAGATTCACGAACTTCCGGATTAAGCAAGTTTAATTGTGCAGTATCATTCCACGGCATGTTTGTTCCGTCGTTACCATGATAAATATATTTTAAATCGCCTGTATATTTATCTCTTCTCTGAAAAACAACTGCTGCATCTGTGCGGTCATAATATTTATCTTCAATTCTTACTTCAACCCGTTCATCATCCGACAGATTTGGGCCATTAAATGTATAACCCGGAAAAGGGGGATCTTTTCTTTGAATAAAATAATCTGGTTTCTCTGTAACCCATTTTGAATATATTCCTGTATGATTTGGAACCATATCACTCGCAAGCCGGATACCTCTGAGCCAGGCACGATCTTTTAAATTCTGAAATGCAGATTCTCCGCCAAGCTCGTTGGCTATAACATAATCATAAAGTGAATAAGCTGATGCTGCAGCCTCTGGATTTCCTGTGTATTGTTTTATTTTTTTTGATGCCGGACTTCTTTCCCATATTCCAATCAGCCAGAGTGCATTATAATTCCATTGAGCTAGTCTATCCAGCTCTTCATCCGGAATCTGATCTAATGTTTTAATGTCTCTTTCATATTTTTCTGAAAGCTGATGCATCCACACGAAAACATTTTTTGCAATCATTACAATTTCAGGAATCCAGCCTGTGTCTTCGGTAAACCTTTCGTATTCTATGTAATATAATTTTTCTTCCTCACTTAAATCCTGGCCAGAATCTTTTTTCTTTTGGATCTCTCTTAAGCGAATTAATTCTTTGTCATAATCAGGAACAGGAGGTGTACCTTTTTCTCCTCCGCCATGTTTTACAAAGAGTTTAAAATCTTCTTTTATTAAGTCAGAACCGCTGAGTAATCTTCTTCGAAACTGTTCGTCAATTATAAATCCCCATTCATCCCGGATAAAATCAAGCTGCTTGAGAATATCGTCTGGATTCTGTTCGATTGGTTTCCTGAGCATTTTAAATAAGCTCAAGCCTCCTTTTACAACAGGCAACTCATTTTCGAAAAATTCTTCTGTAGTTCGAATTACTTTATGATAGTTATCAAACTTTTTAAGATTATCATCTGCAAAAAGTTCTTTTAGGTTTGAAGTTGCCGGGTTTAAGTTTTCAATATTTAGAAGAATAATTTCTTCAAGTAGAATTTCTACATTCGGTTTGTTTTCAGTTTGTCCATTTATAAAATCTTTTGAGCTGACTTCACCAGTATATACTTTTAAAGGAGGGAATTCATCAATGAATACATTTAATGTTTCAAGGAGACCATTTTCACTAATTTCTTTTTTAAGATGATTAATTGCTTTCCCAAAAACTCCCGGGTTAGTAGAATTTTCATAACTTCTTATTAAAAAGTGAAATATTTCATGTAAAAGTCCGCAGGCATTGATCTGTCCGGCTGTAACAAGCTGATCATAATTACCTTCTGCCTGACGTTTCCTGTTTATTTTATCTGAAAGAATTCTTGCCTGGTGTGAATCAGCAATAATCAAATTCCCGGTTATTGAGAACAGGGAAGCATCAAATTCGTACTTTATTCTTGTCTGCTTTGAAACGTGAAAATCAAATTTTATCATTAAATCAATTCATTTTATAGATTATAAAGATTAGCAAGGTGATTTGTGTTCAAATATACAAAAATGAAAGGTAAATGTAAGTCAGTAATTTATTTTGAAAAATGATATGCTGTACTTGAGCCAACCCAGGTTTTATTCTTATTAAAATCAACACCCATCATTTTTCCTTTGCTGGTTCTAATTAGATTATTAACAAGTACTGGCTTATCCATCCATAAGAACATCATTCGTATTTCTACTTTTGATTTTTCGTCCGGCGTTTCAATTAAAGGAGAATATTCAATTTTTTCCTGGAGAATATAATTTTCAGGATCGGGAATTGATTTCAACATTTCTTTGGTTACATCAACTTTAACCCCCAGTCCGGCAAAAGAAAAAAGAGGCTTTAAAACATAATTATTTAAATCATTCGGAGTGGATTTTAATTCATTAACAAAGAAAGCTTTCGGAACAAATTTACCGTTTAAAAGAGGAAGAGAGTATTTACTTATTCTGAAAAACCAGTCGGGATGGCAAACCCATTTAACATCAAGCTCATCTCTGAAATCAAAATTATATTTAACCTGAGATCGGTTTAGCTCATCAAATATAACGCGGTTGTAGATTCTTTTAACTTCAATTTCTTTTGCACCTGCCTGTCGGGTAGGCAGGTCATTTTTATAAAAAAGTTTATTGCCTTTTTTTATCAGATCCGAAATACATACGGTTTTAATTCCTAATAATTCTTCAGTAGCCGCAAAATCAATTCTGGTTTTTTGTTTCTGAGGCTCTATCTCAAGTAAAATTACATTTTCAGGATCTTCATCTTCAATTACAATTTTTTTAAATAGCTGAACATATTCTTCAGGACTCAGGTTGCTGTAATAACATGTGAAATCTTCCGGAACAAAAAAGTACTCACGAAGAATTTTATCCAGATAATATTGATATGCATAGAGAGTTGGGAAGCCCTGCAGCTCAATAAGTTTTGGATGAATTGCATTATCATCACCCTTTATAAGAGCGAAATCAATTGAAAGAAATTGGGGATGTGAATCAACTCCCGGAACTTTAAGATTTTCAGGAATTGCCTGTTTACATCTTTCTATTAATCTTTTATCCGAAAGCTGAAGACAAATCTCATTTGAAGCTTGAATTAATTCATCAGCAAGTTCATCAGATAAAAAGAGGGGAGTTTCGCAGACTCTAAAGTCAGTCGGATATTTTAAAACCGAATTAAGTTCATTTAAAAATTTATTATAATTTTCTTCTTTAAACTCAGAATTAAATTTTTTTCTTATCTCCGGAATCATAATATCAGGAATAAACTGAAGTAAGTTCGTTTATAGCATTTTGCAGGAAGGAGGGAAGAATACTTTCCCGGGTTAATTTTATTGTGTCCGGTTTTTGCAGAATTTCAATCATCTCGAAATATCTTTTTTCACCATATTTTTCTACAACCTGCTTTTTTCGTTCGTCCTTCTTAAAATGATATAGCATACTTTCCGGGTCAGCTTCAGGATGAAACTGTGTACCGACAATCTCATCAGAAATCCTTATTGCTGCAAGAGCCGGCTCATCAACTCCGTCATCCGGAATTTCGAAAGAAAGAATTTTTGCACCGAGTTCCTTGAAAACTTTTTCGTCCGGTTCAATAACCTGGTATTGCCTTATATCTGCAGCATAAAATGGGTTGGGGAGATTTTTCAGAATTATATCTTCTTTTCCTTCCTCAGTGACTGAAAAAGGCATAACTCCGAATGATTTTGAAGTTCGTTTATTCACAGACCCGAGATTAAAAAATCTTCCCATCATCTGGAATGAATGGCAGATAAAAAATAAATATTTTTTCTTTTCCGGATTGTTCTGGTTGTGATCCCAGATTTTCTGAAGAAGATTAAAATAATCTCTTTCCCATTTAGATCCTTCACCTTCAAAGGGACTGCCGGGTCCGCCGGATGAAATGTAAATGTCGTGATCTAATTCCGGTACTTCATCTTTAAATCGTGTATCAAAAACATTATACTCAACTTCATAAGATTTATTTTTTGTATAATTAAATGAAGTAACAATTTCTTTTATGCATCTCATCCCTTCATTCTTTTCATCATTATAAAGATCGATAGTCGCTACTTTAACCGGAGTGTTTTTCATCAGATATTTAATCCTCTGTATGTTTCTTCAACAATAAATTCTGTAACTGCCTTGGTATCGTGTGATTGTTCCCAAACTTCGAGCTGTCTGTCTGCTCCGCTTCCCATTTCAAGAATTTTATTAAGATAATTTACTTCTTCCCTTGATTCTAGATCATCCACTACATCATCTATAAAATCAAGAAGCTCGCCAGCAAGTAATTTAAATTCAACTTCTTCCTGTTTGCCAAAATCAATAAGCTTTCCCTGGATTCCGTATCGCGCAGCACGCCATTTATTTTCTGCAATGAGCGCTCTTCTGTACAATCTGAATCCAAGATTTTGTTTAATTAATTTATAAAGTTTTGCAACAACTCCCTGCATAATTGCAGCAAGACAAATTGTTTCATCAATGCGCATTGGAATGTCGCAGATTCTGAATTCAAGCGTTGTGAAATAAGGATGAACTCTAATATCCCACCAGATTTTTTTTGCATCGTCAATGCATTTAGTTTTTACTAAAAGCTTAACAAAGTTATCATACTCAGAAAGGCTGCCGAAATAATCCGGTATTCCTGTTCTTGGAAAACGGTCAAATACTTTGCTTCTATAAGATTTAAAACCTGTATTTCGTCCCTGCCAGAAAGGTGAGTTTGTTGAGATTGCGAAAATATGCGGCAGAAAATATCTTGCAGCATTCATTATATGAATTGCCACCTCACGTTCAGGAACACCGACGTGAACATGTAAACCAAAAATTAAATTTGCTCTAGCTACTTGCTGATAATCAGAAATGATCTCTTTGTATCTTGGGTGAGATGTTATTTTCTGATCTTTCCAGTGGGAAAAGGGATGAGTTCCTGATGCAGCAATTCTTAAATTATTTTTCTTAGCAAGCTTGGCAAGTTCCTGTCGCAGTCTTGTTACCTGTGCACGCGCATCAGAAATATTTGTACAAATATCGGTTCCCATTTCAACAACAGACTGATGCATTTCTGCTTTTACATTTTCAGCAAGAATCATTTTCCCTTCTTCAAGAATTTGCTGAATATGCGAACGCAACTCGCCTGTTTTTGGATCTACAATCTGAAATTCTTCTTCAACACCTAATGTAAATAATCCGGGATCTGCCATTTTATTTCTTCATATTAAAGTGATTCATTTTTTGCAAATTTAGTTATAAAAGTTCCCCATGTAAGATTATTCTTTCCATGCTTATGTTCTTTTGCTTTCCTGATTGCCATATTTGATGCTGTTTCAACAATCCATTCAAAATTTTCATCACCAACAGAATTTTTATCTGCATCGGGAGCGGGATTGCAAAAATCAATTGCGTATGGTACTCCATCTCTTATGGCAAGCTCGACTGTATTAAAATCATAACCTAATGCATTATTAATTGTGAGTACAGCTTCCAAAAGTTTTTTCAGCAAATTAGGTTCAATCGGATCGGGATTTCTAACATAGCGTAAATGATGAGGCTGCTTGGGATCATACCGCATAATGTGTACATCTTTTCTGTCTAAACAATAACACCTGAAATATTCTGTGAACTGAATTTCCTCCTGAAGCATCATTACAAGCTGCCCGGTTTCATTATATGCTTTAAAAAATTCTTCAGGAGTATTCAGCTTATAAACATTTTTCCATCCGCCTCCTGCAAAAGGTTTAAAGTAAGCAGGAAATCCTATGTAATTAAAAATCGCCTCCCAGTTTAATGGATACGATAAATTTCTGAATGAATTTTCATTTGTATCATCAGGATGCTGGTTTGATGGAAGCAAAACAGTTTTGGGAACGGCAACGTTCAATTTTGTCATTAAAGCATTGTTGAAAAACTTTTCATCTGCACTCCACCAGAAAGGATTATTGATTACAGCAGTTCCACTCAATGCAGCATTTTTCAAAAAAGCTCTATAAAAAGGAACATCCTGCGAAATCCTGTCGATGATTACATCATAACCACTTTCTGCACCCTGAACAACTCTGTCAATCTTGACATATTCAGCAATGATTTCACCGCCTTCAGCGGATTCTTTTTTTGAATTTACTCTATCGACAAATGCAGGTGGGAAAGTGTTTTCCTGCCCAAACAGAATTCCGATTTTTTTCATTTTGCCCCGAATAAAAAGTTTAATGAAATACTAAAAAATTAGAGATTGTCATTTCGAAGGAGCAAAGTGACTGAGAAATCTTCTCTGGAATAAAGATTTCTCACTTTGGTCGAAATGACGTTTCCGTAAATAAAGTCTCTTATGTTTATAAAAGTATTCTCTGGATACTTAAATCAATAACAATTGGGAAATCTTCCAGAAGTGGTTATTTAGGGGCTAAATATAGTAAAATTTGATTGCTTATCAATATTTTTAGAATTCAGATTTGCCGACTTTACAATTTCGTTTTGAATTAATTGAAATTGAAATTATTGGAATATTAGTCTATTTTTAACTTTTAATTGAGAAGCACTTCAAATATGAATCAAACCCCGTTAATGTCCCAGTACTTTAAGATTAAGGAAGCAAATCCTGATACCATTTTGCTTTTCAGGGTTGGAGATTTCTTTGAGACTTTTGAGGAAGATGCAAAAACTGCATCCAAAGTTCTGGGGATTACATTAACAAAAAGAGCAAACGGCGCTGCAGGTGAAGTTCCTCTTGCAGGTTTTCCCCATCACGCAATTGATACTTATTTACCGAAACTTGTAAGAGCGGGTTACAGGGTTGCAATTTGTGAGCAGATGGAAGATCCTAAATTTGCAAAAGGAATTGTTAAACGTGAAGTAATTGAAGTTGTAACTCCCGGAGTCACACTCAACGACAAGTTGCTCGATCATAAAAAAAATAATTACCTGCTTGGAGTTTATTTTTCAGAAGAAGTAGCCGGAATTTCATTTGCTGATATTTCCACCGGAGAGTTTTTGACTTTTGAAGTTCCTGAAAAAGATTTTGTACAGCAGATTTTATCAATCCTTCCCTCAGAAATTTTAATTCAGAAAAAAGAAAAAGTCAGACTCGAAAATGAATTTAAAAGAGCAATGCCGGATTGTAAATTAACCAAGCTTGATGACTGGATTTTCAATTACGAGTATGCAAAAGAATTATTGTTGATGCAATTTAAAACCCAGAACCTTAAAGGATTCGGGGTTGAAAATCTTTCAGCAGGAATTGTTGCCGCTGGAGCAGTTTTAAATTACCTGCAGGAAACACAAAAAGTTGCATTGCCGCATCTGAATAAAATTTCACTTTACAATCCTTCCGAGTTTATGATTCTCGACCCGGTTACAAGAAGAAATCTTGAAATAACTTTTACGATGCAGGAAGGAAACAGGGAAGGCTCACTAATCGGAATTCTTGATAAAACATCCACAGCAATGGGCGGCAGATTATTAAAGAAATGGATTTCTGCTCCTCTCAGAAATATTGAACAGATTAATAAAAGACTGAACAGCGTTGAATCACTTCTAAAGGAAAAACAGGTTCGTAAAAAAATAATTAAAGAGCTGGAAGAGATCGGTGACCTTGAAAGATTGATTTCAAGAATCTGTACTGCAAGAGCAAATCCGCGTGAACTAGTAGCACTAAAAAATTCTTTGAATAAAATTCCACTGTTGAAAGATTTGTTGAAAGCTTTTTCAGACGAAACAATTAAAAGTATTTCTGAAAAATTAAATCCGCTTGAAACACTAACTAAAAAGATCCAGGAATCGATTATCGATAATCCTCCTGCTGCTATTATGGAAGGCGGAATTGTAAGAACAGGATTCAGTCCCGAACTTGACGAACTTAGAGACATTGCATTTCACGGAAAAGACTGGATTGCAAAACTTCAGAAACAGGAAAGAGAAAAGACAAGCATTCCTTCGCTTAAAGTTGGTTTCAACAAAGTCTTTGGTTACTACATTGATATCAGCAATGCTCATAAAAATAAAGTGCCGGAAACCTATATCCGCAAACAAACACTTGTAAACTCAGAAAGATATATCACACCTGAATTGAAAGAGTATGAAGAAAAAATTCTTAGTGCAGAAGAAAAAATTAATGAACTTGAATTCCAGATTTTTAATGAAATCAGATCGCTTGCTGCTTCATCAGCAGATGAAATTCTGCAGAATGCCAGAATGATTGCAGCACTAGACTGTTTTGTCTCATTTGCTGAATGTGCAGAACAATATAAATATGTCAAACCGGAAATTAACGAAGGTAATAAAATTGAAATAGAGAAAGGCAGGCATCCTGTCGTTGAGCAGATTCTTCCGCCCGGAGAAAAATTCACTGCAAATGATTGTCAGCTTGATAATGAAAAAAACCAGATAATTATTCTTACCGGACCAAATATGGCTGGCAAATCTGTTTTTCTCCGCCAGGTTGGATTGATTGTTCTGATGGCGCAAATAGGTTCTTTTATCCCGGCTGCTAAAGCTGAAATAGGAATTGTTGACAGAATTTTTACCAGAGTTGGTGCAAGTGATAATATTACTTCCGGCGAGAGCACTTTTTTAGTTGAAATGCAGGAAGCCGCAAACATTTTAAATAATGCAACATCAAAAAGTTTAATTCTTTTGGATGAAATCGGTCGCGGCACAAGCACTTTTGATGGAATCTCGATTGCATGGTCAATTACAGAATATCTCCACGAAAATGAAAGTGTTGCTGCAAAAACACTTTTTGCAACTCACTATCATGAATTGAACGAACTTTCAGAAATTTTTCCGAGAATAAAAAACTATAAAGTCGAAGTTAGAGAGTACAATGATAAAGTTGTCTTTCTACACAGGGTTTCTCCCGGCAGGGCGGATCACAGTTATGGAATTCAGGTTGGGCAAATGGCAGGTTTACCACAGTTTGTAACCAACCGTGCGAAGGAAGTCCTTCAAAATCTTGAAAGTAAAGAATTAACACCTTATGAAGTCAGAAAAGAAAAACTAAAATCATTGGCTCAAAAAAATGAAAACCAAATCAGTATGTTTGAAATTAAAGATGACAAGCTAAGAGGGGAGATTGATGAAATCGAAATTGAAAAGCTAACACCATTAGATGCACTAAACAAATTAAATGAATTAAAGAAGAAAGTTAAAAAATGATAAAAAATAGATTTTCAAAAATCTTTATTGTAATTCTGTTTATCACTACAATTGCTTTAATTTCAATTTCGTGTAATGAAAAAAATGAAGTTAAAAATTCCAGCCCTGAATATGTAAAAACAATTTTAAATGAGAGAGCTGAAAAAGACAGCGCAATGCAATATGGTAACTATTCTCCTTTCAAAAGAGATACTTCTGTTACATTTACAGGATTAAAATATTTTCCACCAGATGAATCATTTGTATTTAAATCTAAACTATACCGATTAAATCCACCAGATACCGTTGTGGTAATGGGAACTAAAGGCGAATCAAGAAGAGTAATTTTAGAAGGTTATGTTAATTGCGTGAAAGATGGCGAAGATCATCACGTAAATGTTTATAAAGGATTTGCTCAAAACGGTGAACCTTATTACAGCATTTGGTTTACTGATAAAACAACCGGGAAAGAAACTTACGGAGTTGGAAGGTATTTAGATTTCGAATATCACGAAGATCCGGATTATGTTTACACAATTGATTTTAACAAAGCATATAATCCATACTGCGCTTACACAAAATTATACACCTGCCCTGTCCCCAGAAAAGAAGATTATATTGTTATGAGCATAGAAGCCGGAGAGAAAAATTATCACTAAAAAGAACTAAGCTTTACTTCAGAATATTAATTAACTCTTAAAAGCACAACTCTTTTGTTTTGTTCACGGCCGTGTGAAGTATCATTATCTGCAATAGGAAAATCTCCACCCAGTCCAACTACATCAAAAATCTTTTTGTTAAGTCCATGAGAAATAAAGTAGTTATAAATTGCCTGGGCTCTTTCAAGTGATAAAACTTTGTTGGCTTCCGGATCACCCTGGTTATCGGTATGACCTTCAATTCTCCACTTTGCACTATACTGAGTTTTAAGTTTTGCAACTACCCTGTTTAACTCTTCATAAGCACCGGGTAAAAGAGTAGACCCTCCATCATTAAATAGTGAAGATGCAAAGAATATATATTCCTGGAAATAATTCGAGCAGCCATCGTTTGTAACACTTGAACCATATGGAGTATCCGGACAATGGTCAGCATAATCAGGAACTCCATCTCCGTCTGTATCTATGGGACAGCCAAGCTCATCAACCGTTGCTCCTTCAGGAGTGTTCGGACATCTGTCTTTGTAATCCGGTACGCCATCACCATCGAGATCGAGTGGACAACCATTTGCATCTACTTTAGCATTTCTTGGAGTATCCGGACATTTGTCAAGATAATCGGGAATGCCATCGTTATCTGAATCACTTGGACATCCATTTATGCTTACTTTTGCGCCAACTGGTGTATCAGGACATTTATCGAGATAATCGGGAACGCCATCTTTATCTGAATCAACCGGACAACCTTCTTCATCTACCTGAACAGATTTCGGAGTGTCCGGGCATTTATCAAGATAATCTGGAACTCCATCTCCATCTTTATCAACCGGACAACCTATTTCATCAACTTTAACTCCGGTAGGTGTATCCGGGCACAAATCTCTGCTGTCTTCAATGCCATCGCCATCGCTGTCTTTACGAGCATTAATAGTATAAATTAGTCCGACATAACCCAGATAAAAGATATCATTCTTTTTACCGGTTTTTATGTCATCAAGATAATCAGTGAAGTTGTATGCCGTTCCGAATGCGACTTTTACGCCGATATCTTCCGTTGCTAAATAACGCAGACCAATTTCCAGGTTTAAGTTTACTGCGTTTCTTGAGTAAACACCATTTTCATTATTTACCAGCTTATTACCATTAATATCTTTTGGATCAAAATTAAGATTGGAAACACCTACAAAAAACGTAGGGAACAAAGCATCGCCAACTAAATAACCATATGTCAATCCACCGCCATAAAAAACAAGACTTGTTTTAAAATCGGTAGGCTGTTTGTTTAAATCGTTTCCATTTATGGTTCCTGTTCCACCAAAAAGTTTTAAACCAACAAGATGTCTGGAATATGTATTGAAGAAATATTCAACAGACCCCCGCCAGATTAGATCGATGTTTGAGGAATTATAGTCTGTATACCCTAAAACTCCTCCGCCTTCAATTGATAATGCAACCCTGCCCATTTGTGGATGAACAAAATAATTTTTAGAATTTTGTGCCTGAAGATTCTTATAGCAGGAAATAAAAAGGATAAAAAGAATTAACACTCCGGTTAATTTAATTGAAGGCACTGTTTTCACTTCACACCCTTTTATTTAAATAAATAATGATAAATAGTGAATTATTATACTAAAATTATTGATTTTTATCTAAGATACTTTAATAATAAAGTGAAAATGACCAACCAATGTTACCGATAAAAAATTCTAAGTATAAGTTAAATCTCCTATTAAGAATCCGGGAGTAACTTCTTTCATTTTACTTATTGATAAAATCACTTATGTTAAACACTTTATTAATTAAACAGTTCCATAATTTTAGAATGATAAAGACTTTAATCATAATAACATTCTTATTAGCAGAAACATGCATTTTCTCACAACAGCTTTCCGGTTCTGAAGTAAAGAAAACATATTATGCTAACGGTGTTGTAAAAACCGAAGGGGAATATTGGTATGATAAGCTGGATGGATTGTACAAAGAATATTATCCTAATGGAAAAATCTGGAAAGTCTGGAAATTTAAAGACGGGAAAGAAGACGGAGTTTCAACCTGGTATTTTGAAGATGGAAAAGTAAGTATTGAATGGAATTATAAAAACGGAATAAAGCAGGGAGTTTCTAAATGGTATTATGAATCAGGTGAGTTGTGGGCAGAGCAGAATTATATAAATGGTAAATTAAATGGAACTACATATACATATTATAAAACTGGTGAGATGCAGGGTGAGTGGTACTATATTGATGGATTGTTGCAGGGAAAATCCAGAACTTACTATAAAAATGGACAGGTTGAAGTAGAAAGAAATTTTGTTGACGGTAAACAAAATGGGGATATATTGATTTACCATGAAAACAAACAGTTAGCAGTTAAAGCAAATTTTGTAGATGACAAACTTGAAGGAGACGTAAAGCTTTATGATATGGCCGGCAGCTTGCGTGTTCTTGATTTATATGAAAATGACGAACTCGTAACACGTGAGCGTTACGATTTCCAGGGAAAGTTTGAATCAAAGGAAGAGATGATTAGAAATTATTTTAACGGTGGTTCCCTTCAGGATGAAATATTTACAATTGACGGAGTGAAACAGGAAACAGCAAAATTCTATTATGATTCAGGTTTTCTCAAAGAGGAAGTCACATACAATGACGGAATAATTGATGGAACAGTAATTGATTATTATGAAAATGGAATAGTCTCATCAACTACTGAATATCAAAAGGGAATAAAGAGAGGTGTTTTCAGAACATATTATGAAGATGGTAGAATAAAATCAGAAGAAATTTATGATCACGATGCAAAAAATGGTATTGCAATTACCTATTATAATGATGGTTCCCTTAAAATTGTTGCTAATTATATTGATGATGTTTTAAGTGGTGTCTATAAAACGTTTCATAAGAACGGTCTGGTTGAAAGTGAAGCAGTTTATGATCTTGGAAAAATAAAAGGAAAGAAAAATTATTATTATGAAGATGGCGCACTAAGACGGGTTGAAAGTTTTTATCATGGAAAACTTGACAACTGGGTAAAAGAGTATTATCAGAACGGAACCATTAAATCTGAACAATATTATTATGAAGGAGAACTTTTAAAAGAACGTCAGTACAGTCTGGAAGGAGAAATTACTTCTTCATTTGGCTACTAGTTTATGCGGGGATTTGCATTTAGTTTAACCACCATTTACATTTCTTTATAGTTTCAAAAATCATAAAACGGTTATGAAAAAGAATAACAAATTCAAAATAGGTTTAATACAAATTTCCCTGAGCAAGGATCCGGATAAAAATCTTTCAAAAGCTGTTAACTGGATTAATAAAGCAGCAAAAAAAGGTGCTGAAGTAATTTGTTTACCTGAGCTTTTTCGTTCCCAATATTTTTGTCAAAGTGAAAATATCGATTACTTCGATTTGGCTGAAACAATTCCTGGTCCATCGACAGAAGCAATTTCTAAAGTTGCCAGGCAAAATAAGGTTGTAGTTGTGGTTCCTCTATTTGAGAAGAGAGCAAGCGGAGTGTATCACAATTCCTTAGCAGTTTTAAACACAAAGGGGAATATTGAAGGAATTTACCGCAAGATGCACATTCCGGATGATCCTGCTTATTATGAAAAATTTTATTTTACTCCCGGCGATTTGGGTTATAAATCATTTAAAACTGAGTTCGGAAATATCGGAACACTGATTTGCTGGGATCAATGGTATCCTGAAGGTGCAAGATTGACAGCAATGCAGGGCGCGGCAGTTTTATTTTATCCAACTGCAATTGGCTGGCATCCTCACGAGAAAAAAGAACATGGTAAATCACAATTTGAATCATGGCAGACAATTCAAAGAAGTCATGCAATTGCAAATGGTGTTTATGTTGCTTCTGTAAACAGAGTTGGATTGGAAAAAGAAAACTCTAAATCTGCCGGAATTGAATTCTGGGGTTCATCATTTGTTGCAGACCCACAAGGTGTAATTATTGCACAAGCAGCATCAAATAAAGAAGAAATTATAATTGCTGAAGTTGATTTAAACAGGATCGAATACATTCGTCGTAACTGGCCTTTCCTTCGAGACCGCAGAATAGACAGCTATGAACCAATAACAAAAAGATTTCTCGATGAGTAAATTTCGACTTCCTGCCGAATGGGAAAAGCACGAAGCAACCTGGATTGGCTGGCCATTCAATAAAGAAGACTGGCCGGGAAAATTTCAGCCCATTCCGTGGGTCTATGGAGAAATTGTAAGATACATTTCACGTGCTGAAAATGTAAAAATAATTGTCGCTTCAAAAAAACATCAGCAGAAAGCTGAAAAAGTTTTGAAGGATGTAGATGCAAATTTTGAATATATAGAATTTTTCAAACTTGAAACCGACAGGAACTGGCTTCGCGACAGCGGACCGCAATTTGTTAAAGATGAAAAGGGAAATACAGTCCTGATTCATTTTAAATTTAACGGCTGGGCAAAATATGATAACTATAAACTTGATTCCCGAATTCCGAAACTAATTGCTGCGAAACAAAAACTTCGCAAATTAAAAGCAACTCACAAAAATAAACAGGTCGTTCTTGAAGGCGGCAGTATTGAATATAACGGAAAGGGAACACTTATCACGACTGAAGAATGTCTAATGGATGAAAAAATTCAAGTCAGGAATCCGGGTTTTACAAAAAATGATTACGAAAAAGTTTTTGATGAATATCTTGGAATAAAAAAAGTTATCTGGCTGGGGAAGGGAATTGCCGGTGATGATACTCACGGGCATGTAGATGATCTTTGCAGATTTGTAAATGAAAATACAGTCGTGCTGGTTCAGCCTGCCTTGCCGTCAGGCAGGGAAAAAAATACGTCCGAAGAAAATTATAACTTATTGAATGAAAATAAAGAACGGCTTCAGGACGCAAAACTTTCTGATGGTTCAAAGATAAATGTTGAGTTTCTTCCAATGCCTTCACCGGTTTACTTTAAAGGGGAGCGATTGCCTGCCAGTTATGCAAATTTTTACATTTCAAATTACGCAGTTCTAGTGCCAACCTTTAATGACCCGAATGATAAAAATGCTTTGGGTATTTTATCGGATTTAATAACTGACCGCCCGGTAATTGGAATTCACGCGGTTGATCTTGTCTGGGGATTGGGGACGCTTCATTGCCTTACGCATGAACAACCGATTTAACTCATTCTTAATTGATTAAAATCAACTTTTTGTTTGAAAATTAAACAATTTCTTGGATTTCCTTCCCAATCCTTTTAATTTTCCTGTATAAAAAATTATTCTTATCAACAGTGGAGCCTACGCTATGGTAATAGCAATTCCGAAAGAAATTCTCCCCGGTGAAAACAGAGTCGCTTGTGTTCCCGATGTTACTTCAAAGCTTATAAAAGCAGGATTCCAGGTGCAGATTGAAAAAGATGCCGGATTAAATGCTGGGTTTACGAATGAACAGTATACCTCTGCAGGTGCAAAGGTTATAGATAATTTAAATGAACTTTATTCAACTGCGGATATAGTTTTTAAAGTACAGAGACCATTAGATCATTCAAAGGCCGGGAAAAATGAAATTGAGTTAATGAAAGAAGGAACAATATTAATTACATTTTTGTACCCGCTCAATTTTCCTGATGCAGCAAAACTTTGTGCGCAAAAAAAGGTAAATGTCATTTCGATGGATATGATTCCAAGAACTACAATTGCACAAAAAATGGACGCGTTGAGTTCACAGGCAAACATCGGTGGCTATAAAAGTGTTATTCTATGTGCAAATGAACTTGGAAAAATTTTCCCATTGATGATGACCGCTGCAGGTACAATTTCACCTGCTAAAGTTGTGATAATGGGTGCCGGTGTTGCAGGTCTTCAGGCACTTGGTACAGCAAAAAGATTAGGTGCAGTTGTTGAAGTATCTGATATCCGGGCTGCAGTTAAAGAGGAAGTTCTCTCTCTTGGTGGAAAATTTATAGAAGTTGAAGGTGCCGAAGATATGCAGGACGCTGGCGGCTATGCAAAAGAAGCGTCAGAAGAATTCTTACAAAAACAAAAGGAACTGATCTTCAAACATATTACTGAAGCAGACATAGTAATTACAACTGCTTTGGTTCCTGGTAAGAAAGCACCTGTTCTGGTAACAGAAGAAATGGTAAAGAAAATGAGACCGGGAAGTGTTGTACTCGATATGGCTGTTGAATTTGGCGGCAATTGTGAAGTGAGTGAAAAAGGGAAAACAGTAAAGAAGCATGGCGTTACAATTATCGGCGAACCAAATTTACCGAGTCTTGTTCCGACTCATTCAAGTGAAATGTACTCAAAAAATATTCTAAATCTGATAACGCATTTTAGTAAAGAAGGCAAGTTTGAGCTGAATCTTGAAGATGAAATAATAAAAGGAAGTCTAATAACCCATAATGGTGAAATAGTAAATCAGCGGGTTAAAGATTTACTTGGTTAAAAGATATTTAAAAAAATATTGAGGTAAATAATGGTTGACTTAAGTTTTTTAATGCATATATACGTTTTCGTGCTTGCAATTTTTGTAGGCTTCGAACTCATTACAAAAGTTCCACCTACTCTTCACACTCCGCTTATGTCCGGATCAAATGCAATTTCAGGAATCACAATTGTTGGTGCATTACTTAGTGCAGGAATGGAAGAATTTACAATAAGTACAATACTTGGAGTTGTGGCAGTGGTATTCGCAATGATAAACGTAGTGGGTGGTTTCCTGGTTACTGACAGAATGCTCAAAATGTTCAAAAAGAAGTGAGTTTGAAAAATGAGAATCATAATAGAAATAACATATCTCGTATCTTCCATATTTTTCATTTTTGGAATTAAATATTTAAGCTCTCCTAAAACAGCCCGCAAAGGAAATCTCTTTGCTTCAATTGGTATGCTGATGGCGATTGTGATTACATTATTCGATCAGCAAGTTTTAACATTTGAATATATAATTATCGGAGTTGTAATTGGTTCTTTAATTGGTGCTGTGTTTGCTTTAAAAGTTCAGATGACAGGGATGCCGCAAATGGTAGGTCTGTTGAATGGCTTTGGTGGCGGAGCTTCTTTACTTGTTGCACTTTCAGAGTATTATAAAATTGAACCTGTTATACCGATCGATACCGGAATTGCAATTGTACTTTCATTACTAATCGGCAGTGTTACCTTTACCGGATCGTTAATCGCATTTGGAAAACTTCAGGGATTGGTAACAGGTAAAGTTGTTAAATATCCATTGCAGCATCCAATGAATGCTTTGTTACTTTTGGTAGTAATTGCTGCTGGAGTTTATATTGTAGTTGATCCTTCAATGCCGGAGCTCGTTTTAATTGTCACCGGTGTTTCACTGGTTCTTGGTGTTTTGCTTGTTCTTCCGATTGGGGGAGCAGATATGCCTGTTGCAATTTCACTTCTTAATTCTTATTCAGGAATTGCGGCATCAACAACCGGTTTTGTGCTTGGGAATAATGAACTAATAATTGCAGGTGCTCTTGTCGGTGCCTCAGGAATAATTCTTACTTTGATTATGTGCCGTGGAATGAATAGGTCATTGATGAATGTTCTTCTTGGTGGTTGGGCTTCTGCAGGTGCCGGTGGACCTGCAGCGGAGGGTACAACGCACAAAGGTGATGTAAAATCAATTGATGCTGAAGAACTTGCAATGGTACTTGAATCAGCAAGTAGTGTGATAATTGTTCCTGGTTACGGAATGGCCGTTGCACAAGCACAGCATGCAGTCAGAGATTTAATGAACGCACTAGAAAAGAAAGGAGTTAAAGTAAGATTTGCAATTCATCCTGTTGCAGGAAGAATGCCCGGTCATATGAATGTGCTTTTAGCTGAAGCCCAGGTTCCATATGATAAACTTTATGCAATGGAAGATATCAACGATGATTTTCCGAATACAGATGTTGCAATTATCATTGGTGCAAACGACGTTGTTAATCCGGCAGCACGCCATGATCAAAGCAGCCCGATTTACGGAATGCCTATCTTAAATGTTGATTATGCCAAAACTGTTGTGATTAATAAACGGTCATTGAATGTTGGTTACGCAGGAATTGATAACGAGCTTTTCTTCTATCCCAATGCACTTATGTATTTTGGTGATGCTAAAGAGGCAATGACTAAATTAACTAATGAATTGAAAGCATTGTAAAATAAAAACCATTTTATTTGAAAATAGCCCCATTTTTTGGGGCTTTTTTATTCACTCTTCTCTAAAAAACTCTCATAAATTTTTTCACTTGGAATTACATAATAATCAGAATATATATACTGGTAATTATAGTGCGACCACTGCATTGGTTCAATACTTAAACCAAACCTGACTGCCAAGCTATCACCGAATTCATCAACAAATAAATTTTTGAAGTCCGGGCTGTGAATATATTCATCTATTGAAATACTATCCGGAATCATTTCGCTTTCAATCCATTCCTTAACCGGGTTTTGAATTCTGAAAAAAAATTTATTTTTAGTATTGCAGATTCTATTCTCGAGCAAAATTTGTTCAGCGTAATTTTGCAAATTTTTTTCTTCATACCATCTTCCATCTTTATAAACTTTGAAAAAAGTCTCAAGTAATGGTTCATTTTTTAAATTATCGTTAATATAGTACCACCTTGTATCCATATCCAGAGTTATTAAAAATGAAAGCAGATCGAGTGACTGTAACCTGTTTTCATTTAAACTCCAGTTAACCGGAATGGCATCGTAAATTTGAAATTCCGGATAATCATCAGTGTTAGTAATTTGATGTAATTGAATCCTGTAATTTCCTGAAGGAAGGTTTTCGATTGTATATTCAATGTTTTTTATACTATACCTGATGTCATTTTCAATAACAAATAAATTATTTATATAATTTTCTTTGTAATCAATAAGTGTATAAGTCACTTCATTGTATCTTCCACTCGTTTCTATTTCAAGAATAATTCCCCCGGGTAATTCCTTAAAGTATGTGAATGTAATCTTAGGATTTTCGTTTACAGAGTATCCGCTCCTGACAGAAATATTTAAGAGACTATTTTGTTTAACATCATTTTTTAGAATATAAAAAGTATTTCCGACTCCATCATTTTTTATTTCAGGATTTGTAAGATTCACAGTATTAAACTGCCAGAAAAGATCTGACGGGAAATTATTTTTTAAAAATACATTTACTGATGCATCGAATAAGTTCAGTACCTGCTTATATGAAATTAAAATCACTATTAAACAGGTCAGAATAAGTCCAAATATAATTTTCTTATCTCTTGTAAATTTTAAATTCATTCTTATCCTAAGCCGCAGGATTTAACAATCATAATTTTTTTTTACTCTACACAAATTTAAGGATTTTTTAAAATCTGCGAAATTGGTTCTAAATCTAACTATTGAATTTTTTGGTTTAGTACATGTACTAAAGATTTTTCCGCAATTATTAAAAATAGTTAGTACATGTACTAAATAGATTTTCAAAATGATGTCTTATCTTTTTAGTGTGAATTTCAAAAAAAATTATTCAAAGATGAAAACGAAATCAATTTGCAAGGGTATTAATCCAGACGGTACCAAATGCACTAACCTTTCGCTCAGAAACAGCTTCTATTGTTATTCACATCTTAGCCAGGCAACCGAAAAAGATATTGAGCGAATGGAAAGAAAAAGATTAATAGAAGTGCTTACAATGTTTGGTGTTATTATTGCACTTATTATTGTTTGTTTGTTAACAGATTTGAGGTAGGATTAATCTCTCTATTCACCCACTTTTAATATCTTCCTGATTTCCGGAGAATCCTTTTAAACTCTCCATTCTGCAATTTTGTCATTAATGATTTTTACTGACCAGATTGCTTGTCCATTAAGTTTAGCATCCGAGCAACTGGAATAGCCTTCAATTAAAATTATACTTTCTTTTTCCATCATTGAAACAAAAACATTTTTATAATCCGGAAATAATTTAAAGAATTTATTCCAGGCTTTAAGACAATTTTCTTTACTTCTGACAATGTTGTTTTCTGAATCGATAAAAATATGATCATCAGTCATAAGCTCGCTTAATCCTTCAATATTTTGACTATTAATGAACTTATTAAACTTGTTTATCAGGTCAGTATATTCTTTTGAAATCATTCTGATGAAAATATTTTCTTAATTGTATTCAAAAGGTAGTTATTTATTCTTTAAACAGTTTTTGGAAATTTATGATTCTTACTAAGAAAAAAGCTAAATTTCGCAAGTAATTAAAAACAATTGAGGGTGAAAATGAATATTGATTGGACTGAATACATCAACCAAACCTTGAATGTTACTCTCCATGAAAATTATGGAGTGAAACAAGATCCTAAAACTAACCAATCTCTTTATGAAATTGTATTTAAAACCGGCAAACTTATAAATGCTTTTGATGACGGTATACTGCTCGAAAGTAAACGTGAAGATCAGCGTGTGGGGATTTTCATTCCATACCATTCAATTAAGTGTGTAGAAATTTTCGATTTTTAATCCGGAAACATTTTGAAAAAATTTATTTGCCTTTTTATCCTGATTTTTTCTGCTGTCCTGTCTTCTCAAGACTTTATTGTAAAAAGCTTAGTTGCTTATACAACTGACAGCAAAACATCCATCCCGGTCGTTGCCGGGGGCAGCAAGCTTGTAGTCGAATTTGATGTGCAGGGTGATTTTATTCCTAATATGAATATGGTGTTTCGTTTTTGTGACACTGATTGGAAACCAACAAATAATATATTTCTTCTAAATCAAAGTCATTCAATTTATTATTTCATGGATTTTGAAAATCTTCCCATAACTGTGATTGATGATGCTAGGTATCACTTTAAAGGAAGTTTTCCAGACAGCAAGGGTGATGTTGAATTCCCGTTTTCAGGCAAATGGAGATATTATATAACAGATACACAGGATACATCAATTGTTTACGGACAGGGAAGATTTTTTGTTGTGAAAGAAGATTTTCCCATTTCTGTAAAAGTCAAACGTGATCAGCTTGAAGATAAATCTTATTGGCCAACAGAGCTTGCAAAAGTTTTTAATGTTACTACAGATTTTAATCTGCCTGCAGATTTTCATCCTGCATTTGTTGATCGTGTTGAAATTATTGATGATCATTTAATTGATTACCCGATTATTGTAGATAGAAATATGAACGATTTAGGAAGACAGTTTAAGTGGGATGCCGACAGAAAATTCACTTTTATTGCTAGAGATATCCAGGCTGGAAATGAATACCGCCAGGCTGATTTAAGAGATCACAATTTATTCCCCGGTCCAAATGTTAAAGCACAACGTGATGGAATTGAAAATTCACGATTCTACAAAGAATCATTCGGAGAAGATTTAAACGGAGGATTGATTTACAGTGATTTTAAAAATGATTTTTCAACTTATTTGAATGTAACATTTTCAATCCGTCCGCCTGAAGAAATTCAAAGTGATGTTTTTCTTGTTGGTGCTTTTAATGACTGGAAGCTTTCACCTGAAAATAAAATGGAAAATATTGGCGGTGTTCGTACAACTATTCTTCATCTTAAACGCGGAATTTACGATTACCAGTATGTAGTTGCTGATCTTATGGGGAATGAAATTGAAAATGCAGACTGGCAAATTCTTGAAGGCAATAAATGGAATCACTCAAAAGAATTTCATGTTTTTCTTTATTATAATGAACAGAAAGATGGCGGATATGAACGTATTGTCGGCTATGCAAAAGTAATAACAAGATAAAAAATGGAAAAACTTAACATCGGAGTTATTGGTACCGGTCACCTGGGTAAACTGCATACAAAATTATTAGCTGAAATTAATAATGCTAATCTTGTTGGTATTTATGATGCAAATCCGGAACAGGCAAAATCAGTTGCAAAGGAATTAAATGTAAAATCATTTGAAAAAATTGATCAACTTCTGGAATTTGTAAATGCGGTTTCAATTGCAGCAACAACAAGTGCTCATTACGAGCTTGCAAAATATTGTTTTGAAAAAAATGTGCATGTTTTTATTGAGAAACCAATTACAGCTACAATTCCACAGGCTGAAGAGATTGTAAAAATATCAAAAGAAAAAAATCTAAAGCTGCAGGTCGGACATATCGAACGGTTCAATCCTGCACTTGTTTCTATGGAAGAATTAATAAATGATCCGATGTTTATTCAAACTGACAGGCTTGCACAATTCAATCCCCGTGGAACTGATGTAGCTGTAGTACTTGACTTAATGATTCACGATATCGATATAATTTTAAGTCTTGTTAAAAGTGAAGTTAAAGAGATAAAAGCAAACGGCGTTCCTGTTGTTTCAGATAATGTTGATATCGCAAATGCAAGAATTGAATTTGAAAACGGCGCAGTCGCTAATGTTACAGCAAGCAGAATTTCCCAAAAGAAAATGAGAAAGATGAGAATCTTTCAGCGTGATTGTTATATAGCATTGGATTTTATAACCGGTATTTCTGACGTTTATCGACTTTTGCCAATGGAAAAAGAGTTTGATCAATCTTATATTCCATTTGGTGAAATTGGAGTGGGGGCAAAAAAGAAACGTCTTGTTTATTCACAGCCAGAACACCGAGAAATAAATGCACTTAAATATGAACTTCAGCTTTTCGTTGATGCAGTAATAAGTGGAAAAGAATTGGTTGTTTCTGGTGAAGATGGGCTGCGTGCATTAAAAGTTGCTGAAAGAATATTGAATCAAATAGAATTAAACCTGAAAGGGAGGCAATGAAAAAATTAATATTTACTTCGTTTATTATTTTTGCAATTCTTGGTGGATTAAATTGCAGTGTTTATGAAACAATTACGAATCTTTCAAGATTACAGTTCAAGTTAGGTGATGTAAATAATTTTACAATTGGTGGTGTAAATATTTCAGGCAAATCTAAGTTCCAGGATTTTACTACCCTGGAGATAATTAATCTTACTTCAACTTTAACTACAGGAAAATTTCCTGTTTCATTCGTTTTGAATGTAGACGCAAAAAATCCTAACGACGGAACAGGTGGTTATCCAAAAACCAATGCAACTTTGCAATCATTTGCCTGGAGGTTGAAAATTGATGACAAGCAGACGATTTCTGGCGACATTGGCAATCCTTTGACTGTTCCGGGTACTGGTGAATCCATTGAAGTACCTTTAACAATGGAAATGGATTTACTAAATTTCTTTAACAATAATGGGCTGGAATCTTTAATAAATCTGGCTTTAGCACTTGGCGGTCAGCAGGGTTCTTCTTCAAGATTAACTTTGTTCGCAAAACCAACTGTTTCAACTTCTATTGGAAATATTTCTTATCCCGGTGAACTTACAATTGTTGACTCCAGATTTACAAACTAAATGTTTTTATATTCTAATTATAAATGAGTGACAAAAAAGCAAAATATGTTATCGGTGTTGATCTTGGCGGAACAAGCATTAAGTTTGGAATTGTTTCTCATTCCGGCAAGCTGATAAAAAAATATTCAATGAAGACTAATGCTGAAAAAGGACCGAAGACGGTAATTGAAAATATTAAAAAGGGAATACAATTATTTATTAAGGATAAAAAGTATAAAATAGAAGGAATCGGAATCGGCTGCCCCGGAGTTGTGACACCTAGAACAGGAATTGTTGAAAACCCGCCGAACTTACCAGGCTGGAATAGGGTAAATGTTGGAAGTATTATTTCTCAGGAATTTAAGAAACAGGTATTTGTAGATAATGATGCAAATACTGCTGCAATTGGTGAATTTATTTTCGGAAATGGCAAACGTTATAATTCATTTATTATGGTTACACTTGGTACCGGCGTTGGCGGAGGAATAATAATAGACAAAAAAATATATCACGGTGAAAAAGGTGCAGCAGGAGAGATTGGTCACATTTCAATAGATTACAACGGACCAAAATGTAACTGCGGTTCATACGGCTGTATTGAAGCATATGCAGGTAATCAGTATTTAAGAGAGAGAGTTAGAAACGAATTAAAAAACCATCCCGAATCTGAAATGTGGAAATTGATAGAAAATGATCTTAGTAAAGTTTCTCCGCGTAATATTCAGTACGCAGCTGAACTGGGAGATGTTTATGCAAAATCTGTAATTACAGAATTAGGTGTCAGGCTTGGATCTGCTTTTGCATCCTTGTGCAATGTGCTGGATATAAACGTATTTATTGTAGGTGGTGGTTTGGCAGGATTCGGTAAACCGCTTTTTGATTCTATTGAGAAAACCACAATTAAAAGAGTACTTGCTCCAATAAAATCACGCGTTAAAGTTTTACCTGCCAGACTCAAAAATGATGCTGGTATTAAAGGTGCATCTGCTTTAGTTTTTCACCGCAACTGATATTTACTTTCTTCATTAATTAATAATTATCTGTAAAGTTTACTTTTAAAGAATTACAAATTTACATTTTTGTAATTTGCAAGTTGAAAAAATGAACGTGAAGGTATTTAAATTTTCAGTAAAATATTTGATGTTATAATATCATCATCGTGTCTGATTAAAAATAATTGTTAATCGTAAAATACTTTTCCAATAAAGTATTTTAATTAACAAAGGGGACCAAGATGTTATGCTTTAATCTTAATTTAGTATTTTCTTTTCTTTTTTTATACTTTCCAAGTAATGTATTAAAACTCAATTTAAATTTTATTACAACAAAAATGTGGGAGGTATAAAATGAAAAAATTATTACCACTAATCTTTCTTTTTATAATATCCGTGGAAGCACAAATTTACCCACCGGCTGTTGAGGTTTGGAGTGAGCCTGTTAGAGTTGATTCATTAGCAGAAAGGTTTAAAGGTGAAGATAGCCCATTTTTAACTGTTGATATGATGACGCTTTATTTATTCAAAACTTCAGCAATATGTGTTTCTCATAAAGTAGATACATTATGGTCTCTACCTGTATCTCTAAATAACAATGTTAATAATGGAAATCCGATTCGTCATCCCTCAATAAGTTATGACAAGGAAAGATTATACTATAGCCGATGGGGAGGATATGGCAATTGGGACTTATGGTATAGTCCTTGGGATTCAGCATCGAAGGATTGGAAAACTTCTATGAATCTTGAACAAAATGTAAACAACTGGTGGGGAGATTATTATGTTTACGAATTAAGTGAAGATACATTGTATTGTATAAATGATTTATGGGCAGGGCAAGGAGTTTGTATTTACGTAAAAGACAGTATAAGTAATGATTGGGAGATTGTAGATAGTTCCAATTATAGTCATCCTTTTGGTTATGGAGATATAAGGGGATTAAGTATTACAGCAGATAGGAGAAAAGCATATTTCAGCAGATATATCTCATTGATTGCAGATTCCTTACAATCAGAATTATATATGACATTCTGGGATACATTAGAGAATCATTGGGGAGATGTTTATGAACTTAATATTAATTCAAATGCTTTTCAACCTCAAGGTTCTTTCGGACGGATAGGAGGATGGGATGAATATCCCTGGATTTCACCAGATGGCAAAGTTTTGTTTTTTACTTCTAATAGAGATGCTGCTAGAGAAGATACTACAACAGCTCCAGACATTTATATGTCTATCCTATTAATTGATGAAAACGGTAACCCTGTGAGCGTAAATGATTTACCTGATGTGGGTTCAATCATTAATAATTGTCTCCTTCATCAGAATTATCCCAATCCCTTAAACTCAACTACAAATATTAAATTTTTCTTGCCGAAAAGTTATGAGGTAAGTTTAATTATTTACGATATTCTTGGTAATGAAATATTTAATGCAATTAATAACCAAACAATGAGTGCCGGGTGGCACAATTATCAATTAAACTTTAATTCAATCGGAGGTGATAAATATGAGATAAGCAGCGGTGTTTTTATATATAAATTAACGACATCGGGGGAATCGTTATCTAAAAAACTACTTTATTTAAAATAAAACAGGGAGAAATTGAAATGAAAAAAATATTAATACTTATAACTGTATTAGCAACGGAAACCTTCTCCCAATCCCCTGCTTTTTACCCGCAGGAACTCTGGAGAGTGAGCGGCTACGGGATGGGATTTAATGTTGAAGTGCACGACATAAACAACGACGGCAAGCAGGATATAATAGTAGGCAACTGGAATGACACTTACGTTTATTACGGCGGGGCAGCATTGCTTGATTCCACAGTTGATATTACTTATACAGGCAGGTGCCTTGCTGTTTGTGATTACAACGGAGACGGTTACAAAGATTTGATTACAATGCACTTTACAAACTATGACAGCACAAGGAACGATTACAATGGGGAAATATTATTTTACTACGGCAGCAACACAACACCTAATATAGATACAATTCCTGAGTATTCAATTCCCTTGCCTACACAGTTCCCAAACAGGGACGGGTTTTCGGCTGGAACTGGTAAACCAGGCGTTGATTATGGAGATTTTAACAATGATGGTAAATATGACATAGTTATTAATTCAATAAATGTTTTACCTGAATTAAGCATTGGTGCAATTTATATTTATATGGGTAACGAAATTCCGCCTGATACAACCACATTTAAGATTAAAGGAAGAGAAGAACTTGGAATGCCGTTAATTTATAACTATGGATATTATTATGAGGTTGGAAACATTAATGGGGACGACTATAATGATTTAATATTAAGCTTTAAAGTGCAAACAATACCACCTAATTCTCAGGATAGTTTAGACGTATTTCATTTTTATCTTGGTAACGGCAGTTTTTCATTCTATGAAGGAGGTCAGACTTTCAGTTATGAGTCTAAATTGAAAAATACAAATTATTCTTATGGATGGGTTAAACGCCAATTTTCTGTATTAGATTTAAATGGGTCATTAATACCTGATCTAATGATAAATCACTTTTATAAAGATTCAACAAATCATGTTCATTTTGGTTCGATAAATGTTATTGATACAATACCATCATTTTATATAACAGACCCAGATACAACAAGACCTGATATAATTGTAGGCCAACTAGGTCACGATATAGGGGATTTTAATAATGACGGCTACAATGACTTTCTTTTAAAAGTTGCCGGGTACAAGACTTTTTCAGTTCATTTAGGCGGACCTTATTTAAATAACCGTAATCCTTATGGATTGAAAGGTTTGCTGGAATCATATTCTACAACCTTCCCATCAAAAGCAATGGGTTGTAACGACCAAAATGGAGACGGTATAAAAGATTTTGTAGTCACTGCTAATCCATATCACGAAGATGAAATAGGGTATGTAATAATATACAAAGGGAGAGACGATATTGTTGTAAACTCAATTGAAGAAGAAAGAGAAAATATCCCAACTGACTTTTCTTTGGTCCAAAATTATCCGAATCCATTCAACTCATCTACAGTAATCGGTTACCGGTTATCAGTTATCAGCAAGGTTAAGATTACAATTTATGATTTACTTGGGAAGGAAGTAGCAGTACTTCTTAATGAAGAAAAACCTGCGGGAGAGTATAGGTTAAATTTTGATGCAGGTAAATATAAACTTGCTTCCGGGATTTACTTCTGTGAATTGAAAGTAAACAATAATTATTCTTCAAGAATAAAGATGACTTATTTAAAATAAACAAGGGGAGAAATTGAAATGAAAAAACTATTTACAATTATCGCTTTGGTTACGAATATTTTATTTGCACAACAAACAGAATTTATAGTGGGTGCAGAGCACGTAAGTGCAATGGGGAACTTTGACTGGTATGGGAATTTACCGCATAGCGATTACTACTGGAATAAAGTAAAAGAATTCGGATTAAATTATGCAGGATTAAAGTATTTCCAGAAATATCCTAACGATATAAATCCAACAGTTGGCACAAGATCTAAGACGGATATTATTGCAGATATAAACAAAGCAAACGCACTAGGAATAAAAGTATTTTTATATAATGGGTTTGATCACTATGAAAGTAATCCAAGGGTTGATCCGCAAAGATGGGTTTACCAGGTGGAAAAAGTAACGGGGAATGATCTCAACGATTTTTTGAATGTACCAACAGGGGAACCAGTTAGTGATTTTCCTCTTTTGGAAGCACTGACCCATTGGAATTTAGCTCCTCCTCCCGACGGAACCCCTAATTTCTTGCATTTGAGACCCGGTATTGATCCTTACGGATTAGTAGCGAGCGGCTTAAGAGAAAAAGATCTTCAGCCGGATGGGCAGAAATATCAGCTAAAGATTAGAATGCGTCTGCCTTCAGCTACTACTTATGTACACGTACCTGTCTGCACTCTTAAAGTATTTTACGACGACGGCGCAGAAATAGAAGGTTATGTTTATGCAGATGACTTTTCTAATAATAACTGGAAAGAAGTTCATGTAATGTGTTTTATGAAATACCCGGATGGGCCGGTATATTGTGGCGCAGAAGACCCGCCGGATATTTATACTTACCCGGATTCAATCGGAACAAACCAGATACCTAATATGATTATTGACCCTGAAGTTACAAATACACCTTACGATTACCGCATATACTGGAGCAGCACAGCTCCGTTCAACTATACTGTTGATATTGATTACATTGCGGTAGATGATTTAAATGCTCATAAATTATTCACACACGTCTGGGACAACAGAATAGAAGATGCTGTAAACAACGATTATTTGAATAACCAGGGTATAATAAATTTTCAGGCGCACGATGAAGTGCCGGTAACTCACCTGTTCGCAACAAGATACATTCAGCAAAAAATGCAAAGTGTTCTGGGAAATTCAGACAGGTATCCGCTTAGCTATCATTATTATTGCCCTGCAATACCGTTTACACATCCGGCTCCGATTACAAAAAGATATATCTGGGAAACAGGTATGAACGTACTTTTTACATTTGTTTACCCATTCCACTGGTCAGATACTGTCTTTCCTGATGATCCTGATAAGAACACATATGACGAATATGTACAAGAAAACACATTCGATATAGTTCTCATTCCTAGTCTAGAAGATCATATTGCCGGCGCACTGCAATTTGAAAAGCCATTCTGGTTTGTGCCGCAGGCGCACAAATGGTATAAGTGGAATCAGCAATGGCAAAGAGAGCCATCACCCTATGAAATAAAAGCTATGACGAATCTTGCTGTATGTTATGGTGCTAAAGGCATTCTATATTATTTGTATGCACATAGCTGGGTAGACCGTGATAGCATTAATGGTTTTTATTATCACGATCCGAATAATTATGACGGTTTAATAAGAGAATATGATGACTACGGCTACCCGAAGTGGAATACAATAAAAGGATATAATCATCAACTGCTTGCAATGGGAGATGAGTTAATGTCTTTAACCTGGCTTGGTGCAACAAGCATTAATCAGCAAGAGCCGATACCAAACCCGTATATTACATCCGTGCAAGCGTTTTCAAACTCTGTTCCTGATCCGGCTGATGAGACTTATGTTGAACTTGGATATTTCAAGAAAACAGACGAACAGAATAATGATAACCTTGAACATTTTTATGTCGTGAATAGGCGAACTTGGGTAGATAACCAAACATTTGAGGGTGACTCCCGTGATATCAGAATACAGTATGATAAAAGCTCTTCCAACCCAAACAACTTTTTCAACTGGACGGTAAAAGAAGTTGGTACAACTAACCATTGGAGCAGCGCAAGCCCTACAAATCAATTCACAGCCACTTATGAACCTGGCGACGGCAAATTATTTAAATTGCAGCCAACAGTAATCGGCGGCGGGGATTTGCTTTACAACGAAACCATAAGCAGTAACATAGAGCTTCACGGAGATTTGCTAATTGAAGAAGATGTCACTTTAACAATTAATTCTGACTATCACTGCTATGGAAAAATTTATTTGAAAGAAGGTAGCAAAATTGCAGGAACAGGCAGAGTTTATTTTCACGATGGTAGTCAAATAGTAGTTAGTCAAAATGCTGCTAAAATTTGGGGTTTAAATTCAACAGATAAATTAGAACTTGATTTTACTAATGAAGAGGTGAGCGGAATATCTGTTCGTAATGGAGGAACAATTGAACTTAAATACTGCGAAATAAAAAATGCTTATACTGGTGTTTCAACATTCCATAGCTCCAACTCAATAACTGCTGAGTATTGTACATTCGACAATATAACAGATTATGGTATCAGCGTTGGTAATAACAATACAGATTTAGATGTTGAACATTGCACTTTTAATAATTGCGGAGATTATTGTATTAACATTTTGGGTTCAGTTGTTAACAATCCTTATATATATGACAATACATTTATAGATTCTTATGGTGCAATTTCAGCTGTTAATAATAATAATCAAGTAACATTTCTTTTAAATAGTGTAGAAAATTCAGAAATAGGTGTTTATGGTTCTAATGTAGCTTCATTCGCTGTACTCTATAATACTTTTGATTCGGATCTGAACAGTATGCCCGGAGTATTTTTTGAAAGTTGTGGTGGTGTAATAGCGGGTAATACGATCACAGGTTACTCAAATGGAATTTCATTAGGCAATTCTTCACCTTATATCGGTAGCAATGAAATTACATACAATTTATATCACGGTCTTTCGATTGGGTCAGGCTCGAACCCAGTTATGGCGGGAGCCTATTTTTACACTGGATATAATACATTTCAGAATAATGGAAATTCAACAACAGGTACTGACGGCAGCGAAATATATTTCGGATATAACTCAAACGCGATTATGAGCCGTGGATGCAATTCAATTATTGACGATAGGTGTCCTCCCAATACTGAATGTAATGTTCAGGATTACCCTGTACAATTATTAATGAACTCTTCCGGTTTGTTAATCCCGATAACTGTTGAAGCTGAATACAATTATTGGGGCAATAGTCAATATTATGATCTGGAAGACAGGTTTGGAAATTTAATTGTTTATTATGAGCCTTATTATGGCAGCCCTTGCACGTACGAAGAACTTACAGGAGGGGAAAGTTTATATTTAACCACTTCTGATGGGAGAATTGTAGATACTACTCAAGTTATGGCAACCGATTCACTAACTGCAACTGAGATGTTATCCTTTAAAGCCTTGAAATATTTTCTTACCGCAGATTACGATAGCGCAGAAACTATTTGCAATCAAATTGTCAATAGTAACGATACTCTTTTTGCAAAACTCGAAGCATACCAGATGTTATATCAAATAGGTAAAATTGAATCAAAACCTGTTTCATATTTTACTAATCTATACAATACTTTTTCCGGATTGAGCCAATCAACCTCAGATTCACTCTTAATTAAATTGTTTACTCAATTAGGATCACTTAGCTTAATTGGTAAACAAGAATACATTAGCGCGATAGATGAGTTTGATGATGTAATTGAGCAAAATCCAAATACAGAAGAAGCAGTTTTTGCAGAAATAGATGCCCTGACGACTGGACTACTTATTGAAAATGATACAACACTTGGGAAAACTAAAGCTGGGAAGTATTTGGTTAAGTCAGATGAATATCAGGATCGTATAAAGAATATTCTGAAAAAGAATTTTGGTGTAAAACAGAATGTTGAAACAACAGAATCGATTCCGAAGCAGTATCAGTTATACCAAAATTATCCTAATCCTTTTAATCCTGTTACTACAATCAAATACGATATTGTAAAACCTCAAAATGTCAAAGTAACAATATTTGATATTCTTGGTAGACAGGTTACTACGTTAGTTAATACCCAACAGCAACCGGGAACTTATACAATAACCTGGGACGCATCTAATGTCGCAAGCGGAATTTATTTCTATCAGCTTAAAACTAATGATTATGTTGATACTAAGAAGATGATACTCCTGAAGTAATAATTTTAGCTGGTAACTAGGTTTGAAGCCGGAGTTAAATGCTCCGGTTTTTTATTATAGGTAATTCAAATATTTATACAAATTCACGAAGATTGTAACAAACTTTTTCCCGCTTCGTCAATTAGTTATACAGTATTTAATCAGCGTAGTAATTATTATTTTTCGGTATGAAATCGATCCTGCTACTGATTATATGCATAATCTCTGTTTCTTTGCTTACCGCACAACAGGTGGATTCCATTTTTACGAAAACAGATTCACCCTTTACCGGAAATGATTCACTTCTTGTAGAAGTCCCGGATTCTCTCAACCTTTCCGCAAACCAGGATGAACAATCAGATATTGATACGGTTATTTATGCTTCAGCTTCCGATTCGCTTATCTTTTTTGTAAAAGAAAAAAAGATGAGTCTGCACGGAAATGCCAACATAATATACAAACAGACAGATGTTAAAAGCTCGAATATTTATATTGATTTCAATCGCTTTGAACTACGGGCAGAAGGCAGGTTGAATGATTCATCAGGAATTATGTCGGGCACTCCGGTACTTTCGGATGCAGGTGAAGTCTACGAAGGGCAAACGATGAAATATAATTTTAAAACAGGGCAGGGTTCACTTTCAGCGGTCAATACAGAACTACAGGGTGCATTTTATCATGGAGAAAAAATAAAAAAAGTAAGCAAGGACACTTATTTCATAAAAAATGGCAAGTACACAACCTGCGATAAAAAAGATCCTGATTATTACATCTTTTCACCAAAAATGAAAGTAATTCAGAATGATGAAATTGTAGCTGAATGGGTCTTCCTGTTTTTTGGTGATGTTCCGTTACCTGTTCCTGTTCCATTTGCTGTGCTTCCATTACAATCGGGAAGAAGATCGGGGATTATTGCACCGGTTTTTGGATCAAGTGGAATTTACGGAACTTATTTTTCCAGGTTCGGTTACTTTTGGGCAATAAGTGATTACATGGATTGGAATGCCCAGGCTGATTATTATACTCGTGGAAGCTACACACTTTACAGTCGTTTCCGCTATGCGAAGCGATATAATTTTACCGGGAGGATTGAAGCATCATACAAAGATTTTACGCAGGGAGAGTCAACCGATCCGGATTTTAACGAGAAGATTGATTGGGATTTAAGATGGTATCACAATCAAACTATTACTCCCTCGATGCGTTTGGATGCGAATCTCGAATTTGCTTCGAGTAATTTTCTTCAAAGAGGTACCGTAAATCCAAATGATTATTTAAGAAACGAAATTATCTCAAATGCGACTCTGTCAAAATCCTGGGATGAATCAGGAATAAGTACAACGATTAATTATAACCGCAGACAGGTTATTCAAACTAATGATATTTACGAAGTGCTGCCCAGTATTTCTTTAAGCAAAACCCAAAGCTATCCTTTCAGGTCCGGTTCATCAGAATCCAGCAGAAAGTGGTATGAACTTTTTGGTTATTCCTACAATGGACAATTTCAGAATAACAGGAATAAAGTTGATGGAGATTTAAAAATAAGAGGTGGAATAAGACATAATCTAAATTTCGATTTTTCTCCCAAGCTTGGATTTTTTACAATTTCTCCCAGATTCAGTTACCAGGAAAAATGGTATAACAAACAGATCGAAACATACTTTGTAACAAATGATACAGGAGGAGTTTCATTAGTTACGAAAGACATTCATAAAATTGATTTTGTGAGAACATTTGATGCAGGGCTGAGCGCATCAACAAAATTTTTCGGATTTTTTACCCCGCCTATTCCGGGGGTAAGTGCAATAAGGCACACGGTTACTCCATCTATCTCTTACAGTTACAGACCTGATTTTTCAAAACCATTCTGGGGGTATTATAAAGAATATACTGATACAACCGGTAAGGTTGTAAAATATGATAAGTTCTCCAGAGAAATATTTGGAGGAGCAAGTCAGGGCGAACAACAGTTGCTGACTTTCAGTATAGGAAATAATTTTGAAATGAAAACCACTCCGGATCCAACTGACACTACATCAAAGGAACAGAAAATACAATTGTTAAACTTATCTGCCGGAATGAGTTATAATATTGCTGCAGACAGCTTAAATTTTTCTGATCTCAGATTAACTTACAGAACTCAAATAAGTGACTTTTTTGATTTTTCAGGTTCATCAAGTTTTACACCTTACGATTATTCCGGTTCAATTAATAGGATAAATAAATTTCTAATTGATGAAGGGAAAGGGTTGCTTCGATTAACAAGTTTTAATTTTTCTGTAACTACTCGTCTTTCAGGTGAAAGACTAAAAACTTCTGAAACAGGTCAGAACGCATCAAATATTAGAGATGATGAATTCGGATTGAAAGATGATCAAAACAATGTTTATAAGGGAATTTATCCTGAAGGCGATCCTGATTTTAGTATTCCCTGGGACATTTCACTTTCATACAATTTTAATCTTACTCGTCCAACACCAGATAATGAAACAAAATATTCCAACTTAAGCGGCAGTTTAAATTTTAATCTTACTCCTAAATGGAAATTCTCTGTTACCGGCGGATATGATTTTAAGAATAATGAATTTACTTCACCACAGGTTAGAATTTCGCGTGATCTGCATTGCTGGATAATGAATTTTACCTGGAATCCTGTTGGTTTTTATCGCGGCTACAGACTTGAAATTAGAGTTAAAGCACCTCAGCTACAGGATTTAAAAGTAACAAAACAAAACGAGTTTTTTGAAACCAGATGATTTGGAAAAATAATCGTTAGACATAAGACGTAAAAAAACGGGAATTAATAGTGAAACACTTTATAATTGATGGAAATAACCTGATAGGAAAAATGAAGAACTTGCACTCTCTTCAACGAAAAGATAAGCAGGAGACCAGAGAAAAATTAGCTTTGATACTAGAAAGGTTTTTCATTAAAAAGAAAATTAAAGTCACTTTACATTTTGATGGCTTTGCTAATGATCCGATAAAAACATCAGGAATAAAAATTATATATTCTGAAAACAAAACTGCAGATGAAAATATTAAAAGTCAGATTGAGAAAAGTAAAAAAAGAACAACATTAATAGTTGTCTCTTCTGATAATAATATAAGAGAATTTGCAAGAGTGTGTTCGTGCGAAGTAATTAAATCAGAAGATTTTGTAAAACAAATTTTGTCTTCGCAAAGCCAGGATGAAGAAGTTGAAAGAATAAAAAACATTGATGATCCTGATGAATTTAAAAAACTTTTTGGGGTTGATTGATCCCAATATCAATTCATCAGCAAATCCACTTATCATATCACTTATTCCACCTGCCAGGTTATTAAATAAATTTATTAGAAATTCTTAAAAGTCTGCAATTGTTATTTCTAACTGAATTTCCAATTTATATATCTATTAGAATTTTAAAAATAAATGTTAATTCATTTTCAATATTTAGATGAATGTTTTATATTGGCAATAGAAAAGAGGAGAAATCCCGCTCAGGGATTTTTATTTACCCATAAAATATTCTGGTAAAATCTGGTTTTAGTCAAACAAATTAAAATAAATTTTAAAAATTAAATCATATTATTCAATTAATTAAAAAGGAGGACGTGTGAAGTATATTCTTACTAATCAATTTTTTTCTTCTTTTGTTTTTCTATTCTTTCTTTTTGTTTCATCATCATTTTCTCAAGGGGATAATCCGCTTGTAGATAGAATGCCGGAGGAAATGCTGCAAATAAATACTAATCCTCTCATGATTTCACAAGCAGTTACGGTTGATGGCTATGATAATTACTACCTTGGAGTTGCGCATTCTGAACCGCATGTTTCTCAAAATCCCTTAAGTCCAACCCAGTTCTTTGGTGCATATAATATAAACAATGCATGGTATACTAATGACGGACACGATTGGACATACATCGCCCCAAATTTTCAAACTAATCCGAATGGTGATCCCTGTACGGCTTATGATGTTTCAGGAAATCTTTTCTACGAAACGATGTACGGGGGTATAGTTGGTTGCAAAGTAATCCGTTCAACAGACAACGGAGCGACCTGGTCAAATGCTGTTACATCTGTTTCGGGTGGAGATAAAAACTGGATTGCTGCAGATCAAACATCAGGTCCCTATTCAGGATATATTTATACGTCAATGACAAGTACGAGCTTTAATGCTCACAACTTTGCCAGATCAACAGATAATGGTGCAACGTGGACACAAACATACAGTGTAAGTAATAGTCCGCTTCCCGGCGCAATGATTGCTGTTGGTCCAAGCGGAACTACAGATGGCGGAGCAGTATATTTAGTTACTAATCAGGGCTCAACTTTTAGTCCTCAATATGGATTTCATGTTTCTACCGATGGTGGTGCAACATTTAATTTTAAATCTCTTCAGTCTTTTGCCGGTTATGTTGGAACTAATGTAGGAGGCAGGCACACAGTTCAAACTATGAGAACCCGGCCTTATCCATTTATTGCAGCAGATAACAGTAACGGTGCATACAGAGGAAGACTCTATTTAGTATATGCATCAAATACTCCGGCAGGCAATGGAAATAAACCCGACATTTTCTGCCGTTATTCTACTGATATGGGTACAACATGGTCAAATGCTGTTGTTATAAATGATGATGCAAATACAACAACTAACAATCAGTGGCACCCTTCAATCTGGTGTGATGTTTCATCCGGTCGCTTATTCTGCAAATGGATGGATACAAGGGATACGCCTACGAGTGACAGTGCTTATATTTATGCAAGTTATTCAGATGATGGTGGAGTAACCTGGGCAAGTAATCAAAGAGTTTCCAATCAAAAAATGAAAGTAAATTGGTTGGGAGGAGGCGGACCTTTTTATATGGGTGATTATGATGCGATTGTTTCATCAAATAATCAGGCACTTGCAATGTGGACTGATTTCCGACAGCTAAACGAAGGCAGCTACGTTGGCTATTTCCCGGATTTTGCAATGACAATTTCACCGAATATGATAACACTTCCGCAAAATGGCGGTCAGGTTTTTGTCTCGGTTGATGTTCCGGATGTTAAATTATACGATTCCGATGCAATATTTTCTGCAAGTGTCTCTCCACTTCCATCCAATGGAACAATCACTCTTGACTTTCCTGGTGGAAATACAATAAGCAGTTTCCCGGGAAGTGTTCAGTTGAGAGTACAGACAAGTGGAAATGTTACAGTTGGTGCATATACAATTACTATCCAGGGTGAAGGACTAAACGGAACACCGGTTCACAGAAGAACAGTTGATGTAGATGTAGTTGTACCTGTTGAATTAACTTCATTTGCAGCGAATGTAAAAGATCAGGATGTTGTTTTGAATTGGATTACTGCTTCTGAGACAAACAACCGCGGATTTGAAATTGAAAGAAGAACAATAAATACTGGTTTTGTTTCTGTTGGTTTTATAAATGGCAAAGGAACGATAACTGAATCACAGAGTTACAGCTTTATCGACAAGAAAATGTTGCCGGGCAGCTATACTTACAGACTAAAACAAATAGATTTTGATGGTTCCTCTGAATATTCACAGGAAGTTGAAGCTAAAATTACAAATCCCATTGATTATGTACTCAGCCAAAACTATCCGAATCCGTTTAATCCATCAACAACTATTTCATATTCAATTCCTGAAGATGGAAATGTTACAATTAAAGTTTATGATATTTTGGGTAATGAAGTTGCAAGTTTAGTTGATGAATTCAAGCAAGCCGGAAAACACGATTTAGTTTTTAATGCAAGCAATTTATCCAGTGGGGTTTACTACTATAAAATGACTTCAGCAGGATTTTCAAAAATCAAAAAATTAATGCTTATGAAGTAATTGATTTATTGTAAAATCATATTTAAGGCGGATATTTTATCCGCCTTTTTTATTTCATTTAACAATTTTACTTAAATTAGAATTGATAAAATGAAAATTATTGAATTTCAAACGGGGCAAATATGAACCGCATACCTTTATTAATTATCACCACAATTATAATTAATGTTACAATTATCCAACCGCAGCAAATCAACTCTGAATATTTCAAAGAAAATATAGAAGTCTATTTCAAGTTTGAAGTGAATACTGCAGATCAGATCAGGCAACTAACAAAAATAGTTTCAATTGATAATGTTGATGGTTCAACAGTTTATGCATATGCAAATGAAACTGAATTTGATAATTTTTTAAAACTGAATATTGATTATGAAATTCTTCCTGCACCCGGGAAACTGATTGTTCCTGAAATGAGCAATAGTCTCAGGGAAATTTCTGATTGGGATGTTTATCCTACCTATGATGCCTATGTTCAAATGATGAATAATTTTGCAAATAATTATCCTTCGATTTGCACATTGATAAATGCAGGAACGACAGTGCAGGGCAGAAGTATTTTATTTGTAAAAATATCTGATAATGTAAATGTGAGAGAAGCTGAACCTCAATTTATGTACACATCAACTATGCATGGTGATGAAACGACTGGTTTTGTTTTGATGTTAAGATTGATTGATTCATTATTAACTTCTTATGGAACTGATACCAGGATAACAAATTTAATTGATAATACTGAAATCTGGATTAATCCGGATGCCAATCCTGATGGGACTTATCATGGTGGAAATAATACCGTTTACGGAGCTACAAGATACAATGCAAATGGATATGATTTAAATAGAAACTTTCCAGATCCTGAATATGGAGTGAACCCAAATGAGCAGCAGGAAACTTCTGTATTTAGAAATGTTGCGGAGCAAAACAACTTTGTACTTAGTGCAAATTTTCATGGAGGTGCTGAAGTTGTTAATTATCCCTGGGACACCTGGACTAACGGATACCCCGATTATATTTCCCATCCTGATGAGAACTGGTATGTTTTTATTTCGCATCTTTTTGCAGATACCGCCCAGCAATACAGTCCTTCAAATTATATGAATGGTTTTGATGATGGTATCACCAACGGAGGAGCATGGTATGTGATTCATGGAGGCAGACAAGATTATATGAATTACTTTATGAACAGCAGGGAAGTTACAATTGAAATTTCAGACACAAAGCTACTTCCGGCAACTCAGCTGCCTGCGCACTGGAATTATCTTAAAAGATCCTTTTTGGAGTATATGGAAAATGTTCTTTACGGAGTTAGAGGAATTGTAACCGACACAAGTGGCTCACCATTGAAAGCAAAAATTACAGTCTTATCACACGATGAAATGAATTCTGAAATTTATTCCGATTCGATTAATGGAAACTATCATCGTATGATCGCTCCTGGAAATTATACTTTTGAATTTACTTCCGAAGGATATATTACACAAACAGTAAGCAATGTTCTAATAAGTAATTTTAACACAACAATTCTTGATGTTCAGTTAATACCTAACACGGTGCCAGTAGAATTAATTTCATTCACTGCAGATTTATCGGAAAATTATGTTTTATTAAAATGGGAAACAGCGACTGAGATTAACAATTCTGGATTTGAAATTCAAAAGCGTAATAAAAATCAACCCGCAAATAATAATTGGGAAATGATTGGTTTTGTAAATGGATACGGAACCACGATTGAGCATCACAATTATTATTATACTGATGAAAACGTCATGCCCGGGAATTATTCTTACAGATTAAAGCAAATAGATTATGATGGCTCATTCAATTACTTAAAAGAAATGGAAGTTGAAATCAGTTTGCCTGATGCGTATGTACTAAGTCAAAACTATCCAAATCCATTTAATCCTTCTACGAAAATTGCATTTCATATACCTCAAACAGGACTTGTTATTCTAAAAGTATTTGACGTTCTTGGAAATGAAAAAGCAACACTTTTAAATGAAATAAAGCAAGCGGGGTATTACGAATTTGAATTTTTCGCCACAAGCGGAGGAATTGATTTACCAAGTGGAATTTATTTTTATTCGCTTTCTTCCGGCAATTATTCATCCACAAAAAAGATGATTCTTCTCAAATAAAAATATTAGCGGTTCACCAATAAAATGTGTCGCTTTTTATCTATTATTTTTTATATCTTTGCCTGTCATTCACTAATGCTAATCGTTAATGAAAAATAATTACATACTGTTATTTATATTTCTTGCATTTATTTCTGTAGTTGTAATTGCAGAAATCAATGAGACAGATCTTATAGGCTGCACTGAATTAAACGGCAGTGGATGTGTTTGTCATTCATTGGATAAAGACACTTCGGTTATTGTCTGGGTTGAAGGACCTGATACTCTGCATGCAGGCGAAACCGGGATGTACAAAATGTTTATGACTGGCGGCCCTGCTGAAGCTGGAGGTTACAATGTTGCCGGAAGATTCGGACAAATGGTTTTAGTAGATACATTTTCATATCAAAATGAATACGCATTAAATGAACTTACACAGGCATTTTCACTTCCTTTCCCTTCTCCTCAGGATACAATTTACTGGGATTTTGGATATACTGCTTCTGATACTTCAGGAGGATGGGATACAATTTATTCATGCGGATTGAGTTTGGTTTGGGATTCAATTCCTGATTTTCATGATCGATGGAATTACGGACCTAAATTCCCAATCCGGGTTTTAAATCCGGTTAGTTCTGCTGATAACGCTGAATACTCACAACAGAATTTTATATTATACCAGAATTATCCAAATCCATTTAATCCTTCAACTCATATAGATTTTTATTTACCAAAAGCTGAAAATGTAAAGCTGAGTGTATTCGATGCAACAGGAAGTGAGGTTGAAGTTCTTGTTAATACTTTTATGAATGCTGGAATGCATTCAATTAATTTTAATGCATTAAATCTGTCGAGTGGAATTTATTTTTATAAAGTGGAAACTGAAGAAATACAACAGGTAAATAAAATGCTTCTTCTTAAATAGAAATCTACTAGAAATTACTTGTAAAATTTAATGTGATTGAAGTTGGAAGATTCGGAGCATTTTTAAATCCAACTGAAACATTCCAGCCCAGTTCTTCTTCTAAACGATTATTATATGATGCAATTAATCTAACAGCATTAATTGCACTGGCCACACGGTTTAAAATCATTCCTCCAACTATAAATCTCAAATCATTGTAAGTCTGTTCACTTGAAGTCCACATTGATCTGTATGTTTTGCGTTCTTCTGCTGATTGCCATTTCCAGAAATACTGATCACGATCATATAATGCTTCAAAATCCCTGTCAAGTGCTTTTTCATTATTATAGGAATCAATATCCGAATAATCACTGATTCTTCCATAATAATCTGCATCTTTATTACTGTTATCAACTCCGGCATGCTGTGCTGCAAAGGATTTATAATTATCTTTCTTCCACCCAGCGTAGGTATTCATTCCGATATAAGTTCCCCAAAGCAAACCTTCGGCTATAGTAAAATATTTTCCTACATCATAAGAACCAGCGTAAAGTTCTCCCATCCCCGGAAGAAGAAGTGAGTATATAATTCCAAGTCCGACACTTTTTTTAGATTCATCATAACTTTCAAAAACTGTTTGCTGGTTTATTCCCTGACTGTTGAGATTTTGTTTGGCTTGATTTTCTAACTGGAGTATTGAATTTGTTGTATTTTGTTGCGAGAAGGAAATAATTGTCAGACTAAAAAAGAACAGCAGGAAAATTTTCATAGTTTTTATTTTCTATTTAATTCTATGATCTGATTAATTCAACTGAATTTTTAATATCCAAAACTTCACCAAAACAAGTTTCATCGGCATGCCCGTTTATTTTAACTTTGCAAATTTCATTCACATATTCCTCATTAAAATCAACCTGGATTCGTGAATAATTTGAAGAAAATCCTTTCATCATTCCTTTGTATTCTGCTTCTTCAAAAAGCACTTCAACCTCTTTACCTATAAGCTGATTCAGAAATTCGTTTCTTCTCTTTTCGCTTAAAATCCGGAGTATTTTATTTCTTCTTTTTCTCTCTGTTATTTCAATTATTCCATTCATTTCGGTTGCCTTTGTGTCTGGTCTTTCAGAATAAGTGAAAACATGTAAATAGGAAATAGGAAGATCACGTAAAAAATTATGTGTTTTGATAAATTCCTCTTCCGTTTCGCCTGGAAATCCTACAATTACATCTACCCCAATTCCACAATCAGGAATTATTTCCTTAATCTTGTAAATCAGGTTTTCGTAGTCTTCAACTGTGTATCTTCTTTGCATCGCTTTAAGAATTGCAGGGCTTCCGCTTTGCAAAGGGATATGAAAATGATTACAAATTTTTTCACTTTCAGCGGTAAGCTGTAGAATTTCATCGGATAAAAGATTTGGTTCGATTGAACTAATTCTAATTCTAAAATCACCATCAATCTTAATTAATTCAGAAAGTAAATTATAAAAATTAGTTCCAAGGCTTTTACCATAATCACCGACATTTACTCCGGTAAGAATTATTTCTTTATAACCCGAATCAAGAAGTAGTTTAAACTCATCAATCACCTTTATAGCAGGCATACTGCGGCTTGCACCTCTTGCAAGAGGAATAGTGCAAAAGGCACATTTGTAATCACAGCCATCCTGGATTTTGAGAAATGCACGGGTTCTGGAATCAGCATCGGTTGAATGAGCTGAGCCAAATTCTTTTAAATCTTCAAGCGGGCTAACCTTAATACAGGCTAATTCTTTTTTCTCAAAATTGTCAAGAATGGAAAACATTTTGAATTTTTCATTACTACCCAAAACTGCATCAACTCCTTCAATCGAAGCAATTTCATCAGGGCGAAGTTGTGCATAACATCCGGTAACAATTATGTATGCTTCCGGATTTGATCTGAGAGCACGCCTGACGAGTTGTCTGCATTCTCTTTCAGCATTTTCTGTAACTGTACAAGTATTAAATAAATATATATCCGCTTTTTCTTTCTGATCGACAATCGTAAAACCATTTTCAATAAACTTATTTCCGATTGTTGAAGTTTCTGAAAAATTCAGTTTACAGCCCAATGTATGTAATGCAACGGTTTTCATTCTTAAGTTCAATTTAAAAAAAAGCGGGATATAAATCCCGCATTAATATTCAATCAGCAGAATTTCTACTGTTTTTCTTCTTCTTTAGATTTTGATTGTTCTTTCTGGGAATCATCGTGAATTTCAAAGATTGGAAATTCAGAAGAATCTATTGCTCCCATTTCAGCATTTTTAATGCTGTCGACAGAAACTCTGTCGAGTTTATGTTTATTCAGATAATCTTCAATTTCCTGATCTGATTTTTCTTTGAGAGCACCAATTGCACTTAGCACAATTTTTTTATTTGTTTTGTCAAATTCAATCACTTTGAGAGGAATTTCATCATCAACAGGAAAGTGATTTGCAACATTTTTAATTTTTGTTGTGCTAAGCTGATTAGCAGGAACAAAACCGTCAACATCATCAGGCAGTTCGGCAATCAATCCTTTTTCAATAATTCGAACAACTTTGCCTTGAGTTATTGATCCAACGGTATATTTATTTTCGAAAATATCCCATGGATTATCAGCTATTTGTTTATGTCCCAAAGAAATTTTTCTCTGTTCAACATCAACATTTAATACAACAACTTCAAGTGGTTCACCTTTTTTAACAACTTCGCCGGGGTGTCTGATTTTTTTAGTCCATGATAAATCAGAAATATGAACAAGTCCGTCTACACCTGGTTCAAGCTCTACAAACACACCAAAGTTTGTAAGGTTACGAGCAATACCTGAATGTTTTGATCCAACAGGATATTTTTTCATTAAAGTTTCCCAGGGATCTGGTTCAAGCTGTTTAATACCAAGGGAAATTTTCTTTTCATCTTTATCCAGGCTTAAAATAACTGCTTCAACAACCTGACCCATTGCAACAACCTGGGAAGGGTGTTTTATGTGCTGGGTCCAGCTCATTTCTGAATTATGAATTAATCCTTCAATTCCTTTTTCTATTTCGATGAAAGCACCGTAATCGGTAAGTGAAACAACACGGCCTGAAACTTTATCACCAATTTTATATTTCTCATCAATATTTTCCCATGGATGAGGAAGAAGCTTTTTAAGGCTAAGTGAGATTCTCTTCTTTGCTTCATCAAAATCTGTAACAACAACTTTAATTGTTTCATCAAGCTTAACGATTTCACTTGGGTGATTAATTCTGCCCCAACTTAAATCAGTAATGTGAATTAGACCATCAACGCCACCAAGATCTACAAAAACACCAAAGTCTGTAATCGCTTTTACTGTTCCTTCAAGTATCTGACCTTTTTCAAGACTTTCAAGTATCGCATTTCTTTGATCTGAAATTTCTTCTTCAACAAGAACTTTATGAGAAACTACAACGTTTTCAGTAGGCACATTAACTTTAACAACTTTGAATTCCATATCCTGACCAACGAAAGCATCAAAATCACGGATAGGTCTGATATCAATTTGAGAACCGGGAAGGAATGCTTCCATACCCATTAAATCGACAACCATTCCGCCTTTAATTCTTTTTATTATTTTCCCTGTAAGTATATCGCCATTTTCATGTGCACTTAATACTTTTTCCCAAATACGTAAGAAATCGGCTCTCTGTTTGCTAAGAACCAGGTTACCTTCCTGATCTTCGACACTTTCAAGAACGACTTCAACTTCGTCGCCAACCTTTATCTTGTCTCTTTCATTAAATTCGTTTAAAGGAATAGATCCTTCTGATTTAAATCCAACATCAACAATAACATTATCACCTTGAATGCGAACCACTTTGCCTTTAATCATTTCGCCTTCTTTAACATCCTTAAAAGATTCCGAATAAAGGTTCGCTAAGGATTCAAATTCTTCCTGAGAATAATCAACTAAATTGAATTTGTTCTTTGCTTTTAAATAATCATCGGCAGTCACAACCGGTTTAGTCGTTTCTTTAACATCTGTAGACATTTAACCTCCTGAAAAAAAATCTGTCTTTCCGGGTAAAGCCATAATTCCGAACGACAGCTTAATTTATTTGTTTTACATTAGTTTTTTAATTGGCTTTAAACTCTTTCTTTATCTCTAATTTAATTCCTTTTTTCTTTGCTGCTTTAACAGTTTCGTCCAATATTTTTTGAACTTGTTGTTTTATTGTAACTTTTGTTGTATCAATTTCAATTGCATCATCAGCTTTTACCAGCGGACTAGTTTCGCGATTAGAATCAATATGATCGCGTTCGCTGAGATTTTTCAATATATCATTCACCGATACAGTTACTCCCGAATCTGAAAGTTCCTTTGTTCTCCTTTGAGCCCTGGTATTAATTGAAGCAGTAAGAAATATTTTTACATCAGCATTTGGGTAAACAACAGTTCCTATATCTCTTCCCTCCATAACAATTCCGCGACCTTTTTCACTCATTTCGCGCTGCTTATCAACAAGAATTTCCCTTACTTCGCTTATTTTACTTACATCACTAACTTTTGCATTTACCTTAATGCTTCTTATATCATCAGTAACATCTTTGTTGTTAAGCATTACATAAGTTTTACCATCAATAAAATCAAGAACAATTTTTGATTCCCGGGCACTCTCAATTATCTTTTCTTTATCAGTAAGAATATTCTTTTCTATTGCCAGCAGCGTAATTGCCCTGTACATAGCGCCAGTATCTACATATAAATATCCAAGAAGATCAGCCAGCATTTTTGCGGATGTACTTTTACCGGAACCTGCCGGACCATCAATCGCAATGATTAATCCCTCAGACATAAACGTTAAAAATATCCATAATTTACTATTTTTCAAATAGTTACGGATAAATTAATGCCCAAATATTTTCAATAAATGTAAATTTGGGAGTGGAAAATAGCTATTCTATCTTTTGTCCGCCTAATTCATTAAGAATTATAGCTTCATACGGATCTGTGTTTTCAGTTTTAGTAGATTTTTGATTTGTTTTCGTCTGCGAAATTTTTGTTGATTTTTCAAAGACTTTTTCTTCCTTAGTTGATTTAAATTTCAATCTTTTCCCAAAATAATCTTCACATTTTTGTTCTATATACTTTTCGTGCATTCCAAAGGTTTTTTCACTGATATCATCTTTAAATTTTACATTCAACTGGTTGCCAATAAGTTTTACAGGTTGAAGACTTTCCAGTGCGGGACCGAGAAGAAAACCTTTTTCACTATTAATTATATTTACAAATCCGTGCCACATCTCAACAACTTTATTAAAATCGAGTTCGCTAACATTTATTGGTGTACTTATTTCTGTTTCAATTCTGGTTTTTCTCTCAGGTTCCCTAACGGATTTTTTCTGAGATTCTTCAGCAGGATATTCTGTTATATAATCTTTCGATTTGTTGAACAGATTCTGCTTCTGACCTTTTCCGGAAGATGAATTCTCAATAATTTTATTTTCGGAAACATTATTCAATAAACCGGTAATTGTTTGTGTTTTTTCCAGTCCAACAAGATGACAAAGTGCAATTTCAATTTTTAATTTTTGATTTTGTGAATATTTTAATTCCTGCTGAATCTTGTTTAAAAAGCTAAGAAGTCTTAACAAATCACTTTCGGAAAATTTTTCTTTATAATCAAGATAGCGATTTTTATAAACTTCAGCAGTTTCGGCAAGATCAGGTTTGTCTGTAACTACAATTGTCAAAATATTTCTGAAGTGTTCATTAAGTCCATCAATAAAATCAAGAAAGTCCCAGCCGTTTTCAAAAATTATATTTGATACTTCAAACACCGTTTTATAATCTTTATTTAGGACCGCATCAGAAATTCTAAAGTAAATTTCATCATCAATCAGGTTTAACATTTGCGCGACAATTTCCGAATTGATTTTTCCGTTGCAATAAGCTACAACCTGGTCAAAATAACTTTCTGCATCACGTAGAGCACCGTCAGCTTTTTTTGAAATAATTGTTAAAGTCTTATCATCTATTTTTATTTTTTCTTCTTTGGCAATCTTAGCCAAAGTTGTTTTTATTGTTTCAAGTTGTATTCTTCTGAAGTCATATCTCTGACATCTTGAAATTATCGTAAGAGGAACTTTGTGAACATCGGTAGTTGCAAAAATAAAAATTGTGTGTGCAGGTGGTTCTTCAAGAGTTTTTAGAAATGCATTAAAAGATTCCCTGGTAAGCATATGAACTTCATCAATGATATAAATTTTGTACTTCCCCCTGGTGGGAGCATACTTCACTGATTCTCTTAAAGTTCTTATTTCATCTATCCCACGATTTGAAGCGCCGTCAATTTCAATTATATCCATCGATTGTGTTGATGAAATAGATTTACACATTTCACATTGGTTGCAAGGCTCGGCATCTTTTAAATTTTCACAATTCAAAGCTTTGGCAAGAATCCGGGCAGTTGTTGTTTTTCCTACTCCGCGCGGGCCTGTAAATAAATAAGCATGCGCAACCCTGTTTTCTTTAATAGCATTCTTTAAAGTGTTGGTAATATGATCCTGTCCAACAACATCGTTGAATTTTTGAGGACGCCATTTCCTTGCTGTTACTTGAAATGCCATTATTTGTTTAGGAAAAATGAGAAATGATTTATTTAATAATTTTTTCCGAGAGGAATTTACACAAATTTTCCAAATATGTTTTATCTATTTCATTAAATGAGTTAAGTAAACTGCTATCCAAATCCAGAACGCCAAATAAGTCATCGTTTTTTATTATCGGTATAACAATTTCAGATCTTGAGTCTGAATCGCATACAATATGCTCGGGAAATTTATCAACATCAGGAACAATAATAGTTTTTCTTTCTAATGCTGCTATTCCGCAAACACCTTTACCCAATTCAATTTGTGTACATGCAATTTTTCCCTGGAAAGGACCAAGATAAAGTTTATTGCCATCAAAAATATAAAATCCTGCCCAGCTAACTTTGTCGAAGGATTGTTTAAGTACAGCAGAAAGGTTAGCTAAGTTCGTTATAAGATGATCGTTTCCATCAAGCAGATACTCTAACTGAGAAATTATACTTTTGTACTTCTCTTCAAGTGATAGATTTCTATCTATTACAAGATTTTCAGCCAATTACTTAGCTTTCTTTTTAGATGATTTTTTCTTTTTACTTTTTTCCGGAGAAACAGCCTTCAATTTAATATCAGGAAAAACATAAGGAATCGCTTCATCAGCTCTTTCAATCGTAATTAATTTCATCCCCGATTTAACTTTGTCAGGAATTTCTTTTAAATCAATCTCATTCTCTTTTGGAATAAGCACTGTTTTAATTTCATTTCTCTTTGCAGCAAGTAATTTTTCTGTAAGTCCGCCAATCATTAATATTGAACCTGTTAAAGTTATTTCGCCAGTCATTGCAACATTGTTAGAAGCAGGTTTTCCGCTGATTGCCGAAAGCATTGCCATTGCCATTGTTATTCCTGCAGAAGGTCCGTCTTTTGGAATTGAGCCTTCAGGAAGATGGATGTGAATTTCTTTTCCTTTAAAAAAGTCAGGATTTAAACCAAATTTTTTAGCTGATGAGCGAAGATAGCTGAGGGCAGCTTGTGCAGATTCCTTCATAACATTTCCAAGCTGTCCGGTTAAATTAAGTTTGCCGGCTCCATTCATAATTGTTACATCAACAGTCAGCAATTCTCCTCCAGTGCTTGTCCAGGCTAAACCCGTAACACTTCCAATTTTATCACCTTTGCTATGTCTGATATTCCGGTAGCGAGGGTTTTTCAAGTACTCTTCAACTTTTTTCTCATCAATAATATGCCTGACATTAATTTTCTTTTTACCATTTGTAGATTCTTTAAGTACAATATCTTTGGCAAGCTTTCTTAAAATAGCAGCAGCTTCACGTTCAAGATTTCTAACCCCGGCTTCGCGAGTATATTCCCTGATTATTTTTTTAATTGCTTCATCCTGAAATTCAACTTTTTTCTTATCAAGTCCATGAACTTTTAATTGTTTTGGGATAAGATGCTTTTTTGCAATCTCGAGTTTATCAAATTCCAAATAACCGGGTAGTTCAATTATTTCCATTCTGTCCTGCAGCGGGAGAGGAATATTATATCTTACATTGGCAGTTGTAATAAACATTACCTGCTGAAGGTCGTAATCAACTTCAAGATAATGATCATTGAAAGTATAATTTTGTTCCGGGTCTAAAACTTCCAGCATTGCAGATGAAGGATCTCCGCGGAAATCCATACTCATTTTATCAATCTCGTCAAGTAGTATAACAGGATTGATTGTCCCTGCTCTTTTCATTGACTGAATTATCTTTCCAGGCATTGATCCTATATAAGTTCTTCTGTGTCCGCGGATTTCAGCTTCGTCTCTGACCCCACCTAAACTTATTCTCACAAATTTTCTACCAAGTGCGCGTGCAATTGACATACCGAGCGAAGTTTTACCAACTCCCGGAGGTCCGACAAAACAAAGTATTTGTCCGCGCATTTGTTTAACAAGATTTAAAACAGCAATGTGTTCAATAATTCTTTCCTTAGGTTTTTCAAGCCCGAAATGATCCACATCCAGAATTTTTTGAACATGCTTTATGTCAAGGTTATCCTTTGTTTTTTTAGACCATGGAACATCTATCAGCCAATCAAGATAATTTCTGATAACTGTTGATTCAGGAGACATCGACGGGGTTTTTTTCAGCTTGTTAAATTCTTCCAAAGCTTTTTCTTCAACCTGCTTTGGCATTTTTGCTTTTCTGATTTTATCCCTGATTTTCATAAACTCCGGCGATGCATCTTCATCTTCACCTAATTCATCCTGCAAAATTTTAATCTGTTCCTGGATGATAAATTTCCTCTGGGTCTTTGCAATGTTTTCCTGGACCTTGTTATCAATTTCCTTTTCGATTTTCAGGATGTCTATTTCAGAATTCAAAATCTTAATCACTTCATAATATTGATCTTTAAGTTCATGCTTCTGAAGAATTGATTGCTTTACTTCAATGGACTGGCTGATATTTGCAGCTGCATAAAAAAGTTTCCTGTCAGGTTCAATTATTGTGTCAAATGCTGAAAGGGTGTCGTTTGAAATGTTCCTGTTTATTTTAACATACTCTTTAAATAAAGTAGTCATCTGCCTGATCATTGCATTCATTTCATGATCATCCTGAACCTGTGAGACAATTACCTCAACATTAGCTTCAAAGAAATCTTTCCGGTTGGAAAATTTAAGAATCCTTGCCTGGATCATACCATCAACAAGAATTTTCATCAGTCCGTTAGGCAGCTTTAATATTTGAACAATTTTGGCAATTGTTCCGTCTTTATAAATATCATTTTCTCCAGGATCTTCAACAGATGATTTTTTTTGGGTAGAAAGAAAAATATATTTTGAATTTTCAGAAGCATAATTAGCGGCACGAATTGATTGTTCACGGCCAACTAAAACCGGAAAAATCATATATGGAAATATCACAATATCGCGTAAAGGAAGAACGGGAAGTAATTCAGGCAGACTATCAACAAATGAATTAGAATCCTCTTTTTTTATCTCAATCTCTTTAACTTCGCTTGGCAAAACACACCTGTATTTTATTTCTTAATTTGAAATGAAATATATCAAAATCGCTTCCGGCATTCAAGGAATGAAATTTTGATTTATGCTCTATTGCACACCATTAAACCTTTAATAATGCAATTGAAAGGTTATCTTTATATTTAAGAATTCAATGGAAAAAATTTATGATAAATGATATAAAAACAATTTCGAGGCAAGCCGGTGAAATTATCCGGGAAGGATTCGGAAAATCTTTTAATATTGAGTTTAAAACTGGTGAAAATAATCTTGTTACTGAAATAGATAAAGCCTCCGAATCATTGATTGTAAATTTTATTAAGAAAAATTATCCTGCACACGGAATACTTGCTGAAGAAGGAGGAAGTTCAAATTCAAATGCAGAATATATCTGGGTGATTGATCCTCTTGATGGGACTACAAATTTTGCACACTCGCTGCCAATCTTTGCCGTATCAATCGGAGTTCAGAAGAACGGGGAAACAATTGCCGGGGTTGTATATGATGTTATGAGTGATGTAATGTATTCAGCAGAAAAAAATTCCGGAGCATTTGTTAACGAAATAAAATTAAAAGTTTCAGACCGGGAAAAGCTATCACAAAGTATGCTTGTAACAGGATTTCCTTACGATATAAAAGATAATCCGGGTAAAGCTTTTGAAAGATTTGAACTTCTTACAAAAACTTCCCGCGCAATGAGGAGGTTAGGTTCAGCTGCAATTGATTTCTGTTATGTTGCAAATGGTGTGTTTGATGGATTCTGGGAAGTTCATTTACATCCCTGGGATATTTGTGCAGGCAAACTAATTGTTGAAGAAGCCGGCGGAAAAGTAACCGACTTTAAAGGAAATCCAATTGATATTTTTTCTAAAAAGATTCTTTCAACAAATGGAAAAATTCACAATCAGATTATCAAACTGATGAATACTATTGATTAACCTCCTGAAGATCGTTCCAGGCTCTGATACATATTCTCAATAATATTATTATATTTTTCTTCAATAATTTTTCTTCTGACTTTCAGACTAGGTGTGATTTCACCGTCTTCAATGGTAAATGGTTTTTCTAGCAGAACAAATTTTCTAACACGCTCATAATTAGCCAGTTTTTTCTGCAGCTGACTGATATCAGCTTCAAGCAGTTTGTAAATCGTTTCGTTCTTTGCAAGTTCCTGCTCACTTGCATATGGAATTTTATGTGAATCTGCATATTCTTTAAGTGCTTCAAAATCGGGTACAATTAACGCACTTAAAAACATTCTTCGGTCACCAATTAAAACAAACTGATCGATATATTTACTTGCAAGAAAAGTATTCTCTATTGGTGTTGGTGCAATATACTTTCCACCTGAAGTTTTAAATAAGTGTTTTTTCCTGTCTGTAATCATTAAAAATCCATCAGCATCAAATACTCCGATATCACCTGTATGAAGCCAGCCATTAATAATACTTTCTTCAGTGTCTTTTTTTCTTTTGAAATATCCCTGCATAATGTTAGGACCCTTTGCGAGAATTTCACCGTCCTTAGCAATTTTAATCTCAACTCCGGGGAATGGTTTCCCGACTGTTCCGAATTTATAATCATCAACTCTGTTTGCTGCAATTACAGGGGAAGATTCAGTCAAGCCATAACCTTCAATAATCAAAATTCCAATTGCTTCAAAAAATTCACCAAGATCGCGAGGCAGTGCAGCTCCACCTGATATAAAAAACCTGAAGTTTCCTCCGGTTTTTTCCTGTAATTTTTTATAAACCAGCTTATCTGCAAGAGCATGTTTAACAGCTAATTGAACTGGAACTCGTCCAAGTTTCTTTTTCTCTGCATATTTTTTCCCGACTTCAATTGCCCAGTAAAATATCTTTTGTTTTGATGCCGGCTGACTTTCAACATTCTTCATTATTTTGGAATAAATTCTTTCAAACAATCGCGGGACAGTTGTCATAATAGTAGGTTTTACTTCAACCAGATTTGCAGCAACACTCTCAATGCTCTCTGCATAACATATTGTGCAGCCGGATGAGAAAGCCGTGTAGTAACCAGCCATTCTTTCAAAAATATGACACAAAGGTAAGAATGAAAGGAAAGTGTCATCTTTAGTAATAGGGAATGCTTCCAGAGCAGAGTTTACGTTTGATAAAATATTTTTATGAGTTAGCACAACACCTTTCGGTTCGCCGGTTGTTCCGGAAGTGTAAATAATTGTACACACATCATTTTCTTTAACTAGATCGATATTACTCTTCAACATTGAAGGGCTTTCAGTTCTCAGCAGTTTGCCCATTCCCTGAACTCTGCTGAATGTCATTAAATCTTTTACTTCTTCGTTAAAATCATTTTCATTAAAAATTATAATAAACTGAAGATGCCTGCAGTTATGTTTTATCTTTAAAACCTTATTTAATTGAAATTTGTTGGAGAGAATAATTCCTTTTGCTTCGGAGTTATTTAAAATATACTCTATTGAATCTGAAGTTAGCGAAGGATAGAGCGGGACGTCAATTGCACCGAGAGAAAGAATTGCCATATCTGCATAAACCCATTCCGGTCTGTTCTCAGAAATGATTGCAATTTTATCATCCCTTTTTATACCAATGGATTTTAATCCATAAGCAAATAGCTCCGTTTCTTCTTTAAAATCAGCGTAAGTAATTCCTTTATACTGTCCGTCAACTTTTCGTTTAAGGAATTCTTTTTCGTTCTTTTTTGCGTGTTCTTCTGTAAGAAAAACAAAAAGTTCAGGAATTGTTTTGCAGGCTTTTAGTAATGCCATTTCTATCTCCACAGGAAAAATGTAATTTAATAAGATCGCTCAGAAAACAAATCAGGTATGAATTTTACTCTATCGTTCAATAAGACAAACTAAAATAATATGTTTTGCAATATTTCCAAAGTAGTGAATTAAACTTATGATTTAATATTCGTATTTCTATTGATATGAAAAGGGGAATCTGTCAGAATCCGGACAACCTGCCTGCCGGTCAGGCAGGGCCGGAACGACAATCGCACTGTTATACTGAATGCAATGGGGGATCTTTTCCTGAACGTAAGATTTTTCGTTTAACCCGAAATGAAAAGACAAGCCGAAATTACAGCTGTGCTATCATCCCGAGTCCAACGAGGAATCTTTTTCTAAGCGTAAAATTCCCCAGGCTGTAACAGACAGATCTTAATACTAGCTAAAATTTCTCAGGAAACAATTAAAAAAAATAAACTAATCCGTTTAACCAAAGCACAACTATTGGCTATCATTTGTCAGTAAATAGTTCTGTAATTTTAAAAGTTTATGATGTTTTAGGAAATAAAATTTCTACACTTATTAACGAAGAAAAAACGACGGGCAATTATGAATTTGAATTTAATGCTTCCGGATTAACGAGTGGTGTTCATTTTAATAAACTGATGGCAAGCTCATTTATAGAAACAAAGAGAATGGTGCTGTTGTAGTAGTAGAGCCAACTTTTTACTTATGTCCTATCATAAAAGTTGATGAGTTTTTTATTTGCCTAAAGTGAAGAGATGACAATGGTATTATAAAGTTAAAGTAACATTTCTATCCCTTAACAATAATATGAGTTTATGTTTATTCGAACCAGTTTTATATAATTTTACTTAAACAACCAATATTCCTCTAGCAACAATTACCAACCATTCATTATTCATTAGTACTGGCAAGTAATTTGTTTATAATAGTAGTGTTGTTATTCTCTGTTTAGGAAGAGTGAACAGGACCATCATATTTCAGAATAACTTTTGATAAAGATGCTAAGTTACCTTTCCAAACAGTATAAGGCTGGTAATTATTTCTTACTTAATAAATCAAAGGGGAATATGAAAATACTAATTGGTTGTTTTCTGCTTTTTTCAATTCAGATATTCTCACAATCCTACCTGAATATTTTATTTAATAATGGCACTTACAAAAACGCTTCTTTAAGTTCTTTACAAAAAATTACATTAGGTCCCTCGATTGGACAGATAAGTTTTTGTCTTGCTGATGGAATTATTGCAACTGAGAATATTGCTGACATACGGAAAATGACACTCGGTAATGTTGCCGAGGGCGAACCGCTTCCGGTTGAATTATCATCATTCAGTGTTTTGTTAAACAGCACTTCAGTTGTTTTAATGTGGAGGACTGAGACCGAAGTGAGTAATTATGGATTTGAGATCGAAAGGAATCCGGATTCAGAAGTTGGCAATCTTTGGAAGAAGATTGGATTTGTTGAAGGATCTGGCAACAGCAACTCACCAAAAAATTATTCTTTTACAGACATTAATCCTCCATCAGGAATTATACATTACCGGTTAAAGCAGATTGATACAGACGGGAAATACCAATACAGTAATGTCGTAGAAATAGAATCCGGAATTCCGGTTCAGTATGAATTAAAGCAAAACTTTCCTAATCCGTTCAACCCAACAACACATATAAATTATAATTTACCAGCAGAAGGTTTTGTAACATTGAAAGTATATGATATAGTCGGAAGAGAAGTCGCAACACTCGTAAATGAAAATAAAAAAGCCGGAAGTTATTTGGTTACATTCGATGGGAACTATTTTGCAAGCGGTGTTTATTTATGCAGGATCCATTCAGGTAACTATTCCAGCTCAATAAAAATGTTGATGATTAAATAAAGATTCAAAATGAAAAATTTAATATTCTTATTTGCCTATTCAATCACAGCTATTGCAATATTTCCGCAGAGCATGGTTGTACAAAAAAATGATGGTACAAATTTGTTTATTGATTTAAATACAATTGATATGATCAATTTTATTATCCCCTGCCCGGGCACACCAACCGTTGATTATGAAGGTAAAACTTATAATACAGTCCTAATCGGTAACCAGTGCTGGCTAAAAGAAAATCTTGATGTGGGAACGATGATAAACAGTTCGGGCAACCAGGATAATAATAGTATATTAGAAAAATACTGCTACAACAATGTTTTAGACAGTTGCACAACATACGGTGGACTTTACCAATGGAATGAAGCGATGCAATATGTAACAACAGAAGGTGCACAAGGAATTTGTCCGAATGGATGGCACATTCCAAGTTATGCGGAATTTCAAACATTAGCAGCAACCGTTGGAAATGATGGAAATACCTTAAAAGAAATAGGGCAAGGAAGCGGCGGCGGAGCAGGTACAAACACAAGCGGTTTTTCAGGGCTGTTGGCGGGCTACCGGGATTACAATGGAACCTTCAGCTATTTTGGCAACTATGCAGACTTTTGGGTTTCTACTGAGTTCGATGCCTCTAACGCTTACTACCTATACCTGTACCACATTGATAGTATTTTCAATCTGCACAGCTACTACAAGGTGACCGGTTTTAGTGTGCGTTGTTTGAGAAATTAGAATAGTAATAAATAATTTCAGGCGATTTTTATAGGACACATAAAATGAAAAAGTATATAATATTAGTCTTCATCTATTTTATTGTTACTGAAAGTTTAGCTCAACACAAAACGCTTACCGTTTATTACCCGGGTGATAGTACAAATGTGGTTGACCTTACAAATACTGACTCCCTTGTTATTTTTATTTGTGGAGTCAGCAAAGTTAATTACGGCGGTAAAAATTATAATACTGTTTTAATAGGTAACCAGTGCTGGCTAAAAGAAAATCTTGATGTGGGTGAAATGATTCCAGGAACTTCAAACCAGCTAGATAATAGTATATTAGAAAAATACTGCTACAATAATAACTCCGAAAATTGCACAACATACGGCGGGCTTTACCAGTGGAATGAAGCAATGCAATATGTAACCACGGAAGGCACGAAAGGGATTTGCCCGGATGGTTGGCATATACCTACATTAGTTGAATTTCAAACTCTATCGGCAACCATAGGAAATGAGGGGCTAGCATTACTAACTATCGAACAAGGCGGTGGAACAAATACTAGCGGCTTTTCAGGTTTACTATCGGGATATCGCAATCTTAATAATGATTTCGTTGCTCTGGGTGTTAAGGTTTATTTTTGGAGTTCTATAGAGTTCAGTAACCTGAGAGCTAATAACATGCGTCTTTACTACAATAATAATAACATATTTTATTATGATTTAGAAAAAACCTATGGCTTCGTTGTTCGATGCCTAAAGGATTAATCTAGAATGAATTATTACTTTCTGATTTTGATTTTTTTTCTAAGTAATAGTTTTACTTTTACACAACAAATTAATATCAAAATTGAAAATTTAAACCAAGAGAAAGCTGTACTTAATTTTTTATCGGGGGAAAGGTCTGAACTTGTCGATACAATTAAAGTAACAAGTCAAGGCTATTTTCAATTCACTTTAGATCAGAAACACTCCGGTTTATATCGCTTATCTTTCAAAAACAATACAAGAATTGATTTCATTTATGATAACGAAGATGTTGAAATTATTACTGAAGTAAATAATATCTTCGATAGCCTTAAGGTTATTAAATCAGAATCAAATAAAATTTATTACGATTTCATCAGACTCAACAAAAGTTATAAATCCAAAACGGAACTCCTTCAGTTGGTGCTTGCTCATTATCCTAAGGACGATAATTACTACCAAACCACAAAAGAAAAGCTTATTCAAGTCCAGGAAGAGTATTTGAACTTTGTAAATGTAACTGCTCAAGCTGATCCTACTTCATTTATTTCAAGATATGTCAGATCATCTCAACTTCCGGTTATTGATATTGGGGTTCCTCCGGATGTTCAGTTAAATTATTTTAAAACCCATGCACTCGATAACGTTAATTTTTATGACGACGATTTAATTTATTCAGACGCATTCACAAATAAAACCATTGAGTATTTAACTTATTACCGTAACCCTCAGTTACCGTTGGAACTTCTTGAAAAAGAATTTATGCTGGCAGTTGATTCGATTCTTAATAAAGCTAAAGTAAATGAAATTGTATATCAGCATATAGTTGAATATTTAATAAATGGATTTAGAGAGTTCGGTTTTGAAAAAGTAATAGATTACATAATCGATAATTATATCTTAAAAGACAATCTCTGTATGAATGAAAAATTTGAAAGCTCGTTAGAAAGAAGAATTGAGCAGACAAGAAATTTCAAAATAGGCAGCGTCGTACCTAATATAATCATAACAGATTCAGCCGATGCACGATTCAGTTTGAATGATCTGACATCCGAAAGAATTCTGATTTTATTTTATGCTAGCTGGTGCCCTCACTGTAAGAATCTTATACAACAATTAATTGAACTTTATCAAAATCAAAAAGAAAAAAACACAGAAGTACTGGCGGTTTCAATTGATACCTCAAAAACTGATTTAATAAATTTCTTAACCCTGCATAATACGAACTGGATAAACGTTGCAGATCTAAAGGGGTGGAATGGTAAAGCAGCAAGTGATTATTTTCTTTATGCAACTCCGACTATGTTTCTGATTAATAAAGAGAAGAAAATTATTGCAAAACCCCTGACTGTTGATGAATTGAAAAGCTGGTTTTGAAATTGCACTTTTTTAAATGAGATAATTTTCATCAATAACAATTTCAGCGCATTGAGATGCGATAACCTTTCATAACCGAAGAATTCTTCCTGGTTAATTCAGAATATATAATCTTAAATTGCTGCCCATCCATAGCCCTTCTCCAAATGTGAACAGAAATGGCTTAAACTTACAGTCTGTCCCAGTCTTTTCGTTACAGAATAAAATGTTATATCACGGAATCGTCTGTGATATTCAGTGTAATGACTGGACAAGCCGGAATGATAAACGTATTATCATCCGGAATGCAACGAGTGATCTTTTTCTAAGAGCAAGATTCCTCACTTCGTTCGGTATGACACTTCAGTCTATATTTCAACCTCATATTTTGAAAGACTACCCATCCAAAGTGCAATAAAACTTCTTTGCTTCTCTAAACTCAAAGCTTTAATTTTAATTTCTATTTTTCAGATATTTTTAACAGAGGATATTCATGTCAAACGCATATTTTAAACCACCAATTCCAATAAACGAACCAATAAAAACTTACAAACCCGGCAGCCTGGAAAGAGAAGAATTAAAGAAAAAATTAGCTGAACTAAAATCAAAACAGACCGAAGTTCCTTTAATAATCGGCGGTGAAGAAATTAAAACAGGCAACACCGAAGAAATGAGAATTCCTCATAACCACAAACATGTTCTGGGTGTTTATCATAAAGCCGGTAAAAAAGAAGTTGATATGGCAATTGAAGCTGCCCTAGAAGCACGAAAAGAATGGGCTGAAATGCCGTGGGAGCAGAGAGTCTCTGTATTCTTAAAAATTGCTGATCTGCTTGCTGGTCCGTGGCGCGCTACAATAAATGCAGCTACAATGCTTGGGCAGTCAAAAGTAATTCATCAGGCAGAGATTGACTCAGCTTGTGAGCTTATTGATTTTTACAGATTCAATTGTTACTTCATGACACAGTTAATGGAAGAGCAGCCATACTCGCCTAACGGAATGTGGAACCGTTCAGAATACAGACCGCTTGAAGGATATGTTTTTGCAGTTACTCCATTTAACTTTACTTCAATTGCCGGAAACTTGCCGACTGCACCTGCTATTGTTGGCAATGTTAGTTTGTGGAAACCTGCATCGAGTGCTGTTTATTCCGCTTACTGGTTGATGAAATTGTTTGAAGAAGCCGGGCTTCCGAAAGGAGTTATAAATTTTGTTCCTGGCTCCGGCGGACAGGTTGGAACACCTGCAATGACAAATGCAAATCTTGCAGGTATTCATTTTACCGGTTCTACAGAAGTATTTCAGAATATGTGGAAAGTTATTTCTGACAATCTTAAAAATATGAAATACTACCCAAGAATTGTTGGCGAGACTGGCGGTAAAGATTTTATCTTTGCGCATAATTCTGCTGATGTTGATGCGCTTGTAGTTGCAGCTCTTCGTGGTGCTTTTGAATATCAAGGACAGAAATGTTCTGCTGCATCCAGAATGTACATACCAAAATCAAGATGGGAAGAATTCAAAGAAAAATATGTTGCTGAAGTTAAAAAGATTAAGATGGGAGATGTAGAAGATTTCACAAACTTCTTTTCTGCTGTTATTGACAGAGCTGCTTTCAATTCCATTACTGAGTATATAAAGTTTGCTAAGAATGCTAAAGATGCTGAGATCATTACAGGCGGGAATTTTGATGATTCAAAAGGATATTTTATTGAACCGACTACAATCGTAACAACCAATCCAAAATTCAAAACAATGGAAGAAGAAATCTTCGGACCGGTGCTTACGATTTATGTTTATGATGATAATAAATTTGATGAAGCTTTAACTTTGTGCGATGAAACTTCTCCTTATGCTTTAACCGGATGTATCTGGGCACAGGATAGAAAAATGATTATTAAAATGTCTGATAAGCTAAGAAATGCTGCAGGAAATTTTTATATAAATGATAAACCTACTGCAGCAGTGGTTGGTCAGCAGCCATTTGGCGGAGGCAGGGCATCCGGCACAAACGATAAAGCAGGCAGTGCTATGAATATGCTTCGCTGGATGACTGCCAGAACATTAAAGGAAACATTCGATCCTCCAAAAGACTGGCGTTATCCATTTATGAATGAAGATAAATAAAGTATTGAAAAGTCATTTCGATCCTGACTTTGCGGGAGAGAAATCTTTTACTTTAAAAGAAAAAAGATTTCTCAGTCTGGCTTTGCCATCCTTCGAAATGACAATTGTAAATTTTAATAATTTAAGGAAGTGTAATGAAAATTCACGAATACCAGGCTAAAGAAATTTTAAGAAAATTCAACGTAGCTGTTCCAAAAGGAAAGGTTGCATTTAACAGTGAAGATGCTGTTAAGATTGCAAAAGAAGAAATTGGCGGGGAGGTTTGGGTTGTTAAAGCTCAAATTCACGCAGGCGGCAGAGGAAAAGGCGGCGGAGTTAAAGTTGCAAAGAATCTTCACGAAGTCTGGGAACTTTCAAACCAGATTCTTGGAATGACTCTCGTAACACATCAAACCGGACCTGAAGGGAAAATTGTTAAAAGATTATTGATTGAACAGGGAGTTAATATTGAACGCGAATTGTATGTCGGGATTACTTTGGACAGAGCAATTTCCAAAAACGTAGTGATGGTATCGACCGAAGGCGGAATGGAAATTGAAAAAGTAGCTGCCGAAACTCCTGAAAAAATAATTAAAGAAACAATCGAACCTGAAGTTGGAATGCAGCAATACCAGGCACGCAAGCTTGCTTTTGCTCTAGGATTAGAAGGACAGCAGCATAAAAATGCTGTTAAATTTTTATTAGCTCTTTATAAAGCTTACGAAAGTTCCGATGCTTCACTTGCCGAAATAAATCCGCTTGTTGTTACAAAAGAAGGTGATGTAATTGCACTCGATGCAAAAATGAATTTTGATGATAATGCACTTTACAGGCACAAAGATATTTTAGAATACCGCGATCTTGAAGAAGAAGATCCGCTCGAAGTTGAAGCATCAAAATATAATCTAAATTACATTAAGCTTGATGGAAACGTCGGCTGTATGGTTAACGGGGCGGGACTTGCAATGGGAACAATGGATATTATAAAACTTGCAGGCGGCGAACCGGCAAACTTTCTTGATGTAGGCGGTGGAGCAAACAAAGAAACAGTTGCAAATGGATTTAAGATTATTCTTTCCGATCCGAATGTAAAAGCAATCCTAATAAACATTTTTGGTGGGATTGTGCGTTGCGACAGAGTTGCCCAGGGTGTAATTGATGCAACTAATGAAATGAACGTTACAGTGCCGATTGTTGTGAGACTTGAGGGCACAAATGCAGTTGAAGCAGGAGAACTTCTCAACAAATCAGGATTGAATTTTGAAGTTGCTTCAAGCCTGAAAGAAGCAGCGGAAAAAGTTACTTCAGTTTTAGCAACTTAATAACTTTATTACATCATTACTGAAAAACCGTATCGTGTTACGGCTTTTTTCTTAATAAATTCTTCCTTTTTAAGCAAGCATAATTCATGTTGCATTTAAGATATATTAGTAATACATTTTCCCAACTTTTTGAACTGATTTGGAGAATTAATGTCGGTTTTTGATTCGGATTACAACGAGGACGATCTTTTCGAATTTTCTGCAAAAAGTCCACGTGAAGAAATTGATGAATGCAAAGAGTTGCTTCGACGAGGGGATATTTACAATTCTGTGGAAAAGATTGAAAATACCATCCAGATTTGTATAGATAATGAACTTAATGAAGACGGTTTATTTCTTGCCAATAGTCTGCTTGAAATTGCCCCATATAACTCAGAATTGTGGATAAGAAAAGGTTTATTGCTTAACGCACTATTTAAATTCGAAGAAGCAATAGACTGTTTCAATCATGCTTTATCTTTAAATCCTTCTGATTCTGAAGCAATAGTTGACCGATCAATTGCAGAAGAAAATCTCGGACTTCTCGAACAGGCTGAAGATTCTCTAAGATCGGCGTTGCAAATGGATCCCACAAATGAAGATGCACTTTACAGTCTTGGAATAATTTTGCAAAGAAAAGAAGAATACAAAGAAGCTATTAATTGTTTTATGCAGGTAATTGAAAAAGATCCTGAGTATTCGGAAGCATATTATGAACTTGGTTTCTGTTATGAAAATTTGGAAGAATTTGATTCTGCGTTAGAAGCTTATGATAAGTTCTTAGATTACGAACCTTACAGTCCAAATGGTTGGTATAACCGGGGAGTTGTACTAGTCAAGCTTCAAAGATATGAGCAGGCTTTAAACAGTTATGATCTTGCACTCTCAATAAAAGAAAATTTTACAAGTGCATGGTTTAATAAGGGAAATCTTCTTACCGAATTAAACCGTTTTAGTGAAGCACTTGAGTGTTTTAAGAAAGCCCATGCTCTGGATATGTTTGACGAAGAAACCTGCTTTAACATTGCAAATCTCTATGAAGAACTTGGTGATGTTCAGCAGGCGATAAAATATTATAATGAAGCAATAAAGCTTAATGATGAATATTATGAAGCTTATCTTTCACGCGGATATTGTTATGACTCAACAGGAAAGTTTCAGCTTGCTTTAAAAGATTTTAACAAAGCTATTTCTCTTTCAAGTGATAATGTTGAAGCCTGGTATGCAAAAGCCGATCTTGAATATTCACTTGGTAATTTAAAGGAATCAGTTCGAAGTTATATCCAGGCTTTAATAATCTATCCTGATAATTATGATATCTGGTACACACTTGCTGAAACATATATTGAGATGGGGGATTGGTTAAATGCGCTTAAGGCGTTCAGCCAGTGTTCAAGAGTAAAACCGGAAGATGCGAATTCAATGTACGGCAAAGCAAAAGTGAATTTTATTTTGAGCAGAACAGAAGAAGCAATTGAATGTCTGAAAATTGCTTTCAAGCTTGATCCGGGAATTCAAAATGAATTTGAAAATGAATACCCGGAAATAAAATCATCAAAACTCTTTAAAAAACTTTTAGGAGAAAACTAGTACTAATATGTTTTCTTTCTGCAGATGAGGGCAGAAAATCCGGATACAATTCTCTGAAATTTTATGAGAGACTCTTTTAATTCAAATACAATACTTACAGGTTTAATCGGGCACCCGATAAAGCAATCCTTCTCACCTTTTATTCAAAATGTAGCATTTGAATTGAAAAGCATGGATTATTTGTACCTGCCATTTGACATTCCACCGGCAAATCTGAAAAATGCGTTAAGCGGTTCCGTTGCTTTAGGCATTAGAGGATTCAATGTAACAATTCCGCATAAAGAAAGAATAATAGAATTTCTTGATTCACTTTCTGAAGAAGCAGCAATGATAGGTGCTGTTAATACAGTAGTTAATGATCATGGAAAATTAATCGGTTACAATACTGACGTTACCGGTGTTATAGAATCTCTTATGCCTTTTAAAGATGAAATTGCAGGATCAATTGTAAGTGTTGTTGGAGCGGGTGGAGGAGCCCGTGCCGTAATTTATGCTTTGATCAGACACTTTAAACCAATGGAAATAAACCTGATTAACAGGACCGAAGAGCGTGCACTTGTTTTACAGAATTATTTCTCTACAAAAATGAAATATGACTCCTTTAAATATTTTGAACTATTTCCGCCGGACAATGTAAAGATTTTGAAGAACTCAAAACTGATTATTAATACAACTTCTGTTGGGATGTTTCCTGATGTGAATGATACCATAACTGAGCTGGAAGAATCTTTCAACAACAAACAAATCGTCTTCGATATAATTTATAATCCACCCGATTCTAAATTGCTCAAAACCGCTGCAAGAAGCGGTGCTACGGTTTTTGGCGGGGTAAAAATGTTTATTCAGCAGGCAGCAAAATCTTTTGAACTCTGGACTGGTGAGCAAATGCCTGTCGATGAAGTTACCAAATCTCTTGAACTTTATATGGCAAAATAATTAAAAGAATTTCCTGCCACTATTCTCAATTTATTCATTACTCACCTATTTACTAAAGGGTCTTGGAAAAACACTTATTATCCTCGTAAAGAAAATAGTTTAATTGCTATTTAAGGTTGGTCTTTATACAAATTTATTTGGCATATTTTTTACTCTCTCTCTGGCGGAGAAAAAAGATGGTGATTTTATCCTGCCGTCTTTTTATTCTCCCTTATGAAGTTTTATCGTCATTCTCCAAAACAAAGGCAAGTATACAAAAACAGAAATTCTTTTTCTTCCCTACAGGTTTTACATAGTTTAGAAAATAAAACTGTAATTCTGAACTGGTTTCAGAATCTGGCATTATTTCTTTCCCTAACTATTTTATTAAAAAGGTAATAAAGATGATGTTAAAAGTTATTTGTGTGTCGTTGTTAGCCGTTAGTTGTTTTTCTCTTGCACAAAACAGGTATGAAACAAGAGAAGAAAAACTTGAACAGTTAAAAACAAGGACTGATATCAAAGTAACTGAAATTCAGAAGAATATTTTAAAATTAGAATACCCAAACGGCAAAGTACTGTACAAAAACATTGGAGATTACAAGTATCCAGAATCCAGAATACTCCCCGACCTACGACAGCAAAATAATAGACCTTACAACTATTGATACAACTCTTTATTACCAGAAATACAGCTTCTGGCAGGAAGTACCGCTCGGTAATTATCCCATTTTGCTTGTCGGCGATCTAAACAATAACGACCTCCCTGAAATATATGGACAAATGAAGGATTATACTTCTGATTACAGTGATATTACAATATTCGAGGAAAATGAACAGGGTGGCTTTGATTCTGTTTATTGCTATGATAGTACAATTATAGCAAGGTCAATTTTTGATGTTGATAGGGATGGAGGAGAAGAACTCTTACTTGGTAGTAATAGTATATTATCGCAATATCCGGGAAATAGTTATTTGTTTTATAACAAACAATCGGATTCATCCTTAGCCACACAATTATCCTTCATATTTTACATTAATGGCGGGCATCAGGAAAACAACTACTTCGGGGATTGGGATGGAGATGATTATACCGATTGGATCTTCGTTAATTTATTTGGTGGGCCTACAAATAGCATTAACATCTACGAGTTCAATCCATTCAACAATTATTTTGATTCGGTATATTTCTATGACTTAAATAATAGCCCATATGGTGGATTTGCAATTGGAGATTTTGATCAAGATGGGAAATCAGAATTCCTTGGGGGTAGCATTGAAGGAAATGTAGTGTCAATTGAAAATAACGGCGATAATAGTTATGGCGTAAACTGGAATGGTTCGGTTGAGACATACAATGCTTATTTAGCAACACAGACAAATGATCTGGACGGAAATGGGAAGGATGAAATCTGGATTGCCGGAGACGCTTTTTATAACGGTGTGGGAATTACAAGAATAACAATTTTCGAATCTTATGGGAATGACAACTATCAGGTTGTTGGAAGAATTGATTTAGTCGGGATTTTCTCTTTCTATGCGGGAAATATTCAGGCTATTGATGTTGACAAAGATGGAATAGATGAGATGATGATTTGCATTGAACAGACTGTGTTGATCTTAAAATTCAATGGGAGCCAGAATCATCAAACTTATGAGCTGTTTTACTTCAAGCAGAATGATCTTGCCCTTGCAGGCAGGAACAGTGTTTATTACGGTGCTACTATGTATGATCTTACCAATGATGGCAAAGAGGAAATTATCATAAATCTGGACGACGTAATACAGAATGTTGGACTAAGGTTATTCTCATTTATTTATAAGCCGGAGTTTGCTATTGGTGTCGATGATGATTCCTCCCCACATCCGAATGACTTTCATCTGTATACTAATTACCCGAATCCATTTAACCCAGCGACTAAAATAAAATTTGATCTTCCTGTATATTCAAATGTATCGCTTAAAGTTTATGATCTTTTAGGGAAAGAAATAACAACGCTGTTAGATAAAGAACTATCTCCCGGCAATTATACAATTAACTGGGAAGCAAAGGACAGTAATGGTCAATTACTTCCTTCAGGTGTGTATTTAATAAGGATGGTAGCAGACAAATACATACAAACAATTAAAGCTTTGTTACTTAAATAACTTTCTAAAATTTTAAGGAGTTAAAAAAATGAGAAAGATATTTTTCTTTTTAGTTTTATTCTGTTCTCTTGCATTAGGGCAAGGATGGAATAGCACAGTTACAACATCCATTAATGAACCAAATGTTGTGAAGATGGATTTATTTACCAATAAGGATGGTAATCATATAGTAGTTCAGAACTCAAATACTTCAAATTCAATAAAGTATTATTTTATTAACTCTTCAGGTGCTTTAATCAGAAGTGCAACAATTGAAACATCCTCGAACGCTGAACTCCCCTGTATTTCCGGAGATAACGATAAAGTATATATTGTTTATAAATTGGGAAGTAACTTAAAGTTCAGAAAGACAACAAATGCTGGTTAAATAATTAATTTGAAATTGTGTCCCCTTAAAAGCGGAGACACATATTAAAATATAATAGAATAATTCATTATTGTAATTTTGCCAGTGCTTTCTTCAACCTGTAAACTGCTTCCTTTAAATTTTCCATAGATGTTGCATAAGAAATTCTGAGATAACCTTCTGCACCAAACGCACTTCCCGGTACAACAGCTATATGAGCTTCATAAAGCAAGTGCATTGCAAAATCAAATGAAGAATCTACCTTTAAAACCTTTGAAGCTTTATGCAGATAGTGTGAGATATTTGGGAACAAATAAAATGCACCTTCAGGCTTGTAACATTTTATCCCTTCAATGTTCATCAGTTCATTATAAAGATATTCTCTTCTTTTTTTGAATTCATCAAGCATTTCGGTTATTACATATTGCGGTCCCGTCAAAGCTTCCAAAGCTGCTGCCTGTGAAATTGAAGATGCATGTGATGTGCTGTGACTTTGAATTTTGTTCATTGCATTAATTACATTTTCATTTGCTGCAGTGTAGCCGACTCTCCAGCCGGTCATTGAGTAGGCCTTGGATATTCCGTTTATCAGGATAATCCTGTTTCTAAGTTCAGGAGCTATGGTAGCAAAACTTACAAATTCAAAATCATCATAAACCAGTTTTTCATATATCTCATCTGAAATAATATAGAAATTTCCTTCACTACAAACTTTTGCTAATTCAATTAACTCATCTTTTGTATAAGCTGAACCGGTTGGATTTGAAGGATTGCAAAGAATTATTGCCTTGGTTTTTGGTGTAATAGTTTTAGCCAGCTGTTTAGCAGAAATTTTAAAACCCGATTCATCATTTGTATCAATTACAACAGCTTTACCCTGCGCCATACTTACCATTGCCGGATATGAGACCCAGTAAGGTGCAGGAATAATAACTTCATCTCCTGGGTTAACAACCGACATAACGGCATTGTAAACAGATTGCTTTGCGCCGTTTGAAACAATTATTTCATTTATTTTGTACTCGAGATGATTATCCCTTTTAAGTTTAGCAGCAATAGCAGTTCTGAGCTCCACAGTTCCTGAGTTGATTGTGTATTTGGTTTTATTTTCATCAATTCCTCTTTTTCCGGCTTCTTTAATATTTTGAGGAGTAGGGAAGTCTGGTTCACCCATACTTAAATTAATAACGTCAACTCCTTCAGCCTTAAGCTTTTTAGCTTCTGCAGCAACCATCATAGTTGCAGATGCCCCTATCTGATGCACTCTGTCAGCTAACAAATCTATACCTCAATAAAATGGGGAAAATTTTTTTTGATTGGAGTGGAAGTTAAGTGTTAGAAATCTTTTTTCAAAAAGATTAGTGATTATTTTCTTCTAAGAATTTTAGACCGTTCCTGCACAATTTTTATTAATTCCTGTGAATGATTGTAAATCCAGACTGATTCTTCACCCGTCAATTGTTCACGCTTTCCGTTTAATAATTTATCGTACATTACAACATCTCCTGAAGGAGTCATAAAAACCGTAAGACTTAATTTTGATTTGTGCATAATATTATTTTCATCACTTACATATTCTATCTTTTTCTGGATTACCTGTATTACACTAAAATCATAAATATAATACCTGTTAAAAGATTCAATATCTTCACGACCTTTAAAATTTTCATTAATAAAAACAAAATCAGAATCGTGAAAGTAAGCAGTAAAATATGAATACGCATCTGCGGAGCCCCAATCAAATTCTTCTCCTTTAACATCGTATAATAATGAATCAATGTTGGAGCAGATTTGTTTAATACCTTTTTCAGTGTATTCTTTTTTACTGCACGAGATAAATGAAGTAAAAAGTAAAAATGCTAAAACTATTGATAAATCTTTTTTCATTTGAAAATTATTGATTAAAAAAAAGCCGCAGACAACTGCGGCGCAAAGATAAGAATTTTTATTTTTTTCTTAATTCGTCGCGGATTTCTGCTAACAGCACTTCCTCCTTTGATGGAGCCGGCGGAGCAGAAGGTTTTTCTTCTTCTTTTTTCTTCATTGAATTCATTGCCTTGATCACCATAAAAATTGCAATTGCAATAATTATAAAATCAATTAAAGTATTTATGAAAACGCCATATTTAAGTAGAACAGGTTCGACTCCTTCAGTTCCTGCTTTCAGAGTCAGAGCAAGTTTTGAAAAATCAACGCCTCCTAGTAACATACCTATAGGTGGCATTATAACATCAGTTACAAATGATGATACAATTTTACCAAAAGCTCCTCCTATAACTATACCAACAGCCATGTCGATGACATTACCACGTATAGCGAATTTTTTAAATTCCTCGAGCATTTTCATTGAACACCTCCGTATTCAGTTGATTTGATAATTTGATTTAAGAAAAGTAGTGCTCAAAAATATCTTATTAAAAAACAAAACCAAACTATTCAAGTAAAGCAATAATACAACACCTATTACGGTGTAATAAAAGAAAAACCCGATTCTTTATGAACCGGGTTTTACGCTGCACAATTTATTGGATATAAAAATTTATTTCATCAGGATCATTTTCTTAGTTTGAGTAAAATTGCCTGCATTAAGACTATAGAAGTAAGCACCACTGGGCAAATTGGAAGCATTAAAATTAACTGCATATGAACCGGATACTTTTTCTTCATTAACTAAAGTTGCAATTTCATTTCCTAAAACATCAAATATTTTTAGCTGAACAAATGATCTCGAAGGAATGGAATATTTAATAGTTGTGTTCGGATTAAATGGATTTGGGTAGTTTTGTCGTAGATTAAAGCTTATCAAGTTTTCCTTATCATCTACGGAAGGCCAAATATCCGGTATTAATGGATCATAACTGCAATGATAATACTGAGCACTTAGAAAGTTAGGATCCGGACTTTCTTCTAGTGAATCCGCTTGAAGTACGTAATTTATGTCCAAATAATATTCACTGTTTTCAGCAAGATAAACAGGATGAATAGCTGGTGTACTTATATATTTCCAATCTAGTAATGGTTCATCCGGTGTAAATTTTTGCGGTTCAGCCCATATAGATCCACCGTCCGTAGTGTAAGTAAAGTATCCGGCAAAATAAGTTACCGAATCTGTTCCAAGGTAAACATTTTCTGTTGATGTACTAAATGCAACAATTAATATCTCATATAGTTCTGATCTACCGATAACAGGTCTTGCAAGCGGGGGAAAAACATCCGATGGATTAATACTTGGTGCAAATGGTACATTACTGCTGTCTGCAATAACTTTTGGACTACCGCCATTAACATTAGGTGACCAGAATAGAATCTGATTCGGGATACGTGGAAAGTATACTCCACCGAACTGACTAAAATCTTGCTGGCAGGTTTCGAATACTATACAGGGTTGTTCAACATAAAAATTCAGACTGATTCCTCTTAAAGCGCCAACTGCAATTCCCTGTTCGGCAGGGCAATCAAAGATTTTTAAAGGCGTTGACCAGGTTATTCCACCATTGGTAGATTCAAAGTAAAATACGTCACCCGCATCAGTGGTGTCATCAGAAATGTATGCAAATCCAATCTTCCCACCATCTGAAATTGAAAGAGAATACATTTCAGGACCAGTAACGGGACCAAGTGTCCAACCCGAAAATGTGCTGCTTAACATATCGAAAGTATTGAATGCAATATTACCACCAGTTTTTTGTGCGGTGGCTACGATTAAAACTTTTTCATCTAAGATTCTGTAACATCTTGGCCAAAGTGTGGGAATTTGTGTGCCGGGATCATATGCCGCAAAGTTATAGTGAAATGGACTTTCATCAATAAATAACCCTGTTCTTGTTGGTAAACCAAAATAATCACTATGATTCACAATAATTGCCGAACCATCTGCAGTACCACCAATTGCAGGAAAACCGCTTCTTGAAGTATCAGGCACAGGTCCGGGTTGAAACCAGGTTACTCCATTATCGATACTTCCGAAATAAATACAGTTTCTATCTGCATATGGAGGTGATTTAGATTGCGAGTTTATAAATACTGCGTGCAGATATCCGGGGTTATTTAAATCTATCCAAAGTTGCTGTGGACTTCCATTTGATTGAATGGTATACCCATTTCGTATGTCTGAGATTTTATGAAATTCAAAAAGAATTGAACCGGAACCGGATAAAGTTTGGGCTGATAAGCTTGAAAAGAGTATAAGAATAAATAGAAATGTAGTAAGTTTTATAATATTCATTGCTACCTCTAATTTTTCCTACTTTGTACTTAGTTAAAATAAAATCAATTGTCAACAATCAGAAACATCCATATAATAATTGTTAAAAGTAAACTAATCATCCAGCAATCTTCTGTGATAATTAATCTGTCCCAGATGGTAATTGAGATGTGTTGTTAGATGAATGAGGAAGTATTCAGTAGTCATTTCATAACCGAAGACATTTATTGGATATATTTCTTTTAGCTTGTCTGCGACTAATTCATTCAGAGTTTTTTCTACTACTCTTGTTGTCAATTCTAATTCAGCCACTAATTCACGAATAGGAACATTCTTCCTGCTGAATTCTGTTTCACGATTTCGAACATAAGCCGAATTGCCAAGCACAGCACCAATAAAGTGCTGGAAGTTTCCGCAGATATGAAGACAGAGATTTCCTGCTGAGTTTTTTATATCTCCCGAAATTTTCCAGATGTTATTTTCATCTTTGAAAGAAGAAATTTCTGTTTTAAGTTTTTCTATATCACGAAGAAATAGATTTGCAAATGATTTTATCATTTTGTCACCAATTCATTTATTGTTTCCTCAAGGACAGAATTAAATTCTTCTGGTTTTTCAAGCATAGGAAAGTGCCCGACACCATTAATGATTTTAATATCAAAATTTTTAATATGTCTTTTAGCTGATTCAATATTAGTGGGAAATTTTTCAGAATTAATAAACCTGACAGGTAAATCAACTTTATCAAAATTTTCTGCTTCATTAAAATGAAATAGACTTACAAAGGAAGCCAGGGCAACATCCTTAGGCTCAGAAGCCATATCATCGGAAATTGTGTCAACTAAAACACTATCAGCGTTGTCTCCAAACAACATTGTAGCAAACTGTTTTGTCGTACCAGTAAAATCTTTTTCAAACTGGCTGTAGAATTCATCAAATTGTCGCTGATCGAACTGTTGTTCAATTTCCTGGAAAGTGTCGATTGTAATTAATGCTTTTACTTTATTGCCAAGCTGTTCTGCTGCTGAAAGAACAACCGGACCGCCCATTGAGTGACCAATAAGAATTACATTGTTAAGATTTTCTTTTTCAACAACTGCTTTTACATCTTTTCCATAGTTCTCAACTGTCCAATCCTTTCTGTCTAAACCGGATTCTCCGTGCCCTGCAAGATCGATTGCTATTACTGTGTATTTGTCTCCAAAATATTCAAACTGGTTTTGCCAGTAGCTTTTATCGCAGCTCCAGCAGTGAACAAAAACCAAAGCTTGTTCTCCATTTACAGCTTTCTCATAAACGATTGGAGTGTCATCGAAGGATTTGACGGTCAAATAAGAGGTTTGAGCAAAGGAGATTGAAATAAAAATAAGAGATATAATAAGTGATTTTAACATATTGCAATCCTCGTATTAAAAAATACCACATCAAAAAGATATGGCATTTGTAATTAATTAAAAATAAATCTTATGAAATTTTTAACTTTTCAGCCTAACCGGTCCTGCTTTCTTAACTTCTTCTGCAGTTCCATCGGCAAAGAGTTTGAAGTTTTCTACAAACCTTGCAGCAAGTGCATCGTATTTTTTCCAGTACTCATCTTTATTCCCCCAACTGTTGGATGGTTCGAGAACATCTTCAGGAACCTCGGGACAGGAGAGTGGCACTTCAAATCCGAATAACTTATCTTTTCTGTATTTTATATTATCAAGCTTTCCATCGAGAGCAGCATTTAAAAGATTTCTTGTGTGACGAATGCTGATACGTTTTCCAACTCCGAATCTTCCGCCAACCCAGCCGGTGTTGACCAGCCAGACATTTGCTTTGTGCTTCAGCATTCTTTCTTTCAGCATCTGTGAATATTCATAAGGATGACGAACCATGAACGGTGCACCAAAACACGCTGAGAAAGTTATCTGAGGTTCAATGCCAAGTCCGATTTCTGTTCCTGCGATCTTCGAAGTGTATCCGCTTATAAAATGATATTGTGCCTGTTCAGGATTCAATCTTGCTATAGGCGGCATAACACCGGAAGCATCGCAGGTTAAGAAAATAATATTTTTTGGATGAGTGTGAACAAATCCTGAGGGAACAATGTTTGGAATGAACTCGATAGGATAGGAACAACGCGTGTTTTCCGTAACCATATCATCATCAAGATCAATGTTTCTGCTTACCGGATCGAATTCAACATTTTCCAATATTGTTCCAAACCGTCTTGTGGTCGCATAAATTTCCGGTTCAGCTTCTGCCGAAAGGCGAATCACTTTTGCGTAGCATCCACCTTCAAAGTTGAAAACCCCGTTGCCACTCCAGCCATGCTCATCATCACCAATAAGCAAACGGTTCGGATCGGCAGACAGGGTAGTTTTACCTGTTCCGCTTAGTCCGAAAAAGAGAGCCACGTCTCCTTTCTTTCCAACGTTTGCAGAACAGTGCATCGGTAGGACGTCTTCAAAAGTCAAAAGGAAATTGAGAACTGTGAATACAGATTTTTTAATCTCACCGCCGTAAAGTGAGTTTGCTATGATTGCTGTTCTTTCGGCAAAATTTAAAACTATTCCGGTTTGAGTTCTCGTTCCGTCAATTGAAGGATCAACTTTAAATCCAGGTAAAGCAATTACTGTAAAATCCGGAATGAAATTTTTTAATTCATCGCGATCATCAATAGTTAAAAACATATTTCTTGCGAACAAGCTGTGCCAGGCTTTTTCAGTAATCACTCTTACATTAAGTCTGTAATCAGGATCGGCACCTGCATAAACATCCTGAACAAAAACTTCTTCGCCCTGAAGAAAAGCTCTTGCTCTTGCCATCAATGCAGAAAATTTTTCCTGGCTGAACGGACGGTTATAAACTCCCCACCAGATTTTATCTTTTGTACTTTGTTCTTCAACTACAAATTTATCTGCGGCAGCGCGGGCTGTGTGAGGTTTTGTGTTAACAAGCAGCGCACCACCCTTAGTAACTTTTCCTTCGTTCCTGAAAACAGCTTCTTCATATAAAGCTTCATCAGGGAGATTCCAGAATACCCGATCAAGATCTGTAAAACCCTGGTTCTTTAATCTAAAATCGGAAGCAAGCTCCATTGCCTGCTTTGTCGCGGGGGTTTCGAATTCTAAATATTTCATGACCAATCCCTCACTAGTTTTCTGTCGCCAATATAAAGTTCATTAGGTGAATTAGGATCAAGCGCCCATTTCATTCTTTCAATTCCATCTTGTATATCTTTTATGGAACCGCAGTAGCTTAGCCTTAAATATCCTTCCAAACCGAATTCTACTCCGGGAACTGTAAGCACCTGGACTTTATCAATTAAGAAAGCTGAAAGCGCATTCGAACTTTTGTTGTAAGCACTGAAATCTGCAAAACAATAAAATGTTCCGTCAGGCTTGGTTACTTTTACTCCTTCAAAAGATTTTAAAAGATCTATCATTACGTTGCGGTTGTTTTCGAGAGTCGTTCTTAAGCTTTCAACACTTGATTGAATTCCATTTAAAGCGCCTACTGCAGCTTTCTGTAAAAGCACAGAAGGACCGGAAGTCTGGTGTCCCTGGATGTTGCTCATTGCTTCAATAACTTTTTTATTCCCAACAGCCCAGCCGATTCTGAAACCTGTCATTGCATATTGCTTCGATACTCCATTGATTATAATCAATTTTGAGTTTTCATCTTTCTTTTTCGCGAACTTAAAAGCATTGATAGGTTTTCTTCCTTCAAAAATTAAACGATGATAAATATCATCCATTATCAGCCAGATATCTTTCTTTTCGCAAAATTGAACAACGTCTGAAATAAATTCTTCTGAATACATTGCTCCGGTTGGATTGTTTGGGCTGTTTATGATAACAGCTTTTGTATATGAACCAACTCTGTCTTCAATATCTTTTATAGTTGGATAAAATGTTCCGTCTTCCGGAAGTGCCGGAACAGGAATTGCCCCAATTAATTTTGCCATATCCGGATAGCTTACCCAATAAGGTGCAGGGAAAAGTATTTCTTCCTGTGGATTCAGGATTGCCTGCATTGCAACCATAAGTGCCTGTTTTGCTCCACTTGATGCTATAACATGACGCGGAGTGACTTTCCTGTCATAAAATTCTTCAGTGTATCGGATGATTGCCTGCTTAAGTGCCGGGATTCCATCTGCCGGTGCATAACGTACTTCACCGGTATTTACATGAGCAACAGTTGCTGTAATTGCTTCCATCGGAACCCTGCTTTTTGGTTCCCCTCCACCAAGGTGAATTACAGGATCACCTTTCTCTTTTAAGATTGCAAACTTCTCATTGAGTGCAAGTGTGGGAGAGGGCTTTATTGATTTTGCGATAAGACTTAAACTCATAACGTAGCCCCAATTTGATGAATTAATAATCGAAAAAAATTACATGTGTAAATTATTTCTAACGTTTACCATAAGCAAGTATTTATACAATTAAGGCTGAAATGAATAAAAAACTAGAATTTTAGTAACAATCTTGTCTAACTGATTAACGTTCAGGTTTTTGATTGTTAATACACAAACAATACTTATTGACTTTAATGTTAACAAATAGCAAGTTTCCGCAGTGATTCGTTTTCTGTGCTGAGGACAAGAGTATTACACAGCTTGAATTGCAGAATCTTCCCGCTTTTAATTTCCAGCATACTCTTTACAGAATTAATTCTGAAAAATTTTTATTTCAATTAATTCATTTAAGATGTGTTATCAGAAGGGAGTTAGTTCTATGAAAAAAGTTCTATACTTTATTTTTCTGTTTGTTGTTCTCTCTCCGTCTATATACTCACAATTAGATATATGGCTTCAAACAACCACTTCGGTCGGTAGTGTCTGGTCGATGGTTAATGATCCGGGCAACCAGAATGTTATGTACAGCGGTTCAAACAATCTGGGTGTATATAAAACAACAGATGGCGGGATGACATGGTTTGTAGTTAATACCGGAATTACTAACACACAGGTGCAGGCTCTGGCGATTTCACAAAATAACACGCAAACCCTGTATGTTGGTACTGCTACCGGAGGTGTTTACAAAACAACAGATGGCGGAGCAAACTGGACGCAGGTAAACAATGGTATTACGGAAACAACTATCAGTATCCAAGCATTGCTGGTGCATCCGGGTGACCCTGATATTGCATGGTGTGCTGTATTTGATGGTGTATCCGATGCAGTAAATGGTTTGTATAAAACCACTGACGGAGGAGCAAACTGGTTCCCTATTACAAACGGGCTTGGAACTATTAAAAATTTTCTGTGCTTTGCTATGTCTCCCGCCGATCCGAATGTACTTTTAGCCGGTTCTTCTTTTGCAGTTGCAACAAGTACGGGACCCTCAGCAATTTATAAAAGTACTGACGGAGGTGCGAACTGGACTTTGTCAAGCACCGGCTTACCAACCGATCCAACAGAAATAAATCCAATACGTGCACTGGTTTATAGCTCAGCTAATCCGAATGTTGTTGTTGCCGGTTTGTTTATGAATACAGTGAACGGTGGATTTTATGTTTCAACTGATGGCGGAACAAACTGGACAAAAAAACACAACGGTCTGCCTCCTGATGTGGGAACATTAATCAGATCGCTGGCAATAAGACCCGGCTCTGACAACCAGTTTTATGTCGGGCTCGACAGAAGTACATTTACCAACATTGGCGTGTTTCAGACAACCGACGGCGGAGATAATTGGATCTCCTTTAATGGCGGTGCAATGCTCAATACTTATTCTATCCGGGCATTGGTATTTAATTCAACCGGTAATCATACTCTGTTTGCGGGATGTTCTTCAACTCCAGGCAGCGGAATTTATGAATATAATTTTTCGGTTATTCCAGTTGAACTGGTTTCTTTTTCCGCCGATGTTTTAGGAAGTGATGTAAACCTTAGCTGGATTACTGCTACTGAAACCAACAACCAGGGATTTGAGATTCAAAGAGCATTTGGCAGTGATGAATTTGGAATGGCTACTATTTGGGAAAACATAGGCTATGTTTCCGGTAATGGTACAACAACAGAAATTCATCACTATTCTTATACGGATAATTCTGTGACACCAGGAAAATATTCATACAGGTTGAAACAGATAGATTTCGACGGCAGCTTTACTTATTCAGATGTGGTTGATGTTGAAGTTTTGCCGGCAGACAACTTTATTCTGAAGCAGAATTACCCCAACCCGTTCAATCCAGCCACAAAAATAAGTTTTAGTATTCCGAATAGCGGGTATACGACATTAAAGGTTTATGATGTTTTGGGCAATGAGGTTGCATCAATAATTGAAAAAGATTTAACAGCAGGGAATTACGATGTTGAATTTAACGCGTCCGGGTTAACAAGTGGTGTTTACTATTATGCACTCAGATCTGGAAATTTTGTTGAAACAAAGAAAATGATGCTGTTAAAGTAAATTTTGTTGTGTGAGATTCACTTTCAAAGTGAATCTCACAAAATCCGGCAATACAAAAGAAGAATAATTAAGAGATAACAAACTATTATTGTATAATAGAGTTGTTAGAAAAATATTATTTATTTTTATTGAATTATTGACTTTATCAAAAACAAATTGCAATTTAAAGGAGTCATTCGATTATCTGGTACAATGAGAGTATTACCGATATTGAATTACAGAACCTTCGGATTTTTTGTGGCAATACTCTTTGTAGTATTTCAATTCAGTTGTGGGCAACTTACTTGGTTGATAATACAAAAGCTATTTTGGGTTGAAAAAGACGGTTAGTAATTTTATTACAATGAACTCAATAATATTTCTAAACCTAAAAAAAGAAAGGAATGCTATATGAAACACATTTCTACCTTCCTATTGTTTGTGCTTCTGGCTTTCGGTGGTGTTAGCTCTCTATTTGCGCAGCAGGTATTGGATACAGGACTTTCTCCAAACAATGGAGGTTCACCAACCTGGGGTATGTTTATGGATCTGATTGGAGGTCCACAGGATGTTGAAATTGTTGGTATGTCCACTGCCAGTACTGCTGCTGCTGGTGCTACTTTTACTGTTCAGTTTTTTACATACCAGGGAAATGTTCTGGGTTTTGGTTCTGGTGGCCCGGGAAGTGATCCTGCCGGTTGGACAGATTTGGGTACAGTGACCGCAACTCAAGGTGCAACATCAAGTGGGATTTCTCTAGTGTTTACAACTCCAAGTATAACTGTTCCTGCAGGTGATACAATCGGTGTAGCAGTTATTTGTGTAGATGTTGGTCCAAGATATTTTGGTACTGGTACTCCTCCCTACACAGAAGTAAGTGACGCTAATTTAAAACTTGTAACAGGAGATTCACGTTCAGCACCTTTTACAGCTGGTGGAACTTTCTTCACTTCGCGTGCACTTTGCGGGGAGATAGATTACAACGTTATAGTTCCTGTTGAACTTACTTCATTTGCTGCAACTTCAGTTGGAAATGCAGTTCAGTTGGAATGGTCAACTGCTTCGGAAACCAACAACTATGGATTTGAAGTTGAAAGAACAATCCAGGGAAATTCTGAATGGAGTAAAATCGGATTTATACTTGGAAGCGGCACAACAACTGAAACCCAGTACTACAATTATACTGATCAATCAGTTGCTTCAGGAAAATATTCATACCGTTTGAAACAAGTAGATTTAGATGGTACTTTCAGATATTATGATGCTGTTAATGTCGAAGTTATAGCAGCAAAAGAATTTGTTCTGAATCAGAATTATCCAAATCCATTTAACCCTTCTACCAGGATAACATTTACAATTCCTAATAGCGGTCATACAACACTTAAGGTATATAATGTTCTTGGAAACGAAGTGGCTTCACTTCTTGATAAAGAATTAGCCCAGGGAAATTATGATATTAATTTCAACGCCGCTAATCTTACAAGTGGTATCTATTATTATACTCTGAGAACCGGGAATCTGGTTGAAACAAAGAAAATGATGCTATTGAAATAAATTATTTGAAAGTGAGACTCACTATTATGTGAGTCTCACTTCCTTATCCTTTCTTAAATTCCTGACTTACTTTATTGATTTTATCCCAAACTCTTAAGAAATTTTTAGAGCAGATTTTTTCAATGTCTTCTTCTGAATAATCTCTTTTTAACAATTCAAAAATCAGATTTGGGTACATAGAAACGTCATCCAATCCTCTTGGCATAAAACGAACACCATCATAATCTGACCCAATTCCTACATAGTCAATTCCCACAAGTTGTCTTACATGATCAAAATGATCGGCTACCTGTTCAACAGTTACATTTTTTAAATTATTTATTTTGAAATATTCATCCACCAGATTTCTGGCTGATGTATCCCCGTATTTAATATTTTTATCCTTTAAATAACGGACTAATTCTTTATGAGTCTGATCGCTCCTTTTCCTGAATTCACTGTCAATAAAAATCGAACCAAAGTTAATCATAATAATTCCGTTATTTTCTACAAGCGATTTTATCATTTCATCACTCATATTCCTTTCCCAATCCGGGGTGAAATGTCTGCACGATGAGTGAGTTGCAACCACAGGTGCTTTTGAAAGTTTAAGAATGTCATAAAATGCACTATCAGAAACATGAGAAACATCTATTATCATTCCGAGCCTGTTCATTTCCGCAATAACTTTTTCACCAAAGGGACTTAAGCCGTTCCATATTCTTTCTTCGTCATACGATGAATCACATATTCGGTTACATTTTGAATGTGTTAATGTGACATAACGGATTCCTTTATTATAAAAATATTCGACATTATTTATGTTTTCCTCCAGTCCTGTACCATTTTCCATTCCCATCAGTACACAGATTTTATCTGTTCCAAAATTGATTTTTATTTCTTCGGTAGATGAAGCTAAAGAAAATTTATCAGAGTTTTTATTTATAATTTCATTAACGTTCGAAATTAATTCGTCAGCAAATTTTTTCCCGCCACCTTTTTGTTCAAAATCTGCGGGAATGTACACTGCCATAAAAACTGCATCCAGTCCGCCTTCTTTTGCACGTTGATAATCAAAGTGTCCCCGCTTTGTTCTTACGGAGATATCTTCGTTGTCAATTTGTAAACGGTATGGGACATCGATATGTGTATCGATTATTAAATATTTATGAGCAAGTTTAATAGCTTTTTGTTTTAGATCAGAAGTATTTTGTGATTCGTTCATTTTCTTTTCCTTGGTACAAGAATTAACAATTAGGATTAAAAACAGCGGGAAAATATAAATATGTTTTTGAAAGTATAGCATTGATTTTCAAATAAATTTTTGTAACTGAAAAATAGAATCGGAAAGAAAATTAATTGTAATTAAGTAAAAATGTTAAATATTAACCAAATTTTTTCTTGAGGGCTTTGATAACAACCGGTGGAACAAAATCGCTTACATCACTATTTAGTTCTGCCAGATTACGGATTATTGTAGAGTTTAAATAAGTGTATTTTTCATGCGGCATAAGAAAAACTGTCGCAATGTCATTTGCTAGTTTTCGATTCATCAACGCCATCTGGAATTCATATTCAAAATCGCTTACTGCACGCAGACCTCTTAATATTCCAGAAGCACCTACTGCCTTTGCATGATCAACAACAAGACCGTCAAAAGAATCTACAGAAACATTTTCAAAATCTTTTAAACTTTCGCGAATCATATTAACTCTTTCAGTAACAGAAAACAGCGGTTTAAGTTTGCCCGGATTTCTTGCAACAGTAACAACAACAGCATCAAAAAGTTCAATTGCTCTTTTTACAAGATCGATGTGACCAAATGTAACCGGGTCAAAAGTGCCGGGGTATAATATTTTTCTCATTTTTAATGATGATTTGTTACTAAAATATCTTACTCAATATTAAGTAATGATTTTGAAATTACAAAAATTATTTAATTTGATGAATCAGTTAACTATTATAATTCTTAGCATAAAGTTTAGAGTTTATTCTGATCTGCAAGAGATTTGATTCTATCATTTGATTATTGACAAATAATTACTAATATTATTTCACCTCATTCTGCTTATCCTGTAGCTGTAAATATAATTTCCGGGAATAGTGAAATGCCCAAAAAAGACATATTAATTATTGATAACCTTGCTGCATTCGAAAAAATTATTAACAGGGACAGTAAACCGTATGATATAAATATGATGGTAATGCCGGGAACATTGGAGGATAAACATAAAAATGTTGATCCTAAAAAGGGGATCCAGGCATTAAGACGACAGTTTAACCTGATTTATCTTATTCAGCAGGGAGTTCATGATGTTCATCTTGGGGCGGACTACCGTTGGCTGAAGCCAAACGATCTTGTAATTGTTCCGGAAAATATGCTCTATGCTTCGTCCAATGTACATAGCTGTATTGGTTATTGTATTCATTTTAAGACCGAATTTTTACAGCCTGTTTTACAAAATGCATTATCTACTGAGTTTCAGTTTTTTGATGTGGAAGCCGAGCATATTATTAATTTGTCTGATGAAGAATGCGAGACTATTAAGCAGGCTTTTAAGGATATAATTACTGAATACGACAGGTTCTCACCGGAAAAGGATTTTCTGCTAAGAAATTACATACATATACTGCTGCTAAGAATCCGTGAAATTTACAGGCCGTTTATTCAGAAGATTAAAGAAAATTCAACACGATCGGAAAGGCTGGCTAATAAATTTAAACACGAACTTGAAAAAAATATATTAACTATGCGGCGGGTACAGGAGTATGCAGAAAAATTTCATATTAGTGCTAAACATTTATCTGATGTGGTTATGGAAACTTTCGGTAAAACTCCACGAGATATGATTAACGATATGCTTCTGCTTGAAATTAAAGTACAGCTTGGTGCAACCGATAAAACAGTGTCAGAAATTGCCCACAAGCTTAATTTTTCTGATCAGGCTCACTTAAATCATTTTATGAAACAGCATACCGGAATGACTCCCCTTGAATACAGGGATAAATTTGCTTCCGATCGGGATGAAGCAAAGTTTTTATCCGGTACCAGCTCATAAAATTTTTATTACTTCTGATTCGTACAAATCATTCCGTAATAAATACAATCCTGCTCCATTTAATTAACATAATTTCACTCCTGAATTTTTAATCACAAATTATCAAAGGAGTATTGATATGTCTAAAATATTTAATCCCGTTTCACTGCGGATAATCCCGCAATTACCCGGGAAAATATTGTTTGTTTTCTCCCTGGCATTATTCTTTGCGGGGCTCAGTTTTGCTCAATCGGAAAGTATGAGTGGACAGATGATGAGCAAGGAAGAAGTTTACCGTGATATTGAAAAAACTTTGGGTAAGGTTCCTTCTTTTTTCAAACTTGTTCCCGAACGATCACTTGAGCTGGAATGGAAGCTTTTTAAAACTTTACAGCTTGAAGACAGCCCTATTCCTCACAAATACCGTGAATTAATAGGTGTTGGAATTTCAGCAGTAACAAAATGCAGGTATTGCAGTTTCTTCCATACGGAAGTTGCAAAACTTTTCGGGGCAACGGATGAAGAAATTGAAGATGCAGTACATTATGCAAAATCAAGTGCAGGATGGAGTACATATCTTAACGGTATGCAGGTGGATTATGATCAATTTAAACAAGAACTTGTTGAATCAATTGAGTACGTAAAAGAATCACAATCATCCAAATAGACAATAACAATTAATTATTTAAAGGAAATTAAAATGACACGTAAAGAAGTTTTTAAAGAAATTGAACAAACACTAGGGCTTGTTCCAACTTTTTTCAAACTGGTTCCGGACCGATCACTTGAGATTGAATGGAAATTATTCAAAACACTGCAGCTTGAAGAAAGTCCCATTCCGAATAAATATAGAGAATTGATCGGGGTTGCAATTTCAGCAGTAACAAAATGTAAATATTGTTCATTCTTCCATACCGAAGTTGCCAAACTGTTTGGTGCTTCGGATTCTGAGATTGAAGATGCCGTACATTATGCAAAATCAAGTGCAGGTTGGAGTGCTTATTTAAACGGTATGCAGGTTGATTTTAATTCTTTTAAAAAAGAACTACTGGAATCAACCAACTACATTAAAAAAATGCAGGCAGTTGCCTGAATCAATTTTCTTAAAATTTGTTTCGAATATAGTTACCCGGACAGGGTTGAAAGTTCCTGTCCGGTTACTATTAATTACAGCCGTTCATCCAAATGCTTTGGAAATAATTAAAACAATCCTTTAATTTATCCTGTATAAAATCCAGATTTCTTAAGTGTTTACTCATACAATTAAAATCCATTCATTTATCCAGTCATATCCCCGGAGTAGATAAAATGCAAAAGATAATTCCTTCTATTGTGTTCTTTTTCCTTTTTGTTTTTATTCAAGCACCATTTGCTCAGGAAAAAACTGAAATGGATTCACTGAAAAATATTTCATTATCAGGGCTTTCTTTCAGAAGCATTGGGCCTGCAGTGACAGGTGGCAGAGTGGTTGCAATTGCTGTTAATCCTTTTGATCATTCTGAATATTTTGTTGGTTCGGGACACGGTTCTTTATGGAAAACAACAAACAGCGGTATTACTTTTGCACCAGTTTTTGACGGACAAAAATCATACGCAATTGGCTCAATAGCTTACGATCCAACTAATCCGAATGTTGTTTGGGTTGGAACAGGTGAAAACAATAATCAGAATAACGTCATATTTGGAGACGGAGTTTATAAAACGGAAGACGGAGGAAAAAGCTGGAGCAATATGGGATTAAAGAGTTCAGACCAGATAGGTGGAATTGTTGTTGATCCTAATAATTCAAATATAGTTTTTGTAGCAGCTTATGGTTCTTCCAGGAATCCTGGTGGAGACAGGGGGATTTTTAAAACAACTGACGCAGGAAAATCCTGGGAAAATGTCTTACATATAAGTGATTATACTGGCTGTTATGAAGTCCATATGGATCCACGTTATTCAAATATTTTATATGCAACTGCTCACCAACGAATGAGAAATTTATATACGGGCGTTTACGGCGGACCTGAAAGCGGTATTTATCGCAGCACAGATGGCGGAGTTACCTGGGAGAAAATGAAAAATGGTTTACCTTCAGAAGATGTTGGAAGAATCGGTTTATCAATTTCTCCTGTTAATCCTGATGTTTTATTTGCAATTGTGGAAGCAACAGACAAAGAAAAAGGTGTGTACAGAAGCAGCGACCGGGGTGCCAGCTGGACAAAACAAAGCTCATATATGTCAAGCTATCCTTTCTATTTTCAAAAGGTTTATTGTGATGTCGATGATATTGACAGGGTTTACAGCAATGATGTTTTTATTCAGGTTACAATAGATGGTGGAAAAACCTGGAATAATCTTGGTGATGATAAAAAGCATGTTGACAACCATGTGATCTGGATTGATCCCGACAATAACAAGCATCTTCTTGCAGGCTGTGATGGTGGTGTCTACGAAACTTATGATCAGGCTAAAAGCTGGGATTTTAAAGCTAATCTTCCGATTGCTGAGGTTTATAAAGTTACCACCGATAACTCAAGACCATTTTATAATGTTTATATCGGTACGCAGGATAATAACAGTCTTGGAGGACCATCTCGTACAATTAACTCAAGTGGAATTACAAACCAGGATTGGTATTTTACGAATTCAGGGGATGGTTTTGAAACCCAGGTTGACTGGAAAAATCCGGATATTATTTATGCACAATCTCAGAATGGCGGACTTGTTCGTTTCGATAAAAAGAGTGGTGAAAATTTATTTATTCAGCCACAGGATTTTGCAGACAGTGCCTACCGTTTTGATTGGGATGCTGCTCTGTTGATTTCAAAACATGACAACAAAAGATTATACTTCGGCGGTAATAAGCTTTTAAGAACTGATGACCAGGGAAGCACCTGGAGAGAAATCAGTCCTGATTTAACCAGAGGTGTTCCACAGGAGATGCAAAAGTTGATGGAACAAAGCTGGAGTATTGATCAGCTTGCAAGAAAAGGTTCAATGGCACAGATTGTTAGTATTGCAGAATCACCACTAGATGAAAATGTTTTGTTTGTTGGTTCAGGAGATGGATTGATTCACTATACTACTGATGGTGGAACAAAGTGGAGTAAATCTACTGTGAATGGCTTGCCGGAATATGCGAGAGTGAACCAGATTGTTGCTTCAAATTTTGATAAACTGGTTGCTTATGCAGCTTGTCAAAATTACACCGGTGGAGATTATAAACCTTATATGTATAAAACTACTGACGGTGGTAAAACATGGATTTTAATCAACAATAATCTTCCGGATTTGGGAAGCACTTTCACAGTAGCAGAAGATAACGTGGATAAAGATCTTCTGTTTGCCGGGACACTTTATGGTGTGTATTTTTCAAATAATGGTGGAAAAGAATGGATACAACTTAGCAATGGAATTCCACCGGCTTGTGTTACGGATATGGAAATACAGGAAAGTGAAAATGATCTTGTCGTTTCAACATTTGGAAGGGGAGTTTACATTCTTGATGATTACACCCCTTTAAGATATATGTCAAAAGAAACACTAAGGAAAGATGCCGAAATCTTTCCAATAAAAGATGCACTAATGTTTATCCAGGCAAATCCACTTGGCTTTAGAGGTGAAGCATTCCAGGGTGCAAGTTTCTTCTCAACACCAAATCCGGATGTTGGGGCCGTGTTCACTTATTATTTGAAAAATGAAATTAAATCTTTAAAAGAAAAAAGAAGAGATGATGAAAAGGCAAAGCAGAAAAAAGGAGAAGATATTAAATATCCCCGGTATCAGGAACTAAAAAATGAAACGGAAGAACCGGATTCATATTTACTATTTACAATTACTGATGAAGCAGGAAATGTAGTTAGAAAATTAAAAACTGATGCTAAAAAAGGAGTGAACAGAATTGTTTGGGATTTTCGATATACTCCTTTTACTCCAATTTCCTTAAAACCTTTTGATGATTCAGTTCCATGGTTTGAACCAGACAGAGGTTATATGGTTGTACCCGGAAAGTATTTTGTTTCACTTTCAAAATTTCAGGATGGTGAATTTACTGAATTAGTCCAACCGAAAGAATTTACATGTAAATCATTGAACAATACAACACTTCCAGCCGAAGACAAAATAGCTCTTGATGCATTTAATAAAAAAGTAGCTGAGCTCACTCGTGCCATAACTGGAGCTGATGCATTAAGAAAAGATCTAACTGATAAAATTTCTTATTTAAAGAAAGCTGTCCTGGAAGCAGCAGAAGTTCCTGAGAACACATATAACAAAGTTTTGGAAATCGAGTCGAACTTAAGAGATTTGAATACAAAATTAAATGGAGATCAATTAAGAGGCCGATACGAAGGGGCAGTTCCAACTTCAGTAAAACAAAGAGTAGAGTTGATAACCGGTGCTCTTTGGGCAACAACAGCAGCTCCTACAACTACATTCAAGAAATCTTATGACGTTGCTGCTTCAAAGTTTGATGAAATACTGAAAGATTTAAAATTAGTTGAAGGAAAAATTAAAACTGTTGAAGATACCCTTGAAAAATATGGTGCGCCATATACACCGGGAAGATTTCCTGAATGGAGGAAACCACAATAGTGGACATCTAATTTATTTTATGCATACAGTTTTAAAGACAGTAGCAACTTTTGAATATGCGCATTTTGCACATATTGCAAAAGCTAAACTTCAGTCAGAAGATATTGAATGTTTTCTGTTTGACGAAAATACTTCCTCAATGATCTGGTTTTACAATAATGCAATTGGTGGTATTAAATTAAAAGTCAGAGCAGAAGACTATGATAGAGCACAGAAAATCCTGAAAGAAAATACTGAATCTATAAATGATGATGATGAGTTTTTACAGGATGAATCTGATTTGCAGGAATTGAAAGAGGAATTAAGATGTCCGAAATGTAATTCTGATAAAGTAGAAGATGAAAAATATTCCAAGAAGTTTGCCTATTTATCCATTATGCTATTAGGATTTCCTCTTTTATTCAGAAAACGAAAATACGAATGTAGAAATTGCGGAAATAAATGGGATAGAAATTAGAATAAAAAACCCGCTTCCGGCATATAGAAGCGGGTTTGTGGAGACGAGAAGTGTCGGTCATTTTTCATTTTCTCTTACATCGTGTCAGGTGTTATAGTTTTTATATTAATACGTGTATTTGTTTTGATCGGTGCCCGTTTCACCAATCTTTACATTAACATATTTACTGCCGGCACTCTCCACTCCATTACTGTTGACTGTTGTAACATAATAAATAAAAACTTTTCCAGGGGTTGCCCCTGTTTCATCTTCATATAAAGATGCTGTTACTGAACTTAATTTCTTAAATTCAGGTTTTGGCGTAGCAATCGAAGTACTAATATTATTTTCCTCAGCTCTATAAATATTGTAAGATACCTTCTGATCAGCAGATGGTGCATCCCAGCTTAATTTTACAATGTTGCCATCTACATTCACTTTAAGGTTTGAAGGAGGTGCTGGTTGAGAATAGGATAATCCAGAAAACAAAAGGATAGATATCAATACTATCAGCGTGAATTGTTTTAGCATCATAGGTTCCCTCCTAAAATGGTATCAATATTACTTTGAACTTTGTCAGGTTCACAATGATTACTCAATAGTCAGACCAATACGAAAAGCTCGATTAACAGTCATTTTTAAGTTTTTTTAAAAAAAGATCCTGCCGGAATTATATATCAAACTGCCGGAATTTTAAAATCCTGCAAAAAGTAGTTTTTATAAATCACAATTGTGTTTTAAAAACATATTATAAAAAGTCTAATTTCTTATAAATTAAATAATTTGAGGTCGGTTTATAAATGGCATTATCCTGAAAGTTGATCTTTCAGGTTAAATTCTAAAGTATAAAAGTACTCGATGATTTGATTGAGAAAAGTATGATACTTGTTTGGAAGCTTTTTGAACTTAATTTCTAACTTCTCTTTCAATTGTACCAGGGGAATTTCTTTATCAACATTTAGCTGGAGATTGTTCAAATATTCTTTCAATTTATTCTGGACTCTTGAAACAACCTGTTCATCTTCCGAGCCAGCTATATTAATTGCTGCAAGTTCAAAATTAAATTGATTTTCGCAAAATTCCCTGAAACAAATTCCCCTCAGATATTCAGCAACAGTACTGCGGTGCAACCCTCCTAATTCTGAAGCTACTTCCGAAACTGAATTGTAGGAAAATTCTTTCTCCCTGAATTTTTCTAATATTCTCTCTTCAATATCTTCATTACTTTTTAATATACCGATTATTTCAGGAGGGAGATATTTAAGCTGAATGAGATTATTGTTATCTACTTTAGCTAGTATTGCCGATCTTTTAATTACGTTTTCAAGTTGTCTTACATTGCCAGGCCAGTTATATGTTAAAATAGCATCCATTGCTGAGTTTGAAAATTTTAGATGAGCTGCATTTTCTTTTTTCAGGAAGTATTCAGTCAATACCGGAATATCGTTTTTTCGGGTACGGAGTGGCGGCACATTAATTTTAATAACATTTAATCTATAATATAAATCTTCGCGAAATTTTTTTCCTTTTACAAGCTCTTCAATTTTTTTATTTGAAGCCGCAATAACACGTACATCAACTTTTAATGTTGATGTTCCTCCGACTCGATTTAATTCTCCTGATTGAAGCACCCGAAGCAGCTTTGTCTGGAATAATTCATTTGTTTCAGTTACTTCATCAAGAAAAATTGTTCCCTTGTCTGCAATTTCAAAGTATCCTTTTCTTGACTTATTTGCGCCGGTAAACGCTCCTTCTTCATGTCCGAATAGCTCACTTTCAAGAAGTGATTCAGGGATAGCACCACAATTTATCGTAACAAAATTATTATCTTTTTTATCACTCAGATCATGAATTGCTTTAGCTATCAATTCTTTGCCGGTACCGCTTTCCCCAATAATAAGTACTGTGGCATCCGTTGGTGCAATTTTTTTTGTAAACTTTATAACTCCTTCCATCCTGCTGTTTTTGTTATATGCAATCCCATTTAATTCATTCCTGTCACTGTTGCTAAATTTGTTTTTATATTCTGAGAGATCCTCAAATTTTGCGGAAAGATTTGTCAGTTCGGAACGGTATTCACGAATAAATTCTGATGACTCTTTTTTACTAGTGTCATTTTTATAATTGGTTAATGTTTCTTCAAGCTTAAGAATTTTTTGTCTGCTTTTATCAAGCATTGATTCAATGCTGTGTTTTTCCTTTTCAATTGATTTTGAATGATGCTGGAGAATGTTAACCTGGTAAAATCCAGAGACTATTAATGACATTACTGCAACTAGCAATGGTTGTGAAGAAATTATTACATCTAATCTGAAAAGTAAAAATGAAATTAACAGATAAATTAAAACTACTGCACTGCCAATCATAACAAACCATGAAAACCTGACATTTTTTGTAATTGTGAAATAATAAATTATTCCGGAAAAAAGTATCGAGATTAAAATAGTAACCCATTCAGGAATTGTATATAAAAATCTTTCTCTAAGAATTGTATCCAGTACGTTTGCATGAATTCCTAATAACGGGAACTGGTTATCAAATGGAGTGGAAGCAAACTGGCTGGTTCGTTTGCCCATTAAACCTATTAACACAATTTTATTTTCAAATTTTTTTAATTCGGCTGGAATTTCTTTTGTGCGGGAATAAGACCTGTACATATTAAGAAAATCCGAAATGGAAATCATATTGAGGCTGTTCATCCCTCCACAATAATTTATCATCATCTGGGTTCCATCAGCAGGAATGTTAATGGTATTATCACCATCTTTTATTGTCACCTCATTATTCCCAACAACCATTGAATCTTTTGAAACTCCTAAATAAATTCGAATTAACTCCAGACCTAATGCAGGTATTAGCTCACCACTCTTTAAAAAGCTATAGCTTGAATCCATGTTGTTCAGGAAGAGCGGAACTTTCCTGATTGAGATGCTTTCTTCAAAATTAAGATGACCAAAACCTGTAGCATTTCGAAGAAGCCATGGGAATGGAACCTCTAAATCAGCACCCAAAAATAGTTTTGAAGTATCATTTTTAGTTTGAGTTGTTAATCCAGAATCCGGAAAAACATGCTTTTTGGCTGTATCAATTTTTGAAGGGTTATCAATTGTATTAAAAATTCCTCCTACACAAACTCTGCCTGAATTTCTGATTGAAGATACAAGCCAGGAAGCCTGGGCAGGATAATCAGGACTATTTTTATCGAATACTATATCGATGCCAATTGCTTTAACACCAAGTTCAGAAAGTTCATCAATCAATTTTGCATAATAGATCCACTTTAACGGAACTCTTCCAAGTGAATCCATAACTGCATTATCAATATAAAGTGTAATTATAGAGGAATCAGTTTGAACTTCACCACGAACTTCAAATTGAATATCAGTAAAGCTTTTATCAATGTTTGAGAGAGGTTTGTACAAAATGACAAGAAATAAAGCAACTGCTAGAGCAAGAAATAAATATGCCTTAACTTTATTAAACATTTATTAGAATTTTGTTAGTACAATTTAGTTGAATAAGGTATAAAAATTAATCTATATTTTTCTCCTGTGATTTTTCATTACTATTTAATCAAATACATATTATTATTAAAATAACCATATTTCAAATCGTAAGATATTGATATTATTAAATTATTTCTATATGCCAATATCAAGCATTTTTCGAGAATTATTTACTTGTCTTAGACTAAATGAATTATAAAGAATAATCCAACAAAAGGAATGGATACTAATTTTTACTTTGTAAAAAAAGCCCGTTAATTATTGTCGGGCTTTTTAAATTTGGTATTATTAGAATGGTTAACTTTATTTTTCAACTACGAGACCTGAACCATACTTTTCCACTTCAAGAAACTTAATTATTTCGTCAGTTTGGGTATCAATTATTCCTACAAAGCCGGGAGCTCCTTCACCATTTACTTTATAATAAGGTTCGAATTCATTACTTGGATCTGTATTTTGACAAGATACATATACATACTTGTTATCGCTTGTAATATCACAGCCGTGAATCATTCTGAATCCCGGGTGAGTAATAACTTTGGTTTTTAACCAGTTCAAACCATTCTTTTCAATAACACTGACTGTTCCGGTTTCCTGTGAGCCAACATAAATTTTATTCCCGTCACTTGTTACGGCAATCTGCATTGGTTTTGGGTCGACGGATATTTCTCTAATTTGGATATCTGAGTTAGTATCGAATACAAGTATTTGACCTGTGCCGCGAGCGGATACGTACAAATAATTTCCATCTGGTGAAATCATAGTTTGCATTGGTTCAGTACCTGGGATTGTTATCTCATCAACATATTCATCATTTGTTGCGTCGATAATACTTATAGTGCTTAAAGATAGATTAGCAACATAAAGTTTGGTTCCATCTGGTGTAAGGGCAATACCATGCGGAACTCCTTGTGCCGGGAGAGTGATCTGCTTGATAACAGTCATATCCTGAATATTGATTACGAAAATTGAAGAATAATTCGGCTGAGAAGTAGATGATCTCGAAACATAAGCTTTTATTCCATTTGGATGAAGGAGAACCATACCGGCTTTTTCTATTATACCATCTCCAACTTCACCAACTTCGTGATAGTTTGCCGGATTACTAACATCACTAACATCAATTTTCAGGAAATTACCTGCAGCAATTAATGAAACATAGAGATAACCATTCTCTAATTTTACCATATGAGGTGAATTAATCAGCGAAGGAATCTTTTTAACATCAATGATTGCAGACACAACTTTGGAATCGCCGTCTATTACAGAAACCTTATCGCTGTTCTGATCACATACAAATACTCTGTAAGATGGATTGCTGAATGGTACTTTACCGTTAAAACCAAGAGCTCCTTCAGTTATCCAGTCTCTTATTAAATTAATTGAAGCAGTATCTAGTGAAACATTTGCATGTGCTGAAACAGCAGGAGTAACATTACCAATCAGCATTTGGTATAATAAAGATTCATTTAGTCTCCCCGGAATTACAACATCACCTCCATAATTTGGAGTTGCACCATGCGATCTGTCAGTACTTCCTCTAAGCAGATCAGAATAGTTTTCAAGTGATAACCCGCTTGCAGGTGTATTGCTGGCATGGCAGTTTCTTGTTGCACAGTTTTCAGCAAATATTTGTGCAACTTCTTTTGATGAAAATCCGTTGTTGGTATTGTCGACTAATATTGGACCAACCCCGTTGTCTTTACAAGCAGATAAAATTAACAATGATAAAAAACATCCGCTTAAAAGCAGATAAAACCGTTTCATAATTTCTCCACTACAGATTATTTCAATAGAGTCATTTTAATTGAACGTGAATCATTACCGGCATTTAATCTGGCAATGTATATTCCTGATGGAAATTTAGAAGCATCAAAATTAATTGTATAGTTTCCAGCAGAAAAATTATCTTCAACAATCGTTGATATTTCCTTACCTAAAGTATCATAAACTTTTAAACTTACAAATTCATTCACGGGAATCTGAAAGGAAATTTTTGTAGTTGGGTTAAATGGATTTGGATAATTTTGATTTAATGTAAATTCAGTTGGGGCAGTTACTTCAACTGATATTTCATCCGAGTAACTGTATTTACCATCAAAATCAATTTGTTTAAGCCTGTACGTGTAATTACCCGGAACAAGATTTTTGTCATTGTAAGAATAATCCTGTCTTTCAGTTGTAGTTCCAGCCCCTTCTACAAAAGCTATTGTATGATATTCATTACCAGATTTTCTTTGAATCTCAAACCCTGAATCGTTTGTTTCAGTTGCGGTGCTCCATATTAATTTTACATTTTTTCCATCCACATTAGCTGTAAATGATGTTAATTCGACAGGAAGTATTCCATCAAAATGTAAAACATAAAGCCCGGTTGATATATCAGATATTAAAGTATTTCCTGAAGGAAGATAAGGATAACATCCCCAGGCACCGTTATAGGTTCCGCCATCATTTGCAGGGTAGGTATCATATTGTCCGGCAACCTGCGGATTCGCTGGATCGGAAATATCCAGAACAACATAACCTGAAGTGTAATAAGAAATGTGTGCGTAATCTCCGAGAATAAAACAGTTATGAATAATCGAATTGCCTGTAGGCAGTTGCCAGCTTGAAACTGTTAAATCCCAGGTGCTTCTGTCCTGTAAATCCCAAATAGTTATGTCGCGAACATTGAATTCTTCGCAGGCATAGAAATATCTTTTATCTTCAGTCATCCAGCCGCTGTGTGCATAAATACCTGGCAGCGATGCACTGGAACTAACAACCTGCGGATTTGATTTGTTAGAAACATTTACAAGCTGATATATTTGCGAAGAACCATCGCAGGTAACAACAGTATCATCCCAAACATAAACATCATGTATGTATCCGCTTCCTGTATAATAAGCTGTCTGGGTAGGACTTGTAGGATTGCTCAAATCAAGTATATGCATTCCTCCACCACCTTCTGTTCCAATTACATAGGCAAAACCATTATCGATAAAAATATTGTGTGCACGATTAAACCACGTATTTAACTGTGCAACAAGAGTTGCGGTAGTTGGTAGCTGTGAAAGATCAACAATCTGAAGCCCGTCGTTTGTTTGGTCAGAAACAATATAAGCATAAGTTCCCCAGGTTTTTATATCACGCCAGATTGATGAGGTGCCTGGAATGAAAACAATTTCAGAAGGATTTTCCGGATCTGTAACATTAACTATAGATGTTCCTGATTCACAACCCAACAATGCATATTCATTTCCTGATCCATCAACATATCCCCAGATATCATTATAATCACCTGTGGGGTGAGGATTTAGATTGCTCAAAAATGATACATTATTCTGAGCAAATATGAAAAAAGGTAGAAAAATTAGTATGAAAAAATATCTCATTATAACCTCTGATTTTTATTATATAAAACTATTTCAACAAGCTCATTTTTATGGATTGAGATTTACTCCCAGCCCGTAAACGTGCAATATAAATTCCCGAAGGAAGTCCTTCTCCACTAAAATCAATTGAAAAAGATCCTGCATTCATTTCTTTATTAATTATTGTTCTTACATTTTCTCCAAGAGAATTAAAAACCGATAAATTTACCAAACCATTTTCGGGGATATTAAATTTAATTTTTGTTGACGGGTTAAAAGGATTGGGGAAATTCTGGAATAAAGCAAAATCTTTTGGAGCGGATATTTCTATAGAAATTTCCTCAGAATAACTATAAGAACCATCATAATTTAATTGTTTCAGCCTGTAAATAAATTCCCCGGTTTCAAGATTTTTATCTGTATATGTATAGTTATGAGTTTCAGTAGTGGTCCCTGCACCTTTAACAAAAGCTATTGTTGAAAAATTGTCTTTCAGTTTCCTTTGGATTTCAAATCCATTATTGTTTTCTTCAGAAGCAGTACTCCAGTTCAGAATTACATTTTGTTCTTGTGCAGTAGCAGTAAAGGAAGTTAGCTCTACCGGGGTTGCACCTTGAAATTGTAAAACATATAATCCTGTTTGCATATCGGAAATTAAAACATGACCACTTGGTAAATAAGGATAACATCCCCACGCACCTTTATAATTTCCTGTGCTCGGGGTAGGATCAGTATCATACTGTGCAACCTGAACGGGATTTGTTGGATCAGAAATATCAAGCACAACATATCCATCTTCGTAATATGAAATATGGGCATAATTACCTTGTACAAAAACGTTATGTATTGGTGAATTGGAAGCAGTCTGCCAGGAAGGAACTACCAGGTCCCAGGTTGATCTGTCCTGTAAATCCCAAACTGTTAAATCCCTGACGTTAAATTCTTCACAAGCAATAAAATATCTTTTATCTTCAGTCAGCCATCCGCTGTGCGCATAAATTCCCGGCAACGTAGCACTTGAACTGATATGTACCGGATTGCTTTTATTTGTTACATCTACAACTCCGAATTCACCCTCGGAAGAAACATAAGCGGTATCATTATATACATAAATATCATGTACATAACCGTTACCTCCGTAATAACCAACTTCAACCGGATTAACCGGGTTACTTAAATCCAAAATATGAACTCCGCTTCCATTACTTGCACCAACTACATAGGCATAACCATTATCAATATAAATATTATGTGCGGTGACGAAAGTTGCAGTATAAGTATTTACAAGTGTAGCAGTTACCGGAAGCTGTGAAAGATCAATTATCTGCATTCCACTGCCTGACCCTGATCCTTCGGTTACAACATAGGCGTAGTGAGAATGAGTTTTCATATCACGCCATTCATAAAAAGAATTTGGTCCGGGAATCATTGCAACTTCAACAGGGTTTGCGGGATCTGTGACATCAATAATTGAAGTGCCACCGGTAACACCCATAATTGCATATTCTCTGTTATTAGCATCAGTATATCCCCAGATATCTGCATACTTTGTACCCGGGTAAGGATTTAAAGTACCTAACAAAGAAACCGATTGGCTTCTTAATTCAGAACATAAAAAAGCGAGAACTACGAGAAAAAGTGTAATTGTTTTAGACATAAAAATTCCCAATTGTTATTGAGATTATTTTAGAAAAGTTACCTTAATTGCCTGGTTAAATAATTCAGAACTTATTCTGATTATGTAACTCCCCGATGGAAGGATTGAGCCGGAATCGTTTTTACCGCTCCATAGAAATGTATGAATGCCGGAATTTAAGTCCCCTTGGAAAACTTCCTTAACTCTTTCTCCAAGTATATTATATATTGTAATTTTAACAGAACTAATTTCTTTCAGCTTTACAACAATATTCAAATCAGGGTTAAAGGGATTTGGATATGCTTCGATTAAACTGAAATCATCTTTTGTTGTTTCCCAATCAACAACATTTGTTATCAATATATTATTATAAAAATATAAACCTCCTTTCACATTTCCAAGCAATAAATCATAGTCTGTATCATTGTCAATATCAATAAAAACAGGAGCAGTGCTCAAACCTAACTTTTCATTTATGAATCTGTCTGTTTGAAAATTCCAAACCGGCTGGATGTTGGAGCCTGAATTTTTGTAATAGAATAATTGACCTGAACGGCTTCCTGAAAAGAGATCAAGTGATCCATCCCCATCCCAATCAATTAAAAAAGGTGTGCTGTTGTCACCAATGTCAAGTGTGTCAAAGTAATTTTGATTAAGTGAAAATTGAAAAGCAGTAGATGTTCCAGTGTTCTCGTAAAATGAAAATTTTCCGTTAAATCCACCAATTACCAGATCATTATCATTATCATCATCAACATCAATCAAAAGCGGAACAGCCGACGTTCCAATATCAATAGTTTGATTATTGTTATCCAGTAAATCTATACCAGATAAAAATTCCGGTGAACTTACTGAACCTGAATTAATATATAATTTTAATTTTCCATCAAACTTGCCTACAATCATATCAAAATCATTATCGCCATCAAGATCTCCAAATGCAGGTGTTGCACTCAAGTCAAATTGAATATCAGCAAAAGCTGAATCTTCATAAAAGAAAGACGGGTTTGAAACTGATCCAACATTTCTTAAAAAATGAATTGAACCGGAAGGGTTATTCAATGAGCCAATAAATAAATCCTGATCGCCATCACCATCAATATCACAAAAAACAGGAATGCTTGAATTACCTACATCCAGAGTTTTAAGAAAATCATTTGTAATTAAATGATGAGCAGCATTCTGAATTGTTCCATCATTCCGATAATAAATAAGTGATTGTTTTACAGTCGGATCATAAAGAACAGAAACAAACAGATCATAATCCTGATCGTTATCAATATCAACAAATCTCGGCATATTAAAACCGCGGGTGTTAACACTGTCTGGATTAATGGGATAAACATTTGAAATAACATTTAAATCAGGTTCCAGATTTGTTCCCTGGTTTTCAATCTGGTAAAGGCTATTACTGAAGAAGTCTCCCCAGAAAAGATCAAAGTCACCATCATTATCAATATCAACAAAGTCTAGTGAACTTGCTCCATGTAAAGGATTTAAAGTGCCGACGATTAAAATATCCTGCCAGAAGTTTGTTATAAATTTAAAACTAAAATTTTGAGAAGAACCGATATTTTCATAATAAGTAAGTGTTCCTGCAGTGTTTCCGCTTACAAAATCAAAATCTCCATCATCATCAATATCAACAAAAACCGGGTTGCTGCCCGCCTCGCTATACATCGAATTTCCATCAGCATCCAGAACAGTATCTATTGCTAGAATAAAATTTGGTGAATTTATTGATCCGGTATTTTTATAATAACTTATCCTGTCATTATTTGCTGTGAAGTAATCAAAATCAGAATCATCATCAATATCTATAAAAAAGAACCAGTCGTAAATATTTAAACCAGGAAAGTTTGTTAACGATAATTTATAATCCGGATTAGCTGCATTTCCTTTATTTTCATACCAGCCGAAGATTCCATCACTGTCGAGAAATATAATATCAAAATCTCCGTCGGCGTCTATATCAACAAATTGTGGTTCCGGATTATTATGACCGCCTGAAAAAATATTCGTTAATGCACCTTGTGGATCACTAACTGGTATGCTGTTCAGCTCTTTCACAAAAGGCTGAGCATTAACTGAAATGTTAAAAATTAAGCCAGATAAAAAAATGATTATTGATAATTCAACTCGTAAAGACAAGAATCTCCTATTATTTTGAATGGTTCTACTTTTAGATTTGCAATATCTTTTTCCTTAGTTTGAACTGACCGTTCAATTATCATTATTGTTTCTGAATGAAAATATTTATTGTTCAAAAGATTTTCAACTACATTATAAATATCATATTGAAAGAAAGGTGGATCTGCTAAAATCAAATCATAAGCTTTATTGTGGAATAAACTTGAAAATTTCAAAGAAGACACTTTAAATATTTTACAATATTGGTCAGCTTCAAGAGATTTTATATTAATTTCCAGGTTTTTCTGAATAACAAAATTCTTTTCCACAAAATGTATTTCTGATGAACCGCGGCTAAAACACTCAAGACCAAGTGAACCTGATCCCGCATAAAGATCCAGAACTTTTATCCCATCAAAGGATATTTTATTGTTTAGGATATTAAACAGAGTTTCCCTCACTCTGTCAGTTGTCGGTCTAATTAAATCTGATTTAGGTACGTTAATAAATCTGCCTTTTAAAAGAACCCGAAATAATTCTCATTCTCATAAATGTAAAATAAGAATTAACCGGCAATTCTATATGCCGAACCGGCAGCAGCGGCAAATGAATTATTTAATGAATTAAAAAAGTGATTATCAGAAACAGCAGGTATTGCAGAAACGGTTTTAAAAGGATTAAAAACAACGGGTGGCTGGTTTGTGATATTTTTAATGTTGTTTACTATTTCGTTATCAACTTTTTGGCCGGATAAATAAACTCTGGATAAAATATTCCGGTTAATCTTTTTGATTCCCGAAGATTTCAATTCAGCATTAATAAAATCCATAGCATCGGGTAAATATTCCGTCTTTAAATTATTTTGGTAAACTATTTTACCATTTGATGATAAAATCAGGGAAATAACATTGGACGAAATATTAATGCTTGCTGTAATACCATCGTATAATTTTTCGTCACTGTAAAGGACTGATCTTTCGGCAGCTATGTTTGAAGCTTCTATAAATTTTAATTGGTAATGATTTGCTGAACAAAAAATTTTAAGTATTTGAAGGAACTTTCGGGGCAGGGCAAATATTATCGCTGTATTAATATTTATAACAGGATTTTTCTCTATCTCAAGATATTGAATACCGAGGTTGTTAACATTTACAAAGGGAAATAATACTGAAAGCTCCCATCTAAATTCTTCAATCAAATCGTTGTGAACCATAGTGTTGTCATAAGGAGTTTGATAAAAGTAGAATAGCCCTGGTGGAAGAGAAAAAGAAAAAGAACCGGTTCTCAAAGTTGTTGATTGCTGAATCTTATCGAATGCACTCTGTAATTTTAAGTTTATTTCAGATTCAATTTCGGTTTCAAAATCAATTTGCTGATTAAATTGTACTTCATCAACATTTAAAATCCGGAATCGTTCTGAATATCTCTCTAATTCTACTAACTGAAATTTGCCGGGCGTAATGTTGATTCCTGCATGAATTTCAGCCGGTTCCATTTATTGTCGGTTATTCCCAGGATGCAGTGTTTTTCAATGCATCATTATGAAGATCACCAATCGTACCGTAACCATCCGGATCCTCAAGATAATATTTGGTACCGAACACAACTGTTGAATCAATTCGAACTATATTACCTCTTCTGTTTACAACCGTATCAACAGAAGTTGTAGTATCGATTTGTAAAACATATTGTGAGTGTGTTTTTGGTGAAAATAACAGACTGTCAGCAGTAAACTCTCCTGAAGATAATTTTCTGAATGGATTTGTTGATTTTCTGGTTAATGAATCGTATCCGTTCATTACGCTATCAACATAGGGATCATTTTTAACAAACATTACCAATCCATTAAGATCCCCGGAAAAATTTCCAAACTTCTTTTGGTAAAGGATTTCAGCTTCTTTAATATTAGTCATTCTTAATCGGGATTCAGCCTTATAATATCTTTCGGCTTCCATATATTCCTTGGGATCAATTATCGCAACTTTTATTAATATGACAGTAAGAATCGCGATTATGAGATATAAGCCCGCATGTACATACCAAGGATCGCTGCTGCCAGATTTCATTTCTCCTCCGGGAAAAAATTTTGATAATGTTTACTTAATATATAAAAACTTTTTAATTTTATTAAGCTTTGATTGCCCTATACCTTTTACTTCCAAAAGATCATCAAGAGATTTAAATCCATCTATCATTTTTCGATAAGCAATTATTTTTTCAGCAGTTTTAATTCCGATTCCGGGCAATTTTTCAAGTTCCTCAATTTCTGCTGAATTCAGATTGATACTTCTTTCTTTTAAAGCCGGTTTTGATTCATTTTTACTATAATCAGGTTTTGTAAGTTGTAAAACTTCTGATTTAATATCAACTTTATTTTTTGATGTTTTTTCTTCCGATAATTCCTCTAATATCTTGTTTTTATGATAATTAAAAGAACTATCTTCCTTTGAATAATCAAATGTCCTGTATTCGATTTCCGGTTTATTCTGAAAGTAATTTTTATAAATCAGTCCAACAAGAAAAATGAATGCAAGGAAAAGTAAAACCCGGATTTCCGTAGAAGTAAATCCTATTTTCCTGGATAATTTATTTATCATTTCAACCGATTAGGGAATACTGTTGATTAACTTAATGATTGAAAAACTGGAAGGCAAATGAATAAATAGCGAATTTAAAGTCCAAATTTCTGAAAGAAATTTTTATCATCATTACCGGGTAAACTTTTGAAATTCGGTAATTCCTCAAGCTCCTTCAATAACTGTTTTTCTTTAGCGGTTAATTTCTTCGGAACAGAAATGTTAACCTGTACGAGCTGGTCTCCTGCGCCTGATGAATTAAGATGCCTGATTCCTTTCCCGGTCATTTTTAACATTTTCCCGGGAGGTGTTCCTGGCTCAATTTTAAGCATAGCTTTTCCTGTTAGAGTTGGCACCTCAACCTCAGTTCCCAAAACAGCACCCGGAAATGAAATGTTTAACAGATAAATAATGTCATCAGCTTCCCGGATAAAGTGTTTATGTTTTTCTTCTTTGAATACCACCATTATATCACCTGACGAACCGCCTCTTTTACCAGCATTACCTTCGCCTCTAAGAGTCATATAATTGCCTTCCTGAACACCGGCAGGAACATCAACTTTTACTGTAACCTCATCCTGGACACGTCCATCACCCATACATTTTTTACATGGTGTGTCAACCACAGTTCCTTCTCCTCCGCAATTGTTGCAGGTCGTTATATTTACAAACTGACCAAAAACAGAACGGGAAACAGTTCTCATTTCACCAGTGCCCTGACACACAGGACATGATTTTAATGAAGTACCTGCCTGTGCACCGGTTCCACCGCACTCAGAACACTTTACCTGTTTTTTTATCTTTATTTTTTTATTTACGCCGGTCGCAATTTCTTCAAGTGTTAATTTCAAGGTTACGCGAAGATCAGAACCCGGTGTACCAGTTCCTCTTCTTGATCTGCTCCTACCACTACTGCTTCCAAAAAAATCATCAAAGATTGATGAGCCGCCAAAAATATCAGAGAAGTGCGAAAAGATATCATTGATGTTAGAAAACCCTTCAGTTCCAAAACCACTTCCGCGAATACCTTCGTGCCCGAACCGGTCATATCTTGCTTTCTTATCATCGTGACTCAGAATTTCATATGCTTCTGCTGCTTCTTTAAATTTCTCTTCAGCCTCTTTATCACCAGGATTTCGATCAGGATGGTACTGCATTGCCATTTTCCTGTAGGCTTTTTTTATTTCCTCTTTAGAAGAATTCCTGTCAACGCCAAGTACTTCGTAATAATCTCTTTTTGCCATATTGATTTATTCGTTTCCACTTTTTGATTCATTATTTTTTTCTTCCGATGATTCACCTGAAGACTCTTCACTTACAATAACTTTGGCGTGACGTATAACCTTATCCTTATAAATGTATCCTGTTTCAACCTCCTGCAGAACAGTATGAGGCGGAACAGAATCATCTTTTTGCTGCATTAAAGCATCATGCTGATCAACATTAAATGGTTTTCCAACAGAATCCATTTTTTGAACGCTTGCTTCTTTTAAAATCTTAATAAATTTATCATAAACAAGTTTGATTCCATTTTTTATTGCATTGATGTCTTCTGCATCTTTAATGTGCGACAGAGATCTTTCAAAATCATCAATAACAGGAAGCAGTTTTATAATGAATCCTTCAGCAGCATAGTTTAATAAATTCAACTGGTCGTTTTCAGTTCTTCTTTTATAATTTTCAAACTCTGCCACTTTTCTAAGTAGCCTATCATTAAGCTGTTTAACCTGTTCTGACAATTCAGAAATTTTTGCTTCGTATGATTTTGTTATTTCATCATCAGCTGATTCAATAGTTTCATTTTCTGATTCTATTTGATCAGCATTTAATTCATCAGAGTTTATCTGATTTTGTTCTTCATTTATTTCATTATTATTTTTTTTGTCTTTAGACATTCGTTACTTATCCTCCTTATTTAATCGGGTTTGTTAAATATTCTGATAACATTTTAGCCATATAATCTACAATGGCAACTATTTTTGAATATTCCATTCTTTTTGGACCAATTATTCCGAGTGTTCCCTGAGTTTCCCCAAAGCTGTACTCTTTACTTATAAAACTATAATCCTGCAATTTCTTCTCTTTATTTTCACTTCCGATTGAGATATAAATATCATCGGTTGCATTTTCACCTGACTTTTCCATAATATGAATGATGATATCTTTATCTTCAATCATCTCAATTACACTTTGGAAATTTTCCGGGTTCTCAAATTCAGGATGATGAATAATATTTTTTGCACCTGTAACAATAACTCTGTCCGATTTTATTTCATCTTTAAAAATTTTATCTACAGAATCTATAAATAACCTGATTACCGGTTTTTGATTCTCATCAACATCCCGGAACCTATCTGAGAAAGTATTTCTAATCTCTTTAAATGTTAAGCCGCTCAATCTTTCATTTAAAAGAATCTGAACTGGCTCAAGCTGTGATTCTTTTATCCCAGAATCCATTTCAAGAGTGATTGTTTTTACTAATCCTGATTTAATACTAATCACAACCATAATTCTTGTTGAGCTTATGCTCACAATTTGCAGCCTTTCAAAAATTCCGGAATCGAGATTAGGATAAGAAACACAAGCAAGCTGCCTGGTAATTGAGCTAAGTAATTTTCCTGCAAGTTTTACCATCTCATCGGTATCAGGTCTATCATTCACGAAGCTGCTTTCTATCAACTCTTTTTCACGGCTCCGCAATTTTTGAATGCTCATAAGTGAATCAACATAAAAACGGTAGCCTTTATCAGTCGGAATTCGTCCCGCAGAAGTATGCGGATGATTAATAAATCCGCTTTCTTCAAGATCGGACATAATATTTCTTACAGTAGCCGGAGACACACCAATATCATATTTTTTTGCAATATTTCTTGAACCAACAGGAGACGCTGTTAAAATGAACTGCTGAATTATATACCGAAGTATGTTTTTCTCTCTGTCGTTCAACTGATCGTGTAACATTTTCTTCTAAAGTCTTAATAAATAATCGTTTTCAAGGATGCAAATATATCAATTTCTGCAAAAATGTTAAGTGTAAAAGAGATATACATCACTTCATTTTCTTCAATAAAATTAAATCTGTTTGGTTTATGATGCTAATTTTCAAATTTTGTTTCCGGGACAATCATATTACAAAAATAGTATCATTTATTCTTTGCTAAAGAAAAGCATTTATGGTAAATTTTGTTTGAGGGTAAAATAATCTAATTTGGTGGAGATTTTTTATTTGAACGATGCATACAAGTCGGCAGGAGTTGATATAAATGCTGGTGAAGAGGCTGTAAATCGCATAAAAGAGTTAGCCCGATCCACATTTAACAAAAATGTTTTGGCTGATATAGGACATTTCGGCGCTTTTTATCAACCCGATCTTTCGGGATATAAAGAGCCTGTTTTTGTCTCCAGTGTTGATGGAGTTGGTACAAAGCTTAAAATTGCTTTTCAATCCGGTAAACACAACTCTATCGGGCAGGATCTGGTTAACCATTGTGTAAATGATATAGCAGTTTGTGGAGCTGAACCTCTTTATTTTATGGATTATCTTTCTCTGGCAAAACTTGATCCCAAAGTTTTATCATCTATTATCGAAGGCTTTTCAATTGCCTGTGTTCAGAACGGTTGTGCATTAATTGGCGGTGAAACTGCAGAAATGCCGGGATTCTATAATGCAGGGGAATATGATATTGCCGGAATGATTGTAGGCATTGTAGAAAAGAAAGATATAATTGATGGAAAAAACATTGAACCCGGTGACTTGTTAATTGGTATCCCTTCCAATGGTTTACATACAAACGGTTATTCATTGGCGAGAAAAGTTTTGCTTGAAAAATTTTCGCTTGATGAACATGTCGAATCACTAAACAAAAAACTTTCCGAAGAACTTCTCAGGATTCATAAATCATATCTTTCGTTAATAAAAAGTTTAAAAGAAAGTGTTGACGTAAAAGGATTTGCCCATATAACAGGCGGCGGTATATTTGGAAATACAAACAGGATTATACCAAAAGGGTTTTCAATAAAAATTCATTGGGGAAACTGGGAAATTCCCCCTATATTTAAACTCATTCAGGACACAGGGGAAATCAGCAATGAAGAAATGCGGCAGGTATTTAATATGGGAATTGGTCTGGTAGTAATTGTACCGCGCAAACAGGAAGAGTTAACTTCACAGATTATTCTGGAAAACAGGGAACACCCTCTGGTCCTTGGTGAAATAGAATAAATTATTCCTAAAGATTTTATTATGTTCATCGATACACACGCACATCTTTTTTTTCATAATTTTGAGAGCGATCTTGACCAGGTAATAAATAATGCCAGGAAAAACGGGATCAGCTATATTATTGTTCCTGCCACTGATTTAAAAACTGCAGAAGATGTTATTAAGCTTACAGAAAAGTACGATCTGATTTATGGAGCAGTTGGTGTTCATCCACACGATACAAAAGATTGGGATGATTCTTATATATCTAAGCTGGAAAAGCTTGCTGGAAATAAAAAGATAATTGCTATTGGTGAAATTGGTTTAGATTATTATTACGACTACTCACCAAGCAATAAACAAATCGAAGCATTCAAAGCACAAATTGAACTTGCATTAAAATTAGATTTACCAATCATAGTACACAATCGTGACTCCGATAAAGATATGATGGAAATTATCGGAAGCTATTGTTCAAGAGGGTTGAAAGCACACTTCCATTGTTTTAATGGATCAATAGAAGATGCGATGGAACTAATTGGAATGAATCACATGGTTTCATTTACAGGTAACATAACATTTAAAAAATCGGATGCTCTGAGAAAAATTGCTGAACAGGTTCCGATGGATCATTTGCTTATTGAAACTGATTCACCTTTTATGACTCCGGAACCGCATCGGGGCAAAAGAAATGAACCTGCAAATGTAAAACTAGTTGCAGAAAAACTTGCGGAATTGCATAACATCAGGATTACTGACGTAGCAAGGATTACATCTTATAATGCTTTCAGGTTATATGGTATCGGTGATGATACCGAAAAAGTTTTTACTTATAAGCTGGGAAATTCATTATATATTAATGTAACCAACAGGTGCAATTCCAAGTGTGTCTTCTGCAAAAGAAAAGGCAATCCTGTTCTTCAGGGATATAATTTGAAAATGAACAAGAACGAAGAACCTGATGCAGTCGCTTATATAAAGGAAATTGGTGACCCTAAAAAATATAAAGAAATTGTGTTCTGCGGTTTCGGGGAACCGACAATTCGCTGGGATGTAGTGAAAGCTGTTGCAAAATATGTAAAGAAAAACGGAGGGCGCACCAGGTTAAACACCAACGGGCATGGAAACTATATTAATAAAAAGGATATTACTCCCGAATTCAAAAATGTAATTGATGTTGTTTCCATTTCATTAAATTCTGTTGAGCCGAGACAGTATTCCCAGATTACGGGACTTGAAACAAGAATGTTTAACGAAATGATAATGTTTGCAACTGAAGTGCGTCCAATGGTAGAAAAAGTTGTAATGAGTATTGTATCCCTTAAAGATGTTGAAATAGAAAAAGCAAGAAAGCTTGTTGAAGAAAAAATTGGTGCCGAATTCAGAGTGCGGGATTATTTTTAATAAATGTATTTCTTCCGGATAACAACCCAACTTATTTTCTTTGTTGTAATTTATTCCCAGTTAATTTTTTCGCAGGAAAAATTAATTGGCAGGATAAACAATATCCTTGCTGACAGTTTTTTTACACGAACTTTAATTGCAATTGATATTTATGATTTAACTGATCAGAAAAGTTTATTTAAGAAAAATGAAAAGCTGTTGCTTACACCTGCATCCAATCAAAAAATATTAACTACTTGCGCAGCACTTCAATTTCTTGGAACGTATTATAAATTTGAAACAAGATTGTTTCATACAGGAATAATTGATAATGGAATACTCTATGGTGACTTATTTATAGTTGGCGGATTCGATCCTATGTTTACATATTCTGACCTGGATTCCTTACTAAAACCGTTAAAAGAATTAGGAATAAAAAAAATAACCGGAAAAGTCTGCGGAGATGTTTCTCTTAAAGATTCTTTGTACTGGGGAAAAGGCTGGATGTGGGATGATAATCCTGATCCGACTGCTGTTTACCTCAGTTCATTAAATATAAATGAAAACTCTGTTGAAGTCTTTATTGAGGGAACTGAAATTGATTCACCTGCTGTTGTAAATCTGGATATGCCGGAGGGATATTTTAAAATTATTAACAAATCAAAAACGGTGAAAAAAAATAATGATGATGAAGAATTTGAAGTGAACAGGGACTGGATGAATAATCCAAAAAATATTTTAGTTGATGGGTCAGTTCCTTTAGGAAAACAATATGATGAAAAAGAATCTACCGAAAAAATAAATATTGAAAATCCGGCTGAATATTTTTTGTTTCTCGTAACTCAAAAACTAAAAGAGATGAGGATTCAATGTGACGGAAAATATGAGATTGAAAAGCTGCCCGGAAATTCTGTTTATCTTAATTCAATTTATCGTCCAATTGACAGTGTGGTAGTTTATACTAATAAAGAAAGTGATAACCTCGGTGCAGAAATGTTATTGTATACTCTTGCACTAAATGATTCTTCAGCATTAGCCACAAGAGAAAACGGACTCGAAGCAGTAAGCAGGTTTATTGATTCATTAGGATTTAAGTCTGAAAATTATTCGATTGCTGATGGTTCGGGTGTTTCTCGATACAATCTTGTTTCTGCTGAATTACTGGCAGAATGTTTGAAGTATTTCTATTACAGAAACCCTGGCTTATTTAATCTTCTTTATTCATCGTTCCCGATTGGCGGAGTTGATGGCACTCTTGAAAAAAGGTTTATCAATACAAAATCCTACAATAATATCCACGCAAAAACGGGAACACTTTCAGGTGTGAGTGCTCTTTCAGGATATATCACTTCTGCAAACCAGCATATGCTTGCATTCTCAATATTATTAGAGAACTATACCGAAAAATCAAAGTATGCGAGAACATTTATTGATAGAATTTGTGAGCTGCTGGCAGAATACAAATGAGTGCACCGTACAAACAAGTTACAATCCAATCATCTCCATTTTTACCTGAGTTATTAAGCGGTCTATTGTGGGAGTTAGATATTCTTGGAATCACCGAAGAAGAAAATGCAATTAAAGTTTTCATCAATGGTGAATCAAAAATAAATTCAAAAACAATTTCAGATACACTTCAAAAACTGGTTGCTCAGAATCTTATTAAAAGTTTTTCTTTAGCGGAAGAAATTATTCCATCAAAAAACTGGAATGAAGAATGGGAAAAGAGCAGGGAAGTGATCAGGGTTTCTGAAAAATTTGTTATCAAACCAACATTTAAAAATTATTCTCCTCAAAAGGATGAAATAGTTCTAACAATCGATCCTAAAATGTCATTTGGAACAGGAGATCATCAAACTACAAAACTTGTTTTGAGATTGCTTGAAAGTTTTGTTAAAAAAGGAGACAAAGTATTAGATGTTGGTTCAGGAACTGGCATTCTTTCTATTGCTGCAATAAAGTTGGGTGCAAAATCTGCAGTTGCAGTTGATAACGATGAATTGTGTTTTGATAATTGCAAAGAAAATTGTGAGTTGAATGAAGTTTCTGATCGGGTAAAAATTTTATGCGGAGAAATAAATGACGTTGATGAAAATGATTTTAACCTGGTGATTGCGAATATTCAGAAGAATGTTCTGCTGGAAATCTGCGAAAAGATAAAATCAAAACTAAAGCGAAACGGTGTTGTAATACTATCTGGTTTACTGAAGGAAGATGAAGAGGATATTGTTAATCATTATTCATCTTTGGGATTTGAGAAAGTTGAAGTTGAACAAATGGATGAGTGGATTGCTGTTGTGATAAGTTAATAAAATGTTAAAGAAATAGAACACGGATTTTACTGATTGGACGGATCAGAACGGATTTTCTTTTTATCATTAGTATAATATTTTCTTTTAAATTGTGGTTCTTTACCAAAATTTAATAGTAGTCCAACTTCAATATCTGTTGCTCTTAAGTAATTTAATAGTTGAGCTTCATGTTCTTCACAAATATTTTCAGCAGCTTTTAATTCAATAATTACTAAACTATTGACTAATAAATCTGCATAATAATCTCCGACTTGATTACGATCATAAAATACTTTAATATTTTTTTGTTGCTCTATATTTAGTCCCGATTTAGTTAATTCAATTATCATTGATCTTTCATATACTTTTTCTAAAAATCCATATCCAAGAGTATTATAAACTTTATAAAAAGCTTTCAAAATCAAATCTGTTATTTCACCATGTAACATTTGCAATTTAAAATTAATGTTTTTTATCTGTTGATATCAGTCAAATCCGCCCAATCCGTGTTCTATTGATCCTTATGATAAACTACCTCGCCATCAAATACAGTCATCTCTACTTGTACATCTTTGATTTTTACCGGATCAATTTTGAAAATATCTGCATCAAGTACCACAAAATCAGCAAGCTTACCGACTTCAATGCTTCCCTTGATATTTTCTTCAAAGGATGCGTAAGCTGAATTAAGTGTGTAGCATTTTATTGCAGACTCAACAGAAATTTTCTGTTCCGGATTCCAGCCATCCGGATTTTTTCCATCAACAGTTCTACGTGTAACTGCTGCATAAATTCCATAAAGTGGATTCAATGGTGCAACCGGCCAGTCAGTTCCAAAAGCAACAACAGCACCTCTATTAATTAATGACTTATAAATATGAGTAAACATTGCTCTTTCGTGCCCGATTCTTTTCTCTGCCCAAACTCCATCATCAATGCAATGATATGGTTGAACAGAAGCGATCACTCCCAGTTCTTTGAACCGGGAAATATCGGATTCTCTTAAATGCTGTGCATGCTCAATCCGGAATCTTCTTTCCCAGGGAGAATTCTGATTTTCAATTTTTTCATAAAGATCAAGAACGTAAGCATTAGCCCTGTCACCAATTGCGTGAATACAAATCTGCAGCCTGTTCCGGTCTGCATCCAGTGCCCACTTTTCAAGCTTGCCATTTGTAACTACATCAGTCGGTAAACCTGAAGTTGAGGGATCCTGTTTGTAAGGATCAAAGAACCAGGCGGTTAATGCACCAAGCGAACCATCAGCATAACCTTTTAATGCGCCGCGTTTTATTAATCCTTTATCGTTGCCTGCAGTCATTCCGGTTCGCACAATATCTTCATATTTATCAATCGGCCAGATGGAATAAATGCGGCAGGTTAAGTTTCCATCTTCCATTACTTTTTTATAAGATTCCAGTTCCCCGGGCTGGGTCATATCCTGCACACTTGTTACGCCAAGCTTTCTTGCTTCTTCAAGTGCTGCAAGAGTTGCATCAACATTTTCTTCAAGCGAAGCAGGCGGGATAATGTTAAAAATAAGATCCATTGCATTGTCTTTTAAGATTCCGGTTGGTTCACCTGTTTCAGGGTTACGCATTATTAATCCGCCTTCGGGATCTGGAGTATTTTTATTTATTCCTGCAAGCTGAAGTGCAACCGAATTAGCCAGAGCCATGTGACCGTCAATCCTGCTTACAAAAACAGGGGTGTTTTGTGTTACACTGTCGATTAATTCTTTTGTGGGGAAAGTTTTATCATTCCACAATTCATTATCCCATCTTCCGCCGGTAACCCATCTGTCTCCTCTTCCTTTAACATATTCTTTTATGATTTTTGCAAACTCCTCTTTTGATAGTGCCGGTCGCAGGTTTATTCCCAACAGGTATTTTCCTCCGGAAGTGAAATGAAGATGAGCGTCATTAAATCCCGGAAGCATAAGCTTTCCTTTAAGATCGATAATTTCTGTTCCGGCATCTATAAATTTATCAGCTCCGCTTTCTGAGCCAACATAAACAATTTTGTTGCCTTCAATAACCACTGCCTGTGCGTAAGGCTGTTTTTCATTTACTGTATAAATTTTTCCGTTTATAAATGCTTTTTTCATTTGCTGTGTATATAAAAATTGGTTGAATAAAAAAAATATGGACAGAAGCAATAATATTTGTTTCATAGCAGATTTTGTCAGGTTGTTAATGCACAAATATAAAAAATAAATTAGCTTTGATTAACTCATCTGGGATATTCTCTTAATTACATTTTACTTTATGATTTAACCAGATTTTGTGTCATAATTACAGATAAACAAACCTGAGCTAATTCAAAGCCAAGTTAAAGCCAATCTAACAATGAACAAAACCTTCTTAAAATAAGTTAAAATTAAAGGTGTGAAAATATTATACAGCCAGATTGACAGACACAAAAAGGTTCTTATCTAAAATTTCAAATTTAAAAATCCAAAGGACTTTTTACTCCCATCCCAAGATTTTTTATGATATGAGTATATATCATTGTTACTCTTACATCTTTATGGCCAAGTAATTCCTGAACAGTTCTAATATCATAATTATTCTGAAGCAAATGAGTGGCAAAACTATGCCGGAAAGTATGAGCACTGGCAGTAGGCTTATCAATTCCGGAAGATTTAACTGCTCTTTTTATTGCTTTTGAAACAGATGAATCGTGGTAATGGTGTCTTATCCTTTTACCCTTATCATCTTTAATAATTCTTTCAGAGGGAAAAAGATATTGCCATCCGAATTCTTTGGATGCATTTTTATACTTTGCCCCAAGAGCATAAGGCAGAACAGTTTCACCCAATCCTCTCTTTAAATCGGAATTATGAAGAGCACGTCTTTTTTCTATTTGTTCTTTAAGATGAGGAATAAGTGATTTGGGAAGAAGCGTTAAACGATCCTTTTCACCTTTGCCGGCGCGGACAGTAATATGTTGTAATTCAAAATCTATATCCTGAATCCGGAGGCTAAGCGCCTCTGAAAGACGGAGACCAGAACCGTAAAGCAGAGCTGTTATAAGTTTTGGCAGACCATCCATATTCTGGATCACTGCATGAGCTTCTGCTTTGGAAAAGACAACAGGAATGTGTTTTGGTTTTGACGGACGTTTAATGTCTTCAATCCAGCCAATATCTTTTTGAAGAATTTCTTTATATAAAAACAGGATTGCCTGCATTGCCTGGTTTTGTGTAGAAGCAGAAACATTTCTTTCAACTGCCAGGTGATTGAGATATTTCCTGATGTCATCTTTACCGAGTTTTTCCGGGTGAGTTTTATTATGAAAAAGTATAAATCTTTTAATCCAATTAATGTAGGATTCTTCTGTACGGGGGCTGTAATGCAGAGAACGAAGATGGATTTTTACCTGTTCGAGCAGTTTTGGTTTTTTGATCTGAGTATGTGTGTAATTCCTGATTTGCACAATAGCCTTATAATGATATTAAGATAGTGTTTATCCTGATATAAAATTTACTGTTCCAAATTATTGCTAATTGGGTAATAAACCGAACTTTTTTCTTGGAATTATTTACAAAGTTAATAATATTAAGATAAGAAAAAACAGGAATAGCTAAAAATTGAGTGAGGCAATTCCTGATAAGTAATAGTTATATGCACAGATTAAATTCTAGACTTTGTGTCCAAGTTTTGTTATTTTATGAACAGTTTTTAGAAACTTTATGAGATAAAATGAAAACAAATCACTTAATAATAAATGGCGATTCTAGAAAAATGCAAGAATTGGAGGATGAATCAATACATCTAATTATTACCTCGCCTCCTTACTGGCAACTGAAGGATTATGGTTCGGATAAGCAACTTGGATATAATGACAGTTATGAGAGTTATATCAACAATTTGAATTTAGTGTGGAATGAATCTTTTCGTGTTTTACATAAAGGTTGTCGCCTTTGTATAAATATCGGCGATCAATTTGCTCGTGCAGTTTATTATGGTCGTTATAAAGTAATTCCAATAAGAACAGAAATAATCAAATTTTGTGAAACTATGGGATTTGATTATATGGGAGCAATAATCTGGCAAAAGGTTACAACTTCTAATACAACTGGTGGTGCAACTATTATGGGTTCCTTTCCATATCCTAGAAATGGAATTTTAAAAATAGATTATGAATTTATACTTTTATTTAAAAAACCTGGCAACCCGCCTAAACCAAATAAAGATTATAAATTAAAATCAGCAATGACTAAAGAAGAGTGGAACACCTATTTTCAAGGTCATTGGAATTTTGGTGGAGTTCGACAAGATAATCATTTGGCTATGTTTCCTGAAGAATTGCCAAAAAGATTGATTAAAATGTTTTCCTTTTTTGGGGATACAATTTTAGACCCTTTCCTTGGAAGCGGCACAACATCTCTTGCTGCAAAAAATCTTGAAAGAAATTCAGTTGGATATGAAATAAATTCTGAATTCATACCAATCATTAAGGATAAACTCTCTATTCACAAGAAAGATATTTTTGATGAAAACACATATAATTTTATTTCTCAAGAGAAACATAGTTTTAATTTCGAAAAACAAATAGAAGACTTACCTTATAAATTTAAAGATCCACATAGCTTCGATAAAAAAATTGATCCTAAAAAACTTCAGTTCGGTTCTAAGCTTGATAAAAACGGAAGCAAAAGAGAAGAATATTATTCTGTGAAAGAAATTATAAGTCCAGAAATAATTAAGCTTAGTAACGATTTAACAGTGAGATTGATTGGCGTTAAAGAAAAAGCTGAAATCAATGGACAAGCTAAAGATTACCTGATATCCAAAACAAAAGGTCAAAAAGTGTTTCTCAAATATGATGAACAGAAATATGATGACAAGAATAGATTGCTCTGTTATCTTTATTTACAGAATAAAACTTTTATTAATGCACATCTTATAAAAGAAAGACTTGTATTAGTGGATACATCAATTAATTTCAAATACAAAAACAAATTTCTTCAATTAATCGGAAATCAGAATGGCTAAAGAATGGATTTTAAATAGTGTTATGAATCGTTTTCAATTAAATTTTAAAAGGAATGTTGGTCCAACTTCTGAATCAATAAGAAAGTGCTCTCCTAAAACTGTAGAAGAATGGGAAGAATATTATTTTAAAAATGTGAAGCCTAAAGATCATATCACTGAGCTTGGCAAAAAACTTTTTGTAAAAATAACTGAGGTTGTGCAAGCTGAACTTGATGACATAACTGAACAAGATTGTATTGATTATATGATTAATCTTGTCATTAATCGCACCTTTGATGGTTATATGACCGAAATAGAGACAATCTATGGTCAACTTGAAAAAATATTAGAAATAAAAATTGAACCCGCGCCAGATGAATGGGATAGATTATTCAATGTTGATTTTTACATTAAGATTAAAGAAAAATATTTAGGACTTCAGATTAAACCTGTAAACGAAGGGATACAATTACCTGAAATTTATAAGGAGAGAGCAATTCAAGAAGAAACCCACCTTAAATTCACAGAAGTATTTGGCGGAAAAGTATTTTATGTCTTCTCAACAAAAATAAATGGCAAGAAAGAAATATTTAATAAAGAAATTATTGATGAGATCAAAAAAGAAGTTGAAAGACTAAAACATTTATAAAGTGCATATAACCAGCCAATCAACCCGACCGCCTTTTCGCATTCGGGTTTACAAAAATTTTTGGGTTGGTTGTTCCGTTATAAGTTTGTTGTTCAAGGTTGTTCTATTAAATAACATTGTTGCAAACTGTGTTTACGATGAAAGTTAAACACAGTTTGCTAAATATTTGGCTTTGTCGTTTTAATCTGCATTGCTGTTCTGGGCGGCGGGTTATCGGCAACGCCGTTATACGTTAAAAAATTTATGAGGTTAAAATGAAAAAACTTCTCTTACATTCAACAATTATTTTATTGTTACTACCCATTTATGTTTTTCCACAATGGTACCAAGTAAACAGTGGAACAACCGAAAGTTTATATTCGGTTATTTTCCCAACTGACAACATTGGTTTGGCAGTTGGAATGAATGGAACACTAATCAAAACAACAGACGGTGGCGAAAATTGGAGCGTTCAGAACAATTTACAGTCTACTAGTTGGTTAACTTCAATTGATTTTTCTGGAAATGATTATTTTGCTTTATGTGGTTTTAGTGATGCTGTTTTTATTACATCTGATGGAGGAAATAATTGGATAAATAAGTCTACTGGATACAATGATGCTTGGATCGATATCGATTTCCCTACAATTAATGACGTGTGGTTAGTAAGTATAAATTTTGCGGTTGCTAGGTCTACTGATAGAGGAAATACTTGGAACATTTATCAATTACCATACCCTGGTATGGGTATGCCATCAGCAATTGAAGCAAATGGAGAAATAGCATATGTAACTTATAATATAACAGGAGAAATATACGTAACAACGAATGGCGGGGCCACTTGGGAACTCAAACATAGTGGAAATAATTATGGTTTAGAAGATTTATACGAAGAAGGCGGTGGCTTAGTAACTGCGGTTGGTCATTATGGCATTGTACTACAATCCTCAGATTATGGACAAACTTGGTATGTATTAACAGAAAGTGATTTTTCAGAGGGGTTTTATAATGCTGTAGTTTATGGTAGTCTTGATGGAATTGGTTGGGTTGCTGGGACAGAAAATGGTGTTGGCATAATACGCAAAACTTCTGATGACGGATTGAATTGGTACTCACAAGAAATGCCAATAATACAAGATTTAAATGATATTACTTGGTATGGTATAGATAATCTTTGGGTTGTTGGTGCAAATGGTATAATATTAAAGACGATAAATGGCGGTGGTGTTACAGCAGTTGAGAATGATAATAATTACATTAAAGATTTTATTTTAGGCCAAAATTATCCAAATCCATTTAATCCCAATACTACAATAAAATATACAATCCCTAAAGCAAGTTTTGTCTCATTGAAAATTTATGATTTAATTGGCAAAGAGATAGCAACTTTAGTTAATGGAGAAAAACCAATCGGAGATTATGAAATTGAATTTATTGGGAATAATCTTCCAAGTGGAATATATTTTTATAAAATGCAAGCTGGAAATTTTTCAGATACAAAAAAATTAATTTTATTAAAATAGGCATTAACGTATAACAAGCGCCTCAACACCGACCGCCATTTTGGTTTGGTGGTTTTGTGATTTTTGAAATTGTGTTTTAGTTAAAGATTTTGTTCAAGGTGTTCGTACTAATTAATTAACTTGCCTTCGGTGCTTACGAAAACAAGATAAGCACCTACGGCTTAATCATCGGCAATTGTGTTTTACTCGGCTTCCTTGTTATGGGCGGCGGGTTAGGCGCAACGTCGTTAGCTAACTATCATAAAAGATGGATACTAATTCTAAAAATAAATTTGATGCCTTAGCAACACTTTGGAAAGGTGCGTGGGAAAATTTTAATGTTAGACGTCAATATGAATTCAAATTTACATTTGCACTATGGACTGCATTTGCTGCATTTATAAGTATAATAATTACTAGTGAATCTGAAACAATCAACCATAATTATCTTATAGGAACTATAATTATAGGAGGTCTGATAAGTCTATTGCATCTATGGTTTATCGTTGGTATTGGGCGAGCGCACAATTTGGACAGAGAAATTGCAATTCATTATGAAAGAAAAATGCAATTATTATCAGATTCAGAATTCCCCCAAGAACTAAAAACTAAAATAACTCAATCTCATAAAAGGATGGGGAAATTATTACGTAACTGGTCTCATTTTACTCAAGCAATAATTACAATTTTACTTTACCTCGGTGCGATTCTATCTATTATTTATAAATAAAATACGGTAACACTATGGACCAACAACAACTGCTTAATCTTTCCCAACAATTAGTAGACTTAAAAAAACAAATCAAGACGATTGAAGATGATATGCTTCAATTAAAATTAGAAATATTCGAAGAAGCTAAAGGCGGAATTAAATGTAATGGTGGTAAAGTAATTTATTTGGCACCTAAAGATGTTCCTGTTTTCGATAGAGAGTTATTAAAAGATTTATTACGCCAAGAATATGGATTTGAGAATAGTTTGATCGATGACCTTTATCAAAGAAGCCAAAGGATAAGTAAAAGAGAAGCTCAATTAAATATTTATTTAGATAAGTAAAACGTTAGCTAACCAGCCAATCAACCCGACCGCCTTTTCGCATTCGGATTTTCTAAAATTCTTGGGTTGGTTATTCCGTTTTAAGTTAGTTGTTCAAAGTTGCTCTATTAATTAACATTGTTGCAAACTGCACTTGCAAAGAAAGATAAGTGCAGTTTGCTAAATTATTGGCTTAGTCGTTTTAATCTGCATTGCTGTTTTGGGCGGCGGGTTATCGGCAACGTCGTTATGTTTTTAATCAAAGTGAATCATAATCAATAAAAAATATGTTACTGTTGAAGAAGAAAAGAATTGAATATTTGAGAAGTATCTGGGGAAAGCAAATTGATAAACATCGAAATTATGATTTGATTTCTTCTTATTATGATTTGTTGGAATTAAAAAGTGATGATGAATTTGTTGACGATAAAACTTGGAATGATTTAGATTTCGATTCGGTCTTTGCTAAAATGGACAGAAATATATCTGGTATTGGTCAACAATATCTTTATTCTCTATTACATAAATATGAAAGTAACGAAAGCATTCTTAAAAAGAGATATAAATTAGTTTCTTACCTTAGAAATGATAAAGAATTGAGGGAAAGTATTCAGCTCAATCTATTTAGTTTATCTGGTGTAGCATCATACTTTACTGCTTATTTAGTGTTAAGTAAAAATCTTCCCAATACAAAATATTATCCACTTTTTTATTTGTGCTCACTTCTTTCAATAATTTCCATTCTATTAATTTCTTTCAATGGTATATTTCTTTTTATTTCATTAGCCATTTTATTAACCAATCTTATTATTAATAAAATATTCTCAAAAAGGATTTATGAGTATTTTATGGGCTTTTCCAGTCTAAACTCTTTAATAATATCTGCTCTCACTATTGGTAAGATAAAAACTAATATTGGAATAGAGGAGATTGAATTCCTAAAACAAGAGAGAGACTTATTGAAATCTCTTAAGAAAAAATTAGGTTATTTGGTTATTGACAAATCATCAATGAATGAACTTGCACTGACAGTAATTGAATACTTAAATATGTTTTTATTGTTTGATATAATAGCATATTATCGTTCGGTTAATACATTATTAAAAAACCAAGCTGCCATACGTGCTGTTTTTGAAAATTTAGCCAGTCTTGATACTTCAATATCCATCGCTTCTTATTTAGAAGAAATACCTTTTCATTCGACTCCAACTTTTAATGAATCTGATACAATTAGTTTCCGAGATTTATATCATCCTTTGATTCCAAACTCTATATCAAATACAGTAGAAAATATTAAGGATTCAGTATTGATTACTGGCTCTAATATGTCTGGTAAAACAACTTTTATTAAAACAGTCGGAATAAATATTATCCTTGCACAGACTATGTGTTTTAGTTTAGCTGATGAAATAAAAACTCCAAAACTTAGAGTTAAATCATCTATCCGTAGAAATGAAGAATTGGAAGAAGGAAAAAGTTATTTCTTTGTTGAAATAGAATCGCTAAATAATTTTATAAAATTATCCGAAGGAAAGAAGAATTATTTGTTCCTTATTGATGAAATATTCAGAGGAACAAACACAATTGAGAGACTTGCTTCTTCTACTGCTGTTTTGAAATATCTTGATATAAATAATAAAGTATTCGTAACAACTCACGACATAGAGTTACAAGACTTATTAGAACATAATTTCAAGATGTTTCATTTTAGTGAGCAAGTGGAAAACGGCAAATTTTTTTTCAACTATAAAATTAAAGAAGGACCCTGTTCATCTGGAAACGCCATTAAATTGTTAGGGATAATGAAATATCCGGAAACAATTATTTCTGAAGCAAACTCTATTGTTCAAGATTTATTATTAAATGGTTCTCAAATAAGTAACATAAAAACATAACCTCTTTAATAAGTAAAAAGTCAATAGGTAATAAAAATCCTGTACAAAAATAGTTTGTTAAAAAAAGTTCTTTGATATAATGATCTTCTGATTCTAATAACAACTACTGCCGATAATATCTACAAGGTAATGGCAACCAAACCTCTTTCCGGACTTACCAACACAAAAGAAGTGAAGGCTGCCCCGATTTTATCGGGACTATTCCAGATATTTTTAAGGCAAGCGTGTTGTTTCCCAATCCAGCGCAGCGTCCCGATACATCAGGACAGTTATGCGTACGGGCTTACAACACGCGGCCATTGTAAAGACTTCTTATGTTCAAGCTGACGACCTTTGAAAGTGTTGTTAAAATCAGTTTTATTTTTCAGAACGTGAAAAACAATCTCAGCAATCTCTTTGGCAATAATAGTTTTAGCTACTTGTTTGTTTTTCTTTCTTGTTAAACTGTTGTTGTAATTTCTGATAACCGGGTAATACTGTATAGCGTGAACTGCGGCATCACTGAAAGCAACCTTCAGGTATTTGTTACCATCTTTGGAAGTTCGTTGTTTTGATTTACCCCCAGAGTTACGGGCAGAAGGAACAAGTCGGCAATAAGAGAAGAAGTTCTTAACGTCAGGGAAACGGTTTATGTTATCTACCTCAAGCAGGATAGTAAAAGCATTCATTTTACCTATACCGGGGATCCAGAGAAGACGTTGAATATCATCATTAGGGATAAGAAATGGATAGAGTTGTTTTTCAAGATCAAGCATTTGCTCACTAAGCAGAGACTCAAGATCAGTTAACTGCTGATATTGATATTCGGGGATACCGGATAGTTGCGTGGGAGAATCGAAGTTATATTTAGCAAGAAGAAGCTGCATAGAATTAGTAACAGAAGTGTGACGTTGAACTATTTTAAGCCTGGCTCTGAGGGCATCACGAAGCAGTCGGTTTTCGGCAGAGATTTTATGAGCAGCAGGAATATAGTTCATACGAAGCAGCTGAGCAAGAGTATGCGAGTCAACTTTATCTGTTTTAACTTTAGCATAAGCAATAGCCTTAACATATTTAGCGTGAGCAAGAATCAGTGGGATGTTCATAGATGAAAGAAGATCATTTAACCAATACCAGGTCATAGTAGATTCAACGGTAGCCTGATGTTCTCCTGGAATTGAATTGAAGTATTGAACAAAGTTATGAGCAACATTCTTCAGGTTTTCCTGTTTAACGATTGCCCCTGAAGAATCAACTGTGGTTAAGTAAGAAGTAAATTTATGAAGATCGATGCCGGTGAAAAACATTTGATACCTCCAAAAGTTAAATTAGGGTTAATGATCAAACTTAACTTTTTACTTATTGGAAATATCAAGCCAATCAACCCGACCGCCTTTTCGCACTCGGCATTTTCTAAATTATTGGCTTGGTTATTCCGTTTTAAGTTTGTAGTTCAACGTAGTTCTATTAATAAACATTGTTGCAAACTGCACTTGCAAAGAAAGATAAGTGCAGTTTGCTAAATCATTGGCTTTGTCTTTTTAATCTGCATTGCTGTTATGGGCGGCGGGTTATCGGCAACGCCGTTAGGCTACTAAGCAAGTGGAATGGTTTTTGAGTTTATAAGGTGGTTTAACGGAAAGGAAAACAATATGAGAAAACATTACATTTTTGTTGCAATAATTGCTTTTTTCATTACTTCAAGTTCTTTCAACAATGTTATTGCTCAAAGTATTCAAACATCGCCTTATAGTAATTCAGATTCTATTTCAACAGAATATTATAAAAATGTAGCTGTTTCAGTTAATGTTGAAAAGGAGCTATTCCCTGTAATTGCAAAATTTCTTTCAGAAGGAAATGAAAGTCCTGAAGAAAAAATACAGACTACGCCAGCTATTTATTATGATGAAGTATCCAAGCGAGTAATTATCCCGTCAAGTGGAAATACACGCCTTAACTTACCTTCCTTAGTTAGTTGGAATATCCAAAATAAAAATGATACTCCCGTTCATATTTCTATATCTTCAGAAATACCCGATTGGACACAACCAGTAATTTCAACTATTGTTTTGGAAGCAAATGAAAATAAAGAATTGAAGCAAACTCCTTTCGGTATTCGGTTGTTAGCTAATTCTTCAACCATTCCATCAATCATTTTATTAAAAGTAAAAATAGATGATAAAACTATTTTTGAAGAAACTCAAAATATTAAAATACGTCCCGCAGATGATATGATATGGTCATTACATTCACCTTGGGATACAGAATCATTAATTGCAGCTTGGGTAACTCCTAAAAATGATGTTGTTGAACAAATACTTTCAAATGCAAAAGAAAAACTATGGTCAAGAAGTTTGTCGGGTTATCAAAATCCAGATGTTGTTTCTCAAGCTAAAGCAATTTTCAATGCAGTTAGAAATGCAAAAGTTTCCTACGTAAACAGCTCAATGAGTTTTGGCACTGTTGGTTTTACTCAGAGAGTTAGATTACCACAAGAATCAGTTTTACAAAAATCAGCAAACTGCATTGATGGAGCAGTTTTATTCGCATCATTGTTTGAAAATATCGGGCTTGAACCTTTAATAGTATTAATTCCCGGACACGCTTTTGTAGGAGTTAGACTAGCACCTAATTCTAGAGAAACATTATTTATTGAAACAACTCTAATTGGTCGTCGAGTTCTGGAAAGTATTCTAACCTTAGAATCAACTTTTGATGCCGCCGTAAAAGAAGGAAATGCAAAATATAATAATGCAATAACAACTGACCCAAGTTCTGTTCACTTAATTGATATTAAAAAAGAAAGAGAAAATGGAATTTATCCTTTGTGGTAATTTTTTTAATGTGGAGTTTATAAAATGAGTTCAAATAAAAGCAATCTGCCTATAATTATTATCACAATTGTAATAACAATTGCAATTATTCTTCTCATTGCGAATTATCAAACAATATTTAAAACTGTTTATCCCCCGGATCCAGTTGTGGTTAGTTCACAATTCAATGATTCATCTACAAGGTTATTTGAATATAGTGCGAAGGTTGAAGCTGTTATTCGAAATGATGGTGGCAATGGAGATATTGTTTTTGAAGCAACCGTTTATCAAGATGGAAACACGTGGACTAAAACAGCAAAAAGATATTTTGAATCTAAAGAGACTTCCACTATGGAACTACAATTTGATGAAGTAAAAATGTTAGGTGGTAAAGTTCAAAGTCAAGTTCGGGCTTATTCATTTGGTAAATAAAAAGTAGCCTAACCTCTTTAATAAGTAAAAAGTCAATAGGTAATAAAAATCCTGTACAAAAATAGTTTGTTAAAAAAAGTTCTTTGATATAATGATCTTCTGATTCTAATAACAACTACTGCCGATAATATCTACAAGGTAATGGCAACCAAACCTCTTTCCGGACTTACCAACACAAAAGAAGTGAAGGCTGCCCCGATTTTATCGGGACTATTCCAGATATTTTTAAGGCAAGCGTGTTGTTTCCCAATCCAGCGCAGCGTCCCGATACATCAGGACAGTTATGCGTACGGGCTTACAACACGCGGCCATTGTAAAGACTTCTTATGTTCAAGCTGACGACCTTTGAAAGTGTTGTTAAAATCAGTTTTATTTTTCAGAACGTGAAAAACAATCTCAGCAATCTCTTTGGCAATAATAGTTTTAGCTACTTGTTTGTTTTTCTTTCTTGTTAAACTGTTGTTGTAATTTCTGATAACCGGGTAATACTGTATAGCGTGAACTGCGGCATCACTGAAAGCAACCTTCAGGTATTTGTTACCATCTTTGGAAGTTCGTTGTTTTGATTTACCCCCAGAGTTACGGGCAGAAGGAACAAGTCGGCAATAAGAGAAGAAGTTCTTAACGTCAGGGAAACGGTTTATGTTATCTACCTCAAGCAGGATAGTAAAAGCATTCATTTTACCTATACCGGGGATCCAGAGAAGACGTTGAATATCATCATTAGGGATAAGAAATGGATAGAGTTGTTTTTCAAGATCAAGCATTTGCTCACTAAGCAGAGACTCAAGATCAGTTAACTGCTGATATTGATATTCGGGGATACCGGATAGTTGCGTGGGAGAATCGAAGTTATATTTAGCAAGAAGAAGCTGCATAGAATTAGTAACAGAAGTGTGACGTTGAACTATTTTAAGCCTGGCTCTGAGGGCATCACGAAGCAGTCGGTTTTCGGCAGAGATTTTATGAGCAGCAGGAATATAGTTCATACGAAGCAGCTGAGCAAGAGTATGCGAGTCAACTTTATCTGTTTTAACTTTAGCATAAGCAATAGCCTTAACATATTTAGCGTGAGCAAGAATCAGTGGGATGTTCATAGATGAAAGAAGATCATTTAACCAATACCAGGTCATAGTAGATTCAACGGTAGCCTGATGTTCTCCTGGAATTGAATTGAAGTATTGAACAAAGTTATGAGCAACATTCTTCAGGTTTCCCTGTTTAACGATTGCCCCTGAAGAATCAACAGTAGTTAAGTAAGAAGTAAATTTATGAAGATCGATACCGGTGTAAAACATTTGATACCTCCAAAAGTTAAATTAGGGTTAATGATCAAACTTAACTTTTTACTTATTGGAAATATCAAGCCAATCAAGCGGACGCCGTTTCCGCCTTTGGCAATTTAGATTTTTTAGGGTTAGTCGTTCCGTTTCGGCTAACTTGTTAAAGGTAGTTCTATTAAATAACATTGTTGCAAACTGCGCTTACGATTAAAGTTAAACACAGTTTGCTAAAACATCGGCAGTTGTTTTTTAGGTGGCATCACTGTTCTGGGGCGCCGCTTATCGGCAACGCCGTTATATGGATTTATATAAAATTACAAAAGGGAGTATAAAATGAAAACTTTATTAAAAAAACAATTAATAATATCGTCTATATTTATTTTATTTTTATGCTACTTGCTTTCATATACGGTTTTAGGACAGGTGCGTGTAATTAAAACATTTAACGACGAATATGGAAGAACAGTTACCCATGTTCAACCGGATGATGTATTTAAAGTAAATATAACTGTTTACGGTTTTTCTGAACCCACTGATAATATAATACCTTTTGACGTAGTAATTCTAATGGATAAATCATCTTCAATGTTAGGACATATGGGTGATGTAGATATGGCTGCTTCACAGTTTATTGAATTAGCTATGCAAGAAAAAAATAATGTAATGAATGGCATTATTCAAATAGGAGTTGTAACATTTGAAAGTAATGCAGAAATCGTAAGTAATTTAAGTAGTGATTACAGAAATCTTTTGGAACTAGTAGATGGTATTGGAGCCAATCTTTTGGGTTCAACTAACATGGAAGATGGTATTAGAAAAGCTAATTCTCTTCTTGCAAACTCATTAAATGCTGTTAAAATATGTATATTGTTAAGTGACGGTATGCCAACCCCAAATACAAATGAACAATCAATGAATATTGATCAAATATTGATGAGAGAAGCAAATAATATTGGAATTCGATATTTTACAATTGGTACTGGTAACAATCCAGCTTCAGGTTTATTACTTGATATAGCTAACAGAACATCAGGAGAATATATTTATGAACCTGATTATGATGAATTACAAGTTGTTCTAGAAGGATTGTTTTATAAAATTGGAAGAAACGTAGTTGCATCAAAAGTTATCTTAAATGAATATGTAAATACTGAGGTTGTTTCAATAGTAGATAATTCCTGGTTTTATTCTGACTCTATAAATGATTTACCCAGGGAGATTGCTTACTTTCCATCTACAGGGCGTATAAGTATTTCAATAGGCAGTTTGCCAATTCATCAATCAAGACAATTTTCATTTATGGTACATACAAATAATTGTCTTTCTCCTAACAGTATTGAAGATTCTGTTATGATATATCCAAATAATAGTACAATAGTAAAATACATATATGCACAAACCCCAAGTGAAGCAATAGCTTTTCTAACACCCATTTATTGCCACAAACCCCCAGGACTTTCGATAAAAAAATGCTATGATAATGTCAACAAAAATGTAGTTATTTCACTAAAATCGAATTATATCCCAGACCCTTTGGAAGACCGTATAATAAAAAATATAAAAGTGTTTGAGTTCCCCAGTCTTCAGTATCAATATGTTAAATCAAGTTCTGATCCACCACTTAATCAATTTTTCCCATGTCCAAATTATGATGCACTCATTTGGGAAATAACTTCTCTGAAACCGCAGGAATTAAAAAATCTAAAATTTAAAATTGATTTTATTGGTTATCAACCAAGAGATTTTAATCCAATGATAATTAATGAATATGAAAAAAAACCGGAAACAATGGCATATGTTAGTTATATTGATCCTATTGACGGTGAAACGAAGAAACATATTCCTCAGAAAGAAAAAAATGAACCAATTATAGAGACATTACAAAATGGAAGACCGGATATTTTTATTACACCATCGTTCGAATTAAGTGAATTTAATAAAGGCTTTGAGAAAAACATAAAAGATTATCTTGATATTATAGCAATGTATGGCAACAGGATAGTTGATGGATGGAATACTCTAACTCAAACTTTAGAGGAATTACAAATTAAATTTGAAAAGATTTTTGATCCAGAAGATAGCCCAGATATATGGATAGATACTGAATCAAATGGTTGGGTACTTGATTGGGAACCTACAACAGATCCTGAAATTTTAGAACAGATTAAATCTAATATTGATAACGTGGTTTTAGATGAACTTTATAATCCATACTTTCGAGGTATTAGATATCAAGGAGATATCTTTCATATAAATTCCAAAAATCGAATTTACATAAAAATACACAATACTGGTTCGGAGGTAAACCAGGAAATACAAAATTCAATAATTTTGAAAGCTCGGATTATTTATCCAAAAAATACCCATTTTTTACAAAGTAATGATTGGGTAACTTTAAATTCTATTACCCTTCCCCAAGTTGAAGAGCATAGCAGCAAATTGATTTATACAGAGCTGAAACCATTAAATGAAATTAATCGTTTGTCAAGATTGAATGATGGTATATTCTCTCCTTTACAAATTTCAGATGATGATATTTTACTAATGGAATTAAAGGTTATAATTGGATATAATGAAATTGAAAAGCATACTAATAATAATGAAACCACAGAAATAATTATTCTAAAAAAATAAAACCCATATAACCCGTGGCTACTAATGACATCCTATAAATAAGTGTGTTTATTGCTCAAAATCAAACATTTAAAAGTTCTTATGTTTCAGTAATTTTTCATATAGAAATGTCATTGCCCTGATGAATAAAGGCGTGCCTTTATGGTTTACTCAAGGCGACAGCGTAATCGCATTCGGCATCTTATAAATTTTATTGTTAAATGCTCCGCTTCGGCTAACTTGTTCAACTTAGTTTAATAATGAAAAGTTTTTCTAAACATAAATCTAATTAGCAAATTTGGTATTGTTGTTATTGGCGGCGGCTTAGCAACAACGCCGTTATATGCCTAATTTGGGTTTAATTAAATCGGGATTATTTTTTCTAATTAGTTACTACATTAGAAACTGACAACTATAATAAGGTTGGAAAGAAAGTGATCATAAGGAATAAATATAAAACTTGGAGGATGGTTATATTCTTTGGCATTGGATATGCCTTAGTAGGTATTGCGTTTCCAAATCCATCAAGCCAAAACCAAGCACAACAAATTTGGCGTCTCGCTGCTTGGATCACCAGTGTCATTATATTTGGAATTCAGATTTGGTATGAACATTTCCGTTTGCATAATATACCTCGTACAATCGCAATGCACGTAGCCATCTCTGCTGCACTTGGAGCTTTCAGTCTTGCCGTTGCAGCTAATATACATTCGTTGAATTCTATAACAGCTAATCGACCCTTACTAATTGTATCATTGATTCTTTGGCCAATATTAATTGGAGTGCCAGCATTTGTTGTTGCCATTATCATTGCTTTGATACTTGCGAGAATAAAACCGATTAATAAACTTTAGGCAGTTAAGACTTAATATGTATTCTATGTCAATGCTAACTTTTAAAAATAAAAAGGCTTATAACCGCTTAAAAAAGTTTAAAGTCAACAGGGCATAAAAATTTAATGGGAAATAGATCCCCAAAAGTTCTTTGAATTATTTAATAATAGCCTTATTGATATCAGATGGACTGCACAAAAACAGTGGCAGCCAAACCGCTTATGGGGCTTACCAACACAAAAGAAGTGAAGGCTGCCCCGATTTTATCGGGACTATTCCAGATATTTTTAAGGCAAGCGTGTTGTTTCCCAATCCAGCGCAGCGTCCCGATACATCAGGACAGTTATGCGTACGGGCTTACAACACGCGGCCATTGTAAAGACTTCTTATGTTCAAGCTGACGACCTTTGAAAGTGTTGTTAAAATCAGTTTTATTTTTCAGAACGTGAAAAACAATCTCAGCAATCTCTTTGGCAATAATAGTTTTAGCTACTTGTTTGTTTTTCTTTCTTGTTAAACTGTTGTTGTAATTTCTGATAACCGGGTAATACTGTATAGCGTGAACTGCGGCATCACTGAAAGCAACCTTCAGGTATTTGTTACCATCTTTGGAAGTTCGTTGTTTTGATTTACCGCCGGAGTTACGGGCAGAAGGAACAAGTCGGCAATAAGAGAAGAAGTTCTTAACGTCAGGAAAACGGTTTATGTTATCTACCTCAAGCAGAATTGTAAAAGCATTCATTTTACCTATACCGGGGATCCAGAGAAGACGTTGAATATCATCATTAGGGATAAGAGAAGGATAGAGTTGTTTTTCAAGATCAAGCATTTGCTCACTAAGCAGAGACTCAAGATCAGTTAACTGCTGATATTGATATTCAGGGATACCTGATAGTTGCGTGGGAGAATCGAAGTTATATTTAGCAAGAAGAAGCTGCATAGAATTAGTAATAGAAGTGTGACGTTGAACTATTTTAAGTCTGGCTCTGAGGGCATCACGAAGCAGTCGGTTTTCGGCAGAGATTTTATGAGCAGCAGGAATATAGTTCAATCGAAGAAGCTGTGCGAGAGTATGCGAGTCAACTTTATCGGTTTTAACTTTAGCATAAGCAATAGCCTTAACATATTTAGCGTGAGCAAGGACCAGAGGAATGTTAATTGAACTTAGCAGATCATTTAACCAATACCAGGTCATAGTTGATTCAACAGTGGTTTGATGTTCGCCTGGAATCGAATTGAAGTACTGGACAAAGTTATGAGCAACGTTTTTAAGATTTTCTGATTTAACGATCGCTCCTGAAGAATCGACTGTAGTTAAGTACGAAGAAAATTTATGAAGATCGATACCAGTGTAATACATATGATACCTCCAAAAGTTAAATTAGGGTTGATGGTTAAAATTAACTTTTTACTTATTGGAAATATCAAGCCAATCAACCCGTTATGTAAAAAGTCAAGAGCTTGAGTAAATGTTCTTAACAATATTTAACTAAAAGAATCAATCTGTTATTAACAGTCCCCGATTAGCTGGGGCTGCATTATGTCATTCAAAAACTATATAATGGCGAGGCTGTAATCTGACCGAAAACTCACTTACAGCTCCCGGTAAATTATCGGGATGACTGTCGAACCACAGGTTCTGTGAGCAGGCTTGAGGAAACAGTCCTCGCCCTTGAAAAAAGAAAATTTCTTTTAGCTTGCTTCTCCTTAATTTTTATGGAGAATTGTTCTTTGAACTATTGGCAAAGTATCTTAATTAAGCAACCAAAGCTTTAACGTAACTATCCTGGTTTATCCAAACGTGTCTTGTTCTTCTTAATAGTTTTTTGGCAATACGGATAATGGCTTTTTGCTTAGACATCTGTTTATTGAGTTCATTAAATCTTAAAGTAAGAGTAGGATCTTTCCTTACGGCAGTCCAGGCAGCTTCAATAAGCAATGGACGAAGAAACTTGTTATGACGGAAAGATATTCCTCTTGTGTATTCAGTTTCACCGGATGAATAAACAGAAGGAACCAGACCAACAAAGCTGCAAAGCTGTTCAAAGGTGTTGAAGCGTTTGATGTCAATTATTTCTGTATAGAGACTCATTGCAGTAATGAAAGCAATACCCGGAACAGATGTAAGAGAGTTAATAACAGAAGATATATTTTCCTGTTTAGCTTCTTTTCTTAGTTCTCTGAGTATCTTCTTAAGATGTTCTCTTGTTTGCTCTAACTGTTCAAGAAGATTGTCCAGGGTAAACTGTCCGGCAGAAGAAGAAAGCTTAACGGATTTTAACCAATGGATAAAATAACCGGACCATCGGGAGTTGGTTAAGTGTTCTTTTGGAATTGAAATTCCATAATTATAGAGAAGCATTTTAATTCTGTTCTTAATTCTGGTTTGACCCTGAGAAAGACGGTAGCGAAGGCGCATCAAAGAACGAAGCTGCTCAGCATAGAGATCAGGAATATAGATTGCTTTAAGTGAGCCATTTTCAAGTTCACGTGCAAGCTTACGGGAGTCAACAGGATCGGATTTAGCTGATTTTTCTTTACCGGAAGAAGGAACATCTGCAGGATTAACAACTATGCAGTTTATACCAAGTTCAGTAAATTTTCTTTGAGGCCAGAATCCGCAGAATCCGGCTTCATAAACAACAAAGTAAGTTCCGTTGGGATAGTGTTTGTTAAGGTACTTATGAAGTTCATCCGGAGAAGGATTCATTGAAAAAGTTTTAAGCTCGATACCACAGTTACGGATAGTAACTTTCCATTGCTTGAGGTGAGTATCGATGCCGATAAAAAAATGCAGATTAGAAAATGTTATGGCTTTCATATTAAGTCTCCTTTATTTATTAAATTAATTCTCAGATGAAAATTAATTGATGAGACTTTTTAACATAACATCTGACCGCCATTTTAGTTTGGTGATTTTCTAATTTTTGGCGTTTGGTTTTTGTGCGGCATTTTGTTCTAAGTGTTCGTTCTAATTAATTAACTTACAAACTGCACTTGCGAAAGCAAGTTAAGTGCAGTTTGTTTAATCATCGGCAATTGTGTTTTACTCGGCTTTCTTGTTATGGGTCGTCAGACTCCGTTTGAGTCTGCCGGACTCTAAGGAGCGGCGGGTTATCGGCAAGGCCGTTATATTTGCTATAGAATGGGTTGAAATTTTAAATTAAGGTTCTTATATTGGGGCTATAAATAAGGACTAATATAGGAACTATCAGAGGTTAAGATGCAACAAACTAAAATAAGTTTTGATGAGAACCACATAAAAATATTGAACAAATATCAAGAACTCGGCTTCAAAGATAAAAGTTCATTGGTTCGTTCAGCTATTGATGATTTTATTAAATCTGTAGAAAAACAAAAGTTGGCAAAGTCAGCTAAACTGTATGCCGAGATTTATAAAGAAGATTCAGAATTAAGAGATTTAACAAACTCGGCAATTGAGGATTGGCCTAAATGAAATCAATTAAAAGAGGGATGGTTATTGATATAGATTTAAATCCAGTAAAAGGTTCTGAAACTGGAAAGATAAGACCCTGTGTTGTTGTTACCAATGATGTTTACAATCAAAGGGTTCCAGTAATTCAAGTTGTTCCAATAACTGGTTGGAACGAAAAAAAAGCTCAAATTCATACTAACGTTTTTTTAGAACCCTCAAAAGAAAACGGACTCGCCAAGAAATCCATCGCTGATTGCCTTCAAACAAGACCAATAGATTATCAATATAGATTAGTTAAAATCCGTGGTCAATTATCAGAAAATAAAATTATTGAAATAGATCAAGCATTGAAATCAGTCTTTGATTTAATGTAATCGAATGCAAATATAACCTGCCAATCAAGCGGACGCCGTTTTCGCATTCGGCTTTTTTATAATTTTAATGTTAGTCGTTCCGTTTTAAGTTTCTTGTTCAGGGTAGTCGTGCTATGAAAGTTTTTTGTAATTATAAAAATTTAATTACAAGTTCGGCATTGCTGTTATGGGTCGTCAGACTCCGTTAGAGTCTGCCGGACTCTAAGGAGCGGCGGGTTAGGCGCAATGTCGTTATACCGCAAATATTATTTTCATTGTTCAATCGGAAATGTTATTTTAGAAACGTTATTCTTAAAAAATATAGGAAATAAAATGCCTGATTCAGACGAACCTGGCGCTAATAATAATTCAAAAGTATTTATCAACCTGCCTTAGGATTGCCTGCTTAAATTCTTCATTGGCTCTTCCTAAGGAAATTATTTTTAGAGGTGCCAATGAGGTCAACAGATTTTTCTCACTTTATCATTTTTAATCGTAAACGAGATCTATCAGGTCGCCAAACCAATTCTTCATTGCATTTTCTCTATGAAGGGGACTGCTAATGACGCGCTCGATCTTTTCGAAAATATCTCCTTCTATTTTAACAAAAGAAGCTAAATCCCCTCACCAATTTTCTGACAATGAAAGTTTATTAGTTGATGTTTGCAGTCTTAAAGTGCAAGATGCTTTGTTAAAGTTAAATACTAACATCAAGGGACTGTCAACCGAAGAAGCAGAAAAACGACTTGATGAATATGGATTAAATGAACTTGCTCATTCAAAAACACTTGGCTTTTGGGCGGATATTTATCACAGGATCCGAAGTCCACTTGTAATTCAGTTACTTATCATCGCTTTGGTCTCTTTATTTATTGGCGAACTGGCGTCTACCATTATTGTTGGCGCGATGATCGTTCTTAGTGTTGGGTTGTCTTACATTCTGGATCGCCGTTCCTCAAATGCTGTTGAATCACTTGGCAAAAGAGTTCAATCACAAGTTTTATTAATTCGCGATGGGAAAGAGATTGAACTTCCTATGTCCGAAGTAGCACCCGGTGATATTATTGTTCTTCAAGCCGGTTCAATTATACCCGCCGATTTAAGATTAATTACGGCAAAGGATTTCTTCGTCAGTCAATCCGTACTTACCGGTGAATCAATGCCGATTGAGAAAAAAGCCGAAGAGGTAAAGCTTGAGAGTGGATTTATATTTGAAATGCAGAACGCTTGTTTTCAAGGAAGTAATGTTCTAAGCGGATCGGCACGCGGAGTTGTTGTTAATACCGGAACCCGGACATACTTCGGTTCAATATCCGAAAAGCTTACCGAAAAAAGGGACGAAACAAGTTTTGATAAAGGAGTAAAATCATTTACCTGGCTGATGATCAGGTTTATGGTTGTTATGGTTTTTGCGGTCTTTATGATTGTTGGAATTACTAAAGGAAACTGGATTGAAGCTTTGTTGTTCGGGCTTTCAATAGCCGTAGGGTTAACTCCTGAAATGCTTCCGATGATTGTTACAGTAAATCTTGCCAAGGGCGCTTTAACAATGTCTAAAAAGAAAGTTATAGTAAAACACTTATCTTCAATTCAAAACTTCGGCGCGATTGATATTCTATGCACAGATAAAACCGGAACACTTACGCAGGATAAAGTTGTTTTAGAAAGACACGTAGATATAACCGGGAACGAAAGCCGTGATGTGCTTCAGTATGCTTACCTGAATAGTTTCTATCAAACCGGATTAAGAAATTTAATTGACCGCGCAGTGCTTTCGCATATCGAGTTAAATGTTGAGGGCAAATGCAGCTTAGTTGATGAGCTACCTTTCGATTTCCAAAGAAGAAGAATGTCTGTTATTGTTGAGTACGAAGGAGACCACGTTCTTATTTGCAAAGGCGCGGTTGAAGAGATTTATTCGTTATGCACTCATTATCAGGTTGACGATGAAGTTTATCCATTAATAGATATGATGCACGATGATCTTTATGAAGAAGTTGAAACATTAAATAACAACGGTTACCGTGTTCTTGCAATTGCCTACCGGGATTTCCCGGCTGTGAAAAATACTTTCAGCGTTAGCGATGAAAAAGAATTAATTCTTCTCGGTTACATTGCGTTTTTTGATCCGCCAAAAGAATCAGCAGCAGAAGCTATAAAAAACTTACAGAACACAGGAGTAAAAGTAAAAATTCTAACCGGTGATAATTCACTTGTTACAAAAAAGGTTTGTAAAGATGTTGGTTTGGCAGTTGACCGCGTTATTACGGGTGATGAATTAAATAAAATGTTGCCCGAAGAATTCACTAAAACAATTCAACAATTTGATATTTTTGCCAAATTGTCTCCGCTTCAAAAAGAGAAAGTTATTTCTTCACTGCGGCAAGCCGGACACGTGGTTGGATATATGGGAGATGGAATTAACGATTCTCCTTCTTTGCGTGCAGCGGATGTGGGAATTTCGGTTGACTCAGCAGTTGATGTTGCAAAAGAAGCCGCCGATATTGTCCTGCTTGAAAAAAGTTTACTTGTTCTTGAAGACGGTATAATTGAAGGACGAAAAGTCTTTGCGAATATTGTAAAATATATTAGAATGGGTTCCAGCTCTAATTTTGGAAATATGTTCAGCGTTGTGGGTGCAAGTTATTTATTGCCATTTCTTCCGATGCAGCCGATTCAAATTCTACTTAATAATTTATTGTATGATTTTTCACAAACCGGAATTCCAACCGATAATGTTGATAAAGAGATTGTTGTTAAACCGCTTAAATGGCGAATTGATAACATAAAAAGATTTATGATTTTCATCGGTCCGATGAGTTCAATTTTTGATTATGCTACCTTCGCTCTAATGTGGTACTTCTTTGGTGCGAGCCACTTTCTTGATAGTTCGATTGCCGGTCCCCAAAAAGAATTTCTGGCAAAATTATTTCAGACCGGCTGGTTTGTTGAATCATTATTAACACAAACATTAATTGTACACATAATACGCACGCGGCGTATTCCTTTTTGGGGGAGCCGTGCTTCATTACCAATGACCCTGACAACATTAGCAATAATGCTTATCGGTGCCTGGCTTCCGTATTCGCCTTTTGCTGATACTTTTGGCTTAGTACCTTTACCGGCAATTTATTGGGCCTGGATTGCTGGATTTCTGATATCTTACGGAGTTTTAACACATATTGTAAAAGTATGGTTCTTCAAAAAATATGGAGATAGTTAATTATGGATAGTTTATTAGATGCACTGCAGGAAGGACGCTTAATCGAATTACCGGATAATGATAAATTTGATTCATTGCAATTTTTAGCTCACATTATTGAGGCAATCCCTTCAGTTCCAAACGGTACTGATGTAGTCGGTATGGTTTTAGCCCGCGAAAAAAACACAGTGACCGCACTTGGGAAAAGTTTCGCTTGCCCTCACGCTCGTGTTCCGTATGATGAAGACCTGATTTGTGCAATTGGATGGAGCCCTACCGGTATTGATTACGGCGCTCCGGATAATCTTCCTGTACATATTGTAATAATGTATCTTGTCCCGGATAATCAAAGGAACCATTATTTAAAAGAAATTTCAATTCTTGCAAAAGCCCTGCAAACCAAAAATAATTTTGATACTATTCGAACAGCTGCCGACTTGAACACCATAAGAAATATCCTTTTAGATTTAGTCAACGATTCAAAAAGTATTATTGGTTCCGATACGCGTGCAAGAATGATTCAGCTGGAAGCGCGCACTGCTTCTGCACTGCCGCAAATCCAACAACTCTCTAATGTTATAATTGAACCGGTTACAATCGTTGCCGAATTAAATCAGAGACCAATCATACTTGCTCAAAATAAAGAACTGGTTGATATGCTCGATAAATCAAGTCAGCTTGTGGAATCGATTTCGGCAAAGGGCTCCTATGAACAAAATGGCTGGCGGATAATTAAAAGGGACTCTTCAATTTATCAATCCGATAGATCTTTATTTGATTGTATTGCCGTAAAAGTGATTCTTAGTGATTCAAATAAATGAAACTACTAAGTTTTAAATAGTGCAGTTGAATTATGTTTATTAATATTATTAAGGATAATTTAGCTGATACAACGAATCAGGAGACGAAACCGGAAAGATTTGTAATTAAGACTATCTGTCTCAACAATATTTTTGATATTAAAGATAGTGGGAATATTTTTAGAATTATAAAAGAGATGCTCAATTATTTTTATTATCGGTTTTTAGCTTTTAATCATTATTACAAATTCCATTTTTATAGCAAGATTGATAATCGTAATTATAAATTCTTATTTTCTTCAGAGCAAGTTGTTGTAATATCCGATAAAAATCTTAGTGTATTAGACAATAAAATGAGCACTGCTTATTATGATACCTTTGATCTTTTCTATTCACTCTTTATTTACTATCTATCATCGACATTTGGAAGGTTTGAGAATTACGAGAAAATATTATTTAATTTCCTTTATAAGAAACAATCCATGCCATTAATGGATAGAGCCATTTATTTTTTTAATTATTTCTACATTAAACGCCTAATTGCAAGTAACCATTTAAAGCTTTTCAAAATATATAATTCTCCGGCTTTTAATTATATCCAGATTAATCAAAGAAAAGAATTGGATACTATGATTCAAAAGAGTGAGATTGTGCTTAAATATATACCGAAATTCAAAAAATATTTTCTCTTGTTTGGAGCAATTAATAAGCGAAAAATATATACCACAGTTTTAACGATTGTATTATTAGCATTATTAACAGCGATCATATTGACAATATCAACTGTATTTGGATTTAAAATTGTCCTTTATCTATTCATTCTTCAATTCATCTTTATTTCTGTTTTAATCTGGTTGGAACACAGAAAATGATTTATTTTAAAAAATTATTGAAAATCAATTATAGATTACAAGGGCGGTATAACAAGCAAATCAAGAGGACGCCGTTCCTGCCTGCATACCTTCGGTATGTAAACCAGCAGGCAGGTTTAATAAATAATAAATCACAAAGCACAGGCTGCGTGATAAGGAAATCTTTTAAATAATAGTAGCGTTTTAACATAACACACCGTTAGGTGGATGGAAAAAATATTTGATAAATATAATGTTTTGGGAATTATAAATGGAATCAATAAATAAAGAAAAACATCGTACTCAACATATTGGTTGGTTACGTGCAGCAGTTTTGGGTGCTAATGATGGAATTGTATCAATTGCAAGTCTCATTGTTGGAGTGGCAGCAGCTCAAGCCGCAACTAATGACATTTTAATTGCTGGTGTGGCTGGGCTTGTTGCCGGGGCAATGTCGATGGCAGCTGGTGAATATATTTCAGTGAGCTCACAAGCAGATACTGAAAAAGCAGATATAGATCGTGAACGTATTGAGTTAGAAAATAGTGTTGAATCAGAGAAAGAAGAATTAGCATCAATTTATGTAAAGCGTGGTATTGATTCAGAACTTGCAATTCAAGTTGCTGAGCAATTAATGGCTCACGACGCACTCGGGGCGCATGCCCGGGATGAGCTTGGGATATCAGAAATATTAACAGCGAGACCTATTCAGGCAGCATTTTCTTCAGCTGGAACTTTTGCAATTGGGGCTGCTATGCCATTGTTAGCTGTATTACTATTTCCCACAAAGATCTTGATACCAGCTGTATCTGTGACGTCATTATTATGTCTGGCGTTATTAGGTATCTTTTCTGCTAAAATTGGTGGGTCGCCTATATTGAAAGCTACTTTGCGTGTTACTTTTTGGGGAGCGCTAGCAATGTTAATTACAGCAGGTATTGGAGCATTGTTTGGTGTTGCCGTTTAAATGGCGCTTAATATAATATGGCTACCACTTAACAAGCTGCTCAAGATCGACCGCCGAAACGGTTTGAGTTAGGTGCTGTTTTTAAGGTTACGTTTTTCATTCGGCATTTTATTCTAAGTAGTTTGTAAATGTAAGTTAGGTCGCCGCCATTGCGCGGAAAATTAATGGCGGCTACAAATTATAAATATTCGTTGTTGGTTAAGTATTGCTGTTCTGGGTCGTCAGACTCCGTTAGAGTCTGCCGGACTCTAAGGAGCGGTGGCTTAGCGGCAAGCCATTATGTGCATATGCAAATATTAGAAGAGAAATGAATTTGAAAAGAAGGAAGTTTATTTTAAGTGCATTATTATTATATCCAATAAATCTTATTGCTAAAGCAAATAATAACTTTATTATGTTTTTTGAAAAAGGAATATTTATGCGAACAAAAAAAGGATTCAAAGTAAATTCTGGTGAAGCAAGATTTGGGAAAAGTTACAAAATGAAAGGAGTTACTTTAAACAATCTAGATATAAAGATTAGTGGAAAGGACACAGATGGTGAACTTGCGGTATTTGAACAAACCGGATTTACGCCAAATGGAGGTCCACCATTGCATATACATTTAAATCAAGATGAATGGTTTTTTGTGACTGAAGGAGAATACCTATTCCAAGTCGATGAAGATAGATATACAATGAAAGCTGGGGAAACTATATTTCTTCCTCGCAATGTTCCACACGCATTCATACAATTAACAGAAAAAGCAAAGACAATAGTATCTTATTTGCCGGCGGGAAAAATGGAAGATTTTTTTAAGACAACAGATTCCTGGACAACAATACCATCAAAAGAAGAAGTTGTTAAAGTATTTGAAGACAACGGGATGAAGATTGTCGGAGAACCACTAAAAATTGAATAACTACTTAAGTATTATTTCCTAAACTATTGTGTGTTATAAAATGCTAATAACAAGCACATGCTAATGAACCACTTGTAAAAGTTTCAATTTTAGGTGAAAAACGCAGGTTCATTAAGTAAGTTAATTTTGGCAAAGATAAAATTATGGACTCAACCCGATAGTGTTCCTGCCTGCCGGCAGGCAGATCTTTGGCTTTGTCGTTTTAATCTGCATTGCTGTTCTGAACGACCCCGATGGATTGGGGCAAACCAGGTTTTTGCACTGCGTTGTTGTCTTTCAATATTTTTAGAAAGCAACAACATTTAACGAAGATTATATTTTTTTATAACGAGGTATTTTAATTCAGAATCCCCAACATTCTTAATTCCATGCTCGGAATTTGAAGGACAATAAAAGCTCGTCATTGGTCCTGCAGTTTTTGTTTCACCATTGAGATAAAACTCAGCAGTGCCTTCCAGCACAAAAAAGAATTCATCTTCAGCGTGCTTATGAGGCGGGTGAGTTGCAGAATAAGGTGCAACTACACTTAGTTTAATTGTTCTGCCATCCAGGAAGTTTTTATCTGCAAACCAGTACTGGTAACCTACTTTTGTTTTTTCAATTCCATCCATTGAAAATTCATTTACGCAATTCTCAATTGAATAATTTGTAGAATCGAATTTGATACCATTCTTATCTTGCGGTTGAATATTTGTTACAGCAACAAGCAAAATTATAAAACTTAAGTGAAAAATTCTTTTATACATATTGAATAGAATAGATTATTAAAATTGATTTACAATAATTAAAACTAATTTAATTTCACCGGATATTCAAAAAAAATTTTGTAGGTTTATAAATAAAAAATAATTGATAAAGATTATGAAAATAAAAATATTTATTTCGATCCTGTGCTTATTCACCCCGTCAAGTCTGGTAAATTCATTTGCACAAAATAGCCACTATAAACCTATAGACATTTCACTTTTTGAGGATGATATCAGACACTTTAAGTACGGTGCCGGAAAGGATATGGAATATGAAAGATTCGATATTGATGATATAACAGGTATTGCAGATAACATAATTAAGTTTCAAAATCCTGATGGTGGTTGGCCAAAAAATATTGACTGGCTCGGTAAACTGGATTACGAGGAAGTAATCAGCAAGCTGAGTAATTTAGAAAAGCACAGCACCTGTGATAATAGAAACACCTATTCACAAATTGAATATCTTTCAAAAGTTTATGCAGAAACAGATACTGAGAGATACCGGGGTGGCGCTGTAAGAGGATTAAATTTTATTCTGTCCACACAAAATGAAAATGGTGGTTGGAGAGGTGCCGACGTTGATGCTATAACTTATAATGATGACCTGATGACAGGTATTATGAATTTATTTTTGGATATTGAAGAGGGAAGATCCTATTACAACTGGATTGGAAAAGAATTGATGGAGCGGATTGAAGAATCACTCAGAAAAGCTGTTGATGTAACTTTAAAATGCCAGATTGTAGTGAATGACAGGAAAACCGGCTGGTGCCAGCAGCATGACAACAAAACATTACTACCTGTAAAAGCAAGGACTTACGAACTTCCATCTATTGTTTCAATGGAAACAACAAGTGTTGTAGAGTTTTTAATGCGTTTCGATCATCCGGATCAGCAAATAATTAAAGCTGTTGAAAGCGCTGTCGCCTGGCTGGAAAAATCTAAATTATCCGGAATCAGGTTGAAATATATTAAAGTTGATACCTGGAATATAAATGAGAATTTTAAACGTTATGACAAAATTGTTATTGAAGATAAGAATGCGCCGCCTATCTGGGCGCGTTATTATGAAATTGATACCAATACGCCATTCTTTTGCAACCGTGATGGCATTAAAGTTTATAAGCTTGAAGAGGTAGCACAGGAAAGAAGGATTGGTTATGCCTGGTATGGCTATTGGCCGGACGATCTTTTAACGACAAAATATCCTGAATGGCTTAAGCGTATTTCAAATGAACAATAAATCAAATATGAAGTACTCCTGCCTGTTTATGTTTTTTTTCATTTGTAATGTTTTTGCACAGGATATGGAAATAAAAAATTTATTCCCTGGTAAATGGAAAATGGAATTAAATAGTAATGATGTTTATGAAGAATGGATAATAGAAAGTGAATCTGAATTGACAGGGAAAAGTTATAAAGTTAAAAATGGTTTGAAGGATATTGACGAAGCTTTATACCTGAAAAAATTTGCAGATACCTGGGCGTATGTTGCACTTCCGGAAGGACAAAATATTACCATGTTCAAACTGGTGAAGTATTCGTTTAATATGTTTGTTTTTGAAAATAATGAACACGACTTTCCGCAGAGAATTATTTATGAATTCCATGAAGTTGGGAAACTATCGGTTGCAGTTGAAGGGAAAATTGATGGTGTAATGAAGCGAAAGGAATTCCCTTATACTTTAATTGATGATTAACATTATGAATATCAGGACAGCAAGTGAAAAAGATTACGCGGACATCATAAAAATTTACAACCATGCAGTTGACGAAAAATTTGCAACTGCTGATTCAGAATACGTAACTGTTGAATCCAGGAAAGAATGGCTGGTTCAGCATTCTCCTGATTCATATCCGATATTTGTTGCTGAAGAAAAAAATGAAATAATTGGCTGGTGTTCTTTAAGTCCGCACAGACCGGGAAGAAAAGCGTTAAGGACTGTTGCAGAGATAAGTTATTACGTACATAAATCTCATAGGAGAAAAGGTATTGCCAACTCACTTATCAAATTTGCTTTAAATGAATCAAAAACGCTTGGTTTCAAAAATCTTATATCTATTTTACTTGATGTAAATCTTATCAGCATTCAACTGCTGGAAAAATTCGGATTTGAAAAATGGGGGCATCTTCCGGATATTGCTTTTATCGATAGTACTGTTTGCGGACAATTTATCTATGGAAAAAAACTGGTTTAAATTTTGTATCCATTCGTTCGTTTTCAAATGAAATATTTTTTGATTCTGCTGTTTGGATTTCTTATCCGGGTATCGGCACAGCAATTTGACAATGATATTCGCGATTCACTTGGCTTTCCGGAAAAGACTGAGTTTTTAAAATTAAGTCTCAAAAAATTTGGTGATAGCTTAGCTGAATTTAAGACGAATGAATTTATTATTTATTATAAATATAGAAGTTATGCTGATAGTAACATTTCATTACTTGTTAATAGTACTAATGAAGCAATTACGAGGGTGAAAAAAGTATTGAAAATTGAAAAGCTGCCAAATGCTTTTTATGTTTTAGTCGTTGATTCACGGGATGAGATGAAAAATTTTGTTGGTATCCGGCATAAAGGAATGACTTCACTTGAAAATGATTTGCTGTTTCTGGTTTATAATCAGAATACAAGAGCTTACATCAGACACGAATTATTTCATCTGGTTGCATTCCGGTTATGGGGAAAACCTTCAAACCGAATTCTGGATGAAGGCGGAGCGATGTATGCAGACAGCGTATGTTTGAATTATGATGACCCGATTATTGTTTTAAATAAATATTTATATGAAAATAACATGTGGTTTTCATTTCAGGATTTAAAAGATAATTTTAATAAATGCGCTCATGAAAATGATATGATTGCTTATTTGCAATCCGAATTAAATTTTAAATATTTGTATGAAAACTATGGATTGGATAAAATTAAAGACTTATGGAAAAACGGGATTGCAAAATTTTCGGAAATTTATAACTTTGATTACGATGACTTGAAGGACAGATTAATAAAACTTATTCATAATGCTGATTCGGAAAATGTTGATTGGAATGAACTAATGCAAAAAGGCTGCGGCTGAAATTTTTATTCACAAATTATTCAAAAATAATTTTAATAAATAATGAACAGACTAATAAACATTAAATCAAAAGATGATATTTCAAATGATTATGTAAACTCTCCGATAGGTTTACTTCTGGAATATCATAACCTTGGAAAAGATTTTGAAAAATATTCCAGTGCAGAATTGTTGGTAGGAATGTGTATGGATAACAGGAAGCATCTGAATATACCGGATAACTTTGCATACATCATTCGCGCCGGTGGAGCTAATTTACGTTACAGTGAGTTTAAAGTTTCTTTTGCAATTGCGGTCGGAGGAGTAAAGCATATAGCACTTATTGGCCACACTAATTGCGGTATGGTTAATTTAATTTCCAAGAAGGAACAGTTTGTTAGTGGATTGGTTAAAAATGCAGGCTGGGATAAAGAATTTGCGACAGAACATTTTAACCAATTTGCACCAATGTTTGAAATAGGGAATGAAATTGATTTTGTTTTAAGTGAAACACAAAGATTAAGAAACCGATATCCGAAAATAATAGTTGCCCCGCTGCTGTACAAAGTTGAAGACAATTTATTGTATATGATCCGCGAAGAGAATTAGTCAACATAAACTCTTGGGACGCGTGTATTAATATTAGTTAAAATTTCATAAGGAATAGTTCCCGCCCATTCAGCTAATTCTTCACAGGTAATTGAAAAGTTTCCATCACTGCCTAACAAAATTACCTCGTCACCATTATAAGCGCTATCCTGATTAATATTCGCAACTATCTGATCCATCGAAACATTGCCAATTACAGGATATCTTTTGCCCCTGATAATTACTTCGGATTTATTTGAAAGATTTCTGAAATAACCATCACCGTATCCAACCGGGATTGTTACAGCACGAACTGGTTTTTCAGTTTGCCAGGTTAATCCATATCCAACAGGATGATCCGGCTTTATTACTTTAAAGTAAATAACCAGCGACTTCCAGCTTAATGCAGGTTTTACAGGTATTTTTTTAGGGACTTCTGCTGAAGGATAAACTCCGAACATTAAAATTCCCGGTCTGACCATATCCATGTTTGCTTCCGGCATCTGAAGGATTCCACCAGAATTTGAAATATGTTTTATAGGAGACGGGAGAGACCTTTTTTCGTAAAAAGATATCACATCAGAAAATCTTTCCAGTTGCAGTTTGCTGTGTGAAAGATCAATTGAATCTGCATTTGCAAAATGTGAATATATTCCTTCAACAATAACATTCTTACATTTTAAAGTCGCTTCAAGAAATTTTTCAGCGTTATAATAATGAACTCCGATTCTTTCCATTCCAGTATCTATTTTCAAATGCACTCTTGCTTTAACATTAAGTGAGGATGCAGCTTCATCAATCTGGTTAATTTTATCTATCGAAGATGCGGTTATTGCAAGATCATTTTTTAAGAATAACGGAACCTGGTTTCCCCATACTCCTCCAAGAACGAGTATAGGAATTTTAATTCCATATTCCCGCAGTAGAATTCCTTCTTCCACAAATGCAACACCAAGATAATCAGCACCTATCTTCTCCATCAATTGTGCAATTTGAATTAATCCATGTCCATATGCATTAGCTTTTAATATCGGCATCACTTTTACTGAACTGACAAACTTTTTAATAGCGAGAAAGTTTTCTTTAATAAAACCTAAATTGACTTCAACGCGGGTAGGTCTTATAATTTCATCAATACTTACTGTTGGATGATTAGTGAATTTCTTCATAAGTTTAATATAATTCTTTTTCCTTCTTGTAAAAATAAAATATTATTTAGAATAACCTGATTCTGTTAATCTGTTTTTTCAATTCTTTTTAACTTGACTTGAGGAGAATTATTATGAATGATCTTCAATATCCGGTTGGTAAATTTGAACTGACTGTTTTCCCAAATCAAAAAGAGCGAAAAATATTAATTAAAAGTGTTTCAGAGTTGTCGGGTAAATTAAAATTAGTTGTTAAAGAATTTAGTCAGAAGGAGCTCGAAAAACCTTACAGAGAAGGAGGATGGACAGCAAGACAGGTGGTTCACCATTTGGCTGATAGTCACATGAACGCATATATCAGGTTTAAACTTGCGTTAACTGAAGATACGCCGGTTATCAGACCCTATAAACAGAAAGAATGGGCAAAGCTTCCTGATGTTAAATCTACTCCGGTTGATGTATCCGTTAATTTGCTTGAATCAATTCACAAAAGATGGACTGTTTTGTTAAATGCAATGAGTGAAAATGATTTCAGGAAAAAATATATACATCCTGAATCCGGAGAAGTTAGCCTGGGTGAAGCATTGGCTCTTTATGAGTGGCATGGCAGGCATCATCTTGCTCATATTGTTTCTGTAAAAGGGAAATAGAAGTAGATTTTTTTACTATTCACAATAAGTTTTAGACTGATTTTTGCTCAACTCACTTTAAAAAATTTAATTATATTCATTCCTTAAAATCCTATTTTTAGTATATGAAAAATATTTTCAGCGTCGACCTGGAAGATTGGTTTTGTGCATACAATCTAAGGATAAAATTTGAAGACTGGGATAAACAGGAGCTACGAGTTGTTCAAAACACAAGAAGAGTTCTAAAGGTTTTATCAGATAACAATACTAAAGCTACCTTTTTTGTACTTGGCTGGATAGTTGAAAAAGTCCCGGAGCTTATTAAAGAGATTGAAGCTGAAGGACATGAAATTTCAACTCATGGATATTCTCATACATTGTTGACACAAATGACACCCAAAGAATTTGAAAAAGATTTAAAGAAAGCGTTAGATATAACCGGATCATTAGTTAAGCAATCAATCGCCGGGTTTAGAGCCCCGTCATTTACTATTACAAAAAAAACATTATGGGCTCTGGAAATCCTGAAAGACAATGAGATAAAATATGATTCATCTGTTTTCCCGGTTGGTTTTCATCCTGATTATGGTATCGGGGATTCCGATTTAAATATTCATCAGCTAAATGGAATTACTGAAGTGCCATTAAGTGTTGCAGAGATTTTAGGGAAAAGAATTCCTTGCAGCGGCGGAGGTTACTTTAGAATTTTTCCTTATTCAGTCACAAAAAAATTAATTGAAACATGTAATAAGCAGGGAAGACCGGTTATTTTTTATATTCATCCGTGGGAATTAGATCCGGAGCAGCCAAGACAAAATCTTCCTGCATCAAAGAAATTCCGTCATTATTTTAACCTGAATAAAACTGAAAAAAGATTAAATAAATTACTTTCACAATTTCAATTTCAAACATTAGGAGAAGCACTGCAATTATGAATGAAGAGCTAATTACTCAGAAAAATTATTGGGACAAAGAAGTTCAGAATTTTGATTCAATTTATACACACGGCAAAAGCGGATTTTCAAACTGGCTCGACAAAAAATTCAGATGGGATATGTATGCGAGATTTAAATACACAATTGAAAACAGCAAGCCGATTGAAGGAAAAACATTCCTTGATGTCGGATGTGGAACAGCTTTATATTCACTTGAGTTTGCAAAAAAAGGTGCACAACTTGTAACCGGAATTGATATATCAGAAAATATGATTGAAGTATGTAAGGAGCGTGCTTCAAAAGAAGAAGGTGGAAACAAGTGTGAATTTTTTGTCGGAGACTTATTAAAATTTAATCCCGAAAGAAAATACGATGTAGTAATCGGAATCGGATTATTTGATTACATAAGCCAGCCTTTTGATGTAATTAAAAAAATGTGTGATGTTTCTTCCGAAAGGGTTATAATGACATTTCCGCGATCGGCAACCTGGCGGGCGATAGTTAGAAAAGCAAGGTTATCTTTAAAAGGTTGTCCTGTCTATTTTTATTCAAAAGAACAGCTTGATGATTTATTTAAAAAAGCAGGTTTTGTAAAATATAATTATGAAATACTTGGTCAGCTTTTTTGTATAACCGCTTATACTAAGTAGTAAAATTAATAATAATTATAATTGGAAAAGTTTCAATTATTATTATATTCACTCTGTGCTATTTGTTCAACATTTACATTTCCAAAGTTTAGATAACTAAAAATTAAAAGTTCATCTTCTTCAATTTTTATGAATTTTTAGAACTAAAATCCATACTTAAATAAAAATATCGGTTTAGTATTGAATAAAATACAGAAATCTATATTGCCCCTAGTATTAGTTCTTTTTATTTCACTTCATCAAATATACCCACAGCTAAAAAGTATTAAATTTGAGAAAATCGGAACTGAAAAAAAACTCTCACAAAACCAGGTATTCTGTATTTACCAGGACTCAAAGGGATTTCTTTGGTTCGGAACTCAGGATGGACTTAATCTTTATGACGGCTACACTTTTCGGGTATTCAGACATCAGCCAGGTAATGAAAACAGCTTATTAGACTATGCTGTAAATGCAATTTGCGAATCAGATGAAGGAATATTTTGGATTGGTACACGGGAAGGATTGAGTAAATTTAATTTACGAACCGGAAACTTTACTCACTACACACACAACCCTGATTCATCCAACTCTTTAGTTGATAATAATGTCTGGGGTATAACTAAAGACAGTGAAAACAATTTATGGATAGGAACAAGAAACGGACTAAGTCATTTTAATCCAACTAAAAATAAATTTACAAATTATGTCACGTCAACAGGGGAAAATACAATCAGTCATAATTTTGTTCTTTCAATTATAGAAGATGCAAATAAAAATATTTGGATCGGTACTGAATTGGGAAACATTTTTAAATTGGATAATCCTTTCAAGAATAATTCAACAATACAGCAATTCGGAACAGAAAAATATCTTAAAACATTTTTCAGATCTGTTGAAATCCGTTCTTTTATGGAAGATAAAACCGGGCAGATCTGGGCTGCCTCATTCGGAAATGGGATTTATATCATTGATCCGCTATCCAACAATGTAAAAAGGATAAATCAAAACGATAGTCAAACTTCTATATCAAATGATTTTGTGCATTGTATTTATCAATCTTCTGACGGAAACATCTGGATCGGCACAGGAGCAGGTGGTCTGAATAAATATAATCCTCTCACTAAGGAATTTATATTTTATCAGAATGATCCTCAAAATGAAAAATCAATTTCAACAAATGAAGTAACAGCAATTGTTGAAGATAATTTAAATCAGATTTGGGCCGGGACATCTGTCGGAGGATTAAATTTATTAATCGGAGAAACCGGAGAGTTTGAACACTTTATACACGATGTTAAGAATATTAATTCTCTAAGCAGCAACAGGATTATCTGCTTGTACAATGATCAGAAAGGTAATCTTTGGATTGGAACATTTGGAGGCGGATTGAACAAAAGGCAAGCTCAAAGCAAAACATTTAAACATTTCACAACAGAAGATGGATTACCAAGCAATATTGTTAATTCGATTGTTGAAGATTTTACAAGAAAAATTAAAACATGTTTTTGACAGATTTTACCAGGTTGATGAATCAACAAGCAGGGATTATGAAGGCACTGGTATTGGCCTGGCTTTGGCCAAGGAGATAGTTGAATTACATAACGGTGAAATAAGTGTTATGAGCATTGAAGGAAAAGAAACTACTTTTACGATCTGTATTCCAACCGGGCGTGCAAACTATAAACCTGAACAAGTAATTGAAGAATTTCCGGTTCTGCAAAGTATAAATGAACCCACTCAAAAAGTATTCCTGCCCGAAGAAAATGATTTTCAATATACTCAGGATTCAAACAGGAATTAGAAAGCAAATACACAATCAAAAATAATTTTAATAGTTGAGGATAATCTTGATTTAAGAAACTATATCTCCGAACAGCTTGAAAGTGATTTTGCAATTTATGAAGCTGAGGATGGTGCAAAAGGATTGAATCTTGCGTTTGAAATTCTTCCTGATCTGATCATCAGCGATATTATGATGCCAAAAATGGATGGCTACCAGTTGTGCAAAAAATTAAGGAAAGATTTTCGTACAAGTCACATTCCAATAATTATGCTTACAGCAAAAGCTGGAAGAGAAGATAAACTTGAAGGACTTGAAACAGGTGCTGATGATTATTTACTAAAACCGTTTGATCAGGAGGAATTAAAAATAAGAGTGAATAACCTGATAAAGCTTCGTGAACAGATGAGAGAAAAATTCCGATCTGAAATGATGTTAAAACCCCGCGAAGTTATTGTTCCTTCCAGTGAAAAAGTATTTTTGGAAAAATTGAGTGAAATACTAGAGAAAAAATATAATAATGATAAATTCGGTGTTGATGAATTAAGTTCGGAAGTTGGATTAAGCCGTTCCCAGTTGCACAGAAAACTTAAAGCAGTTACAGATCAAACTACGACAGAATTTATAAGAAATTTCAGAATTCAACGTGCAGCAGATTTAATAATGCAAAATGCTGGTAATATGGCTGAAATTGCATACCAGGTTGGATTCAGTTCACAAGCTTATTTTACAAAAAGCTTTTCTGAATTTTACAATTGTTCACCTATGGAATACCGCAAAAAAAATCAAACCCACTAGTTGTTTCAACTAATCAGCTCTCAGTAATATTTTCCTGACTGCAACAGTAGTTAAAGGATTTACAACAATAGTTAAAATCTTCATTTTAACTCTAAAACAATCAAAACTACTGCAACAATATTTAAATAGGTTGCAACCATTCTAAAATAAATCACTTCTTTCAGACTCTATTTTTGGAACCGTGATTTCAACGGGTATAATCCTAATTCTAAAAAACCCGAGACTTAAATAAACTAACTAATCATAAATCATGGAGTCCAAAATGAAACGTGTTCTTTTTTTCTTGTATGGGGTAGTTTGCTACTTCATCTTTTTTGGTACTTTTCTGTATGCGATTGGATTTGTCGGTAATATATTTGTACCGAAGTCAATCGATTCCGTCGCAACAGCACCATTGGCTGAAGCACTATTAATTAATGCAGCTTTGCTTGGGTTATTTGCTTTGCAACATAGCATAATGGCAAGGCAAGGTTTTAAAAAGTGGTGGACAAAGTTTGTTCCTAAGCCAATTGAAAGAAGTACATTTGTATTGTTTGCAAGTCTTGCTCTAATTTTAATGTTCTGGCAGTGGCAGCCAATTGGTGGAGTTATCTGGAACATTCAGAATCCGGTCGCTCAGTATATCCTTTATGGTATCTTTGCAATCGGATGGTTACTTGTACTGGTTACAACATTCTACATCAACCACTTTGATCTTTTTGGGTTAAGGCAAGTTTGGTTGCAATTAGTAGGAAAGAAATATACAAACCTGGGATTTGTAACCCCTGGTCCTTACAAAATTATGAGACACCCTTTGTACTTCGGATTTTTACTCGGATTCTGGGCAACTCCTGTCATGACATTAGCACATCTCGTTTTCGCTTTAGCAACAACCGGATATATTTTGATTGCCATTCAGCTTGAAGAAAAAGACCTTGTAAGCATCCATGGAAGAGATTATGCAAACTACAAAAAAAGTGTATCTATGATTCTTCCGTTCAGGAAAAAACAAAAATCTGTTGCACAAGCTTATGATAAAGCTGCATAATTTAATGATTCATTCCGGTCATGTCTGTTCATAGGTATGACCGGAATTTGATTACTTTTATCTTAAAATGAACAATAGTAATAACATAGGAACTAAAATGAGCACAGTATTAATAAAGTTATTTAGCAGAATGATCAGGAGGAATATTTTCTTCAGATTTTACAAGTATATGATATTTGACTCTATATTAATAATAAAACAGAATGGATTTAGAGAATTAATTAGAAAACGAGGATTAAAATTTGTTCTGCTGGTAATTGCATATTACCTGGTAAGGGATACTCTTCTTTATATTATCCTGCCAAAGGTGATTGCAATAGGAATCTTATAATCAAAAATTATTAAGGAATACATCTGATATGGATCACATTGAACAAAATATCCCTACCCGGGCTACTTCCATATTTGCAATCGATTTTGAATTTTACAGGGAATTGATTTCAGAAAATAATATTGGAAAAGATAAAATGAATAAGTTGCTCGAAATAACAAAAAATATAAGCGTTGAATATCTTGAATCACTTAAAAATAGAAGAGTGTACCCAAACAATGAAACATTGAGTAAGTTAAAAATGTTTTCAGAAACTCTGCCTGAGATTCCAACTTCGGATGAAAAAGTGATAGAATATCTTAACAAATATGGATCACCATCAGCAGTTGCAAGTGCAGGAGGTCGTTACTTTGGTTTTGTAATTGGGGGCACATTGCCTGCCGCTCTTTCAGCAAACTGGTTAGCAGGAACGTGGGACCAGAATGGTGGACTTAATGTTACCAGTCCGGTAAATGCAGCAATCGAAAAAATCACTTCAGATTGGTTGGTGGAAATTCTACCAGTTGCAAAAGAAGCAACTGCAGGTTTTGTAACCGGCGTTACAATGGCAAACTTTTGTGGATTAGCAGCAGCAAGGCATAACATATTAAAAAGACTTGGTTGGAATGTCGAAGCCGATGGACTTTTTAATGCGCCGGAAATTAAAGTTGTTATAGGTGAAGAAGCTCATGGAAGTCTTTTAAAAGCATTAAACCTCGTTGGTTTTGGTTATAACAGGGTAATAAAAGTTCCGGTTGATAATCAGGGAAGAATGGTTGCTGATCGTCTTCCTGAATTAGATGATAAAACTATTGTTTGTCTGCAGGCCGGAAATGTTAATTCCGGTTCATTTGATCCGGCAGATAAAATAATTCCGATTGCTAAACAAAAAGGTGCATGGGTTCATGTCGATGGTGCATTTGGTTTGTGGGCAGGAGTTTCCGAAAAATATTCACATCTGACTAAAGGAATCGAAAAAGCAGATTCCTGGGCAACTGATGGTCATAAATGGTTGAATGTACCTTACGACAGCGGCATTGTAATAGTCAAAGATGCTGAAAAGCTTCGTGCAGCAATGTCAATGACCGGAGATTATCTTGATCAATCAGGTGAAAGAGTTCCATACCAGTATACACCTGAATTATCACGTAAAGCCAGAGCAATTGAAATCTGGGCTGCTCTAAAATCTTTGGGAAGAATTGGAGTTGTCGATTTGATTGAACGGACATGTTCCCATGCTTCCAGGTTTGCCAAAGAAATTAAAAATGCTGGTTATGATATCTTAAATGATGTGGTGATTAACCAGGTGCTTGTATCTTTTGGAATTGACGAATCTACTAAAAAAGTTGTGGAAGAGATTCAAAAAGACGGTACTTGCTGGATGGGTCTGACAAACTGGAAGGGAAAAACTGCAATGAGGATAAGCGTTTCTTCCAGGGCAACAACATATGATGATGTGGAAAAAAGTCTTGAAGCAATAATTCGGATTGCAAATAAATATTCAAATAAAGTTTAAAAAAGAAAGAAGTATGGAAAAAACTATAACAAATAATAATGAAACTTTAGTAAAGAAAGATTTTATCCTTCTACAAAAAGTTTTAAGAAATATTAATTCAATATTAAATACAGGTGAATTGTTAAAAAGAATAGTTGAAGATGTGTCGCAAATTCTCGGATTTGACAGGTGCGCAATTTTACTTTATGATGAAATCAATGATCAGCTTGAAATTGCTGCGCTAACCGGTTGGGAAGATAACAGTTTTCCGGTAGGCACGGTACTTCGTCGGAATGAAGGAATTGTTTGGAAGGCAATGAGAGAATCCAGCATAGTCTATATACCTGACGTTGAAAATTTTCCGGAAGAAACACCTTGTGATTTTACAAGCAGGTCGCATGTTGATATCCCACTTTACCATCAGGGCAAAATAATCGGTTTACTAAATGCACAGCATTATGAAGTAGATGCCTTCACAATAGAAGATCTGCAGACACTTTCGGCTCTTGCTTCACACATTCCTATTGCAATAATTAATTCAAGAATGTTTGAGACAATTGAAAATCAGAAGAAACTTATTTTGAATGAATTATCAGAAGCAAGAGAAGTACAGAAAAGTCTTTTTCCTAAAAAGAATCCTGAAATAGAAGGTCTTTCGTTCACAGCAATATGTGAACCAAGTTATAAAGTTGGTGGTGATTGGTATGATTATATTTATTTCCCGGATGGAAGAATCGGAGTAGTTATAGCAGATGTTTCGGGTAAAGGATTAAGTGCAGCACTTTTGATGTCATCAACTAAAATGATATTTAAACATGTCGCTATGTCAATTCCTTCTCCGTCTGAAGTATTGAAAAAAGTAAACAGGATATTAATGCCGGATATTCCAAGCACTAGGTTTATAACTTTGTTGTACTTGGTGTTAGACCCTAAATCAAAAGAAATAGTATTTTCTAATGCTGGTCATATGAATCCTGTTCTTATAAACTCCGATGGAACATCTATTATTAATTTAGAACCTGGTTTCCCTTTAGGTATAGCTGAATCAAATTATAGTGAACAGAAATTATCATTTGAAAAAGGGGACAAAATATTTTTATATTCCGACGGCGTAACGGATGCTATTAATATTATAGGTGAAAGCTTTGATATTGAAAGAATATTGAATCATTTTAGTCAACAGGGAAACAATATTCAATCTTTAAATAAAGAAATAAAAAATTTTAGCCTAAATTCACCTCAGGTCGATGATATTACTATGTTGATGATTGAGTCTACTTGATTATATTATAATATAATTTTAAATATTTATAAGTATTAATGTATATACTGTTTACTTAATCAAGGATATTTCTATGAAATTCAATTTAGTATCTCTATTTGTTGTCGTAATTACCGGATTTAATTTTGGACAGAATACTTCACTTATAGATTCTAAAGTATTTTCTTTTCAAAAAGAAGTTACTCTGCCAGGATCTCCAAACGAAATTTGGAATATCGTTACAGGTGATATTAGCGGTTGGTGGGATCACTCATTTTCAGATAATCCGGTAAAATTTTATATTGATGCAAAACCCGGCGGAGGTTTCTGGGAAATATTTGATGAAGAAGGAAATGGTGTTCTTCATGCAACTGTGATATATGCTGACAAAGGGAAATTACTTCGATTTGAAGGACCATTAGGACTATCCGGTAAAGCAATTCAGGTTGTTACTACTTTTCAATTTGAATCCAGCGGAAATGATTCCACAAAATTTATTGTTTCACTTAATGCTGCAGGTCAGGTGGAAGAAGGTATACCTGCAATTGTAGAAAAAGTTTGGGATCACTTCATTTACGAACAATTAGAACCATTCGTTAAATCTAATTATCAAAAAGATTAAATTTTTTAATATTCGTTTTTTATTTGGCAATTATTAATATTTGGCAGGGGTTAAATAAAATTATTGATAAAATATACTATTAATTGAAATTTTTAATCAGCTTATTACTTGCAGGGTTATTTGTTTTTAACTCTGTCGGCTACCAGGTTTTATTTGGAGCTTTATTTATTAAGCACCGGTCTGAAATGAATTCTGTTGTTAAAGAATCTGACAATGAAACTCTGGAGAAAATTGTTATTGATTTATCAAAACGTACTGATTTTTTTGAGATTAATGAAAGAGAGATATTTTACAAAGGTTGTCTGTATGATGTTAAGTACAAAAAATCAGAAAGTTCAAAAATCATTTTTTATTGTAAGAAGGATGAAAAAGAACTTGAGCTTTTGTGTCACTTTATAAAAATAGATCACGAGAATAAAGAAACGGGGAGAAAAAATCCATTTAACAATTTTTTACAAAAATCTTTTCAAACTTTATATTTTCAAAAATTAAATCTGTCAAACATTCAATTGCCTTCAATTGAATTTTGGTTTTCAACATTTGCTATCAGATATAATCAACCCGATTTAAACCTTTTAACACCGCCACCTCAATTTTCTCCTTCCTGAATATCGTAAATCAAATATAATTGTTGCCAGATTATTTATCCGGATAAAAACAATTGTTTTTACCCCGGATAAAATGGACACATTTATGCTAATTATTATTCAATTAAATTTTTATCTAATTACAGAATTTGAGGATAAATATGAGTTTTAAATTTATTGTATTAACTGTACTGTTACTTCTGTCTTCGCTAATGTTTGCTCAGGTTAAACTAAATGGAAGAGTAAGTAATAGTGAAACTGGTGAAAAACTTGAATCAGTAAATATTTATATTCCTGAACTTCAACGTGGAACAGTGACTGATAAAAACGGTGACTATTCAATAGAAAATCTGCCAAAAGGATCATTCAGTATTCAGTTCAGTTATGTTGGGTATAAAAGTAAGGTTGTAATTGAATATTTAAACAAAAATGAAGCTCAGTTAAATATTTCTCTTGAACCATCAAAACTAGAAATCGGTGAAGTTGTGGTTTTAGGAAATAATATTAATGAGTTAGAAAAAGTTCCGTATAAAGTTGAAAAAGTTTCAACCGATGATATGAAAAGAGATGGCGTAATAACTCTTAACAGAGCATTGACTTTACTTCCAGGTATTTCAGAATTATCAAATGGATTTTCAATTTCCAAACCGGTGATCAGAGGATTATTTGGATACCGCGTAGCTGCAATCGTTAGCGGCTTACGATTTGATAATCAGGAATGGCAGAACGAACATGGTTTTGGAGTTAATGATGTCGGAATTGGTAGCGTTGAAATAATTGAAGGTCCGGCTGCTTTATTGTATGGCTCAAATGTTATCGGCGGTGCAGTTAATTTTGTTGATCCAAATTTCGCACCTGTGGGAAGGACTGTTGCAAATGCAAATCTCCAGATTTTCAGTAACACTCTTGGTGCAAATGCTGATTTTGGGATAAAAGGTTCAGGTGAAAAAATTCGCTGGCAGCTTTATGCGGGTGGTCAAAGTCATGCAGATTATTTAGATGGAAATGATGAAAAAATTCCGAACACTCGTTTTGCAGAAGCTGATGCAAAAGGAATCCTGGGATACAGTTATGATTGGGGTTATTCAAATCTGTCTTATTCTTTTTCACATCATATTCACGGAGTTGTTGAAGAAGCAGAATTAAACAATCCTGCTGAGAGTGAGGAAGACCATTTTGAAAGGGAGTTTATGGGTCCTCATCATACAATTCAGACACATATTGCTTCTTTAAGAAATTTGTTTTTTGCCGGTGATTCAAAAATCAAATTGAATCTTGGATTTCAGAATAATCACAGAATTGAAGAAGAAGGTGTTGATGAACAAATGATGCTTGCAAAGAATACAGCTGAAGAAGGTGATATGGGTGAACTGGATGTTTTCCTTAATACGTTTTCTTATGATGCTGAATGGATATATCCGGTGTTGAAGGAAGGTGAACTAACTTTAGGAACTCAGGGACAACTTCAGGGAAATGAAAACGAAGGAGGAAGAATTCTTGTTCCAGATGCAGATATAAATGAGTTTTCAGGATTCGCATATTTAAAAAAGAATTTTGAAAAATTTCTTTTTGAAGGCGGTGCCCGTTATGATTTCAAAAAAATTGAGACAACTGAAATGGGTATCCCGGGTGAAGAAGCATATTTTGCAAAGTTAGATAAAGATTACAGTACATTTAATGGAGCACTTGGCGGTTCATTTTTTCCTAATGAAAAGCTGATAATCAAAATCAATGCTGCTTCAGGTTTCAGATCTCCAAACCTCGCTGAGCTTGCATCGAACGGAGTACATGAAGGTACAACAAGATACGAAATCGGTGATGCTGATCTTGAAAGTGAACAAAACATCCAGGGTGATTTAGGAATTACATTTGTTTCAGAGTTTGTGAAAATTTCTTTGAGCGGTTTTTATAATCATGTTCAGAATTTTATTTATTTGAACCAAACAACAGAAATGATTGATTCAAATACTGTTTATAGATTTGTACAGGATGATGCTAATCTGCACGGGGGAGAATTAAGTCTTGATTTCAAACCTAGTGATTGGCTGGATATTAGCGGGTCATTTTCTACTGTAATAGGCAAGAAAAAAAACGATGGCTATCTTCCTTTTATGCCGGCAGATAAAATTATTGCTGGTGTAAAATTTATTTTGCCTGATCTTTCTTCAATCAAGAATATTTTTGTTAGTCTAAATACCAGGACATATCTTGAACAAAACAGAAATGCAGAAAATGAAACTTCGACTCCGGGCTATACATTACTTGATGCTGGTATTGGAGGAACATTTTTAGTTGGTGCTGTGCCCATAACAGCTACAATTAACGCAACTAATATTTTGAATGAAGTTTATATAAGTCATTTGAGTTTGTTAAAACCTCTTGGTGTAAATGATATGGGAAGAAATATTAGTTTGTCTTTAAATGTTCCATTTAATGTGAACTAAGAAAAGCTGAAAACATTACTGAAAAATTTTAAAGGGAACTGATTATTCAGTTCCCTTTTTTTGGGAGAAGCTTTTAAAATGAAGACACTAAATTAAAAGTATAATCTTCAAAATAATAAAATGAAAGTGTTGTTAATGTTTTTTCGCTTTTATTTGAGTATTTTTGAACAGGTTAAATCAGTATTGAGTTATTTACAATTCTAATGATGAAAATAGGAAGCATATCAAACAAAATAATTGCTGTAACTATCGGTTTATTCCTGATATTGAGCTCAGGAGGTTATGTATTCATATACCAGCAATTAATCACTATCAATCGTATTTATGTTTATGCTTCAATTGGAAATGATGTTTTTGATGAAGAAGTTTTGATCCTCTCCTTTCAAAAATCAGATGTTGAATCAGGAAACATTAGTTTTCAGTGGATAAACAAAAATGAATTTCGTTATCATGGAAAGATGTATGATATTGTTGAAAGTGCCGAAATAAATGACAGCATATTTTTTTATGTATATTGTGATAATACTGAAAACCTACTGGAAAATAATTTCAACTGTTATATTGAAGATGAAAAAAAGAATAACAAACAGAACTCTTACTTCAACAATATAAAAATACTTGTGTATGATCTGTTTTACATTTCGCAGTCAGGTTTTCCGCAATTGAAATTCACAAATTCTTTTCCTCCCTTTACTCCAGATGGCTATTCATTTACAGATCTCGATATACCCTTACCTCCGCCTAAATCATATTCCTGATTCAGTAAAAGTTATTTAAATCTTCATTAATTACTATTCTTATCATTGGTTGTGATGAAGATAATTCTGAAATTAAATTATTAATGAGGCGGGGATGAAAATTTTAATACTTAATATTTGTTTATTACTGGTAAGTCACACTTTGATAATTACGGATATACCTGCTCAATCAAAGGACTCTCTCAACAACAAAATTGCCGAAGTGCAAGCCGATACACTTGAGTACGAAACCGATGCTGTTATGGTGACCGGGACAAGGGTTGATAAGAAAATAATTGATATACCATATTCTGTAATGAGATTAAAAAATACTCAATTCAAATTCAGCCGAAAAATATCAATTGATGATGTACTTGAAAATATTCCGGGATTGTTTATTCAATCCAGATATGGCAATCACGACGTCCGTATCTCTATAAGAGGATTCGGCAGCCGATCAAATACTGGTATAAGGGGAATAAGAATTCTGCTTGATGGTATACCTGAATCTGAACCCGACGGTCAAACACGAATTGAGGCGATTGATTTCAACTCTATCGGTAGTATTGAAGTCGTTAAAGGTAATTCATCATCTCTTTATACAAATGCTCCCGGTGGTGTAATTAATTTTATTAACGACATTAATTTTCCTTATACATTTGCAGTACAGTTCAATGAGTTCGGTTCCTATGAATTAAGAAGAAACGGAATTAAAACAGGTATAAGAACAAATGATTACGGATTCCTCAATACCTATAGCTATCATAATTATAAGGGTTTCCGACCCCACAGCCAGGACTACTGGCATATCTTGAATACTGTTCTGGAAGTTACTCCTGGAGATAGATCCAATCTTCAGGTGCTGGGATATTTTGTAGATGGCTTAATCAGGCTTCCAGGTTCATTGACAAAAGAAGAATTTGAAGATGATCCGTATCAAGCAAATCAAAGGGAAATAGACAGGGATTCAAAACGGCTTACAAAGAAAGGCCGTATTGGTATTAAATTCAAAACTAAGTTCGGAAAAAACTATAACCAGGAAATTGAAGTAATGGGTTATGGAACAATAAAATATTTTCACAGGACTTCGAGAACTTACAGAATTATGGATCGTTATGGTTTGGGAAATTCTTTCAGATACATCCTGAAACATCCGGTTGTAAATCTTGAAAATGAATTCGCTATTGGCGGTGATATGTTTTATCAGACCGGCCCAATTGGAGAATATGAAAATCTCGGCGGACAAAAAGGAGACCAATTAATTAATCTTACCGATGAAACGATTGGGAATACAGGAGTTTATTTTTCTGATTATCTCGAACTTTACAATAAACAGCTCTATATTCTTCTGACCGGCAGGTACGACAACGTATATTTCTTTACAAAGGATCAGTTGCTTGATTCAAGAAGTGCGAACAGAAGGTTCGAAGCATTTACTCCAAAGGTCGCATTGAATTATAAATTTCTTCCATATCTTGCTTTGTATACTTCATTCGGTTTGAGCTTTGACTCACCTGCCGGAAACGAAATGGACAATTATCCTACAAGTTCAAAACCGGGAATATTATTAAATCCCGATCTGAATGCACAAAAATCTAAAAACTTTGAGATTGGTATTAAAGGAAACATTAAAGATTTTGATGCAAAGATGTTTGGAAATGTCTTGTTCGAGATGACATACTTTAATTATATAATTGATGATGAGATTGTTCCGTTTGAAGTTTACGGGGATGTCTTCTTCAGAAATTCTGCAAAAACAATTCGGAACGGATTTGAAGCAGGGATTGATGTTGAAATTATTGAAGGAATTAATTTCCAGGGTTCCTATTCATTTTCTGATTTTTCTTATGATACTTATAATGCGCTTGCGATTGATGAAAATCTCGATACAACATTTCAGAATTATTCTAACAATGTTGTTCCAAGTGTACCAAAGCATAACCTGTTTTTTGCAGTATCCTGTGCATATCCATTTACAAGTGGAATAACCGGATTTATTAGATCAAGCTTCAGACATGTAAGTAGTATGTTTGTTGATGATATTAATTCAGAAAAAACAGATGCATATAATGTTCTTAATGCTTCGATAGGTTTAGATATGGTATTCGGAAAGTTCAATATAATTACAAGTGCTGGTGTGAATAACATTTTCGATAAAATTTATTCTGGATTTTTGAATATTAATTCGTCTGACAGAAGGTTCTACGAGGCAGGTGAGCCGCGTAATTTTTATGGCGGTATAAACTTCGGTTACTCATTTAATTAAATAGTAGATTTTTTTTACAGGATTTCTTATTTGGGATAATATTTTTAATAAAACCGGTAGAGTAATGAAATTATATATTTTTATTCTTTTATGCATTGTATTAGATAGCAACATCTATTCACAGGAAGTTTCTAAAACCAGTCAGATAAAAATCGGGACAAACTTTCGTCTTTTCCCAGGAAATAATCATCAGTTTGAAGTATCAATAGTAAAAGACCTATTCAATTCTGATATACTTTTTGCTTCCTCCAATACATTCCTTTCAAGCTTTATAAGTGAAGGTATTTATGTTAGTACAGATGGAGGAAATAACTGGGTAGGAAATGATACCTGCAAAGGAGAGCCGATAACTTTGCACGGAGGTGATCCTGGGATAGTAATAGATAAAGATGGAAATTTTATTCTTACACGCAAAGGGTTTTCTGCAGGTATGTATTCTCATTATTCAACCGATAAAGGGAGAACATGGTCATTTCAAAAGGTAATTTCAAATGAAGATATTGCTCCTGAACGTGCTGGGATAGTAAGTGATGTTATCAGTTCCAGTAATTACTTTGGAAGAACGTATGCTTTGTGGGTAAAGATTGCACCTCCATTTCCTGTAACATTTGTTTATACAGATGATCATGCTCAAAGTTGGGTTGGTCCTGTTCAATTAAATAATCCTCCTCAACGTTGTGCAGGTGGCGAACTTGCAATTGATGAAGAAGGAAAACTATTTGCCTGCTGGGCTTCCATTACAGAAATTTCACCATTTACGGAAGATTATGTAGGATTTGCTTCATCATCAAATGGGGGAACTTCCTGGACTGTTATTGAAAATGTTTTTGATATGAATGGTATTGCAGGATTACTTGCACAAAAATCCAATCTTCGGGTAAACGGTTTACCGAGAATTGCCGTTGATATATCAGGTGGTTTGCATAATGGATGGATTTATATCGTGACAGGACAGAAAAACCTGGCCCCTGCAGGAAATGATGAGGATATTATTTTAAACCGATCAACTGACGGGGGGCAAACCTGGTCGCCTGGTATAAGAGTTAATCAGGATCAAATTAATAATGGAAAGATTCAATTATTTCCTACTGTGCATGTAGATAAATATGGCGGTGTAAATGTTATTTATTATGATGATCGAAATACAACAACTGATTCATCAGGAGTTTTTCTTGCAAGATCTGATGATGGGGGAAATACCTGGCAGGAATTTGAAATAAGTGATCATAACTTTCAGCCAAAACCCGTTGCAGGAGTTCCACAGGGAAAAATGGGAGACAACATAGGTATTGTTTCAACAAACGATTACCTCTGGCCGGTTTGGATGGACAATTCAGTTAATAACACTTTCCAGATCTGGACAGCTCCAATAGAAATTTCTACTGTCGGAGTAAACGAAGTAGAGAAGCAGCCATTTGAATTTTCACTATCACAGAATTATCCTAACCCATTCAATCCATTTACCAAAATCAGTTTTACAATTTCAAGTAAGTTACAATATAATTCAACATCACATTTTGTTTCACTGAAGGTATTTGACGTTTTAGGCAGAGAAGTTAAAACCCTTGTTAATACTGAACTTACAGAAGGTACTCATGAAGTTGTTCTCGATGCCCGTTTTTTGAACAGTGGAATTTACTTCTATACTTTTAAAGCTGGTAATTTTGTAGAGACAAGAAAGTTGGTTTTAGTTAAATAAAGATTTTTTCTTTATTTACAGCAAAAGGTTATTAATTATATTAATTAACAATTATTTTGAGAAATTCAATTACTTAATATCAATTAAGTTTTAGCAATAGCTTTTTTATTTTCAAAATATAAAAAAAAGGGAACGGATCGCTCAGTTCCCTTTTTTATAAAAAAAATTATAAGTTCAATCTTAATGAACCAATAAAGTTTCTGCCGGCAGCGGAAATTCCTGATGAATAAGGTCTGTATCGTTGATCAGTAATGTTTTCAACGCCAGCATACACTTCAAAGTTTTCAAGCAACTGGTAACTTAGTTTTAAGTTAATTGTGTACCAGGAAGGACAATAAACATTCCCGTTGCTGTCTTTTGCATAGAGGTAATCTTTCTCAATTTCACTTGGAGGTAAATCGGCATTACTGATTTCGCCATTATATACCGCATAAAGATTTACTTCAATTTTTTCCTTCCTGAATATTAATTCAGTTTTTCCAAACCATGGAGCTGCATGCCTCAAAGGTACAGTATCTCCCGCATCATCCTCTTCTTTTCCTTTCTGATAACTAAACCTGCTGCGAATGTTAAAGTATTCGGCAAAGTTTAGATCAAAGGAGAGTTCAACGCCCCAGATATAAGCATTTGCGGCATTCTGAATTGCCTGAACCTTACTTAGTTCACCTGAATAGTAAATGCTGTCCATTCCGTTTAAAGTGAAATCTCTTCTCACTAAAGCGTTATCAAGGTAGGTGTAATAACCTGTTACGTCAAATTCAGCAACTCTGTTAAATACTTTCATTATGCTGAGTTCGACATTGTAAGCATATTCGGGCTCAAGATCTGGATTAGGAACAACAACAGCGCCCGGTTCCGAATCGAATACTTTTCCTAAGTCATCAACATTAGGTGCACGGAATCCGCTGGAAAGATTTAAATTGATCTGCCAGTCGCTTTGCGGATGCCATACTAAACCTGCACTTCCGGTAAGTGCTCCTGTTCTCAATTCAGCAGAAGTAAATGGGAATGGATAAAATGTTGTGTCGAAATCTGCATCAAGAGTTACATAATTATACCGCAATCCCATTTGCAAGATATACTGTGGACTAAATTTATTTTTATATGTAACATATCCGCCAAATGAATTCCAGGTTGAACCATCAGGATACCTTGAAGGACCGGGAGTAATTTCACCTGTATTTATATTCTCGGAATTTCCTGTTGATTCAACTTTATTTAAAACAGCCTCAGCTCCGTAATATAAATTGGATGTGCCATTTATTTCTTTTATCAAATCAAGGTTAAGTGAAAAAGCATCAACTTTTTCTGTATTGTTGGTTTTATCAACTGCATTCAGATTCCTGTCGTGTCTGCTCTCCTCAAAATGCTGGTAAGCGACAATCAGTTTTGATAAATCATAAATAGAGTTAGGTGCAAATGTAGTTGCAGTTAGTGAATGCATCATCCAGTCCTGTGGTCCGTAATACCATTCTGCAGAACGAAGAGTATTATTCCGTGGACGAAGCAGTCTGTCATAACGCGAATAATCTGAAGTTGTTGAATATTGAAAAGCATATTCAAATGCCCATTCATCAACCGGTTGAAATAATATTTTTTGCATCAGGTTAAGCTGGTTGTAACCGGACTCAATTTGTTCTTTCGGGTCAGGATTAATTAGTACCGTATCACGTCCATTTATCCTGGTTTGGTAAGTTGGTCTTAAAAACTCATCCGGTCCATTTGAACCCATTACAAGATTATCAAAATCACTATAAGTAACACTTGTCAGAAATCCCCAGTTTTGTAATCCAATGTTGAAATGCAGATGTCCTGTTTTTTCAAGATCAGCAGATGAAAATCTTGTCATTGCCCCTGCATTGAAAACTAAATTTTCACCGGAGGCTAACCTTGGCGACAAAGTGTGAAAATTCATTACACCGGCAATCGCATCACTACCGAATATTACCGAGCCAGGACCAAATATAACTTCTGTGTGATCGAGTGAATTTGCATCGAGTGAAATTACATTTTGAAGATTGCCGCTTCTGAAAATTGCCGTGTTCATTCTGACTCCATCGACTACAATCAGAAGTCTGTTTGTAGCAAAACCGCGAATCATTGGGCTGCCGCCGCCAAGCTGACTTTTCTGTATGAACACATTGCCCGACATTCCAAGCATATCTGCGGTAGTCTGAGGATTTTCAAAATCAACATCACGCGGAGTGATAACTTCAATCGTATTCGGAATCTCACTTTTATTTTCTTCCCAGCGGTTTGAACTGACAACAACATTGTCAAGAGAAATTGTAGTCTGTGTCATTAACACGATGAAATTATCTTCTTCCAATTTCGAATACATAACCTGAATTCTTTCATAACCAATCAAACGAAATATTATAGGTTTTTCTTTGTCTAACCTGCTAATATCCACTTTGCCATTGGAGTTTGTTAATACAGCACGATTCGGATCCGAATTATAAACTGAGACAAGTTCAAGCGGGTTTTGTGTATCCCGATCTTTAACAGTAACTATTTGAGAAAACAAGGGAATATTCAATAAGAATATCAGTAATAGAAAAGTTTTCATTTTTAATTCCTTAAACTGGATAGTTAAAATTATTTTGCAGCAAAAAAATATTACTGCGAATAAACAAAATTTCGATTAAGATCTTAAATGTTGGAATTAAAACTATGAGCGGGGAGGGGGTGTAAATGAAAATTGTACGCCATCTAAAAGGAAGGCACTGTAAACATTAAAATAATTTTCATCGAAAGAACTTTGTGGACTGCATCCAATTTCAGGAGGTTTGGAATAAAATTGGCTGATTGTATTACCAAAACCTTCTAAATCCTCTTCTTTACTAGTATCATTATCAATTAGTTTCTGGAAATATTTATCAAAGTAAGTATAGAGCATCGATTCATTTTCGTCCTCAATACAATAAAAAGTAACAGAATCGCTAAGGGATTCCTTTTGAACAACATCATACATTTTATTTTCATATCGGAATTCATCCTCTTCAATCCAATGGATTCTAATAATTCCCGACTGAAATTCATTCTTGTCGAATTTTAATGTTACCAGTTCAATATCCGACAAGTCGTTTAACATCACCTCTACTATTTCAGTTCTGTATTTTGCCTGGAATATTTTGAATATAACGAACTGAATAACCCCGTGGGAGATTATGAGGAATAACATACAAACAGAAAGGATTTCTTTTATTCGCATTGCAAAAATTTAATAAATGAATTTAACACTGAAAAAAGAAAACAAGATTTTATCTTTTTCTTTTAAAATAAAACATTAGCTGAAGATTTCACACCTTAATAAATTAATTTTTTATACTAATAGATCAAATACGAGGAAATGATTTACCAATTATATATTTTTGAGTAATACAATTACTGAATTTAATGTGTAGAATCATTTCTATACTGATTTCCTTCCTTATCATTTTGAATTCCAGCGGTTACGTCTTTATCTACGTTGAACGATTAGCAAATAATAAGAGAAATATTGAAATGATAATTAAGTCTGCAAAAGATCTATCATTATTTGAAAAATTTATTTTTACCAAAAAAGAATATGATAATAAAATAAACAGGAAAAACGAAAAGGAATTTGTACTAAATGGAAATATGTATGATATAGCAAAAGTTGAAATAAAAAATAAGCAGGTAATTGTTTATTGTATCAGGGATGATAAAGAGGAACAATTAATTACAAATTTTAAAAAAGTAAATAATGCCAATAACGCTAAAGATAAAATTCATTTTTCTCATTCTTTACTAAACACATTTAATTTCACAGCAATTGAGAATGATGAATATAGACAGCTAAGAATTTCTGGTATATCAACTATACCAGGAGGTTATTTAAATAATTACCACTCTGTTTTTTTACAATCCCCAACTCCTCCCCCCAGGTTCGCCTGATTATTCCTCATAATTATTTAGTCGGATATTCTCTTATGAATAAACACAATCATACTGATTGATTAGTGATGATTCGGTTTATCTCTGACTTATAGAAACATAAATATTAACTTCTCAAAGGGGATAAAAATGAAAAATTATTTTCTTTACCTGATTTTCATATTCTTATTCATTCCACAAATCCAGGCACAGGATAATAATGCTGATACTTTAAAGCATGTTATTCTGCAGGATGTTATTGTTAATGCTAACAGATTACCAATTACATTAAAAAATAATCCAGGTCCTGTTTCACTCGTTACCCGGGAAATGTTGACACTAATGCCGAAAACTATTGGAGTAGAAGAGGCGTTAAGATTAGTTCCGGGAGTTCGGATTGACAATCAACATGATGGAGAAAGGGTTCATGTTTCAATTCGTGGGCAGGGAATTCTCACAGAACGTGGTTTACGCGGAATCGGAGTAATGCTAGACGGAATACCTATAAATGACCCATCCGGATTTGCACCGGATTTATATGATATAGACTGGGCTACAGTAAAAGACATCCAGGTTTTACGGGGTCCGGCTGCAGGCTTATATGGATGTGGCAGTTCTGCCGGAATATTATATATCACAACTAAGGATGGTAGTCCAGTTCCGATCGAAGGTGAAGTCAGTGAGATTATTGGTTCAAATAATTTCTTTAAAGAGTTGATTCAATTAGGTGGTTCACAGCAAAACATTAATTACCGTGTTAGCTTTTCAAGAACAGATGGTGATGGATATCGTGATCACCAGGCATTCTGGAGCAATAAATTTTATGAAAAAATTAATTTCAATCCTTCAGACAAACTTGCGATAACACAAGTTGTTTCTCATACAGATTATTTTCAACAAAATCCGGAAGGACTTAACCTACAGCAATTGGCAGAAAACAGAAGACAGGCTAATCCCGATGCAAATCCATTTAATGAATACCAAAAAACAAACAGAACTACTCTTGGTTTTATTAGTTCTTCTAAAATAAATGAAATGCACGAAATAGAGTTTTCTCCATTTTATCGCTATTGGAATTACAAAGAAACCAGCAACAAAGCTGCTGAATACAGGGCGATTACAAATCCGGGTGTAAGTGCTCAGTATAATCTTCATCTGGTTTCAGGAAATATCAAGAATAACTTTAGCGTTGGTTCTGATTTGAAATGGCAGACAATTAATATGTACAAACTTCAAAGTGGCGGTGATCCTAACAGGGTTGAAAGTACAGATGAGACCAACATTGAATTGGATAGCTTGTTAGCCAACCAGGTAATTTATCAGCAAAGTACAGGAGTATTTGCATTATATAAATTAGACATAGGAAAATTCAACTTGCTAGGAAATGTAAGATATGATGATATCAATAATGAATTAACAGACAAGATGCTGGGACTCGATAGTTCAAAAACAACCAAAGATTATTCAAAAACCTCTGCAAGGATTGGTGTAAGTTATAGTTTTATTGATGAATTTAATTTGTTCGCAAATTGGAGCCAGGGATTTGTTCCGCCTTCCACGGAAGAACTTGCAAATAACCCTGTTGGATATTCGGGATTTAATACTCATTTAGTTCCGGCAACTTCAAACAGTTACGAAGTTGGCGCACGTGGATTTATTAATGACAAATTCTATTATGAACTTACTGGTTTTATGATGGATACAAAAAATGATTTCTTCCGATTTAAACAATCAGGTAGAGGAAACCAGGAAGTTTTTTATGGAAATGCAGGAAACAGTAAACGATATGGTCTGGAAACATTTATTTCGTACAACATTCTTCCTAACCTTAGCCTGCAGGCCGCTTATACTTTTGCCGATTATAAATATACATCAGCTACTATTGATCCTGTATATACTGATACAAATTATGTTCTCACAACTCCTCCGGCAGATGGACAGTACTTACCAAATTCCCCGAAACATCTGCTTTATTCTGAGGTTGTATATTCTCCTGTTACGTGTATTAAAATTGGTTTTGGAGTAGAGTACCAATCTGAATGGGCAATTTATACGGATGCTAAAGCTTACAATAATGAACTGGACCCTGCAATTTTTCAGAACTGGCAGGATGGATTCACAAAATTCAATGCGGAAGTTTCTTATTCATGGAATCTAGGATTAGTTAACGGAGAAATAAGTCTTTCAGTACGTAATTTAACTGATGAAGAATACATGGCATTCACAGAACCTGATCCGGACGGTAATTCCTATCAGCCAGGACCGGGAAGAGAATTTTTTGTTAATGCCAGGATCATATTGTAAAACCAATCTCTTATTAATTTCATTCATTCATCCGGGTTGACATTTAGCAAATGTTGACCCGGTTATTATAATCATCGAAATGATATTCTCCTAAAAGAGCGTTAAATTTCAGTGTAAAATATTCTGTTTTAATTTTAATTCTACAGGTAATAAATTGAAAATATTTTCCATTGTTGTTTTGAATTTAATTTTACTCTTTCCGGTTCAATTATTATCACAGGATAAAGAAGGGGAAGAAGCCGATTCACTTGAGTACGGTTTGGATGAAGTAACTGTTGTTGGTACCCGTACAAAAGAAAAAATTATCGATATACCATATTCGGTTTTTAGTGTTGAAAAAAAAGAGCTTAGTTATGGTAAAAAAGTTTCTGCAAGAAATGTGCTTGCTGATGTGCCCGGTTTATTTCTGCAGTCAAGATACGGAAATCACGATTTAAGAGTTTCAATAAGAGGATTTGGAAACAGATCAAGCACCGGCATCAGGGGAGTTAGGATTTTGCAGGATGGTATTCCGGAATCTGAACCTGATGGTGAAACTGTCATTGACGCAGTTGACTTTACTTCACTGCGCGGTGTTGAAGTTGTAAAGGGGAACCTTTCATCATTGTATGCAAACGCACCAGGGGGAGTTATTGACTTTAAAACTGACTATCTTTTTAATGACGATTATGCAGCTTCGTTCAACCAGGTTGGTAAATTTGGATTCCGGCAAAATGGGTTTAAACTTGGTTTAAGAAATAATGATAACAGATTTTTCCTTTCATACTATTATAGAAACCTGAATGGATACAGGAAACATAACGAAGAATATCAACATTTGGTTAATACAGTATATGAAGGTTATCTTGGAACAAGATCCAGCATTACATTACTTGGTAATTTTGTGAATGGATTTAACAGGTTGCCAGGTCCACTAACTAAAGAAGAATATAATGATGATCCTTATCAGGCAAGCCCAATAGCTATTTCACAGGATTTCAGGAGATTAACCAGAAAGGGGAGATTAGCTGTTAAGTACAGTACAGGTTTCGGCGGGCCCGACGAGAATGAATTGGAAATTGTAGGCTATGGTGGTATTAAAGAATTGACAAAAGTGGATAATGAATTTTATACACTTTCAACCCGTTATTCACTTGGGAGTTTAATTCGTTATGCTAACCGAGGTCATATTTTAATTTTTCCAAATACATTTACCGGTGGTTTCGATTTTGCATTTCAAAGCGGACCAATAAGCTCTTTTGAAAATATTGGTGGCAACAGGGGAATATCTGTTGAAAATTCGAGTGATGCAAGTGTTAACAATATTGGATTTTATTTCCTGGATCATCTTGATATAGTCGAAAATAAACTTGGGATCTTTCTTTCAAGCAGATATGATATAAGCATTTTTAAAAGAGACAAATACATTCCTTTTGGTTCAAATGATTCGTCACTTATTTTCACAGGTTTGACTCCAAAGATTGGAATAAATTATAAACTATTTTCAGATATTGCTCTTTACACTTCATATGGAATTAGTTATGATTATCCCGCATTAAGTGAGCTGGATAACAATAGGTTTACATCCAATTCATCGTATACATTGAACCCAGATCTTGATCCGCAAAAATCTCAAAACTTTGAAGTTGGAATAAAAGGAAATATTTTAAACCCGGATTCTGAAATTATGAGAAAAATTATTTTTGATGTGACTTTTTTTCATTATCTGATTGATGATGGGATTGTTCCTTTTAATTTCAATCAAACAGTATTCTTTAGTAATGCCGCTAAAACCAAACGAACTGGGATTGAAGTTGGAGTCAAAACTCATCCGTTTGAAGAAACTGAAATGGTTGTGAATTATACTTATACAAACTTTAAATATGATAGTTATGTGACTGTGAATCATACACCTACAGGAGATGTTGCTGTAGATTATTCAGACAATTTTGAAGCATCAGTTCCGAAACAAATTGTAAATTTTATTTTTAATTATGAATTTGAATTCAGCGATGATATTTCCGGTTTGCTGCAATGGGATTGTGATTACATTGATAAAATTTATGTTGATGATGCAAATACTCAAACTGCTTCAGCATATTTTTATGGAAATATAATGACCGGGATAACCTATCAAAGTGAATTATTCAGTACTGTATTTTATGCCGGAGTTTATAATATATTTGATAAAAAATATGTCGGTTTTGTAAATATCAATGATTTCTTTGGAAGATATTATGAAACCGGCGAACCCAGAAGCTATTATATGGGACTAAATGTAAATCTGAAATTATAAATGTGGGTATTGTATTGTTAAAAAAAATCTTTTTTATTCTCTTGTTTCTTTCGCTTACGGGATTTTCACAAACTCTTTTGGATCTGAATAAATTTTTGATTTTCCCGACTCCTGATGGATTTACACAAACCGAACCAGTTGCGACATTTCATCCATCCAATAGTTCTCTGATTTTTGCCAGTGCGGTAACATTCAAAGTTGGTTCTTTATTTAAGAGTGAGGGGATCTATGTTTCGTTAGATGGTGGTTATAGTTGGACAGGAAATGATACTTGCACAGGAGAATCAATTATTAATCATGGTGGTGATCCCGGTGTTGCAATAACTCAAAACGGAAGATTTGTCTTATCTCATATAGCTTTATCTCCCTTCACTGGTATGTATTCAAATTTTTCTGATGATTCTGGTAAAACATGGTCAGATAATAATTTAATCACAAGTAATCAAAGCGAGGATAAAGGAACGCTTACAATTGATCACTCAAACCAAAGTAGTTATCAAGGAAGATTATATTTAACGTGGGTTGATTATGTTGTTAATCCATTTACCGTGCGTTCATCTATTTCAACAGACAATGGTGAAAACTGGAGTCAGCCTTTACTTGTAAATCCAAACCCAACCACCAGGAGCAGCGGAACATCAATGGCAATTTCTTCTGATGGAAAAGTTTTTCTTTGTTGGTCGGGAGTTACTTCAGATTTCCCATTTCATGAAGATTATGTTGGATTTGCGATCTCAGCAAATGGCGGTGCGAATTGGACGGTGAATCAAAATATTTTTGATATGAACGGGATAGCCGGGTTACTTTCACAAAAAAGTAATATTAAAGTTAATGGAATTCCTCAAATTGAAATTGATAATAGTGGCGGTCAAAGAGATGGCTGGCTTTACATTATTACCACTGAAATAAATAAATCTCCAGCCGGGAGTGATCCAGACATTATCATGCACCGTTCAACTGATGGAGGCACTTCGTGGTCTTCAGGAATTCGTGTAAATCAGGATCCTTTAAACAATGGGAAAATACAATATTTTCCTAATCTCGATGTTGATGAATATGGAAATTTAAATATTTTATTTTATGATGATAGAAACACAACATCTGACTCTTCGAGTGTGTTTTTAACCCGCTCAACAGATGGAGGAAATAGCTGGTCTGAATTTGAAATAGCAAATACAACTTTTAAACCCAAGCCAATTGCCGGTGGTTCCTCTAATTACCAGGGGGACCATATTTCTTTAATTTCAAATAGCAGCCAGTTAAATGCATTCTGGATGGCAGATTACACAGGTATTTACCAGGTTTGGTCTGTTGTAATTGATATGAATGTTCTCGATGTAGAAAATCAGAATAATGACAAACCTAATTCGTTTATTTTATCTCAAAATTTTCCTAACCCATTTAATCCATCTACCAGTATTCAATATGCAATAAGCAGTACCCAATTTGTTTCAATGATAGTTTATGATGTTCTGGGAAAAGAAGTTGCTACCCTTGTTAACGAAGAAAAATCTGCCGGCAAATATGAAGTTGAGTTTAATGCTTCTTCTCTCGTGAGTGGAATTTATTTCTATCAATTAAAGGCTGGGGATTTTGTCGATACCAGAAAAATGATACTTCTGAAATAAATAATATTATTATAACCAATCAGTTTAAAATTAAAAAGCACGGCTGACTAAATATTCAACCGTGCTATTGTAATTTAAGTATTAGGTATACTATTTCATCAACATCATTTTCTTTGTTTCTCTGAAACTCTTTCCATTTATTCCTTCAGCTTCAAGAACATAAATATAAGTACCTGTAGCTAATGAATTAGCACTGAATTCTACTTCATGTGTTCCAGCCTGCATTTGTCCGCTTGCTATATTCTCAATTGCCTGACCCAGCATATTGTATAATCTAATGTTAATATTTGATTCAACCGGTAATGTAAATGTTATTCTTGTTGAAGGGTTGAATGGATTTGGATAATTCTGTTCCAATACAAAATTTGTAGGAACAACACCTTCTACTTCTATAGTGGTTGAATATTCAAATGTACCATCATAATCAATTTGTTTAAGTCTGTAGTACTGATTTGCTGCCGGTACTTCCGATACTTTATAAGTATAATTTCGTATTTCTGTTGATGTACCGAAACCAGGTACGTAACCTATTTTTTCGAAATCATTATTGTTCAAACTTCTTTCAATTTCAAATCCTTGATTATTTATTTCTGTTGCTGTAATCCAGTTTAAAACAACTTCATTGTTTTCCAATGAACCAGTAAATGAAGTTAACTCAACCGGAAGAAAGTAGGGTGATTCTAATTTATAAATTCCACTTGACTGAACTGCAAATTCTGAAACAGAATCAATAGAGAAAACCTGGTATCCTGCAGATGGAATTGAAATAGGTGTCCAGGTAACTCCTCCGTTTACTGTTCTCCAGCTTCCCGGACTCGTAGAATAACTGTTTACCACAACTACGTTTCCATCACTTGGCTGTACGTGAACACCCCACATACTTATACCGTTAAAAGTAGGTTGTAAGGTCCAGGTTGAACCATAGTCCGTTGATTTAAGTAAGCCACCACCACCACTCCATTTTGTTGCCCATGCAACACCAGGATGTGTATAGTCAACAGAAATTGTGGGGATTTCACCTGATGTTGAATACGGATGAGACCAAGTTAAACCATAATCAGTGCTTTTAAATATTCCTGTACCATTATCACCAATTAGGATTATGTTAGTATCAGGAAAAACTGCAATATCACATGGAGCAGATGAAGGTCCAAAATTACTTGAAATTATATTCCAGGTATCACCAAAGTCCGTAGACTTTTGAAAATTTGTATTAGTCATAGTAAAAATCACATTTGGATTTGAAGGATCCTGCTCCATAGGAATTCCGAAGTATGACATTTGGCCATCATTTAAAGTCAAAGTCCAGTTTAATCCATCATTAGTTGTTTTATATATTTTATCGTTCGGTGAAGATTCAACTGCAGCTAAAAAAGTACCGGGATTATTATCGTCAAGTATTATACATTTGATCTCTGTTGAAGATGGAATATTTGTACCTGTTGGAGAGAAAGATTCACCACGATCAATACTTTTATACACGGTAGCGTTTGAACCATAATAAATTATATTAGTGTTCAATGTATTGTAATCAGCCGGACCTCCCAGACTACTTCCCGATTGCTTAAGACTCCACCAATATGCCTGTGGAAAAGCTGATGTGCTAAAGCAAATCAAAAACACAAAAAACGTGAAAATTATTTTCATCATTTTTCCTTAATTAATTATTGTTGATTGTTGGTTAATGCCGAAATGCAATTATTGTAAAATAACTATTAACTAATAAAAATCAAATAATATTACATAGAGTTAATATTTAAATATCTGTTATAAGTTATTAAGATATATTCTTATTTCAATGGAATTCTTATCTTATAAATGTTAAGTTGAAATAAAATTTTCAAATAATTCTGAACAAATATGAAACTTGATGTTCTTGTTTTTGCTGCCCATCCTGACGATGCTGAACTATCAATAGGCGGAACAATTGCTAAATTTAACTCATTAAACTTGAAAACAGGGATAGTTGATTTAACGCGTGGAGAAATGAGCTCGAGGGGAAATATTAAATTAAGACAGAAAGAAGCTGAAGAGGCAAGTAAGATTTTAAGAATATCTTACAGAGAAAATCTTGGAATCAGTGATGGTAATATTGAATTAAACAGGAAAAATTTTGAAAAAGTTATTACTGTAATAAGAAGATTTGCTCCCCAAATTATTTTTGCTCCATATTTTAATGACAGACATCCAGATCATATTCAGACAAGTAAATTAATAAAGGATGCAATGTTTAAAACCGGACTGACCAAATTCAAAACAAAATATAATGGGAAAATCCAATCTGCTTACAGACCGAAAAAATTATTTTACTATATGCAGACTTATTCATTTTCTCCAACTTTTATTATTGACATAACTGATACGATCAACCAGAAAATGCAAGCAATAAAAGCATACAGCAGTCAGTTTTATGATCCAAATCATAAAGGTCCGGAAACTTTTATCAGCAGACCTGAATTTGTTGATTATCTTGAAGCAAGAGCAAAGTACTACGGATTTGAAATCGGGAAAAAATATGGCGAACCATTTTTCTGTGAAGAAAAAATTGAAATGGAAATTAAAAATCTTTTTATATAAAAATTTAATTTTATTAATAGATAAATATTGGAGAATTCATGATCTTAAAAGATAAAGTAATTAAAGAATTGCAGGCGCAAGGCCTCAGAAATATAAGAGAAGTATTTTATAATTATGGTACACCTGCTCTTTATGAACAGGTCGTTCGAAGAAGGGAAGGACTGCTTGCACATTTGGGTCCGATTGTTGTAAGAACAGGACACCATACAGGCAGGAGCCCAAATGATAAATTTATTGTAAAAGAACCAACTAGTGAGAAAAATGTTTGGTGGGGAAAAGTAAATAAGTCGATTGATGAAGAAAAGTTTAACAGACTTTTTGCAAAAATGATGGCTTACATTCAGGGAAAAGATCTTTATGTTGAAGATTGCTACGTGTGTGCTGATGAAAGATATCGATTACCAATACGCGTAATTACTGAAGCTGCCTGGCATAATCTTTTTGCAAGAAACATGTTCAGACGTTATAAAGATCAAACCGAACTCGAAAAACATGATCCTAAATTTACAGTAATTCAAATGCCGAATTTTCATGCAAATCCTGAGAATGATGGAACAAATTCGGAAGTTTTTGTAATAATTAATTTTGCAAAAAGACTTGTATTGATTGGAGGTACCAGTTACGCCGGTGAGATAAAAAAATCTATATTTACTATTCTTAATTACCTGATGCCTCTGGAAAATGTAATGTCAATGCATTGTTCTGCAAATGTCGGAAAGAAAGATGATGTTGCTTTATTTTTTGGATTATCGGGAACGGGTAAAACAACTCTTTCAGCAGATCCAAACAGAAGATTGATCGGAGATGATGAGCATGGCTGGAGTGAAGAAGGAGTGTTTAATTATGAAGGTGGATGTTATGCAAAAGTAATTCGGTTATCAGAAGAAGCTGAACCAGAAATTTATGAAACAACCAGAAAATTTGGAACTATTTTGGAAAATGTTCAAATAGATGCACAGTCAAGGAGAATAGATCTTGAGGATGATACATTTACAGAAAATACCAGAGCTGCTTATCCATTAACACATATAATTAACATTGTTGAAGAAGGTTTTGCCGGACATCCGCAAAACATTATAATGCTAACAGCCGATGCTTTTGGTGTATTGCCTCCAATTTCAATGTTAAGTACTGAACAGGCAATGTACCATTTCATATCAGGCTATACTGCAAAGGTTGCAGGAACGGAAAAAGGGGTAACGGAACCAAAAGCAACATTTAGTACTTGCTTTGGTGCACCGTTTATGGTATTGCATCCAACAGTTTATGCCAAACTTCTGGGAGATAAAATTAAAAAACATAATGTCAAATGCTGGCTGGTGAATACAGGCTGGACGGGAGGGCCTTATGGTACCGGCAGCAGGATGAAAATTAAGTACACAAGGGCAATGCTGAATGCAGCACTAGAAGGAAAGCTAGATAATGTTGAATTTGAAACTGAATCATTCTTTAAATTAAAAATTCCAAAAAGTTGTGATGGAGTCCCTTCAGAAGTATTAAATCCCCGGAATACCTGGAAGGATAAAAATGATTACGATAAAAAGGCAAAAAAGTTAGCAGAAATGTTCGTGAATAATTTTAAAGAGTATGAGGCAGATACCTCAAAGGAAATTATAGCTGCGGGTCCAAGACTTTAAGAATAAATGATTTAATTTTATTCACAAAATCCTTTCAAGATAAAATTAAAATTCTTTAAAAAACAAATTGGAATAAATTGAGTGTGTGAAATGTAATTCTTTAGGATTATATTTGACCCTGATTTTAAATTTTTTGTTGTATACCTGTTAATGTATAAAATATATTCCTTTTCCGGCCTTCTATTAATACTTCTTTGTATTTATAATTTAAATGTTAGCGCGCAACAATTCGGTAATCTTAGAGGATTTGTTACAGATTCTACCAACGGGGAAGTGCTAGCATTTTGTAATGTCTTTGTACAGGATCTAAATGTTGGTGCTTCAACAAATTCAAGAGGGCTTTATTTAATTAAATCTATTCCAGCTAATCAGGAATATGAAGTAATTGTTTCTTACGTTGGTTATAAAACAAAAATAATTAAAGCTATAATTCTTCCCAACAAAATAACACAACTCGATATTCAACTAATACCACTTAGCATAGAACTTCAAACAATTGAGAAAGTTGGAGAAAAAGTAATAAAAGAGAACAATACGGATATTAGTGTAGAAAGAATTTCAGTAAAGGAACTTGATATTTTGCCTAAAGGAGTGGAGACAGATATTTTCAGGACTCTTCAGTTCATACCCGGAGTAAGTACTACCGGAGATGTTACAGCTAAATATTATGTGCGGGGAGGCAGTGGAGATCAGAATCTAATTCTATTAAATGGAGTTGAAATTTATAATCCTTTTCATTCACTTGGACTTTTTAGTGTAATTGATCCTGAAATGATTAATAGTATCGAATTCTTTAAAGGTGGTTTTACATCTGAATATAGTGGTAGAATTTCTTCAGTTATGAATATTGTTTCTAAAAATGGAAATAAAAACAGATTTGGTTTCGTCGGTGGGCTAAGTTTTCTGACTGCAAAGGGATTGCTGGAGGGGCCCATTCCAAATGGCTCATTTATGATTACAGGAAGGATGAGTTACAATAATGATATTCTAAAAAAGTTTTTTAACAAGCAAACTATTCCAATAGATTTTTATGATATGTCATTCAAGTTGAATTATTCCAGTCCGGACATATTTGAAAATGCAAAATTCACTGTCTTCGGTTTTCTTTCAAATGATGATGTAAATTATAATGATCCGTTAAGGGAAGAATTTAAATGGAAAAATAATTTATTTGGTTTTGAGTGGTTGCAAATTTATGATGTTCCTTTGTACACCAGACTTGGTCTGTCTTATAGCACATTTGAAGGTAATGTTATTCCTAATTTTAGTAACCTAAAACCAAGATACAACAGGATAAATGATTTCACACTAAAATTTGATATGAATGTGGTATTTGCAAATCGTGATGAAATTGGCTTAGGGCTAAAATTAAAAACTATAGATTCAAAATTTGATCAAGTTAATTTAGTTGGATTACAAAACAACATTGATAAATTTGCGGGTAACTTAAGTCTTTATGGAAAATATAAGTTTTTGAGATGGAAAAGTTTTGGTTTGGATATTGGAACAAGATATAATATTACCGGTTTGAGTAAAGGAGGAAGTGGTGAATTTGAGCCAAGAGTTAGTTTAACGTACAGATTTATTCCTGAAATTGCTTTTAAGGCCGCATGGGGCATCTATATTCAGGAGATGATAACAATATCAGATGAAAGTGAAATCATATCTATTTTCGATCCATGGATAATTTCTCCAGATTACTTAAATCCATCAAGAGCAATTCACTATGTTGCGGGATTTGAATTTACTCCTTTAAATGAAATCCGTTTTTCAGTTGAAGGCTATTATAAAATTCTTCAAAGTATTCCAATTGTTAACGATAAAAAATTTGAACGTGAAGATCCTGACCTATTATCCGGTAAAGGGGAATCATACGGTTCAGAATTTTCTATAGAATATAGTCAGGAACCCTTAAACATTTCTGCTGCATATACATTGAGCTGGGCCTATAAACAGGTAAATGATTGGTTGTATTATCCCAAATATGATGTTCGTAATTCAGGAAACATTTTAGTTGAATATAATTTTGGTGATGGCTGGATTGCTAGCTCAGTCTGGAACATTTCATCCGGATATCCTTTTACTGAGTTGTTAGGATACTATGATAAGTATTTCCCAGGTAATAACCATACAAGTGGTTTAGATGGTGGATATTTTCCATTTGGTTATTTGGGCGACAAAAATATTGGCAGGCTTCCTGCTTATCATCGCCTGGATTTAAGCCTGATAAAAAAAATAAATTTATATTCATTAAACATGGAATTAGGTTTAAGTGCAATAAATGTTTATGACAGAAAAAATATTTTTTATTATAAGAGAGAAACTGGTGAAATAGTAAATATGCTTCCTCTCTTCATTACCGGTACTGTAAAGGTAGAAATATGAAAAAAAACTTTGTATTTAATCTACTTTTAATTTCCTTATTAATTCTTTCTTGTGAAGAAAACTTTGATCCGTATGGTGACTTTATTGAAAAATATGCGTTCACCTGTATTCTAAAAAGTGATGAAACATCCCAAACTGCAATATTATCAAGAAGCTACCGGCCAGATGGATTTGATCCTTATGCCTATACTGAAGATCCTGCAATTGAAGGTGCTGACGTCCGGGTATGGTATAATGACTCTGTATTTGTTTTCAGTGATACGTCAACTGTTAGAACTGATACCTCAAGATATAATACACCATATAGGTTTTATTACAATAATGAATTCTTAGTAGGTCCACGTAAATCAATTGAACTGGAAGTTTTACTCCCAAACGGAAGGAGGTTATTTTCTTCTTCATTTACTCCGGGCGAAATTAACTTAGATAACTATAGTGACGCTGTTATACCTCCGCCTGCAGGAAAAAATACTGTTCAACTTATCTGGAAAACCCTTGAAGAAGGTACATTTTTTCTGGCGAGATTAACTCTGCGTTATGAGCAAAAAATAAATGGGGAAGTTGTTTATAAGGAGAAAGATGTGCCAATAAAATATGTAACATCAGGAAATGAACTTACACCCATTTATCCTTCTCCTGGTTCTTCTATAACTGTGTTGTATGAATTGGAAGCAATAACAAAAACGTTGCAGGAAATTTCAGCAAACGACCCTAATAAAAATGATTATGCGGTATTTCAGAAACTCAATTTCTCACTCACTGCTTTCGACAAATCTGCATCAAAATATCTTTCATCATCAAGTGGTTCTGTTAGTGATTTAACTGTAAACGTGAATGTAGCTGACTATACTAATATTCAAGGTGGGTTTGGATTGTTTGCTTCATACTCAAAAAAGAATTATCGAAGACTAAGGTTTATGCAGAATTATATTGAATCTTTTGGATATAACTTTATAAATGAAGATTAATTATCAAAAATAATGACAAAAAATAGTTATAAATGTTTTAGCCTTTTGGTAATTTTCCTCGGTTATTTAATAATGGTTTTCTTATTTGGCTGCGGAAAGGAAATCTCCCGTTCACCTGTTGAACCACCTCCACCCGAAGGATTTATATATATTAATTCTATTCCTGAAAATTTTACAATTTTTATAAATGGAAGAAATACCGGCAGGTTAACACCTGATAGTATTTCTTATATTGATGCTGGTGAATACGAGGTTACATTAAAGAAAGAGTACTTTAAAGATACTTCGGTTGTAATAAATCTACACGAAGATGAAAAACTATCAATAAATATTGATATAATGTCGAATCCATCAATGTATGGAGATCTTCATCTGCAAAGTATTCCTCCAGGAGCAAGTATAATTCTTAACGATACTGTATTAAATAAAACTACACCTGTTACATTAAAAAATTTATTCCCCGGGAAATATGAGATTAGATATGAATTGTACAATCATAGGGACAGACAATTTAGTGCAATAGTTCAAAGTAGTCAGACAAATGATTATACCAGGGAACTAAGGGATACTTCTGTATGGGTAGATTTTCAGGTTTCTAATACTATGATACAATCGAATTCATTATTTTCTATCGCAATAGATAATAATGATGTGAAATGGATCGGTACACGGACTATGGGCTTAATAAAGTATGACGAAGCAAATTTTACCAACTACAATTTGAGTAACTCACAGATACCAAGTAATTGGATTAATTATATTACTGTCGATGATCAAAATAGAGTTTGGGTTGGAACAGACAATGGAGTAGGAATATTTGACGGTGGTTCATGGACTAATTATAATTCAAGTAATTCAGGTTTATTTAAAAATTATGTCAACATAATAAGATTCTATAATAATATTACCTGGGTTGGTACTGCGGGGGGTCTCTTCAAATTTGATGGTGTGAATTGGACTGGCTATGAACAATCGAAGGATAAAGACTGGATAAATGATATTTATATTGAAAGTGAAAATAAATTATATCTTGGAACAAAACTAGATGGAATTTTTACTTTTGAAAATCAAACTTTTACCTGGGTTAGATGGTGGGATTATCACTACTGTACAATGTCTGTTAACAGTATTGAAAAAGATCAGACAAACGAAGTATGGTTTTGTTTTGAACCCGATACTATTGGTCGTACAGGGATTTCAAGATGGGATGGTAATTCATTTACAAATTTGTATATCGGTACTTTCAGAAATATAGTAAAACACATTTATATTGATAATCAGAATAATAAGTGGGTATCAACATCAGAAGGTTTTTTTACTTTTGATAATCAGAATAATGAAACATTTTATAACAAATCAAATTCTCTGATTTCTTCAGATAATGTTATTGCGAGTGAAGTTGATTCAAAAGGAAATGTTTGGATAACAACAGATGGCGGTGGATTAAATAAGTTCAAACCACCACAATAATTATTTTTTAATTTCAAACACAGTATCCAGTACAGTTCCATCAACCCACTTGATTATTGCAACAACCTTTTCTTTATTGATTTTTGGTTTCGCAGGTCTGCCTCCGCAAATTTCATCAACTTCCTTTTTAAGATCTTTAATATCTCTGATAGGAAGCTTGGAATTCTTAAGTGCTTTCAGTAGATCTTTTCTTTTCGGATTGATGCAGATTCCTCTTTCTGTTGCAATTACATCAATCAGTTCTCCTGGTCCGCAAAGTGTCGTTACTTCATCAACAATAACAGGAATGCGATCTCTGAATGATGGTATCGCAAGTATTGTACATTTTGAAAAGAGACAATTCTGCCATCCGCCAATTCCGTGAAGTAAATAGCCGTCGGAATGAGTGACAACATTTGCATTAAAGTTAATATCTACTTCAGTTGCACCGAGAACAACAGCATCAACCATTGATGCAAAATTTCCTTTACCGTGAAAATTATAGCTTGTAAAAGGTGAAGTATTAATATGATTTGCATTTTCATGCATACTTCTTACCCCTTCCAGATCGAATGTTTGTCCGTCTAGAATGTAATCTGTTAAACCTTCTTCAAGCATTTCTACTAAATACTTTGTTGAACCGCCCCTGATAAATCTTGCTTTTACATTTTTCTGTTTCATTTTTTCTTTCAGAAAGATTGCAAATGCGAGTGCGGTTCCACCGGCACCAGCCTGAAATGAAAATCCATCTTTCATAATTCCTGCATCTTCCATAAACTGAGCAACATATTCCGCAATCAATAAACGATCAGGAGATTTTGTAACCTGCGTTGTTCCTGAAACTATCTTTGTCGGATCACCAAGCGAATCAACCTGAACAACATAATCAACATTGTTTCCCTGAATTTGCCATGGTGTGCAGGGGAAGGGGATAAGATTATCCGTTACAACTATTACTTTGTCAGCATATTCAGAATCAGCAAGTGCAAAACCAAGTAATCCGCATGCAGATTTTCCCTGGTCCCCGGTTGCATTTCCAAATGGATCAGCGGTTGGCGCAGCAATAACCGCAATATCAATATGAACTTCTCCGTCCTGAATTGATTGATATCTTCCACCGTGCGAACGAAGAACTCCGATGCCCTTCATTTTTCCTTCAGAAGTAAATTTGCCGAGAGGACCGTTCATACTTCCTTCAATGTGATGGATTGTTCCGTCTTCCAAATATTTTATCAGATGAGAATGAACAGGGAATGAGGCTGAAGGAAACCAGCGAATATTTTTTACTCCCATTTCTTTTATTGTATCGAAAAGAATATTTGTAACAACATCACCATTTCTTAAATGATGATGAGTCGAGATTGTCATTCCATCTTTCAATCCGGCTTTCTTCAGTGCTGTCTTTAAATCTTTTACAACTTTGTTTCCATCTTTCGGATAATCAATACAAGATCTGAGAGGAGGTTTTGCTTTGTATCCTTCTGGTCTGTACTTATTAATTCCTTGAAAGGGAATCTGTTCTTTCCCGTTTACATCGGTTGGGACAAATCGTCCGGCGGCGTTTTTTATTAGTTTCATATTTAATCCTTAAGAATGGAACACTGAATATTATGATTGTTTATGATCTGTGCGGATCATAATAAATCTGTGTTATCAGCGTTCTATTGTTTTCTCCAATTTTTATCTAATAAATTATTTAGAATTGCTAAGTCAATCGTTTTAATTGCCCGCTTAACAACAGGTGGATCAATCATTTTACTTCCAACAGAAACCACACCCAGTCCTTTTTTCTCTGCTTCTTCAAATGCAAGAACAATTTTCTTTGCTTTTTCGATTTCTTCCTCGGTAGGTGCAAAAGCATCGTGAACTACTTTTACCTGTCGTGGATGAATACATCCTTTCCCTTCAAACCCAAGTGACTTTGCTTCAATAACACTTAATCTTAAAGCCTCCATATCAGAAATATCTGAAAAGACTGAATCAATTGCCTGGATGCCTACTGCCTTTGCTGCATTTACAATCATTTGTCTTGCGAGAAAACTTTCTCTTCCTTCATAAGTTCGTTGAGTCCCGATATCAGCAGTGTAATCTTCGAGTCCGATTGTGAGAGCACAATTATTTTTTGATGCTGAAGCGATTTCGTAAACTTTAATTACTCCAAGCGCACTCTCAATAATCGGCATAAAATAAATTTCATTTTTAACTTTGTGTAACTTTTTAAGTTTCTCAACTTCTTTCTCAACATCTTTCACTTGTTGTGCTGATTCACATTTAGGAATCAGGATAACATGAACGTTATGAGGGACGATATATTTTAAATCATCCAAACCCTTTGGCAGTTGATTTATTCGCACCATTCTTTCTCCGTTGTAAAAATCAACCGAACGAAGTGCGTTTCTGACTAACAACTGTGCAGCATATTTTTGTGCGGGTGCAACACTATCTTCTAAATCAAGAATAAGTCCATCAGGCTCGTGCAGACCTGCGTTGATAAAATATTTTGGTTCATTGCCCGGAAGATATAATCTGCTGCGTCGTAACTTGTCTTTAGTTGTTTTGTAAGTCGATTTTTTTGAAAAGGGGAGAAGATACTCTTTTTTCGTTCGAGGCAAAGCTCTTTTTATCGAAGTTTCAAATCTTGCAGCGATGGTAAATGGAAGTGCTCCGTAATCTTCAACGGTGATTTTTGCATTCTTCAGTGAGAAGAATTTGCACATATCTAAAATCAGAGCACGAATTGAGTCTCCGTACATCGATTCAACTTTACTCTTCAGACTGAGTTTAATCCCGCCGCTATCTTTTAATTCAAGTTCAACATAACAATCGGAGCGAACGGTTTCACCTCTTGGTCCCGCGGATGATTTTTTATTTTGTTTCATTCTATACCTATTTTAATGGAACACGGATAACACAGATTGGACGGATCTTAACGGATCAGATCAGTGAAAATCTGTTTGATCAGTGTCATCTGTGTTCTATTGTTTTTTAAACATTTAATTTCTTCATAAACTCTTTTGCAGTCAAAAGCTCAGAACTGAATATTGCTTCTTTAACTTCTTTTTGTCTTGCTTTGGTAAGAAGTTTTCCCACAAGTCCTTCGAACTTATTATCAAGGTCTTCCATAGTCATCGGTTCTCTCGGATCACCTTTGGGATATTCAAGATATTCTGAAAATTCTTTTCCATTTTTTGTCTTTACCACAACTTTGCTCGGTTGTTTTGCAGGAAACATTTTCTCAAAATCTTGTGAAGGTTCGCCTTTTATTTTATCAATCACTTCCCATATTCTCGGGTCTTTTAATTTTTTATCTGAAAAAGATTGAGTTGTAACTTTATGATCAACCAAAGCTGCAGCAATACAATAGGGTAGTGAATGATCTGCAGTCTCTCTTGATTCGGGGCGATACTTGTGCGGATCAAAAAGTATATCATAAGCTTGTGCAAGTGTAGTTAATGTTACTGATTCAATCTGATCGTAAGTGATATTATTATTTGTAACAACTTTTAAAGTTGCGGAAAGATGTGTGTGCGTTAAAGCTTCTGTTGGAAATGCTTTCATACTGCATTCAAGAATTTTATACGATTCACCGAGTCCGCCAATTAATTTATCAACATTCCATTTCCAATCTGAAACTCCGTCTCTTCCTTTCATACTTACCGGATCAACTTTTTGTTCTTTTGCATTCCATCCAAGAAAAGTATCCATAAATCCTTCTTTACCTTCAAACACAGCTTCAGTGCCTGTATATCCTTTCTTTGCCATCAATGCGGCAAAAACTCCACTTTGTACTGCCATCGGGTCGACAGTGTTCTTCATCATCGTTAATTTACCTGCTGTCGGGCAGCCAATTGTATGATTATGACTTCCACTGATTCCAATCGCATTTACCATTTGATCTTCATTAAGTCCAAGCATCTTTCCTGCAACAATCGGAGAAACAAATTGTGTTAGCGTTGCATGATGCCATTTACGCTCACGAACTCCCGGTGAAGCAAACAGACAAAGTCTCTGCTCGAATTCATAAGCAAGTACGATTGCTGTTATTACTTCTTTCATCGAAGCACCAACCATTTCACCAACAGAAAGTGCAGCAGGAATTAAATCTGATGGATGTGAGGGATCTTCTTTCCAGTAAATATCGTTGAAGTCGAGTGCACGAATCATCAATGAGTTAATCAATGTAGTGTTTACTGCAGGAAGTTTATCACCAAATCCAATTACGGTGGCTTCTTTTTTGCCAGCCATTTCGGTGTAAATATCGTGTATGATCTTTACATCTTTTGTGTGATATCCGCCATAAGCACAACCGATGGAGTCGTACAAATATCTTTTAACTTCATTAACGACTTCCTTTGGTAAGTCTTCATATTTTAATTTAATTGCAAATTCTGAAATTGTTCTGGAAATTGATTTTTGCATTTATATTCCTTTTAGATTCTTTCTGTGATCGTCATTGCGAGCGAAGCGAAGCAATCTACTTTGATTAAAGATTGATTCATTTCAATTTTTTACTATAAGCCATATCCAAGACCTAATTGAAAATAAATTCCGGTAAATTCAATGCTACCATATTTTGATTCTTCTGAAAGTATGGATGCATTTGATATTCTTAACTGAATTTCGGATAGTATATTTATGTTGTTTAATAGTTTAATACTCAATCCAATTCCTCCTTCTAGACCAAGACCAGTCTCAGTTCTTTTATAATCATATAATCTTTCAATGGATCCTTCCACATTTTGTTCAACCTCACTCCAGTAAAATGAAAATCCACCTAACAAATATGGTTGTAGAATATCTGATAATGGGTATAAATAATACTGATATATTAAACTCAAGGGGTAGCCCCTGTATTTCCAATCTACCTTCCCATTTTTACTTGATGCTTCAACTTTCGATTTAACATAACCTATCGCTAATCTTAATGAGTGTTTGCTATCAAAATTATATCCCGCAAGTAATTCGGAATTAAATGAGGGAAAGTATTGCTCTACATATGGAAGATTCCAAAGATCTCTCTGTTCCCACATCGGGATATAAGATACTCCCGCCTTAATTTCGAGAATTATTCGATTCTCTTGTGAATAAATTGCATTAGTGAAAACTGCAATTAAAAAAAACGCAATTATTAGTCTAAGTATCAATTAATAAATTCCAATCTGAATTTTTATAAAAATTTCCTCTATTAGAGAATAATTGAACGCTGATTATTATGATTTTTTATGATCTGCGCTGATCTTAAGCAATCTGTGATATTTGCGTTCAATTGTGTTTTAAAGATTCTTCTTCACCCATTCTTCCAATCCGCCAGCGATAATTAATTCCTGTGCAGCTTCGCCAACAGAAGGGATGAAATAAACATTTATCTGATTCTCAACTTTTTATCCTGATAAACAGAAAATTTTCCTTCAATATCATTTAAATACTTATCAAAAATTTCAGTAAGAACATTAATTTTTTGTTGCCAGTTGGCATCTTCCATTCTTAACAAAAGCACTCCTGAGTGAGATTTTTTAGAGTTGAATACTAATTCACCAAAATCCTTATCCATTGTAATGATTAATCTTCCCTCTTTAACAGCAAGCTGGAGAATATCTATATCTTTAAGAGATGGATCAATATCCCGAACTGCTAATACATCAAAGCCAAGATTCTTAAAATGCGTTTCAGCTTTTTTACTGACTCCCACATCAAACAATAATTTTAAACTACCCGGATTATCTGGCATTGATTGAATATATTTTTTCTGATTCTAAAACCTTGGAAGCATAAAGTAAAGCAGCTTTGATATCCTCCTTTTCTAATTCAGGATAATCTTTAAGAATTTCTTCCTGCGTTAATCCTGCCGCTAAGGCTTTTATTATTTGATCAACACTTATTCTTAAACCACGGATAGTTGGCTTTCCCACTAGCACATCAGGATTTACAGTTATTCTTTCCATTAATGTCATACTAAACCTCTTTTAATAATTTTATCTTCAGTAAAAATAAATAATTACTGTTTCAGATTCTTCTTCACCCACTCTTCCAATCCTCCGGTAATAATCAATTCCTGTGCGGCTTCACCAACTGGATCAATTGAGTATTCTTTACCATCGAAAGTGATTGAAGAATTCTTAAAATCTATTTTTACTTTTTTATTTGTCTGGACTGTTAGTTTTTCATTGCCGTATTTTTCTTTAAGATCATTTACAAAATCAGAACATTCAATAATTAAAAATCCATTGTTGATTGCATTTCGTGCATAAGTCTCGCTAAATGAACCTGCAATTACGCAAGCAATTCCTTTATAGATAAATGCAGTTGCAGCTTGTTCTCGTGAGCTTCCTGTTCCGAAATTAAATCCGCCTGCAACAACATCACCTTTCTTTGCAATCTTCCCAAATTCGGGATCGTAGTTTTCCATTACAACTCCAGCTTGCTGCTCAGGAGTGAAATCATCCATATAAGTGTACTTACCGGGATAAATCCCATCCGTATTCAAATTATCCTGGTGACAGAATAATAGACCGCCTTCAATTAAAGAAGGGAAGTCAGTCAGAATTTTGACTGATGATTTTTTTGATGATGATTTTTTATTGATTCTTATTTCAGCTTTGATTTTTTGATTCCCATTTCCCCAATCGTAATCTATGTGTCCAGCAATTGCAGAAGCCGCTACAACAGCGGGCGAAGCCAGATAAGCAAATGCACTCGGCGAACCCATTCTACCTTTGAAGTTTCTGTTGGTTGCAGAAATCCCAACTTCACCATCTTCAAGCAAACCGGTTCCTAATCCAATACAAGGTCCGCACCCGGGAGGAAGAGTCTTTGCTCCTGCATCAATTAACTCCTGCCAATAGCCGGCGAGTTCACTTTCTTTCTGCACTTCACTTGAAGCAGCGGCAATGTAAAACTCGACACCTTCTGCAACTTTTTTACCTCTTACAATTTCTGCTGCCTCTTTAATATCATCGAGTCTGCTATTGACACAAGAGACAAGGTAAGCTTTGTTAATTTTCAAGCCTTTCTTCTTAAGCTCAGAAACAGAGTTCATAACTTTAACAGAATTTGGTCCTGATACATAAGGTTCAATGGTTGATAAATCTATTTTCAATTCTTTTGAATAGAATGCATCGTCATCAGCTTTTATGATGTTTTTTTCTAATTCGCTGATTCTTTCATGGTTTACTCTCGGATGAATTCCATTTCCATCTTTGTCGGAAGCGACCCGTTCAAAACCTCTTTTGGAAATGAAATGAGCTCTTTCTCTTAACCACTTAATTGTATTTTTATCGATAGGGAACAAGCCGACAAGTGCTCCCCATTCGGTTGTCATATTAGCAATTGTGAGTCTTTCTTCTATAGTGAGATATTTAACGCCTTTACCAACAAATTCAATTGCATGATTTAACACTTCATCATTATTAAAATATCCGCAGAGAGAAATGATTACATCTTTCCCGGTTACACCTTTTTGAAGTTTCCCGGAGAGTTCAACTTTTGCAATTGGTGGAACTTTCCACCAGGTTCTTCCAGTTGCCCAGATTGCAGCAGCATCAGTTCTTACAACCGGAGTTCCAAGACAACCTAAACCACCATACATATTTGAGTGTGAATCGGATGCAACTGCCATCGTTCCCGGCCATGCATATCCTTCTTCGCACATTATTTGATGTCCGATTCCACGACCGGCAGGATAAAAATCCGCTCCCATTGCTTTAGAGAACTCTTCAATCTTTTTATACTTCTCTAAATTTTTTTCTGATTTGTTTTGAATATCGTGATCGAGTGTGTGAACAACTTGCCTTGGGTTAAATAACTTTTTTGCACCAATTGATTTAAATTTTGGAATGACTGCTCCGGTATTATCATGTGTCATCACATAAGCAGGTTGGATCATTATGTAATCACCGGAATGAACTTCGTGGTTTTTATCTAATCCAACTGCATATTTTTGTGCGATTTTTTCTACTAATGTTTGACGCATTTTTACTCCTTAATCTTGTTCCCAGCTGGAGGTAAGAAGTGAGAAGCAAGAGGTTATTTATTTAATTTTCTTTTTCAGTGAAGTTATCATTGCAAATAAACTGTTTAGTAACTTTTCAATTTCAATTAATTCAATTTTGTTGCACAATTTTAATTTCAGCGCAATCTCTAGCTGAGTATCAATTTCTACCAATGAAGATCTTGAAATTTCAAGAAATCTGATCTTCTCAAGTTTAGAAGTTCGTGATAATCCTTCAGCTATATTTGAACTCACAGAAACAGAAGCTCTTCTCAGTTGATTTGTTAATCCGAATAATTCTTCTTTCAGAAAGTTTGAAGTTAGACCATAAATTTTTGTGACTAAGTCTAAACTGAAATTCCATATATCCAATTTTTTATGACTTAGGTCAAGCATTTTACTTCTAACCTCTCGCCTCTATTCTCTTACGCTTTAAACGGTTCGAAACTAACAAAATCCGCATGATGAACTATAATGGCTTCTACACTTCTTTTTGCATCATCGCCTTCTTTAGCATGATACGCAATAATGTGCTGAACTTCAGGCGGCAAACCAAACCTGTCAGCTATTGCTACTCCGCTAAATGGATGACGTAAAAGTTTTCCTGCTTTGCTTGTTGTTAATTTCCCATCGACTTTATCGTACTCGATAAGTTTTCCGACATCAATCAGAATTGCTCCGGCTATAAGTAAATCCATATCAATTTTTATTTCATCACCAAAATTTTCTTTCATCTTTTTGGCAATATCAACTGAAAGTTGAACAGCCGTTCTTTTATGATTCATAAAAGAAATTTTGCAATCTTTAATGAGAAGAGAAAAAGGAATCACTTCCAGATCTTCAGCAGATAAAACAGAATTCTCAATTGCATAGATCCAACAGTTAAGTGTTTTTTCTCTTAATTCTTTGTTTTGAATCCAGTTTATTTCCGGCCAAATCCTTAAAACTTTTTCTTTCATAATAATCCAAATTTTGATTGTCATGCTGAACTTATTTCAGCATCTATTTTGGTTTGAGAGATCCCTAATCAAGCCTGTCTGCCGACAGGCAGGTTCGGGATGAGACACTATAAATTTTTAATAATTTCATCAGTTATTTGTTGTGTGGTTGCTGCACCTTTTTGAAAAACATCTTTACCGCCGCGAAGTTTCATCATATCATAAGTTCTTACTTTTCCTTCTTCAATAACTTTTGCAATAGCATTTCTGATTTTTGTTGCCTTTTCAGTTTCACCAATATGATCAAGCATCAAACAGGCACTTAAAATCATAGCAATTGGATTAACAATTGATGGATTCAATTCCTGGTATTTTGGTGCGCTTCCGTGAGTGGGTTCAAACACTGCAACTTCTTTACCAATATTTGCGCTACAGGCAAAACCTAATCCGCCAATTAATCCAGCAAAACCATCGCTGATAATATCGCCGAACATATTTTCAGCAACAATTACTCCGTAATCCTCAGGATTTTTTGTAAGCCACATCATTTGTGCATCTATGTTGGTATCCCACAATGCTATTCCCGGATATTCTTTTACCATTTCTTTGGCAATTTTAAGCATCATTCCTGAAGTTTCTCTCAACACATTTGGCTTTTCACAAATTGTAACGTTGCTGTATCCGAATTTTTTAGCATATTCAAATGCAGCTCTTATAATTCTTGTAGCGGCATTCTTAGTTACAATTCTTGTTGAGATTGCCAGCTCTTCATTTGGAACATCTTTAAATGCTTTCCACTTTGGGTGAGATTCAAAAGCTGCGCGTACATTTGCAGGAGGATTTGTCCATTCAATTCCTGAATAAAGTCCTTCAGTGTTTTGTCTGAAAATAACAGCATTAACAATCGGTTCTTCAAAACTTCCTTTGGCATCTTTACGAATGAAGTTGAGTGGATTTCCTTTAAATGATTGACATGGACGAATGCAAACATCAAGATTAAAATGTTGTCGCATTCCTACAATAGGTGAAAAGTATGTAAATCCCTTTCCTTTTAGTGAAGGATCAAGTTCTTTATCAGCGGCATCTTTTGGTTTTGAAGTAATCGCCCCAAACAAACCAATTTTATATTTTTCAAGAAGATCAATTGTCCTTTGAGGTAAAGCATTTCCTTCATTACACCAGAATTCCCAGCCAATATCAGCATGAATATATTCGGCTTCAAATTCGGCTGCATCTAAAACTCTGACAGCTTCTGGTAAAACAGTTTTGCCAATTCCGTCGCCAGGCATTGATACAATTGTCTTTTTCATTTAAATCCTGCAAAAATTGTTAAAAAATCAAATCAAACTTAGATAATTGGGTATTTGTAAGCAAGAAAACAAACCATCAAACAAGTAATAATTGGACTAATTTCGGTCAGTATTGCCGCTAAAGATAAATTATTCTGTTAAAATTTAACAAAAGCAGAAAATATCGTAATTTGCAATTTGAGAACAGAAATTGATGCAAAAGCGCGTGCTGATAAAAGAATCACATACAAGGTTTAAAACCGAGAAGGATAAGTTTGTCGAACTTAAAAACCTGCTCGAAATCCTGGTTCAGAGAAATATTCTTCCTGAAAAATACAGGGGTATTTTAAATCAGTTAAATGAATCACTCCATAAGCTCGAAGAAGTCAATTCCGAATTAAAATCAATTACAGAATCATCTCTTGATGTATTATTCAGAATTACTTATTCAGGGAAAATTGCATATTTAAGTCCATCTGTTTCTGAAATGCTGGGGTATAGTACAAGTGAACTTGTTGGCAAATCTATGACTTATGTTATCCCGCAAGAAAATCTGTCACAAATTATGAGATCTGTAAAAGAAGTTTTAAGGGAAAAAGATTTAATTGTATTTTCTACAAAACTTCTTCATAAATCAGGAAAGCTCATACCAGTTGAAATAACGGGAAGGTTAGTAAACATTCACGGGAAAAAGATGGGGCAGGGTTCTATAAGAAATATTTCCTCGCGTGTTAAAGCTGAAGATAAACTCCGTGAGTCTGAAGTTACATTCAGAACTGTTTGGGAAAATTCGCTCGATGGAATGAGACTGACTGATGAGTTCGGTTCAGTATTCTTGTGTAATAATACATTTGCAAAAATGATTGGTAAGACGCGAGAAGAAATTGAAGGTGCTCAACTGGCTTCTATTTATAAGGCTGAATTTGAAAAACAGGTGCTTGAGGATTACATTAAAAATTTCCAGAGTGAAAACTTTCAGCAGCACTTTGAATCAAGTCTTGAGTTATGGAATGGCAGGACAATAGATTTTGAAATCACTCATTCCTTTATGACTATCCGGAACAATAAAAAATACTTGCTCAGTATTTTCAGGGATATTTCCAAAAGAAAAGAAAACGAAAAAATAATTGCCAAGAAAGATAGACTGCTCCAGGGTATCTCAGATGCAACAAAAATAATAATGGCATCAAGGGAACAAACAGAAGGATTTAACCAGGCATTAAAAATTTTAGGTGAAGCTGCAAAAGCGGACAGAGTTTATATTTATAAACATCAGATTTTACGCGGTTCAAATGAAATGTATTTCCGTTTAATGTATGAATGGGCTTCACCAGGGTCTGAACCTCAGATTAATAATAAGGACTTTCAGAGAATTTCGTACTCAAGATTTGCTGAATTGGATTTCTATGAAAATTTTTCAAAAGGCAAAACACTTTCTTTCGTACTTGAAAAATTAACTGAAGATGTCCGAAGTGCTTTTATTGATCCTGGAATTAAATCTATAATTCTTGTACCAATTTTAATTGATGATATTTATTGGGGGTTTATCGGCTTTGATGATGTTCACCAAAACAGAATCTGGACTGATGATGAAGAATCTATTTTAGTTACAATGGCAAGTACAATCGGTGGTGTAATAAAAAGAAATCTTTTCCGCGATGCCTTATTAAGAAAAAATCAGGAACTGGATAGTGCATTTAAATCCGCTGAAAAAGCAACAAAAGCAAAGAGTGAATTTCTTGCAAACATGAGTCACGAAATAAGAACACCGATGAATGGTGTAATTGGAATGACCGGTTTATTGCTTGATACACATCTGGATGAAATACAAAAAGAATATGTACGAACCATCAGATTAAGTGGAGAACAATTATTAGTTATTATAAATGATATACTTGATTTTTCGAAAATTGAATCTGAAAAGCTGGAACTTGAAAATACTTTATTCGATTTACAGGAATGTATTGAAGATTCGCTGGATTTACTGGCAACCAGAGCCTCTGAGAAAAAACTTGAGCTGCTTTACAGAATTGAAAAAGATACTCCAATTGCAGTGAATGGTGATGTAACAAGATTAAGACAAATATTAACAAACCTTATAGGAAATGCAGTTAAATTCACAGATGAAGGTGAAATTTTCATTTCTGTTTCTTCAAAAAAATTGGATGAAAATGAATTCGAACTTTTATTTGCTGTTAAGGATACAGGTATTGGAATTCCTAAAGATAAAATGGACAGGTTATTTAAATCATTTAGCCAGGTTGATTCATCTACGACAAGAACTTACGGTGGTACCGGACTCGGTTTGGTAATCAGTAAAAAACTTTCTGAGTTGATGAATGGTAAAATGTGGGTTGAAAGTAACAACAGTAGTGGCACAACATTTTTCTTTACAATTCAGACTACATCAATTTCTTCTGATACAAAACTAAATTCTTTCCCTTTAATCCCTGAATTTTCCGGTAAAAGGATTCTGGTTGCGAGCGACCGAAGCAATAGTAAAAGTATTTTAATAGAGCAGTTAACAGATTGGAAAATGGTTCCGGTTGAATTTTCAAATTTAGCTGATCTTCAGGATTATGCCTTGAAGAACCAGGACTATAATGGAATTATTTACGATCATACATCCGGTAATACAGATTATAACAGTATTGTTGAAGGCGCAAATCAACTTAGCAATAGTGTTGATGTTCCTTTTATAGTTTTAACTCCATTAGGAAAAGTTTCAGAAGAATTAACTTCACCTTCCTCAAGAATTACAGTAATTCAAAAACCTGCCAGAAGAGTTTCACTGCATAAAGCTTTCAGATCACATTTTTCAAATGAGCCTGTTGAAACAAAACATGAAAAAGTAACTTCACCGGAACAGAGTCAAAAAAATGATTGGAAACAATCAATAAAAATTTTGCTGGTTGAGGATAATGCAGTTAACCAGAGAATTGCAACAAGGCTTTTAGAAAAACTTGATTTCAGATCGGACATTGCTGCTAATGGTCTTGAAGCAATTGATTCAATTAAAACGATAAATTATGATTTAATCCTTATGGATGTTCTAATGCCTGAGATGGATGGTTTGCAGGCAACAAAAATTATACGTAATGAATTGAAAAAAACGACTATTCCAAAAATTATTGCAATGACGGCAAATTCAATGATAGGTGACAGAGAAATGTGCCTTGAAGCCGGGATGGACGATTATCTTACAAAACCGATTAGAATTGATGAACTAGAGGCCAAATTAATTAAATGGGGTAAAGCTGCTTTCGAAGAAAAAGAAAACTATGTAAGTTTTCTTAAAGCTCAGCCTGTCGATCTTAAAGTTTTGAATGAAAAAAAGATAGCAATTTTAAATGACATTAATTCGAAAGAAGATCTTGTTTTCTTTATAGAACTTCTTGATGTTTACCTTAAAGATTTACCAGAAATAATTGAAGAGATAAAAACAGCGGTAGAATTACGGGACTTTAAAAAACTAAAATTCTTTACTCATAAATTGAGAGGAAGTATTTTAACTCTTAGCCTTGATGCAATTGAAAGGAATTGTTTTGACCTTGAAACTGCTGCCGGTGAAGGATATTTGAATGAAGAATTAATTAATAAAAGTCATGAACTAAGAGAATACATAAAAAAAGTTTTAGAGGAACTTGTAGTATTAAAAGGAAAGTATACCGTAGTTAAAAATTGATCTAATTTATTCCAGCCTGTGTCAAAATACAAAATTAAAAAACGTGCACCCTTAAACCGCACGCTTACATTAAGTAAAGCGGAAATTGAAGCTTATTCAAGAAATCTGCATAAACTTAAAAAAAAGTCTGCAGTAAAATCTTTAACTAATAAAATTATTAACCAGGATTTATTTGAAGTTATAGATTTCCTTCCGGATAATTTTGTGGATCTTCTATTCATTGATCCTCCATATAATCTTTATAAAAAATATAACAATAACCATTTCAATGAAATGGAAGATGAAGAATATAAAAAGTGGATTAATTCGTGGCTTTCCAAAATCAAAAAGATATTAAAACCAACTGCTTCAGTTTATCTTTGTGCTGACTGGAAATCTTCTATTGCTGTTGCTACTGTCGCTTCAAAATATTTTAAATTAAGAAATCGTATAACCTGGGAAAGAGAAAAGGGCAGAGGAGCCAAAAAGAACTGGAAAAATTGTATTGAAGATATTTGGTTCTTCTCAGTCTCTGATGAATATACATTTAACTTAAACGATGTTAAACTTCGCAGAAAGGTTATTGCACCATATAGAGATTTGGAAGGGAAACCAAAAGACTGGAAAACTAAAGGAAGCAAAAACTTTCGTGATACTTTTCCATCTAATATATGGACAGATATTTCAATTCCGTTCTGGTCGATGCCTGAAAATACTGACCATCCTACGCAAAAACCGGAAAAATTGCTGGCAAAAATTATTCTCTCTGCAACAAATAAAAATGATTTAGTATTTGATCCGTTTGCAGGTTCGGGCACAACAGCAGTAGTTGCAAAAAAGCTTGGAAGAAAATATTGCGGAGTAGAAGTGGACAACTTTTTTTGCTGTCTTGCTGAAAAAAGATTATCAATCGCAGAAAAAGATAAATCGATACAAGGTTACAGTGATAAAGTTTTTTGGGAAAGAAACACACTTGCTGAACAGACAAAAGCAAACTCAATTGAAAAAATCAGGACTAAAAAGAGCAAATAAATTCTTGTATATTTGCAATTGAAATTCGCCGGCTAACAGGTAAATACCCAACTCCGTCAGGTCCGGAAGGAAGCAGCGGTAAGTATAAGCTTGTGTAGCCGGTTTTTTATTTTAAAACAGGAGGGATTAAAACTTCTAAAACACCTCTTCCAATAGCTGGTTTTCCATTAAAAGATATTTTAGCAAACGAAGCCGGCTTGAAAGGCACATCAAATATTTCACAGCCGGTAAATGAAGATATTGCATTTGAAATATCCGGCTGATGTCCTACTAAAATTAAATTCTCAGATTTATGTGCTTTAACAATGTGAAGAAAATCTGATACATCTGTTCCGGGTAAAAGCAGATTATCTTTTAGAACTTCAGATGAAAAATTAATTTCTATTTTTATTTGTTCTGCTGTTTGAATTGCCCTTACCAGAGGGGATGAAATAATAAAATCAACTTTAGATAAAAAATTTTTCCATACTTCAATTGAATTCTTTAAAATATTAATTCCTTCTGTTGTTAATTCACGTTCAGAATCTGCTTTTTTTCCGGAAGCAGATTCAGCTTTTGCATGCCGCACAAGAAATAAATTCATTCATCCACCTGAAAATCAATTGAATAAATTATTACATCTTTAAATATGCCTGCTAATTCTTTATTTACTATTCTCCCTTGTGGTGAGTTCATTTGTCGGTTAAATTCTGATTTGTCTTTACAAGTAACTTCAAAATAAAGATCATATTTCACCGGGTTTAAAAGATTGCTCTCGACCTTGCCGGTTTTAATATCAGTATTGAATATTTCACTTAAAGAGGGTAAAACTCTCTCAATCACAGCCTTTTTAACTGATTCATCATCAGATTTATGAACAAAAAATATCGTCTTGTACATCAACACCTGATAGAAAATGAATTTATAATTTTATCAAGCCGTTCTTTATTTTGTTCATAAGCATTTTTCGAACATTCAAATATTACTAAATATTTTTTATTGTTACAGGAATGTTCCAATATTCTTGCAACATAAATACCTTGCTCAATTAATCCTGAATCGCGAATGACATAATTAACTGATCTTCTCACATTAAAATTATACTTACAGTAATCTTCAGCGCTTGAAATATAATCGATACTTGCAACAGAAATAACCGCACCTAATTTAGGATTTACGAATCGGTCGCCATACAAATCTTCGTGAAATTTGCTCGTTAAAGTCATATCGTCAATTTCTTTCCAATCTGAAGTAATTGACAAAATGTAATCAGTTTTGTGGGTAAGAGGCTCAGAAATTTTACCTGAGGTTGTTCCAAGTTGTGGATTTGTTGGAACCCAGTTAAAATCTTTTACCTGGCTTTCAATATACTTGCTGAAAATATTTTCATTACTTAAAAAACTTCCTGAACCTTCATTAAACAGAAAAGTATCCCCGGTGTTTGCTAAATCTTTATCTGATGATTTAATCGATGTTTCTATTTTATCTGAAGAATATTTTTTTATTTCCTGTGTGTACACCCGGTTATCAATTTCAAATCTGGTGAATAAACGAAATGTCAGTTTCCATTTTCCTTGTTCCAATGCATACAAAGAAGTTCTTTCAAGATTTAAGAGATCTTTTGATTTAAATTTTTCAGAGACAACTAAATATGTTTTACTACCAAAAGTTTTCCATTCCTCTGCCAGATTTCCATTCAAGGATTTATCAAGAAGATAAAAGTTAAGGTAGCTATCATAAATTGCCAGAATGTTTAATTTTGGATTTGGGTATTCAGCCAGAACACTGTAAAATTTTTTCCCATTCAGGGTGATGCTATCAATTTTTAGCTGATTATAGTTTTCAGTAATAATTTTGTCATCATCAACTAATCCAGATAACCGTTGGTTGGCAGCAATACTTCCTTTTAATGCACTCCTAACAAGTGATTTTAATGCTTGACCGTTTACTTCTTCATTAGTAAAATCATCATTGGAGCAGCTTGCCAATGTTAGAGCAATTAAAATTATAATGGAGTAAAGTTTAATTTTTACCATTTAAAGAAATATGAACTTTCAATGTTGCTTAAAGATAATAATTTTTTTGATATTTCTTTTACCCGTTATATATTTCAAACCAATTCATCCTAAATATGTGATAGATAATATTAAAACTACATTTTTCTGTTTTTTATTATTCGTATTGCTTTTCCTTAACGGAAATGCTCAGCAGATAAATCTTCCATCACTTGGGCTAAGTGAAACGGGAATCACAATTCAAGGTGAAGAAATACCGGATTCCCTGAAATCAATTAATGTTATATTTCAATCCGGAGAAATTAAGTATACATTTCTTTTAAACAACATTTCTAAAAAGTTTTCTCAAAAAATCGTTGTAAAAAATTCTGGTAATTATGATGTTACTATTGGTGAATTACCAGATCTAAAAACGTCAATTAGAATTATACCCGGCTGGTTAAGTATTCTTCCACCAATAATAGCAATACTTCTTGCACTGATTTTCAGACAGGTGATACTTTCACTTATGATTGGAATTTATGCTGGTGCCGTTTTTATTTATGATTACAATTTCTTAACCGGGTTTTTCAGGTTAATAGATCATTATGTGATCGAGGCAATTATCGATAAATCTCATGCCGAAATAATTGTTTTCACTTTGCTCTTCGGCGGAGTGATTGGGTTAATTTCAAAAAGCGGAGGGACAAAAGGGATTGCCAATAGTCTGAGCAAATTTGCCAGAGACCGTAGTTCAGGTATGCTTGCTGCCTGGTTTTCAGGAATAATTATTTTCTTTGATGATTATGCAAATACGCTCGTGGTCGGAAACCTGATGAGACCGCTTACCGACAAACTAAAAATCTCAAGAGAGAAATTATCTTTCATTGTTGATGCAACTGCCGCACCTGTTGCAAGTGTTGTAATCGTAAGCTCCTGGATCGGGTATGAAGTCGGACTGATTCAGGATGGATTAAATGCAATTGGTTCAACTGCAAATGCTTATTCAACATTTATTGATACAATTCCATTCAGGTTTTATCCAATCGCAATGATAATCTTTGTTTTTCTTATTGCTTTTAGCAAAAGAGATTTTGGAAAAATGAGGATTGCTGAAAAAAGAGCAGTATCAACAGGGAAATTATATGATGATAAAAGTGTACCGCTTCTTGATAAAAGTATAGACCAGGATAATGAGGAAGCAAAAAAGCAAAGATGGTACAACGGTATTATTCCAATCCTTATAATAATTTTCGGAACAATTGCAGGATTGCTTTATACCGGTATCGATTCATTACACTCTCAGGGAGTTTATGATTTTGGAATTCGTGATATAATCAGCAACTCCGATTCATATCTTTCTTTATTATGGTCAAGCTTTGCTGCTGCCGTTGTTGCTGCAATATTAATCCTTTCACAAAAATTACTTACAATAAATAAAACTGTTGAAGCCTGGCTATCAGGAATTAAATCGATGACTCTGGCTATTGTGATTTTAACACTTGCCTGGGGAATTGGTGCGGTTACAAATGAAATCAGAACGGCAGATTATATAATTAACTTAATAAGTGATTCAATTAACCCAAGATTTTTACCGGTAATAATTTTTATAGTATGCGGGTTAACCAGTTTTGCAACCGGAACAAGCTGGGGAACTATGGCTATTATGATGCCGATAGTTATTCCGTTAACTGCACACGTTACAAACCTGTTTGGGTTCAATGCGGTCGATACTCAGTTGATGCTGAATGGAACAATTAGTTCTGTTTTAGCAGGTTGCGTTTGGGGAGACCATTGCTCACCTATTTCAGATACAACAATTTTAAGTTCAATGGCTTCTGGCTGTGATCATATTGATCATGTTAGAACACAGCTACCTTATGCAATTACTGTTGGAATTATCTGTATGCTTCTGGGAGATATTTTATCTGCTTTTGGAATATCACCATTCATCTCAATTCTTTTAATTACAATTTCAATGATAGCGGTTCTTTATTTGTTTGGAAAGAAGAATTAATCCTTGTTGGAATATCTAGTCTCTTTATTGTTTGCGAGAAGCGAATCAAGATGAGTATTGAAAGTATATTTCATTCCGTTTTTATTATTACTTCCTGAAATATAATTAGAATGTTCTTTTTCAGAAATATTTTTATCAAACCATAGAGTGGAAGGCTTAAGTAATTGTCTGTAAGGAATTCTGGTTACATCTCCCAATTCGAATCCAGAGTGAGATAAATTTACTTCATCAAATAAAATTTTTGAATTATCTGTTATTAAATATTCACCATCATAAAGTTTTTTGAGTCTGTCTGGAAGAATCTCTTTTAACTCATTGTATGAATAGTATTTATAGATTTCTTTATAGTTACCAAATTCAACATAAATTGCACTATTGCCGGAATGAACAAGAACAGGTGTTCCTATCTCAATTAATTTATAAATTTCCTTAGCATCATCACGTGAAATTCTTAAACAACCATGAGAAACATTTTTCTTGCCAAGGTATTTATAGTAGCTTTTTCCTTCCAAAGCATGAAACCCGATTCCATAATTGAACCCCATCCAGTTGAGCATAACTGTGCTGTCAAACTGCACAGAATATAATTTGGGACATTTGGAATGTATAGCAAACAAACCTTCTTTTGTTTTGACGCCCTTCTCAATTTTATCTGTTCCGCTTGAAACAGGAAATTCTTTTATCCAACCATCTTTTGATCTTAGTTTTCCTTGCTGAGTTGCAAGATTAACTTCAATAATATAATTGCTCAGTGTAAAAAGCGTATCTCTAAGTTTACTAAAATCATATCTTACTTGTGGATTGATTTTATAAACGGGTTTTTCTTCAACAATAGGTTCGGGAATGAACTTATAAGTATTAATATTAATAAGGAGAATGCAAAAGGAAATTATTGCAATATGATATTTTGTCATATTTTTTAGTTTTTAGAAAAGTACTCTGCTAAAAGCTTTGCTTTGCTTTGCCCTACCAGCTCTTCGATTAGTTTATTATCAGTGTTTCTTAATTTTTCAACACTGCCAAATGCTTTTAACAACTTCTGTGCCGTCAAACTACCTATACCATTGATTTCCATTAGTTCACTTTTGATAGTCCGTTTGCTTCTTCTACTTCTGTGAAAAGTAATTGCAAAACGATGTGCTTCGTCACGAATTTGCTGAAGCAGCTTTATTCCTGATGAAGTTTTTGGGATAGATTCCGGTTCGGATTTATTTGGAAAGAATACTTCTTCAAGTCTCTTTGCGAGACCAATAATCGGTACCTGTTTAATATCGAGATTGTCCAAAACTTCAACAGCACTTGATAGCTGGCCTTTACCTCCATCAACCATAATTAAATCGGGAAGAGTTTCACCCTCATTTTGCAGTCGTGAATAACGCCTGTGAATTACTTCTTTCATACTTGCAAAATCATCAGGACCATCTACACTTTTAATAATAAATTTCCTGTATAAACTTTTTTTAGGTTTGCCGTCAACAAAAACAACCATACTTGCCACTGAATCGGAACCCTGGATATTTGAAATATCAAAACACTCAATTTTTTTTGGTAGCTCTTTCATTCTTAAATCTCTTTGTAAAGCAGAAACAGAGTAGGGAATTGCACCTTCCTTTTTCATCTTTTGAATCTGAATTTCCTTAAGTTGAAGAATTGCATTTTCCTTGCACATTTTTACTAATGATCTCAATTCACCTCTTTTAGGAATAATCATTTTTAGTTTTTTATCACTTAATTTCTGAAGCCATTCAATTAATAATTTTTGGTCAGCAGGCTCGTTTTCAATTAAAATTTCTTTTGGAATTTCAGCATGTTCACCATAATAAAATTTTAACGCTGAGCTGTAAATTTCTTCAGAAGTTTCGTCGCCTTTAATGCTTAAACGAAGTTGTTTTTTCCCCACCAGTTTTCCATTCCTTACATTAAAAATTGAACAGGCAGCATCTTTATCTTCATTTGCGACAGCAATTATGTCCCTGTCTTCAAAATCATTTGTTACAATTTTTTGTTTGGACGATAGGTTTATAAGTTGTTCAATTTTGTCTCTTATTTCAGCTGCTTTTTCAAACTCCATTATTTCGGAAGCTGTTTTCATTTTTACTTTAAGCTCGTCTATCAAGTCATCAGTTTTTCCGCGGATTACTTTAACAACTTCAGAAACCATTTCGTTGTAAGCAATTTCAGAAACAAGTCCTTCACATGGACCATCACACTTTTTAATATGATAATCAAGACAGACTTTAAATTTTTTCTTGTCTATAGATTCCTGAGTAATATCAAGACTACAACTTCGGATTTTAAAAATTTCATTTATCATTCTCAGTGCGGACTTCATACTTTTAACGCTAGTGTAAGGTCCGAAATATTTTGACCCATCTCGAATCACTCTACGGGTTGGATAAACTCTTGGGTAAGGTTCATTTGTAATTTTAATGAAGGGGAATGATTTATCATCTTTTAAATTAACATTGTAACGTGGTTTTAATTCTTTAATAAGATTGTTTTCAAGAACAAGTGCTTCAACTTCCGAGTCAGTTACAACAAGCTGCAAGTCCATTATTTTGCTAACAAGTGCTTCTGTTTTTGCATTTGAAACTGCCGAATGGAAATAACTTTTTACCCGGTTTTTAAGATTTAAAGCCTTCCCCACATAAATTACTTTTCCTTTTTCATTTATGAATTGATATACACCTGGTTTATTGGGGAGACTTTTTAATTTATTTTTTAAAGTTGTTTCCATTTATAAATTATTTCGAAATGAAATTACCCTGTAAAAGAGATTATAAAATTAATAAATAATTTAATCTAAAAAAGAAGAATGAGAAGCGGGGATGATTTATATCAATGCAGGGATTAATTCAGTACTTCATTTTTACCAATAACAACAATTCCTGATTCGGTAACAGTGAATTTATTTTTGTCACCTTCAAGATCAAATCCAATTTCGTATCCTTCCGGAATAATAACATTTTTGTCAATAATTGCTCTCCTGATTCTAGCGTGACGACCAACATTACAGTTATTCATTATTATTGAATCAGTTACATAAGAAAAACTGTTTATTCTTACATTAGGACCTATTAGTGATCTTTCTACGAGTCCTCCAGATATTATAGAACCATCACAGAGCAAAGAATTTAATGATCTTCCTACACGTTCTCCTTCATGCGAAACAGTTTTTGCCGGGGGATGCTGATACTGATAGGTTCTTATTGGCCAATTTAAATCATAAAGGTTAAAGTCCGGCGAAACACTTATTAGGTTCATACTAGAGTCATAATAACTATCAATTGTTCCTATATCCTTCCAGTATGGCTTTGATTTTTTATTCTCATCCTGGAATCTATATGCATGTACATTCATGTTAGCACTTACCATAAAAGGTAAAACATCATTTCCAAAATCGTGACTTTGAAGTTTATGTTCATCCATTACTTTAAATACATCTCTAAGTACTTTAGCATTAAAAACATAAATCCCCATATTTACAAAACAATGATCAGGGTCATCGGGGATTGTCGGTGGATTATCAGGTTTTTCAATAAATGAAGTTACTTTGTATTTATTATCAACCCCAACAATTCCAAAACGATTTGCTTCTTCTTTGAGTACTTCGATACAGGCAATGGAAACGTCTGCTTTTTTATCTGTATGATATTGAAGTAATTTCAGGTAGTCCATTTTGTAAATATGGTCGCCTCCAAGAATGAGCACCCATTTTGCTTTATCTTCGTTGCTGAAAAGATTAATATTCTGGTATATTGCATTAGCGGTTCCAAGATACCAATCGTTATTTAATTTTCTCTGCGGTGGAACAGAATAAATAAATTCACCAAGTTCTGGATTGAAAATACTCCATGCTTCATATAAATGCTGATTTAACGATTCAGATTTATACTGTGTTAAAACATAAATTCTTCTTAAGCCGGAATTAAGGCAGTTTGATAGAGCAAAATCTACTATTCTGTATTTGCCTCCAAATGGTACTGATGGTTTGCTTCTGATTTTTGTGAGAGGAAATAATCTTTCCCCCTGACCACCTGCTAAAAGCATAGACACTGTGTCTCTTAAAATTGAAGAACCCGGAAGACTCATAAACAATCTCTTATCTTTCTTTTAAAAGATATATAAATATGATTTGATTGGCAATTTAACTTATCGTTAATTGTTATATATGATTTTCATTTATATTAAAAACCAATCGGTAAATTTTTCGTCAGTATTTATATTATGATAAAAAATTCAACAAAATTCAAATACACTTTTATAATCTTATTTCCAATTATTATTTCTGTAGTACTACTTGCTGTGAGCTACAAAGTTTTAAATTCAGGAATAAAATTATATAAAAAAGCAGAACCAGTTGTACAAACTTATATTCACGGCTCGCCATTATCTTTAAATGAAGATGATGAAACATACATTTCAGATAATCAACGTCAAATAGATATTTTACATTATGATCTGTCATTTGACTTACATCCAGAAACTAAATCATTCGATGCTTCAGCAATTATAAAAGCAAAAATTAGAAAAGAACTGAAACAGATAGATTTAAACTTTTATGACAACTTTGATATTACTTTAGTCCAGTTAAATGGAAAGGAAGTTCCGTTTATAAATAAGGAAAAAAGGTTGACAATTTCTCCCGATAGTGTCTCAACTGATACTTTTTACATTCGAATTGACTATAGTGGTAAGCCGGTCAGTGCAGGATTAGCTGGATTTGTATTTGGAGAAATTAATAAAAAATCTCTTATTTATACTTTAAGCGAACCTACTTCAGCTTCTTCCTGGTTTCCTTGTAATGATTTTCCTAATGATAAAGCTCTGCTTGATATCCATATCACTAATGATTCATCTGATGTATCGGTATCAAATGGTAAGTTGATTTCAGTAAAAACTGAAGGGGACAGGCGTACTTACAATTGGCAAACTGTTTATCCCATTTCAACTTACCTTATTTGTGTTTATTCTTCAGAGTATACGGAATTCAATGACTATTATGTAAGTATTAATCAGCAAGATACAATGCAAATATATTATTTCGTTTTGCCAGACAAAGTGAATGAGGCAAAATTTGATTTCAAGGATCACCCGCAAATGCTCCGTATATTTTCCAGAATGTTTGGAGAGTATCCTTTTATAAAAGAAAAGTATGGTGTGGCTGAATTTCTATGGTATATGGGAGCAATGGAAAATCAAACGATTACAGGCGTTCCACCTAATATAATTAACGGCAAAGGATTTAATGAGGATATCTTAGTCCACGAATTAGCACATCATTGGTGGGGTGATGCGATTGGACTTAAGTACTGGAAAGATATATGGTTAAATGAAGGTTTTGCAACCTATTCGGAAGCACTTTACTTTGAAGCTGAGTCGGGAAAATCAGCATTAATATCCACAATGCTGGCAAAGAAGCAATCCAGCTTTCCCAGAACATTAGCAGATCCCGGAAGATTTTTGTTTACCTCCACTGTATATAATAAGGGAGCATGGCTTCTTCATATGCTCCGATTTGAAATAGGTGATTCTGCATTTTTTAATTCTTTAAAAGGGTATTATCAGAACTATAAATATTCAAATGCGTCAACTGAAGATTTTATTAGAATTTGTGAGAATGAATCTGGCAAAAACCTTAATTCTTTTTTTAATCAGTGGTTAAACGGGCATGATTATATAAATTTTGAATATTCCTGGAAAAAGGATGCAGAAAAATCAAATAGTAAAGTTTATTTGACAATAATTCAGGAACAGGATGAAAATTCATGTTATTCATTTCCAATTGAGGTTGAAGTAAGATTTGATTCAACAAGTACAAAAAGATTTATGTTTCAGGTAAACAAAAAAAATTCGGTTTTTCAGTTTGAAGTGAACCAAAAACCAATTGATATCACCTTAGACCCTGACAGTTGGTTACTAGCCAATATCAGGAAATCACATCCTGAGGAATGAATATATTTTATTTAAACCCTTTAATAGCTACTTTTGGTTATCAAATTTAAGAAGTGTGAAAGTTTGTGGGTTCAAAATATTTTTTTATTTCTGATTTACATCTGGGTCTTCAATCAAAAGAAATAGAGAATGCAAAAGAAAGATTGCTGGTAAAATTTCTTGAATTTGCACAAACAAATTGTGATGAATTATTTATTGTTGGGGATCTTTTTGATTATTGGTTCGAATATAAAAGAGTTTATCAAAAAGGATTTTTCAGAACTCTGACAGCACTTCAGGATTTGGTGGAGAAGGGCATTGTTGTTCATTATTTTATTGGAAATCATGATTTTCTGCATCGTGATTTTTTTGAAAAAGAAATAGGTGTAAAACTTTATGAGGACCCAATTTCAGTAAAACTAAATGAAAAGAAATTTTTTATTGGTCACGGTGATGGTTTGGTAAAAAATGACTCTGGTTATAGAATTCTGAAGTTTGTTCTTCGGAATAAAATTACGCAGAAATTATATTCATTAATTCATCCTGATCTCGGTATAAGTCTCGCAAGCAGAACAAGTAAAACCAGCCGGGACTATACTACTAAAAAAGATTATGGTGAGGTAGATGGATTGTACGATGCCGCTAAAAGTAAAATTGATGAAGGATTTGATTTTGTATTGTTTGGTCATCTTCATAAACAAATATTTCAGAAATATAAAAACGGAATTTATATTAATCTTGGTTCCTGGCTGGATAAACCGTGTTACGGTAGTTTTATAGGGAACGAGTTTAAAATTATAGACTGGAATTAGTATGGCTAAAAGAAATATTTCGGATGCAGAATATCAAAAATATTTTAATGATTCTGAACACAGAAATGGAATTAGAAGAAAGGCAAAAAAGAAAAAATTGAACTGGTGGATTATTTCATCAATTATCCTTTTTCTGTTTATTGCATTTATAATTTTTATCTATAGTGGACTTCCGTCTATTCAGGAATTAGAAAACCCTAAACCTCAGTTAGCCAGCAAAGTTTTTTCTGCTGATGGTGAGTTTATTGGTCAATTCTATATTGAAAATAGAATTGAAACCGATTATGATAGCTTGCCTCCTTATTTAGTTGAAGCATTAATTGCAACAGAAGACCGAAAGTTTTATGATCATTGGGGTGTAGATTTACCGAGATTTTTTAAAGCAATGGTTAAAAATGTATTTTCACTTTCATTAAAGGAAGGTGCTAGTACAATTACTCAACAGCTTGCAAGAAATCTTTATGATTTAAAATCTCAAAGAGAAAACCAGTTTGATAAAGCAATCAGAAAAATAAGAGAATGGTTTACTGCAGTTCAGATTGAAAAGAATTTCACTAAAAATGAAATTATTGAGTTATATCTGAATGTTTCGTATTTCGGAAAAAGTGCTTATGGAATTGAAGCTGCTTCACGCATTTATTTCAATAAAAAAGCCAGTGAACTTACTTTACCTGAAGCAGCTGTTTTTATTGCTCTACTAAAATCTCCTCGTGACTATGATCCGGTAAGCAACTATGATAATTCCATAGCAAGGAGAAATCTTGTAATGCATAATATGGTAGTAACCGGAATGCTTGACGAAAAGAAATATGAAAAGTTAAAAGAAGAACCTATACCACTTGCTTCTGAAAAACCAAGCGTTATGAAATCAGATGCACCTTATTTTTTAGAATATGTGAGACAGCAGCTTTCAAAAATGGCTGATAAATATGGATATGATCTCTACAGAGATGGATTGAATATTTACACTACACTTGATTCAAGAATGCAGAAAATTGCAAATGATGTTTCTGCTAAACATTTGGAAGAATACCAGACACTTTTTGAAAAGAACTGGAGCTGGAAAAAAAATAAAACTCTTTTAACTGATCTTTTAGAAGAAGCGGTTAGAAGGACATCAAAATATAAATCAGCAGAAACCACTGAAGCAAAAGCTCTTATTATGAATGAGCTTAAAAAAGATGAACATTTTGTTGATTCAATAAAAACTGCTGTTACAAAAATTGAAGAAGGGTTTGTAGTATTAGATCCGTTTACAGGATATATCAAAGCTCTTGTCGGTGGATCAAATTTAAAATTTGGACGAGGATTAAATCATGTTACTGGAATTAAAAGACAACCTGGTTCGGCTTTCAAACCATTTGTTTACACTACTGCAATTGAAAATGGTTATTTTCCTGCCTACACATTGTTAAATCAGAAGTTTGATTACAAAGGATGGCAGCCTGAAAATTCAAATTTTGAATACAGTGGTTATGAAACTTTAAGATGGGGCTTGACTCATTCTATTAATGTAATTACGGGAAGAATGACTATTTCAGATATTGCACCTCCAAGGCAGGTCGTTAAGATTGCTCAAAGGATGGGAATTGAATCAAAACTAGATGCAGTTCCATCAATTGCACTTGGAACTTCTGAAATTTCTCCATTGGAGATTACCTCTGCATTTGGAACTTTTGTTAACAGTGGTGTGCACGTAAATCCAATTTCGATTCTGAAAATTGAAGATAAAAACGGAATTCTTATTGATCAATTCACACCTGAACACGTACAATCAATTAGTAAGGAAACAGCTTCAATTATGGTTAACATGATGGAAGATGTTGTTGAATCGGGAACAGGTATGGGTGTAAGAAAATATTTTCAGTATCCTGCAGCAGGAAAAACCGGAACAACGCAAAACTTTTCAGATGCCTGGTTTGTTGGTTTTACTCCTGAGCTAGTTGCAGGTGTTTGGGTCGGATTTGATGACCACAGAGTTAAATTTACTAACTGGTATGGACAGGGTGCAAAAGCAGCGCTTCCAATTTGGGCGATGTTTATGGAAGCAACATACAAACAGTTGAAAATTCCAGTAAATTATTTTGAACTTTCTGCAGGAGTCGACTCGGTTTCTTTTTGTAAGGAAACAATGGATCTGGGCGATACAAGGCTAGCAACAAATTATTGTCCTGATGTTGTAACTGATATAATAAACATGAAACATTTGCCTCCTAAATGTGAGCTGCACTCTGATAGTAATAAAATCATTCGCGAAGACAGGCAAGGAGATTCAGGCTGGTGAAAGATTAATTGAAAATTTTCAACGAATAATGAATAATTTTTAGAACAGAAGGTTTAATAATTTTGGTAAACATTTTTAATTATTAATTTTACATTATACATTATTTAAGCCCGGATGGTGAAATTGGTATACACGCTAGCTTCAGGAGCTAGTTGGCGCAAGCCAGTGCAGGTTCAAGTCCTGTTCCGGGCACTAAATGACTTGGTGAAATTCCAAGCTACTCATCTCAGATTTTATTTGATTAATTCAGAATTAAATTAAATCGACGTCAAAAAATATTTTCCATTAAAATTTTTCAAACTGAATATTAGAAATTGCTACAGGAAAATATTAGACTTTTCATCAATAATTATTTATTTTTATTCCAAATTAAAAGGTTTTAAATTAGTGGCATATATATTGTTAAAATACGATATTTAGCTCTGGAATTATTTCATCTTTTATATAATCAAATTTAAATAAGCGAATATAATAACAACTTATGGTGGTCAAATGAAAAAGTTATACTTTCTAATTATTTCATTTCTGGTTATTCAAACTTCCTCCTTTGCTCAGTTCAATGATTATTCTGTGAAGTTTGGAGTTCAGTTTAACGGATTATTACCTGATACCGAGTTTGATAAAGATCTTAAACCAACTGATGCCGATTTTAAATTTTCATATTTAGCCCGGGGCTATGTTAGATTTGAATTTTTCACACCTGTAATTGAAACAGAAGTTGGTGCAGGCTTTGGAAGATTGGCTGGAGTAGATTTTAGTAAAAATAATTGGTGGACTTATGTAATTCCATTGGATTTAAGATTTATCCTTAGTCCTTTCACAATGGATATATGGAATCCTTATGCATATGGTGGTGTGGGTGCTTTGAACTATAATAATGACAAGCAACCTCTTAACAAACCTGCAAATTCAGATCAAAAGGGATGGACAACAATGTTCCCTGTTGGCGGCGGTGTTGAAATTGCATTATCAGATGCTTTACTTCTTAATATTTCCGGTGGATATACTTTTACTCTCACAGATGCTTTAAATGGTTATGATAACAGAAAAATTAATTCTGATTTTAGTCGGGACGGATACTACAACCTTGGTTTAGGATTGATATTTGTAAATGGAAGCGATGCTTCGGATGATGATAAAGATGGATTAATAAAACGTGATGAAAAAGAAATCGGAACTGATCCGAATAACCCGGATTCAGATAAAGATGGATTAAAAGATGGTGAGGAAGTTACAGTTTATTATACGAATCCTCTCAAATCTGATTCTGATGCAGATGGATTAAAGGATGGCGAAGAAGTATTTAAGTATAAAACCAATCCAAATAAAATGGATTCTGATAATGATAAATTATCTGATGGTGATGAAGTTTTAAAATATAATACAGATCCATTAAAAGCAGATACAGACGGTGATGGACTTTCGGATGGTGAGGAAGTTCTAAATACAAACACAGATCCTAATAATCCGGATTCTGATAACGATGGATTATCGGACGGCGATGAAGTTAAAATCTACAAAACTAATCCATTAAATCCGGATAGTGATGGTGATCATTTAACTGATGCCGAAGAAGTTAACAGGTACAAAACTGATCCATTGAATCCTGATACTGATGGTGGGACAGTTGATGATTATACTGAAGTTAACCGTGGTACAAATCCACTTGATCCTGAAGATGATGTAGTGAAAATTAATGTACCGATCGTACTTGAAGGAATTACGTTTGAAACAGGGAAAGCGGATATAACCCCCGAATCAGAAAAAATTCTTGAAGGTGCATTAAAGACACTACAGACTTACCCGGATATTATTGTTGAAATTTCCGGTCACACAGATGACGTTGGAAGCAATGCAAGCAACCAGAAACTCTCACAAAGAAGAGCTGATTCTGTTCGTGCATGGTTGATTAGTAAAGGTGTAAGTCCTGATAGATTAATAGCCAAAGGTTATGGTGAAGAGTATCCAAGAGTTCCGAACACTTCACCGGAAAACAGACGAATGAACAGAAGAATTGAATTCAAGAGAATTAAGTAAAAGACAAAATAGCTAAACAAAAAATGCCTCCGGTAACGGGGGCATTTTTGTTTTAAAATGCTTCGTTAAATGAAAGATAAAATTCAGATTTATATTTACTGAATCCGAAATCAATTCGGACTGAAATTTTTTCTTTCGGAATCACCGAGCCTCGTATTCCAAACCCACCAGCAAATTTTAATTCATTCAAACTAAAATTATTTATTTTGTGAAAAGCTTCACCAATTCCACCGAATACTGCTAAACCTATTCTCCAGAAAACAGGGAAACGGTATTCCCCCTGTAAATAGAAAGAATTATTTTCTCTGAATCTTCCATAATAAATCCCTCTAAGATTATTTTCTCCACCGTAAGTTGGAAGAAGGTAAAATGGAACATTACCGTTTGTAAAATCAGTAAAAATCTGTGCTGCAAAAACATGTGTCGTATCCAAAATAGTAATGTCATAAAATTTTCTTAAATCAATTGTAAACCTGTTAAAGGAATAATCACTTCCTAGTAAACTTCTATAGAATGTTGATTTAAAATCTAAATACTCTCCTGAAGTAGTTGAAAATGAATTATCTCTTGAATCAAAATTTATATTTATTCCAAATCCTGAAACTATCCCCCCATTTTTCCCGGGAATATTTTCACTTGCTAATTTTCCATCCAATTCTGTTTTTAGAATATTATCATCTCTAAAATCATAACGGAAACCAGAATTTAATTTACCATTCCCAATTGTAAAAAATTTTCTAATCAGGTTTACTTCCAAACGAGTGTATTCAGGAGTGTAATCTTCCTTATTGCTCTCCAAGGTGTTGTTTCCAATTCCAAAAAATTGAAATGGAAATTTGGAATATGCAATGTCACCATAAAGTCTGTAAGTATCTTTTATGAAATAAAAATCATATTCTGATTTTATTGAAAACTGCTTTTTAGTTGTATAGTGAATATCAGTAAAAATATTTGATAATCTATTAACTTCTTCATTAGGATTCTCCAGATGAAAATATAAAAGTCCCGCAATTCCAAAACTCCATTCAGTCTCAGGTGAATAACTTAAAAATGGAGTTCCAATAACACCAAATGTTCTTTCAGTATCAGTTGAATCATTTACTTGCTGAGAGAAGGATGAATTAAAAATGATATTTAAAATCAGAAATAAATATTGCAGCGTATGTTTCATCTGATAATTTACAATCGTGTTTAATTAATGGCTGGTAAAAATACAAAAAGAAAAAAAATTTCGGAGATGAAAAAAGAAAGGAAGGGTTAAAATTTATTAAAATCTTTCCCCGGGTTTGTCAGATGTTAAAAATATGATAGTAAGAATCTTAAACTAGCTATTATTAATTCTGTAATGGATGAGCATTTTCTACTTTAGAATAATCAAAATCAAAACTTTTAACAGCCTCATCCACTGACGAATAAGTGTCAAATATTTTAAGAGTGCCGGATTTTTCCATTAAAGTTTGCATTACTGAAGTTGGCTCAACCAGCTTAATTTCACTGCCGCTTTTATTAAACTTCTTTTGTGACACTACTAAAGCTCCTAAAAAGGTTGAATCCATAAATTCACATTCGCTTATATCAACAACAATCTTCGGGAACTTTTTAACGATATCTTCTTCCAGGATTTTCTTTAACTCAACTGCTTCTTTCCAGGTAGCACGACTTAAATTAACCTTTTCTATAATTACGTCTTTTACTACTTTTTTTTCAAAATCTTCCATTGTACCCTCACAACAAAATTATTATTCAAATTAAGTTTTTTCAAAATAGTTTAATACTTACTTCTGACTTTTACAATAACTATTCCAATTTGAATTTTACAAAGATCTTTCGATTCCTGAAAAAAAATAAAGGTTTGCATGCCTCAGTTTGGTAAAATGATTCAAAAGTGAATATTAAAAAAAATTGATATTGTATTCTAAAGGTATTTAATATTGGGTATTTTATCAGATATAATAACAAAACTATTGGACGATTTTTGAACGCAGAAGAAGGTTATCAGCAGGCACTTAAGTTAGTCAGCAAACATTATGAAAATTTTCCTGTTGTCTCTTTTTTCCTTCCGAAAGAAATTCGTAAAGATGTTGCTATAATTTATTGGTTTGCAAGAACTGCTGACGATTTTGCCGATGAAGGAACAGGAGGAGTTAGAGAAAGAATTTCATTGCTTGATTTTTTTGAAAAAAGGTTTAATAACCTCTTGAACGAAGAATTTCAAAATCCACTTGAAATGGCACTTTTTACAACAATTAAAAATAGAAAACTGACCGATTCTTATTTCCTGGATTTATTATCAGCATTTAAACAGGATGTTGAGAAAAACCGGTACGCAAATTTCGACGAAATTATGGATTATTGCAAAAGATCAGCTAATCCGGTTGGCAGGCTTGTTCTTGAATTAAATGGAATAAAAAATGATGAAGCAAATCAATATTCAGATAAAATCTGTACTGCCCTGCAGGTAACTAATTTTTATCAGGATACAATAATAGATTATCAGAAGGGAAGAATTTATTATCCTGAGAATGAAATGAAAAAATTTGAAGTAAGTGAAAAAGTGTTTGAGATAAAAGAAAATAATTATAACTTCCAACAATTGCTGAAACATAATGTTGACAGAGCACAGGCAATGTTTGACGAAGGCAGGAAAATATTCAGCTATTTAAATGGTAAATTGAAACTGCAAATTAAATGGACTGTAAAGGGCGGTGAAGAAATTCTGAAGAAAATTCGTTCGGCTAATTATGATGTATTGACCAGGAGACCTGAATTAACAAAATTTGATATGATAAAATTATTTTTTGCGTCGGTCAGATGAAAGATGAATCAAAAGAAATAACTAAAGGAAGCCAGAGTAGCTTTTATTATGCTTTTAATTTATTGCCCACTTTAAAACGTGATGCAATGAATACTGTTTATGCATTTTGCAGACAAACCGATGATATTATTGATGAAGGAAACGAACCGGCAGAAATAAAATATGAAAAACTTCATAAGTGGCGTGTTGAACTTGAAAAATCATTCACCGGTATTTCAGATTACCAGATTTTAAATAAACTCTCAGCTATTATTAAAAAGTTTAACATCCCATTAGAACCATTCTTTGAATTACTAAAAGGGATGGAAATGGATCTGCAAAAAAACCGTTATCTTACATTTGATGACCTTGAGCTTTATTGCTACCGGGTTGCTTCAACTGTTGGTTTAATGTGTATCGAAATTTTTGGTTATAAGCACAACTCTACAAAAAATTTCGCAGTTAATCTTGGAATTGCTCTTCAGCTTACTAACATTTTACGTGATATTAAAAAAGATGCAAAGAAGGGTAGAATTTATCTTCCACAAGAAGATCTTGATCGGTTTGGTTACAATGAAAATGATTTAATGAATCTGACATATAACGAAAATTTTCAGGAACATGATGAAGTTTGAAGTAGAACGTGCAAAATATTATTTCGATAAAGCAACTGATTGTCTGAATCTTGAAGATAAAAAAGCTATGTTCGCTGCAAGGGCAATGCAGCATATTTATTACAGGATGCTTAACAAAATTGTTAATGCTAACTATGATGTGTTTAACCGCAAAATAAAACTTTCGAAATTCAAAAAAGCAGGTATTGCCGTGGGGGTTTGGGCAAAATACAGACTAGTTTATTGATGCCTGGACATTGCATAATTATCGGCGGCGGTTTTGCCGGACTTTCTGCTGCTTCTCATCTTTCAAACCTCGGATTTAAAATTACTCTTCTCGAAGCTACTCCAAAACTTGGAGGACGAGCTTATTCGTTTTGTAATGAAGAAACTAAAACAGTAATTGATAACGGTCAGCATATTTTAATGGGGTGTTACAATTATACTTTAGAATTTCTTCGATTAATTGGTGCGCAGGAAAATTTCTATATTCAAAAAAAGTTGGAAATAAATTTTCTAAAGCAAAACTTTCAACAGTTTAAACTAAAAGCTGGAATTTCTCCTTATCCATTTAATCTTGCAGAAGGGTTATTAAAATTTGATGCGATATCATTCAAAAGCAGAATAGGTATTATTAAAACTCTGGTAAAACTACCGTTCATTACAAGACGAAAAGTTGAAAACCTGACAATTGAAAAATGGTTAATAAATGAAAACCAGGAAGAAGAAAGTCTTAATTCTTTCTGGGAGATTGTTTCAGTCGGAGCTTTAAATACATCAATCGATAAAGCATCCGCAAAGGTTTTTACAGATATTTTAAAGGAAATATTTTTAACCGGAAAAAGATCGTCTAAAATTATATTACCCAAAAAAGGACTAACTGAATCTTATGTTGATTCTGTACAAAATTATATTTTGACAAAAAACGGTAGGATTAATTGCGGTGAAGTGGTAATTGATATTCTAATTGAAAATGATAATGCGATAAAAGTTATTACTAATAAAAATAAATATTCTGATTTTGATTTTATAGTTTCTGCAGTTCCTTATTTTGCGTTTGCCAGGTTTTTGGAAAAGAAGATCCTTTCAAGTATGCCTGAATTTAATTATTCAACAATTGTGAATATTCACATCTGGCTTAAAGAAAATAACTTAAAGGAAAAATTTTACGGTTTGATTGATTCACCGGTTCACTGGATTTTTAATAAAGGTAATCATTTGAATCTTGTAATAAGCGATGCTGATTATTTAAAGGAAAAATCTTCTGAAGAAATTTTTGAAATTGCAAAAACAGAGCTGAAAAAATTTATAAAGATAGATTCGGAAAATATTTTAACTTATAAAGTGATCAAAGAAAAACGTGCAACGTTTGTTCCAACAAATGATATTATAAATAAACGTCCCTCAATAAAAACTTCAGTAAAAAATCTTTTGGTTGTCGGTGATTGGGTCGACACAGGATTGCCATCAACAATAGAAAGTGCTGTAAAAAGTGGAAAGATGGTATCTGAAATAATTGCTGATATTTCGGGTTAAAGCCCTTCTTCAGATATTAAATAAACCATTGTCGTAATTGCCGCTGTCCCAAGCTCAAGTTCTCTTGGATGAACTGTTTCAAAAACATCTTTTGGCGAATGATGAAAATCAAAATATCTTTGCGGATCAGGAATATAACCAAGCAGTAACTTTGCATTTTTAATTTTGCTTATATCAGATCCGGTTCCTCCGGATTTAATCCACCAGATTTCAGCTTTAGATAAAACCGGAAGCCAGCTATTTAATTTTACTTCAATATTTTTTGAGTCAGTTTGATATGAGAAACCAAGAGGTACAAATCCGCCCCGATCTGATTCGATGGCTGCAATATGCTTATCAGTTGAACTTTCAGCAAACTCACTATAACCATTTGCACCTCGTGATCCGTTTTCTTCATTGATAAACAAAACACATCTTATCGTTCTTTTTGGTTTTATGTTTAATCGTTTAAAAAGATCAAACACCTCAATTGACTGAACACATCCGGCTCCATCATCGTGTGCACCGCAGCCAACATCCCAGCTATCAAGGTGTCCGCTTACGACTATCACTTCGTTCGGATATTCAGTTCCTTTTAATTCACCAATTACATTGTAAGACTGAGCATCTGAAAAAGTATTGCAATTAAGTATAAGCTGAATATTTAAATCCGGATTTATCTTTAACTGCTGACTTAGATATTCAGCATCCTGAACACCCAGCGAAGCACCAGGAATTTTCTGAAGAGTATCAGCATATAACATCACACCAGTGTGTGGAACATTATCATCTTCGGTTGTTACAGATCTGACGAGGACACCTATTGCTCCGTATTTTGCAGCATTGATTGCACCATAAACACGTTGATCAACTGCACGTCCGTAAGCTGAAAATGTTTCAATCAATCCTTTGTTTAGTGGTCTGTTGTAAAAAACAATTTTATCCTTAACTTTTTTTGACTCTAGCTCATCAAATGACTTTACTTCAACTACTTCTGCTGTAATTCCATTTCCAGGTGTTCCGACACTTCCGCCGAGGGCAAGTATATTTAGTTTTCTTTTTTGATCACGGTTAATCAAATATGCTTCTTCAATATTTCCCCTTTCCCAATGCGGCACCATCACAGGTTGAAGCCAAACTGTGTCCGCTCCTATTTCTTTTAATTTATCCTTTGCCCAATTGATGGCTTTTAAAGAATTTTCAGAACCGCTCAATCTAGATCCGATTGCACAAAGTTCTTTTAAAAAATTATATCCGCGGTTTTCATTTAATGCTGAATGAACAATTTCATCAGCCGTTTCAGAATACAGTTTAATTCTTGAACTATCGGATAGAATGGATTGTGGATGAGAACTGGTAAAAAAAGAAAAATAAAATAATATGGTAATGATTATTAAAATATTATTTTTCAATTAATTTCCTGATACAAATTTTTAAAGAAAGTGATTGAATAAAGTAAAATATTTTTTAACAAAAGTTAAATTTTTTCAATAACGTTTTATTAAATAAATTGTGCAGCAGAATTTAATAATTAAAAATGAAATGAACAGTAAAGCGAAAGAATACATTCAAAAGCTTCAATTAGAAAAACATCCCGAAGGCGGATACTTCAAGGAAATTTACAGGTCGGGTGAAATAATCACAGCAGATAAATTACCCGGACGATTTAAATCCTCCCGGTCATTTTCAACTTCAATTTATTTTCTACTTGAAGGAAATCAATTTTCATCTTTTCACAGATTAAAGTCAGATGAAACCTGGCATTTTTATGACGGAGTTACTGTTTTAGTTTATATTATCGATTCAAAAGGAAAACTGGAATTAAAAAGAGTCGGATCAAATATTTCAGAAGGTGATAATTTTCAGCTAACAATAAATGCAGGATGTTGGTTTGCTGCTGAATTAATTGATAAAAAAGGATTTACACTTATAGGCTGTACAGTTTCTCCGGGTTTTGATTTCAATGATTTTGAGCTTGGAAAAAGAGATGAACTTATCAGACAATTTCCTGATCATATTGATGTAATCAGTAGGTTAACTTATTCCTAAAAATTAGTAGAAATAGGGGGCAACTTTAGAGCGAAAAAAAAATACCTCACTTTATTTTGTCAGAAAGACTAAATTCAATTCAAAATTAAACTTTTTACTGGAAATATTTATTGAAAATGAAAAAGTAATTGTCTAATTTTTTCGTCGAAATTTTAATTAAAAGAAGGCTGCTTATAGATTAATTTTTACTTTCTTGAATTCTAAATAAATAGTTAAAATTTCTTGCAGGATTTCAGATTAAACGGAAAATAAAAAATCTCGCTAAGGAGATCCTAAGCCTTACTGTTTTTTCCCTGGTGATTTTTTATGCGGGGATTAACCTGGGTTTTCTTTCCTCTAATGAGTCTCAGTTTAACAATGCCATCTGGCTTGACGCATGTTTCCAGATGTCTAAACAAAATTATACTCTTGATCTCAATTCTACTTTAAATAGCGATAATCAAAACAAAAATACTATCTTAAAAAGTCCTGATTATCAGTTTTCAGAATTAAATGGTGATGAAACAGGTGATTCTTTTATGGAACCTGTTTTTAATCTTCCACCAGATAGCACAGAGGAAGAGGAAACAACTTCATTTGATTCTACACTTTCTGTAGTTGATTCTTTACTCACCGATTCTCTATCAACTGATTCTTTATTAGCTGCAGACACAACAAAAGTTGACTGGCGTGAAATAGATTCTACCGCAAGGCTTGAATATTTTCACTATCATCGGGAAGATGAACCATACGTACAGCTGGAACAGAAGAAACAATCCAAATTTTTTGTTGAACCTTCATCGCAATACAAAAAAAGAACAATCACGATTGATTCGACAGGCAAGTATGTTGAAATTAAGGAAACTATTGCCGGTCAGGAAACAAAAACTTTACTTCGTATGCCTCTCGAAGATTACATTTATCTTAAGCTAGCATTGAGGGAAAGAAAAACCTGGGAAGACTTAGGATATAAATATGAGCTAAAAGAATCCAATAAAGATTTGAGCAAATTAATTTCAAGCTTTACGGATTTTGAAATTCCACTTCCAAGTGTTGGTGTGCTGAGCATTTTTGGTGAACCTAAAATAAGTTTAAAGATCGGTGGAAATGTTCAGATACACGGCGCATGGAGAAATGAAACAACTGAAGGTGTTACGGCAAACCGTTTGGGTAATACAAGAAATGAACCCGACTTTAAACAAACTGTGCAGATAAATGTTAATGGTACAATTGGCGACAAACTGAATATTAATGCAGACTGGAATACCGAACGAACCTTTGAATATGAAAACCAGTTGAAAATAAAATACACCGGCTATGAAGATGAAATTATTCAAAGTATTGAAGCTGGTAATGTTTCGATGCAGACTCCTTCACTAATTGGAGGAGGCGAAGCACTTTTTGGAGTAAAGGCACTCTTTAAAATGGGTCCTTTTAGCTTAACAACTCTTGCAAGCCAGAAGAAAGGTGAAACTAAGGAAGTTTCGGTTAACAGTGGTTCAACTTCACAGGATTTTAGTGTAAGAGCAACTGATTATTCTGAAAACCATTATTTTATAAGTGAAGAATATGCTGATTCAACCTTATTCCGACAGTACTTTTTTAATCCTACTCCACAGGTTGACGGGAATTTAGAAATTAAAGAGATTGAAGTTTGGAAATCTATCTCAACTATCTCACCAAACTTAAATTCCAGTCTGAGATATGCAAATTGCTATATTGATCTTCCACCGCTTCAAAGTGGACAAACCAAATATGACGATTCCACATACCGAGGTGATATAAATCCTGTACCGGGAGAAATTGAAAATGGTAAGTTTGTATTGCTTCAACAAAATGTAGATTATACAGTCCAACCAAATACTGGTTTTATAACATTTAATACTTCATTAAATCAGAATGAAATAATTGCTGTTTCATACAAACAGGGGCCAAATAATATAAGGACAGGTGAATTTCTTGCTAATTCAACTGATACTGTCCTTGTGCTTAAACTTGTCAAACCAAAAAATCTGCAACCTGGATATACAAAAGCTTGGAAACTATTATTAAAAAATATTTATCCTCTGGGCACGAGAAATATTAAAAAAGAAGGTTTTGATTTTAAAATTAAATATGAAACTGTAGGAGGCGAAGCTGTTGATGAATTGAATGTCAATGGAGAAACGATAAGATTTTTAAAAGCATTTGGTTTAGACCAGCAAGGATCCGGAGGAAGTGCAACATCAGATAATGTTTTTGACTGGCGTGAAGGATTTACAATTTTACCGGAAACCGGTGAAATAATTTTTCCTACTCTCCAACCATTCGGTGCAAACATTCCTACAGCTCTCGAAGATAAAAAGTACCAGGCAATTTATGATACAACTAAAAACGCCGCTAAAAAGGAAACTGGCCCGGATAAATGGGTTTTAACAGGAAAAAGCAGTGGCGGTATAAGTTCAACTTACCAGCTAGGTTTTAATGTTGTTGAAAATTCTGTAAAAGTGCTTTTAAACGGAAGAGAGCTTTCTGCAGGTTCAGATTATATAGTTGATTACAATATCGGGCAGCTTACAATCAGGAATGAAGCTGCGCTTGTGCCCGGAGCCGACTTAAAAATTACTTATGAGCAGAATGACCTTTTCCAGCTTGCTTCCAAAACCTTGCTCGGTGCAAGAGGTCTTTATGATTTTTCAGATAAAACCCAGCTTGGTTTTACTGTTATGAATCTAAACCAGCAGACTTTAAGTGATAAAGTAAGAATAGGTGAAGAACCTTTAAGTAACACAATTTATGGTCTGGATTTTAAAACTTCTGCTGATCTTCCATTCTTAACTAAAGCGTTGGACTATTTGATATCAACTCGTGAAATATCAACATTTTCATTCAATGGTGAATATGCATATATGTCTCCTGATCCGAATACCAAAAAAAGCACAATCAGTGAAGATGGCGGAAAAAGTATTGCATATATTGATGACTTTGAAGGCGCAAAAAAACTTATTCCTATAGGAATAAATTATGGCGGATGGAAGGATTTAAGTCCACCTGCAAATCTTCCATTTCTCGCATCGACTGATCCTAAAGTAATAATGGAACATAAAGCAAAAAGTTTCTGGTTCAATATTACACCTTCCGATGTTGTGGTAGACAGTATTTATGGAGGAAGAAAGCAGGTAGCAAGATCTGATCAGCAGATAACAGTTTTAGATTATGTTTTTCTTCCTGATACACCGGGGGTTAATAATGGCTGGCCTGAGTTTCAGCCTAACTTGGAAGGGAATTGGGGAGGAATGATGAAACTGCTTTCTTCTACGGCTAGTGATCTTACAGATCAGAATATTGAGTATATGGAATTCTGGATGAATATTAAGGATGCGCCACCTGATGCTTCAATGTATATAGATTTAGGAGTTATCAGTGAAGATTTAGTCCCTTACACAGTTGGTACAGAATATTTTGGAGTAATGACTGAAGATCGTAATCAGAACGATGCTGTTGATGAAGGAGAAGATATTGGCGTTGATTTTATGACAGATGCACAGGAAAGAGCATATTTTGGGAGTACAAAATCAGATCCTGCTGGTGATAATTTTAAATATCAGCAGGGAAGTCCTCCAAGCATTTTCGATTATTTTAATATAAATGGTACAGAAGGTAATGCCTCTCTAACTGATATAGGTTTGCTGCCTGATACAGAAGATTTAAACAGAAGTGGTTCAACTGAAACCACAAATAGTTTTTTCAGATATAAAGTACCTCTCGATACAGTAAAAGCCAACAATCCTTTTGTGGTTGGTAGTCTTACAGATAAGGGATGGGTTTTGTTTAGAATACCTCTTAAAGATACAACTGGTGGTAAAGTAGGCAATCCGTCTTTTTCAAATGTTGAAACTATAAGATTGTTTGTTAATGGTGTAAGTCAACCGGTTCATTTCAGAATGACTGAATTTAACCTTGTAGGAAGCCAGTGGGAAAACCAGGTTAAGGATGATTCAATTTTAACTGTTGGAGTTAAAAGTATTGAAGATAATGAAGATTATACAAGCCCTCCCGGTGTTATTAGAGAAAGGGACAGAACCAGACCTGATGAACAGATTTATGCGAATGAGCAATCACTTAATCTGATTTTGAAAGACTTGCCGGATGGTGAATCAAGACAGGCATTTAAGAATTTATTCAGACCGCTCGATGTTTTCAATTACCGTGAAATGAAACTATTCGTACACGGTGATGCAAATTATAATTCGTCAAGTTCGATCTCTTATAGGGATCCATTAACTGGAGAATATTCTACAGAAGTATTTTTCAGATTCGGGACTGACACAAGTAATTATTATGAATACAGACAGCCCGTTGTTTATAACCTTGAACCGGGAAGCAGCGGCTGGGCAAGCATTGATATTGTCTTTAGCGATCTGACTGCAGCGAAGCAGGGAATTCCCGATTCATCCGGGATAATAGAGATTCCTGTCCCCGGTCGTCCCGATCACTATTACAGGGTGAAAGGAAATCCAACCTTAACTTCAGTAAAATTTCTTGCCGTTGGAATTTACAATCCTGATAATGGATTTAATCCGGGACCACTTTCAGGTGAAGTATGGATAAATGAACTGCGTGTTGTGGGTGCAGATGACTCTAAAGGATGGGCATACCAGTTTAGCACATCATTAAAACTTGCTGACCTGATGACAGTTAACTTTAATATGAGTCAGAGGAATCCATATTTCCATAGACTCTCAGACAGGTTCGGTTCGAGAATTGATTCCAAAAACTGGGCTCTTTCTACTGATCTTGATGTTTTAAAATTACTTCCGGTAAATATGAGAGAAAGCAATTTAAGAATAAACTATTCTCATACGGAATCCTTTGGTAAACCACTTTACATTCCGGGAACCGATATCAAGGTTGATCAGGCCGCAGATCAATTAGCAAACTCTGCGCAGGATTCAATCGGATTGACACCTGAAGAACTCAGGATTGCTACACAAACAATGAGTGTCTCCAATTCAATATCTTCATCAAATATAAAATTAAAAATTCCAACAAATTTATGGTACATAAGGGACACTTGGAATTCATTGTCCTTTGGATTTAACTATAATAATTCATTTAACAGAAGCCCTACAGTACTTCGTTCGTTTAATTGGGTCTGGAATGCAAATATGAGTTATGCATTTAGCTTTAGCCCGGATAATTATATTAAGCCTGCAGAAATTCCTGTCATTGGATTTCTGTTCAGGATTTTAAATGACTATAAAGATGTTAAAGTCTACTTTTCACCACAGACTTTTTCTGCTACTGTTTCTGCGAGACGAAACCGCAACAGCAGTCAAACAAGACCTACGGGGGAAAATACTACAAGTGAAATTGTCTCCCGGGATTTTACAGCTTCACGTGGATTCAATTTTGGCTGGAGAATAACTGAGGGAGGACTAATAAACCTAAGCTGGAATTACAATGTAAGTGTTAATTCATCCCTGGCTCATTTACTTACAGTGAGAGATCCTGCAGGTGATCTTATTGACAGACCTGAGAGTGAAATCTGGAATGACATTCTCGGTAGAGCCGGATTCGGAAAGGATAATCAGTACCAGCAGTCTCTTGATTTCAGAACTTCACCGCGATTGCCTTCATTTTGGGATATAAACAGGTTTTTTACAATTACTGCTGGTTACAGTGTTGGTTACCGCTGGAATTATGATCTAAGGCAGGAAGAGCTTGGAAGAAGCGCTGGCTATTCAAAAAAAGTTACAGCAGGAATGATTCTCAGATGGAAATCATTAACAGAACCACTGTTTGGCTCTGATGATAATAATAAAAAGGGAAAAACAATTGGCGAAGGCAATGCAGATAAAAATGACACTACAAATGTTCTTGTAACTCAAAAGGAATCATCACTTTTCAGAGCTTTGAATTTTCTGAAGCTTGGTATTAAAGCTGTCTTTTTTGATTATGATAATTTCACATTCAACTTCAGTAATGACAACAGTCTTTCAAAATCCGGAATTGCATCAAAGGGAACTGGTTTTGGAAATTTCTGGGGTTTTGTACAGAATGATAAAAACGGACCATCCAGGGCTTTCCAGCTTGGATTTAGCAGTGATGTTGGACCTAGAGCATTTAAGCAGGGAACTAATCTGAGTGATGTATTTACGGAAAAAAATAATTTTGATTTTAAAACAGCGAGACCATTATGGGAGGGTGCAAAACTCGATATTACCTGGACTGTTGGTTGGAGCCAAAACAAAAATACAACTTTATCAGAAGATGCAAATGGTGATGTAATAATAACAAACGTGACTCAAACAGGAAACCTGAATAAATCATTTTTAACATTGCCATCAGGGCTTCCTTTTGTCGATTCGGGAATTAAAAAAGTTAATACTTTATATAATCCAAATGCCGAAGACAAAAGAAAAAATTTATCTGATGCATTTGTACAAGGATTCGAAAGTGTGCCATTTCTCTCAAAGCTTCCGTTGTTAAAAAGTGTAGCTTCATATATTCCAAGAGCAAACTGGAGAATTACATGGGATGGATTGGAAAAATTGTTCTTCTTTAAATCAATAGCTCAACGGGTTTCACTGGATCATGCTTACACTTCCAGTTATACTGAAGGATGGAAACTCAGCAGTTCCGGAAACCGCGAAATACAAACACAGAGAATTGATTACGGATTTTCTCCTTTGGTCGGATTAAATATTTCATTCGGTGAAGTATTTGGTGGAACGCTATCAAGTAATGTTAAGTTTTCTTCAAAAACCAGTTATGATTTGGGAGTTACAACAAGTAATATTACTGAAACTTCTTCGAGGGAAATTGGAATAACAGCAAACTTTTCAAAATCAGGATTTGAACTGCCTTTGTTTGGGGTCTCTTTGAAAAATGATATAGAGTTTTTGTTGTCATATTCTAATTCCAAAAATTCAACTGTGAGATTTGAAATGGATAACTTTACTGATACAGGAATTCCCCAGGATGGAACTACAAGAACAACTATCGAACCGAGAATAAAATATACTATTAGTTCTAAAGTAACTCTTTCTGTATTTTATAAAAGATCATCTGTCACACCAGAAGGAGCTGCCCGCATTCCACCCACAACCACAAATGAAGCAGGTTTGGATGTTAATATCCTGATTCAGTAGAGTGATCTGTATCTATCTGAATACTTATCAGGTATTCTTATATTTTAAATTGATTTTTTAATAATTACTAATATGGAAATGATATGCCCGGAAAAAAAATTCTTTGGATTGATGATGAAATAGAATTGCTTCGCTCACATGTAATTTTTTTAACAGAAAAAGGTTATGAAGTTGATACTGCAACAAACGGAGAAGATGCGGTTTCAAGTACAAAAGAAAAAGATTACGATCTGATATTTTTAGATGAAATGATGCCTGGAATGGGAGGTCTGGAAACTCTGGGCAGAATCAAGGAGATCAATTCAAATATACCGGTTGTGATGGTTACAAAAAGTGAAGAAGAAACTTTGATGGATGAAGCAATTGGTGGGAAAATAACAGACTATCTAACAAAGCCTGTTAACCCAAGTCAGATTTTACTGGTTTGCAAAAAAATTCTGGAAGGCAAAAAAATAACAGGACAGTATGCCGCAAAGGATTACTTGCAGGCGTTTAATCAGATTTCAATGTCCTTAAACAGTAACCTTGATTTTGATGAATGGACAGAGCTTTATCAAAAATTAGTCGGTTGGGATATCGAACTTGATCAACATAAAGAAATAGGTTTGCGGCAAACTTTAAGCGATCAGTGGCGTGAAGCAAATAAAGAGTTCTCAAAATTTGTTGAAAGAAATTACCGCGATTGGGTTTCATCATTGGGTGATCCTGATGTTCCGTCCTTGAGTCCTGAAATTACTGAAAAATATGTTTTGCCAGAATTAAAAAATGAAAAGTCAAATGTATTTTATTTTGTAATAGATTGTCTTCGTCTGGATCAATGGCTGATTATGGAAAAGCAGTTAATTGATCTGTTTAAAATCGAGAAAGATTATTATTATGCAATTCTGCCAACAGCAACACCTTATGCGCGTAACTCGCTGTTCAGCGGATTTTTTCCTTCTGAAATAGAAAAATATTACCCGGATTTATGGCAGAATAAAGATGATGATGAAAAAAGTATGAACAAATATGAAAAAGAATTGCTTCAATTATTGCTTGACAGGAAAAAAATCAAGTTAAGGAATGATTTAAAGTATATTAAAATAATTGATCCTGAAGTCGGAAGAAATTTTGAACAGAATATTCTTTCCTATAAAAACAACCAGCTTACAGCAATAGTTGTAAACTTCCTTGATATGATTGCTCATGGTCGTTCTGATTCCGATTTGCTTAAAGAAATTGCTCCCGATGAACCTGCATATCGTTCATTGACAAATAGTTGGTTTACACATTCATCTTTACTTGCAACTTTCCAGGCACTTGCAAAAATGGAGAATGTTAAAATTATTATTACAACAGATCATGGCAGCATTCGCTCACTTCGTGGAGCCAAAGTTTTAGGAGATCGTGAAGCATCAACAAATTTACGGTTTAAATACGGCAGAAATCTTAAAGCTGATGATAAGCATGCTGTCTATATTAAAAACCCTGCTGATTATAAGCTTCCTAAAAGAGGCGTGACAATCAATTATATTATTGCTAAAGAAGATTATTATTTTGTTTACCCGACTGATTATCACAAATATCTTACTCATTACAAGGATACATTTCAGCATGGCGGAATTTCAATGGAAGAGATGATTTTACCTGTAATAAAAATGGAGCCGAAGTAGTATTGAGGTTTCCTTCAAAAAGAAAATCGTTATCTGTTGCAGATACTTCCGCTATTGCAGTAGAGTTCAGCAAAGTTCTTAATAAATATAATAGAATTGTTTTACTTGGAGAGCTTGGAGCTGGTAAAACCTATTTTATTAAAGAAGTATTAAAACAATTTGAAATTCAGGATGTTAATAGTCCGACTTTTGCAATTGTGAATCAATATGAAGGAAATATAAAAGCATATCATTTTGATTTTTACAGGTTAAAAAATTTTGAGGAACTTCTTGAAATTGGCTGGCTGGATTATCTTAATGATGAAGACGCAGTAATGTTTATTGAATGGGGAGACCAGATTCCGCAAGCTGTTCCGGAAAAAAGAATAGAGATTAAAATAAATGTTCTCGAAGATTTATCTCGTGAATTTGAGTTTATTAAATATGGAAAATGAAAAAGCGATACTCTCAATAGAAACTTCCGATGCTGTTTGTAGTGCCTGTATTTTTTTTAATGAAGAAAAATATTTTTCAAACTCAATCCGTCTGAAGAATTCACATTCAGAAAAACTTCTACCCATTATTGAAAATTTAATGATATCCGCCGAAGTTAAACCTCAGCAAATTGAATCAATTGCAATTTCTGAAGGACCTGGTTCATTTACTGGTTTAAGAATTGGTATGGCTGCAGCCAAAGGATTGGCTTACGGATGGAAAATTCCTTTAATTCCTGTTCCAACTTTTGAAGCAATTGCTCTGGAAATTTCAAATTTTTACCATGAAGGCAATGAATTTGTTATTGCTAATAAAGTTAATAAAGACGAGGTATATTTAGCTAAGTTTCAAATTAAAGCTAATAGTTATATATTTGTTGATGAGTTGAAGATATTAGATAAAAAACAGATACCTCGCAGGACAAAAAACAGGAAACTTTTCGGTAATGCAATAATGGATCGTCCTGTGAGATATTCTTCACCATCTCCCGAATTTGTTGCATTGTGGGCGAAACAATTCGGAGAAAAAAAGAAAATAACAGATTTTGATTATTTAGAACCAAACTATCTTAAAAGCATTATTATTAAGGAGAAGATAAAATGATAAAAAAGATTTCTTTACTGTTTTTATTATTAGCTTCATTTGGTTTTGCTCAAATGTTTCAGCCTGAACTTGTTGCTCAGAATAAAGCGCATGATTTCGGTACGATTACTACAGGCGATGTCGTTTCCCATACTTTTATTTTAACAAATAACGGTGGTGATGTCTTAAAGATTGAAGATGTTAAAGCTTCCTGTGGCTGCACTGCTGCTAAGCCTGAGAAAAGTGAACTTGAACCGGGTGAATCTACAAACCTCGTTGTAACTTTTAATTCAAAAGGAAGGAAAGGTCCGCAGAAAAAAACAATCCGTGTTACTTCAAATGATCCAATTAACAAAGAGATGGTTTTAACAATCACTGCAAACGTAGCTGCAAAGGGAGATGATATAAGTGGAATGCCTTCAATTCAATTTACAGAAACACAACATGATTTTGGTACTGTTAAAGAAGGTAATGTAGTTGATTACACCTTTAAATTCACTAATAAAGGCGATGGTGTTTTAAAAATAAGTGATATTAAAACTTCTTGCGGTTGCACAGCTGCACTCGTCAGTAGAGATAAGTTAAATCCTGGAGAAGAAGGCACACTTAAAGTAGAATTAAACACAAAGCACAGAACAGGAAAAATGAGCAGAACTGTTACTATTAATTCTAATGATCCAAAAGAACCTGCAAAAATTCTTACTATTTATGCACTAGTTGAAAAATCGGATAGCTGATGCCATGGTTTAGAAGATCGAAAGATAAAATTTCTCCTGACTCACAAAAAAAAGAATTGCCTGATGGTTTGTGGGTCAAATGTCCCGGCTGTGGTGAGATTATTCACAACAAGCAGCTGGAATCAAATCTCTGGACTTGTCTTAAATGTGATCATCATTTTAGAATTGGAAGCCAACAGTATATAAAAATATTATTGGACAAAGGAAGCTTCAGGGAGTTAAATAAAAAAATGCGTTCTGCTGATCCGCTGGAGTTTACCGATACTAAAAAATATAAGGACAGAATTTCTGAAACTATTAAAAAACAAAATCTTAATGATGCAGTTAGAATTGGAACAGGTAAAATCGAAGGTCGTGAAATTGCATTTGGCTTCATGGATTTTGGATTTATAGGTGGAAGTATGGGATCGGTTGTTGGAGAAAAAATTGCCCGTGCTGCTGACAGATCGTTTAAGAGTAAAATACCTCTGGTTATAATTTCACAAAGTGGTGGCGCCAGGATGATGGAAGGTGCTTTTTCGCTAATGCAGATGGCAAAAACAAGCTCACGCCTTGCAAGGCTTGCCGATGCTGGTATTCCATATATTTCTGTTTTAACAGACCCAACTACAGGAGGTACAACTGCGAGTTATGCAATGCTTGGTGATTTTAATATTGCGGAACCAAAAGCTTTAATTGGGTTTGCGGGACCTCGTGTAATTAAACAGACAATAGGTAGAGATTTACCAGAAGGATTTCAAAGATCTGAATTTTTACTTGAAAAAGGTTTTTTGGATATCGTTACCCACCGAAAAGAACTTCGTTCAACAATTAATAATTTATTAGAATTAATCTCATAGGTTTTTGCTATTAAAGTAATAACCAAAGTTACCGACCTCCGGAAAGAAATCAGACTGCAAAAAAAATCAGGAAACACTATCGGATTCGTTCCTACAATGGGTTTTCTTCACAAGGGTCACCTTTCTCTTGTAAGTGCCTCTAAAAAAAAATCTGATTTCACAGTAGTTTCAATTTTTGTTAATCCAACTCAATTTGCAGAAGGAGAAGATTTAGAAAAATACCCGAGAGATTTTGCGAGGGATAAAAACCTGCTTGAAAATGAAAAAGTAGATTTACTTTTTTATCCTGATAAAGATGAGATATATAGATTCAATTTTCAAACATTTGTTTCAGTTGAAAATATAACTGCTGTTCTTGAAGGTAAATTCAGACCTGCTCATTTCAGAGGTGTTACAACTGTTGTAAATATTTTGTTCAATTGTGTTCAACCTGATTTTGCTTTTTTCGGACAAAAAGATGCACAGCAGGTTGAAGTAATTAAGCAAATGGTATCAGATTTGAAAATGGAAATTGAACTTGTTGTTTGTCCGATTGTCCGTGATGAAAGTGGTTTGGCAATGAGTTCACGGAATGTTTATTTATCAGCAAAAGAAAAAGAAATGGCGTCAAAAATTCATGAAGCGCTTTTATATGGAAGAAAATTTATTGAAGAAGATAAAGAAACTAATTCACAAATTGTGATTGACAATATGAAAATGATGCTTTGTCAGGAAACTTCTATTGATTTAGATTATATAGATATTAGAAATGCTTACGGTTTCAGAGAGGTTGAATATATCGACGCAGGCAACGAATATTATATTCTTGTTGCAGCCAGAGTAGGGAATACCAGGTTGATTGATAATGAACTTGTAAGAATTTAATTTAATTCAATTCTATATTTTATTTATTTTGGCTAAAGTATTTACTCCGTATAAAACCAAATTCTCTTCATATACAAAATCGAAGTTTAAAAATGGAATAATTTTTTTGGCATGCCCGCCTGTTAAATAAATTGAAATTAACTTTGTCGATTTATCCCTTTTAAGATACAATATCGTTTTTTCAATCATTCCTACAACTGAAGAAACAACACCACTTGCAATTGATGATTTTGTACTTTCACCAATAATTGAACTAAAATCGGAAATATCAACATCAGGTAACTGGGCAGTTCCTTTATTTAATGAATTAAACATCATATCCAAACCGGGAGCAATTAAGCCACCAACAAAATTTCCAGGATATTCAATTACATTTATTGTTGTTGCTGTTCCGAAATCAATTGACAGGATAAAAGTCTTTTTACTATAACCTTTATACATATCAGATTTCTTAAAAAGGAAAAAAGCTCCTTCCGCAGAACAAATTCTGTCTGCTCCCAAAGTCTCAGGTGTTTTGTAAGTAATCTCCAGGTTCGTTTTAATACTATTCGAAATTATTAAGGGAGGCTTTCCAGTTATATTTTTTATAACTTCATAAACAATTTTTGACTTCTCAGGAACTACCGAACAAATTGCAGAATCAGTCGTTTCTGATTTTAAAATGAAGAATTTTAATTCTGATGGTTCTGTATATGAAGCCTGAGATATGATTTTATCTTGTTCGAATAGTGCGTATTTAATACGTGAATTACCAATATCAATTGCCAGCATCATTAAACAATACTCACATCACCGGAAATTATTTTTTCCAGACCATCTTTGGTTCTTAAAATTAAAAATCCATTATCATCAATATCATCAAATATCCCGGTTTTCATTTTATCGTTTTCTGAAATAATTATTTTATCTCCAATCATTTTGCAATTTGACCGCCACTCCTTAAGAATATATTTAGGATCTTTAAGTGCTGATTCAATGAAGTACTCAAACTGATTTAATATTTCGGCGAGTACTAATTCTCTTTCTATATTTGATTTAAATTCATTTTTAATTGAAGTTGCAGGTATTTTAAAATCGGTAGGGAAAGTTACCTGGTTAACGTTAACACCAATTCCAACAATAATTTTGTTTATTGATTTTCCTTGTGTTGAAGTTTCTAATAAAATGCCCGCAACTTTTTTATTGTTAATTAAGATATCGTTTGGCCATTTTAAGCTGGCATTTAGCTGAAATAAATTTTCTATTGATGTTGCAATTGATAATGAAGATGCAAGATTGATAATATTAGGAGTGATTGATAAAATTTCTTTATCTGTTAATAGTATCGAGAATGTTAAATTAAATCCTTTTGCACTTGACCAGATTCTGTCCTTTCTTCCTTTTCCCTTAGTCTGGCTTTCAGCAAGTACAACTGTTCCGTTTTCATCAAACTCTTTTCCACCTGAATTTAATACGAAGTTCGTGGATTCTGTCTCTTCAAAATAGAAGAATTTTCTTCCAATATATTCTGTATCGAGTTTTATATCGAAGTCTTCAAAAGCGAACAAAATTAATCTCCAAATTAAAATCAAAGTTAACTAAAAACATCGCATTTGTCAGTTCTTGATGTCAGTTATTGGACTATATGTCAGATTGACCGCAATTGTGGCACACACAAATATAAAAGAAAAATTCATAATAAATCTGGTAACTTATTGAAAAATAATAACTTAACACAATTCTTCAATAATGGCATTTCACTTGTATAATTAACAAATAACAAATATTTATTTAAAAAGAAGACCAAATAAAAGAATTATTTAAAGCTTTCAATAAAATCCAAAATTTCTAGTTGAATGATAATTATGATTCAAGCTTTATCTATTAAAAATTTAAAAATGGTATGCTCAAAATAAAAATTTAAAAATAAAACGTATTAAAACATAAGAAAGAATAATAGAAATTAAACAAAACTAATTATTGCAGTTAAAATTGCAAAAATGTTAAAGGAGGAAAATAAAAATGGGTAAAATAATAGGAATAGACTTAGGTACGACAAATTCGTGCGTAGCGGTTATGGAAGGAAATGATCCGGTTGTAATTCCAAATTCGGAAGGTGGCAGAACCACTCCTTCAATTGTAGCTTTTTCCAAATCTGGTGAAAGACTTGTAGGTCAGCCTGCAAAAAGACAAGCCATAACAAATCCAAAAAATACAATCTTCTCAATAAAAAGATTTATGGGAAGAAAAATTGATGAGGTATCAACTGAGATCGGTGAAGTTCCTTACAAAGTTATCTCTGGCGATAACAATTCTGCAAGAGTGAATATTGATGACAGGGTTTACTCTCCACCAGAAATTAGTGCAATGATACTTCAGAAGATGAAAAAAACTGCTGAAGAATATCTTGGACAGGAAGTTACTGAAGCTGTAATTACAGTGCCTGCTTATTTTAATGATTCGCAACGACAAGCTACAAAAGATGCCGGTGAAATTGCAGGACTAAAAGTTAAACGAATAATTAATGAGCCGACCGCTGCAGCTTTAGCTTATGGTTTGGATAAGAAAACAAAAGATCATACAGTTGCAATTTATGACCTTGGTGGTGGTACTTTTGATATTTCTGTTCTGCAGCTTGGCGATGGTGTTTTCGAAGTAAAATCAACAAATGGAGATACACACTTAGGCGGTGATGATTTTGATCAGAGATTAATTAATTATTTAGCCGATGAATTTCTGAAATCAGACGGTATTGATTTGAAAAAAGATCCGATGGCTTTACAGAGATTAAAAGAAGCTGCTGAAAAAGCTAAGATTGAATTATCATCTTCTTCATCTACTGATGTTAATTTACCATTTATTACAGCAACTCAGGATGGTCCGAAACATTTAAATCTAAATATTTCCAGGTCAAAATTTGAACAGTTAATTCACGATCTTGTTGATAGAACTAGAATTCCTTGTGAAAATGCAATGAAAGATGCTGGTGTTAGTTCATCTGATATCGATGAAGTTATTCTTGTTGGTGGTTCAACAAGAATACCAATGGTTCAGGAACTGGTTAAAAAATTATTTGGTAAAGAACCACACAAAGGTGTAAATCCTGATGAAGTTGTTGCAATAGGAGCAGCAATCCAGGGTGGTGTTCTTGCCGGAGATGTTAAAGATGTTCTTCTGTTAGATGTTACTCCGCTGTCACTCGGAATCGAAACACTTGGTGGAGTATTCACAAAACTGATTGATGCAAATACGACTATCCCGACAAGAAAGAGTGAAATATTTTCAACGGCATCTGACAGTCAGCCTTCTGTTGAAATTCATGTTCTTCAGGGTGAAAGATCAATGGCTGCTGATAACAGGACGCTTGGAAGATTTCATCTTGATGGAATTCCACCTGCACCAAGAGGTATTCCGCAGATTGAAGTTACTTTTGATATTGATGCAAACGGAATTATGCATGTAAGTGCAAAGGATAAAGCTACTAATAAAGAACAGAGCATAAGGATTACATCTTCAAGTGGATTAAGCCAGGATGAAATAGAAAAAATGAAAAATGATGCTAAAGAGCATGCTGCTGAGGATAAAAAGAAAAAAGAGACGGTTGATGTTAGAAACCAGGCTGATAGTTTGGTATTCCAAACAAAGAAACAGATGGAGGAATTGAAGGATAAGATTACTCCTGATATAAAATCAAAGCTTGATGCTGAGATAAAAAAAGTGGAAGACGCGTTAGCTTCAAATAATTCAGATCAGATAAAAAGTGCTACCGACTCATTGAGTAAGGTCTGGAATGAAATCGCTTCTAAGCTTTATTCACAAACAGGAGGCACCCAGCAAAATGCACAGCAACAAACGAGTGGGCAGGAACAAGAGACAAAGAAAGATGAGAAAGAAGATGTGCAGGATGCTTCTTATGAAGTAGTTGATGATGAAGAAGATAAAAAGAAATCAGAATAATTAATCATAATAATAACCGGGCATTTGTAAGAATGTCCGGTTTTCCTTTCTAAAAAAAACAACAGTTGAGAAAATGAACAGAGGTATAATAGTATTTAAAGATAAACAAATATCACTCGAAGAATTACTATCAACTGAAAAAAGTATTCTTCCCGAAGCCGACATTTATGAAACAGACGATAATTATTTCCTATTAGTTAATATGCCGGGTGTTTCAAGAGATAATATCAGTGTAAAAATAATTGACGCACAATTAATAATTTTTGGAAGAATAAATTACGAAGAAGCAAACAGCAGAAATTATCTTCTGAATGAAACTGTATTAGGAAATTACTATCGTACTTTTAAAACTACAGATACCATTGATCAACAAAAAATCGAAGCTAAATTTGAAAATGGTCAATTAATTCTAAAGCTACCTAAAAAAGAAAATATAAAATCCAGAACAATTCCAATCCTTTAACTTTCAGCCCGTTAATAACGGGCCTGGTTTTTTACTCACCATCAGCAAGTTTAATTATTTAGGAATAATACTTAATTTATAGCCCAATTAAAGTCTTTTTCTTCTAATTAATGACTTCAACTGAAAAAAAGCACCGGATAATTTTTATAGACTTAATGCGCGCATTTGCTGTAATACAAATGGTGCAAGGGCACACAGTTAATGTTGTTTTGGATAATAGTTACAGAGTTTCAGAGTATCCGTTATACTCTGTGTGGTACTTTATGCGTGGAATGACAGCGCCGATTTTTTTGTTTACAGCCGGTGTTGTTTTTACATATTTGTTTCGATTAGTTGATAAACCATTTCTAAAAAATCCAAGAGTTTTTAAGGGTGTAAAGCGCGCATTCCTATTAATTTTTTTAGGATACTTGCTTAGATATCCAACCTGGTCAGTTTTTGATTTCCGATATGTTACGGATGAATCTTTGAAAACCTTTTATACAGTTGATGTCCTACATTTGATCGGCTGTGGCTTGCTGGTTCTATTATTTTTATTGTTTATTTCAGAGAAAATTAAAATATCTGATTATATCTCATTCGGTCTATTTTCCATAATTGTAATTTTTATTACACCAATTATTTATACAATTAATTGGAATAATATTTTGCCAACAATATTAGCAGGATATTTGTATCCTGATACCGGCTCACTATTTCCTTTATTTCCATGGCTGGCTTACCTTGTGATGGGCGGTTTGCTTGGTAGTTATCTTGCAAAAAATCCTTCTGCATTTAAATCAGTCAATTTTAGTTTGATGCTTGGAATTATTGGTTTTGGACTGATATTAATTTCAATGATATTTGATTTATTTACTCACGAGCTTGGTTATGATAATATTCTTTACTCTGCAACACCTAATATTGTATTTTTCAGATTAGGTTTCGTTCTGGTAATGAATTCGATTGTATCTTATATTGCATTAAGGGTTGAAACAATTCCAAGATTTATTATTCTTGTTGGAAGAAATACTTTGTTAATTTATGTTGTGCATCTTTTAATTCTTTACGGTAGTGCCTGGAATCCGGGTGTTTCGAAAATATGGGAGAATGCATTTAACGGCTGGCAGTCTTTCGGTGCAGCTTTAATAATGTTAAGTTTAATGACCTTGCTTGTACTTTTAATTCACTTGTTTAAGATTAGAAATAAACAACTTGTTACTTAAAAACTATAATGTAGAATGAAAAAACCAAGTTCAGTTGAACCGACAATTAATGAAGAAGAGAAATATTTTGAACAGTCTTTACGACCTGAGATACTACAGGATTTTATTGGACAAAACAGGATTACAGAAAATCTGAATGTTTTCATTACCGCTGCAAAAAAAAGAGATGAAGCGCTTGACCATACTTTGCTTACAGGGCCTCCGGGACTCGGAAAAACTACCCTCGCACACATAATTGCAAACGAACTTGGTTCCAAAATAAAAGTAACTTCCGGACCGGTTCTGGAAAAACCTGGTGATCTTGCCGGGATACTAACAAACCTTGAAGAAAAATCAGTTTTGTTTATAGATGAAATTCACAGGCTAAGTCCGGTAGTTGAAGAATATCTCTATTCCGCAATGGAAGATTATAAACTTGATATTATGATAGACAGCGGACCTAATGCTCGTTCAATTCAAATTAGTTTGCCGAAATATACTTTAATAGGTGCAACAACAAGAGCAGGTATGTTAACTTCACCTCTGCGTGACAGGTTTGGAATAAAATTCAGACTGGATTATTATCCTGCTGAAAATCTGCAAAAGATTGTAACCCGCTCAGCAAAAATTATTAATGTAAAAATTGAAGAAGATGCTTCTGTTGAAATTTCAAAAAGGTCACGGGGAACGCCACGTATTGCTAACAGACTGTTAAGAAGAACCCGTGACTTTGCAGATTTTGATAATAAAAAGAATATAGATCTTGAAACATCAAAAAAAGCATTGAGTGCACTTGAAGTTGACGAGTTCGGACTTGATGAAATGGATAAAGAAATTATTCTTGCTATAATTGAAAAATATAATGGCGGTCCTGTTGGATTAAACACGATTGCTGTTGCAGTGAATGAGGATCCCGGAACAATAGAAGAAGTTTATGAACCCTATTTAATTCAACAGGGATTTATTCAGCGTACACCAAGGGGAAGAGAAGCAACTGCTTTAGCATTCAAAAGATTTCAAAGATCAAAACGAAACAAAAACGACAATACTCTTTTTGACTAAGCACATATAAACCGGGGAGTTTTATTATGTATCTTAAATCTAAAATTGTCTGCGCAATTTTATTTCTTTTTTCAAGTCATTCAGCCGCACAATTTGATCTTTATATTGCCAGAAATATTCAAAAAGCATTTGATAATGGAACAAGATCATACAATGGAAAACCTGGGAAAAACTATTGGCAAAATTCTTCCGATTACAATATTAAAGTCAATATCGATCTTGAAAACCATCTGTTGACAGGCACTGAAAAAATTAAATACTATAATAATAGTCCTGATACTTTAAAAACTATCGTGATTCGACTTTACCAAAATATCCTGAAAAAAGGTGCAATGCGTGATTTTACGGTTCCTGATCCCGAAGCTGTAAATGATGGAGTAAAGATTAGTAAAATCAAAATCAATAATGTTGTTCCGAAAGATAATGCTGTTTCGATTAATTCAACTTTAATGACAATCAAGCTTTCGAATTATATTGAACCAAAAAGTGAATCGAATCTTGAATTTGAATGGAGTTTTCCTATACAGGATAAAGTGCAAATACGGATGGGTGGATACGATTCCACTTCTTATTTAATTGGTTATTGGTATCCACAAATTTCTGTTTATGATGATATAGATGGCTGGGATACTTATCAATATGCTGGTATCCGTGAATTTTATAATGATTTCAATAACTATATAGTTGAAATTAATGTTCCGAAGAACTTTAATGTTTGGGCCACAGGGACGCTGCAAAATGCTGAAGAAATATTTAATGAAAAATTTCTTAAGAGAATTGAGCTTGCTCAAAAATCAGATTCAGTAGTAAGAATTATTACTGAACAGGATTTAGTGGAAGAGGACATTTTTAGGAATGACTCAAAGAATGTATTTAAATGTAAAGCTGAAAACGTAACTGATTTTGTTTTCTCTTTCAGCGATCATTACTTGTGGGATGGAGTCAGTCTGGTTGTAGATACGCAAACAGACAGACGGGTGTTTATAGATGCTGCGTATAAAAAAGAGTCAGCCGATTTTTATATTGTTGCAAAATTAGCAAGAGAAACAATTGAATATTTATCATTTAAAATGCCCGGAGTTCCATTTCCTTTCCCATGCTTTACGGTATTTAACGGATCTGGAGGAATGGAATTTCCAATGATGATCAATGATGGATCAGCATTAACTCTGGAAAGCACTGTTCAATTGACTTCTCATGAAACTTCACACCAGTATTTTCCTTTTTATATGGGAACAAATGAACAGAAATATGCTTTTATGGATGAAGGCTGGGCGGTTTTTCTTCCTTTAAGATTGCAGCAAAAATATTATAAAAGTGATTTTCCGAGAATTAGAGAAATAAAGAACTATGAAAAGTTTGCCGGAGATGAAACTGAAATGCCTTTAATGATTCCATCTATATTACTTGATTATCGATCTTACAGAAATTCAGCTTATGCGAGATCATCAGTCGCTTATCGGTTTCTTGATGATTTTTTAGGGGATTCACTTTTTTTGAATGCATTGCATGAATTTATGAATGACTGGCACGGAAAGCATCCGATTCCTTTCGATTTCTTTTTTACTTTTGATCGTATTGTTGGAAGGGATTTAAGCTGGTACTGGAAACCATGGTTTTTTGAATTCGGGTATCCTGATTTGAAATTGAGTAAAGCTTATGTGGAGGATTATATTTTGAAAATTACAGTTAACAAAATTGGGAATATCCCAACTCCTGTTGCTATTAAAATAAAAAATTATGATGGAAGCCAGGAAGAAATTTATAGAGATGCAAGTATCTGGAAAAACACAGATGAGCTGCGAATTGATTATAAAATTTCAAGACCGGTAAGGCAGGTTGAATTAGGCAGAGAAGATATTCCGGATGTTAACAGGGAAAACAACAAAATTGTTATTCAATAAAATCTATAAGCAATGTTATTCAAATTTTAAGTAACTATCTTTTTTATAGCCAAAGATTCCATTTATAAAATTATAAATAGCAAATAACTCTAAAGAAAAGGGGATGTAACCCAGATAGCCCAATACAGGCATTTCAAAAATGTGAATGAAGTTTGCCAATTGTAAATGATAAATCCACTTCGGATAAGAATAGTAGTTCCACATTTCCCAAAAGAATCCGCAAATAAGGCATCCGGTTATTAAACAAATAAACGGTTTCCAATTTCCATTAGACAAAAATTCAAACAGAGATGAATTTTTCATCCGGATATTTATAGGTTCAATAATTAAAAATATTGATAGCCAGTTCAGGTAGAAAAAATATTGGGGGAATGATAATAGAAGAGCTAAACAAACTAACCCGGAAACAAAAATAATTTTTGTTCCAGTTGAGGTAATTGTTATTGTTCTCTTGCTATTAAAATATTTTGTCCAGTTAAATGTTGAAAATAATTCTGCAGTTTCAAAAACAGCTGGCATCACAGTTGAAAATGACAAAGTTGCATAAACAGCATATTCAAAGTCAGTGAAAAATTCTTTTCCAACATAAACCCAGTTGGCAGTACGTTCATTGAGTAACTCAAATAACCACCAGGCTGGAGCCGAAATTATAAATAATAAAATAAATTTTCTAAAATTTCGTTTTAGTAGAGATGAATTTTTCCTGGATAAGACCAGAGAGTCAACAAACAAAATATATCCCAGCCAGAGTGGGAAGAAAAGCAGGTAAGTTCGCAAACCTGTTAATGACCAGTTCAGGTACCAGCTTACTAATATTAAAACTAGTCCGATATAAAAATGAATTGGAAGTCTTTTCAAAACAATTTTCTATTGGTTACAATTAAATCTAAATATAATAAAAAAAGACCACCTGTTAAGGTGGCCTTTAAAATATTACTATTTATTGGAATATTATTTAAGCAACATCATCTTCTTTGTTTGAACAAATGCTTTCTCACCGTTTACCGGGATTGCCTGCATCTTGTATAAATAAATTCCGCTTGATAAATTACTTGCATCAAAAGTTACCTGGTGATTTCCAGATTCAACTTCTCCATTAACTAATGAAGCAACTTCATTACCAATTATATCATAGATTTTTATATTTACAATCGAATTCTCCGGAACGCTGAATTTAATTAAAGTACTTGGATTAAATGGATTTGGATAGTTATTATCAAGAGAAAATTTAGTTACTGTATTATTATCCTGTACATCACTTACTATTAACTGCCAATAATAACTATATCTGTTTGTATTAACCCATTGAGAACCATCCCACTCCTGATATGTATATCTAAAATAGTTTCCATTTGCATCGTATTCTATGGAAGCTTGTGTATAATTCTCCCATCCTGTTCCCGGGTTCCAATTTTCATATAAATAACTAGTCTGTTGACCATTACCATTATAAGTATACGTTAATCTATAAGAATTCACCCATTGAGAACCATCCCAATCCTGATTCAAATTTTGAGTTGCATTTCCGGAACCATCATAGGTATACACATATCTGTAATCATTAACCCAGCCGTTTACAGGATCCCAATCCTGAGAGAGGTATTCAGTATTCCAACCATTTGAATTATATGTATAAATATATTGTGCATAATTTTCCCACGCTAAACCATTCCAGCTATATACAATATAGGTCAGGTAATCACCATTTGAATTATATGTGTAGTTATATTGATAATAATTTACCCATGTACCACCAGACCAATACTGAGATGTTCGTGTTGTTTCCTGATTGTTTGAATTGTACTGATATATATATTTAAAAGAATTAACCCACGTACCACCAGACCAATTTTGGTAAATATAGTAGTCTAAATTTCCGTTTGGCATATAAGTATAATTGTACTGGTAATAATTTTCCCACGAAGAGCCATTCCACTGTTCATATAGATAATTAGTCTCATCACCATTTGAATTATAAGTATATGAATAACGATAAGAATTTACCCAATCAGAACCGGACCAGGTTTGATCAACTGCTGTTGCTACCTGACCATTTCCGGTGTATGTATATGTATAACGATAGGTATTTACCCAACTGCCGCTGCTCCAGCTTTGGTATATAACTTCAGTGGTCCAACCCTGTGCATTATATGTATAATCTCCTTGCTCGCTGTTTACCCAATTTGATCCATCCCACATTTCGCCCAAATAATAATCTAAGGCATAAAAGTTTTGTGGGCTGTAAAAAATATTATTCAAAATTTTTGAATTTTTATCAAATATTGTTGAATTACTTTTTTCCTGATGAAACTTGTTTACTTCATCAGAAGTTTGGGGAAGTAATTTGGGTAATTCAACTTCTCCTTTATGTTTATTTTGTGCAAAACTAATAGAAGTTATTGCAAATAATGAAAGAATAAAGAACAAGTAAGTTACTTGTTTCATTTTAGGGCCTCCTGAATTATGAGTTGATTAATTATTAGTTAATAAATTAAAAAGGATATATCGTGGCCTGGAGAAATTCGGAAAGATTAATACATTATTCATTATCAGACCACCCACCTTTTTTAGTTAAGTTTAGAACACTTTTATCTGGATTATAAAATCTCCCAAACTTAATTCATAAACCATATAATAATACTATAATTCGTACTTATATCATATAGAGCAATTGTTCTACTTCATTATGGAAATAAATGTTACTGTAAAGCATTAATATATTTTGACGGATAAATAAAAAAAGAAGTTCGGATATTTAATTCTTAAAATACTTTGTCCAGTTAAATGTTGAAAATAATTCTGTAGTTTCAAAAACAGCTGGCATCACAGTTGAAAATGATAAAGTTGCATAAACAGCATATTCAAAGTCAGTGAAAAATTCTTTTCCAACATAAACCCAGTTGGCAGTACGTTCATTGAGTAACTCAAATAACCACCAGGCTGGAGCTGAGATAATAAATAATAAAATGAATTTTCTAAAATTTCGTTTTAGTAGAGATGAATTTTTCCTGGATAAGACCAGAGAGTCAACAAACAAAATATATCCCAGCCAGAGTGGGAAGAAAAGCAGGTAAGTTCGCAAACCTGTTAATGACCAGTTCAGGTACCAGCTTACTAATATTAAAACTAGTCCGATATAAAAATGAATTGGAAGTCTTTTCAAAACAATTTTCTATTGTTTACAATTAAATCTAAATATAATAAAAAAAGACCACCTGTTAAGGTGGCCTTTAAAATATTACTATTTATTGGAATATTATTTAAGCAACATCATCTTCTTTGTTTGAACAAATGCTTTCTCACCGTTTACCGGGATTGCCTGCATCTTGTATAAATAAATTCCGCTTGATAAATTACTTGCATCAAAAGTTACCTGGTGATTTCCAGATTCAACTTCTCCATTAACTAATGAAGCAACTTCATTACCAATTATATCATAGATTTTTATATTTACAATCGAATTCTCCGGAACGCTGAATTTAATTAAAGTACTTGGATTAAATGGATTTGGATAGTTATTATCAAGAGAAAATTTAGTTACTGTATTATTATCCTGTACATCACTTACTATTAACTGCCAATAATAACTATACCTGTCTGTATTAACCCATTGAGAACCATCCCAATTCTGATATGTATATCTAAAATAGTTTCCATTTGCATCGTATTCTATGGAAGCTTGTGTATAATTCTCCCATCCTGTTCCCGGGTTCCAATTTTCATATAAATAACTAGTCTGTTGACCATTACCATTATAAGTATACGTTAATCTATAAGAATTCACCCATTGAGAACCATCCCAATCCTGATATAAGTATTCAGTTGCATTTCCGGAACCATCATAGGTATAAGCATTTCTGTAATCATTAACCCAGCCGTTTACAGGATCCCAATCCTGAGAGAGGACTTCAGTATTCCAACCATTTGAATTATATGTATAAATATATTGTGCATAATTTTCCCACGCTAAACCATTCCAGCTATATACAATATAGGTCAGGTAATCACCATTTGAATTATATGTGTAGTTATATTGATAATTATTTACCCATGTACCACCAGTCCAATACTGAGATGTTCGTGTTATTACCTGATTATTTGAATTGTACTGATATATATATTTAGAAGAATTAACCCACGTACCACCTGACCAATTTTGGTAAATATAGTAGTCTAAATTTCCGTTTGGCATATAAGTATAATTGTACTGGTAATAATTTTCCCACGAAGAGCCATTCCACTGTTCATATAGATAATTAGTCTCATCACCGTTTGAGTTATAAGTATATGAATAACGAGAAGAATTTACCCAATCAGAACCGGACCAGGTTTGATTAACTCCTGTTGCTACCTGACCATTTCCGGTGTATGTATATGTATAACGATAGGTATTTACCCAACTGCCGCTGCTCCAGCTTTGGTATAGAACTTCAGTAGTCCAACCCTGTGCATTATATGTATAATCAACTTGCTGGCTGTTTACCCAATTTGATCCATCCCACATTTCACCCAAAGCATAATCAAGAGCATAAAAGTTTTGTGGGCTGTAAAAAATATTATTCAATATTTTTGAATTTTTATCAAATATTGTTGAATTACTTTTTTCCTGATGAAACTTGTTTACCTCATCAGAAGTTTTGGGAAGTAATTTGGGTAAATCAACTTCTCCTTTATGTTTATTTTGTGCAAAACTAAGAGAAGTTATTGCAAATAATGAAAGAATAAAGAACAAGTAAGTTACTTGTTTCATTTTAGTACCTCCTGATTTGTTATATAATATTAAGCTGAATATTCTTCCTGAATTAGAAATTCAATTTAAGTTCAGCTATGCGTATAAGGAAAATATTTAATTAGAACTACTCAACCATAGAAAAGTATAAACTGCAAGATGAATTTAGAATGATAATTTTTCCGGAATTTATTATTAGAGATGATTTTATAGTACTCCCGTTTTTCACATCCGGATAAATTATGTGGCTTGGGTGGTTGCGGGTAGGATTTGTAAATGTAACTGAGTAATTCATTCTTGCTGTTTGGAAATCATTAAATAATATTTATACTTATATACTAATAAAATTTAATAATCAAAAATAAAATATCGATCCACAAATTTGTATAGAACATATGTTCTATAATGGTTTTCATATGGAAATAATTAACTAATCGGGATATTACATTTCTTTTTCAGCAGTAAGAAGCCGGTTTCTGGAAAACTGGCCCTGCAAAACATGCTCATTATTTACATATACTATGCCATCTTCATCGTGCGGATCACCGTAAGTGGAATGAACTGATTTTAAACCGCCAAGCCATTTTCTTGCGTCGCATAAATAAACTAAATCGCCAGGCTGGGCTTTCATTCTTTGCATATCCTGACGGGAGAAGTAAACTTTGTCGTCGGTTTCATCAATTTCCTTTAACTTTACCTTAATGGTTTCCCCTTCTTCTTCATTTAAAGGACGGCCTTTAAACATTTCTTTTGCTTTTTTAATTGACCAGGCAGTTAAACCTTCGGTTTGTTTATATTCATCAAACTTTATGTAATAGGTGGATACAAGTGCTACAAGCACTGTCATTATTAAAGCAAAAAGTATCATTATAGATATTTCAAGAATAGAATCAGGATGCAGGTAAAAGAATGAAGAACTGAAAACAAGTCCGACAAAAATAATTGCAGCTATTATCGTAAAACTTTTAAATATAACAGAAACATTTTGTCGTTCTTTAATTTTTGAAACTGTATTCTTCAACCAGGGAGTCAGATAAGTAATACTTACAGCCACAAAACTGCAAACCACAAGATTGTACAATGCACGTATATAAGTATAAGGATGTACAGGATCCATCTGAATTCCATGATCAAACGGAGCAATAAGAATAGCCGGATAGTTGCCACCTAGTATCATAAATGTTACGCCACCTAAAAATGAAGAGATAACAGCTGCAGGTGTAAATCTTTTCCAGAAAATTCCAAGAAAGATTGCGACAACTAACGGGGGAGTGAGGGTAGAATGAAAATATCCATGTGCTTCATATACAGTTGGAAATTTTTCAAATAACAACACCGAAAGAACTCCAAGTGTTGTAATTAATATTGAGGAAATTCTTGCGGCATTTAATTCGTGCTTATCTTCTGTTTTTAAATCAGACATTTTTAATTTAAGCCATTTTTTTAAAGGGCGATGAACATCATTAATATATACAGCCGCAGTTGCATTAATTAAAGTATCAACGGTTGACATTAATGCAGCAACAAGCGCAGCCATTATAAATCCGAATACTCCAGGATGTGCAACGATGCTTGCAACAACAACAAAAATCTGGTCAGGCACTGTGTTTGGAGGAACAGTTTGTGGGCTAACAACTGATATAGCTTTTCCAATCCATCCGGCATTACCAACAACTATTGCAGAAATGGGAAGCATAAATAAAATATTAAATACTGCAGCCTTCCTGCCTTCATTAACACTTTTGGTAGCCATAAATCTCATGATCAGGCCCATATTCATAAACAGGAATCCAATAGAACCAGCAATTCCATCTTCCCAAAATATTCCCACAAAATTAAAGCTGGATGGTTCGTTAAACTTGGCAAGAGGCATTTTCCAGGATACTGGTAAAAGACTCCAGAATTTATCAAAGCCGCCGAGATAGTTGAGACCTAAAAAGAATAAGAATAATCCAGCGAACAGAAGAATAAATCCCTGCGCAAGATCTGTAAAAATAACAGCAGTTTGGCCGCCGAAGGTTATATAAACTCCTGTAATGACAGCAATAAAAATAATTACTCCCATCAATGTAACATTAAAGCTTATACCGGCAATGGCAAATGATTCAGGGAGCATCGGCAGCATCGCTTTTCCTAAAGTAAGAAATCCAATACCGATGTATCCAATCATATAAAGAAGTAATAGTAGAGTGGCAAGGAATCTGGCAGAAGGACTAAATCTTTTTTCAAAATATTCGGGGATTGAACGAATTTTTGTGTAAACAATAATTGGCAGCCAGCCAAATAAAAAGAAAGGAATAAAAAACCAGTCATTGATGTATGTCATTGAAGATGACAAACCGTCTGTAAAGCCTTTGGCTGAATATTTTACAAAGCTGTGGCTTCCAACTCCGGTTGCCACAATTGAAAAAGCAATAAGCCACCAGGCAAAACGTCTTCCGCCAAAAAAGAAATCCTGTGTGTTGCGGTTATATTTTCCAAAATAACTTCCGAACAGCATGATAGCAAAAAAGTAAACTATCATTACTATCCAGTCGGTCGATGTTCCTATGCTATGAAATCTTTCCAGTCCCATATCAGAAATAAAGTGCACTTATTATTAGGATTGCATGCATCAGAAAGAAATAAAAATATCCGCCAATCATAATTTTAAACCAAACCCTGTGCTTTTTAATTTTTATATCAAGCGCATTACTTTTTCGTAAAATTATTAATCCGAAAAGGAAAAAAGCACCACCAATACCGTATAGATATATGAAAGGAAGCCAGGAATTAAAAAATGAGGGCATTAATTTTTTACTTAATGGATTTGGAATAATTATGATAAATAAAATTAAAGAAGCATCAAATTTTATCCAAATTATTTAAATTTTATATTAATTTTTAACATCAGAATCAAAGAATTTGTTTACTTCTTAACAATTATTTAACATTGAAAATTACAATCCTGAAATCCTGATTTCTTAGTATTTTAAAAATGAATTTTCATAATTTATCTGTAACGGAATAGCAAGTGGAAATATATTTTGTAATAGTTATAATATTATTCATTCTTGCAGCCTCGGATCTTGTTGTTGGCGTCAGTAATGATGCGGTTAACTTTTTAAATTCCGCTGTGGGTTCAAAGGTTGCCCCACGTCATGTAATTCTTCTTGTTGCCGGATTAGGAATTGTAATCGGTACAACCTTTTCGGGAGGCATTATGGAAGTAGCAAGAAAAGGTATTTTCAATCCTGAAATGTTTTACTTTAAAGAATTAATGGTAATCTTTCTTGCTGTTATGATTGCTGATGTTCTTTTGCTTGATATGTTTAACACTTTTGCCTTGCCTACTTCCACCACGGTATCTATTGTATTTGAATTACTTGGAGCATCCGTTGCTGTTTCAATCCTGAAACTGGCTGAATCAGGCAGCGATATTGCTGGTTTTGTTGCATTTATTAATACCGGTAAAGCTTTAGCTATAATTTCAGGCATTCTTATTTCTGTTGTTATAGCATTTACGTTCGGTGTGATAATACAGTTTATTACCCGGCTTATTTTTACTTTTGATTATAATAAGAGAATAAAGAGATATGGTGCAATCTGGGGTGCGATAGCTATGACTTTTATTACCTACTTTATTCTTGTTAAAGGTGCGAAGGGGATAACTTTTCTTCCTGAAGATACGACCCAGATGATTGAGTCTAATGTGGGTATGATTTTATTAGTAAGTATAATAATCTGGTTTGTAGTTCTACAATTTCTGTTAATGTTTACAAAAGTAAATATTCTGAAACCAATTGTGTTAATTGGTACATTTGCTCTGGCTCTTGCTTTTGCCGCAAATGATCTTGTAAACTTTATCGGTGTTCCTCTTGCAGGAATGAGTTCGTACCTAATTGCAAAAGTAAGCGGAGATCCATTTGGAATTATGATGGAAGAATTGCGAAATCCTGTTCAGTCAAATACTTTAATATTGCTTGGCGCCGGTGGTATAATGGTAGCAACATTGTGGTTATCTAAAAAAGCCAGGTCAGTTACAAAAACAGAAGTGAATCTTGGCAGACAGTTTGAAGGATTTGAACGATTTGAATCTTCAATGCTTTCACGTTCAATAGTAAGAATGATGGTAGGTGTGTCAAATGTTTATAAATCAACTGTACCACAACCTATTCAAAGGGGATTCAGCAGAAGGTTTCAGAACGCTGCTCCGGCAATTAAAGATAAAAATGCTCCTGCGTTCGATCTGCTTCGTGCATCTGTAAATCTTATGGTTGCAAGCGTTCTTATCTCATTTGCAACATCACTCAAACTTCCGCTTTCAACAACCTATGTAACTTTTATGGTTGCAATGGGCAGTTCACTGGCAGACAAAGCCTGGGGAAGAGACAGCGCTGTTTACAGAATAAACGGTGTTATTACTGTTATAGGAGGATGGTTCTTTACTGCATTCAGTGCATTTACAGTTGCAGGAATTTTTGGAGTGATAATTTTTTATGGAGGTATAACAGCAATAATAATTATGCTTTTGATTGCCGGATATATTCTGTTTCGTACTCATATCCTGCACAAAGAAAGAAGTAAAGATGAAGAAGAAATGGAAGATATTTATCACCAAACGATTCAAAACAGCTTAGAGGGAACTGTCGGTAGTCTTGATGCTATTGGTGAATACCTGATGAATTCTGCAGAACAAATTCAGGAAGCTGTTAAAGGATTATATGAAGAGGACAGAATCCTTTTAAAGCAAACTAAGAAGAGAGCAAAAAAACTTATAAAAAAATCACGACTTATAACTCAGAATATCTTTAGAACAGTTCAGATACTTGAAGAACAGGAAATAAAGAAGGGTAAAAAATTTGGTAAAATTATTAATGCAATTCAGGAAATTGCTTTAAATACCAGAACAATTGTTCAGAATTGTTTTGAACACATTGATAATAATCATATAAGACCGCATAAAGATGAATTTGATTCTATGGTTATGCTTTCTGATTTTTTAAGGAAAGAAGTGAATGAAGCTGTTGTTATATTAAACTCAAAGGATTTTTCTGACACTCAGGATTTCAAAGATTCGCTATCACACTTTAAAGATATTTCAGACAATTTTGATCTTACACAGGTATCCAGGATTAAAAGAAATGAAACTTCAGCTAGAAACAGTCTGCTTTATTTAAGAATTTCTTCCGATGCTGAGAATATTGCTAATCATATTGCTAACTTGATAACAGCGCTTAAGAGTACTTATGAAAGTTTTTCAGGAATTATAGATAAAGATAAACCTGCTGAAAGTAAGGAGAAGGTTGTGCCTGAAAAAGAAAAATCAGGAGAGTAGATTTTCGAGATTACGAAACAATATTTCTCTTACGCTTAAAACTTTATTTGGGTCTGTAATTCGTTTCAGCTTCATGCCGAATAGTAATCCCCAGCTGCTTACAACTACATAACCGGGAAGGGAAGTATTCATACTTTCAATTCTTCCGCTGTAAACTGAGCTGAGTATTAACTTAACAATCTCCTCTTCTTCCTTTAAAAGTTTAGTAAGTATTGCTTTCTCTCTTTCGAATGATTCATCGTTGTAGAGTAACAGCATCAATTCAAAAAGCAGCCTGTATTTCTGATCAACATTTTCTTTATAGCTGAAATATTCAAGCAGCCTTGCCCCGATTGCAGTTTCTTCATTATTAAAAATTGCTTTAATGTCGGTAATATACTGAGATGTTTCAAAGGTGAGTGCCTCAAAGAATAGCTGCTCTTTTGATTCGAAGTAATGATAGATTGTTGCTTTGCCTATCCTTACATCGCGGGCAATTTCACTTAAAGTTGTTTTACCAAGTCCGTGCCGTGCAAACCTTTTTGCAGCAGCACGGATAATCTGGTTTTTACGTTCTTTAGCCAATTAATTGAATTTTGTTATCAGGATTTTACAAGTTTTTTAGCTTCATCAACAAGATCGGTAGCTTTCTTTTTGCCTTCACGATAATACTCTTCGGCTTTTCCCTTGCCAGTTGAATAGTATTCCTGAGCATCTTCGTAAATGTCTTCCGCCTTGTCTGATATTTTTCTTCTAAGCTTCTTACCGCTTGTTGGTGCTATCAAAAGGGCAGTTACGCTTCCAATTAAACTGCCTACTAATACACCAAGTAAAAATCCATTGGCATTTCCGTCGTTTTTCATAACATAACTCCTTTTATTATAATAATTGAACTCTACTTAATATATAAATTAAGACGAATAAAGCAAGATAATTGATCTAAAGTTTAGTGCGGAAAGTCACTTGTTTACAATTATTTATTACTTTGAAAGCTCTTCAAGTTTCCTTTTTATAAAGTCATTTCCATCAGGCATCAATTTCAATGCATTATTATAGTTCTTTATTGCATTCTCCTTATCTCCTTTTGATTCGTACACTTCTGCCAGACCAAAATATGCAACACCTGATTCGGGATATTTCTCAACATTTATTTTTGCAAAGGCAATTGCTTCTTCATACATTTTATCATCTGCAAGTTTTTCTGCAAGTCCTACGAGCGTGTGATCCCTGAAATCATATGCTGAACCACCGTAATATTTTTTATAAAGTTTATTATAATCAGAAATTGCTTCATCAAGTCCATCCGCCTTTGTCTTATCGTAAAGTACATCTTCCAAGGGTTGAGGTAGCTGAACTCCCCTATGACAAGTAATACATCTAACCTGCAAAGTTTTATCCTGGTACTCGGAAAATTTAGATAGGTAATCTGAATTAATATCGTGTGTCATATTCATCATCGTTCTTGCCTTCAACTTTGCGGTTTTAGTATCTGACTGGAAATCAAATGTGCTTAGCGGCTGGCCATCTTCACCAACATGACAGTAATTGCATCTTACACCCAAACCGGATGTAAATGATTTCATTATATCAACGAGTTTTTCTTTAGTAATATCTTTTGGCAATACCTTAAGATTAGTGAATGTATCTGGTATTTGGGCATACGCAACTGAAAAAATGAATGAAGTAATTAAAATTAAATAGCTGGATTTAGTAAGCATAACAAACCTCCGGTAAAAATTAAACCAAATATATTTTAATAAAATAAAGCCCTATTTTAGTTAATAATATAGCAAAAATTGAATTGTCTAATCACAAGCAATCCTGTGGATTTATAATTGAAATAAGATAAAAAAGACCTCCATTTATATCTTAAATATTAATTAATATTACTTTCGTATGTCTCATATTTAAATTTTGCCTTAAACGAGAACCATTATTAAACAATTGTTACTCATTTTTATATTGAATAAGCATAATAATGATCACGGCACTCTAGTTGTAATACCAAAATATAAATTAATAAATTCACTCTGTGGCTGCACAGTTTATTTCAGCTTAATATTGAGGGGGTTAACAAATATGGAAGAATTCGAAAAAATCCACACAGACAGCTCAGTAATTATAAATTCTTATCTTTCCAGAGCGACAGTTAAAGAAGCCCATTTACTGAAAAGCGTTATTGATGAAGAAATTGTTTATGATCATTTAAACCTGGTTATTGACCTTTCTCTTTGTGAATTTATTGATTCCACATTTCTCGGCGTTCTGGTTTATGCACATAAAAAACTGGAAGAAAATTATGGTAAGCTAAATATTATAATGCAGTTTACCACAAACCTGGATATCTTCTTTATCACCAGTGCGTTTAAATTTTTGCATGTATTCGATACAAGAGAAGAAGCTCTTAAAGATTTTGAAGAAGAACTGGCTCAGCTAAAAGCAGCTTCGTAGTTTTTATTTTATTTCCTGTTTGAAGATTTCACCTTTGGAGTATTCAACCAGCTTTAGTATGGAAAAGTCACTTTGCATTGTTGATAACTCAAACATACTTGACATAAGTTAAAAATAAAAAACTATTAAAATTTTGATTCAAATATTAACCTGCATTCACTACAATAGAATTCACCTTTAATATCCACTTCCTCAATATTTTTTGATGAGTGCATTACACATTCCCAGTTATTACAATGAAGCAGACCAAAATTATGTCCAACTTCGTGTAGAATTTCTTTCATTATTCGTTGAAAAAAAAGCTCATCATTAGTTCTCCCCGTATAAAATTCTTCATGCAATCTGCAAAGAGAAATAATTGAGTGCTTACCATTTAGCTGGGCTTCACCAAAAACATAGGTAAAAATTGGAACGAAAATATCAGATTCAACAATTAAGATTACTTTCCCATTTAAGTTAGCTGTCAGAGGGATAGCTCTGGAAATGATTTCAGTTGAATAATATTGATTCCTATCCAGTGAAAAACAAGAAATTAAATCCAGGTTTAGTTCAGAAGTCTCAACCTGTGTTTTTAAAATTTTTCCAAGTTCATCAACAATTCTTGAAATTAATTCTGAATCTGAAACTTCCAGCGGAACAACATAAAGGTTCTGCATTGGATTTATCTCTTGAGATCATATTTAGTAATTTTATTGTAAAGTGTTACTCTGTCTATACCAAGAATTTTGGCACTCTTTGAAATATTCCATTCTGTTTCATTCAAAATCAAGGCAATATGCTTTTTTTCAAGTGTTTCAAGAGATTTATCCATTGAGTTAAAATAATTATTGCCATTGCTAATTTGGAAAGGCAGATCTTCTCTTTTAAAATTTCAGATTTACTTACAACAACGGCGCGTTCTATTGCATTTTCAAGTTCTCTAACATTACCCTGCCAGTTGTAATGCATTAAAAAATCCATAGCTTCAGAAGAAATCTTTGTTTTCTTTTTATTCATCTGCTGAGAAAACTTATTTAGGAAATAGTATGAAAGGATTGGTATATCGTCCGGTCTGTCGCGTAGCGGTTGAATATTTATTGTAAAAACATCCAACCTATAATAGAGGTCTTCCCGAAACTTCCCTTGTTTTACAAGTTCTTCAAGTGGTTCATTTGTGGCAGCAATAACTCTGAAATCACTTTTAATTGTTTCATTTCCTCCAACTCTCGTAAATTGTTTAGTCTCAATCACCCTTAAAAGTTCAATCTGCATTTTTAGTGAAATTGTTCCAACTTCGTCAAGAAAAATTGAGCCACCGTCAGCCATTTCAAATTTACCTTTACGTTTAAAATGTGCTCCTGTAAATGCACCTTTCTCGTGTCCGAATAATTCACTTTCAAGAATTGATTCGGCAAGTGCACCGCAATTGACTGTGACAATCGGAAAATATTTTCTTTTGCTATTGAGGTGAATAGCTTTTGCTACAAGTTCCTTTCCTGTTCCACTTTCACCTCGTATAAGCACAGTCGTATCAGTAGGTGCTACAGTATTTATTAATGAAAAAATTTTTTTCATTGCCGGACTTTCACCTATCAGGTTATCAGGCCTGACAATTTCTTCAATGTTCTCTTTCAGTTGAATATTTTCTTTAAAAAGCTTTTTCTGGTTAAGTGCCTTTTCAACTATATGTGAAAGTTCATCAGGGTCAATTGGTTTTGTAATATAGTCATAAGCACCATCCTTAAGTGCTTTTATTGCTGAAGTAACTGATGCAAAAGCGGTTATCAAAATAACAATAACGTCGGGATCATTTTCTTTAATCTTTACCAGCAAATCCAATCCACTCATTCCGGGCATTTTCATATCAAGCAGAATGAGATCAAATTTATGCTTTTCGAATATCTTTAATGCAGCTTCTGCATTTTCAGCCGAAAGCACTTTATAGTTATCTTCTTCAAACCAATGGGTCAATGAATCGCGCACTACCTGTTCATCATCAACTATTAAAATGTTAGCTGTAGTTTCCATCTGCATATACTTCTGATTGTTCTAAGGGTAAAGTAATTTTAAAAGTTGTACCTTTTATTGAAGTGTGTTCAACAAAAATTTTCCCTTTGTGTTGATTAATTATTCCATAAGAAACTGATAAACCGAGACCGGTTCCTTTTGCATCGCTTTTTGTAGTATAAAATGGTTCAAAAATATGAGGCAAATCGGCACTATTAATTCCGGTTCCTTCATCTGAAATCCGGAGTGTTAGATGATCTAATTCTTTAGAAAGCGTAAGTGTAAGGGTCCCTTCTTCATACATTGCCTCTGCGGCATTTAATAAAACAGCAACTAAAGCCTGTTCAATTTTTTGTGTATCACATTCAATTATTAAATCTTTTTCGATATAGTTTCGTCTAATTTTTATTTTATTAATTTCAAAATGATGATTTATTAATGCCAGGCTTTTTTCAATTACTGTGGTGAAAAGAACAGGCTCAAATTTTCCTACATCTCTGTGTGAGAATAAGAGTAAATCCTTACATATTTTCCCACATCTTGCAGATTCTTCTGAGATGAGCTGAAGAAATTTTTGTAATTCCGAAAAATCGACTCCTTTATCCAGTTTTTTCAATTTCTTAGAGATCAGTTTGCTGTAAGTCAGAATTCCTTCAAGGGGGTTGTTTAATTCGTGTGCAACCGTTGCTGATAATTTACCAAGGGAAGTTAGTTTTTCTACTTCTGTAATCTGCTCGTAAATTTTTTTCAACTCTTCATTTTTTTGCTGCACTTTAACATTCAGGTTTTCCGACCAATCTTTTATTTCATTGTAAGCTGAATTTAATTTTGATGACATTTCATTAAATCTTTGTGCCATTTTGCCCAGCTCATCTTTTGAATCCACGGATATTTTGTAATTAAGATTCCCTTTACTTAGTTCTTCCATTCCTTTCGATAGTTTTCTCATTGGCATATTCACCAGGAAAACAATGAACACACCACATCCGATTGCTGTTACAATAGTTATAATAGCTGAATTAATAATTGTGCTTTTTGTAATCTCTGCTTTAATAATATCGAGATCGCTTAAGGGAACCATTACATCAAGTACTCCCAGAAACTGAATATTAGAAGAATGAGCATGGCAATCAGCAGAAGAACAATCCATTTCATTATTGATTGGATTTATCAGACCGAGTACACGCTGATTGTCGTGTGCTGTAAATATTCGAATTTTATCTTTGGTACTGAGTGTACTTAAAGGTACGCTCGCATTATGACAAATGATACAGGCTTCGGCAGTCATATCAACCTGTTTATTAACTTCCATTGAATCTGTTGAAAAAATTATTGTCCCAAGTTTGTTATATATCCTTATTCCTTTAACACTTTTTTCAGTACCGATTGTTTTAATTATTTGGTGAACATCTTCCCGCCGGTTTAAAAGCATACTATAACGTGTTGATTTTTTAATCACTTCACTAACATCAAAAGCATGCTTAAAGCTGTTATTTGTTATGTATTCGTCCAGATTGGAAATTAACAGGTAGGTATAGACTGCCAGTATACAAATCAGGATAACAGAAATTGATACAATTAACCTAAAACTTAACCGGTTCCATAATTTCGTTTTCACAAAAACTCCCCTAAACAACATTCAAACTTAGACAAACCAAATTTCAGTGACAAGAATGTTTGGTGTTTGTTAATTCTTGAGAATTAACAGCTATTTAAGTTTTATTCAAAAACCTTGCTTAACAGTTCCAGGTATTTTTTATTTCCAAGATATTGGTGAATAAATTTTATTTTAGTTCCTCCGTCAAACATACTTTGACCGATTTGTGGCTCACACAATTTACGATCTTTTAGTAATAATAACGTTTCGGCTTTTTTTTCATTCCATTTTTCTTCAGTCAATTGAATATTATCCCTGTCTATTTCATTGACTAAAATAATTGCATACCATTTATGAAGTCTGAATTTTGAAAAATTAATTTTTTCAATGATTGTAATATCAATTGGAGAAATAAAATGTTTTTTACCCCATTTACCTTCGAGGGTTAAGATTACTTGTCCTTTTTTAATTTCAGTTTCATCAGGCTGATGAACATAATCATAATCGTCCAGCAATTGAAGTAGAACAGGATTTATCCCCAGATAATAAACGTTGCCGAATATGTTTTTCAGAACAAGCTGATTCTTTAGATAAAACAGACTCTCACTAAAAGTTTCACCTTGAATGCGCTTAAATAGTTGATCAAATAAATCACTCTCATATTTATCCTGCAGGGTAAAATCATCCTTCTTAATTAAACAAAGGTTTCTTAAAACTTTATCTAATTCACAATTCTCACAACTGAATTGTTTGTCGCATGTCAAATCTTTTAAAAGTCCGAGCCAGATGCAGTTCATTTTATTATCTCCTCACCCTCTGCAAAACTTTTAAACAGGATAGGAGGGTTATTTATTTATTAAAAATTATATTATTGTTATTTATTTCATTAGCTAAAGTTGCTTTTTCCTGGACCATTTCATTTATTGTAAAAACTTTGAAGTTCTTTACTACTAACCTGAAAGCTATAACTGCAACTAAAATCAGGAACAATGTTATTGATATCTCTTCTAATGTTGGAGTGTATGACTGTCCTGAAGATCTTACTAACGATGTCACACAAACATTCATCCTGTTTAATATGAAGCCCGAAATTGTAAATATTGCTGCGAAGTATAAACCGGTCCTGTTTACTCTGTATTTCTGGTTTGAAAGAATCCAGATGGGAATAACTGAACCAAGGAATATTTCAAGCCAGAAGAAATAAGTCTCAGCTGATTGGGCAAACAAAAAAACAGATTTTCCGGTTGAAAATATTTCTGTGAATTTAAAAACCAGTTCAATTGATAAAACAATAAGTACGCCTTTTCCTAATCCGGATAATATCCTGATGTTTAATCCCTGTTTAAAAGCTCTCGCAGATAAATATGCAGATAAAATTATCATAGATAATCCTGCTGCTATACAGGAAATAAAAAAGTGCACCGGAAGAAAAGAAGAGTACCATAATGGATAGACTTTTGCCGGTACTATAAGATATAAAGAGCCGAATGACGATTGGTGCAAAGTGGAAAAGAGAACTCCGAGTATAACTGCTGCCGGCGTAATTTTTTTGACAAACTTTAGCAGCCTGTTAAATTTATATTTTTCTAAAACTACGGGTGCAAATTCTATTGTGAGTATTGTTGAATAACATATTACACACCATGTTATTTCAAACATAACGGAATGAATGTTCCACATAATTAAAGGATGCCAGAAATTTTCCGGCTTACCCAGATCGATTATTAACAAAGCAACAACCATCATATAACCTATATAGGCTGTGAGTATTGCTGGTCGTGCTATAGAATCATATTTATGGTTGTGGAAAATATGAGCTGCTGCTGCAATCGTAAAACCAGCGGCGGCCAGTCCAACACCAATAAAATCTATCCCGATCCACAGTCCCCACGGAACAAAATCGGATAGATTAGTTGAAACCCCGAGTCCTTTATAAAACCTGATATACAACGAGTATAATCCGGTTACTAAAATGATAATGCTTACACTTTTCCAGAAGGTAATTTTCCCCATATTATTTTTCATTGTCTCTTTCCTTAGTTAATTCTCTTCCTTCTTTTGCCAATTGATTTTTTCTTTTAGTTAACCAGTACATCCCGGTTAAAAATATCCCGCCGACTGAAACAACTGAAGGGATTTTTTCCATTGCCTGTATTGTGAAGTTAGGCATTGATTCCTTTGGGATTTTGGAAGAATACCCAAGCTGTTCAAATGGAACAGGGGAGAGTATCAAAACATTACTTCCACCGGCTTCCTCTAATCCATAAATGTGTTGATAATATTTATCAGGATTTTGCCTGATCCTTTTATTTGCTTCTGCAATTAGATCGGAAAGCCTTCCGCAAATTGTTGCTTCTACAGGACACGCTTCTGCACATGCTGTAAGCTTACCTTCCTTTAACCTGTCATAGCAAAGAATACACTTTCTTATCCTGGGCGAAGTGCTTGACCATTCATATCTTGGAACTGTGTGAGGACATGCCTGCATACAATACCTGCACCCGATACATTTTTCTGAATCATATAAAACAGGTCCGAGTTCTGTTTTCTTAAATGCACCAACCGGGCAGACTGATTCACATGCAGGTTCAATACAGTGCATGCACATTTTCCTTGCATAAACATCTCCATACTCTTCAACCACTGTATAAGTTTTATCAGATAAATGATCGCTTAAAAAATTATTATTAGTTTCGGGCAGGTGATTTTCTTTTTTGCAGGCTTCATAACATTCTCCGCATCCGATACATTTAGTCGCATCGAACAGGATACCAATTTGCTTATCAAGATTTATTTCTCTATCAGACATTTATTCATCCCCTTTTGCATTTAACTATATTGACAAAAATTCGTTCTCATATATTTTCATTGATTCATTTGTTAACTGGGAAACAGCACCTTCAACAATTTTACCTCCGTCAAGCATCGTTACTCCTGCAAGCTTTGGCTGAGCAGACATTTCGATAAGATAATTTTTTAGCCTGCTGAATTCATTTTTCATCCACTCAACTACAGCTTCATTTGCTTTCAAATCTTTTACATTTCTTTCAAAATTAATTGGTGATACAAAAATTCCCCAGTCTTCACCGTAAGGATCTGAAATAGTTTTTCCAACAAGGTCATCATTTATAAAATTAATCGTTCCATCAACAGGTGAGCGGAATCCGAAAGTTTTGTCACCCAGTTTTGCTTCAATAATTATATCACCTTTTTTAACTACACTTCCGGGTTTTGCTATGCGGGTAACAATAAACTTACCGATGGACTTTAATGCAAATTCGTCAACACCAACTTTTACCAATCCATTTCCCTGCAAACCAGCCCAGGTATGTCCTTTAGAGATGTACGAATCAACAGGGATTGTAACACTAAGGTTTTCGAACACGACATTTTCAATAACTTCATAATTTTTTTGAAATGCCGGATGAAATTTTTTTTCTCCTTTAATACTGTAATATTCAATAATCAATAGGAGAATGAATCCTAATAAACAATAAAGTGCAACCATTTTATTTTCCTCATTAAATTGTAATAGTTCAATTCTGTTAGCCAATTTAAGTGCCGTTGTTGTAAACAGAACAAGAGAAGTTTTGTAACCGGAATTAATAAAAGCATTTACAGATGAATAGGCATTATGGAATTGTGTTTTTGTAAGAAGTCAGAAGTGATGAATAATTCTACAGATTATTTTTGAAAAAGGACTAACTGTTGATTATTTAAACGAAAGCGGTTTTTTGACTATTGAATTATTAAACAGTAGTCTGTTGATAAATTCAACAATATCAGTTGGAAATTGGTACTGTACTTGTCATTTCGATCCCGTATCTGCGGGAAGAAAACTTTCGCTTTAAATAGTTTTGAGATTTAAGTCACAGTATAATATGATCCCGGTCAAAAAATAATTTTTTATTAACCAGCGACTACCTAATATTTCCATACACGATTATTAAATTATTAAACAAACACAAAACTCATTATTTATTAAAGGAGAATAGTATATGCGGGAAACAGTGCTGGTTATTCATTTTGTCGGATTGGCAATGGCTCTGGGGACCGGCTTCGCTAATCTTTTCCTGGGGATAGTGGCTTCTAAACTTGAGCCTGCAGAAAAAGGGAGCTTTATGTCAAAGACTTTGATACTCGGCAGAATGGGACAGATAGGATTAGGATTGCTGATCTTATCTGGATTATACCTTGCCAGCCCTTTCTGGCAGGCAATCAGCATTATGCCTCTGTTTATAGTAAAACTTATTCTGGTTGTGATATTAACAATTGTAGTTACCATAATATCATTGAATGTGAGGAAAGCAAAAAAACAAAACAATCCCGCACTACTTGCCAGGATTAAACCGCTGGGTATTGTTACCTTCCTGCTTGGAATAGCTATTGTTACATTTGCAGTATTAACATTTCATTAATAAAATCGTGAGATTAAACTCTATTATGGTATGATCCCCGCACGGCGAATCAGGCGGGGACTGCCTATAAAAAAGGGAAAGCTGATAAACTTTCCCTTAAATAAATTAACATTTCCGAAATTATTTTATTTCATCAGGGCAAGCCCTACAAAGATTTATCGTAGTAGGGTCATTTTTTTAGTTTCAACAAAACTATTCAACCTCAATTGATAGAAATAGATTCCACTGGGCAGATTCCGGACTTCGCCGGAATGACTGTTGAATTCAACTTCATAATTTCCGGCTGGTTTTTCTTCATTGACCAGTGTTGTAACTTCTTTCCCTAATACATTAAATACTTTTATTGAAACTAAAGGATTTCTACCTCCGGTCGAAATGACATCGGGAATTTGATACCTGATTTTTGTAGAAGGGTTAAACGGGTTGGGATAGTTTTGCTCCAGAATAAATTCATCCGGCGGAGTCACTTCAACTTCAACCACATCGGAATAGGAATATGATCCGTCAAAATCAATCTGTCTTAATCTGTAACTGTAAGTTCCGGTTGTTAAATCATTATCACTAAAAGAATAATTGTGCTTCTCAGTTGTGGTTCCAAATCCTTCTACAAATCCTATTTTTTCCCATTTTTTCTCGCTTCTTAAGTCTAACTTCTTACTTCTTTCCACTTCAAAACCCCGGTTGTTTGTTTCCGTTGCAGTCAACCATCGTAAAACAACATCGCTACCTGAAACATCTGCAGTAAATCCGGCAAGCTCTACAGGAATAATAGTATAAATATTTCCGCGTTTCATAAAGATGTCACAAATAACCGTATCATTCCTAACATCACCTTCTGCATAAAACATTGCTATATCTCCATTCCCTTTTGTAATTACCTGCGATGAATTTCTTGTAACATATTCGGGCGGGAGATCGGCAATTAAAAGAGTATCATTAAAAACACCACCTTCAGCAAAGAGAAGATAAAAACCTTTACCAGAAGCTGACTGACTCGATTGATAGGTTGTATACAACCTGTTCTGATCATCGATTTCAAGTGATTGAATTCCTGCAGGTAATTGTCCGGCAGGTGTAATAGGAACAGGAGTTGTAAATGTTCCGCTCACATTATTAACGTAGTAAAGCCTCGAACTTGCTCTGTATGTAATATGAACTTTTCCGTTAGAGTCCACTCTTATTCGCGGATAGCTTACACTGACCGAAACGCTTGTAGGAATCTCCTGGAATGAACCGGAAACATTGTTAAAATATTTCAGGGGACCAGAGGTTAAAGTTGTCCCGCTCACCATTGCAATATGAACTTTGCCATCTGAATCAATATCAAGTGTAGCCTGGAAATCTCCTGAGGCTTCACCATTTGATAAGAAAACTTCCGGACCTAAAGTGCTGGTTCTTAAATCATAGCTTCTGTAGTAGCAATTGTCAGAATTATTAGTGTATGTGTAGTAAACAAAGTGCATAACACTGTCAGGACCAATTTTACCAAATGGTGTTCCTTTATTTAGTCCGCCCTGTGTTATTGGAATAGGTGAGGAAAAGCTGCCTGAAACATTGTTGATGTAAATTACCTGGAAAATTGAAGGGTCGCGGGATTCAAAACAAATATGTACTTTATCATTCTGATCGACAGACAGAGAGGAATAATTATCATCAACTGAATTATTTGTTAAGTTGATAGCAGAGAAATTTCCAACGGCATCTTCTTCAACATAATATATTTCATTAAAGCTGCTAACAGTTCCCAATCCGCTTGTATATGAAAGTCTTATTAATCCCTGTGAATTATAAGCAGCAAACTCTCTGTTATTGAAACGGTTATTATAAGCGATTGTATCCTGCGGAAAAGGTATTTGTGCAAATGTAGAAACGCTTAAAATTAAAATAAGTAGAAAAATTTTCATTTGAGTCTCCCTTTTAACTTATTAAACAATAAACAAGTTCTGTTTATATTTTTTGATGTTGTTCATTCCCCTTCATCAAAATAATCTAAAATATGTTAGTAAAAATAGTAGTAAAAAATAATTAAATTTTATAAGAAGCAGGACAGGGAAGGGAAATAAACTTATAAAAAAGGGAAAGCGGTTAATCTTTCCCTTTATTTTGAGAAGTAAATCGACTGTGTACTATTTAATCAGGATTTTTACTTCGATCCGCCGGAGTGGACAGAAGTAATTTTGCCATACTGAAATCTTTAGTCAGCTACGGTATTTCTTTGTGAACCCGGGGTTGTGCTAAAGAAACTGCCTGCCGGCATTCAGATTGGAGGGTTGTTGTTCTTTTTTTCAAATCATCTCTTCCCATTCAACCCTTCAACTATCTCCTTGAAGCTTGCTAAGCCTGCCTCTAAATTTTCAATTATTTCCAGGGCAAGTACATCCGGATCAGGAAGGTTGTCAAGATCACCAAGGCTTTCATCTTTCAGCCAGAATATGTCGAGATTGGTTTTATCTCTTGCAACAATTTCATCGTATTTGAATTTCTTGAATCGCTCTGTTTCTTTTCGCTTGAATCTGTTTGAAGGATTGTAGCACTTGATGAAATCCTGCAGGTGATCGAATTTCATCTGCTGGGTCTTTAATGTAAAGTGCATATTCGTACGGAAATCATAAATCCATACTTCCTTTGTCCAGGGAGTTTTTGCTGCCGGTTTATTATCAAAGAAAATTACATTTGCTTTCACACCTTGTGCATAAAATAATCCTGTGGGTAACCTGAGTATGGTATGTAGTTCTGTTGATTCAAGTAAGCGCTTTCTGACTTTTTCTCCGGCACCACCTTCAAACAATACATTGTCCGGAACAACGACAGCAGCTTTACCATCCGCTTTTAGCATTGAACGAACGTGCTGAACAAAATTTAACTGCTTGTTGGATGTTGTTGTCCAGAAATCCTGACGTTCGTACGTCAGAGATTCTTTTTTCTGAGTCCCGTCTTCATTTGTGATGGTCATACTGCTCTTTTTACCGAAAGGAGGATTGGTAAGAACATAATCAAATTTTTCTGTAGGTGCAGCTAACAAGCTGTCTGCTCTTTCAATTGGTGGCTCACTATTTAAATCGCCAATGTTGTGGAGATACAAATTCATTAGACATAATCTTGCCGCATCAGGAACAATTTCCCATCCACTGAAAGTTTTAAACTTTAAGTATTCTTTTTGATCTTTATCCAGCTTATATTTTTTTTCATCTGAAATAAAATCATAACTCGCCAGGAAAAAGCCACCAGTACCACAAGCGGGGTCTGCAATTGTTTTCATCGGTTCAGGTTTAATACATTCCACCATTGCTTTGATAAGTGCTCTTGGAGTAAAGTATTGTCCTGCACCAGATTTTGTATCTTCGGCATTTTTCTCAAGCAATCCTTCGTATATGTCACCTTTAACATCTGCACCAAGCACAACCCATTTTTCATCGTTTATCATTTGAATGAGTTTATAGAGTTTTGCAGGGTCTTGTATCTCATTTTTCGACTTGAAGAATATTTCCCCGATCATTCCTTTTTCTTTACCAAGCTCTCTAAGGATTTTTACATAATGAACTTCAAGCTCTGCACCGCTTTTATTTAGCAGACTTTCCCAATTAAGATTTTTAGGAATGTTGATCTTTCTGTTATAAGGTGGCTTTGAGTACTCATCTGCCATTTTAAGAAAGAGTAAATAAGTAAGCTGCTCAAGATAATCTCCGTAACTTACACCGTCATCTCTTAAAGTGTGACAGTAATTCCAAACTCTTTGAACTATTGATGCTGTTGTCATATTGTTTTACTATTTTTAGTGCAACTTAAAGGGCAGTTTAATGGACAAGCTTGTCCTTAAAATCCTTAGTTAAATAATAACCGCCCGTCTTTTTTGAACCTTTATACTCTATAATCTCCAGATCTTTCATCAGGCTAATATCTCTTTCAATTGTTTGGGGAGAAACACCCATTTTATCAGCTATCCTTTTGCCCTTTATCCCTTCGTTTTTTCTTATTTCAGCTATTATACTGACAATTCTTCTCTTTATTCCCTCATTTATTCCCTCATTTATTCCCTCATTTATAGCCTCATCTAATGCAGCAACAATTACATCATCCGCAACAACAACTCCTTCGTCGGCACCAACAGCTTCACCAACAATTCCTGCTTCAACAGGAATGATAGTCTTAAAAACAGAACCTTCTATAAACTGGGGTTTGGAACTTGGCGAGTAGTGCTTTAAATACTTATTCACGTTTATAATACCTGAACCGAGTTCTTCCACTCTGCCAATCTGGACAAAAAACTTTGAGATAATGGGGTTCTTTGGAAACGGGATAAAATTGCTAATTAAAATGGGTCCACTGCCATTAGGATTATTAGCATTAAGAATTTCAACCCGATCCCTATAAATGATAAAAGTCGCAGAATGAGCATTTGTATATTCGCGATGGACAATAAGATTTGCAATTACCTCCCTGAAAATTCTTTCCCTCAGACTTATTCTGGTATCACCTTCAAGATAAAATTTATCAGGAAGATGCTTTGCTACAAACTCCATCAAATCATTATATGCTTCAATTAAATTACTCTCTATAATTAATCGATCATCATATCGGTCCAGATCTTTTATTCTTACTAAAGCATCTATTTTATAATGAGGGAGAATATCCTTAATTACTACATCTCTACCCAGAAGAAGAATAGCAGCGAGTGTGAATCCTTCAGTACCATTCTGATGATCTCTTCTGAATAGTCCTGATGCTCTGTAAAATTCATTATCAGATAACTCGAGCCAGGGATGATTAGGCTTGTTATTCCTAATTAGGTTTCTAACCTTCTTCAATAAACCATCTTTAAAATCAGTCGATCTGATTAAAGAATAAATTTTTCCTTCTGTAAAGTGTGCCCGTTTACGATTGAAAATTTCTGCAATACCTTCAGTAGTTGTAACTCTAAAATCACCATCGGAACTTCTGTCAAATATCACATCATTGCATTTATGAACTTGAGAACTGGCTGGTATCTGAATATGAATAATTTTCTTCCCTTTAATTTCTACTTCGGAAGGGAAAAGTAGATATGTTGGATTTAATTTGTTTGGATTATTGGAGAGTGACGAGATATCTGCTTTCATTTGTGCAATGAAAGAAGCATCAACTCCTGTAACATTGCCTTCATTATTAACACCTAAAAGAATTGAACCACCCTCACGATTTAGGAATGCACAAACTGTTTCGAATAGATTTTCAGGGACAGCATTGTAAGCCCTTTTAAATTCTATCCGAATTCTTTCCCGTTTTTTTAATAAGGTTTTTACTATTTCTAAAGACATAGTTTGAAATAAATTAAAGTGAACTGACAGCAAAAGTTACACATCCAAGAAAGTATATCAAATCCGCACCCGCTCCGCTACAACTCCGCTCGCAGAATGAACAATGAATAATTAAAAATTATCAATTGACAATTCCTGCTTTATTTTTATTGTTCATTGAAAATTGTTAATTGTAAATTTATCTCAGACCAGTTTCCCCTCAAACGCTTGTTTAAGTATTGATTGTCTTAATGCTTCTGATTTTTCTAAAGAATCATCAATCGCTTTTTCAAGATTATCTGCTTCTGAAAACCGCTTTTCTATTTCTGAAACTATTTGGGTTTGTGTGATTAAATCTGTGTAAGGAATAACAAACTCTTTCAAAACATTAGCTGGTAATTGAGGCTGAGCAGTCCCAGTTACCTTTTCTTTAATTTGTAAATCAAATTGAGGTGATTGGACATAGTAAATTACAAATTTGGGTAAGTAGTTTTGTTCTTTCATTCTGAGAATCAACATTCCAGAATTAATTCTAATAACATCGTACTTTATTGATTCATCATAATATGCAACATTTCCAACGGTCCCTCGTGTAGTGAGAACAATATCACCTCTGCTCAAAGTACCTTTGCGTAATTCTTTATGTTTTTTTTCCGTAATAAAAACGATTTCATCAAACAAAAATCCATTTGGCCTTACATTCTTAGTAGATAGAAATAAGCAGTACCCTTCTAAACGATAATCTTCGCGTTTTGGATATTTTGGACCACGATCTCCATCGATCAATTCAAAGACATCCTTAACAAGTCTCGAATTATAATCACCATCTTCGAATAATTTTCCACTAAACGCACTAGCCAGCACCGATTGGCGATACAACCGTATTTGTTCTTTTGCTTTTTTAAGAGAAGCAACACCGCTGTCCAATCCGCTGAAGAGTTCCTCTATCTTCTCAACAATTTTTTTCTGCTCGGTGAGTGGTGGGAGGGGGATTGTCAGTTGACTAAATTTAGATTTGTTTACAATTGGAATTGTGGTTGCAGATGCAACGCTTTCTAATTGATTACGAAAATTTTTAGATTGACAAAAATAATATGTGAACCTTGAATTAATTTTAGGGTTATTAACTAAAGCATTTATTTGTTGGTTAAATGCTACAGGAACTTTATTCAATCCAATTTTCCCCAAATTTCCGATACAACTCACTAGGATAGAATCAGCAGGCAGCACTCTTCCTTTTTCAGCACCTTTTCTTGAGAGAAATTCTTCTCCATTCGTCACGATACAGTTTAGTAATTGAGGAGGTTTAATAAATGGGATATAATTTCCATAGTTGTGGGGTTCTTTCTTTGGTGGGGTATTACCTGTTTCGATTTTGTAAACATCACCAAGTTTAACCCAAGACCAGTTGGGGGGAAGGTTTCGATTTGTGCTATCATTCATATTAAAAATGTTTAGTTAGCAAAAGATCAATCGTTGGGTGGAAAGAAAAATATTTACGTTCTTTAGAATCAGTTAAAATAAATTGTAATTTTGAATCTGGATCAACTAATGTACTCCAGTCTACATTTTGGTTATTTTCAACAAAGTACATAAACTGAATGTTCAGAAGAAATGCTACTAGTATTTTTTGATTTTCAGTCGAAATATTTAGGTCATTTAATAATTTATTAAAATAATCTGTTGGAATTTTTTGACTTTCATTGATTAAATGTTTTACGCCATTGAGAAATTGACCAAAATTTATTTGAAACTCTAATGATAAAAGCTCGGCTTCGATAGATTCAAATATATGTAAAGCGTAATAATCAAGCGCTTCATTGAACACCCTGTTATTAATTTGATCCAACTTTTGGCTCCTTGCAATTGATATCATATTATTAAAGAAAAAGATATAATCACGAGGTCTTACATAAAGATACTTCTCTAACTTTTGAAGTAATGATCTGATATTAAAATCATCAGTTAATATATTAGTAATATTCTCAATACCATTTTCCTGGAAACGTTTATTTATCATTCTCATTAACGATTCAATATCCCACTTATAGAAAACTTTTTTCACTTTATCTTTTTCAGTTATCTTTTCTTTAAAGGTATCATATATGTCAGATCTAATAAATAAATTGATTGAATACTCATAAAGTTCTAGTTTAAATAAATTCGCACAAATCTCGTGAAGATTAAAAAGTATCAAACTTACAATTTTTGAATTATTTCTTAAGCTTAAGTTGGAATCAAGACCATCGATATTCAAATAGAATGTTTTACCACTTTTCTTATAATAGTTTCCGACTAAATTAATTACCCTCACAATATCATTTGAATAAAATTCATTTTGTAAAGCTTTCACATCGTCTTTCCCATCATCCATTATTTTGTTTATTATATCAACCAAATTTTCTGTTATCGACTTGTCTTTATTAATAAATGATAGTGAATCATAACCCTCCATAAATTTTAAATCGTTTTCTTCATTCAAATTATCTTGCTCAATAATATATGCATAAGTCTCCTTAGCAATTATCACATAAAGTACGAACTTCCAAAATGCTTGAACGACTTTATTTTTATCATTATCTGATGTAAATGAAATTGTTAAATCATAAATATCATCAAGGTTATATTGATTAAATAACTTACTAATATTTATAACAGATGAAGTCTTCTTTCTCTTAAATATTTGAAAAGCAGCACTTTTACCAGTACCCTTTCTTCCTATAACCATTTTGTAACCAAGTTTAGAAAGTTCACCGTATTCTGGGGTCTCAATAAAAGATGATTTTAATAAACTCAAGTCGTTTTCAGCTACGTGTTCACCTAGATCAACATTATCGAATATAGATTTTTTTGAATGATGAATTGTCAAATTATAAGAGTTAATAATTGCAATCGAATTAGAATGTTGCCCTAAAAAATTTGAAACAATTCTCTTAGCTTCCTTAGCATTTGCATATTGCTTTATAATTGAAATAATATCAGAAGGTTTTTTTCGGTGTATAGAGCTAAGAATTAATGTCCTTCTACCGGTTGCGACACTTAAACCAGCTATAAAAGCACATTTAAGGAAATGATGCAGGTTTTCATTTGCATTTGCCAAACCTAAATCAATGATGACAGCATAAGATTTCTTAATCTGCTTACAATACCATACTAGATTATTTGTATCTTCTTGGGGATCATCAATAATAATATTTGTTTGAATATTAGATATTTCAGTTTCTATTCTTTCAGTGACATCTTGTTTATCAAAATTCTTTATATAAAGAATTGAATTTGCGTCTATTTCTGTACAATCAGTTAAAACATCATCTTCGGAAAAATTAAATAAATGGTTAACCTTATCTTTTTCCCAAAACCTTTTTCTAGTCATTTTTGAAGTAAATCTACCCTTTTCATACTTCCCTATACCGATTCCTAATAATGGTTTGATGAATCTATCAATATCATCAAAATCAAAATCAGAATTGACTGTTGGATGAATCTTTTTGTCAATTCCTAAAGAATAACCGTATTCAAACAAAACATTGAAATTCAAATCAGATAATTCAATTAAAACAGCTTTTGCTCTGCATATATTCTCACAGATTTCACAATATATCATAGAGTTTTCGATTTCCATATCCTTATTCCAAGTTATCCACCTTCTACCTGTCTCCTTACTCAGTACGCCAGATGAATCTTCTAACATTTTTGAAATCTCTTCTATATGGCTAGAATATGCCATAAATATTCTATCATCCTCGGTAAAATTCTCTATACCATTTGGACAAAGTCCATCGGCAACTTCACAATATTTATTTTTCATTTTGCACCATTTATTAAACCGCTAATTCTTTATTTATTTCCTCAATAATTTTTTCAGTCTCTCCGCTAAATAGTTGATATAACTTACCAAGTCCACCTTCATCAACAACTGTCTGAACCGGGATTCTTTGGATTTTTAGATTTCCAGGATTTTGGATTACAAGATTTTTTATTCGGAAGTGATTCGGAAATATTATTTTGTTTTTTCTTTTCATTTAACACTAAAATTAAATCAAATTACTTCATTCGGAAACCATTCGGAACTAACGTTTAATCCTAACATCCTTTAATCTTGTGAATCCTGGTTCAGACATTTTCCTTTAATCCTGAGTATCCTGCTTGTCCGCTGAGTCGGAGTTCAGACGATTAAATAATCTTTTAAACTCCAGACTCTTAGCACCAAAATTTATCAACAATCCGACTTCCATATTATAAGCTTCAAGATAATTCTTACCCTGTGCAAGATGTACGTCCTCTAACTGTATTAGCGCTTTCAGTTCGACCATAATTTTATCTTCGACGAAGAAATCAACTCTACGTGTTCCAATCTCATACTCTCCATACATAATCGGCATTTCTTTCTCCCGTTCAAATTTCAACCCTTCAAGATTCATCTCAATTTCCAAAGCACGCTGGTAAATAACTTCCTGAAATCCATTACCCAAAGTTGAATGAACTTTCATTGCACACCCAATGATACGTTTTGTTATGTCTTCATACTTCATTTCCATCCTGCTAATCCTTTAATTCCTTGAATCCTGGTTCAGACAATTATGCTGCGAGCTCATTATTAATTTCCTCCAAAAACTTTTCATAATTCGAACCGAATAGCTGATGGAGCTTTCCTAATCCTCCTTCGCCATCAAAAGGTGTCCGGTCAAAATCTTTAACTTCAATTCTTACAGAAGAGACAATATGGTCCTTAATCATTCTAAGCCACTCCATCTGCTCTTCATTAAACTGAACAGGTCCGGCATTTTTTCTAAATACCCATTCTTTAAAATTGCGGTTAATTATTTCGCTGTATGGCTCAAGTGTTTTATCAATTCCAATTTCAAATCTTATAAGAGAAATAATATCGGTTAACATTCCGACAGTTGTTTTGTGCTTTACACGTTTCGGTTCTGTTCTTTCATAAGCACGCCAGATTTGTTCTACAGATAGGAAATACGGCGGGGATATTAATGCATCTCGCAGTTCCGTTATCATTTTAAAATTCAAATTTGTAGGGACAGGTCGAGACCTGTCCCTACGTAGTGAATATAGGATCCTTAATGCAATAATCTCATCCTTATTTTCATCTAGAAACTTCCGGAAGTTGTTAATAATTTCTTCGGAATTTTCTTTTGCGGTAGTGTCAAAACCGGAGTGAATTACTCTGTCGGGATTTGTTTCATCAATTATCTGGTAAATTTTCTGCCGGACGGTTTCAATAAAATCTCTCAGCTTTGGATCATCGAAGGGTTTCGTGGCTGATTGAATGAATGGTTGAATGGCTGATTGAATTTGTGCTTCGGTTGGTTCTTCATCTTCGGACAGATTATTAATTTGTCTTACAAGATTTACCTGGTAATCGGGATCATATACATTTGCAAGATCACCGGCTATTTCAGTGACATTCTTTCCGCCTGCAAGCGCTGTAAATTTTTCTCTGTCGGTTTCGGATATCTGCTTATCCAGTCTTGTTAATCGTGAAGCCAGCGAAGTAACATTATCTTCATCCGGTTGGAGGATTACCATTTTCATAAGATCTTTCAGCGGTACGGAAGGTTTCTTATCAACTACCGGGTAATCAACCTTAACAGATTTGAACACTCCGACAGCATCCACAATATAGAATCTTTCCTTATTCAACTTTGCGCTTGGTGTAACTTTAACCAGCTCATCCTTTGTAAATGAACGTGTCCCTCGCCCAATCATCTGCTGAAAGTAATTGCGTGAACGGACATCACGCATAAAGATTAACACTTCAATAGGTTTAACATCTGTGCCGGTAGCTATCATATCAACAGTAACAGCGATACGCGGATTGTATGCTGTTCTGAACTGCTGAAGGATTGATTCAGGGTCTTCATCAACTGCTTTGTAAGTAATCTTTTTACAGAAATCATTTCCTTCTCCAAACTCCTCACGGACAATGTGAACAATATCTTCTGCGTGGCTGTCTGTCTTTGCAAAGATTAATGTTTTAGGAACTTCGAAGCCTTCATCTCTTTCAGGATAGAACTCTTCTGTTAATACTCTTTTATATTCCTTGATAATATTTCTTATTGTGCTGGGATTAACAATATCTCTGTCTAGCTGAGTTCCTGCATAATTAACTTCATCTTCAAGCTGTGTCCATTCCTTCTTACGAGTCATCTTGTTTCTTAAATCAACATACTGTTTTGCTTTTATTTTTGCACCGTCTCTTGTTACTTCTGTTTCAATTGTGTAAACATCATAACCAACATTAACTTTATCGGCGATTGACTGCTTAAGTGTGTATTCACTTACAACATTTTCGTGAAAGAAAGCATAAGTTCTTTTATCTGGAGTTGCAGTTAGTCCAATCATAAATGAATCGAAGTAATCGAGCACTTGTTTCCAGAGATTATAGATTGAACGGTGGCATTCGTCGATGATAATAACATCGAAAGTCTCAATCGGAACTTTAGCATTATAGGCTACCTCTACCGGTTTATCAATCGTTTTAGATTCATAAGGAGATTCATCTTCAAGAGATTCATCAAGCTCTTTTCCTTTAAGGATTGAGTACATCCTCTGGATTGTGCTGATACAAACCTGTGCAGAAGGATCAATAAAGTTTGATTGCAATCTTTGGATAGTATAAAGTTCCGGGAAAAGTCTTTTATCATCTGTCGGTTTGTATGCACGGAATTCCTGTTCAGCCTGCTTGCCGAGGTTTCTTGTATCAACCAGGAATAAAATCTTTTTTGCTTTTGCGAATTTCAGCAGACGATAAACTGATGTGATTGCACAAAAGGTCTTCCCAGCACCGGTAGCCATCTGCACAAGTGCGCGTGGCTTGTTCTCAGAAAATGATTGTTCAAGGTTTATAATTGCATTGAGTTGGCAAATCCGTAATCCAGTTGAAGCAAGCGTTGGGAATTTTTTTAATCTTCCCCTTAGGGACTCTTCTTCTTTGTTCCATTCTAAAAGAGTCTCCGGCTTATGGAAATTAAATATTTCTCTTTGTCTTGGAGAAGGATCTAAGCCATCAGTAAATTGAGTTTCAATTCCCGTAGATTCATATTGAAATCTCAGATCTTCTTTTTTACCGATAAACTTTAATTCATCAGCAGCATATCGAACAGTTTGTGCCTCGTGAACCTGGCTTAAAGTGTGTCCTTCTTTTTTTGCTTCAATAACACCAACAGGTTTTCTGTCAATGAATAGTATATAATCAGCAGAACCGGATTCGGTAGGGTATTCTCTCACAGCAATTCCTAAGCCTGCAGATGGATTTATAGCTTTGTAATCCTGGACTATCCAGCCTGCTTGCTGAAGCTGCTTGTCAATATTTTCTCTGGCTTTTTGTTCCGGAGTAGGCAATCAATTCCCTTATAAATTTGTTGATAAAATACACCCCTCAACAAAAATACTAATAATATAGATATGCCATGGAGAATGGTGTTAGAAAAATAATAAAAATTTATAAGAATAACACTGTAATGGTACGACCGTTACAGCAACAAAATCCTTAAGAATTGGCAAATATTTTTTAATCTCATTAACCTGGCTTAGGTCTGTCACATTACGATCCTTGCCTGGCGTGAGGCAGGTCTCTCTTATTAAGAGAGAGAATTATTATCAATATAGAACTTTCAATTTAATATTCTGACAATATAAAAAATGTTTGTTACTACTACCGGCAAGTCCTTTTCCTTGTAACCTGCCCGCCGAACAAACTCTTTGGCAGGCGGAAAGACGGATTAGGATGAATTAAAAAATACTATCCTTGCTTTTTAAATACCGGGTTCAACATCAATCCCAATCCCAATACAAGCAGACACCCAATCATATTAAACCAGAGGAAAGGAATTGTTGTAAAGAAGTAGCAGTATAATACAACGACTTCTGCAATTAATGCGGCAATGAATGTAGGTGTTCCTCCAACTCTCTTTAGGTAAAATGCAGTAAGGAATATGCCGAGTATAGTTCCATAGACAAGAGAGCCTAGAATATTCACAGCTTCTACAAGAGAGCCAAGCTGTTGTGCAAGCAGTGCAAACAGTATTGCATACATTCCCCACAGCACTGTAGATATTTTTGAAATGAAAACGTAATGCCTGTCGTCAGCTTCTTTTTTTATCAGCCTTTTATAAAAATCTATAACAGTTGTAGAAGCAAGTGCATTAAGTTCGGCAGAAGTTGATGACATTGAAGCAGAAAGTATTGCGGCAAGCACCAGTCCGACTAAACCAATCGGCATAAAGTTAACTATGAATGAAATAAAAATGTAGTTGGTGTCATCGGTATCTGCATCCGGGTTTACCTTTTTGATCAGGTCTTTTGCTTCGGTGCGGGTTATCTGTGCTTCTTTTTCTTTTTCGGCTAGCTGTTTTTTATTCTCATCGATTGATGCTTTGTCATTTGTATCTATCGAGTGAAGAAGGGAAGCAATATTCTCTCTCTTTTCTGTTTGTATTTTTTCATAATTATTCTGAAGATTTGAATATTGTTCAGAGTAGACACTGTTTTTAACAATATCTTCCTGTACAGGATTAAAAAAGAGTGGGGGAGTAACAAACTGGTAGAACACAAAAACCATAGCACCGATAAAAAGAATTATAAATTGCATCGGAACTTTTACAAGTCCGTTTACTAGCAGTGCAATCCTGCTTTGTGCAACAGAACTTCCTGCTAAATATCTTTGCACCTGTGACTGATCAGTTCCGAAATATGATAGCATTAAAAATGTACCGCCAATCATTCCCGACCAGAAAGTGTAACGGTTATTTAAATCAAAGCTGAAATCAATTGCATTCAGCTTACCCATCTTCCCGGCAATGTATGCTGCATCGATGAATGATACTTTTTCCGGAAGTAAAATGTAAATCATTGCAAAGGCCGAAAACATTCCGATTGTTATTATCACCATTTGAAGCAAATGTGTTTTGTTCACAGCTTCAGTCCCGCCAACGGCTGTATAAATAATAACCAGTGTTCCAATCAGAATTATGGTGGTGTTTATTTCCCAGCCGAGAATTACAGATAGAATTATTGAAGGTGCGTAAATTGTAAATCCTGCTGCAAGTCCGCGCTGCGATAAAAATAAAGCGCTGCCGAGCATCCTGTTCTTGAGATCAAATCTTTTTTCAAGATATTCATAAGCGGTGTAAACATTCAGCTTATTATAAATTGGAACAGCAGTGATAGATAGAATTATCATGGCAACGGGAAGTCCGAGATAGAATTGAACGAAACGCATCCCATCAACATAAGCTTGACCCGGCGTGGAAAGAAAAGTAATAGCGCTTGCCTGTGTAGCCATTATTGAGAGAGTAATTGTAAACCATGGAGTTTTTCTGCCTGCCCGAATGTAGGAATTCATATCGGAAGTTTTACTGGTTTTCCAGGTTCCATAAATAACTACGAAACCGAGAAAGCCGCACATCACAATCCAGTCAACCGGGCTCACTCAAAAACCTTTGTGAAGAAGTAGAAAAATAGAATTAGAATGATAAGTTCACCCATTACTATAGCATATAATCTATTCCACGATTTTCCAAAGGGAGGTGTCTCAATTTTCTTCGTGTTGCTTTTATCAACTGCCATGGTTTCCTGCTGAAATCAGGTTAACGAATAATCTTATAGCACCGGGAACTCCTGCAGGCAGCTCTCTGAAGAAAGACAATCCTGTATAAATAAATGTTCCTTTTCCATAAGTGGTGTAAAGCAATGATCCTTTAACCGGTGTTTGATTTGTATCATTCATTTCCAGCAGCGGGCGGTATCTTTCATCCCATTCATTCGGAAAATATAATCCTCTTTCCTGTATCCATCCATCAAAATCTTTTAAAGTAATTTTATTCGGATAATTCATCAGAGGATTTTTCTCATCCAGAATTTTAACCGGAGAATCTTCTTCAGTCACCCTGTCCCTGGAGATTGTCAATGGATAAACTCCCGGTTCAATTATTAAATCTCCGGTTGTGTTGTACTGCTCGACTAAAGTTCCGCCATCTTTCACATACTGATTAAGCTTTTCATTGTAAACAGTAATTTTGTCAATTGTATTAAAAGCTCTGATGCCGGCAATAACAGCATCAAACTGCGAGAGATTTCCAGTCATGATTGAATGATCAACAAGGAGAGTTACGTTATAACCAAGCTGTGAAAGTATTTCAGGAATTTTATCACCAGAGCCCGGCAGGTAACCAATTTTTGTAACACTTGTTTTACCTATATCTACATAAACAAGTTTTGCTTTTGCTTCCGGAAAATAAACCTGTTCGGGAATATGTTTGTAATTTATTCTATACATCGAATTGTTGTATTCATTTCCATTCAGAACAACTTTTGCCTTTAAATTTGAAATAGTTGAAGATTCCGACGGGCTCAGTCCGACTGTAAATGATGACACTTCTCCTTTTTTCAATAGTGGAAAATCAAATTTAGCCGGAGTGATCTTCCAGCCGTTTTCTGTTTCGAAAGCTATTTCACCTTTTGGAATGTCTGTTTGTGCAGTAATGGAAACTGAAATATCTTTTTTATTAAGATCTTTGAATAGCAGCATCGGCTGCTCAAAATGAATTGTTACTGAGGGAACAACTTCAACCGGCTGATAAATTTCGCCGTCCACAGGATCTGTGAAATTGTAAAATACAGGTGTACTGTAATTAAAAACTTCATCGGAAATTTCAACCGAGAAATCAACTTTAATTTGAGGCGGAGCTTCAGCAAGACCGAGTAGTTTCGGATCCTTCACTTCATAAGTTCCGTAACCATGTTCTTCAACCAGCCAGTAAGGTTCAGTATATTTCAAGTCTTCAGGAATATTCACTACTGCAGAGTTAACAACAAGGTTATTATTCTTTAATTCAGTCTGAGTATTTGTCGCTGCAGAAAATGGGAAAGAAATTTTATCCAGTTTCACTTCAACATCAGAACGATTAACGATGTCTGTTGTAATTTTTAATGTATCTCCCGGAACAACTGTTTTTTGATCTGTTACTGCCTCAATCCATAAACCAAGACACGATTTGATTACATCTTTAATTTCTTTTGATTTTGTTTCTTTCCAGTAAGCGTCATTGATATTTTGAACAAACTTGTATGCGTTAACTAAATCAGGAACAATAGCTGAAGGGTTCCCGGGATTAAATTCTTTCTCTGCTTTAGTAAGTAGATCTGAAATTTTATCGGATCCATTTATTCGGTTCCAGCTTAAATCAATTCCATCAAACATATTATTCGGATAGCTTGTTCCATCCAATGAATAAAAATAATTTTCATAATCACCACGCCGGGCTGATGCACCGAATCCCTGGCTTTTATGCATCGATCGGCTTAGTGCTGCAATTTCCATATATGATTTTCCCAGCAGCTGGTTATATTTTCCAAGATTGATTGATGCCAAAGTGTCTGAATCAATTCCCATTGAATTCAATGCGGGAGTCCAGGCATTCCAGAAAATTCCTTTTACTTTCCAGGGTTTTACAAATTCAAGCTGTTCAGGAAATACATTTGGATCACCGGAAATTTTGAAAGCTTCGAGAGCTAAAATTGCCGAAGCAGTATGATGTCCGTGTCCGCCTTGACCAGTTGTAGGGAATCTTGTGATGATAATATCAGGTCTGAATTTTCTTATAACATAAACAACATCAGAAAGAATTTTTTCTTTATTCCAGAACTTAAAAGTTTCATCGGGTGATTTTGTATAACCAAAATCAATTGCTCTCGAGAAAAACTGTTCAGCTCCGTCAATTTTTCTTGCCTGCAGAAGTTCTTGAGTACGAATCATTCCAAGTAATTCACCCTGCTCATCACCAATTAAATTTTGTCCGCCATCGCCTCTGGTTAAAGCCAGATAACCTGTTCTTAGATGTTTTTCTGTTGTTAAATATGAAAGCAAAGCTGTGTTCTCATCATCCGGATGAGCGGCAATATAAAGTACACTTCCAACAACATTCAGTTTTTGCAGTGCAAGTTTTATTTGTGATGTGTTCATTACCGGCGCTGGCTGGGAATGAAGAAGTGAGGTTGAAAAGAAAATTAGCAAAAAGATATGAACATTCCGGTAAAAATATTTTAGTTTCATAAGCCTGGCGTTTAATTGAAATGATTGGATGAAAAGTTAATGAATTTCACTTTATCCTGAAAACCAATTTCATCTTACTTTTTTAATGTGATTTGTGCAAAAAGATTTTGATAAAATTAGAATAATAGAGATAAAATAATTATTCATGCCCTTGTTTAACTTAGCCAGACTTTAGAATTAAGGAGTTCTGGTAATAAATTGGTTTTATATATTTCTTATATTTGTACCAAATTATTCAGGTAGAATTTAATGATCCAGATAAATGATATAAAAATTGGCGGTGGAAATAAATTTGTTCTTATTGCCGGACCTTGCGTTGTTGAAAACAGGGAAATAACATTTCTGACTGCTGAAGAAATTAAAAGAATAACATCAAAACTGAATATTCCTTTTATTTTCAAATCAAGTTACAAAAAAGCAAACCGGACAAGTGTAGATTCATTCACGGGTGTAGGAGATACAGAAGCTTTGCAGATATTAAGTGATGTTAAAAATGAGTTTAAACTTCCAATCTTGACAGATGTTCATTCATTAAATGAGATAAAAAGCGCTTCTGAAGTTGCTGATGTTCTTCAGATACCTGCTTTTCTTTCCAGACAAACTGAATTGCTGATTGCAGCGGGTGAAACAGGAAAAGTTGTGAATATTAAGAAAGGACAATTTCTTGCACCCGATGAAATGGAGCACGCAATTAAAAAAGTTGAATCAACAGGTAATAAAAAAATTATGTTGACTGAAAGAGGAAGTTCTTTCGGCTATCATAATCTTGTGGTTGATATGCGTTCATTAGTGATTATGAAAAACTATGGCTATCCCGTTGTGATGGATGCAACACATTCAGTACAGATTCCGGGAAAAGATACCAAGAGCGGAGGACAGCCAATGTTTATAAAACCACTTGCAAGGGCAGCAGCAGCGGTTGGAATTGATGCACTATTTCTTGAAGTTCATCCTGATCCTTTAAAAGCTTTGAGTGATGCAGCAAGTCAGCTGCCTTTAAGTGAATTAGAAAGTTTGCTGGTCGAAATAAAAAAGATTGATGATTTGGTAAAAAGTTTTAATAAAGGCTGATGCAGAAGTTTCCAAGAAATTTATACAAAAGTGAAAGAAAAATTTTATTTTCTGTGTTGCCAGAATCAAAAAGTGGGTATAATAAATACAGGCAGCGAATAAGTGAAATGAAAGTGATAGGTCAGGGGAGATTTGGCGGAGGAAACTTTATTTTAGGATTCGAAGGAGATGAAGTCGAGCTTGATGTTCCATCAGCATCCGTATTTGCATCCGGCATTGTAAAATGTAATCAATTAAATTTTGATGTTACAATTCACGAAGAGGAAGAAGAGCAAATTGAATATGATATTTCTCCATTCGGAAAAATTGATGTTGACAAAGAAATTAAAATTGAATCAGTAACAAGTTTATCTTTCTGGAATAAGAATGAAACATCCCCTTATAATGATTCACCGGTAAATGAATTTGTTATTCTAAAGAATAAATACACCCTTGTGATTGATGAATCAGAAAAAAAGATTTGGATGAATGATATTGAAACCGGGATTAATCATATTATTCCTCTGACAAATTTTTATAATGAACTAATGAGATATAAAAACATTCGTGAGCATGACATTGCGCTAAAACCAGGAAGATTTTTTAGTGAAGTTGATAAATATTCAGAGGAAGATATCATATCCGCATTTTTAATGTATGATAAATATATGAACAGATTTAATCTTCAACAGAAAATTTTTCCACAAAATTGAAATTAAAAATTTTAAGAGGCTAATTTGAATTCAAAAGAAATTATTAAAGCCGGCAGACAGGTAATTGAAATTGAAGCTAAAACAATTGCAAACCTGGTCAGCAGTGTTAACGAGCAATTTGTTGAAGCAATTGATGTTATTTACAATTCAACGGGAAGAGTAGTACTGACCGGAATGGGAAAGTCAGGCTTAATTGCCAGAAAGATTGTTGCAACTCTGAACTCAACAGGAACAGCAGCGATTTACATGCATCCGACTGATGCGTTGCATGGTGATCTTGGTATGGTGCGGAAGGAAGATGTTGTTATAATAATTTCTAAAAGTGGTTCAACTGAAGAGCTTCACAAACTATTGCCGATGTTTAAAAGACTTGGAGTTAAAATTATTGCGATGAGCGGAAATCCTGAATCTATTTTGGTGAATGAAGCAGATATAGTTTTGAATATTATTGTTGAAGAAGAAGCCTGCCCTCACGATCTGGCTCCTACTTCATCAACAACCGCCGCGCTTGTGATGGGAGACGCTCTTTCTGTTGCTCTTCTTGAAAAACGTGGGTTTACTGCTGAAGATTTTGCATTTCTTCATCCTGGCGGAAGTCTTGGGAAAAGATTATCTCTTAAAATTGAAGAGGTGATGACCAAAGGAAGAGGTATCCCTGTTGTAGGAATTGATTCCCCAATTAAGGAAGTTATTCTTGAAATGACTACTAAAAGATTGGGAACAACATGTATTATTAACAACAGCGGAATTCTTTACGGAATTTTTACTGATGGCGATTTGAGAAGGCTGCTTGAAAAAACTATGGATATTAAAGAGTTAAAAGCTAAAGACATTGCTACCAAGAATCCTAAAGTGACAAAAAAAGATTTTCTGGCTTCATTTGCTTTACAAACGATGGAAAATTATAAAATCACTTCCCTCATTGTTGTTGATGATGAAAACAAACCAATCGGAATTGTACATCTTCATGACCTTGTAAATCTTGGCTTACAGAGAAGATGATGAAATATTTTCTTTTATTAATTCCATTGTTGTTTGTAACCTGTTCCAATGAAAAAGTTAAACCACCAATTGTTTCAACCTTTGAAGGAAAGGAATTGCCTTCACAGGAAAGCTGGAATTCAACAATATTTTTTACTGACTCAGGAAAAACAAAAGCTATCCTTACAACCGGACACTTGCGGGTTTATGACCAGGCTGGTGAAACATTATTGGACAGCGGATTGAAAGTTGATTTTTATAATGACCTCGAACAAAAAACTTCAACACTTACTTCCAAAAGAGGAAGAGTAGATGACAGGACAAATAATCTGTATGCGATGGACAGTGTAGTTGCTGTAAATGACAGCGGTGTTGTTGTCCGTACCAATGAAATGATCTGGCGTGACAAAGACAAGAAAATTACCTCTGATAATTTTGTTACAATCACTTCTCCAAAAGAAAAAATTGAAGGTTATGGTTTTGAATCAGATCAACATCTTATCAATTATGTTATTTACAACATAACTTATATAACCACCAGGGATTCTCTCCGATGACAAAACCTATTCTAGTTTTTATTTTTTTAATTACTGCATTCGGATTTGCTCAGGAAGCTAACCAAAGAATAACAGTAACCGGTGATAGTCTGGTTGGCAGAGTGGTAAATGGAGAAACAATTCGTGAAGTGATTGGAAATGTTGTTCTGAAACAGGGGAATGTTACAGTTACATGTAATAAAACAATCCAAAATATTTCAAGGAATGAAGCAGAACTTATCGGAAATGTTATTGTTTTACAAGACAGTTTAACTTTAAAAACAAGTAGCGGATTTTATTTTGGCAATTCCAAAAAAACCCGAAGCACAACCGGATTGGTTATGAATGATGGCAAAGTAACTTTATCTGCTGACAGTGGAGAATATTTTTTTGATGAAGACAAAGCAATATTTGAAACAAATGTTAAACTTGTGGATTCTTTAACAACAATGACTTCTGATAACCTGATTTATTATCAAAAAGAAGACAGGGCTTTTGCAACAGGTAATGTGAAAGTAACCGATGAAACCAGTGTGATTTTTTCTGATACACTGGATCACAATCGTAAAACCGGATACAGCATTGCTGATGGAAATGTACGGATAATAAATCCTGAAAATCACACTACAGTTTTCAGTGGTCATCTTGAAAATGATTCGCAGAAAAAATATTCTTTTATAAATGAAAATCCGGTTTTACTTCAGATTGATACAACGTACAATACAGAAAATGACAGCAGCGATATTGAAAGGATTGATACGTTAATTATTGATGCCAAAGTAATGGAAGCATTCAGGGATTCGACAAAGCTTTTCAAAGCGATTGACTCAGTAAAAATTCTGAGAGCGGAGTTTTCTTCTGTAAATGATATTACCTTGCTTTATCGTGATTCGGATATAATTGTAACTTACAAGCTAAAAAAAGATTCATCAGCACAGCCGGTTTTGTGGTATGATAATTCTCAGTTAACGGGTGATTCTGTGACGATTTATCTTGAGGATAATAAAATCCATAAACTGGATGTTGATGAGAATTCCCTGATGCTTTCTCAAAATGCAGATTACAAAGAGCGCTTTGACCAGACTTCATCAGACAGCATTAGAATGTTTTTCAGGGGAAATAATATTGATAGGTCGGAATTTTTCGGTAATGTTTATTCTTATTATTTTATGTTTGATAATGAAAAACCAAACGGATTGACGAAATCAACATCGAATTCTGCAACAATCTTTTTTAAGGATAATGAAGTTGATGAAGTGAAATTATTCGGATCACCAAACAGCGAATATTATCCTGAAGTTAAAGTCAAAGGGCTTGAAAAAACTTTTACTTTACCGAGGTTTGTTTTTTATCAAAACAGACCAAATAAAAATGAACTTTTAAAGAATATAAAAGATTAAATATGGCATCAACTCTTCGAAGCGAAAATCTCGTAAAAATTTATAAGAAACGTAAAGTTGTAAACAAAGCTTCAGTCCAGGTTTCTAAAGGTGAAATTGTTGGATTGCTTGGCCCTAATGGTGCGGGCAAAACCACAACTTTTTACATGATAACCGGAATGATTCGCCCTGAATCAGGAAAAGTTTTTCTGGATGATAATGAAATTACGGATGTTCCAATGTACAAGCGTGCTAAGATGGGAATAGGTTACCTGCCACAGGAAGCTTCTGTATTCAGGAGATTATCTGTTGAAGAAAATATTATGGCTGTTCTTGAAATGACTAACCTTGGATTAGATGAGCGAAAGAAAAAAGTTGAATCTTTGCTTGAAGAACTTACCATCGGTCAGATAAGAAAAAGCAAAGGATTCCAGTTGAGTGGTGGTGAAAGAAGAAGAACAGAAATTGCACGTGCACTTGCAACCGATCCGAGTTTCATTCTGCTTGATGAACCATTTGCCGGCGTTGATCCGATTGCTGTGGAAGACATTATGAACATAGTTGCAAATTTGAAAAACCGCGGAATCGGGGTACTGATTACAGATCATAATGTACATGAAACTCTAAGCATTGTTGATCAGGCTTACATATTAATAAACGGGGTTATCTTTAAGCAGGGAAGTGCCGAAGAACTTGCAAACGATGAAGAAGTTAAAAAGATGTATCTTGGGGAAAAATTCAGGTTGGACAGGTATTCCTAGTTCAAGTTCAAGAGTAAGTTCAAAAATTTTATAATAAATTTCGTTGAATATTTTTGAGGATAAAACTCAGAGTAATTTTGCAGCATCTTTTAAATTTTCAATCTTACCCAGATCAATAAAATAATCTTCATTGTGAACAAATCCGGAAATTTTTTCTGTTTTTGCTGCCGATAAATAAAAATCAATTATTGAAAATACTTTTTCACCTGGCATTAATCCGAAACATTTATTACTCATTATTTGCACACCGCTGAATGCAAATTCACATAAATCATCTTGACTTTGATTAGCAATTTTCACTTCACCGGTTTTAATATTTTTCCAGCCGCAAAGTGTTAAATCTTTATTTAATAATAATTTTCTTGAGCTTTCTCTTTCTTTTACTGCTAACGTTGCAATTGCATTTGAAGTTTTATGTTTCTCAATCAATTTTGATATATCAATATTCGTAAATGCATCAACATTGTGAACAAGAAATGAATCTACATCTTTAAAAAACCATCCGGCTTTTTTAACTCCCCCGCCGGTATCAAGCAGCAATTCTCTCTCATCAGAAATTACAATGTTAATTCCAAAATCATTTTTCTCTTTTAAGAATTGAGTAATCTGTTCTGCAAAATGATGTACGTTTATAATTATATCCTTTATTCCAAAAGAAATAAATCTTTCGATTAAAATTTGAAGCATTGGTTTTTGATTAATCTTAACGAGTGCTTTAGGAATTTTATCTGTGATAGACTTTAATCTTGTCCCAAGTCCTGCAGCAAGGATCATCGCCTTCATATTTCATTCTCTTTTTTATCAAGAGCGATATGGTGAAGATCAATAGTGATATTCTTATTCGCAGATAAATATTCGGCAGTTTTTTGAGTACAATAAACAGACCTGTGCTGCCCGCCTGTACATCCGAAGTTTATCTGCAGATTTGTGAAATTTCGTTCGGAATAATTTTGAATTGTTTTATCAATTATTTCAAAAATGTTTTTCAAAAAGTCGTTTACAGAAGTTTCTATTTCGAGGAAATTCTGAACAGGTCTATCCAAACCCGTCAAATCTATAAATTTTTCCTGTCTTCCGGGATTTTCAATTCCGCGGCAATCAAATACAAAGCCGCCGCCGTTTCCTGAATAATCGTTTGGGATTTTATCCCTGTAAGAAAAGCTATTGATTGTTACTTTAAGTTTCCCGGTTGTTTGTGTTGCCTGAATTTTTTGTAATTCAGAATTATTTATAGCCTGATTTAATAAACCTTCTAATTCAGGGAGTTTTATCACAATCTTTGAATCTTCTAAAAGCCATTCAAGATTTTTTAAAGCGTAAGGAATACTTTGAAGGAAATGTGCTTTCCCTTCATAAATCCCGCGAAAACCGTACGCACCCAGTGCCTGCAAAATTCTTATCAGAACAAAGCCGTAAAAATATCTTCTGAATTCTTTTTCATTAAAGCGGATCTTTTTTGTTATCGATTCAATGTAATGTCCTGATATTTCATTTCTGAATTCATTTGATAAATCTGCTTTTGCATCAAATAAAAGTGATGCAAGATCATATTGCAAAGCACCTTTTCTTCCGCCCTGGTAATCAACGTAATAAAGTTTTTCATCTTTTATTAAAATATTTCTTGACTGAAAATCCCTGTAAAGAAAATAAGAACTATCTGTTTCCAAAAGAAAATTAATTAAAGAGTTGAAATCATCTTCCAGTTTTTGTTCATCATAAAAAATATTTAATGGTTTCAGAAAGTAATATTTAAAATAATTTAAATCCCATTTCATAGACTGCCGATCAAAACTATCCCTGGGATAGCAGATGGAATAATCAATCTTCTTACGCCCATCAACCTGGAATAAAATTAAATCTTCAACAGCTTTTTTATAATACATTTTTGCAGAACTAAAATCAGATTTTAATAATTTAAAAAGTGTCAGATCACCTAAATCTTCCTCCAGATAAATGTTTGAAGAAAGATCTTCATCATAAATTTCAGGCACATTTAAGCCGAGGGATTTGAAATGTTTGGAGAAGGAAATGAATGCTTTGTTTTCTTTCTGCTCCGGACCAAAAACTCCAACCACAGAAATGTTATTATTCTTCAGTCTAAAATATTTTCTTGCCGATCCTGAAACCGGAAGAGGTGAAATTGAATCCGGCGAATTACCATTCCACTTTTTAAACAGTTCAGATAATTTATTTTCAATTTTCATTTTTATGATTTGGTAATTCTTCTTTCAAAATTGAGTAAACAAAATAATCAAGGAATTTTCCTTCTTTAAATACAGCTTTACGATGTTTTGCTTCGAATTTATATGCGGCTTTTTCAAGTACCCTAATTGAAGCTGTATTTCCTTCAAACACTCCCGCAAAAATACGATTAAGTTCAAATTTACTGAAAGCATAATTTGTAAGTTTAGACAAAGCTTCTGCTGCAATACCTTTCCCCCAAAACGGTTCAGCAATCCAGTATCCGATTTCAGCCGAATACCTGTTAACATCATTCTGAATTGTAAAACCGATTGAGCCTATTAATTCATCTTTCGTTGCAATTGCAAAGTATGTTTCAGGTACCTGGCTGAGTACATAATTCAACCAGACTTTGGCTTCTTTTTCAGTATAAGGATTTGGAAAATAATCACGCAGTCTTTTATAAATATTATAATTGTTTGCATACTTCGCTATTGCTTTTACATCCGACATTTTAAAGCTGCGGATAGAATATTCACCGAACTGAATTTTCATAAATCAAATCTATAAAAAAGAAGTAGGAGATGAAATCACCAGTCCCCATTTGGTCCGCCGTAAGCTCCCTGGTCATTTCTTGAACCATCGACATCATTAAATGAGATATCGGGATTGCCGTTATCAGTACAAGGTGAACCTACACTCAGGTGGAAATTTTTTTCATCAATAAACAATGGATTCATTTGGTCGGAGCCGAGATAATTATATTGAAGATTTATATGTATAGAATCTGAGTTAAATATTGCAATCCTGGTATCGCCTGTAAAAGAAAAATTCCTGTAAAGAATATTATTCTGCACATCTTCATTTACTGCATCTTCAAAAACAAATCCACCACCAAAGTTAAAGCAAGCGTTTCTGTAAACTGAGTTGTTATAAATTTTATTCGATGAACTTAGTGAAAAGATAGCTCCGCCAAAAACCTCGGCATTATTTCGGTAAAAAATATTATTCTTAATTATAACTGATGAATTCTCGCTGTATATAGCCCCGCCAAAGGCAGCATAGTTATATTCAAAATAGCAATTGGAAATTTCACCATGGGAATTAGTAAACTCGACAGCTCCATATTTTGTTGAGATATCAGGTGGAAGATAAACATCGCTGATTTCACAAAACTTTAATGATGATCCTGTTGTTGTATTTATAATGTGAATCCCCATCCAGCCAACTTCAAAAGGTTTAAAAGTAATTTTATTTTGCTTGTTTCCAATTGCGATTAATGTTCCTGATATTTTTAACTGAGACGCTGAATTAAAAAATAATTCTACTCCTGGTTCAATAAATAATGTGTCGTCAGCTTCAACTGTCGCTGTGGAGCTTACATAAAAAGGTGATTCACTTTTTTGCAAAGTTCCTTTAACTAAACCATGAATCCTGGTATAATCTCCGCCAATTGATGGGTCGGGTCCGGTGCCGTTATAAATTTCTCTGTCAGAGCAGGAAAATAGAAGCAGACCAACAAAAAATACTTTTAAGATATATTTTAATTTCATTTAACAAAATTAAACAATGCTTTATTTAATTTATACTGGTAATTTTGATCATATCAGAGAAAAATTTATAACGGATTTTTTGTTCACTTTAAAAATTTAATAATGAAGTCATTTTTTGCACTAATAATATTTTTGGTTAGTAACTTAATAGCCTTCGCACAGGAAACCTCAACTATTGAACTAATAGTTTATACTCATCTGCCAACTGATACTTCGGCAGTTTATATTACTGGTAATAATCCTTTAATAGGAAATTGGGATCCAAAAATTTTCAGGTTTGATAAAATAAATGATTCAACCTGGCAGGCTAAAATTAATTTGCCTGTAAATACTGATCTGGAATTCAAATTCACTTTAGGTGATTGGAATAGGGAAGCATTAAACTATGATAAAACAATTCCGGCAAATCATTACTTAAAAGTTTTATCAGATACAACTTTGAAATTCTCCATTTTATTCTGGAAGGACGAAAAAGAAGAAAACAATTTTGGGCAAATAACCGGAGATGTAAAATATCATCATCTTTCTTCTAAGTTTGGAATTCTGCCGAGAGATATAATTGTTTGGCTGCCTCCCGGTTATGAAAATGAGGTTGAAAAAAATTACCCTGTTTTGTATATGCAGGATGGTCAGAATATTATTGATCCTGCAACTTCAACTTTTGGTGTTGATTGGCAATTGGATGAAAACGCTGACACATTAATCAGGCAAGGATTAATTGAACCGATTATTATTGTTGGGATTTATAATACACGTTTCAGAAGCTCTGAGTATGGAATAAATGATACCTCGCTAGCTTATAAAAACTTTGTGGTGAAAGAATTAAAACAATTTATAGATTCAACTTACAGAACTAAATCGCAAGGTGAATTTAATGCTGTTGCAGGTTCATCACTTGGAGGGTTAATTGCCTTTGAACTTGCCTGGGAACATCCAAATGTTTTTTCAAAATGCGCTTGCGTTTCCCCGGCTTTTGATATTAATCGGTATAATTACATTCCCTTTGTTCAAAATCAGGATTCAACCAAAAAACAAATCCGGATTTATATTGATTTAGGAGGTAAGGGAGTTGATACCTTGCTTTTGTCAGGAGTGAATGAAATGATTTCTGTTTTAAAAAATAAAGGATTTAGAGAGAGTGAAAATTTATATTATAAATTTTATCCGGAAGCAACTCATTTTGAAAAAGATTGGGCTGCACGCGTTTGGAGAATTTTAATTTATTTATTTGGAACTGAAAAAGGTAAAAAATTAATTTAAATTTTTCTGAAAGTGCTGATAATCTTTAAGACTTTTCCAATCACCACCCCAGGTCCAGCCCCGCTTTTTAAATTCTAAAGTAATTAGTGAATTTGAGGAAATAGTTCCCGGGATATTTACATTATAATTTGAATTCTCCGGCGACGTTTCACCATCTTTTACATAAGGATTCAGTAATGGATTTATATCAATTGCTAATCCAGCTGCATGCTTTGATAAAATTCTTGTTCCGGAAACAAACCGGTAATTAAAGCAGGAAGTATTATTGTCTTTCATTGCCGCTTCATCAGACCAGTTGTACTTACTAATTGGGATAACTTTTTCAACCGGGAATTTCATCTCAAGTATTAAATCAAAAATTTCAATAAGGTCTTTTGCTGCTCTATTATTAACAACCAACTGACCCTGATGGAGTTTATTATCAAAACCGTAATAGTAAACGGTAATTAATTTTAATTGCTTCTTCACACTTTCGGGAATATTTATTCCTGAAAGAGCTTGTTCAAAGTCCACATCAGAATCAATTATAATTGAATCTTCATCAGTTGAGTAAACAGATGAATCGGCTGAATCAGATTTTGTTTTATGCAGATAGTTTTGTGCTGATAACTGATTTGCAAAAACAAAGCAAAAAACTAAAAAAATTATTAATCTTCCTGCTATCATAAAATTATATCAATATTAATTCCTGTGAAGCTAATACACTTAAAGGAAAATTGCATGTCCAAAAGAATACTGATAAAATTAAATACTTCTTGATTATATTTAACATACAATTATAGAGGATTTTATGAAAAAATATTTTTTCTTATTTCTTGGTGTATTAATTTTTGTAGGATGTAATAATCAGAATGATGTAGTTAAGCTGGATGATGGTTTGATGTTCAAAGATGACAGCCTTGGAACCGGAACAGAGGCTGAAATGAATAAGCTGGTTACAGTTCATTTTAAAGGCTGGATGGTTCGTGATTCAAGCGATCTATTTAAATCATGGGATAAGGATCCGCAAAGAATGGCTTATTCAATAGGAAACTCATATGAAAGAAATCAACCTATAAAATTTGTTCTTGGTGATTCTGCTTTTGTAAAAGGTATTGATGAAGGAATTGTTGGAATGAAGAAAGGTGGTATCAGAACAATAATTATCCCATCTAAACTTGCTTATGGAGAAAAAGGAATTGGCGGCATTCCTCCTAATACTGATTTAAAAATGACGGTTGAACTGCTTGATGTTAAAGATAAAATTTTAGTAAAACCATGGGATGTCCCTGAATCAAAATTTAAAACAACACCAAGCGGTTTAAAGTATGCTGTTGTAAATGAAGGTGAAGGGGAGTATGCTGATTCCGGGCAGGTGGTTACAGTTCACTATTCAGGATATCTGGAAAACGGAACTTTGTTTGATAGTTCTGTTGAACGTGATGAGCCATTCTCATTTGTTCTCGGAATGCAGCAGGTAATTAAAGGTTGGGATGAAGGATTAAGACTTATGAAAAAAGGAAGTAAAGTTAAGTTTATAATTCCACCCGATCTTGCCTACGGAAGAATAAATCTTGGAAAGATACCTGCAAACTCAACTTTGGTTTTTGATGTTGAGATGCTGGATATACAATAAGCATTTCTTGAGGGGAGTTGACTCTCAGCTCCTCTCACAAATAGTATTTTATTAAACTCATAGCCTGCGAGAAATATCCGCCACCAAATAAATTTAAATGATTTAAAACGTGATAAAGCTTATAAATATTTTCCCGATAGTCATATCCTTCCGGTAAAGGAAGAGTTTCATTATAAGCCTGGTAAAATTCTGAGCTAAACCCGCCGAACAATTTTGTCATTGCCAGATCAGCTTCGCGGTTGCCGTAATAAACTGCAGGATCAATTAAGCAGGCTTCACCATTTTCATCAACCATATAATTCCCGCCCCACAAATCACCGTGAAGGAGTGATTTCAAATTATCACTTCCTGATAAAATTTCTTCAATCTTATTTTCAAGTTTTGAAATTCCGTTTTTTAATTCTGAAGCTGAATAGCCGTTTTTTTCTGCGAGCTTGAACTGGTAGAGAATTCTTTTGTTGAAATAAAATTTCACCCAATTATTTTTCTCATCATCAACCGGAATATTTATCTGCGGATTTGAACCGATAAAATTATCTTCATAAAATCCGTATTGCGCGGATGTGAACTTGTGTAAATCTGCAAACCTTCTCCCGAATTCTTGAAAAAAATCTTTTTTCTTTGATGATGGTGAAATCAATTCGGTAATGATTAATTCAGAATCAAAATAAAATACTTTGGGAATTCGAATTGCCGAAGCCTTGTTTAATTCTATCAATCCGTTGGCTTCATTAGTGAACATTTTGTCTCCGATTGACGGATTATATTTGACGAAGGCAGATGAGTTATCATCAAATGTTACTTTGTAAGCATTGCTTATGCAGCCTCCGGTAAGGGAGGTGATAGTTTTAATTTTTTTGTGTAACTGATTCTCAATCCTGGTTTTTATATTCTCATTTAACATCGTTTGAAATCTTTTTTATAAAACCATCGATTGATTCTTCAAGAATATCAAGCACATTCTCAAAACCTGCACTACCGCCGTAGTAAGGGTCAGGAACTTGTGTGACATCCTCATCATTCTGAAAATCAGTTATTCGAAATATTTTATCTTTATATTTTTTATCAACATCCAGCCTTGTAATTTCAAAATAATTATCATCATCCATTGTGAGTATGTAGTCAAATTTTTCAAAGTCTGAGTTAGGATTAAATTTTCTTGCCAGGTGTTCAAGAATGTATCCACGCTTTTTTGCAGCAGCCTGCATTCGTTCGTCTGGTGATTCGCCCGAATGATATCCGATTGTGCCGGCTGAATCAACAATGATTTGTTCGGCAAGTCCGTTTTCCGAAATTTTCTTTTTCAATATTCCTTCCGCAGCAGGCGATCTGCAAATGTTTCCCATACAAACGAAGAGGATTGATAGTTTTTTATTCTGATTCATAAAATACAGTTTGTAATTATAGAGATCCCGAATTAATTAATATCATAAATTTATAAGGTATAGGGGTATATGGTATATGTTATTTGAAACTTTCTATGCAATTCCTTATTCCATTATGCCCATATACCTTTATTCCTGTATTCACTTCTGAAACGCTAAACCTTTACTCACCTAATAACGTTGCAACTATATTTCTCGTATGTGGAGCATGCCTGTGCTCACATAAATAAATTCCCTGCCACGTTCCGAGATTCAGTCTGCAGTTTGTTACTGGGATAGAAAGATTTGCACCTATTAAAGTTGATTTAATATGAGCCGGCATATCATCAGGACCTTCAGAAGTGTGGATAAAATAAGGCTCATTTTCTTTTACATTCCTGTTAAAATAGCTTTCCATATCAGTGCGTACGTAAGGATCGGCATTTTCATTTAATGTTAACGATGCTGAAGTATGCTGAATCAGTAAATGAAGGATCCCGGTTTTAATCTCTTTTAATTCAGGCAAATTTTTTATCACTTCATCTGTAATTAAGTGAAAACCTTTGCCTCTTGATTTAAGCTGAAATTCTTTCTGAAATATTTTCATTACTTTAATTGCTAACTGATTTTATTGAATTAACTTTTATAAAAACACCAGCTAAGTTAAAAAACTCTTTTAAACCAACACACTCACCGACAACCATAATTTTATTGTTGATTTGATATTTCTTATTTGCGTTAGTCTGCTTGTCATGAAATAAACAATAGATATTTGTTTCCGGGCTTGTATTAAATTTTAAAATATTAATTGTATCCTGAAATGTATAAATGGATGAAATGATCCCCGATATTTCAATTTCTTTTGTTAAAAATTTTTTATTGGCTGAATCTGTGTTTTCATTGTATGCTTTGGCAAGATTTTCAGCAGATATTTTTACTGGTCGTTCTTCGATATAAAGATAGAATACTGCAGCAATCAATAATACAACCATTGCTATGTTGCTGAATTTTCTTTGCTTCTTCATATCTCAAAATATAAATAAAAAAGGCGAATCAATGATTCGCCTGAAAAGTTTAACAGAATTAGTTTTTACCTCGAACCCAATTCAACCTCAAATGTTTTTTCTTCTTCACCTCTTTTTACAACGACTTTAACTTTATCTCCGGGAAGATAATCTGCAAGTGCGTAAGTAAAATCATAGATGTTGGAAATTTTTTTATCACCAAACTGCGTTATAATGTCTCCGCCCTGCAAACCAGCGATTTGTGCAGGGCTACCATCCGAAACACCACTAATTTTATATCCATCAGCTTCTCCGGCAAAATCGGGTATTGTGCCGACATAAACTTTTCTGCCCGGCATTTTACCTTCGTCTTTTTTCTCAACCAATAAGTAATCAGGTTTGGTTTTATTGTTATCAATATCTTCAATTACCCGGTAAACATATTTCAAGACTTTTTCTTCGCCGGCAAAATTTATTTTATCAGCATCGTCGGTTGGTTTATGATAATCTTCGTGGGTTCCTGTGAAAAAGAAAAGCACCGGAATCTTTTTACCGTAAAATGACGATTGGTCGCTTGGTCCGTAACCTTCGTCGTTGAAAGTTAGTTTTAAGCTATCTGAATTAGTTTCACTTAAAATTTGCTGGAAGTTACTTGAAGTACCTGTACCATAAACAATAAGCGAACTGTCTTTCAATCTTCCGATCATATCCATGTTTACCATTACATCTACATCTTCATTAGGAACAGGTGAGTGATTAACAAAATATGCACTGCCAAGCAGTCCGAGTTCCTCACCGGAAAATGTGACAAATACCATAGTTCTTTTTAACTGATCTTTCATCGAAGCAAATTTTTCTGCAAGTTCAAGTACGCCAGTAGTGCCTGAAGCATTATCATCTGCTCCATTATGAATTTGAGGTTCAGTTCCACGGTAAAGTGAATTTGGTCCTCCCATACCGAGATGATCAAAATGTGCACCGACAACTATAAAATCATTTTTTAATTCAGGATCATTTCCCTGAAGATATCCACCTACATTCCAGCTTGTCTTTTCAACTTCTTTTATTCCAGTTGAAACTTCTGCACTGGAATTTGTTAAAGAAAAAGATTCAGGTTTTTTGTTTTCAATAATATTTTTATAAACCTCTTCAAGATTTTTACCGATCTTTTCAAAAACTTTTGAGATTACATCCCGCTTAACATTAACAACCGCAAAATCTGTAATTGCACCGCCATAGTCATAACTGAATTCAACAAGATCATCATCTTTTTTGAATTCATCAAATCCATTTACAAAAATAATTCCTATTGCTCCTTTATCTCTGGCTACGGCAGATTTTTTTCTTAAAGAAGAATATACATCAAATTCTGAATGAGGATTTTTTACATCAGGATGATCACGAAAAACAATTACAATTTTATCTTTTACATCTAAACCTGAATAATCATCATATTCAAGATCAGGTGCTGAAATTCCAAACCCGGCAAAAACCAAATCACCCATAGCATCTACTGTTCCGGAAAAGGGAACAGTTATGTACTCTGTTTTAAGTTCCGGGTCTATGCTTTCATTATTTATTTTGAATGAAATAGAGTTGTTATCTGTCAATTCAATTTTTGCAATGAAAGGAAATTCCTGGAAATATGAGCTGTTGAAAAGTGGTGTTAGACCGTATTCCTTAAATTCATTTGCAATATATTCTGCAGCCTCGTGAATCTCTTTTGAACCTGTATCCCTGCCTTTTAGTGCATCAGAAGCTAAGTAATCAATATGCTGTTTAATTTCTGCAGAAGTTATATCGTCGCTGTTAACATTCTGAGCGATTATGTTATAACTAAAAATTATCAGAAGCAGAAAGAAATTTTTAAAATACGTCATCATTCATTCTCCCTTTTTTTCAAAAATATTATTCAACCCAATCAGCAATAAAAATATTTGTTTCATTGGGTTTATTGTTGAATCTGTTTGAAGCGAACACAAGCTTTTTTCCATCACGGGTAAACATAGGAAAGCCGTCAAATGCTTCAAAGTTGGTTACTTTTTCAAGTCCTGTTCCATCAGTGTTGATAATATAAAGATCAAAATTTCTCGGGCTATCACTTTTTGCGTTGGAAGAAAATATTATTCTCTTAGCATCAGGATAAAAAAACGGTGCAAAGCTGGCCTTCCCAAGATTAGTAATTTTTTTAATATCACTTCCGTCAGCATTCATAGTATAAATTTCTAAAACGGTTGGTCTAACGTATCCATTTTGCACAAGGTCTTCATAATCTTTCTCCTCTTCAGGTGTTTCCGGTCTGCTGGCTCTAAATACTATTTTAGTCCCATCCTGTGAAAAGAAAGGACCGCCATCATAACCTTTTTGAAATGTTAATCTTTTTTGATCGGAACCATCGAGATTCATTGTGTAAATTTCAGGATCACCATCTCTCATTGAGGTGAAAACTATTTTATCTCCTTTTGGTGAAAGTGTTGCTTCTGCATCATAGCCATCTGTAAATGTAAGCTGCTTTAAGTTGCTACCATCTGCATTTGCTGAAAAGATATCGAACGATTCATACAACTTCCAAACATAACCTTTTGATCTGTCGGGAGGTGGTGGACAATCTTTATCTGCCAAATGAGTTGAAGCATAAATTATTGTTGAATCTCCGGGAAGAAAATAAGAACAGGTTGTTTTGCCAAATCCGGTAGAAACCATGTGTTTATTGCTTCCATCAAGGTTCATAATAAAAATCTGATCACATTCCAAAGAGTCATCAGTTGACTGATATATTAATTTGGTTTGATCAAAAGATAAATATGCTTCCGCATTTTCTCCTGAGTTGGTAAGCATCTGAATATTTTTCAGATGATCTTCACCTTCAAATTTATAATCTGTTTGCTGGGCAGAAGCGAGGGTATAGAGGATTAGAGGAATAAAGGTATAAGGAAGAAATTTCATTTTTAAATTCCTATTGTAATTTTTGAAATCAACTATTCTTAATAAAATATTTTATATCCCATATTTCCTTATTCCCTATTCCTTTTTACTCAGGGACGTGAACAAGGAAATAATCTTTTGCACTTTTTCCAATTGACTCAGCTTCTGATTTTGTCATATGCATTTCATCAGGTGTATCATCATCGTGTCCGGCTTCTAGAATAGCAAGGTCAGCATTTTTTGCATGAATTACAATTTCCTCGCAATAAGCTGTATCCCCGCCATAACAAATTGTCTTTTTATCAAAAGTAAAATTATATCCAAGAGCTGGTACTTGTCTGGTTCCTTTACCATCAATTAAATATTCTTTATGAATAACAGGGAAAGGTTTTACGGTAACAGATTCAGCTTTCATGGATTTAGACTTTGAAATTTTTTTCATATTAATTTTATAAGAGATTGTACCCGCATAAACTCTTTCAAAGGCATTGTGAATGCTTTCGATCTCAACACAACCATCAGGGAAATAAATATTAAGCGGAGTCTTTTTCTTCATAACTCTTAAATATGTCAGCAAAGACCAAACACCACCCACATGATCGTGATGTCCATGGGTAACAAATACATCTTTAATTTTTAGTATATCCTTTGTCCCGATTTCCTTATTTAAATCTCTTAAAATTCCATCACCCGGATCAATTACAGAAAAAGAATTCCCGGCTCTGAGCAATATTCCTGTAGCAATATTAGGAATTGAACAGAAAATTTTAATTGAAAAATTATCTTTCGTCCAGGTAAGAGGGTATTTTATTTTTTTCATAATTAAGTTTTAGAGAACTAATAAAAAAGAGAATCAATTATTCTTAAAGTACTTGCAATTTTTAGGATCTTTACACCGTGCAAATATGTTGAAAGAACAGCTTTCAAAGTTAAAACCAAGTTCTTCACTAATATTTTCCGGCAGCGAACGCAACTGAGGATCAGAGAACTCAACTATTCTACCGCAATCCATACAAATTAAATGATCGTGACTTTGTCTCTTGAAGCTGCTTTCATAACGGGTCATGTTTTCGCCAAAATGCCGTTTAATAACCAGATCACACTGAACCAATAACTCAAGAGTTTTGTAAACAGTTGCCCTGGAAATAGTTGAATTAGCATTCTTCATTAAAATATAAAGATCATCAGCACCAAAATGTCCGTCATAATCCAATGCAGCATCCATAACTTCAAATCGTTCAGGAGTAATTCGGTTTTTTTCGCTTTTAAGGAAATTTTTAAAAGTTTCCCCTGCTTGTTTGTGTTTCAATTTATTAAAGGTTTGTTGTAATCAGATTCAAAAATATCATTGAATTGATAGAATATCAATAGAGTTATAATCACATTTAGTTATTAAAATTACGGCACACCGAACAATCTTAAACCATTTACAGTTATAAATGTGAACAGGTATGCAATTGAAGTAAATGCTAAAAGCTGAAAAAGTGGAATTTTCCAGCTTCCCATTTCTTTTCTGCCAACTGCAAGTGTTGAAATACATTGGAGTGCAAACATAAAGAAAACAATTAATCCTAAAATTGTTGAAGGCGTAAATAATTTTTTACCTGTGCCCCCAATCTCCGCTTTTTTCATAGAATTGATAAGTGATTGACCAATGTCACCTCTATCGTCAGTAACTTTAAAAATCAAAGCAAGTGATGATACAAAAACTTCTCTGGCTGCAAATGCAGAAATAAGTGAAACACCTATCCTCCAATCCATTCCAATTGGTTTCATAACCGGTTGAATAAATTTACCCATTTGCGCAGCGTAGGAATTTTCAAACCTGGCTTCATCAATCTGTTGCTGTGCCTGTTCTTCATTTAAATTTGTTGTATCGATTTGTGGTTGAAAATTAGGGAAGTATGTAAGAAACCATAAAATAATTGCAAAGGTCAGAATTACAGGTCCGGCTTTTAAAAGATATTGCTTCGTACTATTGTAAGTATGACTTAATACAGAACTCAACTTTGGAAGTTTATATGTCGGTAGTTCTAAAATAAATGATGAAGATTCATCCGCTTTGAAAATTAATCTTCTGAATTTGTTTGCTATTGCTGCTGCAATTACTGAACTGACAATACTTGAAATGTAAATTGCTGCCAGAATTAAGCCGCCAATCCAGGGTTTATCACCAGGAGTTAGATATGCAATTAACAATGCATAAACAGGAAGTCTGGCGCTGCAGCTTGTTAAAGGTATAATAAAAAGAGTGAGCATCCTTTCTTTTCTATTCGGAATTGTTCTTGCAGCCATCATTGCCGGAATAGCACAAGCATAACCTGAAAGCATTGGTACAAACGATCTCCCGTTTAATCCGATTTTAGATAATGGACGGTCAATTAACATTGCACCCCTTGCAAGGTAGCCGGTATCTTCAAGCAGACCAAGGATAACAAACAGAATTATAATTTGCGGAACAAAAACCAGAACAGAGCCGGCACCGCTAATTAATCCGTCACTAATTAAGCTTGAAAACCAATTGTTGCCCAACCCTGAAGCTGCAACTCCGTTTAACAAGCTAAATAATTCATCAACCAATCCCATAAGAGGATCTGCCAGCCAGAAGATTGCTGTAAAAGTTATAGCCATGATCAAAACAAAAAATACAAGACCCCAAACTTTGTGTAAAAGTAACCTGTCGATCTTCATTGTGATTTTATCTGGTGCAGAGTTTTCACTTTTCTTTAAAGGTTGATTTAAAATCTTGAGTGCCTGATTTGCAGCATCTAAATCAGCAGATTGATTTTTATTATTTCCGGAAACCCGGTTAACTATTTCTTCAATTTCTTTAAATGAATTAACAAGGTTTTCTTTATTTAATTTAGCTGATAATCTGCGAGGTTCAGAAAGATATGGAGTGTTCTTTAATTCTTTTATGTTTTTCTGAACAAGATCGATTAATTTATTTATTCCATCTCCGGTTCTTCCATTCAGAGTTACTACATCGCAGCCAATTTTTTCCTTTAATACTTCTTCATTAATTGACAGATTTTTTCTATCGAGAATGTCTTTCATAGTCAGAACAACAATCACTTTAAACCCTGATTCGAGCAATTGTTTTGTTAACAGCAAATGACGTGAAAGCTGACTTGAATCGACTGTATTAATAATTAAATCAGGAGAGCCAAAATGAGGATGATTATAAAGTGAATCTACGGTTACTTTTTCATCAGGAGAAAAAGGGAAGAGGCTTATCAAACCCGGTGAATCTAAAAGGTCACTGTCAATTCCATATTTTGATTGGAATTTTGTAATATTGTATTCAACAGTCGAACCGGGATAGTTTACAGTTTTATAGTTTTTACCACTGAGTAAATTGAAAAGAGTTGTTTTACCTGAATTCGGAGCTCCAACTAAAGTTATAACCGGAACTTCCGTGGTTAGGAGTGCGGTCATTTGATTTTAATACAATCGGCGTCGTTCTTTCTAAGTGCAACTAAACATCCTCTTACAGAAAATGCAACAGGATCTTTGAAGAATGAAACGTTTACTAATTCTATTTCCTGACCCGGTGTAAAACCCATTTCCAGAATTCTCTGGTGAGAAGGATGGGTTGAATCAATATCACTGATTATTGCTCTTTCACCAAACCCAATTTCAGAAGCACTTCGCATTTTTGATATTCCTTCAACAGAAATTATTATTATTCAGATTTAATCTACATAAAAATAGATAACTTTTGTTTATTTGTCAAGAAGCATTTTTTAGTACAATGACATTTGCTATACTTTAAGATATATTATAAGCTTGACGGCATAAAAATTGAGTTTATTTGTTACCTTTTCTAACTGATAGGAGTGGATTTTGGAAGAGTCAAAATTAACCGGTAAAAAAGAAAATAACATCCCTTTGGAAAATTCTACAAATTTACAAACATCTGTTTTTTACAATTTTGATTATTCAACAAACAAATTTTCGTTTTTGAGTAATTCTGTTGAGAGCCTCACAGGTTACAATCTTGTGGAATTAAATAAAATGAATTTTTCTGATTTAATTGTTGCAGCGCCAGAAGCAATCAAAAAAGATTTGAGCAATGAAAATGATGGAAAATTAAAAGAAGAAATTGTAAAGTATTCAATTAAAACAAAAAGCGGTGAGGAAAAATTAGTTGAGGATAGTTTTTTAATTCTTACAAATCCAAAAGATAAAAAGAAGAAGAGACTTGGAATTATCAGGGATATATCAAAACAGATAAATGATGAAAAAATTAATAAGATAATTTCTGAAATTCTTGAAGAAGCTGATTCTGAAAAAAACCTGGAAGATTTGTTCAGCTTTATTCACTCCCAGATTAAAAAACTAATGAAAGCTGATAACTTTTATATAGCTTACTATAAAAAAGATTCCAACATGCTAACCTTTCCATATTTTGTTGATGAAGAAGATACTGATTCTTCTGCACAGGTTTTCGGAAAAGGTCTCACCGAATACGTGATAAGAACCGGGAAATCTGCTCTTGTTGACAAACAACTTGATAACGAATTAACAGCCAAAGGCGAAGTCGATCTTATTGGACCACAATCTGAAATATGGCTTGGTGTTCCATTAAAAATAAATAATAAAGCAATAGGTGTAATGGTTCTTCAGGATTATAATGAGGCAACAACATACGGAGAAAAGGAAAAGGATATTCTTGATGTTATTTCTTACCCGATTTCCAGAGCTATTGAAAGAAAGATAGTAGGTGAAGAAAAAGAAGAGTTCATTAATGAGCTAAAGGGAATGAATGAACTAAAAGATCAGTTATTTTCTATGATTTCGCATGATTTAAGAAGTCCTTTTAATTCATTGCTCGGCTTCTCTGAAGTATTAATTTCAGATTTGGAATCACTAACCCAGAGAGATGTAAAAGAATATCTGAAGGTAATAAATGATTCTGCAAAAACATTATACTCAATGACAAACAATCTACTTGAATATTCAAGATACCAGCTAGGCAAATTTGAATTCACTCCTTGTTTTATAAATGTAAATGATATTGTTAAAAATGCAGTTGAACATTTTGATGATAGAATTAAAAGGAAAGACATACTGTTTAAAAAAGATATTCCTGATGGATTAGCAATTTATGCAGATGAGAATATGATAAATGTTATTTTGAGTAATGTTATTTCTAATGCTGTTAAATATTCAAGAGTAAGCGGTACAATTCATATCTCAGCATCAAAGATTTCTGAAGAAGATGATGAAAGTGTTCTTATTTCTGTTAAAGATGAAGGAATCGGAATTACTAAAGAAAACAAAAAAAGAATTACCAAGCGTGAAATGTTCACAACACTTGGAACCTCCAAAGAAATGGGAACAGGATTAGGGCTTCTTTTAGTTCAGGATTTTATTTCAGAGTGTAATGGTTTATTAAAAATCTTATCTGAAGAAAATAAAGGTACGGAAGTGCTGATAATGTTACCTGCAAAAACAAATCAAATTGTAAGGGAACAAGTTATAAGTTCGGTTATAGTATAATTAGATTTTTGTTGATATTTCGGTAAAAATTACACTTTTATAAAAAATTGCATTGAAGAAAAATTAACTTAATGATGTAGAAAAAACTTGTAAGATTTTCAGTTTCGTTAAAATTTTTATTTATAAAATCTCTTCAATCCATACCAACTTCTTTAATTTAACCTATCACTTTAGTCGAAATATCAGACAATAATAAATTCAATTCAAAATTTTTATAAATCACATTCTTTCAAAATGAGACTATCATTTTAAGAATGGCATTGAATATGAATTAGATTAGAATATTGGTGGTTTATTTCAAGTAAAATGGAGAAAATAATATGGAAATTGCAAAAATTGCATTTCTGGAGACTTACACACTGGAAGAAAATGCCGGTATTATGGGTGCTATCCTGGTAACAGATTCCGATACAAAGCCATTGGAATTCAGAGTTACAGCACCAATAAAGCCGACTAGTTTTCAGAAAACCTTGTACGGTGATGTCCTGCTTGAGCATATTTTGGTTGAGTTGATTTCACTTCCATTGCTAAATGCAATTAACGAACAGGTTGATCTGATCGTTGTTAGGGATCCATTCTTTTTAGGTGCAAACAACAAGCAGGGAACCAGGGTTGTTCGGATTTATTCTGAGGATGAAGGTAAATCAAGAGCAAGCCATAAATCCGAAGCGCTGGCATTTTCACTTAATGGAAGTGGCAAGACTATGATTGAAACTTCTAAAAAGTTTGATGCTGAATTGACTTCGATAAAGGAAGAAATTAATAAACTTGCTGAACATAGAAATCTTCTTGAACCTTTTGAAAGATTAAAATTAGCCTGCGAGCAGGTTCATCAGCAAAAATCAGTTGAATAATTCTGATGTTCAGATCGGTTAGGAAGAAATTAGCTACTTCCATTTCCGGGCTAGAATATGTTGAAGATTTTAGCTTCAACAGCTGGCTTCGGACTCCGCTGCATGATGTTGTTGAGATTGGTAAGATATCATCTCATCTGAAAAATACAAAGAAAATTAATCTGCATCTGGATATTCCGGAATCGGAAAAATTAGCTGCTGCGGTTTTTCAGGAACCAGATATCTATCCTGAGTTAAAAGAATATTTCTTTAAGAAGGTAAAAAGCAACGCAGTATTTTTTAAGATGAATGCTGCCGAGCAACGCGGGATTAAGTTATCTGCAATAGAGTCAAAGAGTTTAAAATCCAAGCCAAAGAAATTTAAATTCGTTGCTCATCCTGCTGAAGTTAAAGAAATAGAAGCTAAACTTCCTGAATTGAAATTAACTTCTTACGCACTTCTAATTGATCCCCCCGAAATGTTTGACTATTTAAGTGAGATGGTTCCTGAAGTAAGGAAAATTGACCTGCTTAATTTACAAGACCTTGTAAGTACTGATGAAAGTATTAACATTGCTGGTTTCGAAGTTAATAGCGATTCATCAAATGGCGGGACTATAAAATATGATTTAGAAATCTTTAAGAAACCAAAATCTCAAACGTGGAATATTCCACAACTTCCCAAGCCGAATAAAATATTTAAAGTTAAAGTTCCCGATATGGGAAATTACAAGTCTAGAGTTTCCCAGTTGAAGTTTGCTGATTTTAAATCACCAGCAGTAAAAAGTAAAAGAATTGTTCATATTCATCAGGCTAAAGTAATAACCCACGAAGTTCAGTTTAAAGCGATTCAACCATACAAATATTATGATGTTAATGATAATGAGTTAGCTGAAGCACCCGTTGAAATTTCAGATACATTAAAAAGCCCTCAGAAAGTCAAGGAGCTTGTTAAACTTCTTCTTAAAAAAGTTCAGAAAGCTGAATGGGGTAAACGTAAAGAACTTCACGTACCACTTCTGAAATATGAAGAAGAAGGTGCAAAATTTCTTGCTGAAAATGATTATGCTCTGTTAATGGATGAATTTGGATTGGATAAAGAAAAACAAGCTGTTTCTGCTTTAAAATTTTTATTTGGTAACAGAGCAGTGAAATCAGTTTTAATTGCCTGTTCGCCCGGAAGATTAGGAGATCCAATATTAAGTGAAAAACTAAAAACTCCAATTGGATGGGTTGGTAAGATAACTAAGCTTGCTCCTGAGCTTTCATGTACTATAGTTGATGGAAATGATGATGAAAGAACTGATTTATGGAATAAATCATCTCTTGTGTATCTTGTGTCGCATTCAACACTAATAAATGATCATCACCTAAAAATTCTTGATGATAAAAAACTTAATAGTTTTGATTGTGTTATTCTGGATGAGGCTCAATTATTATTTGATAAAGGTGAAAAAGCAGATAAGCTGCTAAATACACTAAAACCAGGAATATTGTGGTCGTTGACAAGTATTATATCAAAAGATTTCCAAAGAACACTAAATGAAAAATTGAACAATTCTTGTAAGATTGAGAATATTAAAATAAGGTTTAAGAAAGATGTTTCAGCCAACGCACCCGATTTTATCTGGCATGAGGATTGGCTTCATCTGGATGAAGATCAGGAATTGGAATACAAGGAAACACTTGTTGATTGTCAAAAAGATTTAAGAAAAATTCTTGAAACTGGAAATCCGTACAGATTCCAGGCGAACATTTTTACTCTACTTCACAAAGTAAAACAGGTCTGCAATTTTTCAAAAGTAAATTCTGAAAGTCCAAAAATTAAACTACTACTGGATGAAATTTCTATAATTGCTGCTAACAAAAAGAAAGTAATTATTTTTTCTCAATATGATAGAATGGGAATCAGAAAAATTGAAAAAGCTTTGCAGGCAGAAGGAGTAAAATTTGTTATTGCACCGAATGGATATTCAGTTGAAGAAATGGGAAAAGCAATTGATATGTTTAAACAAAAACCTGAGATCACAGCATTCCTGACTGATGCAAAAATGTCAAAATTAAAATTCGGTGATTTTTATGTTCCTTACATTATAAAGTTTGATCAATGGTGGAATCCACTTAATATGTGGGAAACAGAAGATTTATTTGATTTTAGCCATCGCAGTGTTAAAGCAGAAAGTATAAATATTTATTCCTATCAGATATACAACACTCTTGACCAGGATATAAAGACTCTTTTAACGAAAAGAAATCTTTATGAGAAAAATATATTTGAAGTTATGCCGGTAAAAGTTTATGATGATATGGTTAGTGTAGATGAATGGCTGCAAATATTCAAAATGCCGGTCAGTGATGAACAGGCTCAATTACTAAGTCTTGATACTGCAATAAATATATTGAAAAATTGTACTCTTAATTATTTCAGGACAGTACTTTCAAAATTCTTCTTTATGCTCGGATATACAAATGTTGATGTAATTGACGAACCGGGAACAAGTTCATTTAACCTTGTTGGTGAAAGTAAGCGTAACAACCGTCAGTTTTATTTGTATGCCAGAGTATTTATGGATGAGGTTGTACCCAAAAAAGCAGTAAAAGATATTATGTTTGATGCAGCTGATTCTACAAACAGTAAAATATTTATTATATCAAAAGGTGAATTTGAAGAAGGAGTTGAAGAACTTGTTCATGATAAATACATATTATTTGATTTAAAAACATTTGCCGAACATTTAATAAGATTTAACCTTATTAATGAAAATGATATTAATAGTGAAAATTAATATTATCTGATTCATTCACTTCTAATTTTTTCTCCAACCTAAATCCCGAAATATATTTATTGTAATTTCATTTTACTTTAACGATTGTTTTCAATTCATTAAAAAACTTTTTTCAGTTTAATAAAAGATAGCTTCTTAAGACAATTAAATAATATTATTTAACGAAAATTCCTTTTACAGAATATATTCTATCATCAGGTTACAATTTTTAATTTACTCTATCACTACCTATATTTGCCAATTAAATTGTTGAAAAAAATACCGAATTATGGATTTTGTGTATATAAGCGATCTAAAGAATTTTGTCGGAAAAGAGGTCAAGCTCAAAGGCTGGGTATTTAACAAAAGGTCAAGCGGCAAAGTTAAGTTTTTAATACTTAGAGACGGAACCGGTTACCTGCAATGTGTCTATTTTAAAGGGAATGTTTCTGAAGAAGTTTTTGACATGGCTGACAAACTTGGACAGGAATCTTCGGTAGAAATTAAAGGGAAAGTTAAGGAAGAACCGCGGGCGCCGGGCGGTTTTGAACTTGATGGAACAGATTTAAAAGTCATAGGTGAATCAATCGATTATCCTATCACACCAAAAGAACATGGAATTGAATTTTTACTTGACCATCGCCATTTGTGGTTAAGATCGAAAAGACAGGTCTCCATATTAAGAATAAGGCATAGAATTATAAAAGCAATCAGAGATTTTTTTGATGAACGTGGATTTTTGTTAATGGATCCACCGATTCTTACTCCAAATGCTGTTGAAGGAACTTCTACACTTTTTGAAACTCCGTATTTTGATTTGGGTAATGCATATCTTACCCAATCCGGTCAGTTGTACGCTGAAGCCGGAGCTATGGCACATGGAAAAGTTTATACTTTTGGTCCAACCTTCAGGGCAGAAAAATCAAAAACAAGAAGACACTTAACAGAATTCTGGATGTGCGAACCGGAAGTTGCTTTTGCTGATTTAAATGATGATATGGATTTGGCTGAATCACTAGTTGAATATATTGTTAAAATGGTTTTAAAAGACCGGAAAGAAGATCTTGAAATTTTAGAAAGAGATATTTCAAAACTTGAAAGTGTTGTTAAGCCATTCCCAAGATTGAGTTATGATGAAGCAGTTGAAATTCTGAAAAAGAACGGAATTAATTTTGAATGGGGCGGTGATCTCGGCGGATCCGATGAGACAATAATCTCAAGCCAATTTGATCGTCCGGTGATGGTGCATCGTTATCCTGCACAGGTAAAAGCATTTTACATGAAGCGTGATCCCGATAACCCAAAAGTGGCTTTAGCGGTCGATATGCTTGCTCCCGAAGGTTATGGAGAGATTGTTGGCGGCAGCCAAAGGGAAGATGACTTGAACGAATTACTTAAAAGAATTAAAGAGCATAATCTTCCGCAGGAAGTTTTTGAATGGTATCTTGATTTAAGAAGATATGGAACTGTTCCTCATGCTGGTTTTGGAATCGGTCTTGAGAGGACAGTTACCTGGATTTGCGGTATTGATCATTTGCGTGAAGCTATTCCATTCCCAAGAATGATTTATCGCAATACACCGTAGGATGGAAGATGGATGAAGGAAGATGGATGAAGGAAGATGTATGATGGAAGAGGGAAAATCTTGAATCCTAAAACAGAAGAATTATTAAAAAGAACTTTTAATTTTGGAGTTAATTGTTTACTGTTTCTTGAAACTCTTCCGAAAAGCAAAGTAAATGCTGTAATTACATTTCAGCTTGCTAAATCTTCAACATCTGTTGGATAAAATTACGAAGAAGCTCAAGCTGCAGAATCTGGTAATGATTTTATTCATAAAATTGGGATAGTTCTTAAAGAATCACGAGAAAGTAATTTTTGGTTGAGAATATTAGATTAAATACTTAGTGATGCATATAAACATGAGAATTTTAAAAATATTTTAAAGGAAAGTTCTGAACTAATTAAGATTTTTACATCTATAAAATTAACTGCCCAGCAAAATTCAGATAAGAAAAAATGATTTTGAAATTAAAATACATCTTCCATCGAACATCAACCATATTCCATTGAGCTAGAGATGAGTTTAGAGTTGATATTATTCATTTTATTTGCCAGCATCAGTGCGGTTACATCCATAATAATGATAACTCGGCGAAACCCCATAATCTCGGCACTGTTCCTCGTCGTTAATTTTGCTTCTCTTGCAGGATTATATCTTCTGCTTAATGCACAATTCATTGCAATTGCACAGATAATTGTTTATGCGGGTGCAATTATGGTTTTCTTCCTCTTCGTGATAATGTTGATCAGACCCGAGAACGAGCAAAGCCTTTTATCATTTAAACCTGTTCTGAAAATTTTTGCAATTGTTATTGCTGTTTTGGTTTTTGTTCAAATCGGATTTATGATTTTTATTTCCAAACCCTCATCAGAACTTACGGGTGAAGTAGCTAGTAGTGTAAATGCAGGAACAGTTGAGAGTATTGGAAGATTATTATATACAAAATATGTTTTGCCATTTGAAGTAGCGGGATATCTATTACTTGCTGCAACAATCGGAGCTTTGGTTTTAGCAAAAAAGAAATTTGAATAGTATGCAAATACCTATAGAATATTTTTTGGTTTTAAGTGCGTTTATGTTTGCTGTTGGAGTAACAGGTGTACTCATCAGACGAAATGCAATTATTGTTTTTATGTGTGTTGAATTAATGTTGAATTCAGCAAACCTGACGCTTGTTACATTTTCATCTTATTTAGGGGATACGGTTGGACAGTTATTTGTATTTTTTGTTATGGCTGTTGCAGCAGCCGAAGCCGCAGTTGGATTGGCAATCATCATTGCGATATTCAGAAATAAATTAACTGTTAATATTGATGAAATTAATATTCTGAAATGGTAGAATCAGATCAATAAAAGTTTATGATAAATCTAATTTACCTGACAGTTCTTCTTCCTTTAGCCGGATTCATTATTAATGGACTCTTCGGTTCAAAGATCAAGAATGAAAAAGTTATCGGAACTATCGGAAGCGGAGTAATCGGACTTTCATTCCTGATTGCACTCTTTGCATTCTTTGAAATGCTTTCACTTCCCGCTGAAGAAAGATTGAATATTATTCCGCTATTTAGCTGGATAACTGTCAGTGGATTAAATATAGGAATTTCATATCAGCTAGATCAGCTTTCAGTAATAATGGCAATGATTGTAACCGGAGTTGGATTTGTAATTCATGTTTACTCAATTGGTTACATGCATGGCGATAAATCTTTCTGGAGATTTTTTGCATATCTGAATCTCTTCATTTTCGCAATGATGAATCTAATTCTTGCTGATAATTTTGTGTTAATGTTTTTAGGTTGGGAAGGAGTTGGGCTCTGTTCTTATTTACTAATCGGTTTCTGGTATGATAAAGATTTTGAAAAAAGTACAACTTCGTCAGCAGGTTTAAAAGCTTTTGTTGTAAATAGGATTGGTGATTTCGGATTTTTGCTTGGAATGTTTTTAATCTATTCAACATTCGGAACTCTGGTTTTCTCAGATGTTTTTTCAAGAGCCGTATCTTTAAGTGTACCAACTCATATTTTCGGATTGATCGCACTCTTTTTATTTATTGGGGCAACAGGAAAATCGGCACAAATACCTTTGTTTGTCTGGCTTCCTGATGCAATGGCAGGTCCGACTCCCGTTTCTGCACTAATCCATGCAGCAACAATGGTAACTGCCGGAGTTTATATGGTTGCAAGATGTTCAATCATTTATGCGTCCGCTCCTGCAATAATGACAGTTGTTGCTGTAATTGGAGTTTTAACAGCATTCTTTGCTGCAACAATCGGATTAGTTCAGAACGATATTAAAAAAGTTCTTGCCTATTCGACAATCAGCCAGCTTGGTTATATGTTTCTTGCAATGGGTGCTGGTGCTTTCTCTGCAGGAATTTTCCACGTAATGACTCACGCATTTTTCAAAGCCCTTCTCTTTCTTGGTGCAGGTAGCGTGATTCACTCAATGCACGAAGTTCAGGACATCAGGAAGTACGGCGGATTAAAAAAATATATGCCTGTCACTTACGGAACTTTTTTAGTTGCTGCAACTGCCATATCAGGAATTCCACCTTTATCAGGTTTCTTTAGTAAAGATGAAATTCTCTGGTATTCTTATGCAAACATTGGAATTTTATTCTGGGTGATAGGAGTGATCACTGCTGTCTTCACAGCATTTTATATGTTCAGATTACATTTTTTGACATTTGCAGGAAAAGAAAGATTTGATCATCACAAAACTCATCCGCACGAATCTCCCAAAGTGATGACAATTCCATTAATTATTCTTGCAATCCTCTCTGCCATTGGTGGATTTATTGGAATACCTGAATTATTCTCAGGCGAGCATGGAAATCTTTTCCATAGTTTCCTTGAACCTGTTTTTAAACCTGCGCACAATAAATTAATTCAGTTTGGTTCACACACACACTTTGAAGAAATTTTATTGATGGTGATTTCCATAGTTGGTGCTGCAGCCGGAATTTATTTTGCTTATCAATTTTATCTAAGGAAAACTGAAATACCTGAGAAACTTTCGAAGCGATTTAAAGGAGCATACAATCTTTTGCTGAATAAATATTTTGTTGACGAAGCTTATGAAACAACAGTTGTTAATCCGATTGTTACAGGTTCAAAAAATATTTTATGGAAAATTACTGATAACAAAATAATTGACGGATTAGTAAATAATCTTGCAAACTTTGTTGGATATTTTTCATCAATTATAAGAAAACTACAGACAGGTGTTGCACAATCTTATGCAATGATTATGATGGTTGGAATTCTTATCGCACTATTTTGGATCATCATTCATATTTAACCAATGGAACAAAGCAACTTATTAACATACTTACTTTTTACACCAATAATTGGTTCGATATTAATTTTATTCTTTAAAAAGAATAATGAAAAGCTGATCAAGTATATCGGCTTAGCAATTTCAGTTGTGGCTTTTATTTTTTCATTGATGATCTATTTCCAGTTTGATAATTCCAGCGGTGGATTTCAATTCATTCATAAATTTAAATGGGTTGAAAATCTGAACATCAGCTACTTTGTTGGCATTGATGGTCTTTCAATGCTTCTGGTTTTATTGACAACTTTTCTGACTCCACTTACTTTAATTTCAACCTGGTCAAGCATTAATAAAAAGCTAAAAGAGTTTACATTCTTTATGCTCCTTTTAGAAGCGGGAATGCTTGGAGTTTTTATTTCACTCGATCTTTTCCTCTTTTATGTTTTCTGGGAAGCAATGCTTATCCCGATGTATTTCATTATTGGAATCTGGGGTGGTGAAAGAAGAATTTATGCATCAATAAAATTCTTTTTGTATACGATGGCTGGCAGTTTGTTGATGCTTGTTGCAATTATCTGGCTTGCTGTTTATGCCTCTGGGATTTTGGGAAAGTTTACTACAGATTTAACTGAACTTTATAAAGTGGCTCCCGGTATTCAATCTGATCTGCAAAACTGGATGTTCCTGGCCTTTGCTTTAAGTTTTTCAATTAAAGTTCCGTTATTTCCTCTGCACACATGGTTACCTGATGCACACGTTGAAGCACCAACCGCAGGTAGTGTTATCCTTGCCGGTGTATTACTAAAAATGGGAACTTATGGATTGTTAAGATTTAATCTTCCGCTTTTTCCAATAGCATCGCTGCACTTTGCTTCATTGATGTCTGTTCTTGCTGTTATTGGAATTATTTATGGTGCACTTGTAGCAATGGTTCAGACTGATATAAAAAAACTGGTTGCTTATTCTTCTGTTTCACATCTCGGTTTTGTTGTACTTGGAATTTTTGCAATGAATGAACAGGCAATGCAGGGCGCAATTATTCAAATGATTAACCATGGTTTATCAACAGGAGCTTTATTCCTTTTGGTTGGAATGATTTACGAACGAACTCACACTCGTGAAATTTCTTATTATGGTGGAATTGCAAAACTGGTTCCTGTTTTTGCATTTGCACTAATGTTTACTTCACTATCATCTATTGGATTGCCGGGATTAAATGGATTTGTTGGCGAGTTCCTGATTTTACTTGGTTCATTTAAATCAACTGTTTTAAATAGCTGGTGGTACACAGTTTTTGCAGCAACCGGAGTCATCTTTGCAGCAGTTTATTTATTGTGGATGTACAAACGTGTTGTTTTTGGTCCGGTTACAAATGAAAAATTAAATCAACTTACTGACTTAAATAAAAGAGAAATTTTTGTTCTTATTCCGATTTTTATTTTTATAGTCTGGATTGGAGTTCAGCCAAACACCTTTTTAAAGGTTTCAGAAAAAACAACTACGCAAATAATTGATAAAGTTTTTCATCCTGATTTGCCGACAATTAAATGAAATCAATCTTAAAAAATAAATTGTTGTTCATCTTTTTCTTCCTGGTTTTTTCAGGAGTTGCATTCTCAGCAAATGTTTCATCTGATTCGCTTGCTATAGCAACAGAACACGCGACTCATTCACCACTTCCATCACCTTTTATGGTGATACCTTTTATTGTTTTACTTGTTGCCATTGCTACCGGTCCGTTGTTCTATAAACATTTCTGGGAAAAAAATTATCCGGCAATTGCAATTGTTCTAGGAATCATAACTACAATTTATTACCTGATATTCTTAAACGACTACTACAGTATCCTTCATTCGCTTACTGAATATATTTCTTTTATTGCACTGCTAAGTTCATTGTTTGTTGCATCAGGCGGAATTTTTATAAAGGTTGATAAAAAAGCAACACCTTTTATTAATGTATTGTTTTTATTATTCGGTGCGGTCATTGCAAACATAATAGGTACAACCGGCGCTTCAATGCTTTTGATAAGACCATTTATAAAAATGAACAAAGACAGGATAAGACCATATCATGTAATCTTTTTTATTTTTATAGTGAGCAACATTGGTGGTGGTTTAACTCCAATCGGTGACCCGCCGTTATTTGTTGGATTTCTCAGAGGTGTTCCGTTTTTCTGGGTTATTCAAAATGTGTGGTATATCTGGATCCCTATGATAATTCTTATTCTGGGTGTATTTTTCCTTTTTGATTCTGTGAACACACGGGGAAGTGAAAATTCAATTCAATCTGATTTTACTGGGAAAATTGAATTTAAAGGTGCAAAAAATCTTGTTTATCTTTTAATAATAATTATATCAGTATTTATTGATCCAGGAATTTTTTCCTGGGTTCCGAGTCTTGCTCCATTACCGTTCGGAATCAGGGAGATAATAATGTTTGCTGTTGTGTTTTTATCATTTAAAACAGCTAATCAGGATGCACTAAAGGCAAATGAGTTTGATTTCGAACCGATAAAAGAAGTTGCATATCTCTTTATAGGAATATTTTTAACTATGGTTCCTGCATTGCAATTAATTGCAAAAGAAGCTCAGGTAAATCATGATTTATTAAATCAGGGAACCTTTTATTGGGCGACCGGTGTGCTTTCTTCATTCCTTGATAATACACCAACTTATCTGAACTTCCTTAGTGCAGCTATGGGTAAATATGCACTTAATGTTGATTTGAAAACTCACGTTCAGGAATTTGTGTTACATGATGATGTTTATTTACGTGCAATCTCAGTCTCTGCTGTTTTCTTTGGTGCAATGACTTACATTGGCAACGGTCCGAACTTTATGGTTAAATCGATTTGTGAGAGAGCAGGAATTGAAATGCCAAGCTTTTTAACTTATATGGTAAAATATTCAATTCCGATTTTGATTCCATTATTCTTTATAATTTTTCTAATGTTCTTTAATTAGAGGAGATGTAAAATGCCAGGCTTAACAGAAGTGTTGAAAAACAAAATGAAGGGATTGTATTATAACAACAGGTTGATTCTTCCTTTCCAGGGAATATTCCTTAAAATAATTGTAGATGATGAAATCATAATGGATTTTTCACCAGACTCAAAACATATTTATATAAAACAGATTGGTGAATATGTAGATATTTATTTTAAGGAATACAAACATCTTAAAGATGCTGTTTCAAAATATGAAGCTATAAAAATGGTTGTTGTCGAGAAAGGGAAAAATATTTTTGACTTTAAATATCACAAAAAAATTGTCATCTACCTTAAAGAAAAACATGAAGTGACAATTGAAGAAACAGACGATGATATTTTATTTATTGAATAATTATGCTGAATAACTTCCAGGAATTTTTAAATATGATGCCTCTTGTTTTGATCGGGGCAGGCATTTTACTTTCAGTTTTTATTGAAATGTACTATAAAAAAAGTGAATCCATCCTACCTTGGTTTTCTGCACTTTTATTCTTTGCTATTTCGTTTATTTCATTATTAATGGTTGAAAACAAAAGTGTGATTTTTCAGGACATGCTTGCAACAGGTGGAATAGTTAATATTTTTTATTTCGTATTCACAGCCGGAGCTGCCATCGTTTGCATACTTTCGGCAGATTATATAAAAAAGTATGGCGCAAATTACGGTGAATATTATATTTTGATTCAATCCTCTGTACTTGGAATGATGATTATGGCTGGTGCCCGTGATTTGTTTATGATCTTTCTTGGACTCGAACTGATGTCAATTCCGTTTTATGTTCTTGCAGGTGTAAACAGAAAACGTCAGACTGGCAATGAAGCTTCATTAAAATATTTTTTACTTGGGGCTTTTGCCACAGGATTTTTAGTTTATGGAATTGCACTCATCTACGGCGGTGCTCATTCAACTTCTATTGAAAACATAACTTCAAATTTTTCTGCACTTTCAGGAAACATATTATTCCTTGTTGGAATTCTTTTATTCCTGGTTGGTTTTTCATTTAAGATTGCCGCATTCCCGTTTCACGTTTGGGTTCCTGATGTTTACCAGGGTTCACCATCAACTGTTGCAGGATTATTCTCAACCGGAGGAAAAGCTGCAGCATTTGCGGCTATAATTGTTACTCTTACTGCTCTATTTTCCGGAACCCCGAATGAAATATTCGCTCCGTATCTTGCTGTCGTTTCGGTATTCTCAATGTTATTCGGAAGTATAGTTGCACTATCACAGGACAACGTAAAAAGAATGCTTGCTTATTCTTCTATTTCGCATGCGGGTTATATTCTGATTGGATTAACTTCCGGATCTTCAGAGGGCGTTGCAGGAGTGATTTTCTATCTTGCTGTATATACTTTTATGAATCTTGCAGCATTTGGAGTTATTGCAATTGTTGAAGGTGAAAATGAGACCAATCTTGAAATAAATTCTTATACAGGCTTGGGTTCACGTAAACCATTTCTTGCTGCATTGCTATCTATTGCACTCTTTTCACTTGCAGGAATTCCTCCGCTTGCTGGTTTCTTTGCAAAGTACTACATCTTTATTGCTGCGGTAAAAAGCGGGTTTACCTGGTTAGCAATTATTGGAGTGATTTCAAGTGTTATTAGTGTATATTTTTATCTGAGAATTGTTGTTGTTATGTATTTCAGAGAGTCAGATGAAGTGCCGGAAATTTCAATCAGCAAAACCGGTATGTTTGCCGTAGTTCTATCAACATTGTTAATTGTTATTCTTGGTGTTTTACCCGGCTCATTGATTGATTTAATCTCTTCAATGCTTTAATACTTCTTTTAAAAGAAGAAAAAAATGATTCCACTTTATTCTACAAAACAAATCAGAGATTTAGATTCATTTGCCATAAACCATTTGGGTGTACCAGATATTGTGTTAATGGAAAATGCCGCCAAAGAGATCTTTAATAAAATTGAAATTTATACTGAGGATATTTCCAATAAGAAATTTGGAATTTTATGTGGAAAAGGAAATAATGGTGGAGATGGAATGGCTGTTGCAAGACATTTAGTTAATGCCGGATATAATGTAAAAATAATTTACATTGGAAAACCCAATGAAATGTCTGTGAATTGTCAGACTAATTTTTTAATTCTGCAAAAAATGCAAAGTGAAAATCCGAATCTTAATCTGATAAAGTTTAATAAAATTTCTGATCTGAATAAAATAAAAGATTGTAACATTTATGTTGATGCAATGCTTGGCAGCGGAATTCACGGTGAACTTAAAGAACCGTATTCAAGCTGTGCGAAAAAGTTAAATTCATTTAGTGGATATAAAATTGCGATTGATATACCAACAGGTTTGAATTCTGATACAGGATTTACATCTAATTCATTTAATGCTGATTTGACAGTTACATTAGGAGAATTCAAAAGAGGATTATTTATTGGAGACGGTTCAGTTGTCTCAGGTAAAATTGAAAAGGGAAGTATTGGAATCTCTAATTCTTATTATCAAAAATATAGCACTTCTGAATTTTTAATTGAGCCGGAAGATGCATTAAACGGATTACCGATAAAGAAAAAAAATCTAAATAAATATTCGGCTGGAAAAGTTCTAACAATTGCCGGATCGGGAAGATTACCCGGCGCTGCAGCTTTAACTTCCAAAGCAGTTTTAGCAATCGGAGCAGGTGCATCAATTTTATCGTTTCCGAAATCAGTTCGTTTACTTATTCAAAAAAAATTAGGCGAAGTTATTGTTGAATCTTACGAAGATGATGGATCTGAATTTTTAAGTACTAAAGTGCTTCCACCTTTAAAAGAAAGAATAAAATGGGCAGATGTCGTAGCAATTGGACCTGGATTAGGCAGAGAAAAAGAAACTCAGGAAGCAATTAGAAAAATTGTTAATCAAAATAAAAAAATGGTTATTGATGCTGATGCAGTATTTGCACTAAAAAATCATTTCAAAAAAATAAATCTTAAAAACAAAGTTTTAACTCCGCACCTTGGAGAATTTTCAAATTTAATAGGGGAAGAATCAGGCGTAATCAAAAAAGATTTGATCGGATATGGTAGAAAGTTTGTGAAAGAAACTAGTTCTTTCCTTGTACTAAAGGGATCACCAACAATAATTTTTAACCCGGAAGGTGACGTCTTAATTAATACAGCTGGGAATTCTGCACTCGCAAAATTTGGGACCGGAGATGTACTGACAGGTTTTATTGCCGGACTGATGTCACAACAATCTGATATCGAAAAGGCAATAGTAACTGCAGTTTATCTTCACAGTCTGAGTGCGGATTTATTACTGAATAAGAAAACCGAATACTCAATTTTAGCAAGTGATCTAATCAACTACCTTCCCGAATCAATAAAGTTTTTGAGAAAATCTGTTGCTTAAATTCCTGGAAAAACATAAAGTAGGTCTGGTTTATATTCCATTGGTTATTTACTGGCTACTGCTTATAACGGCTACGAGTCTTCCCGCTGCAGATTTACCAAGTATTGGGACTATAGATAAAGTCAATCATTTTATAGCTTACTTTGGACTATCAGTCTTGCTTACTTTATGCCTGTTGTTTCAGACCAAATATGGATTTCTTTACAAAAAAGCATTTTTAATTTCCTTCCTTGTAGTTATTTTATATGGCGTAATTGATGAGGTTCACCAGTTATTTATTCCGGGAAGGATGGCAGAAATTTCTGATTGGCTTGCTGATACGGCTGGTGCTTTGTTGGGTGTATTTTTAGTTTGGGTACTTGTTAAGTGGCTTAAATATAAATCAATTAGGTTTGATCAGGCAGCTTAAAATAAAAAGAAAAATTCCGGAACATTTTGCTATTAGAATTGTAAAAGACTTTAAAACGTAGTTGACAATACTAAAGGCATTTAGTAACTTTTCAATAATTAAAAGTCTCAAGAGGAGAAAATAAAATGAAATTAAAGAATCCAATTGCGGATTTAAGAGCCAAGTATCCTAAAACATTTGAGCTCAGTTTAATTGCTGCGCTGGTTTTGATGATCGTAGCTTTTAAATTTTTCCCGGATGTAAATTCCGGACCTGCAGTTGTTGAAAATACTCAGGAACTATTTAAAGTAGAAGACATTCAGCAAACCAGACAGGAAAATCGTCCTCCTCCTCCTCCAAAACCGCCAATCCCGATTGAGGCACCATCTGATGAAGTGCTTGAAGATATCGAAATAGGTGACACAGAAATTGATCTTAATGCTGAAATAGAAGCTCCGCCTCCGCCAAAAGAAGAAAAAGTTGAAGAAGAGGAACCAACATACTTTGTCGCAGTTGAAGAAATGCCCGAACCAATCGGTGGGATTGCTGGCATTCAAAAACGAATTGTATATCCTGAAATTGCAAAACGTGCCGGTGTTGAAGGTAAAGTTTATATACTTGCATTTGTTGATGTGACCGGAAATGTAACCAAGGCTCAGGTTATTAAAGGTATTGGAGCTGGCTGTGACGAGGCAGCACTTGATGCTGTTAAACAGACAAAATTCAAACCGGGAAAACAGAGAGGAAAACCTGTAAACGTTCAGGTCTCTATTCCTGTCGTATTCAAACTTCAGTAGTTTAATAAGGCATTCTTCGGAATGCCTTTTTAAATTTTAAAACCTCTACTTTGTCCCTTATCACACGATTATCCTGTGAGTGTTATCACCCCTATTTGCTTGATGTTATCTAATTCCCTTAAACTTGCAGTGTAAAAAATATCTCACTAGGTCCTTCAGATTTTTTACAAAGAATATGGGGGAAAACTTATACAGTTTCAATAAATTTAATAGGAAAAAATTTTGATTTGATCTTTTTGATTTGTTTAAAATAAGACTGTATATCATTCCATAAATTTAAAATATTTTTTATGAAAAAATTTAAAATTGTCATCCTTCTTCTTACTATATCCTCACTTATTTATGGTCAGGACATTATAAATCTTAATCTCGATAAAAGCATCGAAATAGCTATAAAGAACAATCATGATCTTAAGATTGCTTCTTTTGAAAAACAAATTGCTGAAGAACAGGTTAATGAAGCATTTGGCTCATCAGTGCTGCCACAAATTAAAGGTACGGCAAATTATAACCGGGCACTTAAAAGAGGAGTTGTAATAATTGAAACACCGGTATTTTCAGGATCATTTCCTCAGGGTACAGAGAATACTTTATCGGTAGGTGCAACTTTAGAACAACCTTTATTTACCGGCGCTGTTTTTTTTGCTACTAGTATTGCAAATACTTTTGCTGAGATTTCTGAAAAGTCCTACTACTCAACAAAAGCTGAATTAATTAAGAATGTTACAAAAGCTTATTACTCATTCTTGCTTTCAAAAGAATTTCTGGAATTAAGCCAGATTACTTTAAAATCTACTGAGGATAATTTAAAAGAATACTCAGGCAATGTTTAACGCAGGTATTGTACCTGAATATGATTTGCTTCGTGCAAAAGTTGAATATCAGAATGCTTTGCCAGATGTTGAAAGTGCTAAAAATTCTATTACACTTGCAGGTAACAGTTTGAAAATTCTTTTAGGGCTTGATCTTAAAGAAAAAATTGTTGTAGCAGACTCTATAGTTTACAACAAAATTGATATTAAAAGTGAACCGGAGTTAACTTCTCAGTTACTAAAAAATAATTATACACTTACCGGACTGAAATTGCAGATCGATTTACAGGATAAGGCAGCATCTTACCAGTTCTCTAAAAATTTTCCCGAACTTTATTTCAATGCAAACTGGAATTCACAGGCACAGGAAAACGATCCCAGACCTTTTAACAGGTGGAGATATAAAAACTCGGTTTATATTGGCTTCAATCTGAAAATACCATTATTCGATGGCTGGCAAACAACTTCAAGAGTAGAACAGGCGGAACTTGATTTACAGATTGCAAAAGAGACTTATGCTAAAACGGAAAAAGCACTTAAAAATAGTCTGGATGAAAAGGTCTTGAAGTTAAAAGAAACTGAATACCAGGTGGATGCATATAAAACTGCTATTGAACAAGCAAGTCTTGGATATGAATATGCAAAGAAAAGATACTCAAACGGAATCGGAACACAGTTGGAGAATGTTGACGCTTTAGTTGCAGTAACTAGGGCAAAGGTAAATTATCTTAACGCTATTTATAAGTATTATTCTTTGTATGCTGATTTACAGGAATTACTTTCTTCATCAGAAGTTATTGAAAATAATTAACAGAATAATAAAATGAATAAAAAACAAAAATTTAAAAGTTTGATTTTGATGCTTCTTATTTCGGTTAGTTCACTATTTTTATTTCTTTCCTGTGGTAAGGCGGATGGAACTGGAAAGGAAAATAATTCAGATCAAAAAGAAAAATCATCTGTTTATGTTAAAACGGTAACATTAAAATCCCAGCCATTTACTGATTATCTAGAATTGCTAGGAGTGGCGAAAGCTTTTTACCAGGCAAACCTTTCTTCAGATGAAGGCGGTAAAATAAAAGAGTTTAAAAAAGATAAAGGTAGCTTTGTACGAGAAGGCGATGTAATACTTGTCATTGATAATGATGTTTTGAAAGCTAATATGAATGCCGCAAAAGCTCAGTATGAAAAAGCTGAAAATAATTTTAAACGCCAGGAAGAACTTTATAATCAGAAAGTAACCAGTGAACTTCAATATTTAAATCAAAAATATGAAAGAGATGCTGCTCTTGCTAATTATGAACTTATTAAAGCTCGCTATGAGAAGACATTTATTAAAGCACCGTTTACTGGAGTTGTAGACAAAAAGTTTGCAGAAGTTGGTGAGAATGTTCCTCCAAGTGTGCCGATTGTTTCAATGGTTAGTATGTATAATATTAAAGTAGCAGTCGGTGTTCCTGAAAATTATGTAAACCAGGTTAAAGTTGGGGATGATGTTAAAGTTGTATTCAAAGATCTTGAAGGAATTACATATAAAGAAAAAATTTCGTTTGTTGGAAGTTCGATATCAACAGACAACAGAACATTTCCCATTGAGATTCACATCAAAAACAGCGATGGAAAAATCAAGCCTGAACTGAGTGCTAAAGTTTATATCCAAAGAAGCAAGCTTGATTCAGCAATTGTAATTCCGGAAGAAGTAGTAACACAAACAGATATTGGCCAGGTTGTTTTCATTGCCGATGGTGATATAGCCAGGATGAGAAAGATTGAAGTTATTTCAAGGTATAACAATCAGGTCGCCGTTAGTTCCGGACTAAACGCAGGAGAAAAACTCATCAGGGTAGGTTTCCAAAATCTCGTTGATGGTACAAGAATTACTGAAACCAATTAGAAATATAAAATGAAAATTACAGACGTTTCAATTGATAACAGGACAAGTGTATTCATTCTTGTCATAATTATTATAATTCTTGGCTGGACAGCTTACATTACTTTGCCAAGAGAATCTTCTCCGGATATCACAATTCCACTTGTTATTGTTTCAACACCGTATTTCGGAGTTTCACCGGAAGACATTGAAACATTAATCACTAAAAAAATTGAAAAAGAAATTAACGACATTAGTGAAGTAAAAGAAATTACTTCTTCTTCATATGAAGGATACTCACTTATTCGTGTTGAGTTTGAAAGCGGATATGATATTGATCAGGCTCTGCAAAAAGTAAGAGATAAGGTGAACAAAGCAGAACCGGATTTACCTCCTGATGTTGATAAACCTGAAATTGTTGAAATCAATTTTTCAGAATTCCCGATTTTAACAATTAATTTGGCCGGGCCTTATAGCCTGGTTAAATTGAAAGACCTGGCAGAAGATCTTAAAGATGAGATTGATAAAGTCGGTGGTGTGCTGGATGTAAAAGTAAGCGGTGGTTTGGAAAGAGAGGTTCAGGTAAATGTTGATCTGAATAAAATGAATCATTATGATGTTCGGTTTGACGATATTATTTCTGCTATTAGCGATGAGAATAAAACAATTCCTGGTGGTTCAATTGATGTAAACAATTCAAGCTACCTGATTAGAGTTCCCGGAGAATTTGATAAACCTTACACCATAAGTGATATCATAGTCAAGCTGAAAGATGGTGCGCCAATTTATGTTAAAGATCTTGCAGAAGTAAAGTATGATTTTAAAGAGAGACAAACATACGCAAGGTTAAATGAACAGAATTCAATCTCACTAAATGTTTCTAAACGAACGGGCGAAAACATAATTGACATAGCTGATAAAGTCAAAGAGATTCTTGCAAAAAAACAGGAAGAACTTCCTTCAGATGTATCAATCTATATAACTACAGATCAATCCAAAGATATTAAACGAATGGTTCACGAACTTGAGAATAATATATTTTCCGGCTTGGTATTGGTTGTTCTTGTTCTGCTTTTTTTTCTTGGGGTCAGAAATGCTTTGTTCGTTGCGATTGCAATTCCATTAAGCATGCTACTCTCTTTCTTTATCCTTCAAACTCTTGGTGTAACTTTAAATATGGTTGTGCTGTTCTCTCTCATACTTGCTTTGGGTATGCTTGTAGATAACGCAATTGTTATAATAGAAAACATTTATAAATTTCTTGAAGAAGGTCATTCTCTTGTTGAAGCTGCAAAACTTGGAACTGCTGAAGTTGCGTGGCCTGTCTTTACTTCAACTTTCACAACCGTAGCTGCGTTTTTCCCGATGTTATTCTGGCCGGGAATTGTAGGGCAGTTTATGTTGTACATTCCTTTGGTTCTTATTGTTACTCTTTTGTCATCATTATTTGTTGCTCTTGTGATAAATCCGGTTTTTGCTTCTGTATTTATGAAACTGGAACATCCTGATGATGTGCCCGAAACATTTATGCAAAAACTAATTCATCCGATTAATAGGATCACTCACTTTTTTGTAGATGTGATGCTACCGAAAGTTTTAAATTCTTATGAAAGATTGCTGGTTTTTTCTCTTGGGGCAAAACGTGAACCTGATCAAAAAGTACACAAAAGAAACTGGATAGGGTTCCTTGCGATAATTGGATATTTTGTAATTGATGGAATTGTTTCTGAATTACTGCCTGCCGGATTAGCGCTTACAATTATGTTATTAATTGGTATTGGTATAATTGTAATGTTTACTAATAATAAGCTAAAAGTTATCTGGGGAACAATGCTTTTGCTGCTTACAATTACACAGGTGTATTTCTTGTTTGATCATGGAGTTGAATTTTTTCCAAACACGCAGCCTCCCAGAATTTTTGTGAGTATAGAGAGTCCGAGCGGAACTAATCTGGAAATGTCTAATGAAATTGCTCATTCTATAGAAGATAAATTAGAAAAGTTAAAAGACAAAAATATTAAAGACATTGCAGTAGTAGTTGGGTCATCAAATAATCCATTTGATGTGGGTAGCTCAACTCCAAATAAAAGTACAGTTACAGTTCAGTTCGTTGATTATGATAAACGATCAGAGTCATCCTCAAAAACAACCGATGAGATTAGACAGAAAGTGATCCAAACTGCAGGAGCAGATGTTGAAGTAAAAAAACAGGATATGGGTCCACCGGTTGGTCCTCCTGTAAATATCGAAATCAGCGGAGATGATTACAGTGTGCTTGGTGATTTGACGGAACTGGTTGAAAAAATAATAAAAGATGTTCCCGGACTTGTTGATTTAAAGAATGATTATGATGCAGGAAGACCTGAATTACGTGTAAATATTGATCGGCAAAAAGCTGCTCTTTATGGGTTGAATACAAGATTGATTGCAAATTCTATTAGAACGGCAATAAATGGCTATACCGCCTCAAAATACCGCGTAGATGAAGATGAGTATGATATTACAGTCAGATTAGAAAAAGATCAGAGAGAAAATACAAATGCACTTGAAAATCTTGAAGTCATTTATAATAACAAGCAGGGGAAAACACTCAGCGTTCCGCTTGTGAGTATTGCAAGTATTACAAAGTCAAAAGGTCCGGGTGCAATAAGAAGAAAAGATCTCACCCGTGTTATTACTGTTTCGGCAAATGCTGAAGAGGGTGCAAATGCAAATGAAGTTTTGGATAGTGTGAAAACCAGATTAGCGGATTTTTCCCTTCCTCCCGGGTATAATATTTCATTTACCGGGCAAAACGAAGAACAGGATAAAGCAAGTGCGTTTTTAGGTAAAGCTTTTTTAGTTGCTTTGCTTGTAATCTTTTTGATCCTGGTAATCCAGTTTAACTCTTTAAGTCAACCGCTAATTATTATGAGTGCTGTTGTCATTTCCCTTATAGGAGTATTTATCGGCTTAATTGTTTATACAATGCCATTTGGAATAATTATGACCGGAATAGGTGTAATCAGCCTGGCGGGAGTAGTTGTAAATAACAACATAGTCTTGATTGATTATATTAATGTTTTAAGAAGAAGAGGAATGTCAAGAAGAGAAGCAGTTATACATGCTGGTTTAAGAAGATTCAGACCGGTTACTTTAACTGCAATTACTACGATTCTTGGTTTAATTCCTCTGACTTTTGGATTCGGATTTGATATTTATTCTTTCTCTTTCAGCGGTTCTGGTGAAAGTGCTGAATTCTGGAAATCAATGGGAATTGCAGTAATATTCGGACTTACGTTTGCAACAGTGTTGACACTGGTTATAGTTCCGACTATTTATTCCAGTCTTGATGATGTTGTAAATGTTATGAAACTAATAAAGAAAAAATTTGTCAGGAAGTAATTTCTGTTATATTTTTTAACTAAAAGCCGGATAATCCGGCTTTTTTTATGAATGGAATTTATTTTATTTAAATTTCAATAATCAATTTATTGATTTATTAAAAGTTACAGATGAAATTAAAAACGAGTACATATATTTATCTTATTTCTCTTTTGATGCTGCTTCATCTTATTCTTTTATTTTTTATTAAATATTCAAATCAGAAATTATCAATAGCAGAATTCAGAATTGATAATATCGGCAATTTAATTTCAATAATCATTATTTTGTTAATATTGTTTGGTATTACTTTAATAGCGAAGAGACAGTTTAAAACTTTATCAAAAAAAACAATCAATCTTTTTATTACTTTCATATTTTTATCACTTATAATTGCTTATCTCAGTACAGTTATTGAACTACCATTTACTAAGATGTACATATTTAAACAGCCGGCAAATAAAGTTATTGTCGCAACAATATTTCTAGTTTATGAATTTGTTGTTTTAATATTTTTCAGTGCTGTTTGGGTGAATGTTTTTAAGAAATCAAATTTTGTTTTTGTACGTTCTTTAATTAATAGTCTTGTTATAATGTTTGCAATATTGATTTTTGCATATGTGTACATTGAGCAGAACAGCTTTGCGGGAAAAGAGTTTATAGTTAATAAAAGTAAATGGAATATAGCAGTAGTTCTCGGTGCTGCGGTTTGGTCAGCAAATAAGCCAAGTCCCAGCCTGGCTTCAAGAGTTGACAAAGCAATTGAATTATATGAAAAGAATATCGTCGGTAAAATAATTTTAACCGGAAGTAATGCTCCGGGTGAAATGAGCGAATCGGCAGTAGCTTTCGGATATGCAAAAGAAAAAGGTATTGATCCCGGTATTTTTGAAGTTGAACAAAGTACAACATCAACTACCGAGCAAATTGCTTTTATAAAATCCAATATTTATAATCGGGATAATATTAAGGATATTATTTTAGTCTCTGACGCATATCATCTGACCAGGATTTTAGAAATAAGCAGATTTTATAATCTAAATGTAAAAGTTGCTGCCTCGAAACATAAAATTCAGTATGATGATCTGCTTTTTAACAAACTCCGCGAAAGTGTTGCGCTGGTAATATTCTGGTTTTTTGCTTTATGAAAAAGAAAATGTGATATTACTTCCTGGAGTTCTTTGTAATTTTTCAGAACAAATTAATTATGAATCAGAAATCAAAACGAAGGATTGTAAGAGAAAGAGTTTTACAAATCTTATATGCTTACGAATTGAATAACAGTTCAGTGCAAAACCTGATTGATGGGATACTTACTGATATAACAGATTCTTTTGATCGAACTTTTGCTAATGATCTTGTTTATAGGGTAATTAATCATACCAATGAACTGGATGAAAAAATTAAGAAACGAGTAGCTAATTGGGAAATGAACAGGATTGCAATTATTGATAAGATTTTACTCAGAATTGGTATTTGCGAATTGTTATTTTTTCCAGACATACCTCCCAAGGTATCAATTAATGAAGTTATAGAAATTGCAAAAGATTTCAGTACAGCTGGAAGCGGAAAATTTATCAATGGAATATTAGATGCTGTACTATTTGAAGAAAAGAAATCAGGGAAACTAAATAAATCGGGCAGGGGATTAGTTAGCGAATCAATTACCCGCACAGGTGAATAGACCCGGTTGATGAAAAATAAAGGAAGAATATTTGCCTGGACACTTTTCGATTTTGCAAATACTGCGTTCTCTGTAATAATTGTAACAGTTATCTATTCAAAATACTTCTCCAATCATGTAACCGATGGACAAAAATGGATTTGGGGTTTAGCTGTAAGCCTTTCAATGGTTTTTGCTGCTTTGCTTAGTCCACCTCTTGGTGCAATTGCTGATGTTTCAAGAAACCGGAAAAGATTTCTTCTCATATTTACTCTGATATCCGTTATCTGCACAGCATTAATGTTTTTTGTGCAGAAAGGAGATATTATATTAGGGTTTACACTTTTTGTCCTTGCCAATATAGGTTTTGAGGCAGGACTTGTTTTTTATGATGCCTTCCTTCCGAATTTAACTGCCAAGAAAAATTTTGGCAGGGTTTCCGGTTACGGATTTGCAATGGGATATGTTGGTGCACTTGCCGTTCTTTTAATTGTAATGATGCTCCTTCCTGAACAGACTTCACCAGATTATTATTTTTATATCAGATTGTCTTTTATAGTCGCCGCAGGATTCTTCTTCTTTTTTTCTTTACCAATATTTTTATTTGTAAGTGAACCAATAGTATTTGAACCTCAGAAAAAAGATTTAATAAGAAAAGGAATTAATAAAAGTTTTACAACTTTAAAAGCAATTTTTATTGGGAAACAATATCCATCAATAAAAAGATTCTTGTTAGCCTTTTTTCTTTATAACGATGCTATAATAACAATAATTGCATTTGCTTCTATCTTTGCAGCCAACACATTAAAAATGAATGATGAAGAAATCATTTTATTCTTTGTAATTGTACAAAGCACTGCGGTTATAGGTTCATTTATATTTGGAATTGTCTCTGATCATATCGGACCGAAAAAAACAATAATAATTACTCTTTACATCTGGATCACAGTAATTATTGGGGCATTTTTTGTTAATACGATATTTGAGTTTTACATAATTGGCTTAGTTGCCGGAATGTCAATTGGATCATCACAATCTTGCAGCAGAAGCCTAATGGCTTTGCTCACGCCAAAAGATAGAGAAGCAGAATTCTTCGGATTCTATGATGGGTTGTTTGGAAAATCTTCAGCGGTAATAGGACCACTTTTTTATGGAATCATTTCTGATATATCTAATGAAAGATTTGCTGCGCTTGCAATAGGAATATTTTTTGTCGCAGGTTTAATGTTTTTAAGTAAGTTAAAAGAACCTGAGATAACGGAAAAAATAACTTAATATAATTTCAATTTTTATACATCTAAAAAAATTTTATGAACAAATCAATTAAGATGCAGCCAACCGAAAAATCAAAAATAAAAAGACTCCCCAAAAGGGCAGTTTATGATTTTAAGAAAATTTCTAAAATCCTTGATGATTCATTTGTATGTCATATTGGTTTTTCAATTAACGATCAACCTTTTGTAATCCCAACGTGTTATGGAAGAAAAGAGGATGAAATCTTTTTTCATGGATCTAAAGGAAGCCGGATGCTGGAACATATTAAAACCGGTGTTGAAATTTGCATAACCATTACTTTACTTGATGGAATAGTTTTATCAAGATCAGCTTTTCATCATTCAATAAATTACAGGTCGGTTGTTTTATTTGGTAATGCAAAAGAACTAACTAATCCTAAAGAAAAAACTAAGGCCCTTAAAATTATTACTGAACATATTATTCCCGGCAGATGGAAAGATGTAAGAAAACCAAACGAAAAAGAATTGAATGCAACATCTGTATTTTCGTTAAAGATTAATGAAGCTTCAGCAAAAGTAAGGGAAGGTGGACCGGTTGATGATAAAAAGGATATGGATTTAAATGTTTGGGCTGGTGTCTTACCGTTAAAAATTATTCCCGGCAAACCTGTTAATGATCCGAAATTAAATGGAAATATCTTACTTCCGGACTATATCAAAGGTTATATATCATAGGAGTAAATATGTTGTACAAAGTCAAAGTTTCTTGGAAGAAAAATTCGAACGAATCCTTTCTTGACAAAAAATACAGCCGGGTACACAAGTGGATTTTTGATGAGGGTATTGAAGTAAAAGCATCTTCTTCTCCGCATGTTGTTCCGGTTCCGATGTCAGATGAATCAGCAGTAGATCCTGAAGAAGCTTTTATTGCTTCCATTTCAAGTTGTCATATGCTTTCGTTTTTGTTTATAGCTGCAAAAAAGAATTTCCTTGTTGAGAGTTATGATGATTTTGCTGAAGGAGTTATGAAGAAAAATAATGAAGGTAGATTAGCAGTAACTGATGTAACGCTTAAACCTGAAATAGTTTTTAGCGGAGATAAAATTCCCACAAAGGATCAAATTGATGAATTGCATCACCTTGCTCATGAAGAATGTTTCATTGCAAATTCAGTAAAATCCAAAATTGTGATTGCGAAAGGATAATTAGATTAACAATTAAGTGGAGAAAAATTGAAAAACGTAAACGAGAATTTAGTTCAGCATGTGGAAAGCAAAAAAGTAGAATGGAAACCTCTTAAAGAAGATGGAGTAAACACTGAAGGGATTTTTATCAAAATTCTGCGTCATGATAAAAATTCCAAAAGAGCACCATCTATTCTTTTAAAATTCGAACCGGGAGCTAAATATCCTGTACATAACCATCCTGGTGGTGAAGAAGTTTTTGTTCTGGAAGGACAGGTAAAATTCGGGAATAAAAATTTGTCGGCAGGGGACTATCTTTTCACTCCGAAAAATGGTAAGCATGCTGTCTGGAGTAAAAAAGGATGTATAATGTTACTTGTTATTCCTGAAGAAGTTGAAATTTTAAAACCAACTAAACTTCATATCGAAAAAAGCTAAATTCTTCCGTGACAGTAATCACCAAAATCGAGTCTTACTAACTTGACAAAACTTTTACGGTTTGATATGTTTCCACTCAATATCCAGACAAAATAAATCGATAAACTCCTGAACATAATTGAACCCAAAATCAATTTCCTGCCGGGAGATATTTCAGAAGATAGATTTACAAAAACAGATTTTATTAAATTAGTTTTTTTTGTTATATCGGTCACTTCCAGAATCGATTTTAATTTTTAGATTGAATATTAATCCGACAGATTTTATCAGACTCTAATCTGCAGATTAAAAACTCATTGTGTCTTCCAGGCTTATAATAAAGAGTAATTTTTAATCACTCTTTTTTGAGTTGTAAGTATATTTTTAAAATTAGTAAATGTAACCTAAACAAGGAGAAATAAATTTATGCACAAGCCAGGCAAATTGCGCATACCAGGTGAAGTAAGCATATCAATAATATTGCTGACTCTTTTGATAACATTTGTATCTTTTAGTGGTTGTTCAGATGATAAAGCTTCCGGAAACGGGTTTACGTTTCCACCTACTGCAGTTGAAATTGCACAGGTTAAAGTTCAGAAAATGATCGATAAATTTGAAGCTGTAGGGACTATTGAAGCAATTGATGAAATAACTGTTGTAAGTGAAATTGATGCGAGTGTTATAAGCCTGCCGTTCGATGAAGGAGGTTATATCAAGAAGGGGGATATAATTGCCCAGCTAGATGATTCACAATTAGCTGCTGAAGTTTCGCGTAATGAAGCGCTGTACAATCAAAGTAAAGCTTCATATAACCGTATAAAATCTATTGTTGAACAAAATGTTGGAACACCTCAAAATCTGGACGATGCTCTTGCTGCTTTAAAAGTTGCTGAAGCAAATCTGCAGTTGGCAAAAACCAGATTGAGTAAGACGAAAATAGTTGCACCGTTCGATGGAATTGTTGGCGCAAGAAAAGTAAGTGTTGGAACATTTTTACGGACCGGACAGGAAATTACCCAGCTTGCCAATCTCGATCAGATTCGTGTCATCTTTTCTGTTCCGGAAAGATTTCTTGGCCAGCTAAAGCGTAATGCTGAAGTAACAGTTTATTCAACTGTTTATCCCGGATATGAAGTTAAAGGAAGAATAATTGCTATAGAGCCAATACTTGATTCAGGGACAAGAAATGTACAGGTGGTTGCTAAAGTTTTAAATCCGGGACGAAAATTTCATCCGGGAATGTCCGCAAATGTTGTTGTTGTTTTAAACGAGAGACCGGATGCATTAACAGTTCCAAATGAAGCAGTTTTTGCTAATGGAAATCAATCCTTTGTTTATGTTATTAATCCGGACAGTACAGTTGCCGCAGTACCAGTTACGCTTGGTTTGCAGATGCAGGATGTTGTTGAAGTTGTTCAAGGTTTGGAAGAAGGAAAACAGGTTGTTAAAGCCGGGCATCAAAAGCTTTACCCCGGTGCTAAAGTAATGCCGGTAATGATGAGCAAGGAAAATAGTCAGCAAGTACAACAATAAATAAAGTTTGAATCAGGAGATTATAAAAAATGAAACTTAGCCAGATATCAATTGAACGTCCGGTATTGGCAACTGTAATGAGTTTGACCATTCTGTTGTTTGGAATAATTTCTTTTACTCAGCTTCCGGTTCGTGAATACCCTGATATAGATCCACCTGTAATTTCTGTATCGGCTCTTTATCGGGGTGCTAGTGCAAGCGTTGTTGAAACTGAAATTACAGATGTGCTGGAAGAACAATTTGCAACACTTGAAGAGGTTAAAACAATTACTTCCTCAAGCAGGGAAGGCGGCGCAGTAATAACGATAGAATTTGAACTTAACCGTGATGTAAATGAAGCTGCAAATGATGTTCGTGATCGTGTTTCAAGAATCAGAGGAATTCTCCCTCAGGAAATAGATGACCCGGTTATTTCAAAAGTAGATGCAAATGCACAGGCAATTGTTTGGCTGGCACTTTCAAGCGAATCACATAATGGACTGGAATTAACTGATATTGCTGATAGGGTATTAAAAGAGAAAATTCAACGCTTACCCGGAGTTGGTTCGGTAATTATCGGCGGTGAGCGAAGGTATGCAATGCGTGTGTGGCTTGATCCTATGCAAATGGCTGCATATGATTTGACAACTCAGGATATTGAAGCCGCCATCAGGAGAGAAAATGCAGAAATACCAAGCGGAAGAATTGAGGGAGATCAACGTGAATTTTCAGTTAGAACCCGCGGTGAACTTGCTACTGCTGAAGGTTTTGGTTTAATTATTGTATCACAAAAAGGTACGGATGTCATCCGGCTTCGGGATGTTGCAGATGTCAAAGTCGGTGCCGAAGATGAAAGAACGCTCGCAAGATACAACGGGCAGCCTGCTGTCGGACTTGGAATTGTAAAGCAATCAAAAGCAAACACCGTTGATGTTGCAAAAGAAATTCGTAATGCTATTCCCGAACTGGTAAAATTACTTCCAGCAGGAATGAGAATAGATGTTGCATTCGACAGTTCAATATTTATAAACGAATCAATCAGTCAAGTTCAGGAAACATTAATAATAGCGTTAGGGTTAGTTTTTCTGGTAGTACTTGCATTTCTCAAAAGTTTCCGGGCAACAATTATTCCTTCGGTTGCAATTCCAATTTCAATTATTGGTGCATTAGCTGCAGTCTATTTTATGGGATTCACAATTAACATCTTAACTTTATTAGGACTTGTTCTTGCGATAGGTCTGGTTGTGGATGATGCTATTGTTGTGCTTGAAAATATTTACAGACATATGGAGATGGGTAAGAGCAGATGGCAGGCAGCAATTGATGGAAGTAAAGAGATTGGATTTGCAGTTGTTGCAACTACAATAACACTTGTTGCAGTTTTTGTCCCGCTTGCTTTTCTTTCAGGCACTGTCGGCAGATTATTTAATGAGTTTGGTGTTGCAGTTGCTGTGGCTGTACTGATTTCAGGATTTGTTGCTCTTACTTTAACACCAATGATTTCATCACAAATTCTAAGACCTTTACATGGAGTAAGTAAAAATTGGGCTTCAAGATCTTTTGATAAGTTTTTCGAATTTTTAAACAACTTTTATGATCGTATTCTAAAAAGTGCTCTTAAACATCGTTTTATTGTTATTGCTACGGGTGTGGTTGCTGTTATTCTGGCTTTTGTTCTCCTAAAATCTTTGCCTAGTGAATTGGTTCCAACAGAAGATAGGGGAATAGGGTTTGGAATTATAATAGCACCTGAAGGAGCAACTCTTGAATATACAGATAAATATGTTCGTCAGGTTGAAAACATTCTTTTGAATTTACCGGAAAGAGCTGGAGTGTTTACTGCAACCGGATTGTCGTTCGGCGGTCCGGGAAGTGTTACAAACAGTTTTGTTTTTCTTAATCTAAAACCGAGAGGTGAAAGAGATAAATCTCAACAGGAAATTGTTCAGGAATTATTTCCAAAACTAATTTCAATTCCTGGCGTTTTAGCGTTTGTTATTAATCCCCCAAGCCTGGGTGCCCGTTTCAACTCAAACCCGGTAGAATATGTTCTTCAGGGTGATAATTATGAAGAACTTAACCAGGCAGTTGGTGCAATGATGGGAGAAGCTTCAAAACTTGGTTACCTGATTAATTTGGACAGTGATTTAAAGTTAAATAAACCACAACTCGATATTCATATTGACCGTGAACGTGCTTCCGGACTTGGTGTTTCTGTTACAGATATAGGTTCAACACTTGAAACACTTCTTGGCGGAAGAAGGGTAACTGACTTCAAACGCGGAACAAAACAGTATTATGTAATTCTTCAAACCAAGCCGCAGTTTCGTTCAACACCTGAAGCAATCCAAAATTTATACATCAGGAGTGCGGGGGGATTAGTACAACTAGCAAATGTCGTTCAAGTTCAGAAAACAGTTGCTCCAAAGGAACTAAACCATTATAACAGGATTCGATCTGCTACAATTTCGGCAGGACTGGCTCCTGGTGTTTCACTTGGAAAAGCTCTTGATGATCTTGACAGAATTGCAAAAGAAAAATTACCTCCGGGAATTAAGCGCGAATACTCCGGGCAGTCGCTTGAATATAAAACTTCAAGCTCCGGTCTTTACTTTATGTTTTTACTTGCACTTGTATTTATTTATTTAGTACTGTCTGCGCAATTTGAGAGTTTTGTTCATCCATTTACAATATTACTTTCTGTTCCTCTGGCTGTCTTTGGTGCACTGTTAACACTTTACATTTTTGGACAAACAATTAATATTTATTCGCAGATCGGTTTGATTATGCTAATAGGTTTGGTAACGAAAAACTCAATATTGATAGTCGAGTTTGCAAATCAACTTCGTTCACAGGGTAAAAAAGTAAAGGATGCTGTAATTGAAGCGGCTACAATTAGATTGAGACCGATTTTGATGACATCTTTTGCTACAATATTTGGAATTCTTCCTATTGCAATTGGAATTGGCGCTGGTGCAGAATCAAGACAACCTCTTGGTTTAGCAGTCGTTGGTGGAATGTTCTTTTCAACTTTTCTTACATTGCTAGTTGTTCCGGTTGTTTATACGTTGCTTGCGAGATTTACAAGAGCATCAGAAAAAACAGCTGCTCAAATAGCAGAAGAAAAAAATAACATTTCAAAGGAATTTGAAGAGAAACTGGTTCCTGAAGGAGGTATGTCTAAATAATATTTGAATTTTCAGAATAAAATAAGGAGACAATTATGAAAATGAGAAAACTTGGAAAGGATGGTCCAGATGTTTCGGCAATTGGACTTGGATGTATGGGGATGTCTGAATTTTATGGAAAATATGATGACAATGAATCTATAAAAACCATTCATCATGCTTTAGATATTGGGATTAACTTTCTTGATACGGCTGATATGTATGGAGTAGGTAGGAACGAAGAACTTGTTGGAAAAGCTATTAAAGCTAGAAGGGACAAAGTTGTCCTTGCTACAAAGTTCGGAAATGTGAGAGGAAGTAATGGGGAATTTCTTGGAGTTAACGGCAAACCTGAATATGTTAAATCTGCGTGTGATGCTAGTTTGAAGAGACTAGGTGTCGATCATATCGATCTTTATTACCAGCATAGGGTCGACAAAAATGTTCCAATTGAAGAGACTGTTGGAGCAATGGTTCAACTTCGGGAGCAGGGAAAAATTAGATTTTTAGGGCTTTCTGAGGCTGCTCCCGGTACTATTCGCAGAGCTGCCCAGATCCATCCAATCACAGCTTTGCAGACTGAATATTCTCTATGGTCTCGTGATGTTGAAGAGGAAATCCTTTCAGTTTGTCGTGAAAATGAAATCACATTTGTTGCATATAGTCCACTTGGCAGGGGTTTCCTTGCTTCACGCTTTAAATCAAATAATGATTATGAAGAAGAGGATTACAGGAAGAATCATCCCCGGTTTCATGGAGAAAATTTTAAACACAATCTTGAACTCCTTGAAAAATTGGAAGAGATAGCCAAAGCAAAGAATTGTACAACTGCGCAGCTTTCACTTGCCTGGGTTTTGGCTCAGGGAAAAGATATTGTGCCAATACCCGGCACAAAAAAAGTTAAATATGTTGATGAAAATTCTGCTGCGGTTGATATTCAGTTAACCGCCGATGAACTGAATAAGCTGGATGAACTTACTTCGAAATTCGAAATTGCAGGGGCCCGTTATCCCGAAGGTGGAATGAAAACAATTAACGGATAAATAATACAGACATAGCAATGTAATTAAGTCCCGATCTTCGGGACTTTTTTATAATAATCAATGTGTTAAAAATATGTGCTAGCATTTCTGTTAAATAAATATATTTGTAACACCTTTAAATTCTGATCTGGATGACAATGCTGGAACTATATAATAAAGTAAAAAATAAGTATGATTGATCTTACTGAAGGCTTAATCTGGTATGCAGTTTTTCTGATTTCAACTACCGTTCACGAAGCAGCACACGCTTTTACTGCACACAAAATGGGGGACAGCACTGCTTACAACACCGGACAGGTTTCGTTAAATCCTTTGCCGCATATTAAAAGAGAACCATTCGGTACAGTTATCGTTCCGATCATTTCTTTCTTTGCCGGCGGCTGGATGATTGGCTGGGCAAGTACACCATATAGTTTCGAATGGGCATACACTCATCCTAAAAAAGCTGCTGCAATGGCTGCTGCCGGTCCAATTTCAAATTTTATTCTTGTTATTCTTGCAGGACTTTTAATCCACATCAGCATCTGGACAGGATTATTTTATGCACCGGAAAGAATTACAATCTCAAGTATTGTTGGAACCAACAGTACTGGTGCGCTCGTGTTTGTTGCAAAAGTTTTAAGCGTAATGTTTTCTTTAAACCTGATACTCTTTGTATTTAATTTAATACCATTGCCACCTTTAGACGGCAGCGGAATTTTACCAATGTACTTAAGCGATGATATCGGCAGAAAATATATGAAGCTTGTCAGAACTCCCGCGCTCTTTTTTGTCGGACTTTTTATAGCCTGGAAATTATTTGATTTAATTTATTTTAAAATCCATCTTGTGTTTATAAATCTTTTATACCCGGGGAGTAATTACCACTAATTTTTTATTATTATATTTTGATTATTCAATTACTAAATAAAAGAAATCAATATGAACTACTACGCACTTTTTTATAATGTTACTGAAGATTACATAACACGAAGAGCACAGTTCCGTGAAGAACATTTAAAGCTTGCAAAAGAATTAAATCAACGGGGAGAGCTTATTCTTGCCGGCGCTTTCAGCGATCCTTATGACAAAACTCTGTTAGTATTTAAAGTTGCAGATAAAAATGTTATTGAGGATTTTGTAAAGAATGATCCCTATTATAAAAATGGACTCGTTAAAAGTTATGAAATCCGCCAATGGGCAGTTGTAATAGGAAATGAATAAAAGTATTTCGAAATATCATTCCGAACTTGTTTCGGAATATCAGTCAAGAACCTGAAACAAGTTCAGGTTGACATAATAGATTAAACAGAAAGACTAATGAAAAAAAGCAGGATGGAAGCTTTTAGTGATGGTGTTTTTGCTATCATTATTACAATAATGGTTCTTGAAATGAAAGTGCCGCAAGGAATAGAATTAAAATCTCTTGTGCCAATCATCCCGGTATTTCTTAGTTACGTTTTAAGTTTCGTTTTTCTGGCAATTTACTGGAACAATCATCATCATCTTTGTCAGGCAATTGAGAGAGTAAATGGAAGTATTTTATGGGCAAACATTCATCTTTTGTTCTGGCTTTCACTAATTCCGTTTGTTACTGCCTGGATGGGTGAAAATAATTTTGCTTCTGTTCCTGTTGCTTTATATGGAGTAATCCTATTGCTTGATGCTATTGCATATTATTTTCTGACACTTGCTTTAAAAGCACATCACGATAAAGATAGCAAACTCGTAAAAGCTTTAGGGAATGATTTTAAAGGAAAAATTTCTGTAGTTATATATGCTGTTGCAATTCCTCTTGCATTTTTACACTCTTTAATTGCTGCTTCACTTTATATTTTAGTTGCACTTATGTGGCTGGTTCCTGATAAAAGATTTGAAAGAATAATTAATAGTTGAATTGCATAGTTCAAAAAAATGTGGGTGTCGTTGATGTGTCATTTCGAAGGAGTCCTCGACTTAAAAATCTTTTTAATGCGTAGGATTTCTCCTTTTGGTCGAAATGACGAATACACTTTTTTATGGCCACAACATTAAAGATTATTTTTCCCCTCTTTTTCGAGTATGAATTTATTTTGAAGTTTAACTGAGTCGTCAATTATTTCCCGGAATATTTTTGAGATGTATTGAGAATCCAAGCTATATTTTTTGCCGATTTTAATAATGTGAGAAAGCAATTCCTTCTCACGTTCTGCATCACGGATTGCACTCTTTTCTTCATTTTTTAGTTTGATAATTTTAAGACTCAATTTCCGGCGGTCTGCTAGCAATCTTATAATTTCTTCATCAATTTGGTTTATTTTTTCTCGTACTTCTTTCATTTTTTCAAATGATCTTGAATAAGAAAATTAATTTTACTTTTCAAAAGGTTTATAATTCATTCGACTGTCTGCTAGTTCAGTATTTTATAAACTGCATGACCAACTAGTTTTTCCTTATTCCATTCAAAAAATCTAGATCTAAGATCTTTACGTACTGTGCATTTTTCATATCCGCAGAATTTACACAATTCCGGATTGCAGTAATCGAAATGAATTTTTACCTGAGTATTTGGAAATTCTTTTTCTAATTCCGCATCAATTCTTTTTTCTTCATTGTGCGATTCTTCAATTGTAAAGTAGTAGGGAAGTATAAGATGAAAATCGATAAAATATCGTTCGCCTGATCTCCAGTAACGAAGTTCGTGAACGTCAATCCAAAAATCCTTTTTAATTGTAATGAGAATATCAGATAATTTATCTAAAATTTTCGGATCAGTTTCAAGCATCAATCCACCAACAGATTCACGGATAAGTTTGAAGCCGGTATAAACAATATTAAGAGCAACAAAAATTGCAACAAGCGGATCAATAATTGTTATGCCGGTTATAATCACAATTAGTATTCCGATGATTACCCCTATGCTGGTGATTGCATCTGTTAAAACATGTTTCCCATCCGCCACAAGAGTTAATGAAGTTGTTTTCTTTCCTGTCCGAATAAGATAATAGCCAAGCAAAAGATTGACTAAACCGGCACCGCTAATAATAATCACACCGGTGTTAAGTGATTTTAGTTGAGTGCCCACAATAATATCGTGCATTGCAGCATAAATAATCACGAAGGCAGCGACGATGATAAGTAATCCTTCTATTCCTGCGGAAAAGAATTCAATGTTTCCATGACCGTAAAGGTGTGAATCATCTGCTGGTTTGGAACTTAAAATAATGCTGTATAAGGCCATAGAAGTTGCAAGAACATGAACAACAGATTCAGCTGCATCAGAAAAAATTGCTGCAGAACCAGTCAGAAAGTATGCGCCAATTTTTCCAACGAACATTCCCGAACCTACAATAAGTGAAATAATCGCTGCTTTTTTCCTGAGACCGATTACTTTTTCTCTATTCATTTTATTATAATCCTGATAAAAATTTTGCTGCTTCAAGCATAACTTCATCTTTTTTTGCAAAACATACACGGATAACTCTTTCATTACTCCCATTTTTATAGAATGGAGAAAGTGGAATAGTTGCTATTCCAACTTCTTTAGTTAAGTATTCAGTAAACTCCATATCATTTTTATCAGAAATATGTGAGTAATCCAGCAATTGAAAATATGTTCCCTTGCACGGCAGAACTTTGAATTTGGATTTTGTCATTGCATTGGCAAACAAATCTTTTTTCTTCTGATAAAAGGTTGAAAGATTTAAATAATTATTTTCGTCTTTCAGATATTCAGCATAAGCATGTTGTATTGGAGTATTTGAAGAGAAGACAACAAATTGATGAAGCTTTCTGAATTCTTTCATTAAATATTCAGGTGCAACACAATAGCCAATTTTCCATCCCGTTGTATGGAAAGTTTTTCCGAATGATGAAATTACGAATGTTCGTTTGTAAAGTTCATCATACAAAGTAAAACTGTGATGCTTTTCATTATCAAAAACAATAAACTCATAAACTTCATCACTTATTAAAAGAATGTCGGTACCTTGCACCAATTCAATCAACTGATCAATATCTTCTTTTTGAATTAAGGAACCAGAAGGATTGTGAGGTGAATTGAAAATCATCAGCTTTGTTTTATCATTCACTTTCTTCCTTATTTCATCCCAGTCATAAGTAAAATCTTTTCTTAATGGAATTCGAACAGGAATTCCTCCATTTGCCTCAATATCAGGAGCGTAACAATCATAAGCCGGTTCAAAGACTATTGCCTCATCCTCTTTTTTTAAAACACAGCTTACAGCAGTGTAAATAGCCTGTGTTGCACCTGAAGTGATAGTAATTTCATTTTCAGGATTATAATTTCTTTCATAAACTTTTTTAATAGTATTTGAAATAACATTTCTTAAAACCGGGACTCCCGGCATTGGAGCGTATTGATTGAATCCTTTGTGCTGAAAATAATGAAGCAAAGAGAGTAGTTCATCAGAACAATTAAAATCAGGAAAACCTTGCGACAAATTTAATGCATTATGTTCAACTGCCATTTTAGACATGATTGCAAAAATGCTTGTTCCCCAGTCAGGTAATTTTTCAGGTATTTTTATTTGTGTGGATATAACGGACATCAAAACCTCATGTACATTTTCAATTTTTTAGTGTGATAAATTTAAGGGAAGTGAAGGTAATTATGAAGGGTTAATCAGAGAGTTAATTAGAAATTGTAAATTCAGGTTCCTCCGGACGCATTGAATCATATAATCTTTTTAACTGGTTATAAGCAAATTGATTTCCACGTTGAGCCGCATAACGGTAGTACTTAACGGCATCTGGTACTGAAGGCTTAACCGTATATCCCTGTTCGTAACAAATAGCTATCGTAACCTGAGCAAGTAGAGAGCCTTTTTCTGAAAAATCCAAAAGTTTTTGAAAATCTTTTTTAGGACCATCATAATAAATACCATCTAATAGTTCCGCGCTTATCAGCCTGATAGTCGCTTCTGTACTTCCAATTTGTTCTGCATTTTTCCATAATAAAATTCCTTTGTCCGGGTTTTTATTTACATCTCTGCCGGTATAATAATTTAATCCGAGTTCAGTTAAAGCGGGCAAATAACCATTGTATGCAGATTCAATTAATAATTTAACTGCATCATTTATAACAATTCTGTTATCAAACCCGATTGATGTTAACCCGTACCAAACGAATTTAGCTTCTGCATTTCCTGCTTTAGCTTCTTTCATTATTTGTGTTATAAATTCTTTTTTACCTGAAAGTCGCCAAAGTATATTTGTTGCTTTCGGAGAGTCGTTTCTGAGAGCACGGTAATAAAATGAAGCAGCTTTAATAATATTTTTATTATAAAAAATTCCCTCTTCGTACATCCTGCCAAGTAAGGTTTGGGCTTCAGGACTTCCGTTTTCAGCAAGATCATTTATAAGCGAAAGATTTTTTTTAGAAATGATTTCATTAATATTTTTTACGCTATCTATTTTAAGGTCAGAAACCAGGCTGTCATCCTGAGCAAGTCTGAGATCGTACACAATCATACTATCTGTTAATGTGAAAGTAGTATCCTGGATACTATCAAAATCAATAAACATCAAACCTAAAGAAGATGGGATTTGAGTATCATCGGAATGTTCAGGCTGCTCACTAACCGCATAAGTTTTGATATTAAATAGCGAATCTACAATCTTTTTAGAAATTTTTGGTTCAAGCTCCGGCAGAACTTCTTTTGCTGATTTGAAATCACCATCTGCTGATTTTTTTATCCAGTAATAAGCAAGATTCCAGTCGCGCTTTACAATTAAATTATCAGTGTAAAGAATTCCCAAAACATATTGTGCCTGCAGCATTCCTTCACGGGCCGCTGACCTAAAGTATTTAAAAGCAAGAAATGGATTCCATTTAATTCCAATTCCGTTAATCAGCATAATTCCAAGATTATATTTAGCTGCGGTTAAGTTATTTTCGGCAGCTTTTTTTATCCAGTAAATTGCTTTGACTGTATCGGATGGAATTCCATCACCTAACAAGTAACGCAATCCAAGTTCGTGTTGTGCTAGTGCATCACCAGAATTTGCTTCCTGGTTCAGTTTAAATTGCTGCCAGATTTGGTAAGCTAGATCCGGTCTGTAAAAATATGGATTGTTTCTTTGTGGTCGGTTGTTCTTAAAAGCGAGACTTTTAGTAGTATCCTGTGCATAAAAATCTGCAGAAATTATGAAGAAGCAGGCAATAACTAAAAAAAAAGGGATAAATTTATTCAAGAACTTTCTAATAAAATTTTCCAAATATGGTGTGATTATTTTGCAACTTCAAGGGTATTAAACAGTTAGAAGGCTCTATTGGTTTAAAAAGGATATTAAAATCATTTATGATTTCTAAAATATTTTTTCATTGGTTTGAAATAGTGATCCTTCCAGCCTTTTTCATACATTTTACCCTGTCCGTCTGGCAATTCACTATGGATTATTGTTACCCTTGTTCCTTTTTCGGATTTTTCAAATAATACTTCAAGCTTAGAATCTCTGACTCCATCAGGAAAGTCTGAAGAACGCCAGCTTAAAACCATTCTACCATAAGGTTGAAGGGAAATGATACTGCCATGAATATATCCATTACCAGCATTATAGTGTTCACCAACACGTGGAAAAATTTCCGTTTTAGTTCCTGTAAATGCAGAATGCTCTTTACTATCCAACCATGATGTATAAAGCTTTTTTGCTGTTACGGGGAAGATTTCAGATACTTTTATTGATTCGCTCATATTATTCTGTTTTAGAAGCCAGAATAATAAAAATGTTAGCTATTGGCAACACTTATTCAAAAAATATTCGAAAAATTTATTTGGGAAAAATTTTTCTTAAGATTTTTTTGATAAGAATAGTTCTTGCTCTATATTTGGAAACAAAAAAATTTATGGCGCGCAGACGAAAAGTTAAGTTTATTTTCATTACCGGTGGTGTTGTTTCCTCTTTAGGTAAAGGAATAACTGCCTCTTCTCTTGGTTTGCTTCTAAAACAGCGCGGATTCCGAGTAACCATCCAGAAATTTGATCCTTATATTAATGTTGATCCCGGAACAATGAGCCCGTTCCAGCACGGTGAAGTGTATGTTACCGATGATGGTGCGGAAACGGATCTTGATCTTGGTCATTATGAGAGATTCCTTGATGAAAGTATGACCAAGGCAAATAATACAACAACTGGTCAGGTTTATCACGAAGTAATCACAAAAGAGAGAAGGGGAGATTATCTTGGGGCAACCGTTCAGGTAATTCCACATATTACTGATGAAATAAAGGAACGATTGGTTCGGCTAAGTGAGTTAGGTGAATATGATATAATTTTAACAGAAATAGGTGGTACTGTTGGTGATATTGAAAGCCTTCCATTTATTGAAGCAATGAGACAGTTGATGATGGAATTCGGCAGAGCGAATACGATGAGTATACATGTTACTCTGGTTCCTTATATCAGTTCTGCGGGTGAAGTAAAAACAAAGCCAACACAACACAGTGTTAAAAATCTTCTTGAACTTGGAATTCAACCGGATATTCTGATTTGCAGATCTGAGAAAAAGCTTCCGAAAGATATTCGTGAAAAAATTGCTCTTTTCTGTAATGTCAGCACCTCTTCGGTTATTTCTGCTTACGATTGTTCATCTATTTATGAAGTGCCTTTGGTTCTGTATAAAGAAAAATTTGATTCAATTGTATTAAAACGACTTCACATTACAGAAAGAAAAATTAAACTAGATGAATGGACTAATTTTGTAGATGGAGTTAAAAATCCTGCAAAGACAGTCGAGATAGGTGTTTGCGGAAAATATATTTTACACCTTGATGCCTATAAAAGCATAATGGAATCATTTGTTCATGCTGGAGCTGAAAATAATGTTAAAGTAGTTGTCCGACCAATTAATGCTGAAGATTGTGAAACAAATGAGTTTGAAAATCTATTGAAGGGTGTTTCCGGACTTCTTGTACCCGGTGGATTTGGTGAACGTGGAATTGAAGGGAAAATAAAAGCCATTCGGTATGCAAGAGAAAATAATATCCCATTTTTCGGAATTTGTCTTGGACTTCAATGTGCTGTTATTGAGTTTGCTCGGAATGTTTGCGGAATAAGAAATGCAAATAGTTCTGAATTCAAGAAAACAAAATATAGTGTTATTGATTTAATGCCTGATCAGAAAAATATAAAAGATATGGGTGCAACTATGAGGCTTGGTGCATACCCATGTGTAATCCAGGATAATACAAAAGCTATGGAAGCTTACGGTAATACTAATATTTCTGAACGCCATCGGCACAGGTATGAAGTAAATAATAAATTTAGAAGAAATCTTACTGATAAAGGAATGATTTTAAGCGGGCTTTCGCCGAACCGTGAACTTGTTGAAATGATTGAGCTCCCGGATCACAATTGGTTTGTTGCCTGTCAATTTCATCCTGAATTAAAATCACGCGCAATAAAAGCTCATCCATTATTTCGTGAGTTTGTAAAAGCTGCATTAAAATATTCTGAAAGCAAACCTGAATCTGATTAAATTCAGATTAAAAACAAACTCCGGTTTTTTCTGTGAAATGAAATGATAAAAAAAATATTTTCCTCTCTTCAAAGTTTCAACCTGATTTTAATTCTATTTACTTTTTTAATATTCCTTTCTCAAAATGTTCCGGCACAGGTTAAATTTCAAAAACAAATTAAAAACGGACTCAATTATCTATACAATTTTAATCTCGAAAAAGCAGAAGAAGTTTTTAGTAAAATAAAAACAAAAAATCAGGATCATCCTGCTGGTTATCATTACGAATCAATTATTAATTTATGGCATTTTCTTGACCAGAAAAAAGATTCGGATAAAACAGAATTTCTTAATTTATCAGATTCAGTAATATTAAAATCAAAAGACATTCTTGATGAAGATGATCAAAACCCGTTTGTTTATTTTCTATTGGGAATGACATATTCATACCGTGCAATGATCTACGCAAGGGATGTTGAATATTTAAATGTCTTATGGTCAACTAAAGAATCCTATAAATATTTGAACAAAGCATTGGAGATTGACAGCACCTACTATGATGCATATTTGGGTTTAGGTCTGTATAACTTTGCAGTTTCACAAACTCCGCCTGCTTGGAAATGGGCTTTGGAGTTAACTGATATTACTGGTGATAAAAAACTTGGTGTTGAATATTTAAAATTGGCAGCTGATAAAGGAAATCTTGCAACAATTGAAGCCAAATTTTACCTATCACAGGTTTTATCGGAATTTCTGATGGAATATAGTTCTTCAGAAAAATATCTTTCATCATTAATCTTCAATTATCCGAATAACATATTGTTCCGTTACGGTATGGCATTACTATATATTAGAGAGACTAAGCTTTCTAATGCTGAAAAATATTTAAGAGCAATTATTAAAAACAGTGACACGACATTTGTTCAAATTAAAACATTTGCAAACTATCAATTAGGAAATATCTTTTTTATCAGGAATGATTTTGATTCTGCAAAGACATTTTTCAATCTTTTTCTTGAAAATACAATTGACGAACACTTCAGGGGTTATGCAGCTATGAAACTTGCATATTGTTATGAGTTTATGAATCTGTCGGATAGTGCTGCTGTATATTTTAAAAAAACTGATATGGGTAATGAAGATATTGATGAAGATGTTTACGCCGCTGAAATGGGTGCGAGATATCAGGAAGAACCACCTGATAGCCTGGATTTAAAGTTAATAAAAATTCAGAATTACATTGATGCTGGTTTGTATAAGAATGCAATTGATTCCTCTTTAAAAGTGATTAAAAGAAATATCAATGATTCCTTGAAAGCTCAGTTGTATTTAATGCTTTGCGACGGATATTATAAAATCAAAAAATACTCTCTCTCACTTGATTATGCTATTTCAGTAATAAATAATGATTATGCTGAAGAATGGATGAAAGCTTTTGCCTGCTACTATGCCGCAAGGGCAAGCAAAGTAATGAAAAATATAATTGACGCAGAGCTTTTTATTAATTATGCAAATAATTACAAAGATTTTTATTTTGAAAATAGGCTTCGGAACTCGTTGCATGCACTTTTATACAGCATTCATAAATAGTGAAAATAAAATACTTTAAACCACTCATCTTATTGATTATTTTTTATTGATTAAGTAGCTTTGAACGATTATTTAAAGTTAAATGTGTTAAGAATTGCTGTCTTTGTCTCAGGCCGGGGTTCTAATCTTAAAGCAATACTTGATTCACCTTTTCTAAAAAGTAAAATTCAGGTAGTTGCGGTTTTTAGCGATAAAGAAAGTTGCCCTGCATTTGAGATTGCGAGAGAACATTCTATCAATACTTACAACGTCGGAAAAAAAGAAAATTTTATTAAGAATGATGAACTAAAAAATTTTCTTAAGAAATTAAATCCTGATTTGGTAGTTCTGGCTGGTTATCTGAAACTTATTCCTTCCGATGTTGTTAATTTTTATAATAATAAAATTATAAATATTCATCCGGCATTATTACCTGCTTTCGGCGGCGATGGAATGTACGGAATGAATGTTCACCGGGCAGTTTTTAATTCTTCTGCAAAAGTTTCCGGCGCTACTGTTCATTTTGTAAATGAAATTTATGATTCAGGAAAAATAATTGCCCAGAAATGTATTGATATTTCAAAAGCAAAATCACCTGAAGAAATTGCTGAAGCTGTTTTAAAGATAGAACATATAATATTGCCGGAAATAATTCTGGCGTTTGCTGAAAATAGAATTATATTTGTTGATAACAGAGTGGTTGTAAATTAATTTTGTCAATTCTTCAGTTTAGGTAACTCATTGAATAAGATAGCTCTGATCAGTGTTTCTGATAAACAAAACATTGAAAAACTCGCTTCCGAATTATCGAAAAAAGATTATACAATTCTTGCAACCGGAAACACCGCTAAAAAGCTTTCCGGCTTAGGAATTCAGGTTAAAGAGGTAAGTGATTTTACCGGTTTCCCGGAAATTTTTTCCGGTAGAGTAAAAACCCTGCATCCGAAAATTAGTGGTGGAATTCTAATGCGGAGAGATAACCCTGGTGATCAACAGCAAGCTGAAGCAAATGATGTTTTACCTATTGATGTGGTTTGTATAAATCTTTATCCATTTAAAAAAGTTACCGAAAATCCTGATGTTGAAATTGATACTGCAATTGAAAACATAGATATTGGCGGACCAACATTAATCAGAGCAGCTGCAAAAAATCATAAATTTGTTTCGGTGCTTACTGATCCAAATCAGTATGATGAGTTTATTGGTGAATTGAATAATAATGAAGTAAGTCTTGAGCTTCGCAAAAAGTTAGCTTTTGAAGCTTTTGCGCATACAGCAGATTATGATACCTATATTTCAAATTTTTTGGAAAGAAGATTTCATCCGGAAAATAAGGGAATCAGAATTAGCTATCCGCTTTCACATTCGCTCAGATATGGAGAAAATCCTCATCAAAAAGCTGAAATATATGGTGATTTTTTTAACTATTTTGAAGTGCTTCATGGAAAAGAATTATCTTACAATAATATACTGGATTTAATTTCGGCTGTTGAATTAGTTGAAGATTTAGGTGAAAATAGTTGTTCAATAATTAAACATCAAAATCCTGCCGGAGCAGCAACTTCAGACAGTCCAGTTGAAGCTTACAAACAGGCATTAAAGTGTGATCCTGTATCTGCCTTTGGAGGTATTGTTGCATTTACTTCCGGCATAAATGTTGATTTAGCAAACTTATTAAACGAATTGTTCCTTGAAGTTATTTCTGCTCCTGACTACACGGATGAAGCGATTCAGGTTCTTCAAAAAAAGAAAAACCGAAGACTGGTTAAGCAGCTAAAACCGGTTTTAATTTCAGGATCAAACTTCAAAACAATTCCTGGTGGAGTTATAAGACAAGATTCAGATTCAGTTGATCTGATTGAAGATCAGTTGAAAGTGGTTACAGATATAAAGCCATCCGAAAAAGAAATTCAGGATTTACGTTTTGCATGGAAGGTTGCCAAGCATACTAAATCTAATTCAATAATTTTTGTAAAAGATAAAACCACGGTTGGAGTCGGAGCCGGGCAGATGTCGAGATTAGATTCAGTTAAAATTGCTGTGATGAAAGCTGCTGAACATGGACTTGATTTAAAAAATTCAGTTGGTGCTTCAGATGCATTCTTTCCTTTCCCCGATGCGATGCTTGAAATGGTAAAAGCTGGTGCAACTTCAATTATCCAGCCGGGTGGTTCAGTCCGGGATGAAGAAGTTATTTCTGCTGCAAATGAAAAAAAAATCTCAATGGTATTTACCGGAATAAGGCACTTTAAACATTAAGAGGAATTATGGGTCTATTTGATTTTCTATCTGCTGACATTGCGATTGATCTTGGAACAGCTAATACATTAATCTATGTAAAAGGAAAAGGAATTGTTCTGAACGAACCTTCCATTGTTGCATTCGATAAAAGTTCAAAAAGAATAATTGCACTAGGTAACCGTGCAAAGGAAATGCAGGGAAGGGAACACAAGGAAATAAAAGTAACAAGACCGATGCGTGATGGTGTGATTGCTGATTTTGAAATTGCTGAAGGAATGATTCGTGCATTCATTAAAAAAGTAAGAGCAGGTGCAATAAGCAGCAGAAGAATAGTTGTTGCAGTTCCAAGTGGTGTTACTGAAGTTGAAAAAAGAGCGGTGAGAGACAGTGCAGAGCATGCAGGTGCAAAAGAAGTTCATTTGATTGCAGAACCTATGGCTGCAGCGATTGGAATCGGAATTGATGTCTCAGCACCAGTTGGAAATATGATTATTGATATCGGCGGTGGTACAACTGAAATTGCTGTAATTGCTTTATCAGGAATTGTAAATGAAGAGTCTATCAGGATTGCCGGCGATGAAATGAACTATGCCATTATGCAGTTCTTCAAAAGAAATCACAACATACTTATTGGTGAAAGAACTGCTGAAGCAATAAAATGTGAAGTTGGCTCTGCTGTTCCATTAAAAGAAGAAATTACAATACAGGTTAAAGGAAGAGATCTTGTTGGTGGAATCCCAAAAACAACCGAAGTCAGTTCTGTTGAAATCAGGGAAGCATTAAATGAATCTATTGTTCAGATAGTTGATGCAGTACGTCAGACTCTTGAGCGAACACCACCTGAACTTTCTGCAGATATTCTCGATCGTGGTGTTATGCTTAGCGGCGGCGGTGCTTTATTGAAGGGATTGGATGAAAGAATTAGAATGGAAACAAATCTTCCTGTACACGTTGCTGAAGATCCATTAACTGCTGTTGTTCGTGGAACAGGAAAAGTAATTGAAGATCTTAATGAATATTCAAAAGTACTTATTCGTAACAGAAGATATTGATGATAAAATTTTTTAATGAACTCTGGAAAAATTTTAAAGAATATATTGTCCTCATTGTTTTAGTAATCGCCAGCCTTATAATCCTATCTCAAAACAGAAATCCACAGGTGCAAAAATTTCGGGCAGTTGCATTTGGAACTTTTGCAGCAGTAACTTCAGTTGTAACAGATCTTTTCAATACACAGGGAATAAAACAACAAAATGAAGAGCTTAGAAGAATAAATGCTGATCTGATGCTAAAGATAAGTCTGCTTCGCGAATACGGAATTGAAAATAGTGAATTAAAACAACTTTTAGAATTCAAAGATTCAGTTAAACTTCCTTTAATTCCGGCAAGCGTGGTTTCAAAATCATTATCTGTCACACAAAATACGTTAACCTTAAATGTAGGAACAAGAGATAGTGTTCAGCTTGGTATGCCCGTTATAAATTTTGCCGGATTGATTGGGGTAGTATTAAGTACATCTGAAGACTTCTCAATTGTCAGAACTTTAAGAAATGTTGATCTGAAGATTGCAGTTAAAAATGAACGCAACAGGGTAAATGGAATTATGAAATGGGACGGTGAAAAGTTGTACATGAATGATGTATCAAAATCATTTGATTTTGAAATTGGCGACAGGATTGTTACTTCTGAATTCAGTTCTATTATTGCAATTCCAATTCCGGTTGGCATTGTTGAAAAAGTTAATGACACTGAAACAGGAGTTTTTAACCAGGTTATTATTAAACCTTTTGCAGATATTTTAAAAACTGAAAATCTATTTGTGCTCGGTTTGGTTCAAAGTAAACAGAAAGAAAATCTGGAATTAAATTTTTTTAATCGTTAGCCAATGCGTCTTCAATACCTGATACCGGTCTTGGTTTTTTTTCCATTGCTGGTTATTCAAATTACTATTATTCCACTTATATCAATTGAAGGAGTTGTTCCTGATCTTTTGCTAATTGCATTAATTTATTTTACCGTTTCGTTTGGACAGATACCCGGAATTATTTACGGAGCATTTTTTGGATTAACATTTGATCTTATAACAGGGAGCTTACTTGGCAGCACGATGTTATCATATACAATTGCCGGATTTACTGCTGGTTATTTCTCTGCAGAAACCCGAAGGGAAAAATATTTAAACACTTTCTCATTTACATTGGTTGTATTTTTATGTGCAATAGTTGAGTCAATAATATATTCTTTTTTTTCAATTTTAGATTTTAATACAAATATTTTTAAACTCTTTTTTGATAATGCATTATTACCAGCAGTTTATACAAGTCTGGTGAGCATTATAGTTTTGATATTCCCTTTAAAAAAGGAATTACTCTTGAAGACTGATAAATTTGCTTCTGTTCGAAGACGAAGCATAATAAATATAATTGTACTTATCAGTGCCGCTGTTCTGATATTCAGATTGTTTCAAATGCAAATACTTGAGCAGCAATCTTATGAAATAAAAGCTTCGGATAACAGCATAAAAAACATTGAATTAATTCCTTTAAGAGGAAGATTCCTGGATAGGAATGGTGAAATTGTAGTGAGCAACAAACCGGCATATACATTAAGAATCACTCCAATAGATTATGATAAAAGTCTGAATCCGGTTCTCGAGGCGGTTATGGATCTGGGACCCGGTTATATAAATAAATTATTAAAGAAAAATAAAATTTATTCAAAGTATTTACCTATACGTGTTAAACGAGATGTCGATTTCAGTGTTATTGCCTGGCTTGAGGAAAATTCGGAACAGCTTCCCGGCGTTGACTATGTAATTGAAATGCAGCGTGATTATCCTGCAGGAATTTCAGGCTCCCACATGTTTGGATATTCAAAAGAAATATCTCCTACACAGCTCGCTAAAGAAAATGATTACTATAAACCTGGCGATTATGTCGGACATACAGGAATTGAAAAATATTATGAAAAATATCTTCGCGGAGTTAAAGGAAATAAATTTGTAATCGTAAACTCCAAGCGGAAAGTAATTGGAAGATATAAAAACGGCGTTGAGGATATTTCTGCGGGTAAAGGTGATGATCTGATTCTGTCGATAGATGCTGATGCACAAAGAACTGCTGAAAAGGAATTCATCGGAAAGAGAGGTGCTCTTGTTGCAATTGAACCAAGGACAGGAGAGATTCTTGCACTGGTAAGTGCACCAGAATATGACCTGAAAATGTTTTCTTATGTAACACCAAAAGAATTTCTGGATAGTTTATACAACAATCCTGAGAAACCACTTTTTAACAGGGCTACAATGTCTGTAAAACCTCCGGGTTCAACATTTAAAATAATGGAAGCAGTTGCAGCTCTCGATCTTGGATTAATTAATACTAATACAACTTACTTTTGCAATGGAGGGTTTACCTATGGGAGATTCTTTAAATGTCACGGAGTTCACGGACATATAAATGTTGTTCATGCAATTGAAAAATCGTGTAATACATTCTTCTATAATTTAATATACAAAATTGGACTGGATCAATGGAAAGATTACGCATCAAAATTTGGATTTGGAAAAGACACCAATGTAGATATTGGTGAAGAAGTCCCTGGATTAATTCCTGATAACAAATATTATGAAAATATTTACGGCCCTGAATGGCCTAAGAGTATTATGGCAAGTTTAGGTATCGGCCAGGGTGAAGTTGGTGCAACACCCTTACAGCTTGCACAATATGTAGCTTTAATTGCTAATGATGGAGTAACCTATACTCCACACATTGTCAAAGGATACCGAAAAGAAAATGAAAAGGAAATTAACAGGTTCAAATTTGATAAGATAGATTTGGGAATTAAGAAAGAAGTCTTTGATATAGTAAAAGAAGGAATGTTCCTTGTTGTACAGGGTCAGGGTACAGCAACTCATATCCGGACTGATGAATTCACAATTGCTGGTAAAACAGGAACTGCACAAAATCCTCATGGAAAAGATCATGCATTGTTTATTGCCTATGCTCCTGCAGATAACCCCCAAATTGCAATAGCCGTAGTGGTTGAAAATGTTGGCTTCGGTGGAACATTTGCTGCACCAATTGCAAAGAAAGTAATGGAAGCATACTTACTGAATAAAAAACAAATGCCAAAAATTGATGATCAAAAAATTGCAGAAATGAAAATGCAGAAGGAGTTAAAGTCGGTTGAGAATTGATTACAATCTAAAAGATAAATTTGATTTTGGTTTGCTGTTTCCTGCATTAGCATTGTTCCTGATTGGTCTCGCTGCTATTTACAGTTCAACGGCTAATAACCCTGCTGCTTCAGGAAATTTTGAAAGGCAGGTTATCTGGGGTGTTATTTCCCTGATAGTATTTTTTATAACTTATTCAGTTCCTACAAATATTTTCAAAACGGCTGTATTACCATCTTACATTTTTACAACTATTCTTTTAATTGTTGTTGTTGCAATAGGAAGACAAATTTCAGGATCAAAAAGCTGGATTACATTTGGAGTACTGGGTTTTCAACCTTCAGAGATTGCAAAGGTTTCAACAATTTTCGCACTTGCTGCATTCCTAAGCCGGAACAATTCAGACATAGATTCATTTAAAGATATATTTTTTGCAATACTGATAGGCTTGTTACCTGTTGCACTAATACTATTGCAACCTGATCTTGGAACTGCACTTGTGTTTATTGGCTTACTTCTGGCAGTTATTTTTTGGAAAGGTATTTCTACCTTTTCACTCTTTATGGTTTTATCTCCGGCAATTGTTGCAATTGCATCGTTGTTTGGGTTTTATTATTTCCTGTTTGCTCTTGCTGCAATAGTGATTACTCTTTTCTTCTTTAAAAAGATTTGTTTTTCAGTGGTTCTATTTTTGCATTAAATCTTGCCAGCGGATTTTTCACAGATTATGTTTACAAAGCGTTAAGTCCACATCAACAAAAAAGAATTCTCGCTTTTGTAGATCCAACTTCCGATCCATTAGGTTCCGGATATAATTCTATCCAGGCTAAAATTGCAATCGGTTCTGGCGGATTATTTGGTAAAGGTTTTTTAGGCGGCAATCAAACTCAGCTTCAGTTTATTCCTGAACAATGGACTGACTTTATTTACTGCGTAATAGGAGAAGAATTTGGTTTTGTTGGTAGCGTAATCGCTCTGGTTTTATTCATTTATCTTTTTTTAAAAGTTTAAAATTAGCTCACAATACAAAAGATGAATTTCTAAGCCTTGTTTCGATAGGAATTCTATCAGTCTTCTTTATTCATTTTATAGTAAACCTTGGAATGGTTGTAGGAATAATGCCTGTAATTGGAATACCACTTCCGTTTGTAAGCTACGGTGGAAGTTCTTTATTGGTAAATATGTTTATGCTTGGAGTGTTGGCTAACATTTACCGTACAAGGAAAAATTACACATAATTATGAATGCCATAGAAAAATTAGAAAATAAAATCAACAGTAATCTTCATATCTGTGTAGGACTTGATACAGATAAAGATAAAATTCCTGATCATCTTAAAAAATTGAAAGATGGAGAATATCATTTTAACAAAGAAATTATTGAAGCAACTAAAGATGCAGCAGCTGCATTTAAAATTAATTTTGCATTTTATGAAAAAAACGGTGTTAATGGAATAAGAACTCTGGAAAAAACTTTAGCATTAATACCATCAGATGTACTTACAATTGCTGATGCGAAAAGAGGAGATATTGGAAATACTTCCCTGATGTATGCTAAATCAATTTTTGATTATTATAATTTTGATTCCATCACAATTAATCCATACATGGGAACCGATTCAGTTGAGCCATTTTTGAATTACCAGGACAAGCTAATTTTTATTCTTGCATTAACCTCCAATAGAGGAGCGAACGATTTTCAAAAAGAAAAACTCACTGATGGTTCTTTTCTTTTCCAGAAAGTTATTTCAAAAGTTCACTTGTGGAACAAATCACAAAATTGCGGAATTGTTTTTGGTGCTACAAATGATTCTGAACTTAAGGAGAATTTGGATTTGATAGGCAATTTGCCTGTTTTATTACCTGGAATTGGAACTCAAGGCGGAGATTTAAATAACGTTGTCCAATTATTTAAATCAAAAATGAATAATAAATTTTTAATCAATGTTAGTCGTGGAATTTTGTATAAATCAAATGAGAATAATTTTGCAGCAATAGCAAGAGAAGAATTAATAAATTATAATTCAGTGATCTCAAAATATTTGTTGGAGGCTTAGCAAAATGCATCCGGTTAATAAAATTAGGATATATTTAGTATTTACAAAAAGGAGATAATGTATTTATATTTATCATCAGGCTTAATTGGATTCTGTTTTTGGAGGAGATGAAAAGAATTATTTATTGAAAAATTCAGCACTGATATGAAAATTCATGAAAAGTTCCTATATGAAATTTGGAAAGAAAAAAACTTCAGCACAGACCTACTAACTTATGACTCAGAAAAAATAGAAATAATTGACTCAGGAACAGAAAATAAAGACTTAACTGGGCCAGATTTTCTTAATGCCAGGGTAAAAATTGGTAATATTACTTACCAGGGTGATATTGAAATTGATAGTTGGCATTCAGACTGGAAGTCTCACGGACATTTCCTCAATAAAAACTACAATAAATTAATCCTTCACATAGTTCTTTCAAAAGACCGTTTTCAACCTTTTGTTTATACCAGGGACGGTAGAAAAGTGCCTTCAATTTGTCTTACAGATTTTACAAGAGAAAGTTTTAATGAATTAATAAAGGAGGCAATTTATAAGGAAAGAAAGAGCAGGATGTTTGATATGCCCTGTACTGGTTTAAATGATGTGGTAAGTGAAGATGACAAATTGAAATTTTTGTTTGAACTGGGCACAGATAGATTTAAAAAGAAATCATCAAAACTTTTTAGCAGACTTAAAGAAATACTATATCTGCGAAATATGCACGTAAGAGAGCCTGTTGTTAAGTATGATTTTGGGGAAGAATTCAAAAATCTAAAATATTCAGCAAAAGATTTTTCTACTCCTGTTATTTGGCAGCAATTAATTTATGAGTTGTTTTTTGAAGCACTTGGATATTCAAAAAATAAAGATATTATGTTAAAACTTGCTAAAGCTGTTAACATAGAATTTTTATCAAAATTTGTTGATGAGGCAGAATTTAGTAAAGTAATTGAAAGTGCTCTGTTTAACGTAAGTGGTTTGATTTCTGATGTATCAAAGTTCCCGGATGAGGAAACATCAGCATATGTAAGATCTCTGATTGAAAAATGGAATAAAATAAAAACGAACTATGATGGAATAACATTTGAAAAGGAGCAATGGCATTTCTTTAAACTCAGACCACAAAATTTTCCTACTCTTAGAATTGCTGGTGGAGCCAGACTTGCTGAAAAAATTATTAAGGGACCCATGATTGCCAAATTTATTGATTTATTTGAAAATGAAAACAGGTTTAACAAGCTGACTGCTGAATTAAGGAATTTAATCATTGTTGAGGCAGATGGATTCTGGAAAAATCATTTTGTACTTGATAAATCATCAAAAGAAGAATTGAAATATTTCATCGGTTTATCAAGAGCAGACGAAATTATTATTAATGTGATTCTGCCGGTAATGATGCTTTATTTTGAAATATTCCAGAATGATGAATCTGCGCGAAGAGCAAAAAAACTATATATTCAATATTCTCAGAAAAGTTCGAATAGGTTAGTTAACCAGGTAGGCAAAACTTTAAACGTAAAAGAACATATAAATAAAAGTGTTTATTACCAGGGTGCGATTGAAATTTTCAGGAATTTTTGTGTAAAGGACAGATGTCTGGAATGTAATATAGGTAAGAAAGTTTTCGAATAAATAAAATCAATTGTCGCTTGATAGCCTTTTAATATCATCTCTAATTTTTGCTGCTCTTTCATATTCTTCACCATCAATAGCTTCCCTTAGTTTATTCTGTAATGCAGCTAGCTTTGCATCTTTTGATAAAGGTTTTTTTGAAGATTCTTTTTCCGGAGGGATTATAGTTTCTGATTCTGTTTCTTCAGAAGGTATGAATGCTGCTGCCTGTAAAACTGATTCTGCCACATAAATTGGCGCCTGGGCTCTTACAGCCAGCGCAATTGCATCACTTGGTCTGGCATCTATTTCCTGTGAAAGAGCAGCAACCTCCAGAATTATTTTTGCATAGAAAGTGTTTTCTCTTAATTCATCAACTATTACTTCAACTACGCTTGCCCCAAGATTATCCGTAATCTGTTTTAATAAATCGTGCGTTAAAGGTCTTGGAGGTTTTATTCCCTCAATTTCTAATGCGATTGCCTGTGCTTCAAAAGCACCAATAATTATTGGAAGTCTTCTGTTTCCATCTATTTCTTTTAAAAGAATAGCATAAGCACCTCCCGTAGAAGGACTTGATGACAAACCTAATATTTCACACTGAACTTTTTGCAAAATTTAACTCCGTATTCACTTAATTTTTTTTATTTCATCAATTAGTGTTGGAATTATTTCAAATGTGTCTCCGGCAATTCCATAATCTGCTATTTTAAAAATTGGGGCATCCTTGTCTTTATTTATCGCTACAATATATTTTGAAGAAGACATTCCTGCAAGATGCTGAATAGCACCTGAAATTCCACAAGCTACATATAGGGAAGGAGAGACAGTTTTACCAGTCTGACCAACCTGTTCCTGGTGAGGCCGCCAACCTGCATCTACAACAGCACGGGAAGCACCAACAGCAGCTCCAAGTACATCAGCTAACTCTTCAATAAGGTGAAAATGTTCAGCTCCCTTCATTCCTCTTCCGCCAGAAACAATAATATCGGCTTCAGCAACATCAAGCTTACCTTCAGATTTTTTAATTTCCACAACTCTGGTCGAAAGGTCAGGTGAAGTAACCTCCTTTAATTCTATACTTGCTTCAGTATTATCGGATGGTTCAGCTTTAAAAACATTTGGTCTGATTGTAAACACTTTTTTTGCTGATTTTAATTTTACATCGATTAAAGCTTTACCAGCATAAACCGGTCTGGTTGCCACTACATCTCCCGATGAAGAATCTAATTTTACACAATCTACAATTAATCCAGCATTTAATTTTGTACTAACTCTAGGGGCAAGATCTTTTCCAAGTGCTGTATTTGCAAAAATTAAATAATCAGAATCAGTTTCAGTTGCATAATCAGCAATTATTTTTGTATATGCGCTGGGTGAGTAATTCAGAAGATCATTATTCTTAAAATGAATGACTTTACTAATTCCGTATTTCCCAATTTCACTCAGATTTGTAACTTCGGATCCAACTACAACAGCTTCAGATTCAAGATTTAATTCTTTTGCTAGTTTGGCTGCTGTTGCCGCAGTTTCAAAAGCAGATCTTTTTAATAATTTATCTCTTTGTTCAAGTATTGCTAAAATTTTATTTGCCATTATTTTTTCCTTTAAATTACTTTTGCTTCTTCTCTTAACAATCTTACTAATTCAGGAACAGCTGAAGCATCAGTACCTAAAATTCTACCTGGTTGTTTCGGAGCCGGAAGATGCATTTTTAGTGTTTCAATATTATTTTCAAAAGCTGCAGCTGGTTTTTCCTCTATTGTTTTTTTCTTTGCTGCCATAATTCCTTTTAATGAAGCATATCTTGGTTCATTTAATCCTTTTTGACATGTGATAATTGCTGGTAATTGAGATTCAACTAATTCTTTACCACCTTCAATTTCTCTTTCGGCAGAAATTTTATTTCCATCCAAATCAAATTTTACAACAACAGTTATGCAATTATAATCAATCAATTGCGCAGTTATTTGTCCTGTTGTGGAATTATCATAATCAACTGATTGCTTTCCGAAAAAAACAAGTTCAGCTCCAATAGATTTTATTTCATCAGCTAAAGCTTTTGCAATTCCAAATGAATCTCTTTGATTATCATCTTTTAACAGAACTCCTTTATCAACGCCCATCGCAAGAGCTTTTCGAATAGTTTCAGTATTTACTGAGGCACCAACACTTATAACAGTTACTTCACTATCACCACCTAATTTTTCTTTGGTTTTTAGAGCTTCTTCAACTGCAAATTCGTCATATGGGTTAATAATGTATGTAACACCAGCAGGATCAATTGTTTTTCCATCCTGGCTTACTTTTACTTTTGTAGCAGTGTCCGGCACGTGACTAACGCATACTGCTATTTTCATTTTTCCTCCGTTTAATTGCCTTATTTAGTTAACAAAATATAAAGACACACCCCTATAAAATCAATTCAAACATATTTAATAAAATATTGACTTTTAAGAATTAATTTCTTTTAATATTCAAAAGTAATTGATTATTTTTTCAATATGGAACTTCAAACAGAAAAATCCCCGTCAGTTGAAATTTTTGAAGACGAAAATGTTGATATAGGTCTGGAAAGCCGTGTTGTTTTATTCAATGATGACTGGCACACATTTGAAGAAGTTATAACTCAGTTGATTAAAGCCACAAAATGTTCCTTTGATGAAGCTCGTGAAAAAACTTTTGAAGTTCATACTAACGGTAAATCGGTAGTATTCGGCGGTCCATTGAATGATTGCTTAAAAGTCTCATCTGTACTTGAAGAAATAGCATTGCATACCCAGGTTGAAACCTGAAATTAATTTAACATTTACTTGTCCCACACAATAGTTTTGATAGTGCTTCATCTTATCTCTATATTTCATTTTTACATTTCAATTTTATGAGCATTAACTAAGGAGAAATTAAAATGTCAAATAATGCTGTTTCTAATTTAAAACCTGAAATTTTATGGCAAAGGTTTTATGAAATTTCACAGGTTCCTCGTCCATCAAAAAAAGAAGAAAAGATCAGAACATTTCTGAAAAATTTATTAAAAGAACTGAAAATAGAGTTTAAAGAAGATAAAGTTGGAAATATTATTGCAAAAGTTCCTGCAACCAAGGGATTTGAAAATGCTCCAACTGTAGTTTTACAAGGTCACGTTGATATGGTCTGTGAAAAGAATAAAGAGAAAAAATTTGATTTTGAAAATGACCCAATTCAATTAAAAAAAGTTGAGGGCTGGATAACTGCTGACGGTACAACACTTGGGAGTGATAATGGAATTGGTGTTGCCGCTGCTCTTGCTGTTATTACAGATCCGGATGTTACTCATCCGCCTTTGGAATTACTTTTTACAGTTGATGAAGAAACAGGACTCACCGGTGCTAATAATCTGGAAAAAGGAACACTAAAGGGAAAGACTCTTCTAAATATGGATTCAGAAGAAGACGGTGCTTTTTATGTAGGTTGTTCCGGCGGTGTTGATACATTAGGTCATTTTAAAATTGAATTCGAAAATTCTCCTTCCGGTTATAAAACTTATGAATTAATGGTTACCGGGTTAAAAGGCGGACATTCCGGATTAGATATTAAAACCGGAAGGGCAAACGGAATTAAACAGTTAGGCAGGATTTTAAATTCAATCAAGAGTTTTAATGTGAAAATTGCTTCAATCGATGGTGGAAGTTTACGAAATGCAATTCCAAGAGAAGCAGAAGCAGTTTTACTTATTGATGAAAAACAGTTTGCAGAAACAGAAAAAATAGTTCATAAAATGGAAAAGAAAATTCTCAATGAGTTTAAAACTCCCGATGGAGGATTCAAAGTAGTATTTAAAGCAGTTGATAATAGTCCATCTAATGTTTTTACAAATGAATTTTCAGAAAAGCTGATTTATACAATTCTTGCAATGCCTCATGGTGTAATAGCAATGAGTCCTGACATTGAAGGTTTAGTTGAAACATCGACAAATTTAGCCACAATAAAAATTTCCGGCGATAAACTAATAATTGGAACAAGTCAGAGAAGTTCTGTTGATAGTGCAAAAGAATATATTGCTTCATCTGTTGCTTCAATTTTTAAATTAGCAGGCGCAGAAGTAGAACTCGGTGACGGGTATCCTGGTTGGAAACCAAATCTGGATTCAGAATTATTAAAAATTTCGAAAGATGTTTTTAAAAAGATGTTCAATAAGGATCCTGAAATTAAAGCTATTCATGCTGGTTTGGAGTGTGGAATTCTTGAAAGTAAAAACCCGGGTATGGATATGATTTCTTTCGGTCCGACAATTATGGGTGCTCATTCACCGGATGAAAAAATTAATATTGAAACAGTGAAAAGATTTTATGATTTGTTAAAAGGAATTTTGAAAAGACTATCAGAGAGGAACTAATTTTTTATTTCAGGATACCTGCAGTTATTGCTGGTATCCTACTTTAAACATTCAAACATTTTCTGCAGGAACATTCTTCATAAATTTCTTCATAGTCATAGTCTATTGTCAACTCTTCTCCTGAATTAATATTCTTTTTAGCCAGAAGAAAAAGTCTGCCATGTTTATCTTCTTCAATTTCACAATTACTTTCACAATTGTGATTGATAAATTTTATTTTATTTGTTTTTGAAGAGTCTATATATTCGTCTTCATTCTTATAAAATATATAAACATTATTTTCCTCTTCCTCGCGCCTTACACATTCATTTCCGTCAATCAATTCTCCGTCAATCTCCATTATAATTTGATTTGTTCCTATATCAGTAAAGGTGAACAGCCCTGTTCCATGAATTTCAGATTCACAAACAAATAGATTTTCATTGAAAAAAGCAGGCTTTATCATTGATTGGATTTTAAACCTCCGGGTCCATAAATATTTTTTACCACATCATACATTATTGAATTTTCAGTAATTGGATATGCATATTTTATACTTTCAGGTTGAGGTGGATTATTATAATCATAATTAAAGACTTCTTCATTCTTAATATCATAATACGTGACTTTTAAAATACCATATTTTACACTTGTTAGATTTATTGTATAAAGTGTTTTTACTCGATAGACTTCTTTTTCTATTCCTTCATATTTTTGAGGTGGTTTATTTACAGTAAGAACCCAAATTTCAAACTTGTCGCTTTTAATTGTATCCAACCCTGAAGCATCGTACCATGCTTTTTGTCCATTTTCTCTTTCAAATAATTTCCAAATGTGAGTTTCATTGTTCTGTGTAAATGAAACGGATTGCAGTACTGATCCTATTAAAATGCTTAATAGAAATAGATTTTTCATAGCTATGTTTTTTAAAAAATGAAGTGCTAAGCTAAATATTTTATTCAATAATAAAAAAATCAGTGAAATAAGAATCCTCTAAACAGTTAAATATTCAAAAAAGAACAATTAACCTTAGAATAAGTTCAAAATAATTTATTTAAAATATAGTATTTAATTAGAATTTAAGGGAATTCAGCATTCTTTTGTTTGATAATCAATGGTTCTTAATTCTTGATAGTAAGAATCTGTTTATCATCATATAACGAATAAACAAATCAATTCTATATTTCAAATTATCTTAAACTGGTTCATTATTTGAAGGTATTTGAACGATTTATTGAATACGAAAACTAAATTTGCAATTTGACATCCTTAATTTTCTTTTTAATAATATATAATTAATGTGAAATTATTAATAAAATAATTTATTTTATATAGCAAATATTTTTGATTTCTATTCTTAAACATAAACCACCAAAAAGGGAGGGTATATGCTCTGGAAAATTGTAACACTAGCCTCATTTTTCTTTATGATAAGTTTTGCTCAGAATGGACACGGATATGTTGGTGCTCAGGTATGCGGAATGTGTCATAAATCCGAAAAACAGGGTTCTCAGTTAAAAATCTGGGAAGCTTCTAAACATGCAAAGGCATTTGAAACACTTAAAACAGAAAAAGCAGATGGAATTGCAAAAGAAAAAGGATTTACTACTCCGGCTGCCGAAACTCCTGAATGTTTGAAGTGCCATGCTTCTGGATATAATGTTGATGCTTCTATGCTTGGTAAAAAATTCAAGGTAGAGGATGGGGTTCAATGTGAAACCTGCCATGGACCGGGTGAAGATTATAAAGACATAAAGATTATGAAAAATAAAGAAGAAGCAATTAAAAATGGTTTGAACGTTCCTGAAAAAGTTGAAGATTTCTGTATCAACTGCCATAATGCAGAAAGCCCGACATATGTTGATTTCAATTTTACAGAAATGTGGGATAAGATTAAACACGAAATTCCTAAGAAATAGAACTAATAAATTTTTATAAATTAATTTTATCAGTACACAAATGAACAAATTGCTACCATCTATTGTTCTTCTGTTAATTATATCTATTCCAGCATTTTCACAAAATATAAACGGAAGATTTTCAAGTTCATTTTATTCTTTTGAAAGATTTGATTCTACAAATACATCCGTAACGCACTTCAGAACATTCCAGCTTCTCAATCTAAATTTTGGAAAAGATAAAGTTTACCTGAGGACTTCAATGAACCTTGAAGCTGATCTTGCTAAAGATCTCGTAACCGATCCAAGACTAAGGTTTTATAATCTTTATGTTGATGCAAGAAATCTTTGGGACCTTGTTTCATTTAAGATTGGAAGACAACCACTGTTTAATTCTATAGCAGGTGGTGTTTTTGATGGAGCTACAGTTGGTTTAAAGCATAACGGTTATAAATTTCAGGCATTTTATGGAGGAAATGTTCCTGCCTATCAAAAGCTGGAACTGACAGAAAACTGGTCCGATAATTATGTCCTAGGTGGTGGAATTACAATTTATGCTCTCCAGGATTGGCAGTTCGGATTAAATTATATAAATAAAAATTTCAAAAGCACGTCTTATTCTGCAAACCGTTTATCACCTGATTATGATCCGATTACAATTGAAATAGCAAACAAATCTTTACAATATCAATTTATTTCTGGTGAGATTTCATACTACAAGGAAAATGAAATCAGAATCAATACTAAATATGAATATGATATTAATTTTAATACGACATCCAAAATAGAATTGAGTGGAAGGTATGAAAAAATTAATAATCTGGGATTGACGCTTTATACCAATTACCGTCAGCCAAAAATAAGATACAACTCAATATTCTCTGTATTCGATTTTGGCAATACCTGGGAAGTTGAGGGAGGTGCAGATTACAGATTTGAAAATGGATATACAGTACTTGCCAAAGTTGCTAATGTTAGTTATAAAGAAGAATCATCTCAAAGATTGACAGCTGGTTTGTCAACTCCATTCGGCACAATTACCGGAAGAATGAACTTAGGATATGCAGGTGAAATGAGCTCAATTTCGTTTTATGGTGCATTACCTGTGTTTGAAGGATATGTAACTCCTTCACTTGGTTTATCTTATACATCTTATAAACAAAGTTCAGATTCACCAACTAATAATTTAACCAGTGTCCTTGGTGGAGTAAACGTAAGGCCATACAGAATGTTATCTTTTGACTTGCAGGGACAGTACATCAATAATAAGATTTATAAAGATGACTGGCGAATGTTCTTTAAACTAAATTTCTGGTTCAATTCAAATTTTTAACAAAGAATTCAGCATGAGCAAATTATATATAATCCTTGTTTTATTAGCTGCAGCTTTTATAACGTTCTCAGCTTTTTCAGGTGGGACCAACTCAGCTAATTCTTTGAGTAATGATGAACTAATAAAGTTCTCACACTCACTTCATTCAGGCGTTGTTGCATGTGAGGATTGCCATTCTAAAGTAATAACAAGCACTTCAATAAGTGACAGATTATTACCAAATCATGATAATTGCCAGGATTGTCACGAAGTTGACAATTCAGATGAATGTCAGACATGTCATGTTAATGATAATTATGAAGCTCTGGTTCAAACAAAACCAAAAGTAATTTTTAATCATAAAATGCATGTTGATCAGGAAGTTGAATGCACATTTTGTCATAAAGGCTTAGATAAAGTTGATTACAGTTTTCAATCTGCAAATTACCTGCCTTCAATGGAAGTTTGTTCAGGTTGTCACAACGAAACGAAAATTGCTTCCAATGCTTGCGAATCCTGCCACCAGACAACATACAACTTAACACCGGTAAATCATAGAACTGCTGATTTCACGCGTTCACATAAATATCTTGCGATGGAAGTCAATTCTAATTGTATGATGTGTCATAACAATCAGACTTGTGACGATTGCCATGTTTCAACAACAATGATAACCGAGGACAATTCTTCTGATAATTTTTATCAGCCCTATATGCCCGGGCATTCTATGATAGACGGTTCAAAGCAGCAGGTTATTACGAGAGTTCATGATTTGAATTATAGGTTTTCACACGGAATAGATGCTAAAAACAAATCCATTGAATGTCAGACATGCCATCAGGTTGAAACATTTTGTGCAGAATGCCATCAGGCAGATGGTGGTGATTTTGCTATGGGTGGAATTGTTCCGGCTTCACATTTACTTCCGAACTTCACAACCATTGGTGTTGGTTCAGGCGGTGGTCAGCATGCAATTCTTGCAAAACGTGAAATTGAAAGTTGTGTATCCTGTCATGATATCCAGGGTGGTGATCCAACTTGTATAGTTTGTCACCTGGATAGTGATGGAATAAGAGGAACAAATCCAAAAACACATTCTGCCAGTTTTATGAGAGATGTTGAAGGTGATTGGCATGAAACCAAATCATCTGTTTGTTATAATTGTCATACAAGTGCAATTACAGCAACAAGGCAGTCTGATGGATTCTGTAATTATTGTCATCAATAACTAAATTTTATATAGAAATGAAATTAATCATCAAAATATTGTTAGCAGGTCTGGTGGTAGTTCTGTTTTTTGCCTGCAGTGAAATAAATAATAATATTGAAACTGCTCCTCAGATTTCTGTTCATAAAAAAGGAATATTAGACGAAACTTCACCCGATTTTCATGGAAATTTACTAAGAACACTGAATTGGAATATAAGTGCTTGCTGGCAGTGCCACGCTAGTGATTATACAGGTGGAATAACAGGGGCAAGCTGTTTGAAATGTCATACAGAAGCCGATGGACCGGAAGCTTGTAATACTTGTCATGGTGATCCAAATAATCCTGATAGAATTGCTCCTCCAGAGGATTTAAATGGAAATACTTCAACATCATCACGAGGTGTTGGTGCCCATGAATCCCATGTGTATGATAATCAATTAACTGAGAACTTTAGATGTAGCAATTGCCATAAATTTCCTTCAGGCGGTTTTAGTGATCCTACCCATATTGATGGAGATAACAGAGCTGAAATAATATTTGGAAGAATAGCAGTAACAGGGGAGGGTATTAACTCATCTTATGACCTGGGAAGTGGTAATTGTTCTAATACTTACTGTCATGGTAATTTTGTTTTTTATCGTGATTCTTCCGCATATTCTTGGGCTTATGAAGATTCCATAATAATAGGAAATAATGTAACAGTCAACTGGACTTCAGTCGGCCAATCACAAGCTGAGTGTGGAAGTTGTCACGGATTGCCTCCAACCGGTCACATTTCAACCATAACTATTAATCAGTGTGGATATTGTCATAAAGGAATTGTTGATGAAAGTGGGAATCTCGTTGACTCCTTAAAATATAAACACATTAATGGTGAAATTGATTTTGAACTTCCTCCAGCACTATAAGTGTGTCGGATTCCTGGTTTTATTTAGTTGAATGTTTCAGCCGCTCTTTAGCGGCTGTTTCTTTTTAAAATAACATTACATTTCAATAATAAAAATCTTTACTTTCTACTAACCCTATAACATCAATTAAATTAATGGGATTGTCTTTAAAGGATTCTTCACTCAATACTTTCGATCAGGTTATATGGTGGAACATCCTTGCACTAATCTTATTTCTGATATTTTCTGTTGCTGCGGGGCAAGCACTTGCAATAATCCTTATTCTACTTTCAATAATTAAAGTTGTTAAAGAAAAGAAAACAGGAATTCAAAAGAATCCCCTGGTTATTCTTTTTGTAATATTTATTATTACCAGAATACTTGCCGTTTCATTCTCAGAGTATCCGCAGAAAAGTTTGCCTTCATTAAACAAAGAAATATTCTTCTACCTGGTTTTTTTTGCAATTATTAATTTGCCCGGAATAATTAAAAAAGAAAACATCATACTGATTATCCGGCTTTTTATTTTTACAGCCCTGATTGCTTCACTAACAGGGACTGCAAAAGTATTATTCGGAATCGATGAACGTGCAAGCTCAACTACTTCCGGCTATTATACGTTTGGTATGTATTTGTGTGTAATATTTACCATGATTCTTGTTCTTGGCAGGAATAAAGAAATTATAATTTCCCGTGTTGTTTGGGGTACAGTGTTAATTTTATTATTAATTGGAATTTTATTTACTCAAAACAGAATTCATTGGCTGATAGCCGGTTTTTTTGTTTTAATAATTGGAATTATGCGTGAGAGAATTTTATTAGCTGCAACTTTTGTAACACTTTTGATTGTAATTATTGTCACTCCTTCACTTTCAGAAAGACTTTATCAATTAATCCATTTTACTCAAAATTTTTCAGATAGGGATGTTATCTGGAAAGGTGCTTTTCAATTATTTGATCAGCATCCACTGCTTGGATTCGGTACAAAAACTTTCAAAGATATATTCCCTTTATTTAATCAGTTAGCAGATAAAGGGATTAATAGCTGGCATTGCGATTACCTGCAAGTTTATATGGAAGGTGGAACAATTGGATTCATATCTTTTGTATCGCTGGTAGGTTCTTTGTTTTTCTTTGGAATTAGAAATCTAAAAAGATTAGAAGATGATAAATTCTATCTCGATGTTAATTTATCAATACTGGCAGGATTAAGCGTTTTGTTTACAACTGCGTTTGTTGGCAGTTTTTTCTTTGATCCTATCTGTTCAATTCTATTCCAGGTATTGTTTTCTATTCAAGTTTTGCTTCTGAAAGTTAAACCAGAAAATGGATTATCAGCACAACAGATGTGATTTAATATACATCATTAAAAAGAATAGTTGTAATTTTACAGATTATATATATTTTAAGAAAAAGTTTGAGAATAAAAACAAATTTTCTGAATAATTAAAGGCGAAAATAAAAATGAATTCAAACAAGATAAGTGAACAAATAGATATAAAAACACTTGCCTCTAACACAATAAGAATTTTGGTAGCAGAAGCTGTACAAAAAGCCAATTCCGGACATCCCGGAATGCCGATGGGAATGGCCGATGTTGCAATGATTTTATGGACTGAATTTCTAAATCATAATCCTAAAGATCCAAAATGGATAAACCGGGACAGGTTTGTGCTCTCAGCAGGTCATGGTTCTATGCTTTTGTACTCGCTTCTTAATTTGAGCGGATACGATTGCACTATTGATGATTTAAAGTCTTTCAGGCAATGGGGAAGCAGAACTCCCGGGCATCCTGAATATGGAATGCTACCGGGAATTGAAACTACAACAGGACCCCTTGGACAGGGATTTGGAAACGGTGTTGGAATGGCTCTCGCTGCAAAAATGATGGCAGCAAGATTTAATGATGATAAGAACCAGCTAACCGGAAATCATTTTATTTATGGAATAGTGAGCGATGGTGATTTGATGGAAGGTGTTTCGCACGAAGCTGCTTCAATTGCCGGGCATCTTAAGCTGGACAACATAATTTATTTTTATGATGACAACCACATTACAATTGATGGAAATACAGATCTTACTTTTTCTGAGGATATTAAAAAAAGATTCGAAGCTTATGGTTGGAATACAATTACCATCAATGCTTACAATCATGAAGAAATAAGGAGTGCAATTAAGTCTGCACAAAAGGAAAACGAAAAGCCAACAATAATAATAACTCATTCACACATTGGTTATGGAAGTCCGAACAAAGTTGATACTGCTGGAGTTCACGGTTCTGCTTTAGGTGAAGATGAATTAAAAGCAACAAAGAAAAATCTTAACTGGAATTATGATCAGGAATTTTATATTCCACAAGAAGTAAAAGAACTTTTTGATAATCGCAATATAGAATTGTTAAAGAATTACAAGGAATGGCAGAATAAATTTGAAAATTGGAAAAAAGAAAAACCAGATAAAGCTGAATTACTCCAAAAATATCTGGACGGATTTGTTCCGGATAACCTGGAAGAAGAACTTCTTGCTGTTGCTCCAAAAGAACCTGCTGCTTCAAGAAAACTTTCAAGCGAAATTATTCAAAAGTTTGCCGAACTTGTGCCAAATGTAATTGGCGGTTCTGCAGATCTCCATCCTTCCACAAATACTTATATGAAAAAATATGATGCGATTGCACCCGGAAAATATTCAGGAAGAAATATTCATTACGGAATTAGAGAACACGGAATGGGAGGAATTTTAAATGGAATTACACTTTACGGCGGGTTTAAAACTTTTGGAGCTACGTTTTTTGTTTTCTCGGATTATATGCGTCCTACAATTCGCTTAGCATCAATTATGGAATTGCCTGTGACTTATGTATTTACCCACGACAGCATTTTCCTGGGTGAAGACGGACCAACACACCAGCCAATTGAACATCTTGCTGTATTAAGAGCTATTCCATATCTCACTTTAATTCGTCCTGCTGATGGGTATGAAACAGCAATGGCTTGGGCTTATGCTCTGAGAAACAAAAAATATCCGGTTGCAATAATTCTAACCCGTCAGAAAATAGAACAGGTTGAACACGATAAAGATTTTGATCCAAAGGAAATTGTTAAAGGTGCTTATGTTGTTTCGAATGAAAAAGATAACAAACCTGATTTAATTATTGCAGCAACCGGTTCCGAACTTCCTGTCGCTATTGGTGCAAAGAAAATTCTTGAAAATAATTTTTCTGTTCGAGCAGTTTCAATTCCATCAAGAGAAATTTTTGAAAGGCAGGATGAAGAGTATAAATCAAAAGTATTTCCGACAGATATTCCTGTTGTACTTGTTGAAGCTGCCGAGCCTTTTGGCTGGGGAGATTTATTCAGAGGAAAATTACTAACAATTGGAATTAAAAGGTTTGGAGCATCTGCACCGTACAAAATTCTTCAGGAAAAATTTGGATTTACTGCTGAACAGGTTGCGAAAAGAGTAAAAGAGTGGATTAGCATTAGCTAGAATTCAAAAAATTTGGACGCAATTGTCTAACAGTAATTAAACTTGGGGTATTGTTTAGTGTTTTCAGCGGAGAGGGTGGGATTCGAACCCACGGTACCCTTGCGAGTACACTACCTTTCCAGGGTAGCCAATTCAGCCACTCTTGCACCTCTCCGAATTATGAGACAACAAATATATTAAATAGCTGAATCCCTTACAAAAACTAACCTTTATTCTATTCTATCATTTCAAAAATTGAGGTTATAATTTAAATTACATAATTTTAATCCCCATTAAAAAATGATTTGGTTGTATTTGTGAGCAGGAAAATAGCAATAGCACTACCCAAAGGTGGAGTAGGGAAGACTACCACAGCTGTAAATCTAGCTGCAGGTTTGGCTATTGCTGAAAAAAAAACTCTTCTAATTGATTTTGATCCTTCCGGAGCTTGCACTGAAAGTATTGGTTACCGTCAGGATAATTTGAAGGGAGATATATTCCAGGTATTCAGCTTTACAAAGTCTGTCGAAAATGTAATTCATAATACTGAGCTGCCTTATCTTGACTTTATACCTTGCCAGGTTTTTTCAGGAGAAATTGAAGAAAGAGTTGCCAGATTAACACGAAACATTTATCTTTTCGATAATATACTTAAATCAGAAGCCATGATTAAGTATGAGTATATATTAATTGATTGCCCCCCTTATCTTAGTGGCTTAACAACAATTGCATTAACAGCAGTAAACTCAGTTATAATGCCTATACGTGCCGGGCAGTTTTCGATAATGGCTTTGTTGAAAATGAGTAAGCATTTGGATTGGGTAAGAGAAAAAATTAATCGTGAGCTTGAGATAGAAGGTATTCTATATACTATGTATGAACCAAATACTAAGATATGGGATTTGACTGACAAGGTAATTAATAAATATTTCGAAAATCACAGGCTGAAAACGAAAATTCCTAAGAATATATCGTTATCAATTGCTGAGTTTTATCACAGACCTTCAGTACTTTATGATTCAACCTGTAAGGGATCTTTAGCTTATTTTGAGCTTGTCAAAGAAATTATAGAAAAGAAAAACAAACAACCCGGATTTTCAAGCTTTATTAAAAATTAAAACCAGGAGAGGTGCCGGAGTGGTTGAACGGGGCGGTCTCGAAAACCGTTGTGGTACTTGTTGCCACCGAGAGTTCGAATCTCTCCCTCTCCGCAAGTAATAAAAAAAGATAATCTTAATATTATGCTGAAATATTTAAGTTATTTGGTTTTCGTTTTACTTTTAGTTGGAATTATTCTTAGTTCTGCCGGGTTTATTAAAAGAAACGATTTGGACATTGAGATAAAAACTAAAGTAAATCATAATGGTTATAATACAATATCAATAAATAATCTTGATAGTTTAAGTGCAGCTTCAAATATTGATTTCACTAAGTTAGTAAGGTAAAATTTTATCCCTGTTTTCAATTTAAACGCTCACCGGTTATTCTGATCATTTACCATCTATCCAAATTTAATTCCCCGGCTGAAAGAAATAAAATATATTTTGACTGAGAGTTATTATTGAATGAAAAAATCTTCTGAAAAGTTTCCCTCCCAGACAGCAGATATACATGCTACCCTGGAAGAGCCCCGTTTCAACACGGGGCTTTTCTTTTTTATTTGACTCATAGCACACACTAATCTCATATTTCTGCTGAAATAAAAATATTCAGTATTTTTGTTTTCCCTAATAAAAAATGAAAACATATAAGCAACATATATTTCAAACGCTGGAACTGGCATACCCGGTTATAATAGGTCAGCTTGGTTTTATTATGATGGGAGTTGTTGACAGTCTTATGGTTGGGAAACTCGGCTCAACCTTTCTTGCTGCGGCTTCTCTTGGTACCAGCCTTGTTTTTATAATCTTTATTGTTGGTATAGGTACGTCAATGGCTGTTACTCCATTGGTTGCAATTTCAGTAGGTGCAAGAAAATATGAGGAATGTGGAATTTATTTTAGACAATCTCTACTTGTAAATCTCATCATTGGATTCTTAATGATGCTGGTAGTTTATTTTCTTGCTGACTTCATAACTATTTTTGGACAAAAGAAGGAAGTTGTCCCACTTGCAATCTCTTACACAAAAATTCTGAGCTTTGGTGCAGTCCCACTTATGATATTTCAGACCTACAAGCAGTTTATTGAAGGACTTTCAATTATGCGTCCTGCAATGATTATTGTTATTGCTGCAAATTTTATTAATGCATTTGTTAACTGGATATTAATTTTTGGAAAGTTTGGTTTTCCTGAACTTCAACTGGATGGAGCCGGGTGGGCAACCTTTTCATCAAGAGTTTTTATGTGGCTGGCTTTAATGATCTTTGTAATGAATGTAAAATATTTTAAACAGTACGATGTAAGTTTTCATTTTAAAAATATAAACTTCCCGGTTATAAAAAAGATTTTGTCAATTGGACTGCCAAGCGGATTTCAATATTTCTTCGAAGTTGGTGCATTTTCATTTGCAGTAATTATGGTTGGCTGGCTTGGAAGTAAACAACTTGCAGCACACCAGATTGCGATAAATCTTGCTTCAATTTCATTTATGGCTGCGCTTGGTATTTCTGCTGCCGGAAGTATAAGAGTGGGCAATGCAGTTGGAAGAAAGGATATTCCTGAGACCAGGAAAGCAGGTTTTACAGCTATATTTCTTGGGGCTTCAATGATGTTTTTTGCCGGGGTTATTTTTATTGTTTTTAGAAATTTATTACCGACATTTTATATTAATGAAAAAGATGTTGTTGAAATAGCTTCAACTTTAATTGTAATTGCTGCTCTCTTCCAATTGTCAGATGGAACACAAGCAGTGGGAATAGGAATTCTTAGAGGGCTTACTGATGTTAAAATTCCTACGGCAATTACCTTTATTGCTTACTGGATTGTTGGTTTACCGGTTGGTTATTTATTAGGATTTATTCTTGATTATGGGGTACAGGGAGTATGGATTGGATTATTATTTGGTTTAACAACTTCCGGAATTTTACTTACTCTCCGTTTTAATTCGAAGAGTAAGCATATTATTTCTGTTTAATTCATTAAGTACTGTTTAAAGTAATTTGTAATCTTTAAATAAAGCTGAAACCTGTCAATGCCTCTAACCCCGTGCTGATGTCCCACGTATGGATAATAATCCAGATCAATCCCTAGATGAGCAGCTTGTTCAGCAAATAACAATGTATTCTGCCAGACAACAGTAGGATCACTGGTTCCATGCACAAGCAATAATTTTCCGTTTAAGTTCTGAACATAATTTAACAGATTGGCTTTTTTATATCCATCATGATTTGTTTGTGGAGTGTCCATATACCGTTCTGTGTACATTACCTCATAATAACTCCAATCAATTACAGCTCCTCCGGCAACACCAGCTTTAAAAATATCCGGTTTTCTTGTCATCAATGAAGTAGTCATAAATCCCCCATAACTCCAGCCAAAAATCCCCATTCTTTCAGAATCCACAAATGGCAATGTTTTAAGATAGTCCACACCAATCATTTGATCTTTTATTTCTTCAGTCCCCAGGTTTCTGAAAATAACCTGTTCAAACTTTAATCCCCGGTTGTAAGAGCCTCGGTTATCAAGTGTAAAAACAATGAATCCTTGTTCTGCCATGTAATTTAACCAAAGACCAGCATCATAAAGCCATGAATTTTCAATTAACTGCTCGTGAGGTCCGCCGTAAACATAAACAAGCACAGGATACGTTTTTGTAGAATCAAAGTCTGGTGGATAAATCATTCTTCCATAAAGATCAAAACCATCTTCACTTTTAAGTTTTAAAATTTCAGTCTTTCCTATCGAATAACCGGCCAAAGGATTTGGAGCCTCATAAGCATTTCGAATTATCTCTCCATCTGAATCAAGGAGATTTAGTTTGTATGGTGTATCATAACTTGAATACTCATCAAGAAAATAATTGCAGTGATTATTTTTGGTGACAGTATGAACTCCTGCTCCTGTAGTCAAAGGAATATATTCATAATTATTAAGATTCAACTTATAAAAATTTCTATCGAGCGGTGATTCTGCAGCAGCAGTAAAAAATGCGTACACACCGGTGTCGTCAAATCCATCAAAAGAAGTTATTTCCCAATCAGCTTTATTTATTTTATGAATTCTTGTCCCGGAAGCATCATAAAGAGAAAGATGATTCCAGCCTTCATTACGGCTCAACCACAAAAAAATGTCAGGTTCATTTTTAAAGAAGATTGGACCCTGCATCGGTTCAACATATTTATCATTATTTTCTTCGAATAATACTGATACTTTTTCGCCGGTTATAGCGCTGTATTTTGTTAATTCCAGGTGATTTTGATCGCGGTTGAGCTTGTTTACATAAATATATTTTTCATCAGGACTCCAGGTAACTCCAGGCAAATATTGATCTGAATTTTCTTCAGTTTTAAGAAAAATTTTCTTTCCGGTGTTTACATTGTACACTCCGATAGAAAGATATTCACTATGCATTCCTGACATAGGATACTTAATCCATTTTACTGTAGCCGGATGATCATCAATATTTAAAATTGGATAGTTCGTAACTTGTGTTTCGTCCTTTCTGTAAAATGCAAGGTACTTTGCATTTGGTGACCAAAAAGTTCCTTTGGAAATTCCAAATTCAACACGACTGACAGTTTGTCCGTTTACAATTCCATTATCAGAATCCTTAGTTACTGCTACTTGCTTTCCATCAAGTGCAATGTATAAATTATTATCAATTGTATAAGCAATTTTATCAGCATCAATAAAATCTGAATTCTTTCCACCATCAGTTATTTCATTTTTTTCAATCAGCTTTGAAGTCTGAACGTTATAAACAATAAGCTTATTTCCATTCCAAAACCAAATTTCATCTTTACTGTACCAGCTAAATAAAGGAAATGAACCTTGCTCTTTTAAATTATTTGCTTGCAAAACTACATTTAATTTATTTAGCGTTGTTAATTCCCCTTTATCATTTCCGTCAACTGATTCGTAATAAAGAATATCATCTTTCACATAAGAAAATTTATCAACGCCGGGAATCCAGTAAACCTGTGAAGGTTTTTGTGGTGAGATAGATTCACTTTCAAGTATTACCTGTTTTAATGTTAACGATTGTTGAGCAAATAGAGGAATTATAAATAATAATATTAAAGCGATTATCTTCTTACTTTGTGACATATTTATCTCCTGAAATTATTATTCAGTAATTATGGAAGTTATCAGACTTTTATCTATTTCTTCAAACGGAAAATTTTCAACTGTTAATTTTCGATTTTTATAATCCCAGATAACTTCAGGTTTTTCCTTTACAGGCTTGAAATATCGTTTGGAAGTAAATTTTAATTTTGTTGCAACTACGTAAAATGGTTTCCTGTATTTTTTGCAAAGAATTGCAAGTGGTAAACTACCAGATTTATTTACAACATTACCATTTTTTAAAATACTGTCTGCACCAACAATTACAGCATCTGTATTTTTAACAGCAAATGCCATCATCGCATCTGTGATTACTTTTACTTTAAATCCTTTGATGAGTAACTCTTTTGCAGTCAATCTTCCTTCATTTTCCGGTCGCGATTCAAGAACCGTAATCTCTATTTTCCTTTTTGTATCAGCTAATGTAATTACGTTTAAAAAAGTACCGCTTCGTGAAATTGTAATTATATTTTTATATCTCTGAATTGCTTTCTGAAACTTACCAGCTATAATTTTATATTTATCATGATCGTTTGAATTACTTATAATAAATTTTTCCAACAGCTTTTTATCATTTTTATTTAAAACTCTTTTTAATTCTCGAAAGTAATTGTCCAGGATAGTGAAATGGCTTAGTTCTTTGTTAATTTTTCTAACAATTTCATTAATGGTGTTTATATCAGGTAGAGAATCGAAAAGCAGCTGGTTAATTTTAAAAAGAAGTTCGGATGATCCGGAAGTCTTATCATTTAAAATTTTATTTAATGCGGTTCGCTGTTTTTGATTCATACTGCTTCCGGCTCAGAGATACTGTCGATTATTTTTTTTATGTTAAAATAACCTTCTTCAGGCTTTATCTGGATATTGCTATTGTTTGAAATTGCTTCATATAAATCATCAACAGAAATAAAATCTTTGAGATAAAAAATTCTGACTTTATTCCTGTTCTTGATTAACCAATTCAGACTGATTTTTAGTTTTTCCAGATCTTCTTCTGAGGGTAAATAACTTGTTTGGATGGTATTAGAATAATAATCTTCAAGAAAGGATTCAAAATAATTTTTCCCATTCACAGGATAAGATTTAATAACCATTTTCCCAGAAATCAAAGCTATATAATCTTTAGAAAATCTTTCTGAAATCTCAATTACAACACAAGCATCATTGACTGGTTCAGCAAGAAGTGAAGTTTGGTGAACTTGTTTTAAAATCATATCAACAGTATTTTTAATTTCACCAGCTTTCTCAAATTTTTGCGTAACAGAGTATTCTTTCATTTTATTAAGCAGCCGGTTAATTGCTGACTGGTTTTCTCCTTTAAGAAATTTATAAACCTCTTCTAATTCACTTTTATAACGTTCTGTATCAGGAAATTCACACGGGACTGTGCAGCGTTCGATTTCAGCTAAAAAACATTTTCGCTTTTTCTTAAATTCTTTTCCTGAACATTCTCTTAATGAAAATGTTTTGTCAATTAGTTCTTTAACAGATTCAGCTTTTTTTCTTGATAAATATAAGCCGAAGTAATCGTTGCCATCAAAATCAAAATAATTAGAAATATCAATTGATGGGAATGCATGATTTTTATCAACTTTTAAAAAATATTTATTACCATATCTTTTTAATTGTGAATTTAATCGCGGATTGACTTTTTTTATTGTTTCCGCCTCAGTCAGTAATGCAGTAAGTTCAGAATTTGTGGTAATATATTTTACCTTTACTGCTTGCTTTACAATCTTTTTAGCTTTTCTTCCGGCCGATGGAGAAAAATAACTTTTTAACCTGTCACTTAATGATTTGGCTTTACCGACGTAAATAATTTCATTCTTTTTGTTTATAAAAAAATAAACTCCGGGCAAGTTTGGACATGCATAAAGTGCATCCTGCAGTTGAGGTTTGATTTTACTTTTTGAAAGACGATTATATGAATAGCTTTGATATCTAATAAGATCTTCCAGAGTTTCAATTCCTTCTTCGTCGGATAGTTTTTTAATCTGTTTGATTAGGACTTTGGCAGTAGTTTCTGCATCACTAAGTGCCCGATGCGAATTCCTGTTCCTGATTTTCAAATGATGAGAAACATTGGAAAGTGATTTGCTTCTTAATCCGGGAAATAACTTCCTGGATATTCTTAGAGTGCATACTTTATGGTTATCAAATGGAGTTCGGTCATTCCTTATCATCTCAGCATTCAGAAACGATTCATCAAAACTGAAGTTATGACCTGTTATAACTGAATCACCAACAAACTCTTTTATTTTTTCAGCAATCGAATCAAATTTGGGGGCATTTTTTACATCACGGTTTGTTATCCCGGTAAGTTGTGTAATAAATGATGGAATATTGTAGCCAGGGTTTATTAAAGCTGAAAACTTATCAATAATTTTTAGCTTATTAACTTTAACAATTCCGATTTCAATTATATTATTTGTCCTGGGAGAAAGCCCGGTTGTCTCAACATCGATAACTGAAAATTCAGTTTTTGAAAGAAGTTTATTTAATGTAAGGTCGGTTTGCATTTGTAAAATTTAATACTACAAAATACAAATAATTTCAAATATTATTTGAAAATCCTATGAAGATGTATTTTAAATAGTAATCTGCCTGTTATATTTATTTCGGTATTGTATAGGCGAAAGTCCTGTTATTTTTTTGAACGTAGTTCGAAATGCTTTGGTATCCGTATACCCGACTTCATACATCACTTCATTAATATTTTTTCCTCCGTTTTCAAGATTCTTTTTAGCAGCTTCAATTTTTACTCTTTGTATATATTCAGTAACTGTATTTGCAGTAGCCTTTTTAAATCTTCTTTCCATGTTCCTCCGGCTTAATGCAAACATAGAAGCAAGCTGATCAACTGTTATTTTATTCTGGAAATTACTCTCGATGAATTCCTGTGCTTTTTTTATTGATTCATCCTCGTGTTCTTTTTGTCCGATAAAAATGATAAATGGCGACTGGCTATCCCGTTTGATGTCAATCTGGAATGCTTTTGAACAGAATATTGCGGCTTCTCTTCCGGCGAATTTTTCAACAAGATAGAGGATAAGATTTAATGATGAATATGCTCCGCCGCTTGAATAAATACCATTTTCATCTATAATGACTTTATCTTCAACAAGATTAACTTCTGAAAACATTTTTCGAAATTCATTTGCAGCCAGCCAGTGTGTTGCACATTTTTTACCATTTAACAATCCCGTAGCTGCAAGTAAAAATGCACCGAGACATAAACTTGCAACTTCTGCACCGGATTTATACTGCTCAACTATCCATGGAACGAATGCGTTGTTTATTTCGATTGCCGATTGCAAGTTGCCGTACATTGCCGGAATGATTAAAAGATCACTTCTTTTAATTTCATTAAATGGAATAGTTGAAATTTTATAAAGTCCATCATTCAATATGCTTTCATTCGTCAGTCCGGCAAGTTGAATATTAAACAGGGCTGGCTTTCCCATTCTTTCAAAAAGAGAATTAACTTCATTAAAAATTTGTCGTGGTCCTTCAATATTTCCAAGAATTGCTCCTTTTGTCACAATTATAGTGATGTTTTTCATATGTTCTTTATTGATTATTATAAATAATTCATTTTAGTTAATTAATTATATAAAACCAGATTGTCGCATTCAACCCTTAAGTATGCCGTAATTACACCTAACAAATAATAGAATTACCAATATATATTTGTTTCACCACAATCAATTATTGTTTAACATTAATTTTTTTGTTATTCACAAACAAAAATTACACAAATAAAGGAGACAGTCATGAAATCAATCAATCCATATCTAAATTTTCCCGGAAACACTGAGGAAGCATTCAACTTTTACAAAAAAGTGTTTGGTGGCGACTTCGCAGGTGGAATCTTTCGTTTTAAAGATACTCCAGAAGCAGAAAAACTGAGTAAAAGTGATCAGGAAAAAGTGATGCATGTAGCTTTGCCAATTGGCAGCAACGTACTTATGGCTACCGATGCTCTTGAGTCATTGGGTTTCAAAGTAACTTTTGGTAATAACTTTTATATAGCGATTTATGCTGAAAGCAGAGAAGAAGCTGACAAACTTTTTAAAGGACTTTCAGAAGGCGGAAAAGTTGAAATGCCAATGGCTGATCAGTTTTGGGGAGATTATTTTGGTTCATTAGCAGATAAGTTCGGTGTTCGGTGGATGATAATCTATTCTGCTCCAAAAGAAAATCAATAATTAATTGAAATAATTTTAATGAGAAAATTAGTTTTTGCCATCAATATTACGATTGATGGTTTTGTTGATCACACTGCAGGAATTGCCGATGATGAGTTGCATGACTTTTTTACAAATTTACTGGACACTATAGACGTCTCCCTGATGGGCAGGAAAACTTATCAGCTTATGGAAAACTATTGGCCTAAAGCACATGAAGATCCAAACGCAACTAAAAGCACGATTGATTTTGCAGATAAATTTAATGCGATGAATAAAATAGTTTTTTCAAACACCCTTACAGAAGTTAAATGGAAAAATTCCCGGTTAGCCAGTGAAAATCTGTTGAAAGTTGTTTCCGATTTGAAGAATCAAAATGGAAAATATATTTCCGCCGGAAGCCTGAGCATCGCTAACCAATTATTTAATGAAAATTTAATTGATGAATTCTGGTTTCTAATCCATCCGGTAGTTTTAGGGAAAGGAAAAAAATTGTTTGATAGTCTGAAAATTAAAAGTCAACTCGAATTAATTGATATCAAAAAGTTTAATTCGGGCGTAGTTGTTCTTCATTACAAAAACCTTAAGTGATTTTTTTATAAACCAAAATAAAAGGATATTATAATGCAAAAGATATCTCCTCATTTATGGTATGATAAAGAGGCTAAAGAAGCAGCAGAGTTTTATTGTTCACTCTTTCCAGATTCAAAAATCACAAACATAACAGCTCTCCATAATACACCATCGGGAGATGCTGATATTGTTTCATTCGAGCTTTCCGGACAAAAATTTATGGCTATAAGCGCAGGACCTTTTTTCAAATTAAATGAATCAATTTCAATGTTCGCTTATTGTGAATCTGATGAGAGGATTGAAAAAGTATATAAAAGGTTAAGCGACGGCGGGAAAGTTATATTCCCGCTCGACAAATATGATTGGAGTTCAAAATATGCCTGGGTTGTTGATAAGTTTGGTTTATCGTGGCAGCTTGATGTTGAAAAAATAAATAATGAGCAGAAAATTTTGCCTGCACTGTTATTCGTTAATGATAAAGTTTTAAAAGTTAAAGAAGCAGTGGAATTCTATTGTTCCGTTTTTCCAAATTCAAAAACAATGATGGAATTTCCTTATGATAAATCGGCTGGTTTGCCGGATGGAGCTTTGCTTTTTACTCAATTCAAATTAGCGGATTATCTTTTTAATGCAATGAGCGGACAGGGAGAACATAAGTTTGATTTTAACGAAGCCATATCATTTATGGTAAATTGTGATACGCAGGATGAAATTGATTACTACTGGAAAAAACTTTCCGCTGTTCCTGAAGCAGAGCAATGCGGTTGGTGTAAGGATAAATTCGGAGTATCCTGGCAAATATCACCAACCCTCCTGGGTGAAATGATGAGTAAAGGTACAAGAGAACAAATTGATCGTCTTACACAAGTATTCTTACCAATGAAGAAATATAACATATCTGAACTTGAAAAAGCTTTCAATGATGGTTTATGATTAACAATGTACAATTAATTATTTGAATGTTTTTTTATTATCAATTAAGTAATTTCACAATGAAACAATGGAGCAAAGGAGAAACAAATGGATAAAACAAAAATCACAATCGAAGCAGAAATTTCTGCAGATACAAAAAAAGTATGGGACTATTATACAAAACCTGAACACATAACAAAGTGGAATTTTGCTTTAGATGAATGGCATTGTCCAAGTGCAGAAAATGATTTAAGAGTTGGTGGGAAACTAAAGAGCAGAATGGAAGCCAAAGACGGCAGCTTCGGTTTCGATTTTGAAGCAATTTATGATGAAATAGTCGATCAAAAGAAAATCGCTTATACAATTGCTGATGGGAGGAAGGTAGAAACAAATTTTGAAAACCTGGGAAACAAGACAAAAGTAACTACCACATTTGAAGCTGAAGACCAAAATCCTGTAGAGATGCAAAGATCAGGGTGGCAGGCAATCCTGGATAACTTCAAAAAATATGTGGAATCAAATTAACTTAAAACGGAGATTGGAAAAATTATTTTTGGAGAAAATAAGAATGTCTAAAATAGGTCAAATGAAACTGAATACTTATCTAAACTATAAAGGAAACTGTAGAGAAGCATTTGAATTTTATGAAAAACATCTCGGCGGTAAAATTACAATGATTTCAACTTTTGGTGATATGTGGGAAAAAGACAAGATTCCTCCCGATTGGGATGACAAAGTACTTCACGCACGAATTGAGATTGGTAACGGTGTCCTGATGGGTGCTGATATTCCAAGTGCAGAACCTATGCGCAGTGCTTATTTAACTTTAAGTACTCCGGAAGATAATGAGGTTGAAAGAATTTATAATTTACTTTCAGACGGAGGACAGATTTTTATTAAGATGCAAAAAACTTTTTTTGCTACCAGATTTGGGATGCTCCGCGATAAATTCGGTACCTCCTGGATGCTGCTATGTGAAAGTTAAATTTCCCTAAAAAGTGAACAACTAAAAAATAAGAAGGATAAAATTATGTCAACAATTAAGCTTCATCGTGTTTTTAAGTCTGCGCCCGATAAAATCTACCGGGCTTTTCTTGATGCAGATGCCCAGGCGAAATGGCTTCCTCCCTACGGGTTTACGTGCAAAGTAGATCATCTGGATGCTAATGTCGGCGGGACGTATAAAATGTCATTTACAAATTTCTCAACAGGCAAAAGCCATTCGTTTGGAGGGAAATACCTGGAACTTGTAGAAAACAAGCATATCCGATATTCAGATCAATTTGATGATCCGAATATGCCGGGTGAAATGACAACAACAGTAACAATAGAAAAAGTATCCTGCGGTTCTGATGTTACAATTGTGCAGGAAGGAGTGCCGGATGCAATTCCGGCAGAAATGTGTTACCTCGGCTGGCAGGAATCGCTTGACCAGTTAGCCAATCTTGTGGAGCCTGAAATTCCGGATTGATATAAATACATTTTCTCAACCAAAAACAAAGGCGAAAACAAAATGCGAAAAATCGTTATTCAAGAGTTTATTACTTTAGACGGAGTAATGCAGGCTCAGGATTTTAAAATGGCAAAATAGGCAATCGGTGTTCGGTTGCCCGGCTCATCCGAAAAAATAATTGAAGATGCTGTTAACAATGGTGAGATAATCCGCGCACATCTTTTAAGACCAACCTGGCATTTTGCAGCAAATGAAGATGTCTGTTGGATGCTGGAATTGACTGCTCAACATATAAAATCAAGTTTAAAATCAAGACACAAAAATCTTGGCTTAGATACTGAAGCAATAAAAAGGAGCAACAGGATAATTGAAAAATCTTTATCAGGTGGAAATCATCTTTCACGTGAAGAATTAATGAGTGAACTTATTAAAGCTAAATTTGATGTAAGTGAAAACAGATCGTCGCATTTTATGTTAATGGCAGAATTGGAAGGCATTGTTTGCAGTGGAGCAGCAAAAGGCAAAAAGCAAACTTATGCACTTTTTGATGAACATGTTGCAAAATCAAAAACAATAAAAAGGGATGAGGCATTAGCAAAGCTTACAGAAAGATATTTTACAAGTCACGGACCTGCAACTTTAAAAGATTTTGTCTGGTGGTCAGGTTTGCCTGTTGCGGACGCAAGAAATGCAATTGAAATGGTGAAATCAAAATTCATTTCTGAGATAATTGATGAGAAAGAATATTGGTTTGTGGATTCAATTAAGATTCCTAAAAAAATAAAAGAGTCTGCTTATCTTCTTCCAGCTTATGATGAATTTACAATAAGTTATACAGACAGATGTGCTGTTCTAAATCCAAATGCAATTGATAAAGCAATTTCCAACAATGGAATTTTCAGACCAATAATTGTTGTAAACGGTCAGGTGGTTGGATTATGGAAACCTGTAAAAACAAAAGATAAAATAAATATTGAAACAGAGTTTTTTGTTAAGCTGGATAAAGCTGTTAAGAGTTTGATTAAAAATAAAGTTCAGGAATTTAATGAGTTTGTTGATCTGGAAATCAAATTAGTCTTTAATTAAAAACAAAACACTATCTGTGAATTCTCTGCGATTTTGAATATATTTGCTCACAAAAACTAACACCTCATGTCTTCAATTAATATTTTATTTATCGGTGATATTGTAGGAAAAGCCGGTCTTGAGCTTGTTCAAACCTGGCTTCCCGGACTCATCCAGAAACACAAAGCAGATTTTGTAATTGTAAACGGTGAAAACGTATCCGGCGGTAAAGGCTGCACAGAAAGTGATGGCAGGCAATTGCTTGATCTCGGTGTTCACGTAATTACCGGCGGCAATCACACCTGGGACAAGCCTCAGTCACAGGATTATCTTAAAAAAGAACCACGCTCGTTAAGACCGTTAAACTATCCTAAAGGAACTTACGGAAACGGTTTTTATATAGGCGATTCAAAAAAAGGAAAAGTTGCTGTAATAAATTTGCAGGGAAGAACTTTTATGCCGATGATCGATTGCCCGTTCCGTTCTGCAGATTGGGTTGTTGGAAGAGTCAGCAATGACACAAAGGTTATACTTATAGATTTCCACGCTGAAGCAACTGCAGAAAAAATGGCGATGTTCAATTACCTCGATGGAAAAATCAGCGCACTTCTTGGAACTCACACTCACGTTCAAACTTCTGACGAAAGAATTTCTGCCAATGGAACAGCTTACATAACGGACGTTGGAATGTCCGGTCCATACGAATCGGTAATTGGGATGAAGACCCAGGCAGCACTCAACAGGTTTTTGTATCAGACACCGCAAAAATATGAAGCTGCCCAAAATGATGTTCATATTTCCGGAATCTTTTTGAAAGTTGATACAGAAACAGGCAAAACCCTTGAAATAGAAAGAATATTCTTTCCTGAATTCAACAAAAAAGCTACTTCTTAAAAAATGATTAACGCACCTCTGCCAAGAATTGATCTTGATGAAAAGCTGCAGGAGTTTTTACTTCCGTATTGCAGATTGCACCGGGGAGAAATCTGGAAGGATCCCGAGGGAAAACATAAAGTCGGGTGTATTGATGCATCGAATGAAAAAGAAATTAATAAGCTGATTAAAAATGATAAAGCAGTTTTAGCAATCCAGGATCCTCCGTATAATTTTGTTGCATTCGGAACAAAAGAAGTTGATGAGTTTATTGAATGGAGTAAGGATTGGATAAAAAATTCTTATAAAAATTTAAAGGATGATGCCTCACTATATGTCTGGCTTGGTGCAGATCAGAATGAACACTTTTTTCCTTTGCCGCAATTTATGCTGATGATGAAAGACAGCGGATTTAAGAGTAAAAGTTTTATTACAATGCGAAACCAGAGAGGCTACGGCACACAAAAAAACTGGATGGCAATAAGGCAGGAACTTCTTTTTTACATAAAAGGAAATCCAAAGTTTAACATTGAAATCTGTTACACAGACATTCCGAAAGTTCTAAATGGTTATTATAAAAATATAAATGGAGAAGAAACTTCAAACTTTGATAGGAGCAAATCTGCATTTATCAGGGCCGGTAATGTATGGATTGATGTTCAGCAGGTTTTTTACAGGATGGAAGAAAATGTAAACGGGTGTTTTGCTCAGAAACCATTAAAGGCAATTAAAAGAATAATTCAATCTGCAAGTGAAGAAAATGAAACTGTTCTAGATTTTTTCTCTCACGCCGGAACTACACTAATTGCTTCTGAAAAACTTAATAGAAAATGCTTAACAAGCGATATCAACCCTGTCTTTTGTGAAATTTCAATCAGAAGACTTGAGAATTTTAGAAAAGAAGGAAAAACAGGCTGGCAGAATTCAAATCCTTTTCTGAGTGAAATTTTAAAAGATAAAAAACTTATAACTTATTTAAAGAAAGAATATGAAATCTCTTATGAAGAAATAAGGGAAATCGTAAAACAATAGATAGAATTATGGAAATTATTGACGGAAAAAAAACAGCAGCAGAAATAAGATCAGAATTAAAAACTGAGATTGATAAATTAAAATCAGCAGGGAAAAAAGTTCCCGGATTGGTTGTAATTCTTGTTGGTAATGATCCTGCTTCTGAAATTTATGTAAGAAATAAAGCAAAAGCCTGCGAAGAAATCGGGATGAAATCCAAAGTTGAATTACGTGATAAGGAAATTTCAGAAGCAGATTTGCTGAGTCTTGTAAACCAGTACAACAATGACAATGATTATCATGGAATTTTAGTACAACTACCTTTACCGAAACATATTAACGAAGACAAAATCATCGATGCTATTTCACCAAAAAAAGATGTTGATGGTTTTCATCCGATCAGCATTGGGAAACTTGTTATCGGAAAGGATACTTTTAAATCCTGTACTCCGGCCGGAATCCAGGAATTACTGATCCGCTACAAAATTGAAACAAAAGGAAAACACGTTGTTGTTTTAGGAAGGAGCAATATCGTTGGAAAACCGATTGCAAATATTCTTCTTCAGAAAAAAGAATATGCAAACTCAATTGTAACTGTTTGTCACTCCGCTGCGAAAGATGTTTCAGTTTATACAAAGCAGGCGGATATTCTTATTGCAGCAATAGGTTCACCGGAATTTGTGAAAGCTGATATGGTGAAAGATGGAGTTGTGGTAATTGATGTTGGAATAAACAGGGTCGAAGATAAAACAAAACCAAAAGGTTACTGCTTAACTGGGGATGTTGCATTTGATGAAGTTTCAAAAAAAGCTTCTTATATTACACCTGTCCCCGGCGGTGTTGGACCAATGACAATTGCAATGCTGCTTAAAAATACTTTCAAAGCATATAAAATGTATGGTGAATAAAATGGATCATAAAATAGCAAACCTCGATGTATCGCCTGAGTTTTTAGAAAAAGTTTTTCAGGATTATTACTGCCATGGAGACTCATGCAGAGGATGGGAAACAAATGTTGTAACTCAGCCTAAGGCTATTAAAAATATTGTAGAAGTCGGTGCATCCAGAATAGCGGCTGGGAAGGGAATAGGAGATAAGTTAAAAGATATAAACATCGCTGGAAAAATTGATCATACTTTACTTAAGCCTGATGCAACACCAAATGAAATTTCTGAACTTTGTGAAGAAGCGAGAAAATATTCTTTTGCATCTGTTTGTGTAAACCCAGGTTATGTTTCATTGTGCAGTCAATTACTGGTCGGAACTTCAGTAAAAGTTTGTACAGTAATTGGTTTTCCATTAGGATCGAATACTACGGAAGTTAAAAAATTTGAAGCCGAACAAGCTCTTCAGAATGGTGCTACAGAAGTTGATATGGTTATTAATGTTGGTCAGTTAAAAGCGAGGAATTATGATTACGTTGAAAATGATGTCAGACAGGTTGTAAACACAGCGAAAGCCAAAAACGCAATTTGTAAGGTAATTCTGGAAACTGCTTTGCTTACGGATGAAGAAAAAGTTAAAGCCTGTTTGATTTGTAAAAAAACAGGCGCAGATTTCGTAAAAACTTCAACCGGGTTCAGCAAAGGCGGAGCAACGGTCGGGGATGTAGCTTTGATGAAATATGTTGTTGGAAAAGAAATGGGAGTAAAAGCTTCGGGTGGAATAAGGTCAAAAGAAGATGCCGAAGCAATGATTGCTTCCGGTGCCGACAGAATTGGTGCAAGTGCAAGTGTTAAGATTGTTTCAGGCGAAAAAAGTGAGAGTACTTATTAAATGATCCTTGATGTTGTTGTAATAAAAACTGATGATGGTGTAACAGCAGAAATTCCTTCATTGAAACATTGTGAATGCTGGGCTCACGATGAAGATACGGCACTTGATAAAATAACTGAGCTTGCAGCTTTTTATCTTCATGCGGATGAAAAGAAATTGAAACTTGATAAAGCACGAAAATTGGATAATAAATCAATATACAAACTTGTATTTGAGAAGAGCACTCTGTGAAAAACAGAACTGATAAAAGAATTGAAAAGCTAACAAATGTAATCAAATCCCGTCAGCCTTCCTTAAAATTAGTATTAGAAAACATTCACGATCCTCACAACGTTAGCGCAATTTTCAGAACCTGTGATTCGGCAGGAATCCCAAAAGTTTCATTGATTTACAACATAGAAAAGTTTCCAAGAATTGGGAAAAAATCTTCAGCCTCTGCATTTAAATGGGTTGAAAAAGAAAAATTTAAAACTGTTGAAGACTGTTATGCAGAATTAAGAAAAGATGGATTTAAGATTTATGCTTCTGCAATAACAGAAAATACTGTAGATGTCTATGAATTAGATTTCACAAAAAAGTGTGCAATTGTTATGGGTAATGAAAACAGGGGATTATCAGAAGAAGCAATCGGACAAGCTGATGTTCAATTCAAAATTCCGATGTTTGGTATGGTTCAAAGCCTGAATGTTTCTGTATCCGCAGCAATTGTTGTTTACGAAGCGTTGAGACAAAGATTAAAAAGTAATAAATTTAATGCTAGTGAATTAAATGAGAAACAAATTGCAGATATGCTTAGTCTATGGTCTGAGAAATAATTATCGAGGTAAGAATGGACCAAAAGTTTGAAAAGATTTCAAAAGTTAATGGAACACTAAAACTTCCGGGTGACAAATCTATTTCCCATCGTGCACTTTTGTTTGCCGGAATGGCAAATGGTACATCACTAATCTTAAATCTATCCGAAGCAGATGATGTTAAATCCACAAAAAGTTGTCTGGAACAGCTTGGAATAATATTTCACGAAAATCAAAACTCTCTTTTTGTTGATGGATTAGGATTCAAAGGATTTAAAAAATCTGAAAATGAATTAAATGCCGGTAACTCAGGAACTACTGCAAGATTATTGACAGGAATTCTTTCTGCACAAAATTTTGATAGCGTAATTACAGGTGATAGTTCTTTAAAAAGCAGGCCTATGAAAAGAGTTATTACACCTTTGAAACAAATGGGTGCAGATATAAAAGCTAAAGATGATGAGTTCCTTCCGATTGAAATTTTACCGGTAAGTGAATTAAAAAATATTGAATATACACTGCCTGTAGCCAGTGCACAGGTTAAAAGTGCTGTGCTGCTTGCAGGTTTGTTTGAAAAAGAAAAAACATTTGTCATTGAAAAGAAATCTTCAAGGGATCATACGGAAAGAATGCTGAAGCTTGAAATTGAAATGAAAGATAATTTAAGATATGTGAGTTCCTCAAAATTAAATTATCCAACAGCGGGAGAATTTTTTATTCCTGGTGATATTTCCACAGCGGCATATTTTATTGTTTTGACTCTATTTTCAAAAGATTCTGAATTGATAATTGAAAATGTTTCACTAAATCCTACACGGTTGGGCTTCGTAAATCATTTAAAGAAAATGGGGGCGGATATTAAAATCGAAATCAAAAGTGAAAGTAAGGGTGAGCCTTTCGGGAGCTTAACTGTAAAAAGCAGTGATCTGGAAAATAAAGAGATAAGTAAAGACGCAGCCCCGGGATTGATTGATGAGCTTCCGGTTCTTTCAGTTGCCGGAATTTTTGCTGATGGTGATTTTGAATTAAGAGGTGCTTCAGAATTAAGAGTAAAGGAGACAGATCGAATTCAAACTTTTATTTTTAATCTTGAAGACTCCGGATTGGGAATTGAAAAATTTGAAGATGGCTATAAATTATCAGGAAGCTTAAAATCATTCAGTAAGAAAAAGACTTTTAATAGTTTTGGAGATCACAGGATGGCAATGACTTTTGCTGTATTATCTAGTTTAATGTCTTCGGGAGGAGTTGTTGAAAATTTTGAATGTGCCTCAGTTTCAAATCCACGATTTTTAGAACAACTTAAATCGATTTCTGCTTAAAACTATATTTCAATTACCTGGTGCTCGAATTTATCGATCTGTATTTTATTATATAATCTGTTCAGAAAATCAGGACCGTATTTGTTAACGAAGTAAGTAAAGTTTAAAACTCTTTCCTGCAAATTTAATTCCGGAAAAAGAATTGTTGCAGCTTTGTCAATTTGTCTGAGTGTAACATCATATCTTTTATTTTGGGCATCTTCTGCTTTTCTTTTTAATTCATCAAGTGAATTAAATATCTTATCTTTATATTTTTTTGAAGCATCCGCAGTGGTCTTATCAATCTGAAAAAGCTTTTCTTTCAAATGATCAAAAGCAAGATCAATATTTGAATTCATTTCATTAAAAATATCATTAAGAGAAATTTCAGATATTGAATCAATCACTTTTTTCTTTGATCCTTCAACATCCATAAAAATATCATTTATTGTCAGACCATATTTATCAAGTGTTTTTTTGATATTTCCTTCGAGAATGGTAACTGAAGATCTTGGATAAATAACCGGGGGGATTACTTCAAAAAAATTATAGAGTGGTTTTATCTGGGCGAAGTAAGAAATTTCGCTTGGACCAGCAATGTAAAATGCAGTTGGAAGTAAATAATCCTGACAAACCGGTCTGAGTAAAACATTTGGACTAAAATTTTCAGGTTCAGATTCCACAAGTTCAAGTATTTGTTCAAGGTTATAATTTTTTCTTTTCCTTTTTAGCCGAAAATCGTTTTCAACCGGTTCTATTGAATATCTTCCATCTTCAATACTTAAAAAAAGATTAACCGGCTTTACCTTAACCTGAGCATGATATCTTTCTTCAAGTTCAGCACTTACATGAACAAGTTTGTCGGTGTATTGTCTGAATTCAGCAAGTTCTTTTTTAAAAACAGGTTTTAACAATTCTTTTACTTTTTTATCCTGGGGGTCAAAAATAACAAGACCTGAATCATCAAAAACTGAATGAATTAAATTTTTGAAGGCTTCTTTAAATGAAGCACCTTCCTTGTAAAAAGTTTGCAGATTATTTATCAGAGTGTCTTTAAATTCAGTATCTCTAAGCTGTTCAGAAATTTTACTTATAAAATCAGAAACTGAAGAATCAAATTTTAAAGGACCAACGCTTTGTTTGGCTTCATCTTCAGGAATTTCTTCACCATATCCAATAGTTACCAGCTTATTCTGATCATCAATTGTTGTGAGTGTTCTAACCTCATTGAAATCGTGATCATCTCCTTCAAGCCAGAACACCGGAACAAAATTAAAATCGTCATACCGTTCGGATAAATGTTCACTTAATTTTATTGCAGTGATAATTTTATAGAATGTGTAAAGAGGTCCGCCTAAAATTCCAAGTTGTTGTCCGGTTACAATTGCAAGAGTTTTCTTATCAGATAATGATTGTATATTTTTTTTAGTCAGTTCAGAATAATCAAGACCTTGATACTGATTCTGAATAATCGAACCAAGTTGTGAGGAAAAACTTCTTTTAGATTCGGTAATTGATTTAAATATTTTTAAATAAGAATCCCGGCTTCTAAAATCACAAGCAAAGTATTCTTTTACATTTTCAAATTCGTATAAATAATCCAAAAATAGATTCTGATGACCCGGAATGTCACAGAAATTAATGTACATGAAAACTCCATTTTAGTTAAAGTATTTCAGTAAGATTGGAAATGACACTGAAAAAATATGGATTTTGACACCAATTAAAAAGAAACTTGAAGTGCTAAAATTCTTATTTTGCACTTTTATATTTATTTTCCTATTGATTTGAAAAAGTTAAAAGCATTTACTTGGAAATAAATTTCTTTAAATATCTTTCTGTGGCAAGAATATTTAATGTTTTGAAAATAGTTTCTTCATTTTATCTTTCAAAACTTATAAAGAAGCCAATTGTTTGGGGTATGCCAATTTCGTATTCCATTGAACCGACCAACCATTGCAATCTTAAATGCCCTGAATGTCCATCTGGATTAGGATCTTTGACCCGCCCGCTTGGTTTACTGAAATTTGATGAGTTTAGAAAAATGATAGATGAAATTTACAAGACTGGATTTTATGTGCAGCTATTTTTTCAAGGAGAGCCATTTATTAACAAACAGCTTTCACAGATGATAAATTATGCCCGGAGTAAGAATGTGTACATCTCAATTAGTACAAATGGTCATTTTATTAATGATAAAAATGTGGATGATGTTTTAAAAAATGCACCGGATAAGCTAATTTACTCGATTGACGGACTTGATGAAGAAAGCTATCAAAATTACAGGGTAGGAGGAACTTTCAAACAGGCAGATGAAGGTTTAAGATCACTTATCAATAGAAGAAACGAACTTGGTATGAAAAAACCTTTTGTCGAGTTACAGTTTATTGTTATGAAACAAAACGAACACCAGATGGATGATGTATTAAAATATGGAAATGATGCTGGAGTGAATAAAGTTGTTTTTAAAACTATGCAAATTTCATCTTATGAGAATGCGCTAAAGTTTTTACCATCTAATAATAAATACAGAAGATATAAAGTGGGAAACGGACACTTTGAAATAAAGGGCGGAATTAAAAATCACTGCTTTGCGTTGTGGAGAACTTCGGTTATTACGTGGGACGGAAAAGTTGTTCCTTGCTGCTTTGATAAAGATGCAGAATTCACACTCGGAACATTAAATGGAACCGGGTTTTCTGAAATCTGGAAATCGGAAGATTACATGAAATTCAGAAGTAATGTTTTACATGACAGAAATTCCATTTCAATGTGTACAAATTGTACTGAAGGATTAAAAGTAAATATATTTGAAATAGAACAATAACATTTTTTGTGGAACTTACATCTAAAGCTACTCCATTCTTTCAGCTGATAAAAAAGCACCGTCCCCGGATTCTGTCAGGGATAAAAATCTTAATTTCCATAGGTTTACTTGCTTACCTTGTTATAGCAATTGACTATGAATCGATAATAAATGCAGTTGAGGATGCTGATGTTTTATTAGTAATGATCGCCTTTGGATTAAGCTTTGTAAATATTTATTTACAATACTTTAAATGGAAATTAACCTGCTCAAAATTTTTGAATGAAGAAAATAAATCAAAAATTCTTACTTCTTTGTTTCATGGATTTTCTGGCGGAATAATTACCCCTATGCGGGTAGGTGAGTTTTTCGGAAGAGCCATCAGCTTTAAAGATAAACCGATTTCAATAATAACCATAGCAACATTAGTGGATAAATCATTTCCGTTGCTAATTGTGACCTTTCTGGGAACAATTTCCAGTCTTATTTTTATTTATGTGTTTTACAATGTATCATTTTACATAATAGTTGCATTATTCATTGTTTTATTTTCAGCATTTTATGTTCTGATTCTTCTGGTAATGAGCGAAAAATTCTGGGATTCTGTGTTCTTTTCAAGATTAAGAAAGTATAAACGCATTTCGGATTTTGTGACCCAGGTTAAATCTTTAAATTCTCTTGATAAAATATTTTTTATCAGGATGATATTTTTATCACTTTTGTTTTACTTTTGCTACCTGATTCAATATTCTATTTTGGTTTCTGCTTTTTCTCATAACTTTAATTCGCTTAGTTATATTTGGGTTGGAACTCTGATAATTTTTATAAAGTCAGTTGTACCTCCTATTTCATTGGGTGAGCTTGGAATTCGTGAAGGAGCATCCATATTCTTCTTAACAAAGCTTGGTGAAACTGCCTCAACTGCTTTTAACGCATCAATTTTTCTTTTTCTTATAAATCTTCTCCTTCCTTCTTTGGTTGGATTCTTTTTAATGCTTAAAAAAACAAATGCCTGAAAAATTACTCATCTTTTCCGTTTCAATTCTTCTGTTTCATTACCTCTTCTTCATTATGAAAATTACCCGCGGACTTTCGAAACTCAGATCAAATAATAATTGGAATTATAAAAATTCATTTGTTTCCGTAATAATACCTTTTCGGAATGAAGAGAATAATTTACCTGAAAATGTTTCCAGCATTCAGAATGTAAATTTTAATCCTGACAAACTTGAAATTATTTATGTAAATGATAATTCGACAGATAATTCGATTGAAGCTTTAAGAAGTTCAATTAATTCTAATAATATAAAAATCATTTCTGTTCCGGATGAATACTCACCAAATGCTCATAAAAAAAGAGCAATTAGATTTGGGATAGAAAATTCGTCAGGTGATATAATTGTCACTTCGGATGCTGACTGCACTTATAACCAAAACTGGTTGAATTCTTTGTTAAGTAATTTGGACGAAGAAACCGGATTTGTTTCAGGACCTGTTAAATTTAAATCCGAAAGAAAATTTTTCTCTCAAATTCAACAGCTTGAATTTGCCGGACTTATAATTGTCGGTGCTGGATTAATTGGAAGCGGATCTCCAACAATCTGTAATGCTGCGAACATTGCCTATCGAAAAAAAGTTTTTGATGAAGTGAATGGCTTCACAGATAATTTAAATATCTCATCCGGCGACGATGAATTTCTAATGCAGAAAATTGCAAAATCAGAAAATTACAAAGTGAAATTTTCAGTCCACCCTGATTCATTTGTAGAGACAAGTGCGAATAAAAACCTGAATGAATTTTATCATCAGCGGAAAAGATGGGCGAGCAAAGGATTATTCTACAACAGCAAAATATTAATTCTTCGTCTTATACTTATATTTCTGTTTTTTCTTTCCATAATCATTCTTCCGTTTACTTCAACCTGGTTTGGAAAACTTTCACTTTATCTTTTTCTAATTAGTTTTATTGCAAAACTGATTTATGAATATCTTCTACTTTTAAAGGGTAAATTAGTTTTTTTTTCTGAACTTTCTTTTAAACATTTTTTGATTGCAGAGATTCTTCATATTCCTTACATTTTAATTGCCGGTATCTCAGGATTGTTTGGTAATTATTTGTGGAAGGAAAGAAAAGTCAGAAGATAGATTTACTTGTCCAACTGTTATTATCCCACTGTTCAATAAAATAGACATTTCTCAACAGAATTCTTCGAAAATTCATTGTTTTCAAGGTTTTTTGACTGGTACGTTCATTGGTTAAATAGGCATAAAACCTTAACGGAGGTAAAAAATGAAAAAGCTCATAATAATAATCGCAGCAATAATATCTTTCTCATTTGTTGAGAATGAAACAAAAGCAATGCACGGAGGATATTTCTATTCAGAACTTTCCTCTTACGGAACCTGGATTGAATTGGATTACGGAACAATAGTTTGGCGTCCCACAGTAATGAGACGTGACTGGGCTCCTTATGCTTATGGTCAATGGGTCTGGACAGATTACGGATGGTATTGGGATTCATATGAGCCTTTTGGTTACATAGTTTTCCATTATGGAAGATGGTATTATGATGATTACTACGGATGGATCTGGGTACCAGATAATGAATGGGCTCCTGCATGGGTAGAATGGAGATACGACGATGCATATATCGGATGGGCACCTTTATCACCTTATGCATCTTTCTCTATAAGTGTAGGAATCTATTTTACAACCAACTATTACCTACCTTATAGTCACTGGCATTTTGTAACGTACCACAATTTCTGTCATACGCACGTTTATAACTACTATGTTGGTCCTAAATACAAATATCGTATTTATTCCAGATCAAAAATCAGAACAAACTATGACTACTATAATGGCAGAGTAAGGAACCGTGGTGTAGACTTAAGATATGTTGAAACTCAAAGTGGACAGAAAATAAAACAAAGAGATATAATTAGAGAATCAGATCCTGGAAAGTATAGAGATGAAATAAAAAACAATAGAGACAGAATTGTAACTTTTGATGCTGACAGAGATGTTCTTAAAAGAGATAATGTTCGAGATCTTAAACTGGAAAGGAATACAGGAAGAAGCTCACTGGATATGTCAAAGGTTGAATTAAGATCTAGAAACAGTGGTAACCAGGATCGTGAAGTATCCCGTATCAGTAATGATACAAAAGTCAGGAATGAAGTAAACACAAAAGAAAATGATGTTCAGAAAAGAACTGAGGTAAACAGAAATACAGAAGTTAGAACTGAAAATAAGAATACCCAAAGAGATGTAAATCGTGAAAAGCAGGTAGAGATAAAAAGAAATACCAACACGGAACGTGAAGTAAAAACAGATAGGAATCAGGATAACACAAAGAGAGATGTGCAGATTAAAAAGCAGAATACTCAAACTAAAACAAATACAGTAACAAAGAATAATACCCGGAACCAGAACACAGAAGTAAAAAGGCAAACAACAGTTGAAAGAAATACTTCAAATACGAGCCGTGATACAAAAACAAATACAAGAAATACAACTAAAACTCAAGATCCAAGAAAGAATACGAGTTCAGAAAAAGAAAACAAATCCAGTAGAAGGTAACACCCTTCATAACTCTCTCCACATAGCGGTGCTATTTAACTAGCACCGCTTTTTTTTTATATTTCGAATGACCATTCATTAAAAACCAATAACAAAAATGAAAGATAAAAGTACAACCCTATTTTATATACTTGGATCATTTTTCGTAGCAAATGCAATTCTGGCAGAATTCATTGGAGTGAAAATATTTTCACTTGAAAAAACTTTTAGCATTGCTCCTGTGAACTTATCATTCTTTGGAATAGATAATTTATCTTTCAATTTAACTGCAGGCGTATTACTCTGGCCGATTGTTTTTATAATGACTGACATAATTAATGAATACTTTGGAAGGAGAGGAGTTCGATTTCTTTCATTCACTGCTGCAGGATTAATTGCTTATGCATTTCTAATGGTTTATATGGCAGTTAATCTAACTCCGGCTGAGTTCTGGATTGAAAGAGAAACTTCTTACGGATTAGTAAATATGGATCTTGCATTCAATACTGTTTATGGTCAGGGATTGTGGATAATAATCGGTTCGCTTGTTGCATTTCTAATTGGACAGCTTGTTGACGTTTCTGTATTCCATTTTGTTCGTAAATTTACTGGTGAATCTAAAATTTGGTTACGTGCAACCGGATCGACTTTTGTTTCACAATTTATTGACAGCTTCGTCGTCCTATTTATAGCGTTTTATTTAGGCGCAGGTTGGGACTTAAGTCTTGTGCTTGCAATCGGAGTTGTTAACTATATTTACAAATTTTTTATAGCAATTATTCTGACTCCTGCATTATATATTTTGCATTATTTTATTGATCTTTATCTTGGAAAAGAAACAGCAAACAAGCTGATAGAAGAATCTGCAGCAGCCGGAAGTTGACATAAAATGCTGGATTAATAACTAAATTCAAATAAATCCAATTCAAATATTGCGTTGAGTAAATATTGATTATAAAAATTTTTGATTTATTGGTAGATATCTGAAATTAAGAGTAATTTAGTTAGTAATCTTTAATTTTATTCTGGAATTTAAGAATTTCAATCAAATGGGGAATCAGGAATTCGGAAAAAATAATGCAATTTGGTCCATCAAATCAAAAATGAAATCTCAGGCTGAAGTTATCCGAATAAATTATCTGTTATTAAATCCCTACCAATTATTAATTTCAATTTATTATTCGATAAATAAATTTCGCAAAATTCCGGAAACTTTTATTTGCAGGAGTTAAAATGAAAATTAGAAAAGAAGAAGCGCTCGATTATCATTCAACCGGACGGAAAGGAAAGATTGAAGTTATTCCTACTAAACCATGTTTAACATCAAGGGATTTGTCTCTGGCTTATACACCGGGTGTTGCAGAACCTTGCCGTGATATACATAATGATGTTGAAGATGTTTATAAGTATACTGCTAAAGGAAATCTTGTTGCAGTTATTTCAAATGGAACCGCAGTACTTGGTTTAGGTGATATTGGACCAGAAGCGGGCAAACCTGTAATGGAAGGTAAAGGAGTATTATTCAAAAGGTTTGCTGATATTGATGTTTTCGATATTGAATTAAGGAGTAAGGATACAAAAGAAATAATAAGAACTGTCCAGATTTTAGAACCAACTTTTGGCGGAATAAACCTTGAGGACATAAAAGCTCCTGAATGTTTTGAGATTGAGGAGACTTTAAAAGAAACAATGAACATTCCAGTCTTTCACGATGATCAGCATGGAACAGCAATCATCAGTTGTGCAGCTTTAATTAATGCTGTGGAAGTAGCTGGCAAAAAGATTTCTGATGTAAGAATTGTAGTAAATGGTGCTGGTGCTTCTGCAATATCCTGTAGTAAACTTTATGTACGTGCAGGTGCAACTTTGAAAAATATTTATATGTTCGATTCAAAAGGATGTCTTACTAAAGACAGGAATGATTTGAATAAGTACAAGGAAGAGTTTGCACAGGAAAAAGGTTTTGCTTCACTTGAAGAAGCTATGATAGGTGCAGATGTTTTTGTTGGATTATCTGTCGGAGGAGTCGTCTCCCAGAAAATGGTAAAAACAATGGCAAAGAACCCAATCATTTTTGCTATGGCAAATCCTGATCCTGAAATTATGTATGACGAAGCAATTGAAGTAAGAGATGATTTAATTATGGCAACAGGCAGAAGTGATTTTCCGAACCAGGTAAATAATGTGTTGGGATTTCCATTTATTTTCCGCGGCGCTTTGGATGTTCGTGCAACTGCAATAAACGAAGAAATGAAAATGGCTGCTACAAAAGCACTAGCAAAACTTGCAAGGGAAAAAGTTCCTGAAATGGTAATTCAGGCTTACGGCGGAGAAGATTTTTCATTTGGAAAGGAATATATCATTCCTAAACCTTTCGATCCGAGAGTTCTTTGGTATGTTGCTCCTGCAGTTGCCAGGGCAGCTATTGAATCAGGCGTTGCTAAAATTACAGAGGTGGATTGGGATAAATATGAAGAAGAGTTGAAAGAAAGGCTTGGACTTTCAAAAGAAATTATCCGCGTAATGATTCATAAAGCCCAGAAGCAGCCCAGGAAAGTTGTTTATCCGGAAGGTGAAGAAGAAAAAATCATAAGGGCAGCACATATAGCTTATCACGAAAATATAGCAAAACCAATTTTACTTGGTAATGAAGGGAATATTAAAAATGAAATAGACCGTTTAGGTTTTGAGCTAAACGAATTTGAAATAGTAGATCCAATGACAAGTGAAAAGAGAAAAAATTATGCTGAGCTTTTCTTTGAAAAACGTAAAAGAAAAGGAGCAACTATTACTGATTCAGTGGATCTTATGCGTAAAAACAATTACTTCGGTTCGATGATGGTTGAATGCGGTGATTCTGATACACTAATCAGCGGGTTAACTACTAATTACCCAAATACCATCAGACCTGCTCTACAATGCATTGGTGTCAAAGAAGGACTAAAAGTAGTATCAGGATTATATATTGTTGTAACAAAATCTGATGTTTATTTCTTTGCGGATGCTACAGTTAATATAAATCCAAATTCTGATCAGCTTGCAGAGATTGCAATTTCAGCAGCTGATACTGTCAGACAATTCGATGTGAAACCAAGAATTGCTATGGTATCATTTAGTAATTTTGGGAGCTCATTAAATTCTGATTCAATAAAAGTCCGTGATGCAGTAAAGATTGTAAAACAAAGAAGACCAGAACTAATTATTGATGGAGAAATGCAGGCTGATACTGCTGTAACTCCTGAAATTCTGGCTCAATATCCTTTTAATGAGCTAAAAGGAAAGGCAAATGTACTGATCTTCCCGGATCTGAATTCAGGCAATATTGCATATAAACTTATGTCGAGAATCGGGCAGGCAACTGTAATTGGACCTATTCTTATGGGAATGAGAAAGCCTGTTCATGTTTTACAACGCGGCGCCACTGTTGATGATATCATCAATATGACTGCAATTGCTGTTGTTGAAGCAAGAACACAAAGTAAATAAATTATAAATTTATCTTTATTAAAAGAGTGAATTAGTTTAATTCACTCTTTTTTTATGTAGTTACCTATCTTATGATAATTTTTTCGTTAAAATTTATTTTATTAAATTTTTTTAATTTCATTTTCTGGAATTAAAATTCTTAATTAATCAAAGGAATTCTTCTGAAAATATTATTTCCAGTAATGTTTTTATGTTTTGTATTTCCAATACTCGCACAAGGATCAACTTATGAATTTTTTAATGATTCATCTTATGTGGTTGCCGATTCAGAAATGGAGGCAAGCGGTTTTACGCGTTTTTTCCTTGGCGATCATTGGAGGGATGTCTGGACTGACTTAGTAAAACTACCAATTCTAGATTTGACAAAATTTGCGGGTGGACTAACTCCTGCTAAATTAGGAGGAGGGCAACAAACAAAGTCACTTCACTTTGAAGGGAACGATGGCAAAAAATATAAATTCCGATTACTAAAAAAAGATGTTAGCCGAAGTCTTCCGCCTGATTTTAAAAATTCAGTAGTTGATAATGTAATGCAGGACCAGGTTAGTGTGACCAACCCCGCATCGGCTGTAGTAATTCCTTATTTAATGGAAGCAGTAAATATTTTGCATGTTAAACCATTGTTATGTGTTATGCCAAATTCTGAATTATTGGGTGAATTTAAAGATGAATTTGCCGGGTTGCCGGGAACAATTGAAGAAAATCCGGATGAGTATGATAATCCGAAGTTGAATTTTGCAAATTCGGATAAAGTGTTAGGAACTTTTAAGTTATTGGATAAGCTTGAAGATGATCCTGATGAGCAGGTTGATCAGGCTGAATTCTTGAAAGCAAGGTTACTTGATATTTTAATTGGCGACAGGGACAGACATGCAGGTCAGTGGGATTGGGCTGGATTTAAGCAAGGGAAAAAAAGAATATGGAAACCTATTCCAAAAGATCGTGATTTTGCGTTTCCATTATATGATGGATTGATTCCACGTTCACTTACTGTTGCTATCACTTCATTCGTAAATTTTAGTGATCGAATGCCTTCAATGCTTGATATGACCTGGGAGGGGAGACATTTAGACAGAAGAATTCTTGGTACTTTGAAAAAAGAAATCTGGGATTCAGTTGCTAATTTTATGCAGCAAAATTTGTCAGATGAAGTTATAGAAAAAGCCGTTAGTAATTTACCTCCTGAATATTTTAAAATTGCCGGAGAAGAATTAATCAGGATACTTGAATCAAGAAGAAATCAGTTAAGTCAGGCAAGCGATGAGTTTTACAAATTAATTGTAATGTATGTTGATCTTTATGGTTCAAATGAAGATGAGTATATCGAGATCACAAGATTGGATGATGAAATTACTAAATATGATATATATAAAAGAAATAAAAAAACTGGTGAAAAAATCTACCCGTCAATTAAATCAGGAATGCTATTTAACAGTGTGACAGAGGAATTGAGAGTTCACCTTCTTGATGGAGATGATTTTGCTATCATTCGTGGAAATGTGGATAATGGAATCAGGGTAATTGTTGATGCAGGTGAAGGAAAAGATACTCTGATTGATTCTTCTGATGTTAGAGGGAACTTATTTCACCTGATTCCAATTAATATATCACTGAAGAAGACTGAATTTTATGATTCAGGTAAAAAGACTAAAGTAATTCTAAATTCCGCAACATATTATAATGATGATGAATACAAAGTTCCCGATGATCACTTGCTAAAATATGAACCACCGATTGAAGATAGATATCATGATTATGGAGTCATTATACCTGTTGAATACAACAATGACGATGGATTGTTTCTTGGTTTTGGTGGAAGGATAAATTACTATGATTTCAGACAGGAACCTTATGATCACAAATTTGAAGCAGTTTATGGGTATGCATACCAGATTGAAAAGCACTATGTTCATTTACTTGGTGAATTCAATGACTTAATTGAAAAAACAAATACTACAATACCATTTACATTTTCCGGATTGGAAATTACTCGTTTTTATGGTTTTGGAAATGAAACAAATCTGAATAAAGATTTCTTATTGAATAAATTTTATAATGTTAATCAAAAATTAGTAACTCTTGATGTGAATATTAAAGTACCTGTGAAGAAAAATATTAACTTATTGTTTGGTTGTGGCTATAAGTATTCATATATAAAAAATAATCAATTTGGATTGCTGAATTCACTCAGACCTTATGGAGTAGGGGAATTAAATCTTATTCGGTTTTCCATAGGGACAATTATTGACAATCGTGACAATATTGATTTCCCGCTTTCCGGAAGTTTATTATCCTTTAAAACAGATTATTTTCCAAGGTTATTTAATTCCAAAAGTAATTTCGGAAATGTGAAGTTTGAATTGCGACATTATAATTCCTTTTCCCTTATTACCGATATAACAATAGCAGGAAGACTGCTGGGGACGTATGTCTGGGGGAATTATCCCTTTTTTGAAGGCGCCTCGATTGGTGGTAAAAAAACATTCAGAGGATTTTCACATGGACGGTTTGTTGGTGATGCTTCAATAGTTGGAGAATTTGATGCTAGAATCTATTTAGGAAAAATTAAATTCTTGCTCCCCTTTGATTTTGGTTTAAACATATTTACTGATTTAGGCAGAGTTTTCATTGAGAGTGAAAAATCAGAAATATGGCATAGCTCTTTCGGAGCAGGAATTTGGCTATCGATTTATAATAATAGTTTTGTGATGAGTTTTAATGTAGCACATTCAAAAGAGACAAATAGATTATATATAACATTTAGTCAAATGTTCTAATTTATTATTTAGCAATAAATTATATCATTTATATAATATTATTAATGAAAATTTTTAACACAGTTTTCTTAATTGTTTCATTAGGATTTTGTAATCAAATCTACAGTCAAAATAGTGGATTACTGGGGAAGTATAATCTAACCGGAGCAAATTCAACTCAAATTGAACTGCCTGATTACCTGGATGAAGTATCAGGGCTTGCCGCATTTGGGAGCAGTCACTTGCTTATGCACGATGATGAAAATGGAGTTATTTTTATTTATGATTTAAGTTCAAAAAAAATTGAGAGAAAAGTCAAAATAGGAGATAAAAAAATCAAGGAAGATTTTGAAGGAATTGCAGTAAAAGGAGATACTGTTTTTCTATCAACAAGTAATGGGAAGATTTATTCGGTTTTATTAAAAAATAAAAATAAAGCAGATATAATCAATGTCGAAAAGATGAAAACAAATGATAAAATAAATCTCGAAGGACTTTGTTTTAGTAAAGAGCTTAACTCTTTGATCTTGCCGAATAAAATTGAAATAGATAAAAAACATAGAGATGAAAGAATATTTTATTCATATGATATAGCTAAGAGAAGTTTTTCAAAAGTGCCACAAATTATAATTTCTTTAGTCGAACTTAAAAAGAAATATAAAATTGATAATTTTTCACCTACAGCAATCGAAATTCATCCGTTAAACAAAAATATTTTTATATTATCTTCAAACGAGAAATGCATTGTTGAATTAAATCCGCAAGGGAAATTAATAAATGCCGTTAAACTTGATGAAAAAAATCACAGGCAACCAGAAGGACTGACATTTCTTAGTAATTTATCAATGGTAATCTCAGATGAGGCTTCCGGTAAAAAAGCTTCATTAACTATAATTCAGTTTGAAAAGTAAATTGATAAAAGTCTGTAATTATTTTTTATTTGCATTATTTCTAAGCATTTCTGTTTTTTCACAAAACATTTCTGATAAAAAGTATATTACAATTGTACCGGATTCAAATTATGAAGCTGGATGGTTTTGGAGATTCTGGCTTGGCAATCACTGGCGGGATTTATGGACAACTCCTATTAAAGTTGAAATTTTAAATCTAAACGATTTTGATGGGGGTTTAATTCCAATTAAAAAAGGTGGAGGACTTCAGACAAAGTCGTTAAGATTTAGAAGTAAAAATGGGTTAACATGGAAATTTCGCTCTCTCGATAAAGACCCTTCAAAGCTCCTTCCTCCTGAATTTCAAAAATCAATTGCTGATGAATTGTTGAAAGATCAAATCAGTTCTTCAAATCCTTATGCACCATTGGTCGTCAGTCCAATTTTAAGTGCTGTTGGAGTTCTGGAATCAAAACCCAGATTAATGTATTTACCAGATGATTCACTACTAGGTGAGTTCAGAGAGGAATTCAGAAATCAGTTTGGGACAATTGAAATTCATCCGGATGATTATGATGATGAGGATGAAAATTTTGCAGATGCTGAAGATGTGAAGGGAACCTATAAATTATTTGAACATCTTGAAAAACATCGTGATGAAAAAATATCGTCTACCGAATATCTGAAAGCTCGTTTGGTTGATTTATTGCTTGGAGACTGGGACAGGCATATGGATCAATGGAGATGGGCAAAATACGAAAAAGACTACAATGAACTCTGGTATCCAATTCCGCGTGACAGAGATCAGGCTTTTGTAAAATATGATGGAATATTACCAGAGTTAGCAACTTATATTTTACCGCAGCTAAATAGCTTTGATATGGAATATCCTTCAATAAAATCTCTGACCTGGAATGGAAGATTTCTTGATCGACGGATATTAACAGAAATGAACAAACAAGATTGGGATTCAGTCACTACATTTGTACAAAACAGTATTACTGATAGCGTAATTGAAAATGCAATAAAACACTTACCCCGAAAAATAGATTCGCTTTCTGAGAATGAATTGAAAACCAAACTTGTTAACAGAAGAAATCATTTATCAGAAGCGTCAAATGAATTTTATGACCTAACAAATTCAGTTGCAGATATTTTCTGCAGCATTAAAGATGATATTGCTTTCGTTTCCCGGCTGAATAATAATTTTACGGAAGTAAAAATTCTTAATCGTGATGGCAATTCATACAATGGTAAAGGAGAAGTTTTATTCAGCAAAAAGTTCTCAAATTTAATTACTGAAGAAATAAGAATTTATTTGAACGATGGAGATGACGCTGCAATTGTTACCGGTGATTGTGAGATAAGTCCTCTAATAAGAATAATAGGCGGGGAAGGCAAAGATGAATTAATTGATTCTTCAAATGTGTCGGGATATTTTCTATCATTTACACCTTTTCCCCATAATATAAATAAAACATTTTTCTATGATTCTGGTAAAAAAACAAATATTATTTATTCATCCGGAACCTGTTATGATGATTTTGAAACTACATTTCCGAAAACATTAGAGGGAAAATATGAGCCACCGGTAATTGATAGAGGAAATAAGTTTATAATGTTTCCATTATTCGGTTATAATTCTGATTATGGATTAATAGCAGATTTAAATATTTTATTATTTAATTACGATTTCAGGAAAATTCCATTTAATCAAAAACATCAACTAAAGATTTCATTTGCTACAAGGTTCAGAAAATTTTCTGTTGCATATAACAGTCAGTTTGTTTCAACTCCCATCCGAAAAGCTTATTTAAGAATTAAAGTTTTGGCTACTCAACAATACTTTATAAATTATTTTGGATATGGAAATGAATCTGAGTATAAAAGTGATCTTGATAAAAAGGAATTTTATGAAGTTGACCAGAAAATTATAAACATAAAACCAGAATTAGTTTATTCATTATCTGATAAACTTGATTTGTTGTTGGGAATATCATTAAATCATTCAAATACAAATTTAGAAAATGATTCACTTTTAAAAGGATTCCGTTATGATACTTATGGTTCAGGAGAATTGAACTTATTAGGTGTTCATCCGGAAATTGAAATAGATCTAAGAGATAACGAATTTTATCCATTGAAAGGAATTTATTCAATGATTGGGTCTGATTTTTTCCCTGGCCTTTTCAATACACAGAAAACTTTTTCAAAATATATTTTTGATCTAAGAAGTTATTTCACTTTAAATTTTCTAAATCAAATTACTTGTGCATTTAGAACAGGTGGTAGTAAAGTAATTGGTACTTATCCGTATTTTCTGGGTGCCACACTTGGAGGTTCAGAAAATTTACGGGCATATAATAAAAACAGATTTTCGGGGGATGCAGCTATTTTTGGACAGGTTGAATTGAGAATGTATCTGGGCTACCTAAAATTTATTTTTAATAATAAAATCGGTTTAAATCTTTTTGCAGAAACCGGAAGAGTATTTGCACAAAATGAAAAATCGGACAAATGGCATCCGTCGTATGGAGGCGGGTTCTGGGTTTCCTATTTGCAAAATGAATTAATACTTTCAACTTATATTGCTTTCTCTGGTGAGAGCACTAAATTCAGCTTTGGCTTTGGAATAGGATTTTAAATACCAGATTAAATATTTTTCAGTAATAAATTACTTAAAGTATAATTTTGGATATTCAAAAAATTCCAGTTTCCCCGAATTTTTTCTTACTTCTTTCCATATACAATCCAGATCAATTGAAACAATACCACAGGTGGGAATATTTTCGATTTCCTGGTCACATATAAAATTTTGAAGGGATGTTAAACCGGGATTGTGTCCAAATAACATTGATGTTTGAACTTTCTCATCTATTAATTGAATAATTTGCAATAGCTCATTTGAAGATGCTTCATAAATTGAATCTTTTTTAATTATTTCCTCAACAGGGAAATTAATTTTTTTACAGATTTCTTTAGCAGTTTTCCAGGTTCGTTTTGCTGGACTGGAATATACTATTTCAGGTTTAATATTTTTATCAGAAAGTACTTTCCCCATAAATGGTGCATCACGATTTCCTCTTTTATTTAAAGGTCTGTCAAAGTCGTTTAACCCCGGATTATCCCAGCTTGATTTTGCGTGTCTAATTAAATACAGTTTTTTCATTTTTAATAGTGACCAATATCATTTATTAATTTGATTTACTTCAGAAAATAAGAAAAATGTGATAATTATCACCCATCTGGAAGAGACATACGGTTAAATTATCGATAACAAATAATAATAAAATTATGTCAATTCGTTTTTTATTCAATTAATTACAAAATGAATTGAGAGGATATTTCGTTGAATACAGATTTGATAAATAAAATTGAAAAACATATTTCCGGAATTTACAAAGACAAATTACCGGACGACAATTGTTACCATAACCTTACGCACACAAAAGAAGTTGTTGGCGTAGCAAAAGAACTTGCCCGGTTATCGAATGTGAATGATGAAGAATTGGAAATGCTTATCATAGCAGCATGGTTCATGATATAGGTTATATAAAGCAATGTGAAGGACATGAAGAAGCAAGTGCTGAAATGGCGGCAAATTTTTTGAGGTCTAACAATTATCCTATTAACAAAATTGCGATAGTTAAAGATTTAATAAAGGTTACCAGAATTCCTCAAAGACCAAAAAATCTATTACAGGAAATTATTTGTGATGCTGATCTTCATCATCTCGGCGTAAAGGATTTTGCCGATAAGGGTGAAATGCTTCGATGTGAGATTGAAAAGAATGTAGATAAAAAATTCTCAAATTCTGATTGGCTAAAAAATAATATTATGTTCTTTAAACACCAGGAATTTTTTACTCCTGCAGCGAAAGAAAAATTTGAAGCACAGAAAAAAATAAACTTAAATAAAATTAAAGATGATTTAAGAAATATTGAGAAAAAGAAAAAAGATAAGAAGAAAAAACATTCACAAGTTGGAGAACAACCAGAATTGAAGGAGAAAGCCGGAAGAAGTATTGAAACAATGTTTCGGAATACAATGCGGACTCATGTAGCCTTCAGCTCGATGGCTGATACTAAAGCAAATATAATGATAAGTGTCAATACTCTTGTACTTACAATTATTGTAAGTGTAATGATCAGAAAACTTGACACTAATCCTCATCTTGTGATTCCTACTGCAATGCTGACTTTAACAAGCTTACTTGCACTTATTTATGCAATTTTAGTTACACGGCCAAAAATAACATCCGGAACATTTTCTTCTGAAGATATAAAAAATAAAAAAACTAATCTTCTTTTCTTTGGAAATTTTTACAACGTTTCTTTAAAGGATTTTGCCTGGGGTATGAAGGAAATGATAGAAGATAAAAATTATTTGTATGATGCAATGATTACAGACTTTTATTACCTTGGCCAGGTGCTGGGAAAGAAGTATAAACAATTAAGGATATGTTATACGATTTTTATGTTTGGTGTTATTATTTCAGTAATTGCTTTTTCAATTGCTTACATATTATACCCCGGTGGTACAAACCTTGGTCCTTTAATTGATTAGCATTAAAAAAGTCCGCAAGAAGCGGACTCAAAAAAACAAAATTATTTGTTTTATGTTAAATACCTTTTAATACCTTTGCATTTTCAATAATAACCGGAAAAAAATAACCAGCTCCAAAATCTTTATCAATACTTAATGTACCTTCAACTGTAATCACATCTCCTAGTTTAACAGGATCAAGGCTTGTGACAACAAGATCAAAGTCATTTTTTGAGCCACTTCCGTCCTGGATATGAATCCAGTTTCTTTGCATAATATTCGGGTTGTACTTAACAACTTTCCCTTTTACTTTCACAGTTTTGCCATTAAGTTCATTTTTATTTGCATAAATGTCTGAAATAGATTTTCCCGATGTTAACGGTTCAACTTTAATTTTCTCTTTGGTCATATTTTGTGCATTACTGTGAGCTTGCTGCATTTGGTTGGGGTCACTGGATTTTCTTGCATCATCAACAAAAAGCACTGATTCGAAAGTTCTATTTAATGTTGGACTTTCAAAATTTTTCATCTCCATACTCTTAGAAAAATAAAGCATTTCACCTTTTTCAATCTGCATTTTAGGAACGGCAATCCAGAATGTTTTTTCTCCTTCCTTTACATCTAAATAAGTATAATCATTTGTAGGGATTATATCCATTACTTTTACAATATGTGGTTCTTTACTCATTACATCAGATGTATTCTCCGGTTTTGATTCAGTTTTTTCCTCAGTATTACATCCCAGCATAAATGCAAGAACTACAACTAATAAGACGATCATATTTTTCATAATTACCCTTTAAATTTTATTCTATAATAACAAATATATGAAATTGCTCGCATCTATTCTGCATAAATTTTAGTGTACAATTAGTACTCTAATTTTAACTATTATGATAAAAATTTATGAATTATTAACTTTCGAATAAAATTGGAAAAATTAATATCACAATGCACCCGTCACTAAAATACTATTCTAAAAGTATGGGGAAATTCAGTTATCATATTATTACTTTATTGATTTTAATAATTATTATACTGCCTGTTTCTATAAAATCACAGGATTATTGGTCTGAAATTCAAAGCCCAACAATCAATTTTCTTCACACTCAGTTTTTTACCGATAGTTTATCTGGCTGGGTAGCGGGGGATTCGGGAGTGGTATTCTATACTTCTGACGGAGGGGAAAACTGGACACAGCAACAATCAAATACTGGTTCAAATATACAAGATATTTTTTTCCTTGATGAAAACAGGGGATGGGCTGTTGGCTGGCGCGAAGGAGTGACACCAAGCGGAACAGATATAATTACCACTACAAACGGCGGGGCTGAATGGGCTGAAAGAGCATACGCTGAAGATAATGTTTACCTGGCAACAATAAATTTTTTAGATACTCTTAACGGTTGGGCTGGCGGTTATCCTGATAAATTAATTCGTACCTTTGATGGAGGTCATACCTGGAAAGATGCTACAATTGATTCAGGTGCATTTAAAAATTTCCCGGTTGTTCAAATTAAATTTTATGATTCCCTTTTCGCATTGGCATGCGGCGGGGCAATTGATTTTGCCGGTGTTATTTGGAAAACAACAAATGGTGGTGATAACTGGTATTCGATTGGTGTTGCAGCCGAACCAATCCGGGATATTGAATATCTTGATTCAATAAACATACTAGGCATTGGCGGTGACCCGGAATATTTTGGTGCAAGCAGTATCAAATCTATTGACGGAGGTAGTACATGGGAATACCAGGCTTTAGGTTATTTTGGTGTTGCGACTGCGCTTTCATTCAGGACAGAAACTGAATGCTGGGCACCAGTAAGTTTTACTCAAAAGATGGTTTATTCAACAGATGCAGGTATGAATTGGGAGATAATTCCAACACCGGGTGAAAGTAAAATCTATGATATGGAATTTACAGATTCACTAACAGCATATGGTGTCGGATTTAATGGAAAAATCATTAAATACAAAAAACCTAACGTAACAACTGTAAATGTAGCTAGGAGTGTTAAACAAACATTTGTTCTTTATCAGAACTATCCAAACCCATTTAATCCTTCAACTAAAATCAGGTATCAAATTTCAAAAGAGGCATTTGTTAGTCTGAAGGTTTATGATGTCCTGGGAAATAAAGTGGCAACATTGGTGAATGAAAGGAAACCTGCTGGTGATTTTGAAATTGAATTCAATATTAATGAATTTAAAGATGTTAAAACCACAAGTGGAATTTATTTTTACAAGTTGCAAACCGGGGAGTATACTTCAACAAAAAAAATGATTTTATTGAAGTAGATAAACTTACTATCAGTTAAAAGACAATTGTAAAACAGATAATATTTGCACTATTAGTAAATGCCTGTTCATTATTTTGACTATCGTTTTTTTCGTGAATAAGTGGAACAATATATCCAATTAAGCTTCCGACTGCTGCTCCAGTTAAAACATCAGATAAAAAATGCATTCCAGAAATAACCCTCAGGTATCCTGTAATGGAAGCTAAAAAAATTGAGCTTCCCCAAATAACACCTTTCCAATTTGAATCCGGGTAATATTTTGAATAAATAGTAGAAAGAAATACTGCAGAAGCAAATGAGAATGCCGCATGTCCCGAAAAAAATGAAAGCCTGGATTCGAAATCCATTTTGAAATCCAATGGAACATTTTCGTTATACATATATGGTCGAAATCCTCCTATAAGAGATTTAGTTATATGAGTCGTTCCATAATATAGCAAGTAAAGTTCAAGATTCATTACCAGGAATATTTTATAGTCCTTTCTTATTTGTTCAGAAGAAAATAAAAATAATGGTGAAACCATTTGTGACACCAGAAGCACATCGCTTATATCAGATGCAGTTGGTGACCAGTTGTAAGTTGCAAATCGATCAAAAGAATTAATATCTTCTCTAGAAAGGTTTTTTATCTCGTTTTCTGATGGAGGTTCAATCCTGCTCAAAAGATAAATTGCAAATGAACTTGCAGAGGCTCCTGAACTTATTAACGCGGTTTCCCTGACACTTTCGAGTTCATAATTGGATTGTGGAAAACATGAGTAAGAAAGTAAAATGATTGCAGAAAAAATATAAATTTTGTTCATTTGAGGTTAAGAGTCAGGTACTGAAATAAATAAAATCAATCAGGAGATAAAGAACCGCCAAGCAGTACTGCTATCCATCTTGTTTCTTCGGAACTATCCAACGCAATCTTTATTGTTATTGTAAGTGGAACAGACAACAACATTCCAATCGGTCCTAAAACCCATCCCCAGAATATCAATGAAAGAAAAACAACCAGAGCAGAAAGCCCTAGTCCTTCACCCATGAATTTTGGTTCAAGAATATTTCCCATTATCGTATTAATAACTAAATACCCGGCCACCACAATGATTGAATCTCCAATACCAAATTGAATGAATGCAAGCAGGGCAGGTGGAATCAAAGCAATAATAGAACCGATTGTGGGAATATAATTTAACAGGAAAGCGAGAACTCCCCACAATATCGGGTAATCAACCCCGATTATATAAAGTAATATGGTTGCAAGTAAACCAGTTATGAGACTAATCCATGTTTTAATCGTAATATATTTGTTGATATTATCTGTAACTGATTGGACTCTTTTCATAGATTCTTTTGGATCTGATACAATCTTATTTATTTTAGAAGGAAGACTCGAAACTTCAAGCATCATAAAAACAACAGTAAGAAAAATTAAGAAACCGTTTGTAAAAATATTACTTAATTCATTCAATACTCCTGCAACAAGTGTAAGTGCTGACCCCGGGTTAAAATATTCTTCTATTTTTACTTCACTAACTGAAACTCCCATTGTTCTTAAGATTTCAGTAACATTATCGATCTGGGTTTTAATTAGAGATTGATAGTAAGGAATTCTGTCAGTAAAACTATTTATTGATGAGCCAATTAAAAATCCGATAGAAGAAATAAAAATCAGGAATACAAGAATGACTATAATAATTGATAGAGATTTAGGTACGCCTTTTCTTTCCAGCCATAAAAACGGCGGTAAGCTTATTATCGAAATAAATGCAGCAAGCAGGAAAGGAATGACAATCGATTCAGCAGCTTTCATTCCGGCTATGATAATTACAAATGCTGCAATTAATATCAAAGATTTTGAAGCTCTGTTTGTTGATTCTGGAATCAGGCTGCTCATTAGAAATTAATATTTGGATAATGGATATCAAAATATAATTAAAAGAATGGATTTTTAAACAATCGAGGTAGAATTAAAAATAGTTAGTTTAATAGCGGGAAGAAAAATCTAATCCAGAACCAGCGATTCCATTTGTTTGCCAGTAACTTTAGCCAATTGATTTAGTTCAGACATCAGTTTATCAAATTGATCTAAGTTAATAGATTGTTTTCCATCAGAAAGTGCCTTGTCAGGATTTGGATGAACTTCAATCAGTAAACCATCTGCACCTGCCGCAATTGCTGCTTTACTCGCCGCAGCAACAAGACTACTTTTTCCGGTACTGTGAGAGGGATCCACAATAACAGGAAGATGAGTTAATTCTTTTAAAGAAGGAACTGCAAGAATGTCGAGAGTATTTCTTGTGTAAGTTTCAAATGTCCTGATACCACGTTCGCAAAGAATTACTTTGTCATTACCTACAGATAAAATATATTCCGCTGCAAGTAAGAACTCTTCAAGTGTTGCACTCATATTTCTTTTTAGAATTACAGGTTTGTTTGCACTTCCGACAATTTTGAGCAATTCATAATTGTCCATATTGCGCGAACCAACACGAAGAATATCAACGTGATCAACTAAAGCTTCCAGATGTTCTGCAGTTAAAATTTCTGATTCTAATAAAAGATTTGTTTCTGCCCGAAGTGATTTTAATATCTCAACACCGTTGAACCCAAAACCCTGGTAAGTATATGGTGAAGTTCTGGGCTTAAAGAGAGAGCATCTGAAAATTTTTGCTCCTAATTTTTCAACAGCTTTTGCAGTTTCAACAGCAAGTTTTTCGTTTTCGAGTGCGCATGGTCCGGCAATTACAGTAAAGTTTCCTTCGCCGATTAGGACATCGTTTTCTTTAATAATTGTAAAATGATCTTCAGCAGTTTTCCGGGTTTTTGTGTTTTTCAGTCTTTCCATAATATAGGTGCTATTCAGCAAAAATTTATTTTTTTAACAATCAAAGATATAAATTTTGGTGGATTTCAACACTATACTTAGTTAGTGGTTGAAACAACATCACATTAATGATGTAAAATAATTTTAATGAGAAATAGATTCTTAAAAAAACTTAACATACGAAAATCTTGCTTATAACAATCCAAATTACTACATTGACCTTGCAAAGACTAAAGCGTGTAGTGAGGTGTTGTATTTCTTTTCAGATAATGATCATTTCTTTATAGTCTCTTCGAATAAGATTCAGTTGGAGAAAATCAAATTTTCTCTCATTCAAATAATTACTGAATATTATTTAACGTATAAAATGAAGCTAACAAGATTAAAATTGAGGTCAATATGAAATCAATGTTAATATTCTTTGTAATTACACTAGCGTTAGTAACATTCTCTCAAACCCCCCAATGGGAATTTATGGGTTTGGATGGTGAAATTATAGAAGATATTGCGATAGATGATAGCGGCAATGTCTATGTTGCTTCTTATCAAGGTGTTTACAAATCTTCTGATAATGGAACTACATGGTTATTTAAAAACAATGGATTAGAAATTGCTGAAGCACTAAAGCTTTTTATTGATTATGAAGGAAATATATATTTAGGTGCAGTAGGATTCTCAAATACCGGTTGTGGTTTATACAAGTCAACTGATGGCGGTGAGTACTGGGCAAAAATTGCAGATACATTAAACAATAAACCTGTTAATACTTTTTATGATGTAATAGTAATTCCCAATGAACCCGGAGGTTTTATATTTGTAAGCAACGAATATGGAGTTTACAGATCAACTGATAAAGGGATTACATGGCAAAGCACAAATTTTAATACTTACTTAGCCATTGATATAGGAATAAACACAAATGGTTATATGTTTTTTGGAAATAATACAGCTTCGTGGTTCGGTATTTATCGTTCTACAGATTTAGGTTTGAATTGGGAAAGGCATACTTTTCTTGGGGTAAGTGCAATGGTTTATTTAAGAGATGGTTCAGTTCTTGCGAGTGCTTACGATCCGGGATTAGGATCGTGTGGAGTTTATAAAACAATAGATAATGGAGATTCTTGGGTCAATACAAATACATTCTCTAATCTTTCTTGTCCAACTGATTTTGTGTTAGATACAAATGATGATATCTATGCTGCAGTGGGTTATGTATTCCTTTCAACTAATGATGGCATTTCCTGGTTAAATTATGGATTGCCTGGACAAGGGGCTTATAAGCTCACAATTGATTCAAGCGGATATGTTTGGGCTGGGGTAGATATGGATGGCATGTATAGGACTGCGGGAAGAACTGTTCCAGTTGAACTTGTTTCATTTAATGCTGACGTAAATAATAATAATAATGTAATACTTAACTGGATAACTGTAACTGAAATAAATAATCTGGGATTTGATATTGAGAGAAATGTAATCGGTGATCGGTCATCGGTAATCAGTGGATGGGAAAAGATTGGGTTTGTTGCCGGCTTTGGGACAACAACAGAAAATAAAGCCTACTCATTTGTTGATGAAAATGTTAGTAATGGGACTTACCTGTACAGATTGAAGCAAATTGATTTCGATGGAAGCTATGAATATTCAAATATGTTGGAAATAGAAGTTAGAGTTCCTTCTGAATTTTTCCTTTCACAGAATTATCCTAATCCTTTCAATCCTACTACAACAATATCTTTCTCAATAAAAGATGCTGGCTTTGTTCAGTTAAAGATTTATGATATACTTAGCAATGAAGTTGCAACTTTAGTAAATGAACAAAAACCAGCAGGAAGCTATTCTATAAAATTTGATGCTTCAAATTTGCTAAGCGGAGTATACTTTTATCAATTAAAGACAGGGGGCTTTATTAATATAAAAAAGATGATACTACTCAAGTAGTATTTCAATAAATCAACCAACCTAAGGTCGGGACAAGCTCCCGGCCTTTTTATTATATAACTTTTAAAAATAAACTAAATCTTTCCCATCAAACTGACCATCTCAATTGCGCTCAATGCAGCATCCCATCCTTTGTTGCCTGATTTGCTTCCGGCTCTTTCTATTGCCTGCTCAAGATTATCAGTCGTTAAAATTACACTCGACTAAGTTACATATTTACCTATCTGTATTTTTCAAGTTGAAAAAATAAACGAATGGTGAATTAAATTTTTAGTATAATTTTTGTAGTTATGATTTTACTCTCGTTGTGTGTGAAATAAATAATTGTTAAACATAAAATACTTTTTCAACAGAGTGTTTAAATTAACAAAGGGGTTAAGATGCTGTGGTTTCTACTTAATATAGTTTTTTCTTCTCTTATTTCATATCTTCCAAACTGTATATCCAAATTCAGTAAAGATTCAGTCGAAAGAAAGGAAGAATGAAATGAAATCGATTTTTTTATTCAGTACCATAATATTAATTAATGCTGCATTTGCCCAAACTCCACAATGGGAATTTTTGGGGCTACAGGACACACTCATTTTCGATATTGTCATTGATGATTCCGGGAATATATTTATTGCATCACAACCCATAGCTGTTTATAAATCAACTGATGAAGGTTATACTTGGTTGCCCAAAAATAATGGCATTTCAGCATCAAGTGGTTTATCGATAGATTTCGACTCTCAAGGAAATGTATATCTTGCGGCTTATGGTGGAATTTTTAAATCTACTAACGGTGGGGAAACGTGGTTTAGAATTGCACAAGAGTTAAGCGACCTTCAATTCGACCTTGTTAAAATAATTCCCAATGATTACATATTCGTGAGTAACTTTGACGGGATTCACCGTTCAACCGATTACGGTCAAACCTGGACTACAACAGATTATACTTACTTTGGCGCAATGGAAATTGGAATCAATTCCAATGGAATTATGTTTGCCGGTAATATCACAGCTTCAAACTTTTCAATATATCGTTCTACAAATTTAGGTGAAAATTGGATATTCAGTTCTTCCTTGCCTTCAAACGCTTTTCTCTTCTCAAACAATGGCGATGTTTATGCTGGAGTTGGAAAAACAGACTTTAATGCTGGTGACATTTATAAATCAACTGATGATGGTTTATCTTGGATTAGGACCTTTGCGTTCCCGGACACTTTTTTTATTACTTACAATGACTTTGGTTTAGATAGAAATGGTGATTTTTATTTGGCAATAAGCGGTAGTGGGACATACAGTGGAGTACATATTTCTACCGATGCTAACATATCTTGGTTTAATTATGGTTTTTCATTGCCTACAAAATGTCTTTCTATTGATTCTACGGGATATATTTACGCTGGAACAAACCAACAAGGAATATATAGAACAGCAGGTCGCACAGTTCCTGTCGAACTATTATCATTTTCTGCGAACATAGATAAAAATGATGTCCAATTGAAATGGATTACCGAAACTGAAACAAATAATTATGGTTTTGAAATAGAAAGGAAACGAAGCACTCAAAAGTGGAATAAGATAGGGTTTGTTCAAGGAAATGGTACAACTACAGAAACTACTAGTTACAGTTTTACTGATAAAGGGTTAGCATCGGGTAAATATTATTACAGATTAAAACAAATAGATTTTGATGGAACTTACGAATACAGCAATACAATTAGTATTGAAGTAAAATCTCCAACTCAGTTTGAATTAAACCAGAATTACCCCAATCCGTTCAATCCAAGTACAACAATTTCATACTCAATAAAAAATGATGGAATTGTTCAGCTAAAGATATTTGATATACTTGGAAACGAAATTGCAAAGCTAGTTAATGAACAAAAGCAAGCTGGTACATTTTCAGTTGAGTTCGATGCTAGTATACTTCCAAGTGGAGTTTATTTTTATCAACTTAAAACAGGCGGCTTTATAGATATAAAAAAGATGATGCTACTAAAGTAATAGTTTATTAAAGCACCACGCTTAGATCGGGACAAGCTCCCGGCCTGTCTAATATTATAGTTTCCCCATCAAACTCACCATCTCAATTGCACTCATTGCTGCATCCCAGCCTTTGTTACCTGATTTGCTTCCGGCTCTTTCAATTGCCTGCTCAAGGTTATCAGTTGTTAAAACTCCGAAAGAGCATGGAACTCCGGTTTCAAGGCTTGCTGAAGCAATTCCTTTTGAAACTTCTGCAGCAACATATTCAAAATGAGGTGTTGCACCCCTGATAACAGCACCAAGACAAATTACTGCGGAATATTTTTTTGAACCAGCTAATTTTTTTGTGGTAAGAGGAATTTCAAAAGCGCCGGGAACTTTTACAACTGTTATATCTTCTGCTTTGCATTCGTGTCTTAAAAGACAATCTTCGGCGCCCGCAAGAAGTTTTGATGAAACAAAATCATTAAACCTGCTTACAACTATTGCAAACTTTTTTCCTTTAGCAGATAAAACACCTTCAATAACTTTTGACATTTTTCTTTCCTTAATTTCTATTCTGAAATTTTTGTGTCAAGACTAAAAAGATGACCGAGCCTTTCGCGTTTTGTTTTAAGATAAATTTCATTTATTTCATTCGGCGGAATTTCAATCGGAACGCGTTCAACAACTTCAAGATCATATCCTTTTAAGCCGATAATTTTTTTAGGATTATTTGTTAACAATCTTATTTTTTTTATTCCAAGATCTTTTAATATCTGTGCACCGGTTCCATAATCACGCAGGTCGGCTTTAAATCCAAGTGCTTCATTTGCCTCAACGGTATCTTTGCCCTTTTCCTGCAGAGAGTAGGCGAGAAGCTTGTTCACAAGACCAATTCCTCTTCCTTCCTGGCGCATATAAAGAACCACGCCTCTGCCTTCTTTTTCAACCATCATCATAGATTTTATTAATTGATCGCCGCAGTCACATCTTTTAGAACCAAATACATCTCCTGTAAAACATTCGGAATGAACACGAACAAGAACAGGTTCGTCAGGATTAATATCTCCTTTTGTTAAAGCAATAGGATTGTCCTGCGGATCGAGAATATTTTCATATAAATGTAATTTAAAATTTCCATACTTTGATGGAAGATCGACGACAACTTTTTTGCGTACAAGTTTTTCTTTTGATCTCTTAAACTCAATCAAATCGGCAATTGTTATCACTTTTAAATTATGCTGCTTTGCAAACTCCATTAACTGCGGAGTTCTTGCCATTGTTCCATCCGAATGCATAATTTCACAAAGTACTCCCACTGGCTGCAATCCGGCAAACGTTACAAGATCAACAACCGCTTCTGTATGTCCGGCACGTTTTAGCACTCCACCTTTTTTTGCAATCAATGGATGAATGTGCCCCGGTCTGCCAAAATCTTGTGGTTTTGTTTTTGGATCTGCAATTTTCTGAATTGTAAGTGCTCTGTCATAAGCTGAAATACCGGTGGTTGTTTCGTAAATATAATCGATTGATATCGAAAAAGGAGTTTGATGCAAGGCGGTGTTGTTCTCAACCATAAAATCCAGTTCAAGTTCTTTTGCACGATCTTCAGCAATAGGCGTACATAACATTCCGCGGGCTTCTTTAGTTATAAAGTTTACGTCTTCCGGTTTTATCAATTCGGCAGCCATTATTATGTCGCCTTCATTCTCCCGGTCCGGGTCATCAACCACAATTACCATTTTGCCTAGTTTAATATCTTCAATTGCTTCTTCAATTGAATTGAACTTATACGAGTTTCCGTTTTTGGGTATTTTTTCCATCAATATCCTAATTCGTTTAACCAGTTTTCAGTTATTTTACTTTCAGGTTTATCATTTTTCCTATTAAGAAAATTCTCAACATACTTTGCAAGCATATCGACTTCTATATTTACTTCTTCACCTTTGTTTCGAAACTGAAGATTTGTCTTTTGCCAGGTATGCGGAATGATTGAAAAACCTAAAAAATCATTTTCAATATCAGCAATTGTCAGGCTTATTCCATCTATTGCAACTGATCCTTCTCCAATAAAGTATCTGTTCAGATTTTCCGGCACCTTCACCCGAACATAATAATTTTCACCAAGCTTTTGTATCTGCTCAATTGTTCCGATTCCATTTACGTGACCTTGAACAAAATGCCCGTCAAACCTGCCATCGGCTCTTAATGCTCTTTCAAGATTTACTTTTGTTCCTTTTGTAAAATTATTTACTGAAGTTTTTGTAATTGTGGCACCAACAGCATCGACAAAAAAATCTGGTGATTTAATTTCTGTAACTGTCAGGCAAATTCCGTTTACAGCAATTGAAGCATTTATCTTAATTTCATTTATCATTCCGGGAGCAGCGAACCGGATTTTTAATCCGCCGCTGATTTTTGTGACATCTTTAACAATGCCTACTTCTTCGATTATACCTGTAAACATAAATTGAAAATAGTAATCATTAAAAAAGTTATTACAAAAGTTACAATTTACTTTCTAATATTAAAAAGTATATCATCACCCAACTTTTTTGTGGTTGTTATATTTATATTAACGGGATTTTTCAACTCAAATGAACTAACACCCTGACCAAGAATTTTGGGTGTCTGGAACATCATAAGCTCATCCCAGTAATTGCTATCAATAAATTGTGAAAATATCTGTTGACCACCTTCCACAAACAGGGAAATAATCTTTTGATCTCTTAATAGTCTTAACAAATCCTTAAAGTCTATTTTCCCATCCGGATCAGATTTAAGCGGGAATACTTTTATTCCTCTTGCTTCAAAAGAGGTTATCTTTTTTTTCCCGGAAAAATTTTCTGCTACAATTAACCATGTTTCACTTTCCGATTTTGCATTAAATACCGAATAGCCCTGACCTAACAAAAACTTACCATCCAGAATAATCCTTATAGGATTTCTTCCTTTAACTTCCCTAACAGTAAGCAGGGGATTATCAGCCTTAACAGTCTTAGCCCCAATAAGCACAGCATCATACTGGCTGCGTAACTGGTGAACAATCTTTTTGGATTCATCTCCCGTCAGCCAGGTCCGCTCTTTTTTATTAAGAGAAATTTTTCCGTCCAGGGATTGTGCAACTTTTAAAGTAATATATGGATTTTTTTTGGTAATAGATTTGAAATAAAACTTATTTAATTCTTTTCCTTCTTCTTCCAAAATTCCCGTCTCAACTTCAATCCCTGCTTTCTTTAATGCTTCAACTCCTTTTCCATTTACTTCAGGGTTCGGATCTAAATTACTTATAACAACTTTTTTAATTTTCTTTTCAATTATAAGCGGAACGCAAGGCGGAGTTTGTTTTTTATCGTGAACGCACGGTTCAAGGTTACAGTATAGAGTTGCGCCTGCAATATCCTCTTTTGAATTCTCAATTGCATTTACCTCTGCGTGTGCTTCGCCATACTTCTGATGAAATCCTTCGCCAATGATCTTATCATCTTTTACAATTACAGCCCCGACAAGCGGATTTGGACTGACAAAACCAGCACCTTTCTCGGCTAAAGTAAAACATCTTTTAATGTATTTAGTATTTTCTTCCACGGGTTATTTATTTGAGTAAGAAAAATAAGGACAAATAATTCACGAATGAGTTACGGAAATGTAAAGAAAAGGTTGGAATCTAAATAGGTGAAAAAATGCTGTTTTTGTATGAAATATGGCGGAGAGGGCGGGATTCGAACCCGCGGTAGAGTTTAACCCCTACGACGGTTTAGCAAACCGTTGGTTTCAGCCACTCACCCACCTCTCCGAGCTGAAAAATTAGTGTAGCAAAGATAAAGGTTTAAACTAATTAATAAAACTTCTGATTCTAGTTATTCAACTAAAAAGCCATTCCTATTTAACAAGGACAATTTAAAGTCATCTTCCATATATATTAATGGAATATTTCCGTACTATTGATTACACTTACTCTTTAAGTGTAATGGATATTGGCAAAATTCTTTATTTGCTTTGCTTATCAAATCATCTTTTGATAGATTAATCAACCGAATTCTTAATCATTTTCACACATTTATGCAGCAATTCACAGGAGTAGACTATATCAACATTCAATCCCTTCTATCCGAAGAAGAGATTATGATACGTGATACTGTTAGAGAATTTGTGTCCGAACAAATTATTCCAATCATTGAAAAGTATAACCGCGAAAGTAAATTTCCTGTTCAGCTTGTTTCCAAAATGGCTGAGCTAGGGTTGTTTGGTACAACTTTTCCATCAAAGTATGGATGTGCAGATTTAAATTATGTTTCTTATGGATTGGTTGCACAGGAACTTGAAAGAGGCGATAGTGCAATAAGAAGTTTTGTCTCTGTCCAGAGTTCGCTTGTTATGTACCCAATTTTTACTTTCGGATCAGAAGAACAAAAAAATTACTGGCTCCCTCTTCTAACAAACGGAGAAAAAATCGGTTGCTTCGGATTAACTGAACCGGATTTTGGTTCAAATCCCGGCGGAATGGTTACAAAAGCCGAAAAAGTTGATGGCGGTTATATTTTGAATGGAGCCAAGATGTGGATTACTAATGGAACAATTGCTGATGTTGCAGTTGTGTGGGCAAAGCTTGATGGAATAGTCAGGGGATTTCTTGTTGAAAAAGGTTTTAAAGGATTTACCGCACCGGAAATGAAAGGTAAACATTCGTTGCGCGCTTCTGTTACTTCAGAATTAATTTTTGACAACGTTTTTGTCCCTGAAAAGAATCTTCTCCCCAAAACAGACGGATTGAAGAATGCATTAATGTGTCTGAACCAAGCAAGATATGGAATTGCATGGGGAGTGGTTGGTTCTATGATGGCTTGTTATGATGCAGCATTAAATTACTCAAAAACCAGGATTCAGTTTTCAAAACCTATTGCTGCTTACCAGATGACCCAGGAAAAACTTGTTAATATGATTACTGAGATAACAAAAGCACAGCTTCTGAATTTGCAGCTTGGAAGGTTGATGGATAAAGGAGATGCTAAACATTTTCATGTTTCAATGGCTAAAAGAAATAATTGTGAAAAGGCACTTGAGGTTGCAAGAATTTCAAGAGAAATCTTTGGTGCAAATGGAATTTTAGATGAGTATCCAATTATGCGTCACTCAGCAAATCTTGAATCAGTAAAAACCTATGAAGGTACTCATGAAATGCACACTCTGATTATCGGTGAAGCGATCACAGGAATTCCGGCATTTGAATAAAAAATTTTAAGAGTATAATTATGATAGATTCCAAAATAAATGAAGGTTTAACTTTTGATGATATTCTTCTTGTTCCAGGAAAATCATCAGTTCTTCCACGTGAAGTTGATGTTACAACTTACCTTACTCCGGAGATAAAGCTAAACATTCCAATTGTTTCTGCAGCAATGGATACTGTTACCGAATCAGAGTTAGCAATCGCTTTGGCAAGAGAAGGAGGAATTGGAATTTTACATAAAAATATGAGTATCGAAAGACAATGTGAAGAGGTAGATAAGGTTAAAAGATCGGAAAGTGGAATGATAAAAGATCCGATAACTCTTACACCTGATAAAACTATTGGAGATGCACTTGATTTAATGAAGAAATACAGAGTATCAGGTATACCAATAGTGGATGAAAGAAATATATTGGTTGGGATTCTTACTAATCGTGATTTAAGATTTACTCCTAATATTAAACTTAAAGTTTCTGAACTGATGACAAAAGATAACCTTGTTACTGCTTCAGAAGGAACTACCCTGGAGAAAGCTGAAATCATTCTTCAAAAATATAAGATTGAAAAGTTGCCTGTAGTCGACAAACGTGGAAAGCTAAAAGGTCTGATTACATTCAAAGATATAATGAAGAAGAAAAAACATCCATATGCTTGTAAGGATGAACACGGAAGACTCAGAGTGGGAGCAGGGGTTGGTGTTACAAGAGATACTTCGGATAGAGTTCGGGCATTGATCAATTCGGGAGTGGATTGTATTGTAATTGACACCGCTCACGGTCATTCGTCGGGTGTTTTAAAGACTGTTAAAGATATTAGAAAAAAATTCAAATATATTCAGCTAATTGCTGGTAATATAGGAACTTATCAAGCTGCAGTTGATTTAGCAGATTGCAAAGTAGATGCAATTAAAGTTGGAATCGGACCTGGTTCAATCTGCACAACAAGAGTAATTGCAGGAGTCGGTGTTCCGCAAATAACTGCAATAAATGAAGCATACAAAGCTGTTCAGAAAAGAGGTATACCCATAATTGCTGATGGCGGAATAAAACAGACAGGTGATATTCCAAAGGCAATTGCTTCGGGAGCACACTCCGTAATGATTGGAAGTCTTTTTGCCGGAGTAGAGGAGAGTCCTGGTGAAAAGATATTGTTTGAAGGTCGAAGTTTTAAAACTTATCGTGGAATGGGTTCGCTTTCGGCGATGAAAGAAGGAAGTAAAGACAGATATTTTCAGGATGTGGAAGATGATATTGCTAAACTTGTTCCTGAAGGTGTTGAAGGAAGAGTTCCTTATAAAGGTCCACTTGAAGATACTGTATATCAATTAGTTGGTGGACTAAGAGCAGCTATGGGATATTGTGGAGCTAAAAATCTTGCTAAGCTAAGAAGTAAAACAAAATTTGTGAAAATTACTTCTGCAGGGCTTAAAGAAAATCATCCACATGATGTTATCATAACAAAAGAAGCCCCTAATTATCATACTTAATTATTCCTTATTTATAAATGTTTAAAGTATTGGTAATTGCATATAACTTTCCTCCCTTGGGATTAAGTGGAGTACAACGAACTCTAAAATTCGTTAAGTACATGAAACAATTCGATTGGGAACCAACCGTTGTTACTTCAGATGAAGGAAATTATTTTGCTTATGATGAAAGTTTGATTAGTGAAGTAGAAAAACAAAAAATAAAAGTGATCAGAGTTGGAGGCAAAAGAAAAACTCAAAACACCAATGGTCACATTAATAGAAAACTTCCAAATGAATTTTTTCGTAAAATAAAAAGAAGGATTGGACAAAGCTTATTTATTCCTGATACGAAAAAAATCTGGGCAAAGAAAGCCTTAAAAGTTACCGAAAAATTAGTTGCACAAGATACATTTCATGTTTTGTTTGTTACAGGACCACCATTTTCCATATTTAATACCTTTAGAAAAATTAAAAGCAACTACAGAATTCCACTGGTTGTGGATTACAGGGAAGTCTGGTATGATAGTTATTTTTCATTTTATCCTACCCCAATTCACAGAATCCTTCAAAAGAAAATGGAATATAAAACTCTTAAATCTGCTGAAGGAATTATTGTAAGTAACAGGAAAATTAAAGAGAGCCTGATAAAAAACTTTAAATTTTTAACTTTTAATGATATTAGAATTATAACAAACGGATTTGATCCCGAGGATTTTGTAGATATAACTTTAATTCCTAAAAATAATAACAGGATGAGATTTTTTTATTCAGGGATTTTCTCTGTTTATAATACTCCTAAATACTTTTTTAATGCTTTTAAATTACTAACAATTGAACAACCGGATATTGCTAAAAACATCGAGCTTCATTTTGCGGGATTTTTAAGGAAAGTGAATCGAAATCTAATTAAAAAATTAAATCTTCAGGAATTTGTTTATGATCATGGGTTTATATCTCATAAAGAAGCATTGAGTAAAATGGTAAGTTCAGATGTAGTCTGGCTTACAATTTCTGATAAAATGAAAAACGAATCAATACTTCCTGGAAAAATTTATGAATACTTTGCAGCTAAAAAACCAATCCTTGCCTGTCTACCTGAAGGTGCAGCCAAGATTGTTGCACAGGAATACCCAAATTCATTTATTTGTAGTTCAAATAATTCTAATGAAATAAAGGAAATTTTAATTAAAATTTACAAACTATATTCTGAAGGTAATTTTCCTCAGGTTGATGACAATTTTTTAACTAATTACAGAAGAGATTTCTTAACCGAACAATTAACAAAATTTTTTAATCAGTTATTGAAGGTTCAGGAAATATGAAAGTTTTAATTATCGGTTCAGGAGGTAGAGAACATGCAATTGCTTACAAAATAAACGAAAGTAAGTTACTTAAAGAACTTTACATAATGCCGGGAAATGCAGGTACTTTAAATGTTGGTATTAATGTAGAAGTTGATACATCAGACCATAAAAAAGTTGGGGAATTCTGCTCTGAAAAAAAAATTGATTTAGTAGTTATTGGACCAGAACAGCCACTTGTTGCTGGTCTAGCAGACTATTTACGTGGAAAGGGAATTAAAGTTTTTGGCCCAAATAAAAATGCAGCAGAAATTGAAGCTAATAAATCCTTTGCAAAAAAAATTATGAAAAAAGCCGGTGTCCCGACTGGTTCTTTTGTCGGATTTCCTTCTAAAATGTATGAAGCAGTAAAGGAGTTTTTACAGAATAAAAAATATCCGTGTGTAATTAAAGCAAATGGCTTGGCAGCTGGCAAAGGAGTTTCAATCTGTCAGACATACGATGAAGCTGAAAAAGCACTTGAAGATCTATTTGATAAAAAAATCTTTGGTGAAGCCGGAGATTATGTCTTAGTTGAAGAATTTTTACAAGGTGAGGAAGCAAGTGTTTTCGCAATTTCTGATGGGAATGATTTTATCTGTCTGCCAGCCTCACAAGATCATAAAAGAATAGGTGAAAATGATGCTGGAAAAAATACAGGGGGAATGGGAGCTTATGCCCCAACTCCATTAATTACACCTAAGCTGATGGACGAAGTAAAAAACAAGATAATTGCTCCTACACTTAATGCTCTTAGAGATGAAGGAAGAGAATTTATAGGGTGCTTGTATGCAGGAATTATTATTACCGAAGAAGGTATAAAAGTAATAGAATTTAATTGCAGGTTTGGCGATCCTGAAACACAGGTTGTATTGCCAATTCTAAAAGGTGATTTTCTTGAGCTTCTATATTCCGCTGCTTCCGAAAAACTTAATAGAGAAGCTGTTGAATACAATGATGGTTGTGCAGTTTGTGTAGTTGCTGCATCCAAAGGTTACCCGGATTATTATGAAAAAGGTTTTACAATAGAGGGATTGGAAAAAACAAGTGAAGATGTAATAGTATTCCACGCAGGAACTAAAATTGAGAATGATAAAGTCGTAACAAATGGAGGCAGGGTTTTAGGAATTACTGCATTTAATAAAAGTTATGATCTGGCTACAGCCAAGAGTAAAGCATATTCTGCACTTAAAGAAATTAATTTCAGGAATATGTATTACAGAACTGATATTGCAGATAAAGCGTTAAAAGAAGAAAAATAATTTAACTTTCCGAAGAGTCAGTTGACTTTTCGTTGATTCCCAGGCTAATAAAATCAGAACCAAAAATTACAAGGATAATTCCGAAAAGAAACAAACCTACATTCTCTAAAACTTTAGTAATCCCTATTTTAGTTCCTAAGTTAGTTCCAAAACAACCGCAGGAAATGTCTAGTCCTCTGAAAAGACTTATAATAATAGCTACAATAAAAATTCCGAGCAAAAAAGTTATTACAAATGAATTTTCTTTAACAGCAACACCAAACAAAAGTAAAATGCCAGAAATTAATTCTAGCCAGGGAAGAATTAATGCAAATAGATTTACAAAACTGATTGGTAATAATTTATAATTAGCAATTGCCTGTGCAAAATCTTTGGGATTAGAAATTTTTTCGATTCCAGCATAAATAAAAACCAGAGCAAGAATAATTCTAAAGATCAATAACAAGTATTTATTTGAGAAAAATCTTTTCATATTATTCAGATTTAGTTGAATCCGGCTTTACTTCTTTTTCCGTTGGATATTTTGCATCAAGCCATTCAGACCAGCCACCAAAAAATATATAAGTTTTCTTATATCCCATTTCAAACAACTGGTCACCTAATAAAATCGATAAGTCACAATCTGTACCGGCACAATAAACAACTATCGGCTGATCTTTTTTTATTGTATTTAATTTATATGCGTTTTCGTCATATTCATAAAAAGGGATAGAAACTGCATCCTTAATATGATCTTCGGCATATTCTTCACTCTCCCGTGCATCAATGAAAACAATACCTTGTTTGTATAGCTTAAATGCCTGCTCTAAAGTAATTGCTTTTGGCTCAGAAAATCCTTCATCTTTTTTAACTTCTTTTTTTGTTTCCCCGATTTGTTCTTTTTGTGTTTCTTTATCTTTTAAAATTTCTTTCTGTTTTTCAATTTCCGGGTTGCTTTGATCCTGGATCAGTTCTTTTTTATTATCTGATGGAACTGTGGCCGAATTTTGAGAAGTGTCAACAGGTAGTAAAAGTGAAGCATCATTTTCAAATTTAAGAATACGCTCCTTCCTGATAAAATCGATTCCATCAGGATTAAAGGTATTAACTAAAATCCCCAATGCGGAACTGACTAAAATTATTAAAAATATTCTGTGAAAATTTATTTTCAAAAAATTATCTATGGAGTTTTTAATTATTAAAATAAAATTAGAGCTATGAATGATTTGATTCAAGTGGAAAATATTATTCGAAAATCTCCAAATTCCAAGTAATATGAAGAATAAAAATTTGAGTACCAAGGCCGGACTCAATTTTGGTGAATTTTCAATTCTCCTAAAATGCTTGTAATGTCAATAAAATAAGCAAGTTACTGATCTTTTCTAATAAAACACTTCCCTATAAATTCCCACTTTTTCTTAGGTCTTCAGCAGAAAGTTGACACGTATTTGTCATTTTTTCTATGCAAAATCTTTCTATCTACAGATTTAACTTTGCTTACTTTTCCGCTAACCTTAATTAATAAAGTACTGTTGCTGCATGAAGTTATAAATTGAATTGTAATTATAAAACGATGGACCAACTAATTGTTTTTGTATATTCAATTTAATTTTTTTAGACTTAAAAAAACTCAAAATTTCCAATGTATTTTAGTTTTGAACTAAAAAGTTATTTCATTCCTTTAATGCTTTTGCTTTCTCCTTAAGAAGATCTTTGTCTTAGCCAATTATTTTATCAATAAATTTACTTTTTTTATAAAAGCTTACTACGGGTATCATTGGATGAAAAGAAAAAATTCCTGCAAATACTTCGAAGATCGGAGTTTGCTTGAAATAATAAAATGTGAATATAGTTTGAAATTACTTTGCCTTACAGTTTAGGTATTATAAAATAATTACTTGTGTGCAAGCCTTCGACTCCCGCCACCTCCACAACTTTACTTGTAACTTTCTAAAATTTTATCAATCATATTATTCGTCTCTTCTTTAATGATCATTCGTTCAGGTTCTTCTTCAAACCAATCAAGTGTCCTTTTTATTCCAATAGAAAATGGAATTGTTGCACAATAGTCAGGCACAAAAGTTTTGATTTTAGTATTATCAAAAATTACGCTGTAAGATTTATCTCCCAGCAATGGTCCTGTTAAAGAATTATCATAGTTACATAAAAAATCGGATGATATATGAACAATATCTACTTTATTTCCAATCGCATTTCCAATTGCTTCATAAATCTGATTCCAGGTAAGCAATTCATCTGATGTAATATGGAAAGCATTCCCGATTGCCTGTTGATGTCCTAGCAGTCCTACAAATCCTTTTGCAAAATCTGATGAATGAGTTAATACCCATAAAGTAGTTCCATCACCATGAACGATAACCTTTTCTCCTCTTTTGATCCGGTCTATAACTGTATATTCTCTTCCTCCGCCAAAAACAATAGGTATAATCGTATCATAAGTATGTGAAGGACGAACAATTGTAATCGGGAAACCTGATTGCCTGTATGCCTTTATTAATTTTTCCTCACAGGCAATTTTGTTCTGTGAATAGTCCCAGAATGGGTTGTATAATGGTGTTGATTCAGTAATATTTGGATGCAACGGAGGCTTCTGATAAACAGAAGCAGAACTGATAAAAATATATTGGTTGGTTTTATTTAAAAATAAATTAATGTCTCTTTCAATGTCTTTGGGAGCATATGCTATCCAGTTTACAACAACATCCCAGTTGTGTTTCTTTAGGTTTACCTGAGTTTCATTACTGTCTATATCCCCAATAATTTTTGTTATTCCAGTGAAATCTGTTTTCCTGGTATCTCTGTTTAATAAAAACAAATCAATACCTCTTTCAACACATAATTTACTTACTGAAGTACTGATATTGCCAGTTCCGCCGATAAATAAAATTTTCAATTCATATTTCCTTAATTATTATTAAAAAATATTATGAGTATAATTAGTTAGAAATAAATTTTATTAAAATAAAGAGCATTATTAAAAAAATCATACATTCATCAGTTTAATAGTGAACAACTTAGTTCAAAAAGTTTCAACACACACATAATGCGATTGTAAAGTTAATATTATAAATTAGTCCAGCTAAGAATAAATGAGTACTGTTATGCAATCCCAGAAAAATGAAATCACATCAAAACACAAATTAATTCTTACTCTTTTTTTGTTTCCTCTCTTAATTTTTATTTTCTATTCTTGTTCAACTAACCCGGAAAATCAGATGATTGAAAAAAAGTTATTCGGAAAGCTAAATGATGGCCGTGATGTATTCCTTTATACTTTAAAAAATAATTCCGGTTCACAGATTCGGATTATTAATTTTGGGGCAAGAGTAGTTTCATTAACAATGCCGGATAGGAACGGCACTTTTGCAGATGTTGTTACGGGATTTGATTCCTTAAGCAGTTACATCAATGATAACTCATATTTTGGTGTGATTGTAGGAAGATACGGCAACCGTATAGGTAAAGGTAAATTTCAACTTGACGGAAAGGAATACCAGCTAACTATAAACAATGGAGAAAATCATCTTCATGGCGGTAAGACAGGCTTCTTTAAAGCTTTTTGGAATGCAGAGCCTGTAGAAACAGATTCAGGCCCTTCGTTAAAACTTTCTTTGGTTAGTCCTGATGGTGATGAAGGTTATCCTGGAACAATTTCAATTTCGGTTACTTATACTTTAACCTATAGTAACGAACTTAAAATTGATTACGAAAGCACAACAGATAAACCTACCATTATGAATCCGACACATCATTCCTATTTTAATTTATCAGGGAATTTTAAAGATAAAATTCTGGATCACGAGTTGTTTATTGATGCTGATTCGACCACACAAGTTGATGAGGAATTAATTCCAACAGGAAAAATTGTTTCTGTTGAAAACACCCCGATGGATTTTCGAAAACCTACTGCAATAGATCTGCATATTAATGATGATAATGAACAAATTAAATTCGGCAGAGGTTATGATCATAACTGGGTTTTAAATAAATATAAAAAAGGCTTTGTTAGAAAAGTAGCAAGTCTTTATGATCCTACGAGCGGAAGATTTATGGAAGTATTAACTGACCAGCCGGGACTGCAATTTTATTCAGGTAATTTTCTAAACGGAGTAACAGGGAAAAATGGATCTGTTTATAATTACAGGACTTCACTTTGATTGGAAACTCAGCACTATCCAGATTCTCCAAACAAACCGAATTTCCATTCGGTTACATTAAGACCGGGAGAGATTTATAAACAGACAACTAGTTATAAATTTTCAGTAAAGTAAAAAAAGTTAATCTCATATAAATTTATTGAGGGCAAATAATGAGTACACTTACTACTGTTGACTGGTTGATAATTGCCGGTTACTTTGGAATAATTCTAGGTCTGGCATGGTGGGTTATTAAAAAGCGTGAAGATACTTCAACTGATTATTTTCTTGCTGGAAGACATTTAGGATGGTTTATTGTAGGCGCATCTATTTTTGCGTCTAATATTGGTTCAGAACATCTTGTGGGCTTAGCAGGTTCCGGAGCAACTGATGGTGTTGCGTTAGCACATTATGAACTGCACGCCTGGTGCTTGCTTGTCCTTGGCTGGGTAATGGTTCCATTCTATATGCGTTCCAAAGTTTTTACAATGCCTGAGTTTTTGGAGAGACGATTTTCTCCCGGTAACCGTACTTTACTCTCTTTAATATCATTAGTAGCGTATGTTCTAACAAAAATAGCTGTAGGAATTTTTGCAGGCGGAATTGTATTCAGTGTTTTACTACCCGATATATCATTTATGGGTCTTGATAGTTTTTGGGTTGGTTCCATACTTGTAATCGTTTTAACAGGTTTATATACGATACTTGGTGGTATGCGTGCAGTAGCTTACACAGAAGCTTTACAAACAATAATTCTTATTGTTGGTTCTATTTTAGTAACTTATTTTGGTTTACAGGTTTTAGGTGGTTGGGGGGTGTTGCGTGATACGGTTGGTTCTGAAATGCTAAACCTCTGGAAACCAATTGTACCCGGAGGAGTTGAAAGTAGTTGGGCACCCGTAAAAGAGGCCGGGAAGATGGCTTGGTATTTTAATTCCAATTATCCCTGGCTCGGTATGTTATTTTGTGCACCTATAATAGGTTTATGGTACTGGACAACCGATCAATATATTGTTCAACGTGCCTTAAGTGCTAAGAATGAAAAAGAAGCCAGGAAGGGTTCAATCGCTGCTGGATTTTTCAAGCTTCTTCCTGTTTTTATTTTTATCATTCCGGGATTAATTTGTTTTGCAATTGCTAAGAACGGAATCGTTCCTGAAATTCAACATCAGCTTATAGGTGCAAACGGTGAACTGATAAGAGATAATGCACAAAAAGCTTTTCCTCTTTTGGTTGCCTACATCTTACCAATCGGAGTCAGGGGAATTGTTGTTGCTGGTTTGCTTGCTGCATTGATGAGTTCTCTTGCAGGTGTTTTCAATGCATCTTCAACATTGTTCACTATGGATTTTTATTCGAGAATTCGCCCGAATATTTCTCAACATCGCCTTGTTTGGATGGGAAGAATTGCAACAACAGTTATGGTGCTTATCGGATTACTATGGATACCGGTTATCCAGGGAGGCAAAGGACTTTATGATTATCTGCAGGGTGTCCAGGCTTATTTAGCTCCGCCAATCTTTGTTGTATTTTTCCTGGGCGTATTCTGGAAAAGATTAAATGCAAAAGGTTGTATGTCTGCGTTGATTGTTGGTTTTCTTATGGGTTTATTCAGACTTGCAGTTGATACACCTGTTAAAATGACTAAAGATTTTTCTTATGCTGAAGGATCATTTTTTTGGATAGTGAATAACATCTTTTTCCAATATTACAGCCTCCTAATTTTCATTGTTTGTATTGTTGTTATGGTTACTGTTAGTTATATGACAAACGTTCCTGCTTATGAAAAACTTGAAGGTTTGACTTATGCAACAACTACTGCTGATCATAAAAAAGAATCCCGCAGCAGTTGGAATATGAAAGATGTAATTGCTTCAGTGATTCTTGTACTTATTATCATCGGTATTTATATTTATTTCTCTGGTTGATAATGAGCAAATACGCGATTGGTTTAGACTTTGGAACTAATTCATTCCGTTCTTTGATTGTTGATATAGATAACGGTGATGAAGTTTCTACATTTGTTTTTGATTATCCTTCTGGTGAAGCAGGAGTAATTGTTGACCATTACAATCCGAATTTAGCAAGACAAAATCCCGCTGATTACCTGCTTGGAATAGAAGTAACGATCAAAGAAGCGATTAAAAAAGCAAAATCATACGATAAAAATTTCTCGCCTGATAAAATAATTGGAATTGGTGTTGATACCACCGGAAGCAGCCCGATGCCAGTTGATGCAGATGGAAATCCTATTTGTTTTAACAAGAGATTTAAAGACAATCCTTCAGCAATGGCTAATCTGTGTTTACAACTGTATCCGATATGTTTCCGCGTAAGGCAGTTGCCTCAGTGGTTGGTCTCGGAGGTACTTTTGGTGCTATTGGTGGAATGTTAATCGCAACTGCAGCAGGATTTATCCTTGAATATACCGGAAGCTATTTTATACTTTTCATTATTGCAGGATCGCTATATTTAACAGCATTATTTATTATTAATCTTATAGTTCCTGAATTAAAAGAAATTGAAATTAGCTAGATAGGTAGTGGATTTATCTTGAAACTCTTCCCGATTTATCGCCTGACATAAGCTTCTCAACTTCCTGAACTGTTACTTGGTTGAAATCGCCGTTAATGGTATGCTTTAAACAAGAAGCTGCAACAGCAAAGTTTAATGCTTTCTGATCATCATCTTTATAAGTTAACATACCGTAAATAAGACCTCCCATAAATGAATCGCCGCCGCCAACACGATCAATTATATGTGTAATATCGTAGACCGGAGCTTTAAAAAATTTATTACCATTATACAGAACTCCTGACCATTTATTATGATCCGCATTGATCGAAGTCCTTAAAGTTGTTATTACTTTTTTTGCTTTTGGAAATAGCTTCATAATTTTTTTTGAAACAGATAAATAGGCATCAGCAGTAACCTGACCGCTTTTTACATCAACACCTTCGGGTTTTATTCCTAGGCTCATTTCAGCATCCTCTTCATTTCCAAGAATAATATCACAACCTTTAACTAATTCAGGCATTACTTCATTTGCTTTCGCCCCATATTTCCAGAGATTCTTTCTGAAATTTAAATCGCAGGAAACCGTAATTCCTTTCTCATTTGCTTTATCAATTGCATCAAGACATGCATCTGCAGCTCCTTTGGAGATTGCCGGAGTTATTCCAGTCCAGTGAAACCAGTTTGCATCACTGAATACTTTATCCCAATCAATCATTCCTTTTTCAATTTGTGATATTGAAGAATAAGCACGATCATAAACCACTTTGCTTGCACGGCTGACAGACCCTTTTTCAAGAAAATAAATTCCAAGTCTTTCACCGTCTCTTAAAATATAATTTGTTCCAACACCATATTTTTTCAAATTCATAATACAGGTTTCACCAATATCGTTTTTAGGAATTCTGCTTACAAATTCTACCGGTATTCCATAATTAGCAAGCGATACAGCAACGTTTGCTTCACCACCGCCAAAGCTAGATTCAAAATTTGTCACTTGTGAAAACCTAAGATTCTGAGGGGCGGCAAGTCTAAGCATTACCTCTCCAAATGTTATTACTTTCATTTTGTTTTCCATAATTTATATTCCTAAAGATCGTTTTATTCCTAATTCCATTCCACGCAGTTCAGATATTCCTCTCATCCTTCCGAACAAAGAATATCCCGGATAAATTCCTTCATTATTTTTTTCCGGTAACATTAAATGTCCAAGATCAGGTCGCATAGGCATACGAGTATCTTTTCTTCCTTCCTTAATTCTCTTTTGTTGTTCGAGAAGCAGGTTCTTCATTATTTCATACAAATCAATTTCTCCTTCCAAATGATAAGCTTCCATAAAATCACCATTCTCATTTCGTGTTAAATTTCTAAGATGGAGAAAATTGATTCTATGTGAAAAAGCTTGGGCCATATCTACAAGATCATTTTTATAACCCGCACCGAATGAACCAGTACAAAAAGTAATTCCATTTGATGGTGAATCGACAGTATCAATAATTTGCTGAATATCCTGCTTGTTTCCAACAACTCGCGGCAAACCAAGGAGTGACCATGGAGGATCGTCAGGATGAATTGCCATTAAAACTCCGGCTTCCTCCGCAGCAGGGTTTATTTCTTTAATGAAATGGTGGAGATTTTCCCGAAGTTCACTATCTCCAATTTCATTATATTCGCTTAATGCCGATTTGAATTCATCTAATGTGTATGATTCCAAAGAACCGGGTAAGCCGTAAAGAATAGTCAGTTTAAGTTCTTCCTTCTGCTGCTCATTCATCTTTTCAAAATTTATTTTTGCTTCGTTTATCTGTTCTTCAGTGTAATCTTCTTCAGCATTTTTTCTTTTAAAATGAAAAGATCGAAAGTTGCAAATACATTTGTTTCAAATTTAGTTGTAATCGCTCCATCCTTAAAAACTACTTTCAAATCTGTCCGTGACCAATCAAGAACAGGCATAAAAATGTAGCAAATAGTATCGATATCACATTTACCAAGATTATAGATTGTTTGTTTATAATTATTAATATAATTCCGAAAATTTCCTGTATGTTTTTTAATATCTTCATGAACCGGAACACTTTCTGCAACAGACCATGTTAATCCTTCTTTCTCAATCAATTGTTTTCTTTTTAATATTTCTTCAACAGACCATACTTGACCAATTGGAATTTGATGGAGTGCAGTTACAATTCCAGAAATACCAGTCTGTTTTATTTCCTTTAATGTGATCGGATCTTTCGCACCAAACCATCTCCAGGTTTGTTCAAATCCCATTTATAAAATTTCCTTCCTGAATAATTATTCTATACACCACTGAAAGCACTAAATCCTCCATCAATAGGAACAATTGTACCAGTTACAAATTTTGATGCATCGCTTGCCAGCCAGAGGATAGTTCCGATAAGTTCATCGGGAGTTCCAAACCGGTTGAATGGTGTTAAGCTTAATATAGTTTTTCCTCTTTCGGTCAGTGAACCGTCCGGGTTAGTTAAGATATTTTTGTTTTGTTCGGTTAAGAAAAAACCCGGCGCAATTGCATTTACTCTTATTCCATTTCCGAATTTCTGTGCTAACTCTACAGCCATCCATCGTGTGAAATTTTCAACTGCAGCTTTAGCTGCTGAATAACCTACAGTACGGGAAATGGCTCTTTGGGTTGCCATTGAAGAAACGTTTATTATTGACCCGCTTTTTTGTTCAGACATTGACTTCCCGAATACAAGCGTTGGAAGAACAGTTCCATAAAAGTTCAGATCAGTGACCTTTTCAAAGTTTTTCATTTTTAGATCAAAAATGCTTTGATTAATTCCTATAACTGCTTCAGTTACATGACCCCCGGCGGCATTTACTAAAACATCAATAGTATCATACTTATTGATTATTTGTTTCTTTATATTAATTAAACTTTTTTCATCAAGAACATTACACTTAAACCCCAAAACATTTTTACTTATTTTTTTTAATGAAGCAATTTTTTTATTGAGCTTTTCCTGATTTCTTCCAAGCAGTATAACTTTGGCTCCGGCATTTAACAAACCTTTAGCTATTTCACTTCCAAGTATTCCGCTACCTCCAGTTATAATAACAACTTTGTCACTTAGATTAAAAACTGTTTTTAAAAAATCCATTTAGTGCCTAATAATAAATTTCAATTATTTGTTTTGATAAAAATATTAAACTTATTAAAATTGAAAAAATATGTTTTACAATTAAAAGTGTTAGATAAGTTATTTCTAGAAAATAATACATTTAATTTAAAACTTTTATTGTTAGAGTTGAACATTAGTAAATTTACTTTGATTATTTCAATTTAAATTGAACTTTTATTATCAAAAGTATATCCTAAGTGCAGATAAAATTGTGAAAAAATCTTGATTATAATTTAATTTGGGGTCAAGTTGAATACATGATATAAAGTAAAATACATTAGTTGTGATTCAAGTAATTGGGATAATTTTTTCAGATTATTTTAAGGATTAAAAACTCTTGCGTAACTCTTATTATAACTCGAATTGATTTCTTATAAGAATTAAATCAGGCTTGAATTTTTAAATAGGGATAATTGAAGAAAGTTATAAAGAGAGTACCGAAGGCCGGACTCGAACCGGCACGAGGTGTAAGCCTCACTGGATTTTGAGTCCAGCGCGTCTACCAATTCCGCCACTTCGGCATTAAATATTGGATTATTCGTTGATATTAAATTATTTTCAAATAAAATGAATTCAAAGTTAAAAAACTTCAATTGGTTTACCAAAATTGTCATATCTCAAATAATTTCTGCTAATAAACTGCTTTAATAGGAAAATTTTTACTCATAATCTTTACAATGTTTCAAATTCATCCAAATGTTTCACGCCGGTCAATTATTAACTGCGTATATATTCTTTTGAAAAAGTAACTTCTAAACTATTTCAGTCTTTTATCAATAATTTTTTACAATGGCATTATTGTTGTTTTATTTAATAGTAGCAATCATAAGGAGTACAAAATGAAAAAAGTTCTACAAAAAAACCTGAATGACCTTCTATTAAATGAAGAAGATTATTCATTTTTTGGTGATCCAACTGCAATCGACCCTGAAGTAGTAGGAGATGAAGTTATTTATAACATGATTGAAGATGTTGATCAAGAAGATCTTGATCTTGATGATTTAGATATTTATGACGAAGGGTTATCATTAATTTAAGTTTTTCTAAAATCAAATTTAAAGGGAGTACAATTTGAAAACCTATATTGGTGATGACGGCCATTATGAGATTGACGATAATGGAAGCGTTATTCAAAGAATGGTAGATCAATTTGGCAAACTAACAGGCAAAATCAGAAAGTTCAGCAATCCAAAATATATTGCCAATGCTTTTGATCGTGACCGAATTTTGAATATGCTTCAGATGTTGAGAATTTATAAAAATAGTGGCCGTTGCTAGTTAGAGTGACTATATAGTCACAAATAATCTTTTCTCAGGGAAAAAGGAAATTCCTTAAACATTTTCTCTTTTCATCATCCGGTATTTCGTATCTGCAAACTTTTGAACTCCATAATTGATTCTTTATTTTAACCGCTAAAAAAAGAATAATTATGCCTCTTAACAGCCAAAATTCCGATAATCCAGGCAAAGAAAGATCAAAAAATTTCATTTATGAAATTATAGATGAAGATAATAAAAACGGAAAATGGGGTGGGCGGGTCCATACTAGATTTCCTCCTGAACCAAATGGTTACCTTCATATTGGTCATGCAAAATCTATTTGTCTTAATTATGGTATTGCCAGGGATTATAATGGAAAATTCAATTTAAGATTTGATGATACCAATCCGGCAAAAGAAGAACAGGAATATGTTGATTCAATTATTAATGATGTAAAATGGCTGGGAGCAGATTTTGAGGATAGAATTTTTTTCGCTTCAGATTATTTTGATACTATGTATGAATGGGCTTTGATTCTTGTAAAAAAAGGAAAAGCTTATGTTGATGATTTAAGTGCGGATGAAATAAAAGAATATCGTGGTACTGTTATGGAACCCGGCAAAGAGAGCCCGTATCGAAACAGAAGTATTCAGGAAAATCTTGATTTACTTGGGCGGATGAAAAGTGGTGAATTTAAAAACGGGGAAAAAGTTCTTCGGGCAAAAATTGATATGGCCCACAAAAATATTTTAATGCGTGATCCAGTTATGTACCGGATAATTCATTCATCCCATCACCGGACTGGAAACAAATGGTGTATTTATCCAACCTATGATTGGGCGCATGGTTCTGAAGACTCTATTGAGAAAATAACTCACTCTGTGTGCACACTTGAGTTTGAAATACACAGGCCACTTTATGATTGGTTTTTAAACGAGCTTGAAGTTTATCATCCTCAACAAATTGAGTTTGCAAGATTGAATCTGGGATTCACGGTTATGAGTAAAAGAAAATTACTTGAGTTAGTGAAGGAAAAGCATGTTGACGGTTGGGATGATCCAAGGATGCCTACTATTTCAGCAATGAGAAGAAGAGGGTATACTCCTGAAGCTATTATGAATTTTTCTGAAATGACCGGTGTAGCAAAAAGAAATGCAATTACGGATATTGCTTTACTTGAATTTGCTGTTCGTGAGGATTTGAATAAAAAAGCACAAAGAGTAATGGCTGTTTTAAAACCGCTTAAAATAGTGATTACAAATTACCCTGATGACAAAACTGAAGATCTTGAAGCAGTTAACAATCCGGAAGATGAAACAATGGGAAAAAGAATTGTTCCTTTTTCCAAAGAAATATATATAGAAGAAACAGACTTTATGGAAAATCCATCCAAAAAATATTATCGACTTTCTCCAGGTAATGAAGTAAGACTGAGATATGCATACATTATTAAATGTGAAGAAGTTATTAAAAACGATAGTGGTGATGTAATTGAATTAAGGTGTACATATGATCCGGATACGAAAAGTGGGACGGGTAAAAGCCAGAAAAAAGTTAAAGGTACAATTCACTGGGTTTCTGCAAAACATGCAATTAATGCTGAAGTAAGATTGTATGATAGATTGTTTACTGTAGAAGATCCGGCAAGTGACAAAGAAAAAGATTACAGAGAATTATTAAATCCTAAATCTCTGGAAGTTGTAAATAATGCTAAACTAGAACCGTTCTTAAAAGATTCCAAACCAGGAGACAGAGTTCAGTTTGAAAGACAAGGTTACTTTTGTGTGGATACAAAATTATCGACGAATGAAAATCTTGTTTTTAACAGAACGGTAACTCTGAGAGATACCTGGGCTAAGATCGAAAAGCAAAATTAATTTCTGATTTTTTCTATTGCGATATTAATTCTTCTGATTACTTCATCCTTCCCAAGAATCGCTAACAGATCGAACATACCCGGACCAGTACTTTGTCCGGATACTGCCAACCTCAACGGATGAATTAGCTTACCTTTTCCAATATTTAAAGATTCAGCCGTATCAGAAACTATTTTTTCATAATCTTCTTTAACTGGATTATTCAACTTGGAAAAAGAATCAACTAACATTTTTAATTGTGCCGGAGTTTCCTCCTTCCAGTTTTTTTCAATGGATTTCTGTTCGTATTCTTTTGGAAGCTCATAAAAATATCTGCAATTTGTAATAAACTCACTAACAAAAGAAACTCTTTCCTTCATAGCTTCAATAATCATAAGCAAATGATTATCATCGTATGAAGTTTCTTTATATTCCGATTTCGACAATTCTTCTTTAAATATTTGCAATAAGAACTCATCAGGTAATTTTCTTAAATGTTCAGCATTCATCCAGTTCAATTTCTGAAGATCAAAAACAGCTCCGGCTTTATTTACCCTTTCAAGAGAAAATTTATTAATCATATCTTCCATTTTGTAAAATTCAACATCGTCTCCGGCATTCCAGCCAAGTAAAGCAACAAAATTAAGTAACGCATCTTTCAGATAACCTTTGTCACGATAATCTTCAACAGCAACATCACCCTGCCTTTTACTTAATTTTGATTTGTCCGGATTCAGTAAAAGAGGGAGATGTGCAAAAATTGGTTTTTCCCAGCCAAAATATTCATACAATAAAATATGTTTTGGTGTTGAAGACAACCATTCTTCACCCCTGATCACATGTGTAATTTCCATTAGGTGATCATCAACTACATTTGCTAAATGATAAGTTGGAAATCCATCACTTTTAATTAATACCTGGTCATCAATATTGTTGCTATCAAATTCAACTCTTTCGCGGATAATATCATCAAAAATAATTTTTTCGTCCGGCTGCACATTTAATCTTACTACTTTTGGAATTCCAGAAGTTAACTTTTCTTTAATCTCTTCTTTAGATAAATGCAAACAGTGTTTGTCATACTTTGCCTGCGGAAGTCTTTGTTTTTCCTGTTCTTCACGTAGTTTTTCCAATCTTTCCGGGGTACAAAAACAATAGTATGCGTTACCTGAAGAAATTAATTTTTCAACCTGTTCATTATAAATACTTAATCTTTCAGATTGGAGATATGGACCAAATTCACCTCCGATAAAAGGGCCTTCATCATAATCGAGTCCGACCCAATCTAAAGTTTCAATCAGATTTTCGATTGCACCTTCAACAAATCTTTTCCTGTCAGTATCTTCAATCCTCAGTATAAATTTGCCATTATTCTTTCTTGCAAATAAATAATTGTAAAGTGCAGTTCTCAATCCACCGATATGTAAATAACCTGTAGGGCTTGGTGCAAATCTAACACGTATTTTATCGTTCATTTTATTGAGATTTTTATTTGAATTTTAAAAATGAAATGAAAGATACAAAACCGGAAACATGAAATAAATGGGGTAGGCAAAAAGTGAATTAATTTTTTAGTTGTTCTTTTCTTTCAGTATAATATTTGACTTTTTGAATAAATTCCTGACTATCAATTGGTTTAGGGATATAATCTGTTGCTCCGGCATCAAGACATTTTTCCCGGTCTCCCTTCATTGCAAATGCTGTAAGTGCAATAATTGGAGTATCTTTATATTCTATCAATTCTCTGATCTTTCTAGTGGCTTCAAATCCATTCATAACTGGCATTTGCATATCCATTAAAATCAAATCATACATTTGCTGTTTAACTGTTTCTAGTGCTTCCTGGCCGTTTTCTACCACAACAATTGAATCGAAATTATTTTTCTTTAATAACCTTGTAACTATTATCTGAGAATGCTTATAATCTTCAACGAGCAGAATTTTTATTGTATCTTTTTTCTCTTTTACTTCTTCAGGTGTTGAAGGTTCATCGTACTTATTTATCATCGTAGTAATAGTATCCTGCAATTCCTCAATGTTTGTGCTGCTCTTATGAAGGAGACTTGAAAATAATCCATCAATTCTTGCTGTATCTTCTTCGTATCTTTCTTTACCTGTGTAAATTATAATAGGCAGATTTTTAAATTGTTCACGCGATTTTAACATTTCAATTAACTGCACCCCATCAATTTCCGGCATATCCAGATCGATAATTGCTAAGTCAAGGCGGAGGTTTTCAACCATATCCATTACTTTTGTGGAGTCAGATTCAGAAATAGGGTTAAAACCAGATTGTGAAACAGCTTCCTTTAAAAGATTAACAGTCGGAACATCATCATCAACAATTAAAATATTTGAGTCTTTCCTTAATTTATAACTTGTTAAAACTTCGACAAGGTATTTGTAATTAATTGGTTTAACAAAATATTCAACCGCACCCATTAAAAATGCTTTTTGCTGTTCAGCTTCAACTGAACAAATAATAACAGGTGTCCTTTTTGTATTTTTATTTTCCCTGATTTGCTGTAAAAGTTCTAGTCCGTTTGCATCAGGAAGAATAATATCCATTAAAATTGCAAGAAAAGTTTCCTGCTCAACAATCTTCAAAGTTTGTTCGGCGGAATTTACTATTGTAGGTTCATAACCCCACTTGTGTAAGTAATTTCCAAGTAATTTTGAGGTAGCATAATCATCTTCAACAACTAAAACTTTATTAATTTTCCCTGGTTTAGGTAAAGCACTTATCTGTGATTCAATTTCACTAATTTCTTCAACAGGAATTGTAATAGTAATAGTTGTACCTTTGTTTACAGTACTTTGAATTTCAAAATCAGCATTTAAAAACTCGAGGTAGCGTTTTGTTAAAGTAAGACCCAGACCTGTAATATTTCCGGCAGTTGAATTGTACAAATCATTTACAGCGAATGGATTAAAAAACTGTTCGAGTTTATTTGAGGGTATACCGGTACCTGTATCAGTAATTCTAAATCTAAGATTATTTTTTTCAGAAGAAAAAACTGATAAGCTTATCTTTCCCTGTTCAGTTAACCTGAGTGAAACTGTAATTAAGTTGACAAGGATAAATCTAAGTTTCTGCAAATCAAGCTTTGTTTTATCCGGAACATTATTGTCAACCTGGTAAAGAAGCTCAATCCTGTTCTTATCTATCTTTTCATCGAATTGCTTAATAATTTCTTCAACAAAATCTTTAACTACAATTGTATTTTTTACAGGTGTAGATTTATCACCTTCCAGTTTTGCAATATCAACCAAGTCGTTCAAAAGTGAAAGAAGCTCGTAAGCATTGTTACGCAAGGTTGTTACATATTCGGCTTGTGAAGAGGTAAGATTATCTTCAGAAAGCAATGCGGCAAAACCAATAATGCTGTTGGTAGGTGTTCTTAATTCATGACCAATTGATGAAACAATCTCACTTACAGAACTGCTAAGTCCACCTTTTTTACCCATCCATAATCGAAGAAGATTTCTGATTGATTCACCAATTACAACAAGGTTATCTTTATCAATCTGAGTAAATTCAGTTTTTTTAGCAATCTTGATTAAGATTTTTTCATTTTCACTAACGCTTAAATGTAGACACCCTTCAAATTGAACAAGGTCTGACGCTTTAAATTCACATTGTGGATTTTCTTCAAATTTAGTTTCAGTTGATTTAAAATCGTTAGCTGAACAATAACTGCATTTAATTTCAACGTTGTGCTTATAATTCTTTTTTGCTTCTGATGATTTACCTAAGTATTCAAACCCTTTTTCTTTTACTTTTACCAGAACTATGGAATCGAATTCGTATTCATTTGCTAAAAAATCACAAAGTCCATCCGGAAAATCGTGTGACGAGGTCAGAGCTATTTTTATAAGATTATTATACTTTGAAATGAAATCTATTTTAGAGCTTTGCATATCTTTTTGTCAGGGTTTAAAATTTCTCTATGTAAATATACTTATAGCTTGCCGAAATCAAAAGAATTACCGTCTACAAATAAAACTTAACGTTATAATTTAATTGCGTCAAATTAACAGATCTCTTAAAATTATTTTTAATTTCATTCAAAATCAGAATCTGAAATCTAATTGTAGTGATATATCATTATCGATATTACCCTTGATTTCATTCAATCCGGAGCTATATGAATTTTCTTTTGGTTTATATGTTTCTGAGTACCTGAAGGATAAAGATAAGTTCCTTACTATTCCATATTTTATGATAAAATACCATCTCGTTCCTTCACCGTACATTGCGAGGTTAGAAAGTATACCGGTTAAATTGTTTTCGTATTCATAAATAGCTGAATTGAATGAATCTGTTTTAAAAAATATGATTCGACTGTAAAAATTTAATCCGGGAATTGGAACAAATCTGACATCCTGAAAAACTAAAAAGCCATGTTCATTTTCATTTAAATTATCAATGTTAAACTGATTTATTTCCAGTCTTCCTTTTAATCGCAGTGATCTTGAAACATTAAAAACAAGTTCAACTCGTCCAAGTTGTTTTATTCTTCTAACCAACTGTGTCTTATTGTCAATAATTCCATTAACTTCTTTATCCTCATTTTTATACCTCAGTTTCAGTTCAAATTTTGCAAATGGTTTGGTGAGAATGTCAATTAAAAATTCATCTCCTTCCGAAGGAAGCGGGATGGATGAAGTTGCAAAAGGGAACTTAAACTGATCATAATAAAAGTTCAGGTATGCGAAAGGCAGTTTCCATTTTATCCCGGTATAGATTCCGAATTCATTTGAAGTTGCTCCAGAACGTTCACCAAATCCAAATCCGTGAAGACTAAAGAAATTTCTCGGGTAATTTCTGATTGAGGCTGTAAATGAAAGCGTTCTTGATATTGAAACAAGTAAGGTGTTTATAGAAGCAACCGAAATTCCGTTATAAGAGAACTCCCCAAAGAGGTTTAAGTTGTCATAATATAAGTCATAATATAATGCAGAGTATGAAAAGTCTTCGCCGGTTAAGTCAAATATCGAGGATGCTTGAAACGGATTACTGAATTGAGATTTATAGTACATAAACCCTGCATTTATAATTCCTGAATTTTTATAATCAATTCTGGCGCCTAGCATTTTTTCGGTTGCGGTTTTTCTTTTTGATATCTCGCTTTCAGTTCTATGCAATCCATCTACTGGAGTTGAAATGATTTCACCAGTAAGAGAATCAATATTTGCATCGAATTTATTATTAGAGTAAAAACCGGTTACAAAAAATTTATCCAGATTAAAAGTTGCTGCAGCACCTCTAAAAAAGTTATTCTCAGTTGCACTTGTGTATGGTCTAATTGTTCTGTCATTTCGTTTAACCGGATAAATAGCATCAGCACCTTTTGAAAAAGCGTAAGGGCTCCACATAGTCAAGCCCTGACCAAATTCAAGAAGGTAATCAAAAACTACCAATTGCTTTACGAATGAAATATCTTTTGCATAAAAATGATATGAAGAAAATTCATTAAAAGATTTTTCCCCGGGATCTTTTTCTGTTAAAAAACCTGCCTGGTAGTTGTTCGACTGTTTTAAAATTACTCGGTTATAAAACTGGGGTTTAGTTCCTTCATATTTATTGTCTGAAAAACCCTTCCTAGTTTGTAATTCATTTATCATTCGGCTACGAAGTTCAAAGTGAGTCTCCCTAAAAATGTTTTTACTTTCAGGAATTTCAACACCTTGTTGTTCTTTGGTTTTAACTGTAATAAAAGGAATAATTTTTTTTACAAAATCATTGTCAAGTCCTTGAACCGCATTTAGTTCATAAACTGAGAAGAACTTCCCATATTTTTTTCTATGATTTAAAATTAATTGAGCTGAGGAAAGGTCCATTCCGGGAATTAATTGTAAATCAGAAATTGATGCAGAATTTAAATCGATAGGATTTTCAATCAGCTGTTCTATATCATTGTACAAATCAGAATTATCTGTTTCTTCAAATGGCTCCTGCAAAATATCGTCAAGTGCGTCTTCAGTATTTATTCCGGTAGAATCAGTTTGTGCAAAACTAATTGAATAAAGTAAAATGAAAATAGAAATTAATATTGGGAACAAGCTTTTCATTTATAATTCATAAATAATGAGATACATTTTTAAAGAATGATAAAATTATTCCCCATCAAAATGAATTATAAGCCCAGCCTGGTGGGTTAATCCAAGATCGGGATGAGTAAAAACTGCATAATCCAATCTGAACAGAGAATAATTAATTCCAATTCCTCCCGTAAACCTAGATGGAGAATTTGATGCACCGATTCTTAGAGATAAATATTTAATAATTGAATAATCAATACCGAATCGCACTGATGGTGAAAATGAGATATCTTTTTCTAAAGCAAAATTGATAATGAGGTCATTTATAAATCTGTAGCTGATCCCGGTAGTTATTACGGTCTGAATTTGATCATCTTCATTTGCTACTGTTGCTCTGTTAAGGTTGGAAACAGCAAATCCCCAACTAAGCTCATCTGTTATAAAAGCTATTCCACCCAGATCAAAATAGAGTACTCCTGTATTCCCATAATTCTGGATTGAGTAGGTGTGATAATCGACTGAGATGCCTGCAAAAAATTTATTTTCATAATTATAAGAATAACCAATGACTACTTTTGATTCTCTGTAAAGATCATATCCATAAGTCATTCCACCAATGGCAATTGAACCAAAACTAAATGGCTCATTATAAGCTATGTATCCGTTTGCAAGTTCGGAAAGTCCAAAAGGAGCGGGAGAATAATATAGCCCAATTTCTCTCGAATTTATCTGTGATAACCCTGCAGGATTATTGAATAACGAAAAAACATCATCTGAGAGAGCAATGTCTGAATTAGCAAGTGAAATTTGCCTTGCACCGGCATTATATTGCGCAAATATGACATTTGAACACAAAATGACAGTTATAAACGTAAAAAGATATTTTATTTTCATTGAAAATATTTTTAATTGAGAGAGAAACCCTAAATTCATATATTAAATTAATAAAATTCTGAAAGAGTATTATCCTATGAAAATATTTTTTGCCCTGCTGTTTTTTTCTACAATTCATGTTTTTGCACAGGAACTTCAATGTCATGTTGAAGTAAATTATGAAAAGTTACCAATAAATAATCGTGAACTTCTTTCAGACTTTGCAAATGAAGTTGAGAAATATATGAATACAACAAGATTTACAGATTTGGATTATCAGAGTAAAATTGATTGCACATTGAATATATTATTTGCAAGTGCAAGCAGTGATGTTGATTACACGGCTCAGATTATTGTTGTAAGTCAGCGTCCGATTTACAAATCACAAAGAAATTCTCCTATGGTTACAATAAATGATGCACAGTGGTCATTCAAATATGAAAAAGGGCAACCACTTTATTCAAACCAGGGAGTTTATGATCCGATTACTAGTTTTCTTGATTTCTATGCTTATATAATTATTGGGTTTGATTGGGATACCTGGGAGGAATTTGGAGGAACAAAATATTTTCTGCAAGCCCAGAATTTAATTAATCTTGGTCAAAACAGTGCATTTGCAAGTGGCTGGCAATCAAGCAGCAATACATATAGCAGATGGGGACTTGTAAATGATCTGCTTGCTGAAAAATATGCTCAATTCAGATCAGCATATTTTGACTATCACTATGGGTTGGATATTTACCAGGAAAATAAAGAAAAAGGAATGAATAAAATTGCCGGTCTTGTTGATGTTTTATTTAATATGTGGCAAAAGCAAGGTGGAACTAATAGTGTTCTAATAAGAACTTTTTTTGACGTGAAGAACGGTGAAATAATTGATCATCTGAGGGAATATCCTGACCGCACAATATTTGCAAAACTAGCAAAAGTCGATCCTTCACACGCAGCAAAATACCAGGCGCTAATTCCGTAAGTATAAATTAATTTTTTATTTCTATTTCCCAGATCCGATATTTTTTATATCGCTCTCCATTCATTAATTCAAGTCCACGGTTCATCATTATATTATCCTCAAGTACCCAGCTCGCTTCACCAAGGTGAATTCCATTTTGATGACCACGATTTACAATCTCCCAATAAAATACTGTGTCTAATCCTTTTTTCTGATATTCAGGAATTACACCAAGAGTTAGAATTCTAACCCATTTAATTTTTTTCTTTTGAGTAAAAAGTTTAATAATGTTAAACGGGAAAAGCCTGCCATTCATTTTATGGAATATCTGATTATAATCAAGCATAACCAAAGCTGCACCAATAAGATTTCCATCTATTTCACCAAAAATCACAAGAGATGGTTCAGCAAGCGGCTTCATATCTTTTGCCATTGCATCAATTTGTTCTTCACTAAGCGGAACAAAACCCCAATTAGGTTCCCAAGCTTTATTATAAACATATTTAAACTTTTCAAGTTCCTTCTGAAAATTTTTCATATCAAGCTGGGTGATTTTTATATTATATCTTTTTCTAACAATTTCCTGTCCACGTTTTAATTTTTCAGAAGCCATTATTTTTTTATTTTCAATTTTCCAGGCATAAAGATCTTTTCCTTTTTTAAATCCATAATTTTCACAAAGTTTAATATAATATTCAGGATTGTAAGGCATCAATAACCTGGGAAGATCGTCAAATCCTTCTACAAGCATTCCGTAAATATCATTGCTTGATGGATTAGCAGGTCCACGCATAATTTTTAAGTTTTTTTCTTTTAACCAGCTTTTTACTGTGTTGAATAATGCGTCTGCAACATCCTGATCATCAATGCATTCAAAAAATCCGAAATGCCCGCAATCATCTTTATGATATTTTAGATGTACATCATTTTTAATTGCTGCAATTCTACCAACAAGCTCATTATTTTTATAAGCCAGGAAATAATCAGCCTCAGCATTTTTAAAAAATGGATTCTTAACTTTATCCAGAAGAGTTTTTTGTTCCATTAATAAGGGAGGGACCCAATATTTATTCCCTTTGTAAATCTTCCATGGTAATTTTATAAAATCATTTAACTCTTTCTTCGTTTCAACTTTTTTAACTAATATTGAACTCATTGCTATACCTATTATTAATAAAGAAAAGCATATCCAGGTTTCGGATATGCTTTATATTTAATTAATTTAATTTCAATTTTAAATTAATCCTACTGTTTTTCCGGCTTCTTCAAATATGTGTAACAGTTCATCAAGATGTTCTTTTTTATGTGTCGCCATATAGCTGGTTCTCATCATCTGTCTTCCTTCAGGAACGCCGGGTGAAATAAACACGTTTACAAAAACTCCGTTATCATAAAGTAATTTCCACATTTTGAATGCAAGCTCGTCATTCCCAACTATTACGGGAACAATTCCAGTTCTTCCTTCAATAATTTTAAATCCTTTGGCTTTAAGATTTGTTCTTATATAGTTTGCATTGTCCAAAAGTTTTTGAACTCTTTCGGGTTCTTTTTCAAGAATGTCAAGCGCTGCAAGTGCTGATGCAACTGATGCAGGTGTGGGTGAAGCACTAAATATTAATGCGGGTGAGAAATGTTTGATAAAATTAATAACTCTTTCAGGACCGGCGACAAATCCACCAAGTGAAGCAAAAGTTTTGCTGAATGTCCCCATTGTCATATCAATTTCTTTTTCCAGCCCAAATTCACTTGCAGTTCCTCTTCCACCTTTCCCGATTACACCAACTGCATGTGCATCGTCAATCATTATTCTTGCATTATTATCCTTAGCAATCTTATTCATTTTGGGAAGGTCAACAATTTCACCTCCGGTACTGAAAACACCATCACTTACAATTAATTTTGGTACTTCTTTTGGAATTTTTTCTATTACCTTCTGCAAATCATCCATATCATTGTGCTTGTATCTGGCCATGTTTGCCATAGCTCCCTTGGCCATCAAATTTCCGGCAACAATGCAAGCATGATTATCTTTGTCAGAAACAACATATTCATTTCTTCCTACAAGTGTCGGGATAACACCTTGTGCAGTTTGGTAGCCTGTTGAAAAAAGTAAAACAGATTCGGCATTAAAAAATTTTGCTAATCTCTCTTCCATTTCAATATGAAGATCAAGTGTTCCTGTAAGATAACGGGAGCCTGAACATCCTGTACCGTATTTTTCAACAGCTTTTATGGCAGCTTCTTTCACTTTAGGATGACCGGTTAAACCAAGATAGTTGTTTGAACCAGCCATAATAATTCTTTTTCCCTCTATTTGAACAATAGGACCCTCATTTTCTTCAATTGGCCGGAAGTAAGGGTATACCCCCATTGCTTTAACTTCGTCTGCACGCTTGAAGTCAAAGCATTTCTTAAATAGATCCAAAGTTCCTCCTAGGATATGGTAAGATGCGAATAATAATTGATGAAGATTTTTGTTAAATTTTGAAATAAAATGTATAACTAAATAGAGTTAAAAGCAATAAAAAACTAAAATGAATTCATCTCCAATTTCAGTAGTTACCGGTGCAAATGGATTTGTAGGAAGTCATCTTGTTGATAATTTATTAAGTAAAGGTCACAAGGTAAGATGTCTGGTAAGAAAATCAAGTAAATTAAGATGGCTCGAAGGAAAAGATGTAGAAATATTTGATTGTGGATTATGGGATAAAGAGGGAATTGCAAAATCTTTTGAAGGATGTGATTATATATTTCATGTTGCCGGAGTTGTGAAATCAAAAAATCCTGAAGGTTATTTTAAAGGTAATGTTGAAGCAACAAAAAACTTACTTGATGTTGTAAAAGAAAATAATATTAAACTGAAAAGGTTTATTGTTGTAAGCAGTCAGACTGCTGTCGGGCCATCAATCGGTGAAATACCGGTAAATGAAGAAAGCGAATGTAAACCGATTACAACTTATGGCAAAAGTAAACTTGAACAGGAGAAAACAGCACTTTCATATTATCCTGAAATTCCAATAACAATTTGCAGAGCACCGGCAGTTTACGGAGAAAGGGATACAGAGATATTTATTTATTTCCAGACTTTCAACAAAGGAATTACATCAATTATTGGGTTTGATAAAAAAGTTGTAAGTCTGATTCATGTAATTGATTTGGTTGAAGGTATTTATCTTGCTGCCATTAATGAAAAATCAAATGGCCAGATTTATTTTATTAGTTCGGAAAAAGTTTACAATTGGGATGATGTTGGCAAAATCACTTCTGAAGTTTTAAATAAGAAAGCAATAAAAATTAAAATCCCACACTTCATTGTATTTGCTATTGCAGCAATTGCTCAGTTCTTTGCTATGTTTAGTTCTAAACCAGCAACTCTAAATATTGAAAAAGCAAAAGATCTTACTCAGCATGCATGGACTTGTGATACTTCAAAAGCAATTAGAGATTTGAGTTACAGGCAAAATATCTCAATTGAAGAGGGAATAAAAAGAACTTGTGATTGGTATAAAAAAATGAAGTGGATATGAAAATTACAAGATTAAAAGATTGCAAAATTGAAAGATTAGAAAAATAATCTTGTAATCTTTTAATCATAAACTTTATCAATTATTTTGAGCACCCTCTTCAATCCATGTTCTCACACCATTAACCTGATTTTCATTCAAAGCACGATAACCTGCAGGAGGCATTAATGGAAACGGCGGAACATTTCCCTGAATAGTATAAACCAAAACACTGTTATCCGGTTCAGTTGGAACAACATAATAACCATCAACAAAAGAAAAGTTAGAAAGGTTTGGAAGATTTGAGTCAGAGCTGCCATCGTGACAAGTTACACATTTAACTTCAAATAATGGTGCAATGTATTGGGAATAACTAACGTTTGAATCGGGAATGATTACCTTATCGATATTAGTTGAAGTAAGTGTATCATCACAAGCGATGAAAATGAACACGAAAAAAGTTAGTATTATTAAAATAGATCTCATTACTTAAAATATTTTATAATCTAAATTATTATAAACTAAATAGCCTGTCAATGTAATTACTTTAATACCCAACAAGATTTGAAATATTTATTAATACTGCATTAAATCAAATTGACAATAGAACAAAAGATAATTAGTTTTCGAACAGAATTGTGGAAAAATGGGGCTATAGCTCAGCTGGGAGAGCGCTTGAATGGCATTCAAGAGGTCAGGAGTTCGATCCTCCTTAGCTCCACACTTTAACCAGGCGTTGCAATAAAATTGTTCAACGCTTTTTTTATGAAAACTTTAAAATTTCTTCAGATGTTAAATTCCTCAAGATTGTTTTTATTAAATTCCTTCCATAAATGAATTTACTTCCTGTAAATAATTATTATCGAAAAATATTAAGAGTTGCCATCCCTGCTATTGCCGGGTTATCTACTCAAATGGTAGTTTCTCTTGTTGATTCAGCAATGGTCGGACGACTGGATGAAGCAACCTATGCTCTTGCTGCTATGGGAATTGGAGTACTGGCAACCTGGGCTTTAATTAGTTTTTTCTCGAGCCTTGCTACAGGAATTCACGTTGTAGTTGCAAGAAAATATGGTGAAGGGGATTTTGTTTCCTGTGGAGTTGTGTTAAACAATTCAATTCTAATTGCAATTGGAATAGGTGCTATAGTTGCTGCAGTTGGAGTTTTCTTTACAGATCCGATTGCACACTTGTTTGCCACTGATAATACGGTTGGTGAACTGGCAAGTGACTATTTGCACTACAGGTTTCTTGGAATTCCTTTTTTCCTGATATCAGTTTCTTACAGAGGTTTCTATTTCGGAATCAACAAAACAAAAATTTTTATGTTTTCCGGAGTTATAACTAATCTACTTAATATTATCTTCAACTATACATTGATTTACGGAAACTTTGGTTTCCCCAGAATGGGATTGGCAGGTGCTGGTCTGGGTTCAACACTCGCTACTTCTTTCGATTTTATTTTTTATACAAGCATAATATTACTTCCTGACTATAGAAAAAAATTTCAAAACTTCAGGCATTTTATAATTGATAAAAATTTAATTAAAAGTATTGTTAAAATTTCACTACCGGTTTCGTTTCAAAATGTTTTTATACTTATCGGGTTTTTAAGTTTTATTTCAATCACAGGAATAATTGGCATCAAAGAACAAGCAGCAACCCAGGCGATTATAAGTACATTATTTATTTCATTTTTACCTTGCTTTGGATTTGGAATTGCTGTTCAAACTTTAGTAGGTAATAATCTTGGGGCAAAGAAAATAAAGCTTGCAAAAATATATGGCTTCGAAACTGCAAAGGTCGCAACAATTTATACAATTCTGCTTGGAATAATTTTTATTCTCATTCCTCAGTATGTATTAATCATAATTACTAATGATCAGTCAATTATTGAAACAGCTAAAGGTGCGTTAAGGGTTGCTGGTTTTGCACAAATATTTTATGCAGTTGGTGTTGTTTTAGCTAATGGATTGCAAGCAGCCGGAAGAACATTTTATGTAATGAGGTCGGAAGTGATAACAAACTTATTAATCTTTGTTCCACTTGCATATTTTTTTGGTGTTTATTTGGATTTAGGCTTGACCTGGGCTTGGGTGGCTTTGCCGGTTTATATAGTCTTGTATTCGTTTATGATTTATATAAAATTCAATTCTGCGGACTGGTATACTTCAATTTCATTAGAAAAGAAGCAATAAGTTAAGTTTTTATTATTACTTATCTTGCCAAAAAGTATTGACAATAAACTTTAAGCCCGATATATTTGCAGTATGAAAATTACAATAAAGAACTTTTTAATTGTTTTATTTGTAATTGCTACTGCATTTGGGGGCGCATACCTGGATTATTTTCATGGTGAAAGCAGCGGTGATAATGTTCGGCTTGAATGGAAAACAGGAGATGAAAATAACTTAGATCATTTTGCAGTTGAACGTAAAACTCTTCAATCTTCCTTCACTGAAATAGCTTCAATTGATCCCAAAGGAAGTAATTCAGTATATACTTTTTTAGACCAATCAGTTTATAAACCTACTGATACAATTTTTATTTATAGATTGAAGATTGTCGATAATGATAATCAGGTTTCATATTCTTCAGAAATTACGGTTTCACACAGTATCTCGGGTGTAAAACATACCTGGGGCAGCATCAAAGCTATGTTCAGGTGATAACGGATATTTTTTGTCCTACTTATTCCAACCACATCTAAAATTTCCGGCAGTTTTATTTAGAAAAAAAATCTTAATCATTTTTGTTTTTATTCCTTACCTTTTTTTCATTTCATGTTCATCTTCAAAAAGATTTACCAGCGAAAATGATGCTTCAGTAAATTCAGGAACTAATGCTGAGGTAATTTCAAAATCCGAAGTAAGGGTTTTGCTCGAAGAGAATTCACCGGCAAGTTTTTTAACAATTCAGAATGAAGTTTATCTTTATAAAGATGATAAAAAGTTAGCAGTTATTAAAAACGGAAATACAATTCAATGCTATAACGAAAATTATTATTTGAAATTAATTATTCAGGAAAAAGAATTTAAAGGTGATTCTTTTAAGCTGATTCCTGTTAATGATAATTTTATTCAATTAAACGGAAATAAATACAGAGGAAATATTTTTATTTATCCTGCGGGACAAACAGTTGGAATCATAAATCATCTCTCTATTGAGGATTATGTTAAGGGAGTACTTACAAAAGAAATGCCTGTTGGAACCGGAGAACAAAATTTTGAGGCTTTAAAAGCAGTATCAATTTGTATAAGAACATATGCAATTAACAGAATTGAAGAAGGGAAGTCTATGTTCGATTTATTTAAAGACACGCGCGATCAGGTGTATGGTGGCTTGGATTCAGAACATCCATTGGCAAATAAGGCTGTTGATGAAACCAGTAATTTAATTTTGCAATACAAAGGTGAGCCGGCTGTTATTTATTATCATTCAACCTGCGGAGGAATGACAGAAAGAGCTGATAATGTTTTTACTCAGGAAGAAATACCATACTTAAAAAGTATTGAAGATGGCGATCCTCCTTATTGCTCAATTTCCAATAGATTTTCATGGGAAGAAGATTATGAAAATGATGTAATAATTAAAAGATTAATTGATGCAAATCTTCTGGATGAAGGAAACTATTCTGTTGAAGAAATAAATATTAATTCTCGTTTCAATTCCGGAAGAGTTAATGAGCTTGAGTTTCTGGTACAAAATCGTGAAGGATCGGAAAGCTCAGTTAAAATGTACGGCAATTCTATAAGAAACATTTTAAAAACTGCCGATGGAACAATGGGATTATGGAGTACTTTATTTGATATTAACCTATCAGCTTCAAAAATAATAATTACCGGTAAAGGGTTCGGACATGGAGTCGGGCTGTGTCAGTGGGGAGCAATTGGACTTTCCAGGTCTGGTAAATCATATGAAGCAATATTGGAACACTATTATCCAGGAACTGATGTAGGAAGCCTTAATGATTAAAACAATCATTCCAATTTACCTTGCATCAAAATCGCCCCGAAGAAGAAAATTGCTAAAGCAAATAGGAATTAAGTTTAAATCATTCTCAGTTGAAATTAATGAAGAACCATTAAAGAATGAATCACCTGTAAATTGTGTTAAAAGATTAGCTGAGGGAAAATTAAACGAAGCTTTGAATAAAATTCATAATGGGATTGTAATTACTGCGGACACAATAGTTGTGCTCGAAAATAAAATAATTAACAAACCACTTACCAATATAGAAGCAATTAAATTTTTAAAGATGTTAAGCGGAAGAGTTCATACAGTTTATACCGGGTTTTGCATTTATAATTCTGTGAATAATAAAAAAGTTTCAGGTTTTGAAAAAACAAAAGTTGAATTCAGAAAATTGGCTGATGATGAAATTATAGAATATGTTGAGTCGGGCAGTCCTATGGATAAAGCCGGCGCTTATGGCATCCAGGATGATTTTGGAGCAGTCTTTGTAAAAAGAATAACTGGTTGTTATTATAATGTAGTCGGGCTTCCGCTTACAAAAATTTATGAATCACTTAAGAAGGTAATTTAAGTGATTGCAAAACTCAGAAAGAAAATATTTATCTCTATCGCTTTCGGTGGAATGCTGTATCTAGCATTCACTATTTATGCTGATTATCAACAAGTGTTAAATTCATTTTCAAAGTTTAACTTTATTCTATTGCCTCTTCTGTTATTTTTATCCTTTCTTAACTATTCAGCAAGATTTTTAAAGTGGGATTTTTATTTATCAATAGTGGGAATAAAATTAAAAAAGATTGATTCCTTTTCAATTTTTATGAGTGGATTGGTGATGAGTGTTACACCCGGAAAGCTTGGCGAGTTGCTCAAAGCTTACCTTGTAAAGGAAGTAAACGGAGATCCAATTAGTAAAACTGCACCTATAATTTTTGCTGAGAGAATAACAGATTTTTTATCCCTGCTTTGCATTTCAATTATAGGTGCTATTGTCTACAAATATGGAGGAGAGATTTCCATTTTAGTTGCTGTTTTTTTTATTGCAATAATTGTTGTAATAAGCAATAAAAAAATTGCTCTGCCATTGCTTGGGGTTCTGGAAAGAATCAGTTTCATAAAAAAATATATTCATAATATTCATACAGCTTATGAAAGTTCATATAAACTTTTAAGAATAAAACCTCTTCTGTTGATGACTTTTATAAGCCTGGTTTCCTGGGGGTTTGAATGTATAGGTTACTACCTAATTCTTCGCAATTTTGGAATTGATTTTGGGGTTTTGTGGGCATCTTTCAGTTATTGTTTTGCTATTATTATTGGTGCAATTTCTATGCTGCCCGGGGGTCTGGGTGTTACCGAAGGTTCACTAACTTATTTTCTGATTAAAAAAAATATTGCTGCTGATATTTCAGTGACTACAACTTTTATTGTCCGGGTTGTAACTCTTTGGTTTGCAGTATTAGTTGGAATTTTTGCAGTGACATTTTATCAGAAAAGGTTTGGTAAAATCTCTCTTGAAAATGTTCAATAGTTCCTCTATAAGCTAAAATTCATTTCTAAATCCAAAATAATTTTTATGTATTTTTGTAATGAAAACATTAGTTTTTGTTTTAGGATTTAAGCGGTTTAATGAACAACAGCAATATTTGTAGTAATTTTTGAAATATATTTAAATTTATCGATGAAAAAAGGCTATTAGAAGCTGTTTTCCTTGATTTTCAGAACCTCTATTGGTATATTCGAAACCCTAATTAACCTAACCAAAGGAGAAAAAATATGGCACAGGAAAATAATTTTGGAAAAGGCGTTTTGATTGGATTTCTTACTGGCGGTGCAGTTGGAGCAGTGTTAGGTTTACTATTCGCTCCAAAGAGCGGTAAGGAATTCAGAGATGATATTAGAAGCCGGTCAGATGAGTACCTGGACGATGCAGAAAAATATATTGCAGAAGCTAAGGATAAAGCAATAGATCTTATTAACGAAGGTAAAAAAAGATCTGATAAACTTGTTCAGGATGCTAAATCAAAATCCGAACAGCTTCTTAAAGATGCTGAAAAAGTATTTAATGATGCAAAATCCAAAACCGGCGAATATGTAAAAACCGGGAAGGAATCAGTAGATCAGAAACGAGAGCAGTTGAAAAGTGCAATCAAAGCTGGTGTTGATGCTTACAAAGAAACCAAAAAATCTTCAGATTAATTTAATTGAATGAGCGCGATTGAAATTTTAACTATCGTTTTATTAGTATTTGCATCTGCACTATGCATTGCTTTAATTATTTATATGGGGAGAATTACAACTGCTATTAAGGAAATTCAAAATAGTCTTACAAAAGTCTCCTCAGATATTCAACCTTTAATAACTTCTGTTTCAGATCTTGCCAATAATTTATCTGAAATAACGGAAGATACAAAGGAACAATTAGAGGTTTCTAAAAGTATAGTTTATAGTGTAAGGGACAGAGTTGATACAATTCTGGATCTGGAGGAGAAGGTAAGGGGAGGAATTGAAGAGCCAATAACTGTGATTTTAAAAAGTTTAAAAGCATTCTCTAACGGAGTAACTGCATTTCTAAATTACTTTAAAAAATAATCTTATCTCTATCTACATTGAATCTTAGGAGGGACTCTTGAAAGAATATGGAACTAATGCAATCAGGAATATTGCATTAATAGGGCATGGGGGAAGCGGAAAAACCTCACTTTCAGAACTTTTTTTATATACAGCAGGCGAAATAAACAGGATTGGAACTATAGCTGAAGGAAATACGATTTCAGATTACACGCCGAATGAAATTGAAAAACAAATATCAATTTCAACCTCATTAATGCACATTGAATGGGAAGGTTCTAAAATTAATATTTTGGATACTCCCGGTTATACAGATTTTATAGGTGATGTTAAATCAGCATTAAAAGTTTCCGATACTGCAATCCTGGTTATTAAATCTGCAGAAGGTATTGAAGTAGGAACTGAAATTGCAAACGGTTTTGTTAATGAGTATAAACTTCCATCTGCAATTTTAATTAACAAATGTGATAACGAACATTCCAGATTTAAAGAGACTTTTGAAAAGACAAAAGAAAGAATCTCTGCTTCATCAGTAGTTTTAACTTTCCCTGCATCTGAGGGGGTTAATTTCAATGAAGTTGTAGATGTATTGAGAATGAAATTAGTTACTTTTGGTGAAGCAGGAAGTAAAAAATTAACTGAAGCTGATATCCCTGAAAATCTTAAATCAGAAGCTGATGCTTACAGAACAGAATTGATTGAAAAGATTGCTGAAAGCTCAGAAGATTTAATGAATAAGTATTTTGAAGCCGGTTCTTTATCTGATGAAGATATAGAAAAAGGATTAAAAGCTTCGCTATTAAATAAAAGTTTAGTCCCTGTTTTTGCAGTATCTGCTGCCAAAGCAGTCGGCATAAATAATTTTCTGGATTTTGTATCTAAGTATTTTATCTCACCTGCGGATAAGAAGTTTGAAGCAGGATTATTAACAGGCAAAAATGAAAAAGTTGAAATAAATTATGATGAAAATGGTGAGCCTGTTATGTTTATTTTCAAGACTATTTCAGAACAGCATGTTGGTGAGCTTTCTTTGTTCAAGGTAATTTCCGGCAAGGTTCAGGCAGGTCTGGATTTGATAAATCAGACAAACAGTAAAACAGAAAGGTTGAGTCAGTTATCAATTATAAATGGTCATAACCGAAAGGATGTTACACAAATTCTAGCAGGAGATTTGGGTGCGGTAGTAAAATTAAAAGATACTCACACGAACAATACATTAGCATCGAAAAATTATTCGGTTATAGTTAACCCCATCAAGTTCCCCGAAGCGGTTATCCGTGGAGCAATAAAAGCAAAAGCTAAGGGTGATGAAGATAAAATCGCTTCTGGTTTACACACATTACATGAAGAAGATCCATCATTTTCAGTAAAATATGATCCTGAAATTTCACAAACTATTGTTTCTGGTCAGGGGGAACTTCAATTATCACTTGCCGTCAAAAGACTAAAAGAAAGGTATGGAGTTGAAGTTGATCTTGTAGAGCCAAGAGTTCCATATCGTGAAGCTATAAAAGGTAGAGTTGATGATGTTGAGTACAAACATAAAAAGCAATCAGGTGGTCGGGGTCAGTATGGTCATGTTCACTTTAAAATGGAGCCTTTGCCGAGAGGAAAAGGATTTGAGTTTGTTGATGCAATAGTCGGAGGTGTTGTTCCAGGTAGATTTATTCCAGCAGTTGAAAAAGGAATTGTTGAAACAATGGAAAAAGGTGTAATTGCCGGTAATAAAGTTATTGATGTTAAAGTAACGTTATTTGACGGGACATATCACAATGTCGATTCAGATGAAATGTCATTTAAACTGGCAGCATCACAATGCTTTAAAAAAGGATTTTTACTTGCAAAACCAGTTCTGCTTGAGCCGATTTATGAAATTGAAGTAACAGTGCCGGAAGAATATATGGGAGATGTTATGGGTGATATTTCAAGTAAACGCGGAAAGATATTAGGAATGGAATCAGATGGTCATTTTCAGATTATTAAAGCTTTGGTTCCTTTATCTGAACTTTATAAATATTCATCACATCTTAGAAGCTTGACGCAGGGCAGAGGTGCACATAAACGGAAATTTGATCACTATGAAGAAGTACCTAAAGAAATAGAATCGAAAATTATTGATGAATATAATAAATCAAGAGAAGAAGAGAAGTAATATTTCAACTAATAACCGGGCGGATTTGCTTCCGCCTTTTCTTTTTATACTATGAAAAACCTTTGGTCACCCTGGCGATCACAATACATTGAGTCATTCAAGAATGAAAATGTTAAAGGTGAATGTATATTCTGCAGTGCTTCCAATCTTGATGAAAATGATTCTGCAAACCTTTTGATAAAAAAATCTGCTTTAACTTTTACAATGTTGAATTTGTACCCATACAATAATGGTCACCTTATGGTAATTCCATATAAACACACGGGTGAAATTACAGATTTAACTGAAGATGAATCTCTTGAAATAATGAATGAGATAAAATCCTTAAAGGAAGCTTTGTCGGAAATTTATAAGCCACAAGGATTCAATATTGGTGCAAATATAGGCAGGGTAAGCGGAGCCGGTATTGATGATCACATTCATTTTCATATTGTACCAAGATGGAGTGGTGATACAAACTTTATGCCTGTGCTTGGTGAAGTAAAAATTATTTCGCAGGATTTACTTGATTCAAAAATGAAATTACTCCAGTATTTTAAAAACAAATGAAAATTAATTTGATTAAACCTATAATAAATAGCTCTATTATTTTTACTAAATATATCAACTTCGCAAAAATATTTTTAATTCTATTAATGATAGTTTCCTGTGCTGAGAAAAAGGAAAAACAGGAAATCCTGGTGATGAAAGATTCATTATTATATGAAATTAATAGTGATATACCTTTTTCCGGTTTACATAAAGGAAAAGTTAATAACAGTTTTATTGAATATGAAGTTGTTAATGGAGTTAAACAAGGAACATTTAAAATTTATTATGAAGATGGTACTATTCAAATGAATGGGACAATGGATAAAAATAAAAATGTAGGTAAGTGGCAGTATTTTTATAAAGATGGCAGGCTTGAGTCAGAAGGAAATTTTGTAGATGATTTTCCGGAAGGAAAATGGACCTGGTATTATAAAAATGGAAATAAAAAAGAAGAAGGTTCATTTAATTGTGGAATAAGGGTAGGAGAATGGAGATTTTATAATGAAGAAGGAAATAAGGACAGTTCCGGATTTTTTGAATTAAGTGACTCTGTATCCGGCATGTTAGATTCATTAAAACAAATAAACTGATTTTTATTTAGTTGCAAAACCTTCTCATAACTATTAAATTTGGCATCGTAATTTGGGCCCATAGCTCAGTTGGTTAGAGCATCTGACTCATAATCAGAGGGTCGGTGGTTCAAGTCCATCTGGGCCCACAAAGAAACCTTTGAAACAGTTTGTTTTGAAGGTTTTTGTTTTTTGTGGCTTGCTTGATTCCTTCTGATTGTGTATCGACTTTGTACCGACTTTTGTACCGACAAACTCGGATTCAACCGTTTATTTGAGTTGATTAATATTGAATTAGTGAATTGCATTGTTATACAAAGATAACCTAATTAAAATAATTTATCCAATCCGTTTGGATCATAGCTTTCAAATTTCTTTCCGCAAATTCTGCATTGCTGAACCCTTGCAATTACAATATTGTGCAAGCTGTTAACTGAATGAGTTTTTTCAATCACTTTTAAGTTTTGCTTGCAGTTGTGCTGTGTGTTGTTTACTACCGGAACATCAAACAAATTTTTTATTTCCATCATAGCTGTAATCCTTTCATTAGTTGATATAGTTGCCCGTTCAAAAAAAACATTTTTTGCCCCTTAAATAATTTTCTTTCTGTTTAACTGATAAAAGGAAAGGCGAAAAGGATTGCCGTTAACGGAGTGGTTGGTGATACTTTTTGCCTTTACCCGGTAAAGTAAAGACTATCACAAAAGAGAATTGATAAGAAAAAGATGGAACTACCTAACAGCAAATTGAATAAAAAGGGCAAAAAAGATTTTATAAAAAGAAGAAAAAATGGCTGTGGAATGAACATCAAAAGCGGATGCTTTTTTAGAGAATGGAACAGCTATTTTACCAGAAAATAAAAAAAATAAGCCTGAGAGAGAGCATCAAAAGGCGAAGCCTTGTGGCTAAAACGAACAGGTTTATTTTTGGATCATTCGGGGTAAACAAAAATTTCTATAGGAATTGTATTAATCACACCTGGATCAACCATAACCCCAGACGTATCAAAGACTACAACATCAACATCATTAGGACCAATTGATTTAAGTGATACGAAAAATAAGTTATGAGTGAAGGTAGAAGGAGGAGAAAAATCCATTCTATCTATTGATGAAACCTCAACAAAAGTATTATCAGTTGTAAAAGCCCCAGATAAAGTAGCACGATAAAATCCAGCCTCTAACCTTGACCAGACAAGAGCACCAATACTATTTTCCATAATCGTTGCTGTTGGAGCGTCCGTACCCGATTGAGAGAGTAATGCAACATATTTTTTGACACCACTGGTAATTGCGCCACTAACATTAAGATCACCGTTAGTAATAGAAACATCACCATAGGGCCAAATTAAGTTACCACCAGAAGTCCACCATTGAGCGTGAGAATTAGACGATATTGTAATTATTATTAAGAAGAAAAAGATTTTGAAATTCATTTGTACCCCCTTTAATCACCAAGAATAGTAATATGAATCAGCAATTGTATTTGGAATAATTACCAAATCGACATAAACATCTACAGTAAATACATCAAGATCACTGCGGGATGGAGTTATAAATGAAAGCATTATTCTGTTATCATAACCTGAACGCAGTGCTTTGAGTTGAGTAGGGACATAACCTGTATCAGCGAAGGCATCGATAAAAGTTGAATTGTAAAACAAAGATTGAGAAGATGCACTTACAACACTACCTGAGAATTCGATAAAATAATTTGTGCCATAAGTTCCACCAGACCAATAAACAGTATCTACAGAGGTGTTAGTATCATTGCGATATACTGTTAAACTAAATTCCTGATCATCACCATTTTTTGAAAATCTTAGAATAATATGCTGGAATTTTGAAGAAGTTATAATGCTGTCCGAATGTATATTGCCAGAAACTGATAAGTTGCCTTTTGTAATACTAACATCACCATAAGGCCAAAGAATATTACCCCCCGATACCCACCATTGACAGTATGAGTTAGAAGTTAGAGTAATTATAATTACAAAGAATAGAGTTTTGAAAATCAATTTTACCCCCTAAAAAACTTAGACAAGCATTACACGGATTGATTCATCTGCACCTGTAGCCGCATCCAAAGCGAATCCGTTGGCTTCGCCTGATGAAAATGTAATAGCTTTTCCGTTAGCATCAGACTGGATTTTATCTCCCAGAGTGATCGAATTACCTGATAAAACAAGTGCAATACCTTTTGCAGTTACCGGAGCCTGTTCTCCTAAATCTGTTTCTGCATTGCAAACACCCAATGCTTTAGCTCCATTTCCGCATATATCACCATCAAAAGCAACGAATAGATTTTTTGCTAAATCTACTTTAGCTGCAATGGACGTAATTAAAATTGGCTGTTCTGTTTTCATTTTTTATTCCCCTTCTCCTCCTTCGCTGAAGCTACGGAGGATTTTGTTTTTAATTTCTTTTGAGTTACTACAGTACCTTCAGAATTGCTTTCTAATGGGATTAAGAAATCTTCTATTCCTTTTGTTTGATCTTTTGTAAGATCGACTTCACTTCCTTCCGGGTGAAGTTTGTTATCAATAAACAAATCTGACTTATCAATTTTATACTTCATAGATTTACCTTATGCATTTGTATCATTGATTAAATAGCCTGCATCGGAACCAACAACTTTAGGAATGAAAATATCCGTGTTACGAATTATTTCAACTTTTCCCCCTTCAGTGTATGTATCCACAACAGGATTATTCTTTTTCTTTAAGGTGTAAGCAAATGCAGGCTCATAATATGAACGCGGAACATCTTTATTAGCAGAAGGAACGTAGGCTATTACAACATTATCAGACCAAATATCACTGAAAACACCAGAATCGCTTGCATAGACTGAATCACCAACATAGAGTTCATCGAAATCAAGAAGCTGGCGTAAAAGCTCAACAGTTATGACTGCACTTTGAGTGTATTTAATTCTATCCAGAACTGCAGGATGTTCTTTAAGCGCACTGTAAGCAGATGCACCAAGAACACAAACATTAGGACGTTTAGCAATTTTACCTCTTACAGCTTCTTTTGCAGTTTCAAAAATTGTAAATGGATTGCTTGAAGTGTTAGTAAACTTATCACCTGCCGCAAGCGTAACTTTATTGCCTGTTGGATAAGTGGACAAATTCTGAACTATATCAGCAGCAAGTTTTTCAAGACGTAATGAGATTCCATCTGTAACAACAGTTGTTGCGTGCAATCGAAGCGGAAGAATGTCTTCATCCTGTTCGCGATAATCTATTGGATATTCAAGATCGTGTTCTGTTAAAACATAATCAATTTCATCCCTATTTTCAGGACTTATTCTATTTGACTTTGCCCTGATTGCTCTTTCTGTGTTGTAGATTTTGAAAGCTTCTTTAGTGAACTGAGGTATTTTACCACCTTCTTTCATTACTGAAACTACAGGAAATAATTTTGCTGCAACGTGTGAAGCATTAGTAAAACCACGAGCAATATTAGTTAAAACCTGATCAACTACTCTTTTCTTTTGTAATGTGCTCATTTAATTCCCCTAATTTTTTTAAGTATGTATAATCTTAGTTACTGCACTTAAGTATGAGATATTTTCTTTTTTCATAAGAGCAAGTGCTTTTTTATGAAGCTGTTTTGATTCAGCATCTATTTCCATTCCTATGAATGAATCATCTTTGAACGAATTTTCTTCTTCAGGCTTTTCAGCGAAGTTATCATAGTAAATAATCTTTGGGAAAGAATTAACAAGAGAGATTAAAAGCTTGTTTACATCTCCTTGAAACCTTGTAGGTGAAAAATTATCACTGAAGTTTTGTGACTGCATAAAGTTTGAAACCTCTAATACTTTATCCTTGATTGCCGGTGTTAGAGTTCCTTCCTCAACTTTATCATCGAGCAAGTTTTCAAAATCACTGTTTGAAATTTTTGCCTGAAGGGAGTTAAGCTGTGAATTGATTTTATCAATTGATTCTTTGGTAGTGTTAACTTCAGGCTCAGAAAAGTTTTTCTGCATAGAGGAAATAGTTTCTTTTAGTGTATTAATTTCCTGAGAGAGTTCAGTGATCTTATTGGAATCAGTATTTGTTTGAGCTGGCTTTTCTTCTAAAACTTTCTTCTCAAAATCAAATTCGTAAATAACAGATGATGGAGATGAGAATTGAATATCAGCTAATCCTTTTACGGCAGGTTTTGCAGCACCGAGAAAACCTACGTGACGAAGCTTTCCTTCAGGTGTTAAAGAAATGCTTCTTTTTTTATAGCTGCCGTCTTTAAGTGCGTTTAGAAAATCGGTTTGTAGTTTTTCGTCAGGAGCTTCCGCGATAAGCTTGCCATCTTCCGAAACTGAAAGTGAACTAATCCAACCAAAAGCAGGATCGTTATCTTCAGGATGACCAATTACAATTGGAGCTTCATCTTCTTCCGGCTTGTAAGATTGGGCAATGAAGTTGAGATCTTCAAGTGTGTAATCTTTGGAAACCCCCTTATCACTTGTATGAGAACCAGTCTTAAATATTTCAAATTTCATTAGTTATTCCCCTTTTAACTAAAAAATTAAAGTAATATGTATAGCTAACCTTAAAAAGTTAGTATAATATATGTAATATCTTTAATATATGCAAATTATTTAGTATATTACCTAATAAAATAAGGACTACGGTATAATTATCCTAAAATATTAAGGGGAGTTAAAGATGCGGGGGAAAAAAGACATATCAATAGAAAAACAGGTAGAAAAGCTATCTTCCTGTGGGCTTACCAATAAAGAAATAGCTGACGTACTCGGATATGATGATACAACCTTAAAACGGAAGTTTGAGAATTTTCTTATAAAAGGGAGGGCTGTTCTCAAACAGAAGCTAAAACGAAAGCAAATCGAAGTTGCAATGAAAGGAAACGTAAGTATGCTAATCTGGCTTGGCAAGCAATATTTAGATCAGAGTGAGAAGGTAGTTGAAACCGGTGATTACCAGATAATGATAAAGCGGAAACAGATCGGGAAAGAAGTAAGAAGCGAGAAGTTAGAATAATGAAAGAGCTGGATCTGGAAATAACATATCATAAAAATCAGGAAAAGATTTTATTTGAGAGTGGTGCAAGATTTAAGGTTATTGCCAAAGGAAGAAGGTTTGGTTTAACCAGAGGATTTGCGAATCACATTATTGAACAAATGCTTGAAGGTGTTTCACCTATTCTATGGGTTGATACGGTTTATGGGAATATCGAGAGATATGTTGACAGATATTTTATTCCTACGCTAAAGGGATTGCCTAAGAATTTATGGAAGTATCGAAGCAACCGAAATGATTTGAGAATTGGAAATTCTGTTTGTGATTTTCGTTCTGCTGATAACCCGGAAAACATAGAAGGATTTGGATATGCTTTAATTGTGATAAATGAAGCAGGTATAGTTCTCAAAAACAGAAACCTATGGACTGAATCAATTCTGCCGATGATACTTGACTATAAGGCTAATGTTTTAATTGGAGGAACGCCAAAAGGCAAAACAGTTAAAAGAACAAGAGAAAGACATTTGTTCTATGAGCTATTTGAAAGAAAAAGTAAAGATTGGGAATCATTCAACTTTACATCTTATGATAATCCTTTACTGGACCCGAAAGAGATAGATGAACTTGTGAAGGAAATCTCTCCTGCTTTAAGAGAACAGGAAATAAACGGAAAGTTTATTGATGCTGAAACTGCGGGAATAATTAAGCACGATTGGTGGCAATATTATGAGAATGAAGATGATCTTTATAAACAGAGAGTTCTAAAGAAAGTTCAAAGCTGGGATACGGCATTTAAGAAAAACCAGGAGAATGATTACAGTGCCTGCACGACGTGGCTTGTTGGAGAGAATGCTTACTACCTGCTTGATATGTGGAAAGGGCGGGTTGAATTCCCGGAACTAAAGAGAAAAGTGGTTGAACTGGTCAAACTTCACAATGCTAATGAGGTGCTTATTGAAGATAAGGCTTCAGGACAAAGTCTTTTACAGGAACTTCAGAGAAACACAAGATTGCCGATTAAACCAATCAAAGTAGAGCAGGATAAGATTGCAAGAGTACACAGCGTATCACCCTTAATTGAAGCGGGGCGGGTTTTCCTTCCACCAAACAAAATATGGGTAAAGGATTTTACTGATGAATGCGAGGAGTTTCCCAACGGAGAGTATGACGATGTAGTTGATACTGTAAGTCAGTTTTTAATGAACCAAAAAGCAAATGCACCTGCTGATATAAAGAGCATAAAGCACAAACCAAGAAACACAATTGCAGTTAAGTACAGAAAACATTTGGGGATGAGAAATGAAAAACGGAAAAGGAAAATATTTACTAAGTGAGCTTGCAATCCGCGACAAGCTGGAAGCATACAGCAACTTTTATAAAGCACTTCCAGACCCGGATAAGATACTGCAGGAAAATAATTACGACTACGAGATATACAGGGATTTGTTCACCGACCCTCACCTGATGGCTACAATACAGCAAAGAAAAATGCAGGTACAGCAAATGGGCTGGGAGCTTGAATTTTCAGGAACTAAAAAGATAAAGCAAAGATTGATTAATATAATCAGACAACTTCCTTTAAGTGAAATTATATCTGACATACTCGATGCTATCTTCTTTGGTTTTTCAGTTGGCGAAGTAATGTGGATGAAAGACGGAAATGAAATAGTACCGACAAATGTTATAGGCAAACCGCAGGAATGGTTCATCTTCACAAGAGAGAATGAAATTAGAATGAGAACTTATAAGAACGGACAATATTTTTTTGAAGAGGGTGCGGAGCTTCCGGAATACAAATTCATCCTTACACAGCACAAGCCTACATATGTTAATCCTTACGGAGAGAGAATACTTGCGAAATGTTATTGGCCGGTACAATTAAAGAGAGGCGGAATAGACTTTTGGCAATTGATGATGGAACGATATGGAATGCCTTACTTGATTGGACGCTACCCGAATACATTTACTCAAACTCAGAAAGATGAATTTCTTGATCAACTTCAGCAAATGGTTGAAGATAACATCACAATATTTGAGGAAACACTTGGAATCGAGCTGAAAGAATCACCACAATACGATATTGGACAACTGTATGAGAGACTTGTTGATTTCCACAACAAGGAAATAAGCAAAGCGGTTTTAACTGTAACGCTGACTACTGAGATTGAGGGAGTCGGATCTTACAAAGCATCTGAGATACACAGGGAGATGCTTTCATATCTTGGTGTGAGTGATAAGAAACTTGTTGAGAGATCATTGAATACTTTACTTGAGTATTATGTTAAACTGAACTACGGAGATATTCCACTGCCAAGAATTAAGTTGAATAAGAAAGAAGCAATTGTTGAAGAAAGTGCAGACAGAGATAAAATACTAAGCGAAATTGGAGTAACATTCACAAAAGATTATTTCAAGAAACGATATAATCTTCAGGATACAGACTTTGAACTCGGTAAACAATAATAAGATTCCACTACTAACATCAAAGGGCGAAAGGCTGGGGGTGGGTGGGTGGAAGCCTGAAGCCCTTAAGAGAGTGCTGTTCAGAGTTACACAAACAAGTGAAGCGAAGGTGCGTAACACGAAGTGACCTGCACCTGAGCGTAACGAAAGATGAACTGATAAGGTATTCCCCGTTAAGTAACAGTGATAATATTCAGGGATAAAAAATAAATTTTAGTTTGTGAGATAATATTCAGACTTAATGAGAAGGCTTAACGGGGTAAAGTGGAAGTTTGCATAATGCAACATTATTTTGACAGAGAGAAAGACAAGTTTCAGTTAAGATAAAAAAGCCTGTTAAATAATGTTTGTTATGTAATACTTCCCGTCAAATGTATAGCCCCGTTAAATAAATATATACGAATTCATAACCCTATCTCCCCAACATAACATCATAGATTTACAATTATATTTTCTACTAATTTCACGGGGCGAGATGAACTGATTCCAACCAATGTGAAGTGGGTTAAAAAATTATTTCACAATTTGGATGTAGAGCCTTAAATATAGCAAGTTCCCCTGGTCGAATCGGATTATTCTTACAATTTAATAATTTCAAATTAGAAAGCTTATTTAAAGGGCTTAGACTTTTGATTTTATTACTGCAAACGACCTTGCTATAGAGCAAATCATTGCTACAATCTAAATGTTCAAGATTTGGTAAATCTTTTAAAGGTTCAAGGTTGATCACATTATTATTCCTAAATAGAAGGGATTTTAATTTTTTCAAACCTTTTAAGGAATTTAGATCAACTACTTTATTTATTTCAAAATTCAAATATTCAAGCTTATTTAAATTTCTAAGAGGCTCTATTGATTCAATTTGATTACGGCAACAGGATAAACTTTTCAAATCAGTAAGTTCAGTTAATGGGTCTAATTTATTGATCTGATTAGAATCAATATAAAGTATTCTGAGCCGCTTAAGTTTTACTATAACAGATATATCGCCATCCAATCCCTGCACATATAGAGATTCCAAATCTGGACAAAATTCAGGTAAATTTATGAGATTACTTATATTATGAGCACTTAATCTTTTTAATTTTTTCCATTTACGACTTAACTGAAGAAATAGCTCAGAGATAGAATCAAAATTAAATAGACAAGAAAGATCTTCTAAATTTTCCAGGTCCTCAATTGGTTCAAGACTTAAAATATTATTCATAAATAATTCTAATTTTTGCAATTTGTTTAGATTTTTCAAGGGAATCACGGACGTAATATTATTCCAAGAAAGATTCAATTCTTGAAGATTGATTAAATTTTTTAAGGGGGTAATGTCTTTTATTTTGTTATTGGAACAATTCAGAAATATTAATTTTTCCAACCTTGCTAAAGGAACTAAATCAGTGATGCCAGCATTTTCAACAATTAATATTTCAAGATTAACAATATGATTTAGGAGATCATCTGAGATTTCTTTTGCGATTGAAATTCCATCACCCAAATCGCCACGATCATATAAGTCCTCAAATATCCAAAACTCCAAATGCTTCCAATTATGTTGTGACTTGATACCCCCCAGTTGAAGTTCTACTCCTAAATTTAATAACAATATTTTCTGCCATAATTTATCTAAACTATTCCACCAGCTACGGAGATTAGATCGATTGAATTTGTTAGACATAAGTTTCCCGTTTTATCACCAATAAAACTGTTTTTATTGTAAACAAAATATAAACAATTGAGGGCTGCGAATTTGTCAAAATTTGGTGAAGCAGTCTTTTGAAAACTTAATCCGCCAGAGGCGGACAGGCTTCGCAAAGGCGAGTGCGCTTCCCGCCAAAGGCGGGCAGGTTTGTTTGCGATTCAGTTTATCTTTTTTGTCATCAAAAAAGTTGAACAGCAAACATCGCTTTTAGCTGAATGAATCGAAATAGCGGAATGGAATGGAGTGACAATAGAGCCTTAAAAAAAGCGAACAAATACTATTGTCACGAAATGGAATGGAGCAGATGAGTTCCCACTACATCCATAAATGGATTACGAGGGACAGGGAATGAAGCTAAATGCAAAAGCTGTCAGCCAGACCCGCCTACGTCTATAATCAACGTAATATTGGCGGGACTTCGGCGGGCAAGCCGGAGCGAATGTTAAAAGTTTTGAAACTTGCTGAGCAGTGCTTGTCAAAGCACACAGCCCGATGCGTATTCTTCTTCATCTCCTGATTTATCACTATAAAAATGAGCGAAAAAGCAGCAGCCAGGAAATATCCAACTTGTTTGGATATTTACGGATGCCGTGAACTTGGATTGAGCGAAGCGAAAGGAAAGTTCACATTTGCTTTGAAGCGAAGTTAAACAATTGTGATTGTGATTTTTTTTAAACCCGGAGGGTTTGCAATATGCAAAATAGTGTGAGCCGAATACCTGAGGCGAATCCCGCCAGAAGCGGGTAAACTTTATTTTGTGGTCTAATCTAAAAAAATATTTGCGACTGAAATGAGGACTGGCTCTGTCCAGCCCGGAATTGAAAGAGCAATTATTTTCACTCTCTTTTTTGCTTAAATAGTTTTGCAAATTGAAGATATAAGGATATTGGTAAAGAGAAAATATCTGCAAGTTTTTTATATTTAGTTGTATAACCTAATTGTATGAAATTAAAAACTTTCACAAAAATTTCAATATTTGGATTAAATTGAGTCCCAGCTTTAACTACCATTGCTCTTACTGAATTTTCCCAAACGATAATTTGATTATATAATTCACACTGATTTGTTTGTAAAGTTTTTTTAAGTTGATAAATAAGTAAATCCAAATAAACATCTTGAGATGCATTTTTAGATATTTTTATTTTACCAGAGATAGGTCTAATTTTATCAAGTGTATCTTTGTAAAGGGACGCATTAGATTTAAAATCTGTACCCGAACCTTCAAAATTAAGCAATGAATATTCTTCATTACTCTTTATTTCATCAGGGAAATAGCAACTAAAATGAGCCTCTAAACACCATTTAGCAGTATAAGGCTTATCAGGGGGTGATATTATTAAATATTCTTTTTCTTCTGGAGTTATCAAAAATTCTTTAGATAAAATTAGCTGAATACGAGAATGAAGTTCATTAAAATCAATTGGTAAACTATAAAAAGTTTCGAGGCCTACATCAGCTAATGTTTCAATAAAACTTGGGTCATCAGTGCCAGATAAAGCTAAAATATTAACATCAGAATCAATCTTTTTTAACTTAGCGGCAGAACTAATTATATCGGAAGATAACAGTCCAAGATTTGTCAATATAACAATGTCAAATTTATGTTTTATAAATGAACGATAAACTTCCGAGAATGTGCGGACAGAAGTTACCGTATACCCAAACTCATCTAAAACTTCTTTAAATAGAGGAATAGCGTTATCATCGTTATTTGCGATCAGCACAGAATAATTTCTCATTAAAGTAACCATTAACTAATATCTAAATTTAATTTAATTTTGTAAAAAAAGCACAAAGCGTTTTAGACCCGATACTTCGACAAGCTCAGTATAAACTTGATACGAAAAGCACAAAGCGATTTTTTGCTGACGACGGCTTGACCCAAAGGAAGCAAAAAGCGAGCGAGGCAAGACAACGAACGAAGTTGAGTTGACGCAAGCCCTGAAAGGGTTGTGCTTGCACAACCGAGTCGAGAGCGACTGCGGGCGAAATGAAAGAGCAATTATTTTTTAATTGGCGGGGTATGCAACAATGTTTTAATCCCTAAATGAAGATCATCAAATTCGATTGGTATTTAGTAAATCTTGTCTATTCCTGGACTTGCTAAAGATTAGGCATATTTTAGTTTTTCTGTAAATATGCAATTATTGTGCAATCAATGTGCAATTTGTGCAATTAATGTGCAATTATTTTAATGTATAGAATGAACCTGCTCCTTTTGTATCGCTTTGGTTAATTAGACCTTTAGCTACTAAATCTGAAAGATCATTTGTCGCAGTATTTCTGGAACAGTTATTAATTTGCTGATAATCTTTATTTGTTATTTTTTTATTCTCTTTTAAAAATTGCATAGATTTTATCTGGCGTTCATTGAGACCTAATTTTTTCAACTGGTCTTCAGAATAAATATCCTTGAAAATTGTAACAAGAAAACCGCCATCAATTTCTTTCATTTCAGGTTCGGGTAAGCCGGCTTCTTTACAGGAATTAATAATCTTTAATGTTCCTCTTCCCCATGCATCAATATATCCACCTTTAAAACAAACATCAGCAATAAGAGGATTGCGCTGGCGAGAAGGATGCTGGCGTTTTAATGATTCAATAGTAAGACCTTCTGGAAGTATGCCTTCATTCCAGATGCTGATTTTATCATCGTAAACTCTTAATTGAATTTGAGCACCGGAATAGTTTTTATGTACGAGGGCATTTAATAACATTTCTCGTAGAGCAGCAACAGGATATTCACCTTTTTCAATTCTCTGAAGCCCTTCAAAATCTACTCTCTTTGTAAGAAACTTATTGTTCAACATTTCCGGGACTTCAATTAAAATCTTGAAAAGATTCCCTTCAATTACTTCCTGAAATTTTAAATCATCGTCTGAGGTTCCGAAGCGACCAATTTTTACTGAAATATTCGGATAGAATTTACCCGGGTCTGAACCAAAAAGAATTATTGCAGCACGCTTAATCTTTTGATTATCATAAAGTCTAAGTTTTTCCAGCAAACTGATTCTTTCAATATCAGACTCGATTGATATTCGACCGGATTTTTCTGCAGCGTTTAGGAATTTGGTTTGTGAACTCATATCCAGGTCATCAATAGAAGCCCTATCTTCGTGGAGGTCATCCCAAGTTCTTCCGGATTTACGAAGGAGAAAGTCGTTTAATGCAGCACCAGTTAGTTCCTGGTTTGTGCTGCCACTGCGAATGTAATATCTTCCACGTAATGGAATTGCAACTGAATAGGGAGGGACGATAATTTCTATAAAATGATTTGTATTATCCTGCTGTAAATTAACTTCTGCGGTTACTCCAAGAATATTTTTTATACGATTAGGAAGATCAACCATAAGACGAGCATAGTTTACTAATCCAACATTATTCCCGCTATCATCCTTACCTATGTATAGTTTACCACCATTTGTGTTTGCATAAGCGCAAACTGTTTTCAAATTATCTTCCTGCCAGGATTGTTTGTATTCTATATTCTGATCTTCAGGCATTGATATTCCTTAACTAATTTCGTTTTGCTATTTCGTGCCATTCGAATAATTCTTCCGGTGGACTTTTCTTGCGTAATAGTTCTATTTCTTTTTCAAATTTTACTTCTGGTTTTATGCCAAAATCTGCCAACGGAAGGGGAATATTCTTTATCATTTTATATTTAATTAGGTAACCCTCAGAGTAATCTTTAGGATTTGTATTTCTATCAACGTCATTTAGCCAAGGATAACCAAATTTAGATAAAGTATTATAATAAAGTAATAATTGTTCATAATTAGATAGTTGTGCTCTTAAAGTTTTTATATAATTAATTTTTCTATCTGCTGGTTGCAAATCTGTTCTAAACTTATCAACATATTTTACTGTTTGGAAAAGATTTCTATAATAATGTCCTAAAATATTCATATTACCTGAGAAACATCTATGTCTTAAGAAGAAAGAATGTTCCTGACCTGCAATTGGTATTTTAGATTCAAAGGCTTTTTTATCTTTGAAGTACTTATCTATTTTAATTAGTTCACCTTTAAAAGTATTAATTATCTGTGTGATTTTTTCTGATGAAAGATTTAAGGATTGATCGTTTAATAGAATATTATTCACAATACCGTAAGAATAAATGTAATATGATATTTTCAATATATTAATATCATCTAAATCATTTCCGTATTTCTGTTTCAACAAGTAGAAAGTAAATCTAAGCTCTTCAAAAAATTCCTTAAACGTATTTTTACCTACGATTTTATTCCCTAAATAATCTTCAATAAAAATTGAATTTACATTTTCAATATGCAATTTGATCATATCATAAAACTTACTTTCAAATCGTTGAACATTAGATATGTCCATTTGATCCTTAAAATTTCTTATCTGGATTTGATTTGCCTGATACTGAACATAAAATGCAGCGAAGGTTAATACAGCAGCAATAATGGCAATGAACGGAGCTAAGATTCCGCCAATTGTATCGCCTATCTGTCCAGTTTTATTGAAATCAATGCCTAACGGGGATGATTGAATAAAAATCAGTGGGAATAACAAAATTAGTATTATGGCTATGGATAATAAAAGTGCTGCTTCTTTAACTAAAACGTCCGCTTGACTCCATTTCTTTTTAAGATTTGGAAAAATTTTCAATCCTCCTCCAGTTCTTCTTCTTTAAAGCTATTTATATTCTCACCAGCCTTAAGAAATTCTTCCCAGGTTGTGCCTGTGAATAAATCAATCCAATAGGTTGGTTTTTTCATTTTAATAATTCAGGTGGTTGATCTTTTAAGTTTAGTTTATTTGAAAGTTCTTTTAATGACAGAAAAAATGTGTTAAAATTTTTAATCAGATCATTAACCTTTTTCTCTTGTTGTTTAATATTCGAGATTGAGAATTCAATCTTATGAGTAATTTCTTTTTCTTCACTTAATTTTCCTGAAACAATTTTAATGTCAATCCCTCCACTTGAACCTTTTGACGTGGTTATTGAAACTTCAAAGTCAATAGAATCATCAAGTTCATAGTTATCCGGGACAGCAGCTTCAATTTCTGAAATTGTTTTCTTTATAAATTCTTTAAATGTAAATTCTTCCATTTTTTAATGCTTTAATTTTTCGATTATAAATTCAACAATATCATCAATTGATTCTTTCCTTGCATCAATATAACCCAGAGAATGTCGAATGCCATCAATATCTGTATCATCTAAACGAATGGGAAGAATATATTCTTTATTTTTTTCTTTAATGGCCCTTGCTAAAGCACTTTTTAACTCGTGATTAGTCCAAATCTTTTTTCTATAATTATCGGATATTATTATTATACAATACTTCGCTGAATGCTGATAAATTTTATCCAAATATATTGCTAAATCTTTACCCCATAAATTAACTTTTTCATCCTCATCACAAAAATATTTTATTTGTTTATCTTTTAATTTTGATGTAATGTTCCTAACAAAAGGCCGATCCTCACCTGCAAATGAAAAAACGAAATCATATTCAAAATTAAATTCTATATTATTTGGCATTGGGTACAAAAAAGTATTATTTAATTCACTAATTAACCTTAAACCTTTATCAGTTAAATGGGCGGCAAAACCAGAAAAAGGAAATTTATTTCTTAGAGGACCTTCAACAGGGTTCTCCATAGCTATTAAACAAGCATTCCATATTTCATCAAGAATTTCAACAACTTCGGCCGGACTGTTAGCACCTATTATTGATGATAATTTGTTAGGAAAACCATCAATTGTTTTAGTACTATTTTCAGAAACATCACCGAACCATTTTAAAAGATTGTTATACTTGGTTTGATAATCCGGTAATAATGTATTCTTAAGTATAGTATTTATATCACTGGTTTTAAATAATTCAGGAGGATTATTTTCATTTTTGATGTAATAGCTTAGCTGAGCACGCCAATTAGAATATTTATTAGTATCAGAACTTTGAAGTGCCCACAAAGAAATTTTAAATCTATTACATCTTTCACACGTCACTTCTAATTTATCACCATAATCGTATACACCGACAGAGCAAATGGTTGCACATACTGGACATTCCCTTCTTTCGTACATCATATACTAAAAAGTTTAAAATGTTTTTAATAAAACTTGCTCAATTATATATTTTGCGAACAATGGATTTAATTTTATTTTATCATGTCCATACATAAGAGCATTATAATTTTTACCGCCGGCAAAAGTCAAAGGAACATCTGAATAAAGCTCAAAAAAAGTATTCTTTAAATATTCAAGACTTAAACTATTTAATTGCCAATTTTTAGTAAAACTTTGAGTAATATTCATACCCTCTACGTACCAAGGCCATCTCTTTTCTTCCTTTTTGTACATTGGAACTGAAGTAACTTTGTAAACAGATAATATCATTCGGATACCTACACCATACACGATCAAAATATCATTAATTTTTACACCTTTTGGTTCGCGTGTAGAAAAATGTAATTTTTTGTCATTTGGTGATATTTGCCAAGAAAAATCTACAGGATCTGTAATATCACCATATGGTTTTAACCAGTAATTGCCTAAGGTAGAAAATGATTCTGTATTTTCTTTTGATAATATTTTTGTCAGATCAAGTTTTATATTTGGATTTATTTTTTCCTTATGCTTTTTTTTATAAATATTTATCTCTTTTAACATCTTTTTTACTGTTTTTCTATCAATCGACTTGTGCGGAGTTAGAACAGTAATTTCATTTTCGATTTCATTAATAAAATTATTATCATCAGTTCCTAAACCCCACTCATAATTATCTTCAAGACCAGCTTTAGTAAAATTAGCAGAAGTAACTATAGCATAAAAAGCTTTATTATTTTTTTTAAATATATAAACCTTTCCATGAAGATTATTTATTAAATAAACATTTCCGATTAATTGTTTCTTATCAACTTGATTTAAAAATGAATCTATTGCATTAACTTTTTTTATTTGATCTGGGGAATTTGGAATTAATGTAGTAAGAAGCTGAACTTTTTTAAGTTTATCAGGGATAGTATTGAAAAATTTGTTAAAATCAGGCATTAAAAATGGAGCAACAACAATAACTTCATCCGATTTAGAACAAAAATATTTTATTAAAGAAGAATGATTGAGATCATTGTTATAATTTCCAATCAGTTTCATAAATTTTTATCCTTTCACCATAACCAAATCCCGGTAGATGCTGATATAGTGTGCTTTGCTCCGGTAAATTTTAAGCATAGCTTTTATTTGAGAACCGTATTTTGCAAAGCTGTCCTTAAGTGTACGGAGTATTTTGTTGCGGGATTTCGTGGTGTGTTGTATTTTAAAATTAAAAAACATTTAATTTCTTAACTCCATTCCACTAAAATTTCATCAGCCATTTTTTCTGCAAGACTCCAATCATGGAGCTTTTGATGTGCATTTGTTTCTAATGATTGTCGCAAGTTTTTTACATAAAGTTTGTAAGATGAAATTATTTTCTCTAAAACTTTTTCATTTTTTGGAATTTTTATCTGATAGATTTCTTTTTTGGTAAGCATTTCTACAAATTCTGCTTTTACATCGCTATCAGTTTCTAATATAGTTTTGCCTTCATCATCCTTAAGTTCAAATTTGTCAAAGAATGAATCTGCTTTAAGCTGTTTGCCATTTGAGTTGTATGTGTCGAATTCAAGTGAGTCGTAATCGCCCGCACTATAAAAAGCTTCAGGGAACTTTTTCATTCCATTAGGTATTATTTCTTCAATTACTGCTTTTTTGATTTCGTCGTAAGCTACTTTAACGGATTGCGATTTTTGTTTCTTCCGCATCTTAGGAAGTTCGAGCCGTTCTTTTACAAGCTGAGTTATCCCTTCATAAATTCTGGGTAAATATTCTTTTGGATCTAATCCGAGTGCTTTCAAAACTGATGTGTCAAGTTCTTTCCGGTCTTTCTGTTTTATTTCTTGAAAGATTGGTCTAATAATTCGCTTTGTAATACTGTTCATATCAAATATTATATCAACATCTGGCAAAAGCATATTTTTTACTTCGTCAACAGTAAACTCTTTAGCATTCCCGTTATTTATTTCCTTTCCATAGGCTTCTATATGCAGAATATATAAAAATGAGTTTAGTAGAATTAATAAAGCATCTTTCTGTGACTTTATTGAATACATTCTTTTATCAACAAGAAATCTGTGTTTATTATGAAATGTTAAAAATCGCTGTCGTGGAGCGGCAAGAAATAGAATTTCATCATCAATGTTTGAAGTTATTCCGTACCAATATTTTCTTCCGATAACAGATTTAATTTTAGGGAATAATATTCCACTTTTATTTTTCTGTTTTTCACCCCATTCTATGTATTTAAGTGCATTTATATGACGAGCTTTTTTTAATCGCTCTTTTGAATGATTACATACGAATATATAATTATTAACCTGTTCCATTGAGATCAGAATTTTGTCGAATTTAGAGGAATCTTTAATTACTTTTTTTAAGTAATTCTTTTCAATCTCTCCCTGCCAGCCACGTGCATTTTTGCAAATTACAGTTCCTTTTTTCTTTTGTTTTACGTCTTTTACTTCTTCCAAATAAAAAAAATCATTAATCCCTGTAGTATATCCACGTCTTACATCAGCCATTGATTTCAATGGCACAAGCTTGTCTTTACATTTTTCCAGAATTTCAAAATAAACATCAGGAGCGCGTAAGTATTTTCCCCATTTGGAATTGTATTCATTCTTTAATAATTCATTGAAAAGAACTTGCTGCTTAATTATCCTTATTCTGAAATTATCATCTTCTGCTGAGATAATGTTTGTGTCCAATTTTTTACTTTTTCTTTGGTCGTATTGAAGTGTTTCAAGGATTCGAATAATATCATCGACCCTTTTCCACCGATTAGCAGATTCAATTTTAAGGTTCCTTTGAGGGATTAGTTCTTCAAGTTTAGATTTTAATTTAATAAATCTGGTATCATTATTATTTCTCTTATCCTTATTACTTTCCCTATCAAGAACGATGAAAATTGTATTGGCTGCAACATCTTCAAACCAAGGCTCGGCGTAACTTGCTACAACTGCACGTATATTAAAGTGGTCTAATAGAAATTGTTTGAGAACACCCCCGAATGACGTATCTAACCAAGTGTTTGAAGTGATAAATGAAATGGTTGAATTGTTTGCTAACAATGATGTAATATGAATAAAGATATATGTATAAATATCTGCCTGACCAGAAAGCTTTAGTTCGATATTTTTCTTTTCAACATACCTATCAATTTCTTTTTCAAAATTTTCTTTAGAATTTTTTTTCAATTCATCAATATGTTTTTCATCCAATCCATTAACCTCAAAAAGATCAGGATAAATTAAAAAATATTCTTTGGCAATTACCTTTGTTAACAATCTTTTATAACCTTTATTCTTTTTTTCAATTAATTCCTGTCTTATAAAAGGAAAGTTGCCAACAAATCCGTTAAAAAAAGGCAATGTCTTTTTAATTTTGGTAAAATGTTTACCGGCATTAGGCGGAGGAAAATCAAATTCAGCTCCCTTAGTTACATCGAAAATATCTGTGCGAATTACACGGGGGAAATTTTCATAATTCGAAATATTCTGTCTGAACAAATTTATTGTAGAAAGTTCTGCGGGAAATTTCCCTATATCTATTCCCCAAATTTTATCGAGCAATTCTTTATGTTGCAATTTATAACCGGAAAGAAACCTTAAACGATCATATAAACGGATTAAAAAAGTTCCGCTTCCACAAGTAGGATCTCCATAAATTCCTTTTTCATCCTGAACAGCAAAACCAATAATTAAATCAACTAAATCTTCATTAGTAAAATACTGCCCAAGTAAATGACGTGAATTAGGATCAATAATTTCTTCGAACAATTCTCCGATAACATCTTCAGAAAGCTCGCCGAAGTGATAAACTTTTAATTCTGAAAAAAGTACATGCAGATCATCATAAATAGTTTCCGGCAGTCCGAGTACTTCAATAGGATCTTCGACAAAAACTGCTTGCCAATCTTTTTCACGTGCACGAGCAAATGAAAATTTTAATAATTTATTTATATCCGGCTCATCATTTTTATAAATATCCGGGAGATCATCAAAATATCTTCTTACGGTTAGATAAAAAATAATTTTAGTTACCAGTGCATAAACTGTTTGACGTGCGATTAGTTTATAATATTCTGCATCAGAAGGATAGGCAATTCCCTGTTTCGTTACATATTCTGCTATTAAGTGTTTGTTAGAAGATTTACGTGCAGAATCCTTTAAAAAGTTTTCGAACTTCGGGACAAGATCATTTACAGCTTTTCTGATAAAATTAACAAAGTAAACTTTATCGGGATAAAATTTTCTGAACTTTCCTGTTTCATTCAGATTAATTAGTTCATCAAGAATCCTTTGAAGGTATGCTTTGATCTTTGCCTGATTATCACCTTGAATCCAGTTATCAATTCTATTGAGAACATCTTCCGTTTCTGAGTCAACAAGTTGAATCTTATTCTTTACAATTTTGTAAGCATTCAGATTCTGGAAATCCCACGTAAGTGCATACTGAACTTCTATTTCTAATGCTTTAAGGCGAAATGTTTCCAGGTTTTCGCTGGAACCAAAAGGAGGTTTTAGTTCAATATAAGAATATGGTTCATTGCTTGCCCGGTCTTTCCAAATAATAATATCACCGAATTTTGTAGAGGTATCTACTTTAATTCCTGTTTCGTTTGAAGCAGAAGAGAAAGGGAAATTACTACGCTTTATTATTTCATTTAACCATTCGGAAACTTTAGAGGCAAGTTCTCTTTCGTTGGTTTTAATCGACTTGGACACTTAAATTATTATTCCTAATAGTGTTAGAATAATTGGAAATACAAATCATAAGCACCAACTTATCACCCCCTGGCTTAAGCGGAATTTTAAAAGGGAGTGAAATTAGCATATACGGACAATAGTCTGGTTCATCTTGGCTATTAAAAATAACAAAAATCCCGCTGATTTTGGAAGGAATTTATTATATTGGAAATGCAGGAGTGAAAAAGAGAGGCAAAGGCATATCTATTTTAAGATTCTAAGAACATACGAATAGCACCATTTAATTCTAATACTGAAAACCAACAGGAAAAACTATGATAAAAAAAGTGGTCGCTTATGGGGAATAAACGATACGGTTACCTTCCAAAATCAAAAGCGTGGCGAGTCATTGTAAAAGAGATGGGCGAATTTGCCTTAGAGAAGAAAAGCGTAAACGAAATTGCTTTCAAAACCCTGAGACAAGTACGAGACAGATTTACTGAATTACAAAATGATCCGTCTATTAAAACAACTTTCGAACTTCTTCTTCACATTTCATACGCATTTAAACAAAACGATCCTATCTCATACCTGAGTGACAAAGAATTATTAGGTAAAAAAGAGATGTCAGTTGTCGATCTATCCCGGGCTATCTGGAATAACAAACAGGAAGAAATAAATTCGAAAGAATACGAAACAGTTGCCAAGCAAGCTGCAATTGATGCTTTGAACGGATGGTATAAACAAAATATAGAAAGCGGAAGAAGTTTTTTCCACGAAGGGGTTGATCAAAAGGCTATTTTTTACAAAACAAATAATGGAAGCGGATTCTGCGAGTTAGCGAGGTTATACTTCTCAAAATTTACTGAGAGATACCTTAAATATTACCTAGAGAGAGAAGCGTCAATAGCTTTGCCAAATCCAAGTCAAAGAAAAAAGTTTACTAAAGAATTAGAATCACACATTGATGAAGTCTCAAAACACGCATTTCAAACAGCTAAGATTGCTGAATCCTTTGCAGCAGGATGGTATAATAAAAATGTAAAAGAAACTTTCCCGGAGGAATCGGAAGTAAAAGGATTTCTATATACGGCTTTCGGAAAAATTAGAAGCGATCTGTTACAGGAAGAGATGCGTTGATTAAAATAAGAGAATATATTGTTTCCTGTATGGGTGCGGGTATTGAAATGAAAATAAAAAATCAAAAAGATTTTTTGGAACTTGAACACCGCAAGGGAAGGAAAAATCAAAATGTAGAAATATTACTAACAAAATTCGCGATGAATGTTTACAAAATAGGAGACAGACAAAAAGATTTACTTGAAATAGCGGGATACGTTTTTGCGGCAGACAGAAAAACATATAGAGGATTTACGACTGCTTTAGAATATCATAATTGGAGCAGAAAATTTCATTTTCATTTTTTTGTAAGGGATATAGAATTCTGGAATAAAGATGATGTTAAGAAGTTGTTATCGGATGCGCTCTGTTTTATGACAGGAGACGAAGAATATAAATTTACTTTTTATAAAGCAGAACCGGATTTTCCTACAGATATATTTGATATTGAAAATTTTGAGTTAGAAGGGAAGGAATCTTTAAGCGTACTATTATTTTCAGGCGGGATTGATTCGTTAGCAGGAGCATTAGAAAAAATAAAAACAACAACTGATGAAATTTGCTTGGTAAGTCATCAGTCTGGTGTGCCGTCAGTAAAAACTACTCAAAAGGGATTATATGATGAGCTGAACAGAAGGTATCCCAATAGATGCAAGCATTATAAATTCCATTGCGGGTTGACAAAGAAAAAAGCAAGGGATGAAACTCAGAGAACACGTCCTTTCTTATATTGTTCAATGGCTTATGCTATAGCAGGTACATACAAACAAGATAGCATTACTGTTTATGAAAATGGAATAACTTCAATTAATCTGGGTGAAACACAGGATTTGATGAATGGCAGGGCAAGCAGAACAACGCATCCCAAAACTATCGGTTTATTGGAAAAACTGTTTACTGAAATATCGGGAAAGGAATTCAAAATCAATCATCCATTTTTATTTAAGACTAAAACTGATGTAACGGAACTGCTTAAGAAAAATGATGGATTAAAATTGTTAGATAGTTCTGTTTCTTGCAGCAGAACATTTCAAAAGCCGCAAGGCACAACGCATTGCGGAAGATGTACTCAGTGTGTTGACAGAAGATTTGCTGTTTATGCAAATGAAGTAGAGAAGTCCGATGAGAATGGGATTTACAAATTTGACTTTCTTAGAAGCCCCTTAACCGATGATGGTACTGTAAAAATATTAACAGAATACGTAAGATTTGCACAAGAAGTAAAGGATAGTGACGCTGATTGGCTCTACGATAAAAAAACAGGAGAAATGTTTGATCTTGAGAATTTTATTGAGGGTGAAGGTTTAGAAGAGAAAATAAAAAAAATTTACGAGTTGTATTTGAAGCATTCAAAACAAGTTGAATCTGCAATTGAGTATATGATAAGATTGCATGATAAGCCTTTAACGAGAAAACATCCGAAATCAATATTTAGATTAATCTTTGGAACAAAAATTTACCAAATTAAGCAAGGGATAAAAAAAGAAGCTAAATCTGGAATTAATGAAAAAATAAAGAAGCAGGATAAAGTAAAGATTGATGATTTAGTTAAAGGATACATCAACGCCTGCAAAAAATTGAAGTTCAAAGAACCAACATTAGATAATCTTGCAGAACTTTCTGGAATTAGCAAATCAATCTGGGATAGAAAAATGAAAACGTCCACTTTTTGGAATTTGCTAAAAGATGAAGTTGAGCACTCAATTAACCAAGCAAAAAAACAAGAGACAAAAGATTTCTGGATTCAACAAGAGCAAATTGCTTCAAAAGAGTATACTGATTTAATTGTTAAAGAATACAGAGCTAAAGAAACGTTTAGTGATGACCTTCCCCAAAAAAAGCGAGGGAGTTTTTAGCAGTTTTTGGGCAGTCTTATTTTACATCTTTCCTAAAAAACCTATCAAATAAAATAAAATCTAACATTTCGCAAGAAAATCCCTAGCACTTTTAAGAAATCCATCTAATTATGTAGGCAAAAGACTAGAGAAGATTTAAGCTCAATTTATATGGCATTTACTGGTCGATGCTATGCAGGGTTGAGCTTACAATATTAAATGGAGAAAACAATGAAAGAAATTGAATCAACTTTAATCAAGTACCTGCAGAGAATGGTGGGTTTATCAGGTATTTATAAAAATATGAGGGGTTATAGGATTAAAATTAAGAAAATCGAATGTCTCCTTGCAAAGTTGGACTTAATACTCACCGAATTTGAAGAATACGAGAAACCAGAGGAAGATATAATATGAAAAACAGAATAATTGCATTAGAAGTAAATCTGAGAAGGCTTCTACAAAGAGTTGAGAAGTTGAGAGATATTCCTCTCTCTTACGAAGTGCTCGCTAAATATCAGAAAATGAAGCTGAAGATTGATGAGCTGAGCGATTTGATAACTGAGATAGAAGCTGAAGAGGAATTGTAATCAAGTATAAAGTAAAAAGTATAAAGCAGGAAGCAGAAAAATGACAACTATAAATATTGATTATGATAAACTGACTGATAAGTTCCTGGAAAAGCTGGGGCGAAAAAATATCAGCAGAACTCTTGAACAATTTTGTAATGAAAGCCTCGGATACGTGAAACGAAACAGATCAAAGAAAACTTATGAGCTTACAAAGCTGGTCTGCGATAAGTTGCTGAGTTATTTCTCATCGAACAAACCAATAGATACAATAAAGTTGAAAGATGTAGAAGATTTTCTTGACTGGATAAAAAAGGGTGCACCAAAAGGCATTTATGTTTACTTCAGAACTTTACGTGCAATGTTTAATAAAGCTGTTGGGTGGAATTATCTTAGTGAAAATGTATTCAACAAAGTAAAATTGCAAAAGAGACAATTACAGAAGCCAGTATATGTGAAAGAAGAACAGGTAGATGAAATAGTCAAACATATTGATAATGATGTTGTCAAGGATGCAGTAGTAACCGCTTTTTATTCCGGCTGCCGGCTTGGTGAAATTGTAAACCTGACATGGCAGGATATAAAACTGAAAGATGATGTTATGCTAATCGGCAACAAAGACTTCGAGACGAAAGGACGTAGGCAGCGACCGGTTCCAATTCATAACAAGGTTAAAGAAATACTCGTAAAAAGATTTCCCAAAATAGTTAAGCGAGAGAAGCATTACGCATTCTGTAAAAGTAATGGCTATCCATTTACCGGAGATTATTTCAGCAGAAGGTTCAAACGTGCCTGCAGGCTTGCAGGTGTAGAAGAGGAGGTACACTTTCATTGCCTGCGACACGGTGCTGCTACAAGAATGATTATGAATGGGGCTCCTTTGCCTTCAGTTCAAAAGATTCTGGGGCACGTGAACATTTCGACGACGATGGTCTACACGCATCCGAGTATAGAGGATTTGAGGGAAGCGATTGAGAAGCTGTAAGCAGTCATCAATAGGCAATAGGAATATCGAATAATGAACCAAGAATTTTGAATTAAGAATGAATTTAATTGAAGAAATAAAAAACAGAATAAATATAGTTGAGCTGGCTGTACAATTTGGATTACAACCAACTAAAAATGATCAGATATTTTCTATTTATAAACAAGAAAAGAATCGTTCTTTGAAACTATATAGAAACACCAATTCTTTTTATTGTTTTGCGACGGGTAGAGGCGGAGATGTAATTAATTTTTTTGCAGACTATAAAAAGACAGATAACAGTGAGGCAATAATGCTATTAGCAAAGGAACTTGGATTAGATAACGATTATGATAAACAAAATTATTCAATTAATAAAAACAGGGATAATAAAATTCAAAATACAATTGCTAAAGAAAGATGTATTAATATTTACCATTCATTAGAAAAATACTGTAATGGAGTTGATGAAACTGCATCCCAATATTTAACCGGACCCAAAAGAGGGCTAACGGAAGAAACTATAAAACTGTTCAGATTATTTTCGATAAAAGATGTTGATGCTACTATAGATTATTTATTTTCTTCTTACCATTTGGATGAATTAAAACAATCAGGACTCTTTAATGAGAAGGGCAAATTTGTCTTTACAAAACATAGGATAGCAATTCCTTATTTAGAAAATGAAAGTATAATTTATTTGAGAGGAAGATTACTCCCGGAGTTTGAAAATAATGGAGCGGGAAAGTACATCGGATTAACAGGTCAAAAAGCTAAAAGACTTTTCAATTTAGATGTCTTAAAAAATCTTACTCAGGGAGCAGACTTACTTTTATGCGAAGGGGAGTTTGACACTATGAGAGCTGTGCAGGATAAATTCAAAGCAGTTGGCGTACCTGGTGTTAATAATTTCCCAGACAATGCAAAAGATATTTTACAGAATTATGACCTATTTATCTGTTTCGATAATGATGAGGCAGGGAAGAATGGAACACAGGACACAGTTAATAAAATGGAAAAACGGTTGAATACAATTTCTTTAAAGAATCATAAGGATCTTACCGAGTTACTTAATGATGAGAAAAAATTGAATGTAACTAATGCACGGGATTTAGAGTTTAATATTTTATGGCCTGAAAAGAGGTCGAAGATAAGATTAATCTCAGCAAATCAATTGATGAGAAAAGAAATACCTGAAATGATTTGGATTGTCTATCAATTATTACCTGAAGGATTATTGATATTAGCTGGACGACCTAAAATTGGGAAAAGTTTTATGGCTATGAATATAGCAATTGCAGTAGCGAATGGAAGCAAAGCCTTAGGATTTTTTGACACAAACAGACATTCAGTTTTATATGTTGCCTTAGAAGATAATGAGAGAAGACTTAAAGACAGAATGAAAAATATTCTTCAGGCAGAGTACGAGCAAAAAGCACCGGACAATCTTTATTTTATGGAAGTGGGTTATGATCTGCCAAAACTGAACGAAGGCGGGATAGAAGAATTACAAAATATTATCCTGGACAATCCTGATATAAAACTCATAATAATTGATACATTAGGACGGAGCATTGCAGATAAGGGAAGGAAAGATAGAGATAATTACAGAGCAGATTATGAAATAAGCTCTAAAATACAAGAGATGGCAATAAAAAATAATATTTGTTTGCTGCTTCTCCATCATACAAAAAAGGGAAGTGAAGAAAACGTATTTGATGAAATTTCTGGCACAACCGGCTTAACCGGGGCTATGGATACGATGATGGTTTTGAAAAAGAAAAGTAATAAGTGTACTCTACATATCACAGGAAGGGATGTCCAGGAAGCAGACTATGAAGTTGAGTTTAGTGAAAATACTTTCACCTGGAATGTGATTGATAAAAAAGATGAACACAAGTTAACTACAGAGAGACAAGAGATTGTTGATCTAATCAAAAAGTACGGTAGGGAAATGAGAACAGGGGAGATTGCTCAATTATTGGGAAAGGAAAAAAGTAATATTAGTAAGATGCTAAAAAAATTAGTGGATGATGGAATATTAACAAGTCCGAAATTTGGAACATACAAGATGACTTCTATATAAGAACAGATAAAGCCTCCACGGCAAAACGGGGAGATACGTTTAATTAGTGGTTAAAGTAGGAAAAGTGGTTGAAATTATTGAAAAATAAGGAGTTAAGGCGGTCAAAGTTTAGGGAAAGATTGAGCGCTTGAAGTTTGGAATTTGACGAATTATCAAAGAGATTTACCAGATTGAGTAGGTTGAGTGAGAAATAGGGGCTACACTACAAAGATAACCCCTTTATTAATTATTATAATGAATTTACAGCTATCGAAAGATTTTCCTTTTGTAAATGTGAATAGATTTGAGTTGTTTTAAAATCCTGATGACCTAATAGCTCTTTAACAATATACAATGATGAACCCGATTGCACCAAATTTGAAGCAAAGGAATGACGCAAAGAATGAAAGTGGATTTCATCGTTTATGCCAGCACACCTAACCGATTTCTTAAACTGCTTACTTACAAAGTTGTTATTGAGTTTTATTCCAATAGACTTGTAAAAGACTAAATCGGATTTGCCATTCAGTTTGTAACGCTTGATAAAAATATCTTTTAAGGTTTTATGAATTGGTATAATCCTTTCTTCTTTACTTTTTGTTGTGAAGCTTTCTGAGTTTTTGATGATAATTAAGTTCTGAACTAAATCAATCCAGGACCACTGCATATTAAGAAGCTCACCCAAACGCATACCTGTGTAAAATGCAGTTGTGAAAATATCTTTAAGCAATTCGTTTTTAGTACAATCAAGAATTTTATTGAGTTCATCTTTTGTTATAAAGACTGGAAGGGATTTAACCTGTTTGGGAGCTTTTATTTTTTTGAAGGGGTTTTCATCCAGGTAGTTCCAAACAACGGCTTTGCTGAAAGCTGCTTTGAGTGTACGATAATATAAACCAGATGAAGACTTAGAGACTTTGAATCTTTCATTGATGAAATTATCTAATTTTCTGACTGTTATGTATTCTAGTAATTCATTTCCTACATTTTCAAGTAAGAATTTAAAAGCGGGTTTGATTGATCTTTCAATATATGATTTTGATTTTGAATCACTTAGATAGTTTATGTATTCATCCCGGAAATCTGCAAGCTTGATTGAGTTGTTTAACTCGAAGACTACATTGTTAACCTTGTGTGGAATACTGAACGAAGCAAGGAATTTTTTTGCTTTCTTCAGGTCTTTTGTTTTGGTAGATACTTTGGTTCTCTTACCCTCAACAAAGTAAACGATTTGATAGTATGGCGATTTTTTGTATTTGGTTAGAAACATAGATACAACCTCCTGTTGTGGTTGTACCGAGTTTGTACCGACTATCGGAAAAAGTTGAATTATCAGTGCGATTTATTAAAAATCGTTCTGACTCATAATCAGAGGGTCGGTGGTTCAAGTCCATCTGGGCCCACAAAGAAACCTTTGAAACACTTTGTTTTGAGGGTTTTTGTTTTTTAAATAATTCATTGTGCAAATAAAATTTTTAATTGTATATTTGTATTACAATAATTTAAGAATAGTATGATAATGAGGCGACATTATTGACTCTACAACAATCACTTCTATTTCAAATTATTTTGTTAACTATTTTTCTTAAATACTTCAAATTTTTATTCCAATTAAGCCAAGAAATTAAAGATTTTTGGTGGTGTATGATTATTCCATTATTGCTAATCTTTTTGAGGGGAAAAAATTCAAATGGATATGAATCATCACAATTCAACGAACCAGTTTAAAACCCACGCTATCTATATAGAAGATGACCCTATTGCTTTTGAAGTCGTCAAATCATTTCTTAAAAATATTTGTGATATTGATTGGGCGACCAATAGTGATGAAGCTCTAAAAAAAATCTCTGAAAAATCCTATGAACTAATTCTTATGGATATTCATTTGCCAAGAGGATTAAGTGGAATTGAACTTACAAAATTATTAAGGAAAAAATCCGAATATTCTGAAATCCCAATAATTGCTGTTACTGCATATGCAATGAAAAGTGAAATTACTGAGATTTTGAATAGTGGATGCAATGAATATATATCAAAACCATTTACCAGGAAAAAACTATTAGAAACTATACAAAAATATATTGCGTAGGGATCATATTTTATAGAAATGAAAAAGCCCGTTTAAAACGGGCTTTTTATTATTAATACCAGAAATGGAATTGCAGTACAAATGAATCATTTGTAACACTGGGGTCTTCCATTACCAGCCTGTACTGAGGGCGGATTTCAATAAAACTATAGGGAAAGAATTCAAATCCAAATATCACATGTGAAATTTCATCTTTGCTGATATTTTTATCAGGGTCCAATCTGTCATATCGAACAACAGCTTCAAGACCACCGATTATAACATAAGCTGCTTCTACCATAATTGCGTTCGATTCAATATCACCTGATGTTGAGTTAATAAGGTTTTTTGCAATATCATATTCAGCGAGTAGTGAAAAGCGATCGATACCGAATCCTAAAAATCCTCCATACATATCTGTTGTTTGCGGAACTTTAGCAGCAGCATATGATCCTCCGAAAATTAAACCTACAGATCCAATTTTAGGAGTCAATTCCAGTCTTGTGGTATATGTCGGATCCTTTTTAAATGTAGAATTATTTAAAAGATTCGAACCTGCGCTTGCTGTAATAAAGGCCCAATCACTTAAAAACACACCTAGTTCAGCACCAACTTCAGTATAAAACGGATTATAGATTAATCCTTGCCTGAAATTTTGAAGAGAAAATAATAATCCAAAATCACCACCTCTTGTATATGCCGTATGGTCATCAATTCTTAATCCGAAATTAGGTATAAAAGAACCGGCTTTTATATAACTGTTATTTGGAAGAATTCTCGCAACTCCATAGCCTTCCCATATCTGGTTAACAAAATCATATCTGGCAAGCGCATCAATAGATTTTGAAAATCCAACGTGTGTATATATTGAACCGGTCATTTGTTGAAAATCCATTTTCTCTTTTGCAGCAGAATAAAGTAACTGGGTCCTGTAATCCAATCCAAATGAAATATTATCACTAATTCTGGGAGACATCATATACTCTTTTTCATTTGGGAGGTTCATACTTATAATATTTTTTCCAAAATACCATCCGCCATCATTTCTCATTTCACCTCCGGTTGGGTTATAATGACAGGAAATACACCTGTCGCCCTGGCGAAGTGAAAACCGCGGTAATGAAAATGCACTATCAATCAACAAAAAACCAAAAAACAGTATGAAAAGAAGAGTAATTTTTTTCATGGAAACCTCATTTGTGGAGAAATGTGTTATCACACTAATTAAGTAACAAATTTAGTAGTTCAATTTGATCTTTACAATATTTCAAATAACTTTTTCTTTATTAAATAATTAATAAACTTTCTTTAAATATTATTAGTCTTAATTATAAAATGATAGAGACATTATAACAATTTTATCATAAATCTCTTCTTTGTACATTTCTTTGTAATAATAAAGCATCTTCTTAAATTTTAACCTGATTTCATCACAATTTAACAATTCAAAACATAATGTTAAAATCTGGTTTACCTGAACTTACTGCAATACTAAAAAATCATAATGCAGTTATTGGTAAAGATAGATATTTCAATACTGCCGTACTGATTCCCTTAATCTGGGTTGATGATGAATATCATATTTTATTTGAAAAAAGAGCTGCCCAAATCAGGCAGGGAGGTGAAGTGAGTTTTCCGGGTGGAGAGTTTGATTCACATCTTGATTCGAACCTTGAAGAAACAGCAATCCGGGAAACCAACGAAGAACTAGGAATAAATAAACAGTTTATAAATATTTTAGGAACCATGGGAACTCTTGTTGCTCCGATGGGAATAACACTGGATGTATTTGTCGCAAATCTTGAAATTGAAAATCTGGATATACTTAAGATTGATAAAAATGAAGTTGAAAAAATATTTACTCTGCCTGTTTCATTTTTTAAGTTTAATGAACCAGAAAAATTTAGTGTAAGGGTAGAGGCTCACCCGCATTATAAAAATGAATCCGGTGATCTGGTTGAGCTATTGCCTGTAAAAGAACTTGGTTTACCCGAAAGGTATGCAAATCCATGGAAGAACGGATCACACCGTGTACTTGTTTATAAAACAGGAATAGAAACAATCTGGGGATTGACTGCCGAGATTGTATATGAATTTTCTAAAATATTTCCGTGAATAAATGAATAATATTACAAACTATAACCATATAATCTGGGACTGGAATGGCACATTGCTGAATGATGTTAAGCTTTGTGCTTCCATTATGAATAAGCTGCTGGAACAGGAATCATTGCCAGGAATTACTTTAGAAAAGTACAGGGATATTTTTACTTTTCCGGTTGTTGAATATTACAAGCTGGCAGGCCACACTTTCGAGAAAAATTCTTTTGAAGTACTCGGCAGAATATTTATGGAAGAATATGAAATAAGAAAAATGGAATGTAATTTATTTCCTGATGTTAGAAAAGTATTGATTGAATTTAAAAATAAAAATATAAACCAGTATTTATTATCGGCTTATAAACAGGACCTACTTGAAAAGACAGTTAAATATTTTGAACTGAATGAATACTTTAAAGAGATTATTGGTCTTGATAATATTTATGCTGGCAGTAAAATTCATCTTGGTAAGGAATTAATATCGATAATTAATTCAAATGGGAGAAAAGAAAAAATTTTATTGATTGGCGATACACAACATGATCTGGAAGTCGCTCAGGCTATTGGTGTTGATTGTATTTTGATTTCATCAGGACATCAGTCTGAAAAAAAATTATCTTCACTAGCCGGGGTAAACCTTATTCCCGATCTTTATAGATTATTATCCATGATAAATAATTAGGAATTCTCTTTGGTTATTTATTTAATAGTTATTGCAGTTTTATTTATTCTAATTTGGGTTTTTATCTCGTATAATCTTTTAATTAAAGATAGAAATCATATCAGTGAAGCCTGGAGCGGAATTGATGTTCAGCTAAAAAGAAGACATGATTTAATACCGAATCTTGCTAATGCTGTTAAAGGCTATAGTCTGCATGAAAAGAAATTACTAGAAAATATAACTGCAAAAAGATCTGAAAGTGTAAATACAAATAACATCTCAAAAAAGGCTGTCGCAGAAACAGATATTTCCGGAATCCTTAAAAATCTTATTATTCTTGCTGAAAATTATCCTGATCTAAAAGCAAGCACTAACTTTCTTGAATTCCAAAAACAGCTGGTAGAAGTGGAAGATCAACTTCAATACGCACGCAGATATTTCAACGGAACTGTTAGGGATTATAATATTAGAGTTGAATCATTTCCGGGAAATATTATTGCCGGGATATTTAATTTTAAGCCAAAGGAATTTTTTGAAATTACTTTAGCAACTGAAAAACAAACCCCGCACGTTGAATTATGAAAATTAAATCTCTCACTTTGTTCGCTGCAATATTTATCATTTTTGGTTTTACATGCTTCGCTCATTCCACTGAAAGAATAATCTCGTTTGACAGCGATATAGTCGTCAATACTGATGGGTCTATGATAGTAACTGAAACGATCAAAGTCGAAGCGTTTGGCATAAACATTAAACGTGGAATTTACAGGGATTTCCCAACAAGATATAAGGATCAATATGGAAATGATTATAATGTTCAGTTTAACCTGTTAAGTGTGTTGCGAGATGGGAATTCAGAAGATTATCATACAGAAAATCTTTCAAATGGAATTAGGGTTTATTGCGGTAGAAAAGATTATTTTCTCCCTCACGGAATTTATACTTATCAGATAAAGTATGAAACAAACAGACAGCTTGGTTTCTTTGATAACTTTGATGAGTTATATTGGAATGTAACTGGTAATGGTTGGGACTTTATAATAGAAAAAGCTTTTGCGGTTGTACATCTGCCAGATGGATTTATGAGTTCTGATATTAAAACATTTGGTTATACCGGCAGACAGGGTGAAAAAGGAAATTTATTCAGATCGGAAATCATTTCAGGTTCGAAAGTTGAATTCTTTACAACAAGATATCTGCTTCCACGAGAGGGATTAACTATTGTAGTTGAATTTCCAAAAGGAATAATTAAAGAACCTACACAAACTGAAAAGATGGAATATTTTTTCAGTGATAACAAAGCTTTGTTAATAGGTATTGCCGGAATTATTCTGCTTATAATTTATTATTTAATTATCTGGTTCAGAGTTGGGAAAGATCCTGCAAAAGGTACAATAATTCCCCAGTTTGAATCACCGAATAATTTATCTCCTGCTGCTGTCCGTTTTATTTCTGAAATGGGATTTGATAATAAAACTTTTACTGCCGGGATAGTTAATCTTGCGGTTAGAGGTTGTCTGAAAATTGAAGAGAAGGATAGAGACTACACTCTTCATAAATTATCATCCGGTTATGAAGAAATATCCAAAGAAGAATCTAAGTTACTAAATTCACTTCCAAACACTCTTGAGTTAAAACAGGTTAATCACACTAAAATCAGTAATGTCATAAAGAAGTTTAAAGAGTCTTTAAAGAACAGTTATGAAAAAAATTATTTCTTAACCAACAGAAAATATTTTTTTCTTGGTATAGCATTTACATTATTAATTCTGATTTTAATTGGAATGACTTCTTCTGAGGATGCTTTGTTCGGTTTAATCTGGCTTTCTGTCTGGAGTGTTGGAGTCTGCTTTTTACTTTTTACAGTATTTAAATCCTGGCGAGGTGCAATTGTAAATGGCAGGATAAAAGCTGCAGCTTTCGGTGGTGCAATATTTATCACACTTTTTTCAATTCCGTTTATCATTGGAGAGATAGTTGGATTTGTACTATTTTCTGTCTTTTCTTCACCAATTATGGTTATTGTTCTAGGTTTAATGGTAGGATTGAATATAGTTTTTTATCATTTACTAAAGGCACCAACATTGCTTGGCAGAAAAGTGATGGATAAAATAGATGGATTAAAGATGTATTTATCTGTTGCCGAAAAAGACAGGTTAAACGCAATGAAATCACCTGAAAAAACACCTGAAATATTTGAAAAATTTCTTCCTTTTGCACTTGCTTTGAATGTAGAAAACAAATGGGCTGAACAGTTTTCTGAAATATTAAATGTTAAAGGTGAAGAATATTCACCTTCATGGTACAGTGGAGTTGGATGGAGCACGCTTGGAGCAACTGGCTTTGCTTCTTCATTAGGGAGCAGCTTATCAAGTACAATCTCATCTTCTTCCACGGCACCTGGTTCAAGTTCAGGTGGTGGGGGTGGTGGCTTTTCCGGTGGCGGAGGAGGAGGGGGCGGTGGTGGTGGCTGGTAAAATCTATATTATCTATATTATTAGGTAAATTCTTATAAGTGTATTTATTTTATATTTTACTGGCAATTACCTGAATTATCCGTTCGGCTGCATTTCCATCCCATAATTCTGGGACTGATCCTGTTTTTATATTTCCGGTTAAGATTTTTAAGGCTGTTTCTTCTGCTTTTTTGAAATCTGCTCCCACCAAATGATTTGTCCCTAAATCTATTGTTACTGGTCTTTCTGTTGAACTTCGTGTTGTAATACACTGTACACCAAGATAAGTTGTTTCTTCCTGTATACCACCGCTGTCAGTTATGGCAAGACTGCAGTTTTGCAGCAGAGAAATGAAATTCAGATAACCGATTGGCTCAGTTAAAATCACATTTTGATTAATCCTATCTGAAAGCAAAAAAGAATCAAGATTTTTTCTGGTTCTTGGATGAACCGGAAAAATAACTTTAAATTTTCCTGCAATTGAGTTTAGCATATTAACAATTGCTTCCAGTTGATTTTGAGAATCAACATTAGTGGGGCGATGCATAGTTACAAGAACATATTTATTCTTTTCAACATTGAAATCTGATAATGTTTTTTTTGAGTCAGTTTTAGTAAGAAAATATTTAAGGCTATCTATCATAACATTTCCAACCAGGAAAACTTTACTACTATCTATTCCTTCATTGTTCAGATTTACAATTCCGCTTTGTTCAGTTACAAAAAGTAAATCAGAAATGTTATCAGTTAATATTCTGTTAATCTCCTCAGGCATGTCCCTGTCAAAGCTCCTTAAACCTGCTTCAACATGTGCTGTTTTTATTTTTATTTTTACGGCAGTTAAGCAGCAGGCAATTGTGGAATTTACATCTCCAACAACTATAACAAGGTCAGGATTTTCAATAAGAAGGATTTTTTCAAACTCAATCATTATTTGAGCTGTTTGCTCTGCATGACTGCCGCTCCCGACTCCCAGATAAAAGTCAGGATTTGGTAATTCAAGTTCTTCAAAAAAGATTTTTGACATTTTCTGATCATAATGTTGTCCTGTATGGCAGATCAGGTGTTTAAAGTTGTCGGAGTATTTTTGAAAAGCTTTGTGAATTGGTGCGATCTTCATAAAATTTGGTCTTGCACCAACAACGGAAATAATTTTTTTCATTGAATCATCCAAAATGTAAATGGAAAATTATAATAGTAGTTAAAAATTCGGTTTAGCTATTAAAAAAGAAAATATGATCAATTAACTTAATGACTGATCACATTTTAGTATTAAAAATATGTTAAAGAAATATACCAGCTTATTTCAGAATGTTCATAATTCTTGTTCTGTTGGTTTGTGCATCATAAAGGGTTGGGTAATATCCAACTCTTACACGATACCAGGTACCTTCCAGATTGGGCGGATTAGCTTCGACGATAAATGCTTTTTCACCAACACTAATAAGGCTTTGGGCAACTTGTTCTGCCTGCTGTCTTGTTCTGAAAGAAGCAACCTGGAAAACATAAGTGTTGCCATCAGTAAATATCATATTTCCAACATGTTTTTCATTTGAATTATCATATCCCATCGAACCTGAAACCGGTGGTTTTTGCTGCTGTTCAGGTTTTATAAAATGATCACCTTCAATAAAATTAATAGTTACACGACGGTTCATCGCTCGCCCACCTGCAGTTGAATTATCAGCTATCGGTTGATCAGGACCAAAGCCAACAATTTCCAACCTTGATCTACTAATTCCATTCTGTACGAGGTAGTTAGCAACAGAATTTGCTCTTTCGAATGATAATCTCTTATTTAATTCATATGAACCGGTATTATCAGTATGACCAGCAACTACCCACCTTGTTCTTGGATTTTTCTTCATAACATCGACAACTTCATTTAGTCCTGCCATAGCTCCTGGAAGAAGATTTGATTTTCCTACTTCAAATAATACATTGCCGGAAACTGTTATTGAAGTTTTTTCCGGAATCTCTTTTTTATTTACTTCAGGAATGCAACCTGATGCATTAACTTCACTTCCAATAGGAGTCCCAGGGCATTTATCTTTGTAATCCGGAACGCCATCTTCATCTTCATCAAACGGACATCCGCGTTTATCAACTGCTACCCCAACAGGAGTATCTTTGCAGAGGTCTAAATAATCTGGAACACCATCTTCATCAGTATCAAGAGGGCAGCCGTTTTTATCAACAGGCATACCGTTAGGTGTATCAGGACATTTGTCCAGGTAGTCAGGAACCCTGTCACCATCAGCATCTGTCGGGCATCCGAATTCATCAACTTTTACACCCTGTGGTGTATTCGGACAGCGGTCTTCTTCATCTCTTACTCCATCATTATCTTCATCTCTTACTCCACCAAAATAAACTGTTAAACCGCCGAAACCGGTAAAGAAAATATCCTTTTCAGAACCCGCAACTACATCATCAAGGTTATCAGTGGGAAAATAATTTACATTAGCACCGATATTAAGACTGATACTTCTTGAAACTAAAAACCTGAACCCGATTTCACCTATTGCGTTCCATTCATTTTTAGAATATGCATTTTGTGAATTTCTCAACAACTTATTTCCATCATTGTCTTTAGGATCAAAATTTTGAAATGCACCGCCAACAAATGCATAAGGATAAACAGCATCAGATACTTGTAAAAGATATTCAACACCGGCACCAGCCTGAATAGACGTGGTTTTAAATTTATCAAGGTCTGTGCGGTCAGCGCCTGATGGTCCTGATCCAGTAAGATATCCGTAACTACCGAAAGCACGGATCCCCCAAATGCCAGGCTGTACAGTCGGGAAGAAATATTCAACCATTGTTCTTCCGAAATCATTTATTTTTTCCGTATGAAAATCAGCAAAAGTGTAGGTTATTCCACCTTCAAGAGACCAGCCGATTCTTCCTGAAAGAGGATTGATTTCAGTAAAATTATTTTCCTGTGCTGTAATTACAGAAGCAAGTAATATTACAGCAAGAAATATTTTAATAGTAAATTTTTGCATTATTTTGCCTTTATTTTTTCAGATGTAAATTCTTTTTTCAATTGTGTTTATACATTGTACTATAAATCAATATTCAAATTTAAACATATTATTTGATTTTGATACAATAGCTCTTTAATTCTTTTTGAGATATCATAATCCATAAAAAACTGAAACACTAAAATTATTTTGCTGCCCTAATTTAAATACCGGTGTTCTTCCTTGTTCAGAGTCACTAATATCGCTGTATGAATAAACAAATTTTCCGGTCAGTTCATGTATTGGTTTGTATATTAAAGCAATTGTAAAATTTTTATCAATCCTTTTTGCGCCATATAGAAAATCAGGATAGGGAAGTTGATATTGTTGTTCCGGAAGTTCCGTCTGACCTTTCCTGAAATACCAACCTGAAACTATAATACTTACTGGACGAATTATTTTTTGAGAATATTTTACAGAGATGATATCAGCATTACTTCCTATCCAATGACCAAGCTGGTAATTGTCATTCCTGTAGAGCTGGGCATCATTTGAATTCATATAAACAAAAGGATTTAATCTTGAATATTCAATATTCAGAAATGAACCTGGTAAAACAGGGTCACTTATAGTTCCGCCCAGAGTAAATCCGATTGCCGAGACTTTATTCTTATCAGTCAGTGATTCGAGGGATAGCTCTTCAATAAAAACAGTAGAGTAGAACTTAGATCTGATTTTAGAAATTCTCAAAGAAGCATCAGCAAACAACTGGGCATTATCCCCTGTGTTTGATCCTCTTGAAGATAAATAGTGATCTGCCAGACGGAAGAACATTACAGGAATAAAGTAGAGAGGTTCAAGCTCACCACTATATATTATTGATTCACCAAGAGAGATGGATAAATCTTCACCTGGATAAAAGGATATTAAGTGCATGGCAACGAATTTTGAAATCGGTGAAATGTCAGGTCTTCCTTCGACAAGTGTCTGCCTTATAGATGAAGAATCCGGTATATTGGATTTAAGCCAGCCATGTATATAAATAAATTTTAACCAGCTTACAGGTTTAAAGTCAAAGCGGATAAAAGGAAAAGAAGGAGCTTTTGAAGAAAGAATAAGCTGTCCTTCCTGACCGCTTCCTAAATTGGAAAAATCTTTTCCCACACTAATGGCCCCTGAATTCCAGGTGTAGCTTATTCCACCACGCATATAAGTGTACTGAAGATTTTCTTCTGACTGTTTTGAGATATTTACACCTGTCCGGGGAATATTATTTTTACCAAAATCTATATTTCTTCCTGATTCATCATTGTCACGGAAGTTAAGATAAAATCCCCAGTCTTTTTCAAAATAACCAAATAACTTCAATCCATTCCAGAAATGTGATACTTTTTCTCCGTCAACAGAATTGATTGTATAACCGAGTATAGGATCAGCAAAGAAAGAGAACTTTCTATCATTATAGCTGAAGAATCTGAACCTGTTTGCAATTCCGTTTTCAAAATATTCCAGCCTTGGTTTTTCCTGCACACTATCTTTTACCAGTCTTATTTCATCAAAGTATTCTGCCTTATAAAATTCAAGATCTTCTTTATCAATCTGGTTTAACTGCTGTTTTTTATTTTCAATTGTAATTAGAAAATTTGCAATCTCTGTTCTAGAAATTGGTTTGATTTCAGAATGAAATTCAATTATGCTATTCTCATTCATCCTTTCCAAAAAATCATAAATCTCCGAGTGAACAGGTTCGTATACCGTTTGTGAATATGCTACCGTTGTTATCAGCAGGATAGAAAGGACTAAGTTCCTTTTAAAACTGTTTTTTATGAAATTCATTTTATAAGAAAAGTAGTATGGATTGTGCGATTAAAGTAAAAACAAATGAAGATGCAAATAATGTAAGATGAAATTTCGGTTTTATTCTTATTATTATTTTATAAAACAAATAAACAAGAAAACTCCTGAATAATGTATCGCTAATTAACATAGTGTCTTTGAAAGGAATCATGTTTGATGAAATAAATGCAAGAGTTATAAATGCAAGAATAATAAGATCAATGCCTGTAAGGAATGCTTCACTACTTTCCCTTATCCTGTCTCTGAAATAGAGAAAGAATCCAATTACTGCTAATAATATGGATATGATCATTAGGTGAATATTAATGTCACCAAATACAGGTATAAATAATAAGTTTTTGTACAACAGCGGATTTTTACTGACTATTGCAAAGAATATTATAATATTAAAAAGAACAATTATATCAGTAACGTAATGGTTTATCCTGTAATTTATAAGAGTGTAAATAACCAGCAGAACAATTATCAGTACCGAAATAAAAATAAAATCCTGGTTAATAATTGAGTCAAATGGCATCAGGATAAAAAGAGTAAACAGCAGCATCATTGCAACAAAAGGCAGTATTAATTTCTTATAGTAATTAATAAAAACTTCAGGCAGACGTTTGACAGACTGACCATAAAGAATAACATTCTTCTTCTTAATTAGCATATCAAGAATCTGTTTTGCAAAAAGCAGTGGAATAAGCAGCATCATAAAAATTACAAATCCCACCGTCTGAGAATAAAAAGAATAATAAACTCCTGTAAGCGCAAATAACAGCGAATATACTGAAATAATAAAAACAATTGTCTTATGTTTTATACTTTTACTGTATAGTACGTGATGAATATGTGATTTATCAGCAAGGAAAGGATGTTTTTTATTCAGCATCCTGGAAATCATAACTTTTATTGCATCAACAATTGGTATTGCAAGAACAATAATGGGAAATGAAAGTGAAAGTGACTTCTCCGATGGGGACAATGAAGCAAACAGCACAGCGGTTATTGTAAATAAACCGAGAGTAAGTGAACCGGTATCACCTAAAAATATTCTTGCCGGGAATGCATTGAATTTAAGGAATCCGATTAGTGAACCCGCAAGTGCCGCACAAAGGATTAGTACAAAAGAGTTAGGCGGGGACAAGGCAATTAAAAATGAAACAGCGATAGCGTTAAGTGAAATGCTGCTTGCAAGTCCATCTAGTCCGTCCATTAGATTAAAAGCATTAATAGTCCCAATTATAAATAATGCCAGAACTATTATGCCTGGTATAATTGACAGCTCAAATCCGAATAACTGAACAGAATTGAACCTGGGATAAAGAAATACTATTAACAAAACTGCTGAAGCGCCTTGTGCAATCATTTTAATTGACCAGGATACACCCAGTACATCATCCAGAATTCCAATAAACAGAAGAATGAATGATGCATATACAAAGAATTTTATCTCATCGTGATTATGGAAAAAAGAAAGAAGAAGTATGATAACTACAGAATATATTACAAGTCCTCCCATTCTTGGGATAGGGGAGGTGTGAATTTTTCGTTCCTCATCCGGGTGATCCACAATATTGGACCTGGTTAAATAATTAATAAGATAAGGAGTGAAAAATATTGTAAATAAAAGTGATGAAAACGCGATAACCAAGTATAACATTAACTGTAACTACCCTTTAAATTAGCACATTCGAAATTTAACAAAAGTTGTTATGAATTGCATCATTTATAGTGCCAAATCTGCGATTACTTATCTAAATGAAAACCTAAGTTATTGAATTAATTGATTGCATAATTACTTGCGGATGGGGATAATGAGTAAAGTAGAAAGTCGAAATTATAAATTAAAAGTATAAAGTAAAAAGTATAAATCAAGAAACCAAAGGATAAGGGAGAAAGTGAAAAATATAAATTATTGATGTTATTTTTTGAAGGAACGTACTTTTTTCGAGATTGAACCAAGCTCTCTTTCATATTCCTTTTTCATGGAGACTTTATCATTTATACTTTATCCTTTTCACTTGCGCTTTGTTTAAACCTTTATTATTAGATCCTTGCACATTGCTAATCATTTTGAGCGCTATGCTCATTACCTTCAATCACTGACAAAATAATCTTCAGGTAAACCTGCGCTAATCTTTCCCGGTTAAAGTTTTCTTTTACAAACCTGTAACCGTTTCTTCCCATATCGGATGATACTACAGGGTTGGATTTAAGCTGGTTAATCTTTTGAATAAGATCATCAACATTTTCAGGTTCAAAGTACAAGCCACACTTTGCATCTTCAACTATTTTACGTGCTTCGCCGTCAACTCCAAGCAGTAAAGGCTTTTCCATTATCATTCCCTCAAACATCTTGGAAGGAATAACCATCTTGAACAGTTCATTCCTTTTACAATGAATACAGAACAGATCAAGCGAATGGATTATTGCAGGAATTTCGTTTTTAGGCTGTTGCGGGAAAATCCTGATATTTCTTATGCTTCTTTCATAAATCATTTTCTGCAGCTTTTCTGATTCAGAACCCGAACCTACAACAATAAACTTTGCATCAGTATCTTTAAGTCTTTCGGCTGCATTCACAAGAGTAATAATAGATTGCGCCAGACCAATTGATCCGGTATATCCAATTTTATAGCCGTCTTCCATGAACCTGCTTATTTCCTTATTTGTGATTTCAGAATAACTGGTAAACATATCCAGTGTAATTCCGTTAAAAATGGTCTCAAGTTTTACCGGAGGAATATTTCTTTTAATCAGCATTTCCCTAAATGAACGGGTAACAGTAACAATTTTAGTTGCTGATTCATAAAGCTTTTGTGCGCGGTGTTCCAGGAAATTGATTACATTTTTATTTTTAATAACTCCAATTGCTATTAATGTTTCCGGCCATAAATTTCTAATTTCAAGTATAAAAGGTTTTCTTTTGATCTTTGAAATATACTTCCCGGCAAGTCCGCAGAAAAAATTCGGTGTGGTTGCAAGGACAACATCAAACTCAATTCTTGAAATAATGACATAACAGACTGCGGCTATCATAAACCAGATATTATTTACAGCACGGTAGATTGGAGTATCTTTAACACGGGGGAAGGTAAGAACCCTTATAACATTTATCCCGTCAATTTTTTCTTTTTTTGTCTGTCTGTTCTTATAACCGGAGAATATTTTCCCGAATGGATGGTTTGGAAAGTTTGTTACAACAGTTACATCGTGCTCTTTAGCCCAGAACCTGCAGTGCTCGTAAGTCCTGTTTGAAGCCGAACCTGTTTCAGGAGGAAAGTAATGAGTGATAAATAAAATTTTACTCTTGCCCGTTTTTTCCATTAATAATCAAACCTGTATAAAATTTTACCCGGAACTTTATTTTGTGAAATTGCAAGCACTTTATTTTTTAAGTTGATTCCAAAGTTAGGGTAATAATTGCTATCGTGTAATTCAGGTATTCCTTCAACTATACTCAACATCATACTTGCAGAACCGCATTTCAGCAAATAACTGTTTCCCTGTTTTGAAATAACAACATCAGGATGCAGATGAATAAAGGATTTTAATTTATGTTCACCCGTTCCGCTTACTTCATCTGTAATCTCAACTGTATTTCTATTAACTCTTACAGACCTGCTTAATAAAAGATCATCTCCTATCAGTTTACCATAACCATCAAAACTCCCGTTGAATAATATTTCATTTTTCTGTTCGGTAATTTTAATATCATAAGGATTGAAGAACTTACCGTACCTGAATGCACCCCATGCCTCTACCTGTTCAAGGTTATCTATTGTTAAAGTATTATGAGCAAGCGATTTCCTTACAAAGTTTCTTATATCTCCCTCTTCATAAGATCCTGTTCCGGAGTCAACAACAAATCTCATACTATCAATTGAAAGTTCATAACTGAAAGCGCCGGGATGACAGTGTGCTGAAATATGTGCCGGTCTTATTCCCCCGTAATCCAGTGCAAAATATAAATTATTGGATCTTATAACAGCATAGCCGGAAGCTACAAAATTGGTTACTGTTATTTTATCTTCACCGGGCTTGACTACATAAGCTGGAATATCAAGATCATCAGCATAAAATATAAGGTCGGTAGTTTTTGGAGCATATTCCATTGAACAATCATGGAATAATGCAATTTCCCCGTCCGGCTGGGTAAGGCTGCCGGTAAAACGAAACAACTTTTCAACATAATCGATAAAAAAGTTTTTATTCTCATCATCAATAATATTTATAATATCAAGAAGTGAATAAAGAACAATAGCATTGTAAGAAACAGAAGGTTCAAAGAATCCACCATCATCATTAATCATTACCGGCAGATGCTTTTCAAAAATTCTTATAGCTTTACGCAGCCACTTTGATGATTCACCTTCACCGTTAAAATATTTACCTGCAAATATAAGCGCCTGTGCATTCTGCAGGTACTCGTGGTTCGGATGGAAAAATTGCAGGTTCCTGTAAAGATATGCTGCCTGCTTATAAATACTTTCATTTACTTCATCAATCTGCAAATCAGCTTTAATCCAGTTTATTATTCTTAAAGAAACAGGGAAGGGATGCCATCCTGCAGTTTTACCAACAGGATTTTTATTTATCCAGTCAAGACAAATTTCCCTCTGTTCTGCTCTTTCAAGCAGATGAAGATAATTAAAATAGTGAAGATTCAGTGTCCAGAGGAATGGTGCTTCGGGTTCCCATTTTACAAATTGACCCATTCTTTTATTTTTATTCAGGAAAGTAAAATTGTTTTTCAGGATTTCTTCACGTTTATTCCATGGATCATGGTAAAGCCATTCGGTTTTAGTTTTCAATCCTGTTTTTATCTTATCAGGCATAGACGGAAGGGGAAAAAGGCGCAGCTTGCTAATTACTTTAGCATAGATTTTCCCGAATATCTGAACAGGCTTCAGGTGTTTATACGTATTATAGTACAGAATCAGCTTTTGAAGCATAAATCCTAGAGAAAATTAAAATTTGCCCGATTAATTATAATGATTATTGTTCACTTTTGCCTGCCATTGTTTGTGAATGATAAAGAGTAAAAACGGGATTAGATTTTTTAGTAGAAATTAGTGAAGAGGGTATAGAGCGGGCAGCGAAGAGTGATTAGTGATCGGTGATTTGTAATGAGTTACTAAAAAATAAGAAGTACTAAGATATTTTAAGGCTTTTTATTAACCCATATATCATTTTTTGAATTCCGGAAATACTGTTCAATATGTATGACATATCTTTTTCATTAATGTAATTGAGATTTTTGGATATTATTACCTGAGTTTCTAATTCTGAGGAACTACCAAGTGCAATAGATAAAAAATTCTTGAATTCTTTTTTTGAAGTTCTTGCTGCTCCTTCTGCAATATTTGAAGCAATAGAAACTGAAGCTCTTCTTATTTGCGATGTTAAACCAAATTGTTCATCTTTAGGAAAAGATTTGGTTACCTTGTATATATTTGTTACCAGACTTATTGCTTCATTCCAGACTGTCAAATCTTTATGCGTTTTCATTTTTTTGATCCTTTCTTAAAGATTGCCAATTACTCTTCACTCATTACTTATCACTATTTACTCTTAACCAAAAACTGCGGCAGCTTCCTGAAGTTCTTACAAAGGAGGGTAAATAAAGGGAAGGGGATATCATTCATTTTCATTGCAAGGTAATCTTCTTTACTCTTGGTAAAAATATTTCCAAGACTCTTATTGCTTGTTCCGCCTGTCTTCATTGCATAAATGGTTACAGGCAGGTAAGATGAAGAAATTTTATACTTATAAAACAACCTGAGAATCATTTCATAATCTGAGGCAATCTTAAAATTAGTATCATACAATTCATATTTCTCAAACACAGCTTTTCTTACAAATAAAGTTGGATGGGGAGGCATCCATCCCTGTTTTATCCATTTAGTCCTTGTTATAAGGGAAGAAGGATCTCCCGATTTCCAGTACCTGAGTACATAGTAATCAGTGATCAGTGATGAGTGATCAGTTTTTTCAGAATCCTGCCCTATGCCCTCAACACTTTGCTCTTTGCCTGCATCTCGAACATATACGAGATCAGAATAAACAGAATCAATATTATCATCCGAAAACTTATCAGCAATTTTGCTCAGCACTTCCGGGCTGGTGAAAGTATCATCCGAGTGAAGCAGACCTATCATATCCCCCGATGCCATATTTATTCCTTTATTAATCGCGTCGTAAATCCCTTTGTCCGGCTCACTTATCCATTTTAACTTATTTTTGTAATCATCACCTTGCTTCTCATTGTCATCCTGAGCTAAGCCTTCACTGAGCTTGTCGAAGTGTCGAAGGATCTCAACCGTTCCATCTGTAGAAGCCCCGTCAACAATAATATGCTCGAAATCTTTATATGACTGGGTACGCAGTGACTCAATAGCTTTCTTCAGAGAAGCTTTATTGTTGTAAACAGCAGTAATTATTGAAAATTTCATTGCTAGTGAACAGTAAACAGTGATGAGTGATAAGTAGTCAGAATTTCTGTTTGAGATTTTTCATCAATCCGTGAATCATTTTTCTAATGTTAATTATATCATTTATAAAATTTTCTTCATTATCTTTTTTAATATAGTTGAGATTTGAAGCTATTATTAACTGATTTTCGGGTTCAGCAGCACTTCCAAGCGCAATTGAAAGAAAATTATTAAACTCTTTTTTTGAATTTCTTGCAGCTCCTTCAGCAATATTTGAAGAAATTGATACCGATGCTCTTCTAATCTGTGAAGTCAATTCGAATAGTTCTTCTTTTGGAAATGTACTTGTAATTTCATAAATCCTTGTCACAAGGTTAATCGAATCCGACCAAACTTTTAAATCTCTACGTGTCTTCATTTTCCCTTTTAACTGTTCGCTGCTTACTGATCACTATACCCTGATCTCTCTTTTCTTAACGGGAACCGCCGGATTTCCCTGGTATATCATATACGGTTCTGCATCTTTCGTTAATACACTTCCTACGCTTAGAATACTGTGGGTACCCATCGTAACACCGGGACAAACAACCGACTGCGCTCCTACCCACACTCCATCCTCCAGCCTTATTTCTCCAACCATTAAATCAAAGGAAGATTTTTTATAGTTATGGTTGCCGGTTAATAGCATTGCACCCTGTGATATGCTTACATTATTCCCAATAGTTACCTTGCCGAGGTTATCTATCCACGCATTTTCACCGATCCATACGTTATCACCAATCTCAAGAAACCAAGGGTATTTAATGTTTACGCACGGCTTTATTACAACGCCTTTACCAACCTTCGCACCAAAGAATCTCAAAGCAAAAACCTTAAAGCCGTTAGGCCACGGGAATGCAGTCCGAAGCAATGCAATACTCTTCAGGTGCCAGAGTGCACGTTTAAAAGCGTTACCCGGCTTGTACCAGTTGTTATTGAACGATGATAAGTCTGTTTTGTTCGTCAATTGTAATTTTAAAATGCTTAAAAATTTCCCATCATTTAATTATGGGTTCTTTTTTACCAGGAAGAAGATTTGAAAATAAGAAGATCAGAAGATTAGTTTCCAAACCAAACTTCATCTGATCCTATCTTCTAAACTTCCTGTGTTCCCAGCTTCTTCTCTTCCTAACTTCTCATCTTCTCAATTCCCAGCCTTCCTAACTTCATCTCTTCTTAACTTCTTGCCTCTTCACTATTCACTGTTCACTGATCACTACTCAGCCCTCTTCACCCTCTGCTTTTGGAGCTGAAGCGGATTTAGCGAACATATTATACAACCACGCAAAGATAACTCCGCAAATAAACCCGTCCACAAAGCCCCAGAGAAGACCTATTATGCCTCCCACAAAACTGTAAGAGTAACCAAAATAAATTGCGCCTAGTTTTGAAATTGTGCCACCGGCAGACCCGATGTATAACAGCCACCAGGTTCCAAGCATTACGGTAAGTCCCCACATTATGCCTGCAGCCAGTCCGACTGCTCTTTTTTTAAGTATCATCTTTCGCTCCTCCAAAGTTGTTAATGATGATTGTTTAGTTACATACCACCACCAAAATGTGCGTAGCTTTTAGCTATAAACTCTTAGCTTTAAGTCTCTTCACTTTTAATGTCCTATGAATACTGCTAAAGCTTATCGCTTACCGCTCATTCTTCACACAACCTCTTGAGTAAACAGTGATTTGTAATGAGTGATCAGTAATGAGTAATCTGTAATCTGTTTTCCACTTATTACTATTTACTATTCACTGCTCACAACACTTCAATTACCTCCTGACAAGAATATGAGGAATACTACTGTATATAATTTAATAAACTCTGAAGTCATTTATCCTATTCAGATAAGTAATATCCCATTTATCTTTAGCTGTATAAGTATTTATTTCGTATTTCCATTTCTTCAGATCGGAAGCAGGAAAGAATTTCTGCTTCATTGAATAATCAGGATCATAACCAAACAATAATGGCTTGCCTATTTTCCTTCCGGTTCTGTTAATATAAGATATATAATCATTTAATTCATTTTGCAGTGGAAGCAAAGCACCGGGATTGCTTTCTATTAATATTATTTCATCATCCTCTTTAAGCTTAGCTAAATTTTTTTTTTGTAATAAATTTTGTAACTCGTTAAGGTATGGGGATAGAATCTCTGAATTGCCATTTTTAAGTAAATAATAAGTAATGACCGGATCCGTGGTTATAATTACAGACTGATTGTTTGATTGCTTTTCAATATTATTAACTGTTTTAACAATTTTATCTACAGGAATAGCAAGACCGGTTTTATGCAGATGCTCCCGGGCAAATACATTATATGAACCAATAAGCCAGATAAATAATACAGATAACCAGGTTATTGTTATACAAAAATATAAAGACCTGCTTTTGGATATATTAGCGTATGTTTTATAAAACCGGTGAAGCCATATTGTAATTGAAACTGTCAACAGCATAGGAAGGATTATCATTCCTCTTACACTTAGTGATTCAGTGAAAACATTTTGCAGCAATAATATTAAACCGAGGTAGATTACGAAGAGAAATACTATGCTTTCCCCTGATTCAAAAAATTGCTTATTGGAGCCAGCAGAAATTAATTCTGCATTAGTTGATGTATGCTTATTATTATTCCTTAGTTTAATAAACACAGCAGATAACAAAGCAAGCAACGCAATTGTGCACGGAACAAAAAATTCTGCCATCCAGGGATAAATACTATTTCCGAAAAGAATTGAGAAGATATAATTACCGCCTGAAGCTAAAGGAGATGTTCCGGTAAAGGGATGGTATATGCTTTTTCTTAAAAGATAGTTTTGCTGGTGAAAAAGAAAAACCTGCAGGTATGGAAGAAAAAGAAAAAATACACCCGCAGTTATAAGCAGGGTTATTTTTACGCGGTTAAAATTTCTCTTCCTGATATCCAATGTAATTGCTGTTAAAAGGATTGCCGCTAAAAAAGAGATTGTCTGGTAGTTTGTATAAATAGACAAAGACAATACTAAAATTAAAATAAGCGACTTGATTAACTTTTTTTGTTTGCTTGTCCACAAGGAAAGAAAAAGATATAATGAAAGAATTGACAGCAGCGACCACAGGGGATACCACCTGATTGAACTACCCCATAAAAGAACCAAAGGATTAAGCAGAATAATAATGCTGCAAACCACACCGGGTAAAACAGAGCCTGTAATCTTGTATACCAGTAACCCGCAAATTACAATTGATATCAAAAGGAACAGAATTGAAGGGAAAGAAAGCCAGAATTCATTTAAACCAAAAATATCTAAAGAGATTTTATTTAATATATATTGTAGAGGGGGGTGAAAGTCATAAGTAGAAGTGTAATCTATGATCTGCCTAAAATTTTTGCCGGTTATTAAAATTAAATTCTGAAGCTCGTCATCATAGAATTGAAACATATATCAATTTATTTAAGCAATTAGATATTTCGTTTATTCATTTCCCAGATTTTTATATCCACAACAAATCGAAACCAGAAACCCTGCAAGTAGTGGAAAATCCATCCTTCTTTTCCATCCAGAATGCCAAACCTGATGATGAAGCGGTAAAAGAAATAAAGGAAAGGTCTTATAAATAATGGTAAAGCCCACCATATTTTTTTCAAAAATGCTATTCTTTCATCCGGGGACCCGAATAGTTTTGGTTTTATTGACTGGGATCTAATTTTATTTCTTCTTTCAATTTCCTCCTGCGCTACAAGATCGCTGTAGCGATTATGTTTTGCTATCCAGAAGCTGATCTCATTTTCTTTAAGATTTTCCTCTTTTATATACCCATCCTTCCAGATGATTGTTTTACCCGGCACTAAAAACCTATGATCCATATTTTCATTCAGATCAGAATGACCAATACCTGTCCTGAACATTTTAAGAAGATACTTCGGAAAATATCCTCCGTGTTTCAGCCACCTGCCTTTGAAATAATTTTTCCTGTTAAAATATATTCCGTTTATATCTTTTGGAAAATCTTTATTACTGAATTGTTTTAATTTCATGTATAATTCAGGCAATACGATCTGGTCTGCATCCAATCCGATTATCCACGGAGTTTTAATTTCAAAATTCTTCAAAGCAAAATCCCATTGCTTAGGATGATTTTCAAAATTGTTATGTAATATCACAGCTTTGTATTCTCTGGCTATTTTTAATGTATTATCTGTGCTGCCAGAATCTAATATATTAATGCCTGCATTTAGATTTTTAATCGAGTGAAGTAAGCGGGGGAGATGCTCCTCTTCATTGAATGTAAGTATTATAAATGAAAATTCTCTATTATTCATTTGAATTAATTTTACCAGTTATTATCATACTCTTCCACAGGAAGGGAATCCTGCCACACCCATAAAAATTAATATTGGTAAATCCAAGTTCTTCAAAAAGTTTTGTTAAAGTTTTTTTTGACCAAAATTTTATATGGCCACCATCCCATAATGGATTTAAATGGTTATCCCATTTATTTAATATTGAAAGAACCATATTTTTAAGGAACCCGTGGTACGGTGTGGATAATATCAAAATTCCTTGTTTATTTTTTATCAAAATGTTTTTACATAGCTTGATATAACTTCTTGGATCAAAAAGGTGTTCAATTACTTCTGTAGAAATAATTGTATCGAAAGATTTTTCAGATAGCTCTGAAGGCAATTCAATATCTTGAATATTATGCAAATAAAATCTGTCCGGGAAAGAATTTTTTGCAATTCCTATTCCTTTCTCCGATGCATCAATTCCATAGACATTAAATCCTTTCTCAATTAAATTTATTGCCATGCTGCCATTTCCGCAGCCAATGTCTAAAATACTTTTTGAATTATTTATACTCAATATTTCTAAAATATTTGGAACCAAGTAATTATGAGTATGACTTGCTTCTGTACTCTTAAAACCATATTCAAAGTAGTTAGCCATATTCAATAAATCAATTAAGTTTTATTCTTTCATATTGATGTAGCATTTGCAATGCAACACTATCAATATTATAATACTTTTCTACCATTACTCTACCATTTAGTAATATTATATTTCTTAAATTTTCATCTGCCATTAAACTTTTAATACCTTCTTTAACACTTTCAATATTTGTCAGTGTAATAACTCCAGCATTATTTTCTTTTATTTCCTTGTAGATCCCTACTTTATCAGAAATTATTACAGGGCATCTGCAAGCCATTGCTTCGACCACCGCCATCCCGAAATTTTCACTGTAAGAAGGAAGTATAAACATATAAGCATTTTTAAATAAATTCCATTTATCATTACCGACAACTTCTCCTGTAAAAATAATTTTCTCACTTATCTTCCAAGCTTCTGCCAGCTTCCTAACTTCACTAGCGTAAGTAACGGAGTCGTCCCCTGCAATTACAAGCATTAATTCACTATTATTTTTACAAACTTCAGCAAATGCAGGTATTAATAAATCAAATCCTTTTTTGGAATGTATTCTTCCAAGAAATAATAAATATCTTTTACCATATAGATCAAATTTATTAATAATATCTGAATGAGCTACTAATGCTTTATCAATTTCTCCAATATCAATTCCATTAGGAATAACGAATGAAGCCGACTTTAGTTTCAGGTAGTCCTGAACCTTTACCTTTTCATCATCTGTTGTGAAATGAATTGCTGAAGCTTCATTCAAATATTTTTTTACAAACAATTTATAATATAATTTCTTTATGGAAGTCGATCTTAATTCTATTGTTTCCTTGTAAATCGTTCCCCTCGGTGAGATGATATATGGCTTATTAAACTTTTTCGCTAAATAACTTCCAGCCAAAACGGGAAAGTTCCATACAGCAGTTATGTGAACGAGATCATAATTATTTATGATCTTTTTTATTTCTTTGTATATTGGAATTGAGAAATTATAGTGCTCGTACCCCCAGTAATCTAAATACTTAACTCTAACGCCATCCACATAATTCCACCTCTCCTTGTCATCCTGAGCTTGTCGAAGGATCTGTTCTTTTTGCTCTTGTGACAGTCCTGCATTTGTAGTTAAAACATCAATGTGTGTTCCTTGTTTATTTAACTTTTTATTCAATAAATGCACTGATTGAATTGGACCACCATATTTTAATACGGGATAATAAGATGGTGAGATGTGTAATATTCTCATTTATTTTTCAAAAAATATCAATTGAAAAATATATGTGAATATAAAATCTCTAATAAGATCATATGAAAGGGCATAGACTGCAGTTTGGATTGGAATAAAATTACTAACCAATACTAAATAAATTAAAAATTTACCTGCATTACGAGAATAGAATAAACGATAAATAATTTTTTGGATTAAACCAATTATCCCGAAAAAAAAGATAACTAGTAAAGTACCTCCCGCCATATATAAATAACCTATAGGACCCATCCCGCGTGAAACGGGGAAACTTGTTTTATGTGCTACTAATTGATGCCAATACGTATACTCTTGCATACTCGGTTTAGTTGGCCATAACAGCCGAGGGATGAATGCATAAACAGGTTCAAGTAATAAATGATTCAAAAATGGTGGTGAATTTACACCTAAACCCACGACTTCTTTATATCTAATTGCAACAGCAGATTCTATTAGCATATTTTGTCTCGTCAATGCTTTTTCAAAGAATGTTTCTCTTATTCGGGAACGTTCACCAACTTTGAGGGAGTATTCCATATTAGTAATCAAACTATTAATGTCTTTTGAATTATATGCTTTGTCCAACTTAATTGCTAATCTCAATGGTTCAATTAGTAGATAAGCTAAAAATATCATAAATACTAAAATCATCCCTACCTTTGTAAGCCTAATTTTATCCTTATAAAACATTGAAACAAAAAGAACTAACAAAGGCGGCATAATAAAGGCACCTTTAGAAACATGCATAATCCCGATTATCATTGCAGTAATTGTTACTAGAATTAGCGCTAATTTTTTTTTTGTCTTTCCGCTATAATAATTCAGTGAAATTAATAAAACTGCAAAAAGAGATAATTGTTGAAGTAAATCTAATAAACCAGATATTGATACAAATTCGTACGCATCAGAACTTTTTTTCCAACCAAAGATTCCGAGGTTTAATTGAAGATATACACTTAAAACACTAGCTAATAAAAGGACTAAAATGACTAAAGGTTTATACTTAAAATTCTTTTTAAACTTAAGCATTTTAAACAGTCCACTTAATTTGCTGCTTAATCTTTCACTTGCTCTACTCTCATAAGCAAACCACATTGCGACTGTTGCGCCGAATGTAATAATTAATGTGAAATTGATCCAATGGAATGCGTCTGAATTTGTAACAAATACTTCTGATTCCATTATTTTAAGAAAATCAGGATTAGTATATAATATATTTGAAAAAACATATTGCAAGAGAATAGTTGAAATAGAGGATATTGCTATTGGCTGAAGATACCACTTGGGATCCGTTTTTTTTAAATTCCAAAGTTTGAATGAAACATAAACGAGTATTAGAATAGAAAATATTAATGTAAAAACTGGCTCTTTAATTTCATTTCCAATCTCCTTAAAATAATAGCTCAGTGATATTAGAATAATGATTATATAAATTTCGAGTGCTCTCATATATCAATTATAATCATATATAGCTATTGTATTTGAAATAATTTTTAAAAGATCATTTAATCTTATTAAATATGTGTGATCCTTTAAGGCTCTTTCACTGGCTTTTTTTGAAATCAATAATCGCTTTTCAGGTTCATTTAAATAATAATTAATCTTACTTTTCAATTCTTCAATGTTATTAAAACAAACAATTTCTTCATCAATGGTGAATAAATCATCAATACACTTTCGATAATTCACTAATTGAAAACCTCCTGCAGCAGCAATTTCAAATGTTCGAACATTAGTACTCCAGATTTCCCCGGGTTGTAGATTATTAATTACAATCTTTGCTGCTCTAAATGCTTTCGACTTTTCTTCATTTGCAACAAATTCATTCTGTATCATTTTAGAAATTTTTGATACATTCAACCAAGAGGGAGCAGGATTGCCCCAAATTTTACAATTGTAATCGGTTAAATGGTTAAAAATCTCCACTCGGCTTGAGTGTAAATTACCGGCTGTCACTAGATCACAGGAATATTTTTTAATATCAGATTCTGTTAACTTAACAGGATAATGATATTTAGGATTACATGCTTCCGGTAAATAAAAAACATTTTTTTTGCCTAATTCATTTTGTAATAATTGGACAATATAATAATCTTTAAAAAACATAAAATCATAGTCAGCATTTAGGAACATAGATTTTTTGAACAATCCAATATGATCAGGATACCATAGCACTACTGGTGCATTAGTAATTCTTTTAATTTCACATAATTGTTTTGGTGTAATAATGTCGTGGCAGGAAAGTATTAATTCAGGTTTATACTTTTTAATTAGTCGAATCAATTTTTTTAACTGATTCTCTTCAAACAAATTCAATTTTTTGTATAAATCAAAAAAAGCACTTTTAACCTGTCTAATCCTGTACTGATTTTTACTTTTTGATTGTTCATAACTTATTCCATAATCATAAGGTATTACATCATTGCCCATTTCAATAAAAGTTTCTTTTATGTGCTGCGCAAATCCTTCAGTATAAAATTTACCAATTATTAATATCCTCATTGGAATACACTATTTAATGCGAAATTACAAATTAGATCGTATCGTTTGTCATCCTTATGAACTGCAAGTAAGTTATTTGTAGTCATCGGTCTTACAATTTCATTTTCTCTCAATAAACCCGTGGTTTCGAATCTGAAAATTTTCCAATCATCCGTAAAGACAGAAAGTAAATCACTAAACAAAATATTTAATTCTTTACCAAAAGATTCACTCCATTCGAAAATAACTAATGGTTTTAAATCATTTAACCGCGAAAATCCTTTTAAGACAAAATACTCATAACCTTCAACATCAATCTTCAGTATAGTCGGATACAATATATCGAATTGGCTAATAACGGAATCTATTTTTAATGATTTAACTTTTATTATTGTACTTTTATTAATTTTTCTTAAACTTGAAAGACTAGAATTTTCGTTTAATAAATGGAAGAGAATTTCCCCATCATTATCAGATAAAGCAATATTAAAAATTTTTACATTATTTAAATTTTGCAATGCATAAATTAACCTGGATGCAAGATCATAGTTCGGTTCAAAAGAATATATTTTACATTTATTAGACAGAAATAATGTATATAATCCAATATTTGAGCCGACATCATAAAAAACGTCTTCGGGCTTTACAATTTTTTTAAGAAATGCGAAAATTTCATTTTCATTTGCAATACTTCCATTATTTAAAAAAAACCCAAGCCCAGCATTATCAAGTAAATCAATTTCGATTTCAATATCAAAAGGATTCATTTTAATAAATCTCAACTTAGGAATTATTTTGACTAATGATTTTATAATTAATGTCTTTCCCCTAGGTATTTGGAGATTCTTAATAATATTGAATATCTTATAATGCAGTTAAATTACCTCTTTGCATTTAGTATTTGCTTTAAAATTCATATTAACCCTTAAATTCCAAGTTTAATTTTTATCAAAATAATATTTTACTTTTTTGTTAAGACCAAAAGAAATATTCTTGACCATCGATCGGGTAAAACATTCTTAAAAATAGTATCAACTAATCTTAATAAGAATAAATGTGGTTTTAAAAAAGTGTTTGATATATTAGAAATAATCCTAAAGAAATATTTACTAACTGAGGGTAATTGCCCTAGCTTACCATATACAGATGGAGATTGTAAAAATGTTTTTTCCATTCCAAAAGAAACAACAATATTGAAAGAGTTTTCAATAAAAATTTTTTTATTCTCAGTAGGTGTATGATAACCTAAGTGACCATCGTGATCTAAGAACGCCAGTTTATAAAAATCAGGATTTTTGGATTTAATTAATTTGATTAGGGGATTATCTGTTTTTACATCAAATAGAAAAATAAGTTTGCCACCTGGCCTAAGTACTCTATAGCACTCCTTGAGTATTCTATGTTTATCTTCAAGTGTTATGTGTTCCCAAAAATATGAACTTATTACTGCATCAGTGGAATTATCTGATAATGGAATAGCCTCAGTTACATCCACTTGTATAAGTTGATTATAAATATCTCCTATCCCGGATAGTGAGCTAAAGGATATATCAATTCCGATCATATCATATCTTTTACCAAAGTATTTTACACCACTTGCACATCCTAATTCAATCACCTTTGAATGTTTTGGCACGTATTTACGTACGTACCACAAAAAACCATTACTAATTGCCCATAAAGGTAGAATATAAAACCATTTTTCATCTTTTGGAATATATTTAACAGTATTTTTATAAGTTCCTTCGTAAAAATCATCATTATTATCTATTAATCTGACTATGTCATTTTTTATAGGATACCTAGTTTTTCCATCTTTACTTTGATAAAATTTATTGTCGTCTGAAATAAATAATTGTTTTTTAGTAACCGGACAGATTAATATATTTTTCATTATGATTTAATTGTTAATAAATTATAAAATCTATTCTTAACGTCATTTGATAGTAAAATAAACAACCTTGAGTATATAATTATTAACAAACCAATGCCAGTAAAAACAACAATGAAATAACTCATTTTTAAAAAATAATTTATAAATAAAATTCCTATGGTTATTATTACTGCTATAATGTTTAATATAATTACATTTAATTTTAGTGAAGAATTCAATTGCTTTAGACTTTTGTTTGCAAAAGTATGACTATAGAATGCAGCTATAACTTCACCGAAAAAAAGTGCAAGTCCTAAAGCGAATAATCCTAAAGTATTAATTAACAGTATACTCAACAAGGCAGTAATAAAAAATCTAGTAGTGTTAATAATCGAAATTGCCCTTAAACTGTTTATCCCTGTAAGAAATGTAATGAACCCTTTAGAAAAATTGGCTAAAATTACAGAAGCTACAATTATAGAATACAAAGCGAGATCAAAATGTAGGATACCTTTAGTCCACCAGGTGTATAAAGGCTCTATGAATAATAGTGAAATTATAAATATACAATTAACGATAAATCCTGTAATAACCCAGTTGGTTTCAAACATATCCAATAATTTATCTGGTTCCTTTTTAACATAATATCTTATCATTTCGGGGTAAAGTGGTGTAATAACCATGCCTGTGCCTTGAAGAGCGGTATTACCTAGTGTCCTAATTGTAGTAAATAATGGTACAAAAGAAGCATTTAAAAAATTTGTAATAATTAAGACTATCCCACTATTACTAAATTGTACTAACAAATTTGAGTACGTAAGAACAATTGATTTCTTTAAATTAGAAAATCCAGTATGCCAATTACCTCCGGTCCACCACGGATAAAATTCAGGCATTAAATATCTTATATAAATAAACAGCAAGTAAGAATAAATTAATGAGCTTAAAGCAGTATAAAAACAGGCTTCAAAAATTGAAAATTTAAAAAGCCCAGCAATCACTAATATAATAATTTGAATCGCTTTTAGAATTATACCTAAATAAATTGATCGCGCCATCATACCTAAAGGAAGAATCATTCTTACTAATATTCCTCCTATATTTCCTGATAATAACCAGACAAGCATGATTGAAATTAAACCCCATTCAACTCCCATTTCCTTTGATGCTTCAGAAGTAATCCCGACAAACGATGGGGTAAAATTGAATATTATTATCATTATTAGAATTAATAATTCTAATAATCCAATAACTAGGCAGGCCCTAATACTTGAAGCTAATATTTTTTTGGCTTCTGGCTTATCAAGATGAAAAAGTTTATTAAATTCATTTCCTATATAATTTTGATGACCCGAATCAAAGGTTTGTAATAATGTAAAAAAAGAAAAAACAGCTATCCACACACCATATTTATCTGCACCCCAATTGTTAAGTAGTAAAGGTACTAATACAATGGCCTGCACAAATTGAAGAGAAAATTGAATTAGATTGGCCAAAAGACTATTAAGGCTTCTCTTTTCAATTGTTGAATTAAGTTGTGTTGTTGTTCTCTTCACTTAACTCTTTTATTAGATATTGTGCTAGTTTAATTGTGGTTTTATTTTTCACCCATTGTAAGCATTCGGTTTGCAATTGTTTATAATCTTCATCGCTTAATGAATTAATTATTGTAATTAGATCGGTGTATGATTTATAACTAATACAATTTTTTCCAGGAATTAGACCATGTGGAGCACAGGTTGAAGGTTTTTTATCCAAATCTTTGAAACAAATTACAGCAGCATTAGCAGCTATTTCATAATGTCTTAAACAATCCCAACCACTGCGTTTTGTAGTTATACCGAATTTTGATTCAGCTAAATCATTGTAATAATCTTTCTCATCTTTGAAAACATATTTAGTAAAACTTCCTTTGACTTTTGACGCAAATTCCTCATCAACAATATGTTTTGGAAACAATTTTTTCTTTTCAGGTAAAGTCTTAACTATTTTATTTTCTGGAATTGCAAATGAAATTTTTCTCAATTTATAAAGAGGAAAAAATATTTTTGCTAATTTTTTAGGTATTATTTTAAATGCACGGAAATAATGAGTCTCAGGTGTCCATTCTCTTTTGAAATACAAGAATCTATTATGAACACGTGGTAATGTCCAGTAATATGGTCTTCTCCAAAAAAAACCATAGTATGGATAAATCGAAGGGGCATCTGAACCATCAAGAAAAATAGTATTATATTTTTTTAGATATGGAAATAATTCAACATAAGTACCAAAGTGATTTTTAATATCACCGAAAATTATCATATCAAAATAATTATTCTTCAACTTATCAAAAGTTATGTGGAACCTATCAATTTTCTTATTTTCGAATAAGAAAAATAACGTAAATGCATTCCCTCTGATTTGATCCCTATATAATTCCTTATTCTCTTTAATAATAATTTCATTTTTTGGAAAATCAATTACTTCAATATTACTTATTGATTTTAGACCGTGCAAAATAGCTACGTTTAAATAATCGGCAGTGTGAAAATTTAGGAGTAATATTCTTTTTCTTTGCATTATCAATAGTTAGTAATTTGATTTTCTATATTTGTTCAACTTAGGTCCGATATTTAAAAATAATTTTCTTAAGAGTGTATTTTTATTTAATAATAATTTTAGAAAGTTTAGGATTACATCACTGCAGTATTTATTAATTTCATTAATTGATTGATTAAGGAATGGTTCATTACCTTTAATTAAGGATTGATAAAAAATTCTTTTACTTGATTTACATATTTTTTTTTCTAATAGTTTAATTGCCTTTTCGTATAATTCTCTATCTTCTGAAAAATTTCTTTCAATATTTGTTTTATGAATGTCATAGATCCAATTATTAATATCCCACGCCTTTTGATGTAAAATATGATTCATTTCACGTCCTCTGAACTTGAATAATACTTCTTTTAGATAGACAAAATCGTAAGACCTCAATAATCTTAACCATAAATCATTATCTGTATACCATCCAAATTTTGGATCATAATATTTACCCACTTTTTCGTAAGCCGATTTTCTCACTAAACAGCAAGCATGTATTGGACTGCTAAAATCTTTTTCATTAAGAAGATATGATTTTAAAAAACCTTTTCCATTGACATATTCAGGTAAGTCTAGTATGTGTGATTTGAAATTTGATATGCCATCTTCATCTACCCAACCAGATCCTTGAAGAACAAAGCCAGCGTTAGAATATTTACTAAGCGCGTTAAAAGATTTTTCTAATAAGAATCGATCAAAAAAATCGTGATCATGCAGTATAATTATGTATTCACCTCTAGCAATCCGTAATATTGTGTTTAATGGATGAGGCATCCCTTTGTTATTTTCATTAATTCTAATGATTCTATCATCATCGAATGAGTTCATAACACCAACTGTTTCATCAGTTGAACCATCATTATAAATAATAAATTCAAAATCTCTATAACTTTGGTTTAATACCTGGTTAATTGCAGAATTTAAAGACATAGCCCTATTATAGGTTGGCATTCCAATTGTTACTTTAGGCATATTATTCTGTAAAATGTTTTAAAGTACCAGAATCTAATTGTCTTTTGTATTCTACATAAGCATCTTTGATAGTTTCATCAATTGAATATTTTGGAATCCATCCTAGTTCGATCTCTGCTTTTGTTGCATCAGGATATTTATCGTTTGCCTCTTCGTATAGGTGTCCATAAATAGATTTAGGATCAACAAAAACAATTTCACTTTTACTATTAATAACCTTCTTAACCCTTAGAGCTAAATCCAGAATAGTAGTTTTGTTCTTAACATTTCCAAGATTATATGCTAATCCATTCTTTCCCTTTTCCATTGCTAAGATTATTCCATCAACCATGTCCTTAACGTGAGTGAAAGCTCTTATTTGATTTCCTTTCCCAAATACTGTAATTGGTTTTCCAGCATCCGACAATTGAATAAATCTAGGTAGTACAAAGCCTCCAAGGGGTGACTGTCTTGGGCCAGAAATATTGAACGGTCTTACTATAACAGCATTCAATTTAGTTACTGTGCAGGTATTAATTAAGGCTGTCTCAGCAGCAAGTTTCGCAATGGCATATTCAAGTCTTATCGTTGTTTTTGGAGGAACAACTTTACTTGTTTCCTCTGAACAATAACCTTCAACTCCACCTCCATAAACTTCACTTGTTGAAACATCCAGTAACTTGCATTTATATTTTACACAATAGTCCATAAGAGTATAATTATCACGCACAACATCTCTCACCATGTTGCCTGCGTGTTTTAGAACACCGGCTGGGCCAACTGGAGAGGCCAAATGATAAATTTCGTCGTAAACAGGGATACTTGTTTTTTTGAAATACTCCTCTATTGTACATATGTTATAAGTTAGGTTTTCGGGATGACCGATTACTTGCAGATAATCATCAAGTATAACAGGGCTCGTTGACATATTATCAACAACATGTACGTGATTTTGTACAGGCTTAATTAACTCTTCAGTCAATGAAGTTCCTAAGAAACCAAATCCTCCGGTAATTAAAATTCTTTTCATATGATTTTATAATTTTTTTATATTTTCAATAATTTGATCAAACGAAAAATTATTTATAATAGATATAGAACTATTAGAGTCAATATTCTCCAATAATTTCTTTTTCAATTTATCCTTAATATCTAAAATATCCCCACAAATAAAGCGTGATTCTTTATCCGTCAAATCGTATGCGCTTCCAACAATATCTGAAACTAGTACAGGCAAGTTAAAATTCAGAGCTTCATTCATAACAAGTCCCCAGGTTTCGTGCAGCCCGGAAGGAAGCACAAAAATATCAGCACAGGCAAAGTATTTTCCGACTTCAGTTTGGTTTTTAAAACCGGTAAGATAAACATCTTTAAGATTATTTTGTCTTATATAATCTTCCATTTCGATTCTTAATTCACCTTCACCCAGGAAAACAAGTGCAGTGTTTTCATCATTTAACAAATTATATGCTTTTAAGAGATCCATAGGGCGTTTTTTGTATATATACTTCCCTGAAGTAAGAATTATTTTTTTATCTGAGGGTAATCCCAGTTCTTTTATTAATTCAGATTTTCTATCCTTATACTTTTCATATTCTTTTTTAAATCTTTCATTATCTACAGCATAAGGAGTAAAAATTAATTTTTTATCAGGTACTCCATAATATTTATACAATTTTTTATTCTGGGTGCCTATATAAAAAAAGTAATCAAATAACTTGAACCATATATATGTAAAGAATATCTTTCTTAAGAATAATACCCACTTACGTTTTAACAATTCCTGGTTAAGTGGATTCTCGGAACGAAGGCAAAGTTTGACACCAGTTAATTTACCGGCAATAACAGCTAAAAAATTTGTAGCAAAAGCCCAACCATGGATAACCAAAAAACTGTTTTTTTCATTTTTTAAAACTTTAAAGATTTGGAAATTTATTAGCCCAAAAAATCCCTTTGCTGCAGATGGTTTCCAGGAATTATTTTTTAAAAATTGATAGCTGTATCCTTCAAGTAGAGGAATATCCCATTTAACTGGAACACCAAATTCTCTATCAAAATGTCCCTTTACATTTTCATCTGAGCAATATATAACTAACAAATTAATTTCGGGTACTTTTGCCATTTTCTGAAATAACGGTGAGAAATACTGTATTGGATGGCTCAAGAGAAAAATTATATTTTTTTTATTACCTGTCACAATTATTTATTTATTCCTTCCTTGTCCTACAAATTATCTTCCCCAATAAATTTCAAGTTTCTAAAGAAAAAAACATTCTTATTCTTCGAAATATTGGGTGTGATCATTTCAAAATCTAATTCTATTAACTTAGAAATTATAAAGTTCATAGATTTATTAGCTAAGCTGTGTAACTCTATCAATAAAAATTTACAATTCTGTAATTGTATATAATTTTTATTTTCAAAAATTTCATATTCAGTACCCTCAATATCAATCTTTACCAAATCTATTATCTCGCTATGATCAAAGTACGCATTATAAATTTGATCGAATGTAATCCCTGGTATAATTTTATTAACACTACTATTGGTTTTAGTATTATCATAAATACTATCTCCAGTACCTCCCATTGTTATATTTTTAGATATGTTTCTATCATAACCAACAACAGCCTTATTAAGTAAATAATATTCATAATTAAAATTGCTAGAAATATTTATCCCTAAGCGGTAAAATGTATTTGGATTGTATTCGACTGCTACCAATTTTTTAATTTTAATATTCATTGAATCTAATAAAACAGGAAATCCTCCAACATTTGCTCCTAAGTCTAGTAAAGTAATCTGCTTAAAATTTTTAAACAGGTTTAGAAAGGGCTTATACTCATTACTTGAAATAATAGCTCTGAATCCAGGTATATCACCAGAAGTTTTATTTAATAAATACTCTTTCTTTTTCAGTTTATATACAAATAGTTTACTCCACGGTTTGAATAATGTCTGAAAAATAATCGAAAGCCAGTTATCGAACTTTAAAATTTCAATAAAACCTATTAATTTATTTTTTAAATTCATATGAATAATCAGGTGGAATTTTATCAATAAAATATTTGGGTTTAATACTTCTTAAACAGCTATTATCGCAAGGCGTATCAAAACAATTCAAACATTTTTTCAAATAATTTCTTGCGATTGCTATATTGCATTTTTCAGGCGGGAACCATTTATTTGCATAATCTCTTCCGCTAAAAATTGCAATTAAAGAGGTATCTACTGCATACGCTAAATGCATTGGTCCTGTATCATTAGAAATAACAAGTCTGCAATGTTTCATCATTTCGGCAGTTTCAATCGGTGTAAGCTTACCGCAATAGTTAAAAACATTATCTCCTTTAATTTGCTCTGCAAGTTCAAAATCCTCAGGTCCGCCAAAAAGTAAAATGTTTTTGTTCTGTTTCAATAAATAATCTGCAACCTCTTTAAAATATTCAATCGGCCATCGGTTTTGTGGTCTCTTTGCTCCAACCACCATTCCCACATTATTAGTTCCTTCGACAAGCTCAGGACAAGCCTTTATCCTTCCTTCAATCTTACTCTTAATCTCTTTTGTCATTCCAAGAGGGAAGTGCAAGCCGTAATTTTTAAGTCCTGCCTGTTCAATTAAGTTGAGATATCTATCTCTTTCACTTATAAACTTAAAATATTTTTCCTGCACTGAAGCAAGAAACCTGTTAGCTCCTATTTCCCAGCCAAACCCGGATTTGGCACCTAAGGTTTTTGCAATAAAAATATTTCTTAACTCTCTCCAAAGAGTTGTATAATTTTGAGGAATTTCAATAAATAAATCATAATTTCTTTTATTCAGATCGCTATAAAGGTTTTTCTTGTTAAGTATCCTGTAGTCAATAATTTCATTGACAAGGGATTTATCTATTAATCCACCAAGTGAAACAAGATTTTCTGCTCCCGCATTAGTAAGAATATCAATTTTCGCCTCAGGGAAATTCTTTCTTATTGAAAAAATTGCAGGCAGGGCACAGATGCTGTCACCCATTGAACCGGTACGAAAGATGAGTATTTTTCTTCTTTCCAGGATATTTTTGTTATTAAATAAAAGGTTTTGTAATTGTCTTAAAAATCCATTCTTGATTTTATAATTAAGATCGGCAAGCAAAATAAGCAGTTTATCAAGAAAACTCTTTTTAGTATCCTTTCTTATGGTATAAATCATTAAAAGTTTATTTCAGTAATAATTAATCGTTTAAAATTACCAATTAAGAGGATACAGCGCAAAGGTCAGTTAAGAGTAATTAGTAAATAGTGATGAGTAAGTAGGAGGTAGTTAGAAGCTAGAAGTTAGAAGTAACCCCTGTGAAATAGAAAGAGATTTCACGTGGTAAAGAAGATATGAAACTAAGAAGATCAGAAGATTAGTTTCCTATACAAAACTTCACATCTTCCTTATTTCCAAACTGCTTAACTTCATCTTTTCATTACTTCCGTCTTTCTTCACAACTTCCTTATTCACTAATTACTACTCACTCATCACTGATCACTACTTACTGCTCACCGTTCACTAACCGCTCCGCTCACCGTTCGCTTTCCCATAGAAGTGTAAGAACAGATTTATAATTGTTCATAACAAAGTTTTGTTCATAGAGGTAGGTGCTTTTATCAACTTTCCGGTCATCGGAAAACCAAACGTGTGCAGGCATAAGGTCTTCACACGTCTGCACTTCATTACCGGCAAAATAATCATAAGCAGCAGACTCTTCACGCACTTTATAACCATTCGGTATCCACTTAAAAGGGAAGTATTCATTAATGCAGCTCCATTTTACCTTTCCGTTACTGCTTAGTATAACAGCGGCAGGATATTTACCAATGCTTGCATATCGTATTGCTGCAGAGGTAAGAGAAACATCAAAATAACCGGAGATATCTTTAATAAGCTCCATATTTATTTTTCTTTTATTAATATATTCACCGAACCAGGGTTTATATAGAAGAAGTTCGCCGGCAAATTTGTTAGCTTCATTCTCCAGCTGCTTTTTTGTTTTGAAGAAGTGAATATCCGGTGCGTTGCAGTTATGCAGGCTGTTTTTATTAAAATCTTTTTCGTTAAAGAAGTGTCCCAATTCGTGAGCAAGAGTAAATCGTTTAGCACCGGGCTCGGTTATCCTGCTGCTTATAGAAATTATTCCGAAATTATTTCTGTAGTTAATCATCCCCATAAAATTATCTGATCCGGTTTCTTTAACTACCAGATTTTCAGCAAAAGATAATTCCTCCAGGTCAAGCTTACCCGGGTTTAGAATTCCATATTCTTCGATTAAGCTTTTTGCACGCTCTTCAGGTGTCTGAGGTAATATTAAATTCATACTTAAAGATCATTTATAAATCAAATTGAAATAAATAAGGCGAATAAATTAGGTTATTTTACTTTCTTCCTGATCCGCCAAAGCCGGACAAACATAAAATATTTTAGGTCGTTGCAGATGGATTTGAATTTATTTGATGTCGGTAATTATCTCCACAAACTTTATAAATATATGCTGCTAATTATCGCCACCGAATAATTCTTCCATTAGCTTATTGTCTTTAGCTATTTCATTAATATCCTTCTGATCCAAACCTTCAGCATTCCTGAAGGCAAGAGCAGGGTAATGGCTGATGCTTTTTAATTCGGATTTATTCTTCCAATCCTTTAATAACTTTGCAGCTTTTTCCTTTAACAGCCTGCCCCTTTCAATTTTATATTCCGCTCTGTTTTTGCGGATTGTTTCAGAAATTATTTCCGGAATATCATCCGGTTCAATTTCCACTTCCCTTAACTCTTTTTTTACCTGGTCCAGATCTCCTTCAAACGAATCTGAAATAAAATAAATGAAATTAGCCAGCTTCTTGGCATTCATTCATCCTCCTTGCCCTACAGCCCTTTTAATTAATGTAATTGTTGTTCTATTAAGTTGTTTGCTTTGTATTTGATTCTTCTTTTGGCGTTTACCACTTCCTTAACATCAATTCCAAGCTTTGAAGAAATCGCTATATTCGAGTCATTACCTTCCAAAATTTCTTCAAACACGAAATATGCATTTACATCTTCTTCTAAGTCCTTTTGAAGGTTGGCTAAAAGAGATTCAAAATCTTTCCTGAATATTTTATCCCTGAAATCTTCAGAATAACATTCTTTAATAAATTCAGGGAAACGGTTTTCATCAAGTTTTCCTTCACCATCATAAAGATCGAGTGTAATAAATTTACTCTCCTTTTTATGTGCTGCCCTTACAACACTGAATGTTGCAACGAATAGGAAACTGGTGAAATCAGGGATCTTTTTCCTGTTCCATTTTCTAATCCCTTTTATGATTTTTTCAAGAGTGATTTGTACTATATCCATACCGGTATAACCGGCTATGTTTCCACCCTTATAAAAATATCTGATTTTTTTATGTGCATAATGTACCAGCTTAAGAAAGCAGTCAGGATTTTCTTTCATCACCTTTTCAAGCTCTGCAGTTGCTTCTTCGGGTGAGGCGATATCCTCTCTTTCATCACTCAGTATTTCTGTCACGCTCTCAACATTTAGTTTTTTAGTTTTGGCAGCCGTTATGGACATTCTCTTCTCCATAAAATTTATTCACTACTTACTTTACTCTTTATTAGCCCGTTTTACGAAAACAGTTAAAAAATATTTTTATAGTAAAACAGCCGGTTAACCAGGTAATGATGGATAGGAACAAAATAAAAACTTTATCATAACAATTTCAGCTTAAAAATTTTGAACAGAAATAAAAAATTTCATTCTTTTTTTCAACTTAACATTGGCTTTACCTTTCGCTTAAATTGGCTTATTGCGATTCCCGTTTTCTTACTCACATATTTAAGAAAATTACAAGCCTATAAAGCATTGTTAGTCCATGCTCCCGGCAATCAGAATATAATCTTTCAGTCAATCATTCCCCGTGCTCCCCCCGGTTAGATTCTTAACGGAAAAGCATAGGTTTATAATCAAATTATTTTTTATTTATTTAAAAAGGAATAGTTAAAATGGCACGTTTAACAAAGCAGGTACTCGGAAGAGTAAGTGGAAAGGTAGGCGATATACAATTCCGCCAGCGTAACGGTAAGAACATAGTGGGGTTAAACCCTGAATCATTTATACCGGGAACTGATGATGCGTCAGTTGCCAGAAGAGCACGTTTTGCAGCAACAGCCAAATTTTCACAGGCTGTTTATTCACTAGATCCATTAAAGGATTTCTGGAAACAGGAAACACCTGAAGGATTAAGTGCATTTAATTACGTATTCAGGAAAAACTATAAGTATGTTCAGATGGATTTAGTCACAACTTCAGCAGTCATTGTACCGGAATATGGATTCGGTGTAACGGCTCCTGCTGTTAATATAACACCTTCTTCAATTACAGTTGATATAGATCCGGTAGGGCATAATAACAATATCGATTCCACCTCGGAATTGGAATGTCTGCTCACCGCTGTAATATTTTACAGCAATCCGCTAAGTGAAGATATTGAACCATACTCATTAATGTATCTGAGTTCTTCCAGTCTTCCTCTGGATCTTGATACAGCTCTTAACTTTTCGATAACCCCTACCTCATCGATGCAGCAATTAGCTCTTGGTTATCAGAATTCAATTGGTTTCTTTTCCCTGGTTACCATAGGTAGTGATTCGCTGCCGGCTCATTATTCAACAACCTTCACATCTTAAGTTGTTACTCCCTCATCTGCAAAGGTGGGGGAGGTTTTTTTTAAATGATAAATTATAAAGTAGAAAGGATAAAGTAAAACTCAAGTAAAAAGTTAAAAGGAAAAAGAATAAAGTAAATAGTAATCTGTAGGGGAAAGCTAAATGCTTAAGGCATAGGATTGATGTTTGATGGAAGATGTGAAGAGCAAGAGCAGGATCAAGAGCAAGTTGGGTTTTAGATTATAGTAAATAGTAAACAGTAAACAGTGATGAGTGAGCAGGGGGTAGTAAGTAGTTAGAAGCTAGAAGTAACCCCGGTGAAATAAAAAGAGATTTCACGTGGTAAAGAAGATTTGAAACTAAGAAGATCAGAAGATTAGTTTCCTATACAAAACTTCACATCTTCCTTATTTCCAAACTTCTTAACTTCATCTTTTCATTACTTCCGTCTTTCTTCACAACTTCCTTATTCACTAATTACTCCTTACTCTTTACTGATCACTGATCACTAATTGCATTCACAAAGTCGCGAATATCATTAAGATGCTCTAAATATTCATATAGTTTTTCAACGTCAATTATTCCATATTCGTGCACAAGCAAATTTCTTAATCCCACCATTTTGCTTAACCTGTCTCCAATATTTTCATTTAAATATTTATTATTTACCAGAAGTGTAACACAATCGGAATAGTTTTTAGGCATTCCCAGATTCTTTTCAGAGACAAAGCTGCAGGCAATATCAATAATAATTTGAATTGATTCCAGCAGACCCTATCTCAGGCTCCATTCACTAGTCTTGTTATTTTTAACATCCCTGAGTGAGTAATTTTTCTTAAAATTATGAAGCTCTCTAAGGTTCTCTTCAAGCCTCTTTAGCTATTCGTCAATCATTTATCAAATACGGCAAAATTATTAGTTGATAACCTTTTACTAAATGCTTTATCGAGCAGCTTTTTTGTGTAATCAAAGTCCAGGTAGTTAAGAATAACTGATCTTTTATACTTTTTAAATAAGCTCTCATCTTTATTAAATATTAAAATGCCGCTGCTGAGCACAGAATAAGCCAGTGCCGGATTAGTTTTGTCGAGGTTATTTAGTTTTACCAGGTCAATTTTCTGTTCAGTTTCTTCTTCAAGCTTAAGAACCAGTTCGCCAATTGACATTAAATCCGGTGTAATACTAAAATAAATCGCTACGTCGAGGTCACTTCCGTACCGTTTTTTTCCAGATACTGAAGAACCAAAGAGATAAACAAAAACTATCTCTTCCTTCTGCATTAGTAATTTTGAAATTATTTTAGATGATTGACTTTTTAACATAACAAGCTTTATGCTTTTTTATATGAACAAATTTACCAATTAAGAGGATACAGCGCAAAAGGTCAGTTAAGAGTAATTAGTAAATAGTAATCAGTAAACAGTGATGAGTGACCCCGGTGAAATAAAAAGTGATTTCACGTGGTAAAGCAGTGAAGTCTCTTTCCTCAGTGAAAGATCCTTCTCGTTGTTCAGGATGACACTACGTTTGTCATTTCGATCCCGCTTAGCGGGAGAGAAATCTTCATCCCTCAGTGAAAGATCCTTCTCGTTGTTCAGGATGACATTACGTTTGTCATTTCGAACGGAAGAGAGAAATCTTGCGCTTAGTGAAAGATCCTTCCCGTCATAGACGAGGCAAGCATTGCATTCAGGATGACACTAAGGTTTGTCGGAAGATCAATCCTATATAAACAAAAAACAACGGCAGCTGCACAGATCCAACGCCAACCATCCAAGCTTCGAACTGGGAGTGGGTAATAAACGCAATCAGGGAAGCAGTGAGAAGTGAGAAGCTAGAAGTTAGAAGTAACCCCTGTGAAATAGAAAATGATTTCACGGGGTAAAGCTGTGAAGTCTCTTCCTTTGGTGAAAGTTCCCTCACTTTGTTCAGGATGACACCACGTATTCTAATAATCAGTAAATAAATTATCGGAAGGAAAAATAAAACCAGCCCGATCAACCCTGTTTCTTCAATCAGAGCCAGTACGCTGTTACCTTTTTCTCTTTCATATACTTCTCCTTGATAATGCGAGCCGGTAGCGTTTTCCGGGAAGATAAAATCCGGATCGCTGACTCCATAACCTAATCCGGTAATTCCTCCTTTTAAGGCAGCATTAAATGAAGGTTCCCATAATAGCAGTCTTGATGAATAGATCTCGTTAAAATCTTTTTTAAGAATTTTATTTGCTTCGGATTTTAATGGGGGTACAATGTAAATAACTAAAGACAATATAAAGACAACTAAAAAACTGAACGAGAGTGTTTTCCATTTTTTAAGAAGGATCAGGTATAAAACGACTCCAACAATCAGTGCTAATATTGCAGAACGGGAATAGGTTAGGGTAAGGAAAAGCAAGTTTGCAGTAAGCAGTAAGCAGTAAGCAATAAGTTTTAAGCTATAAGCAGTAAGCTGTAAGTGTTTTATATTTAATTTTTTACTTATCACTGATTTCTGATCACTGATCACTACTTTGAGCGCAGCGAAAACCCCTGGCATGGTAAACAATAACACACTTGCTAAAAGATTCTGATGACCAAAGAATCCACCAAAGCCATACCCGCGTCCCATTGTCCAGCTATCAGATGGTATTCCTGTGATTAATGAAAAGAGGCAAAGGCTGACTACGATAATGTTTGCAGGAAGGAAGGGGAAAGGTAAGAAGTCAGAAGGTTTTTGAGTTTCTTCCTTTTTACTTTTTACTTTATTCTTTAATCTTGTGCTTAGCAAACCCGCACAGACAGATCCTAATGCAATAAGCAAAAAGTAAAGCGAACGTTCAATTGTTCTTTCCTTATAAGGCGACCACAGAGCAGTTATTAAAAACCAGATACCGGAAAGTAAGATTAAAATGATAACAATCTTTGCTCTGTCATTCAGAACCCGATTCAGGCGGGTGAAGAATCTTGCGCTTAGTGAAAGATTCCTTCCTTCGACACTTCGGGATTGCTCAGTGCAGGCTTCACTCAGGACAGGCTGATTCGGGATGACACTACGGGATTCATTTCGAACAGAAACCAGGTAATAAATTATATACGCCAGACACAAAACCGGTACAGCATAATAAAGGAATGAAACTTCCTCAACACCTCTTGCTATTACCGCGATAATATATAACGGAATAGAATAGTGGATCAGCTTTTCTATTTTCAAAAATGTAATTAATGATTTGTAATATTATCAGGAAAGTTAGTGAAAACACTTAATAATTTCAGAGGTAATTTCTTTAACTTTTCTTGACCCTGCATAAAGGTGCGGGGTAAACTCCAGAAAAGTTGCAAAAGAAACAACTCCCGCCTTCATCTTTCAGATTACGGCGGGCAAGCTGCAAATAAACTTCTGAATTTCATTTTCCGTTGCGTTAAATGAAAATAACTCCCCCGCAAGGACGGGGTCAAATTCGTTGGAACTCCGTTCCACCGGAACTAGCAGATTTTCTTTTTTAACGCTTCACTCAGGACAGACTGATTCGGGATGACACTAAAATTGTCATTTCGAATGAAGTGAGAAATCTAAGACCCACAGAGAAAGATCCTTCTCCCGCCCGGGCAGGTTCAGGATGACACCACGCTTGTAAGAGTCTTGTCATTCTGAGCGAAGCGAAGAATCTTGCTCTCAGTGAAAGATTCCTCCCGTCATAGACGAAGCAAGCATTGCATTCAGGATTACACTACGTTTGTCATTTCAAACGAAGTGAGAAATCTTCATCCCTTAGAGAAAGATCCTTCTCCCGCCATCGGCGGGATCAGGATGACATTACGATTGTTTGTGTCCTGTCATTCTGAGCGAAGCGAAGAATCTTGCGCTCAGTGAAAGATCCTTCCCGTCATAGACGAGGCAAGCATTTCATTCAGGATGACACTACACATACTGTTCACGCATTACTAATCACTTTTCACTGATCACTCATCACTTATTGGTGCTTACTTCTCATCGCTTAAAGTAAACAGCAATACTTACACATTATTACTTTTAATCATCCTTATAACTCTTTATTATATTTACTGTTAATCAAGTCATCTAAAATAAAATCAACTTATTAATTAATCAGATTTGTCGGCTAAAACTGTCATTGTCGTCTGCTAAAAAATCTTACCTTTCTATTTTGTTCAAAGAATGAGGAATTCACAAAGGGCATTCAATTTGAATATAATATAGCCGAGTTGTGGTGAGTCGATGATATCTTTCCTAAAATTTCAGTAGAATCTTCGACTCAATATTATTCCTGAAGCTGTGATCAGTAAATGATCCTGCTTTTTAATTCAAATAAATTAATATAAACTTATGCGGAATTAAGCTATGCAATATTCAGTTGAAGTAAGAGCCGATGATGGACAGTTCATCGAAATGCTGCAAGGGGAAGATATAAATTCGCTGCTTAACAGGGCAATCGATCTTAAGACAAGAGGGTTCCTGGGTTATTATTATGAAAAGAAAAAGCTAAAGACCAACGTTGGTAAAGAACTTGCTGATTATGTTACACGGGATCTAAAAGATCAGCAAAGTAAAGAAACGGACCTTTTTGAATTAACCACAGAGAATAAGCTTAGTGTAAACTGGGATACACTACTTAATGAATTTGATGAAACAAATCCGGAGCCTGTAAGCGGATTTTCTTTATCTGAACCTGTTTATGAAAAGTTTCCTCCCGAACCAAATATTGAAGACAGCTATTACCAGTATAAGTTTAATGTTAAAGACCAGTTGATTCCTTTCAGAAAACAGAAAGCTGTTGACGAACTTAAAAAGGAATTTGAGCAGGATTATCGTAAGTGGCAGAAACAGAAGGACAGAGTTGAAGCAAGAAACCGCGTAAGGTATGAAGAATATCAGCAGATGAAAGAAAAGGAAAATGGTGTAAATAATAAAAAGTTTAAGGAATGGGAGTCTCTGCGAAATAAAATTGTTGATGATGTTAACAAGCATTCAAGAGGTTATGAAAAGCTTAATTCCGAATCAGTTGAAAAGTTTTGTGAATTGATAATAAACAGATCTGATTTTAAGGGTATGAAGAAAGACCGCAAACCTGCATTACGGTATGTACCAGAGAAAAAGTTCTTGTTCATAGAATATAATCTTCCGAAAAAAGATGATCTTCTAAAAGTTAAAGAAATTACATATGATGCAGATGGTGAACAGTTCATTGAAGTCGAATATTCAGACTCAGAGCTCGAAGCAAGATATGCTAAAGTTTTGAAAAACGTTGCGATTAAAATTATTTATGAGATTCTGAGTCTGGATTCGGCTGAAGCTATTGAAGAAGTCAATTTCCGCGGTGTTGTTAAGAGGATAGACAGGGTTACAGGAAGGAATAACAGCATTCCGGTACTTTCAATCTCTGTTGACAAAGATGAATTTATGGCTCTTAATATTACAACAGAAACTCTTCCGGATTGTTTTGAACTGCTTGGCGGTGTTTATACTAATCATCATCTTAAAGAAGAGCCTGTAAGAGTTAAGATGACTGCATCGACATATCAGAATGTTATGCAGTAGGGACTTAAAAGAGATAGGACCCTGTTGCTGTATAAGAAGCGGATGAGCGATCATCCGCTTAATTATTTTAAATCTTTATTTAACTAACTGTTTCTGTATAAACTGTTTCTTTTTTTCTTTTGACCAACAAAACTATTTTTGCTGTTAAAAGAAGAAATATGTAAGTCCATATTGAAATAAGAAGCGTTTTATAATTCAGTAAAATCATATCCTGGAAAACAAAATAAAAATAACCGATAAACAACAGCAGAATTATTGTATAATAAACAGAAACTTCTTTTTGTACTGAGGTATGCATCAGCTTGAAGAGATAGGCGTTTACTGTAAAATGAATAAGGCTGTAAATTGAATAACCGGTTATCATCATTGTAGTGATTTCCCGTACATGATTTACATCAACCGATGCTGGAAGAAACTGCGGGAAGAAATAAACAAAACAAATTAAGGCACCTGCATAAATCGGAATAAAAATAACCGATAGACCGAATCCTTTTCTGAATAAGCTAAATTTTATTTCATACTTTCCGGAATAAAGATATCTTTCAATAATCGATCCGATATAAAATACGGGTGCGGTTAAAGCCCAGGAGAAAGTATAGGAGTTAGCAAGTGATAACTCAAAAAATGAATTCACATAATATTTATCTAAAGATAGAGCAAGTGAAACAGCAGAGTTAATTATAAAAGCAGATAAACCGATCTTATAGAATTCCTTCCAAACTAAATTACCCTCTCCGGACTGTCGTATAAATTTTGGGTAACCAATAAAAAACCATAAAGCAGTTACAAACGGCAAAGTAAAAACAACATTCACTTTAAGGAAAAGAACAACCGGAATAATTGCAAGATGCAGCACTGAATATATGAGAGTCAAATAAACGTAATCATTGTATTTCCCTTCAAATAAAAGCTGGAAAGTAAAAATACCACCAAGAACGCTAAAAAAGCTGTAAATAAAAACGGAAGCAATATATGCCGGATCTGTAAATGCTTCAGAAATGAAATAGAGGAAAAGGTATGTAAGAATCAAATTTACAAATACTGAAAGATAAATTAATCCGTGTTTGATTTTAATTCGTGTTACCGCAATGTTAAATCCAAGTGCACCGAAAAGAATAAGAAGGGAAGAAGTATAATAAGCCTGGTTAAAAATGTTATATGTATCAGCATCAAAAAAGTATGCGATAAAAAGAAGTGCAATCTTTGAAGAAAATACAGCAAGCCCTAAAAGCAGGAACTTTTTTAATTCAAACAATTTTGAAGTTGAAGCCGGGTACAGACAATTATCCGTGAAAGTGAATAAACTTAAGCACGGAAAAATTAACAGTTTTTATAACATGATAAAACCGCTAAAAATATCCTTGTTATAAAACCGAACCTACTTTTATCCTGATATTAAAATACAATGAGCTAAAACCAAAGCTTCCGCTTTTAAGGTTTGTCATTATCAAACTGGGTCCAACTGCAATAGTGGAGAATGCCCAGTAGTCGAATATTTTCTGAACTTCCAGATCAAAAACTAATTGCGGCTGACGAACCGGAGAAGCTACCATTGCATCAATCCTTAAATCAAAAACACTTCCTGCCAAAGACATTTCCCTACCCATAAAACCAACGTGTGTCTCATCAAGAAATCTGGCTACATAAACTTTGCCTCGTGTTGCGGCAAGTATTTTAACAGGGTATCGAAGTTCCCAGTTTATAAAAGAACCTTTAAGAAGGTAGGGCTGATATTTAATGCTCCCATCCGGATTGCGGACAATGTTATCTTTATTTACTGTCTGTTCAGTATATCTTAAAATCTGCGAGGTAGTGAATGTATCCGAAACACTGAGGTAGCCGATTTCAAAGAAATTTCCAAATGGAATTATATAACTAAACTGGTAACCGGATGTTACAAAAAGATTGTTATGGTTCTGTGAACTTTTTTGTTGTGTAAAAACATCAGCTGCAGAAAAGATACCGCCATGAGCTCCAAGTATATGAAAATTCACTTCGAAAAAGTTAGTTTCAAGAGCACCTGAATAAGGTGTTCCCATTCCGAATGAGACCCCCACATCACGCTTAAGTGAAATACCAAATCTTTCGCCGCCCATAAGCTGCAGATATGGATTTATGTAACTCAGTCCGGGTGATATCTGGAATACACTTGGTGGATTTAGAATTTTATCGAATCTTAACTTATTAATTACGCGTGTAAATACACTTGAGAAATTTACGGTTTCTTCAAGATTCAGTTTAAATGGATAAGTAATAACCAGGGCTCTGGTTTCAGGTTTTAATGCGAGAAATGGATACAAAGTTCCTTTAACGGAAATTGTCTGGTTATTTGCATCACGCAGGTCAACTACAATTTCTGCTTTTGGGTCCGGCGGATCAATAAAAAGTTGTTCCTGTATGTGGATAAACAAACTGTCATCAAGCGGTTCCATCTGGTAGTATAAAATTGGTTCTTCATCTTCCTGTGCCTGAACAACCTGGGGCATTACTAATAAAATTAATAGTAATATAAATGTTAATATTTGCTTATTCATTTTAATCTTTAAAAAAATGGTTTAAAAAATCATTAATTAACTTCAATCTTTATACCGGCAATATCAAAAATTATCATAAGAAAACTGCTTATTTATTCCATATAATTAGATAAGATTCCATTTGAATCAGTCATAATTACATTTAATACCAGAAGAATTACAACTAATTAAAAAATGTTTACAAAACTAAAAAGAAATAGAAGAAGTCAGGTTAACGGGAGTGCTAAAATATTAAAAGCTGTAATTAAATCCACATCAAAAATTTTTGATTTTCAGAATTGTAATAACATGCAGTTGAATATTATTTTAGGAAGTCAATTATTTTGATTTGATGTTAATTTGATGAACAATAAATATTTCATAAATTTCAACCACACATTTTTAATTCAAGAGTGGTCAATGAAATATATTCTAATACTGCTACTTTTTATATTTTCAGTTCCCATTTTTTCGCAGGAAGAAAATTACCAGCTTGGTTTAAATCAAAATCAAAGATTTAATAGCCAGGGTGCTTTATTTGATTATTCAGATCCAAGCGGATTAAATATCAAAGTATCAGTCTGGGGCTATGTAAAATACCCCGGTAGATATGTTATCCCTATCGGTAGTGATATAAATGATCTTATTTCATACGCAGGTGGAATTTCTGATGATTCAAACCTGGATGATATTCGTTTATACCGGGTTGAAAAAGATTCAAGCCAGAAACTTTATAAGTTTAATTACAATGATCTCTGGTGGAATGAAAATCTGGAACATAAACTTAATCTTGACAAAATTAAAGCCGGAGATATTCTTATTATTCCGGGAAAACCAAGATTGTATCTAGAGAATTACATTTCACTTGCATTGGGAGTAGTTACAACCATAGTCTCAATAGCTACATTAATAATTACAATCAATAAATAGAAAAAACTTTGGAAAACTTACCTAACGATATTATCAATTCACAAGAATCCAATACTTTAAAAGATTATATCCGTCTTATCCGAAACCATCTTGTTCCGGTTATCTTAATAACCATGGCTGGATTAATTATTGCAATAATTTATGCAATTAATGCAACCAATATTTACAGGGCCACGGCATCACTCAGGTTATCAAAACCGCAGGGCGGAAGTGTTTTGACTGCCCCGCTTATGCCGGAATTCCAGGAATGGGGAAATGACAGGTTTATTGCAAATGAAATTGAGATTATGCAATCTTACAGAACACGGGAGAAAGTCGCCCGTGCATTGATTGACAGTTTCTTCCATAATCCTGATAAAGATCAATATTATATTTTGCTTGAAGAAGAATCAAAGTTCAGCGGTAAAAAAAGAAATTTAAAATTACTGGCAGATCTCATTCAGGAATTAAGTGCAGTATCAATTGATCAGAAACGAGGACTTGATGTTGTTGAAATTTCTGCTCAGTCACCCTCGCCCTATGAAGCTGCGTTGATAGCTAATGTGTATTCGGAAGAGTATAGGAAATTAAATCTTGAAATGAACAGAAACCAGTTGACACTTGTTAAGAATTTTCTGGAGGAACAAAGAGATGAAAAGAATGCCGAATTAAATGCTGCAGAAGAAACTTTAAAAGAATTTCAGCAAAAAGGCGGAATTATTGCACTTGATGAGAGAGCAAATTCCCTGATAAATATACTTTCACAATTTGAAGCACAGGAGAGTGCTACAAAAGTTGATTTGATGGCTTCTGATAAAGTACTTGAGAATCTCAGAAATGAACTTGAAAAGCAGAATCCCCGGATGTCTGATTATCTTCAATCACTTTCATCGCAAACATATATTAAAGCAATTCAGGATGAGATAGTTAAGCTTGAAATTAATAAACAGCTTGCTATATCGAAATCAAATGAGGTAAAAGAGAATTCACCGGTAATCCAGGAATATGACAGGAAAATAGATGAGTTAAAAACACAACTCGATAAAGAGCTTCAAAAATTAAAAGCAGGGATTTTTGCCAGCAGTCCTCAAGAAGTAAAGGAACTGACTCAAAAGATAATAGAAGAAGAAGTGAAAAATCAATCACTCCGTACTTCAGAAAAAGAGTTAAGACAAATTGTGAAAAGTTATGAGGCAAGGTTCAACGAGTTACCAAAAACTACCATTGAACTTGCAAGATTAAAAAGAAAAAGTGAATCGCTTGAAAAACTTTACCTGCTTGTTGAGCAGCGCTACCAGGAAGCATTAATTAATGAGCAGTCACAGCCTGGTAATGTTGTGATTATTGATGCGGCCCGTAAACCAACTCATCCGGCAAAACCAAACAGGATGTTGATTATTTTAGTCGGACTCGTTTTTGGTGCAGGACTGGCAATCGGGTACGTATTTATTAAAAATTATTTTGACGATACTGTTAAGACCCCGGATGATATAGAAAATAGAAATATTAATGTACTAGCATGGATTCCAAAAATAGAGGGGCTTGGTTTAACAGATTCAAAAGAGTTTCAGTTTATTGTTGCTAAAAGACCTGATTCTGTTCCGAGTGAAGCTTTCAGAGCCCTAAGGACAAGAATACTATTTTCAAGAGTGAACAAGGAAACCCTGAAAACAATTTTAATTACTTCTTCTGCACCTCAGGAAGGAAAGAGCACAATTGCAATTAATCTTGCAGGAAGTTTTGCTTTATCAAACAAGAAAACTCTTATCCTGGACTGCGATTTAAGAAAGCCGTCTATGCATAAAGTTTTTAATTCTGATAGAGTTCCCGGGTTGATTGATTATCTGACAGGTAATGCATCCAAAGAAGAAATTGTTAAAACAAGTGATATTAAGAATCTGTACGCAATTACATCAGGAACTATTCCGCCAAATCCTGCTGAAATGCTGGATTCTAAAGAGATGAGAACTTTTCTAAATGAATTGCGTAATGAATATGATTTAGTGATTATTGACTCTCCACCTATTGTTGCTGTTGCCGACGCTGAAATTTTATCAAGCATGGTAGACGGAACTTTACTCACTGTCTCTTCAGAAACAACTGATGTTGAATTAATGATACGTTCGGTGGAACTGATCAGGAGAGAAAACACACAATTCCTTGGAACAGTACTTAACAATTTCAGCTACAAGGGTGGATACGGATCTTATTACAAATATTATTATTACTATTCGTCTCCTGAATCAAAGAGAAATAAGAAAAAACAGGAATTAGATTAATACTTACATTAAGAAAGAAAGTAGAATTCCTGCAGCTACAGCACTTCCTATAACTCCGGCAACATTTGGGGCCATTGCATGCATCAGTAAGTAATTTGAAGAGTCTTCCTTCATTCCCATCATATGAACAACTCGGGCGCTATCAGGAACCGCGGAAACTCCTGCTGCTCCAATCATAGGATTGATTTTGTTCTCGTGCTTTAAAAATATGTTCATCACTCTAGCAAACATTACTCCACCGGCAGTTGCAACAGCAAAAGATATAGCTCCAAGGACAAAAATAAGTATTGATTTTGGAGTTAAGAATATTGTTGCCTGAGTTGAAGCCCCAACAGTAACGCCGAGTAAAATTGTTACAATATCAATCAATGAAGAACGCGCAGTGTCAGAAAGTCTTTTTGTTACACCACTTTCTTTTAACAAATTACCGAAAAATAACATTCCAAGAAGTGGTAATGCTCCCGGCGAAATGAATGTCGTAAGAATAAAACCAATAACCGGGAAAAGAATTTTTTCAAGTCGTGAAACCGAACGGGGCGGTTTCATTTTTATAAGACGTTCTTTTTTTGTTGTAAACAGTTTTATAATAGGAGGTTGAATTACAGGAACTAAAGCCATATAAGAATATGCTGCAATTGCAATAGGCCCGATCAGCTCAGGTGCTAATCTTGATGAAAGAAAAATTGCCGTTGGTCCATCTGCACCACCGATTATTCCAATTGCTGCTGCCTGATCCATTGAGAAGCCTAATGTAAGCGCACCAAGCAGTGTTGCAAATATTCCTACCTGAGCAGCCGCACCAAGTAACATAAGTTTTGGATTTGAAAGTAGTGCAGAAAAATCTGTCATTGCTCCTATTCCAAGGAAGATGAGTGGCGGATAAATTCCTTTTAGCACTCCAAAATATAAAAAGTTAAGAACGCTTCCGTCTTCATAAATTCCTAGTTGAAGTCCTGCACTTTCAAAAAATGGAATGTTTCCAATTATTATTCCGAATCCAATTGGAATTAAAAGTAGAGGTTCATATTCTTTTTTAATAGCCAGGTAAATAAAGATAAGCCCAACAAGTATCATTACAACGTGACCAATGGTTACATTTGCAAATCCGGTAAAATCAAAAAACTTCTGCAAACCTTCCATTATTTACCCCCGATTTCTACTAGCACATCTCCTTCTAAAACGGAATCACCTTGCTTTATTTTTACGGAAACAATTTTACCTTCACGGTCAGCATTTATGTTGTTTTCCATTTTCATAGCTTCCATTACAAGCAGTTTGTCACCAATTTTAACTTCATCGCCTTCTTTGGCTTTCACTTCAATTATTACTCCCGGCAAGGGGGCTTTTATTAATCCTGCTGCTGCTTTGGCTGATGGCTTATTGGTTTTTACTGTGGCCGATTCCTGTGGTTCGAATTGCTTGCGTACAAGCTTTGGAGTTTTGGTTGATTTGACTTCCTGCTGTATTTCAACCTTATAAGTTGAACCATTAACATCAATTTCTGCAAAGTTTTCTTCGATGTTGAGTATTTCAACATCGTAGTTGTTTCCCTGGATTGTAAATTTAAATTTTTTCATAGCTTTATTTTCTCCTGGGATATTCTCTTAAGCCATAGATTTTTGAACTCCACGGCGAATATGATTTCTGAACTTTTTTTATTGTGAGGACAGTATTTTCAAAATCATGAACTTCTTCAAAATGAAGAAAGAGTGCCATACCTATAGCAGCATTAATTTCACCACTCATGGATAATTGGTCTTTTGATAGATCAGATTTTGCACCTGATTTTTTTAATCGGAGTTTCTGACGCATCATCAAAAATTTTGTGATGTTGGCGAAGAAGAGGTAGAGAAGCATTAGTGCAATGAATACTACAACATATCCAATTACTGAAATAAACAGTCCATCACTATTACCAATTTTGGAAAAATCAAATGTCACATTCTCAAGTGATTTTGAATTTTCAACAGTAACCCGGATTGTATCTGAAACTGTTTTTAAAGTATCCAATAATTGCTCAGTCATATTTTATAACGGAATATTTGAATGTTTCTTGGGAGGATTAATATCTTTTTTTGTCGCAAGCATTTGCAGTGCCCGAATAATTCTAAATCTTGTATTTCTTGGTTCAATCACATCGTCAATGTATCCATATTTTGCTGCGACATAAGGCGTTGCAAATTTGTTTTTGTATTCCTCTTCTTTTTCCTGAAGGAATTTTATTCTTTCCTCAATATTTTCAATTGACTGCATCTGTTTATAATGAAGAATTTCAATTGCACCTTTCGGTCCCATCACAGCGATCTCTGCTCCTGGCCAGGCATAATTGATATCTCCGCGTAAATGCTTTGAGCTCATTACATCGTATGCACCACCATAAGCCTTGCGAAGAATAACTGTAATTTTCGGAACGGTGGCTTCCCCGTATGCAAAAAGAAGTTTTGCACCGTGGGAAATTATTCCCTGGTATTCCTGTGCTGTACCTGGTAAAAATCCGGGAACATCAACAAAAGTTATTATCGGGATATTAAAAGCGTCGCAAAATCTTACAAACCTTGCTGCTTTTCGTGAGGCATTAATGTCAAGAACTCCGGCCAGATAATTTGGCTGGTTTGCAACTATACCTACAGATATTCCATTAAACTTTGCAAAACCAGTTATGATATTTGCTGCATAGCTTCGCTGTACTTCCAGGAACTCCCCGTAATCTACCACAGCATGAATAACATCTTTAACATCGTAAGGTTTATTTGGGTTTTCTGGAATTATTTCATTTAGTGAATCCTCAAGCCTGTCAATTGGATCATCACTATTTGATATTGGAGGATCTTCAAGGTTATTCTGCGGCAGATATGAAATAAGTTTTCTAATAATAGAAATTCCTTCATGTTCATCGTTAGCAACAAAATGTGCAACCCCTGATTTACTTGCATGAACATGTGCTCCGCCAAGTTCCTGTTGAGTCACATCTTCTCCGGTTACAGTTTTTACCACTTTAGGCCCGGTAACAAACATGTAACTCGTGTCTTCAGTCATTAAAATAAAATCTGTGAGAGCAGGGGAGTAAACAGCACCACCAGCACAGGGACCAAATATTGCCGAGATTTGCGGTATAACTCCTGACGCAAGGATATTTCGTTCAAAAATATCTGCATATCCGCCAAGACTTTTTACACCTTCCTGGATACGTGCACCACCACTATCGTTTATTCCGATTATTGGTGCTCCAACTTTCATTGCTTTGTCCATAATTTTACAAATTTTCTGAGCATACATTTCAGAAAGTGAGCCTCCAAAAACTGTAAAATCCTGAGAGAAGACATAAACTAATCTGCCATCTATTGTTCCGTAGCCGGTTACTACGCCATCAGAAAGGTAAGCTTCTTTATCGAGTCCGAAGTCAATACTTCTGTGTGAAACGAACATATCGAATTCTTCAAAACTTCCTTCATCAAGTAAAAGATCCAGGCGTTCACGTGCAGTTAATTTTCCTTTTTTATGTTGTGCATCAATACGTTTTTCGCCACCGCCAAGTTTTGCTTCCTGACGAAGATCCATCAACTCTTTTATTTTATTTGTTGTAGACATAAACTTTTCCGTTTAATTAAATTTCCAAAATATTATTCAGCTTTTTCACAAAGTTCTGTTAGCACTCCAAAAGTAGATTTAGGATGCAGAAAAGCTATGTTTAATCCTTCCGCACCTTTTCTTGAAACTTCATCGATCAACTTTATGTTTTTATCTTTTAATTCCTTTATAGATTCATCAAGATTTTTTGCAGCAAATGCTATGTGATGAATTCCTTCTCCGCGCTTTTCAATAAATTTACCTATTGGTCCATCTGTCTCTGTGGATTCGAGAAGTTCTATTTTAGTATCGCCTATTTTGAAGAAAGCAGTTTTAACTTTCTGATTTTTAACTTCTTCAATTGCATAACATTTTAAACCAAGAATTTCTTCATAATATTTTATTGCATCATCTAAATTTTTAACAGCAATACCGATGTGTTCAATGTGTGATAATTCCAATTTAAACTCCAATTGCTTTAATTATACATTCTAAATTTTACATTAAATGACCACATGCTCTTTGTACTCTCCGAAAACTTCACGCATCGTATTACAAATTTCACCAATGCTTGCATAAGATTTAACTGCTTCAACAATGTAAGGCATTAAATTATCATTTCCCTCAGCAGCTTTTTTCAATTCAGAAAGTGATTTATCTACAAGTTTTCGGTTTCGTTCGGATTTTATTTTTTTCAGGAATGCCAATTGATCTTCCTGAACTTTTATATCAATCTTTAATAAATCTTTGTGTTCAGATTCTTCAACTCTATATTTATTTACTCCAACTACAATCCTCTCATTTGCTTCTAACTCCATTTCAAATCTATATGCTGCTTTTTGAATTTCATTCTGTACAAATCCGACTTCAATTGCAGTAGCCATTCCTCCTATATCATCAATCTTCTTAATATATTCTTCAGCTTCTTTTTCAATCTGGTCAGTCATTGCTTCCACATAATAAGAACCGGCAAGCGGATCAATTGTATTTGTAATCCCGCTTTCTTCTGCTACAATCTGCTGCGTTCTTAATGCAACCCTGACTGATTCCTCGGTTGGTAAGGCAAGTGCTTCATCACGAGAGTTTGTGTGAAGACTTTGCGTTCCGCCAAGTACTGCAGCAAGGGTTTGAATTGTAACACGAACAATATTGTTGTCAACTTGTTGGGCAGTTAAAGTAGAGCCGGCAGTTTGTGAATGGAATCTTAACATCATAGAACGCGGATTAGTTGTTTTAAATCTTTCTTTCATTATTCTTGCCCAGAGTCTTCTGGCAGCTCTGAATTTTGAAACTTCTTCAAGAAGTTCATTATGTGAGTTAAAGAAGAATGAAAGTCGTTGTGCAAAGGAGTCAATTTCCAATCCTGCTTTAAGTGCTGCATCAACATAAGCTATTCCATTTGCTAGAGTGAATCCAACTTCTTGTGCAGCAGTTGAACCGGCTTCCCGAATGTGATAACCCGAAATTGAAATTGTGTTCCATTTGGGAACTTCCTTTGCACAGAATTCAAAAATATTAGTAATCAATCTCATAGAAGGTTTCGGAGGATAAATGTAAGTTCCTCTTGCGATATATTCTTTTAAAATATCATTCTGAATTGTTCCGCTTATTTTATCTCTTGAAACGCCTTGCTTTTCAGCTACCGCAATGTACATAGCCAGCAAAACTGAAGCTGGTGCATTTATGGTCATTGAAGTAGAAACTTTATCCAAAGGAATTTTATCGAAAAGAATTTCCATATCAGCAAGAGTATCAATCGCAACACCTACTTTTCCTACTTCACCAAATGCAATCGGATCATCACTATCATATCCTATCTGAGTCGGCAAATCAAAAGCAACAGATAATCCCATCTGTCCCTGATCAAGCAAATAACGGTATCTTTCGTTAGATTCTTTTGCCGTACCAAAACCGGCATATTGTCTCATCGTCCAGTATTTTCCCCGATACATTGTGGGTTGTATCCCGCGTGTAAAAGGATACTCACCCGGATAACCAAGCGATTCTTTATAATTATTTTTTATATCGAATTGAGTGTATAATTCTTTTACCAGAGTAAACGATATTGTGGTAAAATCTGGTTTCCGTTCATTATATTTTTCTTTAAACTTTTGATAGGTATTGTTCTTCCAGGCAAGATAATCTTCAAATGCTGAATGATTTTGTTTTTGATCTTTCAATTCATTCTCCTTTTCAAAATAAATACTTCCTATAGAATGATTGCTATAAGTAAATTTATAAGTAGTATTTCTTTATATCAAATGTGAACGTTGACAAACTAAGTGCCACCTTAATTTAACTTCCATACTTCGATTAAATTAAATAGTGGTAATTATTTTGTTCTCAAACCATCATTCAATTTTCAAAAAGTGGAAATAGTAAATTTCTTTCTTGCTTTAGAGAAGTATTAAGTTATTGTCAATTACCAAGTTCGCAAAGATTTGCTTCTAATTAAAATTACATAATTGTAAATTAACTATTTGAACGTAAGCGTTTTCTTGCAAAATGAGAAGTGAATATCTATATTTGCAAGCTAAAATGCAGATTATTTCTGCCGGGGTGGCGGAATTGGTAGACGCACAGGACTTAAAATCCTGTGGGAATTTATTCCCGTGCCGGTTCGAGTCCGGCCCTCGGTACGATAAATAATTTATAATGTATAATTTACAATTCATCATTATACATTCTTAATTATATATTGTTAATTAATTCGGGCTCTTAGCTCAGTTGGTTAGAGTGTCTGCTTGACGTGCAGAAGGTCATAGGTTCGAATCCTATAGAGCCCACAACATCGGAGCTTACTCCGATTTTTTTATTAAGAATGAAAAATGGATAAGATAAAAATTACATTTCCAGATGGTGCAGTTAAAGAATTTGATAAAGGAATTACTCCTTATCAAATCGCTGAATCAATTTCCAAAAGACTTGCGGATGATTCACTTGCTGCAAAAGTAAATGATGATGTATTAGAAATGATCAGACCGATTGATAAGGATGCAACTATAAAATTTTTGAATTTTGATACTGATGAAGGGAAAGAAGTTTACTGGCACTCTTCTTCTCATTTAATGGCTCATGCTATAAAATCAATTCATCCTGAAGCTAAGTTTGGTGTTGGTCCTGCAATTGAAAATGGATTTTATTATGATTTTGATATAAATGATAAACTCGGTGATGATGACCTTAAGAAAATTGAAGATAAAATGATTGTAATCGCCGGCGAGAATAACCCATTTGAAAGGGTTGAACTTTCGAAAAAAGATGCTATTGAGTTTTTCAAAAAACAGGAGGATCAATACAAAATTGAACTGCTTTCTGAGATGGATGAAAATAGTGAGATAATAAGTATATACAATGAAGGTGAGTTTACAGATTTATGTCGTGGTCCTCATCTTCCTTCTACAGGAAAAATAAAATACATTAAACTCTTAAGTGTTTCCGGATCATATTGGCGAGGTGATGAACATAACAAGCAGCTTCAGAGAATTTATGGAGTTTCTTTTCCTAAAAAGAAAATGCTGGATGATTACCTTAAACGACTTGAAGAAGCGAAAAAACGGGATCACAGAAAATTAGGGAAAGAACTTGAACTATTTCTGATTACCAATAACGTTGGAAGTGGATTACCAATCTGGCTTCCGAAAGGAACTATTCTTAGAGAAACTCTTGAAAATTATTTAAGAGGCGAGCAGAAAAAAAGAGGTTACCAACCGGTAATTACTCCGCACATTGGTAATATAAATTTGTACAAGACAAGTGGGCATTATCCATACTACAGTGACAGTCAATTCCCTCCGATGACTCTGGAAGATGGAAAGGAACAGTATCTACTTAAGCCGATGAATTGTCCTCATCATTTCCAGGTTTATGCTTCAAAACCAAGAAGTTACAGAGATCTGCCAATTCGTTTAACAGAATTCGGAACTGTTTATCGTTACGAGCAATCAGGTGAATTGAACGGACTAACGAGAGTAAGGTCTTTTGCAGTTGATGATTCACATATTTTTGTTCGGCAGGATCAATTGCTTGAAGAAGTTTGCAATGTGATTGAACTAATACAGGTAGTATTCAAGCAGATGGGATTTGAGGATTTCTTTACACAACTTTCTTTCCGTGATAACAATAATGAAAAGTACGGAGGCGATATCAGATTATGGGAAAGAGCTCAAAAAGAATTAATGGAAGCTGCTGACAAAATGAAATTAAATTATGTAGTTGCAGAAGGTGAAGCAGCATTCTATGGACCTAAAATAGATTTTATGGTACGTGATGCTTTAGACAGAAAATGGCAGCTAGGAACGGTTCAGGTTGATTATGTAATGCCTGAGAGATTTGATCTTGAATACACAGGAAGTGACGGACAAAAACACAGACCTGTTGTTATTCACCGGGCACCATTTGGTTCACTCGAAAGATTTATTGGAATTCTTATTGAACATTATGCTGGTGAATTTCCTTTGTGGCTTGCGCCTACTCAGGTAGTAGTAATTCCAATTTCACAAAACTTTATTGAATATGCTTCAGAAGTTTTTAATGAATTAAAGAAAAATGATATACGGGCTGAGATTGACGAAAGAAATGAAAAAGTTGGATATAAAATCCGTGATTGGGAACTGAAAAAAGTCCCGTATATGATAATTGTTGGAGAAAAAGAAGCAGAATCAGGAAATATTTCAGTAAGAAAGCATAAAGAAGGGGATAAAGGAACCTTCAAATTATCAGAATTTATTGATAATATTGTAGATGAAATTGATAAAAAAGAAATTTTAACAACAAAGTGAGGTAGCATATCGCTCAAAAAGATAAAACAAGGGTGAATGAAGATATAAAAACTTCGAAAGTTAGAGTAATTGATATTGATGGAAAACAGCTTGGAGTATTCTTGATAAAAGATGCTTTACGACTGGCTAAGGAAAGAGAAAGGGACCTGGTTGAAATTGCACCACAAGCTGATCCGCCTGTTTGCAAAATAATTGATTTTGGAAAATTCAGATACGAACTTCAAAAGAAAGAGAAACATCAGAAGAAAAATCAAACAGTTTCGGTTCTTAAAGAAATAAGATTTCATCCTAATACTGATGTGCATGACTTTGAATTTAAAACAAGACATGCAATTAATTTTTTAGAAGATGGAAATAAAGTAAAAGCAACGGTAATGTTTAAAGGTAGAGAAATGGCTTATACAGAACAGGGAGAAGAATTGCTTAACAGATTTATTGAAAGAACAGAAGAGTATTCAAAACTTGAGGCACCTATAAAATTAGAGGGTAGAAACATGAGTGTTATTTTGGTGCCATTGCCAAAAAAAGGAAAGAAAAACAAATAATAAATCAGGAAGAATAAAATGCCTAAAATGAAAAGCAACAGAGGTGCATCGAAGTCTTTCAGAAAGACTGCATCCGGTGGTTATAAAAGAAAGAAAGCATATAAAAGTCATATCCTGACTTCTAAAGACAGAAAGACTAAAAGAAATCTGAGAAAACCTACGATGGTTTCTGATGCAGATTTAAAAAGTGTAAAATTAATGGTTCATTAAACGAGGTAGATAAAAAATGCCACGAGCAACAAATAAAGTAGCTTCAAGAAAAAGACGCAAAAAAATATTAAAGCAATCTAAAGGTTACTGGGGCGCCAGAGGCAATGTTTATACAATTGCCAAAAATGCCGTTGAAAAAGGATTGGTCCATGCTTACAGGGACAGAAGGTTAAAAAAGAGATCATTCCGCCAATTATGGATTGTTAGAATTAACGCCGCTGCAAGACAAAACGGTACAACATATTCAAAATTGATAAATTCCCTTAATGATAAAGGGGTTGTAATCAATAGAAAAATACTCGCCAGTCTTGCTGTTGAAAATCCAAATGCTTTCAGTGAACTTGTTAAGTTTGCTGTTAATTAATTTCAAACCCTCTTTGTTTAAATTTATTTAATTACAGAGAGGGTATTACTTTAAATTATCCAGTTCAATAAAAATGCTTCTCGAAGAAATAGATCAAATCAACTCTTTATTTAATTCTGACCTGGTATCAGTTCAGAATTCCGAACAACTGGAAAAAATCAGGATAAAATACCTTAGCAAAAATGGTTTGGTTACCGGTTTATTTGAAAAACTAAATTCAATCCCTAAAGAAGAAAAACCTGCTGTCGGGAAAAAACTGAATTTATTTCGTTCAGAGGTAAATAATAAGTTCAATTCACTAAAAAATTCTTTTGAAGAAAAAGATGGCAGAACCGGAAGTGATATAGACCTCACTTTGCCGGGGAAAAAGATTGATGTTGGTAGCAAACACATCCTTACTCAAACTATGGTTGAGATAAAAGAAATTTTCAAAGGTCTTGGATTTTCAACTGTTGAAGGACCGGAACTCGAATCTGATTACTATAATTTTGAAGCATTAAATTTCCCACCAGATCATCCAGCTAGAGATATGCAGGATACTTATTTCATAAGTAAAAACTTTGTTTTACGCACACACACAACTCCTGTTCAAATTAGAATTATGGAAAAACAGCAGCCTCCTGTCCGCGCAATTATGCCGGGAAAAGTTTACAGGAATGAAGCTGTTAGTGCGCGAAGCTATTGCACATTTCACCAGATTGACGGGATTTATGTTGATACTAATGTAACTTTTGCTGAACTAAAAGGAACACTTGTTTCCTTTGCACATCAATTCTACGGAAAAGATCTTCCATACAGGTTCAGACCAAGCTTTTTCCCATTTACAGAGCCAAGTGCCGAAATGGATATACATTGTTTTAACTGCAATGGCAAAGGCTGCAAACTCTGTAAAGGAACCGGTTGGCTTGAAATTCTTGGTTGCGGAATGGTTGATCCAAACGTATTTAAATACGTTAATTACGATTCAGAAAAATATTCTGGTTATGCTTTTGGAATGGGAATCGAACGCATCGCGATGATGAAATATGGAATAGATGATATAAGAATTATTTATGAAAACGATCTGCGATTTTTAAAACAATTTTAATTTAGATGAAAATTTCTCTTAACTGGTTAAAAGAATATGTCGATCTGAAAGGAATTTCTGTAAAAGAAATTGTTCATCAGTTAACTATGTCCGGTTTGGAAGTTGAAGAATATGTTGACCAGAATGAGCTTTATAAAAATTTTGTCGTTGGAAGTGTTGTTAAAAAAGAAAAACATCAAAATGCAGACAAATTATCTGTCTGCATGGTTAATGATGGAACTGAAGAATTGCAGGTTATCTGTGGTGCGCCAAATGTTGAAGCAGGGCAAAAAGTTGTATTTGCTAAAATTGGTGCAATTATTCCAAATGGAAATTTTGAGATAAAGAAAGCAAAAATTCGAGGTGTTGAATCATTCGGAATGATTTGTGCAGAAGATGAACTTGATTTAAGTGATGATCATTCAGGTATAATGATTCTTGAAAATAACTTACAGGCAGGAACTCCAATCACAGAAGCTTTAGGTCTAAATGATGTATTGATGGAAATTGCAATAACACCAAACAGACCTGATGCACTTTCACATATTGGTGTTGCAAGAGATTTGTCGGCAATTTTTGACAGAGATTTAAAACTTCCTAAAATTAATTTTAAAGAATCAGATAAGAGAATTTCTGAGTATGCATCAATCGAAATTGAAGATACTATTAATTGTCCGCGTTATTCTTCCAGAGTTGTTATTGAAGTTAAAATTAAGGAATCTCCTGATTGGTTAAAGAAAAAAATAAGCTCAATAGGATTACGACCTATTAACAATGTTGTTGATATAACTAATTATCTGCTTCATGAAACCGGGCAGCCGCTTCACGCTTTTGATTTGGATAAATTAGCAGGTAAAAAAATTGTAGTCAGAAGCACAAAAGATAAAATCAGATTTACTACCCTTGATTCCAAAAATCGTGAACTCCCTGAATATACTCTAATGATTTGCGATGGGCAAAATGAAGTTGCAATTGCCGGAGTTATGGGTGGCGAAAATTCTGAAGTAACAAACCAAACAAAAAATATTTTAATTGAGAGTGCTTATTTCAATCCGTCTTCGATTCGAAAAACTTCAAAATCATTAATGCTTTCAACAGACGCTTCATATCGGTTTGAACGGGGAACTGATCTTTCAAACACTCTTTATGTTGCTGAAAGAGCTGCGCAATTAATTTCAGAGTTAGGAAATGGAAAAATAGTTAAAGGATCAATTGATGTTTATCCGAAAAAGATTCTGCCAAAAGAATTAAAATTGAGGTTAAACAAAGTAGAATCTTTGCTTGGTTATAAAATTGAAAAACAGAAAATTCAAAAAATTCTTAACAGACTCGGAATAAATATTCTAAAAGATTTAGGTGAATCGCTTGAGGTTACTGTTCCACTTAACCGACCTGATATAGAAAGAGAAGTTGATTTGATTGAAGAGATTGCAAGGATATTCAGCTATGATAAAATTCCAACAGTTCATAAAATTGGAATCACGCTTGAACAAAAGGAAGATGAGTCTGGATTTGCTGATAAAGTTAGAGAGGTTGCAGTTTCACTTGGATTATTTGAAATGATAAACAATCCTTTGCAATCAGAAAAAATGACAAAACTCGAAGGCAATGAGATTGCAATTTCAAATCCACAAAGCCTAGATATGGGATTTTTAAGAACCTCACTTTTGGCAGGCACTTTGCAGACTGTTTCAAATAACATCAACAAAAATCAGAAGGATCTTGCTCTTTTTGAGATTGGAGATGTTTTTCAGAAACAGAATAATGATATAAATTCTTTTGATGATTTCTCAGAATCTACAAATTTAATATTTGTAGTTACTGGCAGTCGACTTAGAAGAGCGTGGTATAATAAAGAAGAAAAATATGATTTCTTTTACCTGAAAGGATTGATTGATACACTTTTAGCTAAAATTTCGCTTGACAATGAATTAACGGATTCATATAATTCAGGTGAAAAAAGTATTTACGAGTATCAGTTCACTAAAAACTTTAATAGTGAAGATATTGGTAAAGGCGGAAAGTTAAATAAATTTGTTCTTAAACAATTTGATATTGATCAGGATGTCTTCTGTTTTGAATTTAATCTTAACAAGTTGAAATCAATAAAGACAAAGAGGAAGAGTTATTCTGAACCGTTAAGATTTCCAAATGTTTTAAAAGACTTTGCATTTATTCTTGACCGCAAAGTAAAATATTCTGAATTAAAAGAATTCATTACAAAAAATGCTTCTCCTCTTTTAAAATCAGTTAATGTTTTTGACGTTTACGAAAGCAAGGAAATTGAAAATGATAAAAGGAGCATTGCAATAAATCTTGAATATTATGATAATGAAAGAACATTAACTGCAGATGAAGTTGAAAAAGATTTCTTAAACCTGATCGATCTTATTAAAAGTAAATTTAATGCAGTTTTAAGAGGTAATTAATTGGTGGATCTTGCAAAATACGAAAACCTAATTGGGGAATTAGGTGCAATTGAATCCCGGGTTGAAATACTGAAAAATAAATTTTATGATACCCAGGAAAGAAACAGTGAACTGGAAATTTCATTAGAAGAAACTATTCAGCAAAAGAAGGATCTGCTTCAAAAGGTAGTTGGTCTTGAAGGGGAGATTGAATTGTTAAAAGGAGAAATGGAGAATTCATTATTCAAATCTTTAACACCGGAGGAGAAAGAGACTTTGAAAGTTAAAATAAAAGGTTTAATTTCTAAATTAGATAATTACATAAGTTCTTAATTAAATTGATTGTTTGGTGGATAAGACATTTATGCCCGATAAAAAGAAGCTAAAAATCAAAATATTTGATAAAGAGTATTCCCTCTTAGTAGAAAATGAAGAAATAGCCAAAGAGTTGGCTATTTATGTTAATAAAGTAATGGAAGAGACAAAAGAAGAATTGCCTGATCAGGCAGCGCAAACTATTGCTATTATTGCATGTTTAAACATTGCTTACGATTTGTTCATTGAAAAGAATAAAAACCGGGAATTTTTGATTCAAGCTTCCGATAAGGTAAAAAAATTAAAGCTTCTTTTAAGCGAACCTGAAATGTCTGACCCATCTTAAATTTACCGCTCCGCCGCTCCTTTATTAATATGGAAAACTAACACCATAGCAATAGGGAGTATGACTTCGGCGTGTATTACAGGCCTCAACTTCAGATTTTTATCTGAAGATTTGCTTATGCAACAGTGGAAGTAAAAAGCGTTCGGGAATATTCCCACTGTGATAGAATAGGGTTTTTCCTATTAATCACGGGGGGTGGTACGGAGCGGGTTAATAAATTAAAATTACCGGAGGCATAAATGGATGTAGTGTTGCTAATACCTATGGTAGTAGTCCTGATTGTTATTTTCTTTTACCTGGGTTGGATGTTTAACTCAAGAATCGGTAAAAAAAGTCTTGCTTCTGCTGAAGAAGAAGCAAAGAAAATTCTGGCTGATGCTGATAAAGAATCAAAAAATATAAAGAGAGAAAAATTACTTGAAGTAAAAGACGAATGGTATAAGAAGAAACTTGAATTTGATAAAGAAGTTCAGTCAAAAAAACAGAAGCTTGCTAATCTTGAAAAACAATTAAATACTCGTGAAGAGAACAACGAGAAAAAATTTGAACTGATTCTTCAAAAGGAAACTGAAAATAAGAAGATAGAAAAAGAACTTCAGGAACTACAAAATACTCTCCTTCAGAAAAAAGAAGATATTGAAAAACTGGAGCAGGAACAAAATTCCCGCCTTGAAGCTATTTCCGGTTTGACAACCGAAGAAGCCAAAAAAATGCTCATCGATAATATGGTCAATCAGGCAAAGATTGATTCCGCCCAATTGATAAAAGAGCTTACCGACAAAGCAAAAGCCGAAGCAAAAAGAGAAGCACAAAAAATTATTGTACAATCAATACAAAGATCTGCTGCTGATTATTCTATTGAGACTACTGTATCAGTTGTTCAGATACAAAGTGATGAAATGAAAGGTAGAATTATCGGTAAGGAAGGAAGAAACATTCGTGCTTTTGAATCAGTCACTGGTGTTGATGTTATTGTTGATGATACTCCTGAAGCAGTAATCCTTTCTTCGTTCGATCAGTTCAGGCGAGAAATTGCCAGGGTTTCACTTGAAAGGCTAATTGCAGATGGCAGAATTCATCCTGCAAGAATTGAAGAGGTTGTAGAAAAAGTACGACAGGAACTTGAAGAAGAATTAATAAAGGAGGGAGAAAATACTGTTCTTCAACTAGGTTTGCATAATATGCATAACGAGCTAATAAAGCATATTGGAAAAATGAAATATAGATCGAGCTTTGGACAGAATTTATTACAGCATAGTATTGAAGTAGGTTATTTAACTGGAATCATGGCTGCGGAACTCGGTTTAGAAGTTAATCTTGCCAAGCGTGCCGGATTGCTTCACGATATAGGAAAGACAGTTGATAAAAGTGTTGAAGGTCCTCATGCTTTGCTTGGTTATGATATGACCAAAAAATATAACGAGCATGCAATTGTAGTTAATGCAGTTGGTTCCCATCACGAAGATATTGAGATGGAACATCCGATTGCAGCATTAGTTCAGGCAGCTGATGCAATTAGCGGAGCAAGACCCGGAGCAAGGAGAGAACCGCTTGAGAGTTACGTAAAAAGACTTGAGAATCTTGAAACTCTGGCAAAATCATTTGAAGGTGTTGCAAAAACTTATGCAATACAGGCCGGCAGGGAAGTGAGAGTAGTTGTAGAACACGATAAGATCGATGATTTACTTGCAGATAAACTTGCCAGGGAAATTTCGGCAAAAATTGAATCTGAAATGGAATACCCGGGCCAGATTAAAGTAACAGTAATAAGAGAAGTAAGAAAAATAAGTTACGCAAAATAATTTTAGCTGTTTACTTTAATTATAGCTGGTTATGAAAAATAAAAAGATTAAAGTTGCGATTACCGGAAACATTGGTTCCGGTAAATCCACTTTTTCATCCTTCCTGGCAGAAAAAGGCTATAAGGTCATTAATGCCGATGAGGTTTCAAAAAAAATTCTTTCCTCGGATAAGGAAGTAAGAAAAAAAGTTATTTCAGAATTTGGAAAACAGTCATTTTCGGGAGATAAAATTAATACCGAATATATCGCCGAAAAAGTTTTTCCGGATAAAAAGAAACTTCAAATACTCAATTCTATTTTACATCCCCTGGTAATCAAAAATATTGAACAGGCTTTTAAAGAATTGCATCTGGATAATGATATAATATTCTGTGAAACCGCATTATTGTTTGAAGCGAAAATGAAAAAAATGTTTGATTATACTGTTTTAATTACTGCTGATTTTGAAGTAAGAGAATCTAGGTTTTTAAAAGGCAAAGGGAATGTTTCAGAACAGTTTAATAAACGAAATAAAAATCAAATTAAAGATGAAAATAAAATAGAACGTTCGGATTTTGTTTTTTATAATAACGGAACAAAAAAAGATTTAGAAAGAAAATCTGAAATTTTATTATTAGCGCTTAATTCTATAATTAGTAATCAAAATAATTAACTAAAAAAATATTTACGTAAGTTTACACACAATTTTTTTAGGAGTTACACGTGGCAATATTTCATGATCTTCTTGTAAAAATAGTTGAAATGATGCCTCAGAAAATAGTCTGGATATTTTCCAGAAAATACATTGCAGGGGAATCACTTGAATCTGCAGTTGAGCTTGTAAAGGAGCTAAACTCCAAAGCCATAATTGCAACAATAGATGTGCTTGGAGAAGCTATCAGTACAAAAGAAGATGCTGTTAAAGCAAAAGATAAAGCAATGCAGGTTCTTGAAATAATCAATACAGAAAAGCTTGATGCAAACCTATCGATAAAACCGACTCAGTTAGGATTGGCTATTGATCCTGAATTAGCGTTTGAATTGGTGACAGAACTTGTAAGTCGGGCAAAGGAACTGAATAATTTTGTTAGAATAGATATGGAGGATTCGCCTTATACTGATGCAACTATCAATTTGTTCAAAAGAATTTATGAAGAATATGATAACGTCGGAATAGTATTACAGGCTTATTTAAAGCGAACTTATAATGATGCAATAGTTCTGAATAAAATAGGAACTAATTACAGACTTTGTAAGGGAATTTATATTGAACCGGCTACAATTGCCTATAAAGAAAAGCAGGCTATAAGAGATAATTTTATTAAAACTCTAGAATCAATGTTAAAAAATGGAAATTATGTTGGAATTGCTACTCACGATAAGCCGCTTATTGATGCAGCATATAAGTTAATTATTGAGTTAAATATTCCAAAAAATAAATTTGAATTTCAGATGTTACTTGGTGTAAGAGAAGATTTACGTGATAAAATTAATTCTGATGGTTATAAAATCAGAATATATATTCCTTTTGGAAAAGACTGGTATAAATATTCTATAAGACGATTAAAAGAAAATCCGAATATTGCAGGACACATTGTTAAAGAATTTTTTGCATTCAGAAGATGATAGTTGTTGGAATTGAAAGCTCGTGTGATGAAACTTCAGTTGCGATTCTTTCGGGAAATAAACTTAAAGCAAACCTGATTTCCTCCCAGGATTTCCATTCAAAATATGGTGGAGTTGTCCCGGAGCTCTCTAGTCGCGCCCACCTTCAAATTGTAAAACCTCTTCTGGACGATGCACTCAAAAAAGCAAATATAAAAATTGAAGAAGTTGATCTGTTTACTGCAACAGCAGGACCAGGTCTTATTGGTGCTCTGCTCGTCGGATTTACTTTTGCAAAAGGACTTGCTCTCTCATTAAATAAACCATTCATTGCTGTTAATCATATTGAAGGACATATATTTTCCGGGTTTTTAATGAATGAAAAACCTGAATTTCCATTTCTTGCTCTGGTTGTATCTGGTGGACATACATTATTACTAAATGTAAATAGTTTTACTGAAATAAATCTGCTGGGTAATACTCTTGATGATGCTGCAGGTGAGGCATTTGACAAAGTTTCAAAAATGCTTGGTCTTGGTTATCCGGGAGGTCCTCAAGTTCAGAGAGCTGCTTTGGAAGGAAATTCTCATAAGATTGCTTTTCCCATTGCAGATCTTAAAGAGCCATACGATTTTTCATTCAGTGGACTGAAAACAGCTGTACTCAGGTATATTCAAAAATATTTTAAAGATGGAAAAATTCCTGAACTTGATTTACCCGATATTGCAGCTTCATTTCAGAATGCAGTTGTTTCAGCTTTAACGCGAAATACAGAAAAGGTATTAAAAAATTTGGATATTAAATCAATTTGTGTTGTTGGTGGTGTTGCTGCAAATGGTCTGTTAAGAGAAAGAATGAAAAAGATTGCAAAAAAATATGATAAGAAAATTGTGATTCCTGATATACAATTTTGTGGTGATAATGCTGCGATGATTGCCTTTAGAGGTAAAACATTATTCGAAGCGGGAAGAAGAGATACCTTGTATGCTAAACCATTTCCTTCCCTGCAAAATTCTGAATATAAATTTCATAAAGTTCAATTCTGATTTCACATTAATTTAAATGAAATTTAATCTCATAAATTTATTAAAACGATGGGAATTTATTGTTGTTCTTTCAGTTTTCGTCGGGCTTGTGACTTTATTTTATTTTACCTTTTTCACTCCCAATTACTATACATTAAAAGAGCCAATTGAATTTGAAATTAACAAAGGTGAAACTTTTACTTCTGTTTCAAAAAAATTGTATGACCTTGGAGTAATTCCCAGCGAAAATAATTTCAGAATAGCAGCTTTCATTTACGGTGCTGAAAAAAAAGTGCGTGCAGCTCGTTACCATATTCCAAATGGACTTAGTTATCTTGATCTGCTTGATATGTTTATCTCAGGCAAATGTGATTTTGCACGAAAAATAACTATAAGAGATGGTCAAACTATTAAATGGCTCGGTTCAAAACTTGAATCAAAAGTTTTTATAGATTCAACAAAGTTTGTTGAACTGGCAAACAATAAAGAATTTATTTCCTCTTTGGGCTTAAACCAAACTACAATGCAGGGATATTTATTCCCAAAAGAATATCAGATTTATGAAAGAAGCTCTCCGGCTGAAGCTATTAAAATGTTTTTTGATGCTTTTAATAATTTTTTTGTTGATAGCCTGAAAGAGAGAGCAAAGGAAATCGGGTTTACAGTTCACCAGGTTTTAACACTTGCTTCCATCATAAAAGGTGAAACAGATAAAGTAGAAGAAATGTCAACAATTGCTTCAGTATATTTAAACAGACTTAGACTCGGAATGAAACTTCAGGCTGATCCAACCATTCAGTATCTTCTTCCTGATGGCTGGAGAAGACTGCTTTATAAAGATCTTGAAATTGATTCACCTTACAACACGTATAAATATGCTGGTCTTCCTCCGGGACCAATAAACAATCCTGGTAAAGATGCTATATTTGCAGTGCTGTATCCGGCTGATACAAATTATCTTTATTTTGTTGCTGATGGGAATGGCGGACATAATTTTAGTAAAAGTTTGCGTGAGCATAATAATAAAGTAAGAGAATACAGGAGAATGTTACGATCAAAAAAATCTTCAAAATAATATTATTACTTCCGGTTTTACTTTTAATTATTCAGGACTGTGCAAATCAGCTTCCACCCTCCGGTGGAGAAGTAGATAAAATTCCTCCGAAAATAATTTTAACTTTTCCTGAAGCAAATACAGTTAATTATGATGAAGATTATTTCGAACTGGAATTTTCGGAATATGTTGATAAAAGATCGGTTCACGATGCAATTTTTATTTCTCCTGTAGTTGAGCAAACTCTGGACTTCAGCTGGAGTGGAACAACTGTACGAGTGACTTTCCCTGATGGATTTAAAAAAGAAATAACATATACTATAACTGTCGGAACGGATGTTGTCGATTTAAATAATAATAATCGTATGGCAGCAGCATTCACATTTGCGTTTTCAACTGGTAACAAGATTGATACAAAAATTATATCAGGAAATGTTTTTGATAAAAAAAATGAAGGTATTTTTATTTTTGCATATAAACTTGGCAATGAAAATGATTCACTTCTAAATCATAAGCCGGATTATGTTACTCAGACCGGAAATGATGGATCTTTCAAGCTGCAGGGTTTAGCATCTTCTGTTTACAGGGTTTTTGCAATCAGAGATAAATATAAAGACCTTCTTTTTGATTTTGATAATGATGAAGTAGGTGTGCCAAGTCAGGATGTTTCTTTAATTGATCCTGACACAATATTTACAAATCTGAATTTTAAAATATCCAGAACTGATACTATTGCTCCACGTTTATTTAAAGCATTGATGACTGATAGAAATCATATTCTGGTTACCTTTTCTGAAAAATTGGATTCTTCTTCATTACTGTCAATTAATTATGAAATAATTGATTCGACAACAAAGAAAACTTATCCGGTAAAATATTCTTTTAAAGGCAATACAAAACCTGAAGAGCACGTTTTGGTCGTAAATAACGGAATTCCAGATGATGCTAAAGTATTCCTTAAAGTAAATTCAATAACTGACCTGGCTGGGAATATAAAATCACCAGATTTTATTTCAGTTAATGTCAGTGATAAAACCGACACTACAGCAGTCGAAATATTTAAAACTCTGCCTGCTAATAATGAAGAAATCGGATTTAAAAATGTAAAAATTAGGATTTATTTTAATGATTACTTTGATATGACTGGAATCGGAAATGGAATTGAATTTGCCGATACACTTGGCAATAAAGTTCTTTTTAATTTACAAAAGGATGATGACGCTACACTTGTGATTATTCCAAAAGAAAATTTAAAGCAGGATAAAAATTACAGAATAAAAATAGATCAAAATCTATTCAAAGATTTGTCAGGAAACAGTCGTGATTCAATTTATGTTTTAAATTTTAAGACAACAAGTGATCTTGATTTAACCGGTGTTAGTGGAAAAGTATTAAATGTTAACCCGGAAAAAAAATCAACACTCGTTCTGCAAAGTTTTGAAAATACAAATAAAATTTATCAGCAAAAATTAAACTCAGAAGATTTTGTTTTTAAAAATATTCTTCCCGGTGTTTACAAACTTTGGCTTTATTATGATGTAAATAATAATAACAAGTATGATTATGGATGGCCACAGCCTATAAAATTTTCAGAACAATTTTACTTTTATCCTGATTCACTAAATTTGAGACCGCGATGGGAAGTAACAGATGTGAATTTTAAACCAGAATAAAAACTAATTACGAATGCTGGTAAATAATATTACCATTCTTAATTGTCATTTCAGTAAGATTATTTCCAATTGAATAAACTATATCAGCATAATCCTTTGTATTATAAACCGCAAAGTCTGCTTTTTTATCTATCTCAATGCTTCCGATTTCTTTCTCAAGAGCTAATGCTTTTGCAGAATTAATAGTAACGGCTGCTATTATTTCTTCAATTGTCATCTTCATTTTTAATGCAGCAAGACTCATAATTAAAAACAATGATGAAATATGAGATGAGCCAGGATTGTAATCAGTAGCGAGTGCAACAGGAATATTTTTTTCAATTAATTTTCTTGCAGGTGCGTAATCATAATTAAGAAAGAATGATACTCCCGGAAGAAGAACTGTGGTGATATCAGTATTCTTTAATTTGTTTATATCTTCATTTGGCAAAACTTCAAGATGATCAACTGAAGTCGCTTTATGTTTTAAAGCAATATCCAAGCCTCCAATGTTATTAAATTGTTCGGTATGGAGTTTAAGCTTTAATCCAAGATTAGAAGCAGCCGTAAAAACCAAATCAATTTCATCTGAAGTGAAAGCAGTACTTTCACAAAAGCCATCACAAAACACAGCTAACTTTTGTTCAGAAACATACGGCAGCATTATTTCTGTAATTAGCTTCAAATACTTTTCACGATCATTTTTAAATTCGTTTGGCAGGGTGTGAGCACCTAAAAAAGTTGGAATAATATCAATAGGATAAATTTCATTTATATAATTTATTACCTGGAGAAGTTTAATCTCATTTTCATAATCCAATCCATAACCGCTTTTAATTTCAAGGGTAGTAATTCCCTGTGAAATAAAATTATCTATTCGTGGTTTGATCAGGATTACAAGTTCTTCAAATGATGAATCCCTTACTGCCTGAACAGTAGTATTAATTCCTCCTCCTCTTTTTGCAATTTCTTCGTATCCGATTCCTGAAATCTTTTCTTTAAATTCATTTGCTCTTGAACCGGCAAAAGCTGTGTGTGTGTGACATTCGACTAAACCAGGTAAAACTGTTTTCCCGGAAACATCTATTATTTCAATTTCAGAATTATTATTAAAAGAATTATTTGAGACTAAGTCTTTAATAATCCCATTTTCAATAATAATAGAGTGATCAAAAAGGGGAGATATGTTACCTTGCTCTTTACCAGATTTTACATTTTTTCCATTTGTATTTACAGTGACAATACAGGCGGGATTAAATATTATTTTTTTCACTCAGAAAATAAGTTTATAGTTTCCCTGACAATTCGGGCTTCAGAATAGCCCAGTTGGCTTAATTTAAATTTTAATTCAATTGCTTCTTCTCGGTTAATAAAATCACCGACTTTCACTTTATAAAACGGAGGTTCAAAACTGATATAAACTTCTTTGTTCTGTGTTTTTTGATATATCTCAGAGCGAATGTCATTTGCTTTTTCAAGATTGTCTGTGGATATAACCTGAACACGATATCCATCTGTAGTCCCGGTTATAGTTTTTGATTTTTTAATATTCTGGTTTTCATATCCATACCAGACATCAGGAGGAACAACTCCCGGGGTCGTATTTTGAACATCAACTTCAATTTTGGTTTTGTAAGGTGTAATGTCAAAATCTTCAGTTATATTTTTAGTATCCACAGTTTCGTTCTTAGTTTCTTCTTTAACTGATACTTCTTCTTTTTTCACATTATTGGTTTTATCTCCTTCATCATATCTGGTTCCTGTAGACGCACTGCAACCAATAAAGATTAGTAATGCATTTAGAAGTAAAAAGCTAAATAAAGTTTTCATTAAGAAGACTGATTTTATTGAAGATTTCGATTTGAAATATATAATATTTACTCAATTAGTTAAAGGTTAATTTCACTTGCACCTATAAACCTGAATTAGCTGGTAGCTAAATATAGTACATATTAAATGCTTTAATTTTGGGAAAATAGACTGTTTATTAGTAAATTTGCATAATTCCTTCAAACATTTTTCAAGATTATGGCATCAAAAAAATTTAAAATATTATTTGTAACTTCTGAAGTTGTACCCTTCGTAAAAACCGGCGGCCTGGCAGATGTTTCTGCTGCACTTCCACAAATGCTTGCTGAATTGGGACATGAAGTTAGAATTGTAGTCCCGAAATATGGCGCAGTTGATGATAGAAAATTTAAAATTCACGAGGTTGTAAGGTTAAAAGATATCCAGATAAAAATCGGTGATAAAGAAGTTATATTTTCTTTAAAATCCTGTTTTCTGCCTGGTCAAAAAGTTCGTGTTCAGATTTACTTTCTTGATAACCAGGAATATTTTGGAAGCCGGAACAGTCTTTATGTAGACCCTATGACAGGCGAGTCATATATAGATAATGATGAACGATTTATATTGCTCAACAGGGCAGTGTTCGAATTAATTTTAAAGCTTGGCTGGATTCCTGATATTATTCACTGTAACGACTGGCAATGCGGATTAATTCCTGCTTATCTTAAAACTGTTTATCAGAATGAAGAAAATTTTGATAAATTCAAAACACTTTTTACAATTCACAACCTTGCTTACCAGGGAGAATTTTCAAAAACAAGTTTCAAAAAAACTGGTTTGCCTGAAAGTTTGAATTCTCCAAAAGGAATTCTTCAAAAGAGTAAATTAAATTTTATGAAAAGTGGATTATTATATGCTGACGTTATTAATACAGTAAGTGAAACTTATGCAAATGAAATAAGAACAGATAATAAACTTGGAGAAGGACTAAAAGATGTTTTATCAAAAAGAAAGAATGACCTTTACGGGATAATTAATGGAATAGATACTAAAGTCTGGAATCCGGAAAAAGATAAGCATCTTCCAAAAAAATACAGCATAAAAAATGTCGAGCAGAAGTCCGTTAATAAACAGGCTTTAACTGAAAAGTTCGGATTTGAATATAAAGAAGATGTGCCTGTTTTTGGTTTGGTTTCGAGGTTATACGATTCAAAAGGGCTTGACCTGATTCAAAAAATATTTCCTCAATTGATGAAGCTGGATATTCAAATGATTTTACTTGGAACAGGTGATAAAAAATATCACACATTCTTTGATAAAATGAGTCATCAATACCGGGATAAATTTGCATGTTATTTAGGTTTTAATGATGATTTAGCACATTTGATTGAAGGAGGTTCTGATTTTTTCCTAATGCCTTCAAAGTATGAACCTTGCGGATTAAACCAGATGTATAGTTTGAAATATGGAACTGTTCCTATAGTTCGGGAAACCGGAGGGTTAGCTGATACGGTTAAGAAATTTGAAGAAAAATCCGGTAACGGGAACGGTTTTGTATTTAAAAATTATACAACCAAAGATTTTATGGCAGAAATAAAAAGAGCCTTAAAAGTTTATAAGAACAAACAACAATGGATGAATATTGTTCGCAACGGAATGAAATCGGATTTTAGCTGGAACTCATCTGCAAAAAAATATCTTGAACTTTATAAGACAATTCTTTCAAACAACTGATGCCATCGAAAGCTGTTTTTCTTGATCGGGATGGCACCTTGAATGAAGATCCCGGTTATATTGGAAATCCTGATAATGTAAAACTTTTACCCGGAACGGGAAAGAGTTTATTTAATCTGAAAAATTCCGGTTACCTGCTGATTGTTATTTCAAATCAATCGGGAATAGCAAGGGGTTTAATTTCCGAAAAGGATGTATTAAAAGTTAATAATAGGATAAATGAATTACTGAGTAAATTTAATGTGCAGATCGATGCTTTTTATTTTTGTCCGGCTCACCCCGATTTCAGTTCTGAAGAAGAATGTAAGTGCAGAAAACCTTCCCCTGAATTAGTTTTGTTAGCATCAAAAGAGTTCAATATTGATCTAAGTAAGTCTTTTTTTATTGGAGATTCAATTTCGGATATTATGTGCGGTATTAACGCAGGATTGAAAACTGTCCTGGTAAAAACAGGAAACGGAATGGAAGCACTTTCTATCTTGCAAAAAGAAAATAAAATCCCAAGCTTTGTTGCCGAAAATATTTCAGATGCAGGTAATTATATATTACAACAGTTTACCGGAGATAATTAGTGAAAATTAAAATCTTCATTGTTCTTTTAATTTTATCTGGTTTTTTATTTAATTCATGTAATGATGGACCTTCCCCAATTGGTTCAGATCTTGTTGCCTCAGAAGATTTAGTCATAAAAACTTTTGATACAAGTGTTGATACTATCTCTCAATATTCAAAATACTTTAAGAAGGTAATAACCTTAGGTGCTTCAGCAAAAATTCTTGTCGGCAAGTATAATGATATTGAAGCTTCCGGATTAATGAGATTTGTATTCTCTCTTACTGATTCGTTGAAAGGGGATATAAACGATAATAACATCAATGTTCTTGAAGCAAAAATGACATTGAGGAGAACATATCAATACGGTGATTCTTCAGCTTCAATGGATTTTACAGTTCATAAAGTGAATAATCTTTGGTCTCCATTTGATTTTACAATTGATAGTCTTCCATCTTTAAATTATAACACAGAGAATGTTTCTTCAAATATTGAATTTTCCGATACAACTTGTGTACTTAATTTAAATACATATTTAGTATCTGATTGGATGAAGCTGGCTTCCGGAGATACATCAGTAAAAAATTATGGTATATATTTAAAACCTGAAGCAACTTCCGGAAAGGTTTTAGGATTCCAGTCGTATACAAGTACAACATCCAATGAACCAATGCTTGAAGTGGTTATTCAAAAGACAGGTTCATATACTGATACAATAAGTGCAATAATAGTAGCAGATAATTCGCTTGTTGATGGAAATATTCCATCTGTCCCTTCAGATGATATTGTAGTTCAGTCAGGAATTTCAGTTAATGCATTTTTAGCTTTTGATTTTTCACCTTTCCCAAATGGTACCGTAATAAACAGTGCCAAGATTTATTTAACTGAAGATTCAGTTGAAACAAAAACCGGTTCTTCCTTTTCAAATACTTTAACTGTTTACTTTGTTAATGATAGTACTGATTACACTATAGCCAGCGGAAGCAATTTAGCGTTGTTGTTTTCAGATGGAAAATTTAGTGGTGACATTACTTCTTATGTACGCGAATGGGTTTTCAGGAATAACAATAATGGAATACTAATTCGCCCCGGCAATCAGTTTGAAGGATTAGAAAAATTTGTATTAAAAGGAAGTAATGCTTCAGACATTAGTGTTCGGCCAAGAATTAAAATTGTATATTCAGTAAAGAAATAATTTATGAAATACTTATCCTTAATAATTATTCTTTCTTTTATTTTTATTAGTGAATTATTTTCTCAAAATATTTCACCTTATACTAGATATGGTATAGGAGATATACTTTATACATATTCTTCACGTTCGCTAAGTATGGGTCAGGCAGGTTCAGCAATTGTCAACAGAAATTTTGTAAGCATAACAAATCCTGCTTCCTGGTCATCATTAAAAACAACCAGAATTGAATTCAGTTACGCATTAAACTTATCCCAGTTAAACACTAATAACGATTCAAGAATATACAGGCAAGGCGATTTTAAAGGATTTACTTTTGCGTTTCCTGTTTCATCTGATTATGGAGTTGGTGTTGCTATGGGATTAATTCCGTATAGTAGGATGCACTATAGTGTACAGGAACTTATACAAAATGATCCGATAATTACTAGTGACTATATTCAGAACTTAAAAGGTGAAGGAGGTTTATCAAAACTTTTTATTGGAACTTCTTATAAATTGCCATTTGACCTTATTTTAGGTGCTACATTTGACTATTATTTTGGAAACCTTGAGTACAATTCCCAGTTGGTTTTCCCGGATAATTCTCAAAGACCAACTGAATATAAGCTTATTTATTCACCAACCGGGATTGGTACGACACTTGGAGTTATAACACCGGATATGTCAGGTTTGTTAAAAAATGATGTAATATCTAATTTAAGGCTAGGAATATCAATGAACTTAATTCCGGAATTAAATACGGATTCTTTACTTACAACAAAATCCAATACATTTGTGGATACTGTTGCTGAAGGAACAATAAAAATGAAAATTCCGGCAAGATTTACAATTGGTTCTGCAGTTTCACTTGGTGAACAATATTTTTTAAGTCTTGATTATTCATTTCAACCATGGCAGGATTTTGAATTTACTCCTATTAATGAACAGAATTTAAAAAATGCACAAAAGATAAGTTTAGGTTTTGAATTTCAGCCGAAGCTCAGATTGGGAATGACTTTCTGGGAACAAATACTGTGGAGGTTCGGTTTAAGTTATGAACAAACACAATACAGTATCAGGAATAATAATTTGAATCAATATTCTGTTAGCGGAGGTTTCTCACTGCCATTCGGTCAGGCAAATTCACTCGATTTTGCTGTTGAATATTCCACCCGTGGCACAAAGGATGCAAATTTAATATTAGAAAATTTTATTAGTTTTAATATTGGTTTTAGTTTTGGGGATGTCTGGTTTACTCGTTATGAAAAATAATAATTATAGGGTAGAAAAGTGAAAATCAAATTCAAAATACTCGCAATAACATTTTTTGTTTTGCTTAATACATCTTGTGCTTTGCCTTCCAAACTGAGTGTTACAAAAAGTGATTGTGATTCACTGGAAGTTTTAAAACTTTACAGTCTGTTTTCTGAATATCACAAAAATAAAGATTTTAAAAGTGCATTACCTTACGGATGGCAGGTGTTGGATTGTGATAAAGCTAAATTCGGGAAATGGATTTATTCAAAAATGGAAGATTGCTTATGGTACTTGCACGATTCTACTGATACAGGTCCTGAAGAAAAGAAAAGTATAGAAGACTCAATGATGAATTTTTATGATATGGCTATACAATATAATAAGGCAAATGCACCATATTTTCAGGCAAGGAAAGCATTTGTTATGGAATCCTGGTTAAATTATTCGGCTGATGAAGTTATTCAGGCTTATGAAAAAGCAATGGAAATGAATCCTGATCTTTCATCTTATTATCAGAATCGTTTAGGGCAGCTTTATATTGATAATCAAACAGATGATAATGGTTATTTATTAAAAGCTATTGAACTTTACTCAAATCTTTCTCTAAAGGAACCTGATAACCCATTATGGAATGAAATACTTCAGCAAATAGTGGATGATCCGGAAAAGCGCTTAGAGATTGGAAAAAAAGCATGGCAGCAGGAACCTGATAATCTGGCAAAAGCATGGAGTTATGCCTCTGCTTGTATCCGTGCACAGAGATACGACTTGGCTATTGAGCCTTTGGAATTCTTAACGCAGAGAGCTCCTGATACAATAAATTATTGGGATCAGCTTGGAACTGCATACCAGAAAACAAATCAGTTAAGCAAAGCTGAAAATGCTTATAAGAAATTAATAGATCTTGAGCCTGACAATAGGAATCATTATTTAAACCTGGGTATTGTTTATAAAGACGAAGGAAATTTAAGCAAAGCAAGACAATATTATCAGAAAGCAAGTGATGTTGGAAACGGTTGGGGACTACCTATTTATTACGAAGGACTTCTATATGAAAGTTCAGCACGGAATTGCACATTTGATTTCAAAACAAAACTTGTTTATTTACTCGCGGTTCAAACTTACAGAAGAGCCGCCGGTATGAAAGAACCTGCACCGAATGCTCAGGAAAGAATTTCTGCACTTCAGAGTTCTATTCCTTCTCAGGAGGATTGGTTTTTCCAAGGGTATAAATCAGGTGATACAGTTCCGATTACCGGAGATTGTTTTACCTGGATAGGAAAAAGTGTTACAGTTCCTTAAAATAAATTAAAATAGTGCTATTTTTACAAAAGGTTTCTTACTGTTTATTGTGAGAAACCTTTTGTTTGTTAATTCAATTTTTTAAAATAAAAATTCAGATCTAAAATGTACACCTACCTGAAAAAAGATAAACAAATTTTTGACATCCTGAAACTGGAAACAGATCGTCAGCAGCATAAGCTTGAATTAATTGCCTCAGAAAATTTTGTAAGCCCCGCTGTGCTTGAAGCTGCAGGAACTGTTCTTACAAACAAGTATGCTGAAGGCTATCCAGGTAAAAGATATTACGGTGGATGTGAATATGTTGATATGGCAGAAGACCTTGCAAAAGAAAGATTGAAGCAGCTTTTCAATGCAGAATATGTAAATGTGCAGCCTCATAGTGGTTCACAGGCAAATATGGGAGTTTTAATGACTCTTCTGAAACCCGGAGATAAATTTTTAGGATTAAGCCTTGCACATGGCGGGCATTTAACTCATGGTTCACCTGTTAACTTTTCCGGAAAACTTTATAATGCAGTTGGATATGAATTAAATAAAGAAACTCGCCTGCTTGATTATAATAATATTGAAGATTTAGCAAAGAAAGAAAATCCTAAATTAATTATTTGCGGAGCCAGTGCATATTCAAGGGAATGGGATTACAAAAAGCTACGTGATATTGCTGATTCAGTAAATGCCTTTCTTATGTGCGATATGGCTCATCCCGCAGGACTAATCGCAAAAGGACTGCTTAATAATCCTTTGCCATATTGCGATGTTGTTACTTCAACAACCCACAAAACTTTACGCGGACCGAGGGGCGGAATTATTTTAATAGGTAAGGACAAAGAAAATCCTTTTGGAATCAAAACTCCTAAAGGTGACAGAACAAAAATGATGTCAGAACTATTTGACAGCACTGTGATGCCCGGTATCCAGGGGGGTCCGTTAATGCACATAATTATGGCAAAAGCTGTTGCATTTGAGGAAGCTTTGTCTGATTCATTCAAAACATATGTAGAACAGGTACGACAAAATGCAAGAACTCTTGCCGCTAAATTAATGGAATATGATTTTGATGTTGTTTCAGGTGGAACAGATAATCATTTGATGCTTATTGACTTAACAAATAAAAATATATCAGGTAAAAAAGCTGAAGCTGCTTTGGAAAAAGCCGGAATAACTGTCAATAAAAATATGGTTCCATTTGACACAAAAAGTCCTTTTGTAACTAGTGGAATTCGTATCGGAACTCCAGCTTTAACAACAAGGGGAATGAAAGAAAATGAAATGAACAAAATTGCAGATATTATCAATCGTGCAATAATTTCAAATGAAGATGATGCTAGATTGAATGATCTTCAAATCGAAGTTAAAAATCTTTGTGCCGGATTTCCCTTGTATAAAGATTTAATGTAAAAAAGATTCGGAATTTCTGTGCCGGAAGAAGAACAAAATCAAACAGTAGATATTGAAGAACAGGGTGAAGTTGAAATGTCTTTCCTCGATCATCTCGAAGAATTAAGATGGCGTTTGATCTATGCCTTAATTGGAATAGTTATAGGAACAATCATTGCCTGGATATTTATCGATCCACTTGTATATTACGTATTGCTTAAACCCGCCCGTGATTCCGGGGCAGACCTTCAGAATCTAAAACCATTTGGTCAGCTATTTTTGTTTATGCAGGTAGCAATTGCGGTTGGCGTTATCATCAGTATCCCGAATATCTTCTACCAGCTCTGGAAATTTATTTCGCCAGCGCTTAGACAAAAAGAAAGAAAATATATTTTTTCCATTGTCATTTTTACTTCAATATGCTTTCTGTCAGGAATTGCCTTTGCATATTTTGTAATGCTTCCTCTTACACTTAAATTCGCAGCACAATTCGGTGTGGAAGAAATTAAAAACCAATTTGCAATTGATGAATATATGTCTATTATCATAAGTGTAATGCTTGCAGCCGGTTTTATTTTCGAATTGCCGATGATTTCATTCTTTCTTTCAAAACTTGGCATTTTAACACCTGCATTTATGAAAAAATTCAGAAAGCATGCAATTGTTGGAATAATGATTCTTGCTGCTTTTCTTACTCCCGGAACTGATCCTGTATCACAGATTATGCTTGCAGTTCCATTGGTTCTCTTATATGAAATAAGTATATTTATTTCCAAAATTTCGATGAAAAAAAGTTGATACGAAGCCCTCTTTCTGAAATAAGCCAGCCGATAAAATCAGAATTACAACAGTTCAGCGAGCTTTATAAAAAGTCACTAAGATCCAAAGTTAGTCTTGTTGATCTCGTTGCAAGATACATTATCCGGCAAAAAGGAAAAAAGATTCGTCCTCTGCTTGTACTGCTTTCTGCAAAAATTGCCGGCGGTGTAAATGAACGAACTTACCGCGGTGCAGTTTTAGTCGAATTACTTCATACAGCAACGCTAGTTCATGATGATGTTGTTGATGGGGCAGATAAAAGAAGAGGATTTAAATCCATTAATGCAGTTTTTAAAAATAAAATTGCCGTGCTTATGGGAGACTATCTACTTGCAAAAGGATTAATGATTGCCGTTGACGGTGGTGATTATGATTTTCTTCAGGTGATTACAAATACTGTTCGCAGAATGTCTGAAGGAGAACTTCTTCAGATTCAAAAAACGAGAAAACTGGATATCGATGAAGAAACTTATTTCAGAGTTATCTCGGATAAAACTGCTTCTTTAATAGAAACGTGCTGCCAGATTGGTGCGATGAGTGCAACTGATAACAAAGAATATCACGAAGCAATGAGAGTATTTGGGAAAAATCTTGGAATGGCTTTCCAGATAAGAGATGATATTCTTGATTACGAAGGAAGCACAAGTATTATCGGTAAACCTATTGGCGGCGATATTAAAGAAAAGAAAATCACTCTTCCATTAATTTATTCTCTTCAGCAGGTTCCAAAAGATGAAGCGCTGAAGATCCGTAAGATTATTAAGAACGGAAAGAAAAAAGAAAACGTAAAAGATGTGATTGATTTTGTAAGAAACCAGAAAGGGATTGACTACGCAATTGATAAGGCAAGAAGCTTCTCCTCACAAGCCAGCCAGGCATTAAACATTCTTCCAGATTCACAAAGCAAGCTTGCACTGCAGGGTTTTGTGGATTTTGTAATAGAGCGGAAGAATTGAACTAGATGTTAAAGTCCTATTGAATTTTTAATATATTTGTAATAACGATAGTTCGTCCCCATTGTGTGGTTGTAACTTTATCAGTGATAAATCCTTCAAAATGAACTCGAAGACTATCTTTTTGAAATTCAAAGTCGAGATTTTCAGGAAGAAAATGATTATCATTATCAGTCACAATTCCAAAGAAACCTCCCTCTAGACTAAATTGATAAATTGTACCAATTGCAGATATATAATTATCATTTTCATATTATTATCTCTACTGTTCTTGTTGTAAATAATGTCTATTATATATGAGTAAAATTTCATCCACATCATTTTGACTTTAATTACGCTTTATTCTTCTCATCCCTGAACATAAATCCTTTTACAGGTTCGCGGAGTGTTAAAACAGGGCAGGGAGCTTTGCGTACAACTTTTTCTGCAGTGCTTCCAAATAATATATGCTCAACTCCGGAATGACCGTGTGTGGCAATTACAATCAGATCAATGTCTTTTTCTGCTGCGGTATCAATAATTTCTATAAAAGGTTTACCGGTTTTTATAATTGTCTGAACTTTTATCTCTTTTGGGATTTCGGTATCAGCAAGCTTTTTTAATTCATCTTTTGCTCGTTCATCCCATTCGGTGTTGACAGAAGGAATTGCTATTTGTCCCATACTAAAATCAGGCGGATAAATAACAGGCTCAACAACATAAATAAGAAACATTTCTGCTTTAAAAGTTTTAACAATATTAACTGCATACTTTAAAGCGTTTTTTGAATAGTCTGAAAAATCAATCGGAACTAATATTTTTTTAATTTCCGGTTTCATTTTGTACCTCTCGTTTTAATATTTCATTATGAAGTGAAAAATATTCTTCATTTATAGTTCTTAATCGCAGTGCTGCTATTTCAGCAATTCCCTGTAAAATCTTTATTCCGTTTTTCGGATACTTTTCAATATACTCATCAAGATCAGGTTTGAATATCACTGCCAGACGGCAATCCTGTTCTGCAACAGCAGATGCTGATCTTTTTTCACCATCAACAAGCGCAAGCTCACCGAAAAAATCACCTTTACCGATTGAAGCAAGTTTTATCTTTTCCCCGGTTTCATTTTCTCTTTCAATCGATACCTGACCGTCACGAACTACATACAATCCTATTCCCGGATCGCCCTGGTAAAAAACATATTCCCCTGCAAGATAATTCCTGTTGTGAATAATGTTTGTTAATGTTGAAATATCTCTCTTACTTAATTTCTGGAATAAAGGAATTGCCTTTAACGAATTAAGAAGATCTGTTTTTTCGATAGATGGATTAAAAATGTTTGCCCAAAAGCTGCTATGCACCCTTTTTTCTTCTGCCATAAGAATATTCTTTAATTGATGATAATAATTTTAATTATTCTGACATTAAAATTCCAATTTCATTTATAAAAATTCATGCTTGAATGATTGCATTGATATATCCAATCCTAATTAAATATTCCCGATTCCGCAACACGCCAAAGCTTTTGGCAGGGGAACCTGTTCTCATAAAGTGCACGTCCAATAATAACAGAATCAACCCCAAGCGGAAGTAATCTTTGTATATCATACAATTCATCTTTATTTCTTACTCCACCGGCATGTGTCACTCTTACCTTAGAAAACTCTGCAATATCTTTTGACAGACTGATATTTGGACCCATCATTGTTCCGTTTCGTGAAATATCACAAACAATAAACCGGTTAACACCAACTTCAAGCATTGTCTTAATAAAATCTTTGTAATGCAAGCCGGTTTTCTTACTTCTTCCTTTAATAATTAATTCTTCGTCCCGAATATCGAGTGAGATAACAATTTTTGTTGGACCGTATTTTTCAAATAATTTTAAAAACCGCTGCCGGTCTTCGACTGCCATAGTATTAATTGATAGCCTGCTGATTCCCTGGTCAAACAGCAAATCTGCATCTTCAATGTTTCTTATTCCACCGGCAAACTCAACGGGGATTACAACCGATTTACAAATCTTTTTAATTATTTCAACATTTTTGTGTGAATGTTCATGTGCACCATCAAAATCAACAATGTGGATCATCTTTGCATTTTCTGCTCTCCAGATTTTTGCCATTTCAACAGGATCATTTCCATATTCGTGGCAATCAAGCTCAGGAATTCCCTGTACAGAACGTACGCATTTACCGTTCTTAATATCAATTGCAGGAATAACCAGAAGTTTTTGTTGTGAAATCATAATTACTTACACTTTTCCATTTGACTTTATTACGCTTCTTGCAATTAGCATTTTTTGAATTTCCGTTGTTCCTTCAAAAATTCTTAAAATCCTTGCATCCCTGTAATATCTTTCAAGTGGAAGTTCTCTTGAAAAACCCATTCCTCCATGAATCTGCAATGCTTTATCAACAATTTCTGCCATTGCTTCGGAAGCAAATAATTTAATTATTGCGGCTTCCCGGGAAACTTCCTTTCCTATATCATAATCAAAAGCACAACGATAAACAACACTTTCTAAAGGATAAATTTTTGTTGCCATTTCTGCAAGCATAAATTGTACAGCCTGAAATTTAGAAATTGGTTCATTAAATTGTTTTCTTTGTTTAGAATATAGTGTGGAAATTTCCAGCAGTTCTCTTGATGCACCAAGACAGCAAGCACCAATAGTCAATCTTCCGGCATCAAGAGTTTTCATTGCGATCAAAAAACCTCTGCCTTCACTCCCAATCATATTTTCTTCAGGAACCTCAACATTTTCGAATGTAATAGAATTAGTTGTGCTTCCTTTTATTCCAAGTTTCTTTTCAGGTTTCCCAATTGTAATTCCCGGTGAATTTGCTTCCACAGCAAATCCGGTTATGCCTTTATCCGTTCTTGCAAAAACACTGAATAAATCTGCAATACCGGCATTTGTAATCCAGACTTTTGAACCATTAATTATCCATTTATCTTTTTCTTTTTTTGCATGAGTGGAGAGACTAAATGAATCAGAACCTGCTTCCGGCTCTGTTAATGCAAAAGAAGCAATCATTTCACCTGAAGTAAGTTTTGGTAAATATTTTTTCTTCAGGTTTTCATCACCTCCTACAAAAATTGCATTAGTGCCTATTGATTGATGTGCACCAACAAAGGCAGCTGTTGATGCACATCCTCTTGCAATTTCTTCCATCATTATGCAATAACCAACTTTACCCATTCCGCTTCCGCCATATTCCTCAGGAAAAGAAGTTCCTAAAAATCCTATTTCAGCTATCTTTTTTATTAATTCATCAGGAATAAATTCCTGTTCATCTATTTGCCGTGCTAAAGGCTTTATTTCACTATCAGTAAATTCTTTCGCTAATCCTCTGAGTAGTTTTTGATCTTCAGAAAATGTGAAATTCATCAGGATATTCCGGAATTATGAAAAATGTTAATCCAAATTAATTAAATATTTGAGCAATTACAGACCGTAAATAATTCGATAAATTAGCTAGTATTAATAAAATATTGATTTTTGCTTAAAATATTGACTTTTCTAACTTTAATAAGCATATTTGACTGTAATGCAGAAGGAATTTCTATTAAAATCTAAAAATACCGACGAAATTCAAATTACTGCATATGGAATTGAGAATATAAATACAACTCCGTGTGTAATTTGTGTTCACGGATTTAAGGGATTTAAAGATTGGGGATTTTGGCCTTACGCTTCTCAATATCTTTCTGAAAATGGATTTTTTGTTCTTTCATTTAATTTTTCGCATAACGGGATTGGAGCGAATCCGCTTGAATTTACTGAATTGGATAAGTTCGCATCCAATTCATTTTCACTTGAAAAAGAAGAATTAAAACTAATTGCTGATTCGTATTTAAATAACTTTTTTGGTGGGAAATCAAGTAAAGGACTTGGAGTTATCGGACACAGCAGAGGCGGTGCAGTTTCAATGTTTTCTTCACAAAAAGTAAAATATGATGCTATTGTGCTTTGGAGTTCAATTGCAAAAATTGACAGATATACCGAGCGACAAAAAGTAGATTGGAAAGAAAAAGGATTTCTGGAATTTCAGAATTCGCGCACAAAACAAATGATGCGATTGGATGTTTCTTTTCTAAATGATATTGAAAAAAATAAAGATAACTCTTTAAATCTAGAAAAAAGTGTAAGAAACTTTAAAAATCCTTTATTGATATTACATGGTGAACAGGATTTAACTGTACCTTTAAAGGAAGCAAAACAAATTTTTGAATGGTCTGGTTCATCTGAAAAAGAAATTGAAATTATACCAAAAACCGGGCATACATTTGATGCACAACATCCATTTGAAAAATCAAACCCCGTTTTGGATCTGGTATTAGAAAAAACAATGAAATTTTTTAAGAAACATTTAAACTGAGGACATTTATGAATCAACAAACAAAAGCAGCAAGTAAATTCAGTTATTTAATTTCTCTTGCTAAATCTTCTGAGTTATTCTGGATAGTTTCATTTGCTATTTTAACCGCCATTGGTGCACAGTTAACTATTCCGGTAAAACCGGTGCCTTTTACATTACAGGTTTTGTTTGTGTTACTTGCGGGGGCATTATTAGGAGCTAAAAATGGTGCTTACAGCCAGTTATTATATCTCGCACTTGGAGTGACAGGTTTACCTGTATTTGCTCAAACAGGTGAAGGTGGTTTTGGATTTGCACAATTGTTTGGTCCGACCGGTGGATACCTTTTAGCATTTCCTGTTGCTGCATTTGTTGTTGGTTATCTTGTAAATAAATTTTCAGGATATGTAGGAGTTGTAGTATCAATGTTTGTTGGGTACTTGCTTGTTTTACTATTCGGAACAATATTTCTTCAAACTTTTTATCTGCACGACTGGTCAGCGGCAATCAGCGGAGGAGCAGGTATTTTTTCAATCTGGATGGTTGTAAAAGTATTCGCTGCAGCGTCAATCTATTTCGGAATAAAAAAAGTACAGAAATAATTAATGACAATTAAGAACATTGTTTTTATCCTGGTTTTCATTTCTGCTATTTCCTTTTTTGTATGGAGCTGCCGAAACCTGATTAAATATATGATGGTTGCAAAAAAGGAGGATGACAGGTTAGATGAAATAGGAAAGAGAATTAAAAATGTTCTTAAAATCGCATTTGGTCAATCAAAACTGCTAAGAGATCCTGCAGCCGGAATAACGCATTTCCTTATATTCTGGGGATTTATACTCTTTCTTTTCGCAGTGATTGAAGCATTAATCCAGGGATTCTATTCTGATTTTACTTTGTCCTTTTTGGGTCCTGTTTATTCTATAATTACTATAATTCAGGATATTTTTGGATTGCTGGTTGTTCTTGCGGTTCTTAATGCTTTGTTCAGAAGGTTTATTTTAAAAATTCCAAGATTGCAGGTTGATAAATCTTCATCTATGGATGCTGTTGTTATTTTGCTTCTTATAATGTTTGTTGTTATTTCAATGTTTGGTCAAAATATTGCATTAGTTGCCAAACACAATTTTATCATCGGAGAATATGAAATAAGACCAATATCTGCGTTTCTTAGCCCTTCAATATTCAATTCGAATTCAAATGCAGCTCAAAATGCTTATGAAATTTTTTGGTGGGCGCATATAGTTCTTGTATTAGGGTTTCTGAATTTTCTTCCGTATTCAAAACATCTGCATGTACTTACTTCAATTCCAAACACATTTTTTGCAAATCTTGACCCTGTTCGTAATACAATTAAAAAGCTTGATCTTGATGATGAAAATGCTGAAACATTTGGTGCTTCGGATATTCAGCATTTTAGCTGGAAGCAAATCCTGGATGGCTATTCCTGCACAGAATGCGGAAGATGTACTTCTGTTTGTCCGGCAAATTCAGTTGGAAAATCACTTTCACCAAGGGAAATAATTGTTAACGTTCGTAAAAGAACAAAAGATGCTGCACCATTACTTGCTTCAGGAATTTCAGAAGGAGAGCAATTCGAGAAGACTTTGGTGCACGATTATATTAAAGATATTGAATTATGGGAATGCACTACCTGTATGGCTTGCGTTCAGGAATGTCCGGTGATGATTGAACACGTTGATACAATTGTGGATATGCGTAGAAATCTCGTATTAACCGAATCTCAATTCCCCTCAAATCTGAATAATGTATTCAAAAGTCTGGAAACAAATTTTACTCCCTGGGCATTTAATCAAGCTGACAGAGTCAATTGGGCTGAAGGAATGGGCATAAAAACAATGGCTGAAGACCCAAATTGTGATATTTTGTTCTGGGTTGGCTGCGCTGGCTCTTTTGATGACCGTTATAAAAAAGTGACACAATCTTTTGCGAAATTGATGCAAAAAGCTAATATTGACTTCAGAATTCTTGGAATTGAGGAAAAATGCAACGGTGATACTGCAAGAAGGCTTGGAAATGAGTATTTAGCGCAGATGATGATGACCGAAAATATTGAAACGCTAAATAATTATAATGTTAAAAAAATTGTTACTGCATGTCCCCATTGTTTTCATTCATTAAAGAATGAATACAAACAGTTTGGTGGAAATTTTGAAGTTCATCACCATTCAGAGTTCATTGACAATCTGATTTCAGAAAACAAATTATCGCTAAATTCAGGAAGCAAGAATAAGGTTACTTATCACGATTCCTGTTATTTAGGCAGATACAACAGTGTTTATGATTCTCCACGGAATACTATCAAAAGTATGAAAGAGATTGAATTTGTTGAAATGGAGAGGAATAAAAGCAAAGGATTTTGCTGTGGTGCCGGTGGCGGAAGAATGTTTTTAGAAGATGAAGAAGGCGGGAAAATAAACATTGAAAGGACAAAAGAAGCATTAAGTACAAACGCGGATACAATTGCATCTGCCTGTCCGTTTTGTATGACTATGATGACCGATGGTGTTAAACATTATGAAAAATCTGAATCAGTTGCCGTAAAAGATATTGCAGAATTAGTGCTGGAAAACTTGTCTGATTGAGTTATTAAATATGCAGACTTGTTCTTTGTTATAATTAAATGTTAGAAATTCTAATTAACAATCATTAACCAAATTAGGGAGGAACTGATGGAAAAATATCATCAACTCGTTCAATTTGTTCAAGGGCTGGAAACTGACTTTCAAAAATTTTATGAGAAAGGACAGGCTGCAGCCGGAACTCGCGTTAGAAAAGGTTTAAGCGAGTTAAGAAAACTTTGCCAGGATGTACGCAAAGATATTCAGGATGTAAAAGCATCCCGTAAAGCAGACAAAAGCTAATTGTTTTTCTCTGTCTTTTTAACTTAATATTTTAGCTGGATTAATTTAACTTAATCCAGCTTTTTTATTATGAAGTTTATAATCAACATACTGTTTATACCGGCTGTAATTTTTTTCCAATTCTTTTTTTTTAATTATTCAAACTACAACGATAAAAAAGAAGTTGTTCAACAAGATTCTGTAGTATATGCTACAATAAGAATTGTCGGCGATTTGATGTGTCATTCTACTCAATTTAATTATGCAAAAGTTAATGCAGACAGCTTTGACTTTACAGGTGTTTACAGGGAAGTTAAGAATTATTTATCTGATGTCGATTTGACAATCGGAAATCTTGAAACAGTTACTGCAGGCAGGTCAAAATCTTACAGTGGCTATCCATTTTTTAATGCTCCTGATGATTTTATTTATGCTTTAAAAGATGCAGGTTTCAATCTTCTTGTTACAGCAAACAACCATGCAATTGATCAAGGAGATAAAGGTGTGACGAGAACCATTGAACAGATATCAAAAAATGGAATGAGTTATTCCGGAACTGCAATAAGCCAGGCAGATAAAGACTCCATCAGGATATTTGATTTTAACGGAATTAAGATCACAATACTGGCTTACACTGAAAATACAAATGGTATTCAAATTCCCAATGGAAAAGGTTACTTAATTAATCTTATAAATAAAGAATCTATTGCAAATGACATTTTTAAAGCTAGAAATAAAGGAGCAGAAATTGTTTTAGTTCAATTTCATTATGGTGAAGAGTATAGAAGAGAACCAAATACCTATCAAAAGCAAACGGTTGATTCAACAATTTTATCAGGAGCAGATATTATTATTGGAAGTCATCCACACACAATTCAACCTTTAAAATATTTTAAAACTGAAAATGCAAAACTGGATACAGGTTTAATTGCATATTCAATGGGAAATTTTATTTCTAATCAAAGATGGAGATATTCTGATGCAGGTGTAATTCTCTCAATTACTTTTGCAAAAAATATTTCGACAGATTCAGTTTACATTTCTGATGTTGAATATCTGCCAACATGGGTATTCAAAGGGGAAATAAATGGTAAAAAAGAATATGTGATTATCCCGGAAGATCCTTCTAAACCGGATTCAACTTATACCTATTTTAGTGAAAAAGATTTAAAGGATATGAAACAAGCTTTTGCTGACACTAAGGAAATTATAACAAAATATACCGGTAAAGTTAAGCTAAGCGAACCGGATCAAATTGTTAAAAAAATATTACAAGACTCGCTTTCGATTCAATTGAGATGACAAATCTATCAAATAGAATTTTCATAATTCTAATATTTCTCTTTCTAATTTTAATATTAAGCTGCAGTAAAGAGAATTCTACAAATCCACCATTTACAGAGAAAAGAAATTTTTATATGGGGTTTACTCCATTTCCATATGATATTAGTTCAGAAGCAGTTGACTATGTTTATGATAAATTAGAAACAGATGCAGACATAATTGCACATCATTTTGATGATGGTGTTCCATGGATTGAATCTCTTGATGACACTGATTTTCATCCAAATATTATTGCAGACTGGCAATACAGATTATCCAGAACTCCGGCAAATCATAAAAAGTATGTTTCAGTTACACCTATAAGTATTAACCGGGATGCACTTGCACCATACAAAGCTGAAGAGGGTAATCTTCCTTTGCCTGCTCCCTGGGACACAATTTCATTCAACCATCTTTTTGTTAAAGAATCATTTCTGAATTACTGCAACCGCGTTGTTGAATTTTTCAATCCAGATTATTTTGTGATTGGAATTGAAGTGAACCTGCTTATGAAGCTTCGTCCGGATTTGTGGGATTCATATCTCGAACTTCATAAATATGTTTACCAGCAATTAAAAGCAGCATATCCAAATTTGCTGATTTTTGTTTCATTCACAGGAATGGATCTTTTTTCCGAATATTCTGATGCTGATCAAATTAAACAAATGCAGGCACTCAATGATATGCTGCCGTACACCGATATTTTCGGAATTTCAGTTTATCCATATATCAGTTCCTTGTTGACAGATCCGGTTCCACAAAACCTTTTTGACAGAATTTTTGCTTTTAGCTCGAAACCGCTTGCAATTTGTGAAACAGGTTACCAGGCAGATACAATTTCAGTTGAAGGAGGAAGTGTTATTATTAATGGCAATCCGGAACTTCAGAATAATTACATTACTTATCTTTTAAACAAATCTCAGGAGTATAACGTAGAATTCGTTATTAATTTTGTACTTAGAGATTATGATGCATTGTGGGAAGCAATCGGCAGCCCGGATGATTTTAGAATTCTCTGGAGAGATACAGGTTTGTATGATGAAAACGGGAATCCACGAATTGCTTTTCAAACCTGGGTGGAATGGCTAAATAAATGACCGGCAAATCACAATATTCATTCTTCTTTATTTTTATATTTACTCTTTATTTTGAATAAAAAATTTACGGTAAATTATTGAAAAGTAAATCTGCTCTATCGCTGATATTCCTTACAGTTTTTATTGATCTATTAGGATTTGGAATATTAATTCCAATCCTTCCAGCCTTTGCAGAAAAAATACTGGGCGTAGATGAAACCGCAATCGGGATAGTTATTGCCATATACTCCTTAGTTCAGTTTTTCTTTAACCCAATTCTCGGAAAAATATCAGACAAGCATGGAAGAAAACCTGTAATCGTAGTCTGCTTGCTTATCAATGCAATAGGATATGTGATTTTTGCATTTACAAATTCATTCCTGATGCTTATGATTTCAAGAATTGTAGCAGGTGTTGGAGGAAGCAGTATAGCTGTTGCACAGGCTTACATAGCAGATGTTACAACTAAAGAAACCCGTTCAAAAGGAATGGGAATAATAGGCGCAGCATTTGGATTGGGATTTGTTTTTGGTCCGCTAATTGGTGGTTTTCTTTCTAAATCAGGTTATATGGTTACTGGGCTTGGCTCTGCTTCGTTTTCATTTATTGCTTTTGTTGTTACAATGATATTACTTCCAGAATCAAATTTAATTCGTGATGCCAAAACAATTATTAATAGAAAGCTGATAAACATTGATGGAATTAAGCAGGCATTTAGCAACCCAAGTCTGGCAATTTTGATTTCATTGTTTTTTATTCTCACATTCTCATTTGCAAATATTTATGGAACATTTGCGTTGCTTGGAATTCAGGAATATGGTTTCACGGATTTGCAGAATGGATATATGTTTGGAATAATAGGATTAAGCTCAGCAGCAGTGCAGGGAGGATTAATTGGTCCGATAACAAAACTGCTTGGAAAAAAGAAAATTCTGATTGTTGGTTCATTTCTGATTATGGTAACACTTGCAATAATTCCTTATGCAGGAAACTTTTTTTGGCTTGCTGTTGATTCTGTTTTTCTTTCTCTTGGAACCGGAATGCTGCAGCCAACAGTTCTCAGTCTTATTTCTGAAGTTACTTCGGATGCTGAACAAGGATTAATTCTTGGTGTAAACCAATCACTTTCTGCCTTTGCAAGAGTACTGGGGCCTCTATGGGGCGGTTTTGCATTTCAATTCCTGGGTTATGCTTTTCCTTTTTTAACCGGTGCTTTCTTCACGGCATTTATTGTCATAGCAACCATTTTTTATATTCCTAAAAAAATAAGATTTGAAGAGGTTGTTTGATTTGAGGATGATATGAAATCAAAATTATATATAGTGCTTATTATTTTAGGAATCTTTTCTCTAGTTATTTCATTTATCTTTTGGATGCTTTCTTTATCAGCTTACCTGGAGAGAGCAAAATATGGCCCGGGCTTGTTTTTTGCCGACGTGGAATTTTTCGGAATTGTAGCAATTGTTTCTCTTTTATTTGGATTAGTATTTCTGTTTATTTCCAGACGAATTAAAAAATCAAATTCAAAATAAAAACTTTTTTCTATTGGTTCGTTAAATTCTCATTTCCAAATCCAAACTCAATTTATAACTTGAGTAATCAGGATAAATTCATTAAAAAGTAACTTCAATAACTTTTATTCAGGAAATAATATGAAATTATTTTTCGCATTGTCTTTAGTTACATTTTATATTTTTGGGATTCAGAATACCTCATTCGCTCAATCGCAATCCAATACAATTGATTCAGTAAAAGCATCAAAATTATTAAATGCGTTTGTCGGTGAGTGGGTAGGTGAAGCAACAGCTTATTTCCCAAGAGATAAAGAACAAAAAAAACCGGAAAGAAAAAGTAATCGTTACAGGCAAAACAATTTTGGGTGGAAGTTATGTAGAATGCAACACAAACTGGACACAGTCAAGCGAGGCAAACAGGGAACTCAATATCTACCTGAATTATGATAAAAAGGAAAGTTTAATTGATATTTTATTTTTATATGATGATTGGCCGGGTAAGGTGAATTATCCTTTAGGTTATGATGAGAAAAGCCGGACTTTAGCAGGGATTGACACTTTTACCACTTCCAAAGGTGTTAAAGGAAAAGAACGTGTCGAGTGGTGGATATCGGAAGATCATTCAATTATAGTTGGAAGAGAATTTAACCACTATGAAACTGATCCTGAAGATTATTGGCCAATGAGTTTTGAGTTTGAGTGGAAGAGGAAATAAAATTTCTTAATATTAATTCAAAAAAGTGTTAAGTTAAAATGTGACTTTGAAATAAATTCTCAAAGCTCTTTAAATATTATTCATAAAGGGGAGGTGCTTTATGAAATATTCAATATTTCTTTTTGTTTTAGTCCTTTCTTTATATTCAAATATATTTTCACAAAAATCAGATTTAACTGTTAACCATTATGAAATTCACGCTGTTTTATCTTCTTCAGCCAAAACACTTAATGTTAATTTAGTTTGTAACATCAATAAAAATACTGATTCAAATTCTTTGCAGTTCCTGTTTAGTACAGAAACAAATTTGGAATCAGTAAAATACAATGATGGTGAGGACTGGACAGACATTTCTTTCAATATTAACGGGAAAGATTCACTTTTATTAACGCCCACAGAAAGACTTTCTGAAAACTATAACTATGATTTAGTATTTGATTATTCTCTTCCCGTAAATGAGCTAAATGATACGGTTTTCATTCTTGATAGGGGGCACAGATGGTATCCTCTTATAACAGACCAGATTTTTACTTACACTTTGGAATGTGAAGTCCCGAAAGGATACCGTGTTCTCTCGTCAGGAGATCTTTTTGAAGAAGTAAATGAAATTGAAAAAAACAGTTTTGTATACGAATGTAATAAACCGGTTTTCAAGCTTCCGCTTATTGTATTTAACCCTGAAATATTTAGAAAAACTGAATTACGTACTACGGGAAATAATATTGAATTTTATTCATTAACAACTGACTCTTCTGAAACGATAAAAATAATGACGAAAGCTGACAGCGTATTGAATTATTTCAGTAAAACTTTGGGAGATTATCCCAGGAAAAGTTTAATTTATTTTGAAGTCTCTGATTTCGGAGGAGTAAACGTTGGCAGTGGATTGTTAACTATTGGAACACAGATTATACGCTGGACTGAAAAAGGATATGATGATATGTTAATTTTAACTATTGCACAGCAGTGGTTTGCTGCTAGTGTATTTGCAGATTTTAGCAAACCAGGCTTTTTCTTTTTTACCATTTCATTACCGCATTATCTCAAACTTATGTATATCCGGGATACACGCGGTGAAGAAGCATTTAATAATTCTTTGTTAAAACCATTAGAAGGTTATAAAGAATTTGCAGGCAAAGAAAATGATATGCCTCTTATTGATGTCGATATGCCGAATACAAAAGAGAAAGGACTTTTACTTTACGGGAAAGGTCCATTTATTTTAAGTAAAATTGAAAATGAAATTGGAATGAATAACTGGAAATTATTTCTGAGGGATTTGTATAATAATTTTCTTGGAAAGATTATGACATTAAAAGATTTTGAAAATCATATTCTGAAATATGATAAAAGCGGAAATACTTTAACTTTATTTGAAAAACTGATGAATGAGAAAGGAATTCCTGAAGGATAGAAAAATTATTATTGAAAACTGAAGACTTGCTAATACACAACTAATCAAAATTTTATTATTGTAATCGATCTAATTATTGGTGATGTTTAAGGGCAGATTTATTGGTTTAGTTATATGTCAATAAAAAAGATTAAAGTGTAGAGGATCAAGATGGAATACACAATTGATTATCTGGAAGAAAAAAAAATCATTCAGGTTAAAGTTAAGGGGAGAGTGAATTTTAAAATTGCACAACAATACTCAATCGAAGCAAAAAAACTTGCACATGAATACAATAGTAAAAAATATCTTATTGACCATTCAAAGACTTTGCTGGAAGCTAATATCTACAAGATACACACGGATGGGGATGCACTGGAAAAATTTGGATTTTTAAGTAACGATAAAATTGCAATTGTTATCTCTCGTAAACGGGATGATCTGCGTTTTCGTGAAGTAACTGATGCAAATGCTAAATGGAGTAACTTTAAATATTTTGGTTCTGCTAAAGAAGCCCTCAAATGGCTGGCTGAAGAAGAATAAAAACACCGGTAAGACCTAACCTATTTTATTTACTTATTACAATTTTTATAAAAGAAAATTGTAGCTTTTGTTGATTTCATTGGGAAGTTTGAGGAAATTATTGTAAAAATATCAAATTATTTTTATTAAAATTGATTATGGAATCTGAAGCTCAAAATAAATCCGTCAGTATCTGGGAAAAACTCAAAGTTATAAGTACGATTATCGCAGCTATTTTAATCCCATTGGCAATTGCAATAGTTGGGAATGAATATTCTAAATCAATAAAAGAAAAAGAAGCACAAAGTCATTTTGTAGAATTAGCATTAAATATTTTAACTTCAGAACCGAATATTAAACAAATGGATCTGAGAGAATGGGCGACCCAAGTAATTGACAAATACTCAGGTATTCCTTTTAGTGATTCCACAAAACAAAATTTAATATCAAACTATTCATTACCATCATTTAATATTAAAGCGTATGAATCACTTAGTTCACTATTAATAAGAGCAATCTACTTGATGGATCAAGCAACTGAACCATATTTAAATCATAAAAGAGAAGTTGAAAAACTTTTTGAAGACTTTGAGGAAGCTCGTATTTATGTTAAAGAAGGTAGTCAAGAAAAAATTATGTTTGATATTTTAATTGGCAAAGATCGATATTTATTAGGTGGTTTCTTTAAAAGATGGGAACAAGAGTCAACTCTATCGATGGTGTTTATTACTGAAGCAAGAAACATTATTTTAGAAGCGTTCATGGCAACCATAAAAAATGTAAGTTCAAAAAATTGAATTTTTGTTATTAAATATTATTATAATTTCCCCAATTTCATCATAATCCCTATCTTTGCATAATTAAAATGTAGTGCTTTATAAATGCTCAAAATAGGTAAAATAGAATTAAATAAAGCCATCCTCCTTGCCCCAATGGAGGATGTGACAGATATTTCCTTCAGACTAATCTGCAGGGAACTTGGTGCTGATATAGTTTACACAGAGTTTGTAAATTCTGATGGATTGGTACGTGCAAATGAAAAGACACATAAAAAATTAGAAATAGTAGAAGAAGAAAGACCAGTCGGGATACAAATTTACGGTGGAAATATTGAATCAATGGTTGGCGCGGCTAAAATTGCAGAAGCAGAAAATCCTGATCTGATAGATATAAATGCAGGCTGCTGGGTAAAAAATGTTGTTGGTCTCGGTGCAGGTTCCGCTTTGCTTAAAGATCCTGTTTACATGCAGCAGCTTGTAAGTTCAGTTGTTAAGGCAACATCACTTCCCGTAACTGTAAAAACCCGTCTTGGCTGGGACTATAACAGCATCCAGATTCTTGAAGTAGCCAAAAGAATGGAAGATGCCGGAGCGGTAGCAATTACAATTCATTGCAGGACAAGAAAAGACGGACATAAAGGTGATGCGGACTGGAGCTGGATACCAAGAATAAAAGAAGTCGTAGATATTCCCGTAATTCTAAATGGAAATGTATTAACTGCTTACGACGTTAAGCGTGCCTTTGATGAGACAAATGCTGATGGAGTAATGATTGCAAGAGGTGCAATTGGAAACCCCTGGATATTTGAAGAAGCAAAGGAATTAATAGAAACCAGCAATGTTACAACAGTAATTGATGAAGAGAAAAGAATTAAAACCTGTTTAAGACATCTTCAATTTGCGATTAAAATAAAAGGGGAAAGAAGAGCAGTAATTGAACACCGTAAGTTTTATTCAGGATATTTGAAAGGATTATATAATGCTTCAAAAACAAGGAATGAACTTATGCAATATGTTGAGTATAATGCCGTTGAAGATGTTTTGATGAAATTTCTTTCTTCACTTAAACAAACTGTCGAAATTGTTTGAACCCGGAATCAGATAATCCAGTAAAGAAATTTGCCCGATTTATTTCAATTCTTTTAGTCCCGCCATCCTTTACAGTTATTGTTTTTACAGTATTTGCTTTTACTCTGGAAACAGAAACAATTAAAATTATTGTAACAATTTTAACTGCTATAATATTCGGTTTTATTTCACCTATAATTCTTTTTTTTATTCTTCGCAAAAAAGGAAAGCTTAAAGACATTGATGCATCTGTAAAAGAAGAAAGAACATTTCCTTTTTTTATAGCAGTTCTTTTCTATTCTGGCGGACTTGCAGTAATGATATTTTTTCAGGTTAATCTTATTTCAATCGCTTTCTGGTTTTGTTATATTTCCAATACGTTATTAACAATATTGATTAATAAGTACTGGAAAATCAGCGCTCATTCCATGGGCTCAGCTGGTGCACTTGCAGCATTATTTTACGTGTTTGGATTACCGGTATTATTGTTTTCTTTACTGGTTTTAGTACTTGGGTGGGCAAGAATTTACCTGAAAATGCACACACTCGGGCAGATAGCAGCGGGTATAATACTTGCGTTCGTTTCTGTGTATCTGCAAATAACTATTATTGTTAATTTATTCGGGAAATAAAAGGAACAAGTTTTGGAAGAAATGATAAAATTTTTAGTTCAGAATCATACGGGAATTCTTTATCTGAACAGACCGGAAAAACGGAATGCGCTTCATCCTGCAATGGTTAAGCAGATTAAAGATAAGCTAAAAGAAATTGAGAAAGATGATGACGTTAAAGTTTTAATTATTACTGGAGAAGGAAAAGCATTTTGTGCCGGAGCAGATCTTGAATATTTGAACGAACTTAGGGAATATTCATCTTTAGAGAATGAGAAGGATTCTCGTGAACTGGCAGAATTGTTTTTAATGATATATAAATTTTCAAAGCCAGTTATTGCAGCAGTACAGGGAGCAGCAATTGCAGGAGGTTGTGGATTGGCTTCTGTTTGTGACTTTATTGTAGCACATCCTGAAGACTCAAAATTTGGTTATTCTGAAGTGAAAATTGGATTTATTCCAGCCATTGTCTCAATCTTTTTAATTAAAAAAATAGGTGAAGGAAATGCTAATCATTTGTTTCTTTCAGGAGCAATAATAAATGGCAAAAGAGCTTATGAGATTAATTTAGTTAACTACCTTTCTTATAATGTATTAGAAACTGCACTTGAAGTTTCATATCAATTAGCATCTTATTCTTCCGGTAGTTTAATTGAAACAAAAAACATGGTAAAATCAATATCTGATATGCCGGTTGAAAAAGCTGTTGAATACTGTCTGGAACTAAATACAATTAGCAGATCGACCGAAGATTTTAAAGAAGGATTAAATAATTTTCTTAAAAAATCAGGGAAGTAGTATATGTCATTTAATTTACGGGATCATATTCGGAGCATAAAGGATTTTCCAAAACCGGGGATTATGTTTAGAGACATTACTACTTTACTAAAAAATCCTGAAGCAATATGCTACACTCTTGATAAATTACTTGACTTTTCAAACGGGAAAAGTATAACAAAAGTTGTTGGTATTGAATCCAGAGGCTTTATTTTTGGTGCATTACTTGCTAACAGACTTAATGCCGGATTTGTTCCTGCAAGGAAACCGGGAAAGCTTCCTGCAGAAACAGAATCAGCTACTTATGAATTGGAATACGGAACTGATAAAATTGAAATTCATAAAGACGCTATTACCAACAAAGACAGAGTTCTGCTTCATGACGATTTATTAGCAACAGGTGGAACTGCTGAAGCAGTCTGTAAGGTAATTGAAAAGCTTGGCGGTAAAATAGTACTTGTTTCATTTATTGTTGAATTAACATTTCTTAATGGAAGAAAAAAGCTGGGTAACTATGAAACACATTCCATTGTTAAATATGACAGTGAAGAATAACCGGGGAAATTTTATTGCGCGAAGTTACATTTTTAAAAAAGAATGCTGAGAAATGGAAAGCTATTGAGCAATTCATTTTTACTAAAAAGCATAATAATCCTGATTTACTTGCCGATCAGTTTGTTGAGCTGACTGATGATCTTTCATATTCAAGAACCTTTTATCCTAAAAGTAAAACTACTCAATACCTCAATTCACTAACCGCAAAAGTACATCAATCTATTTATAAAAATAAAAGAGAGAAGAAAAGCCGGATAATAAATTTCTGGAAATTTGAAGCTCCACTTCTTTTTTACAAACACAGGAAAGAATTATTAATTTCCTTTTCAGTTTTTTTCATTTCAGTTTTAATCGGGATTGTTTCTTCTGCGGGGGACACTGGTTTTGTCAGATTAATTCTCGGTGACAGTTATGTAAATATGACATTAGAAAACATTGATAAAGGCGATCCCATGGCAGTTTACAAGCAGATGAATGGTATTGATATGTTTCTTGGAATTACTTTCAACAATATCCGGGTTTCTTTTATTGCTTTTACTTTTGGTTTGCTTCTATCATTTGGCAGTGCTGTAATTTTGTTACGAAACGGAATTATACTTGGTTCCTTTCAATATTTCTTTTATCAGCAGGGATTGCTTTTCCAATCTATGCTTGTAATCTGGATACACGGTACTCTCGAAATATCTGCAATAATAATTTCTGGTGCTGCAGGAATGGTATTAGGAAACAGTATACTTTTTCCGGGAACGTATTCCAGAAGAGAATCTTTTATTATCGGAGCTAAGGAAGGTGTAAAAATTCTGGTTAGCCTAATTCCGATATTTATTACAGCTGGATTTCTTGAATCATTTGTAACGAGATTTACTGATATGCCCATTTATTTAAGTCTGTTTATAATACTTGGCTCACTTAGTTTCATTGTGTGGTACGTCTGGATTTACCCTCAAACAATTTACAATAACCAAACCGGGGAGGAGAAAAGTGGAGAAAATTGAATTCAGAAAAGTCCGTGACTTTTCAGGGATCTTAAATGCTACATTTGAATTCATCCGGCAGAATTTTAAAATTATTTTTAAAGCTACTGTCTTCATTGTTGGACCGTTTCTCCTGCTTGCAGGAGTGTTTGGAGGTCTTTATCAATCTTCAATGTTCTCATTCAGAACTGAAGCGAGTCCAACCGGATTTTTGTTGCCTTTTTTCCTCTATTATGTTTCACTTGGAATTGCGGTAGCGGTTCTTGTAGTTGTAAATTATTCAATTGTTGATGAGTATTTTAATTCTGAAACAGAAGTCATAAAAATTGAAAATGTTTGGCAATCTGTTAAGAGGAATTTCGGTAAAATATTTTTAACTGAAATTGGATATACTTTTTGTGTTGGATTGGCAAGTTTATTACTTATAATACCCGGGATTTATTTAGCGATTACATTATCAACAATTTTTATGGTAAGAATATTTGAGCAAAAAGGATTTTTTGATTCATTCAGTCGTTGTATTAATATTATTAAAAATAACTGGTGGTTTACATTTGGTTTAATTTTAGTTCTTGGACTGATTCAGGGATTTCTTGCATTCATATTTCAAATACCTACATATATAGCTTTTTTTGCAACAACACTGGGAGGAATAAACTATCAATCTTCAAGCGGTAGTAGTCCTTCAAATATTCTGTTTATTATCACGTCAATTATTTCATCTTTTGGCATGATATTTTATTCAATTTCAGTTGTTGGAATTGCATTTCAGTATTTTAACCTTGTGGAAAGAAGAGAAGCAACTGGTCTGATGGCAAAAATAGATTCTATCCAGGAGTAATGGTTGATCAAAATAATCAAATCGATTATAATTTTTGCCTTATTCAGTTTTGGATTAGTAATTGCACAATCTGCTGAACGTGGTTCCCTTTTTCAAATTCCGGATGCAGATACTGCTAACTATTTAAGTAATTATGATTCTGAAATTGAACTCACTACAGAAGAAAATTTTCCGTATCAGCTTAGACAACCATCCGAAGAAAAAATAAAAAAATACCTTGAAGATAAAGAACTAAATTATTTCCAGAATCCGGAAATTGATAAAAACTGGATTGAAAGAATTTATGAGTGGATAAACAGGCAAATTCGTTCGATTATGTTGTCAGATGCGTATTCTACTGCAATGGATTACCTAATTTATATTATAATGATTGCCGCATTGCTTATAATCATTCTTGGGTTGCTCAAATCTGATATCAGAGGATTTTTGTACGGCTCGTCTGAAAAAAAATTATCAGGTATTTCAGAAAAAACTGAGGATATTTCTAAAATTAATTTTGATGAGCTGATAGCTCAGGCACTTGAAAAAAACGATTATAAACTTGCAGTTCGATATAATTATTTAAAAATATTAATTGCTCTTTCGAATGTGGGTGCTATCAATTTGCGTGAATTTAAAACAAGCAGCCAACTTGTTTCAGAGCTGAAAAATAAAAACAAATATCTTGAACCTTTTAGGCATCTGACAAGAATATTTGAAAATACCTGGTATGGTGATCATAATGTTGAGGCGGATATTTATAATAAAATATCTGATGAATTTAACCGGTTTGATAATTTAGTAAGGGAGAATGGATGAGAAAGAATTTAAAATTTCTGATTCCATTATTTATAACTCTTGTTCTGCTTATTATAATCAAGGCAATGCAGCCTGAAGAATTGAACTGGGAAGAAAGCTATACATCAAAAGATAAAATTCCTTTTGGATGTTATGTAACATACGATCTGCTTAGTGATATATTCCCCGGTGATGATTTAAAAATCAATGATGCTGAACTACCAGTTTATAACACATTAAAAAATAAATTTTATTTCAACACAAATTATATCTTTATAAATAATATTTTTAATCCGGACAGACTGGACATTGAATATCTGTTAAAATTTGCAGATGAAGGGAACAACGTATTTATTTGTGCCAACTGGTACAGCAAAAATATTCAGGACTCACTGGGTATAATTACTTCCTATAATTTTTTTAGACAGGATGATTCAAGCGTAATTAATTTTACAAATGAAGCCATTAAAACAGATTCGGGTTACAAGTTTAAAGAAGGATACCCTGGTACATATTTTATTAAATATGATACTTCAAAAGCTACTATTCTTGCAACTGATTCAAGTGGAAACAATGTTTTTTTTAGAATGAAATATGGAAATGGAAACATATTCCTCTCATCAATTCCGGCTGCATTTTCCAATTATTATATTTTAAAAAATGAAATTAATGAATTTGCCTTCAAATCACTTTCTTATTTGCCTGTTCAGAATGTAATCTGGGATGAATATTATAAAGCCGGAAATAAATATAACTCGACACCTCTCCGGTTTATTGTATCGCAATCTTCTTTAGCGTGGGCTTACTATTTAATGCTTATTGGGGTTATAATATTTATAATATTTTATGGTAGAAGACGACAGAGGAGAATACCGATTATTAAACCTTTTGAAAATACAACTCTTGAATTTGTTACAATAGTTGGTAATTTATATTATCAACAAAAAAATCACAGCACTATCGCAAAGAAAATCAGTATTTTCTTTTTCGATTACCTTAGAAATAAATATTTCTTACAAACCAGCGAACTGGATGATCAAGGAATAAAAGTAATTTCAGAAAAGACTAATTATCCATTTGAAAAACTCAGATCGCTTATCCAGAGTTTAAGGGGAACATTCAACCGGAATAATATTACAGATTCCGAATTAATATTTTTAAATAACAGGATTGAAGACTTTTATAAAAAAACAGGTGATTATGGAAGAAAACATTTTTAACAACAGGATTGATCTTTCGGAAGTTCAAAGTTCGATAGATCAGGTAAAATCAGAAATTAAGAAAATAATTGTTGGTCAGGATTCAGTTATTGAACAGCTCATAACAGCATTGCTTGCAGATGGGCATATTTTAATCGAAGGTGTTCCCGGTATTGCAAAAACTCTAATTGCAAAAGTAATCTCAAAAACTGTCTCCTGCGGGTTTTCCAGGATTCAGTTCACCCCTGACTTAATGCCATCAGACATTCTCGGTACTTCTGTTTTTAATGTAAAGCAAAGTGAATTTGAGTTTAATAAAGGCCCGGTTTTTTCAAATATTATTTTAATTGATGAAATAAACCGTTCTCCGGCTAAGACACAGGCAGCTTTATTTGAGGTTATGGAAGAAAGGCAGGTAACAATAGATGGAACAACTTACAAAATGGATGAACCGTTCATCGTACTGGCTACTCAAAATCCGGTTGAACATGAAGGCACATACAGACTACCCGAAGCTCAGTTAGACAGGTTTCTGTTCAAAGTAAATATGGATTACCCAAACCAGCAGGAAGAAGTTAAAATATTACTTGATTTACATGGAAGAAAAAATGTTAGTGACCTTTCTGTAATTAGTCCCGTTCTTACTAAAGAGGCTCTAAAGAAAATTCGTTCAGTTGTCAGTACAGTTCACATTGATGAAAAGGTTGCTGATTATATTTCAAAAATTGTTCAGCAGACAAGGAAAAACAGCGACCTTTATTTAGGTGCTTCCCCAAGGGCTTCTATAGCAATAATGACAGGCTCAAAAGCTATGGCAGCAATGACAGGAAGAGATTTTGTTTTACCGGATGATATAAGACAAATTTCATTTCCGGCACTAAGACACAGAATTTTACTTACACCTGAAAAAGAAATGGAAGGAAATACTCCGGATGAAATTATAAAAAGAATAATCGATACAGTTGAGGTTCCGAAATAGTGAAATCTATTAAATCCTTTTTTTTAGGTGTAAGATTTTTTTACCTTCTTGCTCTGGTTATATTCTTATTTGTAATTGGATATTTTTACCCTTTGGTTTATGTGATTGCGCAGGTTTCTTTTGTAGCTCTGATGTTTACTACTTTAAGTGATATAATAATTCTATATTTAAATAAAACAGGATTATTCGCATACCGTGAAACTCCTCTCAGGCTTTCAAACGGCGATGAAAATGAAATAAAAATCTTCGTTACAAATCTTTATTCTTTCAAAGTTTATATATTGGTAATCGATGAAATTCCTTTCCAGTTTCAAATCAGGGATTTCAAAATAAATGCAAGTCTTGAACCCGGCATAACTAAACACATTTTATACAATTTAAGACCAGTAACAAGAGGGGAATATAATTTTGGTGAAATAAATGTGTTTGTATCTTCTCCATTGCAGCTTGTCCGAAAGCGTTTCAGGTTTGAAGGACATAAAGTTATTCCTGTTTATCCATCTTATTTGCAGATGCGTAAGTATGAATTATTTGCGATCTCAGACAGACTAACCGAAATTGGAGTTAAAAAAATCAGGAGAATTGGTCATTCGCAGGAATTTGAACAGATACAGGATTATGTAAGAGGCGATGACTACCGGACAATTAACTGGAAAGCAACTGCACGTAAAGCAAAAATAATGGTGAATCATTTTGAAGATGAAAGATCGCAGAACGTTTATTCTTTAATAGACATTGGCAGAGTAATGAAAATGCCGTTTAATAAAATGTCGCTGCTTGATTACGCTATTAATGCTTCGCTGGTTATTTCAAATGTTGCTTTGAGAAAAAGTGATAAGGCTGGAATAGTAACTTTTTCAAACAAAGTTGACAAGATTTTACCGTCAGACAGACAGGCTTTACAGATGCAAAAGATTTTAGACTTGCTTTATTCACAAAAAACTGATTTTCTCGAGACAGATTTTGAAGGATTAGCAGCTTCAGTTTTAAGAAAGATTACACAACGAAGTTTGTTTTTAATATTCACAAATTTTGAAACTCTGAATTCTCTGAAAAGACAACTGTCATACATAAAAAGACTTTCATCGTCTCATCTTGTTGTAGTTATATTTTTCCAAAATACAGAATTGCTTGAATTTATTGATAAACCTGCTGTAACTATTGAGGAGATTTATAATAAAACGATAGCGGAAAAATTTTCTTTTGAAAAGAGACAAATTGTAAAGGAACTGGAGAGATTTAACATTCATTCTATTCTCACAAGTCCGCAAAATTTAACAATTGAAACATTAAACAAATACCTTGAGTTGAAGGCACGGGGTTTGATTTAGTATTTAACATGAGCAATATTGAAATACAGACAACCCAGAATGTAAATATTGAATATACGATTGCCAGCATTGGTGACCGGGTTTTAGGTGCAATAATAGATGTGTTAATTGTTTCCGGATATTTCATCGCTATAATTTTTCTTATTATTTTTTTAAGAGACTCATTATTTATGCACGATTATAGCTGGGCAATATTTATTCTTCTGTATTTACCGGCATTTTTATATAATTTTTTATGCGAAACATTTCTTAATGGTCAGACTTTCGGAAAAAAGATTATCAAAACAAAAGTTGTAAAACTGGATGGCAGTCCTGCCAGTGTAGGAAGTTATTTTTTAAGATGGCTTATCAGTCCGATTGACATTTACTTCACTTATGGTTCGGTTGGATTGATTACTATGTTGATAAATGGGAAGGGGCAGAGGCTTGGTGATCTTGCTGCAAATACAACTGTGATTAAATTAAAGTCGGAAGTAAAGCTGGAAGATACAATTCTGAGAGCAACTCCAACTAACTATGAAATTAGATTTCCCCAGGTTAACCAGCTTAATGATTCTGATATTTCAATTGTAAAGGAAGTCCTGGACCTGAATTATAAAAATCCTGATGCACAGGTTTATGATAAAATAATAACTAAAGCTAAACTAACTGTAGAGAAAAAACTTGGTGTAACTTCAGATATGCATCCGATTGCGTTTCTTGATACAGTTCTGAAGGATTATAATTATTTGCATGGTGAATAAATTATCTAAATTTTACAGGTGCAATAACAACTACAAATTCACCTTTAACTACTTTTTGATCAAGCCTTTCCAGTAGTTCTTTAGGATAACCTCTCCAGGTTTCTTCAAACTTTTTGGTGAGTTCACGACAGACAACGACAAATCTAACAGGCATATATTCATTAAGTTCATTTAAAAGCTTTTCAATCCGGAAAGGGGATTCATAAATAATTATTGTTCTTTTTTCTTCAGAAAGTTCTTTGAGTTTTTTTTGCCTGCCTTTTTTCTGTGGAAGAAATCCTTCAAAAACAAATGAATCAGTCGGCAGGCCACTAATTGTTAATGCTGCTAAAAGAGCAGAAGCACCCGGAACTGGAATAACTTCTATTGATTCATTTAATGACTGTGAAATCAATCTGACTCCCGGATCAGAAATAAGTGGAGTGCCTGAGTCCGAAACAATGGCACAATCTTCACCATTTTTAATTCGCTCAATTACAAATGGAATTTTCTTCTCTTCACTAACTGCATTGAAGGAAATCATTTCTTTAGAAATAGTATAATGTTTAAGTAGAATTGATGTTACGCGTGTATCTTCACAAAGAATGAAATCAACCTCTTTAAGTGTTTCAATTGCACGGAAAGAAAAATCTTTAAGATTTCCAATAGGAGTGCTAACTACAAATATTTTTCCATTCATAATATTAAAATACTTTAAAATGAGAACGGCTCCAACATAGGAGCCGTCTCTTGCAAGTAGTGTTAATCCTTTTGTTTATTTTGACGATATAATAGTAAGAACTTTTTCAATAACGTGCAAGCCCTCTTCTAATTCATCCTCAGTTATATTCAGCATAGGTCTGAACCGGATCGACCTGGTCCCGCAGCCAAGTATTAATAATTTTTCCTTTTCTGCAATAGCTCTGAATTCATTCCTTGTTTTTCCATCCGGTAAATCAAAAGAGCAGAGCAGACCAAGCCCTCTTGCATTTGAAACCAGACCAGGAAATTTATTTTGAATTTCGTATAACCTGTTAAGCAAATATTTCCCGGTTACTTCTGCATTCTTAACAAGGTTTTCTTCTTCCATTATTTCCATAATTTTTGTTGAACGAACCATATCAACAAGGTTAGCACCCCAGGTTGAGTTTATCCTGCTTGATGTATGGAAGCAATTTTCATTTACATCATCAATCCTATCTGAAACCATTATTCCACAAACCTGTGCTTTCTTTCCGAAAGCAATAATATCAGGTTTAACATAATATTCGTACGCCCAGAATTTACCTGTTAAACCAAAACCTGTCTGTACTTCATCAAACATCAGGAGAATATTATTTTCGTTGGTGATATTTCTTAGCTCTTCAAAAAACTCTTTCCTGAAAAAATTATCTCCGCCTTCACATTGAATTGGTTCAATAATTAACACGGCAATATCATCGGGATTATCTTTAATTGCTTCTTTAATTTCAGCTATAGCTTGTTGTTCAAGTTTTATTACTCTATCAAGATTATCTTCAAGAGGAAAAGTGATTTTGGGATTTGTAATTCTTGGCCAATTAAATTTTGGGAAATATTTTACTTTGACCGCGTCTGTATTTGTAAGCGACAATGTATAACCACTTCTTCCATGAAATGCTTCTTTGAAATGAAGAACTTTATGGCCTTTTTCTTCTTTTATTCCTTTTGCAAAATTTTTCTGAACTTTCCAATCGAAGGCAACCTTTAAACCATTTTCAACTGCTAATGCACCGCCTGCAATAAAAAATAAATGCTTCATATAATCCGGTTTTGCAACCCGGGCAAAAGTTTCTACAAAATCTGCCATAAAGGTTGTGTAGATATCTGAATTTGACGGCTTGTTAACGGCAGCTTCGGCAAGCAAATATTTTGTTTCATCAGAAGTTATTTTTTTATGATTAAATCCTAAAGGAGAAGAAGCAAAAAAAGTAAAAAAGTCTATGTAAGATTCACCGGTTAACTCATCAATGAGTTTATTGCGATGACTGTTTTTTAGGTCTAAAACAAATTTAAATCCATCCGCAAGCATATGCCTGCTAATAATTTCGTGAACACTTTCAGCGGAATTTAAAGTTTCTGTAAACATAAGATCACCTGTAAAATTGAATAAGGTAAATTTCTAAAACAAGAATTATGCTATTTATTGGAAAAGAGAAAGAAGAGGTTACAGATTAAAATACGTTTTCAAATGCTGAAACGAAGTAACTCTTATGCTTCGTTTTGAAAAAAGGGGAAATATTAGGTAAACAATACGACATAAAATAATTATTTTTAGGTTATTAAATTTAATATAATCTTCAACTACAAATCAATTGCTATTTTATTGCGAAAACTTGTTTAAAATAAAAAATCCCGGCCAAAATGACCGGGATTTGTTTGAAATCACATTATTTCATCAACATCATCTTCTTTACTTTATTATAAGAATTCTTTCCATCAACTGATTTTGCCTGGATTGTATAAATGTAAACTCCGGAAGCATAGTTTGATGCATTCCAGACAAAATCGTAATATCCAACTTCTTTAACTTCATCAACAACAGTGCTTACTAATTCTCCAAGTATGCTATATACAGAGATTCTAACTTGACTATCAAACGGCAGTGCATACTTAATTGTTGTTGTCGGGTTGAAAGGATTGGGATAATTCTGATACAAGGTGTATTCCTTCGGTGTAAAATCAACATCAACGTTTATTTCATTTGAATATTCATAAGTACCATCGAAATCAACCTGTTTCAGTCTGTAAGTAATTGTTCCTTTATAGGATTTGAAATCATACTTATCAATGAAGGAATAAGCCTGGGGTTCAGTAGTTGTTCCTTTTCCTTCAACGTATCCTATTTTCTCCCATTGAGCATTCATCTTTCTTTCAATGTTGAATCCCATATTGTTTGTTTCAGTTGCAGTAGCCCAATTAATTAATACCTTTCGGTTATTAACTGCAGCTGTAAATGATGTTAACTCAACAGGAACAAACGGGGTAATATAAGCAACATTACTGTAGTCTGAATTTCCCATAGAACTATATGCATATACCCTGTAACCATAAGTTGTATCTAACAGGACCGAGTTATCAATGTAAGTGTAAATATCAGTAGTTACACTGTCTATAGGAACAAACGGAGCGACACTTAATGAATCACCCTGCTTTCTTTCAATCACGAAGCCATCTTCGTTGTTTGAATTATCAAACCAGGTAAGCCTGACTGCAATTTGACCTGTAACTGTATCGGCAACAAGGCCTGATGGTGCATTAATAACAAACATATAATCGTATTCATCAGCACCAATATCAGGTGTAGATGTATTTCTTGTATCTCCATCAATATCATCTGGTACAGAGGCAAAATATAATCCTTTGCCATCCAGAGTATTAACACTGGATTGAATATGCAAATCATCATTACCTGTATATCCAGGATCTCCTGATATACTATTTGCATCCTGTCCTGAAGCGGTTTGCCAGGATGCAAGGTCAGTCACATCTGAGGTGTAGTAACCAAATACACCACCTGTTCCGTCAGTATAATAATCATTATAATTCATTTCAATAGTTACGGCGACAGTATTACTTACATAAACCGCATAATGTTTTCCGGTACCTGAACTATTTGAGCGAGCATTATAAAATGAATTATCATATACTTTATAAGTATTCGCAGCATCTCTTTTTGTTAAGGCATAAGTGGTACCACTTGTTACATCCGATCCACCTATATAAATTGAATTGTGATAAGCTTCAAAATTATTAGCAGCATATGCAAAATAATCCAATCCATATATACTACCGGTTGCTAAATTAGTTGCACCAGAGAGTGAAATGAAGTTATTTCTGAAAATAGCATCTCCTGAAGTACTGCTACCAAAATAATATATTCCTTTGATTGTACTAGTGCCTATTAGTTCTCTGATTTTACATTTTTCAACAATTAAACCATCAACTCTGCTTATGTATATGCCGTAAGGTGAAGTACTACCCATCATTGTCTGATAGACATCACAACCTGATACTAAAGTGTTTGTACTTGGTGCCCCCTGTAACCTTATTCCATAAGAATACCAATCGTAAACAGAACAATCAATTACCTGGTTGCCGGTTCCAGTATTGGTTGAATATGTATAAACACCTATGCGAGGCATATAAGCAATTGTATCTATATTTTTAACAGTACAATTCTGAATTGTGTTATTATCCATTGGACCAGGACCAAGCACAAATGTACCAAAACCCGTGCTGGTTTCCTGACTTTCCAAAATTAGATTTTTAAACACGTTATTGCTTGCATCACCTTCCATATAAATTGCTGCAGATACAGTTATGTTAGTCAATCCCACAATTTTTAGATCTTTTGTTATTCCTCCGGGTGTATTGGAACCATCAACAATCAACCAATCGGTATTAAAACAATATAATGTTGGCTGAGTCTGAGAAGTATCTCCAGGAATTTCTGCTTGAACACCTGAAGCTGGTTTAATTGTTATTGTATTTGTTGAACTGGCTCCTACAATTTCTCCTAATACTATGGGATATATTTCATTAGGATAAAATGTATCAACTAAAGAAAATGTAACAGGACCGGAAACTCCTCTCAAGTTCAGATCATTAATAGCTTCAGTTAGTGTCGGATAAATTCCTCTTGATTCATCAGATTGATAGAAACTTCTATCAAAAGGTTGACCGTTTACCATTAGTTCTTTATATGTTTCCGTAACTGTAATATATTCTGGAGGTATTACAGGGTTTTTTATTTCGGTTTTTGTTTCTGTATCCGAAGGTGCGTATGGATCTTCATAAATATTTTTTTTGGTTACAGTTCTTGTGCGGTTCTCAAAGTAGACCTGTTTACCTGTTACTTTTATAAATTCACTTAATCCAACTGTATAAGTTCCGCTTAAAGGAACATCAACAATTAAATATGTATTAGGTGAAGAAGGGGGAGTAGTTCCAGGAGGATTTATACCTGAACCACCTGCAGGATTTGTTGCAACGTTATCATTTACATCCTGAGCTGCAACATAATACTCAATAGTATCACCTATGGAAATACCGCCAATAGCTGAATAATTTATAGTGAATGTATAATCGTCTCCAGCTATTGAAGGATTATTATCAAAAACATAAGAAACATCAGTAGTTTTCTTGATATACAATCTTGGTAAATTTGCTCCAGTTGCAACTCCACTGGCATCAGTAATGTTAGCTGTCAATACAACAGATGTTGAAGTAGCTGATGTGTTAGGAAGTATATCATAAACAATTGCTGGCGGGGTTAAATCTGCACCAATACCATTAAACTCATCGGCTCCGATATCCGGAGTAGTTACATTTCTGGTATCACCATCGAAGTCATCAGTAATCCCGGTTACAGGTGTTCCACCGCTTTCAGTTTGTGTAGGTGTAGTTGTATCAATGTGCAAATCATAGGGGGTTGTGGCAATATTTACAAATGGCGGCAAACTTGAAACTGATGCTGACTCTAATGGTGAGACCAGTGTTTTATACTCAGTAAGTGTTTGCGCTGTATTTGTTCCATCATAATATAAAAGATTTGTAGCTGAAGGTGTTCCTGCATAATATAAATTGTTATTTGTAGTTGCAGCTAAATCCAGAATATCACCGCCACGGAATGCATATGCATCTCCACCAGCAGAATTATCAACATTATTTACAAATATATTGTTTCTTAAATCAATGCTGGTTGGGCTAGTGCTGGCATAGAGTGCAGCACTGTAATTGCCAGTAGCTCCCGTATAATCCAGATAAATTGTATTATAATACAAGTTAACATTGGTACCACTGGAAATATAAAAACCTCGCGTTCCCGCTGCTGTACTGGTTGAGTTTGGTGCTTTAATATCAGAAAAGAAATTGTTGTACCAGGTTACATCAGTACCTGTTGTGGAATAAGCACCATAACAAATTGATGAAGAAGTTGTAGTTGAAGTCAATCCTGAGATGGTGTTTTTATATACCATTTGATTCGTACCACCCATGTACAGACCATAAACAGTTCCGCCACAGGTACAGTTCGAGACTGTATTATTGAACACTTCACTATTATTTGCACTTAGAGCGTAAATACAATACATTGAACCTGTACCACCTGTGTTATTCGAAAAAGTATTACCGCTCATTACACGATCTTGTGCAGAACCAGTGTTTGAATAAATCCCATAAAATGTACTTGACCCAGACAGTACTTCAATATTTGAAATATTGTTGTTTACAATAGTTTCATTTCCGCCAGTTGGGGACGAGCTATTATAAAGAGCATAAGTTCCACCACCTGCTTTAATTATCGAACCAACAGTTGAGTTACCCGAAAAAACTTTGATTGGGGTAGATCCTGTCGAATATAGAATATATAGTGAACCAGAAGGTAATGTATCCGGTGCAGCAAACGTATTATTTTCAAATGTTTCTGAATCACAAGTATTACTTGGACTATATATAAAGTATGTAGAACTCGATGAAGCATCGTTAGCAAGTGTCATATCATTATTACTGCAAACTACATCACCTGTTACTGTGGAGAAGAAAACAGAATATAATGTACTTGTATGAGGAGTAGCTGCATTTGTAATGGTATTATATTGGACATTTGGACTATTTACATAAATAAAATACATACCATAACAGCTTGTAACTCTTCCACCACTGAAATTTTGTATGATGTTACCTGCACCAATTTCACCAATCGTAAAATCAGTATCATACATTGCAGTAGAACCCCGCATATATATTCCTGTAAGAACATTTTGGATAGTGTTCCCTGTAATAGCAATATTTGTGTTCATTCCTGCAGGATCGGTTACCGTAACTCCGGTTGCAGAAGATGTAGAAGTTGAACCATTACCAATATTAATACCAATTACATAATTATCACCTGCATTCATCGTTACCGTACAATTCTTAATTGTAACATATTGGCAGCCGTCCGTACCACTTGGTTTAAAAGTAAGATAGCCATATTCAATTCCTTGACTATCAGCGGCTACATTTATTCCGTCAAAGGTTATGTAATCCGTACCTTCAAGACGAATTACGGCATCACCTTCGGCACCCATGGAAGTAGTATTTAGAAAACCGGCATCTGTTCTTGTAACTAGTGGATTATCACCAACTCCACTTCTTTGAAAAACTATTTCATTACCTGATGTTCCGGTTGCTGTTATTGCAATACTGTCTGTTACGTTTTCAGTATGTCCTGCAGTTACATTAAAAGTTACTCCACCGGCACCAACACCGACTTGATTAAGCGAGTCTACTGCTGCTTTAATTGTAGCAAATGGAACGCCGGGAATAGTATATGTTCCTGAAAGTTGTGCAAAAGAGAATGAAGAGAAAAGCAGAAAAAATAGAAAAGAGATTAGTTTAAATTTGGTAAGATATTTTGTCATTTGATGACCCTCCAAAAATTTAAATGAATAGTTGTTTTTAAAACCATCCCACCCCTGTAAGTACAAAGAAAAGAAATTAAATTATATCATAGAAAATTCTCCCCATTAATATTTCAAAAATTGTATTAAGTCAGTGAATAAAATGTGAAAGGTATATTTATAGAAGCTTTGGTATTTATCGGATTGCTAAAATTGATATCCGAAACAGATTATCACATTTAGAATATTTCTAAATAGAAGTTAGTCACTTGCAATAAATGATGCAAGAAAAAAAAATCATATTGAATAGTTAATAAATAAAATATTTTGATACATCAAACTTGATTTCTGTTGACATTTGCATTTTAATATGTTACACTTACTGTAACAGTTAATAAAAATATGTCAGCTTCATCAAAATTATCTACTGCTGTTAAGGCATTGTGCTATTTGTCGGATAAATATCCCCTGCCTAAAAGTAGTACTGATATCTCCAAATCAATAGATGTAAATGCATCAAAACTCCGTAAAATTTTATCATACCTAGTTAAATCCGGAATAATAATCAGTGCTCAGGGAAAAAACGGCGGATTTATATTGAATAAAAAATCTGACCAGATTGATCTTCAGGAAATTTATTGTTCTGTTGAAGAAAGAAAAGCATTCCATCTAGATTTTAAAAACCGGAATAATTCAAAAAATTATAAAATGAACTTAAACCATAATGACTTTTTTCTAAATCTGTTTGCAGAAATACAGGTTGATATTGAAGAAAGAATGAAAGATATATCACTTAAACAAATAATAGAATCAATTAAAGTAAATTAAATTCCAGGAGTAAAAATGGATTTCCTCAAAAAGTTGAATGTTAAAGAAAAGAACTTCGGTTTATCGACCGGTTTAAAATGGAATAAAACTACAAGCGAAGGTGAACTGAAAATTTATTCTCCTGTAACCGGAGAATTTATTGCTTCAGTTTACCAGTCTTCAGAATCAGACTATGAAAGTATGATTAAAACTGCTCAGGAAGCTTTTAAGTTTTGGAGAACTGTACCGGCGCCAAAAAGAGGTGAAATTGTAAGGCAAATTGGATTAAGTCTGAGAGAATACAAAGAACCTCTTGGTAAACTGGTTTCCTATGAAATGGGTAAATCTTTGCAGGAGGGAATAGGTGAAGTTCAGGAGATGATTGACATTTGTGATTTTGCAGTTGGACAATCAAGACAGTTATATGGTTTTACAATGCAGTCTGAAAGACCTTCGCACAGGATGTATGATCAATATCATCCGCTGGGAATTGTTTGTACAATTTCGGCATTCAATTTTCCGGTTGCTGTCTGGTCGTGGAATGCAATGCTTGCAGCAATTTGTGGTGATGTGAATATCTGGAAACCATCATCTAAAGTTCCTTTATCCGCAATTGCAACACAAAATATTATTGGCGAAGTAATAAAAGAAAATAATTTGCCGGAAGGTTTGTTTAACCTTGTTGTTGGAAAGGGTTCAACCATTGGTGAAAAGATTTTAAATGACAAAAATATTCCTCTGATTTCTGTTACAGGTTCAACCAGAGTTGGAAGACATGCCGGCGAAGTTATTTCAAAAAGATTTGGAAAATCCATTCTTGAACTTGGTGGAAACAATGCAATAATAATAACTCCCGATGCAGATTTAAAATTAACGATTCCTGCAGTTGTTTTTGGTGCAGTCGGAACAGCAGGGCAGCGTTGCACAACAACAAGAAGATTAATTGTTCACAAATCAGTTTATGATAAAGTGAAAGAATCATTATTAAAAGCTTACAAGAGTTTGAAAATCGGAAATCCTCTTGATCAATCGAATCATGTAGGTCCATTAATTGACAAAGATGCAGTAAAAATGTTTTCGGAAGCTCTTGAGAAAGTTAAAAAAGAAGGAGGAAAAGTGATTTGTGGAGGTGAAGTATTAAGCGGGAAAGGATACGAATCCGGTTGTTATGTTTCACCTGCAATTGTTGAAGCTGAAAATCATTATGAAATTGTACAGGAAGAAACATTTGCCCCTATTCTTTATTTAATAAAATATAATAAATCACTTGATGAAGCAATTGAATTGCACAATGGTGTTGTACAAGGTTTATCATCTGCTATTTTTACTAATAATCTAAAAGAAGCGGAACAATTTCTTTCTGCAGTCGGTTCTGATTGCGGAATTGCTAATGTGAATATTGGAACTTCAGGCGCAGAAATAGGCGGAGCTTTTGGAGGAGAGAAAGAAACCGGTGGGGGAAGAGAATCCGGAAGTGATGCATGGAAAGCATATATGAGAAGACAAACAAACACTATTAATTTCGGATCTCAGCTACCTCTGGCCCAAGGAATCAAATTTGACATTTAGTGTTTTACTTTTCAATTTTTAGGGGAACGGTATTTTTTTCCGTTCCCTTAATGAATTTTTTGCTGTAAAATATTTACCGGCAAATTCCTAACCCGACATTTATATCATTATTTAAAACTTTTTTACCGGAAATCTTTGAAATCTGGTGAAATATTTTCTTGAATTTCTAAAGATGATACATCAATACCACTATGCCAAAATCTGGCAAATCGCATTATTCTTTGGTTCAAAATTTGAAATTATCTGTTCAAATAATTTTAATGAGAAATAAATGATCACTCTTGACGTAAAAAAACTAACTTCCTGTGGCTCTGACTGGGAGAGCAACCAATATACAATTCTAAGTAGAATTAAAGAGTGGAGTTCACAATTACATAAGAACAGGTTATTTCCTGCTTTAACAGATTCTATTCAATTGAACCTGAGTCTGGAAGAAATTCTTCGCGATAATATTGAATCAAAAATCTGGTTTGATAACCAGATTCGGGCAAGAAGACTTAATGAACGAATTACTGTATATGAAAAAGCCAACCAGATTGGAGTTCAGCTAGACAGGCTGCTGGAGTTTGTTGAATGGGCTTTAACTCTGAATAGATCAGTTCTTGATGAAGGAAAAATATTAAAGTCATTTGTTGAACGAAATATTTCTATCAGAAAACTGAGTACAAATAAAAACTATCTCGGTAAAGGATACTTTGCTCTGCCGGATGTTAAAAAAGAATTAATGAATATATATTTTTATGAAGTTGACTGGTCCTGGTACAACGATGAACCAGCAAGTCAGTTGCAAACGAGACTGATTCGATCTATTCCCTTTATAATGATTAACCGAAGTATTGATGATCTAATGACGGAGTTCATTAGTTATTCCCAGCAAATATTTGAACCCATGGCTTTTATATTTGAAACTGATCTCGACTTTCCATTCAGGGAAACAATGTACCCTGTAGCTGAAGAAAAATTATTAGAAATACTTAAATAGAATTAATTAATTTTAGAGACTTCATTTTTCAACCTGATCATATCTGTAAGAATCATTCCGGTTTCTGTAAGGTATGTATCAGGTTTTTCATTTTTATCATCTTTTACTTCTTCATCACCAGTTAAATCAACTGCATCATTATTTTCATTACTATCAATCTTTTTCTTATCATTTTCTTCTTTTTCTTTTTTCCTAACTTCTTCATTCAAAGAGATATAATTTTTTTCTTTCTTTAATTTATATTCTTTTATATCGCTTTTTATCTGATCAAATTCACGGCTGTTTTCAACACGGTTATCTGAAAGTTGTTTTAACTTTGGAATTAAAGAAGAAAGATCACCATACTTTTGATAATTAAGTGACTTAATCTGATCCCAGGGTAATGCACTTGTCTCAGAACTTTCACCAAATTCATGTGGATCAACAGGTGAAGGTAGAGATATATCGGGAGTAACACCAAGCTTTTGAGTACTTGTTCCATTTATTCTGTAAAATTTAGCAATAGTAATTTTAAGCTGTCCAAGATTATTCCCATTGAAAGAAGAAATACGATTGAGGTCGATCATATTTTGAACAGTACCTTTTCCATAAGTTTTTTCACCAACCACCAAACCTCTTCCATAATCCTGGATAGCACCCGTAAAAATTTCGGATGCAGAGGCACTGAACCTGTTAACAAGCACAGCAAGCGGTCCGTCATATACAATATCTGAATCAGGATCTTCTCCGATTTCTATTTTACCATCTGATTGTTTTACCTGCACAACAGGACCTTTTTTAATAAATAGTCCGCTTACATCAATAGCTTCATTTAATGCTCCGCCGCCATCACTTCTCAAATCAACTATCACTCCATCAACATTTTCTGATTTCAATTTTTCCAGAAGTTTTCTTACATCAGCTGATGTGCTTGATGAACCATTTTCACCATTTCTTTTCCCTTCAAAATCAGTATAAAATTTTGGAATGGTAATAACACCTATTTTATAGGGAATGCCGTCATTATCAATTTCAATAACTTTACTACTAGCTGATTGATCTTCAAGCTTAACTTTATCACGAACTAATTTTATTTCTTCCGGAGTGGCTTCAAGTCCTATTTCTGCCGGAAGGATTTGTAACCGTACGACAGTATTTTTTGGCCCTCTGATGAGCTGAACAACATCTGTAGTTCTCCAGCCAATTATATCAACAAATTCACCATCATCATCTTGTGCAACAGCAACTATCCTGTCATTAACGTGGAGTTTATTTGACTTATAAGCAGGACCACCGGGAATTATTTCTACCACCTTAGTATATCCGTCTTCATACATTAGTCTTGCCCCAATACCCTCAAGTGAAAGGCTCATATCAATTTTGAAATTTTCTGAAGTAATCGGAGATAAATAATTTGTGTGCGGATCAATTGCATTTGTAAAAGCATTCATTGCAAGCTGAAATACATCTTCAGAATTATACTGGTTTAATATATCAGCATAATTTTTATATCTTTTTTCAAGATTATCTTTAATATAATTCCAATCTTTACCTGCTAGTTTTAAATTTAAAGCATCATTCTTTAATCTTTTCCTCCACAGATCATTTAATTCACTTCTATCAACTGCCCAATCCAAACTATCCCTGTTCAGAATTAATTTCTCATCTTTTGAATAATCAAATTCTTTGGAGAGAATTGTATCTATATAATTTACTCTTTCCGCCAATCTCTCCAGGTATTTATTAAAAATGTCATAAAATGGTTGTGTTTTTCCATCAAGAATATAATCATCCAACTGAAACCGGTTTTTGTTAAACTCATCAATATCAGATTTAAGAAAATAGTTTTTTCCTTTATCAAGTGCATCGAGATAATTATTAAAAATTATTGAAGATAAAGAATCATCAAGAGAGAATTTTTTATAATGATATCTGGATAAAATTGTTGTAATTAACTGGTCTTCAAGCAGGTACTGAGATTTTGGCTGAACAGTTATAAGTGTATCAGTCTGTGAACCGGGATTATTAGGTAAAACTGAAGTACCGACTATAAAACTTACTGAAAAAAGTAATACAGCAGCTAATGATGATTTGACAAAAAACTTTTTACTCATAATTTATATTTATTCCTAAAATTTGTTCTATATACTATCATTATTTTTGAATAACAATCCAAATATGATGTGTGGATTTTTAAAACCTATATTTCAAGGAAGGATTATTCGCTTTCTATAGTTCTTTTAAATATAAAATCAACATTTTTTAACATCTTATCCGAATTAAAGATTTGAATGATGTCTTTTTCCGACAGGTATTTTTTAATTTCATCAGAATGCAAAATTTCATCTTTTAAATTCTTTTTTGAATCACTCCAAACATTCATCGCTGCGTTTTGTACAGCTTTGTAAGCATCTTCACGTGTTAATCCTTTATCAACAAGTTTTAAAAGTATTGTTTGAGAAAAAACTAATCCTCTAGTCAGGTTAAGATTTCTCTTCATATTTTCAGGATAGATTATCAAATCAGTGATTAATTTAACTGCCAGGTTTAGCATATAATCCAAGGCAATACAACTGTCTGGAATGATAACTCTTTCAACTGAAGAATGAGAAATATCGCGTTCGTGCCAAAGCGCAACATTTTCTAATGCAGCAATTGAATTGCTTCTGAGTAGCCTGGCTAAACCAGTTATTCTTTCACTCACAATAGGATTACGTTTATGCGGCATAGCTGATGAGCCTTTTTGACCTTTTGAAAAAAACTCTTCAGCTTCTAAAACTTCAGTTCTCTGTAAATGTCTTATCTCTACTGCAATTTTTTCAAGTGTTGCACCAATTATTGCAAGTGTGCAAATAAATTCAGCATGCCTGTCTCTTTGAATAACCTGTGTAGAAACAGGAGCAGGATTCAATTCCATTTTTTCGCAGACATATTTTTCAACTTCCGGTGAAAGGTGTTCAAAAGTTCCAACCGCTCCTGAAATCTGACCAACACTTATACTTTCAATTGCAGATTGTAACCTGGTTATATTCCTTTTTGTTTCTTCATACCACAAAGCAAACTTCAAACCCATTGTTGTAACTTCAGCATGAACTCCGTGAGATCTGCCAACACAAACAGTATTTTTATTTTCTATTGCTTTTTTCTTCAATGAATCTTTTAACTGAAACAATTTATTCAGTAAAATATTTCCTGCAGACTTCATTTGATAGGAAAGGGTAGTATCCAGAATATCTGAAGAAGTCATTCCATAATGAATATGTCTTGATGCTGGTCCAACATATTCCGCAACATTAGTTAAAAATGCGATAACATCGTGCTTAGTTGTTTCTTCAATTTCCAATACTCTTTTTACGTTAAAAGAAGCTTTCTTTTTAATAATTTCCAGGTCTTCAAGCGGAATCTCACCCATATTTGTCCTGGCTTCACAAGCAAGGATCTCAATCATTAACCACGTAGAAAGTTTAAAATGATCTTCCCAGATTTTTCCCATTTCCGGGAGAGTATATCGTTCGATCATCCTTTTTTCTCCAGCTTCATTTCTTTAACAATTTTTTTATTATCCCGGATAATATCAAGTTTTATAGTTTGTCCAACTCTGAATTCAAAAAATACACTTTGCAATGTCCCTTCGTTATTAATCTGATATCCATCTATGTTCGTAATAATATCGCCTACTTCAATTCCAGCTTCATCAGCCGGTGTTCCCGGGTAAACTCTCGTAACGATTACACCTTTTGTGGTTTTTAATTTATAATAATTTGCAAGACCTTCATCAATTGCTTGAATTCTTAAACCTATTTCAAAATCTCTGTTAATTTTTCCATTCTCTTTTAATTCCTTTATTATCCTTTTCACTTTATTAATTGGAAGTGCAAAACCTAATCCTATATTGCCATTGCTGTTTCCTGAAGTGAAAATTAATGTATTCATTCCAATTACTTCACCAAGACTATTAACTAAAGGACCACCACTATTTCCTCCATTAATGGCTGCATCTGTTTGAATCATATTTAAATAATAACGACCATTTACCGGCTCAAGGTTCATTCCTGTAGCACTTATAACCCCAACAGTAACCGTCGGCTTGTCATTAATTTCAAATAAACCAAAAGGATTACCAAGTGCAATTACCCATTCTCCGATTATTATATCATCTGAATTTCCAAGCTTTAAATATGGAAGATTTGTCTCATCAATTTTCAATAAACATACATCTGAAGGAGTATCTGAACCAACTATTTTAGCGTCGTAGGTTCTTCCATCGGTTAATGTCACTTTAATTTCCGCAGCATTCCCCGCAACGTGATCATTCGTTACAATATAACCATCGGAGGAAATTATATATCCGGAACCAAGTTCTTTTATTTTCTGATTGTAAGTTCCCTGGTTTCCAAAAAATTGTCTGAAAAAAGGATCATCAAAAAATGAGGAAAACGGATCTCTATATTGTCTTATTTCTGTAACGTTTATTCCAACCACTGCAGGACTTACTTCGCGAACAGTTTTTGTCAGTATGTTCTCTCTTGAAGAATTTATATCATCAATAGCCAAATTTTTTTGATTCTGAAAATTATTTTGAGTTGAATCAGGATCAAAGTTATTATCTTTTTTAGTCTCAATCAGTAATATTGATCCCGAAAATAGAAGGACAACAATAATTAAACTAAAAAAATATGTTTTTTTACTTATCATTTTTTTTCTTTAATTGTTTTTGAACTAATTCTTTTAATGGCTCAATGTGTTGAATAAAAATTAAAATTAATACAGTTGTTGATAATAATACTAAATTACCCTCATCAACAGGTTTTGGAAATGAATATTTAGCTGCAATATTTCCGGTATTAAAGACTACAAGAATCGACATTACAGTTGCTGCAATATTAGCAAAAAGAATATCTTTTCTCATTATATAAAAAATAACCCAGAGAATTCCCCATACACCAACTAACATTGGTACAAAAAACAATGATCCACCTGCTGCTGTAGCTAAACCTCTTCCACCCTTAAAGTTTAACCAGGGATTGTAGCAATGACCAAATACCGCAAAGAAAAGTGACAGGGCAGGGAATACAAAAGATTCAGGAAAAATAAATTTAACAATCAAAACACTTAGTATTCCTTTTATTAAATCAACCAGCAAAACTGAAAGTCCAATTAGTTTTGAATTTGTTACATCATAAGAATTATATGCTCCAACATTTCCGGATCCTTCATTTCTGATATCAATTCCCCTGGATTTTTTTAGCAACAAGTATCCGGTCGGGATTGAACCAAACAAATATCCAATCAGTGATGAGATAAAATAATACATTTAAATATTGTGCGAAATTAAAAGTAAAATTTAATGAAAATTTATAAATTGAGAGGTGATTTGAATTGAGGCGGCGGTCGGATTCGAACCGACGAATAAAGGTTTTGCAGACCTTCGCCTTAGACCACTTGGCAACGCCGCCATAAAAAAATAATCCCGCCAGAGCGGGATTTGAGCGGGAGACGGGACTCGAACCCGCGACATCAACCTTGGCAAGGTTGCGCTCTACCAACTGAGCTACTCCCGCTTGCAAAATTTTAAAGAACTTTTTGATTAAAATCAGGCACAAATATAATATTCACCTTATTGTATTGCAACAATTGAAATCACAGGTAAAATAATAATACCTAAAAAAAGAGCCGCATTTTTCAGCGGCTCTTCTCTTTAAATATATATGTAATAGTGGATTTAATTACTTCAGAAGCATCATTTTTGTTGTCTGTACTAAATTACCTGATTGTAATTTACAGATATAAAGTCCACTTGGCAATGATGATGCATCAAATGTTACTTCATATCGTCCTTCAGGAACAAATCCATTTACCAAAACTGCCACTTCTTCACCTACCGTATTGAAAACAGATAATTTAACATTTGAAGCTGTTGGTATATTATACTTAATATTTGTTGTTGGGTTAAATGGATTTGGATAGTTTTGTTGAAGTTCAAAAGATAACGGAGCTTTAACATCAACTTCAACTTCAGGTGAATATTCATATCTTCCATCAAAATCAATTTGTTTTAATCTGTATGAGTAGGTACCCGTTTTAACAGTTCTGTCAGTATAGCTATAATCTTGTTTTTCAGTTGTTGTTCCGGCACCATCAACGTATCCAATAGTTACATATTCCGAGTTTTCTGATTTTCTCTGAATTTCGAACACCTTGTTGTTTGTCTCACTGGCAGTTGCCCAGTTTAGTGTAACAAATCCGTCATTAACATTTGCAGCAAATGAAGTTAATTCAACAGGAACAAAATCTGAAACTGTATAGTCGTCAACATACATTTCATCTGTAGCTGCTGCTCCAAAGAAGTCATTTGCTTCCAGTGATAATGCTATTGGTACTCCGTTTGATCCTAATGTCCATTGCCATTGGATTAACATTGTTCCATTATACCAATATTCAGCAAGATCATTATCAAGATCTACTACTACCTGGTTCAATACCCAGGTATCAGGAGTCCAGGTAAATGTACCTGATCCGGTACCACCTGCATTAATGGACCCGGCACCACCAGCATTGAAATATACCTCAAGTCCCCACTCTTGTACAGCAGTAAACTGACCTAATTGATTAAAGTAACCAGTTTTACCTGTTGGTATATAGTTATAAAAATCTATTTCATACTTTCCTGATGTTACAGGACCCCAGGCATGAACTAAATCATTGTTTTGAACAATAACAACAGAATTGGCGCCACTAAATGCATAGTTTGAAGAAACATATGCATCTTCAGTAGCATCACAAGGCAGGTTGCTCCAGGTTGTCCAATCAACTGGATTTTGACACGCCAGTTGTTGTCCGGCTACATAAGTGTCAAAGTTATCTGAAAATATAGTAGCCTGACCAAATGTGGCAAAATTTAGACAAAGAACGAAAAAAAGAATAATTGGTATGTACAATTTTTTAAACATAGCACTCCTTTATGAATGGTTTATGAAATTAGTTTATTATTGAAAAGATAATTTTTACTCTCTAATTTATTGAATAAATTATTTTTGTAATAATTTCTAATTAAAGTTAGTGTATAACTTTAACATTACATTAAATTAAACCTTAATGTCAGTATCGTTAAATAATTCATATAATAATACAAAATTTAGAATTTAAATGGAATAGGGCTAGTAATAATTTTAAAAAAAGAGCCGCATTTTTCAGCGGCCCTTATTCTAAAAAAGATGAGTAACAAATGATGTAATTACTTCAGAAGCATCATTTTATTTGTCTGAACTAAATTACCTGATTGTAATTTATAAATGTACACACCACTTGGTAGATTTGATGCATCAAAAGTTGTTTCATAGAATCCAGCTTCTGTATATCCATTAACCAAAACAGCAACTTCTTCACCTACAACATTGTAAACTGCTAATTTTACATTAGAAGCATTTGGAATGTTGTATTTAATGTTAGTTGTTGGGTTAAATGGATTTGGATAGTTTTGTTTCAATTCAAATGTCAATGGACCTTTAACATCAACTTCAACAACATCCGAATATTTAAATCTTCCGTCAAAGTCTATTTGTTTTAATCTATATGAATAGATTCCTGATTTAACAGTTCTGTCAGTATAACTGTATTGCTGTTCTTCAGTAGTTGTTCCGGCGCCATTTACATATCCTATTGTAACAAATTCAGAGTTTTGTGAACCTCTTTGAACTTCAAACATCTGGTTATTTATCTCACTTGCAGTAGCCCAGTTCAATACCACCTGTCCGTTGTTGTTTACATTTGCAGCAAAAGAAGTTAATTCAACAGGAATAATTGAAGGCATTTGATCACCAAAATAGTAATCATCCATATACATTTCGTCGGTAGCTGCAGCACCAAAAATATCATTTACAGCAAGTTGATTTGCTTTAGTTCCGCCCTGAGTCCAATCCCAGCTAGCAACCATAGAAAAGTTTGAAGGATTTGTACCTATCCAGTATTCGGCAACTGAATTATCCAGGTCAACTTTAACAACTACCTGGTTCCAGGCATCTTCAGCCCAGCTAAATGCTACGCTTGCCGGGATACCACCACCACCGGTTGTATCCAAACGGCCTCCGCCACCAACATCAAAATATGAATCCATTCCCCAGGTAAAAGTAGAAGATGGACGAACAAATTCATTCATTGTATTGAAATAACCTGATTTGCCGGCTGGAATATAGAATACAAAACTCATATACCAAGTTCCGGATGTTTTATCACCATGCATCCTAACCAAATCATTATTGGCTACTATAACAACGGAATTTGATCCACTGTATGAATGATTTGAAGAAACAAAAGGATCTTCACCGCCGCCAGGTGCATTACTCCAGGTTTCCCATTCAGTAGTTTGTGTACACAGTTGCACGCCTGAAGTATATGATTCGAAATCATCAAAAAAGCCTGCTGCTATCGGTTCAATTTCATAAACAAAAACCTGATCTCCAATAGGATTACCTTGTAACAGTCCACCAACTGTGAAAAATCCACTGGCAAAATCTGTCATCGAAAATAAACCGCCAGCAATTGAAGATGCACCGCCAACACCAACATCAGTTAATACATCATGAGAAACTCCAGTAGGTGTTCCGTCAGGAAGATGTATTTGGTAAATGAATTGAGGTGAGCCAGCACCAGCACCTTGAGAAAATATCCAAAGGTATGGGCCGCCTGCTGTGACATTGTCATAAGCAGAACCATAGTTGCTAGTAATGGACGGGTTGGCTGTTATGGTATGAAGAGTAGCCCCAGTTCTACTGACACATACAATATTAGTTGACCAGTCACTTACCCAAAATGCGTCGAGATCTGAGTCATACGCAATATTTCTAACATTTACAGGAGACGGAATTGTACCAATCAAGGTATTAGTACTAAAATCCATCATATATATAGTAGTTGAAGCTGCGCCACCGTAAAAATACTGTCCATCATAAGCTAAATCTCTTAATCCGTTTACTCCTGGAACAGAAAATTCACGAATTAATGTTGTTCCATCTGCACTATATTCGTGAATAAGGTTAGATGCCCAACGTGTGGTATAGAAACTTGAACCGTCCCATTCAGCACCGGCATTTCCAGCAGCTCCCGAGATTGCAGTTGCATCAAACTGCAGCAATACATCCCACTGAGCCATTATTGATGAAGGGGGATTTACAGGACCAGCATTTGGATCAGCTTCCTGTTGTGCAAACAGAACAAAACTGAATGCAAATACAAAAAGAATTGTAAACAATTTTTTAAACATAAGACTCCCTTTGTGATTAGTTAATAGAATTGGTTAATTGATAAAAAATGATTTGGTTTTGCCCTCCATATTGTGAAGAATATTGTGTAAATAAAATTCTCCAAATAAAGTTTTCTTATAACTTTATTGTGCTGCAACTAAAAATAATTTACAAATACTGCAGTTTCAATAATTTTCGAAAGTATATTACGAAAATTAGAAATTAAATGGAATAGTAAACTGAAATATTTTTAAAAAAAGAACCGCTTTTCAGCGGCTCTTCTCTTTAAATATATATATAATAGTGTATGTAATTACTTCAGAAGCATCATTTTTGTTGTCTGTACTAAATTACCTGATTGTAATTTACAGATATAAAGTCCACTTGGCAATGATGATGCATCAAATGTTACTTCATATCGTCCTTCAGGAACAAATCCATTTACCAAAACTGCCACTTCTTCGCCTACCGTATTGAAAACAGATAATTTAACATTTGAAGCTGTTGGTATATTATACTTAATATTTGTTGTTGGGTTAAATGGATTTGGATAGTTTTGTTGAAGTTCAAAAGATAACGGAGCTTTAACATCAACTTCAACTTCAGGTGAATATTCATATCTTCCATCAAAATCAATTTGTTTTAATCTGTATGAGTAGGTACCCGTTTTAACAGTTCTGTCAGTATAGCTATAATCTTGTTTTTCAGTTGTTGTTCCGGCACCATCAACGTATCCAATAGTTACATATTCCGAGTTTTCTGATTTTCTCTGAATTTCGAACATCTGGTTGTTTGTCTCACTGGCAGTCGCCCAGTTTAGTGTAACAAATCCGTCATTAACATTTGCAGCAAATGATGTAAGCTCAACTGGTACACCAAGTAAGTCGACAACTGTATAATCATCAAAATACATTTGATCTGTTGCAACATATCCAAAAAAGTCATTTGCATTTAATTGAAGACTACCTCCAGTACCCAATGCACCGAGTGTCCACTGCCACTGAATAACCATAGAACCATTTAACCAAAATTCAGCCATATCATTATCCAAATCCACAACAACTTCTACTGGAAACCAAGTATCATATGGATAATTAAAAATTGCAGTACTCTGACCCCCGGCATCAACTGTACCACTTCCGCCGGCGTTTAAGAAAGCTTGCATTCCCCACTCAGAGCTTGCACCAGCAAATATGGATAAAGTATTAAAATAGCCTGTTCCACCTGTAGGAACATAGGTTTGCCATTGTACAGACCATTTTCCAGAAGTATATGGACCCCAGGCATGAACCAAATCATTGTTTTGAACAATAACAACAGAATTGGCGCCACTATATGCAAAGTTTGAAGAAACATATGCATCTTCAGTAGCATCACAAGGCAGGCTGCTCCAGGTTGTCCAATCAACTGGATTTTGACACGCCAGTTGTTGTCCGGCTACATAAGCGTCAAAGTTATCTGAAAATATAGTAGCCTGACCAAATGTGGCAAAATTTAAACACAGAACAAAAACGATAAAAATTGGTAAGTACAATTTTTTCATTATTGACTCCTTTTATAATAGTTAATTTTGGTTAGTTAAATTTAAATAGTTTTATTTTTAATTTGATAATTAAATTTTGTCTGTAGATGATGATTAAATCAGCTAAATTTTCCAATTGTCAATAGTTGATTTTTTGCCCTATGAGATAATAAGTAATATTTTTTTTTAGGTCAATAGGATATTTATTTAAAAATCGATATTTGTCACTAAATATTTTGATAAAATCTGCGAATCAAATTAATGCATTCCTACTTTTTTATATAACTGAGGAACGAATCGAATTTAAAGGTGGATTTGAAGAGGATTTTATTGAGTAGTTATAAATCATGTATTGAGATAAAAATCAAAATCAAATTTATATTTTAAAGATGGTTTTATAAATAAAATTAATTCTAATATGTTTAGACAAAAACGTTCTGATTTAATTGCTTTACTCGAACAAAAAGGAATTATTGATAAATCAGTTCTAAAAGCTATAAGTAAAATCGAAAGGGAAAAGTTCATCCCTTTACCAATGAGAATGAACGCATATAAAGATGTTGCTCTTCCAATTGGCTACGGTCAAACTATTTCACAACCATACACAATAGCTATTATGACTCAGGCACTGAATTTAAAGAAGAATGACAGAGTTTTAGAAATCGGAACAGGTTCGGGTTACCAGGCAGCTATACTCAGGGAAATGGGTGCTTATGTGTATACAATAGAGAGGCATTTTGAAATTTATAATAATGCTATAAAATTATTTGAAAAACTTGGGATCCGGATTCATTGTAAACTTGGAGACGGAACAATTGGCTGGGAAGAATATTCACCTTATGACGGAATTATTGTAACAGCAGGTGCTCCTGAAGTACCTCCAACATTAAAAAAACAATTAGCCGTTGGCGGAAGGTTGGTTATTCCTGTTGGAAACAAAACATCTCAAAGAATGTATGTAGTTACAAAACTGAGTGAAGATGAATTTGAAACAGAGGAAATTCCAGAATTTAGTTTCGTTCCTTTGGTTGGAAGAGAAGGTTGGAAAGAAGAGTGAAATAACCAGACTCTTTTGAAACTTATTTTAGCTATGAAAAAACTTAAAATTATAATTCCATGCATCCATTCAATCATACAACCATGCTTGTATGAATGCATGAATGTATGATTGCATGAAAAATAACTTAAACGTAATTGTTATCGTTGGACCAACCTGTTCGGGGAAAACTAACCTTGCAATTGAAGTTGCTTCTAAATTAAAATCTGAAATCATTTCCTCTGATAGCCGTCAGTTCTATAAATATTTAAATATAGGGACAGCTAAACCTACTATTGAACAAAGAAGGAAAGTTAAACACCACCTAATTGATTTCTTAAATCCTGATGATGATTATGATGTCAGCAAATTTTCAATTGACACAAATAAGATTATCGGTTCTCTGCATAAAGAAAATAAAATCCCAATAATCGTAGGAGGCTCCGGTTTATATATTAAAGTATTGATTGATGGTATCTCAGAAACGGCGGATAAAGATGATAAGATTAGAAAGGAATTATTGGATAAAAGAAAACAATTCGGGAATGAAAATCTGTATTCTGAACTTAAAAGAGTTGACAAAAAAAGTGCGGATTCGATGTTGCCACAAAACTGGAAGAGAGTTATTCGTGCTCTTGAAGTTTTTTATTTAACTGGAAAACCAATTTGGCAGCACCACATAGAAAGTAAAAAACAAAATGAATTTGAATTTGTTCAATTTGGTCTTTTGTGGAACCGGAATCAGCTTTATAATAATATTGAAACCCGGGTTGATAAAATGATTACAGCCGGATTAGTGGGAGAAGTCAAATCAATTCTGGAAAATGGATATAAAAGTGATTTAAATTCTTTGAATACCGTTGGCTATAAAGAAATTATTTCTTATCTAAATAATAATATTAGTCTGGATCGAGCAATTGAATTGATTAAGCGGAATACAAGAAGATATGCAAAGCGTCAAATAACCTGGTTTAGTAAAGATAAAAGAATTAACTGGATAAATATTAAAAATGATACAGACTTTAAAAAGCTAGCTCATAATATATCAATTAAATTTAATTGAGAATTTACTCCATCTCTGATATATTGATATATAAATTAAAATTAATATTAGGGAAGTTTTGAAAAATAAAATCAGAATAGCCTCCGGGCAGGGATTCTGGGGTGATTTAATTGATGCTCCATATCATCAGGTTACAAAGGGACCAATAGACTACCTTGTTATGGATTATCTGGCAGAAGTAACAATGTCAATTCTTCAGAAACAGAAAAGTAAGAATCCACAACTTGGTTATGCTCGTGATATTCCTGAATTGATGGAAAGAATCTTACCTATTTGCAAAGAAAAGGGAATAAAAGTAATTACAAATGGTGGTGGTGTAAATCCCATTGCATGTGCTCAAGCTGTTCTTGAAGTTGCAAAGAAGCAGAATATTAAAAACTTAAAAATTGCTGTAATTCTTGGAGATGATATAAAAGATAAAATTGATGAAATAATTAATGCCGGATGTGAATTAAACAATATGGAAACAGGTGAATCGATAGTTGGATATAAAGATAAACTTCTTAGTGCAAATGTTTATTTTGGTGCTTTTCCGATTGTCGAATCTCTACAAAAAGGTGCTGATATAGTTATCACTGGTAGAACTACGGATACAGGGTTAACTCTTGCGCCAATGATATATGAATTCGGATGGAAAAAAGATAATTATGATTTAATGGCGGCAGGTACTGTCGCAGGACATATCCTTGAGTGTGGGGCACAATCTACTGGAGGAAATTTTCTTGGCAATTGGCAATCAGTTCCTAATTTTGCTGAGATTGGATTTCCAATTGCTGAAACATTTCCAAATGGTGATGTTTTTATAACAAAACATGAAGGAACAGGTGGTATAGTAACATTTGACTCAGTTGCTGAACAGCTTCTTTATGAAATCGGTGATCCAAAAGAATATATAACACCCGATTGTATCGCAGATTTTACAAGTATTAAACTTGAAGATATAGGAGACAACAAAGTTAAAGTTTATAATGTAATTGGAAAAAAAGAGACTGATTTTTATAAAGTTTCCTGCGCTTATAATTACGGATATATTGCTTCAGGTAGTTTAACATATTCCTGGCCACAAGCTCTTACAAAAGCAAGAGTTGCCGCGGATATTCTAAAAAAAAGGTTAGACATCTTAGATCTTGATTTTGAAGAAATAAGAACTGAGTATGTTGGATACAATGCAACACACGAATCACTTGCTCCGGAAATAGATGAAGATAAAATTAATGAAATAACACTTCGATTCTCAGTCCGTTCAAAAGATAAAAAATCAGTGGAACGGTTTGGTCGTGAAATTGCTCCTTTAATTTTAACAGGACCCCCAAGTGTTACTGGATTTGCTGGTGGAAGACCAAAACCAAGTGAAGTTGTAGCATATTGGCCTGCTTTGATTCCTAAAAAGCTGGTTATTCCAATTGTAAAAATTCTGGAGAACTAATGAAAAGAATCAGATTAATTGACATAGCACATGGCCGTAGTGGCGATAAAGGAAATGCAGCAAATATCGGAATAATAGCTTATGATGAAGAAGGATATAAAATAATTGAGAGGCATTTAACTGCAGATAAGGTTAAAAATCATTTTGCAGGAATTTGTTTTGGTGAAGTAGAACGATTTGAATTACCAAACCTGAGGGCTTTAAATTTTATTTTACACGATACTTTAGGTGGAGGAGGTACAATTTCATTAAAGCTTGATGCACAGGGTAAAACACTTGCTGCAGCATTATTAAGAATGGAATTGGAAGTTTGACAACAACTTTTAATTTGCTTTTAAATATATACGAGGAATTATGTACGAAGAAGAATTAAAAGAATTGAAATCTTACCGGACAAAAATTGATAACCTACGGGGGTATCTTTGATGTTGATAAAAAACTATCAAAGATTTACGAACTGCAAAAAAAATCTGAGGAACCTTCCTTCTGGAATGATCAGGTAAAAGCACAGAAAACTCTTCAGGAAATTAAATCTCTCCAAATTTGGGTGGATTTATGGAAAGATGTTGACAAAAAAGCAGCTGATGTAAAAGATATTATTGAACTCGCCTCGCTTGAAGGAGATGAATCCTTTTATGATGACATCACGAAAGAACTTGATGATCTGAATAAAGCTGTTGAAGAAGCTGAATTTAAAAATATGCTAAGCGGAAAAGATGATGATAAAAATTGTTTGCTGACAATTCATTCTGGCGCAGGCGGAACTGAAGCTCAGGATTGGGCTGATATGCTGTTAAGAATGTACTTACGCTGGGGTGAACAAAATAATTATAAAATGACAGTTCTGGATTTACTGGAAGGTGACGGTGCTGGAATTAAAAGTGCAACGGTTGAAGTGATCGGTGAGTTTGCCTATGGATATCTGAAAGCTGAAAATGGTGTTCATCGTCTTGTTAGAATTTCTCCTTTCGATTCAAATAAAAGAAGACACACATCGTTCGCTTCAGTATTTGTAATTCCTGAAATTGATGATACAATTGAAATTGAGATTAATCCAGCAGACTTAAGAATTGATACTTATCGTTCCGGTGGTAAAGGCGGACAAAATGTAAACAAAGTTGAAACCGCAGTTAGAATTACACACGAGCCTACAGGCGTTGTAGCTGCATGTCAAAGTGAACGATCACAACTTCAAAACAGAAATAATGCAATGAAAATGTTAAAGGCAAAACTTTATCAACTTGAACTTGAAAAACAGACAGCAGAGCAGGATGAAATAGAAAAAAACAAGATGAAAATAGAGTGGGGAAGTCAAATCAGGTCTTATGTGTTTCATCCTTACAATATGGTTAAAGATCATCGAACAAACGAAGAAACTTCAAATGTTCAGGCGGTGATGGATGGAGATTTGAATCAGTTTATAAAAGCATTTTTATTGAAGTTTAGTCAGAATTAGTGTGAGAGAATTATCTGATAAAAAGAAGAAGCAGAAACAAAAGAAAGACTTCTTCAATAAGGTTTATGACATTGCAAAAAAAATTCCTTATGGAAAAGTTACTACTTACGGACACATTGCCGAATCCATCGGATTAAAATCTTCTGCAAGAACAGTTGGCTGGGCAATGAATGGATGTGGTAGAGATATTCCTGCTCACAGAGTTGTAAATAGAGTGGGAGCTTTAACCGGAAAGTTTCATTTTGGAGATCCTAACTTAATGGAGGATTTGCTTCGCTCTGAAGGGATTGAATTCGACAACAAGGGACGTGTAAAATTAGATAAACATCTATGGATTCCACGTAAAAGAAATAAAAGAAACCGCTAATATCTTTTAACACTAATCGAAGAAACACCACACTCAATATCAATAAATATTTTTTGTTTGCTTTCATCATAGTTTGAACTTCTGTAATGACCAGTTCTGGTCTCATTAAAACCCGGAAAATGTTTTGAAGATAAAGCTGCATCAGTTACAATTTCACAACCTGCATTTTCCGGTATATTTATGTTTATGTCTGAAGCTCCGGCATCAATGCTTATATTAGAAGTATCACGAAGGGAACCAACAGTTAATACTAGTGAGGCAGCACCCATATCAACTGTTATATCTTTTACTTTGAATTTTTTAAGATCAAGATCGATTGAAGCTGCTCCAACATCAAATTTTAAATCCCAAACAGGATTTGAATTTAAATTAAAATTGACTCTGTTTTTATAATTTTTTCCAAAAACTATTTTTGTGTCTCTCATGCTAAAAATTAATCTTAGATGAGGTTTCATCATCGTACCTTGTTAATCTGTAATTGTCTTTTGCTCCTTCAGTTCTGAAATAAATAAGATTATCTGTCGTATCTTGTAAAATAAATTTGCCTGCACCACCGTCAAAATTCAGAGTTGCAAATTTTATTGAATCGCTGAAAGATTCACTATAGTCATTTACAGAAAATCCTTGTTTATCACCCAGTGAAATTTCAAAATCATTATCAGCTATGTAAAAAGCAGTTTTAAAAGTTCCGAATATTGCAAGCGCAAGAATAAGAGTCTGCAATACCCGCCACAAAACTCTTACCGGCTTTATGTTTCAGAATTATTGAAACACCAAGCAGGATAATTACAAGTGGCCATAGTTTCCAGATAAGGCTCCAGTCCATAAGAATTGAAGTGAAGTTATTTATGAGCACTAACAAACCAAAGGAAATAAATAAAGTGCCCCAGAATACATGTGATGTTTTCATATTATTTCTTTCAGTTGTTATTAATTTTTTGCTTTAAGGATTAAACCAATTCCAAGGCCTATTAAAATAATTGGCCAGTAATCTCCAAAATCAAATCTTGGTAGAAAATTATCCAGAAGGAAAAGACCACCTAACAATATCAAAACTATTCCAATCCAGGTTGATCCAGTATCACTTTTCTGATTATTCATCGAAACTGTACCATCAGCATTTCCTGAAAAAGAATTTTGTGTTTCACCAGTTTCCTTTTGCGTATTCATCTCAGAGTTCATATTTGGAATCTGATATGGTTTTTGCGGAATGACAATCCAGAGAATAATGTACGCTATTATTCCTCCACCGTGGAAAAGAGTTGCAACAACAAAAAGAACTCTGACTAATGTTGTATCAATATTAAAATAGTCAGCCAGACCTCCAGCAACTCCTCCAATCATTTTATCAGATGTTGATCGATATAGTTTCTTTTCCATTTTATCCTCAACGATTTTTTATTTCCTGGTTCAAAAAAACAAAATAAAACGGAGTATTGCACGCATTTTAGTATAGAGTGTAATAAATAATCGGTGATTTACTGCAAATTACCGGTGAGTGGTACTTATTTTTTTACAATATAGATTAAATGAAAAAGTTTAATTTTGGTGAATTATTAAGTAGTGTTATATTTCATCGTTAAAAAAATGGAATAAATGAAGATATTTCTTTGCCAGATTAATTCTATTATAGGCAACCTGGAATATAATAAGCAAAAAATTTTAAAAGGATACAAAGAAGGAATTAAAGCAGGAGCTGATCTTGTTGTCTTTCCTGAATTATCTTTAGTTGGATACCCGCCTCTTGACCTCGTTGAAAAAGCTGAATTTAGAAACGCAGTTAAAAAAGAGATAGAAATTATTGCTTCAAAAACTAAAGACACAGCTTTAATATTTGGAGCAATAACTGAAGATGATGATCTCATCGGTACAAATATTCATAACTCAGCAGTTCTGTGTTTTGATGGAAAAGTTCAATTTGTTCAACCAAAAACATTAATTCCTAATTACGATGTATTTGATGAGATGCGTTACTTTGAACCGGCTAAAGAAGTAAATGTTTTTAAGTTCAAAGGAGAGACACTCGGAATCTCTGTCTGTGAGGATATCTGGAATGATGAAGATTATTGGTACAGAAGAAGATATTCAGATGATCCTGAACAAAAGTTAATTGATAAAAAAGCAACAGTACTAATTAATATTTCAGCAAGTCCTTATGCTTATGGAAAAAGGAATCAGAGAGTTTCAATGCTGGCTACTCTCTGCAGAAAAGATAAGCTTCCGCTTGCATACGTATGTACAGTTGGTGTACAAACAGACCTGATTTTTGATGGTGCAAGTTTGTGTCTGAACTCAGATGGTAAACTGGCAAAAATGGGAAAAGAATTTCAGGAGGATTATTTCATTTTTGATACTAAAAAGAATGAGACTTTTAATGGAATTGTTGAAGCAAGTTTCGAGTTGGAAGTTCTGGATGCGTTAATTTATGGTGTGAAAGAATATTGTGAGAAATTGAATTTCAAAAAATTATTAGTTGGTTTAAGCGGTGGAATGGATTCTGCACTTGTTGCGTACATAGCTACTAAAGCAATGGGTGCAAAAAATGTTCATGTAATTCTTATGCCCTCAAAATATTCAAGTAAAGGAAGTATTACAGATTCTGAGAAACTGATTAGAAATCTGGGCATCTCATCAGATAATGTTTCGGTGCAACCGGTTGTGGATGAGTTGATTAAAACTCTGGTTCCGAATTTTAATAATGAGCTAAAAGGAATTACTGAAGAAAATCTTCAGGCAAGAGTGAGAGGATTATACCTGATGGCTTTTTCCAACAACGATAATTACTTACTTTTAGCTACCGGAAATAAGTCTGAAATGGCTGTTGGTTATTGTACTTTATATGGTGATATGTGTGGTGCTCTGGCTGTAATTGCAGATGTTTATAAATCTGATATTTATAGAATTGCAAAATTCATTAATAGAGAAAAAGAAATAATTCCAAATGAAATTATAACCAAACCTCCATCTGCAGAATTGAAGCACAATCAAAAGGATCAGGATAACCTGCCGGAATATGAACTTCTTGATAATATATTAAAAATGTATCTTGAGGAGAATAAGGAAATTGAAGAAATAAATTCTGTAATCAAAAATGAAGAAGTTGTTAAAAAAGTTCTTCGTCTTGTTGACATTAATGAATTTAAAAGAAAACAAGCTGCACCTGCACTAAGAGTTTCAAACAAGGCATTTGGATATGGAAGAAGGTATCCTATAGTTCAGGGTTGGAGAAAATAAATTTTAAAAATATTGTTTAATTAATTAATTGTTCACTGAAATGAAATCATTTAACATTCTTTTTGCACTTATTATAATTTATTGCTTTACTGTTTTTGCTCAGCCTGGTAATCAGCAGGAACTGGTAAAAATTAAAACATATTCTTCATTTGATAAAGTTTATATTGGAAAGGAATTTAAAATTGCCTTAGAAGTTGATATAGCTGAAAACTGGCATATTAATTCAAATAACCCATATGAAGATTACCTGATCCCAACTGAATTGATCATTCCCGAAAACAAAAATTTTACAATTGCAAAAGTAGCGTATCCGGAACCTCATGATTTTAAATTTGGTTTTTCCGATTCTCCACTTTCTGTACACGAAGGTAAAATATTTATTGGTGGATTAATTAAAGTTTCTGATAATACAACTCCCGGAACTTATCCTCTGGTTGTCGAATTAGGATACCAGGCTTGCAATAATATGAGTTGTATAGCTCCAACTGTTATAGTTGATACTATCCAAATTATTGTTGCTGATCGGAAGGATGTTGTTAATCAGATTAATGAAGATATATTTAAAAATATTAACCTGAGTATAACAACTCCTGTTTCAACAGAAAATAATTCGGGAAATGATAATTCCATTTCAAATGTTTTGGAAAGCAATGGTGTGATCATTGGACTATTATTCGTCTTTATTGGAGGACTGGCACTTAATCTCACTCCGTGTGTTTATCCACTAATACCAATTACTATTGGCTACTTTGGCGGACAAAGTGAAGGCAGCACTGGCAGACTTTTTATGATGGGTTTGCTTTTTATGATTGGTCTGGCTGTTACTTACTCTGCTATTGGTGTTGTAACAGCTTTAAGTGGTGCAGTGTTTGGGGCTTTGCTTCAGAATCCAATTGTTATTTTAGTTGTTGTGGCAATTCTTATTGCACTTTCATTAAGTATGTTCGGTGTATATGAATTTAAATTACCGGATAAATTAGTAAATAAAGCAGGCGGTGCAAAAGCAGGAATGTATGGCGCTTTTTTTATGGGTTTAACAATGGGAATAGTTGCGGCACCTTGTATCGGTCCTTTTGTACTTGGTCTCGTAACTTATGTTGCAACCAAACAAGATCCATATTTTGGTTTCCTGATGTTTTTTGTTTTAGCACTCGGTTTGGGTTTACCTTATTTATTCCTTGCAATGTTTTCGGGAAAGATTAAAAGTCTTCCAAGAGCAGGCGAGTGGATGGAAGCTGTTAAACATATCTTTGGAATAATACTTATTGGAATGGCATTGTACTTCCTACTTCCTCTGTTGCCAAAATCATTTTCGGGATATATTCTTCCCATTTTTATGATTGGCTCTGCAATCTATCTTATCTTTTTTGAGAAATATGCAAATAAAGTAACAGGTTTCAGGATTTTTAAATATGTCTTTTCAGGCGTGATAATTGCAGTTGCAGTTTATTCACTTATTCCATCGAAATCGGAATCGATTAGTTGGACACAATATTCAGAAGCTGGAATGAGTCAAATAGACGGTAAAGGTGCAATAATAGATTTTTATGCTGATTGGTGTATTCCTTGTAAAGAACTGGATGCTGCAACTTTCTCAGATGCAAAAGTGATAGCAGAAGCAAGCAACTATGAAACTTATAAAGCAGATATGACAAAAAGTCTATCAAAAGAAGTTGAAGCATTAAGAGAAAAATATTCAATTGTTGGTGTTCCAACTGTACTGATTCTTGATGCAAATGGAAAGGAAAAGAATCGCATAACCGGGTTTGTAAATGCAGATGAGTTTCTGAAAATATTGGCTGAGTAATTTACGAATGCTAATTATTGGCATTGATAAAAGAATATACACTTAGTAATTTTATAGTCGTTAAAATAAAAAATAAATGAAGAAAGCATTGAAATGACCCAAGTGAAAGAAAAGGAAGTACAACAACTTTCTGAAGTAACAGTGAGGTTTGCCGGTGATTCCGGTGATGGTATGCAGCTTACAGGATCTCAGTTTAGTGATACAACTGCATGGATTGGTAATGATTTAAATACTTTACCGGATTATCCTGCTGAAATCCGTGCCCCTGCCGGTACATTGTATGGAGTCAGCGGATTCCAGTTGCATTTCAGCAGCAGTGATATTCACACACCTGGTGATACTCCTGATGTTCTCGTTGCAATGAATCCCGCTGCATTAAAAAAGAATTTGTCCGAATTAAAAAAGAATGGGACTATAATAGTTAATACAGATTCTTTTGATGTAAAGAATCTGAAACTGGCTAACTATGCACAAAATCCCCTGGAAGATAATAGTCTTGCTGGTTATGAAGTGTACCAAGTTCCCATCTCAACATTAACTTCAAATGCACTTGAAGGTTTACCATTATCAATAAAGGAAGTTTCACGTTGTAAGAACTTTTTTGCATTAGGTTTGATGTACTGGCTTTATAATGAACCATTAACTAATACCGAAGAATGGATCAAGAGTAAATTTAAAAGTAAACCTGAGTACATCGAAGCCAACACCAAAGCACTTCATGCAGGATTTAATTTTGGTGAGATGACAGAAATTTTTACAACACGGTATAAAGTAGAACCTGCTAAACTGCCAAAAGGTACATATAAAAATATCTCGGGTAATGAAGCTCTTGCACTTGGATTATTAACAGCATCAGTTAAGAGTGAACTGCCCTTGTTTCTTGGCTCTTATCCTATTACTCCGGCATCTGATATTCTCCAGTTCCTGAGTACATATAAAAACTTTGGTGTTAAAACTTTGCAAGCTGAAGATGAAATAGCTGGTGTAACATCTGCAATAGGTGCTTCCTTTGCTGGATATTTAGCAACTACTACAACAAGCGGACCAGGACTTGCACTAAAAACTGAAGCAATTGGACTTGCCGTAATGACGGAATTGCCACTTGTGATCGTTGATGTTCAGAGAGGTGGACCAAGTACTGGCTTACCAACAAAAACTGAACAAGCAGATCTTCTTCAAGCCGTTTATGGAAGAAACGGAGAAGCCCCGGTTTGTGTCCTGGCTGCCAGAACACCTCGTGATTGTTTCTATATGGCAATTGAAGCTTCGCGAATTGCGTTAAAATACATGACTCCGGTAATTTTATTAACAGATGGATACGTTGCTAATGGTTCAGAACCCTGGAGAATTCCGCACATTGATAGTTTGCCAGATTTTAAGACTAAATTCAGAACCGATGTTGAAGGATTTTTTCCATACAAAAGAAATGAATTTCTTGCCCGTCCCTGGGCTATTCCGGGCACTCCGGGTTTGGAGCACAGAATTGGTGGGCTAGAAAAAGCTGATATAACCGGAAATGTTAGCTATGATCCTGATAATCATGATAAAATGATTCATCTTAGAAACGATAAAATAGTAAATATTAAAAATGATATACCTGATCTTAAAATTGATGGAGATGAAACTGGCGATTTGCTTGTTTTAGGCTGGGGAGGTACTTATGGAACTTTGAAAGAAGCGGTATCATTGGCAAGAAAAAAGGGATACAATGTTTCACACGCACATACACAATATATTAATCCATTACCAAAGAATACTGAAAAAGTATTGAAGTCATTCAAAAAAATTCTAATTCCTGAAATTAACCTGGGACAACTGGCGCGGGTAATAAGAAGTGAATATTTGCTTCCGGTTGAACAATTTAATTTAGTAAGGGGACTACCATTTAAAGTAAGTGATATATTTGGAAAGATAACTGAGCTTTTAGGAGGAAATAATGGAAAATAAATCAGCAATGAAAACACCTCAATTAACAGCAAAAGATTTTGTTAGTGATCAGGATGTTAGATGGTGTCCGGGCTGTGGTGATTATTCAATACTTGCACAGGTTCAAAGATCATTTCCTGAAATTATCGAAGTTCCAAAAGAAGATGTTGTTTGGATCTCGGGGATTGGCTGTTCAAGTCGATTTCCTTATTATATGAATACATATGGATTCCATGGAATTCATGGTCGTGCACCAATACTTGCAACTGGTGTAAAAGTAGCTAATCCGAAATTGTCAGTTTGGGTAGCAACGGGTGACGGTGATCTTTTAAGTATTGGTGGAAACCACTTTATACATGCTTGCAGAAAAAATGTTGATATTAAAATCATACTTTTCAACAACAGAATTTATGGATTAACTAAAGGTCAATATTCCCCAACTTCTGAAAAAGGTAAGGTAACAAAAACCACTCCTTTCGGAAGTATCGATTATCCTTTCAATGCTATTTCTCTTGCTCTGGGTTCGGATGCAACATTTGTTGCCCGTTCAATTGACCGAAATCCCAAGCATATGCAGGAAATGTTGAAACGGGCAGGAAAACATAAAGGAACTGCGTTTCTTGAAATTTTCCAGAATTGTAACATCTTTAATGATGGTGCTTTTTCTCTCCTAACAGATAAAGATACAAAGGAGGATCATGTTCTAATTCTTGAACATAATCAGCCAATGATCTTTGGAAAAAATTCAGATAAAGGAATTAAGCTAGATGGTTTTAAGCCTGTTGTTGTTGATATATCAAATGGACAGTATTCGAAAGATGATTTATGGGTACATAATGAATTTGCAGATACTACTGCACATGCTATAATTCTTGCCCATATGGATGATAACCCTGAATTACCCACTCCGATTGGAGTATTCAGACAATATTTTAAAGAAACTTACGATGAAGGAATTGAAACTCAGATTAATAAAGTCACCGAGAAAAAAGGTAAAGGTGATCTTGAAAAACTTCTTTTTGGTGGTAACACCTGGGAAGTAAATTAATTTATCAAGAATTTAGGATAAACTTTGAGAAGGGCTTGTATAACTGCAAGCCTTTCTTTTTGATAGACAATTATATGCAATTCGATATCTTACATAACATAATTCAAAATCATAAAAGTTTTTTACTTACGACACATGTAAATCCGGATGCCGATGCTATAGGCTCAGAAGTTGCTTTGTATTTGATTTTGAAAAAACTGGGTAAACAGGTATTTATTATTAATCACAGTCATACTCCGTACAACTTAGAATTTCTAGATGTTGATAATAAGATTGAAAAATATGAAGGTGAAATTCACGACAAAGTAATAACTAATGTTGATGTTTTAATAGCATTAGACTTTAATCGTCCAGATAGAGTTGTAAGCATGCAAAATGTATTTAAGAATGCTAAAGGTATTAAAGTTTGTATAGATCACCACCAGGACCGCGATGATTTTGCCGAACATTATTTTGTTGATGCTGAATATTCTGCAACAGGAGAAATTCTTTATGATTTTATTACAAAAACAAAAATTGTAAGAGTTGAAAAAGAAATTGCTTATCCAATCTATGCTGCTATTATGACGGATACAGGTTCGTTCAGGTTTGAAAGAACAACTCCACATCTTCACAGAGTTATTGCTGAACTACTTGAAACGGGAGTAAACCCGGGTGAGGTTTATGATAAATTATATGATGAAAGTAAGCCAAGTAAAATTCAATTACTGGGAAAAGCATTAAATACTTTAAAGATTACAGGTGCTGGAAAAATCGGTTTTATGACAATTACCCAGGAAACTTTTAAAGAGCTTGGTGCAATTGAAAGTGACACAGAAAACTTTGTTAATTATACACTTTCAATTGAAAATGTAGTTTTAGGAATGTTATTTATTGAATTGAAAAATGGTTTTAAAGTTAGCTTTAGATCAAAAGGAAATATTCCTGTAAATAAATTGGCTGGTGAATTTGGTGGCGGCGGGCATACAAATGCTGCCGGAGCAAGATTTTTTAATTCATCTATGCAGGATTTAATTCCAAAAATTCTGCAAAAAGCTGAAGAATATTTATTGAAACATAAGAAGGATTAAAATGTTTAGACTAAATATCAAATCGGGTGGGAAGAAAATTCTTTATAAAAATTTATCAATAAGTGTAAAGTATCTTATTGATGAGAAAAAATTTGAACAGAGTTTTTTAATGCTTCAAACGGTATTTCATGCACAATTCTCTAAACTTCAAATAAAGAATTTTTTATCAGGAACGTTAGACCAGATTCGCGTTACAAAACATGAGGGGAAACCTGATTCGCTCATTTTATGCAAAATTAAGATCGATAACGATTTTACTTCTGATTATTTCCGTAACCATTTAGCAGGATTGATTAACGATATTTCCAAAGAAGAAGTTGAAGAGCTTCATATTTTTATTCCATCCTACAAAGTATTTAAAAAATATTATAGTGATGAGAAATATTTTTACCAGAGTTTTGTTGAGGGACTTCATCTTGGCAATTATGTTTTTGATAAGTACAAATTCACAAAATCAAAACAGAAGAAGCTTGACGTATTTCTGCATGCAGAAAATGAAAAGCAATTAAATAACGCAATTAGTCGTGCGGAAATTATAATGAAAGGTCACAATTTTACACGTGATCTTCAAAATGAACCTGCTTCAGCATTAAGACCATTTGAACTTGCTAAAAGAGTAAACAGTGTATTATCTGATGCCGGTGTAAAAGTAACAGTTTTTAATGAAAAAGAAATTGCACGCAGAAAAATGGGTGGGTTAATTGCGGTTGGGCAGGGAAGTGCAAGTAAACCAAGATTTATTGTTTTACGATACAAACCAAAAAGCAAAGGCTCAAAAAAAATAAAGAAGATAGCTTTAGTTGGGAAAGGTGTAACTTTTGATTCTGGTGGAATCTCAATAAAGCCTGCAACAAATATGGGAGAGATGAAGGGCGATATGTCAGGCGCTGCTGTTGTTGCAGGAACTGTACTTGCAGCAGCCGAGGCAAAACTTCCTGTTGAAATTTTAGGAATCATTCCTTCAGCAGAAAATATGCTTTCCGGTGAGTCAATGCGACCGGGTGATATTGTTAAAACTGCTTCCGGAAAAACTATTGAAGTTGACAACACAGATGCTGAAGGAAGAATGATATTGGCTGACGCACTTGATTTTGCTTCCAAAGAAAAACCAAATGAAATAATTGATTTTGCTACCTTAACAGGCGCGTGTGTTGTTGCTCTCGGACAAAACTGCGCCGGACTATTTACTAACAATGACAAGATTGCAAAAGATTTAATTGATGCAGGATTAAAAACTTACGACCGCGTTTGGAGATTGCCGATGTGGAAAGATTATGAAAAGCTTAACGAGAGTAAAGTAGCCGATATAAAAAATGTAGGTGGGAGATGGGCCGGAGCAATCACTGCAGCAAAGTTTTTAGAGTTTTTTGTTGATAAGAAAATTTCCTGGGCACATCTTGATATTGCAGGTTCTGCATTTGCTCACGATATGACAAATTACACGAAGACTTTTATGACTGGTTTTGGAGTGAGACTGATGTTTGAATATCTGTCACGGAAATAAAATTATTTTTGGGAAATCTTCCCATCTTTAATTTCAAATACAGAATCGGCAAGCTGCATAAGGTTTGGATTGTGTGTAACAATAACGAAAGTCATTCCAAAATTATTTTTTAGTTCATTAATCAATTGATGAACTTCTTCACTGTTTTCCGAATCAAGATTGCCGGTTGGTTCATCTGCAAAAATAATTTGTGGACTGTTTGCTAACGCTCTGGCAACTGCAACTCTCTGCTGTTCTCCTCCCGAAAGTTCTGCAGGTTTGTGTGTAATTCTTTCATTCAGTCCGACATTTTGAAGAAGTTCCTCACTTCGTTTTTCAGCTTTAGAAAAATCAGTTCCATTTATTAATTGAGGAATAATTACATTTTCAAGTGCCGTGAATTCGGGAAGAAGATGATGAAATTGAAACACAAAACCAATATTCTGATTTCTGAACTTTGCAAGCTTTTCATCTGAATAAGAAAAGATATCGGTATCATTAAAAATTACTTTCCCGGAATCTGGTCTGTCTAAAGCTCCTAACAAATGAAGAAGTGTACTTTTACCAGCACCGGAAGCACCAACAATTACTGTAATCTTTCCGGACTCGATATTTAAATCAATTCCCTTCAATACTTCAAGTTTAACTTTTTTAGTAGTTTGAAATGATTTAACAATCCTTTCAGAATTTAGAATTATTTCATTCATTTATAATTATTCATCCTTAATTGTTAATTCTCAATTGAATCATTCCCATTTAATAGCTTCAATCGCATTTATTTTTGCCGCTTTCTTTGCCGGGTAAAGCGAAGCCAAAAATGCAAGCAGCATTGAAATTCCACTTATAAAAAAGAAATCGGAAACTCTTAATTGCATAGGTAATGCATCTACTTTATACTGTGCTGGATTAAGCGGATAAATATTGTATTGAATCTGAAGCCAGCAAACAAAGTAACCAATTACAACACCAATCAATGTTCCGATAATTCCTATTAACAATCCTTCAAACATAAATATTCTCAGAACTGACTTTTCTGTAACTCCCATTGCACTTAGAATTCCGATGTCTCTTTTCTTTTCGATTACGGACATTGAGAGAGAACCAAGTATATTGAAAGTTGCAACTGCAATAATTAAAGAAAGAATCAGGTAAGCAGTCCATCTTTCAATCTGCATAACGGAATAAAGTTCCTGGTGAAAATCATACCAGGTATTTATGCTGAAATCTTCTTCGCCTAACTTTTTCTGGAGATCAGATTTTACTTTATTTGACTGATCAACGTCAGAAAGCTTAACATCATATCCCTGGAAAGTATTTTTGTAACCAAGAAGGGGAGCAGCAGTCTGCAGATTTGTGAAAGCATAGCCTTCATCATAATCGTTATTATTTGAATTAAATATTCCGGTAATTATAAATTTTTGTGTCTTTGGTATCGAAAATTGAGTTATTGCACTTTCAATTCCCACCGGCGAAATAACTGTTATTGAATCGCCTGTTACAACCTGTAATTTATCAGCAAGCGGTAATCCGATAACTATCCCGTTTGATTTGTTGAAATTTAAATTCCCGTAAATGATATTTCTGGAAAGATTATATATGAGATCAGCTTTCGAATAGTCAATTCCCTTTATACTGAAAACCTGTGTAATCCCTTTATTATATCCAAGTACTTTTCCTTCAACAAAAGGTGCAAAATTTTTAACATCATCAATTTTCTTCAATTCAATTGCTACTTCATTCATATTTTTTTCCGAATCAAAAGATGTAGCTTCAATTCTCAGATCCGGATCAAGATTCATGAGGAAAGATGAAACCAGGCTTCCAAATCCATTGAACACTGTCAGCACAACAATCAATGCTGCAACTCCAATTGAAATACCTGCAATCGAAATAAATGAAATTATTGTTATGAAATTAATTTTGTGTTTTGAAACCAGGTATCTGCGCGCAATAAATGATTCAAATTTCATCAGCCAAACCTCAATGCAGAAATTGGTTTTATTTTGGATGCAATAAAACTTGGAATGGTTGAAGCTAAAATACAAAGCAGAATTGTAACGATTGAAATAATGAAAAATGAATCAGGCAAAATGAGCAGTGGAACTTTAGACATAAAATACACTGAAGAAGGCAAAGTTATTATGTTAAATTCTAATTGGATTTTCATTAAAACGTATGCGAGAATATTTCCGGCTAAAATCCCGACAATTCCTAAAAATATTCCCTCGAGCAGAAAAATAGTTACAACCTGTTTACGGTTTGCACCGATTGATTTTAGAATTCCAACTTCATTTGTTTTTTCAAGAACTATCATCAACAAAGTACCGATTATATTGAATACAGCAACAATAATTATTAATGCAAGAACAATCGGAATAGGTTCTTTCTGAAGCTCAATCCAGGTGAAAATATTCCTGTAAATCTGAAATATATTTCTAACATAGTGAGGGTATCTTAAATTATCAGCAAGGAAATAAGTCAGGCTGTCAATTTCTGAAATGTCACTTAACTTAATATCGTATCCTGTAATATTGTTTCCTATTCCGAATAACTCCTGTGCTTCTTTTAAGGAAACGTATGCATACACATCATCAAATTTGGACATACCGCTTTCAAAAATTCCGGCAACCGTAAATCTTCCAATATTTGGTAGATTCTGCAGAGAAGGTATTTCATCTTTGTTCAAAGAAAATACTGTAACTCTATCATTTAATTTAAGATAAAGCTTATCAGCTAATCTTTTTCCTATTATTATATTTTTAGTTGAAGAGTCGGAAATATTAAATGAACCCTGAACAATATTTTTTATTACTCCGGGCACTTTACTGTTTTTATCAATTCCAATGAGATTCAATCCTTCTTTTCTTTTTTTGCTGCTGATAATTACAAGCTTGGAAGCAAACGGAACGATCTGAGGATCATAGGATTTTAGATGTTCTTTAAGAAATTGAATGTTTTGTTTTTCATCAGGAAGAACAGATCTGAAAGAAGTTATTTTTATATGCGAATCAAAACCAATGATTTTGTCAGTTAAAGTTTTTTCAAATCCTTTTAACACACTAACTGCAATTATTAGAGTAGCAACCCCAATTGCAATACCGGCAATTGAAATAAAGCTGATCAGGTTAATAAAACGGGAGTTTTTTTTAGAAAAGATAAATCTTTTAACAATAAAAAAAGAGAAATACATCAGCTGATAAATATTCGATTAAATATGTAGCAATTTAGGTAAGAAATTATTTACATTAAACCAGTAATTTGAGAGTTAATAATAAGGAGTAGATGCAGGAATCTTTGTTTTTTTTGAAGATTAGACTATATTTAAAACTCGAATTTTTGTACTTACGTCTTTTCGGTGTAAGTACATTTTTTTGTTACTTTGAAAATATTTTCGGGGCGTAGCGTAGTCCGGTTATCGCGCCTGCTTTGGGAGCAGGAGGTCGCAGGTTCGAATCCTGCCGCCCCGACATAGTTCTTTGTAATTTTGTTTAGAAGCGCCCGTAGCTCAACCGGATAGAGCATCAGCCTTCTAAGCTGAGGGTTAGTGGTTCGAGTCCACTCGGGCGTACACTCTTTAATTTATAGTGTAAAATTTAAAATGGATAATCTTTAGAATTGTACATTGTAAATTATAAATTTTTCATTATTGATGGTGAGCGTAGCTCAGTTGGTTAGAGCATCAGGTTGTGGCCCTGAGGGCCGTGGGTTCAAATCCCATCGCTCACCCACAGTTTAAATTACAAATGCCAAAAACCAAATTACAATTTGGGGTTTGAAATTATCACTTGTAATTTATTTGAAATTTGAAAATTGTTATTTCTAATTTGGCCCCATCGTCTAATGGTTAGGACCTCGCCCTTTCACGGCGGTAATAGGGGTTCGAATCCCCTTGGGGTCACTAAGTCCCGGTAATTATTATCGGGACTTATTTACTTTAAATATACTTGCCACTCAACAATTGTTATTTTGATTCTCATTTGCTACATTTGCAAAAACAGGGAGGCAAAATGAGACCTCATCATACCTTAATTGCAATTCTTATCATTTCATTGTCTTGTGCAAAATCAATCTTTTCCCAAGATTTTAATCTTGAAGACTACCTGAATTTTGTAAATCAACATCAGGATATGACAACAGAACAGTTGCTTCAAATGCATCCGGCTGGAACATTCGTTGATAAAATTAACCTTAACCCGGATTCAGTACTTTACTACGATTCAATTTCAATCAAATACAATCTAACTGAATATGAAAAATCTTTAATAGCTGATCATGGTTTTATGGTCACTCAAAGATTAGCAAAAGGATCTTTTGGTGAAATTCTATTGGATATTCACCACAACGATCTTCCTGTATTAGTTTCAACTGATGCAATATTGTATGCATTCCACGCTTCTTATGATCGAATTCTGAGGGATGTTGAGATTGGCTACCTGATAAACAAAGTATCAGATTTAATTACTACCCTCAGATCTCAAATGCCTCAGCTTGCAGCACTATATAACTCACAACCAGAGATGAATCAAATGCTCAGGGATGTGGATGTTTACTTTACAGTTGCGGCAAAATTAATTGGGCAAAATACAAATCCGTATTACCCTGAGAATACAAGTAAAATAGATTTTTTGATTGACAGGGCAATGACCGCAGAGGGATTTGAAACAGACACGATTTTTTCTTCAAATTGTATTAGCTATGATTGGAGCCAGTTTAAACCAAGAGGACATTATGACACAGATGTTTATCCTGAATTAAGGAAATATTTCCGGACGATGATGTGGCTTGGAAGAATTGAGATTTATCTTATTGCACCACCGCTCGGTGATCCTTTTTGTGGACCCCAAACATTTGAAGATGTTCAAAGACAATGCGTGGATGCAATGCTGGTAAGTGAACTATTTGATTTAGCTTCAGCGGTTCCTGCTTATGATGAAATAGAAGATGTAATAAAATTTTTTGTTGGCGATCAGGATAATGTCACTTTACCAAATATGTATTACCTGAAAAATGCAGTCAACCTAACTTCTGCATCAAGCCTGCTTGATTCACTAACGCTTGTCGAGTTTCAGGATACTTTAGCTAACCAGTCATTTGCTTACCAGTTAATCCAGAGCCAGATACTTTCTGGTGCATTAGTTCCATCTGATAGCCTTGTTCCGGCATCCTCTTTTCTGCTTTTCGGACAAAGATATGTCGACGATTCTTATGTTACTGCTCAGGTTGTGTATGACAGGATAAGATATAATAACGAAGTCGTTTGCAGGTTGTTTCCTTCAACACTTGATCCGATGTTTGCACTTGGAAATGATGCAACCGCTCAACTGCTTATTCCTGAATTAAACGAATTTCATTACTCAACGAATCTTGCTGTACTTCGATATCTCTTCGATGCTTATACTCCTGAATATTGGAACTCGACTTTTTACAGACAGTGGCTGAATGCAATAAGAACAATGAATCCACCGGAAGACAGAAGCGGACTTCCACCATTTATGACAACAGCTGCATTCTGGCAGGAAAAACTAAATACACAGTTATCTTCGTGGACTGAATTGCGACATGATAATTTATTGTATGCAAAACAGTCTTATACTGGTGTTCCTATTTGCTCATATCCTTATAGTTATGTTGAACCATTCCCGGAACTCTACCAGGCAATGATTGACATCGGCTCAGCAGGATATAATTATTTCCAGGGATTTGATATACCTTCAGAAATTAAATTTTATATGCTTCAGTACTTTTCCTCACTTCAAACTATAAGTGATACGTTAAAAATTATTTCAGAAAAAGAACTGAATAATACTCCCTTAACAATTGACGAAACTGACTTCCTTCAAAATATGATGTTTGAAGTCCAGACGTATACAGGTACACAGTATGACGGATGGTATCCAAGACTTTTTTACAACGAACTTGCTTCTGAATATGAAAAGTTGATGGGTGAAGATTTTGTAGTCGCAGACATTCACACAACTCCATCAGACTGCGGAGGAGGAATGATGGGTTGGGTCAAACACGTTGGAACCGGTCCGGTTGACGTTGGAGTGTTTATTGCAAATATACCCGGCGGAGACGAATGTGCATTTATTGGACCCGTTTTAAGCTATCACGATTACACAACTGATAATTGGTTAAGATTAACTGATGAAGAATGGGCTTCCGATTATCTCTTTTCTGCAACAAGACCCGATTGGGTGAACATTTATCTTGCTGATAGTCTTGGAGAATCAAGAGGAGAAGGATCTTCACTTATAACTTCAGTTGAGAATGATAATAATCCCATTATTCCGGAATCACAGATATTGCTCGGCAATTATCCTAATCCGTTTAATCCAAGTACAATAATTCATTTTACAATACCAAGGGATTTAACTAACTCTAAAACTACATTAAAGATTTATGATGTTCAGGGAAGACTTGTAAAAACTCTTGTTGATGAAGTTCTTTCTTCAGGAAATTACTTAAGTAAATGGGATGCAACAAATGAATCTGGTAATAAAACTACCAGCGGAGTTTATTTTTATTCATTGAAGGTAGGGGAAAGAGTTGTTTCGAAGAAAATGATTTTGTTAAGATAATAAATTTTTGAAAACAAAATGAAAGCACTATTAATCCTTTATGTATTAATTAATATTGGAATCTTTGCTCAAAGCAACTGGCAACAATTAGATTCACCAGGTGGAGCAAATGTTAACACAATTTTCAAAGTAACTGATTCTATCTTTCTTGTTGGTGTTCAGGATGGTTCTTTTTATAGATCTACTGATTTAGGAGGTAATTGGAATAAAGTTTTTAATGGCAATCATCCATCAAATCTTGGTAATAAAGCTGTACGTTGTTTTGTTTTTAATTCAAATCAGGAAATACTTGCAAGCACATTTTTATATGGTATTCGACGAAGTACAGATCAAGGATTAACCTGGATAGCGACAAATGGGGCAGGGGGTGAAACTATGGTTAACACAGACTCAGGAATAATGTTTGGGTACGATAATGTTAGTTCAAATTGGTCATTTTCTAAATCGCTTGATTCTGGAAAAACCTGGTTTTACTTTCCCCGTCCTTGGGGTGATAATATTTATTCGATGTCAGTTTACGGTGACGAAGTATTTGTTGGATTTAGAGACTCAATCATTCATTCAAATAATTTTGGCGAATCATGGAATAAATATGGACATAGTTTTTCTGGAAGTGGAATAAACTCAATACTTATTTTAGGAGATAGCGAAGTAGTATCAGGAACTCAAAATGGTGTTTACTATACTTCAGATGCTGGTAATAATTGGCTTTTAAGAAATAATGGTATTCCGAGTACTTCTAATTTTATTAGGAACCTTCAAATTGTTTCTGATACAATATATGCTGTTGGAAAGCAAGGTTTAATGTACACCACGGATAAGGGCTTAATGTGGATTCCATATAATAATAATTCATTTTTAATAGATGTGTATAAAGGAGCCTATACTGAATCAATCAAGCTACTCGCAACATATTCTGGAGTATACAAAGCAACACCTGAAGGTTGGGAATATTCTTCACAAGGAATTTATAGTTTTACACCTCAAAAAATTTTTAGGTCATCTACTGGTGAAATAATATATAACACAACCGCAGGACTATTCAAATCCAGTGATGAAGCAAACAGTTGGAATCCAATTGAACTTGAGAATTTTTTTGGAGGTTGTAAAGATATTATACTAAATAATAATTATTTATTTGTTCAGACACGAGGCGGTAAATTTTATTACTCTTTAGATTACGGCAACAATTGGATCTATACTGGATATAATATTTATGGAAATCGTGGTATGGCATTTTCCAGTTTAACAAATTCTATTTTTGCCGCATTTGCATATTATCCTATTGGATATCCTCCAACTGATTGTTTATTCATAACTTCTAATTTTGGAGCGAATTGGTCTGTAAGATATTATAATCAAACTAATTTTCTTACAATATCACCAGAAGGATCAATTGTAGGATTTATTATTAATGGTGTATCATACGAGAATATGGGATTACAAAGAAGTTATAATGATGGTGTTAGTTGGACAGATATGAATGCGGGACTACCTAACAAGTCTATTAAGAGTTTAGCTCTTGATAATAATAATGACTTTTATACTTCGTTAGACAAAGGAATATTCAAATGTATTAAGACTGGTAATAGTTGGATTGCATTTTCTGATAGTACTTTGGAAAATGTATCTTCAATAAATTTTGATAATATGAATCAATGTATTATTATAATGGGTGGACAAATTTATGCCTCAGTTGATGGTAAATATTGGGCTTTTTGTTCAGAAGGATTGGAAGATGTTTCTATTACAAAAGTGTTTTGTGATACTTCTGGGTATTATTATGCTGCTGATAGTAAAGGAAAATTGTATAGGACTGTAATTCCACATGTTATAAATCAATTGCCTTCACCTCCAATTCTTGTTTCACCAATAAATAATCAATTTGTAATAGGTGATACTGTAAGTTTCAGTTGGTTACAATCTTCTCCTTTAATAATTAATTATTCAATAAATATTTCCATAGACTCTTCGTTTACAAGCTATAGGGATACACTCATCAATGATACTTCACTAACATTAGTTAATCTTGATGAAAACCAATACTATTATTGGAGGGTCAAAGCTCAAAATGTACTAGGTTGGAGCAATTTTAGTAACATTGGAACCTTTAATACAAATGTAACTGATGTAGAAGAAAATTACTTTTCTTCATTTCAATTTGGAATTTCCCAAAACTACCCCAACCCATTTAACCCAGATACAAAAATTAAATTTACTATCCCATCAGTAGGGACACGCGATCGCGTGTCCGTACAATTAAAAGTTTATGATGTTTTGGGAAAAGAAACAGCAACTCTTGTTAACGAAGAAAAAGCCGCAGGTAATTATGAAATAGAGTTTAATGGGAATGAATTGCCTTCAGGAATTTATTTCTATCAAATCAGAGCGGGTAATTATTCTGAAACGAAAAAGATGATCTTAATGAAATAATAATGTTACATATCAAATTTATTAAGCTCCGTCATTACGGGGCTTTTTTATTGCTGATAATTCTTGAAAATTTTATATGTTTGAAATTAAATATTACATAATTGCTCAAATACTAAATGCAAAACAACTTTCATAACATCAACCTCAACCTGAATGTAAGAGGTTTACCACAATCAGCAACTCTCGCAATAAATGAAAAAAGCAACGAATTACGAAAACAGGGAAGACACGTTTATAAACTTGGTTTGGGTCAATCACCATTTCCCGTGCCTCAACCGGTCGTGGATGAGTTAAAGGTAAACGCACATCAAAAAGATTATCTTCCTGTTAAAGGACTACCACAGCTTCGTGAAGCAGTTGCAGAATATTATTGCAGAACACAGGGAGTCTGCTCAACGCCGGATGAAGTTTTAATCGGTCCAGGTTCAAAAGAACTTATGTTTTTACTGCAATATGTTTATTATGGTGATCTTGTTATTCCAACACCGATCTGGGTATCTTATGCACCGCAAGCCCAGATCATAGGAAGACACGTACGATGGATAAAGACTCACCGCGAAAATAAATGGAGATTAACTGCTGAAGAACTTGAAGCTCACTGCTCAAACGATCATGATAAACCCAGAATAGTAATTCTTAATTATCCATCCAATCCAGTCGGTTCTACATATAATGAAGATGAATTAAAAGTAATTGCGCAAGTTGCAAAGGAACATAAGATAATACTTTTGTCTGATGAGATTTATGGTGAACTCAATCATCACGGCGAACATATTTCAATTGCAAGATTTTATCCTGAAGGAACAATTATTAGCGGAGGTTTGAGTAAATGGTGCGGGGCAGGCGGCTGGCGTCTTGGTACTTTCACTTTTCCCGAACCACTTAAATGGCTGCTTGAATCTCTGTCTGTAATGGCAAGTGAAACATTTACTTCCACGAGTGCACCTATTCAATATGCTGCTGTTCGCGCTTTCAAAAGAGGCAATGAGATTGAATCATACCTCTGGCGTGCAAGATGGATTCTTGACAAAATAGGAAAGAAAATTTCTGATAAACTAAATGAATCAGGTATTTATACTCCAAATCCGGACGGCGCATTTTATTGCTTTCCTGATTTTTCTGATCTGAAGTATTCCTTAATGGAGAAAGGAATAAAGACAAGCGTTGATATGTGCAGCAGACTACTTGAAGAAACCGGTGTTGCAATTCTACCCGGTGAAGCATTCGGAAGACCGGCTGAAGAGCTCACAGCAAGAATTGCATATGTGGATTTTGACGGCAACCGTGCAATGAGTACAGCGCTTAATTTAAATCACAAAGATGAAATAGATGAAAATTTTCTTCACAATCATTGTGGTGAAATGTTAAAGGCTGTTGATCTGATTTGTGAATGGGTTAAAAACTAATTTTAGATTATGAATTATCTTTATGTATCAATTGGAGCTGCAATTGGTGGCGTATTGCGATTTGGCATTTCAAAGCTGATCTATAAAATATTTACCAATCCGTTTCCCACAGGAACATTAGTTGTAAATATTGTAGGCAGTTTTCTTATTGGATTAATTATGTTTTACCTTGATCCGAAAGAAATACTTACTCCGGGTATGCGGCTATTATTAACTGTCGGCTTCTGCGGAGGATTCACAACATTTTCTACTTTTTCTTATGAGACAATTTCATTATTCCGGGATTCTGAAATATTTCTTGGTTCACTGAACGTTTTATTGAATGTTTTTTTGTGTCTCATCGGCGTTTATCTCGCATATTTATTATCAAAATTAATCTGAATCAGTTATGGAAGTAAAAGGCGAAGCAAAACTTGTTAGAATATTTGTCGGGGAAAGCGATAAGCTAAAAAACATTCCGGTTTATGAAGCAATTGTTATGAAAGCAAGAGAAGAAAAGCTTGCAGGTGCAACTGTACTAAAAGGGATTATGGGTTATGGAAGAAATAGCGTAATACACACTTCCAAGCTGCTTGCGTTATCCGAGGATATGCCGATAATTGTTGAAGTAGTTGATGAAGAAAAAAAAATCGAATCATTCCTTGAAGTTATTCACAAAATATTTGATGAATCAGGCTGCAATGGGCTTATAACTATCGAAAAGGCACAGGTAATAAAGTACGTTTAGTGTTAGTAACAAACCAGATTTTTTTAATCAGAATCCGGAACCTGGAAATCTGTAAGCTTCTTTTTATGTGCAACAATTTCATTTTCGGTTAAGAAAATTACATCTTCTGAAATGTTTGTTGCATGATCTGCAAGTCGTTCAATATGTCTGGCCATAACAATCAGGTGTGCACAGGATTCAGCATGATCCGGATTTACCTTAATCTTTTCTACAAGCTGGTTAAATATTTTTTTATTCAGTTCATCAACAATATCATCTTTAACCCAGATAGTATTCGCAAGCTCAGTATCCCGATTAATAAATGAGCTAATTGCATCTTTAACCATAACTCTTGCTATTTCTGCCATTTTAGGAAGATCCGTTCCTGAAATCAATTCATTAAAGTTATCTGCTCTCTTAACCCGCTGAACAATATTTACTGCAATATCACCGCAGCGTTCAAGCTGGCTGTCAACTTTAATTGCGGTAAGAATAAACCGTAAATCACTTGCAACAGGCTGATAAAGTGCAAGCAGATTCTCACACTTTGCCATAATTAAATTATCGTAAGCATCAACTTCACGATCTTTTTGTTTTATTTTCTTGACTTCAGCATTACCGTCAGCCATAATCCTGAAACTGTTTTCCACCTGTTCATCTACGAGAGAAGCCATTTTATTAATTGCAGTTTTCAGTTCTTCAATTTCATTTACAAAATGTCGTTCCATTTAAAGTCCGGTTTTAATTTTTAAATTATTATAATGATAAAATAAAAATAGCAAAATAATTATGGGTAATCTTTATTTTATGAGATTATCCGAATCTTCCGGTTACATAATCTTCGGTCTGCTTTTTTGCAGGTGAAGTAAAGATTTTTTTAGTGGTATCAAATTCAATAAGCTCGCCAATATACATGAATGCAGTGTGGTCACTTATTCGAGCAGCCTGCTGCATATTGTGAGTTACAATTACAATTGTGTAATCATTTTTAAGACCAATAAGCATCTCTTCAATTTTTGCTGTTGAAATCGGATCGAGTGCACTTGTAGGTTCATCCAGTAAAATGATATCCGGATTCACTGCCAGGGTACGTGCAATACATAATCTTTGCTGCTGACCGCCTGAAATAGAAGAACCGGAAGCTTTTAAATTGTCTTTAACTTCATCCCACAAAAAAGCCTGTTTAAGCGAGCGTTCCACAACTTCTTCCAGAGTTTTTTTATTGTGTCTGCCATTTAATCTTAGACCGATTGTAACATTATCCATAATAGACATAGTAGGAAATGGATTAGGTTTTTGAAATACCATTCCAACTTTTTTTCTCAACCATACAGGATCATGATTAAAAATATTTTCATTATCCAGCAGGATTTTTCCTTTTATAGTTCCACCTACTTCTTCGTGCATCCTGTTAAAACATCTTAATAAAGTTGATTTACCACATCCGGATGGTCCGATAATCGCAGTTATTTTATTTTCTGCAATTGATAAAGAAAGATTTTTTAATGCTTTAAACTTCCCGAAATAGGCATCAAGTGATTCAACTTTTATTTTCACTTCCTTTAAATGATTATCTTCTTTTTTAATTTCAGGACTTTGCAGTTTTTCTTCCACATTAGTTTCCAATTGGTTCATAAATATCTTTTCCTGGTTGCAATTCTAAATATTATATTTATAAGCAGAATTATTAAAATTAAAACAAGTGCAGCAGCCCATGCCTGCCGGTTCCAATCATCAAACGGAGCTTTTGCATAATCAAAAATAAATACTGTAAGCGAAGCAATCGGCTGATCAAGCTGTGTTGACCAAAATCTGTTTCCTAAAGCTGTAAAAAGCAACGGGGCAGTTTCACCTGCAGCTCTAGCTATTGAAAGTAGTACTCCAGTGAAAATTCCTTTCAATGCTGTTGGGAGTATAATAAAAATTGTTGTTTTCCATCGGTTGATTCCTAATCCTAATGCAGCTTCACGGTAAGAGTGGGGAACAAGATTCAACATTTCTTCGGTAGTTCTTGTAACTACAGGTAACATTAAAATACCAAGTGCAAAGCCACCCGCGATAGCAGAAAATCTTTGCATAGGAATTACAATGACAACATAAGCAAAAACACCTACTACAATTGAAGGGATTCCATTCAAAACTTCCGTAAGAAATCTTACAGAACTTGCAAACTTTGAAGTTCGGTTTTCTGATAAATAAATTCCGGATAATATTCCAAATGGTAAACCAACCAGACTTCCAAGTCCAATTAATATTGCTGAACCGACAAGAGCATTTGCCATTCCTCCGCCTGCCTCACCTGCAGGTTTTGGCATTTTAGTAAAAAAGTCCCAATTGATTGAACTTATTCCTTGTGATAAAGTATAAAATAAAATCAGGAATAAAGGAACTAAAGCTATAACTACACTTAATAAACAAAGTGAAAACATTAACCCGCTTTTGAATTTTCTCCATTGAAAATATGTAATCATTAAGCAACTCCCTTTACATATTTTCTTGTAACACTCCAGACTATCAGTCTGGCAATTGAATTCAAAATTATAGTGAGAATAAACAACAGGAAGGCAATTTCAATTAATGAACTTAAATACAAATCTGAAGTTGCTTCGGAAAATTCATTTGCAATTACACTTGCCATTGTATAACCTGGCTCAAATAAAGAAGCAGAAATTTGCGGATTGTTTCCGATTACCATGGTAACTGCCATTGTTTCGCCAATAGCTCTGCCAAGACCCAAAAGTGTAGCTCCAAGAATTCCGGATTTACCATCCGCAAGAATTATTTTAATGGTTTCCCATTTAGTCGCGCCGAGAGCATAGGATGCTTCTCTCTGTGTGTTTGGAATTGCTTTTAAAACATCTCTTGAGATTGAAGTAATAATCGGAAGAATCATCACAGTTAAAATTAAAGCAGCAGCAAGCATTCCTAATCCATAGGGAGGACCTTTAAACAAAAATACAAATCCAAGATGTTCCCCTAAAAATGGTTCAACAACTTTGCGAAGCCAGGGAGCCATTACAAACATTCCGAATAAACCATAAACAATACTTGGAATGGCAGCAAGCAATTCTACCAGCATTGAAAGCGGACCTTCAAGCCATTTTGGTGAAAACTCGGAAAGGAATACTGCAATACCTACACTTAGTGGTAAGGCAAGCATCAATGCGATTAAGGACGAATAGACAGTTCCAAAAATAAATGGTAGTGCACCATAACTTTCCTGAACAGGATCCCAATCAGTATTATAAATAAACTGCCAGCCAAATTTTTCAATTGCCGGAATTGATTGGTGGTACATCATATAGCCCATCAAACCTACCAGAACTAAAAGCAGAAAAGCAGATATCCGGGTAATATTTTTAAAAATAAAATCACCCAGGTTGCCCGCAGGTACTTTTTTATAAACAGAATCAGCAGCAGGAACTGAAGATTTTACTATTTCCTGCTGCTGTTTCAAATCCTTATTTCCTGAAGGTGAATTTTGATCCATTAATTACTTAATTGAAATTTGTTCAATTTTCTTTTTATTTAATTCAACAACTTCTTTAGGAAGGGGAGCATAGTACAGATCTTTAGCAAACTTTTCACCGTCAGTGATTGCCCAGTTTAAAAAATCAACAATTGCTTTTGCTTTGGTTTTATCTTTCATATTTTTATAAACTAACAACCAGGTAAAACCAGAAATAGGATATGAATCTTTACCATCTGCATTTGTGATTTCAACTCTTAAATCTTCAGGCATATCTTTAATGAATCCGGCAGCTGCAGCTGAAACTGCATCAAATGTAGGAAGAACAAAATTTCCGGCTTTGTTTTTTAGAGAAGCATAAGTAAGGTTATTTTTTTCAGCATAGGCTAATTCAACATAACCGATTGAACCTTCTGTTTGTTTAACAATTCCAGCAACACCTTCATTTCCTTTGCCACCAAGACCGACAGGCCATTTTACCGATGTACCCTGGCCAACATTCTTTGACCAGTTTTCACTTACTTTAGTTAAGTAACCAGTAAATATATTTGTCGTACCGCTTCCATCAGATCTGTGAACTACAAATATCGGTTCATCTGGTAAGCTCATTTCAGAATTTATACTTTTAATTCTTGAATCATTCCATTTGGTAACTTTACCAAGAAAAATATCAGAAAGTATGTCAGGAGTTATTTTTAAACCCTGACCTAACCCTTTAACATTGTAAGTTACAACAACAGCTCCCATAACAGTGGGGATATGAAGAATATCAGTTTTCTGTTTTTCCTTTACCTGGCTCATTTGCTCTTCACTCATTGGAGCATCTGATGCACCAAAATCTACAGTACCTTCAATAACCTGTTTAATTCCACCACCGCTTCCTATGGATTGATAATTAAATTGAATACCAGTTAAATTATGATATTCATCAAACCATTTTGAATATATTACGTATGGAAATGTAGCTCCTGCACCATTAAGTTTTAATTGTGCAAAAGAATTTAATGAGAATGCACAAAAGACTAACAGAGCAAGAGACATAAATTTCAACTTCATTTTTGACTCCTATTAAGGTTAATAATTAATTAAAAATTGTGAACATTTTTTCTATCTTAAAACTCCCAGAAGAAAGTCACCCTTGGAGTTATATCATTATTATCAGCACCTTCAAGTGTATGAACTTCGATGCCCGGCATAACACTTACGTTTTTTGCGACTTTAAAGTCGATTGCACCGAGTACTAAACTTTGCATATCATTTTTTACGAAACTATTGGTATTTGGGTCATACATATCGTAGCGACCTACTATTCCAATAGTTTCGGTTAATATTGCACGCCCCCAAAATGAAATACCAAAACCTGATTGTGTTTCAAGCATATCAGTCGGAGTTAAAGAAAAATTATTTTGCTGGCTTTTTATAAATCCCTCAACTCCAAGTGCATATGAATTTTCATGCTTATAACTGATAAACCCTGCAGCAACGAATGCTGAATTATTTTTCAATTGGTTATCAACTGGATCATATTTTTGAGGCATAGAATTATAATCACCATATAAAGTGATTAAAAAGTCACCGGGTGCAAATTGCAATTGAGCATAGTACCTGTTGTATTTATCTGTCTCAGGTTTATTACCGGAACCATTTCCAATTTTCAGCCAATATTTGACAACTCCGTTTTCTACTAACTTACCCTTTAAATCTATTCCAATGTCTCTTGAGGAAACGATCCCGAAATAATCCATTATTGTTTTTTCCAAAGATCGATAACCCCACGCACCTTCAGATACATCAAATGCTGGTGTTGGCGACATACCTACAACAAGGTCTGATCCATTAAAAATATTCTTCCATTTTAACCACGCATCTTTTACAAATACACCTATGTTACTGCCATTTGAAATTGCAGATTCCATTCTGAACCTTGTAGAAAACTGATCATTGATTGTGTAGTCAGTAGTGATATAAATTCTCCTGAAGTTAAACCCGTTTATGTCTTTGTTAGCCGGATTTATCGCATCAGCATTATAAAAAAAGTCTCCGAATACAAGTCCGCTGAACTTAACCGGACCAACATTGCCCTCAGCATTTTTATCCTGAGCTGATAAATTTATCACAAAAAGAACCATCAAAAAGAAACAAAAAATATGTTTCATAAGATACAATCCTGATGTTATGTTAATATTATTAATTATAGTGTAGGGAAGTGAAAAAAAATTCTTCGATACATTTTAAATTTAGATGTGAACAGAATGATTTATGTTAAGACAGGGTTAAATTAATGTTAAGAAATTGTTAAGGACATTATTTATAAAAAAAATAGCGGGATATTTTAGAAACTGGAATATTAAAATGAAGTGAAATAACAAAATACTTTTAAATTTATATTACAGTTGTAATAATTATTTAATTTGTAACGACAAATTTGAATTCAATAATAACACTGATTTTTAAGAAATAATTAGTCCTAAAATATGAAATTACTTATTTCATTTTTCCTAATAATAAATTTCACATTCGCTCAGGTTGTAAATAACAATGCAATAATATCGAGGGAAAATATTATTAAAAATGTATACACACTTGGTTCTGATGAATTTGAAGGAAGAGGAACAGGAGATGCTGGTGGTGAAAAAGCTGCCCGATACCTTGCAAATGAATTTGAGAAATTAAATCTAATACCACTTGGTAAGGATAGTAGTTATTATCAACCAATCAGAATGCATGGCGGAAAACCTTTATCTAGTTCAAAGCTTGTTTTGTACTCGGGAATTGAACAAAAAGAATTCAAATTATGGGATGATTACCTGATCTACTATTCTGGAGAACAGACTTTTATCCCTGCTCCAATTGAACTGGTTTTTGTTGGATATGGTATAATCGCTCCAGAATATGATTACAATGATTACCAATCAGTAAATGTTGAAGGAAAAATAGTTGTCTTTCTGGATGGAGAGCCAAACTCAGGAGATGAGTTATATTTTAAAGGCAATATTCCAACTATTTATTCCTATCCTGAGATTAAGCAACGTGTTGCCTTATCCAGAGGAGCGAAAGGAAGTGTCCTGATTCCGGATATTTATCATGGATCGGTAAATTGGGAAAAACTAAAACGCGATTTTTCTTTTGAAGATGTTTCACTTGCATCTTCAGTGACAAATAATCTTGCAATAATATTCAATCCTTCAAGTGCTCAGACACTATTTTCAAATTCTGAATATTCACTTTTTGATATTTATGACTTACAATCCAAAGGTCTAATGCATAGTTTTCAAATGAATTGTGGAATTTCATTTAAAGGAAATTTTATTGAAAGAGATTTCACTTCGTCCAACATTATTGGAATGGTTAAGGGAAGTGATCCTGAAATGAAAGATTCCTACCTGATTATTTCTGCACATTATGATCATCTTGGAATTGGATTTCCAATAGCCGGAGATTCCATTTATAATGGAGTTTTTGATAATGCAAGTGGTGTTTCAGCCCTTTTAGAACTTGCAAGAATATTTTCTAAAGATATAATTCCGGATAGATCCGTTATTTTTCTTTTATTAACCGGAGAAGAAAAAGGATTACTTGGATCAATTTATTATACAAAAAATCCAGTAAAACCTTTATATAAAACAATTGCAGATATTAATATTGATGGAATTGCATTATTTGATGAGTTTACTAGTATAATTGGCATTGGCTCAGAATACTCAACATTGAGCGATTTTTTGAAACAAGTTGCTGAATCAAATGGTGTCACAATCACTCAGATTCCTGAAGAATTTAATAATGTTGATGCATTTTCAAAATCTGACCAGGTTGCTTTTGCAAGTGCAGGTATTCCTTCAATTCTTATTATGGAAAGTCCGGATTATATAAACCTGTCAAAAGAAGAGGGATTAAACAGGTTTATTAACTACAGCGAGAATATTTACCACACACCTTATGATGATCTTAATCAAAAAATGAACTTTGATGCTGCAGTACAGCATATTTCTATTCTTTTGGATTTATCCTATCAATTAGTTCAATCGAAAAAAACACCCCAATGGAATAATGACTCTCCATTTATTGATGCAAGGTTTCACTCAAAAGCAGAAAAAAAATGAAGAAAATAATATTAATATTTCTTTTCATCGCAATTATCTTACCTGCCTGTACGGGTTCAGTTTCTGAAAAGAATTCAACAATCCGAATTAAAGGCTCTGATACAATGCTGTATCTTACGAAAATACTTGCAAGAGAATACATGAAAACATATCCCGGAGTTTCGGTGTATGTAGAAGGGGGCGGAACTGTTACAGGAATAAAAACATTAGCCGAAGGTGAAATTGATATTTGTACAGCTTCCCGGCCACTTGAAGGTGAGGATATAAAACTTTTCGCAGAAAAATTCAGAAGTATTGGTGTGTCAACATTAATTGCCAAAGATGCTTTAAGTATTTATGTCAACTTAAAAAATCCGGTAAATAATATTGATGTTGAACAACTTAAAAGTATTTTTATTTGCGACATAAATAGCTGGGTAGAATTCGGTTGGGTTAATGAGAAAATAGTTTTGGTTGGTAGGAATACAAATTCAGGTACATATCTCTATTTTAAAGAACATGTTCTTGAAGGAAGTAATTATTGCGGTGATCTCAAAGTTGAACCAACTACAGAAAGCTTAGTAAAATTTGTTTCGGAAAATCAATACGCTATCGGCTATGGCGGAATTGGTTATGTGACTGATTCGGTAAAAACATTAAAAATAAATGGTTTTAATGCCAGTAAAGAAAATGTTATAAATGATAAATATCCTATCAGCAGATATTTGCATTTCTATACAATTCGCCCTCCAGAGGGCAAAATTAAGGATTTTATTGATTGGGTAATTTCAGATGAAGGACAAAAATATGTGAGTAAAGCAGGATATATTCCCATCTGGAATCAAAAGAAATAAAGTTTTCCCCCTTTCCTCCATTCTCATTTTTAACATACACTTAATACTCTCTTAACATTGCGGTAACATTCCATTTTTATGTTTGTTCCATCGAAGGAAAAAATTAATTCATTATAAAAAGGAGAGAGAGAATGATCTCTTATTCTAAAACTGCCTTTCGTGAGAGAGGGCAAAAACAGTCTTACAAATTATCTATGATTAAAAATCTACTATTATTGTATTGTTTATTGTTCTTAAGCGGACTCACCTTAGCCCAAGAGAATGGTTCTCTTCGTGGTAAGATTGTTGACTCAAAAACCGGAGAAGAACTGATAGGTGCAAATGTTTTACTCGAAGGAACTAACATCGGTGCGGCTACAGATATTGAAGGTAATTACAATATAAACTCTATTCCAACGGGAACTTATAACCTAATCGCTTCAATGATTGGTTATGCTAAATACACAGTGACAAATCTCGAAATAAAACCTGGGGAACTGAAAAAACTTGATCTCGCTTTGGTTTCCGAAGCTTATGAAACAAAAGAAGTAGTAGTTACAGCTGAAACACTTAAAAATACAGAAGTGTCTGTACTAAAAATTCAGCAAAATTCTGCAAGCATTGTAGATGGAGTTAGTTCAGAATTAATTTCAAAGAATAATAGCTCAGACGGGACTGATGTTTTAAAGAGAATGTCTGGAATTACAATTTCAGAAGGAAAGTATGCATTTGTTAGAGGAGTCGGCGACAGATATAACAATACTCTTCTGAATGGAGCAACACTTCCAAGTACAGATCCGGAAAAAAAGAGTTTCTCATATGATATTATACCTGCCGGATTAATTGAAAATGTTATCACAGCTAAAACTTTTACACCCGACAAACCCGGTGATTTTACAGGCGGTCTTGTTCAAATTAACACTGTTGATTTTCCATCTTCTTTTATGCTGAATTTCAGCGGCTCTTCAGGATATAACAGCAACACAACTTTTAAGTCATTCAATACATACAGTGGTGGTAAAACTGACTTCCTGGGAATAGATGATGGTGTGAGGAAAATGCCTTCGTTGATTGGAGACAAAAGAGTTGTTCGAGGAAATTACACAGATGCACAATTGCAACAGATTGGAGTGTCTTTTAAAAATGACTGGCAGACTAAATCTCAGAACGCACCAGTTAATGGCGGAATGAAAATTACACTTGGTGACAAATATAATTTAGGTGAAAATGATCTCTTCGGTTACATAGCTTCAATTGATTACTCAAATAGTTTAACAACAAGTAACAGGCGGAAAAATTTCTATGATTTTACAGGTGCGCGTTATCAGTACAGTGGTGCGAATAGTACCAATAGCGTTATGCTAAGCGGCTTACTTAATCTTAGTGTGAAATTTAATAACACGAACAAAATAAGTTTTAAGAATGTTCTTAATCAAAATTCAGATGATGAGACAACATTTTATAAAGGTGATTACAGATATGCAGATCAATACAGAGAAATTACCTCTCTAAGGTTTGTCTCCCGTACTTTGCAATCACATCAATTAGTGGGAGATCATTATTTTGATCTTATGAATGGTATTTCCTGGGATTGGGGTTTAAGCTATTCAAAATCAAATCGAAATGAGCCGGACGCAAGAAGATATGTTTATGCCCGATCTATTGATAATCTATCAGAACCATTACGCTTTAAGCTTGATCAGTCACTTTCAACAAGATTTTATAGTGAGCTGACTGACAACGACTATGGGTTCAATACCAATTTTACAATACGACCATTCGTGGATACTCAACTTCCAAAATTTTCATTCGGTGTATTATATAATAAAAAGGATAGAGATTTCGATGCACGTATTTTTGGTTTCAAAAATAATGTTGGTGGAAATTATGCTGTAAAAGATAGTATTCTGCAGTTATCAGTTGATCAGATATTCAAACCCGAAAATATAAATCCGGCATTCATATCAGTCACTGAAGTAACAAGACCTTCAGATAGCTATTCATCTTTCCAAAAGGTTGGTTCCGGTTATGGAATGTTTGATGTCACTTTATTTAAATCTATAAGAATAGTTACAGGAGTAAGGCATGAATATTCAGAGCAGAATCTTGATTCATACACGATAACCAACGAGCTGGTTACGGTAAGAGATATTTACAGAGACTGGCTGCCGAGCCTTAATTTAACCTACTTATTGACTGAGAACATCAACATTAGAGCAGCTTACGGAAAAACTATAGCAAGACCGGAATTCAGGGAAATTGCTCCTTTCCAGTATTTTGATTTTCTGGCTAATGAATTGGTTGAAGGAAATCCTGAATTAAAAAGATCTTTGATAAACAACTATGATTTAAGATTTGAAATATTTCCAGGTACAGGAGAACTAGTTGCTGTAAGTCTTTTTTATAAAAGATTCATAAACCCAATTGAATTAATATTGGTCGCTGCTTCAAGTAATGAACCAGTCAGATCTTATGCAAATGCAAAAAGTGCTGATAACTACGGTGTCGAATTGGAATTAAGAAAAAATCTGGCATTCATTACTGATGATTTAAGTTATTTCTCAATCGTTTCAAATTTGAGTGTAATCAATTCAAAAATAAAACTTGATAATTCAGGAAGTGCTGGTTTTCAAGAATCAAACAGACCTTTGCAAGGTCAGGCTGACTACATAATTAACTTCGGACTTTATTACGATAATTCAGAATTAAAACTGAACACAGCGGTTGTTTATAACAGAGTGGGAAAAAGAATTTCAAAAGTAGGGTATAATGATTTAGGTGATATAATTGAAGAACCGGTGGATGTTATAGATCTGAATTTTTCAAAACGATTATTTAATAATTTTAATATCAAATTAAGTCTTTCGGACTTATTAAATCAAAACAAAGAGTTTATTCAGCGTACAACAGATGGAGATAAAATTGCAGAGTCTTATAACAACGGACGTACAATTAAACTCGGAATTTCTTATCAACTTCAATAAATAATTAAGGAGAAAACATGAAAAAAACACTGCTTACTCTATTTCTCTCGCTCGCAATGTTTAGCATCAGTTTCGCACAGTTGCAGGAATTGTCAGGCGACATTACATCAGACATGACACTTACAAGTAACTACACCTATAAACTTGTAGGATTTGTAAGAGTTCAAGCGCCTGCTACGCTAACCATTCAGGCAGGGACACTTATCGTTGGTGAAAACATCTCACAAGGTTCTCTAATCATTAAGCCCGGAGCTAAAATAAGAGCAATGGGAACAGAAAATGCTCCGATCGTGTTTACAAGTGAATTCGCTCTTGCCGGATCTGGCTCAACACCAAATTATGGTGATTGGGGTGGAATTATTTTACTTGGAAATGCAAAAATAAATGTACCCGGTGGTGTTTCCCAGATTGAAGGACCCGGCGATAATTTTGGTGGAAACGATGATAATGATAACAGTGGAGAAATGCATTATGTAAGAATTGAATATCCTGGAATTGCATTCTCACCTAATAATGAAATTAATGGTTTAACTTTCGGAGGCATCGGAAGAGGAACACAAATCGATCACATACAAGTTAGTTTTAGTGGTGATGATTCCTACGAATGGTTTGGTGGTACCGTGAACTGTAAAAATCTTATCGCTTACAGAGGTCTTGATGATGATTTCGATACAGATTTCGGATACCGGGGAAAGCTTCAGTATTTAGTTGGAATGAGAGATCCTGATGTTGCCGACGTAGTTTCAGGATCGAATGGTTTTGAATCTGATAATGATGGTTCAGGATCTTTAAACGAACCACGTACAACCCCAACCTGGTGGAACGTTACATTGGTTGGTCCGCTCGAAACAGTTTCAACACCAATTAGTCCGGATTTTAAAAGAGGAATGCATTTAAGAAGATCATCAAGAAACAGAATTTCAAACGCAATTATTATGGGGTGGCCTAAAGGAGTTTTACTTGATGGAGTAAACACGATACAAGCTGCAATTGATGATTCGATGTGGCTTCATAATAGTATTGTTTCAGGTTGGACTCAGGATGATCTTGATACTGTAAACTCAGGTGGATTAACATTTGATATCGATTTATGGTTTTCTGGTAATGGTGGAAGAACTTTTGCAACAAATGCTGAAGTTATGCTAACTGATGCATTCAATTTTTCTAATCCTAATTTTATGCCTATGAGTACTTCACCTGCTTTGACAGGTGCGGGAACACCGCCAAATGATGGTTTCTTTGAACCAACCGCAACGTATGTAGGAGCTTTTGGTTCTACAGATTGGACAGCTAATTGGACTAACTGGAATCCTGGAAATTATCCGGTTTCTGTTGAAGAAGAATTATCAGGAATACCTGATGAATTTAAGCTTAGTCAGAATTATCCAAACCCGTTTAACCCATCTACAAAAATTACATACTCTATTAACAAATCTTCTGATGTAAGTATAAGAGTTTTTAATGTACTTGGTCAGGAAGTAGCTCAGCTTGTTAACGGTTTCAGAAACGCCGGCACTTATGATGTTACTTTTGATGCAAGCGAGTTAACAAGTGGATTGTACCTTTATACTCTTGAAGCAAACGGTCAAACAGTTACAAAGAAGATGACACTTCTTAAATAAGAAAATTTTCTCTCTCTCGCTCTCTCCCTTCGATACAGGGGCACCGTCTGGTGCCCTTTTTATATAAGATTTCGTAATAATTATTTAACAAGAAGTTAACCTTTTCTTTACACCAGTTTAATTTTCCATTAGTAGATTTGAAACAAAAATAGAAAGGAGCTTATGAGAAAAGAAGAAAATAAATTTATACCTTTGAATTTAGGCAGCAGAGTTTCCGGTGATGATGATTTATCTGAAAAAAATAATTTACAAGATGAAGAAACAATCAACGCGATTGATTTTGTTTATTTTGAGTTAGAGAATGAATGGCTGCAGGAATACGAATTGATTTATAATTCGTACAAGCTGGATAACTAAGAAATGATTATAAAGCCTCTTCTTCTTATAATGTAGACTTTCCATTCCGGATTAATTCCCTGTTAACTAGTAAACCATTAAAAGGCATATCAACAGGTGAATTATCTTTATTCTTTTGTATTAAACCGACTTCAATTTCAAACTTCTCAATACTTAATTTTTTACTCTCGGTGTCAATTACATTAAAGCTTATTTTGTTTTCGTGTTTTCCTCTAATCGTAGCTCCTGCATTTAAAAACCTGTTTCCATTCCTGAAGTATTCTTTTGATTCGTGCAAATGACCATGAAGAATAAGGTTAACATTAAACTCATTAAAAAGTTTAAATAGCCTCTTTTTATTCCTGAGCTTCATTGTCTGCTTTTCGATATTTTGCCAAATCATTCCAAGCGAACTTTTAGAATTTGATTTTATCTTATTAAAATGGTGATGAATCAAAATTATTCTATTCTTACAGTCATTTGAATATTTTGAAAAAAGCTCAAAAGTCTTATTGAATTGATTTAGAGAAACCTCTCCATTTGAAGAAAACGGATTGTTTATTGCTGAATACTCTGCTATTGAATTTAATCCTAAGAATAAAACATCGTCGATTGACTTAAGAAAAGGGAAGTAGTCTTTATCAAGATATTCACAATTCTCAAATGCTTCGGGAAAATAACTGATAAAATCTGAAACCATTTTCCTGTAGTTTACATTTCGGCATCTTTCCCCAAAAGAAAAAATATCATCAGGTTTTTGAACACCACCGAAGATATCGTGGTTTCCAATTGTAAGTGAAAGTTTTTTACCGCTAAGAAATCCAAATCGTTTTAATAATCTTCTAAGAATAAGAAAATCGTTTTGTTCTGCATTATCCGTAAGGTCGCCTGTAATAACAAGATGATCAACATTTATATCTGAAATATTTTTGAGAAGGGATTTTATTTTTTTGTAGGTTAAATCATTATAGAATGAATTCAGGTGTAAATCTGAAATGTGTGCAATTTTCAATATTCTCTCTTCTCCAATGTTATTCGATAAACTAAAATAACATTTGATTGTTAATTTATAGTAAAGAGATTATAAAGAAATTGTTAAGACGATTTTTGCAGAGAAGCAGAATCCATCTTTTTTTCTTTACGCGATTGTCTTTTACCAAAAGATCGGAAAGCATAAAAAGTTTGTAATAAATAGAATCTCGGAAAGAAGGTTTTCAGTCCATATTCGTCAGGTTTTGAATCAGGCAGGAAAGCTGTTCCAAATATCCAATCCCAGATTGCAAGCTTAGTAGCAAAATTCCTGTTTCTGCCTTTTCCAGTTGAGTGGTGCCAGCGGTGCATTTCAGGGCCATTTATAAATTTCTGAAGTAAGCCTGTTCTTATATCTAAATTTGAATGGATGTACATGCCCCATACGGCACTGATCAAACCTTTGTAAGCAATAACTTCCGGCGGCGAGCCAAGCAACACAATAGGCATAAACTCAATTGTCTGGTTTATCAGTATTTCAATTGCATGTGAACGTGAACCCGAAAGCCAATCTACCTTTTTCGGAGAATGATGTGCTTCGTGAATTCTCCATAAGTATTTATTTTTGTGCTGCCACCTATGCATCCAGTAAATATAAAGATCGTGGGTGATTGTAAAGAATACAAGCTGAAGCCAGATAGGAACATCTGCAAATAATTGTAATCTTGAAAGACCGGTTGAGTCATCAATAAATCTAATAATATAGGAGAAAATTAATATTCCCAGTATGTAGCTTTGAGCAATAGTATAAAGAGCAAGATCATCAAAGAATCCCTCCCTTATAACTTTTTGACCTTTTGTGTAAGGGAAAATTCTTTCAAGAATGATAAACAATACTGCAGCACTGATTATTAATAAAGTAGAGGTCAGTTCTGCATTGCTCATATTTGCAAAATATTCTGAAACCCAATTCCAGGTTGTAGAAAAGAAATTTAATATTCCATCAATCATAATTATAATTAAACAGTTGATTCAGACTTCACTTTTCTAAGCTTTGCTCTTGCTCCTAGTTCACTATCATAAACTTTTTTAATGCCGTCACCCAAACCAATTTCGATGTCCCTAATATCTCTGACGAGCCTGCTAAAACCAGTGATTTCCACTGAAGCAGCCTGATCTGTTCCCCACATTGCACGATCCAGGGTAATATGTCTTTCAATAAACGTAGCTCCGAGGGTAATTGCAGCCATGCTTGGTGCAAGTCCGGTTTCATGTCCTGAATACCCAATTGGAGTATTCGGATAAAGTCTTCTGAGAGTATTGATCATCCTCAGATTTAATTCTTCATTTTTACATGGATATGCAGAAGTTGAATGTGCAACCAAAAGATTTTCAATTCCAAACAATTTTACTGCTGATTCAATTTCATTCATAGTTGACATACCTGTTGAAACAATCAAAGGCTTATTTAATTTTTTATGTCTTAACAGCAAACTTTCATCCGTTAATGAAGCAGAAGCCATTTTGTAGAGCGGGGGATTGAATTCTTCAATAAAATCAACTGAAGGTTCGTCCCAGCAGCTTGAAAACCAGATAATATCAATTGATTTACAAAACTTATCGATTTCGGCATATTCATCTTTACCAAACTCAACCTTATGACGGTAATCAATATAAGTCATTCTGCCCCATGGAGTATCTCTCTCAACATTCCACTGATCTTTTGGTACACAGATTTCCGGAGTTCGTTTCTGAAATTTTACCGCATCACATCCGGCTGACTTTGCTCCTTCAATTAATTTTTTTGCTATTTCTACTGAGCCGTTATGATTGATACCAATTTCGGCAATGATAAAAACCGGGTGACCATCACCAACAAAATTTTTCCCAACCTTGATTTCACGGTTATTCAATATTTACTCCTCTGTTAAAAATTTAATTAGGTTCTTTAAAGTTAAATGCCAAAATTAATTCAGCAACCTCTCTGAACGCTCCGTTTCCACTTCGATTTATACAAATGTAATTTGCAAATTCTTTTATAAAACTCATTCCATCAGAAGGTGTTGCAGAAAATCCGACCAATTTCATAATATTAACATCATTTGCATCATCACCAATAAAAGCAATGTTTTCTTCCTTAAGATTATTTTTTCTCACCACTTCTTTCAAGATTTCTGTTTTATCTTTAACTCCCAAATAGAATTCTTTTATTTTTAATTTTTCGGCTCTCGATTTTACCGCCCCTGATTCTTCGCCTGTTACAATAACTGTTTCAATACCGGCATATTTTCTTAATCTTTCAACACCCATTCCATCTCGAATTGAAAAGCGTTTGAACTCTTCTCCGTTTTTGGAAAAGTAAACACCTGTATCTGTCAAAACACCATCGTTATCAGTCAACAAAATTTTTATTTTCGAAAGTTTATCTTTTAAACCAAGATTTCTATTCTTTAGTTCATTGTCGATTACCATGCTGTCCAGCCTCCATCTACAATTAAATTTGCCCCTGTCATATATGAAGAAGCATCGCTTGCAAGAAATACAAGTGCACCTTTATAATCTGTTGGTGCTGCCATTCTTCCTAAAGGAGTTTTTGAAGAATAGTTTTTAACAAAATATTCATCCTGGTTATTTTCAACTCCACCGGGTGTTAAAGTGTTTACCCTTACACCTTTTTTCCCCCAGTAAGCAGCAAGAAATTTTGTAAATGAAATTACAGCACCTTTCGTTGCCGGATATGCTGCAGATTTGAAAAAGTTTTGTGTTCCATCAGGTTTTTTATAAAGAGATTGATCAGGAGCAACAACCCCATAAGTCGAAGCAACATTTATGATGCTTCCTTTTCCATTTTCTGCCATATAAGAGCCAATAACCTGTGAACAGAGAAACATACCTGTAACATTCACATCAATAGATTTTTGCCAGAGATCCAAAGGATAATTTTCAAACATTGAAAGTTCAGAAGCGGCCTGGGGATTCTCAAACATATCATTTATAGCAGCGTTGTTTACGAGTATATCAATCCTGTTGAACTTCTCTAAAACCTTATCTCTTAATTTCTGTACAGATTCTTTTTTAGTAATATCAGTCCCAATTCCAATCGATATTTCAGACAAGGATTTCGAAAACTCAACACATTTTTTCTGATCAAGATCGCAAACAACAACATTTGCGCCTGCTTCAGAAAGTGCTTCACAATGATTTTTCCCGATTAAACCAAGAGCTCCCGTTACAATTGCAACTTTACCTTTTAATGAAAATAGTTTCTCCAGATTTTGATGCAACTTATCAAACCATCTCTTTCTTTTTCGGTTTTGTATTAAAGTTACTAACTTTTCTGAAAACCGGTTCTACAGGCTCACCTTTTAAACTTTCTTTTACTTTATTATTATCCACAGCATCTTTCAAAAGCGGAAGCACTTCTCGATAAGTTTTTAACGTATAATCAACATCATCATTTGAGTGAGAGTAGCTCATATTATGAAATCCACCCCACAGAATTCCTCGTTTAATCATTTCCTGTTGGACAAGTGATTTAAGTTCAAGTGGATTTCCTGCTGAAGTATCAAATGTAATCAATGACCTGCATTCATATCCAATGCATTTCGTGTAATCCATTCCAATTTCAGAAGCTATCTGATTATAACCATCTTTTAATTTCTTTCCCTGTTTTGCAAGATAAGCAGGAACATTTTTTTCTCTGATTTCTGTAATTGTAGCTTTTGCTGCTGCTAGTGATAATGCTTCTCCACCAAAAGTTGTGTAAAAGAAAACATCTTTTTCCAGGACTTTCATTACATCTTTTCTTCCGGTTAAAATTGAGATCGGCATCCCGTTAGCAACTGCTTTTGAAAAAACTGCCAGGTCAGCCTTTATATTAAAATATTCTTGTGCACCTCCGAGAGCAATTCTGAACCCAGTCCACATTTCATCAAAGATTAAAAGCGTTCCATTCTTTGAACAAACATCTTTTAGCTTCTGCAGGAAATTATCTTTCGGTGCTTCAAATACGAATGGTTCTAAAATTACTGCAGCAGTATCATCATCAATTGAATCAATAACAGATTGAATGTCATTGTAATTAAAAGTAAAAGTTAAATCCTGAACCAGAGATGGAATTCCTTTGTTGCGGTCGGTAATTCCGATATACCAATCGTGCCAGCCGTGATAACCACAGCAAAGAACTTTGTTGTTTCCGGTGAAAGCTCTGGCAACACGAATTGCAGCAGATGTTATATCAGCCCCGGTTTTGCTGTAACGTACAGATTCAGCATTCGGTACAACTTCGTGTATCAATTCTGCAACTTCAACTTCAAGTGGATGCATTAATGAAAAAGTAATTCCGTCATTAAGCTGCTTTTTAATCGCGTCATCAACTTTATCATAGCTATAACCGAGAGATAGAGGACCAATGCCCATTAAATAGTCTATATATTCATTCCCATCAACATCCCAAACGTGCGAGCCTTTACCTCTTTGAAGATATTTTGGAGCAATTCCTTTTACATTTTGCTGCGGACCTTTTGCAAGTGTTTGAGTTACCGATGGAATCAGTTGTAATGCTTTTAAATATAATTCATCAGATTTTTTAATTGATGGATAGTCAGGATTTGATGTTACTTTATTTGGCATATTATCATCCTTAAAATCAAATAATTTTAGTGTTATTAATTCCTACAGTTTTAAGTTCAGCGAGATGATTCCTGTACCAATTCACCCCGTTATATTTTTCATTTATTTTTTTTATTTCTGGTTTTTCTTCTAATAACGTGAGAATATCGATTAATGCAAAATCATTTTTAATTGGATAAAGTTCGGCATAAACTCTGTTAATAAAATCATAATCTTCTTTATAATCAATTGTAAACCTGAAATTCATTGAATAATCCAGACCTTCTTTCCAAAGAACATTTCCAATTTTAAATTTATCAGGATTCTCCCAAAAATACGGTGTTGTGTGTTCTCTTTCCATTTGTCTTTTTGCATTCAACCAAGCTTCTTTCAAAGAAGTCATTTTCATTATCTCAACATCATTGCCATCAGGCCAGGTAGGAGGATGCAAATTACTTACATAATCGAATTCGTCATAATTATTTTTAAAATATCCAATAACTTCATCAATAATTTCAGGATCAATCAAGGGACAGTCTGAAGGAATTTTAACCACGGCATCTGCGTTATATAAAAGTGCAGCCTGGTAATGCCGGTCAAGCAAGTCGTATAGGTGTCCACGAAAAATAGTTATTTTATTTTCATTACATAAATTAACAAGAAGCTGATCTTCAGGATCAGTAGTTACAGCAACTATAATTTTTCCAGCAAACTTTGACTGCTGAACTCTTTCATACATTCTGATTAGAAGTGGTTTGTCGGAAAGAGGTAACATAACTTTTCCCGGAAGGCGTGTAGAAGTCATCCTTGCCTGGATAACAGTAACTATTTTCAGGTTCTTATTTTCATTACTCATCTAAAGATACCGGCAGAAATTTTATTTCAGTTTTTTATTTTAGCAAGCCGTCTCTTTATTCTGAATTTCTCAATTACATTAAACTTGGATTCAAGATTCTTTTCAATAAAATAGACAGGTAATTTTTCTTCACCCATTAGCTCACGGGCAATATCTGCAATAACTCTTGCCGATGTTCCTCCATTTTGAATCGGAGTCATCTTTTCCAATCTATTGACATCAAAATCAGAATAAACTTCTTTACCAAGTGCTAATCCAATATAAACAACGGAGGAGTAGCGTGTAATCAATACATCGCAGTTTGCAATCATAGGTTCAATATTTTCGTGATGATAAACCAACGAGCCAGGTGCATGCTTTTCTATTTCGTTAATAGCTCTTTCTGCTTTTTCATTAGGGTGAAGCTTAAATATTAATTGTCTCCCATTTGCTATTTCAACGGCTTTTTTAATAAACTTTTTACGATTTTCAAATTTGTATGTCTCCCTCATGTCGGAAGTTGCAACAAGAACATAATTTTTATGTGGAAAATCATTTTCTAAAAAAGATTGTGAATCATCAAAATTCGGAATGCCCGTTACACGGATTTTATCTCCGTCAACTCCTTTTGAAATAAAATGTTCTTTATAACCTTCAGATGCAACGCAAAAAAGATCATATGAATTCGACAATCCAAAAGTAGATGTGCTTGCAAGCCATCTTGGCAAATGAAATTTTGTTACAATGTGATAAGCAAAGTTTTCAGGATCCGTCATTCCTTCCTGAACAAGAATAATTTTTTTGTCCCTGATGTTTTTTGGAATCAGTAAATCCGCACATAAAAAAACAAGATCATAATCGTTGTTCTTTCCGTTCTCATCTATTTGTAAACTATTTTCTTTTAGATATTTAAATGTTTTTTTCTTTGCCTGTCCACCAAGCACGGAAAAATCGAGCAGACCAAGATCTGAAGCATACTCGATAACCGGATGTCCATCAGCATAAAAAGGAGTAAAATAAGAATCAAACTCAGGAAGCGTCTTTGAGATTTTATGCATCTGAGTAGTCTGGTTCATAGATCCACAGACGTAAAGAATCTTTTTATTTACCATTTATTGCCCAAACAGATTAGTAATAACTAAATATAGTGAAAAATCTTATTTATTGCTTGAAATCTAACTTTTCTGGATTAATACCAAATTATTAACAACTTAACTCAAATTTTTCACAAACTTATTTTGAACTTACAAAAGAATTTAATCTGGTTTTTTGCTTATTATCACATTTTTTTAACTAAACATACATCAAAAGTTTGTCTTATCTTTTTTGAATTATTAAATTCAGGGCACTTTTTAATCCCCAAAAATAGAAGGCTACTTTATGCGTTTTGTGCGTCCCCCCAAATTATCAAAAGGCGATACAATTGGACTGATTTCGCCTGCTTCATCTGTTGAAGAGCAAACAATTTTGGAAAAAGGAGTGAGGTATTTTGAAAAACAGGGATACAGGATTGAACTGGGAAAAAATGTTGGTAAATATCATGGTTACCTAGCAGGAAGTGATGAAGAAAGACTGGAAGATTTACATGATATGTTTAGAAATAAAAATGTAAAAGCAATCTTTTGCATCCGCGGAGGATATGGATCAAGCAGGTTACTTGATAAAATTAATTACAAACTAATAAAAGCTAATCCTAAAATATTTGTGGGTTTCAGTGAAATAACTTCTCTCCAATCAGCTTTTCTTGAAAAAGCAGGATTAGTTACATTTGCAGGACCGATGCTTTATCCTGATTTTTTTGAAGATGTAAGTTCATTCACTGAAGAATTTTTCTGGCGAATTTTAACATCAAATAAAAAAATTGGAAGGCTTGAATTTCCTGAAAATGATAAACTTTCGGGGATGACGAAAGGAAATGCTTCCGGTAAAATTGTTGGAGGGAATTTATCAGTACTTCATGCTATTATTGGTACTCCATATTTTCCAAATCTTAAAGATAAAATTCTTTTACTTGAAGATATTAAAGAACTGCCTTACAGAATAGATAGAATGCTAAATCATTTTAGATTGATAAATGCATTTAAAAACCTTCGTGGTATTATTCTCGGCAGGTTTGTTGATTGTTTTGAACATGATCCTATGAAAAAAACTTTAACGCTTGGAGAAGTGATGGAAGATTATCTTGGCAAAATGAAAATCCCGATAATTTATGCTTTTCCGCATGGTCATATTACAGATAAAGTAACAGTACCATTAGGATTAAATGTAAAGATGAATGCCACAAAAGGATTTGTTGAATTCACTGAAAGCGCTGTTAAGTGATTGATCCTTTGTCCAGAGTATAATTTAAGAAGGTGAAATAATTCTTCTCAAATACTGACCTTGCCAATCTAGCTTTTTGTAAGTTAGTAAAAATTCCGTAAACGGTTGATCCTGTTCCACTCATCAAAGAAAATTCTGCACCCAATGTATATAACTTCAGTTTTATTTCGGCAATCTCAGGATATTTATCAAAAACTATTTTTTCAAAATCATTAGTAACAAAATGTTTTAATGCTTCAACATCAAACTTATTATCACTTAAAATGTTTTTTAATTTAACAGAATTTTCATCAGGACTAACTAAACTAAAAGCCCATTTCGTTTCAATATGAATACCTGGGTTTACTATTAATATCGGATAACTGATAGAAAAACCTAAATTGTTTAATTTTTCCCCTCGGGATTCAGCATAACATGTTACAGGATTAAGAAAGTAGGGAACATCTGAGCCAAGTTGAATAGCTATATCAAAAAGTTGATTGTAAGAAAGATTTAAATTAAAAACGGAATTCAATGCTTTGAGTGTTGCAGCAGCATTTGAACTACCACCACCAAGCCCGGCTCCTACTGGAATATTTTTCTTTAAATTTATTTTAACTGATAATTCTTTATTAACTGTTTTTTCAAGAAGCTTTATTGATTTGATTATCAGGTTGTTTTCATCATTTTCCAACAAATCGTTGTTTGAACTGAATTCAAATATGTCCGACTTTTCAAATTCAATAAAATCTTCAAGCTGCAAAGGGTGAAAAATAGTTGAAATATCATGAAAACTATCTCCACGTTTTCGAATAACATTCAGTCCAATATTTATTTTTGCAGGTGAAGTAACTTCAATCTTTTCCATCTAATAATTCTCTTATTTTTCTAATATGTTCGAAACCAGAACCGCAACAAGCTCCAATAAATGAAGGGAAATATTCCAAACTTTTTTCAACTGATTTTAAATAAGCTTCCGGTAAAATGCCACATTCAATAACTTCATCTTCAGGTTTCCCGGATCCGCAATTCAGATAGAAACCCCATAACTCAGGAAATATATTTTTCTGAAGTAATTTGTAAAAGATTTCGGGAGCAATACAGTTAAAACCAACTGCAAGTGCTCCGTTATCCAGAACAAGCTTTATTGCATCTAAAACATGTTCACCTGAAAGCAATATTAAATCTTCCTGAAAGTAAAGACTTAAAACAAATGGGATTGAATTCCTGTAACAATGTTTACAAATAATCTCTATTTCATCCCAATGACTTTGAGTTTCATTCAGGATGAAATCAACCCTATTATCTACTAAAAAATCAATGTGATTACTATGGTTTATTTCTAGTTTATTATTGCTAATTGTTCTTTCCTTTTGATAACTGTCTTCAGCTGGTGCATTTGCTCCTGCAATTAATATTGCCATATCTGATTTAGTGGATTTTGCAAGATCGACTGCTAGTTTAACTTCTTCCTTGCTCCTTAGAATATCAAAATCGAATGCAGCAGGATTAGTTCTAAAAGAATTAGTTGTAATTATATCTGCTCCCGAATTGATATATTCAGAGTGAATTGAAACAATTGTTTCAGGAGATTCTTTGTTCACATTTGTCATCCAAAATTTTACATCACTTTTAAACCCTTTCTGCTGAAGTAAACTGCCCATTGCTCCATCTAAAATCAATGGTTTTTGTTCAACTCTGGCGTGTCTAAAAATATCTAAATCCATTTTACTATCTAATTACAATTTCAAGAATATTATTTATTTCTTTAGTAAAAAAATTCAACGAGTAATTGTTTTGTATTCTACAAAATCCTTCTTTTCCAAACCTATTCCTGAGATTTATATCTTCTGATAGTTTTAATAATTTTTCAGCAGCCAAAGAAGCATCATTTAACGGGTAAATAAATCCTGTTTTACCACTCTCAACTACTTCCGGGACCACATTTAAATCAGGAGCAACAACTGGAATCTTGAATGCCATATATTCCATCGCAATTCGGCAAATATATTCAGAATATCTTGATGACATCAATCCAATATCTGTCACTGAAAGTAAGTCTCTTACATCGTCCTGCTTAGGGAGTATTTTTACTCTTTCAGATAAATCTTTCGCTTTAATTGCTTCTCCCACTTCAGAATATTTTATTTGTTCTTCTGATCCGGAAAGGATAAAAAATAATTTATCGTTTTTCTCTGATGCTTTTTTTATGATTTCAAGTAAAAAGAAAATTCCTTTCTCAGGAGAGAATCTTCCAATAAAACTAACAACAATTTTATCATCTGGAATTTTTAATGATTTTTTTAATTCCTTGGTTTGCGAATAGTTTAGAAATTTCTCCTGATCAATTGGAGCGTGCATTATCTTAACATTTCTAATTTCAAAAAGTGATTCATACCTGTTTTTTGTCGAATGTCCCGGGAAAATAAAATAATTGGTCAGGGAATTATGCAAATATTTATTTAATGGATTATTTACCGGACTTACGTTATCGAGACATAGTTTGATAATAGGGATTCTCTTTCTCATAAATTTTTTAATCATTCCGGAAACAATATGTCCTTGTGCAACGGCAGGGAAGAGACAATCAATTTCTTCTTCATTCACTATCTTTTTTACGGAGGAATAACTCTGCAAAAGTTTTATAGGAGAAGTTTTATAAAAGGGAATATCATATAATTTGGCTTTGGTATTCTTTAAATTTTCCCAGGTGGGTGTTCCGGATTTTCCCGCAAAATATACAGTGTGCCCAAGATTATTTAATGCTAAAACTACATTGTAAACATAGTATGCAGCGGCATTCCACCAGGGAAAATCAAATAAAACAAGAATTTTTAATCTTTGATTTATATTCATTTATCCAAAATATTTTTAGCAGAATTAATAATTTCATTTATCATTTGTCTGGAATCGTCAGGTTTGATAATGAAATTAAATTCACTTTCTGCGTAACCGTAGGTTTGATAATTATCCTGTAAAAAAACTCCAATAGTCGGAATATTCAAAGCAAATGAAAAATGAAGCGGACCCGTGTCTCCACAAATAAAACACGAACATGATGAAATAAATAGTTTTAATTCATTCAAATCATCAATCAATATTTTATTGGAATTTTCAACTTCATTATCATCAAAATATTTTTTCTCTTCAATTCCAAAACAAAGAACAGGAAAGCAATTATCAATCGTATTTAATTTATCGTAAACTAAAAAAAAGTTATTTATATCCCATTTCTTTTTTCCTCTTGCTCCAATCCATATTCCAGTTATTCTCTTATTAGTATCAATTGAAAATTTTTGATTTAATTTGGTTTGATAATCAAAAAGCTCGTCTCTATTTACAAACAAAGCGGGTCTGATCTCTTTTTTATCAGAAACAAATATATTTATAAGCTGCTGCTGCATTTTATAATAATGTTGTGAAGCATCAGGTTTTACATGAATGTTAGTAAAAATTGATCCATCACCTTTATCAAAGCCTACTCTGAACTTTCCTCCGCTTAAATATGAAACCAGGCCATTCAAAAAAGATGAACCATTAGGTTTTGAACTTTCAACCACTAAATCATATTTATTAGCTTTCAATTGCCTGATAAGTTTTACAAACCTGAACGGGTTTTTTATATAAGAAGTATGATTAAAAGAAATAATTTGATTAATAAATTTATTGTCTTCAATTAAAGCAGCGAGTTTATTAGAAACAAGTGCATCAATTTTTGCAATTGCAAAAACTTTTGATACTAATTCAAAAAGGGGAGTAGTTAAAACCAGATTTCCTACGCGTCTATCCTGCCTGACGATTAAAATTCGTTTTATATCCCGGACATTCACATTGGTCGGATCAATATCTTCAGTTTTAAAAAAAATGCTGAAAATATTTCTAAGTAGCTTTTTGCCGGATTTTTCTAATGATTTAGCGAGTTTCATTTTTGAAAATATAATTCTACGGAAGAATTGATTTGAAAATGATTATGATTAATTAAAATCAAAAATAATCATAATATATTAATTAATTTGAGGAGGGTTTAGCTTAATGTGCATCAAGCCAGTTATCACCAATGCCGGTATCTACAACTATTGGAACATCGAGAGGAATTGCATTCTCCATTAATTTTTTAATTACCGGACGTATATCATCAACCTCATCTTTGTGTGCATCAAATAAAAGTTCATCGTGAACCTGCAAAACCATTTTGGTTTTTGCTCTTCTTTTCTCAAGTTCTTTCTGAATATTTATCATTGCAATCTTAATCATATCAGCAGCAGTTCCCTGGATGGGCATGTTGATCGCAACACGTTCTTCAAATTGTCTGACAACGCGGTTGTTACTGTTAATATTCTTTAAATATCTTCTTCTTCCAAGAATGGTTTCAGAATAACCATTTTCTTTTGCTTTCTTTACAGAATCATCCATATAATTTCTTACTTTTTTAAAAGTTTTAAAATAAGTTTCAATAATTTCTTTGGCGTGAGACTGAGTAATTCCTAATCTTGTTTTCAATCCGAACGGACCAATGCCGTAAAGAATTCCAAAGTTGACTTCTTTTGCTTTTCTTCTCATATCAGGTGTTACATCTTCCGGATCAACCATAAATACTAAAGCCGCGGTACTTCTATGAATATCTTCTCCGCTTTTAAATGCTTTTATAAGTCCAGGATCTTTACAAATTGCTGCCAGCAAACGAAGTTCAATCTGGCTGTAATCTGCACTTAGTAATACAAAATCTTTATCTCTCGGAACAAAAGCTTTTCTAATTTCTTTTCCCATTTCAGTTCTGATAGGAATGTTTTGAAGATTAGGATTGATGCTTGAAAGTCTTCCTGTTGCCGCAATAGTCTGATTAAAATCTGTATGAACTCTTCCGGTTTTTGGATTGATAAGATTCGGAAGAGAATCTGTGTAGGTTGATTTTAGTTTTGTTGCCTGCCTGTAATCGAGGATCATATCCACAATTTCATGTGATCCGCGTAGGTTTTCAAGCGCTCTTGCATCAGTGGAATAACCCGTTTTTGTTTTTCTTCCGGAAGTCAATCCAAGCTTTTCATAAAGAATTACCTGAAGCTGCTTTGGAGAACTGATATTAAATTCTTCACCAGCAGATTTGTAGATTTTTTTTGTATAGGAATCAATCATCTTTTGTAATTCTTTGCTGAATTTATCAAGAGTTGCTTTGTCAATTCTGATTCCTTCGTACTCAATTTCTTCAAGTACTCTCACTAGTGGAAAGTCAACTTCATAAGCTATACGCTCAAGTTTTTCTTTTTTAATTTCTTTTTCGAGTACTTCATAAAGCTGGAAAGTTATGTCAGCGTCTTCGGCCGCATAATCAGATAATTCATCTGCATCTACTTCATAGATCTTTTTGGGATCAATTTTTTGCCCGAGCAGTTCTTTTAAAGAAATAGGTTTGTAGTTCAGATATTTTTCAGAAAGATCATCCATTCCGTGTTTTTGATCGGCATCAATTATATAGCTTGCAACCATCGTGTCGAAGTAAAAATTTTCAACTTTGATTCCAAGCCCACGCATTACACCAATGTCATACTTTCCGTTCTGACAAACTTTTTTGATTTTTTTATCCTCAAGAATAGACTTAAATATTTTTACGAAGTCGTCAACTTTAAGCCTTTCTTTCCCATCACTGAACTTTTTCTTCTGTCCCGGATCAATAGCAACAAAATATCCCTCGCCGGCTTTTGATGAGAACGATGCACCGACAATTCTCAAATCAAACTGATCGAGTGAATCAGTTTCAGTATCGAAAGCAAATATTTTTTCCTTTTTTAATTTTTCAGCAAGAGCATTTGCATCTTTTATAGAAGTTACGAGTTTATACTTGATTTTACTTTTATCAAATTTATTTGAATCGTGAAGTTCTTCTTCTTTTATTTCTTCAACTTTGTCAGTTTCATAAATTTTCAAAAGTCTTGTAAACAGATTCTTGAATTCAAGCTCAACAAAAACCTCACGAAGCTTGTCAAAGTCTGGTTTTTCAAATTTTGCTTTATCAAAATCAAATTCCATTGGAACACTGCAATGAATAGTTGCCAGATCTTTTGAAAGAAAAGCATTCTCTTTATTCTCTAATAATTTTTTCTTAACACTTTCTCTTTCAACTTTATCAATTTTTTTATAAAGATTCTCAATTGAGCCAAACTGCTGGATTAACGGCGTTGCAGTTTTTTCACCAACTCCTTTGACACCGGGAATATTATCTGAACTATCACCTACAAGAGCTAAATAGTCTATCATCTGTTTTGGTTCAAAACCATATGCTTCCTTTACTTTTGCAACATCATAAATTATAACTTCATCACTGCCTCTTCCGGGTCTTGCTATTTTAACTTTTTGTGTAACAAGCTGCATATAATCTTTATCGGGAGTGATAGCAAAAGATTCCATTCCTTTTTTCTCAGCAAGTTTAACAGCCGTTCCAATAATATCATCGGCTTCGTAACCCGGTTTTATGTAAAGAGGAATGTTCATCAGTTCGACAATTTGTTTTATCCTGCCAATTTGTGGAATCATATCTTCCGGCATTTCCTCACGTGTTGCTTTGTATTCTTTATATTTTTCGTGACGAAAAGTTTTTTCTTTCGAATCTGTTGCAACTGCAATATAATCCGGTTTGTGATCTTCTAAAACTTTTATCAGTTGTGTTACAAATCCATATATGGCAGAAGTAGGCTCACCGCTTTTGGTAGTTAACGGTCTGTTTATAAATGCAAAATAAGCACGGTAAGCCATTGCCATCGCATCTACAATTACGAATGTTTTGTTTTTTGTCGGCATAAAATTGTTTTAAATAGTTTAGCAATTAATGTAATCCAAGATAAAAATATTTTTATCAATTAACTTTGTTGGAAATCTGAGTTTGAATTTTATTTACCGTTATAGAATTAGCAAATTATTATTTCATACCAAAGTATTTTGGAATTAGACTCACTCTAAACTTAAAATCGTATGTGTTGAGTGGTGGTTTACTAATCAAATGAGCTTATCTGCAGAATATGGTTTTAAATTTTCTCACTGGCATTCAAAAGATAAATTCAATGATCAAACGATCAAAGCTGAATCTAATACCAATTCGTTTAATTTGAATGGTAATTTTTTGAAGTTTGGTATATCGGTTTATTTTTAATATTTAATAATTTTTTCTGTTCTTTAACATAATATCTCTATCTTTAAGTAATAACTTAAAAGATTTCTAATGGAATATTATTTTGATTAAAGATTCGACAATTAAGCCATCCTTTTGGGGTAATCTCATAACACAATATCAAAATTCAAGTGCTGGTAAAAGCATCTGGCAATTGTGTAATTCGTTTATTCCTTTTTTTATTATTTGGGGTTTGATGTACCTGAGTCTGGATATAAGTTATTTGCTTACTTTGCTTCTTTCTTTACCTGCTGCAGGTTTTGTTGTAAGGATTTTTATTATCCAGCACGACTGCGGACACGGATCATTTTTCAAATCGAAAAGAGCAAATGATTTTTGGGGAATAGTTTGCAGCATTTTTTCACTTACTCCATATCATCACTGGCGAAAAAAGCATGCAATTCATCATGCTTCAGCAGGCAAGCTAGAGAAAAGGGGAATTGGTGATATTTATACAATGACAGTTGATGAATTTCTTAAGCAATCAAAATGGGGAAGACTTAAATACAGGCTCTTCCGTAACCCAATCATATTATTTGTAATAATCCCATTTGTTATGTTTGTGATCATTCAAAGATTTCCATTTCCATCTTCCAAAACCTTAAAAAACCTTCATCCCAGCGTTTATATTACTTCTGTTGTTTTTTTGTTGGTCACGGGATTGATGTTCTGGATTTTTGGCTGGCAGGAATTTTTGATGGTGCAAGTGCCGATTACATTTGTTGCTTCTTCTACCGGTACCTGGTTATTTTATGTGCAACACCAGTTTGAAGATACATACTGGACAGAAGATAAATCTTGGGATTTTACTTTAGCTGCACTCCAGGGAAGTTCTTATTACAAGCTACCGAAAATACTTCAATGGTTTACCGGAAATATCGGATATCATCACATTCACCATTTAAGTCCGAAAATTCCTAATTATCAACTGGAAAAATGTCACAAAGCTATTCCGGAATTTCAAAACGCACCAGTTCTAACATTAAAGTCCAGCTTTAAAAGTATATTTTTAAGATTGTGGGATGAGAAACAAAAGAAACTAATAAGTTTTCATCAATTCAAGCGTCTTCGGGCATAAACATCTACAAATCCAGTTTAGAGAAGAGTAATAAATTGTTTTAAAGCAAATTATTAGTGGCAAATGTTTTGAAAAATATTACACTTTACCAGGTTGACTCGTTTACAAAAGAGAAGTTCAAAGGTAATCCTGCAGGAGTGGTTACTAATGCTGACGGGTTGACTGATGAACAAATGCAGATGATTGCAAGGGAATTAAATAATTCTGAAACAGCATTTATTTTATCTCCGGATGCTGATGATCATAAAGTCAGGATAAGATTTTTTACTTCTAAAACTGAAGTTCCTACTTGCGGACACGCTACTATCGCGGCTCATTATGTTAGGGCTCACGAAGATAAATTGCCTTCTTGCACAATCAAACATAAAATAGGTATTGGGATTTTACCAGTCGATATTATTAAGTATGAAAATGACCTGCCTGCCGGTCAGGCAGGTTACAAAATAATTATGACTCAAGGTAAACCTGAATTTGTTTCAACTATAATTTCTGAAAGGCAGGATGAAATTATTTCTGCTTTGGATTTAAACAGGTCGGAATTGAACAGGAAATGTCCAATGCAGATAGTTTCTACCGGACACTCCAAAGTAATGATCGGTATAAACAGCAAAAAAGTTCTTAACTCAATTAAGCCTGATTTTTTTAAGCTATCTGAAATCAGCAGGAAAATTAAATGCAACGGGTATTTTGTTTTTACTCTGGATTCGGATGAAGATGATATTTTAGCTCATGGAAGAATGTTTGCTCCTGCAATCGGAATACATGAGGACCCTGTAACAGGAAATGCAAACGGACCTCTTGGCGCTTATTTAATAAAGCATAAGCTTGTTAATGTTGAAGGTAATAAAATCAGGTTCAAGGCAAAACAAGGGGAAGTTATGGGAAGAACAGGAATAATTGAAGTTGAAGTAAATGTTGATGACACAGGAGTACCAATTTTAGTAAAGATCGGAGGAGAAGCAACAATAGTATTTAAAACCGAAATTACTTTATGAGTTTCACTTATAATTTAATGACTGAATTATGACCGATTACGGCTGGTTATCTATACTTCCGCCGTTGCTTGCTATTTTACTTGCCATTAAAACCCGTCAGGTTTTTTTATCACTTTTTCTTGGAATAGTTCTCGGATGGATAATAATTTCAAACGGAAATGTTCTTGAGGGATTTAAATCTTCAATTGAATCTATTGTAAATGTATTCGCAGATTCTGGAAATACCAAAGTCATTATCTTTTGTGCATTAATCGGAGCATTGATTACACTGACTCAGGCAAATGGCGGAATGCAGGGATTTGTAGATTTAATTCAAAAAAGAAAAATAGTTACTACAAGGAAACGTGCTACTGTTTTTTCATTCTTTATTGGTTGTATTGTTTTTATTGAATCCAGCATTTCATGTCTTGTTACCGGAACAATTTTTCATCCGATATTCGAGAAGTTTAAAATCTCACGAGAAAAACTTGCTTACATTTGTGATACTACTTCTTCACCAATCTGTATTTTAATCCCGCTAAATGCCTGGGGAGCTTATGTTGTTTCTCTTCTTGAAAAAGAAAAACTGAACGACCCTGTTAGTTTATTTTTAAGCACAATACCATTAAACTTTTACGCAATTCTTTCTGTTCTTTTTGCAGGATTTATCGCTTTTAGCTTTAAAGATTTTGGTACTATGAAAAAAGCAGAAAAAAGATCTATGGATCTTGGAAAAACAATTGCAGACGGAGCAGTGCCAATGATTTCTGAAGAAGTATCTTCAATCAAAGCTAAGAAAGGAATTCCACACAAATCATTGAATATGATAATACCGATTTGTGTAATGATAATTATGATGCCGATTAGTTTATTAATTACAGGAAACGGTGATTTGACAGTTGGTTCAGGTTCGACATCAGTTCTCTGGTCAGTTTTTACTGCAATAATTGTTGCAGGTTTTATTTCGATCATAAGAAAATTACTGAACCTTAAAGAAATAATGGATTTAACTTTGAAAGGAATTTCCGGATTAATTCCGCTTGCTATTTTAATGGTTTTTGCATTTTCAATTGGCGATACCTGCAGAACACTTGAAACGGGACCATATGTAGCTTCTTTATCTAAAGAATTTCTTTCTCCGCAACTTATAGCTCCCATAATATTTATTACATCTGCGTTTATTTCATTTTCAACAGGAACAAGCTGGGGAACTTTTGCAATAATGATTCCTATTGCTGTACCAACTGCACTTTTTGCCGAAGTGAGTTTACCATTAACAATAGCTGCTGTCTTAAGTGGAAGTGTTTTTGGCGATCATTGTTCGCCAATTTCTGATACAACTATTGTTTCTTCAATGGCTTCTGCATGCGATCATATTGATCATGTGAGAACACAACTTCCATACGCTTTAAGTATGGCTCTTCTGGCTTGTATATTATTTTTTATTGCTGGAATGTTTTAAATAATAATTTTTTATCAGTATTAGAAATTTCTTAAATTCTTATATATTAAATTGTTCATTAATCAAACCTCTCAGAGATGAAATCATTTAAAATTTTTTCCCTTCTATTTTGTTTAATCCTAGTCTCGTGTTCACAGGCTGCTAAGACTCAAGATACTTTATTTGTTGCATTCTGGAATCTTGAAAACCTTTTTGATACGGTTGATGATCCTGCTAAAAATGATGAAGAATTTTTACCAAACAGTAATCTGGAATGGACTCAGCAAAGATTCGATAAAAAAATATTTAATCTTTCACGTGTAATCAGGTCAATGAATAATAATAAAGGACCGGACATTCTTGGAGTTTGTGAAGTGGAAAATAAAAATGTGCTTGATTCATTGACTCAAAAATATCTTAATGATTTAAATTATGACATCGTTCACGTTGAATCGCCGGACAACAGAGGAATTGACGTTGCACTACTATATAAAGATGGTCTGTTTAAAATGAAAGAAATTACAGTCGATACTGTACATTTGTCTGATGGATGGCCAACCCGACCGGTTTTGGGAGTTCATTTACAAAATAATTTTGATCAGGATTTTACTGTATTCGTTAATCATTGGCCATCCCGAAGCGGGGGAGAAGAAAAATCAGAACCAAACAGGATTGAAGCAGCAAAAACTTTGAGAAAAGCTGTGGATAGAATTTTTAAAATGGATTCTTCAGCAAATATTATTTCAATTGGTGATTACAATGATGAGCCTACAAATGAATCCATATTTGAAACACTAAAAGCTCATCCGGTATTTTGTGATAGTATAATTACTAGCGAAGAGTTTGAAAGCAGGGGAGAATTGTTCAATCTTGCATACAATGAATATGCAAAAGGAAATGGAACTTATAAATATAAAGATGACTGGAACTTATTAGATCAGGTGATAGTATCAGGAAATGTACTTACTGGTATCACCATAACTTACATTTGCGATAGTTATGAAATTTACAAACCATATTTTCTCCAGACACATTCAGGCAAATACGCAGGAACACCTTTTCCCACATACGGAGGGAGAAAATATCTTGGCGGTTACAGTGACCATTATCCTGTGTATGCAAAATTTATAATGGAAGGGAATTAAATATGAAAAAGATACTTCTAATTTTCGGCTCTGACGGATTTCTTGGAAGCGGGGTTACTTCTGTTTTACTTAAGAAAAATTATGATGACTACTTTCTATTTGATTTTAAATTCCGAAATAAGATAGAACTAGATAACGTTCACCAGATTCAAATTGAAGATCTTTCGATTGAAGGGAATGTCGAAAATGCATTTAACAACATTAAAAGTAATCCAAACTCAGGAGTGTTTTTGTTCAGCACTGTCGGCGGTTTTGCCGGAGGAAAGAATATCTGGGAAGCAGATAATGAAGAATGGGAAAAAATGTTTAAAATGAATTTTATTTCTTCAAGATTAATTGCAAAACACTTCAGCAAACTGGTAATGAAATCTGATTCCGGTTCAATATTGTTTACTGCTGCTTATACCGGAGTAAAATCAGTTGCAAAGAATGCTGCTTACGGTGCTGCAAAAGGTTCTCTTATTCATCTTGTTCATACGCTTGCCGAGGAAGGAAAATCAATCCGATTGAGTGCTAATGCAATTGCTCCATTAATAATCGATACACCGGCAAACCGTGAGTGGATGAAAAAGGATAATTATGATGATTGGATGAAACCTGAAGAAATTGGTGAATTCATTAATTCAGTTTTTATAAATTATAATTTTTTAACCGGAAATATTTTTAAATTAACAAACAGATTCGGACTAAAATAATTGATAAAAAATCTGGTCTAAACTGATATAATACAACGGATTCGGCAGGAAGTATTTAGTTGACTTTCTAAATTGAAATGATTATTGTAGTCCTATTCATTTAATAATAATATTGGAAAAAATCTTTCCTTAGCATCAATTACTCAATATTTAGGAGGTAATCGTATATGGATTTTTCAGGAGTAATATCATCCGTTTTTAATGTAATTGCGCAAGCACAAAATGATGGTGGTGCATTAAACTGGTTAGCTACTAAATTCGAAGCAGGCGGCGGTTTTATGTGGCCAATTCTTGCTTGCCTTGTTATTGGTCTCGCATTCTGTTTTGAAAGACTGTGGACTTTAACCAGGTCAAAAACAAATACAAAGCAATTTATTGTAAAAGTTAAAAGAGCTTTGGACGAAGGTGGTGTTGAAAGTGCAAAAGAAGTTTGTGCTAACACTCGTGGTCCTGTTGCTTCTGTTTTTCATGCTGGTTTATTAAGAGCAAATGAAGGTTTAGAAGCTGCTGAAAAAGCAATTATAGCTTACGGTGGAATTGAAATGGGATTCCTTGAAAGAGGAATGATCTGGGTTTCACTGTTCATCTCACTTGCACCTATGCTTGGATTTACTGGAACAGTTCAGGGTATGATTCAAGCTTTTGATGCTATTAAAGAAGCAGCTAATATTTCTCCGGCTGTTGTTGCAGACGGTATTTCTGTTGCGTTATTGACCACATTATTCGGACTTGTAGTTGCAATGATTTTACAAGTGATATACAATTATCTTGTCTCTAAAATTGACAGACTTGTTGGTGATATGGAAGAAGCTTCTATTGAATTAATTGATGCATTATATGAACTCGAAACAAGGAAAGCTTAACTAAATAACAATCACTGAATTTGGAACAATCCGAAAATGATTAAAAAGAAAAAATTACCGGAAGCTGTTATACCAACTTCATCAATGGCTGATATTGCATTCCTGCTTCTCATTTTCTTCCTGGTTGCAACAGTAATTGATGTTGATACAGGTATCGGCTTAACTTTGCCTGAGTATATTCCACCGGAAGAACAAAAAGAAGTAAAGGTTGATCCGGATAGAATGGCTGCTATTTTAATTAATGAAAATAATGATGTATTGCTGGATGGAAAAGTAATTTCAGTTTTCCAAATAAAAAATAATCTTAAAGCTCGAATTGAATCTAAAATAGATCTTCCATTGGCTAAAAAATTGATTGTATCTGTAAAAACGGATAGGAGAACTGTTTATAATACTTACATTCAGGCGCTTGATCAGATTAAAGAGTCATACTTTGAAGTGAGGGATGAATTATCTAATTCCCGCTATGGGCATAAATACGGTGATCTGACAGATGAAGAACAGCAGGATGTTAAAGATGCAGTACCTATTATTATTTCAATTGCAGAACCTGAACAAGTTAATAAATAAATTCTGAGGAAATAATGAATTTCGAGAAGAAAAGAGCAAGTACCAAGCAGGAAATACCTACTTCCTCAATGCCGGATATTATCTTTATGCTTTTATTATTCTTTATGGTTACAACTACATTAAGAGAAGTTGAAGTTTATGTTGATTATTCACTTCCTGAAGCAAAAGCGATCGAAAAGATAGAAAACAAACGTCTTATTTCTTATATATGGGTTGGAAAATCCAAAAAGATACAGATTAATGATAGTCTTGTAGAGTTAAAAGATGTTCAGGATATTATGTATAAAAAAGCTACTGAACTTCCTAATGTTATTGTATCAATGAGGGTTGATAAAAACATTGATATGGGTTTGGTTACAGATATTCAACAGGAACTCAGAAAAGCTCATTGCCTGAGAATAAATTATTCGGCATCTATAAAAATTTAACTTAAAAATTTTTGAAAGATTAGTTGGCAGGTTGGTTATTGAGGTAATCACCTGCCTTTTTTAATTTTAGAGGGTATATGTCATTAAAAGAAAAAATAAATTCTGATTTAAAAGACGCTATGAAGTCTGGTGATAAGATCAGGCTTAATACAATTCGTTCTATCAGAGCATTAATTCTGGAATTTGAAAAAAACGGTTCTGGTAAAGAGTTTAATGAAGAAGAAGAGATTAAATTACTTAGCTCAGCAGCAAAAAAGAGAAGAGAATCAATTGAGGAATTTTCCAAAGCCGGACGTACTGAAATGGCTGCGCAAGAACAGGCTGAACTTGAAATTATTACTACTTACCTTCCAAAACAATTAACGTCTGAAGAACTTGAAATCGAAATAAAGAAATTAGCTGGAGAAATTGGTGTTTCAGGAAAAAAAGATTTTTCAAAACTTATGCCTCTTGCTGCAAAAACTTTTAAAGGAAAAGCTGAAGGAAAATTAATTAAAGAAATTGTAGAAAAAATTCTGGGTGAATAGTTGAACCCTATAGATATTATAATTATACTCGGAGCTGTTACAGGTTTTATCCTAGGATTTAAAGACGGTTTTGTAAGAAAGCTGGTTGGAATAATTGGATTTGTTTTGGCAGTTTTTCTTGTTGCATTCTTTTCGGATGATCTTGGAAAGGTAATTGAAAGTGTACTAGGTATAGAATATTATCTTGCTGAAATGACTGCCGGAGCAGCAATATTTCTTGGAGTTATTTTGATCTTTACTCTCTTAAAGAGGATAATTCATCCATTCGATAAAGTAAATAATTTGATCAATCAGATTGTCGGTGGGTTTATAGGGTTTACCCAAATTATGTATTTTATTAGTGCCGTATTCCTTATTATGAATGTTTTCAATATTCCATCGAAAGCCGATAAAGACAATAGTAAATTATACAAAGAAACTTCACAATTAATTCCTGTAACTATTGATTTAATAAGTAAATACACCCCAGATACAAAGCAAATTATAAAGGATTATATTAACGAAAAAGACACGCTGAAATGATAAAGAAAATTTATTTGGATAAACTGGAATTCGATAAAGTATTAAATTACATTTCAAATTATACACTTACAGAGCCTGGCAAAGAAAGCATACTAAACTTAAAACCTACCCTGGATCATGATGAAATAAAACTTTCAGGGAAGTTAGTAAGTGAAGCAAAAGAAATATTAATAAAAAACATTCCTCCTCCAATTGAATATCTTCCTGAACTTTCAGAAGACTTTGCTCAATCCCGAATAGAAGGTTCAGTTCTTTCTTCAAAAAAAATTTTACACATACTTTCTCTTTCCAAAACTTCACGTATCCTGTTAAAATATTTAAATGATAATTCTGAAATTGCGCCTTATTTAAAGTCATTTACAAATTCACTTTTCGTTGATAAAGTTTTTGAGCATCATATTGAAAAAATTATTGATGAGAACGGAGATATAAAAGAAAAAGCAAGCTCAAAGCTTCAGGAAATACGAAAGGAAATCAGGGACAAACAATCAGAGCTAACCAGGTCAATCAGTAAAATAATGAAGTCTCTGGATGAAGAAGGAATTGTTCGGGAAGATTATCTAACACTTCGAGATGGCCGAATGGTTATACCGGTTAAATCTGAGCATAAAAGACACTTGAGAGGTTTTATTCATTCTGAATCATCTACCGGGCAGACAGTTTACATTGAACCGGAACAAACACTTGAACTGAATAATACTATCATATCTTTAAGCTTTTCAGAAAAAAGAGAAATTGAAAGATTGCTGAAAGAACTAACAGCATTAATTGGAAAAAGGAGTCGTGAACTGGAAGAATCTTACAAATCAATAACTGAACTTGATTCCATTTTTGCACGAGCAAAATATTCAGTAGAAATTATTGGCTGCTTCCCAGACACAAATAATTCAAAACCGTTTTTTATATGTGAAGCGCGCCACCCGGTTCTGTTAAAAAAGCTTGGAAGAGAGAAAACAGTTCCTTTAAGCTTTAAAATATCTGATGAAAAAGTTATTATAATTACAGGTCCCAATGCTGGTGGAAAAACCGTTGTTCTTAAAACTTTAGGTTTAAATTTGCTTCTTTTGCAATCTGGTATTCATATTCCGGTTCATCCGGATTCTAATTTTCACATTTTTGAAAATATTATTGTCGATATAGGTGATGAGCAATCATTGGAAGATGACCTTTCCACTTTTAGCTCTCATTTGATGAATATTAAATCAATGCTAGAAGAAGCAGGTAAAAAATCATTAATACTTATTGATGAAATAGGAACAGGAACTGATCCTGCAGAAGGCTCTGCTTTAGCTGCAGCAATTCTGGTAAAGTTACGAGACCTTGGAGCATTAACATTTGCAACAACACATCATGGAAGCCTTAAACTCATTGCGCAAAGTGAAGATGGTTTTATGAATGCAGCCATGGAATTTGATCATGAAAATCTTTCGCCTACATACAGGTTTAAAGCCGGTGTACCAGGTTCAAGTTATGCATTTGAAATTGCCCGCAGAATTGGTTTACAGGAAAATCTTCTGAAACATGCAGAATCATTAATTGACACTGATAAATTTAAGGTTGAACAATTTCTTGTTGAACTTGAGGAAAAATCAAACACTTTACAAAAAAAATTAAGGGAAATGGAACTAGAGAATTCGAGATTAGCCGGGCTTTCAAATCTTTATAAAAATAATCTTGAAAAACTTGAAAAAGAGAAAAAGGAAATTCTCAGGCTGACAAAAACAGAAGCGAAAAATTATTTGCAGGGTATAAATAAGAAGATTGAGCAGGTTATTAAAGAATTGAGAGAATCAAATGCAAAGCACGATGTTATTAAAAAAGCAAAAGAAATTATCAGAGAAGCCAAGGAGGAAAACGAAAAACTTTTTCAACAGGATATTGAAATAGCTGAGGAGTCTGTTGATTTTAATGTCGGGAATCTGGTTACTATTAAGGGTACTTCATCATCCGGGAGAATATTGTCTTTGGACAAACAGAAAGAAAAAGCCGTTGTTCAGGTAGGGGATATAAGAATGTCCGTTTTTTTTGATGAGCTAAATATACTTAAGTCTATTCCAAAGTCAGAAAATAAAAAAACAAAGCGTTATGATATTTCCGAAACTGATTACAGGCTTGATATAAGAGGAAAAAGAGTTGAAGAAACCGATTACGAGATAGTAAGATTTATAGATGATTCGTATGTTAGCGGTAGAGACCGGGTAGAAATTTTACATGGGAAAGGTACCGGTGCGCTTAAAAAAAATGTAAAAGATATTTTAGAGCATCATGAAAAGGTAAAAACTTTTTATTTTGCACCTGTAGAATCCGGAGGAGAGGGAATTACAATAGTCGAATTAAAGTAGAGCGAGATTTGTTCAAAAAAATCCTGATCGCAAATCGTGGAGAAATTGCTGTAAGGGTTATTCGTGCCTGCAAAGAGCTTGGAATAACTTCCTGCGCTATTTATTCCGAAGTTGATAAAAAATCACTTCACACTTTACTTGCTGATGAATCTTATTTAATCGGCTCATCACAAGCTAGTGATTCTTACCTGAACGCTGATAAAATTATTAATCTTGCAAAAGAAATTAAAGCAGATGCAATCCACCCCGGGTATGGTTTCTTCTCGGAAAACTCTGAATTCATTTCACGTCTTGAAAAAGAAAAAATTACATTTATCGGACCCTCTTCAAAATCTGTTGAACTGATGGGAAGTAAAACTGCTGCGAGAAAGCTAATTCAGAAAAGCGGAGTTCCAATAGTTCCCGGAACAACAGATGCAATTGCCTCTGTTAATGAAGCAAAAAAAGTAGCTGATGAAATTGGTTATCCGGTTTTACTAAAAGCTTCAGCTGGTGGTGGTGGCAAAGGTATGAGAAAAGTTTCCGAGCCAAAAGAATTAGAAAGTGCTTTTGAATCAACTAAAAGGGAAGCTATAAAAGCTTTTGCAAATGATGAAATTTACATCGAAAAATTTATTGAAAATCCGAAACACATTGAAGTTCAGGTAATTGGTGATAAAAATGGTAACTATGCTCATTTATTTGAACGTGAATGCTCGATCCAGAGAAGACATCAGAAAATAATCGAAGAAGCTCCTTCAACTTTTGTTGATTCTGAAACCAGATTAAAAATAACCAGTGCGGCTATCGATGCTGCCAAAGCATGTAATTATTTCAATGCTGGTACAATCGAATTCCTGATGGATAAAAATAAAAACTTTTATTTCCTGGAAATGAATACAAGGCTGCAGGTTGAACATCCTGTTACTGAAATGATTACAGGAATTGACCTGGTGAAAGAACAGATTTCAATTGCAGAAGGAAATGAATTAAGCTTTAATCAAAAAAATTTAAAAATAAATGGTCATGCAATTGAATGCAGAATTTATGCTGAAGATCCCTCAAATAATTTTCTTCCTTCAACGGGTAAATTAAAAGTTTATTATGAACCTGCAGGGACAGGAATCCGCGTTGATTCAGGTTTTAAAGAAAATTCTACGATCGATATTTACTATGATCCGCTGATTTCAAAACTTGTTTCCTGGGCTACTGATAGAAGTAATTCAATTAACCGGATGAAAAGAGCTTTAAATGAATATCGGATTGGAGGCATAATAACTAATATAAGTTTTCTTAACTCAATATTATCTTCTGTAGAATTTTGTAAAGGTTCTTTCGATATTAATTTTCTTTCTGAAACAAAGATGGATGAGCTTCTAAGGTATTCAAATAATGAAGAGAAAAATTTGATAGAATCAGCCGCGGTTTTTTCAGCTTTAATAAAAGAACAATCAGGAAATAATAAAATTAAGAACGGAAGATTATCAGGGACTAACAAATGGTTAACCCAAATATATGAGTGAATTTGTAATAAATATTAATGATACTGAATTGCAAGTTAGAATTTTAAGTGACGATAAAGTCTCAATTAATAATTCCGAAAGTGATTATGAATTAATTGAAGTGAAAAATAATTCTTATATCTTAAAACTGGATAACAAACAGTACCAGGTAGATCTTATTGATAAGGACAAAGAATCTTATGAAATTTTAATAAATAATGTGCAGATAAATTCAATTGCCAGGTCATCCCTGGAACACCGGGCAATGAAATTAATTGAACAGGCAAATATAAAATCTCACCATCGTACTGAAATGAAGGCACCAATGCCGGGAATGATTCTGAAAATAAAAAAGAACCCGGGAGATAAAATTACTCAGGGGGAATCTATCCTGATACTGGAAGCAATGAAAATGGAAAATGATTTAAAATCTCCTGCTTCCGGAATTATAAAGGAGATAAATGTTGCCGAAGGAGACGCTGTAGAAAAAGGTGTAAAACTCTTTTCAATAGAATAAAATTCATTTATTTTAATCAAATAATTTATTTCAAAAAATTCATGGGAGGTAAATTGAAACGAATCATTACTATTTCCATTGCACTATTGTTGTTTGGTTCTTCAGTTATTTTTGCTGGTGGATTCCAAATTAACGAACACGGTGCACGTGCAATGGGACTTGGGGGTGCATTTACTGCATTAACAAATGATGCTTCAGCTGTTTATTGGAATGCTGCTGGAATGTCTTATTTACATGGCACCAATTTTATTTTGGGAACTGCTCTTATAGCTCCGTCTTCATCTTTTAGAGGAGTTTATCCTTCTGTTCAATCAAACTATTTGAAGGATGATGTCTTTTTCCCAAGTCACTTATTTATAACCCATTCTTTCACCGATGAACTTGCAGCCGGTGTGGGATTTACAACGCCATTTGGATTAGGAACAGAATGGGATGACGATTGGGTTGGCAGATATCTCGCAATAAAAACTCAATTAACTACTTTCTGGGTTCCAATTACTGTATCTTTTAAAATAGTAGATGAATTGTCAATCAGCGCAGGCTTTATATATAGTTTTGCTGATGTTTTAATTACAAGAAAAAACAGTCAGACACCATTTGAAGGTGATGCATTTGTAAAGCTTGATGGAAATGATAACTCTGCTTTTGGTTATTGTTTTGGAATGATGTTTAAGCCGATAGATATTCTTTCAATTGGAGCAACATTCAGAAGTGAAGTGGACTATGAATTTGAAGGAACCGCAACAACAACAGGTGCCCAGCAATTATTGGATGAAAATCGATTGCCAAATGGTGATGTAACAGCAAAACTAAAAACCCCGATGAATATAGTAGGTGGTGTTGCAGTTGATGTAATACCTGAACTAACTGTATCTACAGATTTTCAATGGGTTGGCTGGTCGAGCTATGATTCATTAAAAGTTAATTTCACAGATCCTGCTTATACAGATCTGGCAAGTCCGAGAGAATATAAAGATACTTACATAATAAGATTAGGCGGACAATACAGAATAACCAACGAAGTTAGTTTACTCGGAGGAGTATATTTTGATAAAATTCCTGTTGACGCCGAAAGAGTTAATCCATCACTGCCGGATGCCGACAGAATTGGATTGAGTATTGGTGTCAATGCAAAACTGACTGAAAATTTAGGTATTAGCGGATCATATTTATTTATTCGTGCAAGCCAGTTAACTGTTACAGATTCAAAAGAAGTTTATACACCGGGAAATTCACCATTTAACGGTACGTATAATTCTTCAGCTAATCTGCTTTCTTTAAGTTTAACTTACTCCATTAATTAATGAGGATTAAAATGAAAAAATATTATAAAATAATAATAGCTGTTTTTGTTTTATCCTCAATGGTTTATTTTGGATGTGAGGACTACAGCAAAATCACTGCACCAACTTTCAGCACAGGTTCTGCTGATTTTTCAAAATTTGTTGCTGTCGGGAATAGTTTAACTCAAGGTGAACAATCTTCATCTGTATTTGAAACAGGACAGATGTTTTCATTCCCGAATTTAATTGCTCAACAGGTTAAAACAACATTTGCTCAGGCAACTATTAGCGACCCGGGAAGTGGCGGCAGAATAGAAGTGTTTGATTTAGATCCATTTACTACTGTTGTAAATGATTTGGTTGGAGTGCCAACTAATTTAACATATCCCGCACCGTATAATAATCTTGGTATCAAGGGTGCATTTCTAACAGATGTATTGAATACAACTAATGCAAACAATTGTTACACTTCAAACTTCGGTGTTCCTAATCCGATGTTTGATCTTGTACTTCGCGGAACAGGAGCAACACAGTTGCAGCTTGCTCTTGCACAGGAACCAACATTTGCAACATTGTGGATAGGGAACAATGATATTTTAGCTTATGCAACAAGAGGCGGTTTATTCCCGATTACTGATCCGACTCAGTTTGCAACAAACTACAACACAATTCTGAGTAATTTCCAGGGAATTGGTACGGATGTAGTTGTAGCAAATATTCCGAATGTAAAAATGGCTCCTTTCTTTACGACGGTTGGTCCCGGAGTTGGTTTAGCAATTCAGGATTTAATTAATAATGGTTTACCGGTTCAGGGATTAGTTTATCAAACCAGCAATCCAAATAATCCAATTGGATTGGCTACACCATCTGATTTGATTAGCCTAAATGTTTTGGTTTTACTTACAGGTTCTGCTGCTACCGCTTATCTTGGAGATATGACAGGAGCTTATTATTCTGTAAATGGAATTCCTGTTCCAACCGGAGTTGACGTAAATTATCCATTTGGATTGACTCCTCAAAACCCCTGGCCAAATGGTTTAATTCTCGATCCAACAGAAATAGGAAACATTGAAACAATTGTTTCAGCATATAACGGAATTATCAGCTCTGCTGCTTCCTCAAGAGGATATGCAATGGTTGACGTAAATGCAATTTTAACAACCTTAGCAACAAACGGATTAGATTATAATGGTATTCATTTTACCTCAGCTTATGTTGAAGGAGGATTTTTCAGTCTTGATGGAATTCATCCAACTAGTCAGGGATATGCTGTTACTGCAAATGAATTTATTAAAGTAATCAATCAGAAGTATGGTGCAACAATTCCTCTTGTTGATGTTTCAACAGTTCCGGGAAGCTTAGTATTTACAGCTGGTGTAAGTCTGGGAAAATATGGAATCCCAAAAATACCAGCAGGTGCATTGGATAATATTATGTTCTAAAAATGAAAGTAATTATTTATACATCCTGTTTTATTTTATTGGTATTATTTTTTGCAGGTTGTACTTCTTCGGAAGAAAGTACCAAAAAGGAAACAACAGATAGTACCTATGTCTTTGATGAAATTCCGGAAAGTGATATCATTACTTTTGATACTCCGGAAACAAAGGATGCGGATGTACTTTATGTAATTCAGATTGGTGCTTTTTCTACTAAAGATAAAGCAGAAGAATTTGCAAATGAAAGTAAAGCAAAAATTGGGAAAAATGTAAAAGTATCGTTTAGCCAGAAAGTAAATTTGTATGTTGTTCATCTTGATCCGCCTTACAAATCAAAAGTAGAAGCGGAAAGTGTCAGAAACAGTCTCTGGCAATTAAATGGATTTCAGGATGCGTGGATAGTTACGATCACTAACAAGAAATAAAAAAAAGGGTCGTGTAAAATATACACGGCCCTTTTACTTATATTATCCCTCAAAATTATTTATTCAAACCAGCTCACAATTTCAAGCTGTCCTGTTCCGGGGAATTCCGGAGGCGACATCAGCAAAAATCTTTCATCATATTTATATCTTTTAGCAAACCCGGAAGTAATCCCGCTGCCATCAAATGTGCCAACAGCTTTACGTGTATGCTGGATAATACCGCCAACTAAATTAATATTTCCACAGATTCCTCTATTCTTATAATTATCTGCTCCGAATCCTCCGTCTTCACAATAAATTGAAGCATGAATATTTATATCACTATGGTTTACTCCATTATCGGTTATTAATACACTATTTTTTGCAACTATTCCAAGCAAATCGGTTGATTCAGGATGTGTAAGCGGATCCTGTGAATAGACTATATCATCATCCAGATAGATAATTCCTTTATCACCGGTACCGGAACAAGCAACAGAATATTGTCCTTTTACAGTTCCTTTAAGTCTTACAACAGCATTATCAACAAATATTACTCCGTTGTGTGCAACAGAAGGGAGATACACTGCAGTATCTTTTTCTAAAGCAGAAAATCTATATTTAATACTATCAGAATCAAAAGTTAGATATACTGTATCCTGCCCGGATAAATATAATCCATCAGCTTGTGAGGATGTTGAAAGTGGATTCAAACCATTCGTTGGCAAAGGCAAGTCTTCAGCGGCAGAAAATCCACCATAAAAATAAGGTGCGTCGCTCGCTTCATCTGTATAATAAATTAATGATTTCTGAGTTGAAGCTTTACCATAAAAAACCGGGTGATTATGTACACGAAGATAGTCCTGGGAATGAAATGGACCCCAAACAGTATCAGACTCCGTCCACCAGATAGTTCCACCTTCATCCATCGAATAATATGCAAACTTGGAAAACTTGCTAGGCTGAAAAATTACTTCTACCTTTTTTTCAATATCGCCAAGTTTTCCGATTGAGGTAAGTTTTCTCCAGTTACGTGCTACGTCAATTACGTCAACAGAAACATTAAGTGTTCCGCCTTCAAAATCAATATTACTGAATCCAGTTTTCCAGTTGTTATCCATAAAAATTTCATTCGCTCCCATATTTGCTCCACTTACAGCTATATTGTAAGCTGTTGTATTTACATTGTAGTCTACCATATTTTCTACAGCGCGAGTTGATACATTCATTGCATTGTAGCCCATCAATAAAAATATGGCGCTAAAGCCGAGTATCAGTATAATAGCTAATTTACCCATTTCTGGTTCTCCTGTTTATCGGTTTCTTAAGTTTTTTGCTGCCAGCCGTATCTGTCTCCAATATGCAGTTGCATATTGTTCATTATATGCTGAAATATCTTCAACTGTAATATCAACCTGCATAGAATAAATTGATCCTGGATTTGATATTGGAAAGCTTAATTTATTACCAAGTGTGTTGAAGAATTCCATTTTAAAATTTGTAACTCCAAGATTTACTCCAACCGGCTTTTCATCATTAACAACCCTGTAAAGAAATCTATCTCGTGGATTAGGAGTTGCTAACAGTTCACTGGTTGGACCTAAATAATATTTAACTGTGTCAACGTTTCCGTCTGCATCAACATCAGTTAAATATTTAATCATTGAAGAATCAACTTCAAGAATAGATTGTGTTGGATCCGGAATTTTCTGCCAGTCAGCACAGTAACCAATTCTTCGAAAATCAGTTTCAAGAATCTGGACAATAGTTGCCAGATTTTGCTGTGCAATTAATTCTCCGTTACCGGTGTAATTATTTTCTGTTGCTGTTCCATTAATTCTAAACAGAGTTATGAGTAGAATTCCGCCAACTATCGTTGAGCCTAATAAATCCAGTATAACTGTAAATCCCATTTTTTACTCCTTATCTAAAATACCAGTAACTATAAATCGATGATTCCCTGATCGTGTCTCTCATAGAGGGACTTGAAACAAGAACAGTTATTTTTTTGTGCCAGGTATTTGAGAAAGAAGGAACATTTATGTTTGCAGGATCTACATAATCCACTTTACATTTTATATTAAATACAGCTGAAGGAAGAGTTGAATCAACTTTTGTATAACTATCAAAATCATCAAAATCGTTAAATGTTTCGTAAGTCTCTCCTGATTCTTTTCCTAAAGCGGCTGCAGATGTTAAATTATTAACATTACTGACAGAAATTGTATCTGTATTTTCATCAAAAGCCAACCCTTTGGCTTCTTCAATTATTGAAGTAGCGATTGATGTAGCTAGCATTCCGTATTGTGCTTCTGCTCTTATATTGTCTGAATTAAAGTTAACTGTATTAACCCTCAACATTATTGTTGAAAGCAGTACCATTGCTCCAATTGTAAGTAACATTTGACCGGTGTTCAAGCAAATCCTCCTTTTTATTTTTCACCTCCTTTAAGCAAGAGGTGTGCTAATTTTTCTTTCCAAATTTCTTTGAATTTAGCTTATAAACGAAAGATTGCTGTTCTAATTTGAAACACCCGTAACAGAAGCATGCAAGAACCCATTTAAATTAAATCAAATTATATTAAGCTTTCCTTTAATTTTGTATTTACATCACTCAATGTGCTAAGAAAGTAATTTTGGAATAGAAATTTGGATTATAATCTTTTAATTTCGTATCGTTAATTATACTATTATTGAAATTGTTTATTTTGTGAAACAAAACAATCAATTAATCGAGGGAGGATGTTATGGCATTTTCATTAAACCGAATTATGTTGATCGGGAATCTCGGAAGAGATGCTGAGACAAGATTTACTACTAACAATGTCTCAGTAACTAATTTTTCGCTTGCCACAACTCATAGTTATAAAGGCAAAAGCGGAGACTGGGTAAATGAAACTACCTGGCATAATATAACGGCTTTTAATTTATCGGATTTCTTTAAAGATGCACTGAAAAAGGGAAAGAAATTTTATGTTGAAGGAAGATTAACAAAAAGGGAATACACAGATAAAGAAGGAATAAAAAGATACTCTACCGACGTTTATGCTGATAAAATAATTCCTCTTGAATCCTCAGGCGATTCATCCAACGAAGGTGATCAGGATAATTCTCAATCGGTTGATCCGCCTCAGGTTGATAACAACGATGATCTACCGTTCTGATATAATCACATTGAAAAGGCAAACACTATTTGGAGATTGACTGGCTATATAAATTAGGAATCCTGATTTTTCTTCTTTTGTTATCTGCATTATTTTCAGGTTCAGAGGTTGCCTTATTTTCATTGAACCGAAAAAAAATAGAAAAGCATTTTGAAAATAGTCCTTACAGATTATCCTACTTAAAATCTTTACTTGATGCACCAAGAAGATTACTTGTTACAATTCTGATTGGTAATACAGTTGTTAATGTTGCTGCTTCTATTATTGCTGTATCACTTGCATTAGAATTTGCTGCTTGGAAGGGGATACAAATCAATATTATTCTTACTGCACAAATTATTCTACTTACAATAATAGTATTAATATTCGGTGAATTAATTCCAAAAGTCTATGCTTCCAAAAACCCTGTCAAATATTCAAGTGTTGTGATATTTCCTATTTACTGGATAAATGCAATTATTTTTCCGCTTTCAGAAGTAATAACTGAATTGATTAAAATTATCTCATCAAAAATTAAGTTTGATAAAAGCAGCTCAGTAATTACTGAAGAAGAATTATCAAGTCTTGGTGAAATTGCACAGCAGAAAGTAAAAATTGAAGAAGAAGAGCAGGAGATAATTGCCAGTTTTGTAGAATTTAAAACTGTTGTTATAAGTGAGATAATGACTCCCAGAGTTGATATTATTTCTGTTTCTGATTCAATTACTTATAATGAACTGATAAGTACAATCACAAAATCAGGGCACAGCAGAATTCCTGTTTACGGTGAAAGTCTCGATGAAGTACGTGGATTTGTTTATGCAAAAGATCTCCTGCCGTTTATTAATGATGAAGAAAAAAGAAAAGAGTTTTCGATTAATAATTTATTGAGACCGGCACTTTTTGTTCCTGAAGCAAAACGGATAAATATTCTCCTGAATGAATTCCAGGAGAAGAAAATGCATATTGCTATTGTTGTTGATGAATATGGTGGAACTTCAGGACTTGTAACACTTGAAGATATTATTGAAGAGGTTGTAGGAGAAATCTGGGATGAGTTTGATCAGCAGGAACAAAACATAAAGGAAGTCGGAACTAACAAATTTATTGTTCAGGGTAAAACAACAATTCACGAATTGAATGAATGGTTTGATGATAGTCTTGTTCAAGAGAATGAAGATTTTGATACTGTTGGAGGAATGATTTATAATGTGGCTGGAAGTGTTCCCAAAGAAGATTTTTCTTTGAATGTTGGTAATTATAAGTTTACAGTTAAAGAAGTTTTAAAAAAGAGAATTAAAAAAGTTATCCTGGAAAAAACCAGTGATGTTACTTCGGTGTAATGAAAAAGGGATGTTTCATCAGGTCGATAGTTATAATAACTATTCTTGTTGCTGCTGCTCTTTATATTATTGAAAATAAATTTGATGAATTCTTTCTTGAACCGGGTAAAAAATATTTAGCTGATCTTGTTGAGGTGGGATTAAAGGAAGACATGGAAAAAATAGCTGATTCACCGGAAAAGGATTCATTATCGATGATGCTAAAATCGTACTTAAAAGAGTTCAAAGAATCTAAAAAAATTAAAATTTCTTCTGATGATGTGGACAGTTTTTCAGATTTGCTGAATGATGCTTCTAAAGACAGTGTTATAACTAAAAACGAACTAGAGGAAATTTCTAAATTACTGGAAAAAATTAAAAATGAAGGATTACAGAAAAACTGAAATAAAAGTTGGTATTACAGTCATTGTAGGAATTTTACTTTTTCTTTGGCTTTTAAGCTGGGCAAGAAATTTTAGCCTGACTACCGCAGAAACAGAATTAAAAGTTAAATTCCCTAATGTGTCCGGACTTCAGATTGGAAATGAAGTTACTGTAAACGGTGTTCAGAATGGGTATGTAAAAGATTTTTATGTTGAAAAAGGTGATGTAATTGTGTCAATCTCTATTAACAAAAGTATTTCTTTAAAAGAAGATGCAAGATTCGAGCTTGTGCTGACTGATTTAATGGGCGGGAAAAAAATTGAAGTGTTTCCTGGCAGAAGCGATGTTGATCTTGATCCATCAGTAATTCAAAATGGAGTTTATCAAACAGATCTTGCCGGAATGATGGCATTCTTTGGAGGTATACAGGGGGACATCACGGAAGTACTTGGTGATATCAAGCAGTCACTTAATTATTTAAATGGTTATTTAACTGATAAAGATTTTAACAAAGATTTAAAGGAATCTGTCAGCCAGATGAGTGATATTAGTAAAAAGCTGAATGTAATGTTAACTGAAAACAGGTCTGACATAAAAGATATTACCGCAAATACAAAAGAGCTTACGCAGGAAACAAAAGAATTTATCAAGCTGAATAAAGAGGATATTTCTGAATCTGTTGTAAGATTAAAAAATGTTTTACAAGCTTCCGATTCAATTATGCAAAAGATAAATTATTTTACTGATGAAACAATGTCAGGCAATAATAATCTTGGTAAAATGCTTTACAACGATTCACTTTATATAAACATAAATGAAACGATGACGCGGCTAAATGAGTTAACAAAAGTTATTTTGTTCCAGCTTCAGAACGATGGTGTTAATGTTGATGCACATATTTTTTAATTCTAATTTTCCTGGTTGATTATGGTACTCGGACTTGGAATAGACATTATTGAGATTAGCAGAATAAAGGAAAGCATTGATGAATACGGCGAGAGCTTCCTTCAAAAAGTTTACACTCCGAAAGAAATAGAATACTGCTCAGCTAAAGCGAATAAGTACCAGCATTTTGCAGCAAGATTTGCAGCCAAAGAAGCAGTTTACAAAGCCTTCAACACTTCCAACCAGGAAGGTTTAAGCTGGCAGGATATTGAAATAACTAACGAGCCTTCCGGTATGCCGATTGTAAAACTTAACGGCAAGCTTAAATCCTTTCTTTCAAAAGATAAAGACTTAAAAATCTCCATAAGCCACTCTGATAATTTTGTAACTTGTGTTGCAATAATTGATCAAAGGTAGAGTCAAAAAGAGGGTTTCTCTTTATTATTCTATATTTTGGCTTCACTAATTTTATTGTAATTAAATCCAACAATTATTAGTTTTTCCCAATTGTATTTTAATTTTTAAGGAAATTACTTGCTGATTAACATTTATAAAATATTTAATTATGCTTCGCTTGCCATAGTTCTGATTTTTATTGTGTTGATGTTAACTGAAGCCGTACCAAGGGAATGGTTTGTAACACTTGTTTATATTGGAATTGGTCTTTTGGTATTGAGAATTATTTCAAGAATTTACATAACATCTTATCAGAAAAAACTTAAAAAAGGAGAACAGTCTTCGAACAATCAAAACGAACAAACGGAAGATTAAATGCAAAAGTTTTGATTTTAAATCAAAGTTATGAACCACTCACTGTTTGCAACATTCGTAAAGCAGTGGTTCTTATGTACCTTGGCAAAGCAGAAATTGTTAAAAACGATTCTCATAAAGAAATACATTCAGTCTCCACATCATTTCCGTGGCCAAGCATAATCCGTTTAAGCAGCTACGTTAAAGTTCCCTATAAAAGAGTTGTACTAACGAGAAAAAATATTCTTCGTCGTGATGGTTTTAAATGCAGCTATTGCGGAAGGAGCGATCTTACTTTAACTATTGACCATATCATACCAAAAGCTAGGGGAGGGAATGACAGCTGGGAAAATCTTATCAGTGCCTGTACAGTATGCAATAACAAAAAAGGTGACCGGACACCTGAAGAAGCTGATATGAAATTGCTGATTAGACCCTTCAAGCCGAGCCATATTATGTTTATAAAAAATGTTGTCGGTAAAATCGATGAAAAGTGGAAACCCTATCTTTATCTTGCCTGATAATATTTTTCCAATACACAAAAAAATAACTTCCACAAAGTTTTGCCCGTCAAGCTAAAAAATGATTCAAGCATTTAATGGTTTTTGTATTAGTATTTCATTGGACTTTATGTGCAACTTTATATTTAAATTTTATATTCTGTAATCTTTACTTGTTGCTGAATTACATATTTACATTTCTTAATTTTACAAGTAAATAAATAACGTAAGGCAATTATTTTTTTAGCGTGAAATTTTTTGTTTTATTTTTGTGTCAATGTGTCTAAATAAAAATAATTGTTAAACATAAAATACTTTTCTTGTTTAGTATTTGAATTAACAAAGGGGTTGAGATGTTATGTTTACAACTTAATATAGTTTTTTCTTCTTCTTTTTTTATACTTTCCTAATAGCATATTTAAATTCAATAAAGATTTAATAAAAAAAGGAGAATGAAATGAAAACAGTTTTACTATTCTGTTCAATATTATTTGTTAAAGCTACAACAGCTCAAACACCGCAATGGGAATTTATGGGTTTGGCAGGTGAAGAAATATATGATATTGCAATTGATGATAGCAATAATGTTTATGTAGCTTCCTGGACGGGTGTTTTTAAATCAACTGATAACGGAGTTTCGTGGACATTTAAAATTAATGGATTACAAGTTGGATCGGTTAACAAGCTCTTTATTGATTATGAAGGGAATATTTATTTGTGTGGTTCTGCTAATTTTCCAGGATTTGGGTTATATAAATCAAGTGATGGCGGGGAAAATTGGGTTGGAATTGCAGACACACTTAATAGTAATCCTACCAATTATTTTTTCGATTTCACAATAATACCAAACGAACAGGGCGGTATTATTTATGTTAGTAATGAGCACGGTGTTTACAGGTCAATAGATAACGGGATTACCTGGCAAAGTACAAATTTTACGGACCCGGGAGCAACTGATATAGGAATAAACACAAATGGTTATATGTTTTTTGGAAATAATACAGCTCCATGGTTTGGTATATATCGCTCAACAGATTTAGGTTTGAACTGGGAAAGACATACATTTCTTGGAGTAAGTGCAATGGTTTATTTAAGAGATGGGTCTATTCTGGCGGGTTGTTATGATCCTGGCACTTCCGAGGCTGGAATTTATAAAACTACAAATAATGGTGATAGTTGGTTTAATACAAATACTTTTTCAGGACTATATTTAGCTTGGGATTTTGCTCTCGACAATAATGATGATATCTATGTTACGTTTGTTGGTGCTGTTTTCCTTTCTACAAATAATGGAACTTCTTGGATAGATTATGGATTGACAGGACCTCCAACGACTTGCCTTGCTATTGATACAAGCGGATATGTATGGGCCGGGTTCACATCAGGATGGTGTATATAGAACTGTAGGAAGAACCGTGCCCGTTGAACTTGTATCATTTTCTGCTGATGTAGATAATAATAATGCTTTACTTAGATGGATTACTGCATCAGAGATAAATAATAGGGGATTTGATGTTGAGAGAAAAGTAATCGATAATCGGTCATCGGTAATTAGAGGTTGGGAAAAAATTGGTTTTGTTGCTGGCTTTGGAACAACAACAGAAAATAAAGCCTACTCATTTGTTAATGAAAATGTTAGTAATAGGACTTACATATACAGATTGAAGCAAATTGATTTCGATGGAAGCTATGAATATTCTGATATATTAGAAGTTGAAGTTAGAATTCTTTCTGAATTTTTCCTTTCACAAAATTATCCTAATCCTTTTAACCCAAGTACTACTATTTCCTACTCAATAAAAGATGCAGGTGTTGTTCAAATAATAATATATGATATACTTGGTAATAAAGTTGCAACTCTTGTTAATGAACAAAAGCAAGCAGGAGCATTTTCAGTTGAGTTCGATGCAAGTAAACTTCCAAGTGGAATTTATTTCTATCAACTTAAAACAGGAGGCTTTATAGATATAAAAAAGATGATACTACTCAAGTAGTAGTTTAAAAAAGCAACCACCCTCAGGTCGGGACAAGCTCCCGGCCTTTTTATTATTTGTAAACCGGGATAATACTGGATTTATATTTATAGTTAACAAAAGAAAAATTTATCAGCTACTAAAACAAGTGAACCAGCATTAAATTGGAATTAAGTAGAAATTATTTATTGTTAGTCAATATATAAGCAATAACTATCCGCTTATTTTTTCGCCAACACTGTTTACGGCGGATATTTGTATTAAATTTATTCTTCAGAAAATAATCTCATTTATTCTTATCTTTGTTGATTAAAACCCATTATTCTAAATACTTATGAAGAAAAAAAGAATTTTGAGTGGAATGCGTCCGACCGGTAAATTACATATCGGTCATTACGTTGGAGCCCTCGAAAACTGGATTAAGCTGCAGAAAGAATATGAAAGCTACCACCTGATTGCGGATTATCACGTGCTTACAACTGATCTTGAAACAAAAGATGTTTATCAAAACACAATTGAAATGTTGATTGACTGGCTTGCCGCAGGTCTAAATCCAAAAACCAGCCCAATGTTCAGACAATCACAAATTAAAGAACATACAGAACTTTATCTGATTTTTAGCATGCTGGTAACTGTAAACCGGCTTGAAAGAAATCCAACAATAAAAGATCAGGTAAGAGATTTACATATTGAGCAGGTGATTTACGGACATCTCGGTTACCCTGTGTTACAGGCTGCAGATATTTTACTTTACAAAGGAGATGCAGTTCCTGTTGGCGAAGACCAGGTACCCCACGTTGAAATTACACGAGAGATCGCCCGGAAGTTTAATAATCAATATGGAAAGGTTTTTCCCGAACCCGAACCATTGCTAACGAAGTTTGCACGTCTGCCCGGAATTGACGGAAACGCAAAGATGAGCAAGTCTCTTGGTAACACGATACTATTATCTGATGAGCCTGAAGTTGTAAAAGCAAAATTAAGAAAAGCAGTTACTGATCCTTTAAAAGTTAGAAAACATGATCCCGGCAGACCCGAAATATGTTTAATATTTTCGTACCACAAAAAATTTAATCCTGATGAAGTTCCTGAAATTGAAAAAGATTGCAGATCAGGAGCACTTGGCTGTGTCGATTGTAAATTGAGATGTTCTGAAAAAATATCATCTTTTCTGGAACCCATAATTGAAAAAAGAAAATATTACGAAAAAAACATTGATGAAGTTAAAGATGTGCTTGCCGAAGGAGAAAAAAAAGGTTCTGAAGTTGCAAGGCAAACAATGGTTGAAGTAAGAGAAAAAATGAAGATGGGCTGAAAGTGTATAAAATTAAATTAGATCAATTTGAAGGTCCACTCGATTTACTTCTCTTTTTTATCAGAAGAGATGAGTTAGATATTTACGACATACCGATTTCAAAAATCACTAAAGAATTTCTCGAATATGTCAACCTGATTAAAATGCTTGACCTTGAAACTGCCGGTGATTTTATCCTGATGGCTTCAACTTTAATGCACATAAAAGTTCGGATGCTTCTGCCGCGTGAAGTTGATGAAAAAGGTGAAGAAATTGATCCGCGTGAGGAGTTAGTCAGAGCTCTTCTTGAATATAAAAAGTATAAAGAAATGTCTGAAGAGCTTTCTTTTTTCGAATCGAATCAGAGAAAGTTAAAATTCAGAGGAAACTTTTCTGCTGATTTAAAAGAGAATCCTGAAGAACTTAATGTTCTACTTAAAAATGTTACAGTATTTGATCTTGCTAAAGCTTTCCGGTTTGCAATTGACCGGATTTCTGATGTACAACCTGTGCATGAAGTTCAGAAAATTCAGGTTACAATTGATGAACAAATGGAATTGATACTTTCGCTTCTTGAACAAAATTTTGAAATTCACTTTTTAAAATTGATAGAAGATATGAATGAAAAGATCAGGATTGTTGTAACATTTGTTGCGCTGCTTGAACTGGTAAAAATGGGGAAAATAGGAATTAAAGAAACACCTGAGTTTAACGATTTTATTTTGATGAGGATAAATAATGGATAGCATTTATAATTCAGTAATCGAAGCCTTAATATTTTCATCAGATGAACCTTTGCAGACTTCTGAAATTATAAGAGCAATTAAAGGAATTGACGGTGACGATACAGAAGTAACTTCTGAAGATATTGGCAAAGCTGTTGAAACACTCAATGCAAATTATTCGTCGCAAAATAATTCATTCAGAATTGTTGGAATTGCGAATGGTTATACTTTTGCAACTACAGAAGAGAATGCTAAATATGTCGGATTTCTTTCTTCCGAAAAAGCAAAAAGAAGATTGAGTCAGGCTGCTTTGGAGACACTAGCAATCATTGCTTACAAACAACCGGTTACAAAGCCTGAGCTTGAAACTATCAGAGGAGTTAATTCAGATTATATTTTGAGCACTCTTTTGGAAAAAAATCTGATCACAATTAAAGGCAGAGCTGAAACCGTTGGCAGACCATTGCTTTATGGAACAACAAACGAGTTTCTGAAATATTTTGGTTTAAATAATTTAAGTGATCTGCCAAAACCCCGCGAGATTGAAGAAATAATGAATGACGATGATTTTATCGAACAGAAAAGAAAAATTATGATGAATGTAATTGAAGAAAATCTTGAAAATGAAACCCCGGAAGCATCAGACAATGAAAGTGAGAATTAATAAATTTCTTGCAGAGAGTGGAATTGCTTCACGCAGGAAATCTGAAGAGTTTATTTTACAGGGAAGAGTATTAGTAAATAATAAAGTAGTTACTGATCTCTCACGAATGGTTGATGCAGAAAGGGATATAATTTTTTTTGATGGTGAAAAAGTAAAACCGAAAAAAAATATTTATATCCTGCTTAATAAACCCAGGGGATATATTTCTTCCACGGATGACGAACGAAACAGGAAAACTGTTTTGGATATTGTTAAATCGAGAGAAAGAATCTTTCCAGTTGGCAGATTGGATTATAATACGACGGGTGTACTTTTGCTTACAAATGACGGTGATTTTTCTCAACTTCTGACTCATCCTAAGAACAAAGTCCCCAGAGAATATGAAGTGAAATTAGATAAAATCCTTGAAGAAAATGATAAGGATAAACTTTTATCTGGAATTTATCTTGAGGGTAAAAAAGGAAAATTTCTAAATATCAAAAATTTAAAATCAAGGGACCAAAAATATTTCTTAATTTCATGCGAAGAGGGAAGAAATCATTTTATAAAAAGAATGTTCGAAAAGCTGGGATATACAGTTGTAAATTTAAATCGTTCCGGATTTGCCGGAATTAAAGCAGACATTCCCGTTGGGTCATTCAGAAATTTAAACAAAGATGAAGTTAGAAAACTTTTTTCAACATATTTTAAAAATAAAAATTAAAGCTGCTCCCGGAGGATAAGTGGAAACAAATCAAACCGATATAAACGTACTTATAAAACGAAGATTTGAAGAACTAAGCGAACTTGAACAAAAAGGTTTTAATCCTTTTGCATATTCATTTGATGTTGAATCATTTTCATCAGAAATTAAAAATGAATTTAAAGAAGGTGAAACAAAAAATGTAAAGATTGCCGGAAGAATTATGGCAATTAGAAGGATGGGGAAGGCTTCTTTTGCACACATAATGGATAATAAAGGAAGAATCCAGATTTATTTAAAGAAAGATGAAATTGGAGAATCGTACGAAGCATTTAAGCTGATGGATATAGGAGACATAATCGGGGTTGAAGGTTTTGTATTCAAGACAAAAACCGGTGAAACATCAGTTCATGTAAGATCGCTTCAACTTTTAGCAAAATCGATTCGCCCTTTACCCATCGCAAAGGAAGCAACAGATGAATCAGGTAACAAAGTTATCTACGACCAGTTTGCTGATAAAGAATTAAGATATCGTCAACGCTATGTTGATTTGATTGTGAATCCTGAAGTGAAAAAAGTTTTTGAATCGAGAAGCAGAATTGTAAGTGCAATGAGAAACTTCCTCGATTCAAAAGGATATCTTGAAGTTGAAACTCCCATATTACAGCCATTGTATGGCGGAGCTGCTGCGCGTCCGTTTGTAACTCATCATAATACTCTTGATACTGATTTATACCTGCGGATTGCCGATGAACTTTACCTTAAAAGATTAATTGTGGGGGGATTTGAAGGAGTTTATGAAATTTCAAAAGATTTCAGAAATGAAGGAATGGATAAATTTCATAATCCTGAATTTACAATGATGGAACTTTATGTTGCTTATAAAGATTATGAATGGATGATGAATTTAGTTGAAGAAATGGTACAGCATATTTGTCATAAAGTATTTAATAAGATTGAATTTGAGTATGATGGAAAAATCGTAAATTTTAGTTCTCCCTGGAAGCGTGTGAGTTATGTTGAAGCAATAAAAGAAAAAACAGGAGTTGATGTTTTATCAGCAACTGAAGATGAGTTAAAATCGACAGCAAAAAACATTGGAATTGATTTAAAAGGAATAGGCGGCAGAGCAAAACTGATTGATGAAATATTTAGTGAAGCAGTAGAAAAAAATCTCGTTCAACCAACTTTCATAGTTGACTACCCATTAATACTTTCGCCGCTTGCAAAGAAGCACAGAAGCAAAGAAGGCCTGGTAGAAAGGTTTGAAGGTTATGTTGCCGGAAAAGAATTGTGCAACGCTTTTTCAGAATTAAATGATCCTATTGATCAAAGGAAAAGATTTGATGAGCAGGTAAAACTTCGTGAAGCAGGAGATCTTGAAGCTCACCAGATCGATGAAGATTATATCCGTTCACTTGAATTTGGAATGCCTCCAACTGCCGGATTAGGAATTGGTATTGACAGGCTTGTTATGTTATTGACAAATCAAATCTCCATCCGGGATGTTATATTTTTCCCTCAGATGAAACCGGAGTTATAATATTAGAACCGTCCGGCAAATACCAGATTGTTTTTATTGTTCTAATTCACTAATTAGTGATTAAATTTATTTTGGAGTTGAAATGAATAAAAAGAATTTCAGGATACCGATTCTGATTATAGTATTGGTTCTTGGAATAGTGCTTGGGATTGAATTAGAAAACATTTTTTCTGACGACAGTCTTCGTGAAAGCATTCGAAAATTTGATGATGTATTAACTTATACCGAAGAATATTATGTTGAAGACGTCGACACTCAGCATCTTGTTGAATCTGCAATTAATGGAATGCTCGACGATCTGGATCCGCATTCAATTTATATTCCTGCTAAAGAAATGTCCGGAGTGGAAGAATCTTTTAGAGGAGATTTTGATGGTATCGGAATAGAATTCCAGATTGTTGATGATACGCTTACAGTTGTTTCAGCAATCAGCGGCGGACCTAGTGAAGCACTTGGAATTTTACCCGGTGACAGAATTGTAAAAATAGAAGATAAAAGTTGTATTGGAATTACAAATGAACAGGTATTACAAAAACTGAGGGGCAAAGCAGGAACAAAAGTGAATGTTTCGATAAAAAGAAATGGTGTTAAAAATTTAATTGATTATAAAATCACTCGCAACAAAATTCCTCTCTATTCAGTTGATACACATTTCATGCTAAAAAATAATACTGGTTATGTTAGTGTATCACGTTTTTCTGAAACTACATTTGATGAACTTATGGCCGCTTTGAAAGATTTAAAAAATTCAGGAATGAAGCAATTAATACTTGATTTAAGAGGAAACCCCGGTGGATTGCTTCAGCAGGCTGTTGATGTTTCAGATCTTTTTATCAAAGGAAAAAAGAAAATAGTTTACACAAAAGGCAGAAGAACTGATTTAAATGAAGAATTCTTTGCTGAGAAAACTTATCCTTATGAAGATATTCCTTTAATTATCTTAATTAACCAGGGCAGTGCAAGTGCTAGTGAAATTGTAACGGGTGCTGTTCAGGATTGGGATAGGGGACTTATAGTTGGAGAAACTTCTTTCGGAAAAGGACTGGTTCAAAAGCAATTTCCGCTTCAGGATAATTCAGCAATCCGTTTAACAATTTCTGACTATTTTACTCCATCCGGCAGATTAATTCAACGCGACTACAAACATAAAAAGAATAAAGATGAATATTATTCCGAAATTTCTGATCGAAAGGAAGTTGAAGGTGATAACCTGGAACATACAGCAGAAGAAGATTCGACAAAGCCTGAATTTAAAACTGCCGCAGGCAGGATTGTTTATGGTGGAGGAGGAATTACGCCGGATTATATTGTAAAATCAGAAGATATTTCTGAATATACCAGAAATCTTTTAAGACAAAATATATTTTACCAGTATTCACTTCTATATCTGGAATCGAATGAACAAAAAATTAAGCAACAGTTTGGGGATGATCTGTCAAAATTTGTAGATGATTTTAATTTTACAGATTCAGATGTTAGAAGCCTTATTAAATTTGCTGAAACCAAAGATGTAAAATTTATAAAGAATGATTTTGAAGGAGATAAAAATTATATTAAGACTCGCTTAAAGGCTCAAATTGCAAGAAATTTCTGGAAGAATAAAGGCTGGTATAGTGTTATGTCTTCGGTAGATAATCAACTGCAAAAAGCTTTAACCTTATTTGATGAAGCAAAACATCTTGCAGATCTTAAATAAAAATGTTTTCAAAGACTTGTTTCGGATTGTTAATTATATATTTTCTTTTTTCCTGTAAAATTTTTTCTCAAAATTTCCGCCCTCATTTTACTCATCCTGTTTCGGGAAAAACAATTCAGCTCGGGGAAGATTTTACTTATATTGTTAAATATGCCTTCTTTAATCTTGGTGAGGTTAGAATAAAAGTAGTTGATAGAGAAACTATTAACAAAACTCCTGTTTTAAGAACAATCGCCAGGATGGATTCGTATGAAGATTTGCCATTTGTTAGTCTTCACCAGGTTTATGAGAGTTATATTGATAGCTCATTTTTTCCAAAACGGTTTGTGGGAACTATGAATGACAAAGATACAACCGTAACAATTTATAATTTTCAGAATAATAATTCTATTCATGTTTTAAGAGGTTACAAAAATTCTGATAATTATTTTGTCGATTCTACTGCCTCGGTTTCACAGAAGCTTCAGGATGGTTTATCTATTTTATTTTTTGCAAGAGTAAATTTTGGTGCTGTAAAAGAGATAATTATACCTTGTTTCGTAAATGAAAAAGAAGAAGAAACTAAAATAAAATACTTTTCTAAAGATGAACCTTTAACTATTGAATCTGTGGATTATGAAATTGATTGTAAAAGGCTGGAAGGCGAAACTGATTTTGTTAGTGTTTATGGACTAACGGGAAAATTTGAAGGTTGGTTTAGTAATGACTCAAGTTCAGTTCCAATTGTGGCAAAAATGAATGTTATAATAGGCAGTGTTTCTTTAGAACTAATTGACTGGAATAAAAAATTATGGAATCCACCGAAATGGAAAGAGGAATAGAAGAAAATAAGTTGTTTCCTTATTTAGATACTTTCCCTAAGCTGGGTAAAAATGTTTTCCTTGCCTCAGGAGTAAAAGTAATCGGCGATGTTGAAATTGGAGAAGATTCAAGTATCTGGTATAATTCTGTTGTCAGAGGTGATGTGCATTATATTAAAATCGGGAAAGGGACTAATGTTCAGGATTTAAGTATGCTGCATGTAACTAACGGAAAATTTCCGCTGAATATTGGAGACTCTGTCACAATTGGACATTCCGTTACTTTACATGGTTGTACTTTAAAAAATCTTTGCTTAATTGGAATGGGTGCTGTTGTACTCGATGGTGCAACAATTGAAGAAAATTCTATGGTTGCAGCTGGTTCAGTTGTAAAACAAAATTTCGTTGTTCCTTCAGGTAAATTAGTAGCAGGTGTTCCGGCTAAAGTAATAAGAAATCTTACTAAGGATGAAATTGATGAATTGAAAAGAAGCGCGGATAGATATAAAAAATATACACAATTAACTTTGCAGTCGTTACAAAATAATTTATAATTTAATTGAAAAATCTCTCTGTAAATTCGTACTATAAATTTATTGAAAAAAGAAAAATTCACTCACTGGTTAATTCACTATCGCAAACATTAGATTTTAAAATTCAATCACTTGAAATCAATTTTATCGGTCAGAAAGAAATTCTTGAAATAAATTTGGTTCATCTAAATCACAATAATTTTACTGATATAATTACGTTCAATTACTCCTCAGATCAAAAATTACTTGATGGAGAAATGCTAATTTCAATTGATGATGCTTTGGAAAATGCGAAAAAATACAAGGTTTCAGTAAAAGAAGAGATTTGCAGACTTGTAATTCACGGAATATTGCATCTTATTGGTTACGATGACACAAATACAACAAAAAAAAGAAAAATGAAATTGATGGAAAATAAGTTGCTTAATAGGAATAAATTTCTTTTATTAAGGGGTAGCAAGAGACGATGAATTTATTTTTGACAATATTTTTTTGGTGTATTTATTGTATTCCAACATTTAATGTGAATAGATAAAATTAATAATATATGCACATAAAAGAACTTGCTCAGTCCTTTATTGAATTTGCACGAGGGGTAAGAAGATATTCCCCAAATACAATTAAATCTTATCAAACAGATCTTGATTCATTCATTACTTTTTGTGAAGAAAATAACAGGTTAGATTCGTCTAAAATTACAGAGAAGTTTATAAAAACATTTTTATCAAGACTGAGTGAAAACGGTAATTCGAAGAAATCAATTTCAAGAAAACTGGCTTCGCTCCGTGGTATGTTTAATTATGGTTTCAGGAATGAATTAATAGAAAATAATCCGGCAGGTTATTTACATAACCCTAAAGCCGCAAAAAATCTACCTGAGGTAACATCAGTTCAGAGTATTGAGAAAATATTTAAAATTGCCGATTTAGAAGATGAGAATCATTTATTAGTAAAATGTATTTTCGAATTGCTTTACGGTTGTTCACTACGTGTAAGTGAAGTTTGTACATTAACCCTAAATAATGTTAACCTAACTCAAAAATCATTGCGGATAACAGGGAAGGGAAGTAAAACCAGGATAATTCCTATTGGTAGTAAATCAATTCCTGTTTTGAAAGAATATATAGATTCCCAGACATATAAATCCGGAAACGATTATTTACTTCGTACACCAGGCGGAATAAAAATTTACCAGAAATACATTTACAGAATTGTAAATAAATATTTATCCAAAGTAACTGATATTAAAAAGAAAAGCCCCCATATTCTGCGGCATAGTTCAGCTACTCATATGCTGGATAACGGTGCAGACTTAAGAGCAGTTAAAGAAATATTGGGGCACGAAAATTTATCAACAACTCAAATTTATACTCATGTAAGCATAGAGCGGTTAAAAAAAGCTTACAAAAAATCACATCCAAAATCTTAATCGGAGGTACTAATGAATATCACGATAACGGCACGTAAGTTTAAAGCCAGAGATACTCTAAAAGATTTTATTAATGCTGAAGTAAATTCTTTGAAAAAATTTAATGATGATATCTTAAGTGCTGATGTAATCCTTAGTTTTCAAAATACCAAAGACAGTATTAAAATTTCTGAAATAACTTTACATGTTCCCGGTCAGACTTTTGTTGCGACCGAACATTCTGATGAATTTGAAAAATCAATTAGTGCTTCGGTGGAAAAATTATCTCGTCAGTTAAAAAAACTTAAAACTAAAAGAAATGCAGTCAGGCAAAGATGATTCACATATCAGAAAAATCGGTAACAAGAAAAGATTTTATTACAGTAGAGTTTTTTTATGAACATGCCAAAAATATTGGAAAGCTTAATCTTGAAACATCAGAAACTGATTTAAGTCAAAAAATTTATGAACAAAATCTTCACAGACCCGGTTTAGCTTTAGCCGGGTTTGTTGATTTATTTTCATTCAGCAGAGTTCAGATTTTTGGAAACACTGAAGTAAGATATCTTTCTCAACTAACTGAAGAACAAAAAATCAAATCACTTGAGAATATATTCACTTTTGAAATCCCCTGTATAATTTTAACAGATAATAATAAGCCTGATCCTCTTCTACTCAGTTGTGCTGAAAAAAATAATATTCCTATTTTTTCTACTCCATATTCTACTACAAAATTGGTCTATTTAATTTCGGATTTTCTGGATGACCAGTTTTCACAAAGAATTACAATTCATGGCTCTTTTGTTGATGTTTATGGGGCAGGAATACTTTTTATCGGTAAATCAGGGATAGGAAAGAGCGAAGTTGCCTTAGATCTTGTAGAAAGAGGGCACCGATTAGTTGCGGATGACGTAATTATTCTAACAAAAAAGGGGGAAGGAATATTAATGGGTTCAGGTACGGATATTGCTAAACATTTTATGGAAATTCGCGGTTTAGGGATAATTGATGTAGAAAGAATGTTTGGGATCCGTGCTATAAGATACCAGAAGAGACTTGAAATTGTTGTAGAATTGGAAATTTGGGACGAAAAATCGCATTATACAAGGACTGGATTAGATGAAGCCACGGTTACCATTTCAGGTGTTGAACTTCCTTACATCAAACTACCAATTATCCCCGGAAAAAACATTACCGTAATTTCCGAAGTTATCAGCCTTAATTATTTGCTGAAACATTATGGACACGATGCAGCTAAAATTCTGCAGGAAAGGCTGGGAAACAGATTAAAAAATAAGGAAAGCGGTAATAAACGCTCAACCGATTACTTCGAACATGACTTCGAGTAATCCCTAATTAACAACCCTTGACAGAATAGGGTGATTTGGTTAACTTTGCGCACCTGACTATGAAAAAATTCTACTATTACTCTAATTCGAAGCTCAAATTCGTGGAAATAAAAAAATTTTGGGCTAAATTTTTCGTTTTTCTTTCTGGTTCAACAATACTTCTTTCTGCTATCATTCTTGGCAGTTACTTCTTAATTTCTTCTTTGACTGATTCTTATAGTAGTGTTTCATCTTTAAAGAATCAAAACAGGTTATTAAAATCAAAATTAATTGAAGTTGCCGGAAACTATAATAGTTTAAAGAGCAATCTGGATAGCCTGATTAAGTTGAATGATCAGTTAAGAATTGTTGTTAATATGGAACCAATTTCTGAGGATGAAAGATTGGTCGGCGTTGGTGGAAATTTTGATGATGACCTTTTTAATAAAATGCTGAATAGCAAAGATGATTTTGATTTAGCAAATGCTTTGAATAATATTGATGAAATGACAAGAAAATTTGAATTTGAAAAAGAACAGTATAAAAATATTGAAAATAAATTTGCAGAGAACGAAAAACTATTTAAACACTTACCGGCTATTAAACCAGCAGATGGTACTTTTGAATATAATAGTTTTGGTATGAGATTACACCCGATTTTGAAAGTTTACAGACCACACTATGGAATTGATATAGTAGTTGATAGAGGTACTCCGGTGTGGGCTCCTGGTGACGGGAAAGTTGAGTTTGTTGGAAGACGAGGTGGATACGGTTTGGTAGTTGAAATCAATCACGGATTTGGATATGAAACTGTATTTGCGCACCTATCAAAAGCACTTGTAAAAAGGGGGCAGACAGTTTCGCGTGGAGATTTAATTGCAAAGTCCGGAAATTCTGGTTTATCCTCCGGTCCGCATCTTCATTACGAAGTACATCACAATGGTACAAGATTAAATCCTGTTGATTTCTTCTTTGATGATGTAAATTTTTTCGAGTTAAAAAAGGAAGAACACTTAGCTGAAGCACATTGAGGTGAGGGTTAATGATTTGGACAGTTGAACTTGCTGCATACCTGGATGACGCTCCCTGGCCGGCAACCAAAGATGAATTAATTGAATATGCTGACAGGATTGGCGCTCCATATGAAGTTATAGAAAATCTTAAGGAACTTGAAGACTCCGATGAACCTTATGAAAATATTGAGGACATCTGGCCTGATTATCCTTCCGATGAAGATTTCTTTTACAACGAAGATGAACTTTAATCTTTCAGGCGCTTATATACAGCGCCTTTTTTATGAATGATTTTCTAAATGAAATAATCGGACAATCCAAAGCAAAGAATATTCTTACCCAGTTTATAAACTCTTCTAAAATTCCGCATGCTTTAATTTTCACAGGCGCTGATGGTGTTGGTAAAGAAAACGCTGCAATAAAATTTTCACAATCTGTTAACTTTGATTCCGTAAATCCAAATAATTTAGTTTCATCCAAAATTAGTCAGTTTGCTGAACCTTATCTTAAGTATATAATTCCACTTCCACGTGGTAAAAATGAAACTGAATCGAGCGGTCCAACAGAAAAATTAAGCAACGAAGAAGTTGAATTGTTACAGCAGGAGTTACAAATAAAAAGTCAAAATCATTTTTATAAAATAGATATTCCAAAAGCAAACAATATCAAAATCAGCAGTATCAGAGATATAAAAAAATTTATTTCACTGGATTATACTGACTTAAAATACAGGGTAATATTAATTTCGCAGGCTCACCTTATGAACGAAGAAGCACAAAATGCTTTATTAAAAAATCTCGAAGAACCACCTGATAACGTTATTTTTATTTTGACTACTGCATACCCTTCAAGGTTAAGAGAAACTATACTATCTAGGTGCTGGAAAATTATTTTTGATCCCTTATCAGAAAAAGATATAGTATCTATACTCTGTGAAAAATTTAATCAATCAAAAGAATTAGCTGAAGCAGTTGCACCGTTTTCGGGAGGATCAGTATTGAGCGCAATGGCATTAACAGATCTTGATTTTTATAGATTGAAAGAAAAAACTATTTCTGTATTGCGTTATTCTTTCGGAAAGAGATATAATTCAGCGATTGATGAACTTAACTCAATTTTTTCAGATCAAAAACCAGAAAATATTCAAATTATTGTTAAGATGATATTAACCTGGCTGAATGATTTGTATAAATACAGATCGGGCGCAAAAGTATTTTTTTATGAAGATTATGAAGAAACGCTGGAGAAGTTTAACAGCCGATTCCCTGATGTTAATTTAACTGAAGCAGTGAAAAATATAGACAGGCTGTCAACCATTGTGAAAAATAATGTTAATCAGAATTTACTTTCTGCCAATCTTATTTTTGAAATATCTGCAATCACTTCATAAAAGCATCTCTTAGCTAAACTATTATTTACGTAAAAAATGATTCTTTTTTTTAATTTCCTTAACTTTACGATAATAAAAACATAAGAATTTAACAGGTATTAATTATGGAAAAAGTTGTTATTACAAATGCAAAAAGAACGCCAATCGGATCTTTATCGGGATCGCTTTCAAGCTTATCAGCAGGGAAACTAGGAAGCATTGCAATTAAAGCAATTGTCGATGAATCCGGAATTGATCCGAATTTAGTTAATGAAGTAATCATGGGGTGTGTTTTAACTGCTGGGCAGGGTCAGGCACCCGCAAGACAAGCTGCAATTTACGCGGGTCTTCCGGATAAAACTGAATGTATGACAATTAATAAAATGTGTGGTAGCGGACTTAAAGCTGTGATGCTAGCTCAACAAGCAATTCTTGCCGGAGATTCTGAAATAATAATTGCCGGCGGTCAGGAAAGTATGAGCAATGCGCCCTATTTATTAGATAATGCAAGATCAGGTTACAGATTAGGGAATGGCGAGCTTGTTGACTCAATGATTAAAGACGGCTTGTGGGATGTTTACAACAATATTCATATGGGGAGCTGTGCTGAATCTTGTGCAAAGGATTTTAACTTTAGCAGGAAAGAACTTGATGAATTTGCTATTAATTCTTACAAAAAAGCTATTGAAGCTCAGAAATCAGGAAAGTTTAAGGATGAAATTGTTGATGTTAAAATAAAAACCAGGAAAGAAGAAATTATTGTTTCAGAGGATGAAGAGCCTAAAAAAGTAAATTTTGACAAAGTTCCAAATCTAAAACCAGTTTTTTCAAAAGATGGAGTTGTTACAGCTGCTAATGCATCCAGTATTAATGATGGTGCTTCAGCCCTGCTTGTAATGAGTGAAAAAAAAGCAAAGGAACTTGGTTTAAAACCACTTGTTGAAATAGTAGCACAATCATCATCAGCGAAAGCACCGATAGAATTTACAACAGCACCTGCAGATGCAATTACTAAAGTAATTAAGAAAAGCGGTCTCTCTTTACATGATATTGATTTATTTGAGATAAACGAGGCTTTCGCTGTAGTTTCATTAGCAGTTAATAAATTACTTGGACTGAATGGCAATAATGTAAATGTTAACGGCGGTGCCGTTGCTCTAGGTCATCCAATTGGAGCAAGTGGAGCCAGAATCCTTACGACACTTATTTATGAAATGAAAAAGAGAAATTCAAAATACGGACTTGCTTCACTTTGCATTGGAGGGGGAGAAGCTTCTGCATTAATTGTTAAAAATTATAATTAAAGAGGGGAGTAAGATTAATGGAAATTAAATCGATTGCAGTTGTTGGTGGAGGCACAATGGGAAACGGAATATCTCATGTTTTCGCCCTAAAAGGATTTGAGGTTAACTTAGTTGAACTAAAAGATGAGTTAGCTCAGAAAGCAATATCAACAATAACTAAAAATTTAGATCGCCAGGTAAAGAAATCTTTAATAAGTGAAGAGGATAAAAAAGCGACGTTATCCAGGATTAATCCAATTGTAGGAATTGAAAATACTCCTAAGGATGTTGATTTAGTTATAGAAGCAATTTATGAAAACAAGGAAGCCAAGCTTAATATTTTCAATCAGTTAAACAAATTACTAAAACCTGATTCTATTTTTGCCAGCAACACTTCTTCAATCTCAATTACTGAATTGTCTGCAGAAAATCGCCCCGATAAATTTATTGGAATGCATTTTATGAATCCGGTACCAGTAATGAAATTGGTTGAGATTATTCGCGGATACTCTACTAGTGATGATACATATTCTACAATTCGTGATTTAACTTCAAAGCTGGATAAAGTTCCGGTAGAAGTTTTTGATTATCCTGGTTTTATATCAAACAGAATCTTAATGCCAATGATTAATGAGGCAGTTTTTGCTCTGATGGAAGGAGTAGCTTCAGCCGAGGATATTGATACAGTTATGAAACTTGGAATGAATCATCCTATGGGACCGCTAACGTTAGCTGATTTTATTGGTTTGGATGTTTGCCTGGCAATTATGCAGGTTCTGTACAATGGTTATAATGATTCTAAATACCGACCTTGTCCTTTGCTTAAAAAAATGGTAGCTGCAAAAAAACTGGGGAGAAAATCCGGAGAAGGCTTTTTCAAATATAATGACTAGATGATAAATCAATAATGAGCAAAAATAAAAAGCTGCTCACAAATCTCATTATCAGATCCAGGGCTGCCCGGAGATCTTTACAAAAACGTCTCTCTAAAGTATCTCTTCCGGATTACACAACATTTACTTTTTTCTCAATAGTGATCGGCGCAGCTGCCGGATTGACTTCCGTATTATTTCATGATGCGATTGAATTTTTTAATGATCTTTTCTTTTAAACAGACCACCAGCGGATTATTCTTTTTTGGAACAGCAGCTGTAATTGTTATTCCTGCTCTCGGAATGTTAATCCAAGCCTTGATGATTCTATTTAAACCTGAAATTGCTAAGAAAAAAGGTGTTTCTGAAGTGATTAAATCTGTTGCTCTCAGAGGAGGATTTATTTCATTCAGAACTACTTTGTTTCATTTCATTGCACCTGTAATTTGTATTGGTTCAGGAGGTACTGTCGGACCAGAGGGACCCGCAGCACAACTCGGAGGGGGAGTAGCAAGTAAACTCGGCAGGCTATTCAGTCTTACGGATGAAAGAAGAAGAATATTTACTGCTGCCGGAGCTGGTGCTGCAATAGCCGCAATATTCAACACTCCTCTCGGTGGCGTTTTCTTTGCTCTTGAAATAGTTCTTCTGAATGATTTTCATTCACCAACTTTTTCTTCATTAATTCTTGCTTCTGTTACTGCAAGTGCAATCTCAAGAATATTTTTGGGCAACGAATCCATATTTGTATTTCACACTCTTGGAATAACAAATTATTCCTATTTGTATATTTATATACTGCTCGGCATATTAGCCGGGTTTATATCTTTAATTTTCATTCGATACTCAGGTTATATAAATAATTTATTTGTAAAGAAAATTTATCCTTCCAGATTTCCTCAGTGGCTGGCAATGATTCTTGTTGGTTTGTTAGTCGGTGTTAGTGGATATTTTTATAAAGAGATTTTCGGTATCGGTTATAAGGCAATCAATGAAATTCTTGCAACTAATTTAAGCTGGCAGATTGTACTTACCTTATTTGTCCTGAAATTTATTCTTGTACCTCTTGTTATTCAATCGGGTGGATTTGGTGGTACTTTTGCTCCATCTTTATTTATGGGAGCCTGTATTGGATACTTATTTGCTTTTGCAGGAAATTCATTCTGGAATTTAGGTCTTGATCCGGTCACATTAATCCTTGTTGGTATGGGAGCAATGCTTGGAGGAATCAATACAATTCCTATATCAGCTATTTTGATAATATTTGAAATGACTCAAAACTATTCATTTATTCTTCCTTTAATGCTTGCAGTAATTATAAGTACAATGATTGTTCAGGTATCATTACGCGGATCAGTTCATGTAAAACATCTGGAAGCTGAAGGCTTTAAAATAATTGAAGGAAGAGAATCTAATATATTGAAATCTATAAGAGTTAAGGATATTACTTTAGATAAAATCGATCTGATTCCGGAAGAAACTCCATTACCACAAGTTATGGGCAGACTTTTAGAAAGTCAGAGCAATGTCTTTTATACTGTCAATCAATCAGGAAATGTTTCTGGTATAATTTCAGAGACTGAAATGAGACCAATTATGACAGAATATGAACTGGTAAAGGATGTTTTGGTGGCACGGGATGTGGCAAATCCACAAATCATTACGCTTTCTCAGGATGATGACCTGGATTATGTATTGAACCTATTTGGTAAATGGAATCTTGACCAATTTCCTGTAATCGATTCAAATGATAATAACAATATCCTTGGATCTTTAAGCCGGCAAAATGTGATATCAGTTTATAACCGGGAAAGTCTTAAAGCTAATCTTGCTACAGGATTGGCAAAAGAACTTAAGACAATTGATAAGTCAACTCCAACAACTATAGCTCCTGGATACTCAATCATTGAATATGAAGTGCCAAACAAGTTTATTGGTAAAACACTCTCAGAACTAAAATTAAGAAATACTTTTGGTGTGGAAGTACTGATGATTAAACAGCCAGCAGAAATTTATTCAGAAACAAAGAAAGATCCGGAAATCAGTGCACCGAATCCTACAACTAAGCTTAAACGAGGAGAAGTATTGATAGTTTTTGGAAGTGATGATAAAATAGATAAATTCAAATTGTCAGTTGAATGAAAAGAATATTTGTCCGATAATCTATATTATGTAAACTAATATTTTAAAAGCTGCCGATCAGTTTTAAGTAAACAATAATCACCAGCACAATCATTATCCCCCAAATTATAGGACTTCTTTTTTGTCTTTTCTTAATACTGTTTCTTCTGAAGCCAAGTTTTCTTTTTTTTCGTTCCTGTTCATCTTTTTCCGGTTTATAAAATCTTGGTGTGTAATCAAAAACTCTATGTCTGGGTTTCCTGAATAGCATTTTTAATTGGATAATAAAGCTTCAATAAATAATTTAGTATCAAAAGTTTGAAGATCATCTAACTGTTCACCAACACCAATGTATTTTACGGGAATATTTTGTGTTGCACATATCTGAATTACTGATCCGCCTTTAGCTGTACCATCTAACTTGGTAATTATAAGACCTGAGACATTTGTTACTTTTGAAAATTCCGTAGCCTGGTAATTAGCATTTTGTCCAACTGTTCCGTCCAGAATTAAAAAAGTATCGTGCGGAGCATCCGGGAGCACTTTAGCAATAGCTTTCTTTATTTTGCCGAGTTCGTTCATCAGGTTAACTTTATTGTGTAGCCTTCCGGCTGTATCAATCAATACCACATCATAATTTTCTTTCACAGCTTTGTCAACTGCTTCAAAAGCAACTGAAGAAGGATCCGAACCTGCCGGTTTTTGAACAATATCTGCCTTAGCCCGGTTAGCCCAGATATCAAGTTGTTCACCAGCGGCAGCTCTGAATGTATCCGCCGCACCAACCAATACCTTTGCACCTCCCTGCTTAAAATTATAAGCCAGCTTTCCAATTGTAGTCGTCTTGCCAACACCGTTCACACCGATAACCAGGATAACATAAGGTTTCTTGTTAATTGTAGAAAAGTTATTTCCATTTGAGTTATTGTTTAAAATTTCTTCCAGTTCTTTGTGAACAATATTAATTACTGCGGTTCCAGATCTGTCTGATTCACTTTTCAATTTCTTTCTCACATTCAGAATTATTTGTTCACTGATATCAAAGCCAATATCAGATGATATCAATATCTCCTCAAGACTATCAATTGAAGTTTCATCGAGCACAGCTTTACCCGAAAATGTCTCCTGAATGGAATTAAATATTTTATTCCTGGTTTTTGAGAGACCGGTTTTTAACTTATCAATATTTACGTTTTTAAACAGGTTCATTTTGTAACTTAATTAATTTATAAGCGGTAACAGCATACGAAATGAGAGATAAAAATGAAAGTAGAATGCTTATATATAAAAATCCCAGAAAAAGAAAACTAGATTTATCCATTCCAAAAACTATAAATAGCAGAACAAGAGAAATTGTAATTACTGTTGCTTTACCAATCACATTTGACGGAATTACCATTTTAAGTTTCTTTGAAGTAAAAATACCACCAAGTAAAATTAATAAATCACGACCGAGAATTATTACAAGGTAATACAACGGTATCTGGTTTATCAAAAATAGTCTTAAAATTAATATACCTACACAAACCTTGTCCGCCAGCGGATCAATAATTTTTCCAAATTCACTAACCTGGTTCAATTTTCTTGCAACAAATCCATCAGCTATATCGGTTAAGGCAGCAAACAGGCATAACGATCCAATCAGAATCCTGTTATCAAAAAATTTACTTTCAGAAATTAATATCCAGAAAGGAATTGCAAGTAACATCCTTAGTAAGCTCAGTAAGTTGGAAAGATAGAAAAATTCTTTTTTCATTTCTCTTTAGCGGACAACCGCAAATTTTCCTATTTTTTCCTGACCTTCTTTATCCTGACTATCAAGCATCACAGCCCTGTAAACATATACTCCACTAGGCAGGAACTCTCCTCTTTCATCTTTAAGATCGAAAGTTATACCCCCATCACCATTATCTTCCAAGAGTTCTCTAATCTTTTTACCGTTCAGGGACCAGATCGTAATCTTAACCCGCTGAGGTAAATTTGCAAAAATGGCAGTTCCGTTCCCGGTTGAAACCGAAGCGGGATTCGGATAAACATAGATATCTGATAAATCTTTTGCGTAGGTTGAAAGAACTATATAACTGCCGGCACCCTCATTAATTAATAAATTTCCGGATTGTGAGGATGACCTAACATTTTTTAACTGGAGAACATATTCTCTGCCAATTGAACCAACCGGATTGTGTCCCTTTAGATTGAGATACACAATTTTACTATCATTTCCATCAATTCTGACAGAACTAACTTTGTTAACCGGTGTAAAGATATAATTGTCAGGATCAGTGGCTGTTGCTTCATCGACTTCATAATTAAATGCAATTTTTATTTCGTAAGCATTTAGAATTGCAAATGAGGAAATAAAAAATTGAGTAGGATTCTGTGCAGGAATTACCTCGAATGAAACTGTATCTATAGCAATTGGTGATCCGTATTTATCATGTATATTTTTTATTACAAGCTGGTTTGTACCTTCAGGCAAATTATTACTAAATGAAAGTAAATATGAGTACTGACTGGCCGGAGATATTGAGTTAGGATAACCAACATTCAATACTTCAAATCCTTCCAGGTTTTCTATAGTATTATTCATTTGTTCTGTAAATGTTACAAGGATGTTTCTATTCGAATTTACAATAATAGAATCAACAGTTGCTGGATTATGGATATAAACTTCAACAGGAGATGTCAGTATGGAATAAGGTTCCAGCATAAATTGATCATACGCCTGTATTGCATAATGATATGTACTCAATTCTGATACGTTATAATCTATGTAAGAATCTGTAAATACTGAATCATAAAGTTGGAGATTATTATATTCGCTGCCCCGATAAATATAATACTTGTTAGTTCTCTGTATCCAACTTAATTCGGCTTGTAATGATGAATTACTAAATGCAGATAATACCGTTGGAATTTCCGGACGAATTGGCGGACCAAATTCAAAAAATTTATAACCATCACTAAACTGTAAAGCTACATCAACTTTACCATTACTATTTATATCGCTTGCAAATATTCCATCAGTATTAACCCCGGCTGCGTAGAAAATAAATTTGTCGCCAGCTATATCATGATCAAGAATATAGGCATATGGAAAAATATTTATAATTAATTCATCTATTCCGTCGAAATCAACATCAACAAATTTAATTGATTGATATGCTTCACTAAAAGAAAATCCAATAAATTCATCTGCCTGATCCAGGAAAACTTTTTGTGTAATAATTTCAAAATTATTATTCCGATAAGTGAAAATAAGTAGAAGAAATGTAGGAGCTACTGAATTAGTTTGATACAAAACTGCAAAATCTTTTATTCCATCACCGTCATAATCCCCTATTGAAAAAATATTTGGATTTCTGGTTATTAAACCATATGTAACAAAACTATTTCCTCTTGTAATTTGCCCCGATGGTTGCACAATAAAACTTTTTAAATCTCCATCATCATCAAGAAACCATATTTCTTTATTACCATCATTATCAATATCTGCAACTTCCATATTAGTTGAAGGATAATTACTGAACACATATCCCGGCTCCCTGTCTGATGTATCAGCTTGAATATATAAAGTCTTAGGATCTGAAATTGTAAGATCTGAATTAATCTTCCATTCTACTATTCTATTGCCTGCAGTTAGTGTAATCAATTCATAATCTCCATTAGAATCAAGATCATCAGCAATTATTGCATTATTAGAATCAGTATCTGCGTACCTAGTTACAAGCGAATCAAATGAGTTAACAGCATATTGTTCGTCAATTATTATATTCAGACGTGAAGTGCTGATCAAATCTTTCAATCCGTTATTATTAAAGTCGCCAAATAATTTTGGATACTTATTATATATAGAATCAATTTTGACAAAATTGTTATTCTCATATTTATATAAACCATAATAATAATCTGAAGTTTCATAAAATGTTTGAAATAAGACTTCATTATTATTACTTGATAAAAAACTAACCGGAAATGATCTCAAAGTTCCTTTGGGAAGTGCAAACAATCTCTCATCATATGTGGAAACAGATGGAGGTTTATCAGTCATGAATTGATAGTAGTCCAGGTTGTTTAGGGTATCCAAAACAGTGGTTTTCAAACCAACTAAATTTTCTGCTTCAAAGTAAATTTCATAAAGTGTGTTTGGCTGTACAATTTCCTTGGGAATAAATCCCCAATGTTCCTGTTTTATAAACTGGTTATTTGTATTAAAGCCATCAAGAGTTACAAAATTAAAATTTGTTTCACCAGATTTTCGATAATACATTCTCATTACACATACCTGGTCTGTGTAAAATTCACCTGCGATTGTCGATCGATCTCCATAGTAAAGTGGACCATTTGCAATTTCAATCACTTTAGGAGGTGTCCTGATAACATGAAAATTTACTCTCTCTTCTAATGTACGTCCGTTTGTTAAGTTTACTACCAATCTTAAACAATAAACACTATCAGGCATTGAAGTAAGGTCTAAATGATAAATATCTTCGTTAGAAAACTGTAGAGTACTGTTTGGGATCAAAGTTGTCCAGGTTTCTGGATTAAATCCTTCACCAACAAATAAACTAAAAGAAGTAAATAATGCAGATAAAACAGAAGCATTAATTGTTAATTGGTCTTCAAAAGTTGAATAATCCTGGTAGGGGTTATTAAATTTAATTACTGAAGGAGCTAAAGTTGTAACAGCTTTATAAGTATTTAACCTCCCCGCCCCGCTTCTAAGATCCCAGCCCGGTTCTTCTATATCATCCGTAGTAGATTTAATTATCTGTTTTACTTCTTCATTTGTAAAATTTTGCATTGAAAGAATTAAAGCCGCTGTTGCGGTTACATGAGGAGTTGCTGCAGATGTTCCTGAAGCTAATCTGTACTTGCCTCCCATATCAGTTGAAATTATTGAACTACCAGGCGCCATCAGATCCAGTGTCGAACCAAAATTAGAAGTACCCGCCACATAATCTTCCATTGTTGAGTTACCAACACAAATTACCTCCAAATAACCAGAAGGATAATGGGGATCAGGAGACCCTGAATTACCTGCACTACCTACAAGCACAACATTTTTTGAATATGCATAACGAATTACATCCCTTAAAACATAGGAAAACGAATTATCACCCCAGCTCATATTAATAACTTTAGCTCCCATTTGCACAGCATATAAAATAGCTGCAGCGGCATCATCTTCTTCACCGCTGCCAAGGTTATCAAATGACCTAATATTCAATATTTTAATATTTGGAGCTACTCCTGCAATACCTATTGAATTATTTATTTCCGCACCTGCAATACCCGCCACAAGTGTACCATGGTATCCAAAATTCCCACGTTTAGGATCATAGGGATAATTATCCCAGTAAAGTTCGTCGCCACCTGTTGTGTCAAAAGGAAATCCTACTCTATCAACAAAATCCCATCCCATATAATCATCGACAAAACCATTGTTGTCATCATCAATTCCGTTATTGCTTTTCTCCCCTGCTTCACCCGGATTGTAGTAAATTTTATTTTTCAAGTCAGGATGAAAAAATTCAATTCCCGTATCTATAATTGCAAGTAGTACTGTGTCCGATTCTGCCGTAACATCCCATGCATTAAATGCCTGAATTTTATTCAATGCCCATTGCTGACCAACAAGGCTATCATTCGGGATAAAATCCATCTTGTATGTATTTGCCTTTTGAATGTATTCAATTGATGGGTCAATATTTTTTAAACTCAAAAATGAAGTCTCGTTAATATCCTTATCAAAATTTATTTTGATTATTCTTCCAAGTACATCATCATCTTTTGCCAAACCTTTTGCAAGATGATTTACAGAATTTACATTAGCATTTATGCTGAAATTAGCATTGGCAGGAAGAAATGAATTGCTACGGACTTTCGATTCTATTTCATTTTTAGAAACAGAATTTTTGTACTTAATGAAGTAGGTTTTTTGCGCCATCACAGATGGGATAAACAGAACCAGTAATAAAAAGAAACCGGGCAGCTTAAACTTCATAGATTTCCTTTTTAAAATTTACATCTATAGGAATTGGATATTTACCGGAAAAGCAAGCGTGACAGAAATTATCTTCACCTGCTTCTGAAACTGCTTCAAGCATTTCATCTATTGTTAGATATTCGAGACTATCAACACCAAGATATTTTGCAATCTGGTTAATATTCGAGTTAAACTGCTGTGCAATCAGTTCATCCTTGTTTGGGAAATCCATTCCATAATAACAGGGATGAGTGATTGGCGGTGAAGAAACGCGGAAGTGAATGGATTTTGGATTGGCATCTCTTATTAATTTTACAAGCTGTTTCGAAGTTGTTCCTCTTACAATTGAATCATCAACAATAACTACAGTTCTTCCTTCAAGTACACCTTTCACCGTATTAAATTTTATCCTTACACCAATCTCTCTGTTCTTTTGTCCCGGCTGAATAAATGTTCTTCCAATATAGTGGCTTCTTATTAATCCAATTTCAAGCTTGCAGTCAACTCCAACTTTTTCCAATTCGGTCTGGTATCCTAAAGCTGTTGTGTTTGAACTGTCCGGAACACTTATTACAATCACCTTTTCACTGTCTTCATTATATACCGGATGGTTACGCGCTAATACTTTTCCCAATCTTCTTCTCATCTTATCAACATTGTGTCCAAATATAAAACTATCCGGACGTGAAAAATAGATGTATTCAAACACGCAATGTTTTTTTTCAGATTTATCTTCAAAAATTCTGTAGGATTTAATTTCCTTTGATTCAAGAACCTCATCATCAATTACAACAATCTCACCCGGTTCTACTTCCCTTATAAACTCTGCAGATAATAAATCAAAAGCACAACTTTCTGACGAAATGATATAAGATCCGTTCAACTTGCCAATTGCCAAAGGTCTGAAACCATGTGGATCGCGGGCTGCGATAAGTTTATCATCAGTTAACAATACAAGACTGTACGCACCTTCGATTTTTCTTATAGCTTCTTTTATCTGTTCAACCTGGTTATCGAGCCTGCTGCGTGCAATAAGATGTAAAATCACTTCAGTGTCTGTTGTTGTCTGGAAAATTGCACCTTCATTAACAAGTTCCTCTCTCAAACCTTTTTCGTTGGTAAGATTTCCGTTATGCGCAATTGCAAGATTACCTTTCCTGTAATTAACAATAAACGGCTGAATATTTTTTCTGGATTGAGATGAACCTGTTGTTGAATACCTGTTGTGACCTATCGCTGCTGTTCCGGTTAAATAATTTTTAAAGATTTCAGAATCTTCAAATACTTCTGTAACTAATCCTTCACCTTTGTGAATGTGAAAAACCGGTTTATCATTTTTATTAAAATCACGTGTAACAATTCCGCAGGCTTCCTGTCCCCTGTGCTGTAAAGCATGCAATCCATAATATGTTTCAATTGATGCGGAAGGTGAGCCGAATATCCCGAAGACACCGCAAAAGCATTTCGGTTTTTCATCAGTAATTCTTAATTCCATAGTGAAAGATAATGTGAGTTGATATTAATTTTAAGGGTAAAATTAAGGAATATGTTCGTATTATTAAACTTCTCAAGCAGGATAGAAAAGCTGCAATAACTTTAATTTTATTCTGTTCTGAATTGAATTTTAACAAAATTATCTTATTATGTAATAAGCACTAATTATTAACCGAAAGGATGAATATAATGACTGACAGAAAAGAATATATCAGAAAGTTCGCAGATAAGCTTGAAGAATGGGATGACAAAATAGTTGAAAGTGAAAATAAAATCGATAACATAAAATCCGATCTTAAAGATTCAGCTAAAAAGCAGCTTGATGTTGTAAAACAGAAAATTGAAAAAGCAAAACAAGAATTAAATGAAACACAGAATGAACCAAAAAATACCTGGGAAGAACTTCAAAAAGGAATTGAAGCAAACTGGAATCAATTCGAGTCTACTATGAAAAAAGTTCTTCAATCAGTAAATTAATTTTGTAAGCATTTAATTCTGTTTTTATTTAATTTTGTGAAAATTGATCTCCCTTTCAACTAACTATTCATAAAAGGGACAACAGCTTTACCTTATAATATTAAGAGAAAAAGCAGAGCAAAATGTCACAGGTTTATGAATTAGACAAAATCGCTATAACAGTAAAATCTCATCGCTTATTGAAAGCACTTCTCAAAGAAAATCCAAAGCTTGAAGAAATAATGCACGGTTCTAAAAATGAAACCGAAGCTCTGGTTGGTGTTAAAAACTGGATACTGGAGCTGATTAAAGATAATCCAAATGCTATCAAATATTACGAAGAAGGAATTTCAACCGGAACTTCATTTAAATCTTTGGAATGGAGTGATATTGCTGCTATAAGAATTCTCGATTATGTAGACAATGCTGGACGTGAATTTATAGATCTAAATCTCCGCGGTCAGCTTGCTGTTAGTAACCCGATCAAATTACTCTGGCTTGCTGTAAATAAAGGTACTGGTGGTGCTAAACCAGACTTTTTTGAAGATATGATTCACCTCTTCAGACAGTTGATGGGGAAAGAAGTAAAGAAAGAATATACCAGGGAAAAGCTTAATGAATGGATGAACAGGTTTCCATCCGGATTGGATCCCAGAATTATAAAGCTTAGAGAAGAAAATAGAGAGAGAATTTTAAATATTATTATTGATAAAATTGACGATGGTGAAATCAACGACTCAAAGTATAAGTTTGATCCTGAGCTAAGCAGAGATAAAAAATTAGAGATTGCTCTGAAATGGTGGAAAGAAAGTACATTTCATTTACGTTTTGCTGTTCGTTCACCCGATTTACTTAATGAATTCCTCGGTTATTCTCTTGATCCTGATACAATGAAAATTTTATACGAAGCAGAGAAGAAGGGAATTCCATTCTTTGTTAATCCATATTACCTTTCCTTATTACACGTCCGTGTTCCCTACTTTGCAGTTGGTGCTGATCTGGCTATAAGACACTATGTTGTTTACAGCAGACAACTGATTGATGAATTCGGATACCTTAACGCATGGGAAAAGGAAGATAAAGTTGAACCGGGAAAACCAAATGCTGCCGGTTGGATTCTCCCTTCACATCATAATGTTCACAGAAGATACCCGGAAGTCGCTATTTTAATACCAGATACCGTGGGAAGAGCCTGTGCTGGTTTATGTTCTTCCTGCCAGCGTATGTATGATTTTCAAAATGGTTATCTGAATTTTAATCTTAATAAATTAAAACCCGATGAAACATGGTCTGAAAGACTTGAAAGATTAATGGAATATTTTGAAAATGATTCACAGTTGAGAGATATTCTTATAACCGGTGGTGATGCACTTATGAGTTCCGATAAATCTCTGGAACAAATTCTCGATGCTGTTTACAATATGGCAAAAAGAAAACAACAAAAAAATATTAACCGACCGGTAGATAAAAAGTTTGCCGAGATTCAAAGAATAAGACTTGGATCCAGACTGCCAGCATATCTGCCACAAAGAATTACTGACTATATGTCAGTCATTTTGAAAAGATTTAAAGAAAAAGCTTCCGGAATAGGTATAAAGCAATTTGTAATTCAAACTCATTTTGAATCGCCGATGGAAATTACTACTGAAGTAGAAGAAGCTGTAAAGAAATTAATTAATGCGGGATGGATTGTTACAAACCAGCATGTATTCACAACCGCTTCATCAAGAAGAGGACATAATTTAAAGCTGAGAGAAGTAATGAATGATATAGGAGTTCTTCCTTACTACACATTTTCTGTAAAAGGATACATGGAAAATTATTTTAACTTCGCTCCGAATGCACGGGCAGTTCAGGAAAGTATAGAAGAAAAAATTATAGGCAATCTTTCAGAAAGCAGTATTGAACTGACTAAAAAATTTGCCGAAGATGCTGAGAACATTGTAGAAAATATAAATTCAATCCGCAAAGCCGAGAATATTCCCTTCCTTGCAACAGATAGGAACGTTCTTAATCTCCCCGGAGTTGGTAAAAGTCTCACATTCAGGGTAATTGGTATTACGCGATACGGAAGAAGAGTTCTTGAGTTCGAACATGATAGTACAAGATCTCACAGCCCGATTATTGAGCAAATGAAGAAGGTTATAATTATTGAATCAAAATCGATAAGCGAATATTTGAACCAGCTAGAAGAAATTGGCGAGAATAAAGACGAATACATTGATGTTTATGGCTATTCAATTGGTGAGACCGAAGAACGAATGCCATTATATGAATATCCTGAATCAGATGTATCGGTTACAAAAGAATTTACAAACTTAGAAATACCTGATACTGATTTTACAACTGTTGAGGTGTAAATAATTACAATCAGAATTTCAATTATTGACAAAATATGTTTTGGTTAATTCATAATTCGTGTCACATTCTAATTTTACATTTAATTTGCAGGGGCTCAATATATTGAGCCCCCACTCAATTTATTTTGAGTCCCTACATCGATGATCATTACTTCATCAAAATCATCTTCTTTGTTTCAATAAAATCACTGCTTTCTACTCTGTAGATGTAAATTCCACTGGTGAGACTACCCGCATCAAAGTTTACTTTATAGTATCCTGCTTCATACACTCCTTTCGCTATTGTCTCGATTAATTCTCCAAGAATGTTGTAAACATTTATTCTTAATTCTGTCTGTTTTGGAAGTGAAAATCTGATTGTTGTACTTGGATTAAACGGGTTTGGATAGTTTTGTGATAACTCATACTGATTCGGAACTACTTCTACTTCTACAACATCAGAATATTCATAACTGCCATCTGCATCTATTTGCTTTAACCTGTACTGAAACTTGCTTCCACCTGTAAAAATATCCTTATCACTGTAGCTGTATTCCTTCGGTGAGTTTGAATTGCCGTGGCCTTCAATGAATGCGATACTATCCCAGTCACCTTCATTTATTCTTCTTTCAACATTAAAACCATAGTTGTTTACCTCTGTCTTCGTTTTCCAGCTTAACATTACCGCTGAGTTGCTGTAATTTCCTGTGAATGAACTCAACTCTACTGGTAATGGTTCATTTCCTGGGTTTATCGGATTCACTACAATTTGACTCTCATTAAGTGTGATTGGATCAATTGAAGCTACAAGTGTGCTTCCCGTTACCCATTGCAAATTCATAAAACCACTTGGATTGGATATCCCGCTTATTTTAAACCTGCCTAATCTGTGTGCTGATGGTGTGTTATCTATTCTTGCAATTCTATTATTAAAATAATTCTGACTGCTTGCACTGGGGCCATTTGTGTTAATTATAATTTGATTACCAGTTAATTCAGTAGCAATAACTCCAGTGTATAAAGTCCTTGTACCTGATGCCTGAGCTGCAACTCTAGGCACAAAAGTACAGAATGCCTCACCAAAAATATCTCCTTCTAATGTCAGCACTGGTAAGTTAAAATTTCCATTTTCGAAGGTTAACACGTAATCGGAATTACCTAAGAATATGCTATCACTAGCTTGACTTGATCTTAGGTAAATGTCAAAAAAGAAGTCGCTTCCCACTACTTGCTGGTTTTCGATAGTGAGAACTGCTGTTATTTGAGAGAATAATGTTCCTGTAAACAGCAATATTGCAAATACGATGGTTGTAAGTTTTTTCATTGTTGTTTACTCCTTGTATTATTTTTTAATAATTATTTTCTTTTACAATTTCTATTACAGGTCCATCAACAGGTGCTGGCACCTGAGTACTCAGGTTTCTGTTATTCCAGACTGAACTTCTGTCTGCTGCGTTTACTGTGCCGCTTAAGTCTACGTCTGTTCCGTAATAACCCGACAGGTTTCTCTGGTTCCAGGTGTTGCTTCTGTCTGCAGCATTCACTGTTCCGCTGCCGTCTGTGTCTGCTGTGTAAGTTCCGTAATATCCTCCGCCCAAATCTTTCATTGCGTTAGTTCCGTATGCTTTCGTTTGATCCGTTCGCATATCAAACAGCACTGGATTGAAGGATATTGTTATTGGTGTTGCTGTCATTACAGATAAATGATTTCTATGAGTGATTACAACATAGTAATCTCCAGTCGTTGCTGTCGGGAACTTGATGTTACTTATTCCATCTAAGTCTACAAGTGTTCCGTCATTCTTTAGGAATGCTGCTCTTCTATCTACAACTGTTGTTTCATCACTTCTTAACTCCACTAATATCCAGTCCGTTACATTTGCCGGAACTGTTGTTACCGTCTCAGTGCCTGTATAATTCCACGGAGTAGTATTGAATGGTTGTGTAAGTGGAATAGACCCCGATGAATTTAAGAATGTGCTCATCTGTCCACCAACATATGGTCCTTCAAGATATACTTTTATGTTTGCTGAAAGGAATGCCATTACACTATCACCCGACAGTGCACTTCCGTTATCGTGTATGTCATATGCTTGAACGTAGTAATATGCTGTTCCCGATACTGTTGTAGTGTCTGTAAATGTTGTATCTGTTGTTGTGGTAAGTAATGTAAAATCATCAGCTACTGGTGTATCACTTCTGTAGATGTAATAATCTCTAAAATCTTCTTCCAGATTTGGCTCCCATCCAAGATGAACATCGCTTCCGTTTAGGTTTGCATAAAACGCTGCAGGTGCCAGCGGTGCCAGGTTATCAACACTATGTCCATACATTATGTTTGAACGCCAATATTGATTTGGATCATCTGTTCTTGCTGTAACTCTAAAATAATAAGTACCGCTGTTGTTTGACATTGAATCATTTGGAGTATTTGCAATAAAAGTATAAAGAGGATTTTGAACCGGTTGAACAGTTCCTGCCTGCCACCAGCTAAAGCCATCAACTCCCGGCGGGTTACTCATTTCAATTAAGTATTCTGTTATAATATTACTCTCACCCCTGGCATCAATTCCGCTTCTTACAAAATTCACAAACATATATCCACCCTGATCGAATGGAACATCTTTTACTGACATTATCCGTGGTTTTATTGGTGGTGAAGATGAAAGATAAATATATGCTCGTCCTGTAGAACTGTAACGATAGGCACCTACAATTACATCAGAGTATCCATCTCCGTTTACATCTCCGGCTGTGGAGACTGAAATACCAAAATAATTGTCTGTTGCCTCGCCTGTCATAATTACCTCAGCCACATTATCCATTGAAGCTCCGCCAAAATAAATATATGCTCGTCCTGTATTAGAACTGTAACCTCTAGCACCTACAATTACATCAGAGTATCCATCTCCATTTACGTCGCCGGCTGTGGAGACTAAATTACCAAAACCATTTTGTATTGCTTCTCCCGTCAATATTACATCAGCCAAAGTATCAATTGATGCTCCGCCGAAGTAGATAAATGCTCGTCCTGTAAATAAACTGTAACCATAAGCACCTACAATTACATCAGCGTATCCATCTCCATTTACGTCGCCGGCTGTGGAGACTGACTTACCAAGATATTCTCCTGTTGCCTCTCCTGTCATTGTTACGTCAACCACATTATTAATTGCTGACCCGCCGAAATAGATATATGCTCGTCCTGTATAAGAACTGTAACCAACAGCTCCTACTATAACATCAGCGTATCCATCTCCGTTTACATCTCCGGCCGTGGAGACTGAATGACCAAAATTATCACCTACTGCCTCTCCTGTCATTATTACGTCAGCCACATTATCCATTGATGCTCCACCGAAATAAATGTATGCTCGTCCTGTATTAGAACTGTAACCAGCAGCACCTACAATCACATCAGAGTATCCATCCCTGTTTACATCTCCGGCTGTGGAAACTGAAAAACCAAAAGAATTTTGTAATGCTTCTCCTGTCATAATTACGTCAGCCACATTATCCATTGATGGTCCGCCGAAATAAATATATGCTCTGCCTGCATTATTTCCTCCGGCATCATTATAGTAATCACCTACAATTACATCAGAGTATCCATCTCCGTTTACATCTCCGGCTGTGGAGACTGAATAACCAAATTTATTATTGGTTGCCTCTCCTGTCATTATTATGTCAGCCACGTTATCCATTAATGGTCCGCCGAAATAAATATATGCTCGTCCTGTATTAGAACTGTAACCATCAGCACCTATAATCACATCAGGATATCCATCTCCGTTTACGTCCCCGGCTGTGGAGACTGAACTACCAAATTGATCACTAACATGTTCACCAGTTAAGAATTCGTCAGGAATATCTGTACCCGTCAAAGAGTTTGTATAAAGATAGGCTCTTCCAGCATCATCATAGGGAACGCCCACAATCAAATCATCGTAACCGTCTCCATTTACATCTCCGGCAGACGCAACTGAAGAACCAAAACCAAAAAATTCAGCAACACCGGTCAGGATTACATCTTTGATATTATCCATTGCTTCGCCGCCGAAATAAACATATGCTCGTCCAGTAAAATCATTAAAACTATTAGCACCTACAATTACATCTGAGTAGCCATCTCCGTTTACATCTCCTGCAGATGAAACTGAATAACCAAATTCATTGGGTGCTGCCTCTCCTGTCATTATTACATCAGCCACATTATCCATTGATGCTCCGCCAAAATAAATATATGCTCGTCCTGTATAAGAACTGTAACCAATAGCGCCTACAATTACATCGGAGTATCCATCTCCGTTTACATCTCCGGCTGTGGAGACTGAAATACCAAAAACATTTTCTATTGCTTCTCCCGTCATTATTACATCAGCAACATTATCCATTGAGGCTCCGCCAAAATAAATATATGCTCTTCCTGTTTCAGAACTGTAACCAGCAGCACCTACAATTACATCGGCGTATCCATCCCCGTTTACGTCTCCGGTTGATGAGACTGATCCACCAAAATAATTTGATGCTGTCTCTCCTGTCATAATTACGTCAGCCACATTATCCATTGATGCTCCACCGAAATAAATATATGCTCTTCCTGTTGAAGAACTGAAACCCACAGCACCTATAATTACATCCGTATATCCATCTCCGTTTACATCACCGGCTGTTGAAACTGAATTACCAAAACCATTGGTTGTTGCCTCTCCTGTCATTATTACGTCAGCCACATTATCCATTGAAGCTCCACCGAAATAAATATATGCTCTTCCTGTTGAAGAACTGAAACCCACAGCACCTATAATTACATCCGTATATCCATCTCCGTTTACATCACCGGCTGTGGAGACTGAGGTACCAAAATTATTGTTTGTTGTCTCTCCTGTCATTATTACGTCAGCTATATTATCCATTGATGGTCCGCCAAAATAAATGTATGCCCTTCCGGCATGGCTTCCACCAGTATCATTGAAATGTGCGCCCACAATAAAATCATCGTATCCATCTCCGTTTACATCGCCGGCAGATGCAACCGAAGAACCAAATTCATCGCCAGTTACTTGCCCGCTAAAAAATCTTTCCTGTATTGCATCGGGTAAAGGATCTCCTTCCCCATTGTGATTTGCTGAATTTAATATTCCATTTAGTTGTCTGGTAGTAATTCCAAGCTCTTCTGCTTTGCTGTTTATATCCATTGGCTGGTTGTTATTAGTTGCGTTATAACCTTCCGTTGGAGTTCTACGTTCAAGTGATTGCGCATTTATTGAAATGAAAAACATTATCAGCAAAAAGACGATTTTTAGTACTGCCTGATTATAATTTTTCATGAAGCCTCCTTTTACTTAATTAAATTTTTTCCATTTTTTGGATCTTTTGGTCTAATCTTTGAATTTAATTTTTGTTGATTATTTTCTTTAAATATAGCTGCTTATGGAAGCTCCTGCTGTCTTTTATGTAACAATCTCTTGCTATTTTGTTACAAAAACGGTTAGATAGCCGATCTTCTCTCTCATCCAGGGAAGTAAAGTTGTGAGAATCAACTATTAACCATCGCATAGGGTTTATTGAGCCTCTTATAACAATAGCTGCTATCAGTCCGGCAATGAAATACCGAAGCTTGAATTTTTAACCAACACTTTTGTGTAGAAATAATTACTGTAAAGCTCGATCACATTTTTTGAATGTATCTCTGATAAGCATCTGAATGAGTTAAAGAATATCGGTTTTGAAATACTGTGCGCAGATACTGAAGATGAAAATATTTTTAGTTACAGAAGCAAATGAAAAAGTGAAGAAGCTTTATAACAGATGGGATGAATTGGAAAAGATGAAGGAAGAGCTAATTTAGATGAAATAAAATACCCCCGCTTACGTGAACGAGGGTATTTACAATTTCTTTACGGTCTTTTTATTTTAACAAAATCATTTTCCTTGATTGAACAAAATTTCCTACTCTCAACTGGTAGAAATAAACACCGCTTGGTAAGTTGGCTGCGTTAAAATCTATCGAATAATTTCCAGCGGGTTTTTCTTCGTTAACCAAAGTTGTTACTTCTTCGCCCAAAAGATTAAAGAGAGTCAGCTTAACTTTACCAGGTTCTGTAATCGAGTATTTTATTTTCGTACTTGGGTTAAAAGGATTAGGATAGTTTTGTGATAATTCATACTTATCAGGTACAACTTCTGCTTCCACTACATCCGAATATGCAAATTGTCCATCGTTATCAATTTGCTTTAACCGGTATTGAAATTTGCTCCCACCATTTAAATTTTCATCAACAAAGGAATATTCTTTAGGTGAGTTTGTATTTCCATTCCCTTGGACAAAACCGATCTTTTCCCATTTTGGATTTCGGATTGTGTATTCATTGCCTATTGTTAATTGCCTATTGCCTACTTGTCTTTCTATTTCAAAACCGTAGTTATTTACTTCAGTTTCTGTTCTCCAAATAAGACGTACATTATCTTTACCGGCTTTAGCAGTAAATGAATTTAACTCAACGGGAAGTAATCCATCTTGATTTACCCTTGATGCATATATATCATAACTTTGCCCGCTGCGATAATCTATCCAGGTAATTATTGCCCCGCCATTATTATCACTGGTAAGGATAGGCGAAATTTGATTGTTAACCGCGGTGCAAACTGCAACTCCATTCTCAGTCCATTGAATGCCATCTGAATTTATTTTTTGAGAATATATATCTCCATTAGACCAAGTAATTATTGCCCCACCATTTCCGTCACTGATAATTTTTGGGCGGCTCCAACCTGAACCTGATGTACAAATTGTATCTGCATAACCAGTATATTGTGCACAGATGTAAAAACCCTCTTCCACCCACGTTATTATTGCCCATCCAGTTCCATCACTACTAATTTCCGGGAATTCTTGATCGATCTCAAACGGACCATCATAAATTCTCCCTACTCCACCTGTTCCATTTGCTTTTAATTCCCCCATACATACATAACTACCCGAACCTACGTATTCAGTACAGACTACCATAGCTCCACCATTTTCGTTACTGCATATCCTGGGATATCTTTGGTCGAACCCCTCTCCACTAATTTCTACTCCGTTTTCCACCCAATAAGCTGTTCCATTTGAATTTATCTTTTGTGCATAAATGTCCCAGTTTCCCCAACGGTAATCTTCCCAGACAATTATTGCCCCGCCATTATCATCGCTAATTAATACCGGAAAATCCTGCGGATACAATGCATTGCAAATTGTTATTCCATTTTCTGTCCATTCCACCGTGCCGTTTAAATTAATTCGTTGTGCGTAAATATTACTTTCAAATATTCTAAAATCTTCCCAAACTATTATTGCACCTCCTTCACCATCAGTGCAAAGTTTAGGAGAACAACCATACAATGGCCCTATATATATTGAAACTCCATTAGGAGTCCATAGAGGTGTGCCATTAGAATTAACTCTTTGTGCATAAATTGAACTATTGCCATTTTCTGCATAACGGTAATCATCCCATACTATTATTGCCCCTCCATTGTCATCACTTACAAGATCAAGAGAGATCTGATCATATATAGCATCACAAATAACTATTCCATTTTCTATCCATTTCACCGTACCTTCTGAATCTATTTTTTGCGCATATATATCATAATCAACTCCATTAAATTCAGTCCAGGCAATTATAGCCCCTCCCTCACTATCGCTGATAATTTGAGGTGCTTGTTGCTGATTGGGTTTTGTGCAAATCGGATTATTTACCATGGGGTCAGTTGACCATTGGGCATGCAAATTATATGCGAATAAAAATAGTAAAAATATCAAAGGAGTTTTAAAAAAGTAAAATTGTTTTTTCATTGTATAGTTCTCATTAATTTCTGATCTAATTTTTATTCAATAAATGTAGATGACATCTTTTTAAAAAGATGTCATCTCTAAATTTTTGTCTTTTAAACTTCAAGGATTTCAGTGAACAGGCAGTATGAAAACCTCGAAAGTTTACCCACCTGTTATTTCATCAACAACATCTTCTTCACCGCACTGTAATTGCCTGCACTTATCCTGTAGAAATAAACTCCGCTCGGAAGGTTAGCCGCGTTCAATTGTACCTGGTGATATCCTGCTTCTTTTTCCTCATTCAATAAAACCGCAACTTCTTCCCCAACAGAATTAAACACAGTTAGCTTAACATTTACTTTTTCATTAATTCCAAATCCAATTGTGGTTGCGGGGTTAAACGGGTTAGGATAATTTTGTTCAAGCAGGAATGTGTTTAAGCCCTTCCATTCCGTTTCAATTACGTCTGAGTATTGATAGCTCCCGTTAAAATCAATTTGTTTTAGACGGTAGAAGTTTACTCCTGTATTTGGATTTCTGTCTGTAAAACTGTAAGTGTTCTGTTCAGTAGCAGTCCCATTACCTTCGACAAATCCGGCAGTTATAAATTCTACTCCATCTTTGCTTCTTTCAATTTCAAATCCAAGATTATTTATTTCTGTTGCAGTAGTCCAGTTCAAAATAACACTGCTTCCATTTACAGATGCTGTGAAGGAAGTAAGCTCAACCGGTAACGCCGGACCAACATATTTGTAGAAGCTGCTCGTTGTCCAGCAGGTAGCCCAACCGACAGTTGGAGAAATGAAAATAAGATAACAGTAATTTCCATTATCGAGTGCCGTCCAGGTACTCCCTCCGTCAAGTGTATAGGCTGAGCCGCCGGCATAGCCATTAACATTTACATCCCCGGTTATTACATAACCAGATTCAGTTCCAGGAATGTAGCTTACATTTACAGGAATACATCCTGCAAAAGGACCTCCTGGTATTTCAGTCCATGTCTCCCCACCATCTGTGGTTTTTTCAAGTTTATAGTAGTTTTGAGAAAATCTAAATACAACTCTGATCCCTGTTGTTTCATTTTGGAATGCCGGGAACATAACGTAATCCTGATTTCCCGCCTGCTCGATTAGAGTCCAATTATATCCCCTATCCGTTGATTTATAAATTCTTGGACCATTGGTCGTCATTGTAGGTACCCATACAATATCTCCTACTTCAGCTACTTCAACGGGCTGCATAAACTCCATAGAAATGGATGGAGGTATATTTGCAGGAGGAACCGGAATCCAATCAGTTCCAGCATTTGTTGTTGTATAAATTTCCAGGCAGGAAGTGTTTGGATCTACTTCACCTACAGCAACTCCGTTATCACTGTCAAAAAAATGAACATAGCCGGGACCATAATCGGAACTCGTATAAACTGTTGGGTGTTTTTGCCAGGTAGCACCACCATCTGTAGTTTTATAAATTCCCTGCATCCCGGATGATGCCCAGGTTTCCACTGCAGCATAAGCGGTGTTGGCGTCGAGTGCATCAATCCACCAAATCAATCCACCTTCGGTTTCGGGAATAGTATCACATATCCATGTTGTTCCCCCATTGGTTGTTCTACAATAGCCGTTTATATAGTCTGGACCTAACCAACTTGTTGACCAGGAAGCCCAGCAATCATCTTCGTTTACAGGTGAAAAAGGTGCTACGATAACATTGGATGGAACATTTGCACTCTGCAGCTGCCAGACTTCCGTCAAAGCAATAACGTTGGATTGCAAAGTTGCTCTCTGCTGCTGCCATCGCTGCGGGAAAATTGTTATTACAAAGAGCAAAAAGAAAACTGAAAGAGTAATTAACTTTTTCATTTGAATCTCCTGTTTAGTTATTAAAGTTTTTTAAATGAGATTAGAGCTATTATAATTTTTAAATTTCCATCTGCTTGGTTTCATAAAATTCACCGGCGATCATCTGGTAGAAATAAATTCCCGGTTGAAGCTTGCCGGCATTAAACTCAACTTCATAAGTTCCGGCCGGTTTTTCAGCATCAATTAATTTATCAACTACTTCACCATTTGAGTTGATAACAATTATTGTCACCTTCACATTAAAGGGCACGCAATATTTTATCTTTGTCTTTTCCTTAAACGGATTAGGATAATTCTGGCTTAGCTGAAATTTCAAAGGAACTACATCATTTGTATATGAGCCAGTTTTTATCATTTTATTAATCACAATTTTGTTTGGTGAGCGTAACTGTTTTATTTATGAAAATTTTGAAACAATGATAGAATCTTAATAAGAATTTTTCTACCGCATTTGTAGAAAAAACTATCTGGTTTGTCTTTTACCGAGGGAAAATAATTTTACTAATGTGAATGGTTGCTAAAGTTGAAATGATATTTTGAAGGAGAGATACCAAATTGCTTTTTGAAGCATTCTGAAAAATGAGATGGATTCTGGAATCCGACTTCGAGTGCAATTTCAGAAATGTTGCCTGATTTGTTTTCTAGAAGTTTTGCTGCTGTGTTTAATCTTATTCTTTTAATTAAATCTACCGGGGGCACACCCACAAGCGCAGTAATTTTTTTATGCAGTAATGATCTATGCATAGCTATATCATCAGCAAGTTTTTCAACTCCGAATGAATCATCTGAGATATTTTTTATAATTGAATCGTAAACTTTTTGCAAAAATCTTTTATCAATTGAATCTGCCTGGCTGCCGGGTAAATCTGCCAAACCTATTTTCTTAAAGTGTTCTTGAATTCTTTCTCTTTGCTCCAAAAGATTTTTTATCCTGATTTTCAACAGCGCGGAATCAAATGGTTTAGGGATATAATCGTCTGCACCTGTTGTTAAGCCTTCAACCTTATCTTTAATGGCTGCTTTTGCTGTAAGGATAATAATCGGAATGTGACTTGTTCTTATGTCATTTTTAAGTTCCGAACAAAGTTTATATCCGTCAATGTTAGGCATCATTACATCACTAATTATTAAATCAGGAATATATCCGAACGCTTTATTGATTCCATCTTCTCCGTCAACAGCTTCTATTGTTCTGTAATCATCACTTAGAATTCCGACAAGATATTTTCTTAACTCTGCATTATCTTCAACAATCAAGATTACATGTTTCGATGAATCAAGAAGCGATTCAAATGAATCATTTTTAATGAAGGACTCGCTTTCAATTCCTGAATCGAAATAAATTTCTACTTCAGTTTTTTTACCGTTAATGTCGCTTATAATTTCTTCAGGCTTTAAATGCTGCATGCCGAGAGGAAGTACAATTTTAAAGACGGAACCTTTACCTTCTTCACTTTCAACAGAAATAGAACCTGAATGTATTTCCACTAATTCTTTTGTAAGAGACAGACCGATCCCTGTTCCCTGATACTCTCTTGTAATCCCGGAGTTTACCTGGTAGAAACGATCAAATATTTTTTCTGTTTCGCTTTCGGGAATTCCCATACCCGTATCAGAAACACTGATTTCAACAACATCCCGTCTTCTAACAATTTCTATTGTTACATTTCCCCGTTGTGGAGTAAACTTAAGTGCGTTCGATACAACGTTGCTGAAAATTTTATCAATTTTATCCTTATCGAGGTAAACAATTATTTCATCCTCATTATAAATTAATTTCAGAGTTATTCCTTTACGTTCTGCAAAAGATTGAAATGACTGAACCATATCACGCATAATGGATACAATATTTTTAGGACTCGTTTTCAGTTTCATCTTCCCTGCTTCGATCCGGCTTATATCGAGCAATTGCTCCACGAGCCGATTAAGCTTTTTTGCGCTTCTATTTATAAGCCGTGCATTCTCTTTTACCTTATCAACTTTAGCAAGCTCCAAAATTTGTTCTATCGGCTCAAGAATTAATGTTAACGGTGTTCTGAATTCGTGGGAAATATTTGCGAAAAAATTATCTTTGTACTTCTGTGCTTCTTCCAACTCGATTGTCCGCTCTTTAACCTTCAACTCAAGATTATTCCTGTGATCAACAACACTCTTAAAAACAAGTGAGTCGTGAATAGTTATATTTATTATCGGCGTAAGATATTTCAACATCTCATTGCATTCATCATAATCTTTTTCAACCTGAGGATAAACAACAATCTCTCCTATTTCCATTTCATTAATAATTACCGGCAAAAAAATTGGTGTAATTATTTCGTCTTCAATTCCGCTGTGAACCTTCAGATTAATTTCTGTTTCGTCAAAATCTTTAAATAATTTTATATGAGCGGATGAAAACTCAGCATCTTTAACTAACGCTTCGGTTATTGTTTTAAGCGTTTCCTTTATATCAGAGCTTCTACGGATGGATTTAGTAATTTCGTATGCGGTTTTAAGCTGCGTGGTTTGTGTTTGCAGCAGCTTTTTTGATTCTTCTAATTTGTTGTACTGGTTTAATAATTCTTCGTGGGAATCAGTTAAATCCAATAAAGCCTTTTTTATATTGAATAACCAGCGAAACCATTTTTTTATATTAAAGAATAAGTTTTCTCTTTTCCATGAAACATTAAAAATCGCTCCTTGATGAATCCATTTAACCTCAACTTTGAAATTCTTGTGTCCAATTTGCTCACCAAATTGTTTCCAAACACCTATGGTTATATAAAAGAATTCTGGTGAGAAGTCGTGAGTCTCATCGAGGTGGGCTGTAATTATCACATTATTTAAATCTTTATATTCTACACTATGTTCAATGCAATTAAAATCCTTATCACCAATCCTGAAAAGTTGTTTTGTTATAAATCTTGAAATTTTGTTTGAGGAAAACAAAATAAATGCCAACAAAACACCTTCGACATAAGAACCACCTTTAACGAAGTCTCTTCCCATTTGTTCAAATTCGGTTGGAGTAAAATATTTTCTTGCATTCGCATATATCCTAACCCAATTATTCCAATCTATGCGTTCGTGTTTGTTTAATAAGTAGATAAGATCATATGGTAATCCAATAAGCAATTTAGTTAAATCAATGTTCTTTTCCCTTGCAGCATTAAAAACCGGGATCAAAGTTTTGCAGGAAACTTCTTTTTTATGGTTGGATTGCATACCAACCCTTTTTGAAAGAGATATAAATTTGAGATGTTGTCTGATGAGGCAAAATTAAAATCAGGAATGAGAGGAATGTGTAAAACCGAACTTGAACTCTCATTTGAGTAATATTCCGTTTTATCTTAATGCTAAATTCTTAATAAATAATAAGAGTTGCAAGAAGAATAAGTGTAACAATTAGTATATAAATATGGTACCATTTCTTGCCGCAGATTGACTAACAAAAGATAAGTTTATATTACCCCCCCCATATAAAATTTGATTTTGAAAAACAAGGGCCGCCAATTAAAATTTGGATTCCTCAAACTGTAAAACCTCATTTGGTTGTTTTGGATTTTTCGTCTCATCCAGAACTTGCGCAAAACATATTTGAGTTACCAGCAAAAAGAAAAACAAAAATTGTAAAATAACTTTCATAATTCCTCCAATAAACTTTAATTCGGGCGAGATACCATCTCGCCCTTACTTCTTACTTCTATATTCTGACTACTTCAATAAAATCATCTTCTTTGTCTCAATGAAACTGCCAGCTTTTAACTGATAGAAATAAACTCCGCTTGGCAGGTTTGCTGCATTCCAGGTTAACTCGTAAGTGCCAACTGGTTTTTCCTCATTGACTAAGGTCTCAATTTCATTTCCGAGTACATCAAATACTTTTATTGTTGTGTTTGATGCTTGTGGAACTGAGTATTTTATTTTTGTCGTTGGATTAAATGGGTTTGGATAGTTTTGTGCAAGTACAAATTTTGTTGGAGGTATAAACTCATGCTCAACATCAACAACAGGAGGATCATATTCCCAAACAGCACCATCACTTGTTTGCCAATCGGACGAACCACTAATTACATAAATTTTATTATCAACTACTGCGCGTGCAAAATCGAAAGAATTAAAAGGCATATCAGGTTTAGTTTCCCAGGTATTAGTAACAGGATCGTATACTTCGACGGTTGCTAAAGTAGTGTTTCTAGACTGACTCCCACCTATTGCATAGATTTTCCCATTAACCAAATATGTTCCAAGACCAAATCTTGGTGAGGGCATATCATTTTTCTTTGTCCAAATATCAGTTTGTGGATTATATTCATAAACTGTTGACAATGCCTCCCATGGTTCATTATATGATGAATTAGAGGAACCGCCGAATGTATATATTAATCCATCATAAACAGTTAAGGATAAATTTCCTCCGCCGTCAGAAGGCATCGGTGATTTTTCTGTCCATTTATTTGAATCAGGATCATAGACTTGGCAGTTATGTTCATTATAATTACCACCAACGATATATATTATTCCATCAACAGCTGCTCCTCTCATACAAAATCTTGGATTAAGCAAATTTGCTTTTGGCAACCAGGTGTCAGTTACAGGATCATAAGCTTCTACTTTATCTATAGGACCTGAGTAACCTCCTCCAATGGCGTAAATTGTATCATTAACAATTGCAGAAGCAAAAAAAGCACGAGGTGTTGCCATTGGAGCTAAAGTGTCCCAAGTAATTCTTAAAGGATCATACATTTCGTTAACTGCCGAGAGTAAAAAGTTTGTTGTTACTCCACCCATAACATAAATTTTCCCATTTATGATTTCGGCAGAAGCACCTACTCTTAATGTAGGTATAGTTGTCTTCAGTGTCCATCCATTTTGTGCCTGGATTTGAATGGAAACCAAAACTAATGAAACGATGATTAAACAATATTTCCAGTATTCTAACTTTCTCATTTTAAGCCTCCTTTTAATAATCTTAATCAAGGTTGTCTGACAAGCAGACAACCTTTTTGTAACCATCTAATGAAGAATCAATTCTCTTCATAATTTTTACTTGTAAGATTCATTAATTCCCATGAGATTTATAGAAACCCTCACCTCCACCATACCATCCTACTGGTGGTGTACCCCAGGCTGTAATAGTTGTATTACTTTGCATTTGCATTCCTTCAATAGTTCCACCTCTTCCATGGGCGACTAAATGTATTGGGAGTACAAATAAAGTATCACTACCGGGCATTTTGCTTCTGTAACCTGTGTAATTACCTTCCCATACTCCACCTTCGGCATTTCCTGTAGGAGTTATTGTAAGCGATCCATGTACGGGACCCTCACCGGTAACTGCATCCATTCTCGCACTCAAATAATGAATCATAGTTCCGCCTCCAAGTGGGTCGGAAGAAGTAATAAGTTCAATTACCCCCACATCCTTGAGAATCCAGTTACCACCAACCAATTTTATAGTTCCTTCACCCGTTAGACCAATTGGAAAGTGAGTAAACGTAAAGTTGGTAATGATAACTTTTTGAAGTGAAGATTGGTCAATGGGGGTTACTGGTGACTGCTGTTCATCAGAACAGCCAACCAGCAACAGTCCCATGAAAGCAAAAAGAACGAGTACACATTTAAGTGTTTTCATTAGAACCTCCTAATAAATTGTGATTAAATTATCAGGGTGTTCAGTCGGAATAAAGTACTATATGATTGAGCACTCGATACCTTTTTGTATTTTTTTAATTGCCCCAACCTTCGAGGTGCATTATCAACTCCGATATCATCGCCTCGAAGGTTTAGTTATATACAGTTTTTATTTCTCCACATATTATTTCTTCTCGACCTTTATTATTTATTTCGGGTGAGTCTGCGACTCGCCCTTACTTGTCATTATCTTCGTACTACTTACTACTTCAGAAGTAATTTCTTCTTTGTATTAACATTCACTTTTCCTGCCTGCCCATTTGGGACACTTGTCGAAGGATCGAATGCTTGTAATTGTTCAAATATGTCTTCACTTTTCAAATGAATCAATTGCTTCCTGAAGAGCCAAACTAATTGGAGTATATTTTATTCCAAGCTCTCTTTCTGCTTTGCTTCCATCAACATTAAATCCTGCTTTCATTACTTTCATTTGATCAACTGCCATTCCCCACAGCGGTGGTTTTTTAATCAGGTTGGCTAAGCCGGTTAAAATATATGCATTCATCATTGTAAGTGATTCGGGTAAATTTATTTTGGGTAGCGGAACTCTTGACATTTCGCTAAGAAGTTTATTAATTTCTCCCCAGGTATATCGATAATTTCCTACTAAATATTTTTCACCAATATTATTTTCTTTTTCGAGCGCATTTACAATTGCGTTAGCTACATCTCTTACACATACGAACGAGAAAATTCTATTTTTAAAAACAGTTGCAGGTAATTTTCGATTGATGAAATCACGAATATACCGCCCACTGGCTTTTGTGTCTCCCTCACCAATAACACATACCGGGTAGATAACGACAAGTGGTAATCCTTTTTTCTTATGTAAGTCCCAGGCGATTTGCTCTCCTTCAAACTTTGTCCGGAAGTATTCACTATACTGAACGGGACCAAATTGACTTTCTTCTGTAAAAGGACTTTCGGCTGGTTTACCGTACACACCAGCGGTGCTAACGTGGACTACTTTTTTAATGCCTGATTCCAAAGCACATTCCATAACATTTCGGGTACCTTCGATATTTACGTTGCTGTAAATTCTTTTATCCGGTTCCCAGAATGTATAGAGTCCGGCTATATTAATTACTGAATCGCAACCTTGCATACCAAGTAGTAAAGACTTCCGGTCTGTCAAATCACCTTCAACCAAGGCTATATTGGGTTTACTCTGGAACGAAGCCTTACTGGATTTTCTAATTAATAATTTCAATTGATGATTGGTTTTAGATAACAACTCAGTCGTATATTTACCAATAAAGCCGGTTCCACCGGTTATAAAAATTTTCATTTTTCCTCCTAGTTATTTTTTATTTCAATAGCAACATCTTCTTTGTCTCCACAAACGAATCCGTTCTTAACTTATAGAAATAAACTCCGCTTGGCAATGATGCTGCATTCCAAGTTAACTCATAAGTGCCAACAGATTTTTCTTCATCCATCAACGTAGCAATTTCATTTCCGAGTATATCGTAAACCTTTATCACAACTTTTGATGCCTGCGGAATTGAGTATCTGAAAGTTGTGCTTGGGTTGAAGGGATTGGGAAAATTTTGAGAAAGTGAGAATTCTGTTGGAAGAGTGGTTTCATCTTCAACACCAACAATAATCTGTGAAATATAAATGGTCTGCAGTCCGCTAATTCCCAGTGAACCAATTTCTGTTCCGCTTCCGTTAGTTGTACTGATAGTGATAAGCTTATTTATTTCATTTTGTGTCCCCTTCAATCCGAACAACGTACCGTCTTGCTTAAATGTAATTGAAGGTGTACTTGCACCGTCACCGGTGTTGCCGAGCATCGCAGCAGCAGCTGTTAACGTATCGACTATATATATTGCATCTTTATCCGAACCGACAAATTTTGAAACTGATGCAAAGAGCCTGCCATCTGTCGGACTGAATGCAATGGAAGCGTACTGAATGCCGGACGCAGTTCCAATAAGTGTAGCTTCACCTGTAGTTAAATTTATTTTATACAATGATCCTGATCTTTGTGCTGCGAAGAGAGTGCCTGAAGGTGTAAACGCAATTGCATGAATATTTCCTGCCGGGATTGTAACTAAAGGTACACATCCTCCTAAAACCGGATCGATTCTATATAAAGTTGAAGATGATGTGCCCATAGAAATTCCAATCAAAACGGAATCGATTGGATTTACAGTCATCCCATTTATTTCAGGTCCTTCAAATGAACCAACTAACACAGGAGTGGGGTTTGAAAAGTCAAAAGTATAAAGAGAATTTGAAGCTGCATAAATTCTATCAGACAATGGAGGAGTAAATTCTAATGCTTTCCCTGATAAAGAAACACTAAGAGAACTATGATTTGCTGCATCACTAAGAATTATGAGTGAATCGCTAAATAACCCACGAGTCTGTGGTGTGAATGCGATATTAAGTTCAATGCAATCCCATGGTTGAAGGACTATTGGCAATGTGGGTGGATTAACAAGTGAGAAATTCGCCGAGGATAAATTGACAGCGTTGATGGTAGTTTGTAATGTTCCATAATTTCCTACAGTGACGCCTACTATATCTCCAATTTCACCTGCTGCTTTGGTTTTATAATTTACTGTGTTACCGGCCCTCCAGATATGTTTGCCTATGTAGCCGGGCCAGTGATAGATGCAGCCTTCATTGCCACGAAAAAAACTGCCCCAACCTGAATTCCCGAATGTCCATTGTTGATAACCTAAACCATCTCCGTTTATCCATAGTCCCCAATCATCCATTTTGTTCCATGTTAAACCATCATCTGTGGTAAACAATATCATAATGTTCGATTCAGTTCCAGAATAGCTTATACTATTCAGTGTATAAGTAGATTGAGTACCTGGTATATATGCAATACTTCCAATCCCGGAAATCCAATTTGGCACTGAGTTGTAGACCCATGTGCTTCCACCATCACTTGTTTTACATGTAATGGATTGAGAACCATTCATACTACTGGCAAGACCATTTAATTCATCACGAAAAGCAACAGATGGAGCAAAATTTACATTCGAAGGTGGAAGTTGAGAACAGGTCCATGTATATCCGCGATCCGTTGACCTGAAAACTCTTTTTTCAAATGTGGTAAACCAGTATGAATCGTCATAATAAGAATGTTCGTTTACAAGTCCAATTTCTCCTACTAGTGGTGTAGGTATATTACTTTCAGGAACTCGTACCCAGTTTACTCCGCCGTTGGATGTAGTATAAATTTCAAAGTAACCTTCAACCGGGTCGCCCATTGCCACACCATTATTCTGATCGAAAAAATGTATAGTGTTTGGGAAACTAGAAGCATTTGTAAATACACCTGTGGCTGCCGTCCAGGTAGTTCCCCTATCCGTCGTCTTATAAATTGTGGATGAAACCACAAACGCTGTATTTGCATCAAATGCGTGAATACAATAGACAGGCTTATTCTGTGGATCTGAAAAGCTGTTTTCTGTCCAGGTATTGCCAGCGTCAGTTGTAACAATGATGCCTGTAACATCTCGCCTTGAGGCCCAATAAATTTGTTCATCAACTGCATATGCATACAGTACTCCCATATTGTATGACCCTTGCGGACAGATATTGAATTGTGCATGAACACTTAATTGGGCAAAAATTAAAACAAAAAATATTGAATAGATCTTTTTCATTTTAACCTCCTAGTTATGGATGATTGTTTATTATAAAATTATTAATTGTAAAAGTATCAAATGACTTTAAGCCTTCGGACAGTGCAGCATTCAGGAAATAAGCCCGAAGGTTAACTACATATACAATCTTTATTTGCCCACATATTATTTCTCACATTTATTTTTTACCTCTCCCTTTAATCCCTCTCCTTCCTTCGACTTCGCTCAGGATGACGGAGAGGGAAACAGGGTGAGGTTTTTTTATTTCAACAACAACATTTTTTTCGTTTGCACAAATTCACCTGCCCGCAATTGATAGAAATAAACTCCGCTTGGCAGTCCGCCTGCGGCGGACGCTGCGTTGAATTCAACTTCATATCTTCCTGCTGGTTTGAATTCATCAACAATAGTTGCTATCTCATTTCCCAAGATGTCGTATATCTTCAAAGTTTGCTGACTGCCTACTGGCAACTGCCAACTGATTTTTGTGCTTGGATTGAATGGATTTGGATAGTTTTGCTCAAGTGCAAATTCTGTTGGAAGAGTTGTTTCATCTTCGACACCTACAGGTATTCCAATAAACTCATCTGCTCCGATATCGGGTGCTGATACGTGCCTAGTCTGTCCATCAAAATCAAAGTTGATATCTGTAATTGGAATACCTCTTGATTCAAGCAACGTTTCCTCGTTCTCTGCTATATGAAGATATGGAGCAACAAAGTTTGGCATCTCAGTTATGCTACTAGAATCTTTACCTAACACTTGCCATTCTGCTAATGTATGATAGTTTGTGGCGGCAATCCTCACTAAGCAATTATTTGGATTTGTATCATCATAGTATAGATCATTATAATCTGAGTTGAGGTTAAAAGTATTGTAATCATAAATTGCAGAAGCGCAGTAAGGTGATTCATCTCTGGTGTTTATAAAAATGTTGTTTTTAAGATCAACAACCGCAGAACCGCTAAATCCACCATATATATACAAAGCAGCAGAACCAAGAGGATTCGCTCCGTTACTATTGCCCGTTAAGTAAACAGTGTTATAATAAATTTTAGGATTAGTTTGATTCCATATCTGTATCCCAGCTACTCTGCAGTTACCTTGTGTTGATGCACTTTGAATATCATATATCATGTTATTATAAACCATATTATTCGAACCGCTACCACCAGATAATAATATTCCTACAGAAGTGTACCCTGCAGTGCTTTTAATATTATGAACAACGTTATTACGGATGATATCTCCATTACCTGAATATGAGTTTATGCCTACATTAATTATATCACTGCCAGATGTACGTGTAACTTTTTGATTTTGGATTATGTTATTCTCGACGATTGTATTCTGACATTTTTCGAGCTGTATTCCCCAGCTATAAAGGCTATCCGTTTCTGAACCAATTTTGTTCCCTCTAATGATATTACCATTTGCTCCAACACTTGATAAATATGTTGAAATGAAGAAGGCCATTCCAGCTTGTTTAACAAAATTATTTTGAATTATATTACTATCAGGTACCGCTGAACCTGCTTGAGGACACCAGAAGCCTGAACCGCTGCTTCTTGTATTATCTTCTTGAATGAAAATAATATTTTGCAATACATTATGATCGGAATCATAGAGAAAATCTATCCCATCGTTATAAGCGAAGTTATTATTTTTTAGAGAATGAATGGTGAGCGTGGTCGTTCCGGTTAAGTCAACTCCATCTATTGTAACAAAGCTAGTGTTCGTACAGGATAAGGTTACAAAACCATTTCCCTCAAGGGTAACATTTTTATTCTGAGCTGGTTTAATCGTAACTCTGCTATTGGGTCCGGCACCGGGAATTGGTCCGTTCAATTTAAAGCCGAATGAATCTGTTGGTGCTGTGTAAAGCTCATCAATCAATTCAAGAGTAACATTGCCTGCAACTCCATCTGTGCTTAGTTTATCAAATGCACTTTTGATTGTTGAGAAATAACCACTAGAGCCGATTGTGTAAGTACCTGTAATAAGCGGATCATTATTTGAAAATTCATAAATATTTGAAGTGCCAACCAAAGGATGAGTAACGCAAGTTCCACCATACAAATATATTTTACCATCAAGAACAATGCTGGCAAGGACTGCACAAGCTACTGGCATTGGGGTTTCGGTATACCAAGTATCACTTTCAGGATTATATACTTCAACTTTATCATATAGTGGACCATAGTCACTGTGGTACCAGCCTCCTATTGCATACATCTTATTATCTAATGAACAGGCAGTTAAACAATATCTTGCAGTTGGCATTATACCTGATTTTGTAGTCCAAGTACTATCTTGGGGATTATAAACTTCTACGGTGTTATAGACAGTTGTAGGAAAAAACGTAACGCCACCAAAAACATATATTTTACCATTATACGCAACCGCTGAATGTCCCCATCTTTTTGTAGGCATATCTGGAAGTTGTGACCATGTCTCAGTTGTTACATCATACATTTCCATAGTTTTTAATCCGCCATAGTCAAATCCGCCCCCTACTATACGTAAACCACCCATTACATAAATTTTACCATCAATAGAAGCGCAAGCGAGAAGTCCTCTATCAGTAGGCATAGAGTTTTTAGGGATCCATTGACCTGAATCAGGATCAAACATATCCATTGTCGATAGAGTCGTACTACTATCATTACCTCCTATCACATACAATTTCCCATCAACAATGCAACTGGTATGTGCACCTCTAATTTTATTATTGCAAAGAGGAATTTGCGTCCATACTCCTGAGGATCTGTCGTAAACTAAGGCCGTCCTCGGGCTAACGCCCGTTTCTGTATTCAATCCGCCGACTACATATATTTTGCCATCTAACTCATTAACGGTATGTGCATATCTAATTTCGGGCATATCACCGATTTGAGTCCAAGTTCCTTGCGCAAAACAAATCTGCGTTATCAGCAAAAAGAAAAAAAAAGTTTGTATTAATTTTTTCATTGCATCCTCCTGAAAAATGATTAAAATCTTTTTATCAGCAGTCTGCTTCGGGAGAGTATTCGGTGTGTGCTATCTTTGGAGATTATTCAGCTACTAAGCTCAGAAAATCTAACGCTCTCGGAGTAGAGATTTTCATATAAAACAAATTGCATATATTATATTTGACAATCAATCAACTCTTAACAACTGACAAGTAATAAAAACTACTTTCCATTTGTCATTCCGAACTTGTTTCGGAATATCAAGAATCGAAAAAGATCCTGAATCAAGTTCAGGATGACTTCGTCACTTTAACAACAACATTTTTTTCGTCTCAACAAAATCTTGTCCTGAGCCTGTCGAAGGATCGACTGCCCTCAATTGATAAAAGTAAACTCCGCTTGGAAGATTAGCAGCATTCCAATTTAACTCGTAAGTGCCAACTGGTTTTTCCTCATTGACTAAGGTCTCAATTTCACTTCCGAGTACATCAAAAACTTTAATTACTACTTTACTTGATTGCGGAATTGAGTATTTGATTTTAGTACTCGGGTTGAACGGATTGGGGTAGTTTTGTGAAAGCAAAAACTCCATCGGTACTTCATCTGTCTGTTCTTCTTCAATGAAAGATACACCGCCATTACTGGTATGCAATATTACACCAGAGGACCCAACCGCCCATCCAGTATTTGCGTCAGTAAAGAAAACTTTATTAAGAGTAGAACTTGTGTTACATGGTTGATTTTTCCATGTTGTGCCTCCATCTGATGTATTTAAAATTGAACCTATACTAATAAATATTGCTATAGGTTTAAGACCCACTGCCCATCCAGTATTTATATCACTAAAGTAGACACTTTTAATACTATGAGAATCAATGATAGCCAGATCAGTCCAGTTTTCTCCACCATTTGTGGTATGAAAGATTTTATTAGGTGATTCTAATACCCAACCATTTTCATAATCAACAAAGGACAAACTTATTATTTCTCCAGATATTAACCACGGATCCTGATCTACCCAGGTCTCTCCACCATTATCAGTATGAAGAATTGTCCCATAAGCTCCTGCAGCCCAGCCAGTGTTTGCATCTTTGAAATAAACGCAGTTAAGATTTTTATTTATTCCGCTAACCTGATTAAACCAATTTTCCCCACCATTGGTGGTATGAAGAATTGTTCCTCCACCGCCAACAGCCGTACCAGTATTTTCATCTACAAAATAAACATCTGATAAGCCTCCTGAAGTTCCGCTTTGTTGATTTGTCCAGGTAGTTCCACCATCAGTAGTATGGAGAATTGGACTAATGCCTCCGTAATAATCTAACCCTACTGCCCAGCCTGTATTTTCATCGGTAAAGTAAATACTGTAGAGATACTGCAATTCAAATGATGTTTGTCTTTGCCAGGTTACTCCACCATTGGTTGTATGGAAAATTATTCCGTAAGGACCCTCATCCCCACCATTTCCAACTGCCCAACCTTTGTTTGCATCGATGAAAAACACATCATTGAATCCGTCCGTCATTCCGTCTTTATATCTTTCCCAAGATTCTCCTCCATCTGTGGTACGAACGAATGTGCACTGGTCTCCAACAGCCCAACCCGTGTTTGAATCTATAAAGGCAACACTCCTGAGAGGCCACCAACCTTGAACAGTAATACTTGTCCAGTTTGCTCCACCATTTGTAGTATGAAGGATTGTACCCCAAGAGCTATTAGGGATATTATTCCATCCGCCTACTGCCCATCCATTATTTGCATCTTCAAAATAAATACTATTGAGCCAGTGCGTTGATGGGTTTATTTGAGTTCCCCAAGTAACTCCGCCATCCGTAGTGTGAAGGATTGTGTTATCATGGTAATCTCGAATGAGAGCCCAACCGGTACTTCTATCAATAAAGTATACGCTTGATATTGGTCTAACCGTTGTGTACATCTGACTAACCCATTTTTCCCCTCCATTTGTTGTATTCAGAATAGTACCAGAATCACCTACTGCCCATCCAGTGTTCACATCAATAAAAAATATATTAAGAAGCGAATTGGTAGTGCCGCTTGATTGACTCATCCAATTTTCACCGCCATTAGTAGTATGAAGAATTGTTCCATTATCTCCAACCACAGTTCCTATATTTGGGTCTGGAAAACAAACGCTAAACAGTCTACTCGTAGTTCCACTCTCCTGGTTTGTCCAAATTTCACCACCATCAATTGTATGGAGTATCAATCCATTATCTCCTACCACAGTACCTATTTCAGGATCACTAAAAGAAACACTAAAGAGTGAATCTGTAGTTCCGCTCTCCTGGTTTTTCCAACTTTCACCACCATTAGTCGTATGAACAATTGTTCCTAAGTTCCCCACTATGGTACATACATTGTTATTAACGAATGAAATATCTGTAAGAGAGTTCCTGGTTGGAAAATGATTCTGGGAGTACCATTGCGCATAAATTATTTGCGATAGCAGCAAAAGGAATAGCAAAGTTTGTAATAATTGTTTCATAGTGTTTCTCCTAGTTATGGATGCTTTTAAATATTTTTTTAATTAGGACGAGACATAGTCTCGCCCCTACTAACTACTGACTACTAACTTCTAACTACTTGAGTAACAACATCTTCTTCGTCTCAACAAATGAACCCGCCCTAAGCTGGTAGAAATAAACTCCGCTTGGTAAGTTGGCTGCATTAAAATCTATCGAATAATTTCCAGCGGGTTTTTCTTCGTTAACCAAAGTTGTTACTTCTTCGCCCAACAGGTTAAATAGAGTTAATCTAACTTTACTCATCTCTGCTATCGAATAATTTATTGTCGTGCTTGGATTAAATGGATTTGGATAGTTTTGTTCAAGCACAAATTCTGTAGGAGCATTTTCGTCATCAGCAATATTATCTGGTTTCTGAAAGAAAAATTCTAATGCATTATCCAAATGTGCACGCCAGCTTCCCCAACTATGTGCCTCGTGCCATTCATTCCAAGCCAGATCGTATCCTATATTTATTAATCCATCCCTCATTGGAACCGCATTTACCAAAATCGTCCATTCATAAGTTCCCCAATCCAAATACCATTTAATATCTTTCTGTGGTCCATTTAGTACAAGATTATATACTTCCATATTTTTAGCCCAATATGAAGGAGAGTAAGGTGCACATAGACCGAATTCTTCCGGGTGATTATAGCATATTTGAGTTGTAATAAGTCCTCCATATGATAAACCTCCCATTGCTCGTTTATGTGGATCTGTCATTGTTCTATAGGTAGAGTCTATATGTGGCATGAGTTCATCAATAATGAATGATTCGAATTGCTGCGTTAGATTTAATGCATATTCGTTATCCCTATCAACCGGTGGAACAAACACACAAATGATTGGATCAATTTTACTTAACGCAATTAAATAATCCAGAATATTATTTGCAGTGGCTATATTTAAATAATCAAGACCATCGTGAAGAAGTAGTACAGGGAAATGATCCGTACTCTGCGATTCGTAATTAAAAGGTATATAAATTTTAATAGTTCGTGTATTACCAAGTATTGTACTTGTAAACTCAAATGAATCTATCGTTCCATGAGGAATATTAGGATAATATTCTACTTCAGGCGGTTGAACATAGTCAGGCATTGCAAGTTCCGAATTCGGTCCATATCCACCAGGTACCAAATTAGGATTTAGTGGGTCTAGTATCCATTCATTTCCGTTTAGATAATATTTATAATCCAGCCTGGCATCCGATTCGTAAACAGCTTCATGATACCAGAAGGTGGTACCCACGAGTTTTGTCATAGGAGAAGACATTGTTGCCCACTCATTTGCATCTCCCGGTACATTTATACTCGAAGCAGCACCCTGATAGATATAATAAACAATTGTGTTCTCTTCGATAATTGGAAAAGAAGATGCAGCATTCATAAAGCTGTCAATTATAGTTTGCTTTTCACTTGAGGGTACCGAATTTACACGATTAACAAATGCTCTGAAATTTGGTCCCAGTAATTCATTTTGAAATTGTGCATTAGGATCACCACCATAGGCGCCCATATCCACCCTTATTTGACCCAATCCCCAATTACAATCAAGGAGCCAATCTGTGATAGCTGGATTTCCGGCATCGATACATGGAGAATTTAAGCCATTCCCACAATCAGTCGACATAAGGTGAAAATCATTATTTAAAGTATCTCTGAATAAAGGATCCAAATCAATATTTCCAATTCCGGAAAAACCACCTTCAATATCACAATAATGAACACTTGCATTGCCATAAATCTCTGACCCCGATGTGTTTGTGTTATTCCAAAGCACTGAATTTTCTACATCAATAGAATTACCTCCTGAATAAATAGCTCCACCTTGTCCATTTGTTGCCAGATTGGAGGATATTGTATTATTCAAAAGATTTGGCGATTGTGCTGTTAGACAGCTAATGCCACCTCCTGATGTTGCAGTATTCTTAATAATGATATTGTTTCTAATTAACTGATTGCTTCCATTGCTCAAGTTAATTCCTCCCCCAAATGAACCACTGGAACCTTGAACAAGGTTATCCATCACTGTATTGTTACTGAACAAAAGTGGGGTATCCGAACCGAATGAATGGAAACCACCTCCATAACAAGGATATGCAGTGCAATTAGGAGCCAGCGCCTGATTACGTGCAATAAGATTTCCTGATATAGTAACTTCGACAAATACCATAGAAATACCACCTCCATTGCTGTTCCAATTAGCTCCATTTGTGCTTGCAATGTTGTCAGTTATGGAATTGTTTATCAGACGTGTTTTCGAAAAAATGCCAACACCACCTGCCCCTGTCTGAAAAAAATCCGACAGGATATTATTATGATTTATATCATTGTATTCTATAATAACTACCTTTGAGTTGTCACCGCCACAAGCAATTCCGCCTCCGTAGGCACCGTTGGCTGTTGTTTGGTGGATAGTGTTATTTGTAATGATATTGTGACTGATACGTGCCCCAGCACCTATATAAATACCACCACCTATTCTATCGTTAGTCCCATAAAAACCTTGATCGGTGACGGTTCCTGTTCCACCAGTAATCGTGAAACCGCACAGAACTGAATTAGTGTCCTCACCTGCAATAAAACTCACAACAGATCCACTATCAGGATTTACAGGTTGACTTCCGTCAATTATGGTCTGTGATATGTGTTTCTCTATTCCATCAACCAGATAATAGCTGGCAACGGTTATTGCTTTCCCTTTAAAAGTTATGTTCTCGTAGTATGTATTTTCGGACACAAGAATAATGTCTCCATTGGTTGATGCATCAATTGCAGCCTGAATGATTGTGTAATCTTCTGGAACTTTTATTGTATCCTGTGCAAATGAAAGAATTGAACACAAAAGAAAAACAAAAAATGTTGATAAGATTTTCATAATTAACTCCTAGTTATGGATGATTAAATTTTTACCTATCCCTCTCCTTCCTTCGGCTTCGCACAGGATGACGGAGAGGGATTCGGGTGTTGTCATTTTTTATTTTAGCAAAATCATTTTCCTTGATTGAACAAAATTTCCTACTCTCAATTGATAGAAATAAACTCCGCTTGGCAGGTTTGCTGCATTCCAGGTTAACTCATAAGTGCCTACTGGTTTTTCTTCGTTTACTAAAGTTTTTATTTCGTTTCCGAGAACATCAAATACTTTAATTACAACATTTGATTCTTGTGGAATTGAATATTTTATTTTTGTTGAAGGATTAAATGGGTTAGGGTAGTTCTGCTCAAGTGCAAATTCAGTTGGCAGAGTTGTTTCATCTTCAACACCCATCACCCCATCAATCTCATCTGCACCGATATCAGGGGTCAGTGTATTTCTGAATTGTCCGTCATAGTCTGTCTCTATTCCTACTATTGGCGTTCCACGCGACTCTAAGTATGTTGCAACGGTATCATCAATATGTAAATATGGCTCGATGAAATGCGGCAATTCAATATAGCTGTGTAAATCGTTACCCATTACCTGCCAACCTGCTAATGTATTGTATTTAGTGCCTCCAATTCTTACTAGTGAATTATACTGGTTTGGCTCATAGTATAAAACGTTATTATCTGAAGTAAGATTTGAGACAGTGTAATCATAAATTGCAGATGCACAATAAGGAGAATCAACTCTTGTATTTACTAAAATATTATTCTTTAATATGACACTTGAACAGGAATGATGGATATAAAATGCAGCCGAACCCTGGTGATTAGCTCCTGTACCTGAAAGAAAAACGGAGTTATAGAAAATATTAGGATTATTCTGCTGCCAGATTTGGATTCCGGCAACTCTACTATCGGGCCAGGTCGATGTGCTTTGAATATCGTATACCATATTATTATAAACTATATTACCGCTACCTGTCTTTCCAACGTCACCAGATAGTTGAATCCCTGTTGAATGAATTCCACTTAGAGATTTAAAATTATGAACTATATTGTTTCTAATTGTGTCACCAGTTCCCCAATATGAGTTTATCCCTTTATTTACGTTATCCCACAGATAACTGTTACCAAGTTTGAGGTTCTGGACTATATTATTTTCAGCAATTGCATTTTGAGATTTTTCGATATGAATTCCCCAAGCAATTAAGCTATCAGTCTCAGAACCAACTTTATTCCCTCTGATAACATTGCCTATATGTTTTGTATTTGCATTTGCCCAAGAAGCTGTAACAACTATTGCTGCCCCTGCTTTTTTAATAAAATTGTTTTGAATGAGATTACTATCAGGTGCGAAAGGAGAATTAACTGAGCACACAAAAAAGATTCCTATCCCTGTTCTGTATATATCCTCACAGATAACGATTACGTTTTGAATAATGTTGTGATCCGCATCATTAGAAAATACAATCCCATTGTTTTCAACATATTGTTGATTGAAAATAGAGTGGACAGTAAGCGTAGTTGTACCTTCATAGCTCACCCCATCCAATGTCAAATAGCTTATATCATTAAATGTCAATACAAAACTCCAATTACCTTCAATTGTGACATTTGTATTTGCCGCAGGTTTTAATATAACTCTGCTATTTGGTCCGGCACCTGATATTGGTCCATTTAACAAAAATCCAAAAGTATCAGGAGGTGCTGTGTATAGATCATCTATTAATTCAAGTGTAACCTCCCCGGCAATACCGTCAATACTGAGTTTGTTAAATGCAGAATCAATTGTTGGAAAATCGCCTCCAGTGCCGACAGAATAAGTACCGGCAGGTAGAGGATCGAGTACAAGCTTTTGAAATTTTTCAGGAATTGTAAAATCATAACCTCTTTTTATTGAACCAAGTTCCTGTGAAAAACATAATCTGATTAGCAATAAAAAGAAAAACAGGGTTTGTAATAAATGTTTCATCTTGAACCTCCTATTTATGGATTGGTAAATATTTTATTATTCCGAGCGAGACAACGTCTCGCCCCTACTAACTTCTAACTACTTAAGTAACAACATTTTCTTTGTATAAATAAATTTTTTTTTCAAACCGGAACCAAGGTCAACTGCTTCAATTACATAATAGTACTCACCTTCTTCAAAATCACAGCCGTTTAACTTTATTTCATAAGTGCCGGCTTCCTGGATATTATTTACTAACTGCTTTACTATCTCACCGGTGGAATTGAATATGTTGAGCTTTACTTTAGATTTTACCGGCAGACAATATTTAATGTTTGTTGCTTCATTAAAGGGGTTGGGAAAATTCTGTCCCAAATAAAACTCAGACGGCACTAATTCTTCCATCATTATTTAATCCTTAATTCCTATCAATTGTTACACTGAGCCTGTCGAAGTGTGATGATATTTTTTTCCCTCGGTCAAGTTTATCCTGAGTTTATCTAAGGACATAGAATGACAATCTTTATGAATTAACAAAATCAGGATTTACTTATGTGAATGTAATTTTTGAGGGAGGAGAATTCTACCAATCTGGTAAGTATTTCTATCAACCTAGTAAACTTGCTAACTGGTAAAGTTGCTAAAGATTAATGATTGGTAAATTTATGATAGTATTGAGAGGGAGAAATGCCAAATTGTTTTTTAAAACACTCTGAAAAGTAAGCCGGATTATTAAAACCAACCTCCAGAGAAATTTCAGAGATATTACCGTAGTTATTTACAAGAAGTTTTGCAGCTGTGCTTAGTCTTATTCTTTTTATAAGTTCGCCGGGCGGTTCGCCGATTAAGGAAACTAATTTTTTGTGAACTGTAACTCTGCTTAAAGCTATTTCATCTGCAAGTGTTTCAACTCCAAACAAAGTATCAGCTAAATGATTGTTTACTATCTTAACAACTTTCTGAAGAAAGATTTTATCAACCTTTGTTATATTCTTATCATCTAAATTAAACAAACCATCCTTTACAAAATGTTCTCTAAGTTTTTTCCTCTGTTCTAAAAGATTCTTAACCCTGGCTTTCAGAACAGCCGCATCGAATGGTTTCATTATATAATCATCTGCTCCTGTTTCATATCCTTCAATCTTATCCTTGTTAGTTGCCTTTGCTGTAAGCATAATTATGGGTATGTGGCTGGTTCTTTCATCATTTTTTATTTTATCGCACATTTCAAATCCATCCATCTTCGGCATCATTAAATCACTAATTATAAGATCGGGTATCTCTTCAAATGTGATTCTCATTCCCTCCTCACCATTACCGGCTTCAATTATTTGGTACTCGTTATCAAAAATACCTTTGATGAATAATCTTACTTCAGGATTATCTTCTACAACTAAAAGTACAGGATTTGCTGAAGAAAATGTGGATTCAATGTCAAAGCCATTTTTGTTCGTTAAATTATTTGAAAGATATTCTCCCTGAGATGCAAGAACGTGATCTTTATCTTCATCCACCTCAATAATTTGTTCGGGCGTGAGATGCTCTTTACCCAATGGTAAGCTAATTGTAAATGTTGATCCCTCTCCTTCTTTACTTTCTACTTTTATCTTTCCCTTTTGCAAATCGACAAGTTCTTTAGTAAGAGCTAATCCGATACCCGTTCCTTCCTGCTCTCTTGTATGAGTGTCATCAACCTGGTAGAATCGATCAAATATTTTATCTATCCTATCTTTAGGTATTCCGATTCCTGTATCAGAAATTATTATCTCAACAAAACCACGATCGTCATTCCGAACTTGTTTCGGAATCTTTGGAGCGAATGAAGAAGCTGAAACAAGTTCAGCTTGACAATGGACCACAACGTCGATACTCCCACCTTCAGGAGTAAACTTTAATGCATTTGAAAGAATATTGTTAACAATTTTATACATTTTATCTCTATCCAGGTAAACAATTATCTGTTCTTCATCATTTATAAACTTTAAAGTTATATTCTTTTTTTCTGCAAAAGTTGTAAATGAAAGAACAATCTCTTTTAAGAAAGTAATAATATCTGTTTCACTTACTCTTATATTCATTTCACCGGCTTCCAGTTTAGATAAATCCAAAAGCTGATTAACTAACCTTATAAGTTTTTGTGAGTTTCTGTAAATGAAGTTTGCGCTGTCTCTTGTATCCGGTTCATTTGTCTTTTCAATTATCTGTTTTGCAGGTCCCTGAATTAATGTAAGCGGTGTGCGGAACTCGTGTGATATATTGGTAAAGAATCTGGTTTTAACTTTATCTACTTCGTGTAATTTTTGTGCTTCAAATCTGCTCATATCAAAATCATTCTTTATTCTTATTCTTTTTAGCTGTGCTTTCCAGATGGAATACATAATACCCGCAATAAAAAGAAAATAAAAAATGTATGCCCAAATAGTTTTCCACCAGGGAGGCAGGATTACTATTTTTATAGATGCTCCTGTTTCATTCCATACCCGGTTACTGGTTGAACCTTTAACCCTGAAAACATACTCTCCTGGCTGCATATTTGGATATGATGCAAATCTTCTGGTCCCACTGTAGACCCAATCCTTATCTATACCCTCCATTTTATAAGCATATTGATTCTCTTGACTGTTGATATAACTTAATGCGGCAAATTCAAATGAGATGAAATTATCTGTATGTTTCAGTTGTACTTCTTTCCCTAAAGGGAACGGTTTTTCATACTTGCGAAATGAAGTTATTACGATGGACGGGATAAAGAGATTTTCCTGTACACTATCCGGTTTTAATCGAATAAAACCTTTTCTTCCTCCAAAATACATATAACCATCTTTCGTTCGGCAGCCAGTCTGTGGAAGAAATTCTAAACCTTCAAATTGACTGGACGAATAGTAGTTTACTGATTGCTTTGTGATAGGATTGAATCTGGATATTCCATTTCTTGTACTAATCCATAAATTATTTACATCATCTTCAAGAATTTGTCTTACGCCATCAGCAAAAAAGTCATACTTGCCGCTAAACCGGGTGAATGTTTTTACATCACGATTATAACGATTCAATCCTTTATTTGTACCAATCCAAAGATTGGCAGAATGGTCCTCAAAAATTATTATAATTGAGTTGTCGTTAAGGGTTGAACTATCATCTGCCTTTGAACTGAATTGAAAAACAGTATCCTGCTTTGGATCATAACAAACTAAACCGGTAGCAATTCCACCAAACCAGAGAAATCCAAATGCATCTTCACAAATAACGTTTACAGCATTATTAATATTTGCAACCCGCTTCCTCTGATGAGTTAATTCATCAAACAAATATAAATCGCCGGTCAGATTTCCAATCCAGAAATGTCCGCTTTTTCTTTGGTAAAAAGAAACAAAGCGATTTGAATATGAGCCATCTGCAGAATCGATATAACTCAACCATTTATTTTTGTTAGTTAACTTATACAATCCGCCGATGTTAGGCGAAACTAGAATATTTCCTTCACAATCCTGAAAAACTGCTGAGAATTCTGAATAAAGTGGTTTACCTGTGAACTTTCTAGTTTTGATATCAAATCTATCAAGACCTTTTGTGGTTGCAATCCAAATGGTTTCATCATTACTTTCATATAGTCTAAATATATTCTCCGATGCTATGCTCTCACCTTTCAACGGATCAAAAAGATACTTTTCAAAGTTTGCCTCAGGTAAATCTGCCTTGTTAACTCCTCCCATGGTTGTCGAAATCCATATTGAACCAGATCTGTCCTTTAGGACTGATGTAAGTAAGTTGCTGCTCAAACCATTAATGTTTTTTTCATCGTGAACTTGATAAGTTAATTTTTTAGTAACTTTGTTAAAAATAGCAAGCCCTCCTTGAGTAGCAAGCCAAAGACTTTCTGAGCCAACCTCACAAATTGAAAGAATGATATTGTTCGGACGAATTAGAGAATTGTTATATCGGTAAACATGTCTAACAAATTTCTCTGTCTTTCTATCAAATTCTACCAGACCTTCATCTGTACCAAGCCAAATTGTTCCTGAATTATCCTCGAGAATTGACAGAACCCAAAACATAGCAGTTTCTCTCACTCCCCATCCGTTGTTGGGGTAATGCCAGTAGTGATAGAATTTATTAGACTCTCTATCAAATCTGTCGAGTCCTCCACCAGTTGCTAACCAGATTGTCCCTGATCTATCTTCATAAATAGCATTAACCGAATTGTGACCAAGGCTCTGAGGATCATTTTCGTCATGCTTATATGAAGTAAATGTTTCATCAATCCTGTCGTAATTATAAAATCCATTTCCGGTACCTACCCACATTACATTATTTCTATCTACATAGACACACAGGACGAAATTACTCCAATGATTTTTAGGTTGATGGGAATTAGGCAAATAATTGGTAAAGATGCCTGTTTGGGGACTAAGTTTTTCCAATCCGCCACTGTGAGAGGCAATCCAGATATTGCCATCCCCATCTTCGCAAATTGAACCTTGAAATTCGTTGCGAATTATAATTGAATCTCCAGGATATTTATATGAAGTAAAACTATACCCATCAAATCTATTTACTCCATTATAAGTACCAAACCATAAATATCCGGTGCGATCCTGATATATTGCTCCTACATTTGAAGATGACAAACCATCCTCAACTGTAATATGATCGAATAAGAAATCTGAATTTTGGGAATAGATGCGCAATGAAATACAAAATAAGAATAAGAAACTTAGATAATAGGAAGAAGTTGAAAAAAAAAGTGATAGATTTACTTGAGATAAACGAGCGATTGAAACTTCTTTTTTATTAATGTCATGCATGGCAGATATCTTCGGTTAGTATATGAGTTTGGGAAAATGCCTGGTTGGACAAACTTAAAAGCAGGAAAGCGAGCAAAGTAAAAAACCGAACTTGAACTCTCATTTGAGTAATATTCCGTTTTATCTTAATGCTAAATTCTTAATAAATAATAAGAGTTGCAAAAGGAGAAGCTTGACGATTAGCAAATAAAAACCCCTGCTTGTACAATTAAGCAGGGGTAGCAAATTAAATCGGTTACAGGTTTAAATTTATTTTATTGTGTTCTTTTGCCTGCCCTGATATCCTTGCAGGCACCGCAAAGTTTTTTATTTGCTTTCCCTGCTACTTTTTTACTTTTTTTAATAGCTTTACCCGCAGTACAAACACTATAAATGTGATACACCTTACTGGTTTTGGAATGGTATGGTGATACTTGTTTTGGCATAGCAAATCCTCCTAATTTATTTTATTGAAGATATATTATTTAACTAAGATCATCTTCTTAGTTTTAATAAAATTCCTTACTTGCAATTGATAATAATAAATTCCGCTTGGCAGATTCCGGACTTTGCCGGAAAGACTGTTGAATTCAACTTCGTAATTTCCGGCAATTTGTTTTTCGTTAACAAGTGCCGCCACTTCACTACCCAATATATTATAAACTTTTAAGGTAACAAAACTTTCAAATGGAATTCTGTAATTTATTTTTGTTGATGGGTTAAACGGATTCGGGTAATTCTGATCAAGAGAAAATTCCCGGGGTGCTGTAACATCGACTTCAACAATACCTGAATATGTAAATGTTCCGTCGTAATCAATTTGCTTTAACCTGTATTCATAAGAACCGGATGCAACATTTTTATCAACAAATGAATAAAACTCGGGTGAAGCAGTTGTCCCCTTTCCTTCAACAAATCCAATAGTTTCCCACTTTTGACTTCTGACTTCTAACTTCTCGCCTCTTTCAATCTCAAATCCTTCGTTGTTCGTTTCTGTTGCAGTTGACCAGCTCAGATTAACATCGTTACAGGAGACTGAAGCAGAGAAAGATGTCAGTTCCACAGGTACTTCCGAAACATCTCTTTGCCACAATCCGTCACTTGTAGCAGCAATAAGTTTTCCGTTAAAGACTATCATTTTGTCAATTGAATTAATAAATGAAAGCCCTTCGCTGAAGTCTTCCCAGTTTATACCGTCATTCGAACTGCGGTATATTCCAGAACCACCGAATTTAAGTGAAGTTATAAGTTCGCCGTTTATTCTTATAAAGCTGGAACTGTACGGATCTGCAGACAAACCGTTATTTCTTTCCTCCCAGGTTAATCCGTCATCAGTTGAAAGGAACACACCGAATATAGCACCGTTCCACAGTTTACCGGGCTCCGAATAAAAAGTAATTGCATTACCGAACTGGCTTGAATTTATTTCCTGCCAGGTAAATCCTCCGTTGGTGGATTTAAATGCACCGGGATTATTTATCGTCTCTCTTGCTGCAAACAGAATCCCATTGTGTAGTGTAATATTCTTAGCAATAACAGCCTGTCCTGAAATATTAGTGATTGTCCAGTTCTCTGCATTATCAGTCGATCTGTAAATTCCGTTGTATGCACCGGTTATTAATGTTCCCTGGTATTCAAATATTGACACGCAAAATTCTTCTGTTGCACCGGGTCCTATTGTAATGCCGTTACTTTTCCTGACCCATTCATCCCCGGAATTTGTGGATTTATAAATTCCGTCTTCAGTAGCCGCATAAAGATTACCATCATAAAAGATAATTTCATAAATATGCTTTGCAGGGTTTGTGCTAAGACCGTTATTTACCTGCTGCCATGTGTTTGCCCCGTCGGTCGACCTGTATATCCCGTTGGCTGAATGAGAAGCATATAATACATTGTTAATATTTATGATATTCCGGAAATAGCCGGACGGAGAAGAAGGCATCTGTTCCCATTGGGCAAATACATTTGTGGTAATAAATAAAAGGGATACAATTAACAGTAGTGCTTTGATCTTTAGCATACTTTTAAATTATTGATGAATGGATGGATTTGATAATAGTGAATTTTGTACGAATGGTCAAGCTAATTACTGCTTTAATTGAAGAGTCTTATTTTTTATTTCTGCCCGGTGTGTCATTCCTCTTTTCGACCGGGAATCTCATTCCCACGTGTCATTTCGAACGACTTGTCCGGCAAGCGTAAAGGAAGCCTGCAGTTCTACTCTCTTAATTATGTTGTTTCAAATCGGTCCAGGCAAACTTTTACTTATAATAAATTTTTCTAAACCAGTTGGAATTATAAAAATTATTCTATAATTTAATTTTAAATCAGGCTAATACTTTTCTCTAATTTCTCATCCCATCCCCTGATGATAATAAGGATATCTGTGATGCTCGCAAACTTTCAGGGGAAAGATTACTTACTTCTTAACCTATTTAATGAATAAAGTGATATTATTTTTTAACGACCTGACCTTTTAAGGGCGGAAAGTAAATAAAATAATTGGTGTAATTAACAATATTTAAATCATTATTAATAGGATGATCTATGAAAACTATTTCACTTTTTCCTCGAATTGTTATAATTGTTTTTTTGATATTCCTTCTAAGTAATTCTGAATGTTTTGCTCAGGGAATTGATAGCTTAAAATCAAAAATCCATCATATAATTGATAATATTAATCAAGACTAGATTAAATATGAAATCAATTGCAGTCACGCTCGCTCAAAATGGTGCAAGTGGGTGGAATGAAGAGATAGTAAAACTTAATAAAGGGGAGGAAACAATTCGGAATATTAGAGAAACCATTAATAAGCTAACTAATTTATTTAATAAAGACGACGACACTACAAAAGCTTTAGGACCTTTAACGAATAAGATCATATCAATGTTTATTAAAGGTTTGGATCGCATTGATGAACCTCTTACACGGCTTAATTCCTCACTCGGAGATTTCAATTCTGATATTAACTCATCAATTACTCAAACTAAATATGATATTATAGATAGTTATAAACTGTCGCCCACAACAGATAATGGTTGGCCAATTGCAGATACTTTATATTTTTACTCACAATGGGAAAGAGATCATTTAGGAGATCCAGCATTTCAACTTTTATGGATAGGGCTTTATACAGATTTTCATTATTTCGATCAAGCATTGAAAGCAGCCTTTGATCAAGACCTTATGGCGGTTGCTTTCGGTGGAAATATTAGTATTGGTAAAGTAGTTCTAGGAATTTTCGTCGGATGGGTAGAAGTTGCGAATAGCTATTTTCTAAATATTCCTTCACAAAGTACTGGAGCTGAGGTTACTGCTAATTATTATCGACTTGATCATATTCATACTGACATTGAAATCGTTCAGGACAGTATGAATTCTCACATTGCTGACTTTCAGGTATGGAAAGCATTTAGCTTAAGAACACGTATTGAAATTAATCTGGCTGGTCATGGTGATCATCCTCATCCTATTGCAATTTTTCAATTGCCTGCGAAATTTGGAGGCTACCTTGAACTAGCTAGAGATATTGTTGAGGAAACAATTAATGATATGCTGACTGCAGGTGAAAATGTTTATCAGGCACAATTGTTTCTTACCCGTGGCAATCAGGAGTTTTTAGCCAGTCACTATAAAAAAGCATACGATTGGTACAGCAAATCTTACGATGAAGCAACTAAGTGAGAGAGGAAATAATGACTATAAAAACTATTTATATCCATCCCATATTTTTTAGGATTACATTCAAAGCCTGTCTCCTGTTCTTTTTTATATCTTGTTGTATTTCTGCACAAACTTCAAACCTGTCAAATATAACAGATATTAGTACGAAATCTGCTATTTCATCAACAAACAAAGACAAGAAAAGCAATAACGAAAAATGGATTAAAGATATTACTACCGATGATGAAAAAGCAAAAATCCAGAACAACGATAATAAAAATATCTGGGTCGTAACAGATAATCTCACTAATGAAAAACCAATTGAGATTAATCTAAACCCCGGTAAGATCAATTCTCAGGATTTGATAATTAAGAATACAGGAGATTCTCCATTGATGTGGAATTTTGTTGAGGAGAATAGTGATAATTTACTTTTCAGGTTGTACAGAAAAGACAGGGACCTGGTTGAAGCTATGTTGCCTTACGGAAAAGGAAATAACGACGCAGTTTCATTCTCTGTTTATCGTACGGAAAAAAAAATATCGGAAACAGCAGATACAAAAAATCTGCCTGTTAAATCCTTTCCCCCGGCAAGGGAGATAAATTCTTACTCACAAGAATATCCGGTAAACTCAAATCAACTGGTTAATCTCCAAGTTATTAATTATTCATCAGTTCATTCCAATGAAGTAGAATTAACCGATCAAAAGAATAATTTTAAAAATGAAACGGAAAACAGCATAAAAGATTTACCGGGATTAATTGATAATAAAGATATTTCACATCAACTTGAAATTCAGCAAAATAAAGATGCTGATGAATATTCCGGAGACCAGGTACATTTATTCCTTCAGTGGTATAAATTCGAAGAATGTGGTTACCCTGAATTTAAACCTAGGGGGAAAGTTTGGGAAGTATCCTCAGATAACGGCGATCACTGGCAGCAAATCTTTAACATTAATGGTGAGTCTTATATAGTAAATGCTCAATGCTTTAATCCTGTTGAATTCCTGCAAAAATATAATACGGGTAGTCAAAATTCCTCAACATCCAAGCTTACAACACTACAGGAGTTTATGAAACAAACTCAGTCGGGACCTTTACTTAGTCCCGGCTCCGGTATTATTGCCGCTAAGGATTCTGCAAAAATTGAATTCTCATTAGATGCTACCAAGCTCCAAAACGGTACCTTAAACACAAGTCTCGAGTTGATAGATCCGGTTTCTATGAAAACCATGAATGTTATTCCTGTAAAATTAATTGTCAATCAAAAAACCGGAAGTTTGAATCCGGGTAATCAATTACTAAAACAGGCTGGGGATGAACAGCTACCCGATAAGTTTGAACTATCGCAGAACTTTCCGAACCCGTTTAACCCGTTAACTAAAATTAAATATGCTGTACCTTTAACTTCAAATGTAGAGTTATCAATATTTAATATTCTCGGTGAGCAGGTACAAATCCTGGTGAACGAAATAAAAGAAACAGGATTTTATACAATAAATTTTGACGCATCTCGATTGAGCAGCGGAGTATATTTTTATCATATTAGTGCAATAGCTCCCGGATCGGGACAAAACTTTACTGAAACTAAAAAAATGATTCTTTTGAAATAATTTTAAGGGCATTTTCAAGCTCCTTTATTTTTTATTCTGAAAGCAATCTTTTTGTCATTTCAATCCAAGCATGGGAGGATAGAAATCTTATTTCATTGTTATTCTGAGCCTGCCTGCCCGGCATTGACGGGTCGAAAGGTCATTCCGGCTTGCCCGGAATCTTCTCTGATGGCATGTTAACCGAAGGGCTGTAAACTAAGCTTGGTACGCAGCTAAATGTAAATAGTAATGAAAGAAATAATAATATTCGTCTCATCAATCTATGTTGTATTATGATTTTGGATGAAGCCCTTCGCTGAAAAGTTCTTTAAATCTGATCATTATTTTTTCTACAATCTTACCTACCGGCCGCCGCCAGGTAGTATTCTTCTTCCATTAAACCATAAAGCTGATAGACAAGCTGGTCTATTTCTTTATCGAGTCTTTCGCATTTGCGGACTTGCCCCGCCAACGGCGGGGTGAGGTAGTTTTTGTAATTCTCTTAAGTTATTTTGTAGAATAAAAAAATTATCAATGACAGACAACTTAATTCAAATAATTATCGGTGCATTTTTACTTAGCATACTACACGCTTCAATCCCGAATCACTGGCTGCCAATTGTAGCTCTTTCAAAATCAGAAAAGTGGAATGAAAAATCGACAATGGGTATTACTGCTGTTGCGGGATTCGCACACACTTTAAGTACAATTATTATAGGGATAATTGTCGGGTTTCTCGGATATAAATTATCCGAATCGTATTCATTAATTGTTGGAGTTATTGCCCCATCCACACTGATTCTGCTTGGTCTCATTTACCTGGTTTTAAATCTAAGGAATAATAAACATCACCATCATCATTATGCAGAAATTCATACTGATGATCTTAAAAAGAAAACTACTTTTGCTGTAGTACTTGCTTTATCAATTTCTATGTTCTTTTCTCCCTGTCTTGAAATAGAAGTTTATTATTTTGTTGCCAGTAAATTGGGCTGGGAAGGAATAATTTCTGTATCGGTTATCTATACTTTTATTACAATTGCAGGAATGCTTTTGCTTGTTTGGCTTGGGATGAAAGGCGTTAAAAAAATCAAATCTCATTTCCTTGAGCACCACGAAAAAACAATCACTGGATTGTTATTAATAATTCTCGGCATAGCTGGATTTTTTATAAGTATTTAATCCTTACTTAACCTATTCTTCAACAATCTTAATCTCTTCTTCAATTCTTTTGAAAGCTTTATTCGGATTGCCAAGAAATTCTTCATTCTTTATCCTGACGAACTTAATTTCGAATGCCTCAGGATATTTTTGTCTTGCTTTGTCATAATTTTTCTGCTCTGGATTTTCGTGAACATCACCATCAAGCTCGATTGCTAATTTTAATTCAGAACAGTAAAAATCAAATACGAAGTGATCTACGGAATATTGACGAAGAAATCTATAACAAAGTTGTCTTTCCCTTAAATGCAGCCAGACTATCTTCTCACAATAGGTAGCGTTGTTTCTGAGCTGTCTGCGCTTTTCCTGTTCTGATTTTTTACTGTAATGTTTCGTCATAATTGAACCCTCCCCCCACAATCTTTATTTCTTCTCTCATCAAAACCGTTAAAACGGTTTATCTTTTTTTATATTTGTTCTAAATCCCATAGCTATGGACTATTTCCATCGAATATTTATTGTAACCCACGGTTTCAACCGTGGGAAACGTGAAACGACAGAATTCCAATTAACCGTTTCAACGGTTTAAAATGTTAAGCCCGTATCTTTTAATAAATAAATTAACCTCTTCCTCATATGTCATCTTTTTATGGTGCTCTTTCTGATTGGCTATATATTTTTCAACATCTTTTACCATGGATTCACTTACAGAAAAAGCACCGTAACCTGTCTGCCAGGCGAATTTATATTTTGTAAATGATGATTGATTTATCCAGTGAGATGATTCTCCCTTTATATTCTTGAAAATATCACCAACACTGAATTTGGGTGATAACAAAAAGAGGATATGAATATGATCGCTCATTCCATTAATAATTCTTACCATACAATCCAGATCATTTTCCAGCTTTTGCTTTATATGATTATATAATTCTTTTTCATATTCAGATGTAATAAGAGCAATTCTGTCTTTTGTACTGAATATTCCGTGTATCCAGATTTTTAATAATGAATGAGACATTACTTCCTCCCGTTAAACCGTTAAAACGGTTATATTTTTATTCGGTATTATTTATACCCACGGTTGAAACCGTGGGCTAAAAATTAAATGATTGAAGCCCATAGCTTCAGCTATGGGAATAAAATATGCGAAATAATTATCAGGTAACCGTTTCAACGCCTGCCTGCCGGCAAGGCAGGGTTTATAAATTTGGTTATCCCCCCTCCACAATCTTTATCTCTTCATCCGTTAAACCGTAAAGTTGGTAAACTAATTTGTCTATTTCTTTGTCGAGTCTTTCGCATTTGCGGTTGAGGTAGTTTCTGTCTCCTTCGGTTTTGGCTTGCTGTAACTGCTTCTTTGCTTCGAGCATTTGATCGACGAGATTTTCAATTTTGCCTACATTTTCACTTTCATTATTGCTAATTAAAATAGGTAGTTTGGATATATATTTTTTCGTATAAAGAAAAGCAGTTTGATAAGCTCGCATAGAAATTTTTTTAAGATACCAGTCCAATAACTTGCTATTTAGTAAAGCCAAAATATAATTGTAAGAAATTCCATTTTTTAAATTTATTGCGTATCCACCAGCTCCACCGCCGCAAAACATATAGTCCCCACTTTCATCGATTGAATAAGAGGCTTCAGAGTAATATTCTGGGGTGATGATTTTCTTTAAAAATATATTCTCTAATGCTTGAGTTCTGGTAAAACCATACCAACCAGAATTTTTCATTTTGCCCTTCTCTCGATGATATAGAAATTGTTTTTGATCTAAAAAATAATTCCACGCTTTGGGAAATTCTGATTCTAGCTCTTTTGCACTTCTTAATTTTCCTTTTTCATATGGGAATAAAATCCTTTTGTTACTTTCTAAAATGGTATACTTTTTCATTTCCCCACCCTTTATCAATGGTTTCATTAACGATTTTTCAATTGAATAATTTTTATTCGGACCTGGGAAATGACAAATGTAATATTTTGAATTTTCTTCGTGTATATCAGCGATGAAATAGCCATCCGAACCAGTTTTAAGTCCCTGAAAAATATTATTTGATACGGATTCAAGTGTTTCTGTGATACTATTAAATCTTGTCCATAATTTTTCTTCGTCGCGTAATATAAAACTCCAAGGTTCAGCAGAAAGGTGCTTATAACTTATACTTCCTTGCTCGACTAGACTTTTATTCTTTTCTTTCTCATTTAATAATTCAATTAACTCTACTTCTTTTAAAGAAGGTTGTTTAACATGCAAATATTCTATTTCTTGTCTTTTAATATTATTAACTAAAATTATTGCTGTATTTATACTTGCATTTTTAAATACCATATATCCATCAAAATCAATAATTCTTTCCAATGATTTTTCTTTATTTATAAGGTTCCTTAATCCGTATCCATAATCAACTTTAAAGAAACGATGTGGTACAATCAGACCTACAAAACCATTCTTCATTATCATCCGTATTGTTTTTTCAATGAACAAACAATAAATATCAAAATTTCCGGTCGCTGACTCATAATTCTTAGAATAATAACTCGTTTCTATTTCATCTCTACCTTGAATACGAATGTAAGGAGGATTCCCTACCACTGCATCAAAACCTCTGGCTTTCATTACTTCAGGGAAGACGTTTTCAAAATCCATTGGTTTAATTTTCAGTTCATCGACCTCACCCCTGCCCCTCTCCTTACCAAGGAGAGGGAATTGAAGGGAGAGGTTAAGAATATCTGTACCGATAAGAGAGTTGCCGCAGACAATGTTCTTATTCAAATCAGGTAGAAGCTGTTCTTTAAATAAAACCCAGGTATCGTTTGCTGTTGCGGTGGTTTCATCTTCAAGCAGCTTTAAGTAAAGAGAAAGCTGTGTTACCTCAACTGCCTGCTGGTCAATATCAACTCCGTAAATGTTGTTGGTAAGTATCTCCTGCTTCTGCTTAAGCGAAAGACGGTAAGCACCTTCGTATAAAATACAGCCATCCTTTTTTGCCTGTTCGGGATTCTGCTGGTAATACTGCTTGTGGTAATCGAGAAGTGTTTCAAAAACAGTTATAAGAAAAGAACCGCTTCCACAGGCAATATCTGCAAAACGCATCTTTGCAATCTGTCTTGGTGTTTTGCCTCCAATCAGCTTACCTACTGTGTTCTCAACAATGTAATTAACAATGTATTGCGGAGTGTAATAAACTCCGCCAGCTTTTCTTACTTCCGGTTTTTCTTCAATGGTTGCACGTTTGTCCGTTGCGTGCACAACTTTGCCGAGAAACCTTTCATAAATAGAACCGAGAATGTGAATTGGAATTGCATCAAAGTTATAAGGAGTATTTTCGTGGGAGAGTCCGTCACAGATTGCAGAGAAGGTTTTATTGTCAGGTTCAATTACATTTCTTGTGTCAATAAGACTTTTCTTAAAAACCACACCGTTGTATTTTGCATCGAGCTTGCGTGAATCTAAAAGAAAATCTTCCCAGGCAGATTTTCTTCCGCCAAAATTGCTTACGTAATGGTCAGGTTCAATAAGCTTATCTTCGAGGAATTTTATAAAGACAAGCCTGTCAATTGTGCGTTGAGTTGCTTCGGTCAGCTCTTCGCTTGTAAGATGCTCGTTATTTTTCTTAAAAGATTTTGCAAGATCGTTTCTTATTTCATCAAGCTCTTCAAGGAATGCTTCATCAATTGATTGAAGAACTGTTTTAGTTAGCTTTGCTTTTTTACCTCTCGGCTTGGGTAACGAATCAGCATACTTTTCAAGTGAACCATCGGCAACAGCTTCACGGGAGAAAAGCCAGTAGATTTCTGCAAACTTTTCTGTTTCGGTAAAATCAGAATAATGAAATTGTTTTAGTTTGTAATTAAGTGCATCATCAATCGCCGGTCTGAATCTGCAATCAACAATATGGAATTCTTCAAAATCGGTAAGAACCGCAACAGGTGTTTTAGCGTTCCAACCGTAACGTGCTGTTTGAAAATAATAATCTTTGTTTGATAAATCGTGTGCGGGTTTCTTTGCTTCAACAAAAAACTTTACTGTTCGGAAATCGGGAGCGAGAGAAAATGAATAGTCTGCACGTTTCTGTGCTTTGGCGATCTGCAGAGGTTTTTCTACCCGTACTTCCTGTTCGTAAGGATTCTTTTGTGTTTCGTGTCTTACATCCCAGCCGAGAGCGATGAAGAGTTTATTAATGAAGTCATTGCGGACATCAGCTTCCTGGTAACTCTGGCTTAAATAATGCTTTTCATTTGCTTTAAAATCGTTAACAAGGTTGGTTATTTCACTAAAAGCTTTATCGAAGGTTGACAATAGTGGTTAACTCCATTTTAATGAATGGTGAAAATTAAACAAAATCATATAATTATGTAGAAATGAAATTAATGTTTTTATTTGTTTAAAATTTGATGACATACTCCTCCCTTCATCAAATCAACTGTTATTAGATATGCCTTGGAGAATGGTATAAGAAAAATAATAAAAAGCTATAATAATTATTACTAATGCTTTTGAATTGACAAATATTTTTTACAAAGGAAAAGTATTCTGCTTATTTTTGCTGCGTTAAAGTGGTTCTTGAAAAGGGTTCAGTGTTTTTCATTGAATTCCCCATTTGCCCTGCGGAGTACAGGTTTTAATGCTATGGATTGTATGAAACAGGGCTTTTTTTTGCTTTCTTAAATTTCTGCAACCTGTATGCTCGTCCAGAAAATATTTTCTTTGTGAAAATAAATAAGCGGGATAGTTCCCGCTTATTTTATTTTAATATAATTGAGAAGTACAACCATTACTTCAACAGTATCATTTTTTTAGTATTCATATAATCTTTTGTTCTTAGCTGGTAGAGATATACTCCACTTGCAGCATTTGAAGCATCCCACATTACTTCATACCTGCCTGCCTGCTGTTTTGTGTTTATTAGCTCTTTTATTTTTCTACCTAGTATATCATAAATAATTATAGATACTTCACCTGTGTTTGGCAAGTCATACTTTATTGTTGTTACAGGATTAAAAGGATTAGGGTAATTCTGGTAAAGGGTATATTCGGTTGGAACGATTTCCTTTTCTGATTCTGTTCTGTTCCTGCCAAAGTTCTTCTGCAACAGGTTACTAATTTTATTAAAGTAATCTCCCTGAGTCTTAACAAGATATCCCCCTGTTGTTCCTTTCTGAAGTGTTGAGTCATTCCCGTCAAGCAGCGATGCTGCAGTTATTGCATCAATCTCTGCGTAAATCGCTTCTTCTGTATTCGGGTTTTGCTGAACTATATTATCAAACTCTCCTATTGCAGGAACGATTTCTGTTTTCTTAATTAGGCTAAGCGATGCAAGTTGTGAAAATACTTTTTGCAGCAAGGAGTCACTTGTAGAAGATGAAAGTGTGAGGAAGGTTGTTCTGAGCCCGTTATAATAATTTTCATCTTCTCCGGTTATTGAACCGATTTCATAAAGTCTCTTGTATGCTGGATATTTATTCTCCAAAGTTTCTTGCAAGTTTATTATCTGGTTATACTTTGAAGATGCGTTTGTGTAATCAGCAGTGATGAAACTTTCTTCCGCCTCTGCATATAGTATTTCTGTGCTTGTTAATTGTGGAACCGCTGTTTCCGTGGAATAAAGTGTATCAATAACTTCTCCGTTTGAAGTCATTGCCAGCATACTACTGCCACTACCTGACCCCTGTGGTAACGGACAGTTCTCAGTATAATAAGGACTATAGTCAACAACAACTCCATTGCCAAATCTTCCTGAGTAAACAGTATCACCCCAAAAGTTATATTCTGCATTTACCTGGATAGGTATAAAACTATTTCCGTTCATAAGCAGTATAGTATTAACCAATGAACCTGACGGCGTTCTGTTATCTGATATTTCATTACATCCATCTCTTAGTGTTGCGTTTGAATAGTAAAAGTAAATTTCGGAACCATCATTATCAGGTGGACCGTTTTGTTCTGTATATCCGCCGTTTTCTTTTATTGTATTATAACCTGATACGGCATAATAAACCGGTGGATTACCAGCTATACTGCCACGCATATATGGATTGCTTCCTGTGCCGATATACATTCCGTGATACCTGTTTGAGTTAAGTGTATTCCCTCCAACATCCGGTGATGAATTACCAAGCTGAATACCATTTGTATGCCCGGATATTGTGTTACCCCTTATAGTTCCGCTCATACTTGATGCAAATATTCCAGAACTTGATTCTTTATTTGAAGAGATTGTATTTAACGCTACAGTAGTACCGGTTACATTAGAAAGATAAATTCCCATATCTGTGTTTGTTATGTCATCATCCAGAATAACAAGTTCGGGCAGATTGCTTGCCCATATTCCATATTTCGAACCTGTCATAGTGCAGTACTTTATTTGCGTTGGCGGAACTTCACCTCCAATTGATCTGCCGTATATTAATATTGATGTAGTATCACAGTCACCAAATTCCAGGTACTGGGCATTCAAATAATTTGCATTTAGTTCTGACTCAATCCCTACGTCTGCATTTTGAATATTACAGTATGAGATTGTTAGTGAGCCTCCTGAATTGATTACTATTCCGCTTGAGTCTTCCGTGAAATCAAATGTTAGTTTGTGGGAAGAAGTTCCAGTTATTGTTGCTGCTCCGTCTATTATCAGTTTATGTCCGTTTTGAAAGTGTATCGTTCCATTATCATTATTTTCAATTGTACCATTTTTTACAATAATATCAGCATCGGCGTAATAAGATCCCGCTATGAGTAGTGTAGCTCCATTATCCAATGTCATATCATTCTGGAGTATGATCCCATTCGGTACTGTTTCATCAGTTAATAATGTTCCGCCATCTTTTATAACAGGTTTTAAGCTGTAAAGTATTGCGTCTCCAACTACAATTGTATCTGTTGGTGACGTAGCCTCTCCGTTCTGATCTGGCACAATTGTTACCTCCGTGCTATCAACATAGTTCTTCAGATTCCAGTTGTTGTAGCTTGATAGATAATTAAGTTCTAATTTGAATTTGTTAAATGCCGGACCAGAATACCACCTGTTTATTACCATAAAATAATTATCATCCGTTTCACCAGGTTTGTTAAACGAGCCAATATCAACATAAGATTGTACGGCAGATTCTCCCATATCAAGCTTTACTTTCTTTAAGTGATCAAAATTAAGCGTGTAACTTGCAGACGCATTTTTCCCCAATGAATCTGCAACAGGGACTAAGCTTTAAGCGTTTTGCCGAATAAGCCTTTTAGCCTTGGGCTGAGTGTGTCTCGCATCATATCGTATTTATCTGTATAAATAGGATGATAAATATCTGGATAATAATCAACTATCCCACGACAGGTTAAACCAGATTCACATTGTTCTGTATTTCTTTGAGCAAAGTAAGTGAACAATGAAAAAAACTTTGCACCGTACATTAAAGCAAGATTAGCATTATACAATACTTCGTGCCTGTGTACGTTGCGTTCATTTGCCTGTGTATTATGAATTTCACCACATTGCAGGCTCACTCCATAGAACGGATCCAATTCGTAAGCTTGCTTGTACATTAGCTCCGCCGTTCTCCATATATTTATCGAACGGTAATCTTCACCCGTATCACAAGCACTGTACGGATTGCCGGGATAACAAGGTGCATCAAACATATAGGCATTCTGAATTATATTTCCTCTGCCGACACGTTTTTTAAATTCTACCCAAGGACTAAGTCTCATAGCTCCGAAATTATTAGGAGAACTGTTATTCCACGCACCATCCCAATGACCCATCATCGCTATCCAGAGAGGGCGTTTTCTCTGGCTGTTGTTATCAAGTATTTCCGTTACAATCCGGATTGGTTCAAATATGTCAATGCTTACCGGTTCATCAATTCCAAGCCAACCACTTACCAAATCATCATGATCTGGGGATAAAGTTTCAAGTTGATCTAGTATTTGTCCTTCTGGAATTGATGTGTTCACTAACAGGTCACCCCTTTCATCCGAAACAGTAACTTTATCAACAGAAAGCAAGTAAGCAGGTTTACCTTGTGTATTAGATTTTCCTTTCCAGATGACCTTGAACTGTATGTATTCCCTTATCCATCTTGGTCCGGGTGGTAATTCTTCCATCCCAAGATATGATAAAAATGTATGTTGCTCAGGTAGGAATATTGTTGCTGAATCACAGTAGTTGGTTTCAAGTGTGTAATCATAAGTGTTATTCGGATCTAATCTAAAATCCTGGAATTGATTTAATTGATTGAACTCTCCGAGTGTTATCCCTCTTTCTTTAATTACATCAGTACAATCAAGAAACCAAACTGAATTTTCTACGGCAACAGAGGATTGCGTTACCTGGATAACACATATTGTATCTTCTGGATTATCATCTATTGGCGGAGGATAATTAGGATTTTCTTCAAGCTTTAATCGGAAATTTGCCGTATACTCAACCTTAAGTAAGGTACCATTCTGGGAAGCAAGGTATTTTACATCCTGGCAGTAGTAAGGTCCCTTTATCAGAGTATCAACACTATTGGCTATTGTTCCAATCCGTCTTACAGAAGTGCTGTCTCCGTTCGGTATTACTTCTGTCTTTAAATCATCATGCTCAAGGTTAGCATCATAATTATCATTTCCCTCTGCTTCCCAGACTGAATATTTAGCGTCAGTATAATGTTGTATCCAGTTCATTACAGAAGTTGACTGGGACCTTGACCTGATAGGCATTAAATTAAATCCGGTTGTGTCAATACGGTAGATTTGATCCTCCGGATCAATTAGAACACCTTGAGTAATACCTATATCTGTAGTTATTACATCTACACCTGCCTGCCTCATTTTATAAACAGCTTCTGCGTTAGATAACATCCAATGCCAATGCAGACTCGCGTGGATAGGTATCCCGTCAAATTTCCTTATCCAGTCGTTATACTCAGGTGGCGGTTCCTGGGCAATAACAATATTAATCGGAATGAAAAATCCCAGAAGCAAAACTATGTAGAAAAAGTTTTTAAACATTTTTTCCTCCCTTGATTAATTAAGATTGTTTTTCTTATTGGATTGTTCGAAAAGTAAGAAAGTGTCATTTCGCTTGTGTCCAAGACTGAGAAATCTATACAATACCCAAGATTTCTCTCCCAGACAAGTCGGGGATCGAAATGACGAACACACTTTTTGGTCAGCTCCATTATTAAAAGTTTATTTTATAAGAACCATTTTTCGCATATCTGAATAAACAGGAATATTTCCTTCCCCTATTACTTCTATCCTGTATAAATATATTCCGCTTGCTAATTGTTTGGTCGGATTTTGGGCTTGATCAATTAAGCCCCTACCAAATTCTACTTCATAGTATCCTGCATTTTGTTCTTTGTTTACCAAAACTGTAACAAGTTCTCCCTTTATATCATATACCATCAGCTTTACATAGCCTCGTTCTTTTAACCTGTAGCCTATCTTTGTTGAGGGATTGAACGGGTTGGGATAATTCTGGTTTAAACGGTAATCGTTTATTGTTACTGGTTCACCCTTTACACCTGTTATTATATCAATGAATATTTCTTCAGAGGGAAGTGATTCATTTTCATCAATGTCAACTGCTGTTATTTTATAGTAAAGACTTTCTGCCCCTGTTGGTATCGCCTCTGTAACGAAAGTATCTGTTAGAGAAGAGATTAGATTTTCAGGGCTAATTATAAAGTTTTCTGTTGTATCCCTGTAAACATTATAATAAGCTGTATCAGCTTCGCTGTTCCTGTTCCAGCTTAAGGTTATTGTTTTATTAATTTTACTAACTACTGCTATTAAATTAACAGGCGGTCTCGGTGCTAGATTTTGGTAAGTGTAAGTCTCTCCGAATGGTCCGCCATACAAGCCTATATCAGAACGGGAACTGTCAATATCAAATATATTTGGATCCCCCTTATCTATTCCCGGTGAGTATGCTTGCAGATGATAATCAAAATCAAGTTCTGGATTTGGTAGTGTGTCTTTCACAAACATTGGATTAGCTACCCTGTCGCTGTCGCCGTAAGTTAAACCAACTAAATCGTTATCATTTTCCCAAAATAAATTATAATTTATCTTTACTAAAGCATCACCATCGACACCAATATAATTATTAGATAGCTCCACATTATTAACATATATCCTGTTACCATTTGATGAAATTCCTGCTCCCAATGTTAATATATTATTTTTAACAAACGCAGTGTCCATTACAATGTCAAAATATACTGCTCCTAATCTGCTTATCAGATTGTTATAAATATAAATTCTGCTTGATGCCCCAACTGATATTCCTTTCGCTCCTTGGTTATCTGCCCCAATAAAAAGTATTATATTGTTGGTAATATTATAATTACCGGCACCAGCGTATATAGCATCCGAATTACTTGCATCAAACACCATAATATTGTTAATTAAATTATTTTCAACAGTAGTTAAAGCTCCAATATTTGCAAATCCTGTTCTGCTAATTTTTTCGAAAAGTACATTATCAATTATGCAAGAACGAGTTATAAATATACCCGACATTGCTTCAAGAACTCTGCATTTTCTAACTGTTGTAAAAGTGCTGGCACTAGATGAACGAATAACTATAGAGTTACTTAAACCTTCACCTTTTCCAAATATGTTAAAATTTTCAATATTACAATCAGCATAAACGGTTATAGTTATATCTCCCAAACCTCTTCCATCAATCACGGTGCTGTCCATACTGCTGCCAATTAGTGTTAGCATACTATCTATAACTAGGTTTTCATAGTAAACTCCGTTAGCAACTAAAACGGTATCACCCGGTGCACAAACATTTATTGCAGATTGGATTGAGTCTGCTGCATCGCTCCAAGATAAATATGGAGGATTATTGCCTTGCCCGTGCTGTACGTAGTGGATTGTTGCTTTTAGCGGTAAGCAGTATGCTAAAAGAAAAACAAAAATAAGAATTGTTTTTATTTTAAGATTCCATTTCATATCAGAACCTTTTATTTATTGATAAGAATAAAAGAGAGGCAATAATTTTATCGCAGTCAACCACCTTGCTACCCTTGTGTTAATTGCTAAAGGCAACTAACAAAAAATAATTATTAAAGTCAAACCTGCCTTGCCATAAAGCAGGTTAAATTTTATTAACAGGTTTATAATTAACAATAATTTTGTATGAATTATTTAGCTTTCAAATTTGTCATATAATGCATTATAATTACTATTTTATAATTCAATAGCTGTAGTGCTGGTCCAGAAAACTTTCTTTTTAACAGCCTTGCCTGCAACTGCCGCGTAAAGAAGAAAATTGGTTTTTGTCTTTAATGCCTTTCTTATTCCGGTGTTCAAAGAAATGCTTAAAGAATAAATATCATTCTCTTCAGCTTCTTCAATATTTTCTGTCTGTGCGAAAAATTTGTCTTTTCCAAAATAAAAAACCATACACAGTGCTGCAGGCAAACCTGTTTTTACCGAAGGAAATGAAATTGTTACATCCAGCTTGTTACTTTTTATGGATGCAGATTCAAGCTTAAGTTCAAGTCCGGCAGGGGTTATTTTATTATACGGTGTAAGAGTTTCCGTATTAAAAAGTCTGGAATTAGCCTTTATTATTTTGTGGTAGGAGTTGCTCCCCTTTTCCCTGGATAATTTCCAAACTTCTTTAAGCTCGGGAACAGAATTTGTTGTTACGGCAAACTTAACAACAGTTCCAAATTTTGAACGTGCTTTTTTTAATTTTATGGATTTAGTCGGTTTATATTTTTTCGGTCTTACAGAAACGAAGCGTTTCCCGTTCATCTTACGGAAGACAAGATCCCCGATTTTACCGGACACTTCACCCAGTAATGCTTTGTTTATTTCTGCCATTGATCACCCCGATTTATTTACAGCTTCAAATCTAATAAAAAACTAATAAAATTACTTCATAAACCCATTCTGAATACGTTCCGGATACATTACAAAAGCGTTACTGACCGTATTACTTTTGTATTAATTCCGTACTAAACCCGTATTTATAGAGTAAAAATCATTTGTAGGGATCATCGCAGAAGATAATGAATCGCAGAATTTAAAAGCTTGCTATTAACATTTGGCTATTTTATTTATTGTAAGCTTTCCCGTAGGTGTCAAGTTACTCAAATCCTTTGTTATATAGCCTACCACTTCCATCCTGTTTTTTCCCTGATAATTGGTTCAAGAAAAGCAGCTATTTTTTCGTGTCCGCTTTTATTCGGATGATACTGACATCCAAAATCATCCGGACGTTTTAGATTTACTTCCAGCTTTACAAAGTAAATTTTCTTATCATTCATTTCATTCACCGCGCTTTTAATGTAATCACAATGAGGATCCTTTCTTATCGGTCCGCATAGTGCAAATATATAAGCCTTTGGATATTTGCTCCGAACATATTTTAAGAATTCCAGATATGCAGTTCTGAAGTCTGCCCTTTTAGGAAAAGGTTTGCTCCAGTAATCATTCCTTCCAAGCCTTATTACAACAACATCCGGTTGGTATTTGGAAAAATCCCATTCAAGTGAATCATTCAAGCAGGTTTTATTGTAGTGATAAGGCATTGCAACAGAAGATGTCCTAGTCGAGTCACCATAGTTTCTTGTTATCCCGATTCCTGAAACAGCGATGATATTGCAGTAAGCTTTCAGCTTGCGTGCAAGAACAGGACCATAAGCTATAAAGTTGTTTTCGGTTTCACGACTGAATTCACAATCAGGTGATTTGCCATCGCTGCCAAAACCTGCCACAAATGAATCACCTATAAACTCCATTCTTCTTTTACGTTTTAGAGCTAAGGGATGAAGAGTTTTTCCTTCAGCAAGAATAAAACCCCCGAATGATGCAATCCCGAAAATGCCTTCAGTTCTTTTAGTTATCGTAATCCTGTGCTTCCCCGGTGAAAGGCTGTCAGAGATATTATATACAACTGAGCTGTCCGTTCTGAGAATTGTTTTAAGCTTATCGTCAATAAAAATGTTGTAATCATTGTTGCCATCAATAAGACGGACAGAAATACTGCTTCCCTCAAACACAGCGTGTATAGATGAACCTGGCCAGTCGAAGCGCGGATTCTTCGGATCACTAAAATCAAACCTGCCTTCATAAATAATATGTGGATCATCTGCATCTATATTCCCATCGGAATTAAATAGGCTGCAGGAAGTGAAAAAATAAAATAATAAAGCCAGACAGGTCGGAAACAGTGCAGGTCTGTATAAATTCATATATAAAATTTAATGTTTATCTAAAGTAAATAGAAAGGTTATTAACTCAGCAGGACTAATTATTTTTCTTTGCTTTCCTGCTGCCTTCATAGCTGTCAATCTGCAGTAGCACACCTTCAAGCGTTCCATTATCAAGATGAATTCTCCGGGAGGTTTTTAGTCCTATATGTTTCCGCAGTTCCTTTTCACCTGTATAAATAAATGCAGAAGTACCTTTGCAGTTGGTTTTAAGATAATCCCCCAGCTCTTTATAAAGCGCTTTCACTTCATCCATCTTTCCAAGGCGCACACCGTAAGGCGGGTTAACTATAATTGTTCCATTCTCAAATGATTTTACTTCCTGGAATGCTCTGCGGGACAGATCTACAGATTCAGAATAAGGAAGACGGGAAAGATTATCTTTGGCTAATTCAATCGCTTCACGTGATTTATCACTTCCGCGGATAATATTTTTAGGCAGCGGACGGATTCTACTGTCGTAATCTTCTTTCACTTTATTCCAGGCTTCTTTGTTAAAGTCAGGCATATTCACAAACCCGAATTTCTTTCTCAGTTTCTGTGTGGGTATCCTACAATAATGCATTAAAGCCTCGCAAAGTATTGTCCCGGAGCCGCACATTGGATCCCACAGAGCATTCTGTCCATCCCATTTGCTTAATCGTACTAATGCCGCAGCGAGTGTTTCCTGCATAGGTGCTTTCCCGGCAAGCAATCTGTAGCCTCTTTTATGCAGTGATTCACCGGAAGTATCAAGACTAATCAGTGCAGTATCTTTATCTATATGAAGATTAAAACGCACATCAGGATTATTCAATTCAACATCAGGTCGTTTCCCATACTTATCTCTAAAGTAATCTGCAATTGCATCCTTCAGGCATTGGGAAGCATACAATGAATTTGTGATTTTACTTTTTGAAACTGAAGCACTTATAGCAAATGTTTTTTCATTCGATAAAAAATCCTCCCAGTGAATTTTCTTTGCTCTCTGGTAAAGCACATTTTTGGTATGAGATTGAAAAGTCACCAAAGGTGCAAGAACTCTTGAAAGCAATCGTGAAGTATAATTTATTTTATAAATGGTTGAAAGATCTGCTTTGAAATAAACGCCTTTGTAGACAGGTTTGGTTTCTGTTGCACCAAGCTCAATTAATTCTTCTTCCGCAAGGGTTTCCATCTTCCCGGTTACCTGGGCAAAAAATCCTTTTTGTTTGTATTCGTATATCATCTTTTCTTTTTATAATTGGAAATTATAAGTGAATAAATTGCGGTATCCAAAAACTTACCGTCAAAATAATAGTTTTCCCTGAAGTAAGCTTCTTTTACAAAACCATTTTTTTTAAGCAATCTTATTGATGCAGCATTATAAGGATTCACATTTGCTTCGACTGAATGAAGCTTCATTTGCTTAAATCCATATTTAATAACAGCAGTCATAGCTTCCTGCGTTATTCCTTTTCCCCAATACTCTGGATGGAGTATATATCCTATTTCAGCACGGTAATGTACTTTTATGATTCTCCAGAATCCAATCGTCCCAATTAAATTAGGCTTATTCTTTATTGAAATTCCCCAGGTTATACCATCACCATTTTTAATTGCATCCTGAACTTTCTTTATGAATTCAAATGCAACTTTTTTTGCAGCAGCCGGGGCTACATCTAAATAATGCAGAACTCTTTTATCCGATCTGAGGAAAAATATTTCTTTTACATCTTTCCTGGTAATTCTTCTTAGTAATAATCTTTTTGTCTTAATTAATGGAAAAGGTTTGAAGTTAAGTTTAAGCATTTATCTGCCTGCTAATAATTTAATATCATTTACTTCCAGAATATCTTTTTCGTATCCATTGGAAACAGAATTTATCATTGCCAGTCCTATTTCTTTAAGGCTGCAAATATATTTTGGAAAAAATAATTTTAAAAAAGGAATGACCGGAGCTGAAAATTTATACATCGTCAATGTGTTTTTTAAACCTTTTGTCGGGATTATCATTGCAGGTCTGAACATAAAAGATTTACTGAAACCAAGATTCAGAATGTAGTTTTCCGTTCTCCCTTTCACTCTTGCCCACATTATTTTCTTTTTCTCGCTGCTATCTGTCCCTGCTCCTGAAACATAACAGAACGTCATTTCTGGGCTTAATTTGAAAAGAATATCTGCAAATGATTTTGTGAGTGTGTAGGTTATCCGCGTATATTCTTCTTCATTCTTTCCTACAGAAGTCGTTCCCAAACAAAAGAAACATGCATTATATCCAAGAAGTTCATTTTCAATTGCTGAGTAATCATAAAAATCTTTATGTATAATTTCTTTCAACTTTGGGTGTTCCAAATCAAGGTGCCTTCGGTTAATAATCAAAACTGATTCTATATCGGGATGATTAAGGCATTCGTGTAAAACACCTTCCCCCACCATTCCGGTTGTTCCGGTTATTATCACTTTTATTTTCATTTTTTGTTTACTCTTTTATAAAAATTTTATCAAGAAAATTAATAACATATTCACAAGTAGGTTGGAACCAGGGATCGAAGAGCCAGAATGAATGTGGTGAATCCTGCAGAGTATGTATTTCATAATAGGTTTCATAATTTTTTAGTTTTTCAACAACTTTATCTCTTCCAGCATGAAATCTTTCCATTGAACTATTTATAAATTCAATCGGTGGCGTATTTTGATCAATATAATTTACAGGTGAAGCTTCTTTCCAGATTTCAGGGTTTTCTTTAAATGAATACCCAAACCATCTTTTTCCAACGGATGGATTTTCAGGATCATCATCCTTTCCGCTTTCTGCTGGATCAGTCATATCAAGAACCCCATCAATATCAATTACGGCTTGCACTTCATCTGAATAATCAATCAAAGTATCAGGCTCAAACAACTTATTCCCGGCAGTAGTCCCGACTAATGCTGCCAGATGTCCGCCTGCTGAACTACCAACCAGTGCAATTTTATCTTTATCAACCGAATAGCAATCTGCATTCATTTTAATCCATTTTATTGCAGATTTTATATCAAATACAGCAGCCGGATACTTTGCTTCAGGAGCAAGACGATATTCTACCAGAATAGTAACAAACCCAGCTTCAGCAACTTTTTCTGCCAGAGGTTTTAATAAACTTTTAACCCCCGAAACCCATCCACCTCCATGAATCATTAACACCGCTGGTAATTTTTCCTTTTCTGCCGGTTGAAAAATATCAAGGACCAAATTTCTGTTTCCAATATTTTTATATATAACATTTTCATAGCTTACAATGTTTTTATTCACTTCCGGTTTAGCAATTTTAATAAACGGGTATTCTTTCAAATATTTTGAGTACGTTGAATAGATTGTGTATGATGTATCCTTTATGAAACTACCAAACTGATTTTGTGCAGTAATGTGAAACGAACAAAATATAATTGCGATTAGAACTCTTAGCATCTTTAGAACTATCCTTCTTTATTTATCTAAACATCAATAACTTATATTTAAAACTAATTATTTTTTTATTCAGAAGGATATAATATGATATTCGAACACTTCGCACTAAACGTAGAACAGCCGGTAGAAATTGCTAAATGGTATGTTGATAATCTGAATATGAAGGTTGTAAAAAATCTTGATAAACCGCCACACACACATTTTTTAGCTGATACTACAGGTAGGGTTATAATGGAATTATATAATAATCCGGCTGCTAAATTCCCGGATCATAAAAATGCTCATCTTCTTGAATTCCATTTTGCATTTATTGTCGATAATGCAGAAACAGTTAAACAAAATTTAATAAATGCGGGAGCAAAGCTTGAAGAAGATCTGAAACTTGATGATGGATCACACCTGGCAACACTTCGCGATCCTTTTGGATTGTGTGTTCAGCTTTGCCAGCGAGCAAACCCGATGATGAAGATTTAAATTACAATAAAACTGTTTACCAGTTTATTTCTATTTCAGTAAAAGCATCTTCTTCGTCTGAGTGAAATTTCCTGTAGTGAGTGAATAAAGATATATACCGCTTGGTAAACCTTCAGCTGAAAATTCAACTTGATGTTCACCGGACGATTTGTAACCGTCAATTAGTGTTGCAACTTCTTTTCCCAAAACATCATAAACTTTTAATTTCATTGAAGTCATATCCCTGGTTACTATATCAGGAACTGTATACTTTATTATGGTTGAAGGATTAAATGGATTAGGATAATTCTGATAGAGTTTAAAAGTATTTGGTGTTTTAATTTCATCATTGACGCCCACAATTAGTTGACCTCTATATAAAAATATTATCCACTTAGCTACTGTGGGTTCAAATGAACCTACAGATGGAGCATATAAGTAAAGTCCAACTCTAAAAACATTCCCTACTGAATCAAATTTTTCAAGTACACTTAGCTTTCTAATTGCGAGCCAGGCAGAATCTGCTTTTTGATGAAATACGGAATCTTCAAGTTCAAATACATAATCAAGGTAAGAAACAGAATATGGAAGAATTGAAAGTGATGAATCATATGTAAATTGAGAAGCATCTTCAAGCGAATCGGGAAATGTTATTTCACCCTGTCCTGCCCACCAGATATCAGCTGCAAATATAGTATCACCTGTTGCTGAGTAAGCAAACATAATATTTCCATAGTCTATAGGCGGATTGTAAACAATGGTGAAGGGAATTCCTGTTACATCGTAGCCAGGGTAGTAATCAAATTTAGTAAAATATCCTCCCTCAAAATTGTAAGTATTAAAATCAACAGCTAAAAATGCAAAGTTTGCGCTATTGTAATCTGGGTCCCAGTTTACCTGAGTAAAAGAAGGAGGATTATAAACTGCAATAATCAAAATAAGTTTTATAATATTTTTCATTTTAACCCCTTGTTAAATGAATAAATCTATATTATTCTACTCAATAATCACTTTAAAAGCAATAATTTTTTAGTTTCAATAAAATCTCCCGATTTTAAGCTATAAAAATACATTGCTGATGGTAAATCAATAGCATTAAATTCTATTTTATATGTATCAGAATTTATGAAATCATTTACAAGCGTTGCAACTTTTTCTCCAAGTAAATTATAAACTATTAAAGAAGTAAATTCTGAATTGGGAATTGTGAACTCAATAGTAGTCGTAGGATTGAAAGGATTAGGATAATTCTGCTCCAATCGGAAACCCTCTAATTTATTTTGATTGTTAAAATCCACTGAAACCAGACTTGTATCTTCTTCAATAGTATTATATTGATTTATTAATGCATCATTAACATTTTGAATAATTCCGGATGGCCACTGAATAACAATTGAATCTATTTGTGAAGAATTTCCCAGACCGAAATGAACCTGAAGGTTTTGTCCGCAGTAACCATTTTGTCCAGCTACCCTTCTCATTTGCCAAACCGGTGTTCCTGAAATTTCTACTTTAAGCTTTACTATTGCTCCAATAGCTGATCTGTTAGAGAGTATTCCTTCAAGATTTAACATTATCCAGTTGTAATTACCGCCGTTGTTATGAAACAAAACATTGTTTTCATTTGCATTGTAACATCGTGCTTCGAACAAATCCAGCCAGCCATCGTTATCGTAATCACCAAAAGCAATTCCATATGTCCAGCCGGAATCCTGCACAGCCGTATCATTACTTTTAGTAAATGTTCCATCGTTATTATTTACATAAAGAAGATTAACAGTTTTTTGAGTGGTGAAAGCTTTCGAAATTATTATATCCAGGTCTCCGTCATTATCAATATCACCAACCGAACTTCCAAAAGAGTTTGATATATCAGTTGTAAAAGGTGGTTCATTAAGTTTTGTAAATGTTCCATCTCCATTATTTATCAAAAGATGATTTCTTTGATTTGACCAGTTTATAAGCAGGACATCAAAATCTCCATCGTTATCAATGTCTTCCCAATTGCTGCCTGCAGTACTTCCACCATTTTGTAAAAGCGAAGAAATATCGGCAGGTGTAAATGTATCATCGCCATTGTTCAGATAAAGATTTTCATTTTGATTGCCTTCATTAGTCACAAAGATATCTGGAAAGCCATCATCGTTAAAATCAATCCAATCGATATTCCTTGAATTAAAAGTTTCGTTTAAAAATGTATCACTTACTTTTATAAACGAACCATCGCCATTATTCTTGTACAAAAAATTTCTTAAACTGCCTCCGCTGTTGCAGACAAATAAATCCAGATATCCATCTCTATTATAATCTCCCCAGGAACCAGTTTCAGAATAACTTGTTTCAGTCGATAAGATTGAAGTCTGCTGAAGTGTAAAAGTTTTGTCTCCATTATTTTTATAGAGAAGATTTGGCTGTCCCCACCAGTTTGCAACAAATAAATCAAGATCTCCGTCGTTATCAATATCTCCCCAACTGCTGCCATCGGATGCTTTTCCATCTTGTGAAATTACGATTGTATCAATTTTTGTAAAAGTACCGTCTCCGTTATTTTCATAAAAGAAATTATCTTCACCAAGCTGAGGTCCGTTGGTTACAAACAAATCAATGTCTCCATCATTGTCATAGTCAATCCAATTAACTGCACGTGAATCTCCCCCATCACTAACCATTGGTCCGGAAGTAATTTTTGTAAACATTTGTGCAAAGTTGCTTGATATAATCAAAACAGAAAGAATTAAGATAGTTACAATTCGCATTTTATTCCTGTGTTTTTATAAGGAATATAATTGCTTAACTAAATATGAAAAAGTGATCAGGGATAAACTGGGTAAATATTGATGTGAATAATTGGATTTGAGGGATGAAATTTTACTTCAGCAGTTTTTTAATACTTTCTTTATAAGTATTACCAGATGGTAATTTTTTTCCCGTATTGAGTTTAATTATATATTCCTGGTTGAAAGCCGGTTCAAGTTCCTGAACATAGTTTTTATTCAAAATATAACTTTTGTGAACACGAATAAACAAATCAGGATTCAATCTTTTTTCTAAGTCTGATAAAGTCGCTCGCATTCGATAAGATTTATCTTTCAAATTTATTAAAGCATAATTCTTATCTGCTTCAATGTAAAGTATTTCATTTACCGGCACGAGTATTATTTTTTCAGAAGTTTTTACCGGAATTTTCTCTGAGTAAATTTTTTGATTTAATTCTGATTCAATCACGTCTCTAATTTTATTAAAAATATCCCCGGATTTTTTTACAAATATTCTTTCACCTGCTCGGTTAACAGCTTCATCAAATTTTTGTTGATCGAAAGGCTTAAGGAGATAATGAATTGCATTAAGATTAAATGCTTCTGGTGCATAGTCGCTGAATGCAGTTGTGAAAATCACAAACGGTGGATTCTCTTTTAAATCAGTAATAAATTCAACCCCGGATTTCTCCGGCATATTTATGTCAAGAAATACTAAATCAGGATTAAATTTTTCAACCAGGTATTTAGCTTCCTTAGCATTTTTACCTTCACCAATTATTTCAATTTTATCATTCGACCTGGCAAGAATATTAATTTTTTCTTTTGACAAAGGTTCGTCATCAATTATAATCGCTTTAATTTTATCTTTCATGATCCAAAGGTAAAATTATTGAAACAGAAAAATCATTGAAATTTGTCTCTCGCGCATTGAGTTTAACATTTCCATCGTAAATATAATCAAGCCTTTCCCTGAGGTTCTGAAGTCCTTCACCCAGTGATTTATTGCTAGACTTTTTCACTGCAGGTAAATTATTTGTTATTTCAATTTTAAGTTTGTGATCTGCTGATTTGACAATTATGTTAATTCTGATGCTTACATCAGTCAACTCAACAGCATGTTTAATACAATTTTCAAGCAATGGCTGAAAAACGAATAAAGGAATTTTTGCATTTAATGTAATTGGATCAATTTCTTCAGTATAATTTATTCGTTCACCAAACCTGAGTTTTTGTATTTCAATATATTTTTTTGCAAGACTTAGCTCATCTTGTACCGAAATAAAATCTTTTTCAGCAGAATTGATAGAATACCGTAGAAGTTCGCTGAGTTTTGTAATCATTGAATCAGCTATTTTCGGATTTTTATATGCTGCCGCTGAAATAGAATGCAGAGAATTAAAAATAAAATGCGGCTGGAATTTCATTTTTAAATTTTTAAGCTCAGCCTGAACAAGCTTTTTCTTAAATGATTCTTCACGGATTTTTGCCTCGCGGCGTAGAACCGAAATTCTATAAATCTGAATAAAAATAACAAGCAATATGTATGAAAAAAAACTGTCATAAATAAGTGAAAGAAAAGCAAACTTTTCATCCAGAAGATCACTAAAAAAACTCTGAGATGGATTTGAACTGAGAAACTGGTCATTAATCCATATTACAGAAGTTCTATGAATAAATGCAATTAGGATTCCTGATAGTAACAAAATAAATATTTCCTTCAGCAGTATTTTTTCTTTAACAACAGTAATAACAATTTGATAGACAAATGGAATCAGAATTATCCAAAATGCATAGCTGAAAATTCTTTGTGAAAAAAGCTTGAGGAAATTTACCTGGTTAGCTGAATTAATCAAGTATAGGAAAGAAGAAAAAGTTGACAATAATCCCTGCAATATCATTATTGAAAAAAGTATCAGCCAGATTTTAAGCGTTATTTTATTTTTCATCCAATACAATTTGCAAAATTAATTTCTAATAAAAATTAAGTTTTAAAATAACAAGACCTGCAAAAGCAGGTCAGTTGTCGGAACGGCGGGATTTGAACCCGCGACCACCTGAACCCCATTCAGGTACGCTACCGGGCTGCGCTACGTTCCGATTATTATAATTTAGATAGTATAAATTTCAGAACTCCCAATATTTCGTCAAGGTCTTTTTTAAGTTCTGAATTATTTGTCGGGCGGGATTCTTCAATTTCTTCGTCCGGTTCTTCTTCAACTAATTTTTTTTCTTTTGGCTGTTCAACGTGAAAAGTTTTTGTTTGTGTGTATTCTTCCAGGATTTTTTTTGCTCCTTCAATAGTATATTTCTTTTCCCGTAGAAGTTCCTTTATGTAGAGTATTAGTTGAATATCTTTATTAGTGTAAATTCTGTTTCCGGCCCTGTTTTTTTGTGGTTTTAATTGTTCAAATTCTGTTTCCCAGTAACGGAGAACATACTGCTCAATCTCAGTGATTTTACTTACTTCACTGATTGAGTAATAAAGTTTTTTAATTGAAAGGTCTTTCATAAAGACTTGATGTTAATTTTAATCCCAAAATAAATAATCGCTATTTCAATATCAATATTATGGGGTTCTTGTAAATAAAAACTTTAAGTTCCCCACCTAACCTATTCTGCTTATGAAAGAAAGCAAATTCAGCAAATTTTGATAATTTCAAAGGATTGAAATGACTGGAGCTATTTCTTTGATTGGATCTTTTCTATCAACTTAACAGCAGCATAATATCCATGATGCTTAAAACCACTAAGGTAACCATCACATACAGAAGCAGTTATTAGTCTCTGTCTGAAGTCTTCCCTACTAGAAACATTCGAGAGGTGAACTTCTATTTTAGGAATTTTGCACAATTCAAGTGCATCGCGAATTACAACAGAAGTGTGTGCATATCCGGCAGGATTAATAATTAAAGCATCAAATTTATTTGAGGCATCCTGAACTTTGTTGACTATTTCACCTTCAATGTTGCTCTGGTAAAATTCAAATTCATATTCAGGGAATTCTTGTGAAAGGTATTTCTGGATTGATTCAATGGATAGAGTTCCGTATTGATCCGGATCTCTTTCTTGAAGTAAGTTTAGATTCGGACCATTTATCACTAATATTTTCAATTAGTTACTCTCTGCCATTTCATCAATAACTTCTCTTAATCTGGGGGTCAGATAAATTTTATCTGCACCCAGCTCTTTTAGAGCTGCAGATAAGATCATTACTTTTCTCTGAAGATTCGTCAATTTGTTTATTACAATTACTTTACTCTCATGTAAAATACAATAGCCGCCTTTAAAATCACCTTTCTCAAATCTTACACTTGCTCCCAATTGATCAGCAACTGATTTTAGTTCTTCAATGAGTTGTTCGAATTCCTTTTCTTTAATTTTCATTATTTATCAACTTTAAATGGTTTAAAAACAAGAAAAAATGGAATTGTAAGATAGGAGAAAATGATTATTACAGGAAATCCGTTTAAAAGTCTAAATCTATCTATAATTAAACCAAGAAGATAACTTGAATTTTGGCTGCCGGAAAATATTTCCAAAATCATTTTATAATCGAATGTCATAAGGTAAGCTTCAAACGGCAGTGTAACATAAATTAATAAAGTTATGATGAACAACCAGCCATTTCGCTTCAGATTTATTTTTGAAATAATGAGAAACAATGAAAATCCAATTATTAAAATAATATAGAAAATAAATGTTAGTAAAACAGAAGGTGAAATTGTTGTAAGTATTCCGGAAAGGTTGCTGTCGTTAACATAATCATTTAAGATCAATCCTTCTTTTTTAAACAGCATAAAAGTAACAAAAAGTCTTTCGACATAGGTTCCAAGCCATAAGGCTCCGGAAAGAAGAGCAATAGATGATAATACTTTTGTCAGTTTAGAGGATTTTTCCATAATGAATTTGTTTTGTTAAATTAAATTAAAAAAAATATATGATTGTTGCCTCTATAGATATCGGTACAAATACAGTCCTGCTGCTGATCGCAAAGCTGGAAAAGAACAAACTGATTTCGCTTAAAAATGAATACAGAATTCCCAGAATAGGAAAAGGTCTGCATCCCGGTCAGAATATCTCTGAGGATAAGATTATAATGCTGATTCAAATTCTTGAAGAATACAAAGAAGTTATAGAATCATATAAATGCAATGATGTTATTCTAACAGGCACTTACGCTTTAAGAGTAGCTGCAAATTCAGACTCAATAAAAGAAAAAATCAAAAAGCAGTTTGGTTATAATCTTAATATAATTGATGGAGAAACAGAAGCGCAGATGGAGTACCTGGCTGCTATTTCAAATCTCAAAATTATTAAAGGAAGCCTGGGTATAATTGATATTGGTGGCGGGAGTACAGAATTGATATTTGGTGATTCTAAAAGTGTGAATTTTAAAAAAAGTTTTTCAATTGGATCTGTAAACGGAACTGAGCAATATTTATCGGATTCTCCACTAAATAAGGTTCAAATGCAAAATTTCAGGAATAAGCTTGATTCAGTTTTTTCCGAAATTAATAGTCAATTTGCATTTGAAGAAGCAATTGCTATTGCCGGAACCGCAACTACAGTTGCGTGCATGTGTTTTGGATTAAAGGAATTTATAGAAAATAAAGTTGAATCCGCAACATTGGAATTAAAAGAAATAGAAAAATTGATAGATCATATTTCAAAATTAAATTCATATGAAATTTTAGAAGAATATGGAGAGATTGTAAAAGGAAGAGAAGATATAATATTAGCAGGAACTATAATCTTATCGACAGTAATTAAAAAATTAGCTTTGGAATCTGTAAGAATTAGTTCTTGGGGGGTAAGACATGGAGCAATTTTATATAAATATTCCGGCGAAAATATAAATTAACAATTACGATTTTTCTTTCAGAATTTCATAAAAATTATATAAAAAGAAATCGATATGTTCTTTCTGAACAATAAGCGGTGGTAAAATTCTTAAGACATTTTTATTTGTACAATTAATTAAAACTTTTCTATCACGAAACTTTTCAACAAATTTATTCCCATCGTTTTCCACTTCAATTCCAATAAAATAACCAAGTCCCCGCACATCTTTAATAATTGATTCAAATTTTTTCTTTAATTCGTTTAGTTCTTTAAAAATATATTCCCCATTAGATTTAACCTGATCGATTAATCCATTTTCAAAAACTTCTTTCAATACAACTGTTCCAGCAGCACAGGCAACAGGATTTCCGCCAAATGTTGTTCCGTGTTCACCGGGATTAAATACATTACTGAATTTTTCACTTGTCAAAAATGCTCCAAGCGGCAATCCACCGCCAATTGCTTTTGCAACTATCAGTATATCAGGAACCAAATTATAGTGATCAAATGCAAACCCATTTCCTGTTCTTCCAATGCCTGATTGGATTTCATCAATAACAATCGCAAAATCGAATTTCGTTCTAAGATTTAAAAGACATTCGGCAAATTCAGGACTAACAACATTAATCCCACCTTCTCCCTGGATTAATTCAAGAAATATAGCAGCAGTATTTTCGTCAATGGATTCCTCTAATTCTTTAATATTATTAAAAGTAATAAACTGAATTCCATCTAAAAGAGGCAGAAATGGTTTTTTGTATTTCTCTCTGCCAGTTAAGCTGAGCGCCCCGTAAGTTCTTCCGTGAAAGGAATTGGTCAGTGCAAATATTTTTTTTTCTCTGCCATAAAATTTTCTTAATAATTTCAATACACCTTCAACTGCTTCTGTTCCGCTGTTTGTAAGAAATATTTTTTCCATCCCAGAATATTTTAACAGTGATTCAGCAAAAGTAATCTGGACATCTGTTATGTAACTATTCGATAAATGAGAAAACCTGTTTAATTGTTTTGTAATTGCATCACTAATTGCGGGATGTGAATAACCAAGTGCATTTACAGCAAGACCGGCAAAAAAATCCAGATAACGTTCACCATTTTTTGTAAAAAGATGGACGCCTTCTCCGTGCGATATTTCCAGAGGAATTCTGTTATAGGTTTGATGAAAAATTTTCTTTTCTGAAGTAAATATGTTTTCATTCTGATTCATATCAGATAGTAAAAATATTTTTTGAGGCGAAGAATAATATAATCCCTAATGATAAATTAAATGCCAATGCAAAAGAAAATGATAAAAATCGGTTTCTGGTTTGAACATTAAATGCTTTAATTGCAAGGAATATACTCCAGAGAATAATAAAAACTTCTAAAATTGAGAACAGGTAAGCAAAAAATTCTTTTATGACAAACGGATTTGGATTGAGTGAAAACAAATAATCACCAAAAATTATTAATTCAAATGGGAATAATATTATAACTCCAAAAGCATAAGGAACTAATATGTAACTCATTAATGCAAAATAATCTTTTATACGGTTTTCAATTCCTGCTATCTTCGAAATTTTTTGAAATATAAATGAGGAGAAAAACAAAAGTAAAAAAACTGCAGCAAGTAAAATTAAGTAGCTTAATCCAATTCCAACAGTTGATTGAAATATTCCAAGAGTAACCATTGAGAGGAATCTTGCATCAATCATCAGTTTAACTGAAGCAAATAAAATTATAAAGACGATGAAGTTTTTATGTTCAGAAAAAATAATTAGCCTGAATGCATTGGTCGGACTTTCAACAATTAAACTAAGAGTTTTCCATAAATCAAGATTTACTACTCTTTCTCTAATGTATGAATTACAATTTGTACAAATAGCTTTGTAAAAAGGGTTCTCGGAATTACACTGAGGGCAGATAACAGAGTTTTTCATTTTGCAATTAAAAATTTATTTTGATATTCAAACGAGTGCCACCTCCTGTTAAGTTTTCATCAACAGTAAAATCAAATAAATGCGCATCCACATACGCATCTACAAGGTTTAGCAAATACAGAAGCCCGATATAAATTGCAAAGTTATCCCGCTGGTCTCTATAAAAATTTCTGTTCTGCCTGTAAAATTGGATTTCTGTTTCGCGGTACAAATCACCATATTGTTTGTAAAGATCATTGTTATGTATCCAGCCGTAAACAAACCAGGCACCAATTCCCCAAATAACAGGGATTTTCCAGTAAGATTCATTGTAAAACTGACCAAAGCCGGGAATTATAGAACTCCTGAGAACAGCACCCCAGGGTGATTTTTGCATTACAAATGTGGAATCATCCGCGGCATTGTTGTTTGTTGAATCTTGTGCCGGGAGAGAAAAATTTAAGAACAGAGATACGAGGATGATCTTAACTATAGTTTTTATCAATGATTTCAAATAATTCGAATAATCTTTCAAGTTCAACAGATGAGTAAAATTCAATTGTGATTTCACCTGATCCATCTTGCTTTTGTTTGCAGGAAACTTTGGTACCAAAAATTTTCCTAAGCTTGTCTTCAACATCTTTTAAATTTGCGCCTGAGTTTCCAGGTGAAATTGTATATGTTTTTTTAGTAGTTGTCCCTTTGCCACCATTCGAAAGTTCTTTAACTAGCTTCTCAACCTTTCGTACAGAATAATTTTCTTTTACAATTTTATTTAGGATCTGGAGCTGAAGTTCTTCAGTCGGCAAATTAATTATTGCTCTTGCATGACCTGGAGTAATTTCCTCATTTATTAATGCCTGCTGAACTTCACCTGGCAGCTTTAAAAGCCTGATTGCATTTGCAATTGTTGTTCTGTCTTTCCCAACTTTATCAGCAATTTGTTCCTGAGTCAAGTGACATTCATCCATAAGTCTTTTATAAGCAGTTCCGATTTCAACTGCATTAAGTTTTTCCCTCTGGATATTTTCTATCAATGCTAAAGCCAGCATTAATTCATCGGATTCAACTTCAATTATATAAGCAGGAATTTCTTTAAAACCAATTTCTTTGCAGGCAATAAGTCTTCTTTCACCTGAAATTAATTCATACTTGTGCTCGGGAGTTCGCCTGACTGTAATTGGCTGAATTAAACCATTAGAAAGAATTGATTTTTTTAATTCTTCTAAAGCTTCGGGATCAAAACGGGTTCTTGGCTGGTAGGGATTTCTTGAAATAAAATCAACTGATATTCTTGCAAGTACATCAACCTGCTTTCCATCATCATCTTTTATTTGTGAAAGATCGACGGACTCTTTACCATTTTTAACATATTCCTGAGGTTTAATCAGTGCATCAAGACCTCTTCCCAAAACCGGCTTAATTTTTCCCATAAATTAATTTTGATTAATAGATACTGAATTTCTTGCTAATAACTCGCTGGCCAAAGCAATATAATTTTTTGCCCCCGTTGAAATTGCGTCATACAGAATGATTGGCTTGCCGTAACTTGGAGCTTCAGAAATTCTTACGTTTCTATGAATTACAGTTTCATATACTTTATCGCCAAAATATTTTCGGACTTCTTCAGCAACCTGGTGAGATAATCTTAATCTCGTATCAAACATAGTTAACAACACTCCTTCTATCGCAAGATCAGGATTGAAGTGTTGCTTAACAATATTTATTGTATTCAGAAGTTGTCCTAAACCCTCAAGCGCAAAATACTCACATTGAACCGGAATTAAAACTGAATTTGAAGCAGTTAATGCATTTAAAGTTAAAAGACCAAGTGATGGCGGACAGTCAATTATAACAAAATCATAATTTTCCGCAATACCACTCAAAGAATTTTTTAACATTCTTTCCCTTCCGGGCATATCAACCATTTCTATCTCAGCACCGACTAAATTGATATTAGATGGTAATACATCAAGAAATGGCATATAGTCTTTTATAACTGCATCAACTGCATTTTCATTTCCAATTAAAACCTCATAAATAGAAAGAGAATTGTTGGTAATGCTTATTCCTGAAGTAGAATTAGATTGAGGATCGATATCAACAAGTAAAGTTTTTTTCTCAGAAGTAGCTAAAAGAGAGGCTAAGTTAATAGCAGTCGTAGTTTTTCCTACTCCTCCCTTTTGATTTGCTATTGAAATTATTTTTGACATCAAGAATGAAAAACTTTACTCAATAAGAAAATGTAAGATATCATTTATTCGAAATAGTAAAAAGCAACCGGATTATAAACTAATTTCTTCTCCAAATTTCATAACATTTACTTTAAACCCTTTTGTCTCTGCTTTTTTTCTAAATTCTTCCGGATCAGCTTTGATGACCGGGAAGGTATTATAATGCATCGGGATTGCAGTTTTTGGAGAAACATATTCAATTGCTTTAACTGCATCATCAATTCCCATTGTAAAATTATCTCCGATCGGTAAAAGCATATAATCAATTTTATTTATCTCACCAATCAATTTCATATCATAAAATAATCCGGTATCACCCGTATGGTACAGTGTTTTTCCATCAATCGTCAGAAGAACTCCTGCAGGTTCTCCTCCGTAAGTACCATCTGGAGTCATAGAACCGTGATGAGCAATGGTAAATTTAAGCCTTCCAAATTCAAAATTATAAGCTCCCCCAATATGCATATTATGTGCTTTAAATCCTTTTGAAATACAATAGTTTGCCAGTTCGTTTACACAAATGAACAAAGGATTGCATCTCTTTGCAATACTAAATGCATCACCTACATGATCACCATGAGCGTGTGTAAGAATAATAAAATCAGCATTTACATCTTTAGAATTTACTGGTGAAGTAGGGTTGTTGTCCAGGAAAGGATCAATTAATATAGTATTTCCTTTATCAGTAGTTATCTGGAATGCCGAATGTGAAAAGTATTTTAATTTCATTTTCTATCCCCTTTCACTAATTAAGTAATTTATAAAAATTTTTTACTGATTTATTATGAGTGAATTTCATAAGTTCAAGCTTTAAACTGTCTTCAAGAATTTTTCTTTTCTTTTCAACACCTTCAATTACCGATTTATTAATTTTAATTTTTTCTTCATTCTTTAATGTTTCTGTATTTAACTTGAATACATCAAGATCACGAACAGAACCCGAAAGATCCTGTAAAAGTTGAACTTTTTTGTATATAGTAAAAAATTTATTCCTGTTAAAACAGTCAATGTACAATTCCATATTATATCTTACTCTTCTTAAAGCAATTCTTATGTTGTGAAGGCTCTCAGGATCAAGCATATTAAAATAATTTTCGATAGAATCAAATAAATGATCGAAGCGAGATTTTAAAATTATTTTAGCTGATGTGCACAGGTTACTGCTTTTTTTTAATCCATTTATCTCCCATTTTTTACTTTTTGCCATATTTGTTAGATGAAAATAACTCTGATAAATCCGAAAATAGCTTTTAAAGGATTCATTTTGCTTTTTGATTTAGTATAAATTGTAGGAATTGGATAATTACCAATTTTGAAGCCTTTTCTGCTTGCAAAAATAAGGATTTCACTTTCAGCTTCATAACCATTTAAAGTTGTAGTTACATTTTTTAACACTTTTACATTAAATGCTCTGAAACCACACTGACTATCAGGAATAAATTGTTTTGTTTTTTTTGAAAGAATATATGAAGTGATTTTGTTACTCATTATTCGCTGTAAAGGCATTGTTGAAATATCATTCATCCGGTTACCAATTACAATATCAGACTTAACTAGTTCTTTTATTAAAAATGGAATTTGTTCAGAAGGATGCTGAAGATCAGCGTCAATGGTAATCACATTTTGTACATTGAGTTCAATTGCTTTATTAAATCCTTTTTGTAAAGCGAATCCTTTACCCGTGTTTTTTTCAATCGATACTAAAAATACATTTTGAAATCCAAAAACCTGCGAAGCTGAATTATCAGAAGAGCCATCATCAACAGCAATAACAATATCAACATACTTTAATGTCGATTCAACTATTTCTTTTATTGTTGAAGATTCATTATAGAAAGGGATAATTGCGGCGGTTTTATTTTGACTCAACTCTTAACTGATCCAATATTGCTTTCCATCCTTTAGTAGCAGGTGATTTAAATGCAGTTTGGATACGTTTTTTCAAAGCATCTTTGGAAAGCCCTGTTGAAAGTATACCATTCTCTGCAACAGAAATTCCGCCTGTTTCTTCCGAAACAATTATGCTAATAACATCCGCTTGTTCACTAATCCCTAAGCCGGCACGATGCCGCATCCCCAGCGATTCATCATTAACTTTTGTAGTAGAAGATAGTGGAAGAGTACACCTGGCTGCTTCAATGATATTATTTTTAATTATAACCGCTCCATCGTGTAAAGGCGAACGAGGATAAAATATCGAGGTCAGTAATGATTTTGTAAGCTTTGCATTTAGTATTTCACCGGTTTCAGTGTAACCCCGGATTCCCGTGTCCCTTATAATAATCATTAGCGCACCATGCTGCTGCTGTGAAAGTTCAAAAGCTGCTTCAACAATTGCTTCAACTGATTCAGGAACTTCTGTTTTTGTGAAAATTTTCATTACCGGATTTCTTGCCACCATTACAAGTAATCTTCTTATTTCCGGCTGGAACAATATAACGAAAGCAATTACCCAAATATCAGTGATCAACTTTAATAACCAGCTTAATGCCCTTAGATTTATTGCCTGGGCTACAAATGAAATTACAAGAATAATGATTAAACCGATAAAGATTTGCGCGGCAATTGTTCCCCTAAGCAAGGTATAAAGTTTGTAAACTATAAATGCAACAATCAGGACATCTATAACATCACTGAAAGTAACAGATAAAAAGCCGATTTTAAATAATTCAAACATTAAATGGTTTAATTAAACTGTTTAGCAATTTACAAGTTTGCATACCAAATTCAACATTATGGGTACGAATTATCCTGGCACCTTTTTGAATTGCGACAGCATTAAAAACGGAAGTAGCATTTTCCCTTTCGCCGGTTTCAAGATTTAATAGTTTTTTGAATAACGATTTCCTTGAGATACCCACAACTATTGGACAACCGATTGATTTAAAATTATCTAATTGATTTAATAATTCTAAATTGTGTTCAACTTTTTTTCCAAATCCAATTCCCGGATCAACAAAAATTTTAGTAATTCCGGCTTCCCTCGCAAATTTAACCTGTCGGAATAAAAAATCATAAACTTCAGTAACAACATCTTCATATTCCGGATTTTCCTGCATATTTTTCGGAGTTCCTTTCATATGCATAATTATAATTCCCGCATCAAACTTTTTAACAACATCAGGCATTTTTTTATCAAACGTTAAGCCTGAAATATCATTTATCATATCAGCTCCCAACTCCAAAACTTTTTCAGCAACCTCACTTTTAATAGTATCAACTGATATGATTGCTTCAGGTCTCTTTTTCTTTATTCCCTTAACAACCGGAGCAACCCTGAATATTTCTTCATCAATACTAACTGGTAATGAGCCTGGTCTGGAAGATTCACCTCCAATATCAATAATATCGGCACCTGAATCAATCATCCTTAAAGCTGAATTTATGGCATCAAGCGGATTAAAATTCTTTCCACCATCGGAAAAAGAATCAGGTGTAACATTGACTATTCCCATAGTATAAGAAATATCAAATGAGAACTGTTTTTTTCCTATTTTATAAGAAGTTAAATCATATTTTTTAAATTTATTTATGGCATTATCTGCATAGTCCAATATTTCAATTACTTTCTTATCACTAATTTCTTTTAACATGGATTTTAAATTGGGCAAACCTAAAATCAATACATCTTTGTTTTTCAGAAATACGGGAGCATCTTTCTTTAAATGATTATTTAATATTTCATACGGCATATTTCTTAGTTCAATTCCTATAAGTCCAGGATAGTTTTCTACAGAATTCAATGAATATTTTTGCTGGAATTTATTAAATATATTCAGAGAGGAGAAAGTAATTACCTGACTGATTAATTTCTGCCACATTAAACACTGAAGATTAAAATCTGATTAATAAAAAACTACCTGATAAGATTTTTTAATTCTGTAACCGCTGCAGAAATATTATCTGATTTAAATACTGAAGATCCTGTCACAAAAACCTGTGCTCCTGCATCTCTTGCTGTTACAATTGTTTCTGTACTAATTCCACCATCAACTTCAATTAAAAAGTTTGCATTAAGTTCTTCTCTCAACTTAACGGCTTCTTTAATTCTTCTTAAGCTGTTGGAAATAAATGACTGACCTCCATAGCCAGGATTTACTGTCATAATTAAAAGCAGATCTATGTATTCTGCAATATCCTGAACGAATTGAACAGGTGTTGATGGATTAATTACTACTCCTGCTTTACATCCAAGTTCTTTTATTTTATTAACGGTTCTATTCAAATGCACAACTTCTTCAAAGTGGACAGATAAGAAATTAGCTCCTGCTGAAGCAAAATCTTCTAAATATTTATCTGGATTTTTTATCATTAAATGAACATCTATTGGTAGCTTTGTTACCCTTCTTGCAGCATTTACGAGGATAGGTCCGAAAGTAATATTAGGAACAAAATGTCCATCCATAACATCACAATGAATCCAATCTGCTCCACCCATTTCGGCAAGTCTAATTTGCTGTGCAAGATTAGTAAAATCAGCAGATAAAATGGAAGGTGCTATAATTGCCATATTTATTCTTTTGGAATATTACTGTCAGAAGATTTAGTAATAAACAAGTCAACTACCTGCCCGGGATTTAACATATTTCCCGCACTTGGATATTGATCAAGAACCGTATTTGGTAATAAAGTTGTCGAAGCCTGGTAATTAATTTTTCCAACAACAAGTGAACTATCTTCAAGGATTGATTTAGCATCGGTCAGAGATTTTCCAATTAAATCGGGAACGATAATAATTCCTCCACCTCTGCCGGCACTTACAGTAATTCCAACAGATTCACCTTGCTTTAACGGGGTTCCAGCAGCAAACTGTTGATCAAATATCATATCTTCCGGCTGGTTTGATGCAACTCTATCAATGTGTCCGAGCTTCAATCCAATCCGCTCAAGTGCAAATTTGGCATCGGTTATTGATTTACCTTTTAATATCGGAACATGAACAACCTGTTCTCCGCCACTTAAAAACAAGTATATAGTTCTTCCTTCTTTAACAACATCAAATGCTTTTGGTCTTTGCAAAAAAATACTACCTTCGGGATATTCAACTCCATAAGATGTATCACTAATTACTGCATTAAATCCGGCATTGGACAAAATATTAATTGCTGCTTCTTCATTCTTTCCAACAACATCAGGAACCAGAGCTTCCGGCGAACTAACATACCAGGGCATAATCAGGTTGTCGAGCAAAATAAAAAAAACTATTAACACACCCAGAATAACAAGAATTATTCTGAAATATCGTTTTTTAAGTAAATTTTTCATTAATCAAATATATTGATTGAACTTATGTTAAACAACAAATTCTGCTCAGGTATAAATTGGAATTATAGTATTTTACTATCTGAACAATTATGAAAATTTAGATAATAACTATATATTTATTTGTGTTATATCCAACAAAAAATGAAACTAAACTAACATTATTTCAATTCTATAATTACCTGCAAACTTGAAAATTCATAATCATCCTAGATTAACAACGAGGCTGATAAATGTTTAAAAGACATCCTAAAGGATTATACGTTCTGTTTTTTACTGAAATGTGGGAGAGATTTGGTTACTATTTGATGGTAGGTATCCTGCTTCTTTACCTTACTGACACAACTACAGGAGGGAAAGGATTTAGTGTAAAAACTGCAGCTGATATTGTAGGTTCGTTCATTGCTTTTGTTTATGTCACACCATTTATCGGCGGACTAATTGCAGACAGGTACCTCGGATATTTAAAATCAATATATCTTGGCGGAACTTTGATGGCAGCCGGTTATTTTGGGTTGGCGATTCCAGGAGATACTGCCCTGTTTGTTTCGCTTTTACTTATATGTGTAGGGAATGGATTTTTTAAACCAAACATTAGTACAATTCTTGGAGTAATTTATAACAAGGAAGAATTAAAACCATATAAAGATTCTGCTTATAATATTTTTTATATGGGAATTAATATCGGTGCGCTGGTTTGTAATTTTGTTGCTGCTTATCTTCGAAACAAATATGGCTGGGGATATGCTTTTTCAGCTGCCGGTGTAGGATTAGTAATTGGTTTAATCTGGCTTTCAACAGGTTTGAAACACGTAAAATTTGCTGATGTTAAAAAACCTATGGAAAAAGAAGATATGCCAATGATTAAAATTTTCCTTTACGTTTTTTTACCGGCAATAATATTTGCATTAATTGGTTGGTTTGTTCCAAATAATTTATTTGGTTCAGATTCAAATGATGCTTTTATTTTTGCTTGTGTTCCTATTATTTCATTCTACGTTTCCTTGTGGGTTAAATCTTCTGGAACGGATAAAAAAAGTATTGGGGCTTTACTTTTCATATTTGCTATTTCAATCATCTTCTGGACTATTTATAATCAGAATGCAACTGGTTTAACAGTTTGGGCTGAAACTTATACGGACAGACAAATAACCCCATCACTTGAAAACCTTGCTGGTGAAATTGATATGCTTCAAAGTGTGAATACAACACCACGTGAAGTTCCAAAGTATGATGAATATCTTCGTCCTGTCTATGATGAAAATGGACAACAGATAATGATTGAGGGTCCTGATCCGTATTTTAATAACCTTCCAAAAAATAAATGGCCAAAAGATGGCGAAGATCTTAAACTTGCAAATGCTGAATTGTTCCAATCAATAAATCCGTTTTTTATTATCTTTTTTACGCCCATACTTGTTGGCTTATTTACCTGGCTTGCAAAAAGAAAAAAAGAACCAACAACTGCTTCAAAATTCGGATTGGCACTTTTTATTTCAGGATTATCTTCACTTATTATGGTTTTTGCAATTATGTCTGTGCCGTCAATTTATACACATAAAGCTGCTGCATACTGGTTGTTTTTAACTTATGGAGTTTTTACAATTAGTGAACTTTTTTTGAGTCCAATCGGACTTTCACTAGTTTCCAAACTTGCACCGGCTAGAACCACTGCATTAATGATGGGAGGATGGTTTCTCTCAACAGCACTTGGTGGAAAGGCCGCAGGAATAATGGCTAGTTTTTGGGATAGCTTTACTGAAAAATCTGTTTTCTTTTGGATTTTGGTTATTGCTGCATTTTTAGGCGGAGTATTAATCTTTTCACGTATTAAATCTTTAAATGCAATTGTAAGAGAAAAAACGGGTTCTGCTTAAAGAATTTCTCTCTCCAGTTTTATTTAAGGGTTGAATTAAGTTTCAACCCTTTTTTATTTATGATATTTATAGATTTAAAGTATGATAAAGAACTATTTCTTTCTGAACAGATTTGTACTTGAATCCCAATCAATTATTGTCAATCAAAAAGTCCATTCTGTTTTTTCCCAGGAAAAAGAAAAATTATTAATTGAATTTGGAAATGACAAAACCAGCTTTATTGAAATAAATGTTAATCCTGGTCAGCCTTACATAACTATTCTTGATTCATATTCCCGTGCAAAGAAAAATACAATCAACCTTTTTCCGGAATTTGAAAACAATACAATTGAATCTTTTGACATAGCAAAAAATGATAGAATTTTAAGACTGAATTCTGGCAATAATTTTCTCTTTTTTACAATCAGAGGAAAATTTACAAACGTGATTTTTGCAGATCAGAAGAACAACATTCAATCATTTAAGAAAGCTGAAGAAGCTGATCTTAAGAAATTGGGAAATGAATTTTCTAAAAAAGAATTCAATTGTGATTTTAATATTCCGGATATTCAGAACTTTAATGAAAATTTTGAATTAAGAACAATTGGCCAAAACTTCCCGGTAATAAGCAAAGAAATAATCTGGGAAGCTGAGCGAAGAATTTTAAAAACAAAAGGAAATCCACTTAAAATATTAAAAGAAGTAATTGAAGAAATTAAGAATTGCAGAGCAGCCGTTTTTATAAATGAACAAAACGCCGAAATTCATCTTGCTGTTGATTCATTTCAGATATTTAACTTTAATGAAAAAGAAACATTTGATTCATTAATCCTGGCGCAATCATATTATATAGGAAAAAAATATTTCTATGAGGCAAGATCATCAAAGCTTAAAATTATTAAAAAATATATTGATAGAGAATTGCGGAAAATTTCAAACAGAATTAACAATCTGCGAGGTGTGATTGAAAGAGGCAGCAGAGAAGAAGAATACAGTAAAATTGCCAATCTACTTTTAATAAATCTGAAAAATATAAAACCTGGTCAGTCTGAATTAATTATTGAAGACATATATTCCGGAAATAATAAATTAAAAATAAAATTAGATCCAAAACTTTCTGCAAAAAAAAATGTTGATAAATATTTTGATAAAGCAAAATCTGAAAAAATCAGTTTTCAGAAATCAAAAGAATTATTGGATAAAGCCATTAAAGATTTATATAAGCTAAAAGATCTTAATAATAGAATTACTGAAATTGATTCAATAAAAGAACTGGACTTATTAATGAAAGAGTTTAAGCTTTTGCCTGCTCAATCTGTAAAAGAAAAAGACGATATTAGTATAAAATTTAAGCACTACATTATTAATGGGAAATATGACGTGTATGTCGGCAAGGACAGTAAAAATAATGATCTGCTAACCACAAAATTTGCAAAACAAAATGATTACTGGTTTCATGCAAGGAGTGTTTCAGGTTCACATGTAGTTCTGCGAATTGAAAATACTAAAGAAGTTATTCCTAAAAATGTATTAAAAAAAGTAGCAGCCCTGGCAGCATTTCACAGCAAAGCAAAAACCAGCGGACTTGCACCTGTTTCTTACACATTTAAAAAGTATGTTGTAAAGAAGAAAGGATTTCCTGTGGGTACAGTTCATTTACTTCGTGAAGATACTCTTTTAGTAAAACCTGAGATACCTGATAATTGCGAATATGTTGAAAAGAATTAAACTAATTTCAAGATTTCCAGGAAAATATTTTTCCCGATATCAATAACTTCATCAGGTGGAAGAAAGCGAGGATTATGCAATCCATACTTCTCCCCGTTTGATGTTCCCATCCAAAACATAAATGATGGAAATTTTTGTGAGAAAAATCCAAAATCTTCACCAGTCATTTTAAGTCCGCAGTCAATAAAATCAAATTTCTTTGTAAGCTCTTTTGAAATCTTTTTATAAAGTTTTTTATCAACAATTACTTCAGGATAGTGCGCACCTCTGGTTAGTTTAAAGTCCACTCCGGTTTTCTTTTTATTTTTCTTCAAAACAACTTCAAGTTTTTTACAAAACTGAATTACTTTCTTCATACTTAACCCGCGAATACTGCCTTCTAGTTTTGCGTTACCGGGAGCAATATTCCGAACAAATCCTGAATTTATTTTTCCGATTCCGAAAATGAATGGATCTTTAACTTCTTCAACCAACTTATCTGATTTGTTCATAAATCTCCTTAAGGCATTGAAAGCATTTTTCCCTTCCTCAGGAAAAGCAACGTGTGCACTCTCCCCAATAAATTCAATATCAACTTCGAGTGCAGATGCAAATAATACCCCCGGAGTTGAAGCAACTGATCCCAAAGGATATTCATCAGTTACATGTAATGCAAAAGCATTTGTTACTTTAAATTGATCGAACACACCTGTATTAAAAAATTGCATTGCTCCCCCACCCGCTTCTTCAGCAGGTTGGAATAAGAATAAAATATTTTGATCGGGTTTGTTTTTTAGTACATCAATTAAAAAGGAATAAAGAATTGATGTATGAACATCGTGCCCGCAGGCATGCATATTTTCATTTGTAGATTTAAAATCAATTTCATTTTTTTCTTTTATTGGAAGTGCATCAATATCAGCACGAAACAATAAATAATCACCATCGTTAAACCTATATTCAACAAGTAAACCAGTTTCCATCGGAGTGTGAATTTTTATCTTATTTGAGTCTGGAAGATTTTTAATATTTTCAATTAACAATTTTGTAGTTGCAAATTCCTTGTAAGCAATTTCAGGATATTGATGAAGTTTATGACGTAGCTGAACTGGAGATAATAGTTTCATAAAACAACTAATTCTTTTTGTTAATTAAATTGATAACGACTTTTGTAATCATTTCTTTTTCTTTCGGATCACTTTCTGCAATTAACAAACATAAAGCTACCAGTGCATTATCGGAAATTCTTTTGCCCTCATCTTTTGAATAAAGATAATTGTTCATTTCCAAAAACCGTAAAAATATTGCAGCGGCTATTCTTTTATTCCCATCAATAAATGAATGATTTTTTATTGTAAAGTAAAGAAGATGTGCTGCTTTTTCTTCTATACTCGGATACTGTTCTTTCTTATTAAATCTGATAAATTGCTCCGATAGTTCCTTTAAAGGATTTATCCTTTTCCTTTCTGAATAATTGTGAGCCTGCGAACTTATCTTTCATCTTTTCAATTATTTTTTTAGCAGTTTCATAGGTTATTTCAAAAGAGATTTCTTTATTTGTTCCCGCAATTCTTAAAGCTTGGTTATCATACTTGTCAAGAATATCTAGTGCATAAGCATAATCTTTTATTACTTTTAATATTCCTGAAAATTCATCCTGCTTCAATTGATATGATCCAGCAACTTTTGAAAATATATCAAGTGTTTTTTCAATTTCTTTTATTCTTTCTGTCTGTTCTTTTAATTTTTTTTCGTTTAATGCATATCCTTTTATCAAATAATCCTTTAATACTTTATTTGCCCAGATGCGGAATTGAGTTCCTCTTTTGGAATTTACTCTATATCCCACAGAAATAATCAAATCAAGGTTATAGAAATTTGAATTATATGTTTTACCATCAGAAGCAGTATGTGCAAATTTTGCACATACTGAATTTTGTTCTAACTCCTTAGTTTTCAATATGTTATTGATATGCTTTGTAATAACACTACTTTCTGTAAGAAAGAGTTGTGACAACTGCATCTGAGTCAGCCATACAGTATCTTCCTCAAGTTTTACATCAATCTGAGTATTACCTTCTGGAGTTTTATAAAGTAGTATTTCTCCTTTCGGAGGATTGTTTTGTCTCATTATTAATTAAATGATATGGTAAAAAAGATTAATAGTCTAACCATCTGAAAATTAAAAATTAAATTACAAAAAAATACCCTGAACCAGGCCAGGGTAATAAAATAGTTGAAACAATTCTTAAATTAAAAATCTTCTCCGGTATCCATACCCCCTTCTCCGTTTTCTCCTCCTTCTCTTTGCTGTTTGAAATGATTAAAATTAAATCTCAGGTTCAGCATCACTATTGGTGATTCACGTTTGAAATAAGCATAGTTGTAAAAATCAGGGCCTGAAGAAGTAAATTCTCTTTTTGCAGTATCAAATATATCCCTTACCTGCAAAGTGGCTGTAAGAAGTTTTTCAAAAAAATCTTTTCTTAAAGCAAGATCAGAAGTAAAATATCCTTCAGTTCTTCCCTGGGCTGAAGTGGACGGACTGTTATAATTAAAATTTAGCTGAAACTGAAAAGTGCTGCTAAATTTAAAGATATTATTTAACCTTGTGCTCCAATTAAAACTTTCTCTTGAAAATGGTGAATTGTATAAAACACCTTCTACTCTATAATTGTACAGATTGCCCATAAGGTTTACTTCCCAAAAATTTAACGGACTGAATATTGTCATCAATTCTGTTCCCAGCGAATAATCAGTTCCAACATTATCGAAGCTTGTAAGCGTAACATTTTCGGAATAAGCTGACCTGACCCTTTCCATTTTGTCACGAGAAACTCTGAAATATAATTCACTCGAAAATGATATGTCACTGAAGAATGTCTGTAATCCAAATTCATAAGAATCAATAAGTTCAGGTTTTAATGATGGATTTCCTTTTCTAACATTGTTTGCATCTACCCAGGTTTCAAATGGTTCAAGCTGCCACCCACGCGGCCTTTGAATTCTGCGGGTGTAACTAGCCATTAATTGTTCACCCGATTCAAATTTATAAGTTGTGTGAACTCCCGGAAAATAATCCCACTGGTTTATTTTAAAATCATTTGTTTGATTATTTACATTAATTGTTCTTCCGGTATATTCAGTTCTTAAGCCTAACTGAAATCCAAAATTATTTATTTCATTAGAGTACAAAGTATAAATTGCATGTTGAATTTCTTCATACTTTGTGACATTACTAAACTGGTCAAGCAATTCATAGTTTCCTGATGATGGGTTAAATTCCAATAATTTAGTATCGTCTTCAGATTTATCTATCTCCCCGTTGTAACCTGCTTCAAATTTACTTGCTTCACCTAACGGTAAAGTGTATTCCAGCTTACTGTTAAAATCATTTGACGGACCGGTTTCAGTAGTTTTTTTCCCGCTAATTTGCATACCATTTTGTATTTCAGAAGTTATTGTCGATTCATCCGGATTGTTATGACTCAAAAATATTTCAGCATAAAGTTTATGTTGTTCATTATCAAATTTCTTTGTATAGTTTGAAGTGAAACTAAAAAATTCTCCACTCCGTTTTCTATCGCTTAGACTTGAATATTGTGTCTGCAAAGGATCACTTTGAGTCCATTGTGTAAAAAGCGAATTAAGATTTTGTTGATGATCTCTTGAACCATATCTGCCACTGAATCCCCATACATCATTTTCAAATAAATAAAGATCAATACCTCCTTTAATTCCAAAGGAAGTTCTTCCGAATTCAAAATTACCATCTGAATTTAAATAAGAAGTATAATCTGGAAGAATAAATGTGTTTTCTTCATTTCTGGACCCGGGGAAAAAACGTTTGTTATAATCCATTCCAACGTTTGAACTGAATAAATCTGTTTTATACTGAAAAAGAAAATCACCTCCGTACTTATCTTTCAATCCGGCATTTGCATTTACAATTCCGCTAATACCCGATCCGGTATTTTTCTTCATTATAATATTTATAATTCCTGCAGAACCTTCAGGATCAAATTTGGCTGATGGATTCGTTATAATTTCAATTTTGCTAATTGAACTGGCCGGAATTTGCTGTAGAATATCCTGTGCTTCTATTACTGAAGGTCTGCCATCAATTAAAACTGTAAAGCTTGTGCTTCCTCTTAAACTCACATTACCTTCAATATCAACTGAAACTGATGGGACATTTTCAAGAACATCAGCAGCATTACCGGAAACTACGGTTTGCATCTGGTCAACATCAACAACTTTTTTATCAATCTGGTAGCTAACAGGTGAGCGGTTTCCTTCTACTACTACATCATTCAATCCAATTGCAGCAGATTTTAATTTCACCACGCCAATATCAATATTCATTTTATCCGGCTGCAAATTAATATTCATTTTTTCATCTGTATAACCTAAAAATCTAATTTCAACATAGTAGCTGCCAGGTTTTAGATTAGATATGGTAAACTGTCCCGAGTTATCTGTAACAGTTCCTGTTACTAATGAAGAATCTTTGGATGAAAGAACAACAATATTTGCATATTCAATCGTATGGTTTGTAGTAAAATCAACCACCTTTCCCGAAACTGAGCCACCATTTCCTCTTTGATTAAGCGGTTGAGAAAAAGAAAATGGATTTAAGAAAATTAAAGTTGCTAATAAAGGAAGAATATATCTTATCATAATTTTAAAAATTTAGTTTTTCATATCACATTAAACAAAACAAATTATTAAATAGTTTAGTTCAGGCTAGAATAATGAAAATAAATTACGGTTTGTAGGGAATTTTTATTCTATAAATATGCATTTATGATTTGTTGATCCAAAAATCGTGACAGACTTTTACCCCAAATTCAAGAAGTTCCCTTTCAACAAGAATTGAGATTCGAAAAGAAGTTGTATTTACTCCGTAAATTTCAATAGAATTCTGTTTCAGAATTTCAAGTGTCTTAATTAAAATTGAGTTATTCCTGCTAAAGCCTTCACCTATTATTGATAAAGCACCAAGACTTTCATTAATATAAATTCCGTCTCTCATATTTTCTTCAAGCGTTTCTTTTATCTTATCCCAGTTATAAAGATTGTTCGTCGAAATGATGAATGAACATTTATAACCTTTATCACCAGCTAATCCTGATTGATGGAATTCTTTTACCGGTATTTGATTTTCATTAAGATAGTTTAGTAACCATTCAACTTTATCTGTCTCGTGAAGAAAAATTCTGCAAACATCTTTTTCATAAACAACAGCAAGGACATCTGACTTTTCTAAAACAGGAGAATCCCGAATTACAGTTTCATTTCCCGGATTAAAGGTACTTCTAGTATGTAATGCAATTTTAGCTTCTTTTGCAAACTGAACAGCCTGAGCATTTAAAACTTTTGCGCCTGCTTCTGCCATTTCCTGCAATTGCTGATATGATAGTTCTGGCAGATGCTTTGCATCTTTAATTAAATTGGGATCTGTTGTATAAACTCCATCAACATCCGAATATATTTCACATCTTTCTGCATTTAAAGCTGCAGCAAGTGCAACAGCCGACGTATCAGATCCGCCTCGTCCCAAGGTGGTTATATCTCTTTTATAGCTAACACCCTGGAACCCGCCGATAACAACAACCTGTCCTTTAGCAAGTTCATCCTGCACACGGAATGGACGTACTTCAATTACACGTGCTTCATTATATCTGTCATTAGTAATTATTCCCGCCTGTGAACCAGTGAGTGAAATTGCTTTCACTCCAAGTTTATCCAGTGCAATACAAAGTAAAGCCATGGAAGTTCTTTCACCTGTACTTAGCAGCATATCAATCTCTCTTTTTGGAGGATCTGGTGAGATTGACTTTGCCATTTCAATAAGCTGGTTTGTTGTTTTGCCCATTGCGGAAACAACAACCACGACATCAAAGCCTTCTTTTTTTACAGCAGCAATCATTTCTGCGATTTGACTTATTTTATTAACATCAGCAACGCTGCTTCCACCATATTTCTGAACAATAAGTTTCATTAACTTATAGCTTTCTAAGTTCTTCCATCAATTGTGTTTTTGCTTTTGTTTTATCATCTACCTTCTTTAAAACTTTTGCAGGAACACCAGCAACAACAGTGTATGGTTCAACATTTTTAACAACAATCGAACCGGCAGCAACAACAGCTCCCTTTCCTATCTTCACACCTTCAAGTACAACAACGTTTGCACCAATTAATACATCGTCTTCAACAATTACAGGATCAGCACTTGGAGGTTCTATTACACCAGCTAAAACAGTTCCAGCACCGATGTGACAGTTTTTTCCAACGATTGCTCTACCTCCAACAACAACATTCATATCAATCATTGTTTTTTCACCAATCTCGGCACCAATGTTAAGAACAGCACCCATCATTATCACGCAGTGATCACCAATCTCAACCATATCACGAATAATAGCACCGGGTTCAATCCGGCAATTATATTTTGTAAGATCAGCCATTGGAATTGCAGAGTTTCTTCGATCAATTTCTACTTTATATTTTTTAATATTTGATTTGTTTTCTTTATAAAACTTTTGAAACTCAGAGTGCTCACAGAATAATATTCCGGAAGAATCAGAGCCATAAAAATCCAGATCACCAAAATTTATTTTATTAAGATTTCCCTGAAGATAAATTTTAGCAGGAGTTTTCTTTTTCGCTTCTGAAATTGTTCTGATAATTTCGTATGAATCCATTTTAGTAGATTTTTAGTTTATAAAAATTATTTGCCTGGAAAGAGGACATCAGTAAATGAATAAAAACCATTATTCTTTTTTAAAGCGAATTCAGCTGATTTAAGTATTCCTTCTGCAAATGTTCTTCTTGAAAGTGCCCGATGTGAAATTGAAAGAACTTCGCCGAGTCCGCCAAAACTAACTGTATGATCCCCTGCAACATTTCCGAGTCGCAATGAAGTTGTGTTTGTCTTTTGATCACTAAAAATATCTTCAATCATTTTGGCTGTGCCGGAAGGTTTATCCTTCTTAAACCTGTGATGTGTTTCAGATATTTCAATATCCCATTTGCCAAGATTTTTCTTTGCAATCTTTGTAAGTTGTAATAAGATTTGAATACCGATTGAATAATTAAAACTCTGAACAACCGGAAACTTCTTCCCCAATTCTTTCAAAGATTCTAGTTGTTCTTTTGATAAACCAGTAGTTGCAATCACCAGTGGAACCTTAATCTTATTAACAAGTTGAATAGTTTTCGAAAGAACATCCGGAAGCGAACAATCAATTAATATTTCAGGTTTTTCTTTTTTCTTTTCACCATCAATATCAAATTCATAAACCAGTGAATGTTTTGATTCATTAAAAGTCTGGATCACTTCACTACCAAGTCTTCCGTTTGCGCCTATTACTCCATATTTCATTCTTAAATCAAAAATTAATTGTTGGAAAGTTTTTTCATTTCTTCATCAAGCAACTTTTCACAAACCTGTGTTGCTTTTGAAAGCGGGAGCCGCACAACATTCTCACACAAACCTGACTTGTACATAACATATTTAACCGGCGATGGACTCGCTTCTATAAATAACGATTTCATCATGCTCAAATATTTATTGTTTAACTTCTGTGCTTCGGAAAGATTTTGATCAAGAATTAATTGAGCAAGGTTATGCATTTCATCTGGATAAGGATTTGAGAATACTGAAATCACCCCATCGCCACCCAAAGCCATAATTGCAAGAGTCTGATCATCATTACCGGAGAGAACTGACAAAGAGTCTGGTTTTAAAGCAATAAGTTTTGCAATCTGGGAAATGTTTCCGCTTGCTTCTTTCACAGCAACTACATTTTTACAAACCTGGTGAATTTTAATAACAGTTTCAGGCAGCATATTCATTCCTGTTCTGGAAGGAACGTTGTAAAGTATAATTGGCAACTTCGTTTTTTCAGAAATGTATTTGTAATGCTCTACTAAACTTGCCTGTGTCCCTTTATTATAATATGGATTAACAATCAATAATCCATCGGCTTTCAAATCTGCCGCAAGCTCATTGTTTTCGATTACATGCTTTGGATTATTTGATCCTGTTCCAACAACAATTGGTACTTTTCCTTTTGCTTCTTCAACTACTACGGAAATTATCTTTCTTCTTTCATCATAATCAACCACAGGTGACTCCCCCGTCGTTCCAAGCACAACCAAAGAATCTATATTATTTTTTAACTGATGCTGAACAATTTTTCTTAATGCATCGTAATCAACAGAAAAATCCTTTTTGAAAGGAGTAATTAAAGCTGTCCCTGCACCTTTGAACATTTTTTATCCTTATTTAAGATTAAGATAACATTTCCCGCAAAGCGGGATGAGCTTTAGATTCAAAAATATGAAAAAATAATTCAAGATATTCATTATGCTAGGACCAAATGAATTGAAAATCAAAGCCTGAAAGGATATATTTGGTTTACAGAAATGCACCCGTAGCTCAATTGGATAGAGCGTCTGACTACGGATCAGAAGGTTGAGGGTTCGAATCCTTCCGGGTGTACTATACATATAATTACAAACAAAAGCCCTGATCTCTCAGGGCTTTTTTATGTAAATACACCTCGGAAAAATATTTCCTCTTAACTTATGTTTTAGAGTAAAGAATTTTCTCCAGGCTTAATCTATACCTAAGTAAAGAGTTTAATTTTTGAAAATATGAAACAGTAAACTAATAAGCTCCTCACGCTTGAAAGGTTTTGATAAATAATGATCAAAGCCAAGTGATAGAAAGTTCTCTTTATCTCCAAGCATTGTATACGCTGTAATTGCAATAAATGGTATCTTTTTATAATGTTCATTAATATGCCGGATTTCATTCATTGCATCAATTCCACTAATTCCTTTAAGATTGATATCCATTAACACAGCATCATATTTATTTTTTCTGCAGTTAATAATAGCATTTTCTCCATCAAACTCATGTTGTAAACTAACAAAATCTTTTAGATATGCACTTATAACTGCTGCATTAGTTTCATCATCTTCTACTAATAATATAGTAGTTGAGTTAACAATCGAGGATTTTTCCTTTTCAGTCAAATCTCTTTTTTTATTTGCCCCTGACAATTCCTTATCGGTCTTTAAATGATAAGGTAGTGTTATCGTAAAAGTAGAACCCTTACCCTGAGCACTTACAATTGTGATGCTTCCATTTAACATTTCTATATATTTTTTTGCTAAACTAAGCCCCAGCCCGGTACCTTCAAATTTACGTGAATATCCTTCACTTGCCTGACGAAACGGTTCAAAAATTATATCCTGATATTCTTTACTGATTCCAACCCCGGTATCAATTACATCAACCACTATTGAACCAGAGGAATTATTTAATTTACACTTTACATAAACTCCACCTTTTACGGTATATTTTATTGCATTGCTGATGAGGTTGTTAAATATTTTTAGAAGCATGTCTCTATCAGAGTTAATATAAATTTCTTGTGGAGGCAGTGACAGATCAAGGAACAATTCTTTTTGTTTTGAAACTGACTGGAAAAGATTCACTGATTCCTGCAGTAATTCATTGAATTTAATTTCTGAAAAATTTATTTCTTCTTTGCCTGCTTCGATCCTGGAAATATCGAGAATAGAATTCAAGGTTTCCATCAACCTGTTACCACTGTTAAGAATTGTTTGGATCATTTCAAGATGGTTTGGATCTTTATCATCGAATGAGAGGAGTTCTGCAAAACCTAAAATACCCACCAGAGGAGTACGCAGTTCGTGACTCATATTAGCAAGAAAGTTGGACTTTATCCTGTTTGATTCTTCAGCTTTTACCTTTGCAGTTATAAGGTCATTCATCATTTTTTTCTTATCGGTTATATCTTCCTTAATCCCTATAAAATGAGTTATCATTCCTTTTACATCATTGATAGGAGAAATTGAAACTGATTCCCAGTAAAGTTCACCATTTTTCTTTTTATTATGAAATTCACCCTGCCAGTCAGATCCCGAAAGAATAGTTTCCCACATTACAGCATATTCTTCTTTTGTCATCTCACCCGAACTAAGTATGCTGGGATTCTTACCGATTACTTCTGATTGTGAGTAACCTGTAACATTACAAAACTTTTTATTTACATATTCAATGTTTCCATTTTTATCAGTTATAACAACAGAAGCAGGACTGTATTCAATTCCTATATACAACTTCCTGACCATATCCTCAGCAAATTTTCTATCAGTTATATCAATAAGTGTATTTAACTGTATTGTTTTTCCTTTCTGCTTAAAGAAAGCAACTGACAACAAGGCAATTATAAGTTTGCCGCTTTTAGTTCGGAAACTACATTCAAACCCGAGAAGCATTTTCTTATCATTCAAAATCTTCAATATCTTCTGCCTGTCTTCCATGTTATCGAATAATCCAAGCTCAACTAAAGATTTACCTATTACTTCATCTCTTGTAAATTCCATATCCCTGAGAAAAGTTTCATTCACATCGAGGATTGTACTGTCCTCCGGATTTGTCAGGACAATAGTAACAGGGCTTTTTTGAAATACGTCGGAAAATATTTTTTCTGATTCTTTAAGATGTTCTTCAATTATTTTGCGTTCTGATTCTTTACGGATATACTCAAGCGCAAAAGAAATATCCGTAGCCATTTCATTAAGCAGCTCTACTTCAGATGCCTGGAAAAAATTTTTCTGGTCGGAATAAATGGATAATGCACCAACAACTTTACCAAAAACCTTCAAAGGTAATGCAACCGATGCTTTATATCCAAGTTCTAATGCATGATCTTTCCATACCTGCATACTTTTATCATTTTCAATATCATTTGCAAAGTATGCTGTTCCACTCTTTACTGCTCTTCCTGTAGGACCCTGACTTCTGATTTTATCATTAAGATCGAGGTTAATATCATCTAAATAGTCTTTTATAAATCCAGCAGATTCTGTAACCTCAACCTTATTAGTATCCTCGTTGACAAGACCAATCCATGCCATTTTGAATTTACCATTGTCAACAGCAATGCGGCAAATTTCACCAAATAGCATCTGCTGATCGTGTATTCTTACTATAGCCTGGTTAGTGTTGCTTAGCAAGGCATAGACACGGTTAAGCCTTAAAATTTCCTGTTCAATAAGTTTGCTTTCAGTAATATCCCTTATGGTACCTATCATTTTTACAGGCTGGTTCTCTTCATTAAAAACAAGTTCGCCAAGTCCGTGAACCCATCTCTCTGATTTATCGCTCTGCCTGACAATTCTATATTCTTTATTGAAAGGCTTCTTTAACCCGATAACTTCTTTGACGAGATAATCGTTGATTGTTTTCTGCATGTCAGGGTGAATAATTGATGTCCATCCGTCAACAGATTTATCAAAGTCTGGTTTGATGCCAAATATTAAATCCAATATTTCAGAACTTTCCCATTTACCGGAAGTAATATCGAGTGTGTAAGAACCAAGCTTTGCAATTTTCTGGGTCTCTTTCAGAAATTTTTCACTGTCTTGAACTGCTTGCTCCATCTGCTTACGTTCAGTTATATCAATGTAAGTTCCCAATACGCCGATGATTTCCCCATTATCATTTCGCAAAGGAATTTTACTTGTAAGAACTGTGATAACCTTACCGTCAGGAGTATTTTGCGGTTCTTCAATATTAAGCTTTGGTACACCGCTTTTAATCACACTGAAATCATCGTTGCGATATAATTCTGCCTGGCTTTTCCATCCCATCTGAGAATCATCTTTTCCTATAATTTCCTTAGGGTCTGTAAATCCGGCATCTTGTGCGAATAATTTGTTGCAGCCTATGTAAATAAGATTCTTATCTTTCCAAAATACCCTCACAGGTATAGTGTTAATAATCCCCTGGATAATTTGTTGTGACTCATTTAGCGCTTTTTCTGTTCTTTTGCGTTCAGTAACATCGCGAATGTTACACTGTATTACTTTATGACTATTTACTAAGTATACATTGCTCACAAATTCAACATTTATTTTTTTTCTGCTCGCAGTTTCAAGCGGCAAATCTTCATAACGCACATATCCCTGGCTTCGCAATTCCAAAAATTTATCGTGATTAGAAACAACATCTTTAAACGTACCAATTTCCCATATTGATTTATCCAGGAATGTATCATGCGTATAACCAAGCAGATCAATCAAGAATGGATTTACATCAACAATTTTTCCGGATTCTGCATCAAGAATTATTATTCCATCTTTTGCTGATTCAAAAAGCCTGCGGTATTTTGTTTCAGAATCAGTTATCATCTTGCGAACTTTTCTTTCTTCACCCTGGTCCCTGAATACCAAAACAACACCAACAATCTCTCCAGATTCATCTTTAATGGGTGCGCCGCTGTCTGCTATCGGAATTTCTTTTCCGCTCTTTGATATCAGCAATGTATGGTTAGCAAGCCCAACAATAACTCCTTCAGTAAGAACTCTTCTAACCGGATTCTCAACCTTATTATGCGTTTCTTCACTTATAATATTAAAGACCTTATCTAATTTTTTACCAGTAGCATCTTTTTCAGTCCAGCCGGTCAGTTCTTCTGCAATTTTATTTATATGCTGTACAATTCCTTTATTGTCGGTTGTAATAACTGCATCACCAATGCTGTAAAGAGTAGCTTTAAAACCTTCCTGGGCTGCATATAATTGCCTGTAAATATTTCGCTGCCTAAAATGATATAACCAGGATATTCCAATTGCGGTTGATGTGATTAGAAGGATTAGGAAAATTATGATGATAATTTCCCTGTATCTAAGCTCAGAAAATATTTCATCATCATCAATTTTGGTAATCAAATACCAGTTAGTACCCGGGATTGGATTAATATATGATAAAACTTCCGTACCACGATAATCTTTCCCATCCCATATACCTTTGTAACCCAAAACTGCCTGAACAGATGGAATATCTTTTTCGGTTAATGGTATCTCTAATTTCAGTGCAGCATCTTTTTGATATTTTAACTGGCTAAGGAAAAGAACTTTGTTCCCGTTTTTTCTTATCAGAAATGTTTCCGCAGTTTTAGTTGGGGTCGGCCAGGATTGAATAAGAGGATAGAGATAATCATCAGGGTTGATACGAAGCACCAACATTGCAATAACTCTGCCTTTATCATTAATCAGTGGCGAGATTATATCAAAATGAATTGCATTATGAGTTTTACAAAAATATAAATCGGTATCTTCAGTTTTCCTGTCTTGTCCATACTCTAATATTTTTAACTTAGTTGTGCTATCAAGCCTGACTAAATTAAATCCAACAGATGTGAGCACCTCACCGTTTAAAGAGGTAAGGAATACGGATTCGTATTTATATGACTGCAATATTAAATTAAATTTCATTTTGAATTTATTTTTTATTGCAGGATTATTTTTATCCCGTTTTAAACTTTCAACCAGACTTATAAAAGAAGGATCACCGGAAATTACTTTTGCATCCGCTTCGCGTTCTTTATGCCACGAGACAATCTGGCTAATTTTTAATTTCGATATGGTTGTAAGATCTGCTATTCCCTTATTACGGATTCTGTTAGCAGAATCCTGGTAATAAAAGTAACCGGCAGTGATAAGAAGCAGGCTAATTACAGCGATGAAAAGAATCCTATGCTGCACTTTAACTATTAATGGTTTCGTCCCCCGTTTTGTAAACATCGTAATATCCATAAATAAAAGAGTTTAGCATAAAGTATGCCGTATAAAAAATAATTATTATTCTTTGTAATCTCCTGATACAATATGGGATATTTCTTTTATCTGAGAAAACAATTGCTAATAATGAATATAATTTAAACCTTAATTGTTTTGACCTGACCAATTGAAAAAGACAGCTAATTGTAAAAAACAGCCCTGATCTCTCAGGGCTTTTAATTTATAAACCAACTTAAGGTGTCGGAGGAGTCGGCTCTTCTTCGTCTTCGCTTTCAGATGGTCGTATAAAACTCTGATCGAAAAAATCCATGCACCGGTCAACATCACCGGGAAACATTGCCGCTATTGTATGCAGATTTTTATAACATCTTTTACAGTTTAAAAATCAATAGTTTGAGAAAATGTTCTTAAAAATATTTAACTAAAAGAATGAATCTGACCGCAAATTAGCAAAGCAAGATAAAACTTTGGGTGCAGTTAAAAACTTCATCTCAGGGCTTTCAAATCACACCTTAAATTCCTTATTTTACCCTTGCGTGTCTGTAAAATCAATATAAACTATTTGGAGGAGATATAATGGAAGCTTTAATATCACTATGGCTCCCTATCCTGCTTTCCGCCGTTGCAGTTTTTATAGTCAGTTCAATTCTGCATACCGTTTTTACATATCACAATTCTGATTTTAAAATTCTGCCGGAACAGGATAAAATTATGGATGATTTGCGAAAGTATAACATTCCCCCCGGAGATTATATGATGCCTTATTGCAATAATAACAAAGAGAGGCAAAGTCAGGAATTTAAAGACAAAATAAATAAAGGGCCGGTTGGTGTATTTACCATTTTTCCTTCCGGACAAATCGGAATGGGCGGACTTCTTTTTCAATGGTTTATTTACTGCATAGTTGTAAGTATTTTTACTGCATACGTTGCAGGACTTACCATTAAACCGGGTGAACACTATATGTTTGTTTTCAGAATAACCAGCATAGTAGCATTTGCTGGTTATAGTCTTGCGCTGATTCAACAAAGCATCTGGTATAAGAAAAGCTGGTCTGCAACTCTAAAATCTGTTTTTGACGGACTGATCTATGCTTTGTTCACAGCAGGGTTTTTCGGCTGGTTGTGGCCTGCTATGTAATCTTCTTTATCAAGAAATATACTTATACTGAATAAAATTTATGGGACTTGGAAGGAATATTCTTCTTTGGGCATCTAAAAATGATTTACTGAAAAATCATGCAACAAAATGGAAATTTGTTCAAAAGGCTGTAAAGAAATTTATGCCCGGAGAGACTGAGGATGAAGCGATTTTTGCTGCACATAAGTTAATTGAGAAGAATATTCCCGTCACTTTTACGCATCTTGGTGAGAATATAAATAACCTGGAAGAAGCTGAAGAAGTTGTAAAACATTATTTAAATGTTCTTGAAAAAATTTATCAGCAAAAGCTTGATATCGAAATCTCACTAAAGTTAACCCAGCTTGGATTAGATATTTCTTACGAAAAAGCATTGTATAATTTCAAAAAAATAATTTCAAAGGCTTTGGAGTTTGAAAATACAGTCTGGATAGATATGGAAGATAGTTCCTATGTTGACAGAACAATAAATTTTTACAGAGATGTTAAATCTGAATTTAATAATGCAGGACTTTGTCTGCAGGCATATCTTTACAGAACGGAAAAGGATCTTGTAAGCTTACTTGAAATTAAACCGTGGATCAGGCTGGTAAAAGGTGCTTATAAAGAAAATAAGGAAATTGCATTCCCGGTGAAAAGAGACGTTGATAAAAATTACGTTAAACTAGCAAATATTATGTTAGAAGCAGTTAAAGAATCTGATGCGAGAATGGTTTTCGGTAGTCACGATATTTCTCTGGTTGAAGAGATTATAAAATTGGGAGCAAGGAAAGGAATTGATACTGGCAAAGTTGAAATACAGATGTTATATGGAATAAAATCAAATGAACAAATGCGAATTGCCAGGGATACAAAATCTAAAATACGCGTGCTTATTAGCTATGGGGAATTCTGGTATCCATGGTATGTAAGGCGTTTAGCTGAACGGCCGGCGAATGTTTGGTTTATAGCGAAAAACTTATTTAATTAAACTCTGTAAATAATTGTAGGAAAATGAATAAACTTGATAATCTCGATAAAATTCTACCCCCATTAACTACTCCATTTGAAAAAGATGAAGTTGCCTTGAATTTATTATCAGAGAATATTCAAAGATATAATAAATTTGATCTTGGTGGTTATGTAGTTTTAGGTTCAAATGGTGAATCAGTTTTCCTTACAGAATCTGAAAAATTAAAGATTGTCCAAACTGCAAGGGAGCACGCTTTATTAAATAAAATATTAGTTGCCGGAACCGGTAGTGACTCAATCAAACAAACCATAAATTTAACTAACGAAGCTGCTGAATCAGGAGCTGATTTTGCCCTGATTATCACACCTTCATTCTTTAAAAATGAAATGAAGAAAGACTCTTTTATCAGGTATTATACTGAAGTAGCCGATTGTGTTAAAATTCCAGTAATAATTTATAATGTTACAAAATTCACAAATGTTAATATCGAAGTTGAAACAGTAGCTAAACTTTCTGAGCATAAAAATATAGTTGGTATAAAGAATAGTTCGGAAAACATTTCTCAGACAGAACAATTCGTATCTGAGTCTTCAGAAGATTTTAAAGTTTTAATCGGAACTGCTTCAGTATTGTTCCCGGGTTTTATAGTGGGAGCAAATGGTGGAATAGTTGCACTGGCAAATGTAGCACCAAATGAATGCATTTCAATTTTAGATTTAATAAAGAAGAAGAAATCTGACGAAGCAAAAAAAATACAGGACAAAATGATTCCAGTAAATACTGCCATAACTTCAAAATATGGTGTCGCAGGATTAAAAACAGCAATGGATTTTTGTGGATATCACGGTGGTTTACCCCGAAGTCCATTATCTGGTTTGAATGATGAACAACTCAAAGACTTAAAATCAATTTTAAAGCAAGCAAATTTAATTGGATAAAAAAGCTCTGAAATCAAATTTATTATTGCTGCTTGCTGCAATAATCTGGGGGTTTGCTTTTGTAGCGCAACGTGAAGGAATGGAACACATTGGACCATTTCTTTTTAACGCTATAAGATTTGCACTTGGCAGCCTGGTTCTCATTCCATTTTTATTCAAATCATATCCCATAGTACATTCAAAAAAAATCTTATATACTGAAAAGTCGTTTTACTTTTATGGTATAATAGCCGGACTAATCCTATACCTTGGATCAGCAGCTCAACAAGCCGGACTTGTTTACACAACTGCGGGTAAAGCCGGATTTATTACAGGATTATACATGGTTTTCGTTCCGGTTTTTGGATTGTTTATCAGGCAGAAAACATCTTTTTATGCCTGGGTCGGTGTTATTGTAGCTGCAATTGGTCTTTATTTATTAAGCATTTCAGATGAATTCACTATTCAATTTGGGGATCTGCTTGAATTAATAAGTGCAATAGTTTGGGCAGTGCAGGTGCTGTTTATAGGAAGAGTATCTCCAAGAATTAATGCTATACATTTAGCTTTCTTCCAGTTTGTTATTTGTTCTGCTTTAAATTTTGTTTCAGCACTTCTTTACGAACCAATAAATTTTTCAGAAATAAGTGATGCTATTCCCTCATTGTTGTACGCTGGTTTTCTTTCCGTTGGAATCGGATATACTCTTCAGGTTGTTGCACAAAAAGATGCTCATCCATCACATGCAGCAATACTGATGAGTCTAGAATCAGTTTTTGCATTAATTGGGGGGTGGTTGCTGTTAAATGAAATGATTACGTTTAAAGAATTTATTGGGTGCATACTAATGTTTTCAGGAATGATTATCTCCCAGTTTTCAATAATTAAAACTTATTTTAGGAACAGGAAACCTCCAATATATCAACATCCAAATTTGTCATAAAAATATTGAATCCAGCTTAATTTGAAACAATTATTTTGATTAAGGTTTCATTAAGAAACACTAAAAACTTCAACTTAGCTGATTTCCATAAAAAATCAATTATTGACGATTATAAAAAAATGGCATAAACATTGGATAAATCAATTAAAAGGAGGCTTGCTAATATGGGATTATATTTATTGTTAGGGGTTTTAGTTTTAGGATTTGTTATTTATTTATTTGTTTCGATTAGAAGTATTAAGAAATCAAAATCGGAAATGGAAAAATTATTTTAATAAAAATTTTGCTGTGAAGGACATCTGCTATTTGCAGGTATAAAAAACCGCCACCTAAGAAGCGGTTTTTTTATTATTAATTTAATCTATTTAAGTAAAATTAACTTCTTTGTTTCAGAATAATTTCCAACCTTTAGAGTATAAAAATACATCCCGCTTGCCAATCCAATTGCGTTAAAATTAATTTCATAATTTCCGGAAGATTTAGTTTCATTTACAAGTGTTGCAATTTCATTTCCAAGAATATTATACACTTTTAAACTTACAAAGTATGGAGCCGAATAATTTTCGGCTTTACCTGAAATTGTGAATTTGATCTTTGTAGTTGAATTAAAGGGATTCGGATAATTCTGATACAATGTAAAACTATATGGTTCAAAAGTCTCGTTCTCAACAAAGTTAGGATAATTTTTTGAAAGTGCTGCAACACCACCATCAGGAACTATGTTAGCAACAACCAACGTATCATTTCCCAGGACAAAGGGTTCCAATGTTTCAATTCTATTCTCCTGCTGAAAATATACCGGCTGCCAGTTTCCCGGAATTTTAACTAAACCGCTTAATGGGTAATTATAAATCGAATTATCCAGAGAGTCTGAAAGCTGCAATTGTATTTGTTGATCATTCACAGATATTAATTGATACTGGTAGCTATCTCTTTCTTTTATATATTTTGTAATGTTTGCAACAGTTTCTATCCAAACACTTCCCTCTTCACGCTTCTGATATAACCAGTCACATAATAATGAAAACCATTCATTTGTAATGGGTTCATAAGAACCGGATGAAATTAATCCTGAAAGTGAGTCAAATGGTACCACTTCATGAATTTGTTGAACTGCCCAGGTTCCTGAATCTATAGAAGTACTGATCCAATTTTCAAAACTGTTTAATTCATCCAGATCATCATCAGGTGTATTTCTTGGTTGACTAAATGTAACCGGATATGAATTTAGTGCGAAAAATTGATTCTCCTCAATCATATATGGATTAGGATCACTTCCTATTGCTCTAGCTGATTCATAGTAAATGGCAGTAAGAGAATCTATCAAATTATTATGTTCACCATATGGATATGCAAATGTTATACAATCAGAATTCCCAAACCTGTTGTTTATCATTTGCTGTGATTGGTATAGCTCATAATGCATTGTTCCCTGAGTATTAGGATCGCCTACATCCAGTGTTTTCATATGTAGATGATTCATAGAATGGGAACCAATTTCATTTCCATTTATGTTCATTTCATCGAACATCGGCCATGTACCATATCTCCAGATTACACCCGGTAATGAATCAGCCAGGTATGGTGGTAAAACATAAAATGTCCCGATCATTCCATACTGGGTTAAAATTGGGAACGCATTATCGTACTGCGACCTTAGTCCATCATCAAATGTAAATGAAAATGCGGATTGCTGGTTACCAGCCCATCTTGTTGCAGTAAAACTTCCATAAGTTGAATCAAGATCAACACCAGTAAAAGCAAAAACATTAATAACCGTTACAACTGAAATAATAAATGACTTCAATAGAAATACCGGTAAAAATTTATTTGAAATAATCATAATTAAGAAACAAAAAAAATATCCTGTAAAATTAATTTTATAACATTATTCAAACAAAAAATAAAGAATTATTTGCTTAATGTTTAGCAATGATTCACATCAATTTTTATGTGGTATCTAATTAAAAATATTTTATTTTTAATGCTGATCATTAAAACTTTCTATTTTAATTCTATTTCCTATTATGGGGAGGAACTATGACTAAGCTTAACCATTTAGACTATTATCGATTACCCTGGAATTTAGTGGATAATTCTATATCCTGGTTAGAGCCAACCTCAAAATGCAATCTAACTTGTGAAGGCTGCTATCGCCTCAATGAAAAAGACGGACATAAAACAATTGAACAAATTAAATCTGACCTTGATGTTTTTGTGAAAATGAGAAATGCCGATGGTGTTTCAATTGCCGGTGGTGATCCATTGACACATCCTGATATTATTGAAATTGTAAAGGAAGTTAAGAAAAGAAATATGAAGCCGATCATTAATACAAATGGATTGGCACTGACAAATGAATTGTTGAAAGAATTAAAGAAAGCAGGAGTGTTTGGATTTACTTTTCACATAGACAGCAAACAAGGCAGACCGAAATGGAAAGATAAAAATGAACTTGAATTAAATGAATTAAGATATCAATATGCCAAAATGCTTTATGATGAGGGAAACATTTCATGTGCTTTTAACTCTACTGTATATGAAGATACATTTCAATATATACCCGGAATGGTGAAATGGGCGCAGGAAAATATAGACAAAGTTCATGTTATGGTCTTTATTCTTTACCGTGCGGTTAACAACAAGGAATATGATTTTTATCTTGGGCCAAAGAGAATTGATATGAGCCAGTTAGTTTACAATGAAGATCCTGAAACTCGTGTTGATATAAAGGCAAATGAAGTAATAGAATTACTTAGAAAAGATTATTCTGATTTTGATCCCTGTGCCTTTTTAAATGGATCTGAAAAACCGGATTCATTTAAATGGTTGCTTACCGGAAGAATGGCTACAAAGAAAAAAGTATATGGTTATATGGGTAGAAAAGCAATGGAAGCAGTTCAGATGTTCAACCATCTTTTTCGTGATAAATACCTGGCTTACGCTGAACCTAAATGGGCAAGACGCGGAAAGACGATGTTACTAATGGCAACATTCGATAAGAAGCTGAGAAAAGTACTCATTAATTTTTATAAGAATCCTTTAAATATTTTCAGAAGACTTTATTATCAATCTATTATGATTATTCAACCTGTAGATTTTTTGCAGGATGGAAGACAAAATATGTGCGACGGTTGTCCTGATATCACTGTCTGGAATGGTCAACTTGTCTGGTCGTGCAGAATGGAAGAGCAATTAAAGTTTGGCCACAATCTTAAAACTTATCCAAAAGACTTTATGAATTAGTTTAAAATAAGAAAGTCGCTTCAACTTGAAGCGACTTTTATGAATCTGTTAATCCCCAACCCCTCTGAGGTTATCCCCGAAAGGCAGGAAAAGAAGTTATCCTTCTCTAATCATCATAAGTCCAAAAGTAATAACAGCAATAATGCTGAAAATAATAATTCCGATTACCATTAAGCTCCCTCAAAAAGAAATAGTTAAATGACACACGGAAGATAGTTAATCTTTCCGATATTTTACAACTATGAAATAATTTAATTAACTGGTTATGTTTGCCCTCACAACCTGAAAGTGTTATCAGCAAGAAAAATTTCTTACTTTTATGTGAGCAATCAAAGTGCCATCAAAAAATCAGAAAGAAACTTTATTTACAGGTTGATTTCTAAACAGAATCAGGACCGCAATTTCAATCTGAAACAATAAAGTGAATTAATTATTGCAAAACAGAACAGCAAACTTAACTTTGAGTTACTAATTAAATGCAATAACTTTGAGTGAAAATTTTTATTATTTGCGCCCGTAGCTCAACTGGATAGAGCATCAGACTTCGGATCTGAGGGTTGAGGGTTCGAATCCTTCCGGGCGTACAAGGTGTATTTCCAAATCTCAAATAACAAATATCAAATGAATCTCAATTTCAAAAAACCATTTTTATAATAATGTTATTTAATGAAGACTCATACCGATTTATGTATGCAGCTTTACAAGAAGCTGAAAAAGCATTTGAAGAAAATGAAATTCCCATAGGAGCTGTGGTTGTTAAAGATAGCAGGATTATTGGGAGAGGCTATAATCAGGTTGAAAGACTAAAAGATGCAACTGCACACGCTGAAATGATTGCCATTACTTCTGCAGCTAATTATATCAAAGACTGGAGACTAAATAAATGTTCAATTTTTGTAACACTTGAACCTTGCATTATGTGTACAGGTGCTTTGCTTGCTTCAAGAATCAAGGAGCTATATTTTGCAGCACCTGATCCTAAATTTGGAGCGTGTGGAAGTATTTATAATCTTGCACAAGAAGGTAAATCAAACCATAAAATAAAAGTGTACTCGGGATTGATGGACAACGAATCAAAGCAGCTTCTTAAAAAATTCTTATCTAAAAAACGCGATAAAAAACCTAACCTTAATTGAAACAGGATTTAAAAAATCTTGCTTAAAGAAGCGATTAGTAATAACTTGCATAAAAAAACTGGATATTTATGCAGCTTATTCTTTTCGGTTCGCCCGGTGTTGGTAAAGGTACACAGGCAAAAATTATTTCTTCTAAACTAAACATTCCTCATATTTCTACAGGTGATATTTTACGGCAAGCTGTTGCGGAGCAAACAGAGCTTGGGAAAAAAGCCAAAGAAATTATGAACAAAGGTGAGCTTGTCCCTGATGATATTATGATCGGAATTATAAAAGACCGTTTGAAAAAACCTGATTGTAAAAACGGTTTTATACTTGATGGATTCCCGCGAACTACAGTACAGGCTGAATCTCTTGATAAACTTTTAAAGGAACTGGGTTTTGGAAATCCTATAGTAATAAATATTACAGCAAATGAAGATGAAATTGTAAAAAGACTTAATAACAGGCGTGCATGCAAAAACTGTGGTAAGATTTTTACACTTGAAGAAATTGATAATAAACAAAACTGTCCGAATTGCGGAGCATCAGATAGCTTTTATTTAAGAGATGATGATAAAGAAGATGTAATCCGAAACCGGCTGAAAGTTTTCGAGAAAAATACTTTGCCTGTTCTAAATCACTATAAGAATTCTGCTAAAGTAATTACTGTTGATGGGATTGGTGAAATAGAAGATGTAAATAAATCACTAATGAAACAACTGGAATAATAATAGCTTAATCACTTTTAGGTTTGATCACTGCTTTTAATGCCCTGCCGTCATCAAGCTTGATGATTCTTTCATTTGCTTTTTTTACAAGATCATAATTATGTGTAGCAACCAGGATGGCAGTTCCAGTTTGATTTATTTTCTTCAAAATATTTAAAATTTCATTTGATGTTTCCGGATCAAGATTGCCTGTTGGCTCATCTGCCAAAATTAGCATTGGCTCATTTAATATTGCACGTGCAATTGAAACTCTTTGCTGCTCACCACCTGAGAGCTCGTTTGGCATATTTAATCTTTTGTGGGAAAGCCCAACCTGCGTTAATGCATCATTTACTTTCCTCTTTATCTCTCTTTTTGGTGTGTTGATTACTTCAAGGATATAAGATAAATTTTCAAAAACATTTCTGTCCTGAAGCAACTTAAAATCCTGAAAGATAACTCCAAGTTTTCTTCTAAGTAAAGGAAGCTGTCTGGGTTTAATTGTTCTTGAATCATATTCCCCTACTCTCACAACTCCGCTGTCGGGTTTAATATTCATATAAATCAATTGCAGCATAGTAGTTTTACCGATTCCGCTTTTCCCGATTACAAATGCAAACTCACCGGGCTTTAATTCAAAATTTAAATCCCTGAAAACTGACTGGTTATAATAATTAAACTCAACATCTTCAAATGACAACATATTTCAGATCACTTTCTTCACTATGAATTGAGCGCGGGGTGAATCCGAACGTCCCGCACAAAAAGTAAAAGTTTCATAACACTCAACAACCTTCATTCCTGATTTATAAATCAAATCAAAGTAAGTATAAAATTCATAAATTTTTTGTTTATGAATTTCTTTATGGGATTTATTTGATCCATCAATTATTTTAAAAATATTTTTATGTATTCTTGCTCTTTTGATGAACTTGCTTTCACGTTTAAAATACATTCCATTCACATCCCCAGAACTTATAAAATCTTTAGCATGATCTAAACTATTGTTATAAAGACTGGCATCAAAAGTGAAAATTCCATCATCAGTTAATACCTGATTTACTTCGTTAAATAGCTGTTCAAGTTTTTTTTCTGACAGGAGGTAATTAACACTATCAAAAGTAGATAAAATAATAGGGAATTTTGTTTTTAAAGGTAGTAAAGTCATATCACAGCAAATCTTTTTTATACTTTTGTCATTCGCATTTTTTAGCATATTAAATGAAATATCAGTTGCTATAATATCATTAAAATTATTTCCTAGAATTTCTGCTAGTTTACAAGTTCCACAAGCAAGTTCCAGAACAGGACCCTTTGATTTCGTAAAATTATTTATGACTTCAGTCAAATAGTCAGCCCAGTTTTCATAATTAACTTCATTCATCAATCCATCATAGATTGAAGAAACTTTGTCGTAAATATGATGATCGTTAACCAGCTTTTTCATTTCTACGATTGTTAACTATTTTCTTTGCATACCTGAATGCTTGCAGCATACTGGACTCATCAGCTTTAAATTTACCTGCAATATCATAAGCAACTCCATGATCGGGCGAGGTTCTTACAACTGGCAATCCGGCAGTAAAATTAACTCCTTTACCAAAATTAATATATTTGAACGGAATCAAAGCCTGGTCATGGTACATCGCAAAAGTCATATCAAATTTTTCAAATACCCTGTTAGCAAAATAAGCATCTGGTGAAAAAGGTCCTTCAATTTTAATCTTCTTTGAAAATATTTTTATAACAGGACTAATTATTTTCTTTTCTTCTTCACCTATAATTCCTGATTCACCTGCGTGTGGATTTAATCCAAGCACCGCAATTTTTGGTTTGGGTTTCCCAAGATCAACTTTTAAAGTATTAATTAAAACATTCAGCGATTCAAATAGTTGTTTTTGATTTAGTGAGGTGCTGACTTTTTTGAGAGGAATATGAATTGTATTAAGTGAAATATTAATTTTTTTTGATAAAAAAACCATCAGGAAATTATTAGTGTTACTCCATTTTGCAAACATTTCAGTTTGTCCGGGAAAATTAATTCCAGCCATGTGAAGTGCGGTTTTTGAAACGGGGGCTGTTATTATCGCATCGCAAACATTATTTTTTAATAATTGATAAGATTTCTTTAAAGCCTCAAATGCTGCAATGCCGGATTCTTTTGTAGGTTTGCCTGCAACACTTTTACAATCCGGTAATAAAATAATATTGACTTTTGAAATGCTATTTAAAACTGGTTTCGATTTGAAAAGTGAAAATTCAAATTGAGGTTTTACTTTTTTTGAAACTGATATGAAAATGTTGGCAGGGCAAATGAAAAAATATTGGTCTGAATTTTTAATCTTTGTTAAGTGATTAAGAGTCTTAAAAACTATTTCAGGACCAATACCATTAACATCACCGCAAGTGAATACAAATTTACTCATACTCACTCGACGAGAGTAAAATTTCCGGTTCCACGTTTATCAATAAAAACAAAAACTCTTTCCGGATTAATGTAAGTCCATTTTTCAATAATATTTCCATCTGAGTTCGAATTACGTTCAATGTTGTCAGGTTTTCCAAAACGAACATATACTTTACTGCGGTCTGAATTTACACCTGACTGACGCCCGATTCCCCTGAATTCTTTGGCAGCATAATCTATTCTTTCATAATATTCATTCATTAACTCATTAAAAGAAGTTTGTGGTGTAGGATCGAATTTTTTCCAGTAATTAATTAATTCATCTTTATAATCTTCTTCATTGGAGTCAAGCATAGCAGAAACAGTGGAATCACTTGCTATAAATTTTAGAGATTTTATTGCAAGTTCAGGATTTCTTAATGAGAATGGTTTATTATCCCACACAACCGGAATATTAAATTTGATCAACTTAGTATCATTATCTTTTTTTATTTCTACAGTTACATTTCCCTCAAAAAGATTTTTATTAACCTGCTTAACTAAAAAGTAATTTAGTGTCTTACCGTTTTCCTTACCAATAAGGACTATAAAATTTGAACAAATTTCAGGAAATAAACTGCCACGATAAAAACTATAAACTCGTTGTGTTGAAATGGTATCTTCAGAATTAATAAAATTAATATCAAGATAATTCACGGATGTATCATTAACAGGAATAATTATATCACAAAACTTTTTGCTGAAAGGAATGTGATCCCCCCGGTTTGTTAAAGAATAATAATCATAATCGCCGCAATTAACCATTTCAGAGTTAATAATAAACGGTTTAACTACATTAAACTCATCGAAATCTTTTGTATTTAAATTTTCCGGTGGGAATGGAATATCACCTTCATAATTCAAATCACGTAATTTTGGTTCAACCTGGTATTTACCTTCCTGTATTGAAGTTTTAATAAAACCTTGTACAGAAAGTGATTTATTTTTAGTATCATCGAAGTTGTCAGCAATTACCTTCTTCTGATCAAACTCCCGGGATATTAATTTTTTAGAGGAATCAAGAATTTCAATTGTTAGACGTATTGATGTTTCAAATTGATTATTTCCTTTTTGAAAAACAAGCTTGTCAAAAGGGATGTTGTAGGCAAAATAAAGATTATAATAATTGCCGGTATCAGGTAGTAAAGTAATTGTAAATGGTGAAAATTTAGGAAGGAACTCTTCTCCTCCTCTTTTTCGAGGCTGGGAAAATAACAATACCGGAACTAATAGAAATAAAAAATATTTTTTCAATTTTTAATTTGAATATCCTACTCAGATTATTTTTATTCAATGGAAAAGAAAAGGTACGATCACATTTGTCTGAGATTTAACTATTCATATTATTCAGAAATTCCTTGTTGTTTTTAGTTCCGCGCATTTTATCAAGCAGGAATTCCATAGCCTCAACTGGTGAGAAATCACTAAGAATTTTTCTGAGTATCCATATTTTTGCAAGATCGTCTTCTTTCATAAGCAAATCTTCACGTCTGGTTCCGGAACGGTTAACATCAATAGCTGGAAAAATTCTCCTGTCACTTAAATCACGGTTTAGAACAAGTTCCATGTTTCCTGTACCTTTAAATTCTTCAAAGATAACATCATCCATTCTGCTTCCTGTATCAATGAGTGCGGTTGCAATAATTGTTAGACTTCCGCCATCTTCCGTGCTTCTTGCCGCACCAAAAAATCTTTTTGGTTTATGAAGCGCATTAGAATCAACACCACCTGAAAGAATTCTTCCGCTGTGGGGCACAACAATATTGTGAGCTCTTGCAAGTCTTGTTATACTATCAAGCAAAATCACAACGTCTTCTTTTGCTTCAACCATTCTTTTAGCTTTTTCAATTACCATATCAGCAACCTGAACGTGTCTTTCGGCAGGTTCATCAAAAGTAGAGCTAATTACTTCTGCCTGAACAGATCTTTCCATATCCGTTACTTCTTCCGGACGTTCATCAATAAGCAAAATAATTAATTTAACTTCCGGGTGATTACGAGTCATTGAGTTAGCAATTTTCTGAAGTAAAACTGTTTTACCACTTTTTGGTGGTGAAACAATTAAGCCTCTTTGTCCTTTTCCAATCGGTGCGAGCATATCGACAACTCTCATAGAATATTCACCAGGAGCTGACTCCAGTTGTAATCTTTTAGTTGGATAAACAGGAACAAGATTATCAAATAATGTTCTTTCGCGAATATGTTCAGGTGGAAGTCCGTTAACAGCTTCAACCCTTAAGAGAGCAAAAAATCTTTCTCCCTCTTTCGGTGGTCTAACCTGACCGCTTACAAAATCTCCTGTACGCAAACTGAATTTTTTAATTTGCGAAGGTGATACATAGATATCATCCGGTGATGGAAGATAATTGTAATCAGATGAACGAAGGAAACCGTATCCGTCAGGTAAAACTTCAAGCACACCTTTTGAAAAGGTTAAGCCATCCTTGGCAGTTTGTGCCTCCAGGATTTTAAATATTAATTCCTGCTTTCTTAGATCGCTGTAACCAGCAATATTAAGATCTTTAGCGATATCATTCAGTTCGACAATTTTTTTGGATTTAAGTTCCGAAATATCCATTGGCATGGTTAATTCACCTGATTTATTTGATATGAATTTTGTTAATTATTTATTCATCCTTATAGGATTCTTTCCCGGACAAGATTTGAGGTAAAATTTAATTTATGATTCTAATTTGCAATTTGATGATAGGATTATGCGGTTTATCGAAACATAATCCTATTAAATTAAAATGTCAAGCTTCTTTAACTTTTATCTTTCCTTGATTTTCCCAATTAAAAACATACTTCCCAGTATAACAAGACATTCTTTTTTGTTATTTAATTCAAATTCTCTAATAAATTTTGGAATATCCTTAACTACATTAAATGAAATATTATTCTTAACGCAGAATTCAGAAACCTCCTCTATTTTCGCGCAACGTTCATAATCAATTTGGGTAATAAATATTTCATCAAAATATTTTTTAAGATCAAGAAGCATTTCTTCTATTGCTTTATCACGCATAACAGCAAAAAGTAGAGATCTTTTAGAATATTTATCTTTCTCTTTTTAAATTCGATTAAAAAATTTTTCACACCATCCGTATTGTGAGCTGAATCAAGAATAATATCCGGTTCTTTTCTAAGATATTCATACCTGCCCTGAAGGTTTGTATTGAGTAATACATTTTTAATTCCATCCCGTATAAGCTTTGAATTATCGACAGAGAATGTTTTGCTTATTACCAACCCAGCTAAAGCAGCATTGTATTTTTGATATTGACCCTTAAGAGGAATTGTGAAATCATCAATTTCAATTTCATCTGTATAAAGTTCTACAGAGTTATGACGTTCATTTATATAATCATCAAGCCTGAACAATTCGCAATTAAGTTCTAAACATCTTTTCTTCACAACAATTTCTGCATCGCTACGTAATTTTCCGGTAAAAACTTTTGCACCTTTCTTAATTATAGCAGCTTTTTCAGAAGCTATCTGTGAGATTTCATTTCCCAAAACATTTGTATGTTCAAGACTAATTGAAGTAATTACAACCGCAACCGGATTAAGTACATTTGTTGCATCCAATCTTCCCCCAAGACCGGTTTCAATGACACAATAATCTGTGTTATTTTTTTTAAAGTATTCAAAAGCCATTGCTGTAGTTACTTCAAAAAAGGTTAGTTCGTGTTCATCAATAAATTTTTCATTTCTGTTTATAAAATCAGCAACAAATTCATCTTCAATCTGATAATTATTTATAACAATTCTCTCATTAAATCTTACAAAATGTGGCGATGTGTATAGTCCTATTTTATATCCTGCTTCCATCAGGATACTTGCAATGAATGAAGCAGTACTCCCCTTTCCGTTGGATCCAGCTACATGGATTGTCTTTAAACTTTTTTGTGGATTACCAATATTTTCAAGAAATAAAAGAGTGTTCTCTAATCCTAATTTAATTCCGAAAGTATGAAGTGAAAAAAGTTTTTGAAGTGATTCTTCTAAATCCATTTTTTAATCATCAATTATAAATGACTTAATAAGATCAGACAATTTATTCATTCCGGTTTGCTTACAATATTCTTCAAGTTCACCAACCATTTTTCCCGGTGCAGCAGGATCAATAAAATTTAAAGTACCGATTTGCACTGCCGAAGCACCAACAATCATAAACTCAATAACATCTTTCCAGTTCATAATTCCACCAATGCCGATTATCGGAATATCAACTTTCCTGGAAATTTCCAAAACCTTCGCAAGTGCCACAGGTTTAATTGCAGGGCCGGAAAGACCGCCGGTTACATTATGTAATTTTGGTTTTCTGGTTTTGATATTAAATGCAGTTCCAACTAAAGTATTAATAGCAGAAACTGCATCAGCTCCATTTTCTTTAGCTGCTTCCGCAAAAAGTGAAATTTGGGAAACGTTTGGTGAAAGCTTTATTATTACCGGTTTATTAGTTACAGCTTTAACACGATTTGTAATTGCACCAACAGCTTCAAGATTATTACCGAATTCTAGACCCCCCTCTTTAACGTTAGGACAAGACACATTTATTTCAAAAGCTTTAATGGTTTCTTCAGTTGTCAAAATTCTTGTACATTCAACATATTCTTCAATTGTACTTGCAGCGATGTTACAGATTAATGGGACATCATACTTTTTTAGGAAAGGTATTTTTTCATTAAGAAATTCTTCGACACCGACATTTGCCAGCCCAATTGCATTTAACATTCCCGCTGGTGTTTCTACAATTCTTTGGGGAGGATTTCCTTTTCTTGGTTTTAAGCTTAAAGATTTTGTTACTATTCCCCCAATAGTATTTAAATCAGTAAACTCTGAAATTTCATTTCCATAACCAACTGTTCCTGATGCCAGCATAATAGGATTTCTAAGTTTTAACGGACCGATTTGAACAGATAAATCTATTCCGCTCATATCTTCACATCTTTTATATTGAAAACAGGTCCGTCTTTACAAACAAGCAAATATTTTTCAGGATTATGTTCTGATTCAATCGGACAACCCTGGCATATTCCAAAACCACAAGCCATTGCGCATTCAGTTGAGACTTCACAATTAAAATTATTTTCCAAACAAAAAATTTGTAAAGATTGCAGCATTGCGGTAGGACCGCAGGCAAAAATTTTAATACGGTTTTCCTTGAGATTACTTAAATTCTTTTCCAGTAATTGAATTATATTTCCTTTAAATCCTTCCGATCCATCATCTGTTGCAACATGTATGTTTTCCATTCCATATTTTATCACATCGGATCGAGTACGCCCACCTATAAATGAAAAAATATTTTTATCTAATCTTTTCAGAATCCTTGTTACATAAGGAAACGGTGCTGCACCAAGACCACCAGCAACAATCACTGCAGTTTCATAGTCATCATCAAGCAAAAAACCATTCCCGAGCGGACCAAGAATATCAATTGTTGAACCTTTTGGTTTATGTGCCAGGATGCTAGTTCCCTCTCCCATCACATTAAACATCAGAAAAAGAAACTCACCTTCAACATCACAAACACTGAAAGGTCTTCTTAATAGAGGTGAAACTCTTTCCGTTACTCTTACATTCAGAAACTGTCCGGGTTTTATAGAATTGGTAAGCTGCGGGCAATGTACCTGTAAAAGAAAAATATTATAATCAAGTTCGATGGTTTTTTCAACCGATGCCTGAACAATTAACAAATAGAATCCTGAATAAATTTAAACACTGAATGAATTATGGATGTGCCCCGAGAAGGCCGTTTGATAATGACAATCCAAATCATTTTAATTTGGAAATTAAAATTAATACTCTGTTAAAATAGTTCAAAATAAGTTGATTTCAATTATTAGATTACAAACTATTTATTTCTTATTTCAATTGCTGTGATCTTATCCAGCCTTTTCTGATGTCTGCCACCAAGAAAGGGCGTAACTAACCAAATATCTAAAATAGATTTTAGAGATTCTTCTCCAAGTGATTTGGCTCCAAAAACCACGATATTTGAGTTATTGTGTTCTCGCGAACTCTTTGCACTGAATTCATTGTAACAAGTCGCAGCTCTGATTCCTTTAAACTTATTCGCAGTAATTGCGGAAGGTATTCCTGTGGCATCAATTAAGATTCCTCTCTCTACCTGCCCACTTAAAATTAACTGTGAGACTTTTTCTGCAAAATCCGGATAATCACATGAGTTTTCATCAAAAGTTCCGGCATCTATAGTATCAATTCCTTTTTCATTTAAATATTTTATTAAAACATTTTTTAATCTGAATCCTGTATGATCACTTCCGATTGCAATTTTATTTTTTGAATCAAAACTAACTGAAGCTCCGGGATTTTCTATTGAATCCAATTTCTTTTTTACAAGAGTTAATTTGGTCTCTTTTATTCTGTCAAGTGCAAGCGGTGTGAAAATGCAATTATCATCATAAACAACAACTGTGTTTCCTGTTCTTTCAATTTTTCTTATATCAAGTTCAGTAATTAATCTTTTCTTCATTATTATTTAGATGTGGAATAATTCTACAGGTATTTATCCAGCTTATTAAACTTTAGATAATCAATAATATTTTTCACTTCCTGTGATTTTTCTCTTTTACAAATCAGAACACCATGTGAAGTATTAATAACAATTATGTTATCAACACCTATGAGGGCTGTAAAATTATCGGGCGAATAAATATATGAATCTACTGACATATCGGTATAAACATTTCCAATTTTTACATTTCCGTCATCATCCTTTTCACTTAGTTGATAAACCGAGTCCCAGCTACCAACATCACTCCAGTTGAAATTACCTTTTACAAGGAAAACATTCTGGGATTTTTCCATTACACCATAGTCAATTGAAATCTTTTTCAGCTGACCATAGATGTTTGTAAGTGTTTCTTCATAGTCAGGTTTTCCAATAGTAGCTTTAATTTGATCAAGACCTGATGCTAAATCAGGAAGATATTTTTTTACTTCTTCAAGAATAGCATCTGCTCGCCAGATAAACATACCGCTATTCCATAAGAAATCACCGCTTTCAATAAATCTTAATGCAGTGGAAAAATTTGGCTTTTCAGCAAACGTTAAAACTTTATAAATATGATCCTTAACTTGTTGTTCATTTATTTGAATATATCCATAACCTGTTTCCGGTTTTGAAGGCGTAACTCCAATAGTAACCAGTCCACGTGATTGAAAAGCAAACTCAGCAGCATTCATTAAAGTCTGCCTGAAAAGATCTTCTTCCTTAATTATGTGATCGGATGGCAAAATGAATGTAACAGCATTTTCATCTTTAGCCTTTATTAGAATTGAAGCAAGCCCGATGCAGGCCGCGGTATTTCTGCCAAATGGTTCATAAATAATATTTTCTTTTGGAATATCGTTAAGCTGCGATTCAATTCCTTCCTGCTGTACACGGTTAGTAATAATAAATATATTTTCTTTTTTAACGAGTGGTTCAATTCTTTTAACTGTATCCTGGATCATTGTATTTTCACCAAAAATCTTCAGTAGTTGTTTTGGTGTTTTCATTTTACTTCTTGGCCAGAACCTTGCTCCAACACCTCCGGCCATAATAATAGCGTATAGATTCATTAATAACTTTCTGATTTTATGATAAAATTTCCTTTTCTAAAATTTTTGCTTTTTCAATATACTCTGAAATATCAACTTCCTTATTTCTGATAATTGCAACTATAACTATTAAACATGCTCTCATCGATTTAATAAGTTCGGTCGAAACAGTAAGTGTTCCAAGCCTTATTTTATGAAATGCCATTGAAAGAATTGTGTGCATATTCCCAATCATTTCAAAACCTGTTTTTACAGAAAGATCAGCATTTTTCTTCATCATTTCAGAATACCTGTTTAATCCACTTACATCCTTGGAATGTTCATTTAAAGTTTTCAAAAACTCATCTATGGATTTTATGGGTTCCAAAATAACTCTTTCATATTTCTGAAACTCATCTGCTTCTGAATCATCTGCAAAAATAATTTCTTCCTTTAAAGAATCTTCAATCTCTTTATTTAAAAATTCAGATGAAGCTTTACGATCAATTAAGTTTACACTTATTTCTTCTGCCTTTTCTCTGGCATTAAGAAGATTTTCTTTTGCAGCTTTAAATTTTTCAAGACTTATATTTTCAAGAATATAATTCAAATCTTTAATAAGAAACCTGCTGTGGTCTCTGAATTTTTCTGAAATTCTTAAAAAATCAACCTGGTTTTGGGTTAAAAAATTATGAATTTCGGTAAGCCGGATTCCCAGTGTTGAGAATTCTGTAACCTTTTTCATTCTCATTAAATCATTGCCCAAATCTTTTGATTTAATGATAATTTCCCTTAGCAAACCAACAATTTGTATTTGCTGTGAACTTAGCCTTAAATTATTCGATGCAGTGTTTATACTTTGAATTATATATTGTTTTACAAGATCCATTTGAGAGAAGTTAAAATAAAATCAGTGATTTGTAATTCAAATTTAAACAATTAATCTTCCATAAAATATATTTGCTTAAAACATCATAAGCAATTTTATATCTTCAATAAATACTGGCATCAAATTTTCTTGACATTCCTAATTGGTAGTGTTAAGTTTCTCAATAAATTTTTTTAAAACATGCTTACAGAATTCGGCAAGATTTTCGTTTTTATTCTTACTTCGGTTCTATTCGTTGTAATTGCCTTAGTTGTTGCAAAAATTATCCGACCTTCCAGACCTACTTTTGAAAAACTTACTACTTACGAATGCGGCGAAAACCCAGAAGGCTCACCATGGGTCAGGTTCAACATCAGATTTTATGTTGTTGCCCTCATCTTCTTAATTTTTGATGTTGAAGTTGTCCTATTAATCCCGTGGGCTCTGGTTTATAAGCAATTTGGATTTATAGGTTATCTTGTAGGCGCAATTTTTCTAATTCTTCTCGGAATCGGGATGGCGTATGAATGGAGAAAAGGTGATCTTGAATGGGCTCGCCCAATAATTCAGGAACCTGTAATTAAAAAGAATCCACTATTAACCGAAGTAAAAGAACTAACTGCTGCTGAGTAAAATTTATGAGTTTTCTTGATAAAAAATTCGCCGACGATAATATTGTAATTACATCGGTTGAGGATTTATTTAACTGGGCAAGGCTTTCATCGCTCTGGCAGGTTGGTTTTGGACTTGCCTGTTGTGCAATTGAAATGATGGCTACTTCTGCCTCTCATTATGATTTTGACAGGTTCGGTGTAATTCCCAGACCTTCTCCAAGACAATCTGATGTTATTATTATTAGTGGAACGGTGACCTTAAAAATGGCTTTGCGTGTTAAAAGATTATATGAACAAATGCCTGATCCTAAATATGTAATTTCAATGGGAAGCTGCTCCAATTGCGGCGGACCTTACTGGGAGCACGGATATCACGTATTAAAAGGCGTTGATCGAGTGATCCCGGTAGATGTTTATGTTCCCGGCTGCCCGCCAAGACCTGAAGCATTGTTAGAGGGATTATTAAAGCTTCAGGAAAAAATAAGAAATGAATCTAATGTCATAAAGAAAAGTGTATGAAATCTGCTGAAGAAATTTTCAGTCTTTTAAAGAAAAATTTTCAGGATGCCGTTGTTGAATTAAAAACAGATGTGCCTGTTGATCAGTTTATAGTAGTTAATCCGGTTGAAATTGATAAAGTCTGTTCTTATCTCGCAGAGAATGCAGAACTAAAATTTGATTCTCTGATGAACTTGTCAGGTGTAGATGATGCTAATGGTGAAAAGGTAAAAGATGATAAAGATTTGGAAATTATTAAAGGTGGAACATTGAGTGTGTGGTATCACCTCGAATCAACTTCATTGAAACATAAAATTGTTTTAAAAGTTTCAACAGACAGAGAAAATCCGGAAGTCAGTTCGGTAACTGAAATCTGGAATGGTGCAAACTGGCATGAACGTGAAGCATTCGACCTTTACGGAATAAACTTTTTAAATCATCCTGATCTAAGAAGAATTTTAATGCCTTACGATTGGGAAGCAGGTTATCCTTTAAGAAAAGATTATCAAAATCCAGAATTTTACCAGGGAATGAAAGTACCTTATTAAAGAGAACATTGATGGCGCTAAAAACTGAAGAAATGGTTTTAAATATGGGTCCGCAGCACCCATCTACTCATGGTGTACTGCGGCTTGAACTTCAGCTTGATGGTGAAATTGTAAAGGATGTAATTCCACACATCGGTTATCTTCACCGTTGTTTTGAAAAGCACTGTGAAGCAATGACCTACCCGCAAGTTATTCCTTACACTGACAGGATGGATTATCTCGCCTCGATGGGAAACGAATTCGGTTATGCTATTGCTGTTGAAAAATTATTAAATATCCAGTTGCCTGAAAGAGTTGAATATATCCGTGTTATAATGGCTGAACTTCAGAGAATAGCTTCTCACCTTGTTGCACTTGGAACTTACGGTGCTGATATTGGTGCATTCACACCTTTCCTTTTCTGCTTCAGAGATCGTGAAAAAATTCTTCATCTTTTTGAAATTACCTGCGGCGCAAGACTGCTTTATAATTACATCTGGGTTGGCGGACTCTCGCACGATATTCATCCTGATTTTATTAGAAAGACAAAAGAATTCATTAAAGAGTTCAGACCCAATCTTAAAGAGCTTAATGATCTTCTTTCATACAATAAAATTTTTATTGAAAGAACTGCAAACGTTGGTGTACTTCCTCTTGAGACTGCTATCAACTATGGAGTTTCGGGTCCAAACTTGAGAGCAAGTGGAATGAAATGGGATTTGAGAAAAGATGATCCGTATTCAGTTTATAACAAATTTGATTTCGATATTCCAATCGGCAAAGGTGAAAAAGGAAAAACCGGAGACTGCTGGGACAGGTATATGATTCGTGTTTACGAAATGGAAGAAAGTTTAAAAATTATTGAACAGGCAATTGAGCAAATTCCTGAAGGTGATGTAACTTCAGCTATTCCCAAAAGAATAAAACCACCGGTAGGGCAGGTTTATGCAAGAGTAGAAAATCCTCGCGGTGAGCTTGGATATTTTATTATCAGCGATGGATCAGTAAATCCTTTCCGCGTAAAAGTTCGTGCACCCTCTTTTGTAACTATGCAGGTTTTACCTGAACTCTGTAAAGGGTTTATGGTTGCAGATGTTGTTGCAATTCTTGGAAGCATTGATATAGTTTTAGGAGAGATTGACAGATGATGTACGATTGGTTATTAAATCTCACCGGAAGCGGAATTCTTTCAGCGTTCATTATCAGCTTACTTCCGTTATTTGTTTTCATTTTACCTTTTGCACTTTTTGCTGTTTTAGCTGAACGAAAAGTTTCTGCTCATATGCAGGATAGGCTTGGTCCGATGAGAGTTGGTTATCATGGAATTCTTCAGACTATTGCTGACATTGTAAAACTATTGCAAAAAGAAGACCTTGTTCCGGCCGCAACTGATAAACCACTTTTTAATTTCGCACCTTATCTTGTATTTGCTGGAAGTTATGCTGCATTTGCTGCAATTCCGTTTTCAGGATTTTTCATCGGAACTCAAATTGATCTTGGCTTGATTTATATTGTTGGTGTTACAGGTTTGGTAGTTGCCGGAATTCTAATGGCTGGTTGGGCTTCAAACAATAAATATTCTTTACTAGGTGCAATGCGTTCTGCTGCTCAGATTATCAGCTATGAAATTCCTACACTTTTAATAATCGTTACTTTAATAATGATTACTGGTACACTTAATCTTCATACACTAAGTGAAATGCAAACCGGATATTTCTGGAACTGGATGATTTTAGGCGGACCTGTTTTAGGAATTCAAAAAGTTCTTTTAATTCCTTTTATGATTTTCGGATGCCTGATAATTTTTATAAGCACTTTAGCTGAAGTAAACCGAACGCCTTTCGATATACCCGAAGCAGAATCAGAGCTTGTTTCTGGCTATCATACAGAATATTCGGGAATGAAGTTCGCAATGTTTTTCCTTGCTGAATATGCAAATATGTTTGCTGTTTCTGCAATTGTTTCAGTTTTATTTTTCGGCGGATTTCAATCACCATTTGGTTATCTCGGCAATACTTTAAATCTCCCCTGGCTTATTCCGATTGAACAATTTTTCTGGTTCACTTTTAAAGGTTTGTTTTTTGTATTTGTTCAAATGTGGCTAAGATGGACTTTACCAAGATTTAGGGTTGACCAGCTTATGGCTTTCTGCTGGAAGTATTTAATTCCGTTTTCATTTTTTATTTTAATTATTGTTGGATTGATAACACTGATTTGATATGAGAGATTACTTTGTAAAATTCTGGGAAGGTTTAATTACTATTCTGATCGGAATGAAAGTTACATTACGACATGTTTTCATTCCTGCAGTTACAATTCAGTATCCTACAGTTAAACCCGAGCTTCCTGAAAGAGAAAGAAACAGGCTCTATGTAAATATGGATGATTGCATTGGTTGTGATCAATGTTCCCGTGCCTGTCCGGTAAGCTGCATTGAAATTGAAACTGTAAAATCATTGCCGGAAGAAGATCTCGGTAAAACATCAAACGGAAAAAAGAAAGCTCTTTGGGTTACAAAGTTTGATATAGATTTTGCAAAGTGTTGCTACTGCCAGCTTTGTGTTTTCCCCTGCCCGACTGAATGTATTTATATGACTGATGTTTATGAATTCTCAGAGTTCAAACGCGAAAATCTTATATATGATTATGTAACATTGAGTCCGGAAGAAAGAGATCAAAAGAAAATTAATTTTGAAAAATTTCAGAAACAGAAAGAAATAGAAAAAGCTGAAGCAGCTAAAAAAGCAGCCGAGGCAAAAGCAGCAGAACAAAAAAATAATCCTCCTCAGGGGGATAAACCAACTAGTTAAATTATGACTGTTTACGATATTATATTTTATCTTTTTGCAGCAGTAACATTGTTATCAGCTTTGTTTGTTGTAACGAGCAGAAATATTGTTCATTCTGCATTTTACCTTTTATTTACTTTCTTTGGTGTTGCGGGAATTTATGTGATGCTTGGAGCTGATTTTGTAGCTATAGTTCAGTTAATTGTATATGTCGGTGGCATATTAATTCTATTATTGTTTGGTGTGATGATTACAAACAAGATCACTAATGTTGATATCAAATCCGGAACCATTAACACACTCCCGGCTGCAATTGGTTTAGGACTTTTTACCGGAATTATCGGCTCTGTCATATTAAATACAGATTGGAGAGTTGTCGATTCAGAGATGCCCCAATCCACTTTATCTACTTTAGGGCAAATGCTTTTGAATGAATATGTTCTGGTATTTGAATTATTGGGAATTCTATTACTAATTGCTCTTGTAGGAGCAGCTTCAATGGCGAGAAGATAATTATGTTACACGTTACTCTTACACACTTCCTGGTTATCAGCTCAGTGCTTTTTAGTCTGGGGCTTTACGGAATCATTACTCGTAAAAATGCTGTAATGGTTTTAATGGGAGTTGAGCTGATCCTCAATGCTTCCAACATCAATTTTATTGCTTTTGCAAGATTTGGAAACTTCGGATTACAGGGACAATTGTTTGCACTTTTCGTAATTGTGCTGGCTGCAGCAGAAGCTGCAATTGCACTTGCCATTGTATTAAATGTTTATAAAACATTTGTAAATATTAATGTTGATGAAATTGATAATCTGCGGGATTAACGAATGAACGAATCAGCAATGACAAATATAGCCTTATGGATTCTCTTCTTACCGTTGTTTGGATTCGTTGTTACTTTGTTATTCGGAAAGAAAATTAAAAAGATTTTCATTCTTGAAGTAGTAATTTTATTTGTTTCACTGTTTCTATCCGCATTCCTACTGTATAATAAAATTGTAAATTATGGTGATGCTTCGATTACCTCAGAATTTAAATGGATTGATCTTCAGAATGTACCTCTTGTTGGCTCGATAACAATTACGCTTGGAATTTTACTCGACGATATCAGCACACTAATGATTTTTGTTGTAATGCTGATCAGTTCACTGGTTCATCTTTTCTCTATCGATTATATGAAAGGCGACATCCGATACAATAGATACTTCGCTTATCTTGGCTTATTTACCTTTTCGATGAGTGGAATTGTTTTTACACATAACATTTTGATGATGTACATTTTCTGGGAATTAGTTGGAATTTCATCATACCTGTTAATCGGATTCTGGTTTGAAAAGAAGTCAGCTTCCGATGCTGCTAAGAAAGCATTTATTGTCAACCGTATTGGTGATCTCGGATTTTTCGCAGGAATATTAATCCTGTTTATTACTTATCATACGTTTACTTTTTCTGATATTTTTGGTGAGATTTCACAAGGACACATTCCTTTTAATAGCGGATTCTGGTTAACCCTTACAGGCATCCTTTTATTTGGTGGAGCCATAGGAAAGTCAGCCCAGTTCCCTCTTCATGTATGGCTGCCTGATGCAATGGAAGGTCCGACACCTGTTAGTGCATTAATTCATGCTGCAACTATGGTTGCTGCCGGTGTTTACATGGTCACCAGGATTTTCGGAATACTCACAGCCGACGCAATGTTATTCATAGCTGCAATTGGTGCTTTATCTGCTTTCATTCCGGCTACAATTGCATTAACACAAAATGATATAAAGAAAGTTTTAGCTTATTCAACAATCTCCCAGTTAGGATATATGATCATGGCTTTGGGAGTTGGTGCATATAAGTTTGCATTTTTCCATTTGATCACTCATGCATTCTTTTAAAGCCTGTTTATTTCTCGGCTCAGGTTCTGTTATTCATGCAATGCATCACGAGCAGGATATCAGAAACATGGGAGGATTGCGAAAGAAAATGCCAATCACCTATGCAACCTTTTTAATATCATCATTGGCAATATCCGGCATTCCACTTACTTCAGGATTTTTAAGCAAAGACGGAATTCTTTCAGGTTCCTATGCATTTGCTTCATTAACCGGTCATTGGCTCTTCCCTATTGTTGGATTTTTCGTTGCAGCATTAACTGCATTTTATATGTTCAGATTAGTGATTTTAACTTTCCATGGTAAACCGAGAGATCAGCACAAGTACGAACATGCACACGAATCAAAAATTGCAATGGCACTGCCGCTTGTCGTTCTGACAGTACTTTCAGTATTTATCTGGTATACGCCTAATCCACTAAATCCTGCCGACGGATGGATGTACAACAGCTGGATTAAGAACCCGGTCCTTCATACACCGGAAAATGTTCGCTTTGATTTTATGAAACCGGATCACGAAATGGATTCCTCAGTAGCTGGTTCAAATGAAATAATGTTTTCAGAATCTTACGAACATGCTCTTCATAGTGCACATTATCCCGGAATGGCTCTTTCACTGATTATGGCATTAAGTGGAATACTGCTGGCATATATGTTTTACCAATGGAAAAAAATTGATGCAGACAAGCTGGCTGAAAGATTTAAACCACTTTATAATTTCTCTTTGAACAAATGGTACTTCGATGAGCTTTATGATAAAACATTTGTTGCAGGAACTTTACTACTAAGCAGATTTTTCGGTGCATTCGATCTGAAAGTAATTGATGGAATTGTTAATGGAAGTGCTACAATAACAAAAGCTTTTTCAAGATTCGTTGGCAAGTTTGATAATATTGTTGTTGATGGGCTTGTAAATTTCTTCGCTTACTTAAGCGGTTTTATTGGATTGATTTTAAGACGCTTCCAGACAGGAAGAGTGCAGACCTATGTTGTTATGGTTATTTTCTCTTTGATAATATTGTTATTCATATTTAAATCATTTTAAGTTTGAAACCAGGGTAAACAAATGGATTTTCCGATACTAACATTTTTAACTTTCCTTCCCGTTCTCGGGATGGTAATAATTTTATTTCTTCACAAGGACAATGCAGCTGCAATAAAAGTAACTACTCTGATTATGACAGGGTTACAGGTTGTACTAGCAATTATTCTCCTTTCAAATTTCAATTATTCGGCTGGAGGAATAAATGATGTAAAATCTTTTCAATTTGTTGAAAGATTTAAATGGATTGAAATTGCTGGCTTCCCCTGGATCGGTACAATTAAGATTGATTATTTCATGGGTGTTGACGGACTAAGTACTCCGATGGTTTTACTTACTGCACTGGTTTCATTCATTGCCACTATGTCATCATGGAATATCAATAAATCACTCAAAGGTTATTTTGCTTTATTTCTTTTACTCGACACAGGAATGATGGGAGTATTTGTTTCTCTTGATTTCTTTCTCTTCTTTGTGTTTTGGGAATTAATGCTTCTCCCGATGTACTTCCTTATTGGAATATGGGGCGGGCCAAGAAGAGAATACGCAGCAATCAAGTTCTTTCTTTACACTTTATTTGGAAGTATTTTCATTCTGCTTGTGATGATAGGACTTTATTTCAGTACGCAGGAAACATTGGTTGACGGAACCAAGATTTTCACATTTAACATCCTTCAGATGATGGATATTAATAATTTTACTGCAACAGGAATTCTTTCACCTTTTAATCCTGATAATTTAAGATTTATAGCTTACGTAGGTTTGTTTGCCGGCTTTGCAATTAAAATACCGATGTTCCCGTTTCACACCTGGCTTCCCGATGCACACGTTGAAGCACCAACACCGATTTCCGTTATTCTTGCCGGTGTTTTGTTGAAAATGGGAACGTACGGAATTCTTCGCTTCAACTTCCCTATCTTTCCTGAACTTACCAGAGATTTGGCATGGTACATTGGTCTGTTTGGAATGATTAATATCATTTACGGTGCACTCTGTGCAATGGCTCAGAAAGATTTTAAAAAACTTATTGCATACTCTTCAGTTTCACATATGGGTTATGTTTTGCTGGGTATGGCTTCTTTAAATGCAATGGGAATTTCCGGAGCAATTTTCCAGATGTTCAATCACGGTATTATCACTTCAATGCTCTTCCTTATTGTAGGAGTTATTTACGACCGTGCACATACCAGAGGTCTTGATGATTTTGGCGGACTTGCAACTCAAATGCCTATTTATACTGGCTTTGTAACAGTTGCATTTTTTGCAGCACTTGGATTGCCCGGATTAAATGGCTTTATCTCAGAAGCTTTTGTATTTCTCGGGGCTTTCGGTGAACCTCTGATTAGAGTTATTACAATCATTTCTACTCTTGGAATTTTATTAGGTGCTGGCTATATGCTCTGGACTTTGCAAAGAGTTTATCTTGGAACTTTAAAGGAAAAATGGGCTGAACTAAAAGATATGAATTTCAGGGAGTATGCAATGTTTATTCCTTTAACTCTTATAATAATTTTCCTAGGAGTTTATCCTTCAGCAATGTTAGATATTATGGCAACATCGGTTAGTAAAATGGTCGATGTTATGAACCAGGCACAGGTATTTTATAGTTCACTTGGATTTTAATTTAAACTGAAAGTTTTGTTCAATTGGAATCAGTATCATTCTTAAATAGCCTTCAATACATTAAACCTGAAATTGCGGTTTCAATTACTTTAGTTGTAATTGTTTTAGCTGATTTAATTTTCGGAAAAAAGAAAACTCATCTTCCTGTAATTTCAATAATTGGTTTACTGGTTACTGGTTTCTTTGTGATTGAACAATTCGGAATGAATGCCACAGCATTCAGCTCTTCTCCCGATTCCAAAGGACTACTCTCAGTAGATGCATTTGGTGCATTCTTTAAATTAATTGTTGTTCTTACAACAATCTTTGTTGTATTCTTTTCTGTTTCCTCTAAAGAAATAAAAGAAAGCGTTGATCGACACGGCGAATATTATACTTTGATTTTCGGAATGGTGCTGGGAATGTTTTTAATTTCTTCAGCAACTGATTTGATTTTAATTTATTTATCCATTGAAGTTCTTTCGCTCTCTTCTTATGTACTTGCAGGTTTTGTTAAAACAGCAAAGCGTAATTCTGAAGCTTCATTAAAGTATATGATTTACGGAAGCGCATCTTCCGGTATTATGCTTTTTGGAATATCGCTTATTTATGGTCTGACTGGTACAACGAATTTATATACAATTAACCAGATCCTTTCAGTTTCTCAAATGACCGGGTTCACTTTCATTTTTGCAGCGATTTTAATTTTAGCCGGAATCGGATTCAAAATTTCTGCCGCACCATTTCATTTCTGGACTCCTGATGTTTATGAAGGTGCTCCAATATCTATTACAGCTTACTTGTCGGTTGCAAGTAAGGCTGCCGGCTTTGCATTACTGGTGAGATTTATAAAAATAACTTTTGTTGATTCTGTAGCACCTACAGGTTTCTGGTCTGTTTTAAATGTTGTTGACTGGCAAAGTATTTTAATTGTATTATCAATTCTGACCATGACTTTGGGTAATTTCGCTGCGCTCTGGCAAGATAATTTAAAGCGAATGCTTGCCTATTCAAGTATTGCTCATGCTGGTTATCTTCTGCTTGCAGTTGCGATATTTTCTAACCAAGGTTTGAGTGCCGTTCTGATTTATTTTGCAATTTATCTTTTTATGAATCTCGGAGCATTCTTTGTTGTTATGCTCATTGCAAATAAAATCGGAAGTGAAGATATAGATGATTATAAAGGATTGGGATCATCAGCTTCCATTTTAGGTGTTGCGCTTACAATATTTTTATTAGCATTGGCAGGTTTGCCGCCAACTGCAGGATTTATTGGTAAACTTTATATTTTTATTGCTTTGATTGATGCAAACATGGTTGCAGTTGCTATTATCGCATTATTAAATACTGTTGTTGCCTATTACTATTATGTTCGGGTTTTGAAAAATCTCTACCTCGTTCAACACGAATCAAAATTTGAGAAGATTGAAGTTTCATTTGGAAATAAAGTTCTGCTATTTGTTCTTCTTATTCCAGTCCTCGTTTTAGGTGTTTATTTTACTCCACTTGTTACGCTTGCCCAAAACTCAATCGCAATGCTTGGGTTCTAGATCACAATTTTGAATTGATATTATTATTCTTTTTTTATACGTTAGAATCAGACTTAATTAGTCTTATTAATATGCTAAAACTTTCAAAAAAGACAGAATATGCACTGATGGCAGCCAAATATATGGCTGGGAAAAATTCTGCAAATCTTTCAACAGCCAGAGAGATTGCAGAAAACTATTCAATCCCCCATCAGCTTGTTTCAAAGGTTTTACAAAACATGGCTAAGAATCAAATTGCAAATTCAACAAAAGGAATGAACGGCGGATTTTCATTAGTTAAAAATCCTGCTGAGATAAATTTAATTGATATTATTAAAGCTGTTGAACCAGATTACCAGATTACAAATTGTATGAAGGAAAACGGATCTTCAGATGATTGTTCACATTTTAATTGCTGCCAGATCCGCGATCCTTTAGCAATAATTCAGAATAAAATAGATAATATTTTTAAAGAAACTTCATTATTACAGATACTTTAATTAATGGACCAAAAATGAAAAATAAATATTCAAAACACGTCGACTTAATTATCAGTGAAGAGAAATCTTTATTGAATTTTTTGAAAGCAAAATTTCCAATGTTTAATAACTCAAATTTCTTCTTCAGGGATTTACAGTATGGAATCCGATCTTTCCTTGAGAAAAAAAATATAAAAGTTTCATACAAGGAGGCAGAATACATTGCAACGGAGTTTGCGAAACATCTTGAAAAATCAGGATTATTTGAAAGAGTAAATTCACAAGGTTGGAATGTCAGAATTCCTGAATATACAACAACAGAACCGGGTGATCCTTTTTAAATTTATTAGTAAAAATAATCTGAGGAATAAATAATGGCAGAAGTAAACCAGGCTACAGAAATAACAGTAACTGAAAAAGCGATAAATTCAATTAAAAGAATTATGCAGGAAAATAACGTCCCGGAACATTATGGATTACGTGTCGGCGTAAAAGGTGGCGGCTGTTCGGGGCTTAGTTACTCACTTGGTTTTGATGAAGCAATGAAAGAGGGAGATACAGTAATTGATACCGAATCAATCAAATTATTTGTTGATGGTAAAAGTCTTTTTTACCTTAGTGGAACAGAGCTTGATTTCAGTGATGGTTTAAACGGGAAAGGATTTGTTTTTAATAATCCCAATGCTACTAAAACCTGCGGCTGCGGTGAATCATTCGGAGTATAATATTTAATTAATTTTCGGAGAGAAATGTTATGAAAAGAAGAAATTTTATTTACTCTCTGGGGGCATTATCTGCAATATCAACGTTAAATCCGTTGGCACAAACATTTTCAAAATTAAACAATAACAAAATTAAATCAGAAAGAGGTCCTATCATGGCTAAATTTGAATTACCGGCGTTACCATACGCCTACGATGCACTCGAACCGTACATTGATAAAATGACAATGGAAATCCATTATACAAAACACCATCAGGGTTACGTAAATAAACTTAATGATGCTGTTAGCGGAACAGATATGGAAGGTAAATCGATTGAAGATTTGCTGAAGAATGTTTCAAAGCATCCGGTTGCTGTAAGAAACAATGGCGGCGGACATTATAATCATTCCCTGTTCTGGACATTTATGAAGAAAGGCGGCGGCGGAAAACCGGATGGAGCATTAGCAGATGCAATGAATTCTGCATTTGGTACATTTGATGAATTTAAGAAAACATTCAGCAATGCTGCTGCAACCAGATTCGGATCCGGATTTGCATGGCTTGTAGTTCAAAATGGTAAGCTTGCAGTTGGTTCTACTCCTAACCAGGATAACCCGATTATGGATATTTCAGAATTTAAAGGTACTCCGGTTTTAGGACTTGATGTCTGGGAACACGCTTATTACCTGAAATATCAAAATAAGAGACCAGATTATATTGAAAACTGGTGGAATGTTGTTAACTGGGATGAAGTTGCAAAAAGATTCAACCAGGCTAAATAATTATTATCATTAAATAAAGTTAAAAGAAGCAGTCATGAATTTGATTGCTTCTTTTTTTATTTTAAAGTAATGAAAAATATTATTCCGATATTTCCCCTCAACATTATTGTTTATCCACAATCACGGTATCCCCTGCATATTTTTGAAGAACGATATAAAAAGCTTATTAAAAAATGTTTAAAAGAGAATTCCGGTTTTGGAATTTGTGCAAACTTAAAAGACAGTATTTCTGAAATCGGAGTTTATGTAAAAGTAACAGAAGTTTTAAAAAAGCATCCCGGTGGTGAATTGGATATATTAGTTCGTGGGGAGAACAGGTTTATCAGGAGATCACTTGAATTACACTCTGATGGATATTACCAGTCTTTAATTGAAGAGTATTTTGATATTGACAATGAATTTGACCAGATATTATTTAATCAATTAGAGGAAAAATTAAAATCACTTTTAACACAGTTGAAATTTAATTTGGGAGATTCATTCTGGAAAAATCTTAAAGCAACTAAACAAAAAGCGTTTAAGATTGCAGAAAAATCAGGATTGACAATTCAGCAGCAGCAGGAACTTTTATTAATACAAAAGGAAAATGACAGGTTTAACTTCTTATTAAATCATCTTAATGAATTAAAAGATAAACTAGAGGAAAACCTGGCTACAAGAGATATTGTTCTTGGAGATGGTTATTTAAACTAAAAAAGGGATGAAGTTTTATTTCATCCCTTAAATTCTTTTTCCGGTCTTTTAAACTACTGATTAAATTTTCCATACGCTTTAATTCTGTTCACTGCCCTATTCAAAGCGGCTTCTGCCCTGACAACATCAATTGTTTCTACATCCTTATTTGCCAGTCTTTCCTCAGCTCTTTTCTTCGCTTCTTCTGCCCGGTTAATATCTATCTTATCAACTTTTTCAATTGAATCTGAAAGAACAAGAACCTTGTTGTTATTTACTTCAACTGTACCGCCGCTTGTTGTATAGAGTAAATGTTCGGCACCTGATTTTTTTACTTTAATAACCCCGATTTCAAAAGTACTGATAAGAGGAGCGTGATTTTTAAGAACTTGAAAACTTCCTGCAGTTCCCGGAATTGTAATAGATTCAACCTGGTCTTTCAGCACCTGAGAATCAGGTGAGATAATTTCAATATTTAAATCGTCAGCCAATCTACTTACCTCGAACTTTTTGCGTTTTCAATAGCGTCTTCAATAGTACCGCAATAGAGGAATGCACTTTCAGGAATGTCATCATACTTGCCATCGATAATACCTTTGAAATCTCTAATTGTATCTTCAAGCTTAACATATTTTCCTGGTCGTCCGGTAAACTGTTCAGCAACGTGAAACGGCTGGCTTAAGAAGCGTTGAATTTTTCTTGCCCTATTCACAATAATTTTATCTTCATCGGTTAATTCATCCATACCAAGAATGTTTATTATATCCTGAAGATCTTTATAGTGTTGAAGGATCTCTTTACAATTCTTAGCAACATCGTAATGTTCCTGACCAACAATTCCGGGCTCGAGTATTCTTGAAGTGGAATCGAGAGGATCAACTGCAGGATAAATACCAAGTTCAGAAATCTGTCGGCTCAATACAGTTGTTGCATCAAGGTGAGAGAAAACAGCAGCTGGTGCAGGATCTGTTAAGTCATCTGCAGGTACATATATAGCCTGAACGGATGTGATTGAACCTTTATCAGTTGAGGTAATTCTTTCCTGCAATGCACCCATTTCGGTAGCAAGGTTTGGCTGGTAACCAACAGCTGAAGGCATTCGACCCAAAAGTGCACTTACCTCAGAACCGGCTTGGGTAAATCGGAAAATATTATCAATAAATAAAAGTATATCTCTTTCCTCTTCATCGCGGAAATATTCGGAAATAGTTAAAGCAGTAAGACCGACCCTCAATCTGGCTCCCGGTGGTTCATTCATCTGACCAAACACAAGTGCTGTTTTGTTTAATACTCCAGACTCCTTCATTTCTAACCATAGATCATTTCCTTCACGGGTTCTTTCACCAACACCGGAAAACACAGAGTAACCGCCATGCTGTTGTGCAATGTTGTTTATCAATTCCTGTATAATAACAGTTTTGCCAACACCGGCACCACCAAACAATCCTGTCTTTCCACCTTTTGTATATGGTTCGATCAGATCAATGACTTTAATACCAGTTTCAAACATTTCAGATTCGGTAGAAAGATTTTTAAAAGCAGGAGCTGGTCTGTGAATCGGATATTTTTTTTCAGTTTTGATTTCGCCCAATGCATCAATAGGCTTTCCAACTACATTTATTAATCTGCCAAGTGTATTTGGTCCAACCGGAACTGAGATTGGTGCAAGTGTATCAAAAGCTTCCATACCTCGTACAAGTCCATCGGTAGAATCCATTGCAACAGCTCTTACTCTGTCTTCGCCAAGATGTTGCTGTACTTCTGCGATCAATTCTTCCTTAACACCTTCGGTTGTTTCTCGTGGAATTCTTATTGCACTATATATATCGGGTAGGTGACCTTCTTCAAATTCAACATCTATCACTGGTCCAATTACCTGGATTATTTTGCCGCCTTTTTCAGCCATTATTGTTCCTGTTTGATTAAAAAATGAATTGCAAATTTATGCTTATTTAGCTTTTTTTACAAATATTTTGTACTTAACAAATATCTAATGGAATCCTCTATTTGAGCAAAATAAGCTTTTTAGAAATTGAATTATCGATTGTTTCCAGCCTGTAAATATAAATTCCGCTTGCGTAATCTTCAGCATTAAATTCGACTGTGTGAACACCAGAACTTGCTATTCCATTATACAATTTTGTTATTTCCCTGCCAAGGACATCATAAACACTTAGTGTAACTTTTTGTGCGGTTGGGATTTCAAACTTTATTGTCGTACTAGGATTGAATGGATTTGGATAATTTTGAAAAAGAACAAATTCATTCGGAGTAAAATCTATTGTTGTATTATCAACTTCAGTTGGAATTCCAAATGGTGTTGAACCTCCTGCTTCATTATATCTTTTTTTGAATTCCTGCATAAATTGATTGGCAATAAAAACATCATTAATTATAAGTGTATTTTCATCATTATCATTTTCACCTGCATTTGACCAATTTTGTGAACCTGTTATTGTGGTTGGATCACTTAAACTCAAAGTAGCATCAATTATTCCATACTTATGATGTTGTGTACTTCCATTTGCAGGAAACATTTCAGCAAAAGTGTTAAGGTAATTATATTGACTACCGGATGTATTTATCTGATCTATAATTCCTCTCATATCTGAAACACCATTATTAAAACGAACATTCATTGCAGTAGCAATATCCGATCTTGTAAAAGCATAATTTGCAAAATAAATATCATCCTCAGCGGAATTAACTACATTAATAATTTTAGCAGTAGTTCCGTCAGAAGGACTAAAATAAAGTCTCACATCTCTTCCGCCAATATTAAATGTGTGTGGTGTATTGTCGGATTTTTGAGGACCAAATTTCGCGTTTGATGGATTTGGCAAATCATCTGAACTGCCCCACATTTCTTCAAACTCTAATTGAAAAGCTAAAGCAATTGTCGGATCATTAATTTCCACAACATTATTTTTCCAGGTCAATTCTGTTGAAGTTACATTCCATGAACCAGTCCAGAGCCAGTCATTTGTTACTATTGAGTCCCGTGCATCAAAAATGAAAAACTTGTTGTGCATTATTCCATTTAATCCTGCCGTTCTTTTTAAAACCGGTATCCCTGCATTTATCAATGTCTGCATACTATTTTGTGTGGTTCTGTTATCATAGACTACCCTTACCTTAACTCCGCGATTTTTTGCTGCCACAATAGCATCAGCAACATCAGGCATTCCAAAAAAGCTGTAAACGGCCATATCTATTGAGTAAGTTGACTGGTTTATTCTATCCATTATTTTTTGTTTAAAATCTACATTACCATGTGCTGAATTGCCGGGTATAGCAACCGTTGTATCAACTGAAAAATTGAAATAAACATTTATAGTTCCAATTTCCGGATTTGAAGACGCTGTTGTTACAGTCTGAAGTGAACTTTCGCTGGTACCTGCTGTGTTAGTTGAATAAGCACGAAAATAATACTGTGTTGATTCCATTAACCCATCTACCGGAACAAAATGAACTGTTGTATCATCCATAACAACAACAGAATCCAATTCAAGATTTGGTGTTAAGCCATATTTTACCTGGCTGTTTCCATTTCTTACAGTATTGAAATAAACATTAAATGAATTTGTATCAATATCAGCGGCAATAACTGGATTTAAAATTAATGGAGCACCATCATCAACAATATCCTGGATGTATCTTGGTAACAACTGGTAACCACTATTAAATGGAGGGCCAAACTTGTACTGTTGGAGAATCCCAATTATATCCACAGCACTTGATGGAATCGGCTGTCCGATAATTGTTGATACATCATTGTCTATTCTTAATCCACTAGTAAGTGATCCCGTAGGATCAGAAATATTATAGTTAGTCCCGCTAGCAAAATTGCCTGTACCACTAATAGTTACGTTATTAATTCTGATTAATGAACCTTCAAATTCCTCATAACCATTCCACTGCTGATTAGCAATATCATCAATAGTAATAATTTCCGGTTCAGTTTCATATCCTGAAGAGTGAACAACTACAGATGCACCAGGCAGATTAAAACTTAATTCTGTAAGACCACTGAATTGAGTGAGGACAGCTGTAACCGTGACTGAATCACCAATATTAACAGCATTTGCAAAACCAGGACCATAGACACAAACCCCGGCTGTTTCATCCTGAACAGAGCCTGGTCCGCTGTTGCCAAACTGGTTTGATGAAGTTACAATTCCCTCAATTGTAAAAACCTGACCAGTATCGACCGGAACTCCATTAGAATCATTATACCTTAGTTCAGAAATTGGAACTACAGTTTGTGCACTGATAAAACAATTAATAAAAATGAAGAAGAAAAAAACTGAAGTAAAATATTTCATTGTAAATCCGTTGATAGTATATATCTTAAAATTCTATTGTTGTCAGTATCGGCAACATAAAGTGTTCTGTCAAAAAACGCTACAGCATTGGGGCTGCTAAACTCAAAATCACCTTCACCTCCAAATCTAATAAGCAATTGTCCGAAGGAATTATATTTATAAATACTATCTTTTGCTGCATCAGCAACATAAATGTTATTTGCATTATCAATTGCTGCACCTTCGGGCTTTTCAAAATTATTTGGTAACATTATTTGAGCAGAATTAGGCTGAATTGAAATCTGGTATCCGGTAAAATCCTGGGAAGTGATATAATCCAAAGGTTGAACTTTAAAACTGTTCTCTCCTATTAAGGTCACAATTAAATTATAATTCCTGGTATCATAGGATGTAAGAGAACTGATTTGATTTGCTGACATAATACCTGATCCGGTTGGATCAAGCAAAGCAACCCGTCCAATTAATGAATCTTTTATTGAACCATTATTTTGAGTTTTTTGAACAAAGACTAAAATTGAATTGTCCGGATCAATAAGATTTGAATTATTAGGACCGGTACGTGCAATATAAAATCTGTTATCATAAAAAACCGCAGCACCGGTATATTTCCTTTGCGGCTGGGTAAAATCTGAAAGTCTTGGTAATAATCTTTTCATTGGAGCAATTTCTATCTGGTGGCTGACAGAAAACAAATCAAGTTTATATACCGCATTAAAGCTTTGACCTAAAGTATCGAACTGTGCACAAATAATCAGGTTTAATCTGTAATCCTGTGCTAAAGCAACCGGCTTTTTAACAGGATGTGTACCCAAAATATCTCCATCAAGATTCATCATAACAATTCGATCATTATCCGTGTCTGCAACATAAATGAATGGCTCCCGACCTATGATAATATCCTGAGGTTTATTAAATCCCTCCCAAACCGGGTTAACCTGTACAAATACTGTGTCCCCACCAATGTTTACATTATTTCCACTTACATCAATATTATTAAGATCAAACTTATCGGCACAACTATAAATAATAGCTGTAACTAATGTAATCATAAGAAATTGCATATATCTTCTCATTTTAATTATAGTCCCAAAATAATCGAAAATCTGTGAACCGAACCCAACCTTATAAAATTTGTAAATGCATAATCCACAGTGATTTGAGCAATACTAATCGGAGCATCAACCCCTGCTCCGAATGAATAATTCTGTTCATCTACATTAAATTTATAACCACCTCTCATGAAAAACATTTTCTGAAATGAATATTCAACCCCAAGCACAACATTTTCACTGTTATCGTTCGGATGATTTAGCTGAATTGAAGTAGTAACTTTATGGTTTTCGTTTTCGTAAGGATCAAGTGCAAAGCCAATTCTAAAAGTAGTTGGTGGTGAAAATGACTGCCACTCAGAATTTTTTCTTTTTCCGACTAGCACTACATCACCATCAGGTGCGAGTTCTGCACCAAAGTTTGAAACTGTTACAGCAAACCTCGTTGATCCTAATCCAGTCCAGTAATAAGTTCCGAGATCAATCATTACCCCACGCATTTTTAATTTATCCAGAGTCTCTTCAATATATTTTACAGTGCCGCCAAAACTGAATTGATCTGTCATTTTTCTTGAATAAGATAATCCAATTGCTATATCGCTAAATCCAAAATATTCCCCTGTTCCGAATGGTGCAAATTCAGTTGTAACCGGCATATCATCCATCCATAATGAAGTAAGAGAAACTCCAAAAGTATTATCATCATCTAAATGATAAACCACACCAATATAATCATGATTAATATCAACTAACCAAATGTTGTGAGAAAAGAAAACCTGGTTTTTGGAAAACTGTGAAAGCCCGGCAGGATTCCAGTACAAAGCAGAAGCATCATTTGAAATTGCAACAAATGATTCACCAAGTGCTGCAGCTCTGCCTCCGACACCTATCTTTAAAAATTGTGCTGTGGAAATCCCTGCTCTCTGTCCGCCAAGAACAGGAAAGAGTTGAGCATTAGATTTTGGCAAATCAAAAAATAAAATTATTAAAAGTATTTGAACAACTTTTATCATTAGAATTTAAATGTAACTCCGAACTTTATATTTCTTCTGGTTAAATATCTTGCAGGATTAAATGGATAAGCACTGATAGGAGCCTGGACATCCGGGTAACGTGGATCATTCCAGCTTCCGGGAACATTATCTCCATATTCATATGCTCTTCCGGTTACAGGATTTATTATTGCTGAATTATCCGTATCGAATAAGTTATTAACTTCAATAAAAGCTGAGAATCTCAGCCCACTCAATTCAAAATACTTTTCAAAATTCATATCTATATAAAACCAGTTATCACCAATTGATCCGTATCTTTCATCCTGAACATATTCATATTCTCTTCTTCCATTCTGATCTACGAAACCAGTGAATATTGCCGGTGTGTATCTTTTTCCTGATTCAAAAAATGCTCGGAAGTATAGACTCCAATCGTCAATCAAATTTTCTCCAAATCCAAAAGTTCCGGGTTCAACGTAAAAACTTGCCGAAACTGATGCAGTCAATGGTCGGTCCCATGATAGAAATTCTTCTTTAATTGATTCCTGAAGATCACCGCGTAAAACTAAAACACCTTCATCGACTGATGAACTCTTGCCTGTGACTATAGCGTAAGCAAATGAAGCGGTTCCATTAAACCATCTGCCAATTCGTTTTTTGAATTCTACTTCTAAACCACGCGAACGGGCATAATCAGTATTTACATACGTAATAAAACTTTGTGCAGCAAAACGTGCTGATCTTATTTTTGCTGTTCTTGTGCTCACATAATCAAAAATATCTTTATAATATGCTGTAACAGTTAATACATCATTTTGTGTAAACTGGGTTTTTAATCCGAGTTCATAAGCAACCGTAGTTTCAGGATTCAGATCAGGATTTCCGAATTTTTGAAATGAAGATTGAGCATTTAACGGACTAAGTTTTGCATAAACGAATTGTGGCTTAGGCCATTTACTAAAATGCCCATAAGAAAAGAAAAGAGTTTGATAATCAGAAACCGGATGTGAAATTCCAAGTCTTGGACTTAATCTAGCTTTATATCTTCTTTCGCCAAACCAGCTAAAAGTATCCTGGTAATATCTGTCTCTTACTTCCTGCGGAATTGTGACAACATTTGAATCTTTAACAGCATCATCAACATATTTTCCCGGGAACCAGTAATCTATTCTCAATCCAAAATTCAGAATCATTCCGCCAAAATTAATATTATCCTGAGCATAAAAAGATCCAACTGCCGGATGAACTTTATAAACATCATTGTTTAATCCCAATTCCCCAACCCATGGCTTGTAAATATCAACAACCTGCATCTCCTGAAAATTTAAATCAAATCCAGCTTTAAATTTATTTTTTTCATCAAAGAAACTTGTAACATCTCCCCGGATTGAATATTCTTCAAGAAAATGATCATGCCATGTATATGGATTACCCACATCCCACAAACCATCACCGGGAATAACTCCAATTGTATCATGATTTGTATTATAATATTCTATTGGAAATGTAACGATATCTTTTGGTTCATTGTATTCATTCCAATTCAGCCCGTTTGCATCTGCCCTTAAATGTGTAAAGAAATAATTCATCTTAACTTCATAATAAGTCTTTGAGTTTAAGGTTTGGGTAAGAGAAAAATTGTGATAGATATTATTATGCGTAAATGTATTTGCATTATCAAGAATGTTCTCAAAAGTATATTGGTAACCCGGAGAAGGTTCTACATATTCAAGATTTGACTGAAGCGATTGTGAATTCTGATTAATACTAACAGATTGATTAAAAGAATATCTTATTTTAAATGTCGGAGAAACAGCATAAGAAAGTTTTGCAAGCCAGAACCAGCTATTTTCTGCCCGTGGGGCGAATTTGGTTCCTCCAAATGTTGAAGAATATAATTGTTTTGCGGTTGGTTTATAATATCCTTGAGTAATTCCATCAGAAAACCCACCATAAAAATTACCGAAGAATGAAATTTCTCCGGGGATATCGAGACCCATTGCTGGTAAAAGCATTGAGGTAATAGGTTCTGGTCCGCTAAGATTTGCTTCAATAATATCAATATTAAAAACATGAAAAGAAGAAGTGTTGTTGCCGAAATGATCAGTTTTGTAAGATACTGAACCTGAATACTTATCGCCACCTTCTCTTGTTTTTACATTTACTATTCCGGATGTAGCCTGTCCGAATTCAGCATTAAATCCACCTGTAATGACTTCAACTTCCTCAATTGCCGATGCGCTTAATTGTAATCCGAATCCGGTTCCAGCTATTGGATCTTGAACAGATACACCATCCAGTAAAAATGCACTTTCGTAAGTTCTTCCACCACGGATATGGACTTCATTATTTGATGTTGTTACCCCAGCCTGCTGCGTTACAATATTTTGAATGTTTTCAACAATCAACGCATCAATTTCTTCTTTTGATATTGTTTTTTTACTCTGTGTCTCTTCCGGGTCAAGTAAAGGTTTATCTCCAATAACAACCACATCCTGGTCAAGAGTTAAAACTGTTTCTTCAAGATTTGCATTGAGTTCTGTTACTTTATTTGCCTGAATTTCAATACCTGTAAATTGAAAAGTTTTATATCCAATTAAAGAAATGTCAATGTTATAAGTACCGGTATTAATATTCTTAATTGAGTACTTACCGTTTATATCAGTCGCCGCACCATAATATGTACCTTTAATTATAACATTCACACCGGGTAATGCTTCACCAGTTGAAGCATCTTTTACAGTTCCGGAAAGAGTCCCCGTTTGTTGGGAAAATAAGAATGAAGGAATAAACAATATCAGAAATAAAATTGATTTCATGGAACCAGACCGAATTCATCAAAGAATATTTTTGAAAGAAGTTCATCAACGTTTTGATTACCGCCGTTACAATCATATAAAGGTAATCCAATGAAGAATTCTGTTTTATCTTTCGTGATAAATCCTACATTCCCGGAAATTTGAGAAACAGAAAGTAAATAGACTCTATCAGTTACTACAGAATTAGGTATATAAGTTCTTACATATGAAATTGTTGAGGTTGTTCTTAATGTAGAATAGCCAGATGACTGTGGAGCTGGTAAAACATCTGCTCCTGATAATAAAAACGAAAGTGGACTGCTAACAGAATCAATTGGAAGAAAACCCTGCAGTGTGGAAAGATCAAATTCATAAGTACTACTTGAGCTCTGAAATGTCATAGAGAAAGCTATTTTTCCGCCTTGATTCAAATATTTATTTGTAACCGCATTTAAAAGATCGAGTCTTGGATTTGATACTGAGTACCAATAAGTATATTTAAACAGCTTCATCATTTCATAAACAGTTACACTCTCAAACGGTAGTGGCTGTTTATTAAGATCATATTCATCATATTTATTTTGAAGTCCAATTGAATTAAATTCATTTCTATAAAATGTTTTTGCCTGTTCAGATGAACTTCCGGCAAAATCATCAAAAATTAACAATTGTCCTTTGGGTTTTTTAACATACCAGTTAGTACCTGTATCCGGTAATGATATTATGTTTGAAACCGCACCTGAGAGATCAACAGCCTGTACATAAAATTTATTATCTGAATTTAGCTGTAATCCTGAAAGTGTTTCAGGGAATATATTTTGATCAGATCCGTTAATCAGAATTTCCATTTCAGGAATAGAAGCATTTAAGTCTTTAATTCTAAGAGTAACCAGTCTTACTGAACCATTCAGCGTAATATAGTTTATGGTATCATTAAGAGAAATATTTATTGCCTGAATTGTTTCATCACCATCTAGATCATCTGCATCCCATTTAAATGTCATCACAGGAAATGAAGTGTCTGGTAAAACTGTTAATTCATTCCACTGAAGAACCGGGGCAGTATTTTTAATTGGGAAAATAAGTTCTGCGGGAGTAGGATCAACCAAACCAATATCAACATAATTTTCCCCTTCATCATATTTTCCATTTCCATTTGAATCTGTAAATGGCTCTGCCCCAAATGAAATACCATTTCTTATTACTGAATTGTCATAAACTTCATTACCGCCTTCAGCATCAACTGAAACGACAAAAAATTTATATGTTGTATCAGAAGTTCCAATTGGAAGTGCAAAAATACTATCATTTGATTTAGTAAAGCCCCAGGCTGAATCAATACCTTCCCACATAATATAAAATCCTTCAACTACTCCATCGGGATCATCACCCCACCAATGAACATGTAATTTACTTGGCTGCTGGTTTATTGTTGAATCCGGATATAAAAAAAGTCCTGTATCCGGAGCCTTGTTACCTACAGGATTGCTGACCTGATCATCTGAACAGGTCAAAATGATAAAGGAGAGAAATATTAAGCTAAAAATCAGTAAAAGTTTTTTCATTAAATAATGTCTAGTAAATAAATGAGACTCATTAAATAAGTGAGTCTCATTTGATAATTTTTATTTAAGAAGCATCATCTTTTTTACCTGGACAAAATCACCAGCCTGCAAACGATATAAATAAACCCCTGATGGTAAATTTGAAGCGTTAAAATCTATCGTATACTTCCCTGCTGTTTTTAATTCATTATTGATGAGCGTACGAATTTCTTGACCAAGTATGTTGTAAATCTTTAAAGTTACATTACCTGTAACAGGAAGAGTATAATTTATCTTTGTTGATGGATTGAAAGGATTCGGATAATTTTGAGAAACAGAATAAGAAACCGGCAATCCTGTTTCTTTATCAACATCAGTTACCCAACCAACAAAATCATCATCCTTTCTAGGTATTAATTTATAAAAACTAAATGAATACCAGAGAATCCCCGTGACAGATTCAAATGTATTACCTTGTCTAACATAATTTGGAATAGTATCTTGTCCGGCATTCCAGAAATTATGGTAATCGTGGGTACCGTCTTGCAAATCAATCCGGGTATTTGAACTTCCGTCAGAAACAAGTATATCACCATAGTTTCTGTTGCCTCCCGATCCTTCATCCGGACCCGGATCTCCGTCAGCATTTTCATCTGTAACAGTTATATTGCTATAGCGAATCAGAACTCCCTCCCACTGTTCCGCTTGTACACCGCCATCACCTACACTATCAATCTCTGAAGTTGACAAATCTTCTGGCAATGGTAATGGATTTCCGCTTGAGTTAAGTACAACAGTTGCACCTGTATTATTGTTACCAATCTGTGTTACACCAAAGTTTTCATAAACAGGACCAGTTACAGTAACGTTATCACCTCTGCTTCTGTTTGTTGCTTCAGTTCCATAAATATGAATTCCACTCCAGGGTCCCTGTCCGTTTTGAATATACACCTGCGGATTTGAAGCAGTACCGGTTTCATTACCTTCAATATCTGTCGTGTCAGCAGTAACAATACCACTAACTGTCACACTATAACCATTATATCCGCTATATCCTCCACCAAATGGGCTAAATTGAACATCCTGAATTGCTAGATCAGTACGATTAGTAACTAAATAAAAATACCTGTTATGTGTTGTATCTGCTGGATAAATAGTTATTAAAGAACTATCATCCTCAGCCTGAATAAAAAAGCTAATAACACAAGAATCATTCTGAGATGGAACACTTGCAGACCACGTATTGTTGCCAAGATCAGTCATTGTAACTTCAATATCGGGATCAAAATTCTTTCTATAAAATAGTTTTGCTGAAGTTACAATTCCATCCGCATCTACTATTTGTGCAGTAATATTTACTGAGATTCCAAAATTAACTATAACCGGATCTCGTTGGATATTCGAGATATTTGGTGCAGGTACAACTTCTACATCGCCTGGATACGTGGGGTTGATAAGACTGGCAAAACCATTAGTTCCTGAAACATTATCCCGGTTTTGAATATAACCAACCAAACGTTTTACGAGAGAACCCGGGGTTGGAGGATTTGCGTTTCTAAAATATGAAGATTGATTGGATGTAAAAACGTGAGTATTGTTGTCATCTTCAACTTCATAAGCCCCCGGTCCAATGCCTCCGCCTAATGCTGTTACTGTATCAACTTCAACAAAAACAGATTGCCATTTTTTTGATGAAGGCAATCCATTTTTAGTTCCAAACTCAGCTAATGAGTCTAATGTTATGTGAACAGGCTGCGGTCTTTCCATTTGACCAAGTACATCTGCGGCTTCAAATCCAATTAAATCAAATTCAGTTGTTAAAAAATATTGAACAACAACACCTGTACATTTAATTACCATCCCGGTATCCAATATACCAAAGGCGTTTCCAGTTGGCATATTCGGATATCTGACAAGTACTCCTCCCCAATCTGTTTCACTGGTATCTTGTAAGATTAGTGCAGGTGCACCAGCAATTAGTGTTGTACCGCTATCAGGATTAGCATCTCTGTATGGAGCTACCATAACAACACCACTGGAAATAGTTAAGGTATCTCCATAAGGAATCGGATTTCCTCCCATGATATCCATTATAGTAACTTCCTGGTACTGAGCAAAAACGCTGAAACTCATCACCAGTATAAAAGCTGTGACTAAAATTTGTCTCATTTCATTCCTCCGAAATGATTTATATAAATTATTTGATTTAAAATCTTTTGAGTTTAACTTTTTCTAACATATCGAAGCTTTGCTTCGATCTACAATTTAATTTTTATTTAATAACTAAAAATTTTCCTCGTTTAATTTCACCATTACGTTTGTTTTCAACAGTGAATAAATAAAGTCCGGTTGCAATTGCCTGGTCATTATCTGTTAAAAGATCCCAGGCGTGCTCACCACCGGCAAATTTCTGTTTATCATCAGATGCATAAGTTTCAAACCAGCGAATGTCAGCGCTGTTACTATTTTGAGTATGATGAATTTGTTTTACAATATCTCCAGCCAGAGTAAATATTGTAATATCACATTCAGCAGGTAAATTGAAAAAATAAATTTTCCTTAATCTTTCTGAACTTCCATCCCAGATTGCATTTCCATAATATGGATTTGGATAAACTCCTACTTCAACATCAGGATCTTCCTGTGCAGGTGTGCCGGGTAAAATTCTTTCAAAGTTTGCCAGCGGACTGGATTCTAAAATATCCAATCCATTTTCAGGATCACCTTCATCGAAAGCAGTTACTGCAAATAAATATTGCCACCCATTCAGGAGATTATCAAGTTCGAATTTATAATAATATTTTGTTGTATCATTTGGAAAAGTAACCGGTTCATCCAGACGAACAAAATCAAAACCCGTATCAAACTCAATATTGTTTCCGGCACTATCAAAGGATGCAAGAACAACCATTGATCTTAATATGTCCTGAGTCTCAGAAAGATCAAAACCCGCCTGGGTTCTGTAAAGCCTATATCCTTCAAAGTCTCTTTTTCCTGAGATTGGATCAACAGATACTTCTGCTCTTTTATCCCAATAAATTGTTGCCTTTTGATTATCCGGAACAACCTTAATTTTAGGAACCGTGGGAGGTGAAGGTAGAATATAACGGGTTATTTTTCCGTTTCCATCAAGATCTTCATCAGGATCAAGAATTCCGTTGCGATTTCTGTCTTCACCATAATAAGCTCTTAAAGCCCAATCAGCATTTGAATATAAATTTGTTTTCTGTTCTTCTGTATCTAAAGATGCCAGATCATTTCCGAATTTTTTCGCACATACAATTGCATATACAACATTGATTGAATCTCCGGGCGCAATATTGTGGAAATAGCCATTTGTAATTAACATCGATCTGTTTGAAGGAGGATTTAATGTTTCCGGATTAATACCATCTTTCCAGCGATTACCTCCGCTGGAAATACTTCCACTAAAAAAACCTTGCATTTTTCTATAGCGCTGAATATCATCTGATGGGGCAAAGAAATTTGGATCGGATGTATTTCTAAATTGCCAGCTTACAAAGTTTACTGTTGTTAAAGTATCAGTTCCCTGGTAAATGTATTTTTCAGGAAGCTTAGGATCAGAACCAAGATATAAAATTCCAACATAACTATCTGTAAATCCAATATCACCCGCAGAGTCAAACTCGTAAGCAATCTTTATCGAATCGTTGTAACCATTTCCACCTTTATTAAAAAATGCACTACCTGAAGGTCGCCCAGTAATAAGCGTATTTCGAACAACAGTATCGGACCACAAACCAACAAATACACTGTCAATATATTTATCACTTACATTTTTAACCCAGTAATTGAAGATCACAAAAAAATTAGCAAAGGAAAAATTCCAGGCATAGGTTTCCTGGTGTACTGAAATGCCAAGCGGGTCATGATCAATAATCGGTTCGTGATTTAAATACACCGTGCTCGTGTCAGAGTAATCCATCACAAAATCCTGGTGAGAAATCGCTAAAGGACTAAAAACCCCGGAATCAAAAAGTGAAGATCTTTCCTTAACTAAATTACCTGCAGAATTTGTAAACTCAAACCCACCACCTCTAGATGAAACTGTTGATGCATCTACTGCACCAGTAGTAACAAATGGTCCTACTTTTCCTGTCCCCGGTACATCAATAAATCCTCCAACCCATAATCCACCATCAAAAATATGTTCAATGCCGCTGCCGAGTGGATACTCGCAGCTTGGCTGATCAGGCCATAAAACAAAACCGTGTCCATAAGTTCCAAAGTTTGTTACGGTAATACCAATATTGCCAATATTAGTGTATTTGGAATTATCATCATCCAAAATTTTAGGTAGTTTAATGTCAGTGTTTATCTGGCTGAATGTTGTCCCCCAGGACACAAGAATGATGAGAGAATAGAGTAGAAATCTTATCATTTACAAAATAATTTAATTCGAAACACGTTAGTATGTTGGATCCGCCCGAACCGGGGAGAAAATCACCGCCAAAATTACAAATAATTTTTGACGATATGAATAACCATAATGTTAAGAATTTTGATTTTTATCAGGTTTATCAGAAATTTAATTTAAATTAAAAAGAAGATGAATTTTTACCACAAACTAAAAAATCATTCTGGCATGCTGATCAGCATGATATGAACTTCTTACAAGAGGTGAAGATTCTACAATTTTAAATCCCATTTTGAGTCCCTCTTCTTTGTAGAATGAAAATTCTTCGGGAGTTACAAAACGATCGACAGGAAGGTGCTGTTTTGTCGGCTGCAAATATTGCCCGATTGTTAAAATATCACAGCCGTGTTCAAGCAGATCACTCATAAGTAAAATAACTTCTTCTTTCCTTTCCCCGATTCCGACCATAATTCCGCTTTTGGTTTTTAATCCATTTCCCTTTCCCGCGGAACGGGATCCCGCTTTGCGGGAAAACCAGCGAATAAGATTCAGACTTCTTTCATATTTTGCTTGTGGACGCACAGCGTGATAAAGTCTGGGAACTGTTTCTAGGTTATGATTCAAAATATCGGGAGGATATTCCATAATAATGTTGAAAGCGTGTTCTTCACCTTTAAAATCAGGAATAAGAATCTCAACAGTACAATCAGGTACTTCATCTCTTAATAATCTTACACATTCTTTAAAGATTGTTGCACCGCCATCTTTTAATTCATCACGATTGACTGAAGTGATCACAGCATGTTTCAAATCGAGTTCCTTTATTGAATCAACAACTCTTCTTGGTTCATCAAGATCCAACTCAGATGGTAAACCGAGTTTCACATTACAAAAGCCGCAGCTTCTCGTGCATGTATCACCAAGTATCATAAAGGTTGCAGTTTTGTGTCCCCAACATTCAGCCATGTTTGGGCACCTCGCTTCTTCACAAACAGTGTTAAGATGTCTTCTCCTCATCAAGTTTAATACTTCAGCATAATTTTCACCTGATGGCAATTTAACTTTCAGCCAGTCGGGCCGTTTACCTAATTCTGTCTGAGATTTTTCGGATGCTTTTTTATATGCATTCTGATGCTGATTTATTTTCGTTGCTTTCATTTTCAAATTATTTTAAATCGTTTTAAAATCAAATTGCTCCAAAGAATCTTTTAAATGTTTAAGGAACAATCCTCCAAGCATTCCATCAATTAATCGATGATCGTGAGCCAGAGTTAATGCCATTACAGGTTTTACAGCAATCGAATCAGCTCCATCAACTTCAACTACAACTGGTCGCTTAATAACTGCACCAACTCCAAGTATTGCAACTTCTGGTTGATTGATAATCGGAGTTCCAAACACTGTTCCAAATACTCCATAGTTTGTAACTGTAAAAGTTCCACCTGAAATATCATCCGGAGTTAGTTTTTTGTTACGTGACCTTTGTGCAAGATCGTTCACTGCTTTAGCTAATCCAATTAAATTGAGCTGATCAGCATTTTTAATGTTTGGGACAATCAAACCGGTTGGTTCAATAGCAACAGCAATTCCGAGATTAACAAAGTTTTTCTGTAGTATTGTATTTCCATCAAGTGTTGAGTTAACAAGCGGATAAGCTTTCAGTGCTTTCACACAGGCTTGGGCAATGAATGCCATGTATGTTAGCTTAATACCTTCTTTACTTTTATACTCATCTCTGTTTTCATTTATAAAATTATGAATCTTACCCATATCAACTTCAATCATTGAAGTTACATGAACAGAAGTATCCCGACTGTTAACCATATGTTCCATTATTTTCTGTCGGATATTATCCATCGGAATTTTTTGAATTCCTTCACCAGCCTGAACAGTTTGTGAAGTTGAAGGAACAAAAGAAGGTGCTGGGATTCCAGGTTTGTCTGATTCTTTTTTCAAATCTTCCTGTTCAACTTTTTTAGATATTTTACCTGGCTTTCGATTTTCAATGTAAGCAAGGATATCTTTCTTTGTGACTCTGTTCTCTAAACCGGTTCCTTTAATATTTTTTAATTCATCAAAACTTACATTTTCTTTTTGTGCAATGTTTAAAACAAGTGGAGAATAAAATCCTGAACCTGATTCCTGCTTTTTTACTGAAACATTTTCAGCTTGTTTCGCAAAATTATCGTGCATCGATTCAGGTTGTTGTTCTGTTTTCTCGGTTTTTGAATCTGAAGTCTTTTCAGTTTTGGTAACAGAAACTTTTCCTGACGTAGAAACCTTGGCTACTATAGTTCCAACTTCAACTGTTTCCTGCTCTCCAATAAGTATTTCGGCTATTGTACCAGCTACGGGAGACGGCACTTCAGTATCAACTTTATCGGTACTGATTTCAAAAAGAGTCTCATCCTTTGAAATTTTATCACCAACTTTTTTATGCCATTTAATTATTGTGCCTTCCATTACAGATTCACCCATTTTCGGCATAGGAATTTCTGTTAACTCACCATTAGAAGAAACATTTTCTGATTGAGATTCACTTTTCGTTTCAGGTTCATTTTCTTCAACTTCGTTTTTTTCATTTTGTTCAGTCTGCTTATTTGATTCAGCACTTTCTTTTGAGTCAACAACTGCAACAACGGTACCAACTTCAACTGTATCACCTTCATTAACTTTTATTTCTTTTAAAATTCCATCAGCCGGCGATGGAATTTCAGTATCGACTTTATCAGTACTAATTTCAAAAATTATTTCATCTTTTTTTATCTGATCACCAACTTTTTTATGCCATTTAATTATTGTGCCTTCGCTTATGCTTTCACCCATTTTGGGCATTATTATTTCCATCGACTACTCCTTGCAGGTTGAGTTTAAGGCAGAGGCTAAGAAGTTTCCCAAACTCAGTTGCAAATATTTATTTGTTTTCTAATGTTTTAATTAGCGAATTTAACTCACTTATAATATCAAATATTATATTCTTTAATGTAGTTTCTTTTCCAATATCGATATAATCCAATTTTTCAGAAACTATTAGTTGACTTATCAATTCAAATGAACTTCACCTGGAAATTTTATAAAATCTTGTTTTGTCTCTAGCTTCGTATCTTCCAAATCCCTCTGCAATATTATGACAAATAGAATTTGAGGCTCTCTTCATATCATCAAATAAATTATATTTTTCTTCCGGGGGGAAATTTTTTACTATTGAATAAATTTCCACAAGTTACTCAAGTGATTTCTGATAAACAGGCATTTGACTGAAATCATCATACTTCATATTATGTCTCTTAAAAATTTTTCAAAACTCAGCCTAAGCCTTTTTCTAAGCCTCTTTCAATAATTAAGTAGCTCTTTTATTCCATTATAAATCTTCTGCTTATTCGGAAGTACAGCATCTTCCAGAATAGGTGAATAGGGAATGTGTGAATCTTTTGCAGCTACTCGTTTAACCGGTCCATCTAAATATTGAAAACAATTATCTGCAATCCTTGCTGCAATGTCAGCACCAAATCCACCTGTAAATGTATCCTCGTGAATTACGATTACTTTATTTGTTTTCTTCACTGAATTGAAAATTGTTTCTTCATCCAATGGAACAATTGTTCTGATATCGACAACTTCTATTGTGCAATCTTCTTCCTCTTCTAATTTTTTTGCTGCATTAACAGAATCCCAGAGAGAAAATCCATATGACACAATTGTAAGATCATTCCCTTCTCTAACTACATTTGCTTTTCCAAAAGGAATGAGATACTCTTCATCCGGTTCCGGTGAGATTGCATAACTCTGTCTGTAAAGTCCTTTATGTTCACAGAATAAAACTGGGTCGTTTATCCTGCAGGCAGTCTTTAATAATCCTTTTGCATCTGCCGCATTACTCGGAAAAGCTATTAACATTCCCGGTACGTGAGCATAAATAGATTCAATATTCTGACTGTGACATAGTCCTCCATGAATATAACCACCAACTGCAACACGAACTACAACTGGTGAGCTCCACGCATTATTTGAACGATAGCGCATAGCAGAGGTTTCATTTTTCATCTGCATAAAAGCTGGCCAGATATAATCCCCAAACTGAACTTCAACTACCGGTTTTAATCCTGTTAATGCCATACCTGTTGCAACACCCATAATACTTGCTTCAGCTAACGGTGAATTAAAAACCCTTTCATCTCCAAATTTTGTTGAAAGACCTTTAGTTGCTGTAAACACACCGCCTTTTTTATCTGCAATATCTTCTCCGAAAATATACATTGCTTTATTTCGCTCCATTTCTTCGTGAAGCGCATGATTGATCGCATCGACCATTACAATTTTATTTCCTGAAGGATCATTTTTTTCATAATCAAGAGATTCACGCAATCCGCTTTCATCAAATAAAAACTTAACTGCAGTTTTAGGATCAGGATTTGGAGCCTCAAATGCTTTATCAGATGCATCATTAACTTCATCCTTTACTTCTTCTTTAATCTTTTGATACTCAGAATCTGTTATCATTCCTTCAGATTTCATTACCTGAAATAGTTTATCAATCGGACAGTTTTTTAATTCTTCAGCAAGTTCATCCGGATCGCGATATTTTTTCTGATCATCTGATGATGAGTGAGACTGAAGCCTTACAACATTTGCTTCAATAAGAACAGGTCCCTTTCCACTTTTGATGTATTCAACTGCTTCCTGAATTTTTTTATACGATTCAAAAAAATCAGTCCCATCAATACTCATTCTTAAAAGAGATTCATATCCTGCCATCATTTCTGCTATGGAATTATCTTTTCCTCCTGATTGATTTTGGACAGGAACCGAGATAGCATATTTATTATTCTGAATACAAAAAAGTACCGGAAGTTTTTCTCGACTTGCCCAATTCACAGCTTCATGAAATTCACCCTGGCTTGTTGTTCCTTCTCCGCTGCTTACATAAGAAATATTTCTTTCACCTCTTTTAACCGTTGCTAAAGCTGCACCTACAGCTTGTAAAAATTGAGTGCCTGTAGGACTTGATTGAGAAGGAATATTTGCTCTTGTCATTCCCCAATGAGTTGGTAACTGTCTTCCTCCGCTTGCAGGATCATTTGCTTTTGCAAAACATCCAAGGAAAAATTCTTCAGTTGTCATACCGGCATTTAATACAGTTCCGAGGTCTCTGTAATACGGGAATAACCAATCTTTTTTTGGATTGAGGGAAAGACCCACAGCAATTTGAATTGCCTCATGTCCGGAAGCAGCAATATGAAAAAATGTTTTTCCTTGTCGCAGTAACCTCATTGCTTTTTCATCAATCTCCCGAGCAAGCAACATTTTTCTTAATACTGAAAGAAGTTCATCTTTTCCAAAACCCATTAAATCATTTTTAATCCTTTTAGTTTCTTTACCATTTGTTGGTTTTGCTGATTTAGTCTGTTTGTCTTTTGCCTCGGCAGTGTTCAAATTCTTTTTAGCCATAAATAACCTTTTATTATACGGTTAATAATCTTGAGACTTTCATTTCTTCTAATGATATTGATTCATACCCTGAATATTCAAATACATCTTTGAAATGTTTTAAAATTAAATTCTTAACTGTTTCAATACTTACTTTTTGATTTAATTCGTTTTCAATTGAAGTTACAGCCTTATCTTTTATTCCACAAGGAATAATTCCGCCGAAGTATTTTAAATCAGTATTTACATTAAAAGCAAAACCATGCATTGTAATCCAGCGACTTATTTTAATACCAATAGCTGCAATTTTTTTATCCTCAACCCAAACTCCGGTATAATTTTCATTCCTTGAAGAAATTATACCAAATTCCCTGCAGGTTCTGATTATTACTTCTTCAATTGCTCTTAAATATTTATGTGTATCTTTTTTCCAGTTTTCAAGACTGATAATCGGATATCCTACAATTTGTCCCGGACCGTGATAAGTTATATCACCGCCTCTGTCAATATCATAAACAGAAATTTTATTTTCTTCCAAATAATTCTTCGAGCCAATCAGGTTACTTTTATTTGCTGTTTTACCTAGCGTGTAAGTATGGTTGTGTTCAAGCAAAAGTAAAATATCCGGCAGCTCTTTTTTGTATCTTCTGTCGAATAGTTCTTTTTGTAAGTCCCAGGCATCCTGGTAATCAACTTCACCTAAATCAGTATATATAAAATTTCTTTCCGGCATAATTCTTTTTAAATATGAATTGCTTCACCATATGCATTTGCAGCAGCTTCCATTATGGATTCGGATAGAGTAGGATGAGCATGAACAGTTTTTATAATTGACATACCTGTTGCTTCAAGTGCACGAGCCAAAACAACTTCTGCTATTAACTCTGTAGCTTCAGAACCAATAATATGTCCGCCAAGTAATTCACCATACTTTGCATCGAAAATTAATTTTACAAATCCTTCTCTTTCTCCAACTGCAAATGCTTTACCACTAGCCATAAATGGGAACTTTCCAATCTTTAAATCATAACCAAGCACTTTTGCTTTTCGCTCTGTAAGTCCAACACTGGCAACCTGTGGCTGGCAGTAAGTACATCCCGGAATGTTTTCATAGTCAACTGGTGGTGTTTGAATTCCCTTTATATTTTCAACACAATGAATTCCTTCTGCAGAAGCAACGTGCGCAAGCCAAGGCGGACCAATAACATCACCAATTGCATAAATTCCATTAACATTTGTTTCATAAGTTGACTTATCGACTTTTATGTGACCTTTTTCTATTTCGACTCCAAGTTCTTCCAAACCAAACCCTGCAATATTTCCCGTTACTCCAATTGCATTAAGTACAACATCTGCTGTTAATTCCTTTTTTTCATTTTGATAGTTTACAATTACTTTAACTTTTTTTCCTTTAACTTCAGCTTTTTCAACAGATGCTTTTGTAAGAATTTCAATTCCCCGTTTCTTAAAGTTTTTTTCCAATGCAACTGAAACCTCTTTATCTTCAATTGGAAGAATGTTATCCAGCATTTCAACAACAGTTACTTTAGTTCCAAGAACAGAATAAAAATAAGCAAACTCAATTCCGATTGCCCCTGCCCCGACCACAATCATCTCATTCGGTAATTCATCAAGTACCATTGCTTCTGTGCTGGTAATTATTTTCTTTCTGTCAACGGGAATTGCGGGAATGGTTTTGGGCTTAGCACCAGTTGCAATAATAATATTATCCGCCTTGATTGAATCAATCTGTTTATCATTTTCAAAAATGTCTATCTGGTTTTTAGATGTTATTCTTCCGAAGCCTCTGATTCTGTCAACTTTGTTTTTCTTAATTAATAGTTCAACATTTTTAGAAATACGGTCAGCAATATCCCGGCTTCGTTTAATAATTTTAGTAAAATCAAAAGAAAGTTCTTTGGAGGTAATTCCAAAATCATTACCGTGGTTCTTAATAGCATCAAATAGTTCAGCATTTTTCAGAAGAGATTTAGTGGGAATACATCCCCAGTTAAGACAAATACCACCCAGATTATCTTTATCAATTAAAACTGTTTTCAAGCCTAACTGTCCAGCCCTGATAGCTGCAACATATCCGCCTGGTCCACCACCTAAAATTGCGATATCGTAATGTTTTCCCATAAATTACAGAATTTTAATAAGTTGAATAATTGCCAAATATAAATAAGGGCAAATTAAAATGAAAACTCTGGAAGTTATTTTATGACTGATGAGTCAGAAATGTTTGAATGTAAGAAAAAATTAAAAAGAGTCTTCAATTCTGAAGGCTCAATAAATGAATTTGATTAAAAAGCGTAATTAATTCCCAGCATAAATCTACCAACGATTTTAGGTTGATTTGTTGCATTGTTAACAGTATATAGATTTTTCAAATAATAAATGTTAATTAAGCTGAATTTTCTCTAAATATATAGATTACTATATAACAAATGAAATTGTTTTCTTTTAAAAATCCTTGAATTTGTAAAACTGCTCCAAAGCTGCAGGATTTGCAAGTGCGTCTTTGTTATCAACCGGATCACCATTTAAAATCCTGCTTACGGCTAGTTCTACTTTTTTCCCACTCAATGTCACAGGAATCTCATTAATTTCAAATATTGAAGAAGGAACGTGTCTTGGCGTGGCATCAAGCTTTATTTTCGTTTTTATCTTATCAACTAATTCTACATTAAATTTGCTGCCTGTTTTTAGAACTACAAACAATATAATTTTAATATCTCCGTTAACATTTTTTCCAACTACTATACTATCTGAAACTTCCTCAACTGACTGTACAATACGGTAAATTTCAGCAGTCCCAATTCTAACTCCACCGGGATTTAAGGTAGCATCAGAACGACCGTACATAATTATTCCACCGGTATTTGTGATTTTAATGTAATCCCCGTGTGTCCATACATCTTTAAATTTATTAAAATAAGCTGAGTGGTATTTTTCCCCATTATCGTCATTCCAAAAGAAAACCGGCATTGAGGGCGCAGGTTCAGTACAAACTAATTCACCTTTTTCTTCAATTACGGAATTACCCGATTCATCATATGCTTTAACGCTCATTCCCAAACCACGGCCCTGAATTTCCTCTGAGTAAACCGGCAAAACAGGATTGCCAAGCATAAAACAAGAAATAATATCAGTCCCCCCGGAAATAGAAGAAAGCTGAATATCTTTTTTTACATTTGAATAAACCCATTCAAAATTATCCTTTGTAAGCGGTGAACCGGTAGACAGAATAGTTTTCAATTTAGAAAGATCGAATTTTTTTGAAGGTTTCACATCTGTTTTTTGACACAGACTTAAATATTTCGGACTTGTTCCGAAGATTGTTATTCTGTGAGATTCAATTTTTTCCCATAAAATTTCTTTGTCAGGATAAACAGGGCTGCCATCATATAAAAATAATGTTGCTCCGATCTGAAGACCGCTGACAAGCCAGTTCCACATCATCCAGCCACAGGTTGTAAAATATGTGATGATATCTTCCCTTTTTAAATCTGTATGAAGTGAATGTTCTTTAAAATGCTGTAAAAGAACACCGCCAGATCCATGAACCATACACTTTGGTAAACCAGTAGTTCCAGAGGAATACATTATATAAACCGGATGATCAAAAGAACATTGCTCAAATTCGATTTCAATTGAGCTAGAATTACATAAGTTATTAAAATTAATAAACTTATCATCATCGATTTTATTTGAAGATTTGCTTCCAATTTTATTCAGATCAGAATATTCATCTATTAAAATCACTTTTTCAATTGAAGAGATCTTTGATACTATTCCTTCAATCTTTTCTTTACAATCAATCTTTTTATTATTGTATGAATATTTCGAAATAGCAAATAGAATTTTAGGTTCAATTTGATTGAATCTGTCAAACACACCTTGTATTCCAAAATCCGGGGAGCACGATGACCAGATTGCACCTATACTAGTAGTTGCAAGCATTGCAATAATTGATTCAGGAATATTTGTTACAAAACCTGCTACTCGGTCTCCTTTTTTAATACCTTGTAATTTTAGATTATCCGCAACCGATGCAACCAAAGAATTCAATTTAGAATATGAAATCGAATAATCAGGAAAGTTTTCTCTGGAACTAATAATAGCAGTGTGATCATCTTTGAATCGTAACAGGTTTTCTGCAAAATTTAGTTTGCTTCCAATGAACCATTTTGCACCAGGCATTTTAAGTTCATCAAGAACTTTGTTATAAGATTTAGAATGAATTATATCAGAATATTCCCACATGGATTCCCAAAAAGTCTCTATCTCAGTGATCGACCAGTTGAACAACTCATCATAGCTGCTAAAATCTATGGAGTAATTTTTTTTAAGAAATTTTAGGTAAGCAGTAAGGTTGGAATTTTTAATTCTGGATTTGCCTGGTTTCCATAACGGTTTTTTCTTTTCCAATTTCATTCATTTGCAGTTATTTAAGTGCGCACGCAAACATTGCTGTCTTCCAGGCAAATTCAACTTCATTTAATTCAAGAGCGGTTTTTGCAGTTAATTCAAATAAATCTTTTGACTTTAAATGATTTTTCTGAAGAAGATAGTGAGCAACATCTAACATCTTCTTATACTCCCCTGCTGCCTTATATCTGAAAAATGCTTCTTCAGATAATTCTAATCCATCAAAACTATTTGATTCAATGGAATGGATAAAATCATTAACTTCCTTCTCTGATGGAAGGTTTTCAATGTTCGCAAACTTTCCAAGATTGTTAGCTGAATAAATATGTGAACTTTTCATCTTTTCAGGCAGTTGATCGTATCCGATTCCTTTTTTTGTAGGTTTGGCGATTTCGAATACTCCATTTTTTGCTCTGCTATAAAAATTGGCTGACATCCTGCTGACCAAATCAATTCTTTCCGGATGAATTATTCCATTAACAAAAAGATCTTCTGCAACATGAAATCGAATCACTTCACAAATGGCTATATTTGCCGATGCACCTTTACCACCAACACTTTTCATATCTAAAAGTTTGCATTCCATCTGGAATGGAGATTCTTTGACTCTTTTTGGCTTTACAATATCTGAATCGATTGGCGTCAATCCACTTTTCACAAATTCATCAACATCACTGTCATATTCAGTAGATGCCAGACTTATTTGTTCAGCCATATCAAATGTTACAGCCTGAATTACACATTCTTTAATCTCAATCAGATTATTGTAGGTGTCTTTCAGAGATCCATCTCTTCCCCGTCTAGAAGGTGAAAATGCAACCACAGGAGGATTGGCACCGAATGCGTTAAAAAAAGAAAACGGAGATAGATTATTTTTATCATCTTTAGAAATTGTAGAAACTAAAGCTATTGGCCGTGGAACCACTCCGCCAAGCAAAAGTTTGTGAGTTTCCGGTACACTAATTTCTTTAGGATCGAAAGATTTCATCAGGAAGCTTTTTTCTTTTTAGCAAGAATTGATCTGCTTTTTTTCGACTTAATAATTTTATTTTTTAAAACTCCTAAACCTGTAATTTCAAGTGTAATTTCATCACCATCTTGCAGCCAGATCGGAGTAAAATCTTTTCCCTTAGCTTTCGCTTCCAAAGCCCAGGTTCCATTCAATTCAAGATAGCAGCCTGTTCCAACAGTTCCGGAACCAATAATATCGCCCGGAAAAATTCTCACACCGTAAGAAGCTCTTTCAATTAACTCTGCAAAAGTCCAGTTCATATCTTTCATATTTCCATCGGAAATTAATTTGCCATTGTGTTTTGCTGTCATCCGCAAATCATATTTATTTCCGTTCGGAGTTTCAATTTTGAATTCTTCGAGTTCCTCAGGTGTAACTAACCAGGGTCCAAATGATGAAGCAAAATCTTTTCCTTTAGCCGGACCTAAATTTAATTTCATTTCTTCCATTTGCAGAACACGTGCAGAGAGATCATTCATAATCATATATCCGGCAATAAATGAATCAGCTTCTTCAACTGAAACATTATTTCCTTTTTTACCAATCACTGCAGCAACCTCTAATTCAAAATCTAATTTTTGTAAATGATCATCTTCAACTTTTATTTCACCTTCACCAAAAACTGCATTATGATTTGTAAAATAGAAAACCGGAAACTGATCGAATTCCGGTATCATCTCCACACCACGGTTTCTTCTTGCAGTTGCCACGTGCTGTCTGAATGCATATCCATCTCTTGTTGAAGTCGGTTTTGGAACCGGTGAAAGCAACTTTATATCAGGACTTTCAACACTTGACGTTATTCTTCCAGCAAGTATTGCTTCTTCAACCTGCTTAGCATTATTCATCATCTCTTCCCCTCCGCGAAGAAATTTATTCATCCGTGAAGGTAGTTCTAACCCTAAGCCAATTCCGCATTCATTCAAATCAAAAACTTTTTCATTTACAAATATTCCAAGTCTGTCTTTTTTCTTTGTTGTATAAGAAACTAGTTTCATTTAATTCTCCGGTTCAGATTTAACAAGATAACTATTCCTCCAACCACGATTGAGAATATTTTTCAGCCATTGTTTCCTGAACATTTTTTGTAACCTGTAAAGGCTGAAATGTATCTATCATAACAGCATATTCGTCTGCTTCCTTTTTGCCGATTGAAGCTTCTGTTTTTCCCGGCTGAGGTCCGTGAGGAATTCCCATCGGATGAAGCGTTATTGATCCTTCCTGCACTCCTTTTCGCGACATAAAGTCACCAAATACGTAATAAAGAACCTCATCACTATCTACATTTGAATGGTAATAAGGTGCAGGAATTGATTGCGGATGAAAATCATAAAGCCTTGGGACAAAATTACAAACAACAAAATGCTGAGTTGTAAAAACAAGATGCACCGGAGGCGGCAGATGTATCTTTCCAACTTTGGGTGCATACTCTTTTATGTTAAAAGTATATGGGTATAAAAATCCATCCCATCCGACAACATCAAATGGATGATGAGTTAAAGTGTAATTGAAAAACCTGTTGCGAACTTTCAAAACTAGTTGAAATTCACCTTGTTTGTCGATTGGATCCATAAATTCCGGCACGCCAAAATCTCTTTCATAATAAGGGGCGTCTTCTGTTAACTGTCCGTATTCATTTCTGAAATGCCGTGGTATGTCAAATGGAGTGGAAGATTCAACAATAAACAATTTTGCGTTTTTGTAATCTTTAAATTTTATCTGGTAAGTTGTTCCTTTGGGAACCATTATGTAATCCCATTCTTTAAAAGACAGTCTTCCGTATTCGGAAAGAAAATCGCCTGTACCGTGATGGACAAAAATAAGTTCGTGCCTGTAGCTGTTTCTGAAGAATACATCGGTATCTTTACCCGGATGTGCCGTTGAAATTACGCAATTATCATTCTTTAAAAATTCATTTCTTGAAGAAATAAAATCACCCTTCGTCTGCTTTTTATCAGTAAAGAAATGATAATACTGAAGTGGTGCATCAGGCCAATCTACTTTTTGATTTTCAGTAATTTCCGCAATTGTTTTTACCTGAGTTGGCATATACAAATGATATTTGTTCGAATATATTCCTGAAAATCCTTTTGTGCTGAATAATTCTTCCCTGTAAAGCGACTTACCATCTTCCTTATAAAAAGTGATATGTCTTTTTGGTGGTACTTTTCCTACTTTAACATAAAATGGCACGACTATCCTCCTTAAAAATTATTGAGGAAATTTTCAAAATTTGTTTAATCATTTTTTCTGTCCAGACTCCCTCTCAACTCCTGATCCCTTTCAATTGATTCGAAAAGCGACTGGAAGTTTCCCTGTCCAAAACCTTGCGCTCCCTTTCTTCTTTGAATAATTTCATAAAAGAAAGTTGGCCTGTCACCTATTGGTTTTGTAAATAGTTGGAGTAAATAACCATTTCCTTCATTATCGCATAGTATTCCATATTTCCTTAAAACTTCAACATCTTCTGTAATATCTTTTTGTCTTTCTTTCAGCATTTCATAGTAAGTATCTGGCAGAGATAAAAATTCAACACCGTTATTCCGCAGTGCTGAAATGGTTTTAATAATATCATTTGTTGCAAGTGCTATATGCTGAATTCCTGATCCTTTATACTCATTAATATATTCCTCGATTTGTGATTTTTTAATCCCTTCAAAAGGTTCGTTGATAGGATTTTTTACTGAGGCTCCTTCTTTTGAACGGACTACTTTTGAAAGTAAAGCAGAATATTTTGTAGAAATATCACCCGGACCAAATTCAATAAAAGTTTCAAAGTTCAAACTTTTGTTCAGATAGTTTGCCCATAGATCCATTTCATTTGTTCTTACATTTCCTACAATGTGATCAATTGCCTGCAGACCGCTGTCTTCAGTTGTTATAGTAATTTTTTGAATTGGCATTCCAAAACCTGGTTTGAAAATCCCTTTAAAGTTATCCCTGTTAGAAAAAACTATTTCAGCATCATCATATAATTTTATTGCTGCTTCTTCGACATATCCATTCTTATCTTCTATTTTTTTTGGATTTCGTTCAGGAATTGCTCCATTTTTTAATGATGTTTCGAACGCTTGTTTCACATCTTTAACCTTTAAAGCCCACCGTTTCACGCCATCACCGTGATGAGTTACAAAATGTGAAATATCATATTGTGAAGGATCAATCATTGAAGTTAAAACTAATCTGAAATGATTTTTTTCGAGATAGTATGAAACTCTCCCCATTACACCAGTCTCGGGTCCGGAATAACCAACTATATTCATTGAAAAAGCTTTTGCATGCCAATATGCCCACATTTTAGCTGATCCAACATAAAACTCAACATAATCATAACCGAGTATACCTAATTTGTTATTTTCCATTTATTATTCTCCTGAATTTAAATTTTTGCAGGTTTAGTTCAACCATAATAATTATCAGATTTGTAAGCAGTTAATAAAGAAAGAGCCCAATAAGATAAAAGCTAATCTATAATAAATATTGAAAAAATTAAAGTAAAAGAAATATCAATTTTTTATTGAGTGACTGATCACACGCTATCGAGCAACATAAAATCTTTATTTGACTTTTTAATTGCTACAGGCATTAAATTTTTATCTTTATAATCGCAGTTTTTCATGATGGGGCACACTGAACATAGTGGATTTAGTGGTTTACAGATTTCTCTACCCAATCTTATCAAATTTGTGTGCAAACTATGAGCTGATTTTTCAGGAATAAAATTCTTTATTTCAAAGAATGTTTTATCGGGATATTTTGTTTTTACAGCACCGATTCGATTCAGGGTTCTATGGACATGGGTATCAACCGGACAAACATTTCGGTCCATTGAAAATAATAAAACACAAGCCGAAGTTTTTAATCCAATTCCTTTAAAAGCTGATAATTCTTTAATAACCTTATCATCTGTCATCTTCTTTAGATAGTCTAGATTTATTTTACCTTTTTGGGATAATTGCTTATTCAAAAAACCTTTAATTGCATTAGATTTTTGTTCTCCCAATCCCGCTATTTTTATGAGCTTTAACAATTTACTTTTGGGCATCCGTGCAACATCTTCCCAGTTTTTAAATTTATCTTTCAGATTTTTGAAAGCCTTATAAGAATTCCGATCATTCGTATTTTGAGAAAGAATTGTTGCAATCAGTAAATCAACAGGATTAGGCAATTGTTTTGCTCTTTTAGGAATTCCAAATTTCTTAATCAACAGTAAATTAATCCTATTAAGCTTTTTCATTTTATCCATTAAACTTTACTCTTGATTTCGGTTTGATGAGAAAATTAAATTTATAAATGATTATCTTAACTAAATAAAAATAATATTATCAAACAGAACTGGAAAATTAATGCCCACTTTAATGGTAAGTATTTCTGGAATAAGAGGAATTGTTGGCGACGGACTGGAACCTGAAACGGTTGTGAAATATACAAACGCTTATGCAGATTTTGTTGGAAAAGGTAAAATTGTTATTGGAAGAGATGCAAGGATAACAGGCGAAATGGTTTTAAATATTGTAACAGGAACACTGCTAGCAAAAGGTTTTGATGTGATTGATCTTGGAATATGTCCAACTCCTACTGTTCAGTTTAATGTTGGAAAGCTAGAAGCTGATGGAGGTATTGTAATTACAGCCAGTCATAATCCGAATGAATGGAATGCATTGAAATTATTAAACAAAACTGGTCAGTTCCTTTCTCCTGATGAGTTTATCAAGATGAAAAAGTATTTAGATAAAAATGAAATGAATTATAAATCCTGGGATAAGATTGGCAAGAGAACCGAATACAAACAAGGAATTCAAAATCATATTAATGCGATATTAGACATAGGAATGATTTACCTTGATGAAATTCGAAAAAGAAATTTCAAAGTTGTTCTTGATTGTGTCAATGGTGCCGGTGCATACGTTCTTCCAGAGTTTCTGAAAGAATTCGGGTGCCAAATAATCGAAATGAATTGTGAAAAGAACGGAATATTCCCACGAAAACCGGAACCGCTTCCAGAAAATCTTATTGAGACAATGAACAAAGTAAAAAAAGTAAATGCAGATCTAGGAATCGTTGTAGACCCGGATGTTGATCGATTGGTTTTAATTACTGACAAGGGTGAGCCATTTATTGAAGAAAATACTATAACTCAGATTGTTCATTTTGTGTTATCCAGAAAGAAAGGAAACGTGGTTGTTAACCTTTCTACTACCAGAGCTGTTGATGATGTTGCTGATGAATTTGGCTGCCAGGTTTTCAGATCTCCGGTTGGAGAAGCAAATGTTGTAAAAAAAATGAAAGAAGTAAAAGCTATTATTGGTGGTGAAGGAAGCGGCGGGGTTATCTTTCCTGAACTACATTTTGGAAGAGATGCACTTGTTGGAATAGCTTTAACTCTCCAGCATCTTTCGGATTATGGTAATTCTTTGTCCCAACTGAAGAATGATCTTCCTCATTATTTTATCACTAAAAAGAAAATTGATGTAACTAAAAATCCTGATGAAATTATTAACAAATTGATACAAAATTTTTCAAACCAGAAAATGAATACTGAAGATGGATTACGTGTTGATTTTCCGGATCACTGGGTTCATTTCAGAAAATCAAATACCGAATCAATTATCAGAATAATTACAGAAGCAAAATCGGAAGAGACTTCAAAAAAATTAGCTAATGATTATTACAAAATTGTAAACGAATTATTAATCTAAACTAATTTTGATCTTTTTTGTAAGTAGGTAAAAAGTGCTTTGTCGAAAGGTTCTGAAGTTTCAATTAGATTGTATTCAATATTTGAATTGAGACATTCAGATTTTATTTTTGAAAGAAAACTCTCCATAGCTTCACGATAAGCTTTTTGAATTTGATAAGGCTGGGTTGTCATTTCTTCGGAATTTTCCAGATCTCTGAAAACGGCATCCCTGCCAAAAGCAAAGTTTCTTTCAAACGGATCTAAAATCTGGAAAACTATTACCTCATTCTTTTTATACCTGAAATGTTTTATTGCTTTTAAAACTGCATCAATATCATCAAACAAATCTGAAATAATAATTACCAATCCCCTTCTGTTAATTTTTTCTGCAATTGAATTGAGACAATTGGCAGTATTGGTTTTTTCTGTAGGATTAACCTGTGAAAGGTTTTTCAATATTTCTCTTAAATATGGTTTACTAGATTTGGAAGGAAGCAGCTTATGAACTTTGGTATCATAAAGTGCAAGACCAACTGCGTCCTGCTGATTAATCATAAGGTAAGACAATGCTGCTGCTAAAGTTTGTGCATAGCTAGCTTTTGTTACATTTCCTTCTGAATTGAAACTCATTGAGTTACTTGTATCTAATACAATATAGCTTCTTAGATTTGTTTCTTCTTCGTATTGTTTGATAAAAAGTTTTTCAGTTTTACCAAAAACTTTCCAGTCCACATCTCTAAGATTATCTCCCTGTATATAAGGTTTATGCTCAGTAAATTCAGCGCTGAAACCATGATAAGGACTTTGATGTAAACCAACCATAAATCCTTCAACAACCAGCCTTGCTCTTAATTCCAAAACTTTTATTTTTGAAATTATTGTTGGCGAAAGTAAAGATCTGTAGTCAGTTTCCGATGATGTTATCATTTTTCTCGGGCGAGATTTTTCTTAAGAATATCTTCCGGAGCAAGTCCCATATTATCTAATTCTGCTTTTGCGGAAACAGCAAATTCACTATCCGGATATTTCTCCAAAAATAGATTGTATGTTTTCTTAGCAGTTTCATAATCTTTCAACTCATTCGCCTGAATATAACCACACATAAACAATCCGGCCTGAGCAAGACCTCTGTCCGGAAATTCATCATAAATATGCTTAAAGTAATCTGCAGCCTTTTTTAGTGATTCCTTTTTATTGATGTTTGAAACCATATTATATTGATAAATTGAAGCAAGATTATATAGTGTAGAATCGGCATAACTGCTTTGAGGATATTCCTTCAGTAATTGCTCATAAGCTGCAACAGCTTCAGTAATTTTCTTTTGTTCAACAAGGGTTTTACCTTTCTGAAATAATTCACTGTCAGTTTCAACAGAACCGCAGGAAATTACTACAAACACTAAAATTAAACTTAGAACTATATTTTTCATATTAAATCCTGTAAAAGTGAACGGGTGAAATTAATTAAAGCAGGTGCAAGTTACAATGCAGAGAAACAGCGTGTAAAAAACTGAAAATAAAAAAACCCGAATCGTTAAACCCGGGTTAATTTGAATTATATATTGATAAATTTATTTAGCCAATATCATCTTTTTCGTTTGTGAATAATTTATTCCATCACTCCCAACAGCTTCAATTCTATAAAAATAAACACCACTGTTTAACTCCTTATTTTCAAAGGTAATATTATGTGTTCCGGAAAGCTGATATTCATTAACTAAAGTGCTAACTAATTCCCCTAAGATATTATAAATGAATACTTTAACATTTGAATTGATAGGTAAATTATAGCCTATTTTAGTAGTTGGGTTAAAAGGATTAGGATAATTTTGATAAAGCTCAAATTCATTTGGTGTGGAAGATTCATTTTGAACATTTACAATTGTTTCTCCTTCTGTTAACAAATATGTTTGATTAACAGAAACGTTTCTTAGTACATCTCTTGTATGACTGCCAGCCCAGATAACCACAATTGAATCTATTATGGTTGCTGATCCTGTCCCAATAATTGTTGAGTTGCTATTCTGGGACATATAACTTGTTCCGCAGGTTAATTCGCTTATCTGCTTTTTTCCATTAACATATGCTTCAATCCTAGAACCAATACCGTCACGGTTGCATAAAACACCTCTTAGGTTTAATTTAAACCAGTTATTTGGTCCTCCGTTATTCTTGTAAACATTTGATAAACTTTGATCATTATGTACTGCAATATCAGTATAACCATTATTATCAAAGTCACCAATTGCGCACCCATAACTTATAAAATTTCCGTCCAGACCTATTCCTGTAACCCGGGTAAATGTACCATCTCCATTATTTTTAAAGAGGCCGTTTTCACTTGTTTCCGAGCATGAATAAATATCCAGATCACCATCATTGTCATAATCAATAAAATTAGTACCCCAGCAGGATTTATTCATAGTAACACCAAGGTCTTCAGCAACATCTGTAAAAGTTCCATCTCCATTATTTTTCAGAAGATAATTACCAAAAGGATCATTACTTAAATACATATCCAAAAAACCATTATCGTCATAATCACCAACTGCAATACCCATCATAAAACCACCAACATCTGCGCCGGATAATTCACTTACATCTGTAAATGTTCCATCACCATTATTTCTATATTGAAAATCTTTAGTAAAGTGGTCATTGCAAATGTGGAGGTCTAACCATCCATCATTATCATAATCAAAAAAAGTTACTGCAAAAGGAAGTTTATAGTATCCGGAAGTTGAATCATAGCCGGCCAGACCTGCTTCAATTGTAACATCTGTAAATGTACCGTCATGGTTATTCTTATATAAATAATTTGCAGTGTACTCACTATAGTGTGTAACAAATAAATCAAGCCAGCCATCATTATTATAATCAGCAAATGCGGCACTATTACAAGTAGAAGGTACTGTACCGATTCCTGAAGCAATTGTAACGTCAACCATTATTCCATTATCATTCCTGTATAATCTGGAATAAGTTGATTCATTATCTACTCCACAAAATAAATCTTTATCACCGTCATTATCATAATCAGCCCAAAGTATATTCATACTTCGTAACGAATCATTCAACTGCAAATTAGCTGTGATATAATCAAAAATGCTTACATCATTTTTGTAAATGAATAGTGGATAATTTTGAGCGCTGCTAAAAGAAAGATCATCATATCCATCACCATCAAAATCACAAAAGGAAACACTCCCCCTAAGAAATTGAATCGGGTAATTTATTCCCATTGATGAAGCAACATCAACAAACTGATTTATTTGTGCACTAATTGATGATCCTAATATCAAAAGAAATAAAAATATTAATCTGACTTTCATTTCAACTCTTATTTTCAGTTAAATCTTATTGAATTTAAAATAACGCTTGCCACTAATCTTCCCTGATCTATACCATTTAATACTGCATGGCGAAAATGAATTCCACCGTATAATCTTGACCATGCAGCTTCCATAGCAGCATCATTGAATGAATTAAAGTTTCTATTTCTTAATCCCGGCTGATTATGATGTGTACTATCTGTAAATGCAATATTATCTCCAAACCAAACAGTAAGAATTGTAGATACGCCACCGGAAACCACAGAATGACCCGAAGGATATTCAGGGAAAGGTGGTGTAGGAAACAACGGATCCCAATCCGGAACACCAAGAAAATCTCTTAAATAAGTTTTCGGTCTGAGTAAATTCACTCTGTATTTAGATTCCCAGGCAGAGATAAAAGCATCTCTTATTGTAGCTCCAACTAATGCATACAATTTAGCTGATTCGTCAAGTTTCAGTTGAAAACGTTGTACCATATTATTTGTGATTGAAACCCAATGACCAGGAGGTTGACCAGTTCCATCTTTATCCCGCCAGAAAAATGCTATATTTTTTTCATCTTGAGTACGATTATAACTTTTTTGCAATACCTCATCTGCATCCTGATACATGGGTGTTCCCGGAATAGTATCAAAAACAATCCCAAGTGGTACAGCACACTGGTTTTGAGATTCCAAACAAAATGGTCTTTGCACACCAAGATATGGCTCCAATGCTTCCTGATCCGGCAAGGTTGGCTCCCAATATTCGGGATGGTTTTCTCTTGAAGGTGCCGTATATGACCAGTCCCTTGTTTGCAAAAACCAATCTGAATTTGACCATTCAATTATTTTATTTCCAATTTGTTCACCAAAAGAAATTGATCTGTCAATAACAACTTGATCAATTCCAGAACTTCTTTGCGTAATCTGATCATTATATAAATTATTTATCATATCAAGAGAAAATTGCTGCGGCTCATATAGTATATTTGATGCAACGATTTTCAAAGTTGCAGCCATAACAGTAGGCCAATCATAAACTTTATTATCTGGAGTTGGCATAACCGGCATATCCCTCAACTGTCCTGTCAATGATCTGCTTTTAGGCATTCCATTGCGAACAGATTCATATATCGATATACCACAATATCCATACAATCGTGAACATACCGGAGCCTGAATGTTCTCAAGTGTTACAATATCGTACATCAATCCCATCCATTGAACTGGAAATTCAGAATCAAAGCTTGAAGTTAAAGGAGATTGATTTGATGGAGGTAGATTGATAACATTAACTACTTCGTCTTTACAGGAGACCAAAAGAAACACAAAAACAAAAGACAGTAAAAATTTTTTCTTCATAACGGTATTTATGATTTAATGTAAATTTTAATAAACAACATGCTAATTGTTAAAAGTTTTTAAGTGTCAAGTTTTAGACAACCTAAAAATAAACCGGCTCTTTCCTACCTGATATCATCAGGATATTAGGATGAGAGCCGGTTAAATAAACTGGAAGTGCTACTCACCCCGATTTCCCGGGATAAATAAACACAAGAATATTATTTAGTTAAGATCATCTTCTTAACATCACTGAAGTTAGTTCCGTTTGCACCAGTAGCATCTATTCTATAGAAGTAAACACCACTGTTTAATCCACTTGCATTGAAATTAACTTCATGACCGCCTGCAACAAGATTTCCATTGAGCAGAGTCATAACTTCCTGTCCCAATATATCAAATACTTTTAAGCTAACTTTAGAATCTATTGCAAGATTGAAAGTTATCTTTGTACTTGGGTTAAATGGATTTGGATAGTTCTGATCCAATGAAAATACTTTTGGTGCATTAACATCAACTTCAATAGTATTTGAATAATCATAAGTACCATCAAAGTCAACTTGTTTCAGTCTGTAAGTATATGATCCAGCTGCAACATTTTTATCTGTGTAAGCATAGAACTGAGTTTGTGTTGTTGTTCCATGACCCTGAACAAATGAAATAGCTTCATAATCAGTTCCATTGCTGCTTCTCTGAACTTCAAATCCCTGATTATTGGTCTCTGTTGCAGTTGACCATGTTAAGTTGACATTACCGTCATTAACATTTGCTGCAAAAGAAGTAAATTCAACAGGGATAACTCCAAATACACAGAAATTATCAACAGCCCACCACCAATCCCATCCGGGCTGAATTGATCTCATTCTGAGTAAAACGCTTGGTTGTCCATCAAATACGGAAGCATCTACAACTTCGTGGGTATTTCTTACACTTACTCCAACCTGAGACCATAAAGCTACCCAGGTAGAACCACCGTCTGAACTTCCTTCAACATATGCTTCATCTGAAGTACTTATAGTTCTCCAGTCATTATCAAACTCGATATAAGCACTTGAAACACCTGAGAAATCAAGTGGTGCGGTGAGCGTAGCAGTTGATAATAAAGAAGTACCTGAACCGCAAAGATCTGCGTCAGCAGCAAATACATTACCAGATGCAGTAGCCGGCATTGTATAAGGTCTTGAAAGAGTAGAAATAGCCCAAGTACAAGTTCCACCATCATTGGTTATAGTCCAGCTTCCGGATCCTGCTTCAAAATCATCACAATAAAGATTTGCAAGAAGTGGGTTTTGCATGGTAGTAAACGACCAGGTTGCACTTACTCCACAAGTATCGTTTTTGTCAACAACTTTCCAGCTATAAGTTGAAGCATACATTAATGGCTCCTGAGGAGCTAACGAGTATGAAGAAATTGGTGTACTATCATAAACCATTACACCATCAAACCATACTTCTACACCAGTTGTCCCAGCGCCATTTGTCCAACTTAATGTATTTCCTGTAACAGCAACATCTGTAGCACCATTAGCAGGACTTGGATTGGTTGGTGCACCTACCGGACAAGGCGGTCCGCAACTTCCTTCAATACCGAAATCTGTTATTTCAAGAGCGCCCCAATCTAATACTAATGTTGATGTTCCTGTTGTAAGATTAACAGTTCTTAACTGGCCTGAAGATGTTGTATTATTATAAGCTGCTAAATAAAATGTTCCATCTGCAGGGTCAAAGTCTGCATCCTGTGCAAAGTTAACATCATAACCCAATGGACCTATTGCAGTTCCTACACCTGTTGTAGGATTGATACTCCAAAGGTTATCTGTCACAAGGTCAATGCTATAAAGATTGCCATCACAATCACAGCCCAATGCAATTAATCCTGATTGACCAATTGTTCCAACTAATGTTGCAACACCAGTACCCAGATTTAAAGTATAAAGTTGTGATGTGGTAATATCTGTTGTACCTAAAAACATTGTACTTGTTGTATGATCCCAAGCCATTGCTGTAATTGTTTGTCCTGAAGTAACACCTGTAATTGTCGCAACAACTGTTTCTGCTCCTGTTGCAGTATTTACAGTTGCAAGAGTAGCAGGTGAAAGTGTACAATAAAAAGTACCGGAGCCATCATCAAAATCACCGCCCTGGTGTAAAATTCCACCAGTTGCGCCAATTTGTGTTAAAGCACCTGTTGGTATATCGACAGAGTACCACATATTGCCGATACCATCAGCACCATACCCAGTGGTGGTTCCATCAATATGATTTCCGAAATTGATTGAATGCTTCACTTCATTATTAACCGGTGCACGGTTAAAAGAAGCATTCTGACCGAAAACGGTAAATGCCATTCCTATTAGAATACACCAAAGGAATGAGTGAAAAAGAAAGTTTTTGTTCATAGAAGGTCCTCCTGTGGTTAGTTTTGGTTGTTGATTAGTATTAGTACTAATGAATTAAAAACACGGAAACTAAATATCAAAGGTCTTTTGTGTGAAATTTCATCGCCCACTATAATTTCACTGTCAACATTATGAAATAATTCCATTTCATGCAAGTGTTGTAAAGAAAAAAAACATCGAACATAAGCAACTATTTTTAATTAATATTTAATGACATTAGTTAAACTTCTATCTTGTCATTCTTTTTCATAGACTCTTTGGATATTTTAACACGATATTCACTAAGAGCAGCACTTATTTTATTATCACTTACTGCAATTATAGATAAAGCCAGCAAAGCCGCATTCATTGCACCATCAATAGCAACAGTTGCAACAGGAATCCCACCTGGCATCTGAACAATTGATAAAAGAGAATCCATTCCATTTAATGCTTTTGATTTAATAGGAACACCTATTACCGGGAGAATAGTGTGTGCAGCAGTTACCCCGGGTAAATGGGCTGCTCCTCCCGCGGCTGCAATTATTACTTTTAATCCCCTGCTCTTAGCTGTTTTTGAATATTCAGCATGCTGATCGGGAGTTCTGTGTGCTGAAAGAATTTTTACTTCGTAGGGAATATTAAATTCTTTAAATATTTTTATGGCACCATCCATAACAGGAAGATCAGAATCGCTTCCCATAATAATTCCTACCAAAGGTTTTTCTTTACTCATATTTTATTCCTTTATATCTAGAAATGATTTTTCCAATTTTTCAATTTGAAACTATTACCATCAGAACAAAGCAACACTGCACCAGAAATATCGGTTCTGTAAGTTTTTATATTTAATAAATTTAATTTTAGTAAAGTCTCGTCAGATGGGTGATGAAATTTATTGTTAATTCCGGCACTTATCAAACAACACTCAGGATTAACAAATTTAAGGAAATCAAATGATGAACTTGTGTTGCTCCCATGGTGGGGTGATTTAAGAACTTCACATTTTAAAAATTCATTATAGTTTGCTGAATATAATTCCTCCGCTTTAGTTTCAATGTCTCCTGTAAAAAGTATCGAAGAATTTCCATATACAATTTTCAATACTCCACTGTTATTATTACCATCCAGGTTATCCAATCTTGAAGCCTTTTGGTTATACAAGGAATATATTCTTGCATTACCTACTTTAATTATTTCATTTTTATAATGATATACTATTACACTATCATTTTTCAATAAAGCTTCAAAGAGTGAATCTTTTACTGAGCTTGAATCGAATGGCGGTTTGTAAATTGTTTTTATCTTTTTATCCAGAATTAAAGATACATATCCGCCATAATGATCAACATCCATATGAGAAATAAAACCATAATCGATTTTTTCAATTCCTAAAGTCGACAATAAAGGTTTAACCACTCTTTCTCCATTATCAAAATAGTAATTAACATCTCCGGCATCTACTAAAGCTGTTTGACCATTAGGAAATTTTATTAAAAATGAATCACCCTGCCCAACATCAATCATCATAACAGATAGTTCATTCTCACGAAGCAGATTTATATCTGAAATCGTGGAATACAAAATGATATTAAATAAACAAAATATGATCAGCAAAAATTTAGCCTGAATGCTTTTAAATCGCGAAATAAAGAACATCATCATAAGCGCAAATAAATAAAATGTAAGTACATCAAACCAACTGAATTGACGAACTACGATGTGTGAAAAAGTAAGCCTGCCTGAAAAGTTAACTATCCAAAAAAGAAAATTTGTAAGCAGATCATTAGCTGAGGCAAGCGCTGATGCTATGAATGGGATAAATGAAAATACCAGAGTTGCAATTCCAATACTTAAAATAAATCCAATTGCAGGAATAACAATCAAATTAGTGAATAATGCAATTATAGATAATTTACCAAAATACAAAAGTGTAAATGGTAACGTTCCAATTTGAGCACTTAATGAAACTGCTCCAAACAAAAAAATCTTATTCCAGAACTTTGAATGAATATAGGAATTAATTTTCTTTTTAAACACCGGGTACAGAATTGCAATGGAAAGTACAGCAGAAAAAGATAACTGGAACCCGGCTGAATATATTTCTGAAGCATCAAAAAGCAGAATAATTAAAGCTGCAATAGCCAGTGAGTTAAATATGTTTGTACTTCTACCACTTATAAATGCGATAATAATAACAATTGCCATAACAGTAGCGCGAACAACAGAGGGCGGACCACCTGTAATTAATACAAAAAGAAGTAATCCCAAAATTGTTAAGCTTGTCCGCACAAATAAATTGAATCGTCCAAAAATCAGAAGGAAAATTAATGCTATATAACCAACGTGCAAACCTGAAACTGCCAGTACATGTATAACGCCTGCATTAACGAATTGCTCTTTTGTTTCAAAATCAATACCACGTCTGTCGGCTAATAATAAACCCCTTAAAAGGGAAGCAGTTTCCGGAGAATGATATTTTCTGATTATGTCATCAATACCTTTTCTTAAATCATAAATGAAACCTGAAAGCAAATCTTCTTGTGAATTTATAATTATTATACTGTCAGTCGAGTACGTTCTAATTATTCCTGTAACTCCAATAGAATGCAGATATTCATTGTAATCAAATTCTCCCGGGTTTCTTTTATTTCTTCCTTTGTAGTAATTTCCCGTTAATTCAATATAATTTCCTGGTGAAAAATTTTTTATTTTTGTTTCTACCGAATCCGTGACATCTCCCAACTGACAAAGTAATCTGATCTTATCTTTTACAAAAAATGTATCAGCTTTTATAGAATCGGATAAGATGTAAAACTGAATTAAATCATTTTTTCGCAAATCAATTCTTTCAACGGTTCCGAATACATGTATATTTTTCTCAGAGTACAGGTTTGTGAAGAATTCATTTTCTTTTTTTTCACATATTGTTGCATAATAATTTGATAGTGAAAAAATAAATAGTATGAAAGTAAGAGAAGTTAAAATATTAAATCGTGTGGGTAATAATGAACTTTTGAACGACCAAATAATCAGAAGAATGAAAAATAGAATAATTGGAAGGTAAATTTCAAAATGAAAAATCTGTGCAGATAGAATTCCAAGAATGAAAATAATTGTAAACTTTATTATCGGGTAATCTTTCACAGGCAATACTTCATAATAGCTGGTGTGATTTGAGAAATATCTTCAATGTTTGATGCGAGCTTATCCGCATAAAAACCAGCACAAATAGTTAATGCAGGATTTAATGTGTGTGTTTTAACAGAAAGATCTTCAAGATTTCCGTGATCAGAACAAATTATTAAAGTAATTTCATCAGAATTCTCTTTTATAATATTTAGAATTTCATGTAAAAATTCATCAAGCTCTGAAAATAATTTTTGAAATTCATCAGCCAGTCTGAAATGCCCAAGATGATCGCTTAAATAATATTCATACAAAGTAAAATTATATTTCTTTGCAATTCTGATTAATCTTCCTGCAGCTGTTTTAGGTGAAATGGATGGCAAATTATACCCAAGTTTTGAGTTCCACCTTTCATTAGTTAATTCAGCAGTCAATGCATTCCCTTTTCTCAAATCTGTAATAGTATTTAATCTTATTCCGCTTAAAGTACAAGTTAATGTAGTTACACTCAGTCTTCTTTTACCTGATTTCAAATAATTAAAAAATACTTTTGGATATGCATTTGCAAAAAATGATTTCAAACCTTTTTGCTTTAAACGAACAAGAATATTTTTTTCCTTTAAAATTGGGATAGTTGTGGTAAAGGGATATGGTCCATAGTGTTTACCAACAAACCTGGGAATGTTTTCACCGCAGAAAATAGATGCCTGACCAGTCCCGCTCTGTGGCAAACCCGCAATCCCAAGTGTTGCATCCGCAGGAAATAAGTAAAGACCATCTTTGCTTAAAGAGGGATTTTCTATCGTCGGAATGTTGTTAAAAAAAGCAGTAAACGTTTTGAAGCCGTATTTCACAAATGGATTGAATTCAGGATCATTTTTCCCAATTCCAATTCCATCTAAAAATATCATTAAAACAGGTTTCAAGTATTTTTTATTATTTGTTTATTTTACTTTCAACAATTACAGTAACTGGTCCGTAATTTATTAATTGAATATCCATCATTGCTCCGAAAATACCCGTCTTCACTTTTTCTTCACCGAGATTTTTTTTCATTCTTTCAATAAATTTTTCATAAATAGGAACTGCTTCCTCAGGTTTTGCAGCTTCAATAAAACTCGGGCGGTTGCCTTTTGAAGTTTCACCGTAAAGCGTGAATTGTGAAATAATTATTACTGAACCATTAACATCTTTAACAGATAAATTCATTTTATCTTCATTGTCAGGAAAAATTCTAAGTGATGAACATTTGTCAGCAACAAATTCAACATCAGAAATTTTATCGCCGGTTTTTATTCCTAATAATATCAGCAATCCTTTTTGAATTTCACGGAAATATTTTTTTTCAGGAACTGAAACTGATGCCTGATTAACTCTCTGAACTACAACTTTCATTTTTTCATTCCATAAATTATTCGTTCAAATCCGGAATAATCTTTAATCTTTTTAATATTCACAAAATTATTTTCCAAAAAGAAAGTTTCTACTTTATTGCTGCTGTTTGCTTCCAATTCAAAAAAAAGCATTCCATTTTCTTTAAGAACAGAATTCGCTTTTTCAGTTATCACTTTGTAAAACTTAAATCCATCATCAAAATCAGTAACAGCTTCAGCTGGTTCAAAATTCCGGATTTCTTTTTGTAATTTTTTATATTCATCTGCAGAAACATATGGAGGATTTGAAACTACCACATCAAATTTCCCAAGCTTGTTTAAATCGTCATTCAAAACATTAAACAGACTAAAATTTGTTTTTTCTTTTAGATGATATTTATCTGCATTTTCCATTGCAACAGCTAAAGCCTTTTCAGAAATATCAATAGCAGTAACTTTTGAATTTTGTAATTTACTTGCGAGACTTATAGCAATTGCGCCGCTTCCGGTTCCTATATCCAATAGAGAAATATCATTTTTATTTTTGAATATTTCAAATACGGCTTCAACAAGTAATTCGGTTTCTGGTCGGGGAATTAAAACATCAGGATTTACTTTTAGCTGAAGATTACAAAATTCAACTATTCCGGTAATATACTGAAGTGGTTCAAATGTACTACGACGTCTAATAGATTCCCTGTAAGCTGTTATTTCTGTTTCATCAAGAGGTCGATCAAATTTTAAGTATAAATCCAATCTTTTGCATTTTAGAATTGAAGCCAGCAAAAGCTCTGCATTGGTTCTGGCAGATTCAATCCCCTTCTTCTGTAAAAAGTCTGCTGATTTATTAATTGCTTCAAGAACAGTAAGCATGAAAATAAATTTTGATTAAAAGTACCAGAATTTAATAAATGAAAAGATTATTCGGTAAGAAAGAAATAAATTAAAGCACCAAAGTCAATTTGCATAGCCGTAAAAGTAATTCCGCTAATAAGATCGTACCTATCTGTTTCATCAAGCAATTCAGGATTACCGGTTATCTGGTATTCATCAAATTTGTTGTCAGCTTTAAGTTTATAATAAGCCGTTGCTGCACCCAAAGCAACTGCTGTTCCTACAAGAATCAGAAATTTCGGACTTCCGTAGAAGGATTTATTCTCACCATTTCCAATGAAATCAAGCTTGATAACCTTCGGGTTCTTTAACTCATTTGAAGAAATAAACTTTTCAGCATAATCTTTTTTTGAAAGTAACAGGTTATTGAATCCGGCAGAAAGAAGAAGAGGTGTGTAACCAATTATTGAATCATTTTCTATAACTTGAGCATCCGGCGGATCAGTTTGAAGGAAATAATTATCGCCAGAAAAATTATAACTGAGATTTAAAGGATTGCAATTTTGAATTGTTATCGTATCTGTAATTTCTTTTGAATTCCATATTCCATCACTTTCAACAAGTTTAAAAATGTACGTTCCTGAACGTAATTGAAGATTTTTTGTGCTATCTAATTTTGCACCGTTTAAATAAATATGGTAATTATTTATATCAGTATTTATTGTAACCGGAGCTTTGCAGGAATCATCTTGTGCAAATGAAACTGAATACACCAGAAGTAGCAAAACTATATTTATTTTATTTAACAAATTCATAAGCACTTAAATTCCCATTATCATAGCCGATAAACAAAACATCCCTAAAATACACCGGTGTAAGCTTTGCTCTTCCATCCAGAGATATTTTCTTTTTAATGTCACCGTTTGATTTATCAATTAAGTAATAAGCTAAAAATGAATCGGCAATTATGATACGATTATTTGTTAATAATGGTGTTGCATTTAATAGTCCGCCTGTGTTGATTTTCCAATTGAGTTTTCCCGATACTTTATCGAGCGAAAACAAATCACCAGCAAGATTACCAACAATTAAATTTTTATTATCAAAAGCCGGTGTCATTAAAATCCTTGTTCCTGTATCAAATTTCCAGATTAATTCTCCATCAGCCAGGTTTATTGAATAAATATTTCCATTATCATTACTTATATAAACTGTTTTTTCATCAATTGATGGCGCACCATTAAAAATTCCCTCAAATTTTTTAACATAAATACTATCTCCTGTATTCACATCAATAGCTATTATTTCACCATCGTCATTTCCAAAAATAACTTTACCATCTTTCAAAGATGGTGAGCAATGAGTTCGTTTATTTGTGCTTGTTTCCCATTCTTTTCTGCTTTTTATACTATATCTGTAAACTGCTCCATCATCTGTTAAAAAAATTATAGATTCTTTAAGTGCAATCATTTCACTTAAAACTTTGCCTTCTATTTCTTCAACTTCTACTTCTTTACCTGCGTTATAATCATAAAAAATCAGTTTGGTGATATAATCTTTTTCCAGAACTGACGGAAAAATTATTGTTGACTGGTATAATAACGGAGTCGAGTAAACAGCACCTTTGTATTTTAACATACCAACCTGCTTGCCATCACTAATATCGTATGCAAAAACTCTGCCTGCCAAATCATTTATAAAAACATAATTATTATAAACGGAGACTGATGAATTTGGAAAGCTGCCATATGCACTTTGGTCCCAGAGCAGCTTAAGTGAATCACTTACTTCAACAGGCACGTAAAAATTTCTTGAAGGGTTTTCCCCAAACATAACATAAGGATCTGTGTCTGGTTTCATTTCAAACTTCATTAAAGATTTTGCACAGCCTGCAAGCAAAAGAGATATAATTAAAAGAATAACTTTTTTCAAAAATCCCATCCGAAGAAAAATTGATAAAACAAACCTTTCTGGAAATCAGCAAAATTGTTAATTATTTTTTTACCTATATCGTAACGCAATGTAAGAACATTAAATAAATTCATTCTGAATCCAAAACCAACTGATCCAATGGTTTCGCCATATTTTTTATCCCAAACTCCGCCCATATCATAAAACAGTGCACCTCTGAAACCGGGAAGCCCTAAATTGAAAAACGGCAGTCTCAAATTAATTTGATCAATTAATGGAAATCGAAATTCAAGTGATGACAGCCAGACTTTCTCTCCGCGCAGACCAAATCTCGGCCAGCCTCTTAAATCCCAGCTTCCACCAACAATATACCTCCTGGCTTCCTTTCCTTCATTATAAAATGCTGCTGCTCTGAAAGCTAAAGCAGTTGTTAGGAAAAATCTAAAATAATACCTGTAATCAGCAATGACCGAGAAGTAATTAACATTGCTGTATTTTATATCACTTGTATAACCAAGAATAACCAAGCCCCTCATCCCGTCAACCGGTCCGGTTGGTCCCCAGAGTGAATTATCAATTACGTAACTTAGCGTGTTGGTAAAAAGAAGTGCTTTGCGTTCTATTACATTTGGAATAACTTCTTTATCTGAGTTTGCTATTGTTGCTGTGGCTTCAATTCTTTGGAATTTAGAAATAGGATAGCTTAATAAAACTGACCCGCCAAAACTTTTTTCATAATAGAATTCATCGGGATCGCGAAGGTCATATCTTCTTCCGCTGAAATGAAAAATTCCATAACCGTAATTCACCCTCTCCGCAAAATTTACTCGTTGAATTAAAATGTTAAAGCTCTTTAAAATGTCGCTTTGAACAGAAGCGGTATTATAAAGCAGGAATAAATAACGATCATCTCCAAGCAGATCACTTAAAGAGAGAATTGCTCCACCGCGTGTTCCATAAAGCGGATCAGTTGCAACAACGCTTTGTGCAAAATCAAGTGAATATTCCTTTTCATATTTCAATTCCTGGATTTCCGAAGTTGAGCTAATAATTCCCGCTGTCCATTTCCCAACAACTGAATCTGTATTGAAAGTTACAGAAAATGAAGAGTCCGACTTTGTATTATTTTCATCAAGCACATAAATGTTGAATGAAAATTTTTCAAATCCGGAAAATGTAATTAAAGAAGTATCAATGAAAGATGGATAATATGCACTTGTGATAAAGTCCGAAATCCTTTTAACTTTTTTACCAATCTGATTATTCTCAATATCAAGCTTATAAAGATTTCTGATTCCATCTAATTCTGATGTAAAAATTAATTCTGTTTTGTCTGGCGAAACAATTGGTGAAAAGTTGTTTGTATTTAAATAAGTTACATATTTAATAACGTGATTGTTTAAATCGTAAGAAAATAAATTATATTTTTTTTCATATTCTCCCGCAGTTCTGTCAGAAGTAAAAATAATTTGCTGATCATTTATACCGAATACCGGATCTTTATCATCATAATAATCATTTGTAATTCTGTATAATTTTTCGTTAAGCAAATCATAAACAAACAAATCGCTGAATCCTTTTTTATCAACTGCATTAAAAACTATTCTGTTTCCATTAGAAGAAAATTTAGGGGAAGAAATAAATACAAGATGTTTACTCTGAATAGTTTTTACAACCTGGTTATCATTTACAGATAAAAGATGAATTACATCGGATGCACCTTTTTTAGTAACGAATGCAATCAAACCATTTTTCGATACATCAATTGCAGATTGAAAGAGATGAAAGGATTCATATTCTTCCGTTTGCTCGCCTCTCAAAATTAAATCCGGTGATTCGGCTGTTTGGCTTTCGCTTGAATATTTCATTCTATAGAGTGAAGAATATCCATCCCTGTTTGCGACAAAATAAATAAATTCTTCATCACCCACTTTACAATACACCGGTGAAAAATTAAATCCTTCAAATGTTAATTTTTTAGCTCCAAATTCTGTAGGATATTTATCAGCCATCAACGGATAATATTTTTTCTTCAGATAATATTCCCATTCTGCATCTACCTGTTCAATTTTCTTCTGAAGAGTATATTCCATCACTTCATCGAATTTATTATATATCCAGAAGTTTTCCAGGAAATTAATTACTTTATCTTTTCCATATTTTTCTTCAACAAACTCAAGAAAATTCTGACCTTCTTTATACATTAAAAATGAACCATATATTTTCCAGATGTTATCGAGGTTAAAAAAGTAATTATTAATTATAGCATCACGCATAACCATTTCAGCTTGTGCATCAGGTTCAGTTGAAAGAAATTCAGCAATCCCCTCGACAAACCACAACGGTGGCATTTTATCAGTCGGTATCCTGTGATTTTTCAAAACCCAATAGACTTTATTTGTCATAAAAACATGGACAAGCTCGTGTCTTATTACATGACGGAAATCGTGCAGTGAGCCTGTTGAAGGAAGCACTACTCTTCCTTTAAAAATTCAAAAAATCCTCCGACACCATCAGGAATTAATCCGGGAGTTGTATTTGTCTGCTGAAAATCTATTGTTGTATTGTAAAAGATAAGCGGAACGCGGCGTGTAACAACCTGGTTAAGTTCAACTTTTAATTCATCATAAACTTCTTCTGCATAATATGAACCAATCTCAGCCATTCGAAGCATATCGCCGTAATAATAGATATCAAAATGTTTAGTGTGAAGGACTTTCCATTCAAATTCGCGGTATTGAACTTTATTTCTGCCGAAATAAAAAAACTGACTAAATATATCAGTAGATGATAAAAGAAGAATTAATATTAATAATGCAGTAAATCTTTTACCGGAATATTTTTCCATAAAAAGAAATTAGTATGATGAATATGCTGAATGAAACTCAGGAAAGCCTGTTTTTCAATTCATTTATATAATTTATTTCCGAGGGATCTAATCCTCTCACAACCGCCAGATAAAAGGTTATCCAATCGCACAAATAAATCAAATCAAATATTCGTACCTTAAAATTTTCTTCATTGCTTTTTAAAGTCAGCACTTCAGCACCGCTTTTTGATGCAAGTTCGGAGGTTATCTTAATTCTCTTTTTGATTTGCGGATGGCAGGAATCATCTTCAAGGAAAATAATTTTTGCTGCAAATTGTTTCTCAGCAAAACTTTCCCAGCCGATAATTTCGTTGTGATTTAATTCTGGCAGAATATTATGGAAGGCATGTAATTTCGAGTTCTCGTTGAACTGGCATTTAAAACGGTAACCAATTGAAGAATTCAGATCGGCTATTGAGTAAATAACGGGAATAAAACCAATGAGTTTTTCAGCAAACAGGAATGCCTGATTTTCATCTGAAGAAAATTCTTTCCCTTTGGATTTATAAAGTTCAATTATTTTTTTAACATTTTCATCTTCAATATCTGTCAATTTTAATTCCTGAAGAATCTTCAGAACTGAGAAGAAACTTAAAGGCAAAGCGTAACGAGGCTGAAATCCAGATGGAACTTCTACAACAGGAATTTTATTTTTTTCTGAAATCTTTTTTATCTGACCACCTGATGTTACAGAAACAATTTTACATTTTTTGTCAATTGCCTGATTTAGAACTGATACCGTTTCTTCTGTATTTCCGGAATAAGATGAAATAATTACCAGTGAATTTTTACCGGCAAAAAATGGAAGTGAATAATTTCTGTTTACAACTAACGGGATCTTCAAATCATCTTTGAGGTAGGTGGCAATTAAATCACCCCCGATTGCGGAACCGCCCAAACCTGATAAAATAATATTATTCACTTTACTTACATCAAGCTTCGATAAATCATATTTATTATTCCAGGCAGTTTCAATTTGTTTATAAGACTCCTTCAAAACATTAAACTGATTTTGAGGATCATGCTTTTTTACTAATTCCTGAATTTTCATAATCTCTTTAAATTATATTTCTGGTTCTTGTAATGTTATTATCTGTAAAGAATTGTTGAATAACCTGCTGGATTTCTTTTTCGTTTGTCAATCCCAAACAATGGTCAGCAAGCTCTTTTGCTTTTTGATATGATATGTTCCGGATTATTCTTTTTGCATAAGGAATAGTTGCCGGAGAAATACTTAAAAACTTTAATCCAAGTCCAATCAGTACAGGCATTGCAAGTGTATCTGCAGCCATTTCACCGCAAAGGCTTACGGGTTTGTGTGTATTCGCAGCTTCATCAACTATATGTTTAATAGTTCTTAAAACTACCGGGCTGAATTCCTGGTAAAGATCAGATACAAGATCGTTAGTTCTGTCAACTGCCATCAGATATTGAATTAAATCATTTGTACCTATACTTATGAAATCAACTTCTGAAGCAAATTCTCTTGCCATAACAGCAGCAGAAGGAACTTCTATCATAATTCCAACCGGTAAATCTTTATCAAATTTTACAGATTCATTTACCAATTCATTTTTACATTCTTCAATAATTTTTTTAGTTACCTGAATTTCATAAATAGTTGAAACCATTGGTAGCATGAAATTTATGTTCCTGTTGCTGCTTGCTTTTAATACTGCACGTACCTGGCTTTTGAACAATGCCTGGTTCTCAAGCAAAAACCGGATTCCGCGTAATCCAAGAAAAGGATTTTGCTCATGATATTCCATAAGTCTGAACTTATCCCCTCCGATATCAAACGCCCTAATGATTACATCCTTCGGATAAATTCTTGAAGAAAGTTTTGTATAAATATTTGTTTGTTCTTCTTCATTCGGAAACTCGCCTGTCTCATCAAGAATGTGCTCAGTTCTGTAAAGTCCAATTCCAGCAGCGCCGCTTGTTATAACCAGATCGATTTCACCTGTTACATCCACATTTGCCTGAAGCTTTATTTCAACTCCATCAGTTGTTACGGCAGGCTGATCTTTTAGCTCCTCCCATTCTTTTTGAAGCTGAAGATGTTTTTCTCTTTTCTTTGTGAAGAATTCAATTTGTTCTTCTGTAGGTTTATAAATTATATAACCGTGAAAACCATCTACAATAATTGTATCACCGTCTTTAAAATTATGGCAGGCAGTCTGTGTGCCAACAACAGCAGGAATATTTAATGACCTTGAAATTATAGCCGCATGAGAAGTTAATCCTCCATGATCAGTGACAAAACCCAAAACACGATTTCGGGATAACAGAACTGTATCGGCAGGAGTTAATGATTCTGTTACAACAACAACATCCTTTTTAATTTTTGATTCCCATCTTTTTTTCTGAAGATTTCTGACAATTCTTTGCTTAATGTCTTCTATATCCTGTGCTCTTTCTTTCATATATGATTCGTGCGACAAAATCATTTTATCCTGATATTTTGAGATCTCATCATTAACAATATATTCGGGTTGCTTTTTTTCCTCTTCAATTCTTTTATCAATGGCTTCAATTAATATCGGATCATCAAGAATCATTAATTGAGCTTCAAATATTGCTGCTCTTACTTCATCCATTTTCTGACGTGCAATGGAGAAAATTTTAGTTAATTCCTTTTTTGATTTAGCAAGAGCTTCTTGTAAATCTTTTTTTGCTTGTCCAACATCTGAAATATTTCCACCATTAATCTGAAGAGTTTCTTTTGTAAATAAATAAACTTTTCCCACAACGATTCCGGGAGCGGCTGCAATTCCGGAAATTTTATTATCAGTTTCACGATATATTTCTTTAAAAGATTTCAAAGTTCGTCAAATCCCCTTTCAAAAAAATCCACAATTTCCTGAGCTGCTTCTTTTTCATCATCACCATCAAAAGTCAGTTCAAGCTGTGCACCTTCTTCAGCCGCAAGAGTCATTACACCAATAATGCTCTTGCCGTTAATGCTCATTCCGTCGCGGGCAATATAAAAATTACATTTATATTTAGCAGCAAGTTTAACTATTGTTGCCGCAGGTCGTGTATGTAATCCTGCTTTATTAACAATTGTTACTGTTTTTTCAATCATTATTTTGTTCTCTGCAAAAGTGATTCTGCCATCCAGTGAAGCATTTTTCCAGGTTCCTCATCAATTATTTTTAATGAGTTTAAAGCCTTTTTAGTATAATACTTTATTTCCGCTCTTGCATCTTGAATGACACCAAGTTTCATATAAAGTTCTTTATATTTATTAACCTGGTTAGATCTAATTCCTTTATTTCTAATAACCTTCAGCAGCATATCTCTGTCACTCCCCTTTGATTCTTCAAGTGCACGAATAAACAAAAATGTTTTTTTCCCTTCCATTAAATCGCCACCAATTTTTTTTCCAAATTCTGTTTCTTCGGCGGTAATATCAAGCAAATCATCCTGAATCTGAAATGCAATTCCAAGATTTAGCCCGTAATTTCCTAATGCTTTTATTTGTTGTTTGTTTCCACCACCCAACGCCGCACCTACTTTACAACACATTTCAGCCATTGCAGCTGTTTTCTTCTTTATCATTAAAATATATTCAGAAATTTGCACATTCTTTTTAGTTTCAAATTCCATATCCATTTTTTGACCTTCGCAAACTTCTACAAGACCTTTTGTAAAGGAACTTAAAATGAATTTAGCATTTCCATCACAATCTTTTAAAAGATATTCATATGCTACCGCAAGAAGGCTATCGCCCACAAGCAATGCCGTGTTATAATCGAATTTAATATGCAAGGTCACTTTATTTCTGCGTTTCGTCGCGTTATCCATAATATCATCATGAACGAGAGTAAAATTGTGAAGCATTTCAACTGCTGCTGCTGCATTATAAGTACTTTTGAAATCTCCACCAACGACCATTGATGACAAAAGAACCAGCATAGGCCTAATTCTTTTTCCTTCACCATCAAGAATATAAGTGACGGGTTTATATAAAGAAATAGGTTCTCTATTTAGAAATGCTTTATGAAGAATGTTGTCAATCTTCTTCTTTTCTTTTTTATATAACGATGAATAAAATCCGGAAGTATCGGACATCAGTAAAGAAAATCCTTTCGAATAATTTTATTTTTTCTGAATTCTTTTAAATTAGCAGAACCTGTAAGAAACATAACATTTCTGATTATTGAAAACCAATTTTGAATTAATTCCACAACACCATTAACATCTTTTTTATCAAGTTCCTGAAGTATTATTCTGGCAGAGGCAACTAAATCAGAGCCTAGAGCAAAAGCTTTGGCCGCATCAATTGCTGAATTTATTCCGCCTGAGCCAATTAATGTAAATTTATATTTCTTCTTTAGTTTGGAAATTTCTTTAATGCAAAAACTTGTAGGCAAACCCCAATCCCAAAATATATTTTTTGAATTTTCTTTTCTTCGCAAAATTTCAACTCCTGCCCAGCTTGTACCGCCTGCCCCTGCAACATCAATTCCCTTAATACCTGTTTCCAATAATTTTTTTGCAGCTTCAGCAGAAATTCCTGAACCAACTTCTTTTACAATAACCGGCACGCCAATATTCTTTACAACATTTGCTATACTTTTTAATAATCCTTTAAAGTTTGGTTCACCTTCAGGCTGAAGCAATTCCTGCAAAGGATTAATGTGAATTGCAAGTGCATCAGCTTCTACCATTTCAACCAATTTTATTAAATTATTTTTTTGCTGAATTGTTTGTGCTGCACCAATATTTGCAAGCAAAGGAATAGTTGGTGCGTTCTTCCTGAAAATTTTGTAGGTATTTATCAAATTATCATTTTCAAGTGCCTGTCTCTGGCTTCCGACTCCTACGGGAATTCTTAACTGTTCAGCAGCCAAAGCCAATTTTGCATTTATACTTTCAGCTTCAACCGTTCCTCCGGTCATGCAACTGATCAAAAAAGGAAAATTAATTTTCTTCCCTAAAAATTTGGTCTGAAAATTTATTTCTTCCGGAACTACTTCAGTTATCGCGTAATGTTTGAAATCATAATACTCAAATCCATTCGTTTTATCTTTAAATGAAACTTTATCAGTTAAACACAATTCAATATGTTCTTTTTTTCTTTTTGATGTTTTGTCAATTTTATTGTTTTTCATATTAAAAATTATCAGATCGGTTTTTTCGAAAGAAATAACAATTTAAAATTAATCAAAAGTTTTAAATTCCTGCTCATCAAAATAAACTGCATCAACTTTTATTTCGCCTCTGACTGAATTTGTTAGAAGTATTTCATCAGCCTCATACAAATCATTTATATGAAGCGGAATTTCCTTAATGCTCTCTGTTTTCTTGATAAATTCATTCCTGTAAATCCCCGGAAGGATTCCGGCAATTAAAGTTGGAGTGTACCACAAATCTCTTTTTCTTATAAAGATATTTGTAAATGAACCTTCAGCAAGTTCCTCATTTCTATTTAAGAAAATAACTTCAAAAAAACCCTCGGAACTATAGGCTTCAAGTTCTTCTTCATACATTTTACGATTTGTAGTTTTGAAGTATTGAAATTTATCCAAGGGATCTATTCTTTTCTCTGAAAGCATTATTTTAATTTCTGAAGGAAGGTATGGATATTTTGTTATCTCTGTTATAAAGTCACCTGATTTATCAAGCTGAAGTTTTAACTTAAAAAATCCATTGGAATTCATTTCAACTATTTTTTTTAATTTTTTCTTTATACTTTTTTCATCAAACCTGAATAAGAAATATTCGCTGGAATTTTTTAATCTTTCAAGATGTTCTTCGAAAAACAAAATTCTACTATTCTCTATTTTCATTGTTTCAAATAATTCGAAGTAATCAATTTCTTTTGTAAGGAATTCACTTTTAAGCATTACTTCATTGTATTCTTCTTCAGGATCGCTGTCCCAAACAATTCCACTGCCAAGTCCGATTTCACCCTCGCCCGATTTTTTATCAAGTGTTATTGTTCTTATTGGTACATTAAAAACTTTTCTGCTTTTTGTAAACAAACCAATACTGCCTGTATATATTCCTCTTTCTTCTTTCTCAAGATCGTTTATTATTTCCATTGTTTTTATTTTGGGTGCACCTGTAACTGATCCACAAGGGAAAGTGTTTTGAAGAATCTGACTTAATGAAACATCTTTTTTTAATTTCCCTATAACAGTGCTTGTCATTTGAAAAAGTGATTCAAGTCTTTTTACTGAAAACAATTCCGGAACTTTTATTGAACCTGTTTTGCAGACTTTCCCCAAATCGTTCCGGATCATATCAACTATCATCACATTTTCCGCCTGGTTCTTTTCACTCTTTTGAAGATTATAATGATTCGACAGATCACTTATTAAATCAAATCCTCTTTTGCCGGTTCCTTTCATTGGAATCGACTTAATATTTTTCCCTTTAATCGATAAAAATAGTTCTGGTGAAAAAGAAAGGATTAAATTATCTCCGGTATTTATAAAAGATGAATACTCTGCCGATTGATTGAACAGAAGGTTTGCCAGAAATGAAGATAGTGATTTCGAAAACTTAAATTTTCCTTTTATTGTATAATTAACCTGGTAGGTGTTTCCAAATCTGATTTGCCTCTTAATTTTTTTAATATTTGAAATAAAATCCTTTTTTGTTGTGTTTAATTCAAAAGATGAAATTTTATAATTCTTCTTCTGCTTAAAAACTATTTCAATATCATTAGATTTTATCTTTTGAACATTTTTATCATCGAACAGGAATAACTGTAAAACATTTTTATCTGAAGATTTAAAAAGATCACTTAGCTTCGGTTCAAAAAGATATCCAGCTTCATAATTAATCAGGCAAAATCCTTTTACGTTTTTTGCAGAATAGTCATCGAGAAAATGAAGAGCAAGCTCAAGATCATTTTTATCTTTAACCTGGATTATTTCAAATGGATCTGTAAATAAATATGAATAACTTTTTTTATAGAATGGTGGTGTATAAAACAGTGCAGAATAAATATTATTTTCAATATGTTTTATAATGTCATCGAATTTCATAATATTTTAGATTCATATTTGTTGGAAATTTTCCCCTAAAAACAGAACAGGGATTTTTATGAAACCTCGACTAAGCTTTGCACAAATCTGGAATATGAGTTTCGGATTTCTTGGAATTCAATTTGGTTTTGCACTTCAAAATGCAAATGTAAGCAGAATATTTGAAACTTTGGGAGCGAGTATTGATGCAATTCCAATTCTTTGGATTGCTGCTCCGGTTACTGGTTTGATTATCCAGCCAATTATCGGGCATATGAGCGATAAAACCTGGAACCGGCTTGGCAGACGAAGGCCATATTTTCTTTCAGGTGCAATACTTGCTTCGCTTGCTTTGATTGCAATGCCTAACTCCCCTGTTCTTTGGATCGCAGCAGGAATGTTGTGGATTATGGATGCATCAATAAATGTTTCGATGGAACCATTCAGAGCATTTGTAGGTGATATGCTTCCATCAGAACAACGGACAACCGGTTTTGCAATGCAAAGTTTTTTCATAGGAATCGGAGCAGTAGTCGCTTCTGCTTTGCCTTATATGATGACAAATTGGTTTAATATTTCGAACACTGCCGGATCTGGTGAAATTCCTGATTCAGTTAAGTTTTCATTTTACATTGGTGCAATTGTTTTCTTTCTTGCTGTTGCCTGGACGGTATTTTCAACAAAAGAATATTCACCTGAAGAATTAAAAGAACACCAAAAAGCAGATCAGCAACTGGATTTTGAAAGAATAAGAGCGGCACAAAGACATGTTCCTGCAGAACAATTTTTAAAGCAGGGTTTTATATGGTTGATCATCGGCGCAGCAATATCATTAATTATTGCTTTCACTTTAGGAAATTTTGACTATGGACTTTACGTTTTGTTTGTCGGTGCCGCAATTTTTGGTCTGCTGCAAATAATTGCAGGATGGTTTACAAAATCAAATAAGACTAAAAATGGTTTTGTTGTAGTTCTGAATGATCTTAACAATATGCCAAAGACAATGAAGCAGCTTGCTGTTGTTCAATTCTTCTCATGGTTTGCACTTTTTGCAATGTGGATTTACACAACCCCCGCAGTTACTCATCATATTTATAATGCAACCGACACAACTTCATCACTTTACAACGAAGGAGCAGACTGGGTTGGTGTATTAATGGCTGTCTATAATGGTTTTGCTGCTGTGATGGCATTTGTGCTGGTTATTCTTGCTAAAAAATTTACAAGAAAAAAAGTTCATTTGATAAGTCTTATCTGCGGTGGTTTGGGACTTGCATCTTTTTACCTAATTAAAGATCCGATCCTTCTTCTTGTTTCTGAACTGGGAATTGGTTTAGCCTGGGCTTCGATACTTGCGATGCCTTACGCAATTCTTGCGGGTTCTCTTCCTGCAGAAAAGATGGGAGTTTATATGGGTATATTTAATTTCTTTATCGTTATTCCACAAATAACTGCAGCAAGCATTCTCGGTTTTTTTGTAAGAAGTGTTGTAGGTGGCGAAGCAATTTATGCACTTGTACTTGGTGGAATTTCAATGATTGCAGCCGGTTTTATGGTAATGTTTGTTGATGATGTAGATGAGGTGAAGGAAAAGTAGTTACTTAATTGACAAAAATACGATAGCTGCTATACCAACAATTAACCCTGCAATTCCAAACTTATCAGGCTTTTCATTCCAGAAAATAAAAGCCAGCAAAGTTGTTGCTACTATAACTCCAACATTCATTAATGGATAAACAATTATTCCCGGCAGGATTGCAAGTGCTGCAAGTAAAAATATTGTACTAAACACATTTGGAATTCCCATTATTAATCCGGTAAAAATAGTGTGGGTTTCTGGTTTTATTTTCTTTAGAAGAATAAACATTGAGGAGAAGAAAAATGCAAAGGTGAATATGAAAAATACAAAATAAGGTTCTTCATCAGACATCCTCCAGTTCTTAAATATCTTCATTGCAAAATCATTAAAACCAATCCCGACAAAAACTAAAATCAATATTATATATTTTTTAAACCCGTCTCCCTCTTTCCTATTTCCTCTTATCGAAAAATAAAAAAGAATAAATGTGATAAAAGTGAGAATGATTCCTAATAAATGATATTCATTGGGAGTTTCATTGTAAATAATTATTGAAAGTAAAATTGGAATAACAACCGATAACCTGGAAGTTGTTGTTGCAAGTCCTGTTCCTGCCAGACCAATTGCCTTTGCAAAAACAAAAAACGACAGCACAAAAAGCAAACCTAGAAACATTCCAAAGAAAAATGTCTGAAATGTGAAAAGTGGATTTTTAAAAAGGATAAGAGAAATAAAAGCAATAATAGATGCAATTAAATAGTTAGCAGCAAGTAAAACAATTGTCTCACCTTTTTTTACATCGCTGTATTTTAAAATTAAAGCAATGCTGGTAGAGCAGAATATTGTAAGAAGAACAAAATGCATTTGTTAAATTATTCAGGAAGCTGTTTTTTCTTCAGGAACAAATTTCTCCCTAACCATAAACCATAATATTGCGGATACTGCAAGGGTGAAAGCACTTATTATAAAAATGAGACTTTTATCATCTGCCTTGCTTACAGCCTGTCCTACTCCAAAACTTGCAACAAGCTGCGGAAGTACAACCGCAAGATTAAATAGTCCCATAAACAAACCCATTTTTGCCTGATCAACTTTTTGTGACATAATTGCAAACGGCAGACTTATAGTTGAAGCCCAACCTATTCCAAGTACACCCATTAAAATGTATATCATTACTGGCGTGAAACCGAAGAAAAGAATTCCCGTATAACCAATTGCCATTGTGGAAATACAAATTGCGTGCGTTTTTACTCTTCCTATTTTCCTTGTGATCGGCTCAAGAACAAATGCAGGAAGTATCGCTCCGACAGCATTCAAAATTAAAAAGCTGATTGAAACAATTCTTCCCATTTCAATATTTGTAGCCTCATTAATCACGCTTCCGTCAGTGAATCCATATACTTTATATTGAACATAAGCGAACATATAAACAAACATAGTCTGAATTCCAATCCAGGTAAATGAATGTGCAGCCAGAACTTTTTTAAATCCAACTATTCCAGCTTCTTTTTTAGAAAGTGAATCAACATTTTTAAGAATTACTTTAAGAATGAAAATGATAGTTACAAGAAAACAAAAAAGTTCAACATAGTAATGATCAGGTTCGTAGTTTAACATTCTTCCAACTATAGCATAAACTGCATAAAGTAAAAATCCCCAAAGTGGTTGAATGTTATTTAATATTTCTCTAAAAGATGTTTTAGGCTTTTCGCCATTTGAATCACCGTCGTCAGAATTTTTTAGTTTCCTCGGCTCTTCAATAAAAAGAGTTGGTATGATTGAAAGAACAAATACTAATCCTACTCCTACATAAATCAATAGATAATTATTCCAGACTGCACCTATTACATAAGCTAAAACTCCAAACGTTCCGGAAATAGTCTGCATCCAGGTATAACCTTTTGTTCTTTCAACTCCTTCAGGAGTTACATCCGCAATAATAGATCTTGTTGGATTAAAACTTATGTTGATTGCCAGATCGAGAGTTAAAGCTACTGCAATTGCAACTCCAAGAATTCCATTAAAACCCATAGAGGTACTAATTATATCTATATTCGGCAAAGCTAATAGCATCAATGCTGCAAGAAATCCACCAATAAAAATGAAAGGGCGTCTTCTTCCCTTCCAGAACCAAACGTTATCACTTATCAAACCAACAATTACCTGTCCCAGAATTCCTGCAACCGGACCTGCAGCCCAGACAAGTCCAACGTCGTGTATTTCAAGTCCGTACTTTGAACTTAAAATCCAGCTCAATGCAGATATCTGAACTGATAATGCAAAACCCATTGCAGTTGCCGGCAATGCAAGAATTGCGTAAAAAGTTTTGGTAAGTTTTTTTTGAATTTCGAGCATAAAAATTCCGGAATAAGTTTAGATGATTATTTTATTTAACAAGATAAATTTCAGATGAATATCCTTTGAGTTTTAATTCTTCATCATTGTGCAAACTGATTTCCTGATGAGATTCTAAATTTATAATTGAATCAGCATCTTGAATAATCATTTTTAACATTGATGTGTTAAGGGGAAGTTCATTTTCACCAGTGTTCATCAAAATCATAATCTTTTCATCATTCAATGTTTTAATTATACAATAAAGATCATCATCCGCTAATAAGTGATTCAATTTTCCTTTTGATAAAGCCGGATATTTATTTCTTAATTTTAATAACTCATTTAAATAATTATAAATATCATTCTCTTTCTGAGTTCTACCTTCTTCTGCAAAAGCATTTCTTTCATCATCAGAAAATCCACCGGGAAATGGCTGGCGCAATTCACCGTGTTTTTCCCCGCCTTTTATTCCTATTTCTGTTCCATAAAAGATAGCTGGAATTCCTCTGGTAAAAAGTATTAATTCTAAAGCAAGTTTAAATTTTTTAATGTTTCCATTAGCGACAAACATTGCACGTTCAATATCATGGTTATCAAAAAAGACTAAAAGATTTTCCGGATTTGAATAAACAATATCCTGGCAAAGAGTTTCATAAACAGGATAAAAGTTTTTTTCTCCACTGAGATAATTTCTTATAGCATCACTCAAAGCAAAATCCGTAACAACAGGAAGGTTCGAATCGAAATTATTTTTACGAACCGGAGAATGAGATTGATAGCCTGAAATAATTGAAGGTGTACCCTGCCAGATTTCTCCAACAATATTCAATTGTGGATATTCATTTAAAATCGCATTCGCCCATTCAGAAAGATATTTTTGATCACAATATGGATACGTGTCCTCCCTGATTCCATCAAGTCCGGAATATTCGATCCACCATATAGTATTCTGAATTAAATATTTTTTTACAAAATCATTCTGCTGATTTAAATCAGGCATATAATCGGTGAACCAGCCTTTTTGCAGATGCTGAATCACAATGCTATCACTGTGAATATCGAGGAAGGACATTTTATCATGAGAAGCAGGTAAATGATTTTCGGGTGTCCCATTGATCCAATCATCCATCGGCAAATTTTTTATCCAAGGATGATTTATCCCGATATGGTTGCTCACGTGATCGAGAATAATTTTCAAATTTTTATTGTGAGCTTTTCTTACTAATTCTTTGTAAAGTTCATTACTACCAAACCGGGGATCAATTTTATATAAATTAGTTGCAGCATAGCCGTGATAACTCATCCACATATTATTTTCAATCATTGGTGTAATCCAGATTGAAGTAATTCCAAGTTCTTTAAGATAATCCAGCTTAGAAATTATTCCTTTGATATCACCCCCTTTTCGACCATCTAAATCAGCAGAAGTAAATTCATCAAGTGAATCATCAATTGTGTTATTTGAAGGATCTCCATCACAAAAACGGTCAGCGAAAATCAGGTAGATAACATCATCATTACTAAAACCTTGATGAGAATCTGGATCATTTTCTCTTTTAAAAAAGGATAAGAAAAATCATAATTCTGACTACCCTTTTTAAAGCTAAATATATATTCAGCTTCTTCTACGTCATCAGGAATTACCAAATCAAGAAAGAGATAATCCGGATTCTTAGTATGATATTTTTTTGTGATTAGAATTTTATCCGAATTGATTGAAACATCAGCAGACTGAATGTCTTTTCCGTAAAACATTAGTTGGAGTGTATCCCACTCCATTCCTATCCACCAGTTTGGCGGCTCAACTTTTTGAACTGAAAACTCCTGCGAAATTGCAAAAGCAGAAAAAATCAGAAATAGAAAAAAAATAAGTGAAAACCTGGTGTGCAAAAGTTTATCCCTCTGTGAAATAAAGAACGGCAGAAAAATAGATATTCGGAGGTAATTTTGAAAGAGATGAAATTACAATCATCCTGAATGTCTAATATTCAGCTATAAATTCAACTATTAAAAAGCCTCCCAAAGGCATAATTATTGCGAAATTCATACATCATTTTTTAGTAAATAGTAAGTATTAATTTATAAGGAGAAAATGATGACAAAAATTAAATTAAAAAGATTTTCGGTGTTAATAATAATTTCTCTGCTTTTTTGTTTTCAGGCCTGTAAAGATGTTGTTAATCCCGAAGATAGTGCTCCAACTGTTCCTCCTACAAACACAATGGTAATGGATTTTACAGAATTCCCGGATACATCTACAATCGGACCTTTTCCTAAAAATTCAGTTGCTACATATCAGAATTGGGGATGGGCTGCTTTAAACGTTCATTACTGGAATTCATTAGTTACAGTTACTCTTGCAATTCCGGTAGCAGCATTTGCAGAAGCATTTAATCATCAACCTGTTTTACAGAGTGATGGTTCCTGGCTTTGGTCATACAACTTCAATGCAGTCGGCGTTTTGCATACCGCAAAACTTTATGGTAAACCAAATGCTGATGGTGTAGATTGGAGAATGCTGCTAACGAAAACAGGAGAATATACAGACTTTGAATGGTTCACCGGTACTTCAAATCTTCCGGCAACTGAAGGAACCTGGACTTTGAATATGGACCCCGCAGATCCTAAACCGTTTATATTTATTGAATGGGAGAGAAATGTAGAACAAAACACGGCACTCGTAAAATACACAAATATAATTCCATCTGATCCTGATAATGGTTCGTATATACAATATGGGAAAACTACTGATGTTACCTACAACCGTTTTTATAAAATCTGGAGTCAGAAAAATTCAAACTTAACAGACATAGTTTGGAATTATGAAAATCATTTTGGTAGCGTTAATGATCCTCTTCATTTTGGAAACCCGGATCAGCATTGCTGGGATGAATTGCTGATGGATACCGATTGTCAATAAACCCACTTATTATAGTTAAAATATTTTGAAAAGGATAACAATTTATTTGTTATCCTTTTTTATTTAATAGGATAGTTCATCTTTTAAAGTATCATTATTTATTTTTTCTGATATCCAGCTAAGAATTAAAGTTTTCTCTTTTTCAGATAGCTTTGCTTTACTTTTCATAGGTATTAAAATCGAATCCCATTTAGATTTAGTGAATTCAGTTGGATTATGATATTTATGACACCCGTTGCATTTAGAAACAAACAAATTTCTTCCCTCAGGAAATTTAGTTGGTTCATTCATATCAACCAGATATCCGGTACTGCAAGAAAAGATTATAATAAAAAGGATTAAAACTGAAATGCTAATTTTCATTATAATTCTACACCAACAATTGTTCTGAATTCATATTGTTCATGATGAGCTAGGTCTAAATTGTTTTTTGTGGAAGGGCTTCCTGCAACCTGTGCAAGAAAATTAAATGTAAGATAAAAACTACTCCCCTGGAAATTAAATGATGGACCGATAAATGTTGCATTGCTTTCTTCCTCTTCATAAATATCTTCAAAAATTCTGTGGTGCCTGAATTCTACTCCCAGGGCAATAACCGGCGTTACTTCATACATCACTCCACCGGTTAATTCAAAAACAGATTCATTTTCACTTTCAATTAATTCTCTTTCTATTTCTGAATTAATATTTAATGTTGTTACAAAATGTTCAAATCTGCGGGAAAGAATTAATTTAGATTCATATTCAAGCTCATCTCCACCATAAGCAAATTCAAAATAGAGCGCAGGATCTATAAAAATTTCTCCGGGATTAGTTAAACGATATCTTAGTTCAAGTGAAGTGGAAGAAAAACCAAATGGTTTGGAGTTGAATGAATTTTGCTGTGAAGTGACCTGGTCAAAATTAAAATACAATGATGTAGAAAGCCTGTCAGTTACGCCATATTCAAATTCAAATCTCGGTTGAAACCTGTAATAGTATCCCATATCCTTTCCGATTCTACCTGTATTCCATACTTCAAGTTCAAAGCCACCGGCTGGTAAAGTGTAAGCGAGATAGGATCTTCCAAAATATCTTCTGTCAGCTAAAGAATTACTAATTGAAAGTAAAATAATAATAAAAATGATGAATAAAGTTAATTTTTGCACTCTATGCTCCTTTTGTTATTTGAGAATAAATAAGATTATTATTATTAAGATTAAATCTAAATATATATAATAAAATATCAAATATTATTTTTTAGAATAATGAATGGAGTTAATAATGTATTATTAACGTTGATGTATTTGAGGTGAAATGTACCAAAGAAAATATTATGAAATAATTTTGAACATTGATTTTATAATTGTTTCAGTCCTTCATTATTTAAAAATGCTTCTGCCCTGCTTCTTGCATTTAAGTTCAATTAAGGTAATTTTTGTTTTTGATTTTTTGAGAATATGCCAGACAAGGAACAAGAGAAAAACATAACTGTAAACCGCAAAGCACGTCACGAATATGCAATCATTCAAACTTATGAAGCTGGAATTGTTTTAGTTGGTACAGAAGTTAAATCGTTACGACAAGGGAAAGCTAATCTTGTTGATAGCTACGGTAAGATAAAAAATGGTGAGGTGTGGCTTATTGGTGCTCACATAAATGAGTATACTCAGGGAAATATTAACAATCACGATCCGATAAGAGACAGGAAGCTACTTTTAAATAAAAGTGAAATCAGAAAATTAATTGGTGGAATTAATGAAAAAGGATTAACATTAATTCCTCTTAGATTATATTTTAAGAACGGAAAAGTGAAAATTGAACTGGCTTTGGCAAAAGGTAAAAAAGTTTATGATAAACGAAGAGATATTGCCAAAAAAGATTTTGAAAGAGAACAGGAAAGAAGAATTAAGTACTAACTTAATAACATCTTTACTAGTCCTGATTTATTGGGAAGATGCAATCTGTTTGCCGAAAGATTGCTTCACTTCGTTCGCAATGACATTACAATAATAAAATGACAAAATTAAAATTTCCTCCTATTGCAGAACAAATGGACCTCATAAAAAGAGGTGCAAGCGAAATAATTCCCGAAAATGAATTAATCAAAAAGTTAGAAAAATCCTTTAAAGAAAACAAACCGCTAAATATAAAACTTGGATGTGATCCTTCCCGTCCTGATCTGCATATCGGTCATTCGGTTGTGCTTCGTAAGCTGGCACAGTTTCAATCACTCGGACACCGGGCAATATTAATTGTTGGCGATTTTACAGGAATGATTGGCGATCCTTCAGGAAGAAATGCAACCCGCCCTGCTCTTTCTCTAAAAGAAACCAGAATTAATGGCGAATCGTATTTCGAGCAGGCTTCAAAAATTCTTGATAAACAAAAAACAAAAATAGTTTATAACTCGGAATGGCTTAGCAAAATGAGCTTTGAAGATGTTATAAAACTGGCGAGCAAATACACCGTAGCAAGGATGATTGAACGTGATGATTTCACAAAAAGATTTAAAGCCGGTGAACCAATCAGCATTCACGAGTTCCTATACCCTCTCGCCCAGGCAATGGATTCTGTGGCTATAAACAGTGATGTTGAACTTGGAGGTACAGATCAAAAATTTAATCTACTGGTAGGACGAGATATTCAAAGAGAACAGGGACAAGAACCGCAGGTTATTTTAACAATGCCTCTGCTTGTTGGAACTGACGGCGTTGAAAAGATGAGTAAATCTTATGATAATTATATCGGCATTTCAGATTCACCTAAAGAAATGTTTGGCAGAACTCTATCAATTCCTGATAATCTGATTTATATTTATTTTGAACTTGCCTCTGATGTTTCTTCATCGGAATTGGAAGAAATAAAAAAACAGCTTGAAGATAAAAATGTTAATCCGCGTGATATTAAAAGAAGACTTGCAAAGACTTTTATAAAAATGTATCACAATGCTGAAGACGCTCAAAAAGCTGAAGAAGAATTCGATCAGATATTTGTTAAAAAAGAAGTGCCGGGCAATATTCCTGAACTTAAAATAGATACAACTGACAGGATTAATATTCTTGATCTGATATTAAAAGCTAACTTCGCTCCAACAAAATCCGAAGCTAAAAGATTAGTAATTCAGGGTGGAGTTTCGATTGACGGGGAAAAAATTGAAAAATTCGATGCCGTAATTTCATTAAAAAACAATATGGTGCTAAAAGTTGGTAAAAGAAAATTTATTAAATTAATTAAGTAAATAAAGGAGAGAATAAATTGTACAGGCCTACAAAAATATTTTTCACAAAGGGTGTTGGACGAAGCAAAGAATATTTAACTTCTTTTGAATCAGCTTTACGGATGGCAAGAATTGAGATGTGCAATCTTGTTTCGGTAAGCAGTATTTTCCCTACAAACTGCAAAAGAATTACAGTTGATGAAGGAATGAAAGAAATTGAACCCGGACAAATTGTACACGCTGTAATTGCAAGAAATGCAACCAATGAACCAAACAGATTAATTGCTGCTTCACTCGGAGTTGCATTACCGACAGATAAAAATGCCTATGGGTATTTATCCGAACATCATCCTTTTGGTCAGACAGAGAAAGTCGCGGGTGAATACGCAGAAGATCTTGCAGCAACAATGCTGGCTACAACTCTTGGAATTGAATTTAATGCAGATGTTGACTGGAACGAAAGAGAAGACCAGTATAAAATGTCTGGCAAAATAGTTCGTACATTTAATATTACACAATCTGCACAGGGTGATAAAAACGGACTATGGACAACAGTAATCGCTGCAGCAATTCTACTACCATAAAATCTGATTTATGTGCAAAGAGAATTAATTGATTGGATTGTATTCTGGGTTATTGTCGCTATCCTGTTTTTTATTGATCTTTATCTGAGCGAACGCCGTAATGAAAAGATATCACTAAAATCCAGCTTAGTCTGGAGTACAATCTGGACTGTTGTTGCCCTGCTGTTTAATGTTTTTATTTATTATAACCTCGGCAAAGCAAAAGCAATTGAATTCCTGACAGGCTATATTATCGAAAGAACTTTATCTTTCGATAACCTTTTCGTATTCCTCCTCATCTTTGAAGTAATGCACATAAAACCTGTGAATCAGCCACATGTTTTAAAATGGGGAATCCTTAGTGCAATTGTTTTCAGAATAATATTTATTGTAGCTGGCGTTGGTTTAGTAAACCTGTTTGAGCCGGTAATTTATGTGTTTGGATTGATTCTACTCTATGCTGCCTACAAAATGGCATTCGGCGGCGAACAAAAGATTGATGTGGAACATAACTGGCTTGTAAGACTGGCAAAGCGGTATATGAATTTTGATTCAGATTACAGCGGGAAAAAATTTTTTATTACTAAGGAAGGGAAAAAATTTGCGACTACAATATTTCTCACTTTTCTTTTGATAGAATCTTCTGATATTGTATTTGCAGTTGATTCAATTCCTGCAATAATTGCAATTACAAAAGATACTTTTATAATTATTTCTTCGAACATTTTTGCAATACTCGGTTTGCGGGCTCTATACTTTGCGCTCGCTGCACTTGTGGATATTTTCGTTTACTTAAAATATGGGGTGGCAATAATTTTATTTTATGTGGGCGTTAAGATGCTTACTTCCGATTTCTTTCACATTCCGACTGATTATTCCTTAATAATTATTCTTGTTATACTAACGTTTTCGGTTCTATTATCTTTAATTCACAAAAAGAAAAGTAAAGATTAAAAGAAAGAAAAAGTGCTGTAACTATTTTTTATAAACATCTTTTCTATGCTTAATTCTGTATATCATCACTCTCTGCGTCTTATCATCAATTTCATAAAGAACCCTATACTTTCCTGAACGTATTCTATATCCTTCTTTATCAGTCAACTTTTGCACTCCAACAGGACGCGGTTCATTGCTTAATTGAGATATATGAGTGAGTACTTTTTTAACTTCTTTGTCCGGCAAGCTGTCGAGATCTTTAGCTGCAGGTGGTTTAATTAGTATTTTATAAGCCACGCTTTTTCAGATATTGTTCAATGCTTGTACTTTTCCCCCGGGTTTTTTTTGCTTTTTCCAGATCCGAAATATCCTCCAGCAATTCGATTGTGTCACTTAATACAGGATTTTTTTTTAGCATTTCCCAATCTTTGTGAATAATCTTAACGTGTTTCTTAGTTTTTATAATTGTCATTTCTTTGATTCTTATAAATTGTTAATCATTTATTGAATTTAAAAGTAAACTCATTTATCGTAACTATCAACACTTTTTAATGATTAGGTTGCATAAAAATGTAAGTTTGATGAAAAGAATTTGACTTAAATCTTAATCTTACTCCTAATCAAACCCTTACTCTACTTAAGTATAACCATTTTTTTAGTTTCAACTTGCCAGATTGTTTAATTGTGGTGTTATGTTGTTTTGTTTTATTTCTTGTTCTTCATTAGTTGTCCTAGAATGTTGTATATTTTGAATGTTTTTGCGTTTTTTACATCTATTTAAAGTCAATTTGTGTAGAAGTTGATTAGGTCTTGTATTTCTGTTTCTTGTTCGTCTTGTACGTCTGTTATTGAGAATTCGTATTCTCCGTTGTTGTTTGTGTTTGTGATTATTGAGTCTATGTTTGGAGTTAGTTGTTTGTACTTTACTTCAACGTTTTCTATTCCTATTGTTGTTGTTCCGCCCGTGATTTTCCCGTGTAGGTGTGCTTGTCCTGATTGTGCGTATGCTTCTTTTGGGAATATTGCTGCTCCTATTAGTGTTGTTGTTAAAATAAGATTTTTTGGTCTAAAGAAATCTTTAATATAATTCCAAGTATTTTTTATTTTGGATTTGTTCATATTATTCTCTATATGCTTTGATTTATAAAGTTTACGATAATGTGACCACTACGTAAAGAAACAAAATATAATAAGTAATAATTAAACTAAATTTTAGAAAAATACTTTCAGGAAGTAAATATTTATTTGTGAGTAAACAAATAACAGAAGTGAATTACAACAGCAAAAAACAAACCTACAAACATCGGTTCGTTCTCACTCATAAAGGGGACATTTACAAAAATATTTTTTGTAAAATACCAAACAAAATTCGAAAAAACAGTAACTATCATTTCAACTAAAATTATTTTAGTTGGTATTTTAAGTTCAAACCTAAGAGGTTTGTAAATAGGATAATAAGCACAGAAAATGGATAAAGTTCTTCCAGGAATATAGTACGAATGAAACTTACTGATAAAGGCAGGCTTATTTGATTTTCAGATATTGATAAAAACTTTTCATGGTTAGAATTTTTATTTCTTTAAAAGGATGTAATACAAGTAAATCTTGATCTTCTGTTAGAATAAAATCAGCCTTACCACTTACTGCTGCTTCCAGAATAAAATTATCTTTTGCATCTCTGCAAGCATTAATTGTCACATTACTTTCAACAATTTCAACAGATTTTAAGAACAACATTAAGAATTCAGATATAAGATTTCTATCTATAAAATCAGTGAGTTTAGGTTTTGCCAGTACTTTTGATATTTCTTCAATTTGACGGGCAGAGGAAATAATCCTTACATCATTTTCTAAAATTTTCTTTACAAAATATTGGAAATCATTGTTGATAAAAACGCTTATCCAGATGTTAGTATCAATAAGTATCTTCATTAAGATTTATTGGAATGATATTTATGCAACTCTTCTCTTACACTCTCAACCTCCTTCGTAATATCATCAAACGAGATAGGGATTTCATTAAGTGACTTAAAAAATTTTTCAAACCTGTTTTTTAAGGTGAGCTTATCTAAATATTTTGACAGTTCTATTTTTTCTTCAGTACTGAATTGTGTAATTAAAGATTTAATTTGCTCAAGATCCAAATTCATAGTTGCAGGCATTAAAAACCTCATATTATTTAATTATTAAATTAATAATAATCATCAAAAAATGAATTATCAATCCAAACGTGAAGTAAACGTGATTAACCGTTTGAATTTAACCTGTTTAAAATTGTGCCAAAATGTATTCCCAAAGAAACAATCAGCCCTACAAGCATCGGCTCTATTTCATTTACAAAAGAAATGTTTGAGAAATAATTTCTTACAAAATACCAGAAAACGCTTGAAAGTACCGCAGCAATCATTTCTATCAAAATTATTTTATTGCTTACTCTCAGTTTTGGGTAATAAGCACTGACAACCGGAAGAATTATTCCCGGTATAAACAAAGAACCAATCGTATACCATATTTCTATAACTGAAGGAATTGTATAAGCTAAAACTCCTGCAAGAATTCCGGAAATTATTAATCCTGCAATCGTAAAGTTTCTTAATTTTGATACGTCATTAAATTTTTTAAATTTAAAAATAAAATCACGACTGATTGTAGTTGCACTTAAAAACAGAAAGCTGTTGAGTGTTGAAAGTATTGTTGCAAACAATGCCGCATAGAAAATTCCTTTAAGTCCGACTGGCAGCACTTCATCAGCGAATTTGGGAAAAGCGAGCACGGGGTTTTGAATATCCGGCAGAACACCTTTTGCAAAAAGTCCGGTTATTGTTGTTAAAAAATCAAACAAAGCCCAGAAGAAAATTGAAATTATTATTCCTTTCATTGCAACGTTTCCGGATTTTGCTGCGTAGCATCTCTGGTGAAATCCCGGATCAGCGAAAGTCCACAATGCAATAAGGAACCAGACGATCAAATAAGTAACCGGCATTCCACCGGATAAATCAAGATGCTCAGTTGGAACTGAATCTGAGATAAATTTAAAACCGCCAAACTGATTTAAAGAAAAAATCACCACGGCAATAAACCCTACAAACATCACAAAAAACTGGAACGAATCGACAAAAACATTTGACTTAAATCCACCTTTGAGCAAATATGCGATGGATAAAACCAAAGCAATTAAAATTGAAAGAATTACAGGAATCTGAAAAAGATATGAAAGCAGGCTTACTGTCATCAGTAAATAAGGAGCAGGAGAAACAAGGATAAATACAATTACAGCCGAGAGCATCCCAACTTTCTTTCCGTAAATTTCGGAAAGCTTATCTGGAATTGTGAATAAAGAAGCTTCTCTTATTTTTTTTGCAAAGAATATTGCAAACAAAAAAGCAAAAAGATAGTAAGGTAATCCTTGTGTAAACCAGCTAACAATCCCATAACGGTATGTGAACTCCCCTACTCCGAGTATTCCGCCGTACCAGGTAGAAACATTTGTAAGTATGAAAAGAAAAAGTCCGATCTTCCTGCCGGCAAGAAGATAATCGTCTGCTTCTGAAGTAGTTTTTCTACTTGTATAAAAACCGATTAAAAGAATTCCGGCAAAGAATAAAATTATTATTAAAATATCGGTTGAGGAAAGATTCATTTGCGGGGGAAATTATTTCCCAAAATAACTGACTGAAAAAGATTATTTTTCTTTATTGTATTAAAATCACGAATAACAAAAATTATTCCCCCTTTAATCTTAAGTTTAACAGTTTCTTTTTCTGCAACATTACTTGTACTTTCTCTTTCACCAAATGGTAAAGAATCATCTTTGAGCGAATACTTCAATCCTGCCGACGTGATTTTTGTTTTTGAGTCAATTCCATAAATTGAGATTGTCTCACCGGGAACAGTTTTCAATTTGACATTACCTTTATAAGGAATTAGCATAGAATTTTCAGCAATTAGAATGATTTTTATTTTATAGAAGAATTTTAAAACAATTCCTAGATTGCAAAATGTATGGTCGAGCCTGTCCCCTGTTGCTCCCATTAAAACTACTTCATTGTAACCTGACTTAATTGCAAACTTCAAACACTTTTCCACATCGGTGTCGTTCTGTCTTTTTATCTTAATAATTTTTGATTTGGATTTGAATGATTTCAAAGCTTTGCTTGAAACAGAATCCAGATCGCCGATAATAAAATCCGGAGTAATTCCCAATTTTAAAGCTGAATTTGCTCCACCGTCGGCACAAATAATAGTTTTAAAACCATTCTTTCCGAAAAAAGTAATTACACTTTTCTTAGGAGATTTTCCGTTCGCGAGTATGATACATTTTTTCAATTTTTTATCCCTTGTAGCACAGATTATTAATCTGTGCTACGAATTTATTACTATAATCCGACCTGCAATCCTGCTAACCAATTTCGCTCGGCTGCCGGGAAAAATTCTTTTCCGATTGCGTTTGCCGAATATAAGTTATTAAATATATTATTAACCTGGATATAAACTTTCCACGGAGTAGTTGCTTCAAGCAAATTGAATTCGTAGCTGGCAAAAAAATCTGATACGAAATATGCATCGTTGATATTATCTGAATAATCAACAAATCCGACGAATTGCTGAAGATAACTTCCAAGATTATCATCATAGTTATCAGAATAAAATTTCCCAACATATTTTCCTGATAATCTAAAATAAAATCCCAAATCATTATAAGTAATACCAAAGTTGGCAAGAAAATCAGGGAAGCCGGTAATCCTGTTGCCACTCACATCAATTGAATTATTTTCGTCAATAAAAAACTTTCCTTCTTCGATTGTATTTTGACTTATTGTTGTATTCCCGAATAATTCAATCCTATCATTCAATAGTTTTATAATTGCAGAAAACTCTGCTCCGAGATGCACTGTCCTGTCAACGTTACCTGTTGTCGGCTGTCCAAAACGGTCAACCTGCCCGTCTTTCACAATTTCATCATTGAAAAGCATATAAAACAAGTTAAGCGTAAATGAATAATGTGCTCCATTAATTGACGTGCCTAATTCAAAATCGTTCATGGTTTCAGGTTTTACAAGAGGCCCATTAAAATTATATGTTCCATCTGAATTCAATTTGAACTGGGGAACTGCTCCGCCGCTTGACTCTGCAGCATCATAATATTCTTTTAATCTTGGTTCACGGGATACTCTTGCAAACGAAAAGAAAATATTTGAATTGTCTGTTGGTTTATAATTAATTCCAAATCTCGGATTTACAAAAAGATTATTTACCGAAAAATCTGTACCGATATACTTTTCATCATAAAGTAAATAGTTATGATAAGCAAATTGTATTTCACCAAGCAGATTGAAATGTTCATTCAAATTATATGATTCATGAACAAAAGCGCTTGCAATATCTTTCCCGCCGCGGTAATAATAGTAGTGATAATCTTTTGTAACTCCGGGTGGAAGACCTTGCGCATAATTTATTGCTCCCCAGTGAATTGATCTATGTTTTCTTAGTTCTGCACCAAAAAACAGCACACCGTTTTTATGCTCAAGACTGAATCTTGGAATCCAGCCGTACTGTGTATTTTCAACCTGTGCACGAATTAGTGCATTTGTTGGTCCATAAGCTGAGTCAGGCAGAAATCCATTTTGTTTTAATCTGAAGTAATCATCGTAACCAAAATCAGGGATTGCCCACGAACCATCGTAATCAAAAAATCCTTTACCCGTTACAAGAAATAATGCAGAATTGAATTTCAATTTTTCATTTATTTTCCATTCGTTCAAGAGTTCATAATGCGGCTGTGAAAAATTTTCAATTTCATCCGGTCTTCTGTCCAGAGTATATATGTATTCATTTTCATCAGCCTCCCAATAAGAATAGTTTTTCTTTCTAAGTTCTTTACCTTTAAGTGCAAACTTTGCAACACCTGTATAGCCCAGGCCATCGGCAACTGGTCCGCCAAAGAAATTAAACTGAGTTGTAAAGTTTTCATCATATCTGACTGCCGAGAGAAAATAGGATTTAAAATCTACCCAGGTTTTATCCTTATAACCGGAACTTCTTATTTGACCAAGCTTACCGTAAACGGCATATTTCTGATCGATCAATCCACTAGAAAAAGAGGCAGAATATTTTTTTGTTACATAAGAACCATAAGAAGCTGATAGTTCAAGCTGAGGTTTGTCAGTAAAAGAAGACGTAATAAGATTTATTGAACCACCGATTGCCGGATAACCAAAAACTCCGGAACCTGCTCCTCTTTGAACCTGGATCAATTCAGTGCTGGCAAGAAGATCGGGAAAATCAAGCCAGTAAACATTATGATCTTCAGGATCATTCTGAGGTATACCGTTTATCGAGACAGAAATTCTTCGCTGGTCAAAACCACGAATGCTCAAATAGTTGTAACCAATTCCGTTGCCGCCTTCAGAATAAAAAGTTGTTGACGGAAGATCGCTAAGATATTTCGGAATGTCGTAAGTTGTATATTCTTTTTCAATTTCATCTCTTTTTATCTTATCAAATGCAAGCGGCGTTATTCCTTTTTTTCCTATACTTGCTTCGATAAGCACTGTTTGCGAAGGAATGATTTTTCTATTAAGATAAAATGTATAAATCAACTTACCATCAGACGCAGTTACTGAGGGAAAATCAGATAAATTTTCAATTGAAATTTTTATTTTTTCGTATCCAACATAACTGATCGTTAGAAAATCATTTTGTTTAATATTTGCTGAAAATGAAAACTCCCCATTCCGGTCTGAAACAGTGCCGGTTCCATTACCAGCAGATAAATAAATATTTGCATTAGAAAGTGGCAAGCTTGTTTCGGAATCAACTACTTTTCCACGAATGGTAATTTGTTGAGCAAATAGTGAAAGAAATGAGAATAAAAAAAGAATGATAAAGATTTTCAAAAGTCACTCCTTTCCCGCATAGCGGGATATTTAAAACAAAAAAGCCGTTTCAGAAACGGCTAAAAATCTTTTCATTCTCGTTAGCCCGTTTCCCTACGCTGGCATTACCCAGATCAGGTATTAGGGTTTTATCTCAGTCCCGGATTTTTTGAGGACACCCCTAACGGCTTGAATCAAAATTTATATGAACTAAATAATTACTTCCAAAATTAATATTAAAATTTAGTGAAATCAACCCACTTTTAATTTTTGACCAATGGTGATTTTACTATCACTTAAGTTATTTAACATTTTCAACTGCTGAACCGATGTATTATACTGCCTTGCAATTGAGTAAAGCGATTCACCTCTGGTAACAATATGAAAGCTACCGTTGTTAACAGATTCTTTAATTACAAGTTTTTGACCTGTAAGTATTTTTGTATCGTCTATATCATTCCACTTTTTAATATCTGAAATAGCTACATTATATTTTTCAGCGACCTGGCTGATCGTTTCACCTCTTCTAACCGTATGATACTTTTCACTTTTATCCAATGTAGCAACATTCTTTGGAGGTTCACTATTTCCTTTGTAAAGTACCAAAGTTTTTCCGGCAATTATTTTATTTCCGGATATATCATTCCAGCTTCTTAAATTACTTACGCTTACATGAAACTTTTCAGCAATCTGCCCGATTGTATCACCTTTCTTAATTTCATAATAAACAACTTCACCTGATCCTTTATCGGATTTAGTTGATTTTACATTATCAATTCTTTTGGGATTATGAAGTCCTTTGTTTGAATAAATCTTAAGAGTTTTCCCGGCAATTATTTTGTTCGATCTAAGGTTATTCCAGTCTCTTATTTCTTCAATTCCGACTCCATATTTTTCTGCTATTCTATTAATAGTGTCACCCTTACGGATTTTATAATAGTTGACGTTTTCATTAGTGTTATTACTGTCATCAACAATTGAAACGACAGGATCACTTGTATAAATTTTTAACGTCTGACCTGCAATTATTTTATTGTTTCTCAGGTTATTCCAGTTTCTTAACATATGAGATGGGATATTAAACCGTTCAGCAATTTCTCCTATAGTATCACCTCTTTTTACTTTATACCTGTAAATATTGGAATTTGTATTAACAACCCTCTCATTATAATTATTATCAGTGGTAGCTTCAGAATAAATTTTTAATTTTTTACCTGCAATTATTCTGTTAGATGTAAGATCATTCCAATCTTTAATCGAGCTGACACTCACTCCGTACTTTTCAGCTATAAGACCAAGACTTTCACCTCTTCTGATCTTATGATAGACGATTGATGAATTATCTTCGTTAAAAGTATAGTTGGGAGCTTTTTCTTCAATTTTTGATGTTTTGTCTATCGAAGCATAATAATCTTCAAGGTCCTGCGGTACATAAACTTTTAACTTCTGACCAACCCTTACAGTGGTTGTATATGGAATATTATTCCAGTTTCTGATATCGCTAACCCTGACATTAAATTTATCAGCTATTCCTAAAAGGCTGTCATCCCTTTTAACACCATAATTAACTTCAACAGTTCCTTCCGGAATAACAGATTCAACCTTTCCAATTTCTTCTTTTTCATCTTCAACTGTTGAATTATCAGCCAATAAGTTTTCATCAGATAAATTTTCATCAGAAGTTTCTATAGCTTCAGCATCAACAACCTGCTCACCAACATTATCCATACTTGTACCATTAAGATTTAAGTATGGTGAAACATATTCTCTGTCAGTTGTATTAATTCCATCTTCTTCAGCAAGAGCAACATCTGTGTTAGATGAATAATTAGATTCTTCTGGATTAACCAGTACAGGAATTCTAAGATTTACTCCAACATATAATTTGGATTTTGTAGATATGTTATTTGCATCAGCAAGATCATAAATACTGATACTATATTTTCTTGCAATTCTTGTAAGTGTTTCACCACTGCGCACCTGGTGAACTAAATAAGTTCTTCTTGCAGATTCAGGAATGTTTTGTATATTCGATGCAAAAAGTTGTGTTGATCCTTTCGGGATTTTTAAAGTATAACCTTCATCATATCCCGGAGGAGTGCTAAGCTGTGTTAATTCAGGATTTAAATCTTTCAAAGTTTGAAGATCAGTCCCGGCACAGTTGGATAAAAATTCAAGATCAATTGCACCATTAACTTTGTAAATTTCATATTCAAGCGGTTGATCATATTCTATATCGGAAAATCCATACGCTTCCGGGTCCATTGCAACAAGACAAACGGCAATATACTGGGGAACATAATTTCTTGATTCTCTCGGAAGATATCTCCTGATTCCCCAAAAATCAGAATGGCCACTTTTTTGCATAGCACGGCGAACTCGCCCTTCACCACAATTATAAGCAGCAAGTGCAAGATACCAGTCACCTAAAGAAGAATAAAGGTCTTTCAAATGTTTTGCAGCCGCAGTTGTAGATTTAACCGGGTCTCTTCTTTCATCAACATAAAATCCAGATTCAAGTCCGTATAATTTCCCGGTTGATTTAACAAACTGCCAAAGTCCAACTGCACTTGCCCAGGATCTTGAAGTTGGATTTAATCCACTTTCCATCATACTTAAATAAAGAAGCTGTTTAGGTAATTGTTCAGCTGCAAAAATTTTGCTCATCATTGGGAAGTACTTACCTGAACGGGAAAGCCAGCGAACCATAACCTCTCTTCCTCTTCCATTAAAATAATCGAGCCACTGTTCAACGTACGGATTGACTTCAAGAGGAATATCTGCAGAAACTATAACTCTGTCTTCAGTAACATCATCTTTTGGAAGTTCAATTTCAGGCATTGATCCTTTCATCCACTCTTCGAGGGCTGCAAAGGAAACTCCATCCGGCAATTCAGGCTGACTATCTACAAAATTTTTATAGTCTTCTATAATTGAATTCTCAAGTTCAACATAAGCTTCGTTGTACTCAACACCCGGATAATAGCTGAGGTTATTAATTATTCTTAGTGCAGATTCAAAATTTTCTACTGCTTCTTCGGCTTTCTTTTCTTCTACTTTAGTCTGTGCGGTAAGATAATATTGTCTTGCCTGCTCAAGCATTTCAGAAACAATACCTGTTTTAGTATTAGTATTTGTTTGCTGAATTTTTTCATCTTTTGTAATCTCTTGTTGACTACTACAAGAGTAAAGCAAAATAGCAATAATAAAAAATGTCAGGAATTGCAGTGAATTTCTCTTCATCAACCTCTCCGAAAATTATATTGCTTGCAATTTATAACTTGCAAGCGTCTTTATCAAGTAATAAATTAGATAAATCAGTTAACAATCAGTTTTTTAATAAGTTATGGAAACTGCAAAATCAAAGTGGAATGTTTCCGTGCTTCTTTCCCGGATTTGTATCAACTTTCGTGCGAAGCAAATTAAAAGCATTGACAAGCTTAATCTTCGTTTCGTGCGGGGAAATGACATCATCAACATATCCTCTTTCAGCAGTTATATATGGATTAGCAAATTTTTCTATGTATTCAGATAATTTTTTCTCAACTTCGGCTTCAGGATTCTTGGAAGCAGCAATCTCTTTTTTGAAAATAATTTCTACTGCACCTTTTGGTCCCATTACTGCAATTTCAGCAGATGGCCATGCATAATTAAAATCCCCTCTTATATGTTTTGAATTCATAACATCATAAGCTCCGCCATAAGCTTTTCTTGTAATGACAGTAACTTTTGGAACCGTAGCTTCAGAGAAAGCATATAAAAGTTTTGCACCATGTCTTATAATTCCATTCCATTCCTGTTCGGTGCCTGGAAGAAATCCGGGAACATCAACAAGCACTAACATAGGAATATTAAACGCATCACAAAACCTAACAAATCTTGCTGCTTTTGTCGATGCATTAATATCTAACACACCAGCAAGAACTGCCGGCTGATTTGCTATTATTCCAACAACCATTCCACCTAATCTTCCAAAACCACAAACTATATTTTCTGCATAATTTGTTTGAACTTCAAAAAAATCAGATTCATCCACAAGCAAGTGAATAATTTCTTTCATATCATAAGGCTTATTCGGATTATCAGGAATTATTTCATCAAGCTTTGGTTCCGGTTTTAGGTTTGTGAAATCAAATTTCAGCTCAGTGGAACGATCACGATAATTTAATGGAAGGAAGCTTAGAAGTTTCCTGACATTTAATAATGTTTCAATTTCATTTTCAAAAATGAAATGTGCAACCCCACTCTTTGATGAATGTGTTTCTGCACCACCAAGATCTTCAAAGCTAACATCTTCGTGCGTAACTGTTTTAACAACGTTCGGTCCTGTAACGAACATATAGCTTGTATTTTTTACCATAAAAATAAAATCAGTAATGGCCGGTGAATAAACAGCACCGCCGGCACAAGGTCCAAGCACAACAGAAATTTGTGGAATCACTCCGCTTGCAAGTGTATTTAATAGAAAGATATCAGCATAACCGCCTAAGCTTTCAACTCCTTCCTGTATTCTTGCACCTCCGGAATCATTTAATCCGATTACTGGTATCCCGGCTTTCATCGCAAGTTTTATAATCTTAACAATTTTTTCAGCGTGAGTTTCTGAAAGTGAACCCCCGAAAACAGTAAAATCCTGACTAAATAATGCAACCGGACGATTATCAATTTTTGCAAAGCCGGTAATTACTCCATCACCTGGATATTTTTGTTTATCTAATCCAAAATCCTTTGCGCGATGCTGGACAAACATATCAATTTCATCAAAGGAACCTTCATCAACCAGCAGTTCTATTCTTTCACGGGCTGTCAGTTTCCCTTTTTTATGCTGGCTGTCAATTTTTTCCTTACCTCCGCCCAGTAAAGCACCTGTTTTCTTTTTTTGAAGCTCTTCGATTTTATTTTTCATATTAACTCTAAAATTTTAGATGCATTTTTTTTAATTAATTTTCTAATAAGATTGCAGAAAAGGATTATTTTTTCTTTCAAAACCTATTGAGCTTTTTTCACCATGTCCAGGATAAATTTCAACATCATCAGGAAGCATCATTAACTTTGTATTGATAGAATTCATCAATGTATTATAATTTCCACCCCATAAATCAGTTCGTCCAATACTTTCTTTAAATAATACATCACCGGTTATACAAATTTTTTCTTTTTCAAAATATAAACAAAACTCACCTGGCGTGTGTCCCGGTGTAAACAAAAACTTGCCATTAATTTTTCCAAGTAAAATTTGTTCGTCCTCATTTATAAATTCATCTGGTATCGGCGGAGTATTCATCATCATCCCAAACGCTGCACCCTGACCTTCGGCACTCTTCAATAATTCCAAATCTTCTGATGGAGCCAGAAAGACAGGATTAAATTTCTTTTTAACAAATTTCAGTCCCAGAATGTGATCAATATGACAATGGGTATTAATTAAATATTTTACTGAAAGATTATTTTGTTCAATAAAATCACTCAGCTTTTTATCTTCTTCAGCATTTGAATTTCCCGGATCAATTACCGCGGCTTCATTGCTTTCATCATCCCAAACAATAATCGTATTCTCCATAAAATCATTAAATGTAAATACATGAACTTTAAGCATTTATTATTTAAACCTTTTTTGAATCATTTTGTTAAAATTTTTATAGTTTGACTTTGTTTCTTCTATTGAGTCTCCCCCAAATTTGATAAGCATATTCTTTGCCAAAATCCATGCAAGTGCGTGTTCCGATATAACAGCACAGGAGGGTACTGCAACAAAATCACTTCGCTCACGTCTTGATGAAACTTTTTTCATTGTTTTTATATCAACTGACTGAAGAGGAGACATAAGAGTAGCAATTGGCTTCATTGCTGATCGGATTATTATAGGCATTCCGTTGGTTATTCCGCCTTCAATTCCACCGGCACGGTTTGTTTTACGCATCAATCTTTTATTCTTAGTAATTATTTCATCGTGCACATTGCTTCCAGGTTTTTCTGAACCAGTAAAACCTTTACCAATTTCAACACCTTTTACAGCATTGATTGACATTATTGCTGAAGCTATTTCCGCATTAATTTTTCTGTCTGATTGCATAAAACTTCCCAACCCTACGGGAACACCAAGTGCGACTGTAATAATTGTTCCACCAAGTGTATCTCCTTTTTTCTTTGCAACTTTAATTCGAGAAATAATTTTGTCTTCCTGCTTCTTGTCCGTAACTCTTAACTGACTTTTCTCTGCTAATCTAAAAAGACTAAGAAAGTATGCTTCATTTAAGCATTGATTTTCCTGCATTTCATACATTAAATCTAAATCAGAATAAATTCCACCGATATTCTCAACTACACTTCCAATGACAATTCCGAATTCTCTTAAAAATATTTTTGCAATTGAGCCGGCAGCTACACGTGCTGCAGTTTCTCTTGCGCTTGATCTTTCAATAGAATTTCTGATATCATCAAAATTGTATTTTAAAGTTCCGACCAAATCAGCATGACCGGGTCTTGGCACCTTAATTATATCTACTTTACCAGATTTGTTTTCAATTGACATTACATCCTGCCAATTCTCCCAATCTTTGTTTTTTATTGACATAGAAATTGGTGAGCCAAGAGTTTTTCCAAACCGAATTCCACTTAAAATCTCAGCTGTATCAGATTCAATTTTCATTCTTGCTCCGCGGCCATATCCGCCCTGTCTTCTTTTTAATTCCCCATTAATTTCATCCGGATTGATTTTTAGGTTTGAAGGAAATCCTTCGACAATAACAGTCAAAGCTTTTCCGTGTGATTCGCCGGCAGTTAGGTATCTTATCATAAAATATGAAGTAGTTTTCCTCAAATATAAAAAAAACGTCCCGATAAATTCGGGACGTTTTAATATTTTTCTTTTTATTATTTAGTTATTCGGGAATTTCAAGTCCAACAAATCTTGCATTTCCTTTGTCATCAATCACCCTCAACAGAACTGCTTTTCCTTTTTTGTCATTTAAATATTTCTTGAAGTCTTTAACATCAGAGACTTTGTCTCTGTCTACTTCAGTAATTACAAGTCCGGCAATCAAATGCTGATCTTCTGATTTACTGAATTGTTCTACATTTGTTATAAGTACACCTTCCTCGACATTGAAATCTTTTTTATCTCTGTCAGTAAGGTTTTTAACTGTTAACCCCAGATTATCAAATGTTGCGGAAGTGACTTTAGAATCAGATTCAGAATTCTTTGATTTACTGTCAACTACCGGTTCAGTTTTTGTATCTTCATCTCTTGCTTTAAGAGTTACTTTTCTATCAAAAGTTTCACCATCGCGATAAATCTTAAGAGTAACAGTCGTACCGGCTGATTTTGCTGCAACATAACTTTGTAATTCATTTGGTCTGTTTACTTCTTTACCATCTATTGCAAGAATTACGTCTCCTGCTCTTAAATCAGAATTTGCAGCAGCACCGTCATCTAATATTCCCTGGATAATTACTCCTTTAGGTTTATCCATATTCAGTGATTTTGCAATAGCGTTATCAACTTCACCGATATTAATACCAATGTAGCCTCTGCTAACTTTACCGTGAGCAATTAAATCTTTTGCAACAGCTTTAACCAGGTTGATCGGGATGGCAAACCCATAACCAATATATGTTCCTGTTCCACCGGCAGCAATTGCAGTATTTACACCAATCACTGCACCTGAAAGATCAACAAGAGCACCACCGCTGTTTCCCGGGTTAATAGCTGCATCAGTCTGAATAAAGTTTTCAACTCCGTAGCTGTCTCTTATTAAACCAAGTGACCCTCTTCCGATTGCACTTACAATTCCTGCAGTAACAGTTGAACTAAGTGAAAGCGGATTTCCTATTGCCATTACCCACTGACCAACTTTTAAATCATCTGAATCACCTAAGTAAGCAACGGGTAAATCTTTTGCATCAATTTTTACAACAGCCAGATCAGTTAACGGGTCGGTTCCAACAACAGTTGCATCAAAAGTTCTTTTGTCCGATAATCCGACAGTAACTTTTGTTGCTCCTTCAACTACGTGATTATTTGTTACTATATAACCATCATCAGAAATTATAATTCCGCTGCCTGATCCTTTTTGTTCCTTCGGCATATCTTTAAATGGCGGGAAGAAAAACCAATCGCTGTGAGGATTTGATCTTTCTGAAACTACTGTTATTTGTACGATTTGCGGTGTGACTTTGTTAGCGGTTTCAATGAATGCCTGACTAAATGAGGATGCATCTGCATCGAGAGTTACCGGTGGTTTGTTTGCACCAAGCATTACGTCAGCAAGACTTGGCCTAACTAATCCAAAACCTGATACCAGTATTGCGCCAAATAGCACACCAACTGCTAATAATACGATAGCGCCAAAGATTCCTTTAATTTTCATTTTTCATTACCTCCAATTGAATGTATTAATCTATATTAATCAGAACCTGGTATCAAGTACTATAAATTTACTCCTGAAACATTTTTAATGACTGTATTCCTTTAAAATCAGTAAAATGATATTTTAAATGATCTTCCATCAAATTAATTGCCACCGAATATACGTTTTTATTAAAAGTTTCTGCTGATTCATTATAATTTAGACAATTCAAATAATTGAAAAGTTCCTTTTTTACTTCAAATTTATATACCGTTCTCCCCTTACATTTGCCGCAGATCAAACCTTTATCAAAACTGTAATAAATACCTTCTGTTAAAAAGTCATTCTTACCGCAAATAGGGCATTTTTCCAGGTGAAGTTCAAACCCTAGTTCTTTTAAGAAATAAAAGAGAAACCGTCCAAAAGTTATTTCCGGATCTTCATTCGATGCGTTAAATCTGTTCAGGATTCTAACAATTGCACTGAACAATTTTTTATTCGCTTCATTATCCGGAATAAGCTTATTTATTAATTCAATTACAGCATAAGAATATTTTAGCTTCTCAATGTCTTCCTTCAAATCGGGGAAATAATTTATCGATTCTGCATCAGAAATGAGCTGCAAATCTCTTGATTCTTTATTGTAATAAATTATGCGTACATGGTTTAAAGGGTCAACAATTTTTCCAGTCCTGGATTTTGGCGAACGAGCTCCTTTTACTATTACAGATATTTTTCCAAAGTCTTCTGTAAAAAGATTTGCAATCTTACTTGTATCTCTATAATCAAGTTTACTGAGAACAATTGCTTCAGTTTTTATTATTTCACTCATATTATAAAATTGTAAGGAAAATTGAAAACACCTTCTTCGGTGATTATTGCTTTTATCAGGTGAGATGGGGTTACATCAAAAGCCGGTGTGAATGCAGAATAATTCTCTTTTGTAATTTTTATATCTCCAATTGTAAAAAGTTCGGATTTATTTCGCTGCTCAATTTGAATTTCTTTTCCTGATGCTATTTTTCTGTCTATTGTTGTTGAAGGAGCTGCAATATAAAACGGAATATTGTGCTGGTAAGCCAGAACAGCAAGAGTAAATGTTCCGATTTTGTTTGCACTGTCACCGTTCAAAGCTATTCTATCAGCTCCTGTTATAACCAGATCAATTTTTTTCTGTTGCATTAAAACTGCTGCTGAAGAATCAGTCTGAATTGAAAACGGAATTCCACATTTATCAAGTTCAAAAGCAGTTAGTCTAGAACCTTGCAGAAGCGGTCTTGTTTCATCAGCATAAACATGGTTTATTAATCCATTTTCGAAAGCTGTTTTAATAACACTAAATGCAGTACCTTCACCGGCAGTTGCAAGTTTACCTGTATTGCAATGCGTAAGAACGGAAGATTTTGTTTTAAAGAGAGCCAACCCGTTTTTACCAATTTTTTCACAATACTCAATATCTTTTTGATGAATTTCTTTTGCGCGTTTTATAAGTACATCATATAAATTTGAAGGAGATTCATTATTCAGGTATGCAGTTTTTAATTCATCCAAAGCATAAAACAAATTTACGGCTGTAGGTCTTGTTGAAGCTAATCTTTTATAAACTGCACTAAATAATTCGGGAGTGAATTTTTCTGAATATTTAAAAGCAAGTGCAACTGCATAAGCTGCAGAAATTCCAATTAGTGGAGCACCTCTTATTTCAAGTCTTTCAATCGCTTCAGCAATTCGTTCATAGTTATCGGTCTTAATATAATTCTCTTCAAGAGGAAGTTTGGTCTGATCAAGAAATTCCAGAAATCCATTCTCATCAAACCTGACTGAAAAGTAATCACTCTTCTTCATCAAATCTCGAAAGTTTCATAAATTCACGGAATCTGTCTTGTATCCGCAAATAAGATAAATCCTCAAGCCCGTTTGTACTGAATTTTTCGACACAAAAAGATGCCATTGAACTTCCATAAACAACTGCTCTTTTCATATTTTCCGGCGAAAGATCACGGGTTTTGTGTAGATATCCTGTAAATCCACCGGCAAAAGTATCACCTGCACCGGTCGGATCAAAAATACTTTCCATTGGATAAGCCGGCGCAGAAAAAATAGTATCATTTGTGAAGAGCATTGCGCCGTGCTCCCCTTTTTTAATAATCAAAATTTCAGGTCCCATTTCCCTGATTATTTTAGCTGCTTTAATAAGGTTTGGCTCATTAGAAAGCAGCCTTGCTTCAGAATCATTAATTATTAATACACTTACCCTTTTCAATAATTTTATAAGCTCATCTTTCATTCCTTCAATCCAGTAATTCATTGTATCGCATACTACAAACTGTGGATTATCAAGTTGATCGAGAACACGAGACTGTAAAACCGGATCAATATTTCCAAGACAAACATATTTTGCTTTTTTATAATTATCAGGAATAACAGGATCAAATTTTTCAAATACATTTAAATCAGTAAAGAGCGTATCCCTTACATTTAAATCATAATGATACTTTCCTCCCCATCGGAATGTTTTTCCTCCTTCTACAATTTGTAACCCTTCAAGATCAACTCCATGCTCTTCCATAAGGTCAATATATTTTTTAGGAAAATCACTTCCTACAACTCCAACCATATTAACAGGAGAAGAAAAATAACTTGCAGCAATTGAAATGTAAGTTGCTGATCCACCCAAAGCATCTTCAACTTTATCAAAAGGCGTTTCAACTGTATCCAGCCCTAGTGAACCGACAATTAGTAAACCCAATGTTAAGACCTATAATTTTTGTGAAAGGATGTTCAAAAATAAAAAAATGATTTGGCAATGCATAAATATGGGCTATGTATAATTTCTGAATGATAAATACATCACAAGCAATTCAACTATTTTAGAAATATGCTCTTGCTTCAGCCCGTGCAGTGTGAATGACTCTTCCTTTTCCCTGCCATCTGCCATCATAGCTTATGGTTGTTTGAAGAAATGATGCTATCCTGTAATCGAAATTAAGCCTCCAGTAATAATTTTTACCGAGTTGATTTCCACCTGTTAATTCAAATGGGATATAATTTTCAGAAGTGTTTGCAATTAGTTCATCTCGTTCAATTTCAATTCTTAACCTCCCCGTGCCTGCAAATGAAAGATTAAACCTTAGAGTTTGTGAATTTATATCAATAACAGTTGGGTTATCGGGAAATTTATCTTCACTTTTCCCCGCTTTTAGTTTAAAACCCACTTCAATACTGTTGTATGGTCTGTATGAAAAATCTGTTGTAATACTATTATCAGTTATGCGTCTGCTTTGCAGTGACGAAACAGGTGCCGATAAATTATCTGTCATATTAACAAGGTCAGTCTGGTTACTTACTTCCTTAACCATTCTAAACCTTATTCTCAAGCTTCTTTCTCTGTTGTATCCTCTCTGTACACCAGTGTTAAAATCATTTAAGGATTTCTGTTGTGTAAATCGAAATCTGAATGAAAGATCCTGCCGGTTTTCATTAATAAAAACATCCTGCTGGATATAATTTGAGCCGCGAATTGTAACACTGTCTCTCTGGAAATATTTAAAGTTTAAAAGATAAATTCTGGAAAGAACTGTCTCTTTAGTTATTTCCTCTATTCTCCAGAATGTTTCTGTTGAAAGTGGTGAAAGAATTGTACCTACGAACGTATTTTTATCAAATATATCTTCATAATTAATTTTCCATCTTGTGCTGGTCTTTAAATCAATTATAGGAAACAATTCATCGGTTGGTAAAGTAAGCTGAATATAATCCCCATCATACTGCGTTAATTGAAATTCATTTTCGTCAGCTATTCCGTTATTATTTAAATCACCAAGATATTTATAATTGCCGGTCCCCTGTTCAACTCTTACAAAGACTCTTTCCTGTCTTGGCTGCTTTTTTGTTGAAACTTCATAGTATAAATCTCCATTAAGAATTTTTTCCCAGAAGCGAAATCTTGTTTGTGATCTAATAAGAATCTGTTCGGTATTAAGTGAACCGCTTTGAACAAATTTATCTGTGTATGTCTTATTTCTTAATGTAAGATTAAGAGTTGAATTTACTTCTTCAATTCCCCGGTAAGTTAATTCGTAAAACTGTGCACGCGCCTGTGATTCTTTCAACATTATTCCATTTAAAGGCAGGTAATCATCACGCAAAGAATATTTAAATGTAAAATCAAATCCGCCAAGCTGCATAAGACTTATGTATGGATTTAATTCATAATACTTCAGACTGCTTCCGAGCAATGAATCTTTAGTAGCCTTTTTATCAGTCTTATCTTCTGCTAGAATGTTTACACCGGGTTTCAATTTCCAGTAAATATAATACGCATCTGCAGTATGCCGGAACCATTTACTAAGATTTATAACATTTCTGCTATCAACATAATCCAGGTTGTAATAAACATTGTATGATTCATTATCTGAAAATTTAATGACATTATTGTACCTGTCCGATCTGAAATCATCACCTCTTTTTAAAAATCCGGCTGATGATGTAATGTTCAGTTCACTAATCGGGATTAAGTTTAATTTGAATTCCCTGAATTGCTCATCCTGATTCTGATTCGAACCGGTGGTGTTATAGAGCCTGTCGAATTCAACTTCATTAAATCTGTCTGTTGAAGTAAATCTTTTCTGAACAAATCTGTCTTTATAGGATGCACCGATTTTTCCAAGTGATAATTTCCCGATATTTACTTCTGAAGGTAGAATCCTCAAATTAATATTAGTTGCAAAACCAAAATCATCACCTTTATTTAATTCTGAAAAACGATTTTTATCCCACAAGCTTCCGGCATATTCAAGATCAAGCTGTATGTTATCAGCCGGTTTAACAGAGACAGTCATATTTGCAAGCTGTTTCTGCTGCGGTACCGGAAGAAAAATTATTGGATTGTAGCTGCCCTGGTTTATTCCGACAAAAAAATAGTTTCCTAAACTTTCCCGGTTATAATCTCCTTTACCCTGCCCGACATAACTGAATGAAACATTGTAAAGTGAGAGTGAATCTCCCGGATTATAAACATAGTAAGTATAATTTTGATTGTTGATTACTGTATCTACTGCCTGGTAAATACCTTTTACATTTCCAAGCGAATCAGGCACAGCAAGCGAAACACCGGACTTAATTTCTTTTAACGGATCATCACCTGCATTTTTAAGTATCTGTTTATCTTCGTCCGAAAGTGAAAAGTCTATCGGAGCATCCTGATCATCACCTTCCTGAAGAAACTGAACACCTATTTTTAACCTGTCATTAATTAATTCTGAATTTGCTCCCGCTCCGAAAAAGTTTCTGGAATACCTTCTGTCAGTATATTCAAAATCAACTGAGATTCTGCTTGCATTTGTTATCAGTCTATTAGTTGTGAATGTAATTGTGGCATTTGCGTACTCGATTGTGTAATCATTATTTTCACCGCGGGTCATTTCTATTCCATCAAGAAAAACTTTTTCTGTACCTGCAAGAACAATAATATTTTTTTCTCCGTTAAGACCGGTTAACTGGTACGGACCCTGAACTCCATCAGTTCCATTGAAATTATTCGTATTAAATTTTCCCCTTGAACCTGCAATTGCAACAAAGCCGTTGTAGTTATCAAAGTTGAAAGTTCCCATCAATCCCTGCAGTTTCCTGTTGATCACACCAAACTCTCCGTTCCTTTGCTCAAGCTGGTAATCACCGAATGTTCCGGTTGCATTTTTATGTTTTATCTGAATGAAAACTTTATCTATCTCTTCAAGCCGTTCAGTGTTTCCTTCCGGTTGAATTGGAGTGTTCTGATCAGTTAGCGCAGCAACAATTTCAATATCATTTGTAAGATTTCCGGAAAGCTGCAGCCTTAATCCGCTGTTAAGTGAAAAATCTTTTGTGGTTCCGACAGTGAATCCCCTTATCAGAGTTCCGCTCTTTTCAATTCCCGGCCCAAATATTTCATCCGGAGAAAACCCGCTTCTTTCATTTGTTGCAACCTTAACTGTATCGCCAAATTTTTCATCATATTTAACAACGAGTCTTCTTTTCCTGTAAGTTTTCTTTAAACCAACTTCAATAGTTTTGTATGTCACAAAAAGAGTATCGAAAACAGAGTAAGGTAAAGTGTCTGAAAGTGTGAAAGATCCTGTAGTGTATAAAAATTGGTAATCAACATACCTTTTTAAATCTGAGTTCCTGAGCCTGATTGACTCGGATAAAGGAACAATTGAAACGGCGCTGATGCTGTAGCTGTTTTTTAAATTGATCGGGATAGTATCGGTTACAGTTGAAACCAGGTAATCGGATTGCGGAAGAATACCGGTGTTTGCAGTAATCCAGAACAGGATAAATAAAATTGCTTTGTGGCTTGATTTCAAACGCTGAAAATAGGTTTTTGATTCAGAAATCTAAATTTACGAAGTGCTTTTATCAAGTCCATACGGTGAGTATGCAACAGAATTAGGATATAATTACATATGAATTAAATGATATTATCTCAATCCTCCATTCAAGTTACTTTATTTGTCGTTTCTAGTTTATTTCATTAACACCATCTTCTTCGTTTCAACAAAGCTGCCAGCTTTCAACTGATAAAAATATATCCCGCTTGTAAGATCACTGGCATCAAATTCTACTTCATATTCTCCAAAAGGTTTTTCTTCGTTAATGAGAATTGCTACTTCTTTTCCCAAAACATCATAAACTTTTAATTGTACGGACACAGTCCCGCCTTGGCGGGATGTCCCTGCAGGAATTGTGTAGTGTATTTTTGTTGTAGGATTAAAAGGGTTTGGGTAGTTTTGAGATAATGAAAAAGTACTTAACTCTTCTTCATTCTCAACATCTAATATACCCCATCCTGTAGTAAAACTCCTGATTGGTGACCAATCACTATATCCATTAATGTTTTCTGATCTGATCCGCCAATAATATTTCGAGGAATCCCCCAGTTGTGTGCCATAATTTATGTACAGAGTTCTAATATCAATTGTGTTATTAACAAAAAAACTGTCCGGACAAATTTGAAGTTGATATATAGAATATTCCAACTCATTCCATCTAAAAATTGCATCTCTTGTCTCTAATGTATCACCATCTTCAGGAGAAATTACAATTGGAATCTGAGGTGCACCTACTTCTGGCACTCCACCGTTAATTGTTTTCAATATTTTCCCATCAGGCCCAACAGCCCAGCCACAAGAATCATCTACAAAATAAATATCAGTTAAATATAAAAAAGAACCCTCGTCAAATTTGAATTGTGGAAACCATTTATCACCAAAGTCGGATGTACTTAAAATAAAGGTTGGAGAGCCAGAAATGGTCCAACTTAAGGGGAATTGACATGCAATACCGTAAAAACCTATCATTATCGTAGTTTGAAATTCGTCCCAATTTTCTCCACCATCAAAAGTTCTTACCATACTGTTAGTCCAACCGGTAGCCATACCGTGTATTGAATCAGAAAATGAAACATCCGAAAAATAGTAACCTTCTATCTGCGCTTCATCCCAGGTTATACCACCATCGATTGTTCTGAAAATCCTTCCGGGACTCTCACCACCAACTATAAATCCAACAGATTCGTCTAGAAAATAAACATCCCTTGGTCGAACAGGATTTACAAATGTAGAATCTACAAACCAGCTTTCGCCACCATTGGTTGACTTAAAAGATTGACCTCCTACAAAATATGCAGTTCCAACTGCCCATCCGAGGTATTGATTAGCAAAGGATATTGATTGTAATACATTTGTAGAAGTGAATTTTTGCACCCAGTTTATTCCCCCATCGGTCGTTTTGTATATATCACCTTCCCCGCTACCTCCAAAAGATGAACTTACGCACCAACCTGTATCCCGATTTATAAAGTAAATTGAAGGTATATCCTTATTCGAGTTAGTAATTTGTAAATTCCAGTTTTCTCCACCGTTGGTTGTATTATATATTTTACCTTGCTTGGATCCCACCCAACCATAATCGGTATCTATGAAATATACACAAAGAAAATTGTCAGTAGTGCCGCTGTCTTGATAAAACCAGCCTTGCTGGGCGTTAATCGGAATCGTAATTAAGAGAATTGCAATCGATATGTAAAAAGAAGCTTTCATTTACTACCCCTTTGAAAGTTCACATTAAGCTTATGGAATTTTATATACATAGGAAACAGTATTTATGATAAAATATTGTCATAAATAAATTTATCTGCATTTAAGGCTGAAAATACTAAAAACTAAAAAGGGTCACTTGAAGGTAAATGGAATTATAAAAGAGAAGTACTAATAGAATTTATAAGCAAATCTGATTTCGATGATTGGTATTATTCAAAAGATTACCAGGAAATATTAAGATACAGGTTAAAAGCTGCCGATTGTGATACAATTTTAGTTAAAGGAAACAATTAGCAAGTCTAACATTTAATTTATTCATACCTCAACGCTTCAATCGGATCGAGGTTAGCTGCTTTGTAAGCCGGGTATGTTCCGAATATTACTCCAACGGTTACGCACATTGAAATGCCGATAATTACCCAGTCAACCGGGATAGCAAGCTGTGCGTTCAGAAAGCTTCCGGCAAAATTTCCTATACCAATTCCGATAAATATTCCTACAACTCCACCTATAATACATAAAATTATTGCTTCAATTAAAAACTGGATTAGTATGCTTGATCTTCTTGCACCAACGGCTTTGCGTATCCCGATTTCTCTTGTTCTTTCTGTAACAGATACAAGCATAATGTTCATTATACCAATTCCGGCAGCAAGCAATGCTATTAGAGATACTGCAAGTGCACCTATCTTTATAGGTCCTGTGATATCATTTACCTGATCCATCAAAGACTCATTGCTAAAAATTTCAAAATCATTTTCTTCACCTGGTTCAACTTTTCTTATTATTCTCATATAACCCAGTGCTGCTTCAATAGTCGAATTATAAGTTTCGGCACTTGTTGACATTATATTAATTTCTACACTTCCCCTTCTTTTTCCATATATTGTTTGAAACGTTGTTATAGGAATGACAACATAATCATCCGTTGACTGGCCAAAAAAATCCGGTCTTTTTTTAAGTGTTCCTATTACTTTAAAAGGTTTACCATCTACTCTTATCTGCTGTCCTACGGGGTTAATATTCGGAAAAAGTTTGTCAATTACATAGCTCCCCAAAACACAAACGTTATTCGAGTAATCAATGTCATTGGATCTGAATTCTCTGCCATATTCCATTTCAAGGTTGAGCGTTGGATAAACATCCAAAGTTACTCCCACAACAGCAATATTCGGATTAGTTTGTTCATTACGAAATTGTATTACTTTGCCTCCTGCTACCTGGTAAGCTCCCATACATTGAACATCTTTCATCATCTTTTCAAGTCTGTAATAGTCGTCGAGCGTGATGTCTTTCCTGTTTCTGTACTTGTCTCTCTCCCTATGCCCGCCGGTTTGGATAGCAGGCCATTTTTGAATTTCAAATGTGTTTTTGCTGAGGAATTGAAATCCTTCTTCAATTGTATTTTGAAGCATGGTAACAATGGTCATTACAACAATAATGGAGAAAATTCCAACGACAACACCAAGTACGGTAAGAAGAGTTCTTAGACGGTTGGTTTTTAAAGATTGAAGTGCAACAATTAAAAGCTGACTTATTTTCATTTTTCCCCTGAGTAACTGTAAGTCATTCTGATTTTTTTAAACAAAAATAAAATAAATTAGAATGACTTACTATTGTAGCCGATTTTATTCGTAACGTAAAGCTTCAATAGGATCGAGATTAGCTGCTTTGTATGCAGGATAAGTTCCGAATATTAATCCAACAGTAACGCACATCGTGATTCCTATAACAACCCAATCAACTGGAATTGCCATTTGCGCATTGAGGAAACTGCCTGCAAAATTTCCAATACCTATTCCAAATAAAATCCCGGCAAACCCACCAACAAGACAAAGAATAATTGCCTCAATTAAAAACTGTGTTAATATGCTTGATCGTCTTGCACCAATGGCTTTACGAATTCCAATTTCCCTTGTTCGTTCAGTAACAGATACAAGCATAATGTTCATTATTCCAACTCCGGCAGCCAACAAAGCAACCAGTGAAACAGCAAGTGCACCAATTTTTATCGGACCGGTAATATCGTTAACCTGACCGATTAACGATTCATTACTAAAAATAGAAAAATCATTATCTTCACCTGGCGGTACTTTCCGGATTTTCCTGAAATGACCAACAGCCGCTTCAATTACATCATTATAGCTTGCTTTACTTGGAGCAGTAACCATTATATTAACACTGTTATTGTATTTGCCATACATTGCCTGCCAGGTTGTAATCGGCACAACTGCATAATTATCACGACTGTCACCAAACATTGCCGGTTGTCGTTCGAGCACACCAATAACACGGAGAGGCCTGTTATCAACTCTCACCTGCTGACCAATTGGATTCATATTTGGAAATATTTTATCCACAATATCCTGTCCCAGCAAACAAACATTTGTAGAATTATCAATATCATTCTGTCTGAATTCCCTTCCGTACTCTACATGCCAGTCATTAGTTTTGATTCCATCAAGAGTTTCACCGGCAATACTTATATTTGGATTTGTTTCAAGATTACCAAACTTAATAACCTTTCCAAACTGCCACTGCTCTGCACCAACATATTGTGCAGATGTTAGCATATCCTTCAGCCGATAAGCCTCATCGATAGTAATATCTTTTCTGTTTCTCCAGCTTCGGTCATTTCCTCCGCCATGCATTTGCATCCTGTCAAACTTTTCTATCTGGAATGTATTTTTACTTAATAATGCTAATCCGTTTTCTATACTGTTCTGAAGCATCGTAATTATAGTCATAATAACTATAATGGAAAAAATTCCGACAACTACACCCAGAATAGTTAAAGATGTTCTCAACTTGTTGTTGATGATAGATTGAAATGCTATTTGAAATAATTGACTTGGTTTCATTTACTCATACCTCAGAGAATCTACCGGATCTAATTTTGCTGCAGTGTAAGCAGGAGCAATTCCTGAAAGAATACCGGTTATTGCAGATACACCAATAGCAATTATTGCAGCATCAGGTTGAATTGAAGTGGGAATAAACTGGTTGATTAACATACTAAGCAAGGCTGCAGCAATCAATCCAAGTAAGCCGCCGAACAAACATATTGCTGATGATTCCATAAGGAATTGAGCTAGTATAGTTCTTCTCTTTGCTCCGATCGCTTTTCTTATTCCAATTTCACGGGTTCTTTCACGAACGGAGACAAACATAATATTCATAATTCCGATTGCACCAACAAAAAGTGAAAGTCCGGTAATAAATAAACCTGCTATCTGGATTACACCGACAACAGAATTGTAATTATCCATTAATCCTTCCTGCTGGTTGATTGAGAAATCATTTTCCTCATTATATTTCAATCCTCTTACTTTTCTCATTACACCTTCAGCTTCTGCTTTCGTATCTTCAACCAATGCAGGACTTTTTGCACGAACATTTATTGTAACTGAACCCCGGTACTGACCAACGAAATTCCTGAAAATTGTTCCTATTGGAATAAAAACCTGGTTGTCCGGGTTAAAAGGACCGAGTATAAAGCTTCCCTGCTCTGAAAGAACACCAACAACTTTATAATTTGCTCCGCCAATCTTTATCATTTTATCAAGTGCATCTCCGCGGGGGAAAAGATTTTTTTCTATTTCACTTCCAATGACAGCAACTTGTCTTGATGCATTACTTTCAATTTCACTATAAAATCTCCCCATTGAAAAAGTAAAGTTTGTGGTTTTAACATAATCCGCTGTCGATCCATTTACGTTTACCCCCTCTACTCTTTTTTCGCCAAACTTTACAGTCTGCCTGGTGTTTTGAACCGGAGCAACTGCTAACGGAAGCTTTGCCATATCCTTAAATTTTTCATAATCTTCCATCAGAATGTTTGGTCTGTTCCTTAATCTCCACCAATCTTCATTTGAAAACCATGCCCATTTATCTACATAAAGAACATCAGAGCCAAGTGCACTAATTCCCTTTTGAAATGAATTATCAATTCCTTTTATAGCAGTGGACATTAATACAACAACGGTGATACCAATAAAGATACCCAGCATGGTAAGACTGGTTCTTACTTTATTCGCATGCAGCGCTCTGAACGCAATAAAAAGTCCCTCTTTCATCTCAGTCAAAAAATATTTCATGGCTTTTAAGGTATATGGTATAGAGTATAATGGAATAAGGGAATTAACTTTGGAAGTATAAATTCCTCAATTAAAATATATCTTTGATTCTTTATACTACTATTCCTTACCCTCCTTTTTATTTTTGTTTATAATAAAATTGATATATCCATTCAAAGTAATCTTGGCAGATTCTATTTATAATTCACCTTCTTGCCTTAAATTTTCTTCGATATAACCAACATCATAACAACTTATCAAATGATCTTTTAGTTCATATAATGATCCCCTTGAAATTCTATAAAATTGAATACCTTCCTGGTAATGATATCTGCCATAACCTTCTGAAATATTTGCTGTAATACTAATTGACGCTTTACTTATTTGTAAATCCAGATTGTATTTTTCCTCAACCGGTAATATTGGAAGAATTTTTTTATAGAATAATTGTTTCACATCACGACATTTTATCCATGCTTGCAAAGTCGTAAAATCTCTATTAGCATCATAGAATTTATTTGGCTCTCTAATCTCAAAATCTTCCGGAACAGCGTCAAAATATTCTTCAGATTTATCCAACACGAACTATCTCCTCAATACCTTTATTCCTCATACTTTTATGCCCCTATACCTTCAGGTAACTTGGGTATTGTTCTTTTAGCAACCTCTTCATCCTTTTCAACCAAACCATCCTTAAGCCTTATGACTCTTGCAGCATGGCCAGCAATATATTCCTCGTGTGTTACAAGAATAATTGTATTTCCTTTTTCATGAATCTCATTGAACAGCATCATAATTTCTTCACCGGTTTTAGAATCAAGGTTTCCCGTAGGTTCATCTGCCAAAATAATTGAAGGTTTGGTAACCAAAGCACGGGCAACAGCTACTCTTTGTCTCTGTCCTCCTGAAAGTTCGTTTGGCTTGTGATGCATTCTGTCACCAAGACCAACATCAACCAATGCTTTCTCTGCTCTTTCTTTTCTATCTGAATAAGGTACTCCAGCGTAAATCAAAGGTAATTCTACATTGTGAATAGCATCAGATCTTGCAAGCAGGTTAAAAGTCTGGAATACAAAACCAATTTCTTTATTCCTGATTCTCGCAAGCTCATTGTCAGTCATCTGGCTAACACTGTTTCCGTTAAAATCATATTTACCTGAAGTCGGTGTATCAAGACAACCAAGCATATTCATCAGAGTTGATTTTCCTGATCCTGAAGGACCCATAATTGCGACATATTCATTTTTATCAATTCTTAAGGAAACATCTCTGAGTGCGTGAACTTCCTCAGTACCAACCTGATATACTTTAGCTATATGTTCTATATTAATTATATTCATTTTTAGATTCCGTATAATTAGCTGTTATCATTATTTGGGCCCTTACCGGAACCCTCACCTTTACCCTTTTCTTCTTTTCTAACAGTGCTGTCGTCCTGCAATTCTCTTGAAATAGCACGATAAGGTCCTGAAACTACTTCTTCACCGCTTTCCAGTCCAGACTTAATTTCAAGATAATTATCGTCACTTATTCCTGTTTTAACCGGCACCATTTTAACTTTTCCATCTTTAAAAAGAAATACAACTTCTTTGGGTTCATTCTTCTTGAATTTATTACCATTTTTCTCTTCATTCTTTGCCATTGTAGAATCAGATTTAGTTGAATCATTCGGCATCGGCACATCAGTTCTTGCAGTTACACTTTGAATCGGTACGCTAATAACATCATTTACTGTCTCAGTTTCTATGTCAGCATTGCAGGACATTCCGGGTCTTAGTTTTGGATCAAGATCAATTAACTTAATTTTAACTTCAAAATTGACAACCTGTTCCTGTGTTCCAAAACCGGAAGACTGTGCACTGTTTCCAATCTGAGTTACAAGTCCGTGAAAAACTTTATCCCCGAACGCATCTACGGTTATGTTGGCTGTATCACCAACTGAAACAAGCACGACATCATTCTCATCTACTTCAACTACTGCTTCCATATTTGATAAATCAGCAACTGTCATTAAGTTTGTTCCCTGGCTAAATCCGCTGCCAAGAACTCTTTCTGCTAATTCAACATTCAATTGTGTAACAATACCATCAATTGGTGAATAAATTATTGTTTTATTCAATGTCTCCTGTACTTCACGCAACTGAGCTTTACTCTGTAATACATTTGCTGCTGCCACATCGTAGCTTGCTTTAGTTGTTAAATAATTGCTTTGTGCAGTTTCAAGTTCCGAATTACTTGATAATCCTTTACTATTCAATTCTTTAGCCCTGTCATATTCCAGTTTAACCCGGTCTAATTCAGCTTCTTTCATCTTTAGATTTGCTTCGGCTGATTTAACGCTGGCATCAAGTCTGTCTCGCTGGGCATAATACTGATCACCTTTTATTCTTATCAGCAAATCACCTTTTTTTACAACGTCACCCTCTTTAACAGGCAACTGGATAATTTCGCCGGTAACCTCAGGTGTTATTACAACTTTAAATTCAGGATCAATAATCCCGGTAGCTGTAACAGTTTGAGTAATATTTCGTTTCTCAACCTTCTCTGTCTGAATCATAATAATATCATCTTTACCACCGCCGATAAAAGCTGCAATAATTAGTATAAGAATCAGAAGACCGATTGATCCAAAGATGATTATTTTTTTCTTCGATTTTTTACGATTGTTTTTTGCCATCGGCTTATCTCCTCAGATAAAATTTTTATTCGTATTTAGAATAATCTAAAACACCAAGAGTATATTTTAATTTTTCACTCAGCACTATGTAAGCATATTGTGAATTGATCAGATCACTTTGTGCTGTTGTATAATTTGAATTTGCAATTAATACGTCAAGCAGTTTGCCTGAACCTATTGAATATTTTTCTTCTTCAATCTTCAGATTTTCAGAAGCAGATTTAACATTCCTTTGACTTACATCCAAACCCTTTTTAGCTACTTTTAGTTGAAGATAAATTGTTTCTATTTGTCGCTTAATATCTCTTTCAAGATCTTTCAGATCAATTTCCTTATTTTCAGCCTGAACCTCAGCAATCTGAACCCTGTTTGAAACACTCCATCCTGAGAAAATAGGAATGCTTAATGTAAGTCCGAATGCTAACCTTTTTGATTGGTCAAGTTCAGAAAGTCTGTCACCCTGGTATGCGTAAAATCCATTTGCTGTAAGACTTGGTAAATGACCCGAACGGGCAATTGTAACTCCATTCAAAGTACTTTCAAGATCCAGAATAGCACTTTTATAATCCTGCCGGTTATCGTATGCACGAGTAACCAATTCGGTCAGATTATCAAAATCCTTTAATAGATCTGAGCTTAAAATTCCTTTTTCATCACCGGAAAGTGAATCTGAAAAAACATATTCCTCAAAAACATCTTTGCCCAGATAATAAAGCAAATCATTTTTAGAAGATTCGAGATCATTTTGTGTTGTAACAAGCTGCAGTTCGGCATTACCTTCCGCAACTTCCTGCTGGTAAACATCTGCAAGAGTGGCAGCACCAAGCTTGTTTCTTTCTCTTATTGTTTCAAGATTTTTCTGATTCCATTTCAGATCTTCTTCCTTTACAGATAAAAGCTTTTGCTTACTAATCACATCATAGTAAAGCGAAATTGTTTGAAACACTATATCCTGTTTTAATCTTTGAAGAGATGCTTCAGCGGATTCAAGATTATTCTGACTTTGTGAAAGTGCTGCAAAGTTTGCCAGCCCGTCAAACAAAGTCCAGTTAGAATTTACTGATGCAGAATAACTTCTGTTCTGACTTGAAGCAGAAGTACTGAATGGAACTCCGTTTATAATAATAAATCCTGCATTTTTAATATCCGATTTACTCCAGTCCCAGCTACCGGATAATCCTAATGAGGGTAAGAAGTTTCCATAAGCAGCCAATACATTACTTTCATAACCTGAGATTCCATTTACACTTTGCTTCAATCCCGAGTTGTTATGAAGTGCAATCTGTACTGCCTGGTTTAAAGTTAATTCCTGCTGGGCGGGAACTACTAATGAAAATAAAGTTAATATTAAAGAGATTAGTAAAAGTCGCATTCTGTTCTCCAATAATTTTTCTGTTGCTGAACCACTTTTAATCTTTGGATTTTTTTTAGTTATTGAATAAAATTGTAACAGAGATATTCATTGCCCAAAAAACTGCCCCAAAAATAGCACTAAAATAACTTATAGAGTGTGATACGTTACGAATGGTTACAAAACTACATAATCGGCGTTTTTATTACCGTTTTGTTAATTATGATGGCTTTTCAATTCGCTTTTATTCCATCCTTGATTTAGAGATAAATTTTACTTTATATTCATTTTAGTATTAAAACTAATATGCCGGATAATCAAAATGAACATAAAATATTTTACTTTAACCCTGACAATTGTTATTTCATTAGTGTTAATTTTTCCGACCTCTGATTCCCTTGCACAAGGATTAAGAGTTGATGATAAAATTGGTGGAAGCGGTTCATCGAGCAGTTCTGAAAGCAATTCTGATAACTCACTTATTTATATTGTCGGCGGAGCAGTAATAGTTGGAATCGTAGCTTATGCATTATTGAGAGATAAATCTGATAAGAAAAAGTCTGAGTCAGATAGTTCAGAAGTTTCCCTGAATGAAAATCTTAAGTTATATGACAACTCGGAAATCCAGGCAGTAAAAATTAAAGATAAAATTCCTGTAGAATTTTATTTTGGGACGATAAATGAACCGGCTTTTACTTCAGGAAAGAAATATTTGTTGGGAGTTTCTTTAAGACTTTAAATACTTTGCGATTTTAATTCAACAAAACGTGTCCTCTGAAAACCTGCCTGACGGCAGTCAGGTTTATCGAAGAAGTATCATCTTCTTAGTATTCACATAATCTTTTGTTCTTAGCTGATAAAGATAAACCCCACTTGCAACACCTGATGCATCCCATTTAACTTCATATCTGCCTGCCTGCTGTTTTGTGTTTATTAGTTCTTTTATTTTCCTTCCAAGTATGTCATATATAATTACTGATACTTCACCAATGTTAGGTAAATCATATTTTATTGTAGTTACCGGGTTAAATGGATTTGGATAGTTCTGGTAAAGTGTATATTCAGTCGGGATGATTTCTTTTTCTGCCTCTGTTCTGTTCCTGCCAAAGTTCTTCTTTAACAGATTATCTATTTTATTAAAATTACCTCCTCGTGTCTTGACCAAATATCCTCCTGCAGATCCTTTCTGAAGTGTTGAGTCATTTCGATCAAGCAATGATGCTGCTGTTATTGCATCTATCTCCGCATAAACTGCTTCTTCTGTATTTGGGTTCTGCTGAACAATATTATCAAACTCACCTATTGCTGGAACGATCTCTGTTTTCTTAATCAGGCTAAGTGATGCTAGCTGTGAAAATACTTTTTGCAGCAAGGAGTCACTTGTTGAAGATGAAAGTGTAAGGAAGGTTGTTCTGAGTCCATTAAAATAATTTTCATCTTCTCCCGTTATGGACCCGATTTCATAGAGTCTCTTGTATGCTGGATATTTATTCTCCAAAGCTTCTTGCGAATTTATTATCTGGTTATACTTTGAAGATGCGTTTGTGTAATCAGTAGTAATGAAGTTTTCTTCAGCATCTGCATAAAGAATTTCTGTGCTTGTTAATTGCGGTACTTCTGTTGCTGCGGAATAGAGCGTATCAATTACTCCACCGTTTGAGGTCATTACTAACATACTACGACCTCCACCTTCTCCGGAACTGTCGGGCATAGGACAGTTACTTATGTAATATGGATTAAAGTCTACATTAAGACCACTACCAAACCTTCCCGAGTAAACCGTATCTCCCCAGAAATTATTTTCAGCATTTACCTGGATTGGCAGAAAACCACCACTACCGCTCAAGAGCAACTCAGTATTATCCAGTGGTGATGATTCTGGTCTGTCGTCTGATATTTCATTACATCCGTCTCTTAGAGTTGCGTTTGAATAATAAAAGTAAATCTCAGAACCGTCATTATCAGGTGGTCCATTTGTTTCTGAATATCCGCCGTTTTCTTTTATAGTGTTGTAGCCGGAAACAGCATAATAAACTGGTGGACTGCCCACCAAATCTCCCTGCATAAATGGATTTGAACCTGCACCTATGTAAATCCCGTGATATCGGTTTGATGTGATTATATTCCCGCCAATATCCGGTGATGAATTGCCAAGCTGTATACCATTTGTATGGCCAGATATTGTATTTCCTCTTATTACTCCGCTCATACTTGAGGTGAATATTCCTGTATTCGATTCTTTGTTTGAAGAGATTGTATTTAATGCTACAGTAGTACCGCTTACATTTGAAAGATAAATTCCCATATCTGTGTTTGTAATTGTGTTTTCCTGAATAACAAGTTCAGGCAAATTACTCGCCCATATTCCATATTCCGAACCTGTCATTGTGCAATACTTTATTTGTGTTGGCGGAACTTCACCTCCAATTGATCTGCCATTAATTAGTATTGAAGTGGTATCACAGTCATCAAATTCCAGGTATTGTGCATTCAAGTAATTTGCATTTAACTCTGACTCAATCCCTACGTCTGCATTTTGAACATTACAGTATGAAATTGTTAGTGAGCCTCCTGATTTAATTACAACCCCACTTGAGTCTTCTGTAAAATCAAGCGTCAGGTTTTCCCCAGATGTTCCATTTATTGTTGCTGTACCATCAACAATCAGTTTATGACCGTTTTGAAAGTGTATTATTCCATCATCATAATTTTCTATTGTTCCATTTTTTATTATAATATCTCCTTGTGCATAATAATTCCCATCAATGCTTAGGGTTGCCAAACTATCTATTACCATATCTCCTATTAAAGTAACGCCTCCGACTGTTTCATCTGATATCAGTGTTCCACTATATTCCACAACAGGTTTTAAGCTGTAAAGTATTGCATCTCCTATTACAATTGTATCTGTTGGTGATGTTGCTTCACCATTCTGATCCGGTACTATTGTTACCTCAGTGCTGTCAACATAGTTCTTCAGATTCCAGTTGTTGTAGCTTGAAAGATAATTAAGTTCTAATTTGAATTTGTTAAACGATAGACCGGAATACCACCTGTTGATTACCATAAAATAATTTTCGTCTGTTTCCCCCGGTTTGTTAAAGGAACCAATATCAACATAAGACTGTACTGCAGATTCTCCTACATCCAATTTTACTTTACTTAAGTGATCAAAATTAAGTGTGTAGCTTGCTGAAGCATTTTTTCCCAATGAGTCTGCAACCGGAACTAAGCCTTTAAGTGTTTTGCCAAATAATCCTTTTAGTCTTGGATTTAATGTATCACGAAGCATATAATATTTATCTGTGTAAATTTCATTATTAATATTTCCTACAAAGTCAATAATAGCGTGGCAGGTCCATCCTGAATCGCAGCTATTTGTATCCCGCTGTGCAAAATATGTATATAAGCTTATAAATTTTGCACCATACATCAATGCAAGATTTGCACTGTATAAAACTTCATGTCTGTGAACATTTCGTTCATTTGCCTGTGTATTATGAATTTCACCACATTGAAGACTTACACCCCAGTATGGATCCAGATCATAAGCCTATTTATACATTAACCTTGCCGTTCTCCAGATATTTATGGAACGGTAATCTTCTCCCGTTAAGCAGGCTGAGGCATCATTGGGAGAACCTGTACAGGGAGAATCAAACATATAAGCATTTTGAATGATGTTAGCATTGCCGATGCGTTTTTTTAGCTCTACCCACGGACTTTTGCCCATTCCACCAAAAGGGTCATTATGGTTATTCCATCTGCCATCCCAATGACCCATCATTGCAATCCAAAGTGGTCTTTTCCTTTGGCTTGCATCATCTAATATATTTTTTACTATTCTGATTGGCTCAAAAATATCTATGCTTACTGGTTCGTCAATACCCATCCAGCCGGTTACTAATTCATCTGCATTGTAATTGTTTAATGAGTTGGCTTGTTGTACAATAAGATTTCTATAAAATAATGAATCAGAATCAACAAATAACTCCCTTCCTCTATCATCGGACAGAGTAACCTTATCAACAGAAAGCAGGTACGCAGGCTTGCCCTGTACATTGGATTTTCCTTTCCATATAACTTTGAATTGTATATAAGACCTTATCCATCTTGGACCAGGCAGTAACCCATCAGCTCTGAAAGAGGATTGAAATGTATAGATTGGACTGGGGTCTGAGGTTGTTGAATCGCAGTAATTGGTTTCAAGTGTGTAGTTAACAGAATCAGGATTAGCGTGTAATAAAAAACCCTGGAACTTATTTAATTGATTAAATTCTCCAAGTGTTATACCTCTTTCTTTAATTACATCAGTGCAATCAAGATGCCAGCCCCCTGTTGTTGAGACAGAAGATTGTGTTACCTGTATTACACAAATAGTATCTTCAGGGTTGTCATCTATAGGTGGCGGATAATTAGGATTTTCTTCGAGCTTTAGTCTGAATTCTGCCCGATATTCTATTAGTCTTAATGTATTGTCATTTGAAGCAAGGTATTTAACATCCTGGCAGTAGTATGGTCCTTTTATAAGTGTATCTACGCTGTTTGTTATTGTTCCAATCCGCCTTACAGAAGTGCTGTCCCCGTTTGGAATTAATTCAGTCTTTAAATTGTTACGTTCAAGGTTTACATCATAATTATCATTTCCCTCTGCTTCCCAAACCGAATACTTTGCATCAGTATAATGCTGGATGTAATTCATTATGGGAGTTGATTCTGACCTCGATCTGACAGGGATCATTTGCAGATCATAATCATCAACTTTTTCCATCTGAGTTCCGGGATTGATAAGATTCCCATTCAAAATTCCAATATCTGACTGGATTACATCTACACCTGCTGCTTTCAAGCTATCAAACGCTCTTGGATGATTTGCCCATCCCCACCATACCCCAGCGTGTATAGGTATTCCATCAAATTGTCTTATCCAATCGTTATATTCAGGTGTTTCCTGGGCTAAGACGGTATTAGTAAGAATGAATAAAACAAAGAACGAAATCAAAGAACCGTAACATTTTTTCATTGTAACCTCCTCTGTGATTAATTGTTATATTGTTTCATCCATCTTCGCTAAAGCTTCGATGGACAGGTTGTAGTATCGTTAATTTTTAATTGTTCATTGTAAATTCTTATTTGATAAGGATCATCTTTTTCATATCAGAAAATCTTGGAATCTGTCCTTCTCCTATTACTTCTATCCTGTATAAATATATTCCGCTTGATAAATTAGTATTTAGATTTTCCCGAAGGGATCCATTCGGAGAGTCCTGAGATTTGAGACCGAACTCGACCTCATAATATCCCGCTTCCTGTTCTTTGTTTACAAGTACGCTTACAAGCTCTCCTTTTATGTCATAGACCAGCAGTTTTACCCTACCTTGTTCTTTCAGTCTGTAGCCTATTTTTGTAGATGGGTTGAACGGATTCGGGTAATTCTGGTATAACCTGTAATTATTTATTGTTATGCGTTCGTTCTTTACCCCTGTAATTATGTCAATGAATATTTCTTCCGAGGGAAGGGATTCGTTTTCATCAATGTCAACTGCAGTTATTTTATAATAAAGACTTTCTGCGCCTGTTGGTATCGGCTCAGTAAAAAATGTATCTGCTAATGATGCAATTAATTTTGCAGGACTGATTAGAAAAATTTCCGTTGTATCTCTATAGACATTATAATAAGCAGTATCTGCTTCACTGTTACGATTCCAGTTAAGGACTATAGTATTGTTCGATTTATTAACTGCTCCCGATAAGTTAACCGGCGCTCGTGGTGCAAGATTCTGGTATGTGTAAGTTCCTCCAATATACAAGCCTATATCAGAACGGGAACTGTCAAGATCAAGAATATTCGGGTCTCCTTTATCTATTCCAGGGGAATATTTTTGTAGGTGATAATCAAAATATAGTTGAGAGTTTGGAAGTGTATCTTTAACAAACATAGGATCAGCTACTCTATCGCTGTCGCCGTAAGTTGTTCCATCCAAATCAATACCGTTTCCCCAGAATAAATTATAGTCAGAACTAATAAATCCACTTCCTAGTTGATATATGCCCCTGCTGTTATTTGAGAGGATCACATTATAGACATATATAATGTTGGCTGAGGAAGAGAGTGAACCCCCATATATTATCAAATTGTTTTTAATAAATGCTGTATCTGTTACTGTGTCAAAATAAATACTACGATAATCAAACCCACTTATCAGATTATAGCTAATATATACCTTTTTTGGCGCACCTATTGAAATTCCCGGTTCCCAACATTCTTCTCCATCAAACAATATTATGTTGTTGGTGATGTGATAATTGGCGTCACTAGGACCGGGTAAATTAATCCCATTGGAATTCTGACTATCCAAAATAATAATACAATTAGTAATATAATTGTTACTGTTAGACTCAGATGCAGTAATTATTCCACTACGCAAATTATTCATCAGAATTTTATCTGCAAGTATTCCATTAACAGCAATTCCTCGTCCCGTCTCACTTATCTTACAATTTTTTACTTCTATTGCCGTAATCAAAGTCGGGGGTACACTATAGATACCATAACCTATATCTTTTGCTTTCCCATAAATGTTAAAGTTTTCAATATTACAATCAGCATTAACTGTTATTGTTATATCTCCCATCCCTCTTCCATCAATTACAGTGCTGTCCATACTACTGCCAATTAATGTCAGCATACTATCTATCACAAGGTTTTCATAGTAAACTCCGTTGGCTACTAATACAGTATCACCCGGTGCACAAACATTTATTGCTGATTGGATTGAATCTGCTGCTGTTTCCCAGGTTAAGTATGGCGGGGTGTTGCTTCCGTTGTGGGAGACGTAGTGGATTGTGGCGTAGCTAAAGGAAAAAGATAAAAGTATAAAGATAAAAAGAATAATTTTTGATCTAAGATTCGCATCCATAATTAGGACCTTTTATTCATTGATTAGATAGATAGGAAATACAATTATTGAGGACAACCACCTTGCTACCCTATCGTTAATTGCTAAAGGCAACTAACGAAAATTAATTAAGAAAGTCAAACTTGGTTGGAAAAATTGTTTGTTAAATTTTGTTAACGAATTGTTACTTGGTAAGTATTGAGTCAATAAAGGGGCTGTAGAATAATTTTCTTCTTCGGAATTTTAAAGAATCATATTACTTTTATTATTCTACATACTCACCCATACTTCCGAATTTTTTTAACCTGTTTTCAATAAGCTTATCTGGTTTCAGTTTTACAAGCTGTTCAAGTTCCTCAATAAGTGCAAACTTTAAATTCTCAGCAGATTTCTGATGATTGTTATGAGCACCGCCGAGTGGTTCGGGAATTATTTTGTCGATAATTTTTTGTTCAAGCAAATCCTGGGCAGTTAGTTTTAAGGCTTCTGCAGCCTGTTCTTTATAATCCCAGCTCTCCATATATTTATGGAACGATAATCCTCTCCAGTTAAACAGGCTGATGCATCATCCGGGCTGCCAGTACAGGGAGAATCGAAAATATATGCGTTCTGAATGATGTTAGCATTGCCGATGCGTTTTTTTAACTCTACCCAAGGACTTTTACCCATTCCACCAAAAGGGTCATTATGGTTATTCCATCTGCCATCCCAATGACCCATCATTGCAATCCAAAGTGGTCTTTTCCTTTGGTTTGCATCATCTAATATATTTTTTACTATTCTGATAGGCTCAAAAATATCTATGCTTACTGGTTCGTCTATTCCCATCCAGCCTGTTACAAGGCTATCTGCCCCATAATCGTTTAATGTATTGGCTTGAGCCAATATATTCATGGTTGCCTGATTTGGTGTAATTAAAGTATCAGTAAGTTCTCTTCCCCTATCATCCGAAACAGCTACTTTATCAACGGAGAGCAAGTACGCAGGCTTACCCTCTAAATTTGATTTTCCTTTCCATATAACTTTGAATTGTATATAAGACCTTATCCATCTTGGACCAGGCAGTAACCCATCAGCTCTGAAAGAGGATTGAAATGTATAGATTGGACTGGGGTCTGAGGTTGTTGAATCGCAGTAATTGGTTTCAAGTGTGTAGTTAACAGAATCAGGATTAGCGTGTAATAAAAAACCCTGGAACTTATTTAATTGATTAAATTCTCCAAGTGTTATACCTCTTTCTTTAATTACATCAGTGCAATCAAGATGCCAGCCCCCTGTTGTTGAGACAGAAGATTGTGTTACCTGTATTACACAAATAGTATCTTCAGGGTTGTCATCTATAGGTGGCGGATAATTAGGATTTTCTTCGAGCTTTAGTCTGAATTCTGCCCGATATTCTATTAGTCTTAATGTATTGTCATTTGAAGCAAGGTATTTAACATCCTGGCAGTAGTATGGTCCTTTTATAAGTGTATCTACGCTGTTTGTTATTGTTCCAATCCGCCTTACAGAAGTGCTGTCCCCGTTTGGAATTAATTCAGTCTTTAAATTGTTACGTTCAAGGTTTACATCATAATTATCATTTCCCTCTGCTTCCCAAACCGAATACTTTGCATCGGTGTAATGCTGGATGTAATTCATTATGGGTGATGATTCTGATCTTGATTTTACCGGAATTATTTGCAGATCATAATCATCAACCTTTTCCATCTGAGTTCCGGGATTGATTAGATTCCCATTCAAAATCCCAATATCTGACTGGATTACATCTACACCTGCTGCTTTCAAGCTATCAAACGCTCTTGGATGATTTGCCCATCCCCACCATACCCCTGCGTGTATAGGTATTCCATCGAATTGTCTTATCCAGTCGTTATATTCAGGTGTTTCCTGGGCTGTGCCGGTATTCAACGGGATGAATAATCCCAGCAGTAAAACGATGTAGAAAAAATTTTTTAATTCCGCATTGCGGGATTTCGCTTTACTCAACATTTTTTCCTCCCTTGTTTTTTTAAGTTTACTATTCTTCTTCCCCTCACACTGAAGAGGGGTCGACTTTTAGTCGGGGGTGGTGTTAATACCTGCTCTTTCTAACCACCCCGTCACTTAAGTGACATCCCTCCTTAGCTAAGGAGAGGATTATTAAAAATCTATTTAATTAATATCATTTTTAGCATATCTGAATAAACTGGAATATTTCCTTCGCCTATTATTTCTATCCTGTACAAATATATTCCGCTTGCTAATTGATTGCCGACTGCCGACTGCCCACTGCCTACTCCCGTACTGAATTCCACTTCGTAGTATCCTGCGCTTTGTTCTTTGTTTACAAGTACTGTTACAAGCTCTCCCTTTATATCATAAACCATCAGCTTTACTTTTCCTCTTTCTTTCAACCTGTATCCTATCTTTGTTGTTGGATTGAATGGGTTAGGGTAGTTCTGGTATAAACGGTAATCGTTTATTGTTATAGGTTCATTTGTTACACCGGTAATTATGTCAATGAATATTTCTTCCGAGGGAAGGGATTCGTTTTCATCAATGTCAACTGCAGTTATTTTATAATAAAGACTTTCTGCGCCTGTTGGTATCGGCTCTGTAAAAGATGTATCCGTTGGTGATGAAATGAGATTTGCTGGGCTGATTATAAAGTTTTCCGTTGTATCTCTATAGACATTATAATAAGCAGTATCTGCTTCACTGTTACGATTCCAGTTAAGGACTATAGTATTGTTCGATTTATTAACTACTCCTGATAAGTTAACCGGCGCTCGTGGTGCAAGATTTTGGTAAGTGTAAGTCTCTCCGAATGGTCCGCCATACAAGCCTATATCAGAACGGGAACTGTCAATATCAAATATATTTGGATCCCCCTTATCTATTCCCGGTGAGTATGCTTGCAGATGATAATCAAAATCAAGTTCTGGATTTGGTAGTGTGTCTTTCACAAACATTGGATTAGCTACCCTGTCGCTGTCGCCGTAAGTTGTTCCATCCAAATCAATACCGTTTCCCCAGAATAAATTATAGTCAGAACTAATAAATCCACTTCCTAGTTGATATATACCCCTGCTGTTATTTGAGAGGATCACATTATAGACATATATAATGTTGGCTGAGGAAGAGAGTGAACCCCCATATATTATCAAATTGTTTTTAATAAATGCTGTATCTGTTACTGTGTCAAAATAAATACTACGATAATCAAACCCACTTATCAGATTATTATAGATATAAACTTTATTTGATAAGCCTACTTGAATGCCTGGCGCACCAGAGAATGGTTCGGTCCCCGTAAATAGAATAATATTGTCTCTGATGAAGTAGGTACCGGCACCAACATTTATAGCGTTTGAATTAGTTGCATCAAAAATCATAATATTATTTATTAAAAGATCATTAGAGTTAGTCAAAGCGCCCGTATTACCAAATCCTCTTCTGGTAATATTTTTAACAATTACATTATCAACTTTGCAAGAATGAGAAACAAATATTCCAACGATTGCTTCACTTATATTACAATTTTTTACTTCCACTGAATCTCCTGTTGCATCAACTATTATACTGTTTGTTATGCCTTCGCCTTTCCCATAAATAGTAAAGTTTGCAATACTGAAATAATTACCAACGTTAACCAGAATTGTTGTTCCTCCCATACCAAGCCCATTTATTACCGTAGAGTCCGCAGATAATCCGATTAGCCAAAGCTGTGTGCTTATAACAAGGTTCTCATAATAAACTCCGTTAGCTACTAAAACAGTATCACCCGGGGCACAAACATTTATTGCGGCTTGGATTGAATCGGCGGCATCTTGCCAGGATAGGTATGGGGGAATATCATTTCCGTTGTGGGAAACATAATGGATTGTTGCATAGCTAAAAGAAAACGATAAAAATATAAAGAATAAAGTGAAGAGAATTTTAATTTTAAGATTCCAGTTCATATCAGAACCTTTATGTAATGAATTGATTAAAAAGAGAGGCAATATTTTTCTCGAGGTCAACCACCTTACTCCCATATGCTAATTGCCAAGGATAACTAACAAAAATATATTTATAAAGTCAAAACAATAGTTAAATTTTTATAAGGGATTTTAGTAGATATTGAAATGAAATCAAAAAAGAATAGTATTTTCTTATAAATATTTGTCTTTAATTTTTAATAAATATTCATACGCTTCTTCATAATTGTTCCCTATAATTCCATCAAGAATTGCTTCTTCAATAGCAGTTTTTATCTCCCCAACTTTTTTGGAAGGTTTAAGGTTGCAGACTTCCATAATTGTTTCCCCTCTCACCGGAGATTGAAACGCTCTCAGCTTGTCCTTCTCTTCAACCTCCATTACTTTCTTCATTACTCTTTCATAGTTATCCAGATATTTGTTAACCTTCTGAGGATTCTTGCTTGTAATATCAGCACGGCAAAGTGTAATTAAATCCTCAAGATAATCACCTGCCGAAACAATCAGTCTTCTTATTGCGGAATCTGTTACTTCTTCTTTAGCAAGTGCAATTGGTCTCAGGTGCAGCCTTATTAAAGTTTCAATATAATGCAGCTTATTCATTGGAAGCTTCATTCTTTTGAATATAGCAGACACCATCCTTGCGCCAAGTTCTTCATGTCCGTGAAATGTCCAGCCTGTCCCTTCCACAAATCTTTTTGTCGCGGGTTTTGCGATATCGTGCACAAGTGCAGCAAACCGAAGCCAGATATTTTCAGTTTTTCCTGAAATGTTATCTACAACTTCGCAGGTATGATAAAAAACATCTTTATGATGATAATCTTTTCGCTGTTCAACTCCGGCAAGGTTGGCAATTTCCGGGAAGACAACTTCCATCACTTCAGATTTGAACATCATTATTAATCCGATTGAAGGTTTTGGCGAAGCAAGTATTTTAAGGAACTCGTCTGTTATTCGTTCCTGGGAAACAATCGACAGACGATCCTTTAGATTTGAAGCAGCTTCATCAACGGAAGGATCAACTTTGAAATTAAGCTGCGAAGCAAATCGGTAAGCCCTTAAAATCCGTAATGGATCATCGTCGAAAGTTATTTTCGGATCAACAGGAGTTTTAATAATCTTATTGTTTAAATCTTCCAGACCTTTAAACGTATCAATCAATTCTCCGAAAGAATTTTTGTTTATTGAAACTGCAAGTGTATTAACTGTAAAATCCCTTCTTTTAATATCATCTTCAAATCCACCTGCATCCACTTTTGGTTTTCTGCTGTCACGATTATAAGATTCTTTCCGCGCACCAACTATTTCAATGTTCAAATCATCATAAGCAAAATGGGCAGTTCCGAAATTTTTGTAAATAACAACATCTTTTATCCCGAGCGCAATTGCAAGATTAGATGCATATTCAGGTCCATTTCCAATTACAAGTAAATCAATGTCCGTATTTTCTCTTTGAAGAATTAAATCACGTACTACACCACCAACAACAAATGCTTCAACATTCATTTCGTCTGCAACTTCGGAAGCTGTTTTAATGAAACGGAACTCTAATATTTTTTCTTTTAAATTCATTAAACTATGATCTTCTTAAATTCTGTCACGGAATGGTCTGTGACAGCCTCGCAGGTTCATTTCTGGATTTTCAAATTATCAAATATTCTTTTACTGTTTTGATAAGTCCATTCTATTTTGTCATTATTTGCTTCAGCGAATGATAGTAATACAGGATCGGAATTAAAGCGCAAAGATAATGCAGAAAATTTTCTTGCATTTGTAAAATCAAAATTTACATACATATACTCAGATAGTTTTAACATTGCGTAACTGCTCCAGTAATCATTTACCTGGAACCTGTTTTCAAAATATTTCAGGAATAACTGGTAGTCTTCTTCCAGTATTTCTGATAATTCTATCATCACAGGAAATGAAAAATATTTATTCCCGTTTTTGTTCAGACTCTTTAAAATAGAATATTTATCGAAATCACTTCCATCCAGGTATTTTTTTAAAAATGAATTATTATTATTCATCAAAGCCAGCCTTATCTTAATAATCATTTCAAAACGTACTGATGGTTTTAAATGAGCTAATTCAAAATATAAATTTTCAGCATTCTTGTAATCGTCATGTTTAACATATAAATCAGCAAGTCTCAGTTTTATCAGATAAAAATAAACGGAGTTTTTGTAATCGTCTGATTTTTCATTAATTAAACTGATTGCCTTTTCGATTTCATCAGATTGCTCAAAAACAGTTACCAAACCGATAAAAGCCGAGTAATTGTTTGAATTCTTCAACAGGCTTTGAAAGATTTCCTTTGCACTTTCATATTCCTGATTATTTAATTCCCGCCAGGCATCGAATATTTTATCTTCATAATACCTCGGACAGTATTTAGAAAAAATACCCGGTGTTCCGAAATAATATTCTGCGGTATTTAGATTCGTTTTAAAGTTTATTGTGTCAAGGAAAGTTACATACGCTTTAATTTTTTGATTAAGTGTTTCGTCATAAATATTATTTACATATCCTTTCTGATAAAACTCTTTAAATTTTTCTATTCCATTTTCTGAAATTAAATACCTGCAAAATGAACCTGCATAAATATAAGAGAGGCTTGAATTCTGATTGAAAAAATTAAATCCCGGCGAGAAAAGATTTTCAATATTTATTTTAAATCCTCTTTGATAAGCTGTCTTTGCCAGATAAAGAATCGGCAAATCATCATAAAAACCATCAGCAGATTCAGCAGCACCTTCAATTAAAGCAGGATTAAAATCTGAGGCAATCCTGAACATAGTAGAGCCAAAAGGAGCAGTGAAACAATGTGCCATCTCGTGCTTCAAGGTCCGCTGCCAGTCATTTCTTGAAACATATATTTCATAAAGCCAGGGTTTTGCAACATCAGCATTTTCTGAACCGAACAATTTCTTTTTTGATTCACCGGATTCGAAAAGCCAGATATTAATTTTCTTATTTGTTTTTAATTCGAAAAACTTTTGAAGTTCGCTGTAATAAAACTCACCTGAAAGTACCAAAAGCGAATCTTCTTTATCTATCTTATTAGTATGCAGAATGACATTTTTAGATTCAAGTTTAAACTTTAATTCATTCTTTAAACTTGTATGGGTTGTTGTGAATCCAAAAGAAGGACTAAAATAATAGAATATAAACGCAATTAATATTACTGATCCTAATCTTGTTAATTTCTTCTTTAAAGTTAATGTAATTGATCTTCGAAACAGAAAGAAAATTATTCCAAAGTACGAAAGATTTGCTAACCTGTAAAAAAACAGTTTCCAATCCGGCCTCAGACCTTCATCGTAAATTGTTCCAGGAAAATATCCGAACACCGGGTTGTAAAGATAAATTTGTGGATTAAAATATATTTCGAAGACCGCAATTGAAAGAATGAACAATATGAGGATAACAAAAATAAAATAGGAAACAATATTTTTTATTAAAGTATAGACAAGGTTTGCGATTGAAATACCAATAAACGACGAAACAACAGTCACCAAAATGTAAAAAATAACACCATCACAGAAAGAACAGAATCCTGTAAATAAAGAATTAATAAATGAAATTATAAAAGGAATAAATAATAGAATTAAGGTCTGCTTAAAAAAAGAAATTAATACGGGTTTTTCTTTGTCTAATTTCCTCAGGTGGTTTATTCGAAGCAATCCGGCAAATAAACAAAGAAGTAAAGCATTAACCAGTGAAAATTCAAATCCGAAAACTTTTACAAGCGGCAGGTATAAGAAAAAAATATTTGCTGCAAAAAGCACAAGTGAGATAACCAGCAAGCTTTTATGTTTAAATAGTTTCGCAAACATTTTGAAGTTAATATTCTTGTCCGGCTACTCGTTGAATTTCAGCACCCAGAGCAGAAAATTTTTCTTCAATTCTCTGATAGCCTCTGTCGAGATGATAAACCCTGAGAACTTCAGTTGTACCCTCAGCTGCAAGACCTGCTAAAACGAGACACGCACTCGCCCGCAAATCTGTTGACATAACCTTTGCACCAATAAGATTTTTTACTCCTTTTACAACAACACTATTTCTGCTGGCCGTTATATCTGCTCCCAGTCGCATCAATTCCGGGATATGCTTAAACCTGTCAAAATAAATATTATCTGTTATTGTCGAAGTCCCGTTTGCCATGCACATCAAAGTTGTCCATTGAGCCTGCATATCTGTCGGAAAGCCTGGAAAAATAGCAGTTGAAACATCTGTTGCTTTTATACTTACATTTTCAGCGTTCAGGCTAATTTGATTTTCTCCAACAGAAATTTTACATCGAGCATCTTCAAGTTTATTTATTACAGATTCTAAATGTCCGGCATTGCAATTTTTTAAAACAATATTTCCACTCGTAATTGCTCCTGCAATCAAAAGTGTACCTGTTTCAATTCTGTCTGAAATCGTTTTTATGGATGTTGCTTTTAATTCATCGACACCCTGGATTTCAAGTTTATTCGTTCCTATACCATTTATTTTTGCTCCCATAGTGACAAGAAATTCAGCAAGCTGGGTAATTTCAGGTTCGATGGCGGCATTATTAATTATTGTTTCTCCTTTTGCAAGCACTGCAGCCATCAGAGTATTTCCTGTTGCTCCCACAGATGAAATATCAAAATTTATATGAGCACCTTTTAATTTCCGTGCTTTTGCAATTATATAACCTTCCTGTAAATCAATTTCAGCTCCAAGTTTTTTCATTGCTTCGAGGTGTAAATTAATTGGCCTTGGACCCCATGCACATCCGCCCGGCAGTGAAACTCTTGCTTCACCAAATCTTGAAAGCAGCGGACCTAATACATACACTGATGCCCGCATCTTTTTTACATGTTCATAAGGTGCGTCGAAATGTTTTATATTTTCAGAATTTATTTTTAGAGTAGAATCTGTAAAATCAATTTCAAGTCCGAGGTGCTGAAGAAGCTTTTTCATTGTGTAAACATCATTGAGTTGCGGAGTATTTACAAGAGTTGTAATTCCCGATGCTAATATTGAAGCAGGCATTAAAGCTAATGTAGAATTTTTTGCCCCACTTATGCTTACTTCGCCGGTTAGTTTATTTCCTCCCTGTATTACAAATTTGTCCAAAATGAATTTCCTGAAATGATTAAATCGTAATTAGAAACTTACGATTTTTTGAGAGAATGTAAATCAATCAGAATAAACGAATAATCATCTTCAGGATTTTTGCTTTCAACTAATTTAGTTATCTCATCAGCAGCATTTTCTGTATCTGAAGAATTTATTATTGACTGAAGTTCTTCATCTGAAACTAAATTAAAAACACCGTCAGTACAAAGAAAAAACTTAAATGAATCTTTTGTATTAAGTGACATCTTGCTAACATCAATGTTCATTTTTTCCTTGTTGCCAAGTGCAGTTATCATAACATTTTTATTTGGGTGAGCTTCAGCCTGCTTTAGAGTAATAAATCCTTTATCAACAAGCTTTTGAACCATTGAATGATCTTTTGTCAGGCAATGAATCTTGTTATTCTTAATATTGTAGATCCGGCTGTCACCAATATGTCCCCAGTAAACTGAATAATTTTTAATATACAAAACGTCTGCTGTTGTAGAAGCAAAAGTTTTATCTTTATTATTAAATAAAGAATTTATACGCTCATTAGTATCTATCAAAGATGATTTAATTCGAGAGAGATAATTTTTTTCTTTACTTGATGCAAAACATTTATAAAATTCTATAGCACTTAAACCAGCCGCTTCATCGCCTCCCGGAGTTCCACCTACACCGTCGCAAACAATACTTAGCAAACCTCCGTCAATTTTATGCACAGATGCATAATCGCCGTTTACTAAGTTACCTTTTCCCTTTTCGCAAATAATTTTATAAATAAATTGCATTATGCTTTAAGTCACATTAGTTAAAATATAAACACCTGATTTTCAATTTGAAATATAATTGAATTAAGGCTGAATTTGTAGATTTACTTAGGTTTCTGAATAAAACAATATTTTAAATAAATAGTTCCTATAGCTTAAAAACGGGACTTATTTGAAATACTAGGAGGTCAGATATATATTTGTGGTTTAGTTTTTTCTGGAAAAAGGCGAAAAATATAATATTTTGCGAGAATGGCGGAATTGGCAGACGCGCTAGACTTAGGATCTAGTACCGCAAGGTGTCGGGGTTCGAGTCCCCGTTCTCGCACATCAGTTTTAACTTTTTGAATAATTGAGGTAATAGTGAAATTTAATGTTAACGAACTAAGCTCTTCTGAAAAAGAAGTTGAAGTTACTTTGGAATTTGAAGAAATTAAAGAAGAATTAGATTCAGAAGTTTCTAAAAATGTAAAAAAACTTAATGTCCCCGGTTTCCGAAAGGGAAAAGTCCCACGTTCAATTGTGAAAAAAATGTATGGGGATGCTTTTGAATATGAGGCTTCTGAAAAAGTTGCTAACTCACGTTTTTGGAAAATCGCAAAGGATAACTCTCTCAATCCCATTGGTCAGCCGGTAATGACTGATCTTGACTTTAAAGTCGGAGAAGATTTAAAGTTCAAAGTTAAATATGAAACAATTCCTGCCCTGGAAGTAAAAAATTATACCGGTCTTGAAATTGAAGTGCCCGATTATATAGCTAATGAGGAAGAAGTTGAGAAAGAAATTTTTAATATAAAGAAGTCGAACAGCACAAAAGAAAAAGCTGAGCAGGTTACAGATAATAATTTTATAATTGATGTAGAGATGCAGCGGATAAATGAAGATGGAACTCCATTCGAAAATACAAAAGTTGAAAAGATGCAAATCGATTTAACAAATGAAAGAGTTCATCCCGATATTGTTAAAAATGCCAAAGATAAAAATGTTGGTGAGTCATTCAGGTTTTCTTTTGATGATAAAAAGAAAGTTCCAAAAGCGGATGGAACTGAAGAAGAAGTTACCGAAAAGGTTCTTTATGATATTCAGATTAAAGAAATAAATAAAATTGTTCTTCCTGACTTAAATGAGGAATTAGTAAAAAAAGTAACTAAAGATAAAGTTACAAACGAATCAGATTTAAGAGCTGAAATCAAAAAGGATATTCAAGGATATTACGATCAGCAAATTGAACAAATTACCCGTGGTACAATAATTAATCAAATAATCGAAAATAATGAATTTACACCTCCGACAACTCTTGTTAACAATATACTGGATGAAATGATAAAAAGTGAGGAGCAGAGATTAAATCAGCAAGGCATAAAAAAAATTAATAAAGATAATCTTGCTACATATTTAAAACCATCTGCTGAACACGAGGTTAAATGGTATCTTTTAAAAGCTGAAATAGAAAAGAAAGAAAACATTAAAGTTTCTGAAGAAGAATTAAATGAAATGGCAAAAAAAGATTCGGAAAAAACCGGGCTGCCGGTTGAAAAGTTGATTAACTATTATCAAAATTCCAATCAGTCTGAGCGTTTAGCTGAACATAAGCTTTTTGATTATCTTAAAATGAATAGTAAAATAAAACGTGTTGATCCCGAAAAATTTCATAAACATGAACACGAGAAAGAGGAAATAAATGAAAAATAAACCAGAAATTTTTAATCAGCTTGTTCCTTATGTAATTGAACAGACCGGACGTGGTGAACGTGGAATGGATATTTACTCACGTTTATTACGTGAGAGAATCATATTTATCGGAACACCTATAGATGACCATATTGCAAGTTTAACTATTGCACAATTAATTTTCCTGGAAGCAGAAGATGCTGATAAAGATATTAATTTGTATATTAATTCTCCTGGCGGAAGTGTAACTGCAGGTCTTGCAATCTATGATACTATGAAATATATAAAACCTGATGTTGCAACAATTTGTGTCGGAATGGCAGCAAGTATGGGTGCTATATTACTTGCAGGTGGAGCGGATGGAAAAAGATCTGCTTTACCAAATTCAAAAATTATGATCCATCAGCCGTGGGTTGGCGGATTGCAAGGTCAAACAACTGATATTGAAATCCATGCAAAAGAAATGTTAAAAACACGTGATACTCTTTATTCTATTTTATCCAAACACACTGGTAAATCCCTTGAACAAATTACCAAGGATTGCGACAGAGATTACTTTTTAACATCTGAAGAAGCTAAAACTTATAAATTGATTGATAATGTTCTTGAAACAAGATTAGGGCAGAAAAAGAAGTAATTTAAAGGGATAGGAAACTATCCCTTATTTTTTCGGTCAAAAGATTTCCCTCCCTTTATCTATATTGATTTTCATCACTGCAAATAGAAAATTCAATTATTGTTTATTAAATATTTTTATATCTTTAAACTCAGATTGAGTTAATTCAACAAGGTAAAGCTAAGAAAAATGATAGGTCACAGGTTCACGGATTTTATTCCGGATAATTTACAACAAGGTAATTTCGAAAATCTGCTCAAGATTTTTCTGCAGCTTTTAACAATTACCAGCGGTGATGTTTCTGAAGCTCTGAACTGGATGAATGATATCGACCGACAATTTAACCTGACAGATGAAGATTACGGTATGGGTGATTTTATAGATGAATTGAAAGAAAGAGATTATATAAGAGAAAATGAGGATGGATCTGTTCTGCATTTAACCTCAAAAGGTGAAATATCAATACGCAAGCAATCACTTGAAGAAATCTTCTCCAAGCTTAGAAAGTCGGTAAGTGGTAATCATACAACCCCATATTCAGGCCCTGGTGATGAAACCACTTCCGAAAGGCGTGAATATAATTTTGGTGATACCCTTGATCAGATTGATGCAACAGGGTCAATCCGTAATGCACAAATAAACCATGGCATTGATGATTTTAAGCTAACCGAGCGTGATCTCGAAGTTGAGGAAAAAGATTTTAAAACTTTAACTTCAACAGTTTTGATGATTGATATTTCTCATTCAATGATTTTATACGGAGAAGATAGAATTACTCCGGCTAAAAAAGTTGCAATGGCTCTTTCAGAACTGATCACAACAAAATATCCAAAAGATACTCTAGATATAATTGTTTTTGGTAACGACGCCTGGCCTATCGAAATAAAAGATTTGCCTTATTTGCAGGTTGGACCTTATCACACAAATACTGTTGCTGGACTAGAACTTTCGATTGATATTCTTCGAAGAAGAAAAACAAATAACAAACAAATATTCATGATAACTGATGGAAAGCCAACCTGTTTAAAAGTAGGAGCTAAATATTATAAAAATAGTTTTGGACTCGACAGAAAAATAATTAATAAAACACTTGACCAGGCTGCAAAATGCAGAAAACAAAATATTTCAATTACAACATTTATGATTGCCAGAGATCCTTACCTTCAAGAATTTGTTCGGGAATTCACAAAAACGAATAACGGACGTGCATATTACAGTAATTTGTCCGGTCTTGGCGATTTCATTTTTGAAGATTATATAAGAAACAGAAGAAAGAGAGTAAAATAAATCAGAATGGAAAAATTAATTGATATAAAAACATTTGGTGAACTTAATAAAGCCGGCTACAAACCGATTTCAATTAAAAATGAATTGAGAAAAAATCTTATAAGATTTTTAGAAACTAATACAAATCCTTTTGATGGAATTATAGGATATGACGAGACTGTTATTCCTGACTTACAAACAGCTATTTTATCAAGGCACGACATAATTTTACTGGGATTAAGAGGTCAGGCAAAAACAAAAATTGCCAGACTGATGATTAATTTACTGGATGAATGGATTCCTGTTCTTGATGGCACCGACTTAAATGATGACCCTTTCAATCCAATTTCCTACCAGGCAAAAGAAATTATTTCGAAAAATGGAGACGAAAGTAAAATAAAATGGGTTCATCGTTCAGAGAGATATACAGAAAAACTTGCAACTCCGGATGTTTCGATTGCTGATCTTATTGGTGATATTGACCCGATAAAAGCTGCGTCATTAAAACTTCCCTATTCAGATGAAAGAGTGATTCATTTCGGACTTATTCCAAGATCACACCGCGGAATTTTTGTAATTAATGAATTGCCTGATTTGCAGGCTAGAATTCAGGTTGCTCTTTTCAATATTCTCCAGGAAAATGATATACAAATCAGAGGATTTAAAGTAAGACTTCCACTTGATATTCAGTTTGTATTTACGGCAAATCCGGAAGACTATACAAATCGCGGAGCAATTGTTACTCCTTTAAAGGATAGAATTGACAGTCAGATTTTAACTCACTATGCAAAAACTATAGAACATTCAAAAAGAATTACAGAGCAGGAAGCAAAACTGGATGATGAACAGAAAAAAAGTATTAAAGCTGATGAATTAATGAAAGACTTAGTTGAGCAAATTGCTTTTGAAGCCAGAGAAAGTGAATACATTGATGAAAAAAGCGGTGTATCTGCAAGGCTCACAATTTCTGCTTATGAAAATTTGATTAGTACTGCAGAGCGAAGGAGAATAATAAATAAAGAAGATTCAACAAATCTGAGAATCAGTGATATTTTCGGAATTGTTCCCTCAATTACAGGGAAAGTTGAACTGGTTTATGAAGGCGAACAGGAAGGTTCGAGTAAAGTTGCCCAGATTTTGATTGGTAAAGCTATCCGTAATTTATTCATTCAGTATTTTCCAAATCCTGATTCATTAAAAAAATCACAAACCCAGAGTCCATATCTATCAATTATCTCCTGGTTCAAGAAGGGAAATCATATTGATCTTATGTTAAAGTCATCTGAAAAAGAATACATAAAAGCATTAAAAGAAGTAGAAGATCTGGAAGAAACTGTTAAAAAACTGATGCCTAAGCTGGAGAAAAACTCAATGCCTCTTATGATGGAATTTCTACTTTTTGGATTGTCAGAATTTTCACTTCTCAGTCGTTCAAAGCTTGAACATAGCCTTCAATTTAAAGATATGTTGAGCTCTATGTTTACACTTTCTCAGGACGAAGAACTGGACGATGAAGACAGCAGTATGTTTTCTGGTTAATTAAGCAAGTTCAAATCCTGATTTTCAGCCAATATTTTGATTATTTATATTTAGAAATGTATTTCAATTCCATTGTGATTTTTATTTGTCTGAACCAAAGAAAAAAATAATTATAATTGGTCCTGCCTATCCATACCGGGGCGGCAACTCACTTTTTATTACACATTTATATAATTCATTAAAAGATAATTTTGATGTTAGAATTTATAATTATAAACTACTTTATCCTTCAATTTTATTCCCCGGTAAAACTCAGTTTGATGAGAGCAAATCGGTAATTTTCAAAGCTCCGAATGAAAGAATTGTAAATTCAATAAATCCATTCAATTGGATATCAACCGCTTCAAAAATAATTAAAGAAAATGCTGATTTGGTGGTATTCGATTGGTGGCATCCGTTTTTTGGTTTTTGTCATTTTACAATTTCTTTATTGATAAAAAAGAAATACAAAAATAAAACACTGTTCATTACTGAAAATGTTGTATCACACGAATCACATTTTATTGACCGGATTTTAACTAAGATTGGCTTATCAAACTCCTCAATGTTTCTTGCCTTATCAGGAATAGTTGAAAAGGAATTAGAAAACTTTGCAAAAGACAAACCGGTTTTCAGATCGGAATTACCGATTTATGAATGCTACTCAGTAACAGATAATTTTGATAAAGATAAATTCAAAGAAGAATTGGGTATCAATTCTGAAAATAATGTTCTTTTATTTTTCGGATATGTAAGAAAGTATAAAGGGCTTGATTTACTTATTAAAGCCATGCCCGAAATAATCAGGCAAAAACCAAATACAATTTTGTTAATTGTGGGTGAATTCTACGATGATCCGAAAACATATCTTGAATTAATGACTTCGCTTGCAATTGCTGATAAATTAATAGTTGTGAATAAATTTGTCCCTAATGAAGAAGTAGAAAAATATTATCGTATATCAGATTTAGTAGTATTGCCGTATCGAAGTGCAACGCAAAGCGGAATTTTAAATGTTGCCTACGGATTCAACAAACCAGTATTAGTGACAAATGTTGGAGGACTCTCAGAATTTGTTGAAGATGGTCTTACCGGTTATGTAACTGAGCCGGATAATCCAGAAAATATATCAAATGGAGTTCTTAAATTTTTGAGAGAGAAAAATTCAATTAATTTCGATGAAAATATTAGCAATTATAGAAGATTAAATTCATTCGGAAATATTAAACAGATTTTTGAGCAAATATTAAATGCGACAAAATAAAAAAGCCCCGAATAATTCGGGGCTCAGTTAACAACAACTTATTTTAATTATTTCAGCAGCAGCATCTTTTTAGTATTCTGAAAATTACTTCCATTGCTCCCATTAGCTTTCAATTCATATAAATAAATTCCACTGCTGAGCTTGTTACCGTTTACGTCATCTGCATTCCAGGTAAAGTTGTGATTACCTGCCTGTAATTCTCCTTCAAATAAAGTTTTTACTTTTTGCCCAAGAATATTATATATATTCAATTGAACGTCGGATTGAACAGGAAGTGCAAATTCAATTTTTGTAGAAGGATTAAATGGATTAGGAAAGTTTTGAAATAAGCTGTAATCATTTGGAATAATATCTGAGTTTGGTTCTTTTACACCAGTTACACCAGTTTCGAAATATGCTAATCCTAAAATATGCTTATAACCTGTAGAACCAATAATGGTACCTACACCAGTATTTATATCAATATTTACAAAATCATTTATTTCTGAACTGGCACCAATAACACCATACAACATGCCATTATTATCAAAAACAATATCATTAGTAATTTTTCCAAGACCAGTGTGTCCAACTATTAAAGTATCTCCCGTTGATAGGTTTACTTTAAATACAGCATCTTTATTTGGGAGAACAAAAGCCCTTGATGTGGCCCAAAGCTCATTAGTCTGTGGATTAAATGCTATTCCAGAGTATGAACCTACACCATCAACAACAAAATTATATGTGCCATTTGATAAATCTATTGAGTATAATTCTCCTGATGTTGTAATTCCATATAACGTTCCTAAAGTGTCAAAAGCAATATCTGCCATTTGAGGTATATCTAGATTAAATAATAAATACGCATCGCCTAATGCACTGACTCTAACAATATCCGCGTTGCTACCAGAAACTACCAAACCATATATGAAATTGTTAGCTGGGTTAATAGTAATTCCAGTAATTTCGTCAAATAAAGATTCACCGACAATATTACCTGCCCCAGTAGTCTCATCAATAGTTAAAATTTGTCCATTATTCTGTGTGCCTGAAGATGCATAAATTTCCTTGTCAATTGCGGGGTATATTATATATCCATTTCCAGTCATTTTAATAGAAGTAAAATTAGGATCATTTGTACTTAACGGGTAATCTTCAGAAACACTACCAATATCAGATGGTGAAAAACTGAATTCCAAGGTAAGGGAATCATAAGACGAAAGTGTGTAAGGGAGTGATATCGAAGATTCAAGATTGAAGTCATTTGATGATGAAGGGATACTGGTTATATCAAGATCACTATCACCATAATTGGCAATAATTATTGAGATATTCTGGCTAGTGGTTCCAACTTCAACATCGCCAAATTCCAGTGAATCCGGATTTGAATAAGTATAAATTCCAGTAAAAGGGGTCATCCTAATTTCTGCTATATAAGTACCCCATTGATTTGTATTACGTGCGTACTCTGATAACATAAAAACATTATAAAAATTCTCCGGATCGACACAAATTCCTAAATAATCGCCCCATCTGTTTCGAGTACCACTAAAAGTTACAATATAATTTCCAAGACCTTCCTGAATTGGTTGACTTGGCTCTAATCCTGATCCTGGTGGGGCTGAAGCTTGTTTGCTGGTATAAAATGCTCCTGCATATTCATCATCTGCAGAACGACTATAAGTTACAGCAATATTTAAATCCTGATCTACAGCAATTGTAGGATAGAAGTAAAAATATCCAACAGCTCCCTGTTCAGCCTGTTCAATTATAGTTTCTGTGGAAATATTATAAATTCCATAAAAAGCACTTGCATATGTAGCATTGGTCGAATTTCTTATTGAATGGGCAAAGAAAATATTCCCATTTCTTAAAACAGGTTGAGTTTTGATGTGACTTCCATTTGTTTCAATTAATGGAGTACCTCCCCCTAACTGATTGGCATTTGGAGTCTGACCATAAAACTGCGTTGATAGTACTTTTCCTCTAATACGTGGTGATGTAGAAAGAGGATTCAAGATTTGGAACACACAATAAAAGTTAGCGCCACCTCTGTTAGCCCAAAAGAAATATGAACCACTTCCGGGTGTATAAGAAAAAACCGGATGTATAACATCCAATGGTTGACCACCAGTTCCTTGTCCTGGTGTTCTTATATCCCAAATATCTGTATAATTTACCTGTCCACCATTACTGGCATATAATTGAGATTTATCTAATATTCTGATTCTATTATACAAATAACTGCCACCAAAACTAAATGATCTGGAATTTATAAATATTGCATTTTCATCATAACCAATTTGCGGATAATCACCCCAGGTACCTGAGTTTATTGTCCCATTTACTTTCGCATCCATCAAGTACATATACCAGGTACCAAATGGATCATCATCATCAGTATAACAAATTACAAAATAAGCCTGCTGGGAATTATTATCCTGCCAATCCCAAAGCATAAACCACCGACCTTCATAATGATCATACATAATTTGAGGATCAAAAGCTCCTCCACTTATAACAGGACTCGTCCAGATATCTGCACTAATATTTGCTAATTCATTTCCTTCCTTATTATATACTGCAAATCTTGTATTAACAGTAGCAATTATATGATTTGGACCAACTGCCAGATGTGGATCAGGTGGTATCGAATTGGTCATAGAAATTGATTCGAATTTATTTAAAAGAACAGTCTGTCCACTTGCCCCGGTTGGCTTACTTGTAACATTGGCATCTTCTGTATATACATAAGGTGGAAGCTTAGATTCATCGGTTTCAATAATCATCTCACCAAAATCAGGTTCAATTTTATTCCTGTCAACAATTCTTTGCCCGGAGGGGGATTCAGGTTGAAATGTATTTGGATTTAATGTCACCATTACACCGCTGGCAACACTTCCTGCCGCTGGTCCCTGATGCCAAACAGAATCAAGTTGCGCAAAAGTTAAAGTAGAGTAGATTGCTACTACTAAACAAAATATCAAGTATCTGAATAATCTCATTTCTCCTCTATCCTTTATTTTTATTTAAAATATTTTTTTGAACTTAAGGAATATAGGTGTATAAATCAATTAAGATTTTATACATCAATTAATTAAAATTTCTAATAACCAAAGAATATTCTAATTTTTTATTTTTTCTTCTCTTCAGCCAGTCTTTCAAGAAGATAGTCTGCAACTGCTTTGGCTTCATTTGGTTTTAAGCCCGGGTTGGGCATCGGGGGATAATCCGGATTTACTTTTACAGGATTTCGAATAAATGCAACTAGTTGTGCTTCTTTTCCTACATATTTTGGAATTACTTCGTCATGCGGCGGTCCAACAAGTTTCGTATTCCACCTATGACAGGATTCACACCTAACTTTATAGATTTCTGCACCATCGACTTTTTCAGTAGTTCCTTCCCCTTTTAGATCTGCAAGATATTTATCAAAATTTGCACTTAAAATTTCTGTACGTAAGCTGGTTGAATTTTTCATTATTGACTGATCACTTACTATGTATGCTCCAAGTGAGAAAATCAAAACCAGGAATAATAAACTTGTAAAAACAGTACTGTAACTCTTAGTGAGCATATAAAGAAAATTGAAACCTAGAAACAACAATATTATGGAGATAACAAGATATGTAAATACTGTTCCCGATAAGACTGTTGAAGGTACTTCCATTAAATTCAACAACATAAATACAGGAATAAAAACGCCGGAAACGAAGGTAACTTTTTGTGCATGTGATTTTACAAATTTTTTATACTCATCATCTTGTTCTGTATTACTTTTTTCAAGATTGAAAAATCTAAAAAGTATAATTCCTCCTGTTAACGTTAAGGAGAATAAAATATAAAAGATAAATTTTAACAGTACACTCAAATTAAATAAGCTGCCTAAAAAAGAGTCGACATTCCAATCTTTATAGTAAATTGAAATTGTAATAGCAGTAAAAAAGAACCATAATCCTAAAAAGAGAAATAACAGACCATATCTTCCTGCTGTGTTACTTATATTTTTACTCTCTGAACTAAATTTATTTATCTCTCCTGATATATCTTCATCTTTTATTTCAAATGATTTTATTGAACCGAAAATTCTGTTAAATGAAAGAGAATATCTAAAACTATAAATAAAGAAAAGCGATATTACAATACAGATAAGGGAAAGACCTAAAAAGCCAAGGTTAGATATTTCAGCACCACTAAAAAGCTGGGAGTAAATCAAAATAACTGTGATAACTGGGGCTATACCGAGAATGAATCCAACACTCTTACTTATGGTTACAATTTCCATTATGTCTTTTGCAAAATGGAAATATTTTTCATCTCCACTTTTTTCAGATTTTCTTTTATACCGGAGAGAAAGTATTGTCCCGCCAAATACTAAACCGATAAAAGAGATGAAAAGAAACAAAACCAGAATAAGCAAGTAATGAAGTAGCTGAATGTGCTCAGCAGATTGTGGAAGTGCTATTTGATCGAGAAAATCCATTCTTATTAAAAACTGTAGTTATTAAAAAAATAATTTATCAATAGATACAAGTGTAACAACTGTTAATACAAAAAGATTTATACTTCTGAAAGCAAAAGAAAAAATAAATTTATTTTCTGTCTTTGAAAGTAATTTAAATGCATTCCAGGTAAGCCATATTCCTGATAAAAATAAAGCAATATTTATTAAGTCCTGTTTAACCAATCCAAAGAGCGGAATAAGAAGTGCGGTAACACCTGTAGCAATAATCCACATAAAAGTTATTCTAATTAGCTGATGTTTATCAAAAATCTGAGTAAGAGTTGGAAATCCTGCCTTTTGATAATCTTCATCAAATACCAAAAGGAGTAACCAGAAGTGAGGAATCTGCCAGATAAAAAAGAAAAAACAAATGATAAACAATTGCGGATCTGTTAAAAGTCCACCGCCGCTTACCCAGCCAACTGCAGGAGGAATAGCGCCTACAAGTGAACCGGGAATAATAGCAAAAGCACTTTTTCTTTTCAGCATTGTATAAACAACGTTATACCAAATTAAATTTGACAGTGCAATCAAGGTAGCAATTATTCCACCGCTTAAATAGAGAATGATTGAACCAGAAATAATCAATATTAATGAAACAACTAAAACATTATTCGGACTTATTCTTTCTGAAGGTATAGGTCTGAATTTTGTTCTCTCCATTAAAGCATCAGTTTTTCTTTCCTGAAAATGATTCAGAGCAGCTGATCCGCATGCAATAAATAGAACGCCCGTTAAAATCGCAATTAGAATAAAAGAAAGTGTCCCTGTTGCTGCAATGAATCCAAATCCTGTTGTAAGTGATACAAAAGAAGTAATTCTGAACTTGGATAATTCTAATAATATTTTAACCTGTTTTTTCAAAAGATCAATTATAATTATTGTTGTTTTGATAATGTGGTATCTGTAACCGATGTTGTATCAGCTATCCACTCATTAAATTTATCTTTAGGCATCACAATTACTGTATTCGCCATATAAGAGTGATTTAAGCCGCAATATTCTGCACAAGCAATATGATATCTTCCAACTTTGTCTGCCTGAAACCAGGTTTCTCTTTTCAGTCCTGGGTAAACATCTTTTTTAACTCTGAATGCCGGGACAAAAAAAGCATGGTTAACATCATTGGAATGTAAATTTAATTTAATCGGAGTATTTACCGGTACATAGAGTGAATCGGATTGTTTTCCGTTTTCATATTTAAAGCTCCATTTCCACATTTGTGCTGTAACATCAATAGGCATTGCATTTTCGGGAATATTGGATTCTTCCAGATAACTAACCCAACCAAACCAAAACATTATTAATACAAGAATGGTAGGAATCACCGTCCAGGTTACTTCCAACGCAGTATTGCTATGAACATTAACAGCCTTCGGATTTCTTTTCCTGTTATATTTAAATACAAAAACAAGCATTGTAATTGTAATTAACAGCAAAAAGAAAATGGAAACTATCAGCGTAAAGAGTAAAGTACCATCTACAGTATTAGCAAAATTTGATACCCCATCAAACATATTCAAAAATCCTTAATTGAAAGAATAATCAGCAAACAATAAAATAAATGAAATCAAAAGGAAAAAAAGTGCAACGAAAACAAAAACTCTGAATACTTTACTTTCACTTTTTAGGTGCATAAAAATTGTAAGAACAAGATAGCTTTTAAATGCAGCAATTATTAATGCAGTTGCAACTGTGAATTTGCCAATATCAATTCCCGCAACAACTACTGTAATTGCAGTAAGTGTTAATAAAGCCAGCCAGACTAAAATATAAATTCCATATCCGTGCGATTGTTCAGTATGTTCAGGGCTTTCCATTTCTTTTCCTTATGTAATTAAATAGAATAACGGGAATAGGAAAATCCAAATTATATCCACCAGATGCCAGTATAATCCGATATTTTCCAACCTGACATAATTTGTATTATTTATTGATCCTTTTATAGTAAAGACCATCATTATTGCAATAAGTGTCATTCCAACCAAAACGTGCAAACCATGTAATCCAGTCATTACGTAATACAATCCAAAAAATAAAATTTCACCTGAGCTTTTTGATAAAAGTTGTTCAGAACCGGGATAAATTCCATGGTGAATCTTAGTTGTCCACTCAAAGTATTTATTCATCATAAAAAATAATCCGAGACTGATAGTTATCAGTTGAAAGAAAATAGATAAATATTTTTGATTTCTCTGGATTGCAACAATTGCCAAAACCATTGTTAAACTACTCGTAAGAAGAATAGCAGTATTGAAGCAGCCAAGAATTACATTTAATTCTTTAGCAGCTATATGGAAATCATTTGCATTTTCAAACCTGTAAACAGAGTAAACCAAAAACATTCCACCAAAAAGCAGCAATTCTGTAAAAAGGAAGAGCCACATTCCCATCCTGGAACCAACATCATCCCGATGAACATGTGATTCTATATTTGCGTGTGTAGTTGTCACTTTGCCTCCGGAGTTTCAACAGCTATATCATTATCTTTATACTGATATGGTCTTTCTTCAATATAAGGTATCTCAGTAAAATTTTCGTGAATTGGAGGAGTCTCGATTTGCCATTCAAGAGTTTCTCCACCCCAGATATTTTTTTCAGTAACTACTTTTCCTTTCTTTAATGACCGGACAAGATTAAATACCATCAATAATATTCCGGTAACTAAAATCCAGGAACCGATTGTTGAAACCAGATGATATGGATGAAATTCCGGAAGGTAATCATAATATCTTCTTGGCATTCCCAGCCATCCCATAATAAACATTGGGAAGTAAAGAAAATTAAATCCAACAAATAAAAACCAGAAAGCTGTTTTGGCTAATTTTCTGCTGTACATTCTTCCAAACATCTTTGGGAACCAGTAATGAAGTGCTGCAAAAAATCCGAACCCTGTTCCACCAAACATTACATAATGAAAATGTGCTACAATAAATGATGTATCGTGTACCTGGATGTCGATTGAAAGAATTCCCTGCATAACACCTGTTAATCCACCAATTGAAAAAAGAAAAATAAATGCAAGAATAAACAGCATTGGTGTAGCCAGATCAATTGAACCTTTGTATAATGTTGCAACCCAGTTAAAAACTTTTATCGCACTTGGAATAGCAACAAGCATTGTGAAAAGTGAGAATACGAATTGACCGGTATTGCTCATCCCGACAGTAAACATATGATGAGCCCAAACAAGTGAACCAAGTGAAGCAATAGCAATGCTTGAATATGCTATAAACTTATAACCGAAAATTGTTCTGTGTGCAAAAACAGGAATTATTTCTGAAACGACACCCATTGCCGGTAAAATCATAATGTAAACAGCCGGGTGAGAGTAAATCCAGAACAAATGTTGGTATAAAACCGGATCACCTCCTAACGCCGGATCAAAAATTCCGACTCCTAATAGTCTTTCAATTGCAACTAAAAATAATGTGATTCCAATAATTGGTGTAGCCAGAACCTGAACCCAGGCAGTTGCATAAAAAGACCAAATGGATAAAGGCATCTTAAACCAATCCATTCCGGGTGCACGCATCCGGTGAACAGTAGTTACAAAGTTCAGTCCGGTTAAAATTGATGAAAAGCCAAGAATGAACGCCGCTGATAGTGCTAAAAGTACATTTGTTCCTGTTCGAACGCTATATGGAATATAGAAAGTCCAGCCGGTGTCAGCCGGTCCACCTGGTAACAAAATACTTAATATTGCAAGCAACCCGCCTGTAATATAAAGGTACCAGGATAAAAGATTTATTCTTGGAAATGCAACATCTTTTGCCCCTATCAGAATTGGTAAAAAGAAATTTCCAAATACCGCAGGCAAGCCAGGGATAACAAACAGAAAAATCATTATAACTCCATGCAAAGTAAAAATGGAGTTATAAGTTTGAGCATCCATAATGGTTCTGCCAGGGGCTATCAGCTCGAGTCTCATCAGGAAGCCAAAAGTAACGCCTACCAAAAAGAATACTGATAATGCACAGAGATAAAGAATCCCGATTCTTTTATGGTCAGTTGAAAATATCCAGCCTCTTAATCCTGTAAATCTTCCTTTAAATTCCAGGTAGCTAGGTTCTTTTCCATTCGATCTAAGAGGTATTGCCTCAGAGGACATATAAAATCACCTTTATTTAATAATCGCTTTCTTAGGTTTTTTGACAACAAAAATGAAAAATACAGCAACAAAAACCAGTATTGCTGCACCGAAAATTCTTGTAACATTCATTGTATATTTTTGTCCTTCAGTATCATAAGAAAAACAAAATCTCAAAACTTTTGCAATTGTAGGAGTTTCTATTCCCTTACTTGCTTCTAATACCGCCATTTTAAAATCGAAAGGTAAAATTCCGAAACCATGACTTTCTGTGTAACCGGGAAAAAGATAACGGCAAATTTTTCCGTCTTTATCTAAAAAGATAAATGAACCTGAATGAAGAAACTGATCACCTTTTCTTTCAAACCTGAAACCTGCAGCATCTGTTACTTTTTTAATATTGATGCTGTCACCTGTTAAAAACTCCCAATCTTCCGGTTTGATACTTTTTTCCAATCCTGATACAAATGACTTTTTTTTATCGGCAGCAATCTCTGGTGTTTCCAGATTATCAAAACTTATACAAATTATATTATAATCATAACCCGGTTCTAGATCTGATTTATTAATAACTTCTGTTAAAGAAAACAATAACGGGCTGCAAATGCCCGGGCATCTGTAATATACAAAAGCCAGCACAGTAGGTTTTCTAATTAAATCCCTGAGAACTACTGTTTCACCTTCATCGTTTTTAAATTGTGCATCTAATGGGATGTAAGAACCAAGTTGTTCATCGATCCCAACTTTAATTCCATTCTCTGTTGAAAATGAAATTGAACACAAAGCAAAAACTGTTAATAAAATATATATGATTCTATTTATCATATTCTGAACTCACAAAACTTAAATCACTTGCTTCAAATATTTATAAAGTTCATCCCATTGTGCAGCTGTAAGATTGAATATTCTTCCGTTAAATCCATTTTGATTTACATTAACAGTAACAAAATGTTCAAACAAATTCCTGTTTTCATTCCAGGAATCAGATTTTATTAATGAAGATAATGCAAGTTTGCTATCTGATGTAACATTCTTAAATAAAACAGCAGATGAATTCCGGCTTTTATTAATCATTTCATAAACGGAATTCAGTTTATTTATTTTTCCCTGATTTTCTTTCAGTATTAAATCCATAGCTTCTGCAACAGGGATTTGCGCCGGGATTTCCATTCCTGATGACAGATTATAAGTCTGATCCAACGCTGCCAGATCATCACGCGAATCCTGAGGAGGATTCTGCATAAAAGTGCTTCTGATATAATGAATTACTGCAAATCTTTCTTTAGGTGGTAAGAAATCGTATGATATCATTGCACTGTTTGGAATTCCTTCCTGTAATGTTGTAAACATTCCTGAAATCGTTCTTCCGTTTACCCAGTTTTCATCTTTCGTAAAATTTCTCGGTGCAGGATTTAATCCAACCGACGCAGGTCCGGTTCCAGTTCCGTTTTCTCCATGGCAACTTGCACAAACTGTAGTAAAAGTTTTTTGCCCTTCTTGTATTAATTGCTGTGTAGGTTTACTAATTTCAAAGACATCTACTGGCGGAATTGTTCTGGCTTTTTTAACTTCAAGATCTTTTGGTGCCGCTGTTGAATCAGGTATAATTGGAGGAACACTTTGTCTTGCAACCTGATTTATATTAGATAAATATATTATACCGATTATTACAATTATGATAAGAATATAAGGGTATATTAATCCAAAAACTGCACCTGGATTACTAGTAAAATCTTTTCTTATTTTTTGGAATAACTTATTCAATTTCAATTAAAATTAATTTATAAATGAAAATCTAAACCACGTTTTAATTTTGGGTCACCAATCGGAACAAGATTTTCTTTTTTAGCTTTAAAATTAAATACAAGCAGAACAACTCCAACAACAGAAATTGGAAATACCAAATCAATCCAGCTAAATATATATCCATCTTCCAACGAAGGAATACCCGGCATAACAAGCCAGAACAAATCAAACAAATGTGCAAATAATAACCAAACAGAAATAAACTTTAGATTTTTTGGATTCATTTTAGATGGTTGTGAAACCAAAGCGATATACGGAACAAGAAATTGAATTACAATTAATCCAATTGAAAATATTGCCCAGGTTCCATGCCATTTTTGTATAAACCAAAAAGACTCTTCCGGAAGATTGGCATACCATATTAGCAGGAATTGCGAGAAAGCTATGTAAGCCCAGAAGTTAACAAATGCAAACATCAACCCACCTAAACTGTAAAGGTGATCATTTGTAATTCTTGGATGCAAATATCCTTTTTCTTTTAATAATACTGTCGCTAGAGTTACAGCAGCCAGTGCAGCAACTACTGACCCTGAGAAAAAATAAACACCAAAAATTGTGGAAAACCAATGAGGTGTAATGCTCATTAGAAAATCAACTGAAGTCAATGTAATTGTAACAGCAAACACAGGCATAAAAATAGCAGATAGTTTTATATTCCTTTTTGTAAGCAACTGATCTCCGGATGTATCTTGCTTTTTAGAATTTTTCGTAAACAGATAATAAAACAATGACCATATCCCAATAAAAAGAAATACTCTTATGATGAAAAATGGAATATTTAAATAAGGTGCCTTACCTTGTAAAACTTTATCTTCTGCAACTGCATCAGCATGTGACCAGTGAAAAATGTCATGAATATTAAACAACAGCGGAATTACAAGTATTGCAAGAAACGGAACAATCGCTGCAAAGAATTCAACAACTCGCCTTATTGGAACGCTCCAATCAGCATTAGCAACATACTCAAGTGCAATCAGGAATAACGCTCCAACTCCAATGCTGATTAAAAAAGCATAGGAAAGAAGATAATTAAAAACTGCTCTTGTATGATCGACAAAAAAGCTTAATACTCCTAGGGCAATTCCAATTAATAGCAAACCTAAACCCAGCTTGGAGAGAGTTCCCGGTAATTCCTTTTTTTGATATTTTATTTCAGTTTCCTGCATTTGAATTTTTCTCCAGGTTTAACTGTGCAACATCAGAATCTGTTGCATTTTTTGCTCTTTGTAAAACTCTTATATAATTAATAATTGCCCATCTTTCTTCCCGGGTTACCTGTGAAGCATAAGATGGCATTGCATTTTGTCCATTCGTTATAATATGATAAATCATTCCATCGCTAAATTCTCTTGCTCTTGTAGAATGCAAAGTTGGCGGGTTAGGAAACTGTCCATTCAATCTGCTATCACCATCAGCATAATTTCCATGACAAGGACTACAAAATGTTAAAAATTTTCTTTTGCCTAATTCAAGATTTTCTTTAGTTGGTAAATACGGATTTGATAAAAACTCTTTCGGTTCTTTTTCACCCATATATGGATAAGGTAAAAAACCTCTGGCTACGGTTCCTTCAACAGGCAATCTCATCCCTCTTTCATCAGCAAAAAAATCATTTCTTGATTGTGGAATAATTTTGGCCTGTTCATCCATCCAGTTGTAAGGAACCATATACATAAATTTATTAAGTGTAAAATATGTCGCTCCTGAAACAATGGCAGCAACAATAATTAAAAACATTATAAATCTTGGTTCAAAAACTTTAGTGGATTGCTTCTCAGGAAAATAAATTACTTCAGTGTGAACCGCTCCTAGTGAATTGAAAAAGCTTCTGATTTTATCCTCATCAAATTTCGGGTCAGCAGCTTCTATAATAACACCATAATGATCAACAGAAACTTTTTTAATATAATCAGTGTCGTGAATAGGATGTGTATTTCTTGGCAAACCAAAAAACAATGCAAACATTGAAATGACTGTAAATACCGTTCCCAGTAATACAGTAACTTCAAAAGTTACCGGAATAAATGATGGCAAAGCAAAAAATGGTTTTCCACCTATCACAAGCGGATAATCAACTGACATTGTCCACCACATAAACAATAGTGCAATGGTAGTTCCGCTAAGCCCAAAAAACAAGGTAACAAAACCAAGTCTGGATGGTTTCATTCCCATTGCTTTATCCATACCGTGAACCGGGTATGGAGTATTAACATCCCATTTTGTAAAACCTTCACTGTTAACTTTTTTAGCAGCAGCAATTATTGAATTTGGATCTTTAAAAAGTGCAGCTAATCCGTAAATCTTTTTGTCACTCATTACTCGTGACCTCCGATGTGAGCAGGCTGTGCACCTTCATTCACACCTTTAATTTCTGCAATAGAAACAACAGGTAAAGCTTTTGTAAATAAAATTACTAATGTGAAAAACAGTCCGAAACTTCCGATCAAAATTCCGGCATCATAAATTGTCGGAATAAACATTCCCCAGCTTGAAGGGAGAAAATCTCTGTGCAAAGAAGTAACAACAATTACAAATCTCTCGAACCACATTCCGACATTCACTAATATTACAATTACCATCATTGCCGGCACAGATCTTCTTATTTTCTTGAACCAGAATAATTGCGGGAAGAGAACATTACAAGAAACCATTACCCAATACGACCAGGCATATGGACCAAATGCACGATTTATGAAAATAAATTGTTCGACCTGAACGCCGCTGTACCAGGAAATAAAAAATTCCATCGCATATGAATATCCAACCATCATACTCGTTGCAATAATCACCTTATTCATTTTTTCAAGGTGATCCATCGTAATCAAATTTTCCAAATTAAAAATTTTACGAACAACAACCAGAACAGTTACTACCATTGCAAATCCAGAGAAAATAGCTCCGGCAACAAAGTATGGTGGGAAAATTGTTGAATGCCACCCGGGTAGAATAGAAACAGCAAAGTCAAAACTTACAATTGTGTGAACAGACAAAACAAGCGGTGTTGCAAAACCGGCAAGTATAACATAAGCTTTTTCATAATGCTGCCAGTGCCTGTTGGAATGTCTCCATCCAAGACTGAAGATCGAGTAAATTACTTTTTTAATTTTCGAAACTGTTCTGTCTCTTAATGTAGCGAAATCAGGAATTAGACCAACATACCAGAAAACAAGTGAAACAGTAAAGTATGTTGAGACAGCAAATACATCCCAAATAAGTGGTGAATTAAAATTAATCCAGAGGTTGTGCTGGTTTGGATATGGAAATAAATAACCACCTAGCCACGGTCTCCCTACATGTATTGCTGGAAACAATGCTGCACAAATAACTGCAAAAATGGTCATTGCTTCTGCAAATCGCGCAATTCCATTTCTCCATTTTTGTCTGAGTAAAAATAATATTGCAGAAATAAGCGTTCCGGCATGACCAATACCAACCCAAAACACAAAATTTACAATTGGAAATCCCCAACCGACCGGCTGATTATTTCCCCACAACCCAACTCCATAATAGAAAGAAAGTGCAAGACAAATTGCTCCGAAGAGCAATGCTGATCCGGAAATAGATAACGCTATGTAAAACTTTTTATCAGGTTTTGTATCGAGTGGCCTTGCAACCATTTCCTCGATCTGAGCAAATGATAATCTGCCTTCAACAACCGGAGTCTCAACAGAATAATCAACTTCCACTAAACATCCTCCGAATGAGTATTTCTGAGTTTGGCAAAATATGTAACATTGGGTGCAACATTTAATTCCTCAAGTACATAATAACCTAATTCGTGATTTCTGTATTTATGAAATTCACTTTCATTATCATTAATATCTCCAAAATTAATTGCATTACTTGCACAGGCTTCCTGACATGCAGTTTTTACATCAGTACCTTTAATTTTCCTGTTTTCTCTAACTGCATCAGAACGAGCTTCAGAAATTCTTTGAATACAGAAAGTACATTTTTCCATAACTCCTCTGGAGCGGACTGTAACTTCAGGATTGGCAAGTAACGCAAAAACGGGTTCTTCCTGGTATTGATCACGAAAATGATCTCTGAAATTAAAGAAATTAAATCTTCTGACTTTATAAGGACAGTTATTCGAACAATATCTTGTTCCAACACACCTATTATAAATCATCTGGTTAAGTCCATCCGGGCTGTGAGTTGTTGCAGCTACCGGACAAACATTTTCACAAGGTGCATTATCACAATGCTGACAAAGCATTGGCTGGTTAACTACTTTTGGTTCTTCCGGAGGACCTGAATAATATCTATCAATTCTTATCCATTGCATTTCCCGCCCTTTATCAACCTGATCCTTTCCAACAATAGGAATGTTGTTTTCAACATTGCAGGCAACTACACATTCTCCGCATCCGGTACACTTATTTAAATCAATTGACATTCCCCACTTAACATCCGGATAAGGAATTGGAGGATTGACACTTAATTTTTCTTCTTCCTCCTCAGATTTCAGGAACTCAGGATTTTTCAAATACTCTTCAACTGTTCCTTCACGAATTATTCCCCTTTTCTTCGGAAGATCTTTTTTTATTCCTGTATCAAAGTCGTATACTTTTTGAGCGGCAACAAGCTTATAGTAATCACCTGTTTTAATAATTTCAACTCCGCTGAATAACATATTAAAAAGAGAATCTGAAGATTTAAGCAATATATTAGAATTGAATCCGACGTTAGAACCAACTATTCCGGCATTTCTTCTTCCATATCCCAGATCCACAACTATTGTTTGATCTGCTAGCCCCGGCTGAACTAATGCAGGAATTTTGAAACTAGTTTCGCCAGATTTTATTTCTATTACATCAGAATCACTAACTCCAAGTTCATCAGCTGATTTTGGAGAGATGGCTGCATAATTATCCCAGGTTATTTTACTAACCGGATGAGGAAGTTCCTGAAGCCAGCCATTGTTTGCAAATCTTCCATCTCTTAATGAGTAACTTTCTTTAAGCTGTAGTGCAAATCCGTTTGTTCGGTTTATGCTTTTTAATTCATTTAATGCTGATGAATTAAATAATAAAGAACCATTTGATTTTTCATTTGTATGGGTGACTCCATCATGAAGTGCCCCTAACCAAAATTGTTTGAATGGCAGAGTTGATACCGTTGAAGAATAAATATTCTTCTTCCAGTTATCCATTAAATACTGGTGATATATTTTATCACTGTAAGCATCCTGATGTCCGACAATCCAGGTAAGCAGAATTGCTTCGGGTTGGCGGGTATCATACAATGGGGCAATCACGGGCTGTTGAAGTGAATAGAAACCAATGCGATTATGTGCATCTCCCCACGACTCCAACATATGGTGCGATGGTAAAACAAAATTTCCAACCTGGGAAGTTTCAGATTCAGTTTCAGTAACTGTAACAACAGTTTTAACATTTGCCAATGAATTTTCATAATCAATATCCTTTGGCAAATTATAAACAGGATTTGTATTTAAATGAATAACAGTTCCGACTGAATTGTTTTTCATTTTTGAAACAAGATTTTTAAATTCCTGTGCAGATGTTAAAGAGTTGTACTCAATCTTTGATTTTTCCAGATCGTAAAGGTTAGAATTTCCAAGTAAATCATTTAAATAATTTACAATAATGTGTACTGATTCAGGTAAATGATTACCAGCATAAATAAGAGCATTTCCTTTATTTTTAACTAAATCATTTACAATAGCAATTAGTGTTTTTAAATCTAAATGATATTCATCACTTATTGATTTAAGTGTATAACCACCGGTATTTATACCTAAATTAATCCCACTTTTAGAAGATATATCATATGCTAAAGCAAGAACAAATTTGTGTTGCTCATCAGGTCGAAGTCTTAACCTGTAGTCAGCATTCATTCCGGTAATGGTAAGATTACCTTCAACAACATAAAGCCTGTTGAAAGTTTTACTCATTACATCTCTTCCTTCAGAAAATAATCTTGCATTTTCAATTTTATTTTCAGATTCACCAAGAAAATCTCCATCGAGCGAAACAATCACTTTTGCTTTGTTCCATTTTATTGCAGGGAATAAACCTGAACCATAACATTTTTTCCAGACTCTGTTACGGGTCTCCTGCCAGGATTGATCAAAGCTATAAATTTTTGTTGAAGGATATTTTGATTTGAAGTCTCCTAATACTTTGAAGAAAGTCGGAGAGGTGATTTTGTCTGTTACAATTGCAATTTCTTTATTGTCTGAATTACTCAAAGCATCAATAATTTCTTTATCAGCATCTTTCCAATTATAATCAACAAAACGATTACCCAATTTCTTTTTAGGATTTTTTAATCTGTCGGGACTGTACAGATCCATAATACTTGCCTGACCCTGTGCACAAATTTTTCCCTTAGAAACCGGATGATCAGGATTTCCATCTAGTTTAATTGGTCGACCTTCACGGGTTTTAATCAATATTCCACAGGAATTTGGACAGGCAGTACACGTCGATGCATAATAATTTGGCCTTCCAACAGTAATCTCTTCAGGTTTCTTATTGTATGGAATGATATCACCTTCATCTCGGTAGTCTGTGCAGGCAGTCCCTGCTAAAGCAGCAGAAGCTCCAAGAAGTGCAAGAAATTTTCTTCTTGAAAGTGATGACATATCCGAAGTACTAAAATCATCAGTAACACCTTCTGCAAATTCATTTTTACTTGCTTTTAAAAATTTCGGATCGTTGTGAAGCTCTTCAAAAGTACGCCAATAATCCGGATCAGGATTTTGTTCTGAAGAATTTATTTTTTCATCTTTATAATCAGACATTCTCTTTACCCGGTTTTTCTCTTCTTACAGCGAGAGGATTAATTTTTACTGAAACTTCAGCTGATTTATTATTCAATATTTTATTAAAAAAAGGAATTTTCGGAAATGATTTAGTAATCAGGTAACCGATAGCTGCAATTCCGATTGATGAAAAAAATTTTTTTCTGTTCATTTAATTAATTTTAATTATCTGTGACATGCGAAACAATATTCAGGTCCGTTTTTGACATCTTTTAAATAGGGAAGATTATCGTGAGCGTTTCTGTGGCACTTTAAACAATTTGACATTGTAAATGAATTCATTTGTGCAACTTTTTCCATTTGTTTAATTTCTCCGTGGCATGAAATGCAATCTATTCCCTTATTAATATGTATACTATGATTGAAATAAACGTAATCCGGAACTCTATGGATTCTCTTCCATTCAAGTGCTTTTGCTTGATTATAATAATCGGTTAATTTTTGAATTTCTGGTTTATCTTTTCTTGCAACAGAATGACAATTCATACAAGTAGCAAGTGGCGGAACCATAGCGACTCTCGATTTTTCAACACCAACATGACAATACTGGCAATCTATTTTCATATCACCTGCATGCAACTTGTGTGAATAATTTATAGGTTGATCTGGCTTATAACCCACACCATCTCTTTCAGCTCTTGAAGCAAAATAAGTCAAAGCAAATGAACTCAAGATCACAAAGATGGTGACTGGTAAACGGTTTCTGAGTATGTAATCTAAATTAAGCTTTGGCATTTATTCCCCTTTTAGCAGGGATTTTTGGTAAGTCAATGCTATTTCCTGACAGCAGTATATACAACTATCGTACTCTGAAAACTAATTTTTTTAATAAAATGAATATTTGGAAACGCCCATCACCTTATTAACATCTGGCTATAAATATAAGGTGATTAAAGAAATAATATTTGAAGTGTAAAAATTATAAAAATGGTAACTTAAAGCAAACATTCGATCAATTATTTTTAATTACCAAACAATAAAATTTCTTATGTAAATAATTGCACAAAAATATATGATATAATAAACTCAGCTTATCCTTTTTAAAACCTGGTATACTATAAAAGCTGTAATAGCCATAAGTAAGAGATAAATAATACTATTTTTAACATTTTTCCCCGTTATTGAAATCCTTGATTTAAATCCGCGCCAACCGCAGGATTTACACCTGTAAGGCGAAAACCAAGTAAAACTTTTAACTATTCGTTCTTTATTATTCCTGGGACGTGAATTTATCAAAACATTACGCTGAGAGCAGGATGGACAGCTTGAAAAGAAATTATAGTTTCCAGAAAATATTTTGGTTCTTACCATACACCGAAAATAATCCTAAGCAAGACAACTATCAATAAAGAGAATAAAAATTTATAATAATAATAGGTGCAGAAGAGTTACTTCCCAAAAAATAATTTCACTGCATAAAATAAAAGAAAAACTCCAAATATTTTTTTAACAACACTCTCAGGCATAGTAACAACAAATTTTGATGCAAAGTAACTACCGATAAGAAAGGTTATGATCATAATTCCGGCGGCCTTAAGATTAACATAACCGGCTTTATAATAATTTAGTACTGCAAGCAAGCCTATTGGTGGAAGCAGCAAACCCAGTGAAGTACCCTGTGCTGATTTTTGTGAATAGTTTAACAACATAACCAATCCTGGTATAACTAGAATTCCCCCTCCGATACCAAGAAATCCACTGGCAATACCAGCAGCAAGACCAATGAGCAAAAGTATAATTATTTCCATCATAATTTTTTCCCTGTAATATTATTTAACTACTTACCCACCAGTATTTTTATATTGAGTTGACTTAATTCACATGCAAAAGTCTGTCATATGTTTTCTGATCTTTCAATATATTTACCGCAGTCTGAACCTGTGGATCATACTTTAATTGTTCAATCACTTTTCCATCCGGTCCTAAAAATCTGGCAGCAAGTTCAACTTTAATTTCTCTTGCTATTTCGTCGCTATAAATTTTAAATTCACTTTTATAAAGATTTGCTAACTGTGATTTTAAAGACTTGAGATGATCTGAAAGATTATTATCCTTATCAGCTATATCACCTATTAATTGATCAACTTCTTTTTCCGCCCGTGATTTGTATTCATACTTTTGCTCATCTAGATAATTTTCAAATTCTTTAAGAATTTTAGAATCATTTATCTTATCAAAATCAAAATCAGGATTTGAGTAGCTGTATAAATTTGCAAACTTAAAAAACATTCCCTTTGCTAAGAGCTCTTTGGTTAAATCTCCTTCAATAAGATACTGTACAGTAGTATCAGGAGTTATTCCTCCTTTCGAATAAACTTCTCTTTTATTATCCGTAAAAAAATCTGTATTCTGAGCTAAACTATCATCAACAATTACATCATTATTTTCTGAATAATCTATTTTTTGAATACACCTTCCACTTGGTGTATAATATTTAGCTGTGGTAATTTTTAATGATGTATTGTAGTTAAGCGGAAGAATTGTTTGCACTAACCCTTTACCAAAAGATTTTGTTCCAAGGATTACACCGCGGTCGTGATCCTGCATTGCACCGGCAACAATCTCAGAAGCTGAAGCACTACCACCATTAATCAGCACAACCAGTTTTGTATCTCCAACTAACGGCTCTTCAACTGATTTATATTTTTTCTCCGAATTTGCAACTCTGCCTTTTGTAGATACAATTAACAGATCTTTATTCAAAAATTTATCACAGATGTCGACTGCTATATCCAATAGCCCGCCGGGATTTCCTCTTAAATCAAGAACTATAGAATTTATTACTTTCTGATTCTTCAATTCTTTTAAAGCATATTTTAATTCATCTGCTGCTGATCTGCTAAAATTCGTAAGTTTGATATAAACATTATTACTGTTCTCGGGATAAAATCCATAGTAGGTTATGTTTTTAATCAGGACTTCTTCCCGAACAATATTAAAAGTGAGTGTATCGAGCATATCATTTCTTATAACCTTTAAGTTGACCGTAGTACCGGGTTCACCTTTTACCAGTGAAGAAATCTGATCAACATTATTAGCAGAAATTTTTACTCCAGCCGCTTCAATAAGAATATCCCCAACTTCAATTCCCTGCTTCTGTGCAGAATAGCCATCCATAACTTCAACTATGGTAACATCTTCACCCCGAACTCCAATTGATACGCCAATACCTCCATATTTTCCGTCAGTAATAAGGTCAATGTCTTCTTTCTTCTTTTCATCTATAAAAATTGTATATGGATCAAGTGAAGAGAGCATTCCTTCAATACCAGCTCGCATAAATTGCTCCGGATCAATTTCTTCTACATAGTTGAACGAAATTTCTTTATAAACTTTTCCAAACAGATCCAGGTTCTTGGAAATTTCAAAATAGATATCTCCCTGGGTACCGGCAAATCCAAATATTACTAACAATAAAGCCCCTGATAATAAAATCCATTTAATTTTCTTTTTCATCTCTGAACCTATCTTGTTTGAAATAATTCAACTTCCGTTATAATCTGGTTTCTTATAACTTCAATTGTCTGTGTACCATCTACTATTTTTATACGCTCTTCGTTTTTAGCTATTTCCAGGTAACCATTGCGTACATTATTATAAAAATCGATGTCGCTTTGTTCAATTCTGTCAAGCTTTCCTTTTGATTGCTTCTTCTTTCTTTCATTTGCAACACCAACCGGAACATCCATATAAAATGTAAGATCCGGTATTGTATCACCAATTGCTAACTGATGAATTAGCATTATGGTTTCAAGTGAAACTCCTCTTCCAAATCCCTGGTATGCAGTTGAAGAATCATGAAACCGGTCAGAAATTACATAATATCCTTTTTCCAAATAAGGACGAATTTTTTCCCGTACCAGTTGAGAACGACTTGCTGAAAACAGAAATAATTCTGTTTCACCAAACATTTTATCATTTTTTTTATCTAAAAGAATTGCCCGTACTTTATCTGATATTTCAGTACTTCCAGGTTCCCGAACTACCTCAACTTTTTTATTTTTTTCAGTCAGATAATCATTCAATAGATCAATTTGTGTAGACTTTCCACAGAAATCTATTCCCTCAAAAGAAATAAACATAAATACTCACTTAATAAATGTATAATTGTGATAATTTGATTCTATAAAATAGTGAAAGTTTCTACAGAAAAAAGACATATTAAAATGTTTTAATTATGTAACGAAGTCTATCTGGTTTGATAAATAAAAATTTAGTATTGGCAGGAATTTCAACAGTTGGCGTTATGCTACCCAGTGTGTCTTTAACGACCGTATTGTAAAAAACAAAACTTTTAAACTGGTCTTTTGACAATTTTCCAAGAACCTGAATTCCGCCGCGGACGCTGCAGGAAATTTTGTTTGGAAGTAGGACAACTTCCCTGTCCGGAGGAACATCCAGAACTTCAACTTCAATATCATCAAACTGTTTTTCAACAATTTTCTGAACATCTAATTTTACTTCTATTTTATCTGTATTGTATTTAAATCCATTAAGCTTCGGCAAATTAAGTTCTGCAATAACTTTATTGTCAATTCCTGATAATTTTAATTCCTCTGTATCAATTTCTTTCAGGTTTTTAATTTTACTTCGTGGTCCTGAGACAACAACTGAATCAATATTCTGTGAAACCGGAAGCGCAAGTCCAAATCCTTCACGATAATTAATATTTAGATTTGCTATTACCGGAACTTTTTTACTGATAATTTTTTCAACCAGTAATGAAATAGTATCTGGAGTAATATCAATAAGATCCAGATCTGATTTAATCCACCTGTTGTTGCTTAAATTATTATAAACATTAATCAATTGCCTGCCGCTGTCTGTCCCAACAGAAATTAAATATTCAGTATCACTGCTAAGATTAACCGAGACTAATCTCCAGCCTTTACCTTTCACACGAATTGAGATTTTATCAGGAAGTTCAGTACCGGAAGTATAACCTTTTGGAAAATTAATAAGTTTTGGAGTGACTTTTATAGTTGCATAGTATTCATCGGAAAGAGAAATGGATCCCCAAAGGATAATGGAAAAAATCAGTGATGCTATGAAAATATTAAGTTTCATTCTTAATGGTAACTTAATAAATTTATTTTTATTAAGATATGAAATTTACCCGGATACAAACAGGATTATCTGAGCAAATCTTTAAAGTAATCCAGTAGTTGATTTCGGTTTGCTTTTGAAATTTCTCTCCCTTTTATCGGAAATTCCTGAACACTTCTTGCAAGTCTTCTTAATTGATGCACATTCTGAACTTCCAAATCACTCATAGATAAATCAGAAAGAGTTTGAGATTCTGTATCGATAGTGACTTGCTTTTTACCGAGTGCTTCTCTTTTAAGTCTTTCTATTGTATTGGTAGATGTACTTTCTTCAGTCTCCTCAGAAACATCAATAGTTTCCTCTTCTTCTTCAATAGTTTCTTTAACTTTCTTTTCAGTTTTCTTTACTTTTTTCTCTGGAGATGTTTCTTTTTTTGCCTGTCCTTTAAGTGGAGTAGACTTTTTGCTGGTTGATATTGATAATTTATCTTTAAAAAGAATTTCATTTGTCTGATCATCCGGCCTTGGAATAATATGAGTTGAAACAAGCTCTCCAACTCGTGAGGCTGCAACTGCTCCGGCATCTACTGCAGATTTAACAGCAGCTGTCTCTCCAACAACAATTATAGTCATTAAACCTGCCTCGGCCCGTTCTTTGCCTACCAGTGTAACCTGAGCTGCTTTTAACATAGTATCAGCAGCTTCAATAGAAGCCACAAGCCCGCGGGTTTCAACCATACCTAAGGCACGATCAGACATAATTTACTTCTTTTTTGGAAGGATTGACTCAACTTCCGCATGAGGTCGCGGAATAACATGAACTGAGACCAATTCACCAACTCTTTGTGCTGCGGCAGCGCCGGCATCTGTTGCCGCTTTTACTGCTCCCACATCACCTCTAACCATCACTGTAACATAACCACCGCCAATTGTTTCTTTTCCAATTAACTCAACTTTTGCTGCTTTAACCATTGCATCAGCAGCTTCGATGGAACCAACCAAACCTTTGGTTTCCACCATTCCTAGTGCGTCAAGTGACATAGAAGTGCTCCCATTAGTGAAAATTGTTGCTGATAAAATAAATTATTGAACGGTTAATGTCAATTTTTTATTACTATAATTTACTAAATTTATTATACTTACTTTAATCAGTTCATAAAATGTTTTAATGAATCATACGGATCATATAGAATCCAGATACTCCTGTAATATAACTGCAGCAGCATTTTGATCAATTAAGGATTTATCTTTTCTCTTTTTTTTCCGTGCTACAGATTCAATAATTCTCCTTTCAGCAATTACAGAGGTATACTCTTCATCCCACAAAATTATTTCAATCTTAAATTTCTTCTTTAATTCTTCCTGAAATATTTTAATCTTTTCAGCTAATTTTGCAGATGAAGTTTTGGATGAGGAAGGTAAACCTAAAACAATTTTGTTAATATTTTTTTCTAAAATAATTTTATCAAAATTTTTATAAAGATTAGTATCATTGTTTAAGGTAATATAAGGGTAAGCAAAAATTAAAAGAGGATCTGAAAGTGCAATGCCGATTCTTTTTTCACCAAAATCAATTGCCATTATTCTGAATTCTTTTGAACTGGTATCACCTGACATTAATTACTTTCAAATCTTTCAACTAGATAAATTCCTTTGATTTTTTTTAACCTATCAATAAGCCTGTTTAAATGCTCCAGGTCATTTACATAAACAGCAACATTACCTTCAAATGTAGAATCATTAGTATTAATATTAATCGATTTGATATTTGTATTTTGGTAGGATACAATTGTATGAGCAATATCATTCAAAATGCCCGGTGTATCGTCACCTCTCATAACAATTCCTGCCACAAATGCATTGCCTTCGGCTTTTGGCCATTGCACGGGGATAAGTTTACTTGGATCAGAAGCCGAAAGATTTATTAGGTTATTGCAGGTTTTTCTATGAATTTTAATTCCTTCACCAATAGTTATAAATCCGATTACAGGATCACCCGGAATAGGATTGCAACATTTTGCAAATGAATACATCATTTTTTCTGAACTGCCATCAACAAGCATTCCCCCGGCATCCTGGCGGGCAATATTTGCAAACTTTTCAAATTCTAAAACATTTCCCTGCTCTTCAGGCACAAGTTCCTTTTGCGGCATCAGCACTTCGTCCAGATTAACACCTCCCTGAGCAATTGTATAATAAAACTGCCGGTTGTTTTCAAACTTCAGATTTCTTGCAATCCTGGAGACATCTGCAGAGTTAAAAGTTAGCTTCAGTTTTTTAAGTTTCTTTTCCCAGATTTCTTTTCCGTTCTGTACAATTTTTTCATCTTCTTTATTTATCCATTTTCTTATTGCCGAACGAGCTTTGTGGGTTTTTACAAACTTTAGCCAGTTTTTATTTGGATGTTGATTTTTGGATGTAATAATCTCTACCTGATCACCACTATTTAATGATGTATCAAGAGGAACAATTCTACCATTTACTTTTGCTCCAATACAGTGATAGCCAACTTTGCTGTGAATCTCAAAAGCAAAATCAACAGGAGTAGAAAGTATTGGTAATCTTCTCAACTCTCCCTTTGGTGTGAATAAATAAATTTCGTCCTGGTAAAGATTTAATTTAAAATCTTCCAGTAATTCTTTTCTTACATCATCTTTGCCTGCGTTTTCAAAAATATCCCGGATCCAGTTAACCCAGTTTTCAAGCTCTTTATCGGATGCACTTTTATCCTCCTTATATTTCCAGTGAGCAGCCACACCTTTTTCAGCAACTTCATGCATTTTTTTTGTTCTTATCTGAACTTCGACAAGTCTTCCTTCAGGACCAACAACAGTTGTATGTATTGACTGGTAATTATTTGTCTTTGGAATTGAGATATAATCTTTAAATCTATCCGGCACTGGTAAATAAATCTGGTTAACTATTCCCAGTGTAGTATAACAGTCATTATTGTTTTCAGTATCAAGGATAATTCTTACAGCAAAGAGATCATAAATTTCCTCAAATGGCTTGTTTCGCCGAATCATTTTTCGGTAAATACTATAAAAATGTTTTGGTCTGCCACTTAAATCATACTTGAGTTTATATTCTTCAATTTTTTTTATAATCGGTTCGGCAAATTTTTTGATATATGCTTCTCTTTCCTTCCTTCGTTCTTTAACCTTTCTGACAAGCTCTTCATAAGCTTCTTTATTAAGATATTTAAAGGATAAATCTTCAAGCTCCCATTTTACTTTTGCCAAACCAAATCTATTTGCAAATGGAGCATAAATTTCAAGTGTTTCCTGCGCTATTCTTCTTTGTTTGTCTGGTGGGACGAATTCCAGTGTACGCATATTGTGCAGTCTGTCTGCAAACTTAACTAAGATTACTCGTACATCTTTAACCATTGACAGGAGCATCTTCCTGTAATTTTCTGCTTTTGTAATGTCCTGACCTTTAAAGATTCCGCTTATCTTTGTAACACCATCTACTATTTCAGCTACTTCTGTACCGAATTCTTTCGAAAGTAAGTGGATATCAAACTCAGTATCTTCAACAACATCATGAAGTAAACCACAAACAATTGTAATATCATCCAGAGGAAATTCCTGGGCGATTACCATTGCAACCTCATATGGGTGTGTAAAATATGGTTCGCCCGAAGCACGCAAATCATCTTTATGTGCTTCAATAGAAAATCCAAATGCTTTACTAATCAATTCCTCATTAACTTTTGGAATAGTCCTTTTACATTCGGTCAGAAGGTCTTTTAGCATTTTTTGATATTTGGGATTATCTAATGTCATACACTTTTTTACAAATCAATAAAGATTATCTCAGGAATAATTTACTTTATTTTAATGATATGATAAAGTCAGGAGAGAATTAGTTTCGGTTTGTAAGCTTTAAAGCAACCTCACTTTTCAATTTTTTTACTCTTTCAATTCGATCGCCAAGTAAATCCAGCTCATATTCTTTCAAATCAAGGATTGATAATATTTCATTACAAATCTGTTGTGTTTTGATAAAATTGCCAGATTCAAAATAACGCTGAGCAATAATATGATTTAGAGTGATTTCGTTAACACGGGAGTCAATACCTTCAGGATATGATTTCAAAATATCCTGGTAAAATAAAATGGCTTTTGCAGGATCAGATTCTTCAACTGCCCTGGCAAGACCCCATTTAAAAGATCTTGAAGATGGAAATTTAGTTAATGCATTTTGAGCCAATTCTATTGCCTGATCATATTTTTTCTGATCAATATAAATCCACAACAATGAATTAATAGCCAGGTAAGAATTATAAGATGAAGAATCAACTGCAATTTTTAATTTTGATATTGCATCATCGCGATCATCATCAACGAACGGTAACCACTGCATAAATTCTGTTTTTCTTGTTTTCCAGTATTCATATGTACCAATTGCTATGTATGCTTCATAAAATTCGTTATTAAGGGTAAGACATTCATCAAACGATTTTAGAGAATTAAGTCCGGTAGAAAAAGCAGCAAGCCAGTTTTCATTTAATGCATCGAAGTAAGATGTATATCCTTCTGTAATCGCCAGGAAATAATTATACCAGATATTATTCTCATCGCGGTTTAAAAGTTTTTCAGATTTTAATTTTGCTTCACCAAGATTATCCAAAATAAATTTTCCATTGAAAGGTTCAGCATAATCATAAGCTTCTGCAATCTTATTTGCGGCTAGATAAATACTACCTAATGGAAGATCGGGAAAATTATTTTTTAGTGTATTAAATATTTTTTCAGCCTGATTGTAATTCTGCGCAACAATCAATTCTATGCCTGATTTTAAAAGCGAATCAACTTTTTTATCAGGATAAACCTGCGCATTTACATCACTTAATAAAATCAGTATTGTAATTAATATTATGATGAAAAGATTTTTAGAGTGTTCCAAACGTTCTGTCTCCCGCATCTCCAAGTCCCGGCAAAATAAATCCTTTTTTGTTTAACTCTCTATCGAGAGCTGCCCCATAAATTTTAATAGAAGAATGATCCATTGAAATCTTATTTATACCTTCGGGAGCAGCAACTAAGCAGGCAAAGGATATTCGTTTAGCTCCTCTTCTTTTCAGAAGTTTAATAGCCTGAGAAGCGCTTCCACCTGTGGCAAGCATAGGATCAAGTAATATTACATTTGCTTTATTCAGGTTTTTCGGGGCTTTATAATAATATTCGTTGGGCTTTAGCGTGGTCTCGTCTCGTTCAAGTCCAATATGCCCAACTTTTGCATTTGGCATAATCCGAAGGAACCCATTAATCATTCCAAGGCCAGCACGAAGAACCGGAATTAAAATTGTATCCTGTTTAATCGAATACCCGGTTGTTTTTTCTAATGGTGTCTGAACAGATTTTTTCAGCACTTCAAAATTTCTGCTTATCTCAACTGCCAGAATATTTGATATTCTACTTACCACAGAACGAAAGAGTTCAGGATCAGTTTTTTTATCTCTTAATATTGAAATGTCCCTTTTAATTACAGGGTGATCAATGAGAATAAAATTTTTAAATTTTTTTTTCATTATTTATTTTTTCTTTTTAGAAATTCTTCCCAGTAAATTCAAAGGATTGTTAAAAGGTGATAAAGGCGGAGTATAATTGAAATTAATATTTTCCAGAATATCTGCCTTTTGTTTTAATTTGATCAATGTCGATAGTATATCAGCATAGCCAGAAATTTCCTTCCCGCCTAAAAATGCTCCACCAAGAATTCTTCTACTTATTTTCTCAAGTATCAAATTTACAAATATTTTTTCGCTACCGGGCATTAATTTTATAAGGTTGAATGTTTCCTCAGAAATTGACTCAGCCTTTAAATTATTTAGTCTGGCTTCTTCCAAATTCAATCCAACTGAACAAAAATATTTATCAAATATTTTTACAGAAATATTTTTAATAACAGGATCATAATTTAAATTTCCGCCTGCAGCGTTTTCTCCGGCAATATGTCCGTGCTGGTAAGCATGACCGGCAAGCGGAATAAATTCGGACTTTCCTGTAATAGAATTAATTACTTCGGTGATATCTCCTGCAGCAAAAATATTTGGATCGCTCGTAGCCAGTTTGCTATCAATTTTTACACCTTCGGATTTTCCGGTTTCGATTTTTGCTTCCTTTGCCAAATGACTATTCGGAGTAAATCCAATGCAAGAAATAACCAGATCGGTTTTGTATAAATTACTTTTTGCTTTTAGTGCAATAACAATATCATCTTTAATAAATGGTTCTATTTCGTCAATTCCACCAATGAATTTAATATGGTTTTCCTCCAGCAAATGCAGAATTTTTTTACTGAACACTAAATCAGCCGAAGGCAGTGGAAATTCTTTAGCTTCGAACAAAGTTATATCAAGGTTTATTTCTTTTAACGCTTCTGATATTTCCAGACCAATATAACCTGAGCCGATAATTGCTGCATTTTTAGGTTTACTTATTCTTATGAATTTTTGTATTGCAATTAAATCTGCAACAGATTTTAAAGTAAAAACATTTTTTAATCCGGGTAAAAAGGCAGGCAATGATTTTGCAACTGATCCTGTAGCTAAAATAAGTTTATCATAATCAATATCATTAATTTTATTTTCATCTCTGTTTAAAACTTTAAGCGTTTTATTTTTTCGATCAATAGCTTCAACTCTGTGACGTACTAAAACTTTCACACCTTTTTTATTTAAGAATGATTCCGGTGAATAGAATATAACATCTTCATAATCTTTTATTGCACCAGAAAGGACATAAGGCATTTCACAGGTTCCGGTGGAAATAAAGTTACCCGATTCGATCATTAAAACTTCTGAATTTGGAGAAACTCTTTTTGCTCTTGCAGCAGCAGCAGGACCGGCAGCATTACCTCCAATAACAACTATTTTTGCGGGTAATTTCATTTATCTTTAAAACTTAAGGTAATTGGAACACCTCTAAATCCATAAATCTTCCGGATTAATTTTTCGAGGAATCTCCTGTAATGATCAGCAACGTGCTTTGGGTAATTACAAAAAAACATAAATATAGGATAATGTTCACCAACCTGTGTAATATATTTTATTTTTACTTCCCTTCCTGTCGGAGTTGCCGGTGGTGGTGAAGCAGATATAATCGGTAACAAATCATTATTCAATTGATTCGTAGATATTTTTTTCTTCCTCTCGTCATTTACTGATTTACATAAATCAATCAATTTATAAATTCTTTGTTTTGTTTTTGCAGAAATGAAAATTATTTCTGCATAATCGATCGCGCCTAATTTTTCCGTAAGCTGTACTTCAAATTGATGAGACGTGTTAGAATCTTTTTCTATCAAATCCCATTTATTTACAGCAATTATTAATCCTTTACGCCACCTGACAACTTCATCAATTATTTTCTGATCCTGTTTCTCCAATCCTGCTTCTGCATCAAGCATAACAACTGCAATATTACACTCACCTATTGCTTTTAAAGTACGAATGTTAGAAAAAAATTCTATGCTTTCCTGAACTTTTTTCTTTTTTCTCAGCCCTGCTGTATCAATTAAAACAATTTCTTCATTATAGTATTTTAAAACTGAATCAATTGAATCACGGGTGGTTCCCGGAATTTCCGTTACAATACTTCTTGATTCACCAAGCAATGAATTTACTAAAGATGATTTACCAACATTAGGCCTGCCCACAACTGCAATTTTAAGTCTGGTATCTTCTTCTATATCTTTATCAGTCTCAAACTTAGATGTAACTTCATCTAGCAGATCACCTAATTTTCTTCCTGCAAGTGCTGAAATATCATATACTTGCTCAACACCGAGTGAATAGAAATCAGAAACACTTATTTCAAATTTTTCAGAATCAACTTTATTGGCAACAAGGAAAAAAATCCTTCCGGATTCGCGTAATAATTTAATTATTGATTCATCAACAGGAGTAACACCATCTCTCACATCAACTAAAAAGATTATTACATCAGCTTCATCAATTGCAACCTGGACCTGTTCACGGACAGCTGATTCAAAAACATCTGCAGAATCAGGAACATAACCGCCGGTATCTATTAACCTGAATTTTTTTCCAGCCCATTCTGCTTCTCCGTAAATTCTATCACGAGTTACTCCACTTAAGTTATCAACTATAGCATCACGTTTACCGATTATTCGGTTAAAGAGTGTGGATTTCCCAACATTCGGTCTGCCAACAATTACAACTAATGGGGTTTTCATATTTAAATATAATTTTCTGCGTGCAAATATAAGGAAGTTATTTGAGAGGTTTTTTAATTGTTAAACTGACTAATTGTCAAATTGCTATTTCATATTATTGCTTCAACAATTTAACATTTCGTTTAAAAATTATATTTAACCATCAATGTTGGAATCAACTCGTGCTGGTAAACCAGATTAACATCATCAACTCTGAATTTTACTGCAAGATCATTATTATAACTATTCGCGCCTAAAATCGCTTCAACAACACTAACAGCGTGATTAATAATTACTCCTAATACTAATTTATCACCAACATTATAATAATCGTTTGCTTTACCGCGTTGATTTGCGTAATAAGTAAAGTGCGGGGAGATTGGGTCAACAGAACCCTGCGTTACAGGAAAATCGTCCCAACCAGGACTAAACTGGTGATATTTACCTATCATTTCGTAATACTGTTGTTCACCGTGTCTTGCTAAATTATGTGAGCCGGTTTCTGCTGCATTTAATTCGTCCCAGCGAACTTGTTCCCAAGGTGGTAAGCCATCAGTTCCTTCAATTAGAATTGCATTTATATCGGCTCCTTCAAAATCAGCTAACCAGTGTGCATATTTAACTACACTCCAGTTTTGATCAGCATAAGCTTCAAACTTTGCATTCTGATCATCACCTTTATTATTATAAATTACTGCGGAAGTAATTAAAGCTCCTTCAAGCACAGCAAAGATGGCAGCTTTCCAGTAATCACCGTTATAGAATTGCCCTGCACCGGGAACTGCAGCGGATAAAAGTCCGGCCAAAACAGGTGATTTACGGGAAGCAATATCATCATTCATTTTAACAAGCGGAAGCTGTTCATATTGCTCAAGTAAAATTTTAGAATCAGAATAAAGAGAACCAGTTAACTCAGCATTTTTTGTTTCAATTTCCTGAGCGTTCAACAGAAAAGAAACAATAATCAAAAAAAGAAAAAATAATTTCAGATTCATAATTTCACCTGCAGTTAAAAATGATAATGTCGGGTATTGTTTACTATGTCAAATCCAAAAAGTATCCCGCCGTAAAATCTCCACTCTTTGCCGTAGGTTATATCTTCATCATTTACAGTTCTTGTAAATTTATCAAAACCATAAGATGCATTGAAGAAAATGTCAGTTGGGAAAAGATAGTACGATGTTAAATGTGCTCTTATCTCGGCACCAGCACCTTTCTTAAAATCATCAAGTGCCGGAAAATCACCATTCCAGGCATCACCATAATCAAAATGAAATGAAAGAAAGATTTTATCAAGATAAAAATGTCCCATCCTTGCATCAATATCCCGCCAGAGTGGAAATCTATAAGTGAGATTAATCCAAGCTAATTCGTTACCGCTGATTGCGTAAAAGGGATATGCTTTAAATCCAATTAATCCTCCAAGATAAAAATCAAAGAAATCAGGAACTTGCGGACCGAGAATAGTCCCCCCTCTGACTCTTGCAGTTAAAGTATGATCATTCCATAATGGGAAATGAAGCCACCCATTCATTTCAAGTCTGTGAAAATTAAAATTATTATAGTCTGGCTTAAGAATTCCGTCTTCAACTTTATATTCACCCGTGTTATTAAATTCGTTCCACTCATAATCGTAAGTAAGATCAAGTTTAAGACCGACAGGATTGATTTCCATATCCCTGCTTGGGGCATATTGTTCAAGTGAATATTTAACACGGAAGTCCCTGCCAACAAAATATCTGTCATCAGTTGTCGGATAAAGAAACGGACCATCACTCGTTTGAATAATAAAACTGTTTAAAGTCGCGGTGTAACGACTATAAATAAATCTTAATTCTATATTCTGAAAGCGATTGAACAGCCTGTGTTTAGCTGCAATATCAAATTCAAGAAGATTATATGTTACTGAAGTCGGAATTATCTGATCGTATGTTACATCACCATTTGTTGAATCGACTCCAAAAAACACATCCACATCAGCTTTACGACTTATTGAATATAACTCTGCTGATAGTTCGGGACGCAAACCTAGATCACTTATCAACGGCAATTTATTTTTATATTCAAATATGAAAAAAAGATCCCGTTCCAACCGAGTATTAATTGAACCTCCTGCAAAGATTGAGTAACGATTTAACATATCGCTTGAAGAAACATATAACCCCGGTTTTATTTTTTGCAGGAAGTTGTTGGCAATAGTATAATTATCAATCCTTATAAAAGGGAAAAAAGTTAAAGAAGAAAATGCCCCGCTGTATTTTTCTTTTTGATAATCAGGAGTCTCATAATCATTATAATTTTTTAAAGCTGATATATTAAAATTATTTATATCACCTTTTGGCTTGTCAATACCAAGAGGCGGATCAGGCTGCCAGATATAATCCATTCCGGCTTTGACCTTATTTTGTTCTTCAGTTGAAATTTCAAATATTTTATAACCGGAAGAAGTATAGTCTGCATAAACAATATCTCCATCAGCATTTATATCAGGCATAAATGCCCCACCGATCACATTTGTCAACTGCTTCTTTTCTTTTGTTTGAAGGTTTAAAGAATAAATATTATAAATACCGGTTTCATCAGAAGAAAAAATTAAATTTCCATCTTTATCAAATACTGGGTTTCTTTCATCGTGATCTGTTTGGATTACAAACTTATAATCACTACCATCAATATTTATTCTTGCAATATCTCTTGTTTGGTTATATGAATAATCAAAAACAATAAAAGCATCATCATTTGAAAATTTAGGATTGTAAACCTGTTCTCCATTTTCAAATGTTGTAAGCTGCTTAAAATTTTTACCATTTATATCAACTAAGCCAAGATTTGTAGTTCCATCTTTTTGAAAAAGAAAAACAATCTTTGAACCATCGTGAGAAAGGTTTGGCTGATTTGCACGCATGTTAAAAGTCAGACGAGTTTCATCATCTTTATCCAAATCATAAATGTACAAATCGTGTACGTTATATGAATTTGGATTATTCTCGGAAATTTTTGAATAGAGAATTTTATTTTCACCGGGAAGCCAGCTAAAAGTTGAGCGAACTCCAGCAATTAAAATTTTTGATTTGTCTGTTTGTTCATCATATTCATAAATTGAAGCTGGTGAAAAATAATCTGATGATTTATTTGATATGTAAAGAATCTTCTTTCCATCCGGTGAGAAAGTCGGATAAAAATTTCCAAATCCGTCTTTGGTGATCATTTTGCCTTCAGCAAGATTTTCCAGTACAGCTTTGCTTCTTTTTTTATAATCTTCTTTTAAATAACTGCTCCACTCATTATAAATTTGTGAACCGTTTTTTCCCAATACATCTGTGAAAGCTGCATCAATTGTAAAATTGGTAAATGTGCCAAGTGCTTTGGTTATTTTTTCTAATTTGTCCTCACCATACTTTTGAGAAATATATCTTGTTAAAGCAAAACCTGAATTGTAAACTGATTCATTTCCTAAACTTGTTTTTCCAAATACTCCCATTTGCTCCCAGGTTAACATATTACTATCAAGAGCGTAGCTTCTTAAAATCATATCACGATGAGTATCCCACCTGTCATATTCAAATTCCTTTCTCATATATTGAGCGGTACCTTCCGCAAACCAGGCAGGAACATTTACAGTAGCAAGCGGATAGGAAATAACATAATTCGGATAGCCATAAAGAATATCAGGCCTTCGTTCATCTTCATAACTTAAAAGCTGTAAAAATACCGCGGGTACAGATCTTCCTAATTTCATTGCAGCTTGTATTTGCACCATGTGGGTGAATTCGTGGGAGATTACATTCCGAAGCCAGTTATGTGCTCCCCTTAAATCAAAATCGAGTGCGCTCGTCCAGATTTCTATTTTATTATCAAAAAAGTATGTTGCTCCGTTCGAATAATCATCAATATCTTTAATAATGAAATGGACTTTATCGGGTTCATAATTATAAAGTGATGTGATCGGTCCCCAGACTTCATCTGCTATCTTTGCAACAACACGGGCAGTACGTTCAGCTCCCTTATGAAAATGAACTTCAACGTGTTTTCCCTTAATTGTGTACCAATCGAGTTCGGGATGGAATTCAGTAAACTGGGCATATGAATTCAATGCATAAAATAAAATCAACAAAAAGAATTTTTTCATACTTGATTAGATAAATAAAACAATGGTAGAAAATTCGATAGGCAAATATAAATTGATTATTAAATGTATGTCTACTTTATTACTGCTATTTTTATAACCGTTTGTTCCGATTTACCGCTTGTACTTGTTGCTTCAATTCTGGCAAGATAAACACCACTTTGTATGTTATCAACGTTCCAAATTGTTTCATTATCCAACCCGCCCTGAGCGTTGTCGTTTAGTTCAGCAACATAATCTCCTGCCAGATCGAAAATTTTAATATTGATTTTGGAATCTTCTGAAACATAATAACGGATATTTGTTGTTCCACCATAAACAGGATTTGGATAATTATATGCCCGGTCTTTCGGGAAAAATTCATTTATATGGTTATTGTTTTGTGCTGCATCAATAAACGAAGTATTTTGAGGATTACCGTTTTCTTCGGACCAATAAAGATTTCCCTCAACAGAACTGATTGACCAGGCAGACAAAACATTCTGATCATTTAAAACAGCAAGATTAGTTTTCCCGTTTGCATTATACATAACTGGTGTCACTGAAACAGTACCGCCGCAGGAAATTGGGAATCCCGGAACAACTTTTCCTGTTCCACCGTCAATCGCAAAAATTCTTCCATCTTTTGTAACAGAAATTATTTCAGAGGCATTATCTCCTTCAAAATCTGCAGTGAGCGGAGTACCGGCAAAGTCAATTCCGGCAGGATCGGTAAAAGGAAAATTGTCAGCCATTGCACCAGTTAAATTATAAACTTCAATATTATTTCCGTTGTTAAGGACAATATAATTTGATCCATCTTGTTTTAGATCCATCAGAGCAAATGAACTAATCGTATCTAAACCATTAAAAGAAAAACTTGATAATAAATTTCCTGATTCAATTATGTAAAACTTATTTAATGATGTCAGGATGATATTAATATAATTTCCATTTTTATTTTTTGTTAATGCAAGATTGGTTGGATGCTCAGCGGTAAAAGGAAAGCTTAAGCCAGAGTTATCAAAAAATTGTACAATTTCTTCAGGCGGTAAACTTAATATTTTTGGCTCTGTAATACATGAAAAATAGTTCCCGTCAGCAGCAATTTTCTTAATGATATTTGTTGTATCAAGGTTAAATGAAGAACTTTGGACCGGATTTATATTTGGAAGATTTGCAATACTATATGAAAAAATATTTCCCTGATTTGTTCCTATTAAAAGTTCAGGTTCATCAGGTTGGTTAACTTTCATAACAACCGGAGCTTCGATATTATTTCCTACACCGATACTGCTTCCATAAGAACCACTACCATCAGTAATATAAAATTTCATCATTTGATCAACACTTCCATATCTATTCAGTACATTTTCATATTCAAAAATTGATGGTTTAAATTCGGAAAAATTGTTGTTCTGATAAATCAAAGAATCAGACTGATAAACAAAAATTGAATTGTTTTCTTTCCCTATGAAGAACTCAGGAACATTATTAAATACATTTGCCGAAAGATATGCGGGATTTATTGTATCAGAAAGAATTTTAGTAAACAACGGCTTAATTAAAGAATCACCATACTCAACCTTAAAGCTCATCCTGTTTGAAATATCAGAAAAATCTTTAATTGTGATTAAGCTGTTTGCTCCGGAATTTGTTAGAGTACTAGGCCTGGTATCTTTTGCAAATCTGTTTTCATAGAACTCTGCAGGATTGGAAGAATACCAAAAATCCTCATCAGTTCCTTCACCGATTACCTGGTCTCCAAATATTGTTGTAAATATTTCACCAATATCCTGAATACCATCAGCTTCTTCAACATCAACTCCTCGCCTGTTTTTATCTGTATTGATTTTATTATCAGCTAACTTTTCATTTATTACATTTTCATCAATATGCCAGATCACAATTCCATTTCCCGGTACAGCCCAGTCGTATTCATCAACATCCGTTACAACTCCGGCAAGAGAATCAATATCAAAAGTGTAATAGCCGGTTGTATCTTTTAAAAATGTATGAGTGACCGCATTTCCGTTAACAACATAAGTTACTTTTGAACCATCATTGTTTGCATCACGGGTCCTGTTTTCAACCAGATAATATTCAGATGAATTTAACGGTACTTTTAAAATAACTGTATCGGAAAGTGATGCAGCAATATTTGTTATTAGATTTATATCATAGCTTCCAGTTGGCTGAATTGTTACTGGCTCAGCCCAACCAAGAAATATTTTAGACCAAGGACCTGGCTCAGGTGGATAACACCCGTTATATGCAAAAATTCCCTGTCCATCCATTAATCCAAATCTTCCAATTGCACTTAATCCGGTTTCTGTATCGAATAAATCAGGTAAACCAAGATGACTTGCAATGCTTGCACAAAGCAAACCGTTTATTGTTAACTCAAACAGGAAAGTCCCTGTAATAGAATTCAGTTCTCTGCTTTCAGTTTCAGGCATTACCAAAGTGTTTTTTATATTGAATGAACCATTTGAAACAGGAATTCCTGAGAAATTTTCTCCGTAAATGTTTTTAAAAGCATTTTCACTTAAGTAAACTGAAGGCAGATCACGTTCATTACCAATGCTTCCCGGTAGTGAAACATCTCTTCCTACACCTGCATGAAAAATTAAAAACAAATCATAGTTACTAAATGAAAAACCGGGGTTAAGCTGATCAGCTTTTGTCCAGGTTTCTTTTGAAAAATCTGCGATTGGAGTGAAATCATTATCACCCGGAGCCGGAGAATAATTCCTCATTGTCTGAGAAACAGAAAATGTATCAGGTAGTACGGTAAATTCAATAGTTAAATTACCTTTGGATACTTTTTCAAAATAATTTTTCGCAAATAAAAGATGAGACTCAAAATATGATCTGTTATGAGGAACCGGATCGATTATTTCATTCCCATATTCCTGAGAATAAATAGATTCAAATTTACCATTGCCAAATGTTGTACCATCCCTGTCAGCCTGGAAACTTACCATCACCGCAAGTATTCTTAAAGTATCGTTCTGAATTACTTTTTGTTTATTGACTGGGAATGGATTAAGGTTAATTTTTAATGTTTTATTATGCAGATCTGCCTGTCCATAAGACAGGCTGATCCACAATAAAATAAGAGGATAAACAGGATTAAGAAATTTCATAGAATGCTTTTAAATTCCCCTTGGAAAACCTCTTGTTGATTCAGGTACTGCTCCCCAGCCAATAAGAATTGTGAATCTTATTGTATCATTTAACGGATGGTTTTCTCCATTTTTGAAAACTGATGTAGTGATATAACTAAAATCAAAACCATAAATATCATACCTGAGACCGGCACCAAAGGTTACAAATTTTCTGTTTCCATAACTTGGATCTTCGTAAAAGAAACCAGTACGTAAAGCAAATAAGAAATCACCCGGAGTTCCGTACCAGTATTCCAATCCCATTGTAGTCACTATATCACGCAATTCTTGTTTAAATGGTTCATCACCCCAGGCAGTAAAAATAGCTTTGTAAAAGTCATCAGACTTTCCACTTGAATCTCTGCTAACTAACAGCTTACTGAAATCAAGAGTGTATATCAATGAATTGAATTCATCATTGAAAACATTGAAAGCAAATCCTAATCTAAAGTTTGTTGGAATCGGATCGGCCTGTTTTTGATCGATATATGATATCTTTGGACCAAGGTTACTTAAATTTGCACCAATGCTTAAACGGTCGTCCAAATTTAAACCAAAGATATCAAGATGAGCGGGTCGCCACATTCCGGCAATATCAAAACTAACTGTGGTTGCGACTCCAGATCCCTCTTCTTCTCCGGTTGCTTTATCAGATAGGTGACTATGAATTATTCTAAAGTTCATTCCTATTCCCCAATCCGGATGAAGTTTTGTCGCGTAACCTAAAGTTAGAGCAGCATCAAATGCACGGAATTTGCCGATTGGATCAGAACTGAATTCATTAGTACGAACGAATTCACCAAAATTCATGTAGGTTACACTTGCAGATACGCTTCCGTTTAACTCCGGAAAATATTGTCTATAAGTTAGATAATCATAAAACAAATCAAGATTGAACTGAGGCAACCAGTTACTGTGTGTTATGCTTACTTCAGTACCGGTTAGAAAAGCGATGCCTGCAGGGTTCCAAAAGATAGCAGCGGAATTGTCTGCAAGTCCTCCACCGGATTCACCAATTGCACCAAAACGTGAATCAGGAGCTAGTAATAGAAATGGCACTGCTGCTTCGCCACCCGATTGTGCAAACGTAGCTCGCGGTATTGCAAGGATTAATGCCAATCCAAGAAATGTTAACCGCAGAACATTCTTCATATAATTTTCCTCCAATGTTAGATTTTTCATATTAAAACTCATAAAAAATTGTGCCGATTATAAATATAGTTAATTTATTTAGACTAATGTTACAAAAAAAGTCAGTATTATCTAATGACCGCCATTTTACCTAAAACGCTATTTGAATACGATCCATCTGTTGTTTTCACAATGATTTTATAAAGATACGTTCCATTTGCAATAACATCACCATCTTCATCCCTGCCATCCCAGGGAATTTTTACAAACCTCTGTGTAACATTATTTGATTCGATTTCCTTTATTACTCTTCCTGCTATTGTATAAACTTTAATTTTTACATCAACCGGAGTTAAATTTAGCTGAAAGGTAAATGTAGTATTTGACTTAAATGGATTCGGATAATTATAAACATCTCTGATTACCATTTCATCATCATTAACTACTGTGAAATAAGATGTTTCATTTGAAAAATTATTGAATACATCCCAGGCTTTTATCAATACAGAATAATCACCATTATCCAGTTTGTTAAATTTATAATTTACCTCCCCAATTTTTCCACCGGCATCCAGCTCTCCAGTAAAATATGAGGAAAGATTAATTGGTTTAGTTTCGTCTTCATTCAGGATAGCTTCAAGATTATGACCAACACCTGTTCCGGTAGTATTTAATCCGGTTTCATCAGACAGCTTAACAATCATATTTGGTTCAGGGCCAACCAAATATGCATTCCTGTATTCGGAATTATCAAAAAAGACTTCTATATCCGGACCGTTACCATCATTAAATGCAGTCGTATCAGTACCACCAACAATAATTTTATTTGTATAAGCTACACCATCCGAAACAGGATCAAAGAAATAAAAAATAATTTTTCCGTTTTTATTTTCATATGAGATATCTTTAGGAACAACAAAATCAGAAGTGAATTCACCGTTAACAACTGAAACTCTTCCCCGGAAAATAATTCCTCCCGGAATTACAACATCATAATTAATTTCATCAAGATGCTTAATTCTTTCAGAATCAAAAATTGTAAGTAAACCTTCACCCGTATAATCATTCCATTTTGTGCTATCTGGTTTTAATATTGTACCTGAAATTTTTGTATGACTTAAAGCCTTTATTTGAATATCTGATACAAGTGACTGACCATTAATAGAATCAATTGAACCATTATATTCTGGAATTAATAACCTGAGTGCTGGATCACCAAATAAATAATATTTTTGATCATTAACCGATGAATAATGTCCATTAAGTTTAGTTTCGAAAACTGCTTTCCCGATTGTTACCGGTAGATTTAAAGTGTCTCTTGGCAAGGTTAATAATTTTGTAAAAAGTGCATAATTTAGCTGATGATTTTCACCAGAGAAAACAAGTCTTGCAGAACAAAAATCTGCTATTGAACCCTTGTCAGGGAAAAATAAAAGATCTTCTGCTCCACTTTGAAAATTAGGAACATCAAAATACCCATAATCACAAGTCGCAGTGCTTAAAAAGAAATACCTGTCATTATGCAACTGGGGAAATGAGGAAGTTCTGTCAAAAACCACTTCATGAGCCCAAAGCTCGGGATTTCCATGTCCAATATAATTTATGAGTAAGGTACCATCGTTTATTGTTTTTATAATATCTGTATTTACAGAAGGTTTTCGTCTCCCATTTCCTGTTATCACAGCAGGATAATCGGCAAGATATATTTTTTTCAGATCAAATGATTTGGGAATATATGTATTTGCAAGATTTTCAGAAGGTATTGTATGCTCAGCATGATTATCATAACCGGTTGACGTCTTATCATCGTCAGCTATTAATGTTATCAGGTTTCTCCATGAAGATTTATCATGGGAGTTTTCATAGTTAATTACTTTCGAAATATAATTGTTTGCCTGTTCTAAAGATTTTGCAGTAACTCTGCTAACCATCAAATCCGGTTTTAAATCATTACCTAGAATTCTCATAAAAAAATCATCAGTAGAATAAGAATTATAACTATAGATTAATCTTAAAGATTCCTGGGACTCCCAGGTTGGTACGAAATTATCATTAAACCCGCTTACATTTTTGTAATCATAAGTACCTTTACCTAACATCATTACATAAACAGGCGTAATCTGCCAATTATCATAAGCATACTTTAGAAAATCCCTGATTGCTGAAACATCCTGACTACCACATGAAAATTCATTATAAACCTCATCAACCTGAATTACTTTTGTACTGATAGGAATTTTTGCTTCATTCATCCTGTAAGATTTAAGTCGCTCTGCAGCTTCCTTAAAATTTTTATGAGTTATAATTATGAATTCTGCTCCATCTTCAATTCCCCTGATATCTTCTGAAATAGTAATCTTCTCATTGTTTGTTGGTGAAAGAAACTGATCATTACCAATTGCAATATATTTTTTAATTGAATCACTACTTCCCTGAATTCGGAATCTGCAATCACCGCCGCTTAATAAAATGTGATTAGTAATTAATTTCACATCAGAATAATCAGAAACATCAAACACTTTTATATTTGTAGAAGGAAATCCACTCAGATAGTATTCAACAATATTATTACTATCCGGTGAAAAGAAAATTAACTTGTTATTAACTGGTTTTAGCTGGCTTGTATATTCAATTTCTATATAGTCAAGATAAGCTATCTGTTCAACACTGCCAGGATTTACTTCAATCCTTAAAACACTCCTGTTATCTGGAATTGTTCCTGTAAAACTTGCTGAAAGGGCAGGATCAGTTGGATACGCCACCCAATATTGAGCACCGCCTGTTCCTCTCATTGAACTGCTTAATATTTGGGAGTTGTTTTCAAATATTTTAATTGGGAGAAAATTATCTGAGGCATTAGCAAATCTTAATTTATATTTAACGGGGAAATTATTATCCCGGTTATCAAGCTTATTGACATAAGAACGCGATGGAATAGATTCTGAAAAATCATCACCAAAAAACTCTCTTCCAGAATTAGCGAGACTTATTTTATCTTCTTCATAATCTCTGAATGCTTTAGTTGTTGATTGGATAAAATCTGCATTACTTGTTAATCCGGGTTCATCCTGTATTCTTTTTCCATTTGCTCCGCCGAATGTAATCCAGTAATAATTTTTATTTGAATATGGATGATTAAAGCGATCAATGGTTCCGGTGGAAGGATTAAAATCTCTAAAAATACTCCCACGACCATAAAATAAAATATAATCTCCCTGGTCGAATGATCCATCATTTTCGCCAACAAACATTATCGCATTTTCAACCAGGTCAACAGGTCTTGCAGCCTCAGGATTTTCCGGAAGAACTTTTCCGCCGTTATTATAAATTTTTACTGTTCTCGGATCAACTGTAGATGGATCAAATCCAAAAGTAGAAAACATATTGCGATCAATTTTATAAATTCCTTCATCCTTTGCTTCAAATCTTACCCACTCACCTGTTCCAAGAACACTGCCTGTAACTACTTTTTGTAATTTGTTAGGTCTTTTAATCCAGTTTTTTGCTACAGGATAATTGATAATACTTCCATCCAATAAATCATCATTTATATTTGCAGATGCTTTTGGCTGATTAGATGAGAAATCAATCCTGAATGTAATGTTAGTATATAATTTTATTTCATTGCCGGAAGGATCAAACGAAACAGGGTTTACAACAATTGTTTGAACATCAAGGCTTCTGGAAATTCCAAAGTCACCAAAACGTACAAGTTCTTCTTCAGGTTTATAGTTAGGATATTCTGATGATATTTCGTAAACGAAAGAATTTAAGTTTCCATCTTTTACCATTTTTTGAATTGGTGTTACTTTACCATTCTTTTTAATATAAGCAGAACGAATGACTCTGATAGAATTACCAAATTCTGAAGGTACTCCTACATTGACCAGGCATTGAGGTACTGCCGGTATTCCCCATTGTTCATTTTGAACAACACCATCAGCAATTACAACCTTATAATAATTTACATTATTTATTGTCACCAGGGAAGTATCAATGTATCTGGCTGAATATTCTACAACAAGAGAATTAGAAGTGGAAGAAATAACTCTAAAGGATTCTTGCGGAAAGATAAATATTGAAGTAAATAGAATTAAAACTATTAAGATTTTGCTATTCATTTATTTAATATTTAATAAAAACAGAAACTAAATTCTATAACTTTTTTTAGAATTTTTAAGTAGCAAAATCTCGAATAGAACTCCCTATTTTTGTGAGCAATTTATGTATTAATGATGCTAATAATCAAGTCATTTATCCGAAAATATCCTTAATTCAAATGATTAAGGATATCACTCGATTTGATGAAATTAAATGAAAAATTCACTTTTTCAAAGATGATTTTTTTATCAGTATTTATGATAACAATTTTTCGCTTGTTTATACCCGTAAAATTCAGGGCATCGAAATTTTTACTCACTGTTTTTCCCGTGTCTGTGAGTAAGGGAAAATCAAGTTTACATTTATCACTGAAATATTTATGCGAATTTTCAGAAGCAATATTTATCCCGATAATTTTTATCCCGGCATTTTGGAATTTATCAAGGTTTTGTTGGTAATCATTCAACTGATTTGTACAGACAGGTGTATTATCCTTTGGATAAAACACCAGCATAATTTTACTTGTTAACTCCTTATATAAATTAAATTCTTTACCATCCTGATCTTTTAAGGTAAAATCAGGCGCAATATCACCAATCATTACAAACCAAGCATTTCTTTATTCTTTTTCATTGCATCAATGCAAAATTGAATATGTTCTTCAAGCAGAATTCCGAGTTCCTCACTTCCTTTTTTTATGTCTTCCCTGTTTACCGCTCTCGCAAATGCTTTGTCCTTCAATTTCTTTTTAACCGATTTAACTTCAACTTCATCAATTGACTTCGAAGGTCTAACATAAGTAACTGCGGTTATAAAACCTGCAAGCTCATCACAGGCAAATAATGTTTTTTGCAGTAGAGTTTCTCTTTTAATTCCGGCATAATCAGCATGTGATAAAATAGCATTACGGAATTCTTCACTAAATGCTTTTTCTTTTAAAATTTCTGAACCTTTAAATGGATGTTCCTTCTCTGTAGGATACATTTCATAATCAAAATCATGAAGTAAAGCTACATTTCCCCAATATTCAATATCCTGATTAAATTTTTCAGCATACGCGCGAACACAACTTTCAACTGCAAAAGCATGTTTTAGCAGACTTTCACTTTTTGTGTATTCCTTTAAAATCCCCAAACAAAAATTTCTGTCATGATGAATATCCATTACACTCCTTTCTTCTTTTTGATTGATTCTTGTACAGGATTAAATCCCGGACATAAATCAGCAACTATACATTCCAAACATTTAGGTCTTCTTGCAATACAAATTTTTCTGCCATGAGAAATTATCCAATGAGATAAATTTACCCATTCCTTCTCCGGAAATAATTTTTTAAGATCTTCTTCAATTTTTTCGGGATTGGAAGATTTTGTAAATCCCATCAAATGAGATAATCTTTTTACATGAGTATCAACTGCAATTGAAGGAATTCCAAAAGCATTTCCCGCAACGACTGAAGCTGTTTTTCTTCCAACTCCGGGCAATGAAACTAAATCATCAAAGTCTGAAGGCACTTTTCCTTTAAATCTTTTAAGAAGTTCAGCACAACATCCCTTTATACTTTTAGCTTTTTGTTTATAAAATCCAGTCGAATAAATATCTTTTTCAAGTTCAGTATTTGATACTTTAATATAGTCTTCAGGCTTTTTATATTTTTTAAACAATAACTGAGTAACGATATTCACTCTTGCGTCAGTACACTGAGCTGAAAGAATTGTAGCAATTAATAACTGAAATGGTGTTTCATGATCAAGCTGGGATTTAGGATATGGATATTCTTTCTTTAGCAGTTTAATAATTTTTTGTGCTCTTTGCTTCTTATCCAATTTCAGCATCTCTATTAAATCTTTTGTCATTTATTTTTAATCTTTCCACTGGCTGGTTGTTTAAAATATGCTGCTGAATAATTTCCTCAACATCGTTTACGGTTACACCACCATACCAGATTTGTTCCGGGTATACCAAAACAGTAACTCCAAATTCGCAGGCATCAAGACATCCGGCAGCATTAGCTCTCACAGAAGTGTTTAATCCTAATTCCTTTAATCTTTTTTTAAATAAAGCTCTGACCTCAAGGCTGTTTTTATCAGCACAACAACCTTTAGGATGACCATCAGGTCTTTTGTTTTCACAAACAAAAATATGTTTATCAAACCGTTTCATATTTGGATTTGTTTATTGCTAATTATCAAATATAAAAAATAAGTAGAATAATTAAGTTGAACTTATCACATTTCTGTCTTATAATTGTCGTGCAAATTTAACATGGGGATAACAATGAAGTTTTTCAACTTTTTGTTTTTGCTGTTATTAATATCATATGGTGGCTGCAACGAATTAGGACCTGGATTTGGCATTAAATCACCCGGAAATACTTATCCCACAAATTTATATTCCGAATGGGAATACAATACAAAATATACTATCCAATATTACGATTCAATCGGTAATATAATTGATACAGAAACTATTGAACTTGGTAATTCGGTAGTTAGAGTAACTAAAACTAGTGACACAGTAGGTACTTATAAAAACCTAATCAAATTTGAATCTTATGATGTATCTACACCATGGAATAAGGGATATAACTGGTATTCAAATAATGAATCTGAATTTTTAATAATTGCATATTTAAATGCAGGGTCAGCACAATCCATCACTCCAAAAGTTGGTCATAAAAAATATTTAACTCACGATGAATTTAAATCTTTAATTAATTTTTCAGAGCACAGCTATTTAGCATTACCAACAGATGAATCATCCGATTCAATATTATACTTTGATCCGCCAAGAAGAGTTCTTGCTTATCCATTAAGTGTTAATCGCAGATGGATTGAACTAATTAATCCCTGGTACCGTGAAAGATATGTTGATAAAAATGAAACGCTGGAATTTAACGGTCAGCCGGTAAATTGTTTCAAAATAAAAATTGACTGGAATGAATTCAGGAATATTGAATTCAATGACTACATCAGTCTGGAACTTGGATTAATAAAAAGAGAAATTATTAGCGATAGTGTTCTATTCATTTCTGATCCAAATTATCCGGACTCTGGAATTTTTGGAAGGATTTATCAGGTATCTGATTTGATTAGAATGGAAAAATAAAAGAATTAGTTTCTACGGTATATTAATATTCTACAAAAAACTTGTAGCGCGTGCGGGATTCGAACCCGCGATCTCCGCCTTGAGAGGGCGATGTCCTAAGCCACTAGACGAACGCGCCTGTTTAAAAAAAACGAAATGGATGATGGTTGATGTAAAATTGAAAAATATTTAATTATTCCCTTCTTATTCTGCCATCATCCATCCACCAAGTTGTCCCGCCAGGGTTCGAACCTGGACTCTTCTGATCCAGAGTCAGACGTGTTGCCAATTACACCACGGGACAATTTTGAGTGCAAATATACCCAAGATGATATGTAATAACAAAATATAACCAGTTACCTAATCACCTTTGCAACCTTTATTTGTACGATACAATCTGGATTTTAGTATTAATAATTCAACACACGGGATTTTGTAAATCCAATTTTACAAATTAGTTATTTACTTGATTTTTATTTCATTATTATTTCTCTTTAATATCAGATTATTTAATAATTTCCGGTTCAATGAAAAAGATTTTAAACACGCTTTTTTCTTTTATTGTCCTAATTCCAACTGGTCTCCCCCAGACATTCCAATATGAAAAATCAATTGGCAGTTTTTCTAACGCATCATCTTTTTACATAAATCCGACAGGAATTATTTTTGTTACAGATGCAGGCAAAGATAATATTGTACAATTAGACACACTTGGGAAGGTAATTTACTCAATTGGCGGCTATGGCTGGCAGGAAAGTTCATTTGATAATCCTGTTGATGTATTTGCAGATGCTTTAAAAGTTTTTGTGTCTGATAAAAATAATAACAGAATTCAACAGTTTGATAAAAATTTAAATTTTATTTCCGAAATAAAAACAAAAGACAGCAAAGTAGAAGATGAACAATTTGGTTATCCTTTAAGCGCAGTTATGTCAAACCAGGGTGATATTTTTATTCTTGACTCAGAAAATTCAAGAATAGTCAAATTCAATATATTTGGTGACTTTATTCAGAATTTCGGTGGCTATGATTACGGGAATTACTCGCTTCAAAAACCGAAACAACTTGCAGTCTCAATGAGCAATAATTTATTTGTTATCGATGGAAATGAAATTAAAATCTATGATCCATACGGGAATGGTATCGGGAAAATTAATAGCGAAGAAAAATTCAGAAGTATAAGGATTATTTTCAGTAAAATGATCCTTACAACTACTGGCAAAATTTATTCTTCTGATTTGAAATCTTCGCAACTAAAGATTAAAGAAATTGAGCTCTCTGGATTTGATGATTTACCAGAAATTATTTCGGCTTTACAGTTTAAAGAGAGACTTTATGTATTAACTGAAAAGAAAATATTAATTTTTGATAAGATTAATTAATTCATTATTGAATTTTATTCTTTTAAATGATATATCCCCCAAATGAGTTAAAAAAATATTTATTTGTTAAAGTAATTCCTTTGACACTATTGTTAATCTGGTTAGTTGCAGTTTATTCTCAATTCCTTGAACCATTATCAAAAAGTTTTTCATTACTATCAATTTTACTAATGAAAATGCTTTCATCTGTTTGTCACCAGGATCATGATAAATCAGTTTTATTCGGAAAACATATTTATGTTTGTGCCCGTTGTGCCGGGATTTATTTAGGTTGTTTCGTTAGTGCATTAGTATCGTTATTTAGCATAAAAATAAAATTTAATAATCTGAAAATTTTATTTCTAAGCTCAGCATTACTTTTTGCAGATGTATTATTAGTAAAAACAGGATTGTATGAATATTCTCATTTGATTGCTTTCTGCACAGGATTGTTATTTGGTTTTATTATTTACCAGTTCCTAATCAGAACCATTGAGGAATTTGTTTCAAAAAGAATTAATCATACATGAATAAAAAATATTATCCTTCTTTAATAAGCGGATTTGGAGTTGCTGTAATTTTGACAATTCCCGGAACTAAAAGTCTTGCCTGTTGCCTGCTGATTCCAATAGCTTCTGCTTTTTCAATTTTTCTTTTCAGGAAATCTATAAAATCCATGGGCAGGCTGGATACCGGCACCGGGCTAATGTTAGGATTTTTAACCGGATTATTTGCTGCATTGTTTTCCACAGGATTTGACGTATTCATTACTTATCTAACAAGGTCTAATGAATTAGTACAGAATTTTCCGGAAGCAGAAGCATTAATAAATAAAATGAATCTAGGAGAAGGAGCCCAGGAAGCAATTACATTAATCAAAGAAATGACAAAAGATATTCAGCAGAATGGATTTTCATTTTTATTTACAATTATGATACTGGCAAGCAATTTAATTTCTTATATAATATTCGGATTGGTAGGAGGCGGTATCGCAACTGCAATTATAAATAGCCGGGTTAAGAATTCACAATGATAACAGCAATTATTTTCGCAATACATTTTATTTTCATTGTTGTGATTTTCACTAACAAATGGCAACAGGAAACTATTGCTTCGGCATTTATTAATGTTGCATTGATTCTTGTTTTGTTTGCTGTGGGATGGTCGATAACAGGTTTGCTTGTTAAATTATTTATCGAACCACAAGGTTTCGGTATTATGTTTGACCGGGATACTTTTTCTCTGGCACTTTTAACAATAATTGAATTTTTCTTCTACAGGTTTTATTACAATGAAAAAGTTCCTACTGAAGCCGGTATGGAAAAACAATAATTGCTGTCTGCTCTGTCTGTTTTTGATATGGACTTAATGGTTCAAATCTCCACTGTCTTAGCGAGTTTATAGCAGCATTTTCCAATCTTGTGTCAGCTTTTATTTTTGGAATTATTGTTCCTACAGTTCCGTCCGGCAAAATTTTAAATTCAAGTTTAATATCCGCTTCTTTTTTAACACCATCAGGATAATCAGGTAAAAGGAAACTGTAAATTTTTCTGGTTCCCTGACCTCCAAAGTCGATATCAAAACCAAAGCTGCCTTCGCCCTCGGCTTTATTTCCCTGACCTTCAGTAGTTACATCGGAAGTGTTTTCCTCTTCATTTTTTTCTGTGCTTTTTTCCGATACCTCTTTATTCTTATCAGCAGGTTTAATTACATTTTCTTCAGAAGTATTTTTTGCCTGTGGAAGTTTTACTTCTTTTACTTCTTTATTCTTTGCTTCTGTTTGATTTTTAACTTCGGGTTTTGAAACTTCTTCAACCTTTTCTATTTGATTACCTTTTGCTCCAGATGAACCTGTCTTGGTTGAAATACCAAATGAAAGTTCAACGTATTCAGAAGGAGTGTAATCAAAAGATAGGTTAATCAGCAAGAAAATAGCAATAGCAATTGCATGAAACAGAATAGAAATAGTATATGAAATGCTGGTTGTTTTTTTTGAAGCCATAATTATGCTCCTAAAGTTGTTCCTTTTCAGTTTCAATTGTGAACTTATCTATTCCTATCGATTTTGCAGCATCAATAACTTTGATAATTTGATCGATAGCAACTGTTTTATCTGCCCTGAGTATAAGATTATCTTTTTCAACAGAGCCGCGTATTTCATTAAGCTTTACCGGAAGCTGTTCAATAGTAGTTTCATCCTGCCCGGCATAAATTGCCCCGCCTGAAGTGATTGTAACAATCAGGTTTGTTGTTTGAGTCTGTTCATTTGTTTTGGATCCGGGTAATTTTACTTTTACGCCAGTCTGAATAACAAACTGCGAAGTGAGCAAAAAGAAAATTACCAGCAGCATAACTATGTCGGTTAAGGATGAATAAGCAAAAATACTTAATGGTTTATTCGAAGTTGCAAATTTCATTTTATATTCCTCACATTTCTACTTCAACTTCATCGTCAACATCAGCTTCGCGCAGTGTACTGTCCTGAATTGTATCTACGACATCGTTTGCTACAGTTTCCATATCAGAAACAAGACGCTTTACAGCATTTACAAAATAATTATAGAAAGCAAGAGCAGGAATACCAACAATCAACCCGAATGCTGTTGTAATAAGTGCTTCCCAAATTCCACCGGCAAGATCGCTTGGATTTGCAGAACCAGCTAAATCCTCAATACGCATAAATGCCTGGATCATTCCGGTTACAGTTCCAAGAAATCCGAGCAATGGAGCAACACCTGCTACTGTTGCTAAAATGGAAAGTCCTTTTTCCATCTTACTTATTTCCTGCCTGCCGGCATTTTCAACTGCTTCTTTTACCCTTTCGTGACCAAGACCAAATTTCTTTAATCCTTTTCTTACCATATGAGCAATCGGTGATTTTTCCTGCATACAATAAGAAGCTGCACCGCTCATATCTTTTTTCTTAATGAATCCTCTTATTCTTACAAGAAAAGCAGGTACATTAATTTTAGCTTTCCTTAATGTAAGGTACCTGTCAATTATCACTCCAAGACCAAGAACTGAGCAAAGTAATATTGGCCACATTATTACTCCGCCTTTCAAAAAAATATCGAATAGGTTCATAGCATTCCTTTTAAAGAATATAAAATTTTATTGACTATATTTTCGGGAAAATCTATCAGCCTGCTGAAACGATGTGAAATCACCGATTCGCAATCTATACTTTGTTTCGCCACCAATTTGAGCAGTTTCTACTATAGCATTGTACCCCATATTCCTGAAGTTTTCTGCCTCACTATCAGCTAAAGAATAAGAAGAATAAATTCCAACCTGCACGACAAAGTAATCTTTGTAACGCAGAATTGTGTTTGCGGTATTACCAGAATTTTCTGTTTTCGTTTCAGTTTGCTCAACAACTAAAGGAGGAGGTGTAATTTTAACATTAACGACTTCAGAATTATTATCAGGTATTACCTCTGGCTTTTTTATAGAAACAACCGGAGTTTCTTCCTTTTTAATTTCAGTTTTTTGATTTGGACTTTTTGTTTCTGTTACTTTTTTATTTTCTTCTTTCTTATTCTCTACTTTAAAAGCGTCAGTTGAAACTCCGTTCACTGTCGATTGTTCTGATTGTTTATCGTAGGGATATGAAACAGGTATTAAATCATTTCTTTCAATAACTTCAACCGATGGTGGTCTTTTTACATTTACTACACTTTCACTTTCGTTAGATGAGAATAAAATACCGCTTTGAATTACAAAATAGGCTACCCCAAAAATTGAAGCAATTATGAACAAAAAAGTAACTAATGATATTATTTTTCTTCGCCTGATAACAAATGGATCTTTATCAATCAGCAAATCTTTTTGTGCTGATTTTTTGAAAAGTGAATCTATGGTACCATAATTTTTATCAGAAACTGCATTTAGAGTTGTGTTCTTTGTTTTTACTTCTGAAAATTCGCCGGGTGAGGCTGGTACTTTATTGAATACGATTGTTTTCTTTTCTGTTAATTTTCCTGATTTATCAATAAAGGAAGATTCTTTATCAGAAGGTTTGATAACTTTCTGTACTCTTTGAAAAGAATCTGTGTTTGTTAGTTTAATTTCTGAGGAGTCAGTTTTTTCACCTGTCGATTTATTTTCAACCGAAAACTTCTTTGATTCATCACTATGTTCTATTTTTTTATCGGTTTTATCTTTGCTTTCAGATGAATCCGATTTATTGCCAAAAGCTTCTCTGCTGTAATCCCATGGCAGACCTCTGTCCTGCCTGTTCATCTGGGAAAATCTGGAATGATAATATAAATCGAAAGCAGAGGAATCACTACCTGTTAATTTTTCAGCAGATTGTTCTGAAGACTTTATTTTACTTTCTGATTGTTCATCACTGACTTTTTTATCATTACCTGTTTTCTCAGTATTATCTGTACCAAACTTTAGTGATTTTCGTTTTAGAACTTTTATTTCTTCATCTGTTTTTCTTTTATCAAGATACTCCATTTCTTTTACTAGTTTGGAAGCTCTGATTCTTAAATTTCTGATATGATCTGTAATCAGAAAATCATCAGTTTTTTTTGGAAAAGAAATTACAGGTTTACCAAAACTCAGACTGAAATATTCTTCATCTTTTACTGCATCAAATTCAACTTCACCCGGCGAAATAATAACCAATGCTTTATAAATATCGTCAATGAATTCCAAAGTTTCATGAAAAAGTACAAGCTTAACTTTTTTGCCGGTTGGAGTAATATTTTTTTCAGAATTAGTTTCATCAAAATGAGTTCCACTGTATCTGAAAAAGTGACCCACTCCTCTTAGAAAATGGATTTCGCCTTCTGCTACTTTTTCGGAAAATATCTTAATAAAGTCCTCAAAGAATAAAGATGAATCTTTTTCCTGGACTTCAGCCCGCTTTGCAAGAATATTTATTAATTGAGTTTTAGTCATATTTTAAATGAAAATTCCTATTCTTAATTAAACAGGAAGTTTATACCAAGTACAGCGTCAAGAGGTTTCCGTTTATAACCTTCCCAGAAATAAATTTTCTGATTTAATAAGTTATTTAGCTGGAATAAGATACTAATATTGTTTTCAAACTGGTACTCAAGTTCTATGCCCGTATCAAAAAATCCATTTATTTTCTGTGAATTTTCAATATCAATATATCTGGATGACTGATATTCTAAACTAATTTTACCAAAAAGTCCATTGTTAAAATTATAACCATAAGCCAGAGAAGCTGCAACATCCGGTTGATAAGGGATTTTTTTGTTTGTAGAATTATTTACATCAAATAAATCAAGTGATGCATAGAATACGCCGTAAGGTCCATAATGAAAAAGGAAATTTGCAAACAAATCATAGTTTTTTACATCAGTAAAATTAATATTGAAAAGTCCGGAACTATCAGTTCTGGAATAGAATGGAAATTTATCCGAAGAAAAATATTTTAATCCTCCATCAATCTGAAAATATTTGTCATATTCATACTTTAATGAAACTTTAAAAGCATTGCTTTTCATTAAAAAAACATTTGCAAAATTTGTGTTTTCTAAAAATTCATTTTGTCTGAGAAAATATCCTGCAGTCAAAAATTCTGATGATGGATTATATTCTCCCAAAAGCACTAACCTGTCAGCTATTTGTGTTGAAAGAGCAACAAAAATTCTATGAAAATTATTTGTCCCCGAACCTGAAAAAGTAAATCCTGCTTCTGTAAGAATTGTGTTAAATAATTTAAAGTATGCTGTTGGTCTGAACATATAATAATCATTTTGAATCCTGCCAAGAGAATCATTCTTAAAAAACTGTTTCTGATAATTTGACTTCACTCCAATTCCAACATCAGTTAAATTTAGTTTTCCAAAAAGATTCACATTTAAAACCGATTCATTAAAATTTTCTTTATCGAGATATGTAAAATCGCCGCCAACTTTAGCATCAAAAATAAGTCTACGCATATATAAGTTCTGAATATCGAAATAAGCACTGCCTGAATTCAGAGTTCTTTCAAATTCAGGAGTAACGGATCCGTATAAATTATATTTTCTGTTTGTATGCTTTCCACCGATACTAAATTTAGTTCCGGGAAGCGTTGAACTATTTGTATTAGTTGTATAATCAAGATTTAGCAAACCGCCAAGCTTAACATTGTCAGTGTTTTTGTCATAGGCCAGTTGATTATCACCAAAAACAATTCCTTGCAGAGAACCGCCATTAAAGGGAAAAGAATAATTTAATTCCCCGGCAGGTAATGTGTAACGTCCTCCTTTAAGGGAAAGATATCCTTTATAATAATTTACAGAATCAATTAGCTTTAAATCTGCCTGGTTCGGATTAGATAAATCCGCTACCTCAAGTTGATCAGGAGAAAACAGCGGCTTCAAATAATCTTCACTAATTGTAGAAGTGTAATCAGGTTTTATTTTATCTGCTTTCCTTATTGACACAACATCTTTACCAACTATAACAAAATCAGGTAATTCTACGTTAGGATTTTTGGATTTATCCTGAGCAAACAAACTAGCAAAAAGAAAAACAGTAAAAAATAATATTAGATTTTTCATTCAAGCTGCCTTATTTTTTGTCGTGCTTCTTCACCAAGTGGATCATTTTTATGTTTTGCAACTACAGCTCTGTACATTTCTTCTGCCTGTCTTTTGTCGTCGATCTTTACATAACAATCACCCATCAACAAATATGATCTTGTCAACCATTCATCATAATTTGGAAACATTGTTCGCACTTTATTTAAAGTAGAAATTGCTTCATCATATTTTTCCTGATCGAATAAAGTCCGCCCATAATTATATTGTGATTTTGCACCTAAATCATCTGTGCGTTTCTCAGCAAGAGTACGAAAATTAGTTTCCGCATTTTCAAATCTTCCTGCAGCAAGATCAAGAATTCCCATCTCAAAAATCGCTTTGTCTGCAAAAATTGTTTCACCATGATAAAGCACAACATCACCAAATGTTTCATAAGCTTTTTGAATGTTATTCATTTTAACAAGCGTGATTCCTTTGTTAAATAGAATTTCCGGAATTCGCGGAGATTTGCCCAACTGGTTCAATCCTCGGTCATAAATGTTTATAGCATCCTGGTAGTTGCCAAGTAAAAACTGGATATTACCAATTTCAATTACAGCTGAAGCTGCTGATTCCGAATTTGGATATTCATCCAGAACTTTATTGAAATTAAATATTGCTTCTTCATTTTGCTTCAGATTTTGTGCACTCTTTCCAACCCAGTAATACGCTTCCGGTACATGCTGACTTTTAGGATACCGAGCAACAAATTGTTCATAACTTTTTTTGGCGTTCTCATAATCTTTCTGGCTGTAATAAATTTCACCCTTCTTAAAGAAAATCTGATCTGAAAATTTCAGATTCGGATTTTGCGATGTGAACTGGTCAATAAGGTTAACCGCTTTATTTGGCTGGCCCAAAGCAACATAACAATATTGAATTCCGTTAATTGCATCATAAACAAAATCAGAAGATGGATATTTTGTAATTACGCGCTGGTAATTCACGATTGCTGAATCATAATCTCCTTTGTTGAAATATGCATCACCAATCGAGTAGAAAATGATTGGAGCAAGAGATGAATTCCTGTAAACCAATAGTACATTATGATAATCATCAATAGCCTCATCAAAATTTTCTTCCTGGAATTTTATCCAGCCGACTGTGTAAAGTGAATTTTCTCCGTATTGTGAATTCGGATATTGTTTTTGCAATTCTAAAAATTCATTAATTGCTGATGATGTCTCACCTGACTTATAAAGTGCCTGTGCATATTGGTATTGAATTGAGGGATCATCAATCAGGGTTCTATCTGAAGTAAAAATCCCTTTATAAATTTTGCTGGCAGCAGCATAATTTTTACTTCCGAAATAGCTATCTGCTAGTCTCAGCTTTACATCAATTGTTCTTTTATCTGAAGGATATTTATCAACAAATTCATTAAACCTGTAAGCAGCATCCTGGTAATCGCCATTATTGAAATAACAATACGCTCTTCCGTAAACTGCAAGCTTGCTTAATTCGGGATCAGAATTACTAACATAATTGTATCGGGAAAGTGCTTCTTTATATCTTCCTAAAGCAAAGAAGGTTTCTCCAAGATAAAAATTTACTTTGTCCGGTTCGAAAGATGCATCTGTGTTTTCAATTTTTAATAATGTTTCAAGTGCTTTATTGTAATCACCAAGCTGATAATTAGTTATTGAAATTCCAAGCAACGCTCTTTTATTTACATCATTATTTTCTTCAGTTAAACCAACTGCAGGCTCAAAATATTTTAAAGCTTTTTCATATTGATTTTTACTTAATTCAATTTCACCAAGCAAAGTATATGCTCTGGCTCTAACATAAGGATCATTTGAAGAAGTTGCGGTAATCAGATAACGAGTTGACTGTTCAAGTTGATTCTGCTCAAAATTTATTACACCCATTTGGTATTCAACTTCACGTGCCAGAGGATTTGTAGGATATTTCTGGACAAATGTTCTATAAATCTGTAAAGCTTCCGAATACTGTCCTGCATATCTTTTAGATTCACCCTTCCATAAAAATGATTTTACAGCAATACTGTCATCACCTGTGGAGAGGAAATCAAAAATCTTAAACGCATCATTATATTTTTTTTGCTGAAAGTAAGTCCAGGCTAAACCGTAATATGCATTTCTTATTATATCCGAAGAAGGAAATTTGGCTATGATTTCATTATAAGATTTCTCAGCATCATCATATTCCTGTACACGATAATGAGAATTAGCCAGCAGGTATAAACTTTCAGCATAAGAATTACCCGAGAGACTGGCTAACCTTGGATTCTTTAATTCCAAAATTGAAGATTGATAATCTTTAAGTTTGAAATAACAAATCCCGATTCTAATCTGTGCCTGTGTTGCAAGGGGACTTTCAGGATAGTGAGTCAACAAATCATCATAATATTTTACTGCATTTGTATAATCTCCCGTTCGCTCATAAACATTTGCAAGTGTATAAATCGAATAGTCTTTATAACGGTTTCCTTGTTTTTCTACAACAGCTTTCTGTAAAAAATCAATTGCATCCTCAAGATGACCTTCCTTAGCATAAGATTCACCAACCCAGTAAAAAGCCGTTCCGGTATGTTCACCACCTGGATATTCATTCAAGAGTTTTACAAGGCGTTCTCTTGATTTAGTATATTCTCCTTCCTCAAAATATATTAAACCCAGATTGAACAGAGATTCTTCACGGAATTTTGACCAGTTAATATTATTTACAACATACTCAAAACCTGAAACTGCAGCAGAACTTTCTCCCATCTTCAAAGCTGCGTCAGCTTCATAAAATCTGACAACAGCATATTGTTCTTCATCCAGTGAATATTTCTTTAACAATTCATCAAATAATCTTCTTGCATCCGCATAGTGAGCATTGTGGTAATAATCCATTGCTTCACTTAATTTTCCAGAAATATCCGTCTGTGCAGAACTTAAACCGCCAGAAACTATTATCGAAATAATTAAAGTCAGGAAGATTTTTTTCATTAAAATTCTGTTTTAATTAGAGACGCATCTTTTGAAATTCTGTTTCAAAAGCCTTAATTCTTGGAAAAATGTAAAAATTCAAAGTGAATATTAGCTTATGGATTTCATAAAGTCAAGGTATTTATAATATTACAGTTATTTACTTAAAGATTAGCATGAGAGATTCGTCCTTCTAAGCTACTTTTCAATCACATGCACGTATAGCAATTGATAATTCCATTTACTATTTTAGACTACAACTAAATCAAAAAAATAGGAGAAACTATGAAAAAAAATCTTTTCATTCTTTTAATAGGAATCGCCGCATTTTTATTTACCGAACAGGTTTTTGCACAAAGCTTCAGTATCGGTGTTGGAGGCGGATTATCCCAGGTTGTTAGTCCTGACGGATATACAAAAGATGTTTCTGAAGGTGGGTTAGGTTTCTCAACTGAGTGGAATCTTGGATTAACTGCAAAATTAGGTTTGCCTCTTTTGCCAATTAAACCAAGAGCCATTTTTATGTATCATTCATTTTCAGGCTCTGGTGATATTCAGCAAACAGTTTTGCTAAAAGGTTTAGCAGAAAATACGGTGGACTTCTCACAATCAATAATTACAGCTTGGTGTTGGTGTCCAATATAATTTTGTACCTGTTCCGGTTGGACCGGATCCATATCTGTTTCTTGATTTACTGTACAACAATTTCGGGAAAGTAAAAATTGATCCTGAACCATTTGGTTATGATGCGAAAAGTGAATCAAGATACGGAGCTGCTATCGGTATTGGGACTGCAGTGCCACTAGTTCCGGTTGTAAATCTTGATCTTCAGTTAGCTTATCAAATGATGAATTTAGTTGGCAAAGATGATGGTGAAAAAACAATAGGTGTTGTCACACTGGATTTATTTTTAATGTTTGGTAACTAACAAATTATTGAGGGCAGGAACTTCACCTGCCCTTTTTTCTTAAATATCTTTCTAAAACTTTCAATCCTTTTTCAGCAGACTTTCTATCACCCAAATGTTTCAAATTATTTATTATTTCTCTGATATTATTTTTTTTAGCACCAAGCCGGAATGCTCCATTAATGTGTGAGTAAAGCTGTTCTTCAAACTGAAGTGCAGTTAAAACAGAAACAATGCAATATTCCCTTTCTAAAAGTGAAAGATTTTTCCTGCTTAATACTTTACCATATCCTTCAAGAACAAGCCAGTTTGACATTTCCGGTGAGAATGAATTTACGTTGCTTATCAGCTTTTCAAATTTATCACCATAAATCTTTCTGCAATTCTGCTCTCCATTTTTTCTGAAATGATATAGATTTAAATCCTCAGAATTTCTATGAGATATTTTAGGAAAATACTCTTTTAATATTTTTAATGATTCTAGTGCTGAAGGATAGCCTGCAAAAAGATAATTCTGCAAAAGGGCTTCATAAATTTTTTTTGATGATATTTTTTTATTTTTTGCTTCCAATAATAGGTTTCTAAAATGCTTCTCTTTTCTTAGAACTGCAGCAGCACAAACCAAAGGCAGTATATATTTTTTTTCCAATAATCTGAAGTTCATGCATTAATTTTAAAAATAAAAACCCCCGGAATCCGGGGGCAATTAATATTTTATTTCTTTACAATTACTTTAATAAGCTTAATTCATATTCAGCAGTTTTTTTATACGAAGCATCATTTTTTGCTTTCTGAAACATTTCAACAGCTTTTTGATTATCACCTTTTCCTTTATAAGCAACACCCATATAATAATAAGGTCCGCCAGATGAAATACTGGATTTATATTTTAAAGCGTTTTCAGCAGCTGAAATACATTTATCGTATTCATTTAATTGTGAATAAAGTTCTGCGAGCGAAAGATAAGCTGCATCGTAATTATTATATTCAACAGCCTTATTCAGGTGCTCAATAGCCATGGAAGAATTTCCATTTTGCATTTCAGTTTTGGCAAGTTTAGAATAAGCAAGTGCAAGATTCTTTTTTACTTTTTTCTGAATACTAGTATTTGTACTTAATGTAAGTACCTTCTCGAAATTTGTAATGGATTTATCATAATCACCTGTCGAAAAATATACTCCACCAAGTGCGTTGTAACCAGCTTCAAAATCACTTTTAAGTTTTAAAGATTCTTCAAATGATGCCATAGCTCCTGATACATCACCCGATTTCTTTTGAGCTACACCTTTCTGGTAATAAGTTCGGTAATCTTTTTCTATTGTAAGAGACTTATCATAGTTATCAATTGCACCGCGGAAATTTCCTGCTTTCAAAAGGCTGTTTCCTTCATTGTACAATTTACCAGCTTCCGGTTTCATTTCTTGAGCAATTACAATAGTAGACAGCAGTACCACCACAAATAACAAATTGCAAAGGAATTTGGTTTTTCTCATTAGTTTCACCTTGATTATTCTTAAAATAATTTGAACTGTGCGGAAGGCGGGACTTGAACCCGCACGCCAATTAAGGCACTACCCCCTCAAGATAGCGTGTATACCAAATTTCACCACTTCCGCAAAATTGAAGCTAAAAAATATATGTGAGTTAAGTCAAAATCAACACTTATTAAAAAGTACTGAATTTTTATTACTAATTTTCCGGAGATTTCATTTTTCTCATTTTTCTGTCCCTGAAGATTGCATCTCTCAGTTCTTCTCTGAAATTTCTTTCAAAAACAATATACTTTGCTATTTGTCTGTAAGTTAATATATCTGATAATGATCTAATAAACTTTTCCTTTTCAATACCAACTTGCTGATGAAGCTTGTTAATTTCATCAATAATTGTTTTATACTTTTCATCTTCAATACTATTGTCAGAATTAACAAGATTATTTAGTTCTTCAAGTTTCTTATCAATCTTATTTCCAAGCTCATCTATTTTACTCTGGTTTTCATTTCTTCTGGCAAAAAACCTTAATGTAGTTTCTTCATTCATTTCCAGTGATTCAATAAGTTTAATTTTTTCAAGTTGAGCAATTTTATCAGGAATTTTTCGGTGTTTAATTGGCTCCTCCTGTGAAAAAGTAGTTAAGCTGAAAGCCAGCAAAAAAAGAAATATTAAATTTTTATAATGCATAATTAGTCCTCTTATAAAATTTTCTTATTTATTAATTCCGAATAAATCCTGTTTGTTTCCGAATCAGATAGCAGATCTGTTATATCTGATACTTCCAATTGATTTGCAATATTTTGAAATGAATTGTCATAAAATGAATTTAACTGCTGCTCGATAATATTATTAGAACTGATTGAAGTTAAATCAACATTATCTACCAATGAATATTCTTCTATAATATTCAAAATCTGATCTGAACTGACTTCCTGAGTAATAGTATTTAAATCAATTACGCTACCAGATCGAAAGTCGTTAAAAACTATGTAGCTAATAGAAATAAAAACGACAATAATAGTAGCATAAGCCAGCCTTCTGATAATTCCTTTCCGAGAAGTAACCTTATTCCGGTTATAAAATTTTTGAAGAATGTTTTCGAAATAAAAATAATTTCCTTCTACAGATTTTTGTTCATTAATTTTATTAAAAACTTTTGAATATTCTTCGTACAATTTTTTCAGTTCAGGTGAATTATTAATTTGTAATTCAATATTTAGTAATTCATCTCCTGACATTTCGCCGGACAAATACCGGATTACCTGTACTTCATTGTTATTCATCTTTCATCAAGTCCTTTATTTTTTTTACTGCATGAAAATAGTTTGCTTTTAATGCTCCAACACTTTTCCCTGTTATTTGAGCAATTTCTTCGTAAGATAATTCATCAAAATTTCTGAAAATAAATATTTCTCTCTGCTTTGCGGGAAGTTTGCTGAGGTTAATTTGAAGATTATTAAATTTTTCTTTTTGTTCGATATTAGAAATGATATCGTTCTCAGAATTTAGATATTTTTTAATATCATCAAGTCCGATCATAGATTTTATTTTTCTTCTTTTAATAAGATTCAAAGATCTTGTAGATGTTATTTTATAAATCCAGGTATATAAATTCGAGTTAAAATTAAAAGTACTTAATTTATTATACATGACTATTAATACCTGTTGGACAATTTCATCAGCATCAAGATGATTTCCTGTCATTCTTCTTGCATGCCAGTATATTTTTTCCTGGTATCTTTTAACAATGCTATCAAAAGCATTATTATTTCCAAGAATGAAATCTTTTACAAGTTTAAAATCTGAATTTTCAGACTGCATTACTTCAGCATTCACTTTATTTAGACAAACCTGCTCAATACACGGTTTAAATATAAGACTTTAAACCAGGAGAGGATACCGATTGTCAAAACAGCAAATTTCACAAAATTAAGGAGTAAAAAATGAAAAAGTCACTTTTAATAACTCTGGGTATAATATTTTTAAGCTTTGCAAGTATTTCATTATTTGCCCAACAAAACCATGAATTCAGAAGAGATAAGATGAAAGAAAGAGATCCCGAAATGATGAAGGAAAGAATTGCCGATAAGTTAAACTTATCCGATGAACAGAAATCTGCAATTGAAGATTTAAGATTGAAACACCAAAGAGCAATGATTCCATTAAAATCTGAAATGGAACAAAAAGAAATTGAAATGAAAGAATTGAGATTAAAAGGAAATTATACCCGGGCTGACTTTATTTCTAAGGTTAAAGAGATTAATGACATAAAGAGTAAAATGGAAATTTCACGTGCTGAAAACCAAATGGATATTTACGAACTACTTAATGATGAACAGAAAGCAGCCTGGAATAAAATGAGAGGAAAATTTGGTGATCACCGAAGAGAAATGATGGAAAAAAGATTCGATAAAAAAATGGGCCAGCACAAAGATATTGATTAAACTTATTAAAGCCGGATGAAAGTCCGGCTTATTTATTATAAATCTCCTTCCTGCGGACGAATTACAATTTCTTCAGTTACTAATTTGTCTTTTTGTAAATATGCTGAGACAATTGTTCTTGCAATTGTATCCGGCTGGAGCATTCTTTCACTATATTTTTTGCGAACATCCTGTGACCACATTGAAGTCTCGGTTGCTCCGGGAATCACATTTATAACACGGATATTATGTTGTCTTACTTCTTCTCTTAATGAATCCGAATATCCAAGTAAACCCATTTTAGAAGCTGCGTAAGCAGAACTTTTGGTAAATACTTTTTTCACAACAACAGAAAGAATATTAATTATTGTTCCATTGTTGTTTTCTTTAAAATGGGGTAAGACAGATTTTATTGTGTATATAGAACCGAGAAGATTTGTTCCAATAATATCATTTATTTCATTAGTCGAATTATCTTCAGCAAATTTAAAGGAAGTAATGCCGGCATTGTTAACCAGACAATCAATTTTAAATTCAGAGGAAATTTTCTTTACTGTTTGTTCAACATTTGTCGAGGATGCAACATTACAAGGATAAATAAAAACCCTTTCACCGAGTTCTCCCAATTCATCTTTTAATCTGTCCAGTTCTGAAATTCTTCTTGCAGATACAAATACATTACATCCAACTGCAGCAAATTCTTTTGCGGCTGCTTTCCCGATTCCGGAACTTGCACCTGTTATCCATATTCCTGATTTATCACTCATATTACAAATTTTTCTGTGAAATTAGATTTAGAAATTCAGCTCGAGTTCTTGCATCGTCTTTAAAATCTCCATGAACGGCGCTTGTTGTTGCAGATGAATTTTGTTTTTCTACACCACGCATCATCATGCACATATGGAATGCATCTGAAACAACAGCTACACCACGCGGCTGAAGATAATCGGCAAGAGTATCTGCAATTTGTCTTGTCATTCTTTCCTGAACCTGTAGTCTTCGTGAAAAAACTTCTACTATTCTTGGGATCTTACTAAGTCCGATTATTTTTCCATCAGGGATATAAGCAACGTGCACCTTTCCATAAAACGGAAGCATGTGATGTTCACACAGGCTGTAAAAGTCAATATTTTTTACTAAAACCATTTCATCATATTTTTCGTTAAATACGGCGTCGTTCATCACCTCATCAATATTCTTATTGTATCCTGAAGTAAGAAATTCATAGGCTTTGGCAACACGTTCAGGAGTTTTAATTAAACCTTCCCTGCCAGGATTTTCTCCAATTTCTTTTAATAAACCAGTTACTAAATTTTCTACATTTTTTAAATTCAATTTATTCACCTTTATATTCAAAATAATTATTCTCTGTTTCGTAAAGTTTCACTGAGTAAAGCTTTCCTTCAGGAATCTTATTTACCAGTTCCTTCCAAATAGCTATAACAATATTTTCGGAAGTTGGGTTCAATCCATTCATAAAATCCGTTTCAGTATTGAGATTTTTATGATCGACTTTTGAAATAATCTTGTCGTTAATAATTTTTTTAAGAATTGAAATATCAAGAACAAATCCGGTTGATTTGTCAACTTCTCCTGAAACTACAATTTCTAAAGTGTAATTGTGCCCATGCCAATTTGGGTTGCTGCATTTACCAAACAATTTGAAATTTTCTTCATCACTGAGTTCAGGCTTAAACAACCGGTGAGCCGCAGCAAATGTTTCTCTTCTTGTTATATAAACTTTTTCAGCCATTAATTTAACTCTTTAATTGCAGCTATAACTTCATCGTTGTGTTTATCAACTTTCACTTTTCTGAAAATCTTTCTGATTTTTCCCTGTTTATCAATTATAAAAGTAGACCTTTCAACGCCCATGTACTTTCTGCCATACATACTTTTCTCTTTCCAAACATCGTACTTTTTTATTATATCTTTATCTTCATCACTTAAAAGAGTAAATGGTAATTTATATTTTGAAGCAAATTTTTTATGCGACTCAACAGAATCGGGACTTACGCCAAGAATAACAGCATCCAGCTTTCCAAATTTTGGTAAATCATCCCTGAAATTACAAGCTTCTTTTGTGCATCCTGAAGTATCATCTTTTGGATAAAAATATAAAACAACATTTTGTCCATTGAAATCATTTAGAGAAACAGTGCTTCCATTCTGATCTTTTAATTTAAAGGATGGAGCTTTTTTACCTTCTTCTAACAACAGAACACTCCTTTCAGATTTTTAAAATATGATTTTTTAATTAGAAAAATTAAATAAAGGAATTTTTTAGAACCGGATGCAAGATGTAAAAGTTATTTCAGAAATGAAAGTTTATTACTTGATATAAATCATTACAGTTGAATAGAAATTATTAACAATCATAAATTTTTAATTTGATTATTACATAATTCCAATCTTTTTTGTCCATTCATCAAATCCGTTCTCAAGCTGTTCGAAGGATTCAATTGCAAATAAAACAGGTTGTAAATGCCAAACATCATATTCCTGAACAACAATTCTTTCAGGATCAAAATCAATTACTTCCACTTCTTTTGAAAGAGCGTGCTGAACTTCCTGCAATGAAGATAATATTCCGGCGCCATAAATTCTCATTCCGGCAGGATTTTTTATCAGCCCGAATTCGACTGTAAACCAGTGAAACGTTTCAAGTTTTGTCCTGTCCTTACCTTTGGCATTCAAAGCTGCTTCACCAAACTTTTGATAAAAAGAGGCATAAGCCTCGTTTGTTAATAAAGGCATATGCCCAAAAATATCATGAAATAAATCCGGTGCAGGTGTATAATCTAATTCATCTTTTCCTCGAATGTAATCTGTAGAAGGAAAAACTCTCCTTCGCAATAGTTCAAAAAAGTTTTGTTCATGAATCAATCCTGGAACCCTTGCAATTTTCCATCCGGTGGTTTTATTAAACACATGACTTAATTCTTTTAAATAAGGAATTTTATCCGGAGATAAATTTAATTTGTCTGCACCTTCCAAATATTCATCACAAGCCCGTTTGGGAAGAAATTTCATCTGGCGGTTGTATAAAAACCTCCAGTTTTCTTGTTCCTCATCAGAATAATCAGGATAAAATATTTCATCGTGTGTAGGAACCGGTCCATCTAGTTTTTGAGGAATACATCTCGGATCAATTCCTTCTTTAGCTGCTTTTTCGTAAGCCGATAATTCCTGATTTTCTTCAAGTTTTTCTTTCATAACAATCTCTTATTAATTTTTTAATCCTGATTTCATTAAAAGTTACTTATTAAGATGAATAATTTCAATGAATCAAATGTGTTAATTTTATGCTGATTTATAACCCTGGTAAATTGAATTGAATACAAGAAACTGAATAATCGTGAGTTTAATTGGTGTAGGAAAAAACCGGAGCATCCTCATCAATATTTTTGATATAGAATCTTTCAGAAAAATTCGAAAAAATCTAATATGCAGGGCATTTGAATCCATAAGATTATATTTAAAAATACTATTAAGGCCCGGATATTTTTCCTTTATAATCTTCAAATTAATATTTCCGAAACCTCTTAAGCGTTTCAAAGCTTCGTCGAGAGAAGATTCTGATTCTGAAAATGCAACAGCCGATTTATTAAAAATAGTCGGGATGTTATATTTATTTTCTATCAGGTAACCCAGAACTGTATCTTCTGCACCGTACCATTTAGTTAAATCACTATCATGACCGCCAACTTCAATAAAGTGTTTTGTTTTTAAAGCTACATTTTGAGTATTTAAATAATAAGACGGCATTACATCAAGATTTTTATGCTTACCTTTTCCACGTGTCTGCAAATAAAATGACCAGATATTTTTATCTTTATCTTTATAAATTACTTCACCAATTGAAATACAGTCTCTGGCACTCAATAATTCAAAATGAGATTTTAACAAATCTTCGGATGGCATAATATCAGAATCTATAAACAAAATGTATTCTGAATTTAAATGAGTTAAAGCAAGATTTCTTGTAGCCGCTCTTCCTTTATTTTCATTTCCGGGATGATTTAACTTTAATAATTCGAATTCATATTTTGATGAAGCAAGATATTCATTTGTTCCGTCGGTTGAGCCATCAACACAAACAATCACTCTAAAATTTTTAAATAATTGTCTGCTAAATCCTTCAAGACAATGTTTGAGATCTGAAAGATTATTATAAGTCGGAATTATTACGTCAAATGTATATGACATCAAAATATATTATTTATTTAAACAGATGGAAATTTTTGTTAAACTCATTTTCCCAGTTCAATTCTTCAGATGCATTTTTACAATTTTGTTTTAATTCATTGTAGAGGGATTTGTTATTTTTCCACTGCAATAAAATTTCTCTTAAAGAATTTTCAATATTCTCATCAATTACAGCTCCAACTTTATACTCATCAACAATTTTTTTCATCTGGGGCAGATTATTAACAATTACCGGAATTCCCGCCATTAAATATTCAAACAACTTATTCGGAAGAGCGTAATAATTATTGATTCCAATATTATCTATAATTGAAAGCCCTGCAAATGCTCCGGAAGTATAATTTAATATTTCACTTTGCTGAACTTTTCCGGCAAAAATTGCTTGTTTTGATATCCCCATTTTTTCAGAAAGTGATTTGTAATAATTCAGGTGTTCACCTCCGCCAAGAACAATTAAATACAAATTATTCAGCTTAGTCAATTCATTAAAATAAAATTTCAATCCCCTGCCCTTAACAACAATTCCCTGATATAAAACAATTATTGAATCAGAAGGGATGGAATATTTATTATACAAATTGACAGGCAGTATAGAATTATTTTTAACGGGAAGATTTCTTTGTAAATAAATGTTATTAATTGAGTAAAGTTTTTTTAAATAATCTGAATCCATTTCACCTGTAGTGAAAACTACATCAACTCTTTTAATTAAATATCTCTCAAATATTTCAATAATTTTTCGAACGACTGGTTTATTCTCATGAAATGGAAGTTCAGTAAAAAGTTCCCTTGAATCATAAAATATTTTTTTATTATAAAGTTTTGCAGTTATAAAGAGTGCTGGTAATGAAAAAAAATCAGATGCCAGGTAAATATCCGATTTTATTTTAAGTGCTGATCTAAGTTGTATGATAAAGAACTTCAAATAAAAAAATAACGAGAATTTACCTTTAACAAGTTTTGTAATCGAGATATTTTCATCAAAGTAACTATTGAATTCCTTAGTAAGCCAGTCGAATCCAATAAAACAGACTTCATTCCCACTTTCAGTTAAGGAATTAAAAAAGTTAAATGTTCTTGTGTCATAATTTAAATTCCCCAGGAAGCCTATTGTAATTGTTTTCATTAATAAATTGTAAAATAAAAAGATTTCTTTTTCTTAAATTTAAACGCAATTAACTTCGAATTCTAATGATATCCCGAACTCATTTTCTACAGATTTTTTAATGTCCTTAGCAAAAGAATAAATCTCACTTCCTTTTGCATTTCCATAGTTTACAATAATCAATGCATGTTTTGGATAAGTACCAACATCGCCAATACGTTTTTCTTTCCAACCACATTTCTCAATTAACCATCCGGCAGATATTTTTATTTTACTATCACCCACATCATTTCCGGAAAGATCACTATGTTTCATTTTTAATTGTTCAAATTTGTCTTTTCCAATAACAGGGTTTTTAAAGAAACTACCTGCGTTACCAAATTCTGAAGGAAGAGGTAATTTAGATCGACGTATTTTTTCTACTGCAGAACTTACTTCACGGATTCCCGGATGTTTTATTCCTGAAATTTCCAGTTCCTCCTTCAATCCTTTATACTCAAGATTCAAATCAGGTCTTTTGTTCAATTTAAGTTTTACAAAAGTGATTATGAATTTATTTTTCAAATCATTTTTAAAAACACTATCGCGGTATGCAAACCTGCACTCATCCTTTATAAAAATTTTTAATAATCCTGTAGAAATTTCATAAGCTTCAAGAGAATAAAATGTGTCTTTTAGTTCTTGTCCGTATGCACCAACATTCTGAATAGGTGCAGCACCAACACTTCCCGGGATGAAAGTCATATTTTCTATTCCGCCAAGATTCCTTTCAATACAAAATTTGACTACATCATTCCAAACTTCCCCTGCTCCGGCTTTCAATAAAATCGTTTCAGAATCTTCCTCTTCAAGTGTAATTCCTTTAAATGAATTACGAATTACAATTCCTTCAAAATTGTTTACGAATAGAGTATTGCTTCCGCCTCCGAGCACAAAAACTTTGTTGTTAAATATTTCCTGATTCTGAAAGATATCAGAAAAATCATTGATTGATTTAACGTCGGCAAAATATTTTGTAAAAGCATCTACCCCAAAAGTATTTAAATTCTTTAAAGAATAATTGTTCTTAACTGTCATAATGTTTGAAATTCATATTCGAAATATCTATTGGTGAAATTTAAGAAATATTATTTTATGAAGGTGAATTTAATGTAGTCAAATGTTTCATTAAATGTGAATGATATTATTTTATTTTATATCCTTTCTTTTTATTTGAAAAATAAATTTGAATATTTGCAAAAGATAATTCTATCATAAAGAACATAATTTGTGTCTGACGAATTACACCTTGATCAATCTGCTGTAATACCTTATCGAAAAAAGAACAAGGAAATCGAAATCCTTCTCATCACTTCTATAAGGAAAAAAAAATGGATAGTCCCAAAAGGGTTTATTGAATTTAACCTTTCCGCATTTGAATCTGCAAAAAAGGAAGCTTACGAGGAGGCCGGAATTATAGGGACAAATGAAACTCTTGAGCTTGGGACCATTATTCTAAATAGATATGGCGGAGAAGTGATGGTAAAAGTCTATTCAATGGAAGTTATTGAAGAAATCGAAACTTACCCCGAAAAACATCTTCGAAAGAGAAAATGGTTTTCTGTAAATGAAGCAATTGAAAAAATTAATGTCCCCGAGATGGTCAGTCTGATTAAAAAACTGGATAACTCAGTAAAGTTTAATTAAAAAATAATTTAAAGCTTTATTACCTTATTAATTTCTCACAGACTTTCTTTATCGTCGAGAAACTATATCCTTTCATTTTTAAAAATGTTATTAACCTGTCACGCATTTCACTTTTTTCTAATTTTCTATTTAAAAGTGTTTTATATTTTTTCTCACCTACAAGCAGTGCATTTTTATAATCATCTTCTTCCGAAATATTTTCTTCCAACACATTTTCAATTAACTGTCTTTTTATATTCCGTTTAATCAATTCTGAATATATCTTTTTTCTGCTCCATTTTTTGAGAGATAATTTTTCCCGGACAAACTGTGAAGCAAATTCTTCGTCATTCAAATATTTCTTTGATTGTAATTCTTCAATAACACTTTCAACTAACTGCTTGTCATACATTTTTTCCAAAAGCTTTTTTCGAAGTTCTCCTGTCGAATGTAATCGTCTGCCTAAAAGTCTGAATGCTCTTTGCCTGATAAAAAATAACCTGTTTTCAGTTATTAATGATAAAAAGCGGTCAGCAGATAACTCTTCATTCTTCCGCAAACCGCTTTTTATAAATACTTCAAGAGCAAGTATTAATTTTTCATTATTTTCAAATTCAATCAGTACATTTGCTTTACCTTTCTTTACAATCCTTTCAATTCTCATCAGTCTTTAAATTATGATTTGGATGATTTTTTTTCCTTTGTTTTTGATTTTTCTTGCGGTGGATTTTCCTCTTTTCCATCACCATTTTTCAACATCCCAAGTTTCGTCCTTATTTCTTTATCAAGATTATTGAGAACATCTTCCATCTCAAGTAATTTTTGCCTGAATTGTTCTCTGCCCTGGTATCGGTCTTCACCAAAAGTAAACCATGCACCGCTCTTTTTAATTATTCCCAATTCAACACCAAGATCAATCAGGTCACCAGTTTTGCTGATGCCTTCATTATAAAGAATATCAAATTCAACCTGCTTAAAAGGCGGAGCAACTTTGCTTTTTACTATTTTCACTTTAGTTCTGTTACCAATAACATTTTCACCATCTTTAATTGCAGCAATTCTTCTAATATCAATTCTGAGTGAAGCATAGAATTTAAGAGCATTTCCGCCCGTTGTAGTTTCAGGATTTCCGAACATCACACCGATTTTGCTTCTAAGCTGGTTGATAAAAATTACAGATGTTTTTGATTTGGAAATGGCAGCAGTAAGTTTTCTAAGTGCCTGTGACATCAATCTTGCCTGGACTGCCATTGTTGCGTCACCCATTTCGCCTTCAATTTCAGAACGTGGGACTAAAGCAGCTACAGAGTCTATCACAATAACATCAAGTGCATTACTTCTAACGAGTGTGTCAGCTATTTCAAGAGCCTGTTCACCGTAATCCGGTTGAGAAATTAATAAGTTCGCTGTATCGACATGTAATTTTTTTGCATAATTAACATCAAGAGCATGCTCCGCATCTATAAACGCTGCAAGTCCGCCCGTTTTTTGTGCTTCAGCAATAATATGCAAGCAAAGTGTTGTTTTACCACTTGACTCCGGTCCATAAATTTCAGTAACTCGTCCTCGCGGGATACCACCTATTCCTAAAGCATAATCAAGAGATAATGCTCCTGTGGGAATTGATTCAATATTGTGAACAACTCCATCGCCCAATTTCATTATTGACCCTTTTCCGTAAGTCTTCTCTATTGATGATATCGCATCCTCAATAATTTTCATTTTTTGTTCGCGTTCTGTTGCCATTATTCCTCCGTCAATTTAGTTCAAAAACTTTTAATTCCTTATAAATCGAACCCTGCTTCGTGAGGGTACTTTTAATCAAGGCAATTTGACTCGAATTAAAATTTAGTTTTTCCAATATTGATTCTTCAATTGCTTTGATAAATAATTCACCAGGATGTTTTTTTAATCTTAATAAAGTTAAATGTGCCTTAAAATTTCTGTTATCAGTTTTTACATCAAATTTTTCAAGCTTTGAATTTAATTCCTCAACAACTTTGAAAATTCGGTTTTCAGTTTTTAGATTAGCCCAAAGAATTTTGGGTTCATCATTTTTATAAAAAAAACCAAGCTTATTTATTTCACAATCAAGTGATTTTAAACTTTGAATAAAACCGATTTCTTTCATCAGTTGTGGTAAAAGTTCTTCTTTAAAATCCCCAATAAATTTTAAAGTAAGATGAATTTTCTCTTCCTTTTCCCAATTGTACGAATAATAGTCTGCGACAATTTTTTTACACTGATTAATTAACTGAGTTCTTATTTCATTCGGAATTAATAGCGCAATAAAAAGTCTAATCATCCGACGAAATACCAAGAATATTTTTCCGGAGAAGATCTAAAGCAGACTGTGCGGTTCTTTGTTTGTTCAAAATTCGTTCTTCTCCAAACATAAACTTCTTTGCAGTACAAACTTTTTCATCACAATAACCAATATAAACCAATCCAACAGGTTTATCTGTTGTAGCTCCGGTTGGCCCCATTATTCCGGTAGTTGCTAGTCCAATATCCGAACCACTTGTTGATTTTATTCCCTCAGCCATTTGCATTGCAACTTCCTGACTAACAGCACCTTTTTCAGCAATTGTATCTTCATCAACTTTTAATATTTCAACCTTTGATGCATTGCTATAACAAACAACACCTCTTTCAAAGTAAGCACTACTGCCGCTAATATTTGTAATCATACTTGCGATTAAACCGCCAGTGCAAGATTCAGCAACTGCAATCTTGAGTTCCCTGTCTTTCAAAATTTTTCCAACAACTTCTTCAAGTGTTTCTTCGCCTTTTCCAAAAATAAACCTGCCTGCTTTAGAACGAATTTTTTGTTCAATTTCCATCAAACGGTTTTTCGCTGTTTCTTCATCATTCTCCTGAACTGTCAATCTTAATTTTACACCATATATGCTTGGAAGAAACGCAAGCTTAGCTCCTTCAAGAAGTTCATCAAGATTACCTAATCGCTCAAATAAATAAGATTCCGGAATACCTGTAGTTTGTAAAATTGAACGCTTAGTAACAAGCTGTTCTACGCCAATTTCATCTTTTAGTTTTTCGGTCACAAAATCCATCATCATCGCTTTCATTTCATAAGGAACACCGGGCATAACAACAAAGATTTTTCCTTCATTCTGAATCCAGTAACCAGGTGCTGTTCCTTTTGAATTTTTAATTACTTCCGCATTTTTAGGAATAAGAGATTGATCAATATTTACCTGGGTTAATTTTCTACCACGCTTTGCAAACAGAGCTTTTATATTTTCAAGAACTTCTTCATTTTTGACCAATTCAGTATTAAAAAATTTTACAACTGCTGAGCGGGTAATATCATCGTGAGTTGGTCCTAATCCGCCGGTAACGATTATAAGATCCGAACTATCATAAGCAATTTTAAATTCTTTAAGAATAATTTCTTCCTCATCACCAACGGTACCGATTTTTACAACATCGATATTTAGATCACTTATTTTTTCACCTATAAATGAAGCGTTAGTATTTACAGTCTGACCTATTAGTAATTCATCACCTATTGAAATAATTTGTGCTTTCATAACAGTAAATCAGATTTTAAAATGAGCCGAAAAAATATACAAGAATATGCATTATTAAAAGTGTATAAATGCCTGAGACAACGTCATCGATCATTATTCCCATTCCGCCTTTTAGCTTTTCCAGATTTTTAGCTGGTGGTGGCTTGATTATATCAAGCATTCTCCAAATTAAAAAAGCCGTTAAAACTATAAAAAAAGTTTTAGGCAATGCAATAAGTGAAATCCATGTCCCAACAATTTCATCAACAGTACATTCAGCAGGATCTTTTTCATAAACAATTTCGAATTTATCCCCGACAAGTTTTCCATAAAAAAATAACAATAATGTTACAGGTATTATTATGTATAATTTTTCAAAACCTGGTATGAGATAAATAACAATTGCAGCCAGACTGCCAAAAGTTCCGCTGGCAACCGGTATATAACCGGTATAAAATCCAGAACCAATTAATTTTTCAAAAAAATTAAGCTTCAATTTTCAGCAACTTTTTTATTGTAGTTTTGTTCCTGTAAACATAAAGAACACCGGAATGAAATGTTATGGCAGTTATCACCAGCATAATAACGTAAATCAAATTTTTATTTAATAAAGTATCTATCAATATACTATAGCTTTCATAAATGTTATGGTTGTTTGCCGCAACAAAAAGAATCAATAAATAATACAAGAAAACCATCTGTAACAATGTTTTCCACTTAGCATAATAACTTGTTACAAATACAAGTCCAAACTTATCAGAAAAAATTCTGAGAAGTGTTATCAACAAATCTCTTGAGATAATAATCACAACCATCCATAAAGGAATAAGTCCTACTATTGAAAATGCGATAAATGCTGAAGAAGTTAATATTTTATCAGCTAGAGGATCCCAGAATTTTCCCCAGTTTGTAATATAATTGAATTTACGGGCAAGCCAGCCATCGTACCAATCTGATAAAGCTGCAATAATATAAATTCCCAGCGAGGCTTGTTTCATCCAGTTTTGATCAGAAAGAAAAAAGTATATAAATACCGGTGAAAGAATAATTCTTAAAACAGTTAGCTGGTTTGGCAAAGTCATGTTTTAAGCAATTTTTCATTTGATGAAGCAAGTTTCAGAAGGTAAGAGAATTCATAAATTCCGGTATTATGTCCGTCATTCCAACCAATACTGATTGCATAGTTTCCAACAATACTGATTTTGTTAATTGTAATTTCCTGTTCTGTAAATAGCGGAATGTATTTAGCACCCTGTCTATCTCTTTCAGCCAGACAGGTTGCACAAGGGCATTTTTGTCTTAATAGATTTGTGGAAATTTCTGTTTCGGAATTATCATTCCATTTAATTAATAATCCGAAATTACTCTTAGATTTAATTTTAACAGGATGCATTTAAACAAGTTTTTCCCCTGTCAATTTTTCATAAATCTCGAGATACTTTTGACTTGTTTTCTGAATAATTTCCTCAGGAAGAGTTGGAGGTGGTGGTTGTTTATTGAAATTTATTGATAGTAAATAGTCTCTTACAAATTGTTTATCATAACTTTCCTGTCCGCGTCCTTTTTCATATTTATCTAACGGCCAGAATCGTGAGGAATCCGGAGTCAAAAGTTCATCAACCAGAATTATTTTATCACCTATATTTCCAAATTCCATTTTAGTATCAGCAATAATAATACCTTTTGAAAGTGCATATTCACTGGCTTTTTTATAAACAGCTACTGTTTTTTCTTCTAAAAGATTAAAGGTTTTTTGATCTGTTATTTTTAAAGCTTGCTCGGCTGAAATATTTTCATCGTGTTCCCCTATTTCAGCTTTGGTTGATGGTGTAAATATTGGCTCATTAAATTTTTCGGATTCTTGTAATCCTTTTGGTAAACCAATTCCGCTTATTGCTCCTGTTGATTTATAATCTTTCCAACCTGATCCAGAAATATACCCACGAACAATACATTCGATTGGAACTACCCTTGCTTTTTTAACCAGCATAGAACGCCCGTCAAGTTCATCTTTATAATTTTTACATTCTTCAGGAAATTCATCAACATTTGTGGTAACAAGATGATTTTCAATAACATCTTTTGTATAGTTAAACCAGAATTCAGAAATTTTTGTAAGTACCATTCCCTTGTATGGAATTCCCTGGCTCATTATCACATCAAACGCAGAAAGTCTATCGGTGGAAACCAGCAAAAGAAAATCACCAACTTCATAAATATCGCGTACTTTACCACGGGCAAATAATTTTAAACCACTAAAATCAGTTTGAAGAATTACTTTGTCTTTCATTTAACCCTTTAGAAATGTATTACGAAATATAGCCAGAGTGCTTTCTTATATCAACTTTATAAATAATAAATTAATTATAAAAATTCATAAGTAGATCAAATATTATAAATAAAAAAGGCGCCTCGGTAAGCGCCTGATTTGGGTGGGCAGAGACGGAATTGAACCGCCGACACAAGGATTTTCAGTCCTTTGCTCTACCGACTGAGCTATCTGCCCAAAAATGAAGTTCAAAAATAAGTTTTTCTCAATAATTAAACAAAAAGCTATTTTATTTTGAATTTATAATTCTATACTTAATTTAGCAAACGTTCCGTCTTAATCATCGATAACCTTTTTAAAATAATAGCTATTCCTTCACCAGACAACAAAAGCATAAAAGGTACTACAGGAATTAAAAATCTTGAAATGCTATATGAAAATGGTATGATGGATGTAAATCCTATTGCTGGAATTAATAGTACTAATTTTAGCAATTTATTCTTTGAAAAAATAAAACCTATAAAAGCGAATATTAATATTCCAACTTGTAAAGAACTTGACATAAAAAAGACAACTTTATCGTTTCGAATAGCACGTGTTCCAGGAAAATATGTCCAAGTTTTAATAATTCTTCGGAAACCATTTAAAATCATTTTTATTGGTGAACTATTAAAATTTTTAATCCCAGCTTTGAAAAAACGATCACTTGCTTTACTATCAATATAATACCCATTTTTAACAATTTCTGAAAATTTAGTGTCATCAATCCATGGTTTTTTGTTAATTCCTAAAGAAGCGCACCAAAAATTATAACCACCATCTGAAGACAAAGGTGTAAAATCATTCATCAAAACAGCATTTCTTATGAACCAAGGGCTTATAATCAATAAAAATGTTACAAACATAATTCCCCATTTTTTTAAAGCTGTTGGAAAACCATAAAAAAAGTAAGTGGGAAGTAATAAGAAAAAGATAATAAATATAGCAATAGGTCTGGTTAAAAATGCTAAACCTAAAAAAAAACCAATATATACAAAGTACTTTATTTGATTTTTATTAAGCCCCTCTACCATAAAGTAGATTGAAGTAAATAGTAACAGCGAAAATAAGCTTTCAGTTAATATAAACATTGATAACATCCAGAAGGGAAAATAAAATGCTATTATATAAACTGAACCCACAAATAGTTTGTCGCCAAATATTTTTCTTGCAATTTTTAGAAGAATCAAAAAAGAGAGTATATTAAATACAGATTGTATTATAAAAACAATTGTTTTTTTTTCACCCGAGAGCCAATAAGTTGCTGATAAAAATATTGGGTATATAGGTTGTCGCATCCTTGTTGGGGACTCACCTTGAAAGTATTTGAAATCGTTAGAAAGTGGCGGGGCAACTGAATATTCCTGTTTCTTAAAAATGTTTTCAGATATTGATAAATACTCTTTACTGTCTAGACTTAATTCTTCTGATTCAGAATAAAAGTATGCAATTATTTGAATTGAAATGATAATAATCAGAGGAATGTAAAATTGTTTTAAATATGTCGAGAGCATTTTAGTCCCCGTTCACTCAACTGTAACACTCTTTGCAAGATTTCTTGGCTGATCAACATTAAGTCCTTTTTTAACTGCAATATGGTAAGCTAATAATTGTAATGGGATTGAAGTCAGAATTGGACGCAGCATATCAATTGTGTCAGGAATCTTGATTGAATAATCCACAATATCGTCAATTTCATCATCACCTTCATCAGCAATAGCAATAATTCTTCCTCCCCTTGCACGGACTTCCTGTATATTACTCATTATTTTTTCATATGTTCCGTCTTTTGGTGCAATAAAAACAACCGGCATGTTTTCATCAATTAGAGCAATTGGACCATGCTTCATTTCCGCTGCAGGATAGCCTTCTGCATGGATATACGAAATTTCTTTTAATTTCAGGGCACCTTCAAGTGCAACAGGAAAATTATATCCTCTGCCCAGATAAAGAAAATTATTTGAATCTTTAAATTCTTCAGCTAATCTCTCAATACCTTCATTTAGTTTGAGAATTGCCTCAATTTTTTCAGGAAGTATTATCATTTCTTCCGCGATCAATCTACCCTGATTTACACTCATTCCTTTTTTTCGGGAGATAAGCAATGTAATAAGCGCTAAAACAATTAATTGTGAAGTAAATGCTTTGGTAGAAGCTACACCGATTTCAGGACCAGCGTGAATATAAACACCAGACATACTTTCCCGGGCAATTGTACTGCCAACAACATTACAGATTCCAAGTGCCAGAGCACCATTACTTTTTGCTTCCCTTAGAGCAGCTAATGTATCAGCAGTCTCACCACTCTGGGAGATAAAGAAAACAGAATCTTCGGCTGAAATAATTGGATTTCGATATCTAAATTCTGAAGCATATTCAACTTCCACCGGAATTCTTGCAAACTGCTCTAACATATATTCCCCAACTAATGCTGCATGCCAGCTTGTTCCGCAAGCAGAAATAAGAATACGTTTTGAATCAGTTAATCTTTCAAGGACTTCAGTTAGCCCACCTAGTTTTGAAGTACCTTCTTCAAGAAGTATTCTACCCCGCATTGAATTCCGAACAGATTCAGGTTGCTCCATAATTTCTTTAAGCATAAAATGAGGGAATCCACCTTTATCAATCTCCTCAAGTGACATATTTATTTCATGAACTTCCTTAGCAATTTCTTCATCTTCAATTGTTTTGACTGTATAACCATCTTTAGTAATTACTGCAAGTTCACCATCTTCAAGATAAATTACCTGTTTTGTATGCGCCAAAAGTGGTGACACATCAGAAGCAATAAAATTTTCGCCATTGCCTACTCCAATTACTAGTGGAGAGCCTTTTCTTGCAGCAATTAATTTATCAGGTTCTTTAGAATATATTACAGCAATACCATAAGTTCCTTCAATTTCATTTAGACTTAATTGGACAGATTCCGTTAGTGAATAATTTTTTAATAGAAAACTATCAATCAAATGTGCTAATACTTCGGAATCAGTTTCACTCTTGAATTCATATCCAAGTTTCTGCAAACTTTTTTTGAGCGGCTGAAAATTTTCTATTATTCCGTTATGAATAATAAAAAGTGTATTGTCATTATTTGAATGCGGATGTGCATTTTGTTCATTTGGTATTCCGTGTGTTGCCCACCGGGTATGACCAATCCCTAAATGAGATTCTAAATTTAGTTTTGAGACCCTTTCTTCAAGAAGAGAAACCTTACCTTTATTTTTTATAACAATTGATTTTGTACTATTAATTACTCCAATTCCGGCTGAATCATAACCCCGGTATTCAAGTCTTTTCAAGCCATTAATTAAAATGGGTACACAATTATTTTTACCTATATATCCAACAATTCCACACATTTATTTTCCTAATATTGATTAGATAAAGCTGATTAATTTTGTAATAGCAACAAATAATAAGCCAACTTATTCAACTTTCGCAAGTTTTTGAGTTACAGTTTTCGTCTTATCCGGAAATTTAGCAATAACTTTGTACAAATATACACCGTTGGAAATTTGATCACCATCCTGATCTTTTCCATCCCAATAATATTTATTAAAGCCCAATCTTAGTTCTGAAGTAGGTATGACAATATCTCTGATTAATCTTCCGGCAACGGTATACACCTTTATTAGAAATTCATCAGGCAATTGACCCTGCAGTTGAAATGTAAAATGAGTAATATTTTTAAATGGATTCGGATAATTGTAAACCTGATTAATACCATCTTCACTGAATACATTAAAATTTATTCTATAAGATGTTGAATCAAAAAAGTTACCAGATGCATCTTTTGCAAGTATTTCAAGTGTATGCTCGTCATTATATAATCTTGGATGCCAAATAATAGTTGCTTTTGAATTTGGATAAGGATTATAACTATACTGTAATTCGGGATCTGAAAAATGTAAAATATAAGTGCCGCTTGTATCTGTATGAACAAGGGTGAAATAACTAGTATCCAAAGGAAGCGGACTATTATCTTCTAATGTTATCACAACTTCTGGGTTTGCGGAAACAATATCACCATTAATAATATTTTGACCATCAAATGTTATATCAAACTTTGGTCTGATAGTATCACGGATTACATAGAAACTATTTTCAATAAGATTGTTGAAAGTAAAATATTCTTCCGGGAAAGATTTAGCTACTGCTTTAATTTTTGTATCGAAAACAACATTGTTTGTTGAAATAATATTTTCAACTGTCTTCTCAGAATCAGGCTGTAATGAAATATATTTCGAAAATAATACTGAATCGCCTTCATTTTCATAAAAATCAATTTTTACAGTATCTGCATTGATATACCCGATATTCCTCACTTTTAATTTCATATTTACATCCAGACCCCTATCTATTGAATCAGGTGCGAAAGACATATCACTTGGAATCATGGTAATTTCTGGCAGATATTCATAATTAACCTGAAGTGAATTGAATTTCATTGGTTCACTTGCACCAAAAGAAGAATCGGTTAAACTAAAATCTAATTTTAAGTAATCGTATTTTTTTGCATCTATATCGTTCAATAAAATATCGGGTTGTGATAATGTATCGAGAGTTTCCCAACTTCCAGAGGTAACATTTTTCCCTAATAGATATGCTTTATACGTGCCTTCAGAATTAGTTTGGTCTAAATTAAAATTTAAATTAAACCATTCAGATGCAGGGCCTATATCCTGTGAGATTATTTCACCATGAGCATCTTTATAGGTACCACTATATTTATAAAAACCTGGTGTATATGGCGTAGAACCTGGACGGAAGGTATTAAAATAAACAAAATTGTTTTCGTGATCATACGTGATTGCAAAATAATCTTTTTGAGATGTGTTATATCTCCATTGTTCTTCAAAAACTCCATCAGATAAACGATATCTTCGTAAATCAATATGATTATAATTTTCATAAATAATTAGATATCCATTTATAACAAAGAAACTTATAACTCTTGGGATAATTGTTCCATTAAAGACAATATCTTCTCCAACTTTTCGCCAATTGTTTGATGGGTCAAATGTTCTTAGAACAAATCTATTAGGATATTTCGATGTACCTACTGCCAAATTATATATATAGTTTCCATCAGAATACAGTAGTACTCCACCTACTTGTAATGTGGTCGGAATGGTTAATAATAAGGTATCAATAATTGAGATTCTTATGGTATCACCATTTTGAGGATTTATCCTTAGCAAATCATTTAGTGATCCAGTACTTGTATACAAATATCCCGAATAATACATCAAGTTACTCGAGATAAAAACAGAAAGATTTGGTATAGACCCATAACTCTGCCCGGCAATTGTACCATTCAATCCAGTTCCAATCTTATAAATTTTAGATCTATTGCCACCATTATAACCAGACACACTTCCATAATAAAAGTAAGTTCCATCAGTAGTGAAAATTGAAGGTTTCGTCGAATCACTTGACAAATTGAACATTATTGAATCCTGCAGAAAATTTTCATCAGGATGTGGTGGCTTTAATTCAGTATTTAAAATAAGACTGTGAAGTGAATCTGAATAATTAATATTTTGTAAATTAAAAAGTTGAAGCTGTTTATTCTCGGCTAAATAACCCTGACTATTATTGTTCTTAATTGAAAAAGTTTTTAATGAACTTGTATTTGTATCAACAGCATCATAAACAATTACACGCCAAAAATATTCAACCTGATTTAAAGAGTTGATTTTCCATCTTACAATTCCTTCTACCGGATTAAGTACGGGTGACTGGACTAAAACAGATATCGAATCAAAATTTTGTGAGTCATTAATTTGTATTACGTAATTTAAATTTCGATTGAAGTAAATTCCTATATCAGAAATCACGAAATCAATTGTGTCATTATTACTAAAATATCCATTAACGGGTTTAACGATATTCGGTCTTCCGAAATCAAAAACTGTGAAAGCACGTGAGGCTATATTATCTGAATGGTCTGGTTCTTCAATAATATCTTTTTCATTTACCCTTGCAATTAAAGTAAACAAACCTGCAGATTGTGGAACCCATTCCATAGTTACGCTGGCGTTTTCACCAAAGTTTCCTAATTTCATCTCTCCAATTAAATTCGAAGTGTCCTGACTATTTTTAAATAACTCTACAGTAACAGAATCGTTTGGAAAAGAAGTTCCGTAATTTGTAATATTTATTGAAACAAGAACTGTATCGCCATTTAAAGGATTTTCAGGAGAGATTGTAATATCTGAGGAATTAATTGTGAAGTCTGGTAATGTGGGTATTGCTAATTCAAGACCCGGATCACCTAAATAAACAATTTGTGGGATCATTTGATCAAATCCAGCAGAATTTAAAGTGCTCAATATTGCGTCGCCTATTACATGTTTTCTTAGTGCATATATTTTATAAAACAGGTTATAGTTCATATTAGCCCCGGTAGGCCACCAGGTTAAGCTAACGCTTCCCCAAAATCCAATTGCACCTTTATCCGGTATTTTTACAAAATCTTCACCAAATGATTCAGAATTATCAAAATGGGCTGTATAACAAGTTATACTTGAAATAAATGGAAGTCGGTCTCCATTTGTCAGTTCCGGGATATCATCTTTCGTAAAGATCAGATCCCACTGCGCTCCGCCACCGTGTCCGTAATAACTAACTACAGTTGCTCCCCTATTAATTTCCTCTCTCATTCTGGGTCCAGAACCATAAAATGCTGTGTCCTGAGGTTCAGGATAGTTGAAAACTTTTGTTGCATGAATTCCATTTGGTATTAATATATCAGTTTCAAGAAGTTTGGCATAGTCATTAAATCTCAGTCGCAGTTGATCCGCATAACTCAATCCGGAAGCCAATAGAATTGCATTTTGTTTCCATGGTTTTGAATTATCAATCGGATAATTAATAATTTTATCCAGGAGAATACTTGCTTCCTCTAAAGTTTCACAAGGAAGCCGACCAATTGCCATATCCGGTTTTTTATCATTACCTGCAACCATTACAATCGAATTATCGCTTGGAAGCTGACCAAACTCTGTTCCGTGAAAAGGAATTGAAGGTATAAAGTTGGGTCGACTGGTAGGAAAAACTTTTCTGTAATCATGACTCATATCTCCCATCAAAACAATGTATGCAGGGGCTGGAGGCTGCCAATTTTCAAACACATATTTTGCAAATTCATTAAGAGCAAATGGGTTTAATAAACCATTGGAAAATTCATTATATATATCAAATATATTTACAATCATAATTCTGGGATTAGAATAGCCTGATAAATTTGATGCTCTGAAATTCGCTAGCTGTTCCGCGGCACTTTGAAATAACGGATGATAAACAATAATATAATCAGCAGCATTATTTGGATTTCTTAAATCAGAGGGATTTAAATTATGAATTATTGAATCTGGTGACTGAAAATAATCATCTGCAACACAGTAATAATCCGTCTGCACTGATACTGTATCTAAGAAAGTTACACTTTTATCCTGATCGTTAGAAATGTATGGATTTGCAATTAATTCTCCCCTACTTGGAATATAAACTTTCATATTATCTCTTAACCAATTAAAGAGATAATATTTATTGTCGTTATAATTATTTGGCGGGCTTGTAAAAAAATAATAATTAGGAAAAGTTCTGTTCCATCGCCAATAATCAAATTCTATGTAATCCACTAAAATAAAATCACTTTGTGCTGTATCACAAATATCCCCATAAGTATTAATTTCGAATTTTTGCTGGTCTGAATTGATACGTATCGTATCACCACTAGATATAGTACCTAAATAAAAAGATTTTTCAAATACGGCCGATTCTTGATCATTCCATTTCTCGACTCCCAAAGTTTTTGTATTAAGTTTAATTGTAGCACTATGTCCGTTTGGAGGATTACATCTGGTAGTGGTAAGACCATGTAAACCCACTCTTATATTAGCATCAGCTATATTTGGATTTCTTCGATAAGCGATACTATCTTGTATCCAGTAGATAAAATCATGAAAAGGGGTTCTGTTTCTTGCTTCTGCATAACCCCAATACCAATAATCTCTATGATCGTTTATTGCATGACCTAATTGATTATATATTAAATCCTTTTCCCATCGCAAAGTTTCAATGGTACTGGTTATAAATGGCGAAGAGCCTGATGGAAATCCATTAATGTATTTATAATAATTTAATGAATCAGCCTGGTAAGAAAACCAATAAACATTACTGAGATTATATATGTTCATCCGAGTGTAAGCGTCTGCTGGTGATGGAAGACCACCAACAAATTGAAAATAGTCCCCTGAATTAAATATATCATCATTGTTAACATCAACAACATCAATTGGAATTGAGTTACCTTCATTAAATAATTCTAAATTCATATCCTGTATTCCGCCGTTTGGAGGAACCCCAGCATTTATTAGCATGTCATAAGTTATTCTATAAACACCTTTTTTCTTTAAATATATTTTAAAATAATCTTTATTAGGATTGTACCAATATCCTGTACCTGCAGATGGAGAATCTTTTCCTGGTTCTATTTCTATCCAATTTTTTGCAAACTTGTAATTTACTACACTGGTTCTAAGAAAATTATCTGTCATTGGGTCTTGAACAGTAGAGCTTACACCTGGTAAAATTTTACTGAATTCAATTCTGACTTTAATTGAAGTATTAAAAATAAGTTCCCGGCTGACTGGATTATATTGATAAGGTGAAATGCTGATCCCTGCAACGTGTGCATAACGAACAATGTAATCATCAATAATAACAGGAGATGCTGGAAATAAATTATTTGAGTTGTAAATTGACTGATCATAATTTAACCAGCTAAAAGGTTGATTCAGGGAATCTGGTGTAGGAATAATAATTTTATTCTGAAATTTTTGCTGAGTAATGTTTAAAATTTTGAATGATGGATTTGCATAGTGAGGAATTCCAATTTGCAAATGAACTTCCGGTAGCCTTGGCTGTCCTGGTTCACGGTAATCAATTTCTTTCCCTCGAATTAATTGATACCTATCACCATTAATTAACGTATCAACAATTAAATATTCATTTTCAAAATTAAATTCTAAAATAATATGATCATTAGTCGATTCAAGTATTTTATAACCTTGTCCGGAAAGATTGATGAAAAAAATCAGGCTAAAAAATAAGCTGCAAAGAACGGGATTAATTCTCATTTTTCTCCACTAAACATTGAAAATTTAACTCAACTTAGATTTTTATAAACATTTAGGCAAGGGCAAAAAAGGCACATAAACAGTGAGATTTTAATTTAATTTTACTGGCAATTTCAATCTATCTTAAGAACTAAAAATAAATTTGCAACATTAGAAATAGTCAGAATAAAATAAAGACCTAGTTTATTTAGATATTACCTTTATTACTTATGACAATTGGAATTGTTCTTAATAGAATTTTAATATCACTTAAAAAAGATTCCTTACTGTAATATTCACATTCCATTTCAACCCGTGCTTCAGGAGTAAGCATCTGTCTTCCATTAATTTGTGAGATACCAGTTATGCCAGGTACGTAATTAAATATTTGTCTCTGTTTTTCGGAATATTTTGAAGTAATAGAAGGAACTTCAGGGCGTGGACCAATTATGCTCATTTCACCTTTTAATACATTAATCGCCTGAGGAATTTCATCAATACTAGTTCTTCGTAAAAATCTTCCAACACGTGTTATCCTGGGATCTTGCTTTTGGGTTAATTCAGGTCCGATAGATAAAGCATTATCTACCATTCCTCTGAATTTAAACATTTTAAATTGTTTGCCTTTATAGCCAGATCTAGAATGGACAAAAAAAACCGGACCTTTGGAATCCAGCTTGATTGCAATCATAATTGGTATTGTTATAGGAAGAGTCAGAACTAAAATAATGACACTGAAAATGATATCAGTGAATCGCTTGATGAAGCTTCCCTGTTTTCCCATTTTGACAATAGATTGGATTTATTTCTTTGCTTTTGAAAGTATATCTGTGAGCACATTAATTACACGATTAACATGTTCATCATTCATTCCGGGATAAATCGGAAGTGAAAGAAGTCGTGGAAATACAGAAGATGCAACCGGAAAATTATCATCATTAAGATTAAAGGTTTGACTATAAAATAAGTGTTGATGAACCGGCATAAAGTGAACACCAACTCCAATATTTTTTTGTCTCAGTTCATCAATAATCTGGGCCCGGTTTTTATTCAGCATATTTAGATTTAATCTGATAGGAAATAAATGCCAGGAAGATTCCCGATCAGACTTAATTGTATGAAGCTGAATTGTATCCAGATCTTTAAGTGCTTCAGTGTACATTTTAGAAATTCTTTTACGAGATTCCCACATAGCATCGACTTTTTTAAGCTGAGGCAATCCTAATGAAGCTTGCAAATCTGTAAAATTATATTTGTATCCAGGGGCAACAACTTCATAATACCAGGAACCTGACTCACTATATCTTTTCCAAGCATCCCGGTTTATTCCATGTAATCTCATAATTGCAGTTCTTTCTGCAATTTCTTCATTGTTTGTACAAATCATTCCTCCTTCACCGGTTGAAAGAGTTTTAGTTGCATAAAAACTAAAACAAGTTACATCCGAAATAGTGCCTACCTTTTTTCCTTTGTAAATTGCAGGCAATGAATGAGCTGCATCTTCCAAAACTTTTAAGTTATAATGATCTGCTAATTCCTGAATTTCATCCATATCACATGGCTGACCGCCATAGTGAACAGGTATAATTGCTTTTGTTTTAGGAGTTATGGCTTTTTCAATTTCTTTTAGCGAAATATTTAAGGTGTCTTCTGCAACATCGATAATCACAGGCTTTGCACCAAAATAACAGACAATTTCTGCAGTTGCCGGGAATGTCATGGTGGGAACAATAACCTCATCACCTGCTTTAATTCCAAATGCCTCTAAAGCAAGATGACCAGCTGCAGTCCAAGAACTAACAGCAACAGATTTCCTGCTGCCTATATATTTATTGAATTCATTTTCAAATCGGATAGTCTTAGGACCCATGCTTAACCAACCAGAGCGGACGGTATCAACAATTTCATTGACTTCGTCTTCCGAAATGAATGGTTTATGAAATAACAGGAAATCTTTATTCATAGGCAAATGTTTGAATCAAAAATAAGAATTTAAGTAAGAACTTTCCAAATTAGTTTTTGCCTTAAAAAGTAATTTGCAAAATATGTTATTTTATCCAGAAATAAAATCTAAAATTTTGTATTTTTTGCCAATGTGACAAATATTTTAACCATTTATGGAATAATCAAAATAAACTCAGCTTCAAATATAATCAGAGCTTAGATAATTAACTCAATATTATCATTGAGAAACTCTAATACTTTGGAATTATCTTTAATATCTGTTGGCAAATTAACTACCCTTTCTGATATTCTTACCGCAACTGGAAAATTCTCCTGATTATAATCCCACCTATTTAAATTATCTTTTACAGGATAGATTGGGGAAAAAAACCAATCACCAAAAATCAACCATTTTTTTTTTGCCATTTCAAAAAATAGTTTTCTATCAGATACTAAAACCGGATATTTTAAAAACAAATGATTATCGAAATACTTTTCAACAACATATTTTTTCCCATTCATTTTAAGAAACTTAGTATAATCTATAGCATTTTTTTTTCTAAGCATATTTAGTTCATCAAGACTTTCTAAACTTTTTAAACCAGCTTTCACTTGTATTGTTGAAATATCTTTAAAAAAATCAGCAGGCATTTTTAAATCTGATATTTCAGTTCCTTGAGTAGAACCAATAATAAGATTCTTTCTACTTAGGAATCTGTAAAATGAAACTAAAAAATTATATGTGAATCGATTAATAAAATATTTTTGAAATACTAGTAAAGTTTTTAAAATAATCTGATCATTTATAGATGGTTTTACTTTATCTTTCTCCTGATTTTGAACCTGCTTCAATAATGAATTATTATTTACAACTAAAAATCCTCCAATTCCTGTCGAGAATGGTTTATTCCATTGAGTTGAATAAAACGCAGCATTACAATAGGAACCATTTGGCTTTCCATTATAGTATCCACCAAATCCGTGTGTGCAATCCTCGATGGTGTATAAATTTTTTGATTTTGCAATTTCAATTATTTGCTCAATATCTGATGAAAGTCCAAAAGTATTCTGACAAATGATAACTTTTGTTTTTTTGTTTATAGCTTTTTTAATTTCACTAATATCGGAGTTGTAAGTTTGATCGGAAATATCTACATAAACAGGTCTGGCACCAAGATACATAATTGCGTTTGGTACAACTACACATGTAAAAGCAGGAAGAATTACTTCATCATCTTTACCAACACCCATAGCTTTTAAAATTGCAAAGAGGGCTACCCTTCCTTTCCAATAAAGAAAAATATTTTCAGGATTTGTATCTAGCTTTGAGGCAATTGCTTCTTTATATTTTTGACTAAGCATTTTGATATTCAACAAAAAATTTTATCGATCCTAAGTAACCCAAGAAATGAGCCAAACCCGTAAGAAATATGTAATACTATAAAAGTCCAAAACAGATGAAAGAAAGATGTTTCATTATCTTTTAACTGCCAGGAAACTATAACCAATAAACATAAATAAGCACCAGCACTGACTAAACTAATAAAAAGAAAACTGGATTCGATAATTGAGCCTAATATTGGAAGAATTAAAGAAAGTAAGAATAGAAGTGGGATAAAATGTCTTAAGCTCAATGAATCTAATCTTTTTGTCAAATAAACTGTTAATAAATTCCAATAACCTGTTTGAAAATTATTTTTTGCAATACCCCTATAAGTTTCCCTTGCATAATAAGTTGAATAAACATCCGGTATAAGGAATATTTTTCCTCCACCTCTTTTTATTCTTTTGTTTAATTCTATATCCTGATCTCTTTCTAAGCGTGTATCATATAAGCCATATTTTTCAAATACTTCTTTTTTAAAGCAACCAAAAGGGACAGTATCTGCCTCTATAACTTCATTAACTCCAATTCTGAAAAATGAATTTCCGACCCCAAATTTATTACTTAATACTTTCCTTATTGAATTGGTCTTTGGATTTTTGTTTTTTACATCTGTAACCCAAATAGCCCCAACATTATCAGCATTTAATTTTTTATTCCAATACACCAGCTTTGAAAGGAAATTTTTTGGATAGACTGAGTGTGCATCTAATCGTACTATAAAATCACCTTTTGCTTCAGCAATTCCCAGATTCATTGCAAAAGGAACTGTTTTTTTATTATTGTAAAGTAAACGTATATACTCAAATTTTTTATTATAATCTTCAACTATTTTACGCGTATTATCAGAACTAGCACCATCAATAATAAATATTTCAATTTTTTCTTTCGAATAGTCATTGTTCACAACTGAGTCTAGACAATCAGCAATATATTTCTCTTCATTTCTGCAGGGAATTATTATAGAAACCTTATCCATTATCCTCTTATTCTTCTAAGCCAATTATTTTAATTGGAATCCCTACAGCTTTTGAATTTGCAGGTATATTTTTATTTACAAGTGATAAAGCACCTACTACTGAATTTTCTCCGATTGTAATTCCTTCATTACCGGCAATTATTGTAACACGCATACCAACATATGAACCTTTTTTTATATGAATAAAAGAGTGTTTCTGATTTACACCGTGCAATGCAAAGTAACAACCATAGGATATAGTTACGTTGTCTTCAATAATAGTACTTTGTGGTTCAAGATCATCCAAATAACATTTCATTCCGATAAATACATTCTTTCCTATTTTATAACCAACAAACATACGATAAAATAAAATTCTCAAATTTGAATAAGGAATATTTGGGATCAGAACCACGTTAAAAAATTTTCTTATTGGTTTCCAAAATATTTGCCAAACAGAATTTTTTGCATAGTAAGGAACCGGTTTATTCAAGATTTTAAAAAATAATTCTGCCAGAGTCATAGAAAAAATTAATTAAATTATAAATCAAATTTTTATTTAATTACTCGATTCTTTTTTTACAAAAAAGATAAATTGTCCACAAAACATTAGCTTTGTAGCATTAACATTTAAAGTAGATATCCTGAATAATTTTCCGATAATAAATATCAAAAAATTAAATGGGGATTCATTCTTCCAAAAGATATTAAAAAATCTAGGACTCTTTAATATTCTTCTCAAAATTAGTGTGAAGGAATCAATTCCAGCTCTTAAATGTAAGAGTTTAAGTTTTGCATCATTTAATAATGTGTAAAAGCCAAATGGAGTATAATTCCAATAGCTGTATGAATGAAATGGTTCAAGGTGAGAAGTTGAACCTATTAAATACCCTCCCGGCTTTAAAACCCTCTTAACTTCTGCCAGCAAATCCCTTGGTTTTTTGACATGTTCAAAAACTTGCCGGCAATAAACCAGGTCAAAATTATTATCTTCAAATGGTATATCAATACCATTGAATGTTATGAACTTCTCACTACTCATTGTCCTACTCATAACCTCGGGAGAATTTTCTATATCAATTCCATACCATTCTAGTTTACTATTTAGCTTTTTAAAATAATTTAGTGATTCACCGCTTCCACAGCCTAAATCTAATATTGTATATGGTTTATCTATATCAGATAATTTCAATACTCTTTCAAGATAATATTCCAGCGTAACCTGTCTGGAATGATCCAATGGAATATAATTTTTTAATACTTCTTTCAGTAACATTTATAAAACAAATTGTTTATAAATATTTATCATCTGGTTTATATTATCATTCCAGTTAAAATTTTTAATTACGTTTTGCCTGCCTGCTTTTCCCATCGAATCTCTTAAATTTTTATTCTCTAATAATTTAATAATTGCTTCCGAAGCTGCCTGAATATTTTTTTTTCAACCACAAATCCGGTTACTCCGTCATTAACTACCTCAGGTAATCCACCTACATCAGAGACAACTACAGGTTTTTCGCAAGCTGAAGCTTCAATAACAGCAACACCAAAACTTTCGCTATCTTCAATTGATAGTGTAATGTAAATATCTAGCATATTATGGTATTTAACAATATCATCGTGTTTAACGAAACCCGTAAATTCTGTTGATGATTCAATTTGTAGTTCCTTAATAACTTGTTTTAAATAACTTTCAAGTGAACCTTCACCCACAATTAATAATTTTAATGAAAGTTGTGGGAATTTTTCTTTTACCAATTTGAATGCTCTTATAAGATATTCAACGCCATACTTTTTTTCTAAAGTTTTTATTGTACCAATTACGATATTTTTATTTTCTGGTGAAGACTCAATTTTTATTGGCTTAAATTTATTTATGTCAATCCCAAATGGTGTCACTTCAATATTTTTCGCTGTAAACTGTTTTGTATGTATTGCCATAGCCTTGCTTGTTGATAAGATTTTATCAGCTTTCTTTAAACTATATTTTATTATGCTTTTATGGAGCAGACTTTTCAAAGGGAAATTATAAATATCTGCTCCCCACACAGAGATAATAAAGGGATGAAAACCTGAAAGTGCACCTATTAAACCATAACTCGAGGCATAATGAGAATGCAATATATCAGGATTTAATTCGTCAATTAGTTGTTTTACCTTCAATAATGCTTTAAGATAAACTAACTTTGAAATATTAGTTTCTTTCCTTTTCTGAATCTTTCTAGAAATATTAATTGTGTACAATCCAATATCCGGAGTATCGATATAAAGATTTTTATCGGGAACATGAAAAGTGAAAATATCTATTTTACAACCCGCTCTGCGTAGAGATTTTGTCCAGCGAAGAATATGCGGCGAATTTGAATCAGCAAGTATTAGAATTTTTGTCATCAAGTTATTGGATTCTTTTCGAAATTTTATTCTCTTTTAAAAAGATTTTTATATTTATTAGCACTGACTCCGGTGATAATTGTGTCATACATTCATACGATGGGCAACCAAAACGGCCAGCGTTTGTAAAACATACTTTTTCATCTTCTTCAGGTGAGCATTTTATTTTCAAAGTAGTGTATGAATGATGTGAACCGATTGGAATATGATAGTCGGGATTTGTTGGCCCATAAATAGTAAATGTAGGTTTACCTAAAAGATTGGCAATATGAATTGGTCCCGAATCGTTACTAATCAGTACTGAGCATCCTTTTATATTTTCAATTAAGTTTTCAACAGTTCCGGATTCAACAAATTTTATTTTATCATTCTTTAATTCATAGCATATATCTTTAGGTAAGTTAATATTTGCTGGAATTATTAAACCCACATCATAAACCTCGGTTAGAATTTTAGCCAATTTTAAAAATTTAATAAAATTCCATTCCTTTGATTCCCATCCTGCAAAAGGATGAATTAAAATATTTCCATCTGAAGTATAATTTTTTGGAAATGACTTGACAATTTTCCTATCTAGATTAGGAATTACAGATTCAATAATGTCCAAATAATTATCCATCAATTGAGGAGTTTTTCTCAATGGGACAAAACAATCATAAATATTTTTAAAATATAGTCGGTTCGTTCCAATTATTTTTTTAGCTCTTGAATTAAATATTAATGTTGCTGAAGTCATAGTGTTTGAAAAATCAAACAATATCTCAGGTTGTGAAGATTTTAATAATTTTCTTGCAGTTTTACTTGCTAAGCGATTGTTAAAATAAAATTGTTTACGATCAATAATACAATAATTAATATTTGCAAGCCCCAGTTTATATATAGGGACAGTTTCCGGAAAGCAAAAAACTAATATTTTTTTTTGATATTTTTTTTGGATCTCCCTTATTGCTGGTATAGTAAAAACCGAATCACCAAGCTTATTTAATGATACTATAACTATGTTGCCATAATTGTAACCGAATATTTTACATGATATTCTAACTATATAGAGAAACTGGCCTAAAAGGAGGATAAAAACATTAAATAATAAATTATTTCTATCCAGAAGTTTGGTTATCTCTGTTTTTTTTAATTTAGTCAAAAAACTAAGAAACATTTTTCTGCGATAATTTAAACTTCTGGTAAATATAAATCAGAATTCCAAAAATTAACCAAAAAGGTAAGTCAGTAGTTATATATCCATATGTTAAATATCCAGTAATCTCTAAAAAGGATCTAAAGAATATTCCTATCCCTATTCCTGTTATCACAACTGACAGGATATAATAATCATAATTATGTTTCTTCGTAATCTTCATTGTATTTACAGCGAAATAGAAAAATAACACAAAAAAACTAATAGATGTAATTAATCCCATTATTCCGTTTTCAGCAGAATAAAAAAGAAAGAAATTTTGAGGATGAGGTTTGCCAAATACACCAGCCCCAGATTCAAAATATTTATAAATTGAAGAAGGAGCATAACTATGGAAATATTTTTCATATTGATCTGTCCCAACACCAAAGACTGGATGGTCTTGAATAATTTCTATACCTAATTGCCAATATATATCCCGGGTATTCACTCTATCCAAACGCAAGTAATTTTCAATCGTATCTTGTAAAAAAGGAATTGTAAAAATTAAAATAGCTGAGATAATAATAACAGATGACAAAATTTTAAAGAATAGAGTTCTCCTTAAAATTATTAAAGTGAAAGATATACTAATTAACCCTGCCATTATTCCCCCTCTTGAATTTGCCAATAAGATTATAAAAACGTTAATAACCAAGAAACTTATAAGTAAAAACTTTTTCCATTTTAAATTGAACTTTCGCATAAAAAACATTGAGGTTACTAATGATAATGAAAGGAAGAAAATAATGAGGCCGGTATATCCTACACTACTATATAATTCAGAATCTTTGATTAATAGAACCCTAATAAAATAACGCTCAAATCCAAGGTTAAGCACATCTATCATCATTCGTACACCTAAAGCAAAAACTACTACAAATAAAGAATATATATAAACATATATATTTTCTTCATTTTGCAACAAGGAATAAAATATATAACATATGATAAAGAAAAATGCCATCCTTACTATAGCAATAAATCCAATTAATGGTCTTGATGAAAACACAGTGGATATTAATAGGGTAACAAAGAGAAAAGCTAAAAAAAACAAAATCTGTTTAGGAACTTGGACAAAATTTTCAGTCTTCAATCCAAATTCTTGTAAAAATAAAAGTAACAATAAAGCCGATACTACAATAGTTATATAAATGCGATATTCTTCAAAAAATTCAGTTGTAATTATCAAATAACTAATAATTATTAATCCAAGTATTACTTTCTTTCCATAAATATAAATAAGAATTGTTACCAGAAATATTAGAAAAGAAATAAAAATATAAGTTGATACTAATGATAAAATTAAAACTATTCCTAAAGCTATTAATAATTTGTTATTCCTAGCTAATGTTGAATTAATATTTAGACTAAGCTCCCTCATCTGCTAGTTCTGATTTAGTTTGTTTTGTGTTAAGAAAATACTAAACAAAGTTCTCTTAATAATATTTACTTCACTATCATTTATAATAAGCGAGTTTAAGCAATAAATAATTAAAAAGCTTATAATAAAAATTACGTCTGATATTAATCCATTATACCCTAGTATTTCAATAAGTATTTTAATTATTAAATATGATCCCGCACCACTGAAAATAAAATAAATAATTTTGTTAATATGGGAATATTTCCCCTCACTTATATTTTTTTTTATCCCAAAATAAAATGAAGTTAAGAATAAAAAGATGTAAATAAACGATGTGGATAAAGCCAATCCATTTTGCTTCAAATCATCAACTAAAAGAATATTAAAAATTATTTTCAAAAAGAAAGCTATAATCGAAATTTTTAGAACAAGAGAATACTTATCAATACTATATAACAGTTTTACTATTATTAAATAAGTTGAAAAGAAGATCAAACTTATTGTATAGTATTTTAAAACATCATGAGTCAGAAAAGTATCATCAGCTGAAAATTTACCTCGCTCATAAAAAATATGCAGAAAAAAATCACCCTTAAAAAACAGAATAAAAACAATTGGAATAATAATAAACGTATTTATGCCTAAAGCATTCTTAAAATCGTTTTGTAAAAGCTCGGGAGATTTTAAAAACGAATAAGAAAACTTAGAGAACATTGTAGTTATCAGAGGAATAGAAAATAATGAAACAGGAAGTGAGTAAATAACTAACGCGTAACCTAATGCTGAAATTCCACCTTCCGGAATTTTTCCTATAAAATATCTATCAATCAAAACATAGGACAGGGATAATCCTTCTATAAAAATTAACGATATTAGAATATTTATTTGTGAAAGTTTATATCTTACATTAAAAATATGTGATAATCTGAATTTTAATTTTTTTCTGACTGGTTTTACTAGTACAATGAAACAAATAATATATGCAATTACAAAACTAACCGGGATAATAAATATCTGGAATAGATCCGTAAAAAACAGAACAAGAATAATTATAGTGGTATTCAATAATATCTGTGAAAGTGCTGGGTAAATAAAATTAAAATTAGCCTGCATATAAGAAGTTAATACAGACATCACTGCATTAATGGGAATTGTTATTAGAAATATTAAAAATATTTTATAACCTGTTTCCTGAAGGTCAGAGGAAAGTGAGGACAAGTAAAAATCAATTATAAATTTGGAGAAAGCAAAAAGAAGCAAAGAAAGAATTATCCCGCCAAATAAAAACCAGTAAAAAGTATAATTGAAAAAATCGTCACCTTTTACATCTTGATTTTCTTCATTTCCATCTATTATTATCTTGTTATATGCAGGAATAAAATAATGCTGGCACAGATATATAATTGCCGAATTAATAACAACTGCAAGTGCTGCACTTGAAAGGAAAAGGTCAAATTCAGAGCTTAAGCCAAAATTATTTGCATAAATAATTTCGCGTACAAAACCGATTCCTTTACTAAGGAATCCAATAGCTGTCAAAATAACAGAAGCACGCGCAATTGAAGATGTAAACTTATTTGATCTATCGCTCATTAATTTAAAATAGTAAAGGAATACTAAGTAAATTTGATATAAATATCCCCGTCAATTATTCCTTGAGACGGCAAGTTTTTAAATAATTTTATAAACTCTTCAGGATTTACCCATTCACTTAATCCAAACTTTAATAATTCTCCTGCTGAATAATTACAGCTAATATTTCCCAAAGATTTTAGGTAATTAATACATTCTATAGCGTTATTCATCAATTCAGGGATTGTATATTCAAAAGATAAAATTTTAATACTAGTCGTAAGTCCTTTTAGTACTTCCAGTTCATATCCCTCAACATCAATCTTGCAAAAATCTGGTTTACCATATTTTTTAATTAGATCATCCAATGTTGTTACCGAGACTTCAATTTTCTTTTCCCAGTTTTGTTTTTTAAATCTTGAATTTTTTACTTTCGAAATCCACTCTTCAGACATAGACGATAAAGCAGAAGATGAACTCAAATACATTATTATTTTGCCGGTTTTTGCTCCAACTGCTTCACCAACAAGATTAATATTATCTTTATATTTCCTTTTAAGAAATCTTAAAAGTTCAGGCTGGGGTTCGACAGCAACTACGTTTGCTCCCAATTTCAAAAATATTTCTGTTCTATTTCCATAATTAGCACCAATATCAAAACATAAACTATTTCTTGTTACTAAATCTGAGTAAAAGTTAATTCTTCTTTTTTCAATTTCTTTGAGAGAGGTACTTTTTAAGTACTTATCTTTAATAATTTTTAAATAGTCGAATATATCAATTGATTTTAAAAGTTATTAATTAGTTCACTCAATTTAGATTCACAGTAATTATGGAAAGAATTTGGTTAGTTACAATTAATGAATAATTGAAGAATCAATATTTTTAAAATACTCAACTGTTTTCTTTAACCCATCTAATCTTGAAACTTTTGGTTCCCATTTTAAAATTTCTTTTGCTCTTGTTATATCTGGTTGTCTTACCTTGGGATCATTTTCCGGAAGTTCTTCGAAAATAATTTCACTTTTACTCTTAGTTAATTCAATTATTTCTTTTGCAATTTCAACTACCGGTATCTCTTCAGGATTGCCAATATTAACCGGGTCATTTTCATTTGACATAAGAAGCTTAAATATTCCATCAACCTGATCACTTATGTAACAAAAACTCCTGGTTTGTGATCCATCCCCATAAACAGTAATTGGTTTATCGTTTAGTGCCTGTGTAATAAAATTCGGAATAGCTCTTCCATCATTTGCACGCATCCTTGGACCAAATGTATTGAATATCCTAACAATCCTTGTATCAACATTGTGATACCTATGATAAGCCATTGTAATGGCTTCAGCAAATCGCTTCGCCTCATCATAAACACCACGTGGACCAATCGGATTAACATTCCCCCAGTAATCTTCTTTTTGCGGATGTACTTCAGGATCACCATAAACTTCTGATGTGGATGCCAAAAGAAATCTTGCTTTCTTTTCTTTTGCTAATCCAAGTGCCTTATGAGTTCCAAGCGAACCTACTTTAAGAGTTTGAATTGGTAATTGAAGGTAATCAACAGGACTTGCTGGTGAGGCGAAGTGCAAAATGTAATCTATCTTTCCTGGTAAAAAAATATAGTTTGTAACATCATGTTTTACAAATTTAAAATTTTCGTTTCCTGCCAGATGAGAAATATTATTGATATTACCGGTAAGTAGGTTGTCAATACAGATAACTTTTAATCCTTTATCAAGTAATTTTTCACATAGATAGGATCCCAGGAATCCTGCACCACCCGTTACAACAGCAGTTTCCATTATTTCTCCTTTAGTGACTGCTGAAGATCAATTACATTCTTTTCACGTATAATATAATAAGCTGATAAGATTAAAAAAATAAAAAATGCACTGGCAAAACTTGCACGAAGTAATCTCGGGGAAGAAACTTTATCAGGCAGAATTGCTTTATCTAATACTTCAATGGTAGGTGTATCGCGGTTTTCCTGAATTTTTTCTTTATAATATTGCTGTTGTAAAAGTAGATAAACTTCGTTTTGAATTTTTACATCACGCATTAATCGAGCTAATTCCATTCCTAATTCCGGTACATCCTTAAAGGCAATTAAATAATCTTCGGAACCAAGTTCAAGCTTACCATATTCTTTCTTTAACTCAGACAGCTTTTTCTTAAGTGTAACCAATGTTACGTTATCTTCTTTTAAATTTGGTTCAAGTAAACCTATTTCCAATTCAGTTTTCACCATTTCTGATTTTAATTTGGATGCACCTTCAATTGCTGCATTCAACTGTTCAGGTAGAGAAATAGCTTTATTTTTTTGTTGAAATTCCATTAAAGCAGATTCTACTGAATCTAATTTAGTTCGGGTACGTTCAAGCTGAGCTTCAATATAAATTCTTGCACGTTTTGCTTTATAAGAATTTTTTTCTCTGTTTACTTTATCTAAAGCTTCAGTATAGGAATTAGATAACGCAGCAGATAGTCTTTTCAATGAATCTGTATCACCAAAAAATTTGGGTAGAAATCCGCTTTTAACATTTACAGACAGAGAGATTATACCCTCTTTAGAAACATTCATATCAAGATTATCCTGTAATTCTTTACAAGCATCGTATAAATCATCAGCAGAATAATATTCTACCAGATCATTCTTTTTAACAACATACTCTGCAACTGATCTGCTTTTTAAAATTTCCATAAATAGTTGTGAGCTGCCAGTGAATCCTCCGCCTAAAAGTAAACTGGAAAAATCACCTCCACTTAACAAGCTGCTTAGACCTCCAACCTGGTTATCTTCTGAAGGAGGAAGAATGGTAACTTCTGAATTGTAGGTAATTGGTGAAATTAATAGAAGGTATATAAATACAATTATTGTTGAAACAATTGTTATAAATAAGATTGTTTTAATGTTTACAAGTATTGTATGTATTATCTGGTGAAACGTCATCTGATTTTTTTACCTTGTTGCTATGATTACTGCTGCAGCTGCTGCAAGAATAGCTGCAACCTGAGCTACAACACTAAGTGTTGTTGTAAATACATCCCAAAACTTTGCTGCAGGCGGCTCTTCAGGAACCCAGATAGTATCTCCCGGTTCTAATAATTCAACCTCATCGTAATCAATCCACTCGCCTGTATTTGCTTTTACCACTCTGACCTTGCCTTCTTCAGCACGCCATCCAAATCCACCTGCCAAATCAATATAATCTAAAACGCCTAATTTAGGATCAAAAATTAATTTACCTGGTCTTACAACTGCCCCAAGCATTATTATATAATTTTTCTTCTCAGGAACATTAATTATATCTCTGTTTTTAAGAATGACGTCTTCAGATGAATTATGTTTTTCAAACAATTCAACAAAATCAATAACAACCTTTCCGGTGTTTTGTCTTGATTTAAATTTAAAGTAATCATATTCATCATCCGTCATATCTTTTCGTTCCATAAGTCTAAGTCTTTCAAACTCAGGATCTTTAACTTCAGAATCCTGGGTTCTAACAAGAGTTGCTTCATTTAATGATGCATCTTTTCGGAAACCGCCAGTCTTCTTAATAATATCTGTAAGATGAGTTTCATCTTTATCAATTTTATACCAACCGGGGTAGTTAACATAGCCGCTTACTAAAACATAATGTTCTTCAAGATATTCAGGAATTGATCTGACTATTACCTGATCTTTATTTTGAAGCTTGATATCATCATTTTGTATCTGTTCAAGACTAAAGTACTTTGAATTTTGTCTAAATCCATTTTCATTAAACCTTATCAGTTCAATTGTATCCTTACGGGCTGTTGCAAGAAATCCACCGGCAAGATTAACCAAATCATTAATATTTTCACCTTGCACAAACTCATAAGCAGCAGGATATTTTACCGAACCGCTAATTCGAACAATTTTATCTATTTTATCAATAATAACTACATCTCCTTCCCTGAGCATCGGATTAAATTTATAATCTCCAAATCTTAGGAAGGAAAGAAAATCATATGTTTTTATTGTTCCATCTTTTGCAACAACTTTAATATTTCTGATATCGGCAGTCTCATTGATTCCATATGAATCACCAAGCAAATCTATAAGTCTTGCATTTGCAGTTAAAGTGTAAATAGTCGGCTTTACAACATCTCCCGTAAGAGAAACTTTTATTTTCCTTAAATCTGCAAGTGAAATAAATATTGTGACATTCTTAAAATAATCATTCAATTTTTCTGAAATTCGCTCTTTTGATTCTTTCAAGGTAAGATTTCTCAAATCTATTCCGCCAACATTAGGAACATACAGCCAACCTTCCTGGTTTATTACAAGTGTATTTGCAATTTCAGTAACGCCTTTAATTGAAATAAATAATTTGTCACCCGGACCAACATAGTATTCTTCTGGATTGATGCTTCCTTCCGTAGCCTCAAGACTAAAATTGTTTTGAGACATAAGGCTTTTAAGTGAATCTGAATTAATTTGAAGAGAACGCTCCGGATAATTGGGAATAATCTGGGCAATTGAGGGGATTGACAGGACTGTAAATAAAGCAACTATGGAAAAGAACCGGATCTTAAATATTTTCATTAAAAAATTAATCAGCCTTGGTCTGAGTTTCAATTTGGACTTTAAATTATGGGAAAATTTAATCAGCAAATATTAAAAAATTAACTTGGAGCATCAAATTTTAAGAGAAACATTTTTAAGTGCATAAATTGTTACCATGAGACTAAGAACAGGACCAGCAACAATTAATATTCCAACAAATAGGTATAAATTCGTATTAACAAAATTTAAGATTACCGGAAATTCATTTAACTGCTGCAGCAAATACCACAGAATTAATAATGCAATTCCTCCCGATAAAATTCCGGCAAAAAAACTATTCATCAGTATTGGGATTTTAATTGTAGATAGTTTAGCCCCGACCAATTTCATTGTTTCTAGCTCACGAAATCTTGCTTTGTTAATTACCTTAACCGTACTGTAAACAAGATAAATCGCAATCAAACAAATTAATCCGGTTACAATAAACAAATAAATTCTAATTCGGGCTATGTAATTAAGAATATTTAAAAGAAACTGATCTTTAAACACAACTTCATCAACCCACTTATATCCGGATATTTCATTTATCAAGATATTTAATGAATCTTCAGAAGTAACTGCTGTGTTAATTTTTAAAGTAAAAGAAGCAGGAAGCGGATTGTAATCAAGTATATCGCCGAAGTCTTCGCCTGTTTGTTTTACAAATTCCTCTGCAGCATCCTTTTTACTAATGTAATCCACCGAAGATACAAATCGTTTTTCTTCAAGTTCTTTCTTATAACTTTCCTGTTCGCTATTTGAAATATTATCCTTGATAAAAACATTTACTTTCACATTGTTCTTCAGTCGGTTCTCAAATGATGAAGATAAACGAAAAATTGCAGCCGACCCAATTACAAGAATTATTGCAACCGTTAAGGAAAGGAATGTTAAAAAGAAAGATGCTTTTGCTCTTGAAACAGATTTGAAAGCTTCCCGAAAGTAAAAAATAACCATTTAAAAATTTAAATTTTTTAGTCTACACGAAACTACTAAAAATTAGACTCATCTATCCACCTGGTAATGCTCCACTTTCGTGTTTCTAAATTTCTCTTTAAAAAAAGATTTACTCTGCCGTCGACACGGATTACATCAGTCGGATTAAAAGTTACATTAAGATTAAAACTTCTCACAATGCTTGCGTCTGTAGAATCGATAGAACTAAGAACGATATTGTTCCAGATAAGATCAAGTCGCTGGGTAGAATTAAATAAACCGTAAGTTGCAAATATTTCTTCATCCCTTCCCCACGAAACATCAATACCCTGGTCGTAATCACGATATGTAAAAATAAAATCCGGAGAAAGCAACTGACCGTAAATCAGAGTATCCTTAAACGTATATGAATACTGCATATTCTGAAAAACACCTTCAATTTTTGTCAGATCAGATAATGGCGGTTTTCCTGAGTCAGGATTGTCATCAAATTTTGGTGCAAAAGGATTTGTGCAGGATAAAACTGTTAGTAAAATAAAAATGAGAGATAATATAAACCTAATTGTATTCACTTCCCTTCAAATCACTCCAACTTAATGAACCAGATTCCGGACTGTCTTCCCAATAATAAATTACCCAAAAGTTATATATGTCTGTTGTAAGATTAAATTTCAAACTACCTTTATAAATTTCAGGGTCTGCATTCAATTTAGGGACAGAGATAAAATAATCCGCAGTGTAAACAAATCCATCACTTATCGGACTATAAAGTTCATTTGATAAGGAAAGATTAATAGGATATTGAGATGGCGTTGAATTTACCAGGTTTGTAAAATAACGAAACTCATCATCAACGCCCCAGTCCTCCCAAATTTGATATAAGTTGAACGCTTCACCTGTTGGTACAAAGGTAAACAAAACAGAAGAAGATGGAGCTACTGCAAAGGATTTTTTATAATTCTCTGCATTCTTATCGGATAAAGAATTTATTAGGTTGCTTATTAAAGTTTCACGGGTTGAAGGTGTAGTATAGTTTGATCTTGTATCTTTTGGTGATTCGGGATTTCTTGTTACAAAAACATCACAAGATATTAATGTTAAAAAAAATAATATGAAAAATAATTTTCTCATTTTCTCGCAAACACAATTAGTCTTGGTGATGTGATGACATCAAATTTACTGCCGTTAAAATCACCGAATATTTTTATTACTTTAAAACCAGTTTTTTCTAACATTTTAATTATTTCACTTTTCGAATACAATCTTACTGACTCTAAATAATTAGTTACATTACCGTTACTTTTAATTCTAATATCCTTTTCAATCCGGTTATTTTTTACTTCCCTGATCTGTGTTATTTGCCTTCCAGCAATATTCTCAACTGTAATCGGGATAAGGTTATTTAAGATATAATTTTTACTGAAATAATCCAGTACAAACCAGCCGCCAGTATTCATTAAGTCAAAGGCTTTTTGGATTACTTCGGCATTTTCTTCATCTTTTTCAAAATATCCAAAGCTTGTAAATAAGTTCAATACGAGGTCAAAAGTTTTTTCGGAATGAAAATTTCTAATATCAGAAAGGATAAAATTTACATTTACTTTTTCTTTTTTGGCATTTGATCGAGCTGTGTTTAATAAATTTTCACTCAAATCAACGGCAGTAACATCAAATCCTTCCTCAGCAAATGAAATGGCATGTCTTCCCGCCCCGCAAGCCATATCAAGAACAAACTTAATTTTTTCGCTTTCAACATTTTTAAGAACAAGATTTTTAAAATGCTCTGCTTCTGATTTATCCCGGTGCTTATAAACCACAAGATATTCGTCAGTGTTAAACCAATCTTTATACCATTCAGACTTCATAAAATGCTTCTGTTTAAAAGAGCTCTTCCTATCGTTGCTTCATCTGCAAACTCAAGATCGCCTCCAATTGGTAAGCCTCTGGCTATTCTGCTTACTTTTATATTAAAAGGTTTTAAAAGTTTAGCTATATATAATGAAGTTGTCTCCCCCTCTGTATCAGGATTTAATGCCAGGATTACTTCTTTTATATCTTCGTTCTCAAACCGTTTTACCAATTCTTTTATTTTCAATGAGTCAGGATTTACACCGCTTAACGGAGAAAGCACTCCGCCAAGAACATGATAAAGACCATTGTATTCATTCGTTTTTTCTATAGCTATTACATCGCTGGCTTCTTCAACAACACACAATAACGAAGGCTCTCTTTTCTGGCTTTTACAAATGTTGCATAAATTTTCTTCAGAAAGGTTAAAACATCTTTCACAAAATCTTAACTTCGTTTTCAGTTCCCGGATTGATTTTAAAAGATTATTTACCTCTTCCTCATTTCTTTTTAAAATATAAATAGCAAGCCTTTGTGCGGTCTTTCTACCAACACCCGGAAGTTTACTTAACTCTTCAATAGCAACAGCAAGCGGCTCGGCAATCTGCAAGTTTATAGCCCCGGAATATTTAATCCTGGAGGAATCATACCCTTAGTTACTTTTGCTAATTCCTCCTCAGCCATTTTTGATGCAGATTCAAGGGCTTTATTTACTGCCGCAACAACAAGATCCTCCAAAATTTCCTTTTCCTCTTTATCAATTACCTGAGGATCAATTGAAATAGAAACTATTTCCTTATTTCCATTTGCAACAGCCTTAATCATCCCACCACCGGCTTCTTCAGAAACGGTTTTATTACTAAGCTCACCCTGCACTTTTTGCATCTCAGCCTGCATTTTCTGAACCTGTTTCAACATTCCCTGCATTCCACCTTTCATTAAAATCCTCCTGATTTTCTACAAAAAAATTAAAAATTATTTGCTGTTTAAGATTTAAATATACTATTTAAGATTGACTTTATACATTGATTTTTGATAATTTCAACTTTGCTTTTTCTCATTGAAAAAATGAAAGAAATCTGCCTATGATTAATGATTACCAGCGAAAAGAAATTCCGTTTGATGAACAGAATTATCAACGTATTGAATACACAGATCACTTTTTCCCCACAAAAAATAAAAAGGTAAAGGTTAAAGACTTAGGCAAAAAATCAGCTGCCATCGGTTCGTTTTTTTATGAATACCTTAAAGAATATCATATACCGACAGCTTTTGTAAATCTACACGGGAGTGAATCACTTACTTTTTTAAAATTCACACAAGTTCCTTTCAGAGTTAGAATTTTGAATAATGCTGATAAAAGAACAGCAAAGATTTTTTCAATTAAGGAATTCGACCCGCTTACTTTTCCGGTATTTGAATATCACTTTGGTCAAATGAAGGATTCTCTCGTCAGTGAAAGTCATTTAATTTCCTTTGATATTTGCACTCACGATGAACTGAAATACATTAACCGTTTATGCTCAAAAATTAATGCGGTGTTAAAATCTTTTTTTGAAAGAAGAAACCAGGCTATTGCGGAAATTTCATGCTCATTTGGTAAATTTGAGAATAAAATTATTCTTGTTGATGACTTTACTCCTTTAAGCATTAAGATTTTTTCCAATAACGGAGATAAAAAAGCAATTGATCCTTATAAAATTACAACCGCAGCACAGATGAAAAAATATTCAGATCATCTCTTTAAAATTATCAGCAGTTGATTTGATGTTCACAAAATACGGCTATTCCACAATTGGCATTGCCTGCATAATTTCCTTCCTGATTATTATCAGCAGTTTTTTTATAAATAATAATTCGGTAAAGATTATTTTTTTAGTTGCTGCTGCCCTGATTTTAATTTTTGTTCTGAATTTTTTCAGAGATCCCGATAGAACTCCTCCAATCAGAAATGATATTGTTGTTTCACCGGCTGACGGAAAAGTTTTATTTGTTAAGGAAATTGAGGACAATAAATTCATTGATGAAAAAGCCTGGATTGTCTCGATTTTTATGTCACCGTTAAATGTACATGTCAACAGGATACCGATAAGCGGTACGGTTGAATATCTAAAATATATCGAAGGGAAGTTCGTTGCGGCTTTTGAAGATAAAGCTTCTGATCAAAATGAAAGAATGGAAATCGGAATCCAAAGCTCCGGAGAAAAAGTTTTTTTCACGCAGGTTGCAGGTATGGTTGCACGAAGAATTATAAATGAACTTAATCTTAAAGATACTGTTGAAATCGGGAAGAGATTCGGCATGATAAAATTCGGAAGCAGAGTTGATGTAGTTGTGAATAAAAAATGGAAACCATTAATACATAAAGATGATAAAGTTACAGCCGGAGAAACAATTCTTTTCGAGTTAATTAAATAAATGAACCGACCAAGAGTTACACCTTCAGTTATTCCGAATTTATTCACGGCAATGAATATGTTCTGCGGGTTTTTCTCAATCGTAACAGCCAGTGCAGGAAATATTTCTTACGCAGCCTGGTTAATATTTGTTGGAGCTATTTTCGATGCACTTGATGGATTGGTAGCAAGATTAACTAATTCAAGCAGCGAGCTTGGAGTTGAACTCGATTCTCTTTCCGACGTAGTTACTTTTGGTGCAGCACCTTCTTTTCTACTTTACTCTACTTACTTTTCCGAATTCGGAGGCTTCGGAATTATTCTTGCTTCTCTTCCTTTAATTGCAGGAGGATTCAGACTTGCACGATTTAATGTTCAGTTGGTCGGCTTTGAAAAATCATTTTTTATAGGTCTACCAATTCCATCCTGTGCATTAACCCTCGCTTCATTTGTATTAGCTTTTTACAACAATGGTTATCCTGAAGAAATTTCAAAAATCATTATCCCAATGATATTAATTTTATCGTATTTGATGGTAAGTAATATAAGGTATGAAACTTTTCCAAAACTTACCTGGAAAGGAATTAAAGAAAAACCATTAAATATTGTTTTTGTAATTGCAGCTTTAGTATTGCTTCTTTTTGCATATACCAAAGGATTATTCTTCATATTTGTTTTCATGATTCTATTCGGTATTTTTCGACATATTTATAAATGGTTTACAACTAAAGAATCTGATTAAATCATTCTTTTTTTATAAGGAGAAAACCAATTGTTCAAAGCCAGAGTTCTGATAAAAAGACGACCATCAATTCTAGATCCGCAGGGAAAAGCTGTTGAAAAAGGTGCCCACCATCTCGGAATTAATAATGTAAAGAATACACGTATAAATAAATTTATTGAGTTTGAAGTTGATACTAACGATAAAACTATCGCTGAAAAAGAAGTTGGACTTTATTGTTCAAAACTTCTTGCAAATCCAATAATGGAAGATTTTGAATTTACTTTGGATGAAGCTCAATGAGCAAACCCAAATTTGGAGTTGTTGTTTTTCCCGGTTCAAATTGTGACCACGATGCATATTATGTCTTAAATAAAATACTGGATTATGATGTTAAATTTCTCTGGCACAAGGATTATGCACTCAATAATTTTGATGTTATAATTTTGCCTGGCGGTTTTTCTTATGGAGATTACCTGAGAAGCGGTGCAATAGCAAGATTCTCACCAATCATGAACAAAGTAATCGGGTTTGCTGAAAACGGCGGACATTTAATCGGAATATGCAACGGTTTTCAGATACTGCTCGAAGCTGGTTTACTTCCTGGTGTTATGTTGAAAAATCAATCACTTCAATTTGTTTGCAAAGATGTTTATCTTAAAATTGAAAATTATAACACGGCTTTTACCAAAGGAATAAATTCAGAAAGACTATTGAAAATTCCTATTGCTCATGGAGATGGAAATTATTTTGCTGATGAACAAACCTTAAAGTCTTTGGAAGAAAATAACCAGGTTGTTTTCAGGTATTCATCAGGAAAAGGTAGTGTAGATAAAGAAAATAACCCAAACGGATCGGTTGCAAATATTGCTGGTATCATAAACAAAAAAGGCAATGTACTTGGAATGATGCCGCATCCCGAAAGGAGCAGTGATCCGGTATTGAGAAAGACAGACGGAAGTCTGATTTTTAAAGCATTAGTAAATAATATTTTTAATTAAAGGTGATAAAATGTTTGGAAACTTAGGTGCTGGCGAAATAATTCTTATACTTCTTGTTATTCTTATTTTGTTCGGTGCAAAGAAAATACCAGAACTAGCACGTGGAATAGGAAAAGGAATGAGTGAGTTCAAAAAAGGTTTAAAAGATGTTGAAGATGAGATTAAATCGACCGATAAAGAATCAAAAAAAATAGACGATAAAAAAGATTAATTAAACACAAAGTGAATTGGTGTCTTAATTATTGTCACTAATTCACTTTGGTTATTACCTTCCTGTAAAATGTTTCAATCTTCTTTTTTAATCTTTCGATAATAATTTCCTATCTTTACAATCTAAAAATTTCAAGGTTTTCCAGGAAAAAATATGAGCATTCTTGTTGATAAAAAAACCCGCCTGGTAGTTCAAGGAATTACAGGTAGTGAAGGTTCATTCCACACCCAGCAAATGGTTGAATACGGAACTAAAGTTGTTGCAGGAGTAACTCCGGGAAAAGGTGGAACTGATTTCGAAGGTATTCCGGTTTATAATACGGTAGAAGAAGCAGTCAAAAATCTAAAAGCAAACACTTCAATAATTTTTGTTCCACCGGCTTTTGCAGCGGATGCAATACTCGAAGCAGCAAACTCAGGTATAAAAGTAATTATATGTATTACAGAAGGAATTCCTGCAGCTGATATGTTAAAAGTATACAATTCAATTAAGCAAAAAGATGTAGTCCTTGTTGGACCAAATTGTCCCGGAGTAATTTCGCCGGGAAAAGCAAAAGTTGGTATTATGCCCGGCTTTGTTCACAAGAAAGGAACGATTGGAGTCGTTTCAAGAAGCGGAACGTTAACTTACGAAGCAGTAAAACAACTTGTTGATGTCGGACTTGGACAATCAACTGCAGTTGGAATTGGCGGTGATCCGGTTATAGGTTCAAGATTCGTTGATATAATTAAAATGTTTAATGAAGATCCGGACACTGATGGAATTGTAATGATTGGTGAAATTGGAGGCTCTGCTGAAGAAGAAGCTGCAGCTTTCATAAAGAAAAATGTAAAAAAACCTGTAGTTGGATTTATTGCAGGAAGAACTGCACCTCCCGGAAGAAGAATGGGGCATGCCGGTGCAATCATTTCCGGCGGCAAAGGAACTGCCGCAGAAAAAATGACAGCAATGAAAAAAGCCGGAATTGCCGTAGTTGAAAGTCCTGCCGATATTGGGAAGACCATGTTAAGTTCATTGCAGAAACTGGCAAAGAAAACCACAATTAAAAAAGCTGCCAAAAAGAAAAAGAAAAAATAATTTTCAAAAAAAATAATATTTCAGTAAGCCCGCAAGACGGGCTTCTGTTTTAAATCAATTTGATAAATAAGGAGATAAAATTGGGAAAGAAGACTTTAGCTATAATAAAACCTGATGCAGTTCAAAAAGGATACACCGGTGAAATTATTTCAATGATTATAAAAGCCGGATTTAAAATCCGAGCAATGAGAATGGTTCATTTAACAAAAGAATCAGCAGGCGGATTTTATGAGATTCATAAAGAAAGGAATTTCTTTGGCGAGTTGCTCGATTATATGACAAGTGGCCCTTGCATACCGATCTATCTTGAAAAAGAGAATGCTGTTGAAGATTACAGGAAACTAATTGGTGCAACCGATCCTAAAAAAGCTGCTGAAGGAACAGTTAGGAAACTTTATGCAACCGATATTCAGTTCAATGCAGTTCACGGATCGGATTCTGATGAGAATGCTGAAAAAGAAATAAGCCATTTTTTCTCCCGCAATGATATTTTGAACAATTATTCCTCTTAATATTTGGGAGGATAATTTCCTCCCTCTTTTCATAATATGAAAATTTATTCCGCATTTTTTTTGTTTCTGATTTTATTTTCTTTTTCCTGTTCATCACAGGAAAAGCCTGATAAAATCTTTTATGGATCGGATGTTCTTATATCAGAAAAACTTGATTTATTAGGAGAAAAAAAAGTAGGATTGGTAATTAACCAGGCAAGTGTTTTATCCAATGGCACTCCCCTGCTTGATACTCTGGAATCTCTTGGAATAAATATTACAACAATATTTTCACCGGAACATGGGTTTTATGGAAATATTTCGGCAGGTCAAGAAATTGAAAATGAAAATAATAAATACGGCATTCAGATCTTTTCACTCTATGGAAGGACTAAAAAACCAACTCCGGAAATGCTCGCAAATATTGATGTAATTATTTTTGATATTCAGGATGTTGGCGTAAGATTTTACACTTACATTTCCACGATGTTTTATGTTTTGCAATCTGCTTCAGAAAACAACAAGCAGGTTATCATTCTTGATCGTCCAAATCCATTAAGCGGAAATAAATTTTCGGGCCCTGTTTTACAGAATGAGTTAAAGTCTTTCATCGGGATTGCACCCATCGATATGATTCACGGAATGACGATTGGTGAACTAGCAAATCTTTTTGTAAATGAAAATTATATAGAAACTCAAAAGAAACCTGACTTTGAAATCATCAAAATGAAAAACTGGGAACGTGAACTTTTCTGGGATGATTTTGCTGCAAACTGGATTCCAACATCACCAAACATTCATGATTTTGAAACTGTGCTTGTTTACCCTGCAACCTGTCTGCTCGAAGGGACAAATATTTCAGAAGGAAGAGGGACTGAACATCCATTTAAAATAATTGGTGCACCGTTTATTAATTCCAAAAAACTTTTAGTTGAACTTAATAATTCGAGTTTACAAGGTTGTGAAATAATAGCCATAGATTTTACGCCTGAATCAATTCCGGAAAAAGCCGTCAATCCGAAATATGAAAAGCAGGTTTGCAATGGAATCAAAATTCACATCACAGATAAGAATAAATTTGTTCAGCTTGAATTTGGTATTAAACTTTTAGTTGCTCTTCAAAAATTATATCCTGAAAAGTTTGAATTCAGGAAGGATCATTTTGATAAGCTACTTGGTGATAAAAAAATAAGAGAAATGATTGAGGACAATAAAAATGCTGACTCAATCATAAATTATATAAATAGACAATCAGAAAATTTTAATTCAATCAGAAAAAAATATCTACTTTATTGAGGTGAAAATGTTATTAAGAATAGCAGTTTTTCTAATGGCAATAATTTTATTTGCTGCCTGTGGAGAAAAAGAAAAAAAGAATGAAGAAAAGAATTTGCAGCAAACCGTTGCAACTTATGATACAACAGATCTCAAAACTGAGGCAATCAGTAATCCAGATGAATCTTTTAAATTCAATTATAAATTTGAAGTTGGAAAAAAATACGATTACCGGTTAACCATAATTTCTAAATCCGTACAATCGGTTGAAGTTGACTCAAATTTTACAAGAACATTTGAGCAGACTATAAGCTATTTGATTGAGCTTAATCCAATTGAGATTGATAAGGACAGTTCAATAGAACTTCAGATTACTTATAAAAGCTTTAGCCTGCATGCAAATGCAGATGGCCAGGAGATTAAATATAATTCCAGTGGTAAGCCTGACTCAGCAGACGCAATTAAATATTCTGAGTACGAAGCCTTTATTGAAAATCCGTTTAATATTCGAATTTCAAATACCGGGGAAATTTTAGATGTAATAAAAGCAGAACGTGTATCAAATAAATTTCTTGAGCTAAGGGGAGTTGCTGACTCGGTAAAAACTGAAGATAAATTAATGATTAAGGATAATCTTGTTAGCAGTATTATTAAGCCGATGCTTTCACAAATAGTTCAGAAATATCCTGAGACTAAAATGGCAAAAGATTCCACCTGGAAAAAGGAAGCCAGTCCCTCAAGAATTATGACCTTTAATGTTCAGTTCACTTATTTCTATAACGTTGAAAAGCTTGAGAAACTCAGCGATGATAAAATTGCAGTAATTGATGGACACATAAAATCCACAGTTGAAGGTAAAACCAGCTACACCGATGAACGTGGAATAAATTACCAGTTTAAAAAACCTGTTTCATCTGCAATAGCTAAAATTTATTTTAATATTTCAAAAGGGCTGGTTCAGAAAAGCAAGACAGAAACCACTATGGAATCTGAATACTCTATGGAAATGCAAACACCAACAGGTATAAAAAAAGGTAAAACTAAAGAGGTAATTACAAATAAAAATATTCTGGAGCTTTTGTAAAAATTTTGGGGTGGGAATTATTTCTCACCCATTTCTTTTTTCTCTTTAACAACAACCCTCATACCTTCAACGGCTATCACTACAATTTTTTTACCTCTGTCAATAAATTCACTTTCGGTAACAACATCAACTTTTTTATCATTTATTTCTGCAGTGCCTGAAGGTCTGAGAGGTGTAGCAGAAATACCTTCCACACCTATAAGCTCTTTATTAGAAACTGTGGAGACCCAGCCCAGGTTTGATTTCTCTTCATCGGAAAGAATAAATTTTTGAAATATTGTTGTCTGTGGAAGAAATTTAGCCATCACAAGCAGCAGAATAATTGCCATTATCATTGCACCGGAAAGTTGAATTATTGCCATTGAGACAGCGTGAAAATCAATGAATGGATCTTTTCCTACCAAAGAAAGAAAGAGTGAAACTATGATTAGAATTATTCCGCTTATACCTGCAATTCCGAAACCTGGAATTACAAAAATTTCTAAAAGTAAAAGAGCTACTCCAACTATAAATAACAGGATCTCTACAATTGATGCAAGCTCAAGCACATAAGATGAGCCAAAGAAAAGCGCTAATGCAATAAGTCCGGCAGTACCGGGAATTCCCCAGCCGGGTGATTTTATCTCGGCAAGCAATCCAAAAAACCCAATCATTATTAACAACGAGGAAACAATCGGGTTATTCAGAAACTTTACAACTGCTTCAGCCCAGTTGGATTTTTCTTCAACAATTTTAACATCACTTAAATTAAACTTTGCATAAACGTCATCAATATCTTTAACTATATAATCACAAATTCCATATTTAAGTGCTTCTTCTGAAGTAAGTGACACAAGTTTTGTAGAATCTACGAGACCTTTAATAACAACCCTTTCATCCACCATACCTTCAGCAATATCTGTTCTTCTGCCATTTTTCTCCGCAGTTGATCGCATTTCGGAACGCATATATGACTGATATTTTTCCCCTACTTTTTGCCCACTTTGATCAACAACGGTTGCAGCCCCGATAACTCCGCCATCTACCATGCAAATTTTGTTGCACGACAGTGCAATCAAAGCACCTGCAGAAACAGCACGGTTGTTTATAAATGCAATTGTTAAAATATTTGTTCCGATAATTGCATCTTTAATCTGGGTTGCAGCATCTACTCTGCCGCCAAATGTGTTTATTTTGAAAATAATTGCCTTTGCATCCGCGTCCTCTGCAGCACTTATTACTCTTCTAACATACGGTGCAATGCCCATATCAATTTCACTATCGATATAGGCAATAAAAATTTTTTGCTGGGCAAATGAATAAGTTGTTAATACGAATATAATTAACAGAAATAATTTTATAGTTTTCATTCTTGCAACTCATTAAAGAAATTCTACTCTAAAAATAGTGGGAAAGAGGGATTAAAAAAACCGGGTAGTATAATTAGTTTAGGATTATCTATTAAATAAAATATTTGAATGCGAGTTAATAACTTACTTAGATACAGGTTAAATATTACATTCATTGTAGCACAGATTAGTAATCTGTGCTACATTTCTGAGAGTCTCTAGGGCTTAAATTATTCTGATTTTTTAGACAGGACTGTAGTAATCGCAGATCGCTCAACTTTTATTTTAACATTATCGCTTATTTGAAGCAAAGCAGTTTTATCATCAAGACCTGAAATTACGCCGTGAACACCACCGCTTGTTACAACTTTATCTCCTTTATCGAGTGCTGATAACATTTTTTCACGTTCTTTAGTTCTTTTCTGCTGCGGTCTGATAATCATAAAATAAAAGATCAGGAAAATAGCACCGAACATAATCAAAGTGCTTACTAATCCGCCGCCGCCTTCTCCGCCCTGCGGAGCCATTGCAAATAATAGTTCCAATTATTCCTCCAATTTAAATGATTTTTTACTTGATATATTTTTTATTTTTTCCGATTTCCAATCTTTAAAAGTTCCATCAATAATATTTTTTCTTGCTTCGGATAAAAGACTAATATAAAAATGAAGATTATGAATACTTGCAAGCTCCAAAGCTAAAATCTCTCCTGCATTAAACAAATGGCGCAGATATGCTCTTGAAAAATTTGAACAGGTATAACAATCACAATTTTCGTCAAGCTTGTTAAAATCATCCCGATATTGTGAATTGCGTAAACTTAATACTCCATCTGAAGTAAACAAAACTGCATGCCTTGCATTCCTTGTCGGCATAACACAATCAAACATATCAATTCCTCGTTCGATCGATTCCAGAATATTTTCAGGTCTGCCAACTCCCATTAAGTAGCGAGGTTTTTCTTCAGGCATAAAATCAGTTGTAAAATTTGTTAACTCATACATATCTTCAGTCGGTTCGCCGACTGCAAGACCGCCGATTGCATATCCATCAAAATCTAAATTCAAAAGATCCTTTGCAGATTGTTCGCGCAAATCATCATAAACACTTCCCTGTATTATCCCGAATAAATATTGTTCATATCCATAAAGAGAATTTGATTTTTCAAAAGCTTCTTTATTTAAGATTGCCCAGTCGCTTGTAAGCTGTGTTGAGTTTTTTGCATATTCATAGTCACACGGATACGGTGTACATTCGTCAAGCATCATCATAATATCTGAACCAATGCTTCTTTGTATTCCTATTATTTTTTCCGGGGTAAAAAAATGTTTTGAACCATCAAGATGTGAACTGAATTCAACACCATCCGGTTTTAACTTTCTTAGTCCCGAAAGACTAAAAACCTGGTATCCGCCGCTGTCTGTAAGAATCGGTTTTGACCAGTTCATAAAATTATGAAGCCCGCCTGCTTTTTCAAGAATTTCAGTTCCCGGTCTTAAATAAAGATGATAAGTATTTGAAAGAACAATCTGAGCTTTAATATCATCATTAAGAAATTGCTGATTCACAGCTTTCACTGATCCCTGAGTTCCGACAGGCATAAAAGCCGGTGTTTCAACATTTCCGTGAGCAGTTTTAAAATTTCCTGCCCGGGCTTTTGTGTCTTTGTCCTTAGAAACAACTTTAAAATCAAGCAATTCAATTAATGATTTATTTAAGATTTCTAATTTAATGGAATTTGAATGAATGGGCAATTTAAGCTATCTGAAATCTAATTAAACAAACTTTTTCTTTTCCTCTTCGGTTGGAATCCGGCAGCAATCCCTAATACCAAATAATTTGTAACGATTTTTTGCAATTAAATCATAAATAAAATCTCTGATCGGTTCGGGTATGATTAAAAATACAAACAGAATTTTCCACAAACCTGAAAGATGTTTTGAAATCTTTAATGCAGCATTAGATTTTGAAGAAAAAGAATTTCCATCAACAAGGATGAAAGTATCAAATTCGTTTGTGTTTAAATTGAGTCGTTGAAGAATTTTTTGTCCTGTTTCAGATTGCAAAGCTGCAAACCTGAACATATCAGTTTTATCCCGATCGATAATAAAATTCACCCAGAAATTGCAGAAGTTGCAGACTCCGTCAAACAAAATAATTTTATGATCGGTCAAGGATTATAATTCGGGATTCTGAATTAGTTTAACTATTTCAACTTTTTGTGCGCTCGCACGTGCGATGAGAATTGTGAAGTTATCTATTTTAACAGTTTCACCCTGTCTTGGAATTCTACCTATTTTATTAAGAATGTATCCGCTCATTGTTTCATAATCGCCTTCTTCGATTTTCAATCCACCCTTACCGGAATATTTTTCATTTATATGATCAATCTCAACTTTCCCGCTTATTAAATAGGTTCGTTCACCTATCTTTCTGCAAATCTCTTCTTCAATATCAAACTCATCTTTTATTTCTCCGAATAGTTCTTCCAGAATATCTTCCATTGTAATTATTCCGGCAGTTCCGCCAAATTCATCAACTATAATTGCAATAGAAATTCTTTTTTCCAGAAACTCATTTAATGCTTCAAAACTTTTTTTAGATTCCGGAATAAAGCTAACTTCACGTGTAATACTTTGAACACTTGTCGGATTATTGAAGATATCTTTTGCAAGTAATATACCTTTTATGTTATCCAGATCATTTTCGTAAACGACAAGTTTTGAAAATCCTGATTCGATTAATATCTCAATTGATTCATCGATTGATTGAGTTATTTCGACACCAACTATTTCAGTACGGGGAGTCATAGCCTCATGCACCCGCTGCTCGCTTAGTTCAAATACCCGGGTTATAAGATCGCTTGCTTTCTTATCAACCACACCTGCTTTTTCGCTTTCCTTCACAATTACCTTTATATCTTCTTTATCAAACAAATGACCAATGTTTTCTGCTGCAGCACTTTTTGTACTTGTCAACTTTTCAGAAAATAACGAAGCTGCTTTAACAAATGGATATAACAGGTAAGAAATAATGCGTAAGGGAATAGAAGTTACTAACACTATTCTATCGGCTAATTCCCGGGCAAAATATTTGGGAATTATTTCACCAAAAAGTAAAATGAAAAAGGAAGATACAAGTAAGATACTTAATTCGCCCCAGCCGAAAAGTTTTACTAAAAATATTGCACTGAATGAAGCAAAGGCAATGTTAACAACATTATTTCCTATAAGTATTGTAGAAAAAAAAGTTTGTGGATGGTTTACAAAAAAATGTGCAGCCTTTGCAGCCGGATTATTTTTCCTCGAACGGATTTCAATCTTAAGCTTATTCGCTACAACAAATGCCAGTTCAGTACCTGAGAAAAATCCGCTAACTAATAAAAGTATAATAAGAAATAATAACTGCTGATCCATTTAATTCTTCACCTGATAATAAATTCAAATACCTTTATAAATAATGTACATAGTAACCAGAATATATAAAATTACAGTAAGAATCATCGGCAAATCTGTTGCAACAACCCGGGTTGTATTTTCACCTTTCTGACTCTGGTACTCAAGATACATAAAACGAAATATTCCAAAAACAACAAATGGAGTTGTATAAATAAGATTTTCACTTCCAAAAACATTAACAGTCCTGGGTGCTACTGTATAAAGTGCATAGCATATTATCACCCCGGCAGCAGCAACAGTCGCCATCTGATCAGCAAAATTAAGTGAATAATGAGATAGTACTTTCCGGCTTTCATGATTTTCATTTTCAGAAACAAGAACAAGCTCTGAATGACGTTTCATTACACCAAGAAATAAAGAAATAAACATAGTTGTTAAAAGAAGCCAGTTAGAAATAGGAACATTTATTGCAAAAGCTCCACCCAAAACCCTGATTGCAAATCCTGCTGCAATGCTGAAAATATCAAGTATTACAATATTTTTAAATATAAATGAATATAAAATATTGAGCACAAGAAATCCTATAACTGATAACAAAAATTCAAAATTTGAAAATGGAATAATTATAAAAACTATTACAAGCAGAAGTGAAGAAACAATTACAGCAGATGGAATTTTTATTTTACCCGAAGCAATCGGTCGGTTTTTTTTTCTTGGATGAGCTCGATCAGCATTTACATCAACGAGATCATTAATTACATAAATTGAACTTGAAGCAAGACTAAAAATCAGAAATGCAAGCAATGAAGTTTTAAGGTATGACCAATCAAAAAAATGCAGTGAAAATAATAGCGGAACAAAAACAAAAAAGTTTTTTACCCACTGATGAACACGAATGAGCTTAAGATATTCGAGAAGCATTAGAATACAGCGACTTCTTCGTATGTTCCGAATACTTCTCTTAATTCACTTACCATTTCGCCAAGAGTAACATAATTTCTTGCAGCTTTAACAAAAACAGGCATTAAATTATTTCCATTCTCTCCTGCTTCTTTAATTTCTGATTTACATTCTTCAACCATCTCGTTATTTCTTGATTGTTTGATTTCAGCTAATCTTTTCTTTTGTGAAATTTCAACTTGAGGTGAAATTGTAAGAATTGGTATTTCAATCTTTTCATCTTCTTCAACAAATTCATTTATTCCAACAATAAATTTTTCTTTCATTTCAACTTCTCTCTGATATCGATAAGCAGCATCAGCAATTTCTTTCTGGAAATAACCTGTTTCAATAGCAGGAATTACTCCGCCAAGCGAATCAATCTGATCGAAAATTTCATTTGCTCCTTTTTCCATTTTTTCTGTCAACGATTCCACAAAATAGCTGCCTCCGAGAGGATCAACTGTATTAATCACACCAGTCTCATATGCAATTAATTGCTGAGTACGCAAAGCAATCTTAACAGCTTTTTCACTGGGAAGCGCAAGAGTTTCATCCATTGAATTTGTATGTAATGATTGTGTTCCTCCAAGTACGCCAGCTAATGCCTGGAATGCGGTTCGCACAATATTATTTTCAGGCTGTTGAGCTGTTAAAGTGCAACCGGCAGTTTGAGTATGAAATCTTAACCACCAGGAACGAGGATTTTTTGCACCATACTTTTCTTTCATTCTTTTTGCAAAGATTTTTCTTGCTGCACGGAATTTTGCAATCTCTTCAAAAAAATCTAAATGCGAATTAAAGAAATACGAAATCCTTGGTGCAAAAGCATCAACATCCATTCCTCTTTCAATGCAAGCTTCAATGTATGCAAATCCATCAGCTAGAGTGTATGCCAGTTCCTGTACAGCAGTTGAACCAGCTTCCCTAATATGATAACCACTGACAGAAACCGGATTCCATTGTGGAACTTCATTCGTGCAGTATTCAATCATATCAGTTATTATTCTCATTGAAGGTCGCGGTGGATAGATATATTCTTTTTGTGCAATGTATTCTTTTAAAATATCATTCTGTAATGTTCCGCGTAAATCTTTAAAAGCAACACCCTGCTTTTCAGCAACAGCAAGGTAATATGCAAAAATCATTGCTGCAGGAGAGTTGATCGTCATTGAAGTAGAAACTTTGTCAAGTGGAATTTTATCGAAAAGAATTTCCATATCTTTTAAAGAAGAAACTGCAACACCACATATTCCAACTTCACCTTCACTCAAAGCTGAATCAGCATCCCAGCCCATTAAAGTCGGGAGATCAAATGCGACTGATAAGCCTGTCTGACCGTGATTCAATAAATAATGAAATCTTTGATTCGTATCCTCCGGCGTACCGAAACCTGCAAATTGTCTCATCGTCCATATTTTTCCACGATAGCCGTTTGTATGAATTCCTCGAGTATAAGGATATTCACCGGGAAAACCGATTTCACTTAAGTAATTAATATTTTCAATATCATCAGGTCCGTAAAATGGTTCAATTTTTTCTCCGCTTACAGTCGTGAATTTCATTCCAGTAGTTTTAGCAGTTTTCAATTTAGCATCGAATGTATCTCTTTTTTCAGAATAAATTTTGTTTGTCATTTGTTTCCTGAATTTATTATCGGATTTTTTCTTTTACTCTCTGTTTTTGAAGTATAATTTACGTTCTGCCAAATCTTCTGTCAAATTCTTCCAAAGAAATTTTAATTACAATCGGTCTGCCATGTGGGCAAACATAAGGCATTGATGTTGCAAAAAGCTGATCAATTAGCAGCCGCATTTCTTTTTCGTTTAATTTGTCACCTGCTTTTATAGCCGTTTTGCAAGAATAGGATTTAGCTAAATTATCTTTTTCTTCAAGTTTTTTTTCTCGCTGATTTACTAAGTATTCATCAATCATTTCAATCAAAGTCTTTTCTTCCATACCTTTTTTGATATCATCCGGAACCCCGTCTATGACAATATTATCTTTACTAAGAAAACGAATATCAAAACCAAGATGCGAAAGATGTGGATAAATTTCTTTTAATAATTGATATCTTGCCGGATCAAGCTGCATTTTCTTTGGGAAAAGTAATTGCTGAGAGAACGGAATATCAGCTTCAAGTCTGTTCAATGCTTTTTCATACAACACTCTTTCGTGAGCTACATGCTGGTCAATAATCATCAATCCGGATTTTATTTGAGAAAGAATATACTTGTTATGAAGTTGAAGTATAAATGGAATTTCCTCGTTCGTTTCAGATTCTTGTTTTGAAACCATCTCTTGCCGGAGTTTTGGTTCCATCTCCTTTTGAAATGGCGGTACTAAAGTTTCAGTAGAAGACTTTGAGATTTCTTCATCTGTAATGCGGCTAAAAATATTGTCAATCTCTTCATCAGAAAAACTCTGCGTACCGCTATTAGTTTTTGAAGAAACAGGTCTGTCGCTGAAATCAAATTTGTTGTAAGGTTGAAAATGATCAACTAATATTTTTTCTTCGCTTCCTTCTTCATTACTGAAAACCATTGAAGGGACTAAATCGTGCGCCGAAAGACTTTTCTTTACAACAGCAAGAATTATATTATAAACATCTTTTTCATCATCAAATTTTGCCTCAAGTTTTGATGGATGAATATTCACATCTATTCTTTCCGGGTCAATTTCTATTAAGAGAATAAAAAACGGGTAGTCACCTTTTTCAAGAATATTTTCGTATGCAGTAAATACAGCGTGGTTTACCTGCTTGCTTATTATGTAACGCGTATTAAGATAAACGTATTGTTCGCCTTTGCTTTTCTTTAACAAAGATGGTTTGCCTACATATCCTTTAATATTTATAAAATCTGTTTTTTCATCAACCGGGACAAGTGCATCGAGCATATTTTCTGCAAAGATTTGTTGAATCCTTTCTTCGAACGTTCCGGCAGAGTAATCGAAAACCAGCAGATCATCATTATAAAATTTGAAGCTGATTTCCGGTTTGCTGAGCGCTGTTTTATTGAAGGTATCAATGATGTGTTTTAGTTCAGTGTTGTCTGTCTTTAAAAATTTTCTTCTTGCAGGAATATTGTAAAAAAGATTTTTGACTATAACACAGGTACCTTTTTGAAAAGAACCTTTCTCGATTTTAACTTCGTTTCCTTCTTCAATCCTGATCGAAGTGCCAACTTCCTGATCTCTAGATTCAGTCCTGATTTCAATCTGACTTACAGCAGCTATTGAACTTAAAGCTTCGCCTCTGAATCCATATGTTTTTATAACTTCAAGATCTTCAATTGCAGCAATTTTACTTGTAGCATGTTTTTGAACAGAAAGCAAAAGATCATCTTCAGTCATGCCGGTTCCGTCATCACAAACCTGGATAAGATTTTTACCTGCTTTTTTAACAATCACATCAATGTTTTTTGCCTCGGCATCAATTGCGTTTTCAAGCAGCTCTTTTATAACAGATTCGGGTCGCTGTACTACTTCACCTGCAGCAATTTTATTTGCTACATTATCAGGTAATATTTTAATTTTATTCTGAATCATTTCTTTTTATATTGTACAATCTCAAATTTTTCTCTGTCTTCTCTTAAAATAATATTCCACTCATTTGTATTAAATTTTGGGAAAAAGACATCTCCTTCAGCTTCAAATTTCATATAAGATAGAATCATTTCATCGGCAATTGAAATTGCCTGTCTGTAAATTTCTCCTCCACCAATAATAAAAATTTTTTCCTCATTTTTATTTCTGCAATATTTAACCCCTTCATTTAATGAGTTTTTAATTACAACTTCGTCAAACTGGACTGTGAAATTTTTATTTCTTGTAATAACTATATTTTCCCTGTCTTTCAAGGGCTTTCCGAGAGTCTCAAAGGTTTTTCTGCCCATTAAAACAGGAGAGCCAAGAGTAGTTTGTTTAAAATGTTTAAATTCTTCGGGAACATGCCAGGGCATTTCCCCGTTTGATCTTCCAATTACATTATTTGATGCAATTGCAGATATTATAATAATTCTCAAACAGCAACCTCGAAAGATATTTTTTCATGGTGCTGATAACCCACAAGTTCAAAGTCTTCAAACTTAAGATCATTTATATTTTTTTTAGCAATGTTTAACGTTGGTAAAGGTAATGGTTCACGTTTTAGCTGTTCTTTTAGTCCTTCAAGGTGATCATATTTATCTGTCGAGTTTAGTTTGTTGCCAACATAAATATGAGCGTCGATAATTGTATGCGCAAACTCACCGAGTTCAAGTCCAACCTGTTGTGCAATTATCTGTGTTAGTATTGAGTAAGCAGCAAGGTTGAATGGAATTCCAAGTGCAATATCACCGGAACGTTGTGTTAAATGACAATTCAGTCTTCCATTGTTTACATTAAAGACAAAAGTATAATGACACGGCGGAAGCTTGCTTGTCGTTGCATTTCCAGGTTCCCACGCGCTTACTACTAATCTTCTGCTAGCAGGATTTCTATTAATTTCATCAATTACATACTGAATCTGATCAACTTCCCGGACAACCCACTCACCGTTTTTATTTTTTTGTGCACTTGGGAAATGTCTCCAGTAATAACCGTATGCTGTTTCTAGATTTCCATTTTCATCAGCCCAGGCATCCCAGATTTTTGTATGCTGTCTCAAATTTCTTATGTGATTTTCACCTGATAAATACCATAAAACTTCATGTAAAAGTGATTTCCATTGCATTTTTTTAGTTGTAAGAAGAGGAAAACCATTATTCAAGTCAACTTTGTAAAATGCACCAAAATATGAAATTGTATCCACACCTGTTCTGGTTGGTTTGTGCTTTCCATTCTCAATTACAGTTTCCACCAAATCAAGATATTCTCTCATTTTATTATAACTCCGAATTAAATTTTCTTTGGTTTGAAACTAAATTTAAAGATTTTTATCGAGGTGATAAAATCATTTATTAATATGCTTAATTATCTCAAGAGAAGCTAATCTGATTCCTTCTTTAATTTTGGCGATTGATTCTTCTTTCGAATTAAAAAACTTTGATATTTCTATCGGCTTTACATTTTTGGGAAGTTGATTTAAAATAAATTGTTCTATTTTTCCACAAACCAGAAATATTTTTTTCCCTGAGTTTTTGAATTTATTAAGTATAATGTTTGCTCCCTTTCCCTCAATTGATTGTGAGTCAAATGCTCCTTCTCCGGTAATAACAAAATCAATTGCGTTAAAATCTGTTTCAAAAACAATATCATTTATAAATATTTCTGCTCCTTTTAATTTTGCATTTAAAAAAATTTGTAATCCAGTAGCCAATCCACCACCAGCACCATTTAAATCATTATCTGAAATGTCTATATCATTATATTTTAATAAGTTAACAATATTAGATAATCCATCTTCAATTTGTTTTAAATCTTCTGGAGAAGCACCTTTTTGAGGACCAAAAAGATTAATTGCTCCATAATAGCCAAACAATGGTGTATTTACATCAACAATACAAGTAATGCTAAAAGGCAATTCGGGGATGTCCGAAATCAGGGAATTAGCATTTATAAAATTAAATGGAATGAAGTCAAGAGCTTTTTTATTTGGATCTAATAATTTTAGTCCCACTTGGGAGCACGCTCCGATTCCCATATCCACAGTCCCCGTACCACCAATTCCTATTATTACATTCGAAACATCTAATTTTTCGCTTTTTACATCCTTTGATATTTTAATTAACAATTCACCCAACCCTTTTGAACTCAGATATAAAGGCATTCTTTCTCCAATTGGAATAACTTTCAAACCTAATACATTTGCTGATTCAATAAATATTTTCTTTTGATTTTCTACATATAATATTTCACATTGTTGTTTATCATCTGAATATGGTGTTGAAACACTATATTCAACTAAGTCTCCTCCAAAATAAAATTTGCAAACATCCAGAAAACCATCTCCCCCATCGGATATTGGTTTTAGTATTTTAACAAAGTTATCGGGTAAAAAATCATAAAAATATCCTGCAATCTCTGTTGATGTAGCGCTCTCTTTGAAACTGTTTGGAGAAATCAAAATTGATTTAGCCATATTAAAAAGTCTTGTTAATATTATTCTTTGTATAAAAGAGTTTTAAATCGATTTATTATCTTTACAAATCAAAATAATAATTGAGAATGAATTCTAACTTGAGCATCAACTCCATTACAGATACACTGCTTTCAAAGATCAAATACATCCTGGCTTTATACGTAATTCTTCAATTTATTTTTGTTTTGTTTTTACCAACTGAATACCGTAACGATGCCCAATATTATTTTTCACTTGCCCAGGACTGCGTTCAGAAAAATGAATTCTATCCGGCGGCAAGCCATCTTTTTGAAGATTACATCGTAGCTCCGTTATATATAAATATTCTTATTGTCCTCTTAAAAATATATAATTCGGCAGTATCAATTGGAATATTTAACATTATAATAAATTTACTCCAGTTATTTTTAATTTATAAAATAACTCAATTTTATTCTGATAATAAAACAGCAAAACTCTCAGTTCTTATTTATATTTTTTACTTAAATACTTTTGGGCTTGTACTTCAAAACTATACTGAATTAATATTTACTTTTTTTATACTTGCCAGTATTTATTTCTATCTGAAAAAGACTACCTATTTTTTATTTATTTCGGGAATTATGCTCGGAGCTTCAATAGCTATCAGACCAGTCGGCTGGGTACTGGCTCTTTGTTATTTTGTTATAGCAATCTATAACTACATTAAGAGAAAAAAAATAAATGTTGACTATTTAAAACTATTTACAGGAACTCTTTTATTTATTTTACTTTTTGGCAGTTTTAACTACCTGCACTTTGGAAGATTCATTTTCACATCTACTACCGGTCCGGTAAATTTACTTTTGGGAGCTAATGACTCAGCAACCGGTGGATTTAATGCAAGTGTCTATGAGAAAGGAAATATAGGCTTCATTAAACAACCTGACACTTTAACTTATATTCAAAAAGGTGATTTTTATTATAACCAGGCAACAAACTGGATTAAACAAAACCCGTTAAAATGGCTATTTCTGGCACCATTAAAATTAGTTCATACTTTTGCATATGATGATATCGCAATATCGTCAATTTTAAATTTAGGAGACTGGAATTTTTATACCATCGTTAAACATTTAGGTACTGATAAAAGCTTTAAAAACATTCTTCCAAACGAACCTTTATATATAAAAATTATTTATTATTTCCTGCAGATAACCCAACTCGTTTATTATTATTTTTTGATGATAATATTGTTCCTTTGGATAATCAAAATCTTTAAAGAAAGAAAATTCTCTCAGTATTCATTTTTGCACTCACTATTTGCACTGGTTGGAACAATAATGATATTAGTTACAGTTGGTACGCCAAGATATAAATATCCGTTGCTTATTGTTATGATACCTTTTATTGCTTCATATATTGAATTAAAATATTTGAATAAAATTAATCGTGAAAAACAATAAACATTTACTTTATCTGATCGCAATTATTTTATTGGGTGTAGTACTCCGTATTTATTTTAATATTGGTCATATTTATTCTGATGATGCATATTACAGTTATTTGAGTTATACAATCTTTAAAGGTGATTTCGCAAATAACTATCTGGGATATCCTGTTTTTCTTTTGCGCCTTGGACAAACTGGTTTAACAGCAATTGCTTTTACTCTTTTCGGAACAAATGAAACTGCTACTATTACTTTTCCTTTTCTGTTTTCTATTATTAATATTTTTCTTACGTACAAAATTACTCTTCTACTCACTACACAAGAAAAAATTTCACTTCTTACTGCTTTTTTAATTTGCATTTTCCCAACAGATGTGGTCTTTGCTACGCTGGCCTTCCCGGATTTAATTAATATATTTTTTATCAATCTAGGAATATATTTTCTTATTAGATCTTATAAGGATGATAAAATTCTTTTAGCAATATTAGGTGGAATTTCGATTTTCTTTTCGATGCAGTTCAAAGAAAACGCATATTACTTCCTGTTTCTCTTTTTATTGCTCTTTTTTTATTTAATGTTAAAAGAGAAAAAATTAAATGTTCAACTTTTAATTGCCATCATTTTTATTGGGTTCAATGTATTTATTGAAGGTTTCATCTATCTTCTCATTCATCAGGATTTTCTTTACAGGGTTTCAATTACTGCTGCAAATTATAAATACAGTTATTATGATTTTTTTCCTTATACCGCACAACAATTCAGCGGGACTAAAAATTATATTAAAAATCTCTTTGACCAGATCTTCTTTATTAACATCCGTTCAGTTTTTCCAAGAAGATTCTATTTATTTATTCCAATAACCGGGTTAATTCAAAGTATTGTTAACATTGCAAAGAAGGAATACAAAATTTTTACTTATTGGTTTATTGGAATTGCTGTTTTATTAATTGCTTTTACAACTTCATTTACAGAATATAAACCGCTTGATTTACAACGAAGCTGGTATATTTACCCGTTGGTAACGCCATCAATTGTTTTAACTTCAATATTTCTTTCACGCTTTAAAAAAGTTTATTTAAATATATCCCTTGTAATCCTTTTTATTGGTTCACTGGTAATGAGCAATGCTTATGAAGAATATTTTCAAAAAAATAACTTAACTGGACTCAATGACTTTTTAAGATCACACCCGGAAAGATTAATAGCTACTGATCATTTCACTAAATATAGTGTCGACTTAATTCGGAATTATTCTACTGATTCACCTTCTGTCAGGTTTAGAGATTTTGACAGTCTCTCTGCCGGTACCTGGATTCTTTATAACCAAAAACATATTGATGAACTGGAGCTTCAGGGATACACATTCAGAAAATTTAATTTTAAGAGCAGGATATTTGAGCATATTAAAACCTTTGGGGATTTTGATATTTACAGATTAACAGATGATCTTGCTAAATAATTGTTCAGGATTATTTTGTAATTTTACACTTCACTTTTTATCAACTTGCTTTCTGATTTATGAAGATTATTGAATATACGCCTGAATGGAAAGAAAAATGGGATAAATTTGTTCTGGAATCCAATAACGGAACAATCTTCCATACGCAGAGATTTTTTGACTATCACCAGCCCGGGAAATTCACATTTAATCATCTAATATTTCTTGAGAAAAATGAAATTGTCGCACTGCTTCCGGGGTCAAGAATTGGTAATATATATGAATCTCCAATTGGAGCAAGCTACGGTTCACTTGTTACAAAGGATGCTAAATTTAATTTCGCTCTTGATGTTGTTAAGGCATTAAAAGAATTTGGAAAGCAAAAAGGTATAAAGGAATTTCTTCTCACATCAGCACCAAGAATTTATGAACGCCATCCGAACGAGAACTTGGATTTTGCAATGTTGTGGCTGGGATTTCATTATGATCTTCATTACATCTCAAGTGCAATTAAACTTGAACCTGATGAGGATATTATTTCCAGATTTCAACCGACTGTAAGACGAAACATAAGGAAGCATATTGACGATCCAGATATCCGGGTTGAAATAAATGATCGTTATGATGAATTCTATCCAATCCTACTTGAAAATAAAGCAAGACATGATGTTAAACCAACTCATTCATTAGAAGATCTATTAAAACTAAATGAACTCTTTACTGATAAAATTAAATTGTTCATGGTTTACTTTAAAGACAAACCAATTGCCGGCTCCTGTTTATTTATTTGTAATGAAACTGTAACTCTTTGTTTTTACAATATGCTTAAATATGAATTTGAAAAATTAAAACCGATTCACCGTGTTATGTATGAAGTTGTAAAATGGTCAACTGAGAATGGTTATAAATATGTTGATATTGGGGTCTCACAGGACACGAAAGCAGAAAATCCTATGACTCCAGGTTTAAGTTTGATTGATTTTAAAGAAAAGTTTGATGCAAAAACCGTAATGAGAAATACTTTAAAGCTTACCTTATAGTTTTCTTGCCTGATTAATAAGATTATTTCTTTTTATAAACTGCAATAATATGTAAAGGTTTATTGTAAATTAGATTTGCAAAACCATCCTTTAATTTCCATATCCAAAAAGGGAAATATTTTAAAACGACATAAGTAAGAAAATATGTCAGTGCTTTATTACCAAATGTAAAATAGCTGTAATCGGTTCTCACCTTATCGATGTAAGATTCTAATTTTTTTTCGTCAAATGAATGTAGGTGGGCATGCACAGGAGTAAGCTCATTACAATGTATGCAAAGATAATATTGAATTTTTTCTTTGTATGGTGTACTAATAATTAAACTACCACCTTTTTTTACAACTCGAAGCAATTCTTTCACAAATTTTTGCGGATTAATTACATGCTCTATTATTTCACTGGCTATAACGCAATCAAAAGATTCCTCAGAAAACGGAAGTGTAAATGAATCTGCAACTACTCCAAAATGATTTTTATTTGGATATTTCTTAACTGCCTTTAAAGGATTTATAACTGTAATGTCCAAAGAATAGACCTGAACATTTTTTTTAAGAAAATTCTCTGCAACCCAGGCTCTACCACATCCAACATCGAGAATTGATTTTATATCCTTTGGCACTTTGGAGATAAGGTATTCTCTGACTCTTCTCTCTTCGTGCGCAGTTGCTTTAGTTCGCTCTTCAAAGTAATCAAACTCAGCAGCGTCTTTTTTATAATGTTCTAAATAATTGAATTTGTCCAATTGTAAAAATTCTCAGATAATTATTATTAAAGATATTAAAAAAAGTAGAATGACTGCCAAGTTTGTTGACTTTCCAAAAAGAATAATATATGTTTAAAGAAATAAAAAGTGGGAGTGACGGGTATGAAGACCTTAAAATACTTTTCTTTTATAATTCTTCTGATAACTGCTTCTGAAATATATCCCCAGCAAAAAAATATTTTCATATTTGATCCAAATGGGGTTTCCGGGAGTTTTCAATACAGTCTTTCACAACTTACTGACGATTCAGTGTTTGTTGCTGATACCATCGATGAATCGGTATTAAACTACGACGCTTTGTTCCTGTTCATCAACTATCCGTTTGAACTAACAGAAGATGAAGGAAATATATTAATAAACTATGTTGATTCATCCAAACCTGCATATCTTTATTCCGATTTAGGAGGAGAATTAGATTCAGTAGCATTCTGGAATCATATAGGCATTAATGGTATGGCATGGCTTGCAACTTTAGTAATGGTAAGCTCGGTTAATGGTATCGATACTGCTTTTACTCACGATGTTATAATTGATACAAGTTTTGTAAGCGGATCAATACCAGTAGTTTTCGGCAATATCGAACCGGTTCTTATCGGGATGGCTGAACCAATTGATATTTACACTACCTACATCTCTCCATTCAATAATCTGAAAGTAATAATTGATCTTTATAATTTAATTGATGACGAAGGTTTTTTAAGAAGGGTTCTGGAATATTTTGAATTAATTCCAATACAACCAGCAATAATTGAATTCCATCCACCAGTTGATACAGGATTAATTTTCAGCGGATGTTGTGCTTCTGAACTAATTTGTAGAAATTTAGTTAGCACAACTGTGCATGACAGCATTTCAATTGAGCCAGAAAATTTTACCCAATTTTATTATTTGGATTCACTTGGTCATCAAATATCGATTGATAACTTTTATTTTATTGTTGATGATTCATCAGATGAATTTGAATATGAAATATGGTACTATCCGGAATATTCCACAACTCCAGTACTAATTAATTTTGATTCAAGTTTTCAGGCAGATGGACATAATTTTGATTTACAACTCAAGGTAAAAAAGAATGGATTAATTAGAGATTCATTTTTACAACCATTTTTTGCTGATTTTGGTTTAAGTGTTGATAATGAAGGTAATTCTCCAGAAAAATTTCACCTGTTACAGAATTACCCAAATCCATTTAATCCTTCGACTAAAATAAAATTTAATATTCCTGAATCAGGTTTAGTTACTTTAAAAGTTTATGATGTTTTGGGGAATGAAATTGCTTCACTTATTAATGAAGAAAAACCCGCAGGAAAATATGAAGTTGAATTTAATGCAAGTAATCTTCCCAGTGGGATTTATTTCTATCAAATAAAGGCAGATCTATTTCTTGAAACTAAAAAAATGATCCTCCTCAAATAATTTCTTCATAAAAAATTTAGAGACCGCTTTACCGGCGGTCTTTTTTTTGATATTAATCACAAAATCATTTTTCATACTTAACAACCCAACCAAAATATTTTTTCAAATCAAATATGTAATAATTTTTATAATAATGTTACACAATCGTGACATTTAAAAAGAATATTGCATCGTCAATAAAACAGAAACCAATAATAAAAAAAGGAGGTTCTAATGAGGAAAGTAAATTTCCTGTTGATAGCAATATTCTTACTATTAGTTCAAAGTATTTCTTTAGGACAGGTCGATCCTGACACCGCAATGCATGCAAGTATTGACAGGTTTAGTATGGATGCCGGTCATCTTTTTGTAAGAGATACTTCAAACAACTTACCCGGTCCTAATGAACCAATAAATTTTGATATGGAACCATTCAGAAGTATGGGATTGGGACCGGATGGAGAATTTTCAACTTATTATAATTTTGATGTCCAGCCTACTGAACCGGCACCTATTTACGTTCTGTTCAGAGATGGGGAAATGATGCCCGTTGATGGACAGTTAAACATTGTAGGTGTAATTCCCGGAGATATGGGGTACAATGATTTCTGGCAGGTTAATAAAGTAACAGTGCCATCCAATTATGTTGCAAACACAGTTGTAAGCGTTGATCAGGTTATGAATGGCGGTTACACAATTGAAGAAACTAACACAATAGTTAATTGTCCGATCGTCCCGGACAGCTCTACTGCAACTTTAAGATTTAATCCCGGAGAAGACAATGGTCTATCCCGCGGATGGTATGACTCAACAGTTGTTTATTATTTTAATTTTGCTGAAGCTCCGATTATGGCCGATGGAAGTGGAATGGTTCCACTATCATCTATTTATGTTAGTTTTAATATAAATCCGGGTCAACCCGGCGGCGGTCCTCCATCAGGCTTTATGACGGATTCAACAGGACGGACACACAATGTTCCTGAAACTCTTCCGGGTGATACTTTATATTCACCATTGTGGTTTGTAATTATTTATGATAACGCCGATTTCGATATGGTTAATGATCTAGCTTCAGCCCAGATGGCAAATATTCTTGTAAATGGAGCTGCAAATGTCAATTGCCCTATCGTTTCAGTTTCAAACCCAAACCCTGTTGAAGATGATAACAATTCTCAACCACTGAGTTACCAGTTAGGTCAAAATTATCCAAATCCTTTTAACCCAAGCACAAAGATAAGCTATAAACTTCCGGAAGCTGGACAAATCAGCTTAAAAGTATTTGATATTATAGGAAGAGAAGTTGCTACTCTTGTAAATGAGGTTGAACCGGCCGGAAACTATGAAGTGAATTTCAATGCATCAGGATTAGCAAGTGGAATTTATTTTTACCAGTTGAAAGCAGGAAATTTCATAGAAACCAGGAAGATGATCCTGATGAAATAAAGAAAAAAAGAGTGGGCGGGTTAATTCCCGCCTTATTCTTTTTAAAATTTAAATTGAATTGAAAACAGGTTTGAATTTCCCAAACCTTCTGAAAACGGAAGGTATGCATAATCAAATTTAAGACTGCCCCACATTAAACCTATTCCGCCCGTAAAATCTCTTGATATATACCCGGTTTGATATCCAACCCTCAATGCAATAAGTTTATTGTAAACAATATCACCGCCAAGATTAAAATGGGTATCATCGGTATCAAGATATTTATGAAACTCACCGGCAAGGACAAAATCAAATTTACTTTCTTCTATTCCAAACTTGTATTCTCCGCCTGCTCTTAATTCCGTTGGAAGTTTTGAGCTTTCGTTTCTCAATTTGTTCATTGAACCGATGTTCCTTAGTACGGCAGAAACAGATAAACCTTTGATTGAAGTCAGATAGTTTGCTCCTATATCAAAACCGAATCCTTTCGATTCGTCGTTAAGAATTCCTTCGTATAAATATTTTATTGAAAGTCCCGCATCCAGATTCTCGGCAAGATTAAAACCTGTAGAAAGGCTTCCATAAAAATAATTTGCGTTAAATTTTGAAACCGGATCACCGGGTCTGTCTCTAACTTCAATATCGCTTATTGTTGTAACATTAAATCCAATTGCAAAAGGAAGATTGAACATATTCCATTTTAATCCACCGACTTCACTTCTTACATCCTGTATCCATTCATTATGCATAAATAATGCTTCGTTTGATTCGCTTTGAGTTAATCTGGACGGATTGTAAAATAGTGCCGTCATATCATTAGATGCAACTGAACCGGCATCTCCCATAGCAATATTCCTTGCGCCAAAACCGAATTTTAGAAATGACAACCCAGTATTGCCTGCTGATTGTGCAAACGAGATCGAACTTATCAGTAGTAATAAAGTAAAAAATATTTTTTTCATCATTTAAGGATAAGAATATTAAAAATTAAAATTAACACCCACTATGTGTCTGTCGGAACTGGAATATTGTTCAACAACAAAAGCGTAATCAATTCCTACCACAAAGCTATTAAATGTTTTCAAGAAAGTTAAACCGAATGATGGTTTAACAGGCCAATCAGAGTTGCTTAAATTAAATTGATCGATACCGGCTCTTATAAAAAATTGATCATTCCCGAAGGGATTGATTCCCAAAATGTTGTATTCAACTCCTGCTCTTAAAATATTTGTTTCTGCATTGCTGTTTTCAAATTCTATAGCACCAAGTAAACCTAAATTTTTATTCCTGTAACTCACCCCAACTTTTTTTAACAGAGGAAACTTGTTAACAGAGTTAACTCCATTGAGATCATAAATCGGACCTGTGTCCCATTCGTATTTACTATTGATATCGGAAACCATAAGCGAAACATTAAAATTTTCATTTACACAATAAATTGCTCCAATATCAACTCCCAGACTGGTCGAGCTAACTTTGGTATAAAGAGAATAATAATAGAATTTGGCTGCAATTCCGATTGAAAGCTTTTCGGAAAACCTGTTTGCAAGTGTAAGAAAAAACTGATTTTCAGAAGTTGATAATTCACCAGTAGGTAAACCATTATTGTCTCTTCCATCAATATTACTCACACCGGCATTTATAATTCCGGCACTCACTCCGGCTGTTGTTTTTGGTTTCCGGTCAGCAATAGTATCTCTCTTAGAAAAAAAATCAAACTTTCTTGTGAAATTGAAAAAGTTTAGTGAGCGGTCAATAGATAAGAAAGAATATCCTGCCTGAAATGAATTACCTTCCTGGAAAACGGGTAGTGCAGGGTTATAATATGAAACAAGATTACCTTCGGTAACAGATGACATCGCATTCCCCATTCCTATTCCCCTCGCACCAAAACCATACCTGGTGAATGAACCGGGCATCGAAGCCATTGATGAAAACTGCGGCTGGGTTAAACCATAAGAAGAAAATAAGATGATAAAAGATATTACTACGTTCTTCATTCTTATTCCTACTGCAAATAAATTATTTTTCCGAAAAGAGGATCTTCATCATTTACATCGACTCTATAAATATAAACACCGTTTGGCAAAATCTTTCCACTATCATCTCTTCCATCCCAGTAGTCAGGCGGACTTTCAATAGTTTTATTCCTTGGGGCATTTTGAATAACGGTTCTGATGTAGTTCATTCCAAAATCAAAAACCCTGATTGTAACAGACGCATCTTTTCCGCCGGTACTGTATTTAATTTTTAATTGATCAAGCTTTGGAGAATACGGATTTGGATAGCAGTATGTTGATCTCTCTGAAGCAAGTTTTTGTGATGCTAAATAAATCTTCCACTCTCCCTGCCAGAAATCAGTTTCTCGCAACCTTGCAAGCCCATCTGCTGAACCTAGCCAGACATCCCAATAACCATTTCCTTCAACTGCTGATGCACAATAGAATTCGTTAGTTGAAAGTACCACGCCGGAATTATTGTCAATGATGCTATTTGGTAAAATCCATGTAGCTCCCTGGTTACTTGATCTGAAAGCACCATTATCTGAAGCTACAATAACTTCATCATTTTTAAATCCAAAATTCAATGGTCGTTCATCTTCCAGAAAATTATTCCAGGTTATTCCGCCATCTGTTGATGAGCTTACACCATAAAACTCTGTTTCACCTTCGGCTTTCCAGGTTGATGCCCATATAGTATTGTTTGAATAGTTATACCCCATTCCATTTACAAAATTCCCACTAATTGATTCACTCTCATTCAGATGATTAAATTTAACCCAGCTTGGATAAAGTGCTCCGGCATTTGTTGTTTTATTAATTCCATCCGCTGTACCTACATAAACAGTTGAATCATTCGGAGCAATAACAGAAAAGGAAACATGGTTTAACCATCTTTTACTGCAATAACTTCCGGCAGAAGGTGAATAACAGAAATCCAAAGTATCTGTTGGCTGAATTGAGTTTAGAGAATCTGAGGGTAAAACCATTCTCTGCCAGGTTTGGCCCATATCAGTACTTCTTCGTAGACCGCTTGCCCACGAGGTTATCCAGACTGCACCCGGTGTGAAAGCAAAATCATAGGTAGGACTTTGTTCAGCAACTGTAATTGGTAAAGCGTTCAATTGATTTATGCCATAAACAACAATTGTATCATTCAAATTATCCAGCGGCTGAGGGATTGCTGTCCAACTCTGACCATTATCAGTCGTATATTTTAATCCTGTTCCTTTTGGAACCGTTGCCCCGCCGGTTATTTCAACACTTACTGCAGTTGCTGCCCAAACTATACCGTTATAATAACCAATTGCTGTGATATCATCCGTACCAAAAGGTGAAGTGTTATAAAAATTGGTCCAGTTATCCCCGCGATCAAAAGAAACACTTACTCCACGGCTTGTTCCAATCCAGACAGTATCTCCAATCGTGATTATTTCACCAATACTATTACTCACAGGATTTGCATCAGAGATTTTATTTAAATAATCAGTTTTGTTTAAGTCGAATGATTGTGGTTTGAGCTGTGGATAGATTGCAGCAGTAAAAAAAAGTACAAGAAATAGAAAAAGTATTTTTATCATTGTACAAAAAGAAAATGTTCAATAATGTTGCTCAACGTATTGCTTCTATCTATGGCTTGAAAAATGAATCTCCAATTTCCAGTAGGTGCAGTAGATGAAAATGAGTTCTTGTAAGAATAAATGCCGTCATTTGCTGTACTATCACCAAAAACTGTAATATCTCCATCATCATGCATCGCAAAAATGGTATCTCCAGGACTTTCTTCGACTACCGAACCATCAGGTCTGTACAAGGTAAAAAATGTTGAGAGGACATCATTCAAACCATTTGAATCAACAGTAGTAACTGAAAAAACAAAACTGATATCTCTTGCTGTTGAATCGGGACAAACTAAATTTGAAATAACAGGAGGAACATTATCCTGCCCGTTATTAAACTCGAAAGAAGTGGTAGCAACTTGTTTTGTTTTTCCGTCCAATCCTTTTACTGTAAAATTAAGATGATATGTTCCTATTGGAAAAGTTCTTTTCAATATAAACCGATTTTGAAAGATATTATTCCCCTCTGGCAGCAATTCTAATGGTGATGAATTTAGAACAGAATTATCCGAAGCTACTACATCAAAATATGCTTTATCAAATTCACTTTCGGATGAAAAAATAATTCTAACTTCTAGAAGTGAATCTCCCGGTGTCTTTAAATCATAAAATGGTTGATGACCAACAAATGTAATTCCGGTTACCTGGTAATTATATGTTGTTGTATCAATTACATTATCAAATTTTTTTTCACATCCCCAAAGAAGGAGAGAAAAAAGGATGAACAAAACGATTTTTCTCATTGTTAATTTTATTTCATCTGAGGTTTTTAAACAAGGCAAAAATAAGTATATATTATGAAACCGGCATTATTATCTTTAGCGGGTCTGGTGAAAAGCAAATGATAAAAATAAAAAAGCTTAAATAGCCTATTAATTTTCTTCGGCTGTCAAGTTCAGTTTCATCATTTACCGGCGGGTGCTTTAGTTTAATGACAAAATATAATATCAACGCCCAGAATAACCACCCTGACCAACCAATCCCAATATTTAGTTCAAAACTGGAATCAATAATTCCCGCAATTCCAAAAATAAATAAAGCAATAAAGGAAATAACTGATATCTTGTAATGATTGTCTTTTCCAAAAACCGCAAATGAAATATGACCACCATCAAGTTGTCCTACGGGAATCATATTCATAGAAGTAATAAAAAGCCCGAACCACCCCACACAAAGATATGGATAGTGATATACCTCAGACATTGGTGGAATAAAAGTTCCGGGCTGTGCAAATAAATTTTTAATAAATGAAAACAATAATGTATCACCGAATATCAAAGACAATCCATCTTTTCCGTAATCAGAGCTATAATAGTCAGGATGAATACTAAGAATATATTCTTTTCCCGGAAGATGAGTAAAGCCATAAATTAAAAGGGCAAGAGTAAAAACAAATCCTGCAATTGGTCCGGCTACTCCAATATCAAACATTGCTTTTTTACTGCGGACAGCAGTTCTTGTTTTTATCACAGCACCCATCGTTCCAAAATTAATGAAGTATGGAATTGGTGGGAATGGAATATAGAACGGCAAAGTTGCATTAACTTTATGAAATTTTGCAGCAAAGTAATGTCCGAACTCATGAAATGAAATCATCAGCATAATTGAAATTGAGTAAGGTAAACCTTTGGCAATTGTTTGCATATCATAAGGACCCATTGTGCCCGTGACCCATTCCACTCCTGCAAGAGTTGTTGTAATAAATGTTATTATGAACAACCCGATATGAAGCAAGTAATTATTTTTAAACTTTCTTTTATCGATAACTGTTGAGTTAGAAAAATCGGGTGGTGAAAAATATTCTGACATTCTATATATCCAGGTTGAATCCAAAAGTGAAATAATGCTCGTTTAAATCATACAGTTCCCCGTGAACATTTCTTCCCGAAATATATGAGAAGAATAAACTAAATCCACGTGATTCCGGGTCTCCAAACTTTATTCCCGCATTTAAAAAATTAGTCGCCTGATATTTTGAATAACCGCTCAATTTTAAATCATAAGCAACAAAGGGAGTAAAGCTTTCAGTCTTTAGATAATCAATAAAATAATCTGCACCAACCTGAAAAATTATTTTTTTAAAATCTGCCGGTAGAGTGTGAAATAAATATGTAAGTCCCAGGTATGTTCTAAAACCGGAAATCCTGTAATAAGGAAAAAGTTCAATGAATTCCCTGCTGAAGACAAATGGCTGCCTGTCATTTTTCCATTTTGCTGAATCCGCTTCGTACAAACCATCAACTAAATGCGCACTAATGTGACTGATTCTTAAACGAAAACCAAAATCTCTATTTTTTATTTCATTTATCTTGTAGCCAAAATTAACTCCAAACATATAATCAATAGTTTCAACAGGAAATTTGAAATTATTTTGTTTTCTCAATCTTGTATAAGTAAAAAAGTCAGCACCGAATGATAAAGTCTTTCTCTCAGAATTGAGATGAATAATATCGTGTGAAGTTCCGATATCCAGTCTCAGTTTATCAAGATCTAAAAGATAAGCTGCACCCGTTCTTGCTTCAAGAAAATTTGCTGTGAATGGTTGAATGTTTAAATCAGCCGGAAATGTATTTGTTTTCCATTGAGCGAATGAAACAGAAATCGGGAGTAAAATGAGTAAAAAAAACTTTTTATTCACTCAGCAACCTTTGTGGGAGAAATGATTTTCTTTTTAATTTTTTGTTTTATGAGCTTGTTGTAACCATATTTGAATTTAGATGTCAGACTTGCTATTGAATAAAAGTTTGTCGGGAAAGCAAAAGATGGTTCGAAATAACAATTAACAGTACAGCCGGCACAGAAATCAAATCGTCCTTCATGCTTTTTATAGTACTGTATCTTTTCTGATTTCCTTATTTCTGCGATCGGTCTGTCAATACTGATTGACTCTTTTCCGAAATGATAACACGGAAGAATTATTTTATTATCCGGAGAAATTACGATTACACGCGATACAGCTTTGCAGCTTGGATTGTTAATATCGTTACCACCGTTTCTTCTCAATTTCATAAAACCTTTGTTCAGATAAACATCAAGCTTGCCATTAGAATATTCTTCAACATAATCGACGGCTTTTTCAGAAAGTCCGGGATTTCCGAAGTATGAAAAAACGGGATTCACCAACAAAACAAGATTATGTTCAGAAGCAATTTCATGCATTCGTGGAAGTTTTTTATAAGTTTCATTTGTGACAGTAAAAAGAATATCAGGGAATTCACCTAGCGATTTTGCAATTTCAATACTCTTTAAAACCGAATTATAGCAATCAACTTTTCTGATTTTATTGTGCTCTTCTTCATCGGGTGAATCGAGTGAAAAATGAAGCAGATTAATGTTCCCTGCCAGTCTTTCTGCAAACTTCGGATAAAGCAGTCCATTGCTTGTAATGCTTGTTTGTATCCCAAGCTGTTTTGCGTAAGCAGCCATTTTATCAATTTCTTTATGAAGTAAAGGTTCTCCGCCTGTCAAATCAATAAACCTAACTCCTAGTTCAGAGAGTTGTTTAACATTTGAATAGAAATCTTCAAGTTTTGCATATGGTGAGTTTTTAAAATCTTCGTGAAAACCAAAATGGCAAAATTCACAATAAGCATTACAGCGATAGGTAACATAATAATTACAGAGAAGAAGCATTAATATTTTCTTCCTTTCCAGGAAACTTTTCTATTTAGCAAAACAACGAACGGTAAAGCAACAATGTAAATCAGCTGATAAATAAAAAAGAAAGGAAAATATTTTAATTGCTTTGTAATGCCAAGCTCCTTATGAACCATAATTAATGCGAAAAGATCAATTAGTAACTTAAAGGAAAATAAATATAACCATACAGTGCTGAAAAATAAAGGAGTTAAAATTGTAAGAGCACTTGTTATAAAAGCCCATGTAATAATAAATAAACCATGAACCGGAGCTTTGGTTCCGCCGACTGCCCATCGTTTTTTTTGTGAAGTTAATTCGCTTAATGTTTTACAAGGCTCAGTTGTAACGAGCGAACCTTTACTTAAAGTAAAGATAACTTTATATTTTTTTAATTTCCTGATTTCATTAATTAAAAGAAAATCTTCAGTAACACTTGGATCAAGATTTTCAAATCCTCCGAGTTCTTCATAAACAGATTTTCTGAATGAAATATTGTTCCCGATGCAGCTTACCGGTTTGCCGAGATTTGCAATTCCACCGGCTACAAATAAAAGATAAATAAAATCAATAGCCTGCATTCCCGAAAAGATCCCATTAACTTTTTGATTTGTAAAACCATTGACCATTGCAACATCTTTTTTGTAAAAAGAAGCTATGGTTTTGACCCATTCTTTAGGAACAACACAATCGGCATCTGTAATAAATATAATTTCTCCTTTCGCTTTTTTAATTCCTTCAGCCAATGGTCGAGTCTTTCCTATCAATCCAGAATTAATTTCGCTCAAATTTATTAAAGAGGAATTAGATTTATCATGAATATAATTTCTAATTATTTCTTCGGTTTTATCTTTCGATTCATCATCTACTAAAATTATTTCAAGTTTTCCATCAGGATAATCAAGTTCAGATAATGACTTTAAACAATCCTGAATATTTTTTACTTCATTTCGAGCGGCAACTATTACAGAAACAGAAGGCAAATCACCTTCTTCAATTCTGTCAAATTTCTTTTTTACACCGATTAAAAACAGGTAGGAAAGAATAAAATAACCCGAGACAAAAAAGAGGTAAATTATTTCAGGCATTCACGCGGCTCCCCGAAACGAAAATCTTTTTCATTTACTTTTGCAACAATATAATCAATCGATTCTTCAATAATATCTTTTGGTTTGTTGTTGTCGTGCAAAACAATAATTGAATCACTTCTCAAATAATTATCAATTGTCTTTTTTACAACATTGAAATCATTTTTAAAATCATAAGTAAGCAAACTCCACATCACTGTCTTAAGTCCAAGAGAATTTAGTTTAATCTTAACTCTGAAATTAAACCGACCAAAAGGCGGGCGAAAATATTTTGTCTCAATTCCCAAAACTGAATTCAGAATTTCATTAAACAATTTTATTTCATTTTCAATTTCCGCATCCGATACTTTTGTAATCATCAGATGATTAAATGAATGATTGCAAATTAAATGTCCTTCATTAATTATCTGCTTTGCAAGTTCAGGATTTTGTTGAATATTATTTCCAATACAAAAGAATGCTGCTTTTATTTTATTATCATTTAATTTTTTAAGAATCACTTCTGATGTGCCGGGATTTGGACCATCATCAAAAGTAAGCAGTATCTTATCTTTTGCACTGGTCCAGATGAAATCACTAAATAAAAATTTTATAATTCCCGGAGGATTGTATTTGAAACCGAACATCTAAATATTTAAAATATTCTTATTATTATTTACAAATGTAATAAGTAATCAGGACTATCTTAACTATATTTGCCATCAATTATTCTAATTCTAAATGGAAAAACATCCTGAACATCAAAAAGGATTAGTTGCAGTTTTAATTGCCGCAATTTTGTGGAGCAGCGGAGGGCTGTTTATTAAGCTGATTTCACTAACGCCAATGCAAATATCCTTTTTCAGATGTTTGGTTGCAGCAATCACTTTTGCTTTTATTTTCGGTAAGAGGATAAAAAACACAAACTCACTTGCTTTGCTAAATGCAGTTTTTTATGCATCTGTTTTAATTGCCTACGTTATTGCCACAAAAACCACAACTGCTGCAAACGCAATTTTTCTTCAGTCAACTGCACCAATTTACGTATTAATATTCGAGCCTATAATTAATAAAACCCGATATGAAAAAATTAAATCTAATCACCATTATTGTCTGTGTCGCCGGAATGTTTTTATTTTTTATGGGCGAACTCTCTCCCGGCTATCTTGAAGGAAACTTAGTTGCTCTCTTTTCAGGTTTGGCATTTGCAGCATTCTTTCTGGGTATGCGAAAAAATAAACCAGAGTACCAGGTTGCAAGCATTTTCTGGGGAAATATAATTGTAGCACTTGCCTGTGTTCCATTTCTTTTCTCTATCCAGGAATTAAAATTTTCAGATATGTGGATGGTTTCTTTCCTTGGTGTTTTTCAGATTGCAGTAGCGTATGCATTCCTTTCATTTGGACTTGTCAGGGTGCTTGCTGTTGAAGCTTCAATTCTTTCAATGTTCGAACCTGTACTAAATCCGGTCTGGGTTTATTTAGGTTATGGCGAAGTGCCTTCAACTTATGCAATTATTGGTGGATTAATAATAATCACAGCAATAATCGTACGCTCATTTATTTTTGGAGCAGAAGCTATTAACATAAGAATGAGTCGAAAAACTTAATTTTGTAGTAAAAGAGAAGAATTTTTCTATTCTTACTTGTTTACTTAATTGATACACTTGTGGAACTAAATTTGAAATATATAATCTAAATTAACCTGAAGTTAAAATTGCCGAAAAAATATGATTAAAGAATTAATTAAATCTGATCGTTTACAAATTACAATATTTCTTACTCTGCTAAGCTTATTCAGTTTTTCACTGACTGCATTCAGATTTTTTTATTATAACTCAGCCCACGAATTTATTTCACTTAACTGGAATTTATTCCTGGCATTCATTCCATGGTTTTTGAGTTCAGTAATTATTCTAAAAAAATTAGAAAACAATAAAATCCTTCTTTCACTTTTGATGTTTGCGTGGGTTTTATTTTTTCCTAATGCGCCTTACATACTTACAGATCTTTTTCATCTTGGAGAAGTTCCCAATGCACCAATCTGGTTTGATTTGATTATGATTTTATCTTTTGCACTTACCGGGTTACTTTTCGGTTTTGTAAGTCTGCTGGATATTGAAAAAATATTCAGCAAATATTTAGGCAAAAGTAAGATGGTTTTTGTAATTATCGGTTTTCTTTTCTTAAGCGGATTCGGAATTTATGTGGGCAGATTTTTAAGATGGAATTCGTGGGATGTATTCAGCCAGCCAATTCCGCTGTTTTCAGATATACTTCACAGGTTTGCCAACCCTTTGTCTCATCCAAAAGCGTGGGGCTTAACAATTCTTCTCGGAATTTTACTCAACCTGCTTTATTTCTCTTTTAAGTTTATAAAAGTGACAAAGGAATAGTTGATATTCTTATGGTGATAATCTAACAATCTCCCATCCATTTCTGTTTTTTTTATCTGCCTTCGTACCTTCGGCAGGCAAGTAAGCAATCCTGTCGTGCAGACGATTTTCTCTTCCCTGCCAGAATTCAAAATAGTTTGGAGATAAAATAAATCCGCCCCAGTTTTTCGGCAGGGGAATTTCTTTTCCTTTATACTTTGCATCCAGTTCGGCAAATCTTTTTTCCAGGTCTTCCCTGCCATTTAAAATCTCACTCTGGTTTGAAGCCAGTGCACCAATCTGGCTGGCTCTAGGTCTTGTGTGAAAATACTTTTCAGATTCAGAACTTGAAATCTTTTTGCAGGTTCCTTCAATTCTTATTTGTCTCTCTAACTCATGCCAGAAAAAAAGCAACGCAGCATATTTATTTTGTGTAAGATTTTTTCCTTTCCGGCTTCCGTAATTTGTGTAAAAAGTGAAACCATTTTTAGAATAACCCTTAAGCAAAACTACTCTTGACGAAGGCTTGGATTCAGCAGATGCTGTTGCTAAAATCATTGCATTCGGCTCATTAATATCTGATTTAACTGCTTCACTGAACCACTTGTCAAACTGCTTAAACGGATCGGTTTTTACTGAACTTCCGGTAAGTTGGTTTAAGCTGTATTCTTTTCTAAGTTTGTGCAGTGATTTAGACTTTTTTTCCACCTTATTTTTCCACAAAATTGATTAATAACACTAAAAATCTAAACATAATTTATTATAATATTCATACAATAATTAAAATAAACTTTTGAAAAATATATATTACAAAAATGTCATTTCGGTCCCGCCCTTGGTGGGAGAGAAATCTTAATTCTCTCAGAGATTTCTCAGTCACTTCGTTCCTTCGAAATGACAATTAAAAATCATTTTTAAAGTCTCAAAAACAAACGATTATCAAAAATTAAATGAAGCTAAAGAATTTATCTAAAGAAGAAAGAGAAGAATTAGAAAAGTTTGGTGCAAACACATGGTTTGTTGAATACCTGCACAAGCAATATTCCAATAATCCTAACGATGTTCCTGAACAATGGCAGAAATTTTTTGACGGAATAAGCGGCAAAGGGGGAAACGGAAAAAATAAATCATCTGTTTCTGATTCTGTGTTTGGAAAAAATATTCAGTTTCCTCAACCCGGAGAAAATGATGAAGTTCAGTTAATTGCCGGAAGTTCAGAAAGAATTCTTGATAACATGACCAGCAGCCTGTCAGTTCCGGTTGCAACATCTCAAAGATCAATTCCGGTAAAGCTTCTCGAAGAGAACAGAATAATAATTAACAACATCCTTAAAAAACAAAACCGCGGTAAAATTTCTTTCACACATTTGATAAGCTGGGCAATATTAAAAGCTGTAAAATCATTTCCAGCTCTCAATAATGCTTTCTCAGTAATAAATAACAAACCCGGAATAATAAAAAGAAAAGATGTCAATCTTGGTCTTGCAATCGATTTGGAAAAAAAAGACGGAAGTCGTTCTTTGTTGGTTCCGAATATTAAAAAAGCAAATGAGTTGAACTTTTTAGAATTCTGGAAAGCATATGAAGATCTTATTTCAAGAACCAGAAAAGGTACAATCGATCCTTCGGAATTTTTAGGAACTACAATTACACTTACAAATCCCGGAACTCTTGGAACGGTTGCATCGGTTCCGAGGTTGATGGTTGGTCAGGGTGCGATAATTGCAACAGGTGCAATTCAGTACAATGCAGAATACCAGGCAATGTCTTTATCAACAATTTCTGCTTTGGGTGTAAGCAAAGTAATGACAATTACCAGCACTTATGATCACCGGATAATCCAGGGTGCAGAATCAGGATTATTTTTAAAAGAAATTAATGAGTACCTGCTCGGCAGAGATGATTTTTACGAGGAAATTTTTGAAGCGCTCGGTTTACCGGTTAAACCTTTAAAATGGCAAACTGATTATCAGCCCGGTTTTTTTGATATTGGTGCTAAAGAAGAAGAGACTGTAAAGCAAGCAAAAGTTCTTCAGTTAATTAATTTATTCCGGGTTCGCGGCCACCTTGCAGCAGATCTTGATCCATTGGGTTCCAAAACTCAATACCACGCAGAGCTTGATCCTTCAAGCTACAATTTAACTTTGTGGGATTTGGACAGATATTTTATTACCGGAGGTTTTGGCGGATTAAAAACTGCAACTCTCCGTGAGATTATGGAAATCCTCCAGAAAACTTATTGCGAAAAAATCGGGGCAGAATATATGCATATTCAAAATCCGGTTGAAAAAGTCTGGCTGCAGAATAAAATGGAACCTGTGAAGAATGCTCCGGATTTCAATGCAGAGATGAAAAAAAATATTCTGAAAAAATTAATTTATGCAGAATCATTCGAGCATTTCATTCACAAAAAATTTATTGGTCACAAAAGATTTTCTATTGAAGGTTCTGAAACATTAATCCCAGTTCTGGATCTTTTATTGAATGAAGCTGCCGGACAGAATATTTCTGAGGTCGTTCTTGGAATGGCACATCGCGGTAGATTAAACGTACTAGCAAACATAATCGGTAAATCCTACGATTCTATTTTCAGTGAGTTTGAAGATATTCGTGATCCAAACTCAATTGCCGGTTCAGGTGATGTAAAATATCATCTTGGTGCAAGCGGAAAATATAAAACAAAAAATAGAAAACCGATAACTGTTTCTGTTGCCCCAAATCCAAGTCACCTTGAATGGGTTAACCCGGTTGTTGAGGGAATTGTAAGAGCAAAACAAACGCGACTTGGAGATCAGAAAAGCCATGAGAAGGTTATGTCTCTGCTTATTCACGGAGATGCTGCATTTGCAGGACAAGGTGTGGTTGCTGAAACTTTGAATCTTTCTCAGCTTAGCGGCTATCGAACCGGAGGAACAGTACATATAATTGTAAACAATCAAATAGGTTTTACAACAACTCCCGAAGATGCACGCTCATCACAATATGCAACTGATGTTGCAAAGATGATTCAGGCACCTATTTTTCATGTGAATGGTGATGATCCTGAAGCTTCTCTATGGGCAGCTAAACTTGCTTTTGAATTCAGACAAATATTTAAAAAAGATGTTGTGATCGATTTATTCGGATATAGAAGACACGGGCACAATGAAGGTGATGAACCAGGTTTCACTCAACCATTGCTGTATGAAAAAATAAAATCGCATCCTTCAGTAAGAGAAATATATTCTAACAGACTACTTTCTGAAAATGTGATTTCTGATTCCGACATCGAAAGGATTAATGAAGAATTTGAAAATGATTTGTCGAAATCTTTTGAAAAAATAAAACTTGAAAGCAGCAAATTTCAAAGTGATGTTCCACTTGCAGTTGCGCAAAAAGATATGGATGATGTTGTTCCGGAAAAAAGCACTAATATATCTGACAAAATGTTTGAAAAAATCGTTAAAGGATTAACAACTGTGCCTGATGATTTTAATGGACATCCCAAGTTGTCAAAATTTTTGGAAAAGAGAAGTAGAATTCTTCAGGGAAATGAAAAAGCAGATTGGGCATTTGCGGAATCAATTGCATTTGCAAGTTTGTTATTAGAAGGAACTCCCGTTAGATTAAGTGGTCAGGATAGTGTTAGAGGCACCTTTTCTCAGCGTCATTTAGCCCTTACAGATATGAGAACAGGAGGTGAGTACACACCCCTGAATCATATTGATGAAAACCAGGCTAAGATTGAAGCATTAGATAGTCTGCTTTCTGAAGCCGCTGTGTTAGGTTTTGAATATGGTTACAGCACTGCTGATCCTCTTGCACTTGTAATTTGGGAAGCTCAGTTTGGTGACTTTGCAAATGTTGCCCAGGTTATCATTGATAATTTTATTGTCACTTCAATGGAGAAATGGCAGGTACCGAATAGTATTGTGATGCTCTTGCCGCATGGTTTTGAAGGACAGGGACCCGAACATTCCAGTGCAAGATTGGAAAGATTTTTAATTCTCTGTGCCGAAAATAATATCCAGGTTTGCAATACTTCAACTTCAGCACAGTATTTTCATCTTTTAAGAAGACATATTAAAAGTGCTATGCGTATTCCTTTAATCATTATGACTCCAAAAAGTTTATTGAGATCATCAAACGCAGCATCATCAAAGGAAGAATTTTTAGCCGGCAGATTTTATGAAGTAATTGATGAAGTTAATTCAATAAATAAAGAGAATGTTAAGGAATTGATACTTACAAGTGGAAAAGTTTATCATGATTTATTTGATTACAGAACCAAAAATAAAATTGATAACAAACCAATATTAAGGCTTGAACAATTTTATCCATTTCCTACAAAAATTCTTAAAAAGCTACTTCATTCTTATTCAAAAATTAATAAAGTGATCTGGGTTCAGGAAGAGCCTATGAATATGGGCGGCTGGAATTTTATCTCTTCAAGAATTAAAAGTTTATTAAATGAAAAAACAGAATTGATTTATACAGGAAGACCGGAAAGTGCAAGTCCGGCAGTTGGTTCGTCAAGAATTTCCGAACAACAGCAAAAAAAATTACTAAAAGATGCTTTCAGTCTTTAGATAAAATTTTAAACTGACTTTAGATTTTTAATATCAACTTCTCTTATTTTTTTACCCAGGTAATAGTAAGTTAATTTTATTAAATCACCATCCTTATCATACTTTTGCCAGGTTCCTACCTGTTTACCATTAACATAATAACCTTGTGATTTAATAGCCCCATCAGGAAAATACCATTTCCATTTACCATGAGGCACATCATTTTTGAAGTCTCCTTCAGATTCAACATTTCCATTTTGATAAAGATAGACCCACTTTCCTTCGTTCTTATTATTTTTCATAAAACCTTTGATGTATGGGACCCCGCTCAAAGTATACAAGCAAAATTCACCATTCTTTATTCCATCAATAACATCATAAGAAATGATTGTCTGATTAAGTGTATCCAAAATTTTTCCGGTAAAAGGTTGTTCTTGTCCTTTGTTATATATTAACCCATCTTTTAGTCTAACATCCTGATTTAAATTTTTTGTTTTACCACCTAAAAGCAAAATTGTAAGAAGTGCTAAAAGAACAGATAGTTTAAATATTAATGAAAACCTGCTTCTGTTTTTTTCCCTCATATATTTTCCCGGAATGTTTTTAAAAAAATCAAACGGAAAGAATAGAGATTTCTATCCGAAGATTGCTGTTATGGAATAATATTTATGACACACTAAAAGTTTAAGCAAGATTCTTTTGAAATGATATCAAAAGATAAATGTTAAATAGCAATTTTTATTCCTCACAATTTGCTTCGATATTTAGCTAAAATTAGTTGTATTTATTGTCAGATGTTCTGATATGAAACGGATATAAATTTTAATATGAGACTTTTTCAGCAGTTTTACACTAAAAATTCTTTGAAAAACCTATTAAAGTGAAAATTTAAAACTGAAGCTTTCCTTCCTGAAGTTAAGTGTAAAAATAAAGTAGTTAACACATTCAAATTAGTTTTTATTTAAGAAATTGTTTTGAATTGGTACAAAATTTTAACAATTATATATCAATTATTGTCTAAAGTTTACTTGGCATACAATTGGTTTTATCCAAATACACAAACACTTAACTATTTCACTGTGAGGGTAAAATGTTAAATTTCGATAAATCTGTTCAGTGTGGATTCCTGATCAGAAAAGTAAATCTTAGCCGTGCTACCATTTTAGAAGCACTGGAATTTAAAAATGTTCTTGATCAGGATATTGAAGACGGAAACCATAACATTATCCTTGATTTAAGTAAGTGTGACTTTCTTGATTCTACCTTTATCGGAGTACTGGTTGTTACCTGGAAAAGATTAAAAGCCAGGGGGGGAAGGCTTAAACTTGTTAAGCCTGGTAATTTTGCAAAATCTGTATTTCATCTCACCGGAACAATTGAAATATTTGAAAGCTACGATACTGTTGACGAAGCTCTTGGAAGTTTTGTAGTTCCTGTACAGAATTATGAAACTGATTTAAAATCAGCTTCCAAATAATTTTTTAGACTGCAAATAAGAGTGTGTAATGGGTCAACAGCAATTACAATTAATATTGATTGCCCTAATAACAATTGGCGCGGCAATCGGTCTTGCAAACCAGATCTTTAATACAAATACTGAAGAAGCAAAAAAAGATTATATTTCTTCCGAATTAATAAATCTTGGTACTCTAGCTCAACAATTTTATAACCGTCCTTTGGAATTCGGAGGAGGAAATTCAAGTTTTAAAGGATGGGAAATACCGGACGAACTTGAATCAACTTTAAATGGTACATATGAAATAATAAAAACCGATGATAAAAATGTTGTTCTGATTGGTTCACCAAATCCGGTTAAAAGATATAACTGGAATATGGAATGCTTAATAAAAAGAGATAGAATAAATATTCAGGTATTATATTAGCTAATTGAAATACACTAATTGACAAAATCCAATTAATAAATTAGATTTCTTCATCTAACGATGAAGTGTTAAATAATTTAATTGGATTTTTTCTTTTAAATTGATTCTGTACTTTGCGGGCGTAACTCAGTTGGTAGAGTGTCAGCTCCCAAGCTGGATGTCGCGGGTTCGAGCCCCGTCGCCCGCTCACACACAGTTTGATTTTATAGTTAAAATACTTGATATTTGTGCTCTAAATTTTGGGCGCTTAGCTCAGCTGGTTCAGAGCATCTGCCTTACAAGCAGAGGGTCATTGGTTCGAATCCATTAGCGCCCACATTACTTCATCCCGCAAATGCGGGATTTTTTATTTTAAATTTCTTGAAAATTAAGATTAGAATGCATGGAAATAATTTCAGAATAGGAATGTTTTTTTAGACAGTTACTTTTGAATTAAAGTTAATATTCCAAAGTAAAAATAAATTGCAAATAATTTTGATGTTGTTGAGTATCCTCAGTGATGTTTCTACTTAAACTGTAATGATAATAAAGTTCAAAAATAAACGCTCTAACCGGCTCAATTCTAATGCCTGTTTTAAGTATATCGTAATTCATTCTAACTCCATCAAGAAAGTAAGCATTTTCATCAGACGGATTCGGGTCATTAGGTATAAAAATATCACCGCCGACATTTTTAATCAGGTTTCCATTCGAATCATAAACATTTTCACCTTTCCTTATGTGCCGGTAATCTAAACTTAGTCTTGTATATTCATTTAAGTTGTATGTTAGTCTCGCTAGCAGTTCATCTGCATTCGCACCTATTGGATGACCAAGAGGCATTCCAAATGCTGTATAAGTGTTTTCCCTGTTTATGTGTGAATATACATAAGGTCGGATTTTTGTATACTCAGCAGTAAATGAAAGATTTGGCATGGTAAAAGCTTCATACCACATAAATCCAAGCTGATACGCAGTTTTATTTGAATATCTGTCCAAATTCTGGAGGTTACTCAAGATGTTTTCATCAAGAAGAAAAGTTGCCTGAACTTCAAAGTTCCTTAGGAAATCAGACCTGAAATCAAAATATAAATTTCCATTGTCCCTATCCTGCAATGACATTTCAATGAATTTATAAAATCCCATCGGAGTAAGGTAAGCAACTTCAATACCTCTTCCGGAATAAACAATGCTTTCGCCTATTCCAATATCAAACAGATTTGGAAATGCCAATCGCAGTCTGTTAAATGCCCAGTATTTTGTATACCTCTCATCTTGGTTATAGGAATACTCCCCAACAGTTGAAGCATGAATAGAACTAAAATGAACAATTCCATAATTAAAATTGAATTGAATAAAATCCAATGCAGGATTCTTACCGTTTAATACAAGTTTATCTCCATATCCATAACCAATGTTCAGTGATTCTCTGCCAATCTGGATTGAAAGATCCATATTATCAACCGGTTCAGTTCTGTATTTTACATAACCTTCAGTAAAATCATAGTTACCAATGTTTTCAATATTTTCCAGCCATTTAAAGCTTGTAAGCAAACGCGGTTCAATAGTCTCAGCAATTGATTTATTCCCGCTTACGCCACCTTTTATAACAGTTAAATTATAACCTAGGTGATTAAAAACAGAACCTCTCCATCTGAAGCCTATATCATAAAGCTCTGCATTATTTTTTAAGGGATTGAACATTTGACCGAAATTAAAATGTCCGAGCAGATCAAAATACACTGTTGCATTCTCTTCCTTAAACGCATATAGGTATTTCACTTTATCAGAAAATATTTTAGTTAAATTTTTAAAAATATTTTCACCATCAAAGAATGATTGAGTTGTATCCTTATTTAATGATTCTGAAAATTCCATCTGATAACGTGAAAGTAAAGCAAGTTCTGTATTGTTCAACTGATTTTTATTTTCATTAATCAGATTTAGAAATTTTTGTACTTCAATCCTCGACAAATTAGGGACATCCTCATTATAATAATGAATTGTTCCCTTCACTTTCATTTCTTTGAGAAAAATGTAAACGGGATTTGTCTGAGGAACATTTTCTACTTGTGCCTGAAGAAATATTGCCTGGCAAAATACTATCAGAAAAAGAGATATTAATTTCATAAAACCGGAATATTAAATTGTGTACAAATATAATGATTGAATTTTTGAATGAATAGTTCTTTTTTAAATGTTAAAGTTTACTAATTTTGCGTACCAAAATTATTAATTAAATAAGTAAGTAATGTACAAGATCTATCTGTTTGTAGAAAAAAATGATAATACAAGAAAAGTTGGTGTTGATCAGTCTTATCTTTTCAAGCATAAAAAAATAAGATTGCTAAAAGATTATTTTGAAGACGGATTATTTCTCCCCCATTCAAAAGATACTAGCAAAGTTGAAAGATACTACTTAACCAGGGATAAGATAATAATGGAAGATGAACATCACTACTATTTTAATTTTCCCTTTAAATTTGAAGAAGTAGAAGGGATAGAACGGTAATTTGAAAATAATTTGAGCACACTTTAATGTAATTCAAATAAAAATTATCTGTCAAAGTTTAATCGATAACCAACCCCTTTTATCGTTTCAATAATATCAGAGTAACTTCCAAGTTTCTTCCTGATTTTTCTTATGTGAACATCTACTGTACGGTCAACTACAAATACATTTTCTCCCCATACTTCTTTCAGGATTTCCTCTCTGTTATAGACTTTATTCGGGTGATTAGCCATAAAGTACAAAGTTTCAAATTCTTTTCTTGGAAAATTAATTTCTGTTGAATCAATAAGTACAACATACTTGGATTTATCAATCTTTATATTGCCAATGGAAATTATATTACTTTCTGTATTTCTGTCTTTAAAAACTTCATTTGAATAAAAATTTGATTTAACCCTTGCTAATAGTTTCTGAGGTGAAACAGGTTTTTGAATAAAGTCATTAGCTCCAAGATGTAAGCCCATTATCTCATCAGCTTCATTTGATTTTGCAGTAAGAAAAAGAATAGGAATTTTTGAATATGTTCGGCTTTTTCTTATTTCACTGCAAACCTGGAAACCATCCTTTTTAGGCATCATGATATCAAGAATAATCAAGTTAGGAAGTTCAGCAACTTTCTGAATGGCTTCTTCTCCGTCATAAGCAACAAGAACTTCATAATTCTCTTTTTCAAGATTGTATTTAAGAATTTCTACTATATCCGGTTCATCATCTGCGAGCAGGATTTTATACATACACTTTTATTTTTGTTTTGTTAAATCAAAATTAAAAAATGTTTTATACTTAAATAGATAAATGGAGCAGAGTTAGAAGGATTTAACAATTATTTAATTTACGATTGAAGAATCAATAAATAATCTTTATCAATCTGGTCAATAAATTCTAATCCTTAGTATTTTAAGTTATATTATAATAACAGCAGAATTTCAGTTATCTTTGTAGACAATACCGTACTTTTTAATTAACCTGTGTACAGTTCTTCTGTCCATACCACAAAGCTCAGCAGTTTTAGAAACATTGCCGAAATTCTTTTTAAGATGATAAGTTAAATATTCAACTTCAAAATTTTCAAGCATCTTTTCTTTTGCATTTGAATAATTATCTTGAAGTGCAGTTAAATCCAGTTCTTTACCTACTTTGGAAATTGGGATCGGTAAATCATTTTTGGTAATTAAATTATCACTGCTTAAAAAGTACGTTCTTCCAACAACATTTTGAAGTTCACGAATATTACCCGGCCAGCAATATCCCTTTAACAATTCCTTCACGTCTTCAGAAAATAATTTTTCGCCATCACCTTTTTCCCTGCATACTTCCTGAAGAAAGTGATTAGCCAAAGGAAGAATATCATCCTCTCTTTCTCTTAGTGGCGGTACTTCGATTTGAAAGGAACTTAATCTGTAAAACAAATCTTCTCTGAAATTACCCAAACTGACTTCTTTATTTAAATCTTTGTTAGATGCGGCAATTATCCTTACATCAATATCAATTTCCTGCTGTCCACCGACTCTTCTAATTTTTCGCTCTTCCAGCATTCGAAGCAATTTTACCTGCAGCGACAACGACATTTCCCCAATTTCATCAAGGAAAAACGTTCCATGATTTGCAAATTCAAGAAGTCCGGGTTTTGTTCTGATTGCACCTGTGAACGCACCCTTTTCATGACCGAACAATTCACTTTCAAAAAGATTTTCCGGTAAAGCTCCACAATTAACAGGAACAAAAGGATCAGAACTGCTTTTACTTAACCTGTGAATTGCTCTTGCCAGAACTTCCTTTCCTGTTCCGCTTTCTCCTGTAATTAAAACATTTATGTTGCTTGAAGCTATTTTTTCAATCATCTGCATAATGTTTTTCATTTTATCGCTTTTATAAATCAATCCTGTTAAGCCTGTAATATTTTTTATTTCTGCAGATTGCTTTTCCGGTTTTCCTTTTGTACGCGAAAGCGCTTTATCAATACACTCAAATAATTTTTGTGATGTAAATGGTTTCTCAAGAAAATCAGAAGCTCCGTATTTCATAGCTTCAACACTGCTTTCAATTGTTCCGTAACCGGAAATCAAAATTACAGGATACTCAGGATGAAGTTTTTTAGATAACTTCAACAAATCAATTCCGCTGAAGTTTTTCATTTTCAAATCTGTAATTAGTAAATCATATTTTTCCTGTTGTATCACTGTTTTTGCATAAAGCGGTTCATTTATAACAGTAACTTTAAAATCTGGTTTGTGTGAAAAAAGTTTTTTAAGACTGTTAAGCATTTCTATTTCATCATCAACAACTAAAATTTTTTTCATTTAGCTTCCTCAAATTCATTAAATGTCAGGATAAAACTTGTGCCGCTGTTTTGTGTTGATTCAACTTTAATGTCTATTTTATGATTTTTACAAATATTCTGAACGATGTATAAACCAAGTCCGGTTCCTTTATCCTGGGATTTGGAGGTATAGAAAGGGGAAAATATCTGGCTGAGTTTATCTTCTTCAATTCCGCAGCCGTTATCATTTATAATAAGATAGATTTTTTTATCATCACTTCTTTGCTTCAGTAAAATCTTAATCTCCCCATTATTTTCAATTGCATCTATAGAATTTTTAACCAGGTTAATAAGAACCTGTTCAATTTCAAGCGAATCACCTTTAATGAAAGCGTTATTGATTTCAAGATTCAGCTTTAAATGAATATTGTTCTTCTCCATTAAAGGTTGAACCAGCTGAAGAGTTTTGGTTATAGATTCAACAAGATTTAATCTTTCCCTTTTTTTACGTGACTTTTTACTGTGACGAAGAATATTATTTGTGATTGTAGAAATTTTATCTGTCTGGTCAAGTATAACTTTAAAGTCATCTTTATAATTATCTAACTCATTATTATTGCCTGATTCAAGACTAAGGTAATCAGCCCGCGACATAACAATTGCGGTATGATTATTAATTTCGTGGGCCATTTGTGAAGTTAGTTCACCCAGAATTTTTAATCTGTTTGCCCTTTGCAGCTGTTCAAAATGGAGTTCGGCATTTTCCTCAATTGAAGCTTTTAAATTTTGTGTCATTAAATTGAATCTTCTGAAAACACTCCCCATCTCATCATCTTTATCAACAGGTAATTCAACTTCAAAAGATCCGGATTCAACTATTTTTAATGCTCTGATTAATCTGTTAAGCGGATTACTTATAAAATAACTGAAGATAAAAAAGAGACCCGTTAATAAAATTATAATAATAGCAACGCCCATAAATATCATATGTTTTGAGCCAGTATAAAAAACTGTTTCTGCAGTTGTTAATTCTGTATCTACATCCAGATAATCGATTGCTCCGGGTTCTTTGTGACAACTTTGACATTCAGGTCCATTAAGAATTGGTTCTGTAATAGTATAAACACCTTCAGGTCTAATTAACCTAATTGATTTCTTATTCTTATCTTTTATAAAAATATGTTCCGGATCAATTTTAATTAAGTTTTTTCCTTTCTCGTTTGGTTCTGAAGAAAACCGGATATTTCCAACCTTATCAAAAATTCTTATATGTCTTACACCATTTGTTTCATCAATATTTTTTAATACCTGTTGAATATTCTTTTGATCGCCCTGCATCATTGCAGTATGTAATCCATACCTAAGAATATCGACAGTTGATTCAAGCATCATAGTAGAACGCTGGTTAAAGTTTTCCTTAAATTGATTTAGAAGAATAAAGGTAGGAACCCCAACAGTAATTATTATGAAAAGAATTGCAGATAAAACAAATCTTGTCCTTATTTTTTTAAACATATTAAAACTATTCTAAATAATTGGCTGAAGAACAATTCTTCTTAATCAAGAATAAGCTAAATTCAGACCGAAAGGAATTGTGACATGAATGCCCCAGTGTGACAAAAAATCCTCACTTTTGGGCAAAATTATTATCATTTCTAAGAAAAATTTTTTATACTTCTCACTTTAGAAAAGCAAAAAACAACATAAAATAAAGATTTCATTTTGAATATTATTGCTATTGGTAAATTTTTCAATTCAAGAGGATATGGCATTGCAGTTGCGTTAATTAAGGAGTGAAAGTCGTTATAATTACAAATGATGAAGAGCTAAAAAGGATAATCCAGGAGCTAAATCCAGATGGAAATGAAAGTTTATTAATTTATGACAGAATTTCTCAACCACTGGATATTGTCGGTTATGTGTTCGAGAAAAACCCTTCACTTCTTATTTTAGATGACGATATGCTTAGCCCTGATACAGTCAATGTAATTTCAAATATCAAAAAAATGAAAAAAGATTTAAAGATTGTTTTTGTTACCTCAAACTCTAGTATCGAACTTGGAAAAGAAATCAGCCCGCTTGGTATTTCATATTATGCAATCAAACCAATTGATCAAAAAGATTTTACTGAATTAATTAACTCTTTAACAAAGAACAAACAAAACATTAATTACTAAATAAAATGGACGGAGTAAAAATGAGAAAACTATTACTTGCTTCATTAATTTTTATGCTCTTTGGAACATCATTAACCATCGGGCAAGAAGTTAGTTTGAAGACATTTGGTGTCTCTCCACGTGATGTAGAACGGGATTCAATTGATATGTACTTTGACCGTGCATACAATGGGTTAATGAACGTGGGGAAAGAAACAAAAGTTTACTTGATTGGCAAAAGTGATATGGCACTAAATAATCCAACCTGGAATTTTATATTTAAACCAGGGGGCTCCAGTGCAACTTTTGGTACAACTAAAGATTTAGATTCTTCAAATCAAGTTATCACTTTCATCCCTGATGTTGTTGGTACATATAAAATCCAATTCATGGACGGGTCTGCTGGAGATACTATAATAATTAATTCTGCATTATATCTTGGAGTTGAAGGTGGTGCAGTAAGCTGTATAGGTTGTCATAATACTTCGGCTTTTGATTACAAATATGATAAATGGTTACAGACAGGCCACGCAATGATCTTTGAAGAAGGATTAAATGGAACTTTAAGTAATCACTATGGAGCTAGCTGTATTTCATGCCACACTACTGGATATGATCCTGACGCAGATAATGACGGTTTTGATGATTTCGGTTTTGTATTTCCGGATTCACTATATCCCGGTGTTTACGATCAAATGGTAGCTCAATATCCTGATGCAATGATGAGAGCAAATATACAATGTGAAAGTTGTCATGGACCGGGTAGTGCTCACCTTGGTATAACAAACGATTCGAAAATGGTTAAACAATTGGATACTGATAATTGTGCCTGGTGCCATGATGATGGAACACATCATGCATTCCCGGAACAGTGGGATCATTCAGGTGATGATGCAACAGAATTTGATGGGCGTGGATTTGAGGGTGGTCATGCAAAAGGATCTTACGTTATATCAGCTGGTACAAGAAGCGGATGTTCACCTTGTCACAGTGGAGCTGGATATGTTCAATGGGTACACGAAGGTAGACCTGTAGATTCAAACGGATTACCGGCAGCAACTAATGTGCTTCCGGAAGCAACTAACATTTCTTGTGCTGTTTGTCACGATCCTCATGATGCTTCTAATATTCATCAATTAAGAACTTTGGTAACACAGCTTGGTGATGGTACACCTGTTACTTCAGAACTTTATGGTACAGGTGCTCAGTGTATGGATTGTCATAGAAGTCGTCGTTATGCAGCAACTTATGCCAATGACGTAAGCAATCAGAGTTCACATTACGGTGCACACCATGGACCACAGGGTGATTTAATGTTAGGTAAAAATGCACCGGATTATGGCATTGAGTTTCCATCTTCACCTCACGCTGTAGCAGGAGGAAACTCATGTAATGATTGTCATATGGCAGGTGATCTTGCAAATTCAAATGGCGAAATTAATCTAGTTGGCGGTCACTCCTGGAACATGAATGATGCAGAAGGAAATGATTTTGTTGAATCCTGTTCATCTGGTTCCGCATGCCATGGAGATATTGGTAGCTCATTCAAAGATAAAAAATACTATGTAAATGGTAATGCTGATCTTGATGGTAACGGAGTTGCTGAAGGGCTTCAAATAGAAGTTGAAGGTCTAATGGAAGAACTTTCAGCATTTTTGCCTCATGATGCAAATGGAAACGTACTCATTGCAGATAACAATGTAGAAGGAATAACTTTAACTCCGGCAATTATGCGAGCTGGTTATGTTTACATCTGGATTGAAGAAGACAGAAGTTTTGGTATTCATAATCCAGCCTTCACTTTCAGCTTGTTAAAGGCAGCTATAGAAGAAATGGGAGGAGTAGTATCAGTAGATTATCCTAAAGATGATACCGGAACTCCACAGAACTATCAATTGGCACAGAACTATCCTAATCCATTCAATCCATCAACTACAATTAAATATACGGTTCCTGAACAGTCAAATGTTCGAATTGTAATATATGATGCAATTGGTAATCAGGTTGAAGTATTGTATGATGGTTTTAGTGCTGCAGGAAATTATTCTTTAGAATGGAATGCAAAAACTTATGCTTCCGGAGTTTACTTCTACAGAATGCAAGCTGGAAACTTTATGCAAGTTAAAAAGATGCTTCTAATGAAGTAAAAGATCAAATTTAAATTAACCTGGATGTTTTGTTCAGGGGAGAGGCTGCCAGAAATGGCAGCCCTTTTTTTGTTTAAACATTTAATAAAAAATAATTTCATTAATTATTATCTTTAAAAATAAAAACCCGGTATAAAATAACCGGGTTTTCTAAAACAAATTTGTTATAGATTTTAATCTTTTTCTTCTGAAAATACACTCCCCCACCAGCTATCTTTAATTATATCAAACTTCATTTTCTGTTTTTCGTCAAGTAGTGAAACTAACTTACTGTTAAAGCTTTCAACCAATTGTTGCTTAGATGAAAATTCTGATGTTGAATTGCTGGATTCAAACTTTGCTAATTCGGCAGCATAATTAATCAGAATATTTTCTACTGATTTAGTCTGCGATTCACTTAACAAAACTTTCTTCTCTAATTTTGATGCAAGGCTTTTTATCTTCGATTCATCAAGTTTATTACTTTGATTTGTCTGTGAATATAAATTTCCTGCTGAAAAAAGTAATATGATAACTATATTTGTAGTCAAAAAGTTTATAAAGTTATATGAATTATATGATTTCATTGTTTTTCCTTAATAATAATTCTGTGTTAAACTAAAATTTACTCCAGTCAAATTCAATGATTTTTTTATTATTTCTTATGTATGTTCTTTTAATTAAATGAATGAAATTGAAAAATCAGCTTTTAGAAATATAAATGAATTAGTTCAAAAGCTGAGCCAGAATAATTATAAAACAACAGAACCTAAAAAAGAGGGATTTGCTTTCTCTATTGAGGTTTTAAAGCATTCTGAAAACGTTAAAATTCTAGTATATTTTGGAAAGAAAGGCATAAAAACAGTCATTCAGGGCAATTCTGAACAAGAAATTTATAATAATGTCAAAGAACTAATATTTGGTAAAGAATTGTTCGATAATATAGACACGAGTGTAGAAGAACCAAATCAATACATAGGAATTGATGAATCTGGAAAAGGTGATTATTTTGGGCCTCTTATTGTTGCCGGGGTATTTGTCAATGAAAGGACAAAAAAATTATTGAAAGATCTGGATGTTCGGGACAGTAAAGAATTAAATGATAAATTAATAAAAGTTATTTCGAAAAAGATTAAAATTGCCTTAGGTGAATCATTTGATGTTGTTTCTATCTTTCCTGAAAAATACAATTTACTATATGATAAATTTGGAAACTTAAACAGACTACTTGCCTGGGCACATTCAAGAGTGCTTGAGAATTTGATTTTAAAAACAGATGCCAAAGAAGCAATAAGCGATAAATTTGGAAATGAAAAGCTTATTCAAAATTCTTTGATGGAAAAAGGAAGACAGGTAATCTTACATCAATATCATAAAGCTGAACGATATACAGCTGTCGCTGCTGCTTCAATTCTTGCCAGAGAAAAGGTCATAGATTGGTTTCATCAAAAAAATAAAGAATTTGGTTTTCCATTGCCGAAAGGTGCGAGTACTAATGTTAATGAAACTGCTAGTGTTTTAAAGCATAAATTAACGAAAGAAGAATTTAATAAATTAGTTAAGTTGCATTTTAAAAATTCAAAACTTATCGCATAAAGATGTTTTTTCAGGAGAAATAAATGACTAATAAAATCAGGAGAATTGGAGTATTAACAGGAGGAGGAGATTGTCCTGGTCTTAATGCTGTAATTCGTGGAGTAACAAAACCTGCACAGGATTATGGAATGACGGTTTATGGAATTCTGGATGGTTTTGAAGGTTTTGTTGAAGGCAAAGCTAAAGAACTAAGAGATGAGGATGTATCAGGAATTCTCAGTCGCGGAGGAACGATATTAGGTTCTTCCAATAAAGGTGATCCATTCCATTGGCCTGTTATAAAAGATAACAAAATTGAAATTGTTGATCGATCCGAATATGTACTTCGTAATTATAAAGCGTGGGGCCTGGATGCAATCATTGCAATAGGTGGTGATGGAACAATGCATATATGTAATAAGCTGTCTGAAATGGGTATTAATATTATTGGAGTACCAAAAACAATCGACAACGATCTTGAAGCAACTGATCAAACTTTCGGACATGATTCCGCTGTGTATGTTGTTTCACAAGCACTGGATAGATTGCATACAACTGCATCTTCTCATCACAGGGTTATTGTAATAGAGGTTATGGGTAGATATGCCGGCTGGATTGCTTTAAATGGAGGATTGTCTGGCGGGGCTGATATCATTCTCATTCCCGAAATTCCATTTTCATATGAAGCTGTTTATGCCAAAATTCATAAACGTGAACTGAATGGTAAAAAATTTAGTTTGGTTTGTGTTGCTGAAGGCGCACGACCCGAAGGTGGAGAAATAGTCAAAAAAGCAATGGATATAAAAAGAACAGATCCCATACAACTAGGCGGAATTGGAAAAGTAGTGGCAGATAATATTGAAAGAAATACTGGTCGTGAATCAAGAGTGACAGTGCTTGGACATGTTCAAAGAGGTGGAAGCCCGACACCTTTTGACAGAATTCTTTCAACAAAATTCGGATGTTTTGCAATACAGTTAGCAGCAGAAAGAAAATTTAAAAGAATGGTCGCACTTAAAGGAACTGAAATCAAAAACGTAAAAATTGAAGATGCAATAGCTAGACAAAAGCTTGTAAGTCCGGAACACCAATCAGTTTTTGCTGCAAAATCGGTTGGAATTTCATTTGGTGAAAAAGAAGAAAATAGTTAGAAATGTTATTGATTTTAGCAATTTGAGCGCATATATTTGGATTCGTTTTTAAAAATAATGGGGTCGTAGTTCAGCTTGGTTAGAACGCCTGCCTGTCACGCAGGAGGTCGCGAGTTCGAGTCTCGTCGGCCCCGCACTTAAAAGCCATAATACAGTTTGTATTAGGGCTTTTTTCATTTTTAAACCTTCCAATAATCCCGCTTACTTCGGTATGGAGTGGTATGGAGTTGGTATGGAGTAACTCCATGCTGAGAATTGAATTATAGAATGAGTGATTTAGTTGGTTAGAAAACATTGTAAACAAAGATAACTTAATTAAAATTATTTATCCAATCCCTTTGGATTATATTCTTCAAAAATCTTTGAACAGATTTTGCATCTGAAATAACGACTAATAACTACGTCACGACCATTGACATACGAAAAAGTTTCTTCAGTAACTCGTAAATTCTCTTTACAGTTGTGTTTAGGGAACAATTCAGTTTTTATAATTACACCTGGTATATTTACTTCCATCATAGCTTAACACCTTTCATTAGTTGATATAGTATCCTGTCAAAAAAAACATTTTTTGCCCCTTAATTATTTTTCTTTTTGTTTAACTGATGAAAGGAAAGGCGAAAAGGATTGCCGTTAACGAAGTGATTGGTGATACTTTTTGCCTTTACCCGGCAAAGTAAAGACAATTAGAAAAGTTAATTGAATATTTTTAGTTGGAACTACCATACAGCAAATTGAATAAAAAGGGCAAAAAAGATTTGCTTAATAGAGGAAAAAATGGCAGAGGAATGAACATCAAAAGCAAACGCTTTTTAAGAGAATGGAGCAGTTATTTTACCGGTATATAAAAATAAGCCTGTGAGAGAGCTTCAGAAGGCGAAGCCTTGTGGCTAAAACGAACAGGTTTATTTTGATTAAATATTAAGGATAGACAGATACCTTGAAAAGAAATTGAAAATTATCAACCTGAACCGGTGAATCACCGGCGGCATTCCAAGAATAGATTGAATAAACCGTATTGTTAGCTCTTTTGCCTATCAGATATTTACTTACATCAGAATCATTACAAATAGTTGAGAAGTTGGAAGTTTTATTAATAGTAAAAACATTAGTATTAGCTGAAGCTTCAAGTAATGTCCCAGTATCATCAATATTTGTCCAGGTTATTGTATCACCAAGAGTATTTTTAATAACATTAACCGTTGGTGGACCAGAGGAATGCCAGGTAACAAAGGCAACATATTCTTTTATTCCACCGAAATTAAGGTTGCCAGAAATATTAACTGAGTCAGCATTAATATTGACTTTTCTATTCTCATCAAGAACAGAAATTAAAGTACCGTACTGCAGATTAGAAGCATCACCTATAAGCAATGTGCCGAAGCAATCTACTAAAAGTGAATCGGCTGTATAAAGACGGATAAGCTGGTGGCGATCATCTACGAAAATTTTTGTGCCAGCATTGATATAATCTATATCACCTAAAGTAACTGCAAGGTCGTTTGGATTAAGTTCAAGCATAGGAGATTCATCAATATTACGAAACCGAATGGGAGAATAAGTTTCATTAGAAACAATAACATCATTTAGAAAAGTTGACCTACCAGTAACATTTAATGAACCACCAACATTAAGACTTCCTTTAGTAATTGAAACATCACCATAAGGCCAGATTAAGTTACCACCAGAAGTCCACCATTGAGCGTGAGAGTTGGAAGAAAGAGCAACAATTAGAAGAAAGAATAATATTTTACTCGTCTTAGAGACGAAGTCTAATAGAAAATTCATTTGTACCTCCTTTAATTACCAAGAATAGTAATATGAATCAGCAATGGTATTAGGAATAATGACAAAATCAATATATGATGAACCAGAAAATAGATCTATTGCGTTGTTCTGAGCATTCCGAAATTGTAACAGGATTCTATTATTCAGACCTGAACGAGTAGCATATAAATGAGTATCAACATATCCTGTATCAGCATATGTATAGCTGTTGAAATAATTATAGTATAAAGTTTGAGTAGAAGCATTTACAACACTACCTGAAAAAACAATAAATTGACTGCTGCCATAAGTACCACCAGACCAATAAACGGAATCTATTGTTGTACCGGTATCATTGCGGTAAACTGTTACATTTAATTCCTGATCATCTCCGTTTTTTGAAAACCATAATATTATATGCTGGAATTTTGAAGAAGTTATAATACTATCAGAATGAATATTGCCTGAAACCGATAGATTACCTTTCGTTATAGAAACATTACCATAAGGCCAAATTAAGTTACCACCTGAAGTCCACCACTGGCTATACGAACTTGAAGTGAATGCAATGATGATTAGAAAGAAAAGAGTTCTAAATTTCATTTCAGCCCCTACTAAAAATTAAACAAGCATTACGCGAATAGATTCATCGGCACCTGTAGCAGCATCCAAAGCAAAACCATTGGCTTCACCTGAAGAAAAAGTTATTGCTTTGCCTGAAGCATCAGACTGGATTTTATCACCCAAGGTGATTGAATTACCTGATAAAACGAGTGCAATTCCTTTAGCAGTTACCGGAGCTTGTTCACCCAAGTCTGTTTCTGCATTGCTAACACCTAAAGCTTTAGCTGCATTACCGCAAATATCACCATCGAAAGCAATAAACAAGTTTTTGGCAAGATCAACTTTAGCTTTTACTGTTGTTATTAAAATTGGCTGTTCGGTTTTCATTTTTTACCCCTTGTTGATTTCTTTTTAATATTTGTTTTCGATTTCTCACTTTGTTCGGGTTCACCCTTAGAGAAAGATTCTTCTCCCGCCAAGGCGGGATCAGAATGACCTGCCTTCACTGAAGTTTCGGCAGGCAGGCTTTCAACGTTTACTGGAATGAGAAAATCTTCTATTCCTTTTGTCTGCTCTTTAGTCAGCTCAACTTCTGAACCTTCAGGAATGATTTTTTTGTTTAAGTATATGTCTGAATTAATTACTTTGTATTTCATACCCACCTCTAAATCTCCTCCAGGGAGGAGACTTTAATTATTGTTAAGCGTTTGTATCGTTTATTAAATAGCCTGCATCGGAGCCAACTACTTTAGAGACGAATAGATCTGTATTACGAATTATCTCAACTTTGCCTCCTTCTGTGTAGCTATCGACTACAGGATTGTTTTTCTTTCTAAGTGTGTATGCAAAAGCAGGTTCGTAATATGAACGACCAACATCCTTCATTGCTTTGGGAACGAATGCTATTACAACATTATCAGACCATATATCGTTGAAGGTTCCTGAATCATCTGCGTAAACTGCATCCCCCACGTACAGTTCATCAAAATCTAATAGCTGACGAAGAAGTTCAGGCGTAATAACAGCCTTTTGAGTGTACTTGATTCTGTCCAATACTGCCGGGTGTTCTTTAAGTGCGCTGTAAGCAGAAGCACCAATCACGCAAACATTAGGACGCTGTGCAATCTTTCCCCGGACTGCTTCTTTTGCAGTCTCGAAAATAGGGAACGGATCGCTTGAAGTATTAGTAAATTTATCACCTGCGGCAAGAGTAACTTTATTCCCTGTCGGATAAGTTGTTAAATTCTGGACTATATCAGCAGCAAGCTTTTCTAATCTTAAAGATATTCCATCGGTTACAACATTAGTTGCGTGAATTCTTAACGGAAAAACATCTTCATCCTGCTCACGATAATCAATAGGATATTCAAGATCGTGCTCGGTTAAAACAAAATCTATTGTATCCCTGTTCTCAGGATTTATCCGGTTGGATTTTGCCCTTATTGCTCTTTCGGTGTTGTAAATCTTGAATGCTTCTTTTGTGAACTGAGGTATCTTCCCGCCTTCCTTGCTGACAGATACATACGGGAAAAGATGCTGCGCAACGTGAGAAGCATTAACAAACCCACGTGCAATATTGGTTAAAACCTGATCTACAACTCTTTTCTTTTGAAGTGTGCTCATTTTAAACCCCTTTTAATCAAGATAAAAGATTAAAGTAAAAAGTATAAAGTTAATTGTGAATTAATTTTGTTACAGCGTTTAAATATGTAATGCTGTCCTTCTTCATTAAAGCCAAAGCTTTTTTGTGAAGCTGTTTAGAATCGGTATCTACTTCCATTCCTAAAAAGCTGTCATCTTTGAAGTTCTCTTCTTCCGGCTTCTCGGCAAAGTTTTCATAAAAAATTATCTTAGGGAATGCATTAACAAGCGAGACTAACTTTTTATTCACCTCCGACTGAAAACCTTCGGGTGAAAAATCTTCCGAGAAGTTCTGCGATTTCCCGTCTGAAGACGAGGTTTGCAACATAAAATTTGAGATTTCGAGAACTTTTTCTTTAATAGCAGGTGTCAAAGTTCCTTCCGAAACTTTATCATCAAGCAAGTCACTAAAATCTGAGTTTGACAACTTTGACTGGATTGACTGCAATTGAGAATTGATTTTTGAAATAGAATCTTTAGTTGAAGCAAGTTCGGATTCAGAGAAATTTTTATTTAATGCGTTAATAGAATCTTTAAGATTTTTGAGTTCAAGGTTCAAGGTTTGATAGGATTGAGTACTTTGAATGGGTGCTTCTATTGTTTCTTTTTCCTTTTCAACTTTATTAAGTTCATCGAATTCATAAACAACTGATGATTCGGAAGTGAACTGAATATCTGCAAGACCCTTAACTGCTGGTTTAGCTGCACCTAAAAATCCTACGTGACGTAGTTTGCCTTCGGGAGTAAGTGAAATACTTCTTTTTTTATAGCTTCCATCCTGAAGTGCTTTAAGAAAATCCGGGTGAAGTTTTTCATCGGGTGCATCTGCAAAAAGCTTACCATCTTCTGAAACTGACAAAGAACTAACCCAGCCGAATGCAGGGTCGTTATCCTTTGGATGACCAATTACGATTGGAGCTTCATCCTCCCCTGGATTGTATGAAGTTGCAATAAAGTTGAGATCATCAAGAGAATACTCTTTTGTTATCCCTTTATCGCTCGTGTGTTTTCCTGTACGGAATATTTCGAATTGCATTTTCTTCCCCCTTAATAATTAAGGCTAAAATGACATAAAAACTAATATTTGTAATGCAATATAACGAATTGACTTTAATATATCAAGTCAATTACGTATATTACCTAATAAATTAAAGAATTTAATATAATATTCCTAATTTTTTAAGGGGGTTTGTTAAAAATGAGGGGCAAACAGGATTTACCTACCGAAAAACAGATTGAAAAACTGGCTTCCTACGGACTAACCAATAAAGAAATTGCCGAAGCTTTGGGGTATGATGATTCAACATTGAAACGGAAGTTTGAGAATTTTCTGACAAAAGGGAGAGCCAATCTTAGAAAGCGACTTAAGAAGAAGCAGATCGATGTGGCTATGAGCGGGAATGTAGCTATGCTGATCTGGCTTGGGAAGCAGTATTTAGACCAGAGCGAGAAGGTTGTTGAGACGGGAGACTACCAGATAATGATAAAGAGAAAGCAAGTAGGCAGTAAGCAGTAGGCAATATGAGGAATTTGGAATTTGAGATAACGTACCATAAGAATCAAGAAAAGATTTTATTTGAGAGTGGGGCTCGTTTTAAAGTTATCGCTAAAGGAAGAAGGTTTGGACTGACACGGGGTTTTGCAAATTACATTATTGAACAGATGCTTGAAGGTGTTTCACCTGTTCTTTGGGTTGATACTGTTTACGGCAACATAGAAAGATATGTTGAGAGATATTTTGTACCTGTATTAAAAACACTTCCTAAAAATATATGGAAATACCGGACTAACAGAAATGACTTAAAAATTGGAAACAGTGTTTGTGATTTTAGAAGTGCTGACAACCCGGAAAATATTGAAGGATTCGGATATGCTTTGATTGTAATAAATGAAGCTGGAATAGTTCTGAAAAACAGAAACCTGTGGACTGAATCAATACTGCCAATGATATTGGATTATAAAGCTAAGGTAATGATTGGAGGCACCCCAAAAGGTAAAACAGTTAAGAGAACAAAAGAGAGGCATCTGTTCTATGAACTATTTGAAAGAAAGAGTAAAGATTGGGAATCGTTCAACTTTACGAGTTACGATAATCCTTTACTGGACCCGAAAGAGATTGATGAGCTTGTGAAAGAAATCTCTCCTGCTCTGCGGGAACAAGAAATAAACGGAAAGTTTGTAGATGCCGAAACAAGCGGGATTATAAACCACGACTGGTGGCGATATTATGATGATGAAAACAAGTTGTATGAGCAAAGAGTATTGAAGAAAGTTCAAAGCTGGGATACAGCATTTAAGAAAAATCAGGAGAATGATTTTTCAGTTTGCACAACGTGGCTAGTTGGTGTAAATGCTTATTACTTACTGGATATGTGGAAGGGACGGGTTGAGTTCCCGGAACTAAAACGAAAAGTAGTTGAGCTTTATGGACTGCACAAAGCAAACGAAATACTGATTGAGGATAAAGCAAGCGGGCAAAGTCTTCTGCAGGAACTTCAGAGAAATACAAGACTGCCGATTAAAGCAATAAAAGTTGACCAGGATAAAATTGCAAGAGTTCACAGCGTATCACCGATTATAGAAGCAGGAAGAGTTATTCTACCAAAAGATAAGCACTGGCTTAAAGATTTTACTGATGAGATTGAAGAATTTCCAAATGGTGAATTTGATGATATAGTTGATTCTGTAAGTCAATTTTTACTGCAACAAAAAGGAAATGACACAGCTGATTTAACGAGCATTAAACACAAACCGAGAAGCGGAACTGCTTCAAGATATAGAAAACATTTAATCTATAAGGGGAAAAATGAAAAACGGAAAAGGAAAATACTTACTAAGTGAACAAGCTACCAGAGATAAACTGGATGCGTTCAGTAATTTTTATAAGGCACTCCCCGACCCTGACAAAATTCTTGAAGAAAATAATTATGATTTTGAGATTTACAGAGACTTACTGACAGATCCTCACCTGATGGCTACAATACAACAGAGGAAAATGCAGGTTCAGCAGATGGGCTGGGAGCTTGAGTTTGATGCTAATGAAAAGATAAAGCAAAGATTAATACAAATAGTAAGACAACTGCCATTAACAGATATTATTAGTGATACACTCGATGCGATATTCTTCGGGTTTACGGTTGGTGAAGTGATGTGGGAGAAAGACGGAAAAGAAATAATTCCTGTTAATGTTATTGGCAAGCCACAGGAATGGTTCATCTTTACGAGAGAGAACGAAATAAGAATGAGAACATTCAAGAGCGGACATTATTTATTTGAAGAAGGACAAAAGCTACCGGAATACAAATTCATATTAACACAGCACAAGCCGACTTATGTTAATCCTTACGGGGAAAGAATACTTGCAAAGTGCTACTGGCCGGTTCAGCTGAAAAGAGGCGGAATAGATTTCTGGCAGTTGATGATGGAACGATATGGAATGCCTTACCTTATTGGACGTTACCCCAATACATTTACACAAACACAGAAAGATGAATTCCTTGACCAGCTTCAACAAATGGTTGAAGATAACATCACAATATTTGAGGAAACACTTGGAATCGAGCTGAAAGAATCACCACAATACGATATTGGACAACTTTACGAAAGATTAGTTGACTTTCATAACAAAGAAATCAGTAAAGCGGTTTTAACCGTAACGCTTACAACTGAGATTGAAGGTGTTGGTTCTTACAAAGCATCTGAGATACACAGAGAAATGCTTTCCTATCTTGGAGTGAGTGATAAGAAGCTTGTTGAGAGATCATTGAATACTTTGCTCGAGTACTATGTTAAACTGAATATTGGAGATATTCCACTTCCAAGAATAAAGCTGAATAAGAAAGAAGCCATTGTTGAGGAAAGTGCGGACAGAGATAAAATACTAAGTGAGATTGGAGTAACATTCACTAAAGATTATTTCAAGAAACGATATAATCTTCAGGATACAGACTTTGAACTCGGTAAACAATAATCAGATGCCACTACCAACATCAAAGGGCGAAAGGCTGGGGGCGGGTGGGTGGAAGCCTGAAGCCCTTAAGAGAGTTCTGTTCAGAGTTACACAAACAAGTGAAGCGAAGGAACAACTTAACACTTGTGCCGGAGCGGAACGAAAGATGAGCTGATTAGGTAATGTGCCGAGTTTACATAAGCCAACATTATATGACTTAGAGAGAAAGACAAGCTTCAGTTAAGATGATTAGTTAGTTATATAATGTTTCTTATGTAATACTGGCTGTCAAATGTATTGATGAACTGAGTCAAGAAAATGTAATCCTTAACACTACCAATAAAGATTCCTTCCTCTTTTTCCTTTACGAGTGAGGGCTGAAAATTTGTCAAAATTTTGTAAAGCAAGTTTGTAAAACTTAATGAGCAAAGGCGAGCAAGCTTTTTGTTTGCGATAAGTTTAGCTTTTTTGTTATCAAAAAAGTTGAACAGCAAACATCGCTTTTAGTTGAATGAATCGAAGTAGCGGACCTGCCTGCACTGCCGTTTCGGTAGGCAGGATGGAATGAAGAGACAATAGAGCCAAAAAAAATCGAAAAAAATACTATTGTCACGAAATGGAATGTAGCGGATGAGTGAATGAAACTAAATGCAAAAGCTGTCAGTCGAGACCGGAGCGAATGTTAAAAGTTTTGAAACTTGCTGAACATTGCTTGTCAAAGCAAACAGCCCGATGGGTATTCTTTTCCCCCCTGATTTATTACTTAAAATGAGCTAAAAAGCAGCAGCGAGGAAATATCCAACTTGTTTGGATATTTACGGCTGCCGTGAACCTGGATTGAGCAAAGCGAAAGGAAAGTTCACATTTGCTTTGAAGCCAATAAAATAAGTGTTTGTGGGATTATTTTATTAAATAAACCCGGAGGGTTTGCAAAGTGCAAAATAGAGTGAGCCGAAGAACGAGGCGAATCTTTATTTTGTGGTCTAATTTAAAAAAATATTTGCGATTGATATGAGTATTGGTTCAATACAACACGGAATGATTGAGCAATTATTTTTGATTATGGCGATTAGTGATTTATGGGTTGTTGATTAAAACTTGAGAGAAAGGATTTTTATTGGATGGATGCATATTTTTACAATAACAATTTGGTTTATAGAGATATGTAGATGAAAAAAGAATGGCAAAAATACAAAGTTGGAAAACCTTCAAAGAAAGAAAATTGGGATAATAGAGATTGTGTATCATTTAGAAAGGTAAGTCATATAGCACATATAAATAAAGCTATAAATATAATAAGTGATAGTAAAATAAAATCATCACTTGTATTTGATAAGAGTAAACTAAAATTAGAAAGAATTCTTGTAAATTGGTTTTCACCAAACGAATGGTACAACGGTTCCAGATATGGAAATATAAGTTTTGATATCTCATTAAAAAAACTTATCAAGGGTAAAAATATTTATTGGGTTGAAGCGATTAAAAACAAAATTGATGCTTGCAGAATTCTTAATACAGAAAATAAATATAGCAAATATCAAATTTATGATCCTTTTCTAGGTGATGGGCCTTGGTGGTATGATAAAGAAAATAATAAAAGCTATTATAATAACAATTATTGTCTTGAATTTATGATTGAAGCTGATTTTGTTATTAATAACAATACTAAAATAAAATTTGTTGATCATAGTACGAAATATTGTTCAGAGACAAATAATAATCCTAATGCCTGTTCGGAATTTAAAATGAGTAGAATGAAGGCATCAAAAGTATTCTTATCTAAAATTATTGCAAGTGATATTAACGTGGATAAGTATTTATACGCAAGTTCTAAAAATCCTTCAAAACCAAGCGGTGAGTTATTATATGCATGGGCATATTATGTTGGAATTTTTAATAAATACAAAAGTTATTTTAATGGGAAACTAACAAGTAAAGAAAGAGATTCAAAGGCAATGTCTCGTGCGATTTTTAATGCTTATGGAAATCAATGTGAAGATGAAGTTAAGGCTTTGGTATCGTATTTCAAAAATATTGATGAATTATTGATTACTAGTGCAAAATTAGTTTCTAAAAAGTTTGGTTTTTTAGATTGGGAAATTTTTATGAATGAAGTTTCATAATATAATCGAACGTAAATATGGACACTAATAAAAAATTTTGTTGTATGAAGGTTATATTTTAAAGAAATTTGTTATAATAAGTATCTTGATTTTTGAAAAAAGGTAGTATATATGAGTGGTATAATGAGAGGATTAGGCTTCTCTTTAAAATTATATTCGAAAATACGGAGAAGTTCTGGTAAGAAAATGACAGCAGAACAATTACGTGATGGCATATTCAACCTCAGAACAAGAAGAATGGGGACAGTTGCTGAGGTTATGATAAAAAGAATGATGAAATATAAAAAAGGACAAAATTTATTTCACGATTTATATGATGATATAAACAACCATCGAGTTGAGGTAAAATTTTCGACTGTTCAAAAAAAAGCAAGTGCAAGTATTACTGAAGATAACATACTTGAAGCTATTGGGGAGTCAAGTATGGAAGGAAGATCAGTAAATTTTGATGATTGGAAAAACCAAGAATTTGATTGCAATATTCAACAAGTAAAGAAAAAGGAATTTGATATTTTATATTATGGAATGTTTTTTTATGATAAGATTGTAATATTTAAAATTAAAAAAGATGAAATAGGGACAAAGATATTTTATTCAGACAAACAGCATAAAGGAAACATAGGTGAAGGGCAATTTCACATAAATGACCGAACCTTACAAACTCATTTAGATAATTATTTATATAAAACCATAACTTACCAAGAATTATTAGATAGCCTGAGCAAATGAATATAGAACTAAATAAAGAAATTTCAATTGAAAACGCTGCTTCTATTTTAGGTATTTCGGTTGCAACAGCCAGAAATTGGATAAGGCATAAATATCTTAGTCCAATTAAGAATAATGGAAGTGTCAGTTTTGAAACAGAAGATATTTATTTACTAAAAGATAAAATTGAATCTGGTGAATTAGGAAGATTGAAAACTCGAGCTAATAAAGGAAATGCAAAGAAAAAATTTATTCCCGGAGAACACGTAGTAGATGACGAAATAGAAAATATTAATACCATAACTAATATAATTAACAAAAATAATTTTAATATTGATTTATCGCTTCTATTCCTAACAATAAATTTTCTTTACAGAAATAAGTTCCTCAGTACTCTTGAACTGAATAAAATTACAGAATTCAAATCGAAAAATTTTGAAAACGAATATGTACTTACTGAGTTAAAAGAGTGGATTCAAAAGTTAGATTTGAAAAAAATTAGTAATGATTATTCTATTCTACTTTCCACTGATTTACCGGATAAATCTATTGATGTATTAGGGATTATTTATCAGTCAGTATTACATGAAGGAACTAAATCAAAAAGAGGCTCTTATTATACTCCAAAAGAAATCATTGAAGAAATAAGTAACGAGTATGTTACTGAAAATCAAAAAGTACTGGATCCTTGCTGTGGAACAGGTCAGTTTCTACTTACAATTGGTAATAGATTAAAGAATCCAGAAAATCTGTATGGAATTGATATTGATTATTTAGCAACAAAGATTGCAAAATTTAACCTTATCGTTAAGTTTTCTGATAAAGACTTCAAACCTAATATTTATTATTTAAATACTCTTTTAGATTTTAATGGATTATTTTCTAATAACCTTCCGATTGACGAAATTGATTTAATTACTACAAATCCACCGTGGGGAGTTCATTTTTCAAAAGAAGATATTTATAAGCTAAATTCTTACTATCCACAAATTAAGTCCTTAGAATCATTTTCGTATTTCATTGTGAAATCGTATGAATATTTAAAAAAAGGAGGGGTATTATCTTTTATACTTCCTGAGTCGATTTTAAATGTTAAAACACATAGTGATATTAGAAAATATATTCTTAAGAATTTTGAAATAATCAATATTGAATCATTAGGTAGAGTTTTCCAAAATGTTTTCACTAAAGTAATAAGACTGGATTTAAAGAAAACAAAACCAAACAGAAACAAGGTTCATATCAAATTTCCGAATAACAATTACAAAGTATATCAAAACAGATTTGAAAATAACAACGATAACATTTTTGATATTCACTTAAATCCAATTGAAGAAAAAATATTGGATAGAGTGTACAACCATAAACATTTGACATTAAAAAATAATGCAGACTGGGCGTTAGGAATAGTAACCGGTGACAACAGCAAGTACGTTAGTGAAATTAAATATAAAAATATGGAACCTATTTACAGAGGTTCAGATGTTAATAAATATGTACTGAATGATGTAAAGAGATTTATTGAATTTATTCCGAGTAAATTCCAGCAAGTAGCACCAGTCGAAAAATACAGAGCAAAAGAGAAACTCATTTACAGGTTTATATCAAATAAATTAATCTTTGCTTTTGACGATAAACAAAGGCTCACATTAAATAGCGCAAATATTCTAATACCTCAAATTGATGGGTTCCCAATAAAAATATTTGCAGCATTTTTAAATTCAAGTTTATTTCAGTTTATATACCAAAAAAAAATTAATTCAATTAAAGTTTTAAGAAGTCACTTAGAAACATTACCATTTCCGGTTTTATCACATAGTGAATCTCAAACAATCCAGGATATTGTGAATAAAATTTTGCAAAATAATTCAGATTATAATGTCGTAGATGAATATATATTTGATTTATTTAAAATTACGGGTAAAGAGAGAAAGCAACTACTTATGGCAATAAATTAAATTATTATTTCAGGGAATTCTTAAACTTTCTTCAGCATAATTAGAAGCAGTTTCATAGATTTTAACTTTGATTGAAGTAATATTAGAGGGATATTTTAATAATTTTAATTCTGATAAAAAATAATTAATAATATTCTCAACTGTTGTAGGATAATTGACAATCACCATCTTAGAGTTAATCTTTTCTAAAACTTGAATTAAGGTTGAATCACTAGAATCAACCATAAAACAATGATCTACTCTTTCAACCAAGGGAGTGACAATTTTTTTTAAATCATAATAATCAATTATCATCCCCTCATTGTTTAACTTTCCTTCAAGTTCAATCATCATTCGATACGAATGACCGTGAATATTTTTGCATTTTCCAGGATGATTAGGAAGCCTATGACCCATTTCCCAATGAAACTCTTTAGCAATTTTCATAAAATTAACCAATTAAATAATTGTTATAAAAAGTCCAAGTATTATGAAATCCTCGCCTTTTATTTCTATTAGTTCTTCTAAAAATAATAATGTGAATCCCAGCTTGTTTACACATCTCACAATCACATTTTTTCCAAATTTTGCTTTCTAAAACCTCACGATATTTTTGTTCATATTTGCTTGTTGATTCAAATGCTCTGTCCAAATGGCTATCATATTCACTAGTAGTGTGTATAAGTTCATCTAATATCCTATCATTTCCTTTATCATATTCATTCAACATTTGCAGAATATTAGATTCTTGTTTTTTAAGTTTTGTAGTAGTGATTTTTTCTGAGCGTGTCATTTCATCCTTTTTATCTGGAGTAATTGGAACCCTTATAGCTGAATACCAATTAAGATCAGAGCCTAAATAATTATTATCAGATCGAAGCCAAGCTTTTCTAAGATAAGAAGCGCTATCAAAACTATTAACCCTTAATCTATTAAAATCTTTTAAACTGTTTTTTCGAAGAACACCAAATAGATGAATTTTTATATTGTTTTTTTTAATTAAATCTTGAAGGTTTTCTAATAGACGTATTATGAATACATCACTTCTAGGAATTAATGTACCCAATCCGATATGTGTATAGCCATATTCAACGAGTTTCACAACAGATTTACGATACGAATCAAAATCATATCCTTGAGCAGCTCCCAGCGGTATAAATGAATATTCATTTTTATTAAAATGCTCAATAAATTTTTTTGCATTCTTTACACTAAGCTTTCTACGTGCTTCATTATCTTCAATTGTCAAGTTCTTATGCATCAAATGATCAACCGATACACCAAAATCAAATCCAAGTGTATTATATACTTTGCTAATATATCTTACGTTATATTTTTTGGGAGGACTATCTTCATTTATATAACTAAAAGCGCCACAATCGCACATAGTTTTAATGTATTTATTTTTAATGTCTGTTAGTTTTAGATATTCGCGAATAGTTCTATTTTCGTAACCTTTTATTTCAGCGACACCATTTACCTGAACCTTGTCACCGAAAATGTTCATACTCATTAAAACCCCATCGTAAGCTTTTTGCCTAAATATATTATGAGCATAAATATCATATTCAACGGGTGTTGTTCTACCTTTTGAATATATATCATCAGTAAAATTAAATTTTGGGTCCAACCGATCTTCCCAATTTGGGATGAAATATTTCATAGAATAGGATACCTAAGATTATAACGGACAGCAGAAGCAGGACAACCCCATCTAACATCACAAATTGTACACGTCTCCTCGCGCGGACTGGGATCTGGATTCGGCCAACTATGATTGTTTTTGCATCGAATAATTTGTAGTGCTGTTTGATGAAAACTTTCAATAGCTTGATTAATTCTCAATTCAGTAAAGTTGACTTCATATACGGCACGAGATGGTCTTGAAGTTATTGGAGGATCTGCATCCAATTCATTGATAAAGTATAGTATAGCTCGAGATGGAAAAACACCTGTCTTTACTCTATATAGTTCAGCATAAACACACATCTGCCATTCATAATCTCTTAACCGTTGATCGTGACTGTCGGGTCTATCAGTCCCTTTATAATCCCAAATTTCCCTATCTCCTGGTAAAGCTGAATTGGAATCTGCTAATACATCGACAACACCACGCAATACATAATTTGATCTGTCTGATTCGAGGCGATATTCAGTATCAAAAATTCTTGGATATAAATCCGGTCCCTCAATTCTATTAAATGCCTTAATAACTCTTAAAGCCTTTTCACGTACTATTGAATTAATTGCTCGTACTCCATGTGCTCTTAAAGCATTTTCAACTTCAATAAAATAATTATCAATATCATTATCGGTAGGAAATGTCCTTGGAGGTACATTGTTAATTAAACCAGAATAATGACGATGAACCCTATCCAAAACTTGGTGAATGATATTTCCAAAAAATATTTGTACAGTATGAGCTGGTACAAACCCATCATTACCAAAAAACCCATATTGCCTAGAACATAAACGATATGACAATATATCTGCAGTTAAACTCAGACGTGGTCTGATAATTTGTTGATTAGAAATAGGTACTTGTAAATTTTGATAGCTCTGCCACGGCATAAATTACCTTAAATATTTATTGTTCTTTGTCTTAACCAATTTGTCTTTGGACCACACGGAATTCTACCTTGAGAAAGTTGAGAATCAGTTCCTAATAATATTAATGCGAATTCTGGTCTTGAATACGCAACATAAAATTGTCTTATTAAATCCAATTCAGATCTTTGTTGTTGTGGAGGTCTAATAAAACGTCTTGCAGCATTTAAAGGATATTGGCCTAATATATCTTCGAGAAAATGCGAATCTGATATTCGCGGAGAAGTATTTACGTGACCTACAAAAACGAATGGGAATTCTAATCCTTTAGCTTGATGGATTGTCATAATTGGAACCATATTTACCGGGGATATTATTTCTTCATCTTCTACATCATCAAGCCCATTTTGAGCTATGTAACCAACAAATAAGAAATAAAAGTTACTCATAAATGATCTACTAATTTCACCAAGTGATGAACCTGATAATCGAATACTGCCTCTAGATACATTTGGATAATTGGGAACTGGCATTGAAGAATAATTTTCAAATAGTTCAGTTAATTTTCCTAACCTATATCTTCTGCTTGGATTATTTAGCCAGGTTGTAAATGGTTCTAAACCTAATAAATAATATACAATTTCTGATAATGATGAATCCAAATAAACATTATAATCAGAATTATTTATTCTTCTTCGCGATTCGGCAATGTACCTTGCTAAAGCGGAATCAACTTCGATTAAATTATTATAAGTTGATAACCATTGAGCAATTACATCTGCGATCTCAGCGGGACGTTGAGGTAGATATAAAAGATTCGGATCAAGTATAGAAATAATTGAACTAAGTAGCAGTTGGATTTCTTCCTGTTCAATAAAAGCTTTGTTCCTTGGATTATATACTTCAATACCATGATTACGCAATGCATTAACATATGGACCAGCATTTTGTGGCGTTTCTCTAGTACTTCTAAGAAGCAAACAGATTTGGTTAGGAGTTTGTACTATTCGGTTATCAATTAAACCAATAACAGTTTCTGCAAATAAATTTGCTGTCTGTTCTATAGTTCTTCCAGATAATGTAGCTAGGCAAGGATAATCAGATGAAATAACTCTGTTAGGTACTAAGTCTTGTTTTCCTGGAACTCTAGCACCCGGTTGTGACATGACTGGAAAAGATGTTATAAATTCATTACAAAAATTGACTATTGATGGATGAGATCTAAAATTATCAATTAATGGATAAGATTGAATAGATTGAGGAGGTATGTTGAGATAACTATTACAAGCTTCATCAAAACTAATCATACATTCGACTGAGCCGCCTCTAAATCTGTATAAAGCTTGATCATCATCTCCAACAACAATTATATTATGAGGAAATTGTCTAGCTAAATCTAGATAAATTGCTTCCTGAATTAAATTAGTATCCTGATATTCATCTACCAAAACCCACTTTATTCCTTGATAATCAGTTTCGCCACCTTCAACAAAATGAGAACCAACAGGATGATTTAAAAAATCTAAAAAAGTCTTTTGAAGATGTGAAAAATCTGATCTATAGTTAATGGACAATTGATTTACATATTCCTCATATGCATCAGCAACCATTTCCAAATATCCCCCTGCATTTCTGACATCAGCTACAGATATTCTGTCTTCACAAATCCTATTAAAAATTTTTACCAACGCTTTTGTTTTAGCCCATTTGTTTGGTGAGAATCGATGATTACGCCAATCCATTCGATTAAACATAAAGTCTAACGAATTCCAAAATGACAAATTTTGATTATTAACAAGAGTTGAATTTTGATAAACAAACATTGCTTGTTCAAATTCGTTCATTAGCCTAACATTTTGATATGAAGGTGAGCGAAATTCTTGAAGTATATCATTACATAGACTTTGAAGAGTACCTATTCGTAGTTTGGATACATCAATATTCCTTAATTGGGGTTCGATTTCAATTAAGAAATTTCGATAATATGATAGTCTATCCTCAAGATTACGAGCTGCTTTACGAGTAAAAGTTGTAATGAATATAGATTCTGGAGGAATCCGATTTTCTTGAATTGGATCATTTTCAACGTACAATAATCTCAATAATAAAACAGTTAAAACTTCCGTCTTTCCAGAACCAGGACCCGCAAGAACCCAGCCAGGACCAGTGCGATGATTAATGATATTTGTTTGTTGTTCAGTATACACCAAATTACTATTTGGAATAGATTCTAAATGGCTTATCATTTCTTGAATAGTCATCCATTCTGCCTTTGAATTAAATTTTTAATCTTTTGTTTTTGAATGCCTTGACTTCCTTTTAATATTTCAATCCTATTTGATTCCAAAACACACAATCCAGTTGCTAAAAGATATTCCTTCCCTAAACAAACATATATATTTTTGTAATCTCGATTTAGCAAATTAGCAATTTGAGGAAAGATGATAGGTAATAATTGGAACGCTCTTCTTTTCGTCATTTTTTGATTGTAATATTTAATTTTAGTCGAGCGACTAATTAGTCCATATTTCGCAGAGACTATTTTTATATCAAACTTATTAAAATTTATTTTGTTCTTCTTGAGGACACGATATATACCACCATCATATAAATCCCAAGCTTTAATTAGACCGCGTTTTCTTTTCTTTGTAGCTGAGCAGGAAATTATTAACAAATTTTTTTTAGATCTTGCAGGCATTATAATAAAATTATGATGACAAGCTAAAATAACATTTATAGATGATTAATTCGATCAAATTCGTGAGAAAAACAGGAACGATTAGAGGGCTATTAGCTGAGGAGCATAAAGAGAATAATCAACAATTGACTTAGATTTTTCGTTTTCTATCCAGGCTAATTCCTTATGTGAAATTTCGATAATTTCATTTGTATCACAATCAGAAAACCTGCTAAGAATTAAATCAAGAATTTCTTTTTCTGAGCCAGTAAAGCGAACATCGTCCATTGATTTAAGAGAAACAAATTTATCAAATTCGCCTTTCTGATTTTTGTACATAGTAGTTTTTATAATTTCCTTCTTTTCCAGCAATCCAAATATCAACCCATATTGATCCGGTACAGGACCCAAATCAATAGCAACATATTTACACCCTGAAATTGAATTGCCGAAATATTTGAAATGAGCAAAGTCAGCATAAAAAAGTAGTTTATTTAATTTTGTTTTAAAAGGTGCTGCATCCAAAAAATAAATTACCATGTCAGCAAACTTGGAGAGAAAGGGTAACTTATATCCAGTAAGATTATTGGGCACAAAGTTTTTAGGAAAGAGAATATTCTTAAGCAGCTTTAAATAATCACGTTCAAGAAGATTATCGAGCTTTGCAGTAATTTTTTTGAATTCACTTTCTGAAAAAATACTTTTCTTTTTAACAAGGATATTCTTGAATTCTTCAGGTTCAATTATCATGCTAAGAACAGTAGCAATACCACCGAGCGGCATATCACCTGATTCATACAGACGATATTGATTCGGACCAAATCCCAGAACCTCCGACATCTTTGTTTGAGATAATCCATAGGTTAAACGAACAAATAATAATTGCTCAGCAGAGGGAATATTATATTTTTCTCTATACCTATTATGAAGCAAATTCAGATTGTACTGATCTACTTCATTATAAGTGAACGAGTGATTACATCTGTTACACTTGTAGTATAGTTCGACCACATCGAACTTTTCATTTCGATAAGGACGTTTTTTTTGCTCAGCTTTTAACTCAGCTTTACCGTCACATACAGGACAATCAACAATTCTTTTCATTATCTATACTGTTTTTTTATACGGATATTTAATTTTGCGTTTGGGTAAATGAAAAGATTTGCAAATAACCGGCTTACCTGGTGTACCGAGTGATATTTTAATATAAACCTCCTTGCTATTAACAATCTTTCCAAATTCCCAGACAGGTGAACCATAGGGATCATAAAGATCCGGATTAGGACCTTTATAATAATCTTTAACGGTCAATTTCTGTAATACATTATTTCTAAATATAGGGTTTATATCCAACACCGTAACAGCCTGCGTATTATCATCAGAGCGATGATATGCAACATCAAAAACCTTTAATTTTTGTTTGAAATCAGTAAGAAATCTTTCAATTTCGTCAATTTTTGAAACTTGCATTGGCAATATATAAAAGAAATTAATATCCTACAACTTATAGATTTATGCCTAATGCTGCAAGAATAAAAAAATCAAAATATATACCACGGATAGGTTGTTTTTAAATAAAAATATTCCAATATTCCTATTTAGAAATCGGTAACAAATACCGTTTATTAAAAAATACTTAAAAATAATTAACGATTAGCAACAATACTGAACGGAGGAACAATGACTGAATTACAGAACATACTATTTGTAAACTTTTCAGGAGCATATGATGCGATTAAAAAACCAATTGACAGATGTGGAGTTACTGCAGCTCTGGGCTGAGTACTCCCTAACTGATCCACCCACGTATTCTGTTGAAGTAAGTTCATCAAGTTCTTACTTCAGAGAATATGCGAGCTACACACATTATAACTACTGGGAATGGTATCTCATTCCCAATGAAGTCTTATTTAAACCAACCTCAAAAGTCACACTTCAACAAAACAGATTAAATCCATATAAGATAAAAACCAAACCACTTTTGTTTAATAACCTTAAAATTATACCGCTGAGAATTTAGATCCTTTCACTGCCCATATTATAAGTCAATTAGCACAGGAATTTTCCTGTAGAAAACATTGGTGCAAAAAGGAACCGGATTCAAATGGAAATAAACTACAGCTTAAAAAAATTTACGGAAAAGGACCTCGATAATATCGAGGAAATAAAGACAAAAATATTAAGAGAACCCTCCATGTTTGAAAGTTTAAGGTTCATTCTAACTGAAACGTACAGATTTGGTGATTATGTGATGAAGAGAATTACAATAAAGAATAAGAAAGGAATACTGGTATTGTTTGAGTGCGAGTTAACAGATTCGAATATTCATGGTATGTTTAGCAGATTAGAGGGATTCCGAGATGAACTTACACTAAAAGAGACAAAATATCTTGAGTCGTTAATATGGTTATATAATTTACAGATTGCCCTTCTAAAACTATTTAATACTTTTCCGAATGTTTCCTCGTTAAAAAAGTCAAGCCAAATATCTGACATACAGCAGAAGCAGGAATTAGAAAAAAATGAACTGGATACATACCGGAAGTATGAACGAAAACCTATTACCAAAGAAGAAATAATTGATAGAATGAAAGAGGAAAAGCGGAAAGAACTAAAAAGTTTTCAGCGTTATGAACTTCAAAGAGAGCTTGAACCTTTAGCTAAAGAATATAAACTGGTAACCGGGGAAAGTGTACCTTCGAAAACTGTTAGAGCTGTTACCAAAAGATTAATTGAACAAGGCTGGGATGCAAAGGTTACAAGTGTAGCTGAAGCATTCAGGAAAATGAGTTTTGTAAGGGGTAGAAGGATGTAAATTTTCTTCAATCGTTTGAATCAGTTCCATCGATTGTTTATATAATATTTGTAACCGTCAAGCCTGAGGAATTATTTCCTGAAAGTAGACGGTTTTTTTATTGCCGTGTTGACACCTCGGGTTTGACAAAAATAGGGGGAATCAGTCAGCACGGCTTTTTTTATTAATAAAATCTGGGAAAACAATGAAAGAAAGAATAATCGCAATTGAAGTGAATCTTAGAAAGCTTTTACAAAGGGTCGAGAAGCTGAGAGATATTCCGCTGTCCTATGAAGTGCTCGCTAAATATCAGAAAATGAAATTAAAGATAGATGAGCTGAGTGATTTAATAACGGAAATTGAAGCAGACCAGGAATTTTAAAATTGAAAAATAATTTGGACATAGATGACCTTGCAGAAAAGTTAATTGAAAAATTAACCGGGAGAGTAGCTGATATAACGTTGCAGGTTTTTATTAATGAACATCAGGCATTTGTTGAAAAAAACAGAGCAGCTAAGACTTATAAAAATGTGTTGTTAGTTGGAAAACATTTACTGAATTATTACTCACCGTTAAAAAACATACAAACAATAACTATAAAAGATGCAGAACAGTTTCTTGATCATCTGAAACGAAAAGCACCTTTAGGGGTTTATAACTACTTAAGAATTTTGAAAGCGATGTTCAATAAGGGAATGCAGTGGAATTACCTGAGAGTGAACGTTTGGGAAAAGGTGTCTCTTCCAAAAGTTCAGCAAGGAAAACCAACATTCGTAACTGAGGAACAGTTAGAAATTATTTTAATAAACACGGAGAGTGAAGTTGTGAGAGATGCAATAACAATAGCATTTTATACAGGATGCAGACTCACTGAGGTTACTCAACTGGCTTTTCAGGATATTAATCTTAATGCTAATCTGATGACGATAGGAAATAAAAGTTTTCAAACTAAAGGGAGAAAAATAAGACACATACCCATACATCCAAAAGTCAGAGAAATACTTTTGAAAAAGTTGCAAAGTAAAAAGTATAAAGTAGAAAGTGAACCCACCCCTTCCGTTCCCCTCCCAAGAGGGGATAAATCCGTAACCATATTCAAACTGGAAAAAAGGGTTAAAAACAGAAACGATTATGTGTTTTGTAAGAGCAATGGTTATCCGTTTACCGGAGATTATTTCTCTAAAAGATTTAAGAGAGCTTGCAGGAAAGCCGGAATAGATGAAGCAATACATTTTCATTGCCTTAGACATGGTGCAATAACCAAAATGATATTAAATGGTGCTCCCTTACCAGCCGTACAAAAAATAGCAGGACACGCAAATATTCAAACAACGATGGTCTATACGCATCCTGATCTTCAAAGCCTGAAAGATGCAATCAATCTATTATAAGGGATAAAATGAGTTTAATTGATGAAATAAAAAGCAGAATAAATATTGTTGATCTTGCAATTGAGTTTGGACTTCGACCAACCAGGAAAGATTTTATTTATTCGATTTACAGGGAAGAAAAAAACAGGTCACTGAAATTTTACAGAGAGACAAACACTTTTAAGTGTTATGCAACTGATCATTGGGGAGATGTTATTGATTTTTATAAGGATTACTATGGAATAGATGTTAAACAGGCAGTGAAGGAGATGGCGGAGAGATTGGGGCTGGATTATGGAAGATGCAGGAGGGATGATGGAAAATGGGGAGGAAGAAAAAAGATTAAAGTAAAAAGTAAAAAGAAAGAAGTAAAGCAAATTGAGATACTGAAAAGTGAAAAGGAATATTTTGATGAGAAAGCGGGTGTGTTGGAATACTCAATGGGTTTAGAAAGAAATAAATCTGAATTATTAGCAATGGGGGAGCTGATGAATGACAGAAAAGAAATACAACAGCTTGTATATGAATCTTTTGAAAAATTCTGCTTCGGATTGGACGATGAAGCATTTGATTACCTGGTTGGAAAAGAGAGAGGATTAAAACCCGAAACAATAAAAAGATTCAGACTGTTCTCAATCAAGGACCAAAAGCAGACTATCGAGTTCCTTCAAGACTGCTTTACTAAAGATCAATTATTAATTGCAGGTATAATGAATAAGCAAGGATATTTTGTTTATTCTTATCACAGACTGATCATTCCTTATACAGAAAAAAATAAATTAACCTACCTCAGAGGAAGAATAATTGGAAGTAATGAAAGACTGAGTAAATATATAAGTCTATCAAATTATTCCGGGAACCTGACATTAAAAAGATTTTTCAATTTTGATATGCTAAACAAAATCCGACCTGATGAAAAGCTATTTATATGTGAAGGTGAATTTGATACTATGATTTTTGAACAAGAAGGATATAAGGCAATCGGAGTTCCCGGAGTGACGAATATTCCGGTTGAACAGATAAAGCTGATAAGAAGCTATGATATATACTTGGCATTCGATAATGATGAAGCAGGTGAAATTGCAATGCATAAAATTACAAACCTGTTAAACAAACCTATCAAAGCAATAAAATTAAAACATCATAACGATATAACGGAGCTGATTAATGAAAGACACAACAGAGCAAATTTTTGAACCAGAAGAAGCTGAAGTAATTACTCTGTATCCAGAACCTGATGAAAATGAAGAAAGTGAAATAACATTCTGGTTTAAGGATGGAAGCAAGCTGAAGATCGACAGCCAGTCGTTTATAAAACAATTGGTAAGATTAGGATACAGGAAATATAAACTCGGGAAAGAACACGTATTTGTTTATGTAGAAAAAAATATAGTTGAGGAAGTTGAACCTGTACATATGAAAGACCGCATAAAGAACTATATGCAAAATACCGGGAGAGAATTTGAGGAAGGTGTAACTGCTGATAAGATTATGGGCAAAGTAATAAACCAAACGCCAACTTTATTCAGCCGCGGGAACCTTGAGTGGTTAGATATTCTCGAAAACAATTTTAACAGAGATAAAAGGAATGAAGCTTTCTTTTATTTTAAGAACTGCTTTGTCAGAGTAACAAAGAGCGGAATAACAGTTCATAATTATGAAGAGCTTGACGGACTGATATGGAAAAAACAAATAACGGGCAGAAATTTTCAATTAAGCGATTCAGAAAGTGATTTCAAGAAATTTATTTATCTAATATGCAGAGAGGATGAAAAGAGATATAATTCCTTTATTAGCGTAATTGGTTATTTGCTGCATGACAATAAAAATCCTGCAAACGCAAAAGCTATAATTTTTATGGATGAAAAAGTAGATGAAGGTGCAAATGGCGGATGCGGAAAGAGTCTGGTTGGGAATGCAATTTCACGAGTGAGAAAATCGTTAAGGCTTGGCGGGAAGAATTTTAAGTTTGATAGATTTTCTTTACAGTCGTATGAACCCGGAACGAATATTATTGAGTTCAATGATTTAAGTAAGAATTTTCCATTTGAACTATTGTTTACAGCGATAACGGATAACTGGGCTTTTGAAAAGAAAAATAAGGATGAAAGAATAGTAGATTTTAAGGACGTTCCCAAAATACTACTCTCAACTAACTACACAATTAAAGGTGTTGACGAATCAACACTGAGACGGCAATTTATTCTTGAGTTTTCTGATTACTTTAATATCAGATACACACCGGAAATGGAGTTCGGGAAAAGATTCTTTGATGATTGGAACGAGGAGGAATGGAACAGCTTTTTCAGTTTTATGATTAGATGCGAGCTGTACTATTTACAAAACGGACTGGTGGATTACGAGAGAGTTAATGTCGATCACAAAAAGCTTGTCGAATCTACTGCTGAAGAATTTGTCGATTTTATGGAGGATATTGAGATTGATAAGTTACATGATAAGAAGGAGCAGCATCAAAAGTTTATTGAGATTTATCCCGATTACAGTAAACTTCATCAGAAAACTTTCACAAGCTGGGTGAAGTTATACGCCAAGCTGAAGGGACTAAAATTTGAACCAAAGAAATCAGGTGCGGAAAGAGGGTTTATTCTCAGTAATCCCGAATCTGGACGAATGGACGAACTGAAAACGGGTACTGACGGGGAGGGTGATGTTTTTTGAGGACTGTACCCACCCCCTGGAAAGTGGGATTGGGTGCGTCCATTGGGACAAATGAATTTGAGGAAAGAAAGGGAGTAAGTATATCATTGGTTTTTACAAAGAAATAAGCTGTCTAGTTTGAGATAAATACCAAATACAATTATACAGGCGGGATTATCAATACAAGCTTGCTTCACAAATTACACTTCAATAACTTTATTATATTCATTATTGAATATAAAATTTGAATTATTGTTGCGTATATTCCAGTTAATATTATTATTTGCAATATCACTTACCTTCCAAGGTATCTCACAACTTGTTAACATAAAATTCGATCAGATAAGTATTGAACAAGGTCTTTCACAATCTACTGCCTATGCTATAACGCAGGATGCTTTGGGATTTATCTGGTTCGGTACAGCAGACGGATTAAATAGATATGACGGTTATTCAGTCAAAGTATTTAAGCATAATTCAACAGATTCAAATTCAATTTCAAATGATAGAGTAAATTGTCTGTTAAGTGATTCGAGAGGAGATTTATGGATTGGTACCTCAGCTGGCGGGGTTGATAGGTATGTCCTGACTGCTAATAGATTTTTGCATAATTTACACAATGAACAAGATTCATCTTCAATAAGTGATAATAGAATCACAGCACTGTTTGAAGATAATAATGGCTGGATATGGGTGGGAACAAGAAACGGACTAAATCATTACAATCCTTCATCAGGGGAATTTATTCGATATTATTTTAATTCAAAAGTTAATTTAAATGGAAATTCGATAAATGCTATTTGTGAAGATGATGAAAATAACATCTGGATTGGGACGTCAAACGGATTATATAGGATGAATAATAATGAACAAGCGGAATTCACTAGATTAAATAATTTGAATGTCAATCCCAAAACACCTTACGGAGATGATGTTACCACACTGCATATTGATTTCCAAGGAAATGTTTTAGTTGGGACTTTCGGTCAAACATTAAAACAATTTGATAAGAAATCCAATAGTTTTCTTAAGTATCAAAAATCTGGAGAAACTATAAGAGCAATTTATGAAGATTCTGAAGGAAATTTATGGCTGGCACCATTTTATTCAGATTTAAGAATCCTCAATAGAAAAAAAAGGAAATCAAATGAAATTGAAAATGTATTGCCGATTGTTGAATTAAAAAATCAACGAATTTATTCTATGTTCGAGGACAAAACGGGTATCTTATGGATTGGAACATGGTCGAGTGGTGTTTTTGTTTATAACAAAAATTCTAATCATTTTAAACATTATTTAAATAATCCTGTAAACCCTACAGCAATTTATGCTTTATGTGAAGACAAGGATAAAGAGCTTTGGATAGGAACATATAATAAGGGATTGAAACGATTCAATAAGGAAAGGGACAAAATTAAAACGTATCTCAATAATCCCCAAAATCCAAACAGTTTAAGTAGCAATATTATTATGTCACTTTATGAGAGTTCGGACGGGTATATATGGATAGGAACGTTGAATGGAGGCCTGAACCGGTTTGATAAATCAACTGGAAAATTTAAAAGATATAAGCATCCTGGTATGAAGGAGACAAGAGGTTTGAGCAACAATGATATTACTGCGTTATTTGAAGATAGCAAAAAAAATTTATGGATTGGGAATGGTGCTGGCAGCATTGATAAACTGAATCTTAATAACAATACTATAAAACATTTGGAGTTAGAGGGAAAAAAACCCAATACATTGGGTGAACAATCTGTTACCGTAATTCGAGAAGATATTAATGGGGTAATCTGGGTAGGTACAACCAGTGGGGAACTATACAAAATAATACCTATGCGTCACGTTACAGATCAATATTCGATTGAGGGAATAAAACTTTTACCCAATTTATGGAATAACAAAATACAAAGTAATATAATTGTAATACAATCATTGTATATACAAAATCCAAGGGAAATATGGATTGGAACATCCAGAACGGGATTAATGCGATTTTATCCCGAAGATAAATCATCAAAATTTTTTACTGTTGAAGATGGTTTACCTGACAATGTTATTTATGGAATTTTAGCAGATATAAATGGGAATTTATGGCTGAGTACAAACAACGGCATTTCTAGATACAATCCTGAAAATAATAGTTTTAAAAATTACGATGTGAATGATGGACTACAATCAAATGAGTTCAATACAGGAGCATATTTCATCAGCCCAAGAGGGGAATTTTTTTTTGGTGGAATAAATGGTTTTAATGCATTCTTTCCCAGCAATATTGACGAAAATAAAATTATACCTTCTGTTTATGTAACTAATTTCAAAATTTTTGACAAGGCAATACCACTTCCTGATCCTATTACTAAAATAAATGAGATTGAATTGTCGTATTTTCAAAATTTTTTCTCGTTTGAATTTGTTGCTTTAAATTATACAGCGCCGGAGAAAAATCAATACGCTTACATTCTTAAAGGATTTGATAAAGCATGGCATTTCGTTACAGCTCAACAACGCTATGCAAGCTATACAAATCTTGATCCCGGAGAGTATGTTTTGCATGTTAAAGCTTCAAACAATGATGGTGTATGGAATGAGACCGGGGCGTCAATCTCAATAATTATAACACCGCCTTTCTGGATGACATGGTGGTTTAAAGTTTTGTTTGTTCTTACATTTATTTCAATAGGAGTATTCATTTATTATCGTAGAGTAAAAACTTTAGAGCAGGAGAAAGTTTTGCAGCAGGAAATTTCAAAGCGAATATTAGAAAAACAGGAAGAGGAAAGAAGCCGCATAGCGCTTGAAATGCACGATGTACTGGGGCAGGATTTATTATTAATTAAAAACAGGTTACTTTTATCTATTCCAAAGATTGAAGATAATTCAATTACTTCGGAATATCTTAATGATATTTCGGAAGACGTTTCGAAAGTATTAAAAACTGTACGGGAGATATCACATAATCTGCGTCCTCCCGACCTTGATCAGTTAGGTTTGACAGAAGCATTAAGGTCAATCCTTCACACAATGAGAAAATCTACTTCGATTAATGTTGCGGGAAACATTGATTCTATAGATGGCTTAATCCGGGTTAAGATGGAGATTAATTTGGTCAGGATTGTTCAGGAAGCTATTGGTAATATAATAAAGCATTCTGAAGCAACAGAGTGTCGTTTGGACATTACTAATAAACACGATATGATATTAATTGAAATTAGTGATAACGGTAAAGGATTTGATTTGTATGATGATCAAGGTGAGGGAAAATATCATCACGGACTTGGATTAGTAGGAATGACCGAACGTGTCAGGATTCTCGAAGGTACGTTTGACATTGATTCAGAAATAAGAAAAGGAACGAGGATTAAAATTACTATACCGGTTAAACAATTAAGAAACTAAATGGCACAAAACACAACAATCCTGCTGGCAGATGATCATCCATTAGTTCGTAAGGGATTGAAAGACGTAATAGAGGAACAAGGTGATTTCAATGTGATTGGTGAAGCGGGAGACGGAGAACAGACATTAAGAATGATTGAGCAATTCAATCCGAATATTGCCATTATTGATATTCACATGCCCAAAATTAGCGGGCTTGAAGTTCTAAAAACTTTGCAGCAGAAAAAATTAAAAGTTAAAATCATTATTCTTACAATGTATGACAACGAGAATTTTTTTAACCGTGCTATGGATTTAGGTATCAAAGGTTATGTTACGAAAGATTCTGCATTGACTGAAATAGTTGACGCTATAAGAAATGTTTCTGAGGGGAAATATTATATTAGTTCATCTGTTTCTGGTTTCCTGGTTAAAAAAAGTCAGGCGGGAACAGAAAACGCCGACGATGATAGATTAGGCCTTTCTAGTCTGACGACAACAGAAAGAAAAATTCTGAAAATGATAGCTGCTAATAAAACCACAAATGAAATTGCAGATGAACTGTTCCTTAGTGTTTATACGGTACAAACACATCGTTCCAACATCTGTCAAAAGCTTGACCTTCACGGACCCAACGCACTTCTACACTTTGTAATGGATCATAGCGATTTGATATAGCACCTCTCTGATATACTTAATATTAAGTATATAAATACTTACTCTCAGCGATTGAACTCTTTCTTACCATTTTACAATTTCATACCAAAAATTTTACATTCATTTAACATTGACTCTAACATGAAATTCCTAATTGTTGACGACAAAGAAGATATGAGAAAAATAATACGACAAACTGTATGCGGTATAGAAGACAGTATTGTTGAATGTTCTGATGGTGACGAGGCGGTTGATATTTATACTAAGCAAAGACCGGATTTTGTTTTGATGGATATCCGGATGAAAAATTTAAACGGGATACAAGCCACAAAAACAATTAACAAAAAATTTCCTGATGCACGGGTTTTGATAGTTACCGATTATGATATTCCCTCATTCAGAGAGGCAGCCAAGAAAGCAGGTGCTGTTGATTTTTTTTCAAAAGAAAATCTTATTAAGGTGAAAGAGTTTATTAATAACGGTGCTATGAAATAAAAAATATTTAATTAATAATCTTTAAAGGAAAAGGAAATGAAAAACTTTTACAACTTTCTTGCATTTGCAATTATAGCGGTGTTATTGTGTACTGGTAAAACCAACGCACAATGGATACAAACGAACGGGCCAAGTGGTGGTACTGTATTATCATTTACTATCAATGGAACTGATATATTTACTGGTACAAATGGCAATGGTGTATTTCGTTCTACTGACGACGGTGTAAGCTGGGAAGCGGCATATTCAGGGATGGAAGGTTTTGAGGTTTATTCGCTTGCTCATTTAAATGGAAATATATTTGCAGGAACTTTAGATGGAGGCGTATTTCGATCTACAGATAATGGTAATAGTTGGAACACTGCAAACAATGGCCTACCTGGTCTTTACGTAAGAGGAATGGCTGTTAGTGGTACAAATATATTTGCAGGTCTCCAAGGCAACGCTACTACTGGTGGCGTTTTCTTATCAACCGACAACGGAAATAACTGGACTTCCGTGAATAATGGACTAACTAATTCTCATGTTATTGATTTGGTTACAAGTGGTACAAATATATTTGCAGGTACCTATGATGGCGTATTTCTTTCCACGGATAATGGGGCAAATTGGACTCAAGTGAGTTCAGGACTGCCGAGTGGTTCTATAGTGTATGCTATACGTGTAAATAATCCTAATATATTTGCAAGTGTTTGGAACGAGGGAATTTATCTTTCAACCGATAATGGGGCGAGTTGGACTCAAAAAAGTACAGGTCTTACCAACCTTCAAATATGGGATATCTTCTTTAACGGCACAAATGTTTTCGCAGGCAGTAATGGCGGAGGTGTTTATCTTTCTACTGACAATGGAGATAATTGGACTGCAGTTAACAACGGGCTGACTAGTCCTAATGGAAATGCTTTTGAATTAAGTGGTAATAAACTATTTGTGGGGACTACGGGTGAAGGTATGTTTTTTACTACCGACAATGGTTCAAATTGGACGGTATCCAATACAGGTTTAGCTGCCACATTTGATATAGCATTAGCAGTAGATAATTCAAATATATATGCTGGGACAATACAAGATATTGGTGTTTATCGTTCGAGTAATAACGGTACAAATTGGGTTTCTTCTGGATTAGTAGGTTCAACAATAGAAGCATTAATTGTTAAAGAGGGAACTAATTTATTTGCAGGAACTCAAGGAAACGGTGTATATCTTTCAACCGATCAGGGCACAAGTTGGACTGCTGTAAACAACGGGTTAACTGGTAGTGCTTTATATGCCTGGGCATTTGCTGTTAAAAATACAGATATCTTCTTAGGAACTTTTGGCGCAGGTGTTTTTCTTTCTACTGACAATGGAAATAATTGGACTGAAATAAACAACGGGCTCACTTCACTTAGTATATACTGCATTGGTATAAGTGATATGAATATATTTGTTGGCACGAGTAACGCCGGAGTATTTTTATCCACTGACTATGGAGCAAACTGGACTCAGGTTAACACAGGACTTACTAACTTAGTTGTTCGTTCTATATCCTTTATTGGCAATAATGTTTTTGCTATAACTAATCAAGGACCCTTTCTTAGCACTGATAACGGCGCAAACTGGACTCATGTAAATTCGGGTCTTCCTTCTGGACAATACCATAGTTCCTTTGTTATAGGAAGTTATCTTTTTGTAGGTAATAATGGCAAAGGTGTCTATCTTTCATCAGATAACGGTACGAGTTGGGCAGAAGCAGGTTTAGATAACTTTCGGATAAAATATTTTGCAAAACAAGATACAAATCTTTACGTAGGGACATATGGTGCAGCTGTCTGGAGAAGATCTATATATGAAATGATTCCGGTAGAACTCACTTCGTTTACAGCTAATGTTAGCGGCAACACGATAATATTAAATTGGCGGACAGCAACTGAACTGAATAACCAGGGATTCGAAATAGAACGGACCTTGTCAACCACGCTCAGTCAGGGTTGGGAGAAGATTGGTTATGTACCGGGTTTTGGAACAACGACTGAACTTAAATCATATTCATATACGGATGACAATGTTACTTCTGGAACTTACAGCTATCGTCTTAAGCAGATAGATTTTGATGGTACGTTTGAATATTCAGATGAAGTAATGGTAGAAGTCTCAGCACCCTCTCAATTTTCGTTAGAACAGAATTACCCTAATCCTTTCAACCCAACAACAACGATTAAGTATTCAATACCTATTGATGGATTTGTAACTCTTAGTGTGTATAATGCCATCGGAGAAGAGATGGCTGAGTTGGTTAATGGAGAAGTTAAAGCAGGTTCTTACGAAGTCAGCTTTAATGCTTCTGAGTTAAGCAGCGGAATTTACTTTTATAAGCTCAGATCAGGAAACTTTTCAGAAACAAAGAAAATGTTATTGCTTAAGTAAAATAAATCTCCTCATAGAGAGGATCTCTCACAGAAGAAGGGAAATGCTTAACAGCTTTCCCTTTTTCTTAATAAAAGCAGTAATTCAATTCCCCAAAACAAATATTACTAAATGAAAAAAAAGAAAATAATAATTTTAGGCGGTGGTATGGTTGGTGGGGCAATTGCTGGAGATCTTTGTAATGAACCTGCCTCCACTGCCGTTTCGGCAGGCAGGTTTGATGTAACTGTCTTAGATCAAAATGTAAAAAGACTTGATTATATAAAAACACGATACCCGGTAAATACAATAGTAAGAGATTTCATGATTCGGCCGGAAATCAATGAGATGATTAGAGATTTTGACCTCGTAATAAGTGCTGTACCTGGAAGCATTGGATATAAAATACTAAATGCTGTAATAACGGCAGAAAAAGATGTTGTCGATATTTCGTTTTTCAACCACGATCCATTTGAACTTGATGAGCTTGCAAGAACAATGAATGTAACTGCTGTTGTGGATTGCGGAATAGCTCCGGGATTAAATAACATATTACTGGGTTATCATAATGAGCAGATGAAGGTAGAGAACTTTAAATGCTATGTCGGGGGGTTACCGATTAAAAGAAGCTGGCCTTACGAATACAAAGCTTGTTTCTCTCCCTCTGATGTAATCGAAGAATATGTAAGACCGGCAAGATTAGTATCAGCTGGAAAATTGATTATAAAGGAAGCACTCTCTGATCCTGAATTAATTGATTTTGATGAAGTTGGTACACTTGAAGCATTTAACACAGACGGATTGAGAACATTAATCACAACTATGAAAATCCCTAATATGGTGGAAAAGACACTTCGTTATCCTGGACATATTGAACTGATGAAGATATTTCGTGAGTCAGGATTTTTCAGTACAGAAGAATTAAAACTTAACAGCAAAAGTATTCGACCATTGGAATTAACTTCTGAACTTCTTTTTAAGCAATGGAAACCCGATGAAGAAGAAAATGAATTCACAATTATGAAAATAATTATTAGTGGTTTAAAAGATGGTAAATGGATGGACTATACTTACAACATATTTGACAGGTATAATGCTGAGACAAAAACATCATCAATGGCACGCACGACTGGATATACGTGTACAGCCGTGGCGCGATTACTTCTTGACGGGAGCTTACAGAAAAAAGGAATATTACCGCCGGAACATATTGGAGCCATACCGGGGATAAAGGATAAAATTTTCAAAATGTTTGAAGAGCGGAAGATTAATATAAAATTAACAGTATCCGAAAAATTTATTTGAATGAATATTGATATTCTAGTCGCTTTCATAATAGGGAGAATTATATTATCTGCTTCACCGGGTGCCGGGGTAGTGGCATCAATAACAAAAGCAGTTTCTGATGGTTTTAAAGAATCACTTTACTTTCTTAGCGGAATAATTCTTTGTAATATAATTTTTCTTTTAGCAGCTATCTATGGAATATCTACGATATCAAAAAGTATGAGTGGGACATTCTTTATCATCAAATTATTGGGCGGAGTTTATTTAATAATTCTTGGAATTAAACTTTTCAAAACCAAGCAGGAGATAAGTCAGCCAATTGAAACAAATAAAAAGAATAAGAATTTCGCGGCAGGTTTTTTATTAACAGCAGGTAATCCCGAACCGATACTATTCTATGCAAGCGTTGTGCCGGCATTATTAAATGGAAGGAAAATATCTTATCCCGAAATCCTTCTAATGATAGTAATACTAGTATCCATTTCTTTTATTGTTACGGGATCGTACTGTTATTTTGCAAGCTTATCAAGAAATTTTCTTTTGAAGAATGATACTCATAAATATATTAATAGAGTAGCAGGTTTTGTTATGTGTCTAGTAGGGTGTTATGTTATTATTAAATAAATTTTTTCCTCAAAAAAATGAGTAATAAGAAAAATTGTTGTTAAATTAATTTTTATAATCTATCTGCTTCGCTGGACATCATAATATGCATTATTTTGTATATATGTAATTAAAGATTATATTTGCAATAATTCTTTCAAATTTCTGTCGTGCTTTAAAGTGAATTGCAACGACAATAAATAATTAGCTAAATAGCTCAAAGGATTTTTAACCTCTTATTTAGCTAGCGGGTTTTTCGTTTTAAACACAACCGTCGTGATTTGTGACATATTGCAGCGAGTAAATTTTAGAATAAATATTCATTGTAAATTAACTGCGTTGGAAAGATTCTCCCTTTGTAAATGAGTATAGACTTGAGTTGTTTTTATTATGCTGTGACCCAAGAGTTTTTGAACAGTGTATAATGGAATCCCTCGCTGAACTAAAGCAGAAGCAAATGAATGACGCAATGGATAAAAGTGGATTATAATAAATTAACTGCCTGTGAAAGATTCTCCTGCTGTAAATGCGAGTAGATTTGGGTTGTCTTAATATTTTCGTGACCTAACAATTCTTTTACAGCATACAAAGAAACATTACGCTGAACCAAAGCAGAAGCAAATGAATGACGCAAAGAATGAAAGTGAATTTTATCATTAAGCTTTGCAGCCCTAACAGATTTCTTAAACTGCTTGCTTACAAAATCTTCATTTAATTTTACATCTTCAAATCTATAAAATACCAGGTTGTTTGCTGGTTTACCAAGTTGAAAACGAGCTTGAAGAATTGCTTTAACTTTTTGATGAATTGGAATTATCCTTTCACGTTTATTTTTAGAAATAAACTGATTAGAGTTTTTAATTGTAATGATATTTTGAGTGAAATCAATCCAGTTCCATTTCATATTTAGCAATTCACCAAGACGCATACCGGTGTAAAAAGCAGTTGTAAAAATATCTTTCATCAAATTAGAAGTTGTGTTATTCAGAATTTCTATCAATTCACTTTCAGAAATAAATAATGGCAAAGATTTAGGAGGCTTGGGAGTTTTAATTTTACTGAATGGATTAACTTCAATGTAATTCCAAACTAAAGCTTTATTGAAAGCAGCTTTAAGTGTGCGATAATAAAGAGAAGCTGCATATTTTGAATTTGAGAAAACTGAGGAAATGTATTGATCAATATTTCTTGAAGAAATATTTTCAAGAGGCATATCCGGTAAATGTTTTTGTAAACTGACAAAGGAAGGGATGACAGCCTTTTTAAGATACTTTACTGAATAAGTATTGCTTACATAAGTTATATATTCTTCAAAAAATTTGCTGAGACTAATAGAAGTTTTAGCTACTATAGTTTCCGGTTTCTGTTTTTGCCGTGGAATATATGAAGCGAGGAATTTTTCTGCTTCTTTTCTGTCTGTTGTTTGTGTGGAAACAGTAGTAATTTTATCACCCTTACACAGTACCTGCCAGTAAGGTGACTTACCATTTTTTATTAAATACTTTTTCATACCGAGTTCCTTTCTTCTCAGTATGGAGTTGGTATGGAGTAAGCGAAAAAAGCGATTTATGAATCAAAATAAAGGAAGGTGTCTTACTGTCACGCAGGAGGTCGCGAGTTCGAGTCTCGTCGGCCCCGCTAAGAACCTCTCGGAAACTGAGAGGTTTTTTTAGTTTTAAACTTACCAGAGATAAAAATTTTATTATCAACCAAAGCTTTAATAGCCTCCAATTAGTTCTAATTATTAAAAAACTAATTATTTGTATTGCCTTTATTAAGTGGTACACCAATATTATTAGTAAATTTATATGTAATTAAATATCAATTATTCCAGAATCTAATTTTGGGGCAAAAAATGATTAACATTTTTACAAAAGTATCAAGGATGGTTCTATTCTTTCTTTTAATATTTCTCATTTCACCAAACCTCATTTTTTCACAGGTAAATAGTAACAGAAATAAAAAACTACCTGATCCGACCCAGCATCACGAAGTTAAGGATGATGATTATGTTCCGGTAACCAGAGAAAGCCAGGAAAGATCACCTGCATATAGAATTTCAGCAAATAATATTTTTACAACTCAAGTGAATGTTGATGTGAATGGACAAAATATTGTTGGTGATGCTGCCAATGAACCTTCGATTGCCGTTGATCCTAATAATCATAATAATATTACAATAGGCTGGAGGCAATTCAATACAGTCACAAGCAATTTCCGCCAGGCAGGATACGGCTACACTACAGATGGTGGGCAAACCTGGACTTTTCCCGGTGTAATTGAACCTGGCATTTTCCGTTCTGATCCTGTTCTTGATGCTGATGTTTATGGAAACGTTTATTACAACAGCTTGACAAATGACCCTGATTTTTATTGTAAAGTATTTAAATCAAGTACGGGAGGTTCAATCTGGGATAGCGGTACTGATGCCCACGGTGGAGACAAACAATGGATGACAATTGATAAGATCAATGGACCCGGACTAGGTCATGTGTATGCATACTGGACATCTTTTTACAGTGTCTGCTACCCTGATTTCTTTACCCGTTCAACTGATTTTGGTGCAACCTTTGAAGATTGTATTTCAATTCCAAATGAGCCCTATTGGGGCACACTTGCTGTTGGTCCAGGTGGTGAGCTTTATATTGGTGGAACGACTGGATTTAATTTCCAGGTGGCTAAGTCTACAAATGCTCAGTATAATACTCAAATAATAACATGGGATATGACTACAAACGTAAATCTTGATGGTACAATTACTTCAGGTGGTTATCCAAATCCAGGTGGATTGATGGGTCAAACATCAATTGCAGTCGATACTTCCGGCGGACCATATAATGGTAACGTATATTTACTTTGTACAGTTGAGCGCAACTCTAATTCAGATCCTGCAGATGTTATGTTTGCAAGAAGCACAGATGGTGGTGCTACTTGGAGTTCACCAATCAGGATTAATAATGATCTAAGTACCTCTGCATACCAATGGTTTGGAACAATGTCCGTTGGACCGACTGGCCGAATTGATGTAGTTTGGTTGGATACAAGAGATAACGCAGCTAACATTTCAGCCTTATATTATTCTAATTCAAAGGATGGTGGATTGACCTGGTCACCAAATGAAAAACTTTCAGATACCTTTAATTCCCGTATAGGCTGGCCTAATCAAAATAAGATGGGTGATTACTATGATATGGTTTCAGATAGTAATGGGGCACATCTTGCATGGGCAGCTACTTTTAATGGTGAACAGGATGTTTATTACAGTTATATCACAGATACAACCGGCTCTGTCCCTGTAGAGTTTACTTCATTTACTGCTTCTGCTTCGGCAAATGTTGTCACTCTTCTTTGGTCAACTGCAACAGAAATAAATAACCAGGGTTTTGAAATTGAAAGAAGTAATGACAAAGCTGTCTGGAGAACTGTAGGATTTAAAGAAGGAAAAGGAACCACTTCAGAACCACAGGAATATTTCTATAATGATAAATTATCCGGCTATGAATCATTAAGATTTTATTACAGGTTAAAACAAATTGATTTTGATGGCAGTTTTAAATACTCAAGCATTGTGGAAGTTAATATAGCTCCATCAGAATTTTCACTTTTACAAAACTACCCCAACCCATTTAATCCAACTACTGCAATTAGCTATCAATTACCGGTTAATAGTTTTGTAACACTTAAAATTTATAATGTTTTAGGGAATGAAGTTACTACATTAGTTAGCGAACGAAAACCTGCGGGCAAATATGAGGTTAACTTTGATGCTTCAAAATTAGTAAGCGGAGTTTATTATTATACACTATGTGCTGAAAATTTTGTTCAAACAAGAAAAATGATATTATTAAAGTAATATTTTCAACAAATTAAAAAAGAAAAGGCTGCACTTTTGTGTAGCCTTTTTAATATTAATTATATGAGATAAAATTCAGGAATTACAATTTAGCATTGATGCACATACAACAACAGCAGTTTCACTTCTTAACCTTGAATTAGAAATACTAAAAAAATCATTCTCATCAAAGTAGTCTAATTCTTCTTTACCAAAACCACCTTCGGGGCCGAAAATGAAAAGACTTAATTCATCTTTATCAAGATCACCTATGAATTTCTTTTCAGTTTTTTGTTCAAATATAACCTTCTTCCCTTTCAGTTTAATTATTTCATCTAATTTCATAATACTGATTTTGGGCAGGTTGGCTCTTAAAGATTGCTTCATTGCAGAAAGCAATATTTTATTTAGTCTTTCAGTATTCTTTGATTTACCAATTGTGCGCTTGGATGAAAAAAGAATAAAATTAGTTATTCCGAGTTCCACACATTTTTCAAGAGCAAATTTTAATCTGTCCGGATTTTTCAAAATTGGGATACAAAATTCAATATTTTTATTATTATCCGGCTGTTCAACCGATTCTTCAATTTTAACAATAACTTCTGTTTTATAAATTTCAGAGATTTGCGTTTTATAAATTTTCCCCAGTCCATCAGTTACATAGAGCAAATCCCCTTCCCTATGTCTCATAACTTTAATGATATGTTTAGACTCATCTTCTTCGAGAATAATTTGATTATTTTTAGAATCAACATTTGTCGAATAATAAAGTTCAACTTCAGATAAATATTTTTCCATAAACAAAAAAAGTTAATCTTAATTAAAAAGAAGTTCCTATATCAAAAATAAATTCTGTCTTACCATTATCATTTAAAGCGGCTTCAATCCTAAAAATTGCATAGGGTAATAAAAGAACCGAAAGCCCGACACCATATCCGGTATCAAATTTTTTTGTTGAAACAGATTCATTTCTATACCAGGTTGTTCCTGTGTCAGCAAATAGTTCTGCAATTAGTGCAAATCTGTAAGAGAGAAGAGATTTTGGTAGTAAAGGTATAAAATCAAGATTTATTCTTGCCTCTTTAATAATCGGGTAATTCAGTTCCACTGAACCAATCATTAAACTGTTCCCCTCGCGCTTGCTATTGAAAAAATGACCTCTTATTCTTTCAGCTAAACCGAGATATGAATAATCATAAAATGGGACGTTACCGTATGTATGTCTTAATCCAAATCTCCATTTTGCAGTCAGATGATCAAAAAAAGTTCTGTATTCTCTCAAATCAAAATCCACAACTCTGTAATTAATATTGTCTATTCCTATTCCTTTAAAATTATAACCCAAAAGAACAAACAGTCCGTTAGAAGGATATTGAATCAAATCTCTGGTATCATAAGTATACTGAGTTCCTAAAGTAACAAGTCTGTCGATCCTGCTGTCAGAAGCATTTACTCCCGGTAAATAAAAAGGTGTTTCAATATAATCGAAGGATCCTGTAAGTGAAACTCTCTGGAATAATCCAAACCTTTTTCCAATTGCTAAATTACCACCAATAATTTTTTGTTCGAACTGACTTCCGTGTAAGAATTCTGCTTCATCACTTCTGTTTGTTACTTTATTATAGCTTAAATTAGTTGATAAGAAAATGTTTTGATCATATATGAGATTCGGATTTCTGTATATCAGGTTTACACTCGGATCATATCCTAATGCCAGAACGCCTATCAAAGTTTCATTTCTTCCACGAAAATTCCGGATGCTTACAGCAACTCCGTAAGATAATTTATCCCAATCACGATCTTTTAATGTTATAAACGGAAGAGGATAAATGTACCAGCTTTCTGCAATATCAATTAATAAATAATTAATTTTATTAGTTCTGAATGGAATTAGCTTCACTTCATTAAAGATATTCAGACTGTAAATTCTCTCCCTATTGTATTCGGCTAATTTCGGGTTTAAAGTATCGCCTACTGTAAAAGTCATTTCTCGCAGTATTATTGATTCTTCGGTAATATCATTACCCTTAATGATGATAGAATCAATGATTACTGAAAAATTATCTTTATAGTACAGTGTGTCATTATCAACAGCAAATGATGAAGATAAAATAAATGGAAGAATAAAAATTAATAGTCTGAAAAACTTAATCAAAGAAATTTTGGATTTGTTTATAAAAATGAAGCACTGTTAAAAGTGCTTCGTTAAAAAAGACTGGAATATTTTTTATAGATAAAATTAAGAGACTTCTGCTTCTTCATATTCACTAACCGGAAGACAACTGCACACAAGGTTCCTGTCTCCATAAGCATTATCAACACGCCCAACTGAAGGCCAAAATTTATTTATCCTGGTGTACGGAAGAGGATAAGCTGCTTTTTCACGGGAATATGAACGATCCCAGTTATCTGAAATTACAGAGAGTAAAGTGTGGGGTGCATTCTTCAATACATTATCCTTCTGATCTTGTTTCCCTTCACTTATTTCTTTAATTTCATTGCTGATTGAAATCAGAGCTTCACAATACCTGTCTATTTCTGTTAGTGATTCACTTTCAGTCGGTTCAAACATAAGTGTACCGGGAACAGGAAAAGAAACAGTAGGAGCATGAAAACCATAATCCATTAATCGTTTAGCAATGTCTTCAACTTCAATATTTGCAGAATGTTTGAACTCCCGCATATCAAATATTAATTCGTGTGCTACTCTACCATTCAATCCTGTGTACAAAACTTTAAAGTGTGATGAAAGTATTGACATTGCATAATTTGCATTCAAAATAGCAATTTTGGAAGCAAGTGTTAAACCTTCAGCGCCCATAAGTTTTATATAAGCATAAGAAATCAGTAATATATCCGCACTTCCCCAAGGTGCTGATGAAACCGCAGGTATAGATTTATCACTCCCGATTTTTACAACAACATGTCCGGGTAAAAACGGTTTTAAATGTTCAGCGACAGCAATTGGTCCGGCACCCGGTCCGCCACCTCCGTGTGGGATACAAAAAGTTTTATGCAAATTAAGATGACAAACATCTGCCCCTATTATTGCCGGACTGGTTAATCCAACTTGTGCGTTCATATTTGCACCATCCATATAAACTTGACCGCCATTTTGATGAATGATTTTACAGATTTCTATTACATCCTCTTCAAAAACACCGTGTGTTGATGGATATGTGATCATTAGCCCTGCAAGTTCTGTTTTATTCGCTTCAGCTTTTTTCTTTTAAATCATTAAGATCAATATTTCCTCTTTCATCACAACTTACTACAACTACTTTCATCCCTGCCATCACTGCACTTGCAGGATTTGTTCCATGAGCGGATGATGGAATCAAAACAACATTTCTTTTTCCTTCACCGCGGTTTTTATGATATTCACGAATAACCATCAGACCTGTGTATTCACCCTGTGCACCTGAATTTGGTTGTAACGAAACAGAATGAAAGCCTGTAATCTCAGCTAAATCTTTTTCAAGCTCATTAAATATTTGCTGATAACCTAAAGTTTGATTTGTCGGTGCAAATGGATGTATGTTTGCAAATTCATCCCAGGTAATCGGAAGCATCTCAGTAGTTGCATTTAATTTCATAGTGCAGGAACCAAGCGGAGTCATTGAATGAGCTAACGACAGATCACGGTTTTCCAGCATCTTCATATAACGTAGCAATTCGGTTTCAGAATGATAAGTATTAAAGACTTCGTGAGTTAAAAAATCGGATTTACGTGTTAAAAAATTCTTAAAATTTTTATCTGCTTCACAAGAAAGTTTCAAGAAAAATGAATTATCAATATTTCGATTTGCTATTTCAGCAAATAGTCCTACTAACTGAACTACATCCCTTTCCTCAGTGGCTTCATTCAATGAAATACCAATATGTTCACTATCAATATACCTGAAGTTTATTGTTTTACTTTCAGCCAGAGATTTTATCTTAGAGCATGTTTGAAAATCAGATTCTATTTGAAGCGTGTCAAAATAGTGTTTGTTAATCTGATTAAAGCCAAACTCCTTTAAAGCTAAATCCAGAATTCTTGTAAACTTTCGAATCCTTTCTGCAATTTTTTTCAGTCCATCTGGACCGTGATACACAGCATACATCCCTGCAATGACAGCAAGAAGAACCTGCGCTGTACAAATATTACTTGTTGCTTTCTCTCTCCGTATGTGCTGTTCCCTTGTCTGCAAAGCCATCCTGTAAGCTTTGTTACCCTGCACATCAACCGAAACACCAATTATTCTACCAGGAATATTTCTTTTATAAGCATCCTTCGTCGCAAAAAAAGCAGCATGGGGCCCGCCAAATCCCATTGGAACTCCAAACCTTTGTGTGGATCCTACAACAGCATCAGCTCCGAATTCTCCTGGTGGTGTGAGCAAGGTAAGACTAAGCAAATCGGCAGTAACAACTTTAAAGATATTTTTTTCATCTGCTGATTTAAACAACTCTGAATAATCTCTTATTTCGCCGTTCCCGGCAGGATATTGAACAAGAATACCAAAAACATCATCTGAAAGTTTTACTTTTCTTATATCACCAATTTCCAACCTTATTCCCAGAGGATTAGCTCTAGTCTTTAGAACATCAAGTGTTTGAGGATAGCATTCTTCTGATATATAAAATACATTGGCATCTTTTTTATTTTTTGGTCTGATAGTATGAAACATAGTCATAGCTTCAGCTGCAGCAGTACCTTCATCGAGCAAAGAAGCATTTGCTATTTCCATGGCTGTTAAGTCCGAAACTAATGTTTGAAAATTAAGAAGAGCCTCTAATCTTCCCTGTGCTATTTCTGCCTGGTAAGGAGTGTATTGAGTGTACCATCCGGGATTTTCAAGAATATTTCTTTGGATAACCGGAGGTAAAATATTTGGATGGTAACCCATTCCAATATAAGATCTGAAAATTTTATTATGGGAAGCTATCTTTTTAAATCTTCAATAAAAATATGCTCATTAACCGGTGGAGCAAGATTTAACTTATTTTTTAACCTGATTTGCTCAGGTATTGTCTGTTCAATTAGCTGATCTAAAGTTTCAACGCCGCAGTCTTTTACCATCTTTTTTATTTCATCATCGCCTGGACCGATATGTCTGTTTACAAATTTATCCGGATGATCTAAGCCATTCATAAAAATCTCTCTTATAATTTTGATGTAGTAATAAGAATTCTGTAAGAACTATTTAATTTGAAAAGTAAATTTAAAGAAATTATAGAAATTATTTAGTTCAGAAAGAAAGTGTAAACTTACAATTCGGAGGATTTATTCACTTGAAGAAGAGTCAGGTACAAGCTTGTTCATAGCTTCATGAGCAGCATTTTGTTCCGCTGATTTTTTACTTTTCCCTTTTCCTATCCCGGAAATATCCTTGCCAACGACCACTTTTACTGTAAAAATGCGGTCGTGTTGAGGACCTTCTTCATTGACTACTTCATAATAAGGAATTTCCATTTTATTTGCCTGTGCATACTCCAGTAACTGGCTTTTATAATTTTCATCAATGAGATGTTCCCCTTCTTTCATAATCGGTTTAATTAATGATTTTAATAAGAAAGCTTCACAAACCTGAAGTCCGTTATCAAGATAAACCGCTCCAATCAAGGCTTCAAAAGTATCCGATAAAATTGATTTTGAATTATAGACTGTTCCCCTGGTTAAATTGCTGCCAAGTAAAAGATAATCACCAAGTTTCAGTCTTTCTCCTGTTTCACCAAGTGTTTTACGGTTTACTATTTTGGCTCTTACTTTTGTTAAAAACCCTTCTTCTTCTTCAGGATATCTTTTAAAGAGATATTCACCAATAACAAGGTTTAAGACTGAATCACCAAGAAATTCCAGCCTTTCATTTGAAAGATCAATTTCTTCATTGTGTTCAAGAAAAGATCTATGAATCAGAGCCTGAACGTAGAATTTTTGATTGTTAATCTTACATCCAATTAATTTTTCTAAAGATTTTATTTGTGCCGGAGTTAAGTTAAGTTGATTTGAGTGATCTGTCGAATTGCCGTTAAAAATTTTTTTAAACCAGGATAGAAAACCAGGAAGATCAGAATCCAAAATTAGTCCTCAAATTTTTTAAACAGAATAGATGCATTGTGTCCACCAAACCCAAATGTATTGCTAATTGCATATTTTATTTCTTTTTTTGTTGCCTTAAGCGGACTATAATTCAGGTCACATTCGGGATCTGGATTTGTTAAATTGATAGTGGGGGGAATTACTCCGTTTTGAATAGCAAGCAACGTAGCAACAGCTTCAATTCCACCTGCCGCACCAAGCAAGTGTCCGGTCATCGACTTAGTTGAACTAATTACCAATTTATAAGCATGTTCACCAAATAAATTTTTTATGGCATTTGTTTCATTTACATCGTTTAACTGAGTAGAAGTTCCATGAGCATTGATATAGTCAACTTCTTCCGGTTTAACATCAGCATCTCTTAATGCTTCTTTCATTGAACGAATTGCACCTTCACCGCCGGGTGCCGGTGCAGTTATGTGATGCGCATCGCCGGTTAAACCTATTCCTGAAATTTCACCGTAAATTCTGGCACCACGTTTTTTAGCAAGTTCATACTCTTCAAGTATCAGAGTTCCTGCTCCTTCGCCCATAACAAAACCATTTCTATCAAGATCAAACGGACGTGAAGCTTCTTTAACCCTGTCATTCCACGTAGACAACGCTCTCATAGCATTAAACCCACCAATAGAAATTTCGGTAATCGCGGCTTCCGATCCACCACAAATCATTAAATCTGCACTGCCTCTCTGAATTAAAACAAAAGCATCAGCAATTGCATGGGAGGCAGTAGCACAGGCAGAAGTTGTTGCATAATTTGGTCCTTTTAAACCAAACTTGATAGAGATTTGTCCCGCTGCGATATCTGAAATCATCATCGGGACAAAAAAGGGGCTCATTTTTTTTGGATCATTATTTTCAAAATATACCCAATGCTGTTCCTGAAGTGTTTTCATTCCACCAATTCCACTTCCGTATATAACACCGAATTTTTCTGTCTCAACAGAGCTCAGAACTAATTCGGAATCTTTAATTGCCATTTCAGAAGAGATAAGTGCAAATTGACAGAAAGGATCAAGCCTTCGGATTATTTTTTTATCAAGATAATCTTCAGGATTGAAATTTTTTACTTCGGCAGCAAACTTTGTATCAAACTTTGCTGTATCAAACCTGGTTATGTAATCAACCCCATTTTTACCGGCCAATAATCCTTCCCAGTAATCTTTAAGATTATTACCAATCGGAGTGATTGCACCCATACCTGTCACTACAACTCGTCGATTTTTCATCGCCATATCAGATGAAGAATAAATTTTTCAGGAACAGAATAAAAGTGGGAGAAGTCTGTTAATATCCCTTGAAAAATTATCCTAATTTTTCTGAAAGATATTTTACAGCGTCCCCTACAGTTCCAATTTTTTCAGCATCTTCATCAGGAATTGAAATTTGAAAGGCACTTTCAAAACCCATAACTAATTCAACGATATCAAGAGAATCTGCTCCCAAATCGTTTGTAAAAGAGGCTTCATTTGTAATTTGAGATTCTTCAACCCCAAGTTTATCCATAATTATCTCTTTTACTTTAGCTTCAACGTCCATTTTTGGCTCCTGTATTAGTTTTTAATGATGAAATAGTTAACAGTTTAATATATAACGGTTAAATTTAACAAAATAGAATTCTAACAAACAAATTACATTGTCATTCCGCCATCAACGCATAAAACCTGCCCCGTGATATAATCTGCATCATTACTGCAAAGAAATGCAACTGCTCTGGCAATATCTTCAGGTGTTCCCATTCTTCCTACAGGGATTGTACTAAGCAATTTATTCCTTTGATCATCGGTTAATTTATTTGTCATATCAGTCTGGATATAACCTGGCGCAACAGCATTTACGGTTATATTCCTTGAAGCAAGTTCTCTTGCCATTGATTTTGTAAAACCTATAACACCTGCTTTTGAAGCAGCATAATTTGCCTGACCTGCATTTCCAATTATTCCAACTACAGATGCAATATTGACAATTCTGCCGTAACGCTGCTTTATCATATATTTCATAGCTGCTTTAGTATAATTAAATACACTTTTCAGATTGGCATTTATAACGTCATCAAAATCTTTTTCACTCATTCGGAGCAAAAGATTATCTCGTGTAATTCCAGCATTATTTATAAGTATATCAACTCCACCAAGTTTTTCTACTGCAGCATTTACTGTTGCTTCGGCCTGTTCAAGAGAAGTAGCATCTGCTTTGAAACCGAAAATTTTAGTTCCAGGATTATCAATTTCTTTTTGAAGCTCATCCGCACATTCATCACAACTGTTATAAACGAAAGCTACATCAGAAAACAATACTCCGCAGCAACTTTTTTTAGCAAGCTCTTTAACAATTGCCCTTCCAATACCGCGAGTTCCCCCGGTAACAATAGCTCTTTTATTTGTGATTATTTCCATTTTCTCCAAAATTTATCTCCTTAAAATACTCTATTCTGTATTCTTCTAATTCTTTAAATCCCTCTTCCCCCAAAAAGTATTCAAGCTCTTCTTTGCAGGATTCATAAATTGTCTTTTTATTTCCCGGAATTTTATTACAAGTTTTTAATCTTTCAAGGTGTTCATCATCAATTGTAAGTGCACCTTCAAAAGTAACGAACGGAAATAAGACACAATAGATTGGTTTATATTTCCACTTGTGTTCACCCTGCATAATAGCTAGTTTTTGCAACACACAAAGACCTTTTCCATCTAAAAATGAACATTTGTCATTTATAACCTCTGTACCAACTGCTATTCCGGATTCGAAGTCTTCATCCTTTTCAGGTGGTTCAAACCAATTTGTTCTATCTCTATCCTGTGTTTCATCGAATAGGGGAAGAATTTTATCCTCAATTTCTATTATATTTTCCTGTTCCTTTTTATCCATATACACACCATAATGACAACATTCACCGGTGCATTCACACGCAAATTTAAATGTAAAAATGATAGGGTCAATATATAGACCGTTAATTTTTTTCGTGAATTTTTTCTCAGTAGTAACTTCTTTATAAGTCATTAAATGTATTTTTCTACGTCAGAATATTTATCTATTCCGAATCTTTTAACATCCGGATTTATTCTTTTTACCAATCCTTGTAAAACATTCCCCGGTCCGATTTCATAAAATTCATCAAATCCATCATTGATCATATTTCTGATAGATTCTTCCCATCTTACCGGAGCAGTAACCTGCTGTGAAAGGAGCGATTTTATTTCATTTGAATCTATAACAGGTTTTGCACTTACATTAGTATAAACCGGAATTCTGGCATTATAAAAATTTGTCACCGAAAGTGCTTGATCAAGTTGTTCTTGTGCCGGTAACATTAAAGGTGAATGGAATGCCGCACTTACAACTAGTTCTTTTACGATCTTTGCACCTGCTTCTTTGGCAAGTTCCATAGCTTTTTTAACACCTGCTTCTGAACCGGATATTACAATCTGACCAGCCGAATTAAAATTAGCCGCCTGGACTATTCCTTCAACAGAGGCTTTTTTACAGATTTCATTTATATGGTCAGGTTCTAATCCGATAACAGCAGCCATGGTTCCTTTGTTTTTAATACCAACATCCTGCATTGCCTTCCCTCTTTCACGAACCAATTTAATTGCTTCGTGAAACTGAATTGCATTAGCCGCAACAAGAGCTGAATATTCTCCAAGAGAATGTCCTGCAACCCCATCAGGATGCAGTGTTCTAATTAAGCTGCTCAAAATAACACTATGTAAAAAAATTGCGGGCTGCGTAAACTCAGTTTGCTTAAGTTCGTCTTCGGGTCCGTTAAACATCAAATAAGATAAATTAATTCCCAAAGAATCATCTGCTGTTAAAATCATCTCTTTAGCTTCAACTGAATTTTCAAAGAGATCCTTTGCCATTCCTATATATTGTGAACCCTGACCGGGAAACAAAAAAGCTTTTTTACTCATATATTATTTTTTCGACACAGAAATTTAATCCATTGCCCAAACAAGATAACAGGAACCCCACGTATATCCCGCACCAAATGCAGACAAAATTAATTTATCACCTTTTTTTATTTTGCCATCACGGTAATATTCAACCAAACACGATGGAATTGTTGCAGCGGTTGTATTTCCATAGCGATCAATATTTACCATCACTTTATCCTTACTCAATCCCATACGCTCTGCAGTTGCATCAATTATACGCATATTTGCCTGGTGTGGAACTAGATAAGCTACATCTTCAGATTTTAGATTATTTTTTTGCATTAATTCATAAGAAACATCTGCCATTCCTTTAACAGCAACTTTAAATACTGCTTTGCCGTCCTGATAAATAAAATGCATCTTATTATCTATGGTTTCATATGTTGCTGGATTTAGGCTACCGCCACCTTTCATATATAAAGCTTCCTGACCGCTTCCATCAATATGAAGAATTGAATCCTGCAAACCGAGACTTTTATCCTCGGATGGTTCAAGCAAAATTGCTGCTCCGCCATCACCAAAAAGAATGCATGTATTTCTATCTGTATAATCTGTAATCGCACTCATTTTATCAGCACCTATAACTAATACTTTTTTATACTGTCCGCTTTCAATTAATGCGCAACCGGTTTGATAAGCAAATAAAAATCCGGAACAAGCTGCAGAGAAATCAAAACCCCAGGCATTTTTAGCACCTATTTTGTCCTGAACAATACAAGCAGTAGCAGGGAAAAACATATCGGGAGTAACAGTTGAAACAATTATCACATCAATTTCATCGGGAGAGATATTGTATCTTTTAATCAGATCCTCAGCTGCTTTTGCTGCAAGATCACTTGTGGCACCATTTTCAAGTATTCTTCTTTCTTTAATACCTGTTCTTGATACGATCCATTCATCGTTTGTTTCAACTATGCTTTCAAAATATTTGTTATCATAAACTTTATCCGGAAAGTACATCCCCAAAGCTGTTATTACTGCTGAATATTTTGAGTCTCTTTTCATTTATTCCCGTAATTAATTATTACTGTATTTCTTAATTGAGTTTTCAATCTTCATAATTAAATTTTTTCTGTGCATATCATAAGCACGGTTAACCATGTTTTTAATTGCTTTTTCAGTGCTTGAGCCATGGCCAATAATACTAATTCCATTTACACCAAGCAAGGGAACACCGCCTTGTTCCTGATAATCCAGTGACTTTAATGATTTTCTCAAACTGTTTTGAGCAAACCCGATTTTTAATTTGTCAGAGAAACTTTTTTCCGCTGTAGTCTTTAAAAGATGTTTTAACAATGCAGGAACAGATTCGCCAAACTTTAAAATAATATTGCCTATAAATCCATCACATACAATTACATCGGCTTTGCCTGTTAGTATGTCACGTCCTTCAACATTTCCAATAAAGTTAAGCTGTGATTCCTTAAATAGCTTATAAGCAGCCAAAGTAACTTCATTTCCTTTACTTTCTTCCTCTCCCATGCTAAGCAAACCAATTGTAGGATTTTCGACTCCGCCCATTTCTTTTGCAAAAATGGATCCCATAATTGCATACTCAAAAAGATGTTGTGGTTTAGCATCTTTTCCTGCACCAACATCATAAAAATAACAAACTCTGCCGATACTTGGCATTTCTGCCCCAATGGTGGGCCTGCCTACTCCCGGTATTCTTCCCATAATTAATGTAGAAGCTGACATCATTGCACCTGTATTACCTGCACTTACAAATGCATCAGCTTTTTTTTCCTTAACAAGGTTTGCACCAATAACAATAGAAGAATTAGGTTTGGATTTTAATGAGTTTGTAGGTGAATCACCCATTTCAATTACTTCATTTGCATTTATGATATGATCATCTTCAAATGGAAAACTTGAAGCGGAGATTTCTTTTTTAATATCATCAGTCCTGCCAACTAAATAGAGATCTATATTTTTATTTTCTGCTGCAGCCATTAATGCTCCTTTAACAGCATTATGGGGGGCATAATCGCCCCCCATAGCATCAACCACAACTCTGCATTTAGTTTGCTCGGGAATTTCCATTAAATATTAAAATTAATTCAGCTCTTTGGAATGAACATCGAACGTCCGTTATAATAACCACATGAAGGACAAGCACGATGAGCAAGTTTAACTTCACCACAATTTGAGCATTTACCCATTGTTGGTACAGAAGCTTTATAGTGTGTTCTTCTTTTATCTCTTCTGCTTTTTGACCATTTTCGTTTCGGATTTGGCATTTTTTTTCCGTTTTAATTTGTTTTTAATTTGTTTTTTAATTCCATTAATGGCTGCCACCTGTGATCAACTTCGTCTTTCCGGCAGTCGCATTCAACTTCATTTAAATTTTTTCCGCAACGCTGACATAAACCCTTACAATCTTCTTTACACAATTTTTTCATAGGGACTGCAAGTATTGCATAATCTCTTACATCATTTCTTATATTAATAAAATCAGAATCCGGAGAAATATAGGTTACATCACTAGACTCATTTTCAATTTCTTCGTTCCTTAAAAGATAAACCATCTTGTATTCACTTGATAAGACATTATCAAATTCTGTTGCACATCTGTCACAAATAAGATGAGCATTAATATCAGTTTTTGATTTAAGAATTATCTGGTCTTGAAACTTTGTAAGGTTTACTTTTGTATGAAACTTTCCTTTATAAATATCATCAAGTTCAAGCTTTTGCACATCGTCTTCAAACTCAAAATCATAATCTGAATCAGCTAAATTCGAAATTTTAATTTTCATCGTAAATAGCAACTTTTAACAAAAAATGACTTTAAATATATTGATACATTATCTGATAGTCAAACAATTTCAGGATGATTCCACTTTGGTTAACCCCTTTAGCTTTAAGCAATTAACCTGTGTTATTCCAAATTGTAAACCATACTTCCAATCAAGTTAAATAAATAAAAGAATTAGTTTAAGAAATTCATATTTTTGTTTGTTATAAAAAAAATCGAATTAAATGCTTTCTATTGAAAACCTTGTAAAAAGATTCAAAGACAAAACGGCTGTTGATAATATTTCTTTCAGTGCTGAACCGGGTAAAATATTTGGTTTACTTGGTCCAAACGGAGCAGGAAAAACTACAACAATAAGAACCGTTCTAAATATAATTAAACCCACCTCCGGCAAAATATTATTTAATAATGAGCCAATCAGACAAAATTTTCTGGACAATGTAGGTTACCTTCCGGAAGAAAGAGGACTTTATAAAAAAAGTAAGGTGATTGATATAATACTTTACTTTTCAGAACTAAAAGGATTGTCAAGATCCGTTGCTTCACAAAAAGCAAAAGAGTGGCTTGAAAAATTGAACGTAACTTCTTATTCGAACAAAAAGCTTGAAGAATTGTCAAAAGGTAATCAGCAAAAAATACAGTTTATAATCGCAGTTATTCACGATCCAAAGCTATTAATACTGGATGAACCTTTTTCAGGTTTTGATCCAATAAACCAGCAGGAAATTAAAGAATTTATTCTTTCATTTATTTCTTCAGGGAAAATTATAATTCTTTCTACTCACCAGATGGATACTGTTGAAAAACTTTGCCAGGAAATTTTACTGATAGATAACGGAAAAGAAATTTGTAAAGGAACTTTATCAGAAATAAAAAGGAACTTCGGGGGCAACAACATCAAGCTGGAATTTACCGGCAATCAAAAAGTAGTTTGGGATATGCCCGAAGTTGTTTCCCACGATAGTTATGGCAACTATGCAGAAATTCAACTTAAAGAAGATGTAAATCCAACTGAATTTTTAAGAAAGATACTTCCTGATATCTCTATTAAAAATTTTTCTGTTATTGAACCTACTTTAAACAAAATTTTTATTGATCTTGTGAATCAAAATTCCGGTAGAAAGTAATGAAGAAAATATTTGCAATAGCTAAATGGGAATATCTGGAAAAAGTCAAGACCAAGACATTCATTATTTCACTTGTTCTTACACCTTTAATAATTATGTCTTTTTCAATTTTACCTACATTATTCGCAGATAAAAATGATGAAAGAACTAAAGTAGTGGGAATCGTAGATTCATCAGGAATTTATTTCAATGATTTAAGAAAGGAATTGGAAAATATAACACTAAGTGATAATCAGCCTAACTATATCATAATAAATTTATATGAAGAAAAAATTAGTTTTAAAGAAAATTTATTGAATGCTGATAAAGATATTTTGTCAGGGAAAATTGAAGGCTGTCTGATTGTTTATAATGCAGGAACTGATTCTCTTTGGGCAGAATACCGAAGTAGAAGTGTTGGAAATTTCAGGGACGCTAACAGAATTGAAAAATCCTTAAATAGCATTCGTATTGAGCGAAGATTGAAAGAAGCTGGTTTAGAAAAAAACATTTTAACTTTTATTGAGAACAGCGTGAATGTTGTACAAATAAAAGTGGATGATGTTGGTAAAACCGGCAAACAGGATTTCCTGCTGGTCTTTTTCTCCTCATTTATATTTATTCTCCTATTGATGATGATGGTAATTTATTCAGGGCAAATGCTGGTCAGAAGTCTGATTGAAGAAAAATCAAACCGGTTGATTGAGGTTATAGTTTCAAGTTGTAGTTCAGATCAGCTGCTCGCAGGGAAAATTTTAGGCTTAAGTTCACTTGGATTAACACAAATATTTATCTGGTTTCTTATTGGAGTCAGTTTAGTTGGCGGATCAATTGTTCCTATTTCTGTATTTGAGAATCTTCATATTACTCTTATTTATTTCGTTTTAGGATTTATATTTTATTCAACATTATTTGTTGGAATTGGTTCTGTTCTTTCTACTGAACAGGAGGCTCAACAAATAACCACTTACCTAACTCTCATATTAATGTTTCCTGTTGTTATTGCAGTCCCGGCAATGCAAAATCCTGATTCAACAATTTTAAAAGTGTTTTCCTATATTCCTTTAACTATTCCTACTACAATGATTCTGAGGATTAATATTTCGCAGCTTCCCTTTTCAGTATACCTGATAACAATCGGAATTATGTTGGCTTCAATTTTTATAATGATTAAAATATCTGCAAAACTATTCAGGATTGGTATTCTGTCTTATGGTGCCAGACCTTCAATAAAAGAATTAGTGCAATGGCTAAAAACAGATTGATAGTCTGAGTTACTAATGTTAATATTTGCATCAGCACTTGCTGCAGTTATCCCAATGTTCGCCTACCTAATAATCATCTGGAAATTAGACAGGTATGATAAAGAACCATTCAAGCTCGTACTTCAAAACTATTTTTGGGGAGCCTTTGGTGCGATTATCTTTTCCATAATAGGAAGCGTTTTCCTCAGTTATATTTTTTCATTGTTTACAACAAATCAAAAGGAAATAGAACACTTTGGAACAATTGTAGCAGCTCCAATTGTTGAAGAATTTATGAAAGGTGTTTTTTTACTGATGATTGTTAGTTACCGAAAGTTTGATAATCTGACAGATGGAATAGTTTATGGAGGAGCAATTGGTTTGGGTTTTGGAATGACAGAAAATTTTCTTTATTTCATTTCATTTGGAGAAACTCTCAGCGGCTGGATTGCAATCGTAGTCATAAGAACTTTATTCTCAGCAGTGATGCACTGCGTATCCACCGGAACATTCGGAGCGTTTCTTGGCATTGCAAAGTATAAGCCAACCAATTCTAAAATATTATATGCATTAGCTGGTTATTTTGTTGCCGTTTTAATTCACTTCACCTGGAATCTAACAGTGAGTTTTCATTCTACAGCACCAGTTGGATTTATTATAATGGGAATTACTATAATTTTATTTGTTGTAATTTTTCTAACCACAATTGCAGGTGAAAGAAAAATTATTTATAAAGAATTACAAGCAGAAGCTGAAATTGGAACCATTCCCTTAAATCACCTGGCAATTTTAAGCTCATCCCAAAGAAATCATTTCGGCTGGATAGATGAAAAAATCAGAAAAACTTATATCAGGGCTGCTACTACTCTTGCATTCAGAAAAATGCAGCTGGATAAAAGTACAGGTGAAAGCAGAAAATCTTATCTTACAGAAGTAGATATTTACAGACAATTCATTAATGATATCCTTAATACAAAATCTGAAGTAAATGAATAACTTAGTTTGTGTGTTTGCTTCCGAACCAATTTTCAATCAGGAAAAAGTTAAAACCTTTGAAAAACTTTCTTTAGCAGATACAGTTTTTTTTTACACACTGCTTTTAGCAAATTTTATTGAATTGTTTGCTGGTACAACTACAAAATCTGAAAAATTATTTTTTATTAATAAACTAGATCAACATTTTGTTCCAAAATCATTCTTTCCGGAAAATTATAATTTTCATTTTATTGATTTCAGTAAACTCGATTTAGTTTATGAAAACCTGGATAAAAATATATTTGTGAATTATAATAATCTTCTTTTAATTCATTCAAATACTATTGGCATAAGAAAAAAAGATATAACCCGTACATTCGGAATGCTGGCTAGTGAAGAAAATAGTGTCGTAATTGGGAAATCATTAACAAATGAAATAGTTTTCTCAGCTCACAACAACCTATCAAAATCAGAATTCGAAAGTTTTTTTATTAATGTAAAATCTTTTGATAAGCATCTTTCTGAGATTTCACGTGGTGATAATTATATTAATGTATACGAATATTTTATTTCTCTGAGTACATTTATTGATTTCAGAAAATTGTATAGCGAACTTTCAACAAAAGATAGTCTGGACTATTGTAGTGAACAAATGCATGAGCGATTTACAAATCTGTTTATTGAATATAAGGATCATCTTAAATGAGTAAGGTTGGTATTTTCGGAGGTACTTTTGACCCGATTCATCTTGGGCACCTGATCACTGCCCAGTCCGTAAGGGAAATAAGAGAATTAGATAAAATTATTTTTATTCCTTCATACGTATCCCCTCACAAAGTTGACGTGGAATCAACATCGCCTGAAGACAGACTTGAAATGATTAAATTGTCAATTTCAGGAATTGATTTCTTTGATTTTTCTGATTTTGAAATTAAGCGTGAAAAAATCTCCTTCACAATCGAAACACTTAAGGAAATGAAAAAACGGTACGATGATATAGAGTTTATAATCGGTTATGATAATATTTTTCAATTTCATACATGGAAAGATCCGGATGAGACTTTTAAATTGGCAAAAATTGTTGTGTTAAAACGAAAATCCTCTTATCCGCCCCCTGAAAAAGATAAATATTATAAAGCTGCCGAATTTGTTCAGACGAGAGGTATTGAAATTAGTGCAACAGATATTCGGGAAAGAGTAAAAAACGGGTTACCGATTAATTACCTGGTAACAGAAGATGTTAAAAAATATATATACAAAAATAAATTGTACGGGGGAAAATGAATATATTAGTAACTGGCGGCGCTGGATTTATTGGTTCCCAGATTGCCGATGCCTTTATTAGTTTAGGACACAATGTTTGTATTATTGATAATCTTTCAACCGGCATAAAAGAAAATATTAATCCAAAAGCAACATTTTATAAAAAAGATATAACTGATAAAGAAATTATCAGAATATTTGAAAAAGAAAAATTTGATGTTGTAAGCCATCAGGCAGCTCAAATTGATGTAAGAAAATCTGTAGCCGACCCTGTCTTTGATGCTAATAACAATATACTTGGAACTCTTAATTTACTGCAAGCCTGTGTAAAAACGGGGGTAAGAAAATTTATGTTTGCTTCTACCGGCGGTGCAATCTACGGTGAGCAAGATTACTTTCCTGCAGACGAGCTTCATCCAACGCGTCCGGTTTCCCCTTACGGCATCACAAAACTGACAATTGAAAAATATCTTTTCTATTACAACATACAATACAAACTGAATTACACTGTGCTTAGATATGCAAATGTTTATGGCCCGCGGCAAAATCCTTTTGGTGAAGCAGGTGTTGTTGCAATATTTGCAAATAAACTGTTACACAAAGAACAGCCTGTAATTAACGGTGAAGGTAAACAAACAAGGGACTATGTTTTTGTTGGTGATGTTGTTAAAGCAAACATCAAAACTTTGGAAGATGGAGAAAGTACAATTTATAATGTTGGCACAGGCATCGAAACTAATGTTAATCAGATATTTAAACTGTTAAATAAAATAACTGGAAATTATGCCCAAGAGAAGCATGGTCCGCAGGCTAAAGGTGAACAAATGAGAAGTGTAATTTCTTCAGACAAATTACTTTCTAAATTTAACTGGGAACCTTCTACTTATTTGGAAGAAGGGCTTTTAAAAACCGTTGAGTACTTTAAAACTAAAAAACAAACCTTCTAGTATGATATCTGAAGAATTCATTGATAAAATTTATGAGAATGACAGGAGAACAGTTGCAAGAGCAATTTCTATTGTAGAAGAAAGCAATTCGACATCTTCAGCACTCTTAAAGAAAATTTACAATAAAGTTGGTTCAGCCTACCGGATTGGAATTACAGGTCCTCCTGGGGCAGGTAAAAGCACAATTACAAACTCACTTTCAAAACTTTATAAAAAAGAAGGAAAAAAAATCGGAATTATTGCCGTTGATCCTACAAGTCCTTTTACCGGAGGTGCTTTATTGGGTGATAGAGTTCGCATGTCAGAAATAGGTAATGATGAAAGCATATTTATTAGAAGTATGGCAACCAGAGGAAGCCTGGGTGGACTGAGCAAACGTGCAATAGATGCCGCTGATGTTTTGGATGCTGCCGGCTATGAATACATTATTCTTGAAACGGTTGGAGTTGGACAGTCAGAACTTGACATTGCCCAGGCAGCAGATACAACAATGGTGGTGCTTGTTCCGGAATCAGGCGATTCCGTTCAGGCTATGAAAGCCGGATTAATGGAAATTGCAGATTTCTTTGTTCTGAATAAAAGTGACAGACCTGCTTCGGCCCAGGCAATTGCTTCACTTCAGACAATTTTAATGATGAAAGATCATGATGAAAATTCCTGGATGCCGAATATTATTAAATCTATCGCTTCGGAAAATAAAGGAATAAATGAAATAGCAAATGAAATTGTCAGACATAGAGATTATTTAGAAAAGAATAATCTTTTCAATTTGAAAAGAGAAAATCAAACTAAAGTAAGAATAAAAGAAATTGTTGAAGATCAGATCAGGAATAAATTATGGAGCGAAAGTGGTGAAAAATCTTTAAATTCATCATTAGAAAAAGTTATACTTGGAAATCTTTCTCCATATCATATTGCAGATGATATTATTAAAGAATTCATTTCGGTAAATAATTAATTTTAAATAATGAAGAAAAGCTTTGAAAGAGGTTTTTGATGCATCAATCAAACGGACAATTCATTACTGAACTCAGTGAAAACCAGGTTATCATTAGAGATACAATCAAGCAATTTGCTGAAGAAAAAATTCGCCCAAACATTATGGAAATAGACGAGTCACAAAGATTTCCAATAGAAATTTTAAGAGAACTCGGTGAACTAGGATTTATGGGAATTATTTTTCCTGAAGAATATGGCGGTGCTGGGTTAGGTTATGTTGATTTTGTTTTGATAATTGAAGAACTCGCAAAAGTTGATCCTTCAATAGGATTGTCAGTAGCTGCCCACAACGGACTTTGTACAAATCATATATTTAGATTTGGTAATGATTCACAAAGAAAAAAATATTTACCAGATCTGGTCGCCGGTAAAAAAATTGGTGCATGGGGTTTGACAGAACCGGGTTCAGGAAGTGATGCGGCAGGTTTGAAATCAGTTGCCATAAAAAAAGGAAATAAGTTTATTCTTAATGGTAGTAAGGCATTCACTACCCACGGCGCTTCTGCTGAAACTCTCGTTGTTCTGGCAATTACTGATAAAGAAAAAAAGAGTAAAGGGATTTCTGCTTTCATTCTTGAAAAAGGAATGCCCGGATTGATTGTTGGCAAAAAAGAGAACAAGCTTGGAATGCGCGCAAGTGAAACAGTTCAGCTAACTTTTGAAAATTGCGAAGTGTCCGAAGAAAATCTTTTAGGTGAAGAAGGAATGGGTTTTATTAATGCTATGCAAATCCTCGAAGGAGGAAGGATTTCTATTGCTGCTCTCAGTGTCGGTCTTGCTATGGGCTGCCTTGAAAATGTAATTAAATATTCAAAAGAAAGAGAACAGTTTGGCAAACCTCTCTCAGCTTTTCAGGCTACACAATTTAAACTTGCAGAGATGAAAACAAACATTGACGCCGCTCATATGTTAACTCTCAGAGCGGCACAAATGAAAGACAAAGGATTACCTAATATTAAAGAAGCAGCAATGGCAAAACTTTTTGCAAGTGAAATTGCTGAAAAGGCATCAAGCGAAGCTGTACAGATTTTTGGTGGATATGGATTTGTGAAAGACTATCCTGTAGAAAAATTTTACCGCGATGTAAAACTTTGCACAATTGGCGAAGGTACTTCGGAAATTCAAAGAATTGTTATTGCAAAAGAATTGTTGAAAGAATTACAATAAAATCTCGAAATATTAATTTAAAATATGTCTTCAATCGGTTCACCTTTAAAAGAAAATGAAAGCTTTCTAAAACGGGAAGATTATCAAAAAGAACTTCTCAGGAAACTGGATAGCGCTCGAAAAAAAGTTAAACTGGGAGGTGGACAAAAATCAATTGAGAAGCATAAAGCTAAAGGTAAACTTACCGCCCGCGAAAGAATTGATCAACTAATAGATAACCCAAAAGAATTTTTTGAACTCTCCACATTTGCTGCTCACGAAATGTACGAGGAACAAGGCGGTGCTCCTTGCGCAGGAACAGTCTACGGGATTGGTAAAATCAGTAACCGGCTTTGTGTTATTGTTGCGAATGATGCAACTGTAAAAGCTGGGGCATGGTTTCCAATCACGGCAAAGAAGAATTTGCGTGCTCAGGAAATTGCAATGGAAAATAACCTGCCAATAATTTATTTAGTTGACAGCGCTGGTGTTTTCCTTCCGATGCAGGATGAAATTTTCCCCGACAAAGAACATTTTGGAAGAATTTTTCGTAACAATGCTGTAATGTCTTCAAGGGGAATTCCACAGATTGCTGCAATTATGGGACCTTGTGTAGCCGGCGGTGCATACCTCCCCATTATGAGTGATGAAGCTTTAATTGTTGAGGGAGAAGGTTCAGTTTTTCTTGCAGGTTCACATTTAGTCCGCGCAGCAATTGGTGAGAAAATTGATAATGAATCTCTTGGTGGTGCAAAAGTACAGTCTAATGTTTCCGGCGTTACAGATTATATAATGAAAAACGATGAAGAATGTTTGAAACAGATCAGAAGCCTCGTCGATAAATTTGGAGAAAGACCAACTGCGGGATTTAATAGAATTAAATCTGAGCCTCCGAAGTTTTCGACGAAAGAAATTTTAGGATTGCTCCCTGAAGACACCATTAAACCTTATGATATGTATAGCGTAATTGCCAGGATTGTTGATAAATCTGAAATTGACGAGTACAAAGCTGGCTACGGAAAAACTATCATTACGGCTTACGCAAGAATTGATGGCTGGTCGGTGGGAATAGTTGCAAATCAAAGGAAAGTTACAAAAACAGAAACAGGTGAAATGCAGGTTGGAGGTGTTATTTATTCTGATAGTGCAGATAAAGCCACAAGATTTATTATGAACTGTAATCAGAAAAAAATTCCTCTTGTTTTTCTTCAGGATGTTACCGGATTTATGGTTGGAAGTCGTGCTGAACATGGTGGAATTATTAAAGACGGTGCAAAAATGGTGAATGCTGTTGCAAATTCCGTTGTTCCGAAAATTACAATAATAATTGGGAATTCATTCGGTGCCGGGAATTATGCAATGTGTGGTAAAGCTTATGATCCAAGATTTATATATGCATTTCCAAATGCAAAAATTGCAGTGATGGGATCATCACAAGCTGCAAGTGTCCTACTTGATATTAAAATAAAGCAGGCAGAAAAAAGCGGTGAAAAAATTACAGATGAACAAAAGCAGAAACTGCTCGATGAAATTACAAAAGCTTACGACGAGAAAAATAGTCCGTTTTATGCCGCAGCTAGATTGTGGATAGATGAGATAATTGATCCGGTTGATATTAGAAAATGGATTTCAATGGGTATCGAAGCAGCAAATCAAAATCCTGAAATACCAAAATTCAATCCGGGTGTAATTCAGACTTAATACTAAGCTTATGATTAAGCTCATCTTGTCAATACTTTTTTTTCAGATTTTTATTTTTCCCCAACAAAGTAAACTTTCCAAAGCAGTAAATTATTTATCAGGTTTTATTGCATCTGATTATTTTCTAAAATTAGATCAAACTAAACCACATTTAAATCTTGTTGATTCGGTTTATTTAAAATCAATAAAATTTTATAGTGGAGATTTTTCTGAAGCACTGCTTGCACTAACATTTACAACAATCCCTTACAGAAAAGTTCCAATTACTCTTCCGTTAATAAACGTTGTTGTTCATTACCCTTTAATTTCTGCAGATCTTGATACTTATCTTTTAAAAAATCAAAATCTTCCTTCTCAATTATTTTACGATTCACCTCAAAATAGTTTTGGAGACAAAGATAAACTAGCTCATTTTTTTGGCAATTCTTTTATTGGGTATGCCGAACCTGTTTTTGATTTGGCTGATGTATTTGGTTATTTTGTAGAAGCCTTTGAGGAGGATTTTAAAGCACAATCAAAAGTTGATTTCCGCGATATGAATGTCAACTGGTACGGGAAACTTTTTGGTGATTTGCTTGAGAAAAATAAAAATATTCTTCCATCTCAGGTTATGTTAATCCGTTCATTCAGATATTTCAATTTAAATTTATGAAATCAATTTTAATTATAGACGACGAAAAAGAAATCTGCGAAAGCATAAAAATGATCCTTGAATATGAGGGTTACCAAGTTAATGCTTTCACTTCTGCCAAGGAGGGGCTACAGAAAATATCTGACCTTCCTTACTCTGCAATGCTGCTTGATATCCAGATGCCGGAAATGAGCGGCTTTGATGTTCTGCAAAAAGTAAAACAAACCAATCCAAATATTTCAGTAATAATTATTTCTGCTCACGGAAGTGTTGAAAACGCAATTAAAGCAACTCGGTTAGGTGCATTTGACTTTATTGAAAAACCTATAGACCGTGACAAATTATTGATAAGTGTAAGAAATGCTGTTGAGAAATCAAATCTCTTAGCAGAGAATAAAGAAATTAAAAAATCTCTTGAAGGTGAAAGTGAAATCATTGGTGAAAGCAAGGCCATCAAAAATATTCTTGAGCTTGTTCAGAAAGTTGCACCATTAGATACAAGAGTTTTGATAACAGGTGAAAATGGTTCAGGTAAAGAGCTTGTTGCAAGAGCCATACATAAAAACAGTCCGAGAAAAGATAAGCCTTTTATAGAAGTAAATTGTGCTGCAATCCCTAATGAACTGATTGAATCCGAGTTATTCGGGCATGAAAAAGGATCATTTACAGGTGCAGTTCAGCAGAGAATCGGAAAATTTGAACTCGCTAATAAAGGTTCGATTTTTTTAGATGAAATTGGCGATATGAGTCAACAGGCCCAGGCTAAAGTGTTGCGGGCAATTGAAGATGGAATAATTGAACGTGTCGGCGGCGGGAAAAAAATTGAAGTAGATGTAAGAATAATTGCAGCTACAAACAAAGATTTGAAAGATGAGATAGGGAAAGGTAATTTTAGAGAAGATTTATTCCACAGACTTAACGTTATTCCAATTAATTTACCAGCATTAAGAGAACGGAAGGAAGATATTCCATTACTCACAAATTATTTTGCAGATGACATTGTAAGAAAACATAAAAAACCTCCTGTTAAGTTTTTAAATGATGCGATTGACTTTCTGAAGACTTTTTCATGGAGCGGCAACATAAGGGAATTAAAAAATACAATTGAAAGAATAATAATTCTTGTTGATAAAAAAGAAATCTCTAAAAAAGATATTGAGTTTCTTTTTTCACCCGGTCAATCTTCTGTTGATGATATAATTGATGACAGTAAATCTTTCCAGGAATTTAAGGAAAAAGCTGAGCGGGCGTTTATACTTCGACAGTTAAATGAAAACGGCTGGAACATCAGTAAAACTGCAGAAATACTTGATATCCAACGCAGTCATCTTTACAACAAAATGAAAAAGTACGGAATTGAAAAGGAGGAATAATGCCTACAATCTTTTCTAAAATAATTAACAAAGAAATTCCGGCTGACATAGTTTTCGAATCCGAAAACATTTTAGCTTTTAATGATATAAATCCGCAGGCACCAACACATATTCTTATTATTCCCAAAGTTGAAATCCCAAAAGTTTCTGATATAAAAGGTAAAGAGCATGCTGGATTATTAGCAGAGATGTTCGATACTGCAAATAATCTTGCAAAAAAAATGGGAATTGCGGAAGATGGTTACAGGTTGGTTTTTAACTGTGGTAAAAATGGTGGACAGGAAGTTTATCATTTACATATGCACCTGCTTGGCGGCAGACAAATGAAATGGCCTCCCGGTTGATATTTAAAAACTCTAAACCTGAAAATAATTTGGGCGTTTATCAATTTCGCTTGTTCTTTTTAACTCACCAATTAATATTGAATCATAACCATACTTATTGCGAATCCTGTTCACAACTTTCAGCATTCTTCTCCTTTTTATTTCCGCCCATTCAAATAATTCTTCCTGCTCAGAACAATTAGAAAAATTAGTTACCCTGACTCCGATTAATCTAACAGCAATCCTTCGTGTATATGCTTTTGCAAGCATATCCCAGGCAACTTCAAATATTTCTTTATCATCATCGGTCGGCTTTATTGTTTTTGCTCTTGTTAAAGTTTTAAAATCTGAATAACGAAGTTTTATACTGATCGTTGCAGCCTGCCAGTTCATTTCTCTCAACTCGTGGCAGACTTTTCCTGTAAGATAAAATAGTTTCTCCTTCAAGAATTCTTTGCTCGTAACGTCGGCAAAAGTTCTTTCGTGCGAAATGCTCTTCTGTTCCCATTGAATTGTTAAATATTCACTTCCTTTACCGCAGGCTTTCCTGTAAAGATCGATTCCATATTTACCGTATGCAGCAGCAAAATAATCCTGCGGCAGTTTTGTTATATCGCCGATTTTAAAAACTCCTTTTGAATTAAGATCTTTCAACATAACTTTTCCAACGCCGGGGATTGTCTCAACCGGCATCGGTCCAAGAAATTCTTTTTCCATTTCCGGAATGATATAAGTTATCCCGCAGGGTTTCATACAATCCGAACCGATCTTTGCAATTGTCTTGTTGCTTCCTATTCCAATTGAACATGGAAGTGAAAGTTTCTGTTTGATCTCTTTCTGCAAAAAAGAAGCAAATGCAAACAACGATCCGTATACATTCCTGCAGCCTGTAAAATCCATATAGAATTCATCAATAGAGGCTTGTTCAACAATTGGAGCATACTGCTCAAGTATTTTTTTCACTGCTCTTGAAAATCGTGAATATTCACCGTGACTGCCATGAATATATATCCCATGCGGGCAAAGCTTGTAAGCAGTTCTTATCGGCATTGCCGAATGCAATCCGAAAGTACGTGCTTCATAAGAGCAAGCAGCTACAACTCCCCTCCCATATTTCGGATCACCGCCAACAATAACAGGTTTTCCCTTGAGTGATGGATCGAGAATCCGTTCCACTTCAACAAAAAATGCATCGAGGTCCAAATGAAATATTGTACGCATAAAATTTTAGTTTGCTAATACTTCTTCTAATCTTGGATATGCTTTAACAATTGTCTTTGGCATTTCAACTTTCGTTCTTTCTTCCAGAAGATGAATCAGTTCAAACGCATTTGCAACTGCATCTCCCTGCGGATGGTTATTCATAATAACATGGACCTCTTTTACTTTTGATTGTATAGATTTTATCACTTGCTCTATTTCAATAAGTTCTCCCGGTGAATACAAATATTTGTAACGTTGATTCTGCTCTTCATAACTCTGCTTTTTTCCAAAATTTTTAATTGATTTCTTCCACGCTTCTTCATTCCTTCCGTGAAACCGGATGTATGCTTTATCATTTGTAATGATTGGTTCAAAAGGAATTGCCTGCCCTATCTGCGGCTGATCAATTGTGCAGAATGTGAGATCATTCTCCTTAAAAAATTTATAAGCCTCTTTGTTTTGCCAGGATGAATGCCTGACTTCAACAAAAAGATTATAGTTTGGAAAGATGTTTTTCAATTCACTAATAAATTGGGTTGCAGAATTATTGTAAGGAAATGAATATGGAAATTGAATCAGCAAACCACCTAATCGTTCTTTATTCCTTAAAATTTCAAGATTGTACCTGATCGCTTTTATATTTTGTTCATCATATTTTCGTTTGTGAGTAAAATCCTGATGAAGCTTTACATTAAAAATAAAATCATCGGAGTCTTCTACTTTTTTTACCCAGCTTTCAAACACTCTTGGACTCAAGTAAGCATAATAAGTCGAATTCACTTCAACACAATTAAAATAATGTGAATAGAATTGCAGCCAGTCGAATGAGCCTGACTGTTTTTTCGGATAAAAATTCGGCACCCAGTCTTTATAAGACCATCCTGCAGTACCTATGTAGAATTTTGGCATTTTATAATTTGATTATGATTTTATCTAAATACATTAAGTTAACAAAAGTGTTAATTATCTGTATTTACTAATTTGAAATAAAATATCCGTTCTCTCTCACCTGCTGAATTGAATCTCTCAGCACACCAAGTGATCTCTGGCTGAGCAGATCAATTTTTACAAGACCGAGATCTTCAACTCCGTACATATCCGGCTGTGTAATTATCAAACCGACTCCTTTGTTTTTTGCATATTCAAGCGCAGTGTAAGTTGTAATCGGCAAAGGAGAAATAACAATTCCGCCGGGATGAATGCTGAGATGCCGCGGAAAATTCGCGAGTCGTGATGCTATATTTATTATGCTTTTCCACGGCTCGTTATTAAAATTTAGCGAACGTGACTCCGGAAATCTTTTTGAAATATCCGGAAGATTTCTTGCATCCGTCCAGGGAATGAATTTGCTGATCTTCGAAATCTCTTCATCCGAAAAACCAAATACCTTTGCAGTTTCCCTAAAAGCCGAACGCGCTTTAATTGTAACATGAGTTGAAATAAATGCAACCCGGCTGTAACCGTATTTGTTAAAAATATACTGAACAATTTCATCTCTTTCTTTCCAGCTAAAATCGATATCGATATCTGGCAAAGAAGAACGGCTTTTATTCAAAAATCTTGTAAAGTAAAAATCATATTTTATTGGGTCTACCTCTGTTAAGCCAAGACAGTAACAAACAAGACTGTTTGCAGCCGAGCCTCGCGTAAGCGTCATCATTTTTCTTCTTTTTGCTTCAAGATAAATATCATGAACAATAAGGAAGTAATCGGCTAACCCAAGATCATTTATAATTTCCAATTCCTCATCGAGCCTGTTTTTAATATCAGCCGTGATCTCACCATATCTTCTTTCAAGCCCTTCATAAGCGTGACCCTGCAATAACGTAAAAGTTGAATACTCCGTCGGCTCCGGGAAATCAGGGACTTTATGTTTTCCAAGTCGGAGATCAACATTACAATGCTCTGCAATAAATTCAGCGTTTGCAAAAGCTTCCGGTATTTTATTTTGCAGATGACTAAACGCAGAAGGCGGCTTAAAATGAAATTCTTTATCTATTAATTCGCTCTCATTAAGGTTTTCAAAAGTGCTTCTGTTTTTGATTGCAGTAACAACTTTGTAGAGCAAATAATCTTGAGGCTCTGAAAAGTAAACCGGGTTTGAGAACACATATTTAAAATTTCTTTCCTTTGCTGCTTCAAATAATTTTCTTGCATTGAATTTGTTTGCCTTTGTAACAATCAATTCGGCAAAAACATTTTCATAGTTTGGAATGTTTTGCAGAAGCTCGGTTGAACTGGTCAGTATAAAAAGATTCGGGAATTCATTTTGCAAAAGATTAAATAAAGAAAAACCTGCCTTGCCGTCAGGCAGGTCTTCTTTTAATTTTCTCGAAGTTATAATTCTGCAGATGTCCGAGTAGCCATCAAAATTTTTTGCCAGGAAGAGTGCGTAATTTTTTTTTGTGCTCTGCCCATTGTCATTTCGAATCCCATTTATGGGATGAGAAATCTTTTCGTTTTTCATCTTATAAGATTTCTCCTCTTCCGACAGAGTCGGAATCGTCGAAATGACAGTATCCGGTTCATCGATATATGTTCCCAGTATTGGTTTTATTCCTATTTCTTTGGCTTTTTTGTAGAAAGAAACAAGCCCGTACATTCCGTTTGTATCTGTGAGAGCAACAGAACTCAATCCGTAATTAATTGCTTTCTCAAGTATCTCATCAATAGTAATGACACCTTCAAGCAGAGAATAATTAGAATGTACGTGAAGCGGAATCATTTTATTAAAATCCCAAATAATAAAAAACAAATATCAAATAAATTTCAAGTTCCAAGAGAGAAATTGACATTCATATGCTTGAACTTGAACCTGCACTTGAACTTCCCTACCCCGCATAAGCCGTTTTTAGTTTTTCCACATTCAAAGAAGTCGAATAATAAATATCTTCTTCTTTCAAACCTTCATCATCGGGCACATAATATTTTTCTGCGGTGTCATTGTAAGATTCAAGCTTTACTGCTTCGTTAGCGAGTATATCGAGATCTTCAACAATTATATTGTTAGAATTTTCAGCATCGATTCTTCCTTCAACTATGTACGGTCCCATCGAAAGAGTTTTCTCAGCAACTTTATTGTAAGTACGCGGGAAAATAACTGCTTCATAAGTTCCGGTTAAATCTTCAAGAGATAAGAATTTCATTATGTCACCTTTTTTAGTTCTTATTCTTTTTGATGACATATACCAGCCGATCATTTTAACCTGCCTGCCGGCAGGCAGGCTTTTATGTTTTTCCATCTGATCCGAATGAAGCAGATGCAGTTCTTCATCATACTTTGTAAAAAACTCAAGCGGATGTTTGGTTACCATATAATCAAAAGCTTCATACTCGGCAATACATTTTTCTTCAGGCGAAAAATCTTTTTTTGTTTTTACAGCTTCTTCAAGTTCGAATGCTTCATTAATAAAAAGATCATTGTAACCTTCTTCCAGCATTTTAAGCTTGTTGAAGTATATATCTGCCAGTCTTAAAAGAGTATAACGTGTTTCAGCAAAACAATCCATTGCACCGCATTTTACGAGAAGCTGCGTTTCTTTTAATCCGATCTTTGCCTGCCTGCCGGACAGGCAGGTTCGTACAATAAAATCCGGGAGTGAAACATACTTGCCGTATTTTTTTCTCTGCTCAATAATCATATCAATAGAAGAATAGGAAAGATGCTTTATTGCCATCAGCCCGACACGGATTTCTTTATTCTTTCCCCTGTATTCTTTTTCACTTTCATTGATGCAAGGAAGAAGAACATTTATTCCGAAGCGCTTTGCTTCCTGTATGTAAACAGCTCTTGCATAAAAGCCGCCTCCGTTGTTCAGCACACACGCCAGGAACTCTGCAGGGAAATGAACCTTTAAATAAGCTACCTGGAAAGAAAGCAGGGCAAAACTTGCGCTGTGAGCTTTGCAGAAAGAATATCCGGCAAAAGATTCTATCTGCCTCCATAATTCTTTTGATATTTCACGGGGAATTTCTTTTTTATCACAGGATTCAAAAAATCTCTTTACTATCAACTTCATTGCTTCGTGCGAACGCATTTTTCCGCTCATTGCCCTGCGCAAAACATCGGCTTCATCAAGAGTTAATCCCGCAATGTGATGTACAACCTTAATTACATCTTCCTGGTAAATCATAACGCCGTAAGTTTCTCCCAGAACTTTTTCCATTTGAGGAAGAAGATATTTTCTTCTTGAAGGATCTTTATGCCGTGCAATAAATTCCTGCATCATTCCACTTTCCGCAACACCGGGACGAATAACCGAGCTTGCCGCGGTAAGCATTTCAAAAGTTGTAACATCAAGTCTTCTTAACAATGAACGCATCCCGGGAGATTCGATATAAAAGCAGCCGATTGTTAAACCGTTCCGCATTATGCGAAGTGTTTCAGGATCGTTGAAAAGGAATTCATAGTTGAAAATATCAAATGGTATTCCCTTCTCCTGCCGCGGAATATCCGGATAAAGCCGTATCGGCAGCCGAGGGATATTGCGATTAATTGAAAAGTTTAATTCCGATAAAGAAATATTTTCGAGCATTGTGGACTGTCTTTAAGTTTAAGATCAAGATCAAGATCAAGTTCATATGCAAGGTCAAGTTAACTGCAAATAGAAAATTCTTGCTCCTGAACTTGCACTTGCACTTTTTTACCCCGCTTTCTTTTCCATGCTTCTGTAAACGCCGACTACAATTCCAACAAGTTTAAACGACGGATATTTTTTATCAATCACTATCGGTTTGTATTCAGGATTTTCCGAGACTAATTCGATTTCATTTTTCTTTTTATAAAATCTTTTTACTACTGCAGCATCATCAAGTATTGCGGCAACAATCTGCCCGTTTTTCGGTTCCAGGTTTGGATTAACAATTACAATATCACCGCTGAAAATATAAGCATCTTTCAAGCTGTCACCCTTCACTTTTAACAAAAAAGAATCTTTCGGCATATGAGCAATAGTCGGCAGATCAATCGTATCCACTGCATCAGGATAAATTGTAAGCGGGTTGCCGGCTGCAACTTCACCCAGAACCGGACGCGGTATAAAAAATTTATCTTCCAGAGTCAGCTCAATTCCTCTTGAAAGCTTCGGGTTCTTTTTGATGAAACCTTTTTTTTCAATGGCACCAAGATGCTGCTGAACTGTTGCCCTGTTTCTGTAGCCAAAATGTTTTGCTATTTCAGCAAGCGTGGGCGGCATTCCCCTATCAGCTTTGTGATTGATTAAAAACTCAAGAATTTTTTTCTGGATTTCCGTCATCTCTTTTGCCACAACACACCTCCGGTCTGTGAGTTACAATAGTAAAATAAAATACCATACATTTGTATGGTAACATAAAAAGATTATAGAATTAAGTCAACAGGAGAAAAAAATCAGAAATGATTAAAAAGAGGGAAAATTGTAAGGAATAACCAATTATTTATGAACGAAGATTTTCTCGAGAGATTCAACCATTTTCTCGCGGAAAATAGGTTTTGAAATGAAATCATTAAAACCGGTTGCAATAAATTTTTCTTTATCGCCGGGCAAAACGTAGGCAGTAACAGCAATTATAGGAACGTGTTCAAATCCAGACATCCGATGAATAATTTTAAGTGCGTCGAGTCCGTTGTATTCGCCCTGAAGATTTATATCCATCACAATAAAATCGAAATGTTGAGTTTCGAGAACAGGAAGAGCTTCCTCAAAGCTTGCACAGAATCTGATTTCTTTTAGTCCTTTCATCTGAACTTTAAAAAGAATCTGGGAATCAACCTGGTCTTCAATGTAAAGACAGGTTAAGCCAGAAAGATCAAGACCGGGACCTTTATCAAACTGAGTAACGGGTTCTTCCTCAATTGAAAGATCTTCCTCAGGTTCAGAATGATATAATTCTTCTTCAGAAATTTTCTCTTCAAATTCGCTTTCTATCTCTTCAGATTTTTCTTCAGAAGCAGAAGTCTTTTCAGGTTCTTCAATAGTTAGCTCTTCGGAAACCGGCTCCTCAAATGTGTCTTCTTCAATCAACGAAGTATCTTCAGGAACAGGTTCTTCAATAATATGTTCTTCAATTTCCGGTTCTTCATTTATACTTTCATCAATAACTTCCTCCTTTGCAGATTCAGTCTTGTGCAATTCTTCTTCAATCTCAATATTGGTCTGATCATCGAAACTTAATTCCTGTTCAGCAGTAGTATTTGTCAATTCCGGTTCCTGAATTTCACTGATAAATTCTTCATCAGGTTCTTTTTCTAATTCCTGTGTAATTGTACTACTTTCCTCAAGGTCCAACGGGAATCTGAATCCGTTCTCTTTTCTTCCATTGTTATCTGTAAAGCTAACATACTTTCCGTTGAGCGTGATAAGTAATGATTTTGAAATTTGAGTCGTTAACTTTGACACACCAAATTCCTTTGGATCGGCAGAATTTATAAACAACTGATCAAAAATATTTAAAAGTTTTTCTGAAATGGATCCATATTTATCCGAAATTGAAATTAGGAAATCATTTTCTTCTACCGGCTGAGCAGAAAAATAAATTTTCTTAGCATCTGTAATCCGGCTTACCATTTTAATAAGGTTATGCAGAAGTGCGTCTAACTTTTTACGGTCTGTTTTAAATTTTAATGATGAAGAGATTTTCCCAAATGCAAATTCAACATCCTTTTTCCCGGTAATCTCTCTCATTGAATTATCCAATTGCTCAATAAGACTCGTAATTGGTACTTCGCTGTATTCAGTTTCAGTATCTTTAAATGTAATGTCAGTGAACTCAATTATAGAATTCATTGTACCGAGCAGCGTTACTCTGTTTTGATTAATGATATCAACAGCTTCTTTTTGCTCCGTATTTAATGATTCAACACTTTCAGTTAACTCCTGTGTGAACCCAAGAATGACATTCATAGGGGTTAAAATTTCATGAAATACTCCATGTAGGAAATTCGGATCAATTGCAGGTTCTTTTTTTGATGGTTCAGTAGGTTTTTCAATAAAAACTTTTTTAACAACTTCCTTAATTTCCACTTTACCTGGTTCGGATGCAGCTTCAATTAATTTTGCCAGAATAGTATATGATTCAACCTCACCGTTTACATCAATTTGCGGGAAAACAAAAAGATCAACTTCAAAAGGTGAACCGCTTGTATCTTTTAGCTGAACTTTAAAATTAATTTCTTCCTTTTGTTCGGATAGGAAAATCGAATTATTTATAGTTACCCTGTCTTCATCAAATCCATAAGTGGCAAGGGAAGAATTTTCAATTTCCTCTTTTGGTAAATTTAGTTTTTTAACTGCAGATTGATTTACCGAAATAATAATCCCTGAAGGATCGGTTACAAAAATCAAATCACTTGTGTTTTCAAAGGCAAGCTGGTAATGTTGAGTCTTCTGCTTTGTATCAACATCATGGGTAACATCTTTTATAATATTGAATACAGCTTCTTTATCGTTAAAATTAAATCCAATTTTACTTAGACGCACAACAACAGAAGTTCCATCTTTTTTACGATGCCGCAATGGTTTTCCGAACATACCTTCATCGGATTCACTTCCTGATGAATCCAGAAGAGTTTGAATATCTTCAGGACTATAAAGATCAGTTAAATCCATCTGGATAAATTCATCATACGTATATCCGTATAAATTAAGTGCCGCATCATTTACTTCTAAGAATTTCAGGTTTTCTCTGTCGTAAATGAAAATCGGTTCAGGGTTTTTTTTGATCAGAACTTCGTACATTCTTCCTTTGCTTTTTATCAGTTGCTGGAGATCATCTATGAATTCAGTTTTTTGTAAACTCAGTAGAATACCACAATTTTTTTTATTTTCGTCTAAAATTTTGCCAGCAGAAAGCTTAAAATCAGGCGCTTCTCTAACAATTTCCAGACTATTATCTACTTCAATTATTATACCATCAGAATTACCATTAATAAACCGTTTTAAGATATCTGATAAAGGTAAAGAAAATACTTCCGAGTACTTTAATTCTGTTAAATCGTTAAATTTTCTTGCAAATAATTTACAAAATTCTTTATTTGATTGTTTAAAATACCCTGAAGAGTTAAGTAATGCAACGGGGTAAGGAAGTTTATTAAAAATCAATTCAGTCTGATCGGTTAGAATATCAGGCGTTTTTACTGACGTATTTATTTCTTTTTTTCTCGAAAAACCAGCAATTGCTGCCACATTTTTGTTATCATCCATTAATGGAATTATTATAAAATCTCTTTCACTTTTTGAGGAAAAACTTTTAAGCGGAAATCCTCTGATAAGTAAAGCTGACAGACTATCTTTTAAGTACTGCTCAATTGATTTAAAAAAATTACCAAGATATCCCGGAATAAAATTAAGTAAAGATTTGCCTTCCATCTGGAATGGCTTTAATCCAAATTCATTTGCAAATAAATTATTAACAACTAATAAAATTCCTTGGTCATCTTTTATCCAGAAAAATTCATCAAGCCTGTTGGCCATTTTGTGAATTGTTTCTTTACCAATAAAAGTTAATGGGAAAAGTATAACTGATTTTTCAAGAACTTTAATTAAATCTTCATTTAGATTAAGAGACTTTAAATCAGCTGGCTGAATTTCCATTTCACTTAATTCATTACTACTCAGATCAAACAGGTGAGAATTGATTTTATAGAAAATAATCTGGTCTTCATCAATGGCAAATTTTTGAAAATCAATTTGAGTATTTAATTCTACTCCATTTAATAATTTTAACTTAACAGAACTTGATCTGATTGGTTGACCGGATGCGACAAGTGATGTTATTTCATCTTTAATAAAATTGCAAGTTTCAACATTTAAACAAGCTTCCAGTGATTGATTGGTTAATTTAGTGTTAAAATACTTTTCAGCATGATTATTTGCTGCAATAACGAAGAGAGATTCATCAGCCACCAGGAAAGGAACTGAATGAGATTCACATACTAATTTATATAATTCTTGCTTATTCAAAGCAGATTTCCTAAGTATTTAAAATCAAAATCAGATTGATTGAATATAGAATAGCATATTTTATTAATCCACTCCCCTTTTATAAGATAGTTTAAGAGATTACTGGCATATAATCTATTGCCAAATTTTACTCCGAAATTATAATCTTTTTTTCCTGACTTGTCCCGATACTTTCGATCAACAGTCGATAGATACGTTCATTATAATCAAAATAAATGCTTGTTCCAATTTCTGAAGTAGATGCACTTGAATATTCTTCCGGTAAGATTAATTTAAAGCTAATGTTATTAACACTTATATAATTATTATTCTTTACAACAATTTCAATTTTCTTTTCTTCTTTATATGTATTTATATAAAATGAAATATTGCTTTTTAACTCACTCCAATTAATCATTTGGTTCAAAGTCGTAAACCAGCAATTATTTTTAATTAAATTTATTTGCAATCTCTTAAATTCTTCTTTACTGAGATTATTTGATATATTGAATTCGTCAATAACAGGAATTACCAAAACCTGTTTTTCAGATAAAATATTTTTACTATTAAATTCCTTAAAATCTTCATAAGTGCTAGTTTTAGGTAATAATTTATTATACTGAATTGAATTGCCGCTACTGGTATTCAATATGATTCGATCATACATTCTGAAATTAAATTCAGAGAAATCAGTAGAATCAGTTTTAAAATCTGATTTAAACGGACTTTCATCCAGAATTCCAATTGAATTTTGATCAGTTGATTTTTCAATTTCATTTGCTGCTTTTTGATATATCCCTTTAATTTCAAGAGCTGACTTATTCAAATTATCAATTTTGTTGTAAATAAGATGAATATCTCCGAAAGCATTCAGGTACTTCAAATCAATTTTGTTTTCGTCCAAGCTTTCAGGTAATATAAAATTGTCAAAAGAAATATTACTTAAAGAGCTATTTCCATGAATAAAATTCTGAAACCTTTTTCCATCTTTTAATTTATTAATAAAAACTACCTCTTGATTATATGAGGAAGGAAAATTATTTAAGCTAACAAGAGTTTTGTTGTCCAGAAAAATCAAAACATTAAGAATGAGTTTTTCAGCAACACTTTTTTTACTTAATTCGTCTGATAATTGTGAAATCTGAAACCCAAACCACACAAATCGGCTGGTATTTTTAGTTCCACAAACTACTGCTGGATGGAATTCATTAAAAGTTGTTGGGTAATTTGTATAATAACCTAAATTAGAATTTTCATTACTTTGATTAGCAGAGTAACATTTTATGTTGCCGGAAAGAATAAGTTGTTGATCGACAGACTCATTGATGATTGGATTATTTGACTTAAGAGTAATTGAAGTTGCTGAATATTCTGGATTGGTTATTTCAATTGGCGTAATTCCGGTCAGTTCGTTACATATATTTTCAAATCTTTTTCGTGCGCCGGTTTTATAGTTCCCGATATTTCCGAGTATAAAAATTGATTTGCCTGATTTTTCAAAATCTCTGATATTTTCAACAGCTTCATCTGAAAGAATTTCAACACCAGGTAAAATTAAAATATCTTCATCATCAAAATCGTAATCATCAAGCTCACTATCTGTATAAACCCGGTATGAAATTTTCCTGTCTAAAAAAAATATTTCCCAATCTCTGATTAAATAAAAATTATTTTCCCCGGAATGAACTTCATTCCAGGTCTGTTCAGAAAAGACAATCCCTATTTTAATATTATCGAGTGGATCCTGGGCAGGAAAGTTTGGACTGTAAAATATTATTAAAGATATGACAAATAAATCAAGCAGCCCATAATTTTTCAATTTTGATAAATATTTTTTTTGATTCGGATTCATTGAATAACCTCAATTGAAGATCTTTAATATTAGTTTACTCAATGAGTCCAATTATTATTTTTTTAAATATAACTCCGGAATATTCACCAGAATTTACGAGCTTGTTTAAAGAAATAGGTAATAGTTTATTCCGGCAGGAAAATAAAATTGAAACGGATAGAAAAAAAATAATAAGATAAGGCATTAAATTTTTCAGTTAAATATTAAAAAAATAATTTTTAGGATGCATCCTCTCAAGCATTTAGAATATCATAATCTATATAGTAAGTTCTCGATTCACCTGATTCAAGATCATTAAGGATTAAATAAATAAATCTGCTTCCGTCTTTATGAATGTAAGCAGCTTTTTTTGTACCAATTATTTCTGATTCAATACTGATTTTTGCAGCTTTTTCATTTAAGTCAACATCAATTTTTAAATCATCAATTTTTGATTTTCCCGGATTAGTGATTGTAACTGCTACTCTGGATTTTCCTAATCTTTTGGTTCTTAGCTCAACATATTCTTTTTTAATAAACCATTTTTCAATTTGATCAAGAGTTGTTATCCAGAATCCTTTATTCTTTTAAATCCTGTACAACTCTTTTTACAACTTCAATATTTTCTGGTTGGCACTGATATTCCGGGTGAATTTTAAATACATACAAACCACCTTCAAATAAAACCCGATCAAGATCTTCCTGATAACTATAAAATTGAAATTCAGGTTTGTCCAAACCATTGTCTCTTATAATTTCATAATCATCTCTTGCAGTTTTTGTAATTGATAATATTTTTTTACCGTCTTTAACAAAAATTTTGGGAACAGATCTGTCGCTGAGCGAATCATTTAAAATGTAATTGTACCCTGCATCAATTATAGCATTAAGTGAATACTGATCATTATTTCTAAATAATGATAGTGCACCTGAAATAATCGAGTTTGTCGAATTTGAAAGAAAAGTCCGATTATCTTCTAAAGTCCGAACAAGTTGCTGATATCTTTTTAAAGAATCTTTTTTGCTGGAATTGTTATATCCTAAATCAACAAGTGAGGCAATTTCACCAAATCCTTTTAAATACTTAACAAAATTTTTCTTCTTATAAGTTAATTTACTATCAACAAAAAAAGTTGATTTTACATTTTGTTCTTTTAATATATTCAGGAAACTGTCTATGTTTTCACTGTCCTGGGTAATTTGAGAAACAATAACTGCTGCAGAATTAAATCCTGTTGGCCAGTCTCTAATGTAAGCAATTGGTGAATATGTAAGCCAATTAATACAGTTTTAAATACACGATCGAAATAAACGTAATCATCTTTTACACCAATTATAGAATTAATTTCAAATCCCATCCACACGAATCTGCCTTTACCATAAGTTCCATACACAATACCTGCACTTTTTTTTATCCCTTCCCGAACCAGACCTTCTTCAATCCTGTAATTATACCAGAAACTTACCTGAGTAGTTCTGGGATCAAGTACTTCAACTGCAATTGGTTTATCCCATGTGGCAACTCTTAATGGAAATCCTGTAGGAACATTTGCCGTAATTGGCAGACCTCCACGCAAAGTATGGATTTTAGTTCGCTCATCATTTCCAATTTCCCTTGCGTATTTTACACCATAAACGTCCGAAAAGAAATTCCATCCTCTCCACTTTCCATCATTTGAATAGGAAGCTGTTCCGCTTGTTGCAAATATACTTCCGCCATTCAGCAAATATTTTTTTAATTCAATGATTTCATTATCACTTAATGATTTTGATCCCGGCAAGATTATAAGTTTATATTTCGAATGGTTACCGTTTTCAATTATCGCATCATCGATAATTTCATATTTAATATTTAGAGCAGAAATAAATCTTGTCCAGGTCTCTATATTCTCATTTTGCCAAGAGCTGCCTTTAGGAAAAAGATTTGAAGTATAACCAGAATTTAGAATGGCAATTTCAGGCTCACTGCCAAGAAACAAACTCTTTAAAACATTTGCGTTGGGAATTAATTCTGAAGAATGAAATCTGCCATATACGTTGCGTATAATTAATAAAAATACAAGAACTGAAAGGGCTATTGTAATGAGTCCTGAAAAAAAAACAAGGAATGTATTTGATTTGTAAGAGCGTGAACTTACCGCCACTTTACTTCCCCGACATTTTCATCTTCAACTAAATCGACATATTCATCAAAAGTATATTTAGTAAATTTTGCGTCAGGAATTATTACTTCGTTTGATCCATTTGTACCGTGTTTTTTTACTGTGGCAAATGGTTTAATAGTTTCATTAGCTATTAGTGTTTCTCCACTAATTCGAGGTTCCTTCTTAATAAACTTTTTGCCTGCTTCTGAGTCGGCTTTTTGTTTCCTAATTACATCTTCAACATATACTTTATTTTCAAATGATTTTATTTTCGGTTCAACGTACTCTGATTCAAATTCTTTATAAACCGGACCCGGAATTTGCTGAGTTTTCCTTTCACGGATCTTATAGAGAATATATGCCCCCACAGCTAATATAAATGTACTGATTGTGGCAACCAGGATGATTGTAGAAAGTATCGGGATTAACTCCATTTTTTGCCCTTAATTAAAAATTGCCCTCACTGAATTTATTTAACCTATTCTCTCGAGTTTACCCCAGGTCATTCGTATTCCCAAGAACTCCTCAACTGTTGACATCGCTTTGCATATATCCACTATTAGTATGAAAACCATACGATAAATTAATGCGTAAGGTACCAATCTGAATTCTTCTTTTTCAGAAGCTATACAATATAGTGCAGATATCAAATCAAGCAAAGCAAGTCCGGCCCACCAGAAAAATATCAAAGAAGAAAAGCCAAATAATATTGCGGCTACAATAAAAAATAAATGTGCAGCAATGTTCATAGGAGGCCAGATAAGAGCCTCATAAAACATCGACCAGAGTGTAAAAGTATCTCCGAAATTTGTGGTCGGATTCAACATTAATTTTTTATGTTTCCTAATTGATTGTAAAATACCTCTGGTCCAACGGTATCTTTGTTTAAGCAATTGCTCCAGTTTAACCGGAGCTTCAGTGTATGATATAGATTGGGGTTCAAAATAGATTTTCCAACCTTTTGCAAGAATCTTTAATGTCATATCTGCATCCTCCGCAAATGTATCGCTGCTATAGAACCCTACATCTTCCAGAGCACTTTTCCTAAACAATCCAATCGGACCAGGGATTATGTTTACCAATCTGAAAAAACTTTGTGCACTTCTTGCCATATTCAGACCTTCAATATATTCCAATGCCTGAAGATCTGTAAAAAATTTTCCACGGTTTAAAACTTTCACGTTACCCGCAACTGCACCAATTTCCGGTTTTACAAAATGTCTTACTGCAAGCTTTAAAAGAATCTGGAGATAAACGTGAATCACCATCCATACAAAGAACGTATTCTGAACTACAAACTTTAATACCTGCATTTAACGCACTTGCCTTACCGCCATTTGGTTTATTAATCAATGAAACTTTTACAAAATTTAATTTTCCTCTTTGAATTCCGACTAATCTTTCGGCTATTTGTTTTGTGTTATCTGTAGAACCGTCATTAACTATAATAATTTCATAATTAGCGTAATTTAGTTCAAGTAAGGAACTAATTGATCTTTCAATTATTCTTTCTTCATTAAATACCGGAACAATTATACTTACAAAAGGTTGAAATCCATTTGTTGGTTTGAATGTATATTCACTAAAATAAAAATAAGAAGAAACTAAAATTCCGAAATAACGTAGCAACAGTACAAAAAGAAAAATTACTAATGCAACAATCGTAGAGTATTCTATGAGGGAAGAGGTGGTAAGTATAGTTGTGGGCAAAGTATAATAAACAATTATGAACAAAATAAGGGATATCAATCCGCTAATAACGATGCGACGTAATAACCGCCATTCCCGGTTATCATTGGCAGAATAATCTGTCGTATCGGTTAATTGAATAACCGATCTTTTCAACTCTCTTTTTTCATTCATTTTTCTGGGTGGAAAATTCGTTCTAAAAAGGCAATTATAATGCCACTAAATCCACTTCGATTAAGAAATACAAAGGGCTTTTTAATTTTTTTAATGAAACAAATTCAGATCAATTTTTTGGCTTGTATCAGAATCGAACAAGCAGAAATCTTGCTAATAATCAAACATTTATATGTTCCAGAATGCTGATAAGCTAAAGTTAGTAGAACTGTATCCCTTACCTGATTGAATAGTTGTACTGAAACCTGCACTACCCTGCAGTGAGAAATAATTATTGAATTTATATATTACGTTACCTCCAAACTCTCTAAGTATAAATTTTTCAGAAGGAATATAGCCTAACTTTCCATTTATTCCGGCAGATAGTTTTTCAGTATCAGAAATTTTCCATTCAGCCCAGATGCTGTGAGTTTCAAAATTTTCAGGCGACCAATAAATTTGTTTTTTATCTTTAAAACTGTATAAGTAATATTCGTAACCAACTACTAAATTTTTCATTATGATTTTTCCAAGCTGTAATTGCAACCGGTTACCACGATTTTTATCTGAAACCAGGAAGTAAGAAAAATGTCCGCCGAACTTCCAGCTATTCTTAATAAAATAATAACCTCTGATATCTGCTAAGTTGGAAATTAATCTTTGTTCGACTAAAAATGGTGAATATAAAATTTGTGCTGCATCGGTAGAATAAAATCCCGCTGAGAAACTATATTGTTTTTTTTCAACAGCACGAAAAACTATTTCTCCGGTAAATCTATTTACAGAAGACGGAAAGTTTGTAACTCCACCTGAAACTGTTAGTGATATGTTTCTTGTTAATCTTCCAATGGCAAATCCCTTTATAATACTTAAGTTGGTATGAACAGAATCATTGGCTAAAATTCCGCCATACCCGCCTACACCCAAAGATAGAAATTGATTAACACCCAATTCAAACTTTAGTCCGTAAGTTGAATAAAGAAAACCAAAATTGTCTGCAAAATAATTTGCTTCGGGTGAAAGCATAGTGTAAGCAGGGAAACCCGATAATGAAAATTCATTATCTGAATCAGGCCCAAACCAACTCATCCTTTTTTGCAAAATATAAGAACCAGGCGATTCGACTAACATTTCATTATAAATCTTTCTGGATTTTGAATAATCTTTTAAATAAAAATATGAGTCTGCCATCATCAGTTTAATTTCAGAATCAGAATCATCCATTAAATTCAGCTTATTTAAATCATTTAGTGCACTGATGTAGTTGCCTGACCAAAAATAAATTTTGGCTCGCTGTTTTAGAAATTCAAAATTATTTTTATCATTAAATATTAATCTGTCATAAATTCCGATCGCACTTTCATAATCATTTTTACACAAGTATGCTTCAGCTAATTCCTTCTGAAGGTGAATATCATCTGATTCTGAAATCATATTTTTATAAATGTTAATTGCGTCATCACATTTTTTTTGGGTTACTAATTCGCGGGCTTTTGTTAATTGTATGTATCTTTCATCTAAAATATTTTGCTCTCTTTTCTTTGAAATTAAAAAATGAAGCTTTATCAGTTCTTCATTACCCGGGTTAACAATTTCGGCTTTATTTAACAATGAACCAGCATCAACCAAATTATTTTTTTGATATTGAAGATTAGCTAAAGTATAAAGTGCCTGAAAATTATTTGGATCATTTTTCAATACTAATTCCAAAGCATTTACAGCTTCATTTGAATAGTCACCACTCCAGGTGCAAACCTGGCCATATAATAGATTATAATCAGATTTTTTTGAATCAGACGAAAGTAATTTAGCTAATAATAACTTGGCTTTTTTATATTCGCCATTCCAGGCAAGTAATTTGGCGAGTTCAAAACTTACTTTTTCATCATTTGGATTGTTACTTAAATAATTCTCCAACAAACCAATTGCATCTTCGCTTTGGTCAAGGTTATTTAGATATTCAGATAGTTTTAGTATTGATTTACTGTCGTTCGGATTTTTTTCAAGTTTTAATTTCAACTCTGATATTTTTTGTGAGTAAAATTGAGTACTCTTTTTATTGAAAGTTGTTTTTAATTCTTCAAATTCGTTTTTTCCTTTGAAAACTTTTTCAAGAAGATTAATCTGTTCCTTTGCCTCTTCAAATCTATTGTGCGTAATAAGTTCATTCACCAGCTTAAACCTAACCTCATTTTTCGAAGGATCTTTTTTAAGCTGATAATATAAATTATCAATTAAATAACCGGGATAATTTTTTTTAACAGGCAAACCATAGTTGTATTTTGATGTAGTATCATTTACAGTATAAACATGACCTTTTCCCCTAACGAGATCATAACCATCCATTGCTTCTTTGAAGTAAGGACGCAAAGCCAGCGCTTTTTCAAATGCCTTTATAGATTCATTTTTCTTTCCAAGCCACATTGTAAAGTATCCATAACGCGACCATAGCCGGTGATCATCTGGATATTTTTCTACGTACTGTTTTAATATTTTTTCTCCTTTTTCAAGATGATGAGTTTTGGAAAGAATTTCTGTATAGCGCAAAACTTCATCAGAAGAAGCTTCTTCTCTTTTCAAATATTCATCATACCAGGTTTCGGCTTTTTCCCACTCGCCTAAATTTTTATAACATTTACCAATTTCTAAATAATTTACCGGAGTTTCCGGATTGATTGCAATTTCTCTTTCATAACCTACAATTTTATTATAAAGAAGAGAGTACCATAAATTTACTGCGCGATTAAGATCATTTTGATATTCTTTGTTATTTTGGGCGAGCTTGATGCAAGATCGGTAGTCATAAACAGCCAGTTCATATTGCGAACGTTTTTCATAACACCCTCCGCGAAGATAATAACCCGAAGGATCCTGAGGATTTGCTGAAATATAATTGTTCAGAAGTTCTATTGCTTCACCGAACAATCCAATTTCAATATTATGAATAGCTTCTGATTTTAATTTATTGGTATTATTTTGTGAAGTAATGAAGGGGCAGAATGAAATCGATATTAAAATAAGTAGTGACCACTTCATTGCAAATGGATTACTCAGGAGTATCCGAATTTGAATTTTTCAACCGATTCATCTGCAAAGAGTTGTTCGAATAAATCATCAGCATTTCGAATGGATTCATTTACTTTTATAGGATATATAGAGATGAATGGAAGTAGTGTACTAACATAATTCGAATCTTCGTTTGGAAGGTTTTCTTTAATTTTTGCTATAAGACTGTTAATATCTTTATCACTTTCTTTTGTATAAAGTACTAAAACCTTATTTCCAATTGTGCAAATCTTATCCTTTCGTTCAGTTGAAAGTCTAATAGCATTCTGAAGCTGGTTCATAGTCAGTAGTTTGCCTCTTTCAGCAGTTTCATCCAGACGGATTGAAATTAAGCTAAACCCTTTACCCGTACTTTTATAAAAAGCAATTTGATTATTCAGAATTAGTTTAAAATCATTAACAGAATATAAATTACTGAGTGAAAATGTTTCTTCGGGCAACTCAAATTCAGCCATCGATTTATATTTTTTATCAGTAGAAAAGCTTTGGGTAAAATCATCCTCTGATAAACTTTTTGGTTTATATTCTACTTTAACACCACGATAAGCTTCAATAAAATATTTCGAAGAAAACTTTCCTTCTGCGTGGCCAACTAACGGAGTGATTGTCATTTGACCTGGCTGATTCTTACTTACAAATTCATCAGATTTCTTAAGAGTAATAAGACCTGTACTAACTGAGAGCAAAGTATCCGCAATTTTTTGTGATCCTGGAGTTGCCGGTTCTCCGATTACAAACAAACTAGTAACACCATGATCTTCAATATTTTCAATCGTTCTAAGGAAAGCATCTTTTAGCAATGCCAGGTTCCTGAATCCAACAAATGGTGTGACTTCATCAAATACAACTTTACTTGGCTGATATTGATTAACAACATTAGAAATATCTTTTATGTAATCTACAAGGTATGAATCTGGATTTTCGGCTTGTTCAATGTTTGTAGGAGGAGTCACACGAACAACAATAATAGTATTGTTGTTCATGTAATGCTGTAAATCAAAATCAATTGAAGCAGCATTAATAAGTAAATCCTTCGGGCGTACGCTTGTAAAGTAAAGACAGGTTTCATTTGCTTTAGCACATTCCATTGCAAACTGAAGTGAGAGTATTGTTCTTCCGGACTTATGTGGTCCCATAAGTAAATAAGTCCCACCTCTATAGAAACCGCCCCAGGCAAAATCAACTAGTGGAATACCAGATGGAAGCAGTTGTATTCTTTTTTTCATAGCCCTCAGGAAAATAGTTTCATGCAATTTGCCAAATATTATGCCGTTAGGTATGTCCTAAAAATCCACTTTATTAACTAAAAAGGCATTTTTTTTGCACTAAAGAGAGACAAAAGTTTATCCATTGTATTATTATGCAACAACAATTTTTCTCTTTTTTTTATCCGAATTGAGGTTTTTTAAAATGGTAATTTTTAAAGTAGGTATTATTTTAATAGTTATTAAAATTTAAAAAGCACAAATGAGAACATTAGTTTTTAAGAATGTTTCTTTGAACAGAATTCAGTAATGATTCTTTTCCGAATGGTTTTGTTATAAAATCACTTGAATTTTCAATAAGATATTTCTTTTCATCTTCTAAAAAATCATAAGCAGTTACAATTATAACCGGTAAGTATTTTGTTTTATTTTTTCCACGGATATTTTGAAGAATTTTTATACCATCTTTACTACCTGCAAGATTAATATCCAGCAGAACAAGCTGGTAATCGTTTTCTTCCAGAAGATTTAATGAATTTTCAATACTGGCTGCCAAATCAATTTTATAAAATTCACGAAGCATTACTTTTATAAGTAATTGAGTTTCTTTATTGTCTTCAACTAAAAGAATTTTCCCCGATTCAATACTCAAAGAATCCCCCAATCAGAAATGATTAAATTTTTTAAAAATAAAAATTAATGGACTACTACTTATTCTTTTTAAAGAAATTTGTAGCAAAGATCATATCCCAAAACGGTGAGCTTACGCCAAATCCTTTGTTAGGATCCTGGTAATGATGCAGCATATGATGGTTTTTGATGGCTAGCCAGAATTTACTATGCATATTAAAGTGATGTATTGCATAATGGGTTAAATCATAAAAAAGATATCCCACAATAAATCCGGAGAAGAAAGGATAAACCATTACGTCTCCAATTGTATAGCTGAATAAAAAGAAAAAGAATACAGCCAATGGAACACTAACAGAAGGAGGCATAACAAGTCTTCTTGAATCACTAGGGTAATCGTGATGAACCCCATGAAACATAAAATGAATTTTTTTACCGAATTCTGTTTTAGCTTCAAAATGAAAAATATATCTGTGTAAAACGTATTCAGTTAATGACCAAAAAAACATACCTGCTACAAATAATCCAATAATTGTTGAAATACGAAGTGAATGTTCAAATGTAGCCAGGTAAAGCAAATAACCAACAAACGGCAAATATAATATTAGAGGGACAGTTGGATGAACTCTTGAAAAAAATTCCAGAATATCATTATCAAACATTCGTACTGTTTCATCTTTGTTAGAGACAAAATTCTTAGCCATTTACATTCCTAAACTGTTATTTTAACGGTAAATTTAATAAAATATTATTCAATAATAAATTGTTTTTATTTCACATTTATTGGAAATAGTTGAACTAAATCACATTGTGAAATTAAAATGCCAAAATGTTTATAATCGCCCTTTATTTTGAATGACCAAAAAATTATTTGTAAAAAAGAAGCATTCTTCCAATATTCAGCATTAAAATTTTCTTTTCCCTAAAAATACTCAAAATTCTATGTCAGAAATTGAACAGACCAGAGAAAAGTGGGGATCAAAAATTGGATTTGTTCTCGCTGCCGCAGGTTCAGCAATCGGATTAGGAAACATCTGGAAATTCCCATATATCGCAGGTGAAAACGGAGGGGCCTCCTTTGTTTTGGTTTATCTAATTTGTATTGCGGTAATTGGACTACCGGTATTAATTGCAGAAATTTTAATAGGAAGAACCACACAGCGAAACCCGGTTGGTGCATTTTACAAATTAAGTAAATCTAAATTTTGGGCAAGTTTGGGCGGAATGGGTGTAGTAGCTGGTTTTCTAATTCTTTCTTTTTATGCAATTATCGCCGGTTGGGCCATTGGTTATATTATTGAATCAATTAACGGGAACTTCTTTTTATGGCCGGACCCAACAGCATCTGCAGAACATTTCAATAGTCTTGTTTCAAATGTTTATTGGATGATGGGTTATTTTGCTTTCTTCATGGTCTTAACAATTATTATTGTTTTTTCCGGAGTACAAAGAGGCATTGAACGGGCAAGTAAGATAATGATGCCTGTATTATTTATACTTCTGGTAGTTTTGATGATAAGAGGTTTAACATTACCGGGTGCAGAAAAAGGAATTAATTTTTTATGGAATCCTGATTGGAGTAAGATTACTGCAAGTACAATATTACTGGCTCTGGGACATGCATTTTTTACTTTAAGTCTGGGAATGGGAGCGATGTTGACTTACGGAAGTTATATGTCGGAAGAAGACAATGTACCAACGGCTGCTTTTCAAATAGTTTTTCTTGATACTTTGATTGCTCTTATCGCGGGTATGGCAATTTTTACATCAGTATTTTCAGTTGGATTAGATCCTGCAGCAGGCCCGGGTTTGATTTTCCATACTCTTCCCGGAGTTTTTGTAAAAATGCCGGGGGGATATTTCTTTTCAATTTTATTTTTTGTTGCATTAGCAATTGCTGCTCTAACTTCATCAATATCATTACTTGAAGTCGTGGTTTCATATTTTGTAGATGAATTAAAATGGAAAAGACATAAGGCTGCTATTGTTTTAGGAATAATTACATTTTTAATCGGTGTTCCAAGTGCACTTTCATTTAACCTGCTTCAGGACTTTCATATTTTTGGGAAAAACTTTTTTGATATAGTTGATTATTTAGCTTCCAATATTCTGCTTCCACTTGGCGGATTATTGATATCAGTTTTTGTTGCGTGGATCTGGGGACTAGATAAAGTTATTCCTAATCTTAAAAGAGGTGCTGAAAAATTATTCAACAAATATCCCTGGACAGTTTCTTTTTGGAAAATTTTCATAAAATATCTTTCACCTGTTTTAATTTTCCTGGTATTTCTAAATTCAATTGGGTTGCTGGATAAAATTCTGGAACTCTTCTGAAAATTTTCAATCAATAAAAACTTAAAATTATGAGCAGATCAATTGCAGGTCTAATTCTTTTTTCAATTATTATAGTGATTTTAATTGTTGGCGGAGTTGCATTTTACGAATCAGTTTGGGCATTCCCCGGAAATTTTGATTTCATGGCAAACTTCCCTTCTGCTGATTTACCTTTAGGTTCCATTCCATTGATGATAATTGCCCTTGTTGGAACAGGAATTTTTGTAACTCTCAAACTCGGGTTTCCTCAAATCAGATATTTTTTACATGGAATAAAAGTTACACGCGGCGTTTATGATAATCCTGAAGATGAAGGCGATCTGAATCACTTCAGAGCATTAGCAACTGCACTTTCTGCAACAGTTGGGATTGGAAATATAGCTGGAGTTGCTACTGCAATTTATTATGGCGGACCCGGGGCTATGTTCTGGATGTGGGTGACTGCTTTTTTTGGAACGACTCTTAAATTTGCTGAATCATCCCTGGCTTTAAAATATCGTGAAATAGATAAATATGGATTCACTGCTGGCGGACCAATGTACACAATTGAAAAAGGCCTGGGTGAAAAATATCGTTGGCTTGCAGTAGCATTTGCTTGTTTCGCAGTTATATGTTCTTTTGCAACAGGCAATGCAATTCAATCTTTTACCGTTTCAGATCAGATTTATTTCGAAGCTTCTCAGATTTTAGGAACAACCAGTTTTTTAACTGCAAAACATGCAATCTTTTCTGGTTTTGATTTATCAGTACAGCAAGTGATTAATGGAATTGTACTTGCCACGTTAGTCGGAATGGTAATTATTGGAGGTATAAGAAGAATCGGTCATGTTACAGGATTTCTATCTCCCTTTATGGCAGTAATATATGTAGCCGCAGCATTACTCGTTCTGGTTGCTAACCTGAATGAAATCCTACCGAGTATTTCTTTAATCTTTAAGATGGCATTTAATCCGCCGGCACAAATTGCCGGAGCTGTTGGTGGTTCATTTTTAGTAATGTTAAACACTATGCTCTGGGGTATTAAACGCGGACTTTATTCAAATGAAGCAGGTCAGGGAAGTGCGGCTATTGCTCACTCAACAGCAAAAACAAAATTTGCAATACGTGAAGGTACAGTTGCTATGCTAGGGCCATTCATTGATACAATCCTTATTTGCAGTTTAACAGGCTTAGTAATCATTGTAACAAATGCCTGGCATCATACAGAGTTCTATACTACAAGGATAGATGCAAATTTTTCTGGAGAGCTTTACAACAGCAGTCTTTTAACATCATTTGCATTTAAAAAAGGAATGAGCTGGTTGTTTAATTATGGAGATAAAATCGTAACGATTTCAGTTTTACTATTTGCAATCTCTACTGCAATAAGCTGGTCATTTTATGGTGATCGTGCTGCAAATTATTTATTTGGTAACCGGGCTAAATTACCATATAAATGGATTTATGTTCTTTTTGTTTTCATCGGGGCTGTTGCTCAATTGGAAGCGGTGTGGGCATTCGGAGATGCAGCGCTAGGATTTATGACTTTTCCGAATCTGATTGCTATAATTCTTTTATCCGGAGCTTTAAAGAAAATGACAAATGAATATTTTTCAGTTGAACATGAAGTTTATAAAAAATAAAATTTAATATTTTATTCCGGAATTATTCTTGGTCCGCCAATATCATCAATATTATTCGGATCCGGAATAATATTATTTGGTACATTATAAACCGAATTACTGTCACTTGTTGCAAGTAAAATCTTCCCTTCATTCAAATTCCTGTAAAGAAGATCATTTTCAATTAAGTAGTAGAAATGTTTTTTAAAATCATCTATTGATAGCTTTGCAGTTGCAGCCAGTTTTGCCAACTCATGTGGATCATCAAAATCGGCCTGGTTTATTCTCAACATATATCTTCTGGCTATATAAAATGATTCAGAGCTTGGATCAACCATCCTGACACGAGTTTTATTTGTCTTTGGATCAAGAATATCTTTAAAATAAAGGGGAATGAATCTGCCGTTTTGGATTGAAACCATTGCACCACTTCCTCCGTTTAAAATAAATTGTGCGGCAGAGAAACCAAGGTCGCGGGTGTATTCCATATCAAAAGGTATTGGGTCAGCACATCTTAATTCGTAACCGATATTTTTTGCCACAATAGTAGTTTTAATTCCGAATTCTTTTAATTTTTCCTGAACTTTCGTTTTAAGTATTTCACCAAAATTAACTTCTGCAATTCGAATGTTATCATGTGCATCTCTTTCAATATTCACTAACTCATCAAGATCATCATGACTTAACTTTTCTACAAGACCTTCCGCAAGAATTACAGTGCCATCAGACCTTCCATAACTCAACCTTTTTATTATAGCACCGACAAGTATATCAACAATTTGTTTGAGTTTGACATTTTCTTCGGGGAACTCTTCAGGAATTAAAGTTAATGTTGCTCCTGTTGCTTTTCCAATACCAAGCGCAAGATGCCCAGCCTTTCTGCCCATTGTAACAATAAAATACCAACGAGATGTAGTTTGAGCATCAACCATTAAATTTTTGACAACTTCAACGCCTATATGTCTAGCAGTTTGAAATCCGAAGGTAGGAATACCATGAGGAAGATCGAGATCGTTATCTATTGTTTTTGGCACGTGCACAACTTTAATTCTTCCGGCAGCCATTTCGTTCACTTTTAGTGCACTAAATGCAGTATCGTCACCACCAATTGTAATTAGCTTATCAACATTTAACCTAAGAAGCGAGGTAACAGTATTTTCTAAATTTTTCGGGTCTTTGGTTGGATTAGCTCTTGAAATACCAATATATGAACCACCCCGAAAATGAATTCGGCTTACGCCATGGATTGTAAGTTCTTTTGCATGAGTAATATCACCTTGCATTACCCATTTAAAACCATCTTTGATACCGAGAATTTCCACCCCTTCAACTTCAGCACGAATAGTAGCTGCACCAATAACACTATTAATTCCTGGTGCCGGACCTCCCCCAACAAGTATAGCAAGTTTTTTTGGGGCAATTGACATACTTATTCACTCCTTTTAATATATAACCATTAAATATCTGAATAAGGAATTAATTATGAAAGGAATTAATTCAAAATTTTCAGCTTCGCAAATTTTAACATAAGCTGCTTAACATTATTTCCTTCAAACTGAACAGTTGCTTTTACCATATCTCCCGTTCCGGAAACATCAGTTACTTTTCCAAGACCAAACTTTTCGTGCATCACACGACTGCCGGGTCTTACATCCTTATTATCCTGATCAAAATCTGAGTAGTCAACCGTTTCAAAATATTCGTAGTAGATTTCTTTTTTTGTTTTTCGGTTACCTTTTCTTCCTATTCCACCATTGATTTCATGAAGTGTAGCAGGATCCAGCTCGTCAATAAATCTTGATCTGCTCTGGTATGCAACTTCTCCAAACCTGTAACGCGAACGCGCATGTGACAGATAAACTTTTTGCTGTGCCCTTGTCACTCCAACATAAAACAATCTTCTTTCTTCTTCCAAACTGGCATCTGAATTAAATCTGTTTGCAATCGGGAATATTTCTTCTTCAAGACCTGAAATAAATACAATTGGAAATTCCAATCCTTTGGCACTGTGCAAAGTGAGTAACGTTACAACATTTTTATCATCATCCATCATTTCCAGATCAGTTATCAGTGAAACTTCCTCTAAAAATGTCTCAAGCTTTGCATTCTTATTTTCATTTGTAAATTCACTTAATGCAGCTAACAACTGATTAATATTTTCAATTCTCTGAAGAGATTCCTGAGTATTTTCACTTTTGAACATTCTTATTAATCCAAGTTCATCTACAAGAGCACGCGATAATTCTCCTACAGATAGCTTTTCTTTCAACCCTATATATTTTTCAATTAAGATTCTAAATCCTTTAACATTTTTCTGGATTCTTTCTTTTATATCAATTACCTCAAAAACTCTTGCCATAGTTTGATATAAAGTCAGATTATGCTTCCTTGCAAAAGCTATCATTCTTGTTATTGTAGTATTCCCTATTCCTCTTTGAGGAAAGTTCATTATTCTTAACAGGCTTTCTTCATCATTCTGATTTGTAAGCACACGGAGGTATGCAATAATATCTTTAACTTCTTTTCTTCTGTAAAACTCTATCCCACCAATTATAGTGTAAGGAATTTTTTCTTTTCTGAAAATATCTTCAAGCGCACGTGACTGAGCATTAGTCCTATAAAGTATTGCAAAATCGCTGTAAGTTAATTTCTTCTTACTAATTTCTTTTTTAATATACTTTGCAAGCTGAAATGCTTCATCTTTTTCATCTGCACATTTCACTAATGTTAATTGCTCACCATCGTTATTCTCTGTCCATAATGTTTTAGTGATTTGACCTTTGTTGTTTTTAATCACAGAATCTGCAGCAGTCAAAATAGTTTTTGTTGATCTGTAATTCTGTTCCAGCCTGAATATTTTATACTTTTTAAAATCTTTCTGAAAATCTTTCATATTATCCAGGTTTGCACCACGCCAGCTATAAATACTCTGTGCATCATCACCAACGACAGAAATTTTACAATTACGTGAAACAAGCAATTTTAAAATTTCATATTGAGCTTTATTTGTATCCTGGAATTCATCGACAAGTATATAATGGAATTTTTTCTTATACTTTTGTAAAACCTTTGGCTTTGAGTTAAATAGTTCTATTGGCTTAAGCAGAAGATCTTCAAAATCCATAGAATTGTTTGCTATTAATCTTTTCTGATACTCCTTAAAGACCTCACCTATTTTTTTCTCAATAGGTGATTTTGAATGATTTTTTATATACTCTTCAGGCATTATCATATGGTTCTTAAGAAAGCTGATTCTATGCCTGATTGAATTTGGAGTTACACCTTCAATTTCAATATTAAGATTAGTGAGAATATTATTTACAAGTGAAAGTGAATCCTCAGTATCATATATTGAAAAATTACTTTCGTAATTGATTTGCTTTGCTTCTGTACGAAGAATTCGAGCAAAAATTGAATGAAATGTGCCCATCCAAAGATTTTCCGCTTTTTTACCAATAAGCTCCTTAATACGAGATTTCATCTCGTTAGCTGCTTTATTGGTAAAAGTTAAAGCTAAAATCGACTCAGGTTTATAGCCTTTTGAAATTAAATAAGCAATTTTATAGGTAAGAACTTTAGTTTTTCCTGATCCAGCGCCAGCAACAATCATTTGCGGACCGCCAAGGTATTCAACTGCTTCTTTTTGGGCTTTATTAAGAACTTTTAAATCCACCATTTTTTAGTCTTTTCTTTGAAAAATTGAAGTGCAAATATATATAAACGAATTCCGAATATAAAGGCAAGAAAAAGGTAAAAATTACAATTTCCAATGTTTACCTGGAAATTAATTTCACATTCTATTAAATGTCAGCAAATAATAACATACAATATCTGGCACTTTTCTGGTTATAATATCTCCAATAAAAAAATTTACTAATTAAAGCCAAAATCTGCCGGTTATTTAATGATTGATTCCTCAGGGGTACCCGGGACTTTAACCGAACCTAAAATCTATAAAATTAAGAGAAATAGCAGTCTCTCCTATCAAATCAGTTCAGATTCATTAAATAATTTTCAATCAAATTTACAATTTGAACAAACTCCACTTGCAGTTATTGAGTGGGATGTGAATTTCGAAGTTGTTAAGTGGAATCAATCAGCAGAAAGAATCTTTGGTTATACTGAAGAAGAAGCGAAAAACAAATCAGCAATTGAGCTAATAGTGCTTCCAACCGATAAAGAATATGTAACTAAGGTTTTTAAACAACTGATTTCGCAGGAAGGTGGAAAAAGAAGCACAAATAAAAATCGACGTAAGGATGAAAAAATAATTACCTGCGAATGGTACAACAATCCAATCATTAATGAGAATGGGGAATTAATAGGTATTGCTTCATTAGTTGATGATATTACAGAAAAAGAAAAAAATCAGAAAATTCAGCAGGCACTTTATAAAATTTCAGAGTCTGTAAATACAATTAAAGATATAAATGAATTATACAAGGAAATTCACAGTATTATAAAAGAGCTAATGAAAGCAGATAACTTTTATATTGCTCTTTACAATGATGCAACAGAAACAATTTCATTCCCATATTTTGTTGATGAATTCGATTCACAACCACACGAAAGAAAACTCGGCAGAGGTTTAACAGAATATATACTCAGGTGCGGAAATAATTTATTAATAGATGCAGATGAGGATATCAGGTTAAGGAAAGTTGGTGAAACTGATTTAATGGGACAGCCTTCCGAAATATGGCTTGGTGTAGCATTAAAAATAAATAATAAACCGATCGGGGTTATTGTAGTTCAGGATTATAGTGACAAAACAACTTACGGTGAAGAAGAAAAACAATTGCTCACCTATGTCTCGGAACAAATAGCTTCTGCAATTACAAAAAAACGAAACGATGAAGAATTAAAAAAATATTCTGAGGAATTACAGGAGTTAAATGCGAGCAAAGACAAGTTTTTTTCGATAATTGCTCACGACTTACGTTCTCCGTTTAACGGACTTTTAGGATTAGCAAATATACTTAAGAATGAATTTGACTATCTTACTGTTGGAGAACAAAAATCTTACATTGATGAAGTTTATAATTCTATTTCAGGAATGTATGAACTAACTGAAAAACTTCTGGATTGGAGCAGACTTCAGATTGGCAGACAAAGATTCCGAATTGCTTCTATAAAATTATTCTATTTTATTAATGATATAATTTCTACCCTTTCAAATATTGCAAAGCTCAAAAGCATTAAAATAATAAATGAATTAAGCCCTGATGACAAAGTGTATGCTGATGATCCGATGCTAAGAACTTTGTTCCATAATCTCATCTCCAACTCAATTAAATTTACAAACAGCGGAGGCAGCATAACTATAAAATCAAAACATGAGGATGGAGATAAAATATTAGTTAGTGTGGCTGATACTGGAATAGGAATTTCTCAAGAAAATATTTCCCGGTTGTTTAAGATTGAAGATAGTTTTTCTACTCCCGGAACAAACAAGGAAAAAGGGACAGGACTTGGGTTATTATTGTGTAAAGAAATAGCAGAAAAACATCACTCAGAATTAATTGTACAAAGCATTTCTGGAAATGGTACAACTTTTAGTATCCGGCTAAACTCAAAACCGGAGGATTAGACTTATTTCTAATTTTAACCTATCGAAATAAGGCATAAAAAAACCCCCGGATTACCTGACAAAATCCGGAGGTTATAAGGAGAGAACATATGATGCTGATCATTATGAAACAATTACTATGCCATTAAAAATCTTTAATTTTTATTCGATTATAAAGTAAATAGTGTCCTAATTCAACAATATGGATAAAAATGAGATGAATTTGTAAATATATTAGGACATTAAAATTATCCCTACCTTGATTAAATCAATAAATTTTATTTTTTTGATTTTCAAATGAAACTAATTTCTCTATTATTATTTACTGTCCTGCTTTTGTTAGCTAATTTTGGATGCAGACAAATTTTCGGGGACAGGACCCAGACCGATTCTATTATAGAAACAACTGACGTTAATTCTATTGTTGTTACTCAACCTGAATATGGATCAGAATTTAAACAAGGTGATGAGATGCAAATTAGCTGGATTTCATCAGGAGACGTTTCAAAAGTTGATATTATTCTTTATAAAAAAAGTGAACAGATTATGAAAATTAAAGAAGGAATTACAAATAGTAATAAATTTACATGGAGAATTCCTGTAAGTTTAAAAAGTTCTGTTCATTATTTGATTTATATTTTAAATCACTACAATCACGATGAGTTTGATATTAGTGACAGGTTTATTATTCAAAACTAAACCTTATTAAGGGGAAATTAGATTGGTAGAAGAAAACCTTGAAGAGTTTGCAGATTACTTAAAAGAATTTGATGACAATTTAATTTTTGATTTTGAAACCTGCCCGGTTTGCGGAGTAAATTTATCAGACAGCATTTCTGTTCATCCAATTCCACTAATAGAATTAAAATTTGAAAATGAGAAATTTGCTTCCGAGGAAATTAGAAAAATTGAAGATCAAGGAATTAAAACAAAACAATCTTCAGAAGATAAAGAAGTAATTTTAGTTGCAGAACAGAAATTAGAAGAAGTTAAAAAGATTTTAAAAAACAAATAATTCCTGTTTTCTAATCAATTTAACGGAGCAATATCATCTTTTTAGTAGTCACATAATTTCCGGATTTAAGTTGATAAAAGTACACACCACTTGCAAATCCTCTACCATTAAATACAATTTCATATTTTCCTGCTGGTATTACTTTATCAATAAGTGTGTTAATCTCCTCTCCAAGAATATTAAATATTTTGATTGTTGCTCTGTCCATTGAAGGAATTTCCCATCTTATTTTTGTAGTTGGATTAAATGGATTTGGATAGTTTTGTTCTAATTTAAATTCAAATACACTTGCTAATTCAGATTTAGTTCCAGTTATAGGGAATGAATAGGTATTGTAATAACATTCATTATCAGATTGTGAATTTTGTCCAAATCCAATCCATCCTGGTATTAAATCAACTAAAAAATAATAATGCAATTTAAGACTATTATTTTCAGATGTCAGTAAATAAGGATATAAAGATGCACAACTTTCAGAATAGTTCTTATTAGCTTCTAAAGAGAAAATATTATTTTTGCTCCAAGTTCTTCCTCCATCATAGGAGATATTTGCTAGTACATTAGTATAGTAGACCGGAGCAGAATATGGACCGCCGTCACCAGGATAAATATTATAAGAACTTGTTCCAGGTTCACCTTCATATTCCTGCGATGTCCAGGAAACTAAAACTATTGAGCCATCAGGTGTAATTGAGATTGATGGTAAAGATTGACCACTAATCCAACCTGGAGTATAATCTTCAAGTAAATTACCCGCTGCATCTTTGTTGGATTCAAATATTGGATCAGTAATAGCAATCCAGTTTTCATCTCTGCTGTTCCAGTAAAGAATTGATGTAGTTTTTATTGTATCACTTCCTTCAGGAGTTAAGCCATATCCATAAATAGCAAAATGTAATATACCAGTATCATCTATAACCCCAGCGTAAGTAGTCGGTCCTACAAAAAATGGTGCTAAATTTCTGTTAGTAACCTGTCCAAAAACAGGATTATTGTATGAACCCCTTGCAATATCTTTTCCTTGCCAGTTTGCTCCAAAGTCTGATGAATGGAAATAATATAAACCACCTGGATTGCCTGAAGTGAAAATGTGTTCTCCTGCCTGAATGGTTGATATAAACTGTCCATTCCTTGAGATATAAATAGGAGAATATCCTATCATACCACTACCTAAATGAAAAAGAGAATCATTTTCTCCAATATAAGCAATAGTATCAGCCAAAGAATTCAAGTCAGACATTTTTAAAAATCCAAGTTCGTTATTTTCATAGTCATAAAACGATGCCCAAAAATTGCCTAAAGGATCAATGTTAATCATTGAACTATGTTCTATTGGTTCGTTCAAAGTCCCATAAGTCCAGCTATTTGTAATTGGCTCAAAAGAAGACCAATGAGGCAAGATAAAATCCCTATTGATGGAATAAAATTTGGGATTTCCAGAATTTTCATTTTTACAGAGGAGAATCCAATCAGGCTCTTGTTGAGAAATTGGTTGGTTGAATGCAAAATATTTTGTTATTTCGGTACCTTTAATAATATTCAGAGTGTCAAAAATAAGGATTTCGATCTCGGGGGCTAAATCATTATCAACATCAACAACCTGAATTGAAGGGGAGAAACCTACCAAATATCCATCTTGCTCATAATATTGTAAAAATATTTTATCCTCTTCGTTATGAGACTGAGAAAAAGACATGAATGGAATTAAAGTCAGAACGGTAATAATATACTTAAACATTGCATTCACGCTTTTGATAATATATAAGTACATACTAAGTATCAAAAATATGGCCATCAAAAAGATCAGAATCAATACTGATTTAATACCAGGATATGATAATTTTTCTGTAGTGAGAAGAAATTACATTTATCAGAATAAAAATATTTCATATTCGTTAAGTGTTGTCATTTTAAAATGATATTTACAATTCATTCCAAATATAGTACTTCACAAAATTCTTCTAAAAAAGTGAAAATGTTATTTATTTTATTTGACATCACTTGTATCACTTTCAGCAATCTGATTTAACAATCCTTCAACCATTCTTCTTCCCCAGTTTGGTGCAATATCATTCTCAGGTTCAAATTGGTTGAATTTGGCAAGTGACTTTTCGAGATATGGTTTTGCATTTTCTGGTCCGCCGCCAAACTGCTGTGGAGTATAATAAATTCCTACACCTATTAAATATTCCGGTCTGGGATTGAGTGAATCAATAGCCATCGCTTTTTTGAAAAACTGATCAGATATTGCTCCATATTTCATCCACCTGTTCATCGGATCGATCTGCAAACGTGCCTGGGCAATCATTCCTTTTAAATTAAATATTTCAGAATTGTCCGGCTCTAATGAATCAGCAAAAGAAATAAAATTATCTGCTTTATCTAAGTAACCATCTTTTTTGGTTTTTGATGTGTCTGAAAAGCTAGCAATAGTATAAACCCACGATGAATAATAATAAGGAAGCCATTTATCTTTTTCAGCTAATGCAATTCTCTCAAATCCATTTGCAATTTGTAAATAATCCTCAACTGTGTTTGAAGTATCCATCATTGAAAGATTTTTTTTCATTGATTTTTCATAACGGTCCTGTCCCTGAACGGAAATGAAAGTAACTAAAATTAAAAACAATACTATTACGGATTTCATTTTTTTCTCCTATATTAATATGGATTCGATTCACCGAGAGAAATAAACATCCCGATAAAAAATGATCTCAACGCCGGTGCAACAATCGGCATTCTTACAGAACCATCCGATGAATACCTGTAGCTGTAAATGTTGTTATAGCCTATCAGGTTATCCAGCGAAGCATAAACAACCGTAAAATTATTAAAAACATTTGTAAGATAACTAATGTTGAAGCTTAAATTCTGGTAAGCTTTTGTTTTGTCACCCAAGAAATCCGGGTTGTTCGGATTAAAGTAAGGTCTGCCTGTAGCATATGAATATGTAACGCCAACGCTTGAAGCAAATTGCGGAACCCAACGTTTTACAACTACTGAAAAAGTATGAGGAGTTGCAAAAGTCGGCTGAGCTAATTTTGGATAATTCCTGTAATCACGTTTGGTATCCAGGTAAGAATATGAAATCCAGTAATCTGTAAGATCAAACGTTTGCCTGTCACGCCAGAAGATGTCTATTCCTTTTGCATAACCTCTGCCGTAACTGCCGTAAGAAACATCGGGAACACTAAAAGTTGGATACACAAAATCATTACCCTTTGCAAGATCAGAATAGTCTTTATAATAAGCTTCTATCCTGAATGTAATGTTTTCACCGAGATACTGGTAATTTACAATGTAGTGAGTTGATTTTTCGAAATCATAATTTTTTGTGAAAATGAGAAATTCTTTCCCTGGAGTTTCATAAAAATTTCCGTAAGCAAAATTTAACTGATCGTATTCTCCTAATCTGTATGCTGCCGAAAATCTTGGAGCAAGATTTGTTTTATCCAGAAGTTTTGAGTATTCGGATCTTAATCCTATACGAACTGCAATGTCATTAGTTATAAATACATCTGATTCCACAAATCCGGCAGTAAAAACTTCATTCAGCGTACTGGCAAATTCATTAAAATTATTTTTGTAATTGTAGTTCAAGATCTCTCCACCAAACAAAATATATGATTTGTTTATTATCTCTTTTGAGACTGTAACTTTGGCAGTATTCAATTTTTCATCATTTTCTATTTTATCAGAAGTCAGATCAATTTTCTGGTTGTCATCACTGAAAGAATATCCCGCAAAAAATGCCCAGTCGTTTCCAAACACTTCCCTGTAATTAGCATTCAGGAAAAAGTTATAATCTTTTGATCCGAAATATTCTTTTGTCACCAGGTCATCAAGATTTAAATTATACATAGACAGATCACCATTGCTGTAGCTCGAAAAAACTTTCAGCATTCCTGTGTCGGAAGTTTTGTGTCTGAGGTTAGTTGAAAAATCAATTCCCCTTGGTGCTTGTTTCCAGTCAGTTCTTTGCTTGAAAGTATCAAAATATGGAGAGAGATTATAATAATTTGCTTCAAAAGCCAGGGAAGTATTTTCCCATCTTTGAACATGCGATCCGCCAAGCCCAAGAATCATCAAGCTTAAAGATGTTTGTGTTTTAGGAGCCAGATCCTGTGTCTTTAAAACAAGGACTGAAGATAGTGCTTCACCATATTGTGCAGAATATCCACCGGTGCTGAAAACAGTTCCTTTAAATAAGAATGGTGAAAATCTTCCGCGCGAAGGAATATCCGGAACTTTGGAATAAAACGGGTTCTGCACAATCATTTCATCAATGATGGTTTTTGTCTCGGAAGCTGATCCACCCCTAACAAACAATCCTTCAGTCTCTCCTATCTGCTGCGTACCTGGAAGAGTCTTTAACGCCGAATAAATATCAGCCGTTGCTCCTGCAGTTGTAACTATATCCAGCGGTCTTAAAATTACCGCTTTCTTTTCATCGCTTGCTTCAAATGAACCTGCCGAAATAACCACAGTTCCAAGTTCAGTTGAATTTTCTTCAAGCACCACATCAACGTTTTTCGGTTTTCCATCTAGCGTTAAATTTGTTTCACTCGATTTATAACCAACATAACTTACAACCAAAACTGCATCACCGGTTTCATCTGTAGTAAAAGAAAACTTTCCGTCAGCATCTGAAGTTGCACCATCATAAGTATCTTTTATATAGATGTTAGCCCCGGGTAAAGGTGCATTATTCTGGTCAGTAACTTTGCCGGTTATTTTTGTCTGTGCAAAAATTGAGTACGAAAATGAAATAACGAGTATGAAAAAGATGGTAAAGGTTTTAAGCATAGAAAATAAAATTTGAGTGAAATTTTAGTGGCTAAAATAGCAAAAAAACACCTTCTTTTTGAAAGAGAATGTGATTTAACATTTTAATAATCAAATAAACGGCAATTATTCAGTTTTCAAAATATGTAACATGTGGCTAAGATCTTGATTTTATATTGCAAACTTTTGCAATAGGGTCTGTAGGTTTCCGGATGGCATTGTAAACTTTTACAATAGGGCTCGTAAGCTTCCGGATGGCATTGTAAACTTTTACGATAGGGCTCGTAAGCTTCCGGGTGGTATTGCAAACTTTTGCAATAGGGCTCGTAAGCTTCCGGATGGCATTGTAAACTTTTACAATAGGGCTCGTAAGCTTCCGGGTGGTATTGCAAACTTTTGCAATAGGGCTCGTAAGCTTCCGGATGGCATTGTAAACTTTTACAATAGGACTTTTAAATATTTTTGCTGTTTTGAGGGTTTTTTGATTTATTAAGAAATATTTAGGAAGTTTGTTATAAGCAAACAGGGAGTAGTAATTATGCTTATTATAATTCCTCAATTTCCATTTAAATTACTCTTACTAATTTCATTAGCACTATTAAATTTTAGTTGCAAAGACAAGCTAGTCAGCCCTTCTTTAAAGAATATATTTTATCCAATCAGTGTTGGCAATAACTGGGAATATGAAATAACAGTTTATGATTCTACGGGAACCATTGAACGTGTAGACACAATTACTGAATCAATTATTTATGAAAGATCAAAAGATGGCGAACCTGTGTATCAATTTTATTCTCTATTAAATCCACCCAGTCCTGCTTGTTGTGACTATAAATATTATCTTCAAAATAAAACTGATGGAGTTCATGCTTTAACTTCTTCAGATTCACTTGGCTACTGGATTTATGATTATTTAGTGTATAAATATCCTTGTAGTAAGAATGATTTTTTTACAAATGGAAGAAATGATTTTGACACCACTTTTGTAGTTTCAATAAAAGATACCGTTATAAGTGATGCAGGCAATTTTAGTTGTATAGTATATAAAAATATTTATTATGATTTAACAGATACTACTGCAAATAACTTAATGAGTTATTCTTATGCCTTTGTTTCAAAAAGCATTGGCAAAATAAAATATGAATTTTACTCAACTAATAGTATTAATCAATTTTATAAAAAATTCGAGTATTCGTTATTAAGCTATAGTCTAAATAATTAAAAAACCCCGGCGGACCGGGGTCGTAAAATGAAAGTGATAGAATCTTACTTCAAAAGTATCATCTTCTTAGTATTCACATAATCTTTTGTTCGTAACTGATAGAGATATACTCCACTTGCAGCGTTAGATGCATCCCATTTCACTTCATATCTGCCTGCTTGCTGTTTTGTGTTTATTAGCTCTTTTATTTTTCTACCTAGTATATCATAAATAACTACAGATACTTCACCTGTGTTTGGCAAGTCATACTTTATTGTTGTTACAGGATTAAAAGGATTAGGGTAATTCTGGTAAAGGGTATATTCGGTTGGAACGATTTCCTTTTCTGATTCTGTTCTGTTCCTGCCAAAGTTCTTCTGCAACAGGTTACTAATTTTATTAAAGTAATCTCCCTGAGTCTTAACAAGATATCCCCCTGTTGTTCCTTTCTGAAGTGTTGAGTCATTCCCGTCAAGCAGCGATGCTGCAGTTATTGCATCAATCTCTGCGTAAATCGCTTCTTCTGTATTCGGGTTTTGCTGAACTATATTATCAAACTCTCCTATTGCAGGAACGATTTCTGTTTTCTTAATTAGGCTAAGCGATGCAAGTTGTGAAAATACTTTTTGCAGCAAGGAGTCACTTGTAGAAGATGAAAGTGTGAGGAAGGTTGTTCTGAGCCCGTTATAATAATTTTCATCTTCTCCGGTTATTGAACCGATTTCATAAAGTCTCTTGTATGCTGGATATTTATTCTCCAAAGTTTCTTGCAAGTTTATTATCTGGTTATACTTTGAAGATGCGTTTGTGTAATCAGCAGTGATGAAACTTTCTTCCGCCTCTGCATATAGTATTTCTGTGCTTGTTAATTGTGGAACCGCTGTTTCCGTGGAATAAAGTGTATCAATAACTTCTCCGTTTGAAGTCATTGCCAGCATACTACTGCCACTACCTGACCCCTGTGGTAACGGACAGTTCTCAGTATAATAAGGACTATAGTCAACAACAACTCCATTGCCAAATCTTCCTGAGTAAACAGTATCACCCCAAAAGTTATATTCTGCATTTATCTGGACAGGCATAAAACCATTACCATTTAAAAGCAATACTGTGTTTTCAAGCGGAGAAGATTCTGGTCTGTCATCTGATATTTCATTACATCCTCTTTCCAGAGTTGCATTTGAGTAATAAAAATATATTTCTGATCCGTCGTTGTCTTCAGGTCCGTGTTCTTCCGAGTAGCCGCCATTTTCGGTTACCGTGTTGTAACCCGATGTTGCATAATAATTAGTAAGATACCCTGCAAGGTTTCCTTGCATATCCGGATTTGAACCTGCTCCTATATATATTCCGTGATATCTGTTCGATGTGATCACATTACTGCCAATATCTGGCGATGAGTTGGCCAGATGAATCCCATTTGTATGCCCTGATTCAGAGTTCGATCTAATTCCTCCACTCATACTTGATGCGAAGATCCCTGCTTGTGATTCTTTATTAGAAGAGATTGTATTACCAGTCACAGTAGTTCCAGTTACGTTTGAAAGATAAATTCCCATATCCGTATTTGAAATTGTGTTTTCCTGAATAACCAGTTCAGGCAAATTACTTGCCCAGATACCATATTTCGAACCTGTCATTGTGCAATACTTTATTTGTGTTGGCGGAACTTCACCTCCAATTGATCTGCCATAAATTAATATTGATGTAGTATCACAGTTATCAAAATCTACAGAATCAACGACTATATAATTCGCATTCAACTCTGACTCAATTCCAACAGCAGCATTTTTTATATCACATTGGGAAATTGTCAGCGAGCTTCCTGATTTAATTACAACCCCACTTGAATCTACTGTAAAATCAAATGTAAGTCTGTGAGAAGATGTTCCACTTAGTGTTGCTGTTCCATCTATTATTAGTTTATGTCCATTCTGGAAATGTATCGTTCCTGAGTAATTGGGATCATAAGTTTCTATACTTCCATTCTTAATTATAATATCTCCCTGAGCATAGTAATCCTGGTATATCGAAAGTGTAGCACCGTTGTCAATTACCATATCTCCTTTCAAGGTTCCTCCTTCTCCTGCTGCATCGTCTGCTATGAGTGTTCCGCCAAACAGAACTACTGGTGTAACTTTGAATAATTCTGCATCTCCCCTGGTTAAGTCTATCTGAATTGACGCATCACTCAGTACCGTATATGTAGTATCTTCAACGTATTGTGTTAAAGAGATATTATTATATCCAAAATAGTTTGGATTGAAATTTATAAATACCGGACAGGAACCATCGTAGTTATAATACCTGCTTATCAACATAAAATAATCCCTTGACAGTGAATCGGTGAAAAATCCAAGATCATAGTCTTTTGTTGTGGGCAGGCAATCTACATTACCCGAAAACGAGCTGATAAACTTATAACTCTGCTGTGCATCTATTCTCAAGTATTGATCAGTAGCTAAAAGTTTTTTTAGGGTTTGACCAAAAAGCCCGATAAGCCGTGGTTTTATTGTATATCGAAGCATTGTGTATTTCGGAGTGTAGATAAGTTGACGAGTAGAAGGGTCAATATCAACAATAGCATGGCAAGTCAGTCCTTCATCACACGAATTTGTGTCTCGTTGTGCAAAAAAAGTATATAGGCTTAAAAATTTTGCGCCATACATAAGCGCAAGATTAGTTTCGTATAATAATTCATAGTCGGTTATATTACGCTCTTCCGCAACATCATTATGCACTTCCCCGCATTGAATGCTTACGCTAAAATTTGGATTAAGATCATATGCCGGCTTGTAATTTAATTCTGCTGCTACTCTTATGTTAGCAGCCCACCAATCTTCACCGGGAGGATTGTGAGAACAGGTATCACAATAAGGATAATCTAAATAATAAAAGTCCTGCCAAACATTTACATCACCAATTCTCTTTTTCATTTCTTTCCAGGGGCTTAATCGATAAATTCCAATTGTATTTCCCGGGTCGCCAAACGCACCGCCCCATTTACCCATTAGAGGATACCAGAGTCTACTTGAAGCAGTTGAATAAGAACTAATAATTTCATTTACTTTCTTAATAGGGGCATACTGATCTATTGAATTTGGCTCGTCCCTTCCGAGCCAGCCAATAATGTTTGTGTTGTATTGTGCAAGCTGGTCTAGTTGATCGTGAATTCTAGCTTCAGCTATTGGCGAATTAATTACTTCATATCCTTTCCCATCATAAACAGTAATCTTATCAATAGACAAAAGGTAGTTGGGATTTCCGAGCCAGATAACTTTAAACTGTATATATGACCTTTGCTTTAAGGGATCATAGTCAACTTCATTTATAGTCATGTCTCCCATGTTTACCTGCGGGATAGGTTCCCCCGGTGCATTTTGGCTTTGATCACTTAATAAATTGTAATCAATTATTTTATAATCGCCAAAATAAGATTTAAGTTGACCAAGTGGTATTATTAAACTGTCAATTACATAAGTTTCGGTAATATGCCACGGTTCAACTGAAGATTGAGTAACTTCGATTTTACATATTGGGGTTGAAGGATCGTCAGACCAATTTATTGTATCGCAGGATGGAGGATTAGGATTATCTTCCAGCTTCATCCGGAATGTTGCAGTATAACGAGAGTAATCCAGCGTATCAGCCGAAGTTAACTCGTACACATACTGTGAATAATAGGGCCCCCACACCAGTTCCTTCTGACCGCATACTGCATTCGTTTTTAGCCTTATAAAGGTTGTGTCCCCTTCTGATGAATCAGTCATAACATTCTGATCATACTGCAGATAGCTCGTGTCTCCAAATTCACCCTCAACTTCCCACTCAGTATATCGAGCATCCGAATAATATTCTGCCCAGTTATAAAACGTGCCTTGACCTTCTTTATTATAAACATCTGCGGGTAAAACGTGCAAAAGAAAAATATTAACTAATGAATCCATCTGGCTGTCTTTTGTTCCAGCCCAAACCGTATCATCAACAAGTCCCAAATCCAAGCTTACACCATCTACCACGGCTCTCATATTTGCCATAGCATTAGGATCTGGGTGGTAATCTGCAAATCCCCACCACAAGCCTGTAATTATAGGTATTGTTGTAGTATCAATTAACCAATTTCCCCCGGATGACTGAGCCAGAACTTCAGGCTGCTTAAATAAAGTAAGCAGAAGAATCATAGCAAAGACATATACAATTTTTTTCATAAATGTTCCTCCCACTTTAATTTAGTTTATTTACCCGACACACCTTGCTACCTTTAGGTAGTTCGGGACTGTTATCCAATAATAAAATCATTTTCTTCACCCTTCGACAAGCTCAGGGTGTCATCACCTTAATATTACATTTAGCCTATCGAAATATCTTAATGTTACTTAATTAGTATCATCTTCTTCATATCAATAAACCTTGGGATGTTCCCTTCTCCTATTACTTCTATCCTGTATAGATATATTCCACTGGCAAGCCCATTACCTTCTGTCAATTGCCTACTGCCCACTCCTGAATTAAACTCAGCTTCATAATATCCGGCTTCTTTTACTTCATTGACCAATACCTGAACTAACTCTCCCTTTATGTCATAAGCCATCAGCTTTACATAACCATGTTCCATCAATCTATATCCTATTTTTGTTGTTGGGTTGAAAGGATTCGGGTAATTCTGGTACAACCTGTAATCGTTTATTGTTACTCGTTTATCTTTTACGCCTGTAATTATATCAATGAATATTTCTTCCGAGGGGAGTGATTCGTTTTCGTCCAGGTCAACGGCAGTTATTTTGTAGTAAAGACTTTCTGCACCAGGCGGTATTGGCTCTGTAAAGAATGTGTCTGTTGGTGATGCAACAATTTTTTCAGGGCTGATTAAAAAGTTTTCCGTTGTATCCCTGTAAACATTGTAATATGCTGTGTCTGCTTCGCTGTTCCCGTTCCAGTTTAAGGTTATTTTATTGTTCGCTTTACTAACTATTCCTGATAAATTAACGGGCGCTGTTGGTGCAAGGTTCTGGTAAGTGTACGTTTCTCCGAAAGGCCCGCCGTACAACCCAATGTCCGAACGACTGCTGTCAACATCAAGAATATTTGGATCGCCTTTATCTATCCCAGGTGAGTATTTTTGAAGATGAAAATCATAATTACTATTAGCTGTTGGAAGGGTATCTTTTACAGACATCGGATCAGCTACTCTGTCACTATCTCCGTACGTCACCCCGACTAAATCGGTAATGTTTTCCCAGTATAAGTTATAGTTCGATCTAACTAGGCCGTCTCCATTAATACCTTTTTTGTTCTTTGAAAGAACAACATTATTAACAAAAACATAATCACCGCCTGAAAGTATGCTCGCAGGATTTGAACTTCCTGAATATTGATATATTAAAGCATTATTCCTAATGAAAACAGTGTCTACTACACCATTAACATTAATGTTATCAGTGAAACCGCTTATTAAATTGTTATTAATATATACGTTTTTCGATAATCCTAAGTAAATACCAGTTTGAGCAGTGAAATCCGCTGGATTTGTAAACAGTATTATGTTGTTGGTGATTGTTGCAGTTACATTGGGAGAAGTTATAGATATTCCTGCCGAATTATCATCGCTGAGAATTATAACACAACTGGAAATATCATAGTAATATGAATTAGTCCCACCAATATCAAATCCCCTTATTAAATTTTTCATATAAATATTATCTGCATTAAATAAACCATTTACATATCCAACACCAATATAACATTCACTAATTTTGATATTTTTTATTTGTAGAGCATTTGAATATGAGAAAATAGCAGCATCTCCCATACCTTTCCCTTTACCATAAATTTCAAAATTTTCAATCGAGCAATCAGCGTTAACTGAAATCGTAATATCCCCTTTATTTCTTCCATCTATAACAGCACTATCCATACTACTGCCAAGCAGGTAAATCGGTATGTTATTTATTACAAGGTTCTCCGGATAAACTCCGTTTGCAACTAGAACAGTATCTCCTGGCATACAAACATTTATTGCAGATTGGATGGAGTCTGCTGCATCGCTCCACGACAAATACGGAGGATTATTGCCTTGCCCGTGCTGGACGTAGTGGATTGTTGCATTTAGCGGTAAGCTGTAAGCTATTAGCAATACTAAAAACAGAAGGAATCGTATTGTCAAATTTTTAATCTTAGTCATATCTTTACCTCTTAAAAAATTTATTGCAGCAAAGTGGGGAAGTTGGGTGGGAAATATTTTCAGGGCTTTTTCAGCTTTCATACTTAATCCCTTGGTTTTTCTAAAATCAATCTAAGAAATAATGCCAAGAGATGCCAAAGAGGAAGAATATTTTTTGGTTAAATTTTGTTTATAGAATTATAGTTGGCAATTGTTATTCAAAGTATACAGTTTAATTACAAAAGGTTACATATTAAAAACCCCGGCGAACCGGGGTTGAAGATCTTTCACTTCGTTCAAGATGACAACTGATGGCATTACTTCAGTAAGATCATCTTCTTTGTGCTAACAAAATCTCCTGCTTTTAACGTATAGAAATAAATTCCGCTTGCAAGAGAAGATGCATCGAAATTAATGGTATAACTTCCTGCCTGCTGCTCATCTCTGACAAGAGTTTTTACTTCTTCGCCCAGCAGATTTATAACTTTAAGTTCAACATCACTTTTTGTCTTTAAGGAATATTTAATATTTGTCGAAGGGTTAAAGGGATTAGGATAATTCTGCTCTAACGCAAATTCATAAGCACCGCCGACTTCTACATCAACTATCTGAGAATATTCAAAGTTGCCGTCAAAGTCTATTTGCTTTAACCTGTAACTATATTTACCTGCTGCAACATTTTCATCTGAATAAGAATATGAATGTAATTGAGTTGTGGTTCCGGTACCCGGGACAAAACCGATTTTATTCCAGGAAGAATTTTCATTTTTCCTTTCAACTTCAAATCCATAGTTATTTGTTTCAGTTGCTGTTGACCAATTTAAAAGAACTTTTCCATTTGCTACATTTGCAGTAAAAGTATTCATTTCAACCGGGATAACATTTAATCCACCGGAGAGACATACAACTTTTCCGTTCTTGGTTCCGGTGATAATTTCATAACTGCCGTTGCCATCAATAGAAGACATTTTATTTACAGTATAAATCCAGTCACCCGGATAATTATGACTGAATATCAGTGAATCGCCTTTTCCGTTAATGCAATAGAGAGTACCATCCTGGTCACCGGCGATTACGTCTTCAACACCATCATTATCAATATCAGGAATTGAAGCAACTCCAAACTGGAATACCATTGGCCAACTCCAGATAACATCTCCTGTTGATCCACTAATACAGTTCAATCCTGTTGCAGCAAATGAAGCAACCAGTATATCTGGAACCTGATCATTATTGACATCATTAATTAAACTTATCTGGATCATACCAGCACTTGACCCAAGAAACTGAGTCCAGACTATAGTACCATCTCCACCACGTAACCTGTGAATCCTGTTAAAATATTCGGCAGCAATCACATCAGAGCTACCGCCGGGAAGCGGGAGCTCTAATAATTCTTTAGGTTCATACAGGACCATATTTCTTGTCCATAATTCATTTCCATTAGTTCCGTTTAATCCTCTTACAGATAAATCTGATGAGCCGTTATTTCCATAGCCAATCACAACATCAGGCAGATTATCTCCATTTAAATCACTGATGGAAATAATTGATTTTCCGAATGAAGGATTCGGACCGGGAATAGGATGCTGCCAAATTATTGTTCCATCCGGACCATTAAACAGGTAAGCACTTTTATGACCTGTACCAGCATTGTTGCCGTCTGCAATTGCTAAAACATCTTTAATTCCGTCACCAGTGAAATCCCTTGAACAATCTACTGCTTCAAAATCACCAAGATCATAATTAATATCGTCACCAAAGGACCAGATTATTTGTCCGGTATTTCCGTTCAAAACATAAACGTGTTCATTTCCTCCGCCGACTGCGAGAATTACATCATCCCATCCATCACCGGTTACATCAGAAATCTGGATTGCATCCTGCACACCATATTCAAAGTTTGCGCCGATTGAACCAGTGTTGTTACTTCCCATATATGTTGTGAAAATCCAGATTGGATATGAATTGCCGGATGCAGCACCGTTCAGACACATCGTCCAGTAGTTTTCTGTCGAAATTATTATTTCAGGAATTCCGTCTCCTGTAATATCATTTATTGGTTTCAAACCCTCAACACGAGGTTCCGCACTAGTTGAATTAGGATGAGGTGGAACCTGGTACTGCCAGAAAGTATATCCGTAACCGTAATTATTGAAAACACCGTTTCCCTGAACTGCAATTTTTGCAAGTTGATTTGTGAGATCGCTGTTTGTAATGCTCAATGAATCTGTATAACTACCAGTTGTAGTCGGATAGAAATATAAAGTAAGCTCAACTGAATCAGTTGAATTAATTGTAAACGGAATTGAAGGTGCATTAAAAGTAAATTCAGGTAGATTGAAACTCATATTTGTAATTTCAAGTGGAGTGTCACCCATATTAAAAGTTTTGAATTTCCAGAAAGCTACTCCTTCCTGCCCGACCCAAACATCTCCAAAATTGTGAGATGTTGAAGTAAATCCAATTCTGGCACCGGGCAATACACCCTGTCCATTTAAACCGACATTAACAGTTGGAGTTACAGGATCATTACAATTAATAATTAAAGTTCCATTCGAATAATTGTAACCAGAAGGTGAAAATGTCAGGGTAACCTGCTGTGAACCACCGGCAGTAATATCAAACGGAGGAGTTACACCCGAATATGAAAATACATTATTTACAATTGTAAGTGAGTTTATAGTTAAAGTTGCATTACCTGTATTTTGAATCGTCAGATTTACATTTGTAGGATTTCCGACTGTTGTATTTGGAAAAAAAACACTGCTTGCTGTAACTATATGCGGAGTTCCGCTTCCGCCAAGATCATATTTAAATAACTGTCTCTGATTTAAATTGCCGCCAACCGGTTCGGCAAGCATCCAAAAATATGTTCCGTCCCATGCAAGACCTCTTGGTGATTGACCATTAGGATCCGGAACCGGAAATGAAAACAGTGTATCTTCTGTTGCAAGATCAACTGCAAATATTTTTTCCGGATCTCCATCATTATCATCCATAGAATAAAGCAGTGTATCGCCTTTAACTGTTATACCTTCTGGTTGAGTTCCGTAAGTTTGGATAGTATCAATTATGGTTTTAGTGTTAACATCTACTTTATAAAGAGCTGCGCTGGTGTTTGGATAATACAGGGAAATCCAAAGTCCGGTTCCATCCCAGGCTGCACCACCCATATAAACTGACGATCCAAATAGTTGTGAAGAAGTAATAGAATCAAGAACAGTTCCTGCAGGAGAGACTTTAAATATATCACACCGCGCAGTTTTCCTGTCGATGTACCAAAAATTCGTTCCGTCGAAAGCAAGTCCCTGTGACTCCTGCATACCGGGATAAGTAATATTTATTGTTGCTACCTGTGCACCAGTTGCATCAACAGCATTCATAATTCCAAGTCCGGCTGTTGAAGAGCCGGAAGATATCCAGTATTTGCCATCATTATAAACCAATCCATAGCCATAATTGTAAAATGTTCCTGCAGGTAAATCAATTGTTTCAAGCAAAGTCTGTGAATATGAAATTGCTGATAAAAATAATACAAGAAAGAGTATAAATCTTTTCATACTAATTCCTTTGATATGTAGATTAAAATACTATTTAGTTTTGTCTTGGATTTTCTGAACGCCACTGTTTTATGTAACCGGCGATGTCACGGGTTGAAGCACCCGGTGTAAATAACTGGCCAACACCCATCTTTTTCAATTCCTTAATATCTTCTTCAGGTATAATTCCACCACCTGTTAACAAAACATCATTAAGCCCCTTTTCGTCCATAAGTTTTTTTATTTTCGGAAGGATTGTCATATGAGCACCAGATAAAATGCTGATTCCTATTACATCAACATCTTCCTGAACGGCGGCAGCAACAATCATTTCAGGAGTCTGCCTCAAGCCAGTATAAATAACTTCCATACCAGCATCACGAAGCGCAGCAGCAATAACTTTTGCTCCTCTATCGTGTCCGTCCAAACCTGCTTTGGCAACAAGCACTCTGATTTTTTTATCCATTGTAAACATCCCTGTATTGACCAATTAAAGAACGGATTTCATCGGCATGCTTTTTCATCTCGCCTGATCCGTATGTTTTAACTTTTGGTTTTAAACTGAAATCGCTTTTAAATCTTGGAATAATATGAAAGTGAAAATGATAAACAGTTTGCCCTGCAGAATCACCGTTATTTGAAATTATATTAAACCCATCCGCTTTCATGCTTCTTTTTACTGCACCTGCAATAAATTGGGTGGCTTTCATAACTGCATTAATTTCTTCAGAAGGAACTGTAAGAAAATTATCATAATGTTTTTTTGTGATTACCAAAGTGTGACCATAATTGACCGGCAAAATATCCAGGAAGGCTATGATGTTATCATCTTCGAATAATATTTCGGCTTCTGCATTTTTTTGAGCAATATTACAAAAGATGCATTCCATAGTTTTAAAAATACAGCGAATTAGTCAGATTGGCAAAGAGAAATTATGATTGAATTCTCACAATCGTTTTAGATAATCTTCTTTTTTGGTGAAAGCTCCAAAAATTCCGCCCGTGTGTAGAAAAATATTTTTTTTGCCCTTATTTGAATTGAGAAATTTTTCATAATAAGCAACAAATGCTTTCCCGGTATATGCTGGATCGAGTAAAATTCCGGTTGAACTGGAAAACTTTGTGATTAACTTTAATTTAGATTTTGAGATGTATTTGTAGCCTTCTTTTGAATATCCGTCAACAATTTTTAACAGGCTTGGATTGATTTTATTTTTAATTCCAAATTCAAGTCTTGCTGCTTCAGCTATTTGCAGAATTTTTTTTCTGATTTCACTTTCATTATGCAAAACATTCACAGAGTAAATTTTAAGATCAACATTATATAAAGCACAACCGACAAGTAATCCAGCCGCTGTTCCACCGCTTCCGCAAGCTGCAAAAATTCCATCAATATTTTTTAGATCAATTTGTTTTTTTAGTTCTTTAATAAATGAAATATAGCCCCAGATACCCAAGACTGAAGTACCTCCGGCAGGAATCACATAAACTTCTTTTCCTTTTTTAAGCAGCTTTTTTCTATCTTCAAACATAATTTCATCAACTTTAGCAAATTCTTTTTTATTCAGGTAAACAATTTCTGCTCCGTATATATTATCGAGGAATAAATTCCCATCTTTCTTCGCTAAAGGTGAGCCCCAAAGATAAAGTCTTGCTTTAAATCCGAACTTTGCTGCAGCAGATGCAGTCGCCCGTGCATGATTTGACTGATCACCGCCACAGGTAAAAATATAATCAGCTTTTATTTTTTTAGCTTCAAAAAGCAGGTATTCGAGTTTACGGATTTTGTTACCAAGAAAATCCGAGCCGGTATAATCATCCCGCTTAATTAAAAACTTTTTATTCACAAAAGAAATTTCTTCCAGCGGTGTAGGAATATGAGCAAGTTTAATTTTCTGCGGTGTTTTCATTATTTGTTTTGCTCCTTCATCCATTGATAATATGCTCTTGCACGTTTCAAATCTTCCGGCGTGTCAACTCCGATTGTTTCCAGATCAGTTGTTACGATTTTTATTTTCATTCCGTTCTCCAGCATTCGAAGCTGCTCAAGCTTTTCAGTTTTTTCAAGATCAGTTGGTTTTAGTTTTGTGAATTTGAGCAGAGCTTCCTTCCTGTAAACATACAATCCAATGTGTTTATAAATTTCAGCGTTATCAATTGATTCATCATCCGTAACTGAATCCCGGACAAAAGGAATCTGGGATCTGGAAAAGTAAAGTGCATAGTTTGAATAATCAAAAACAACTTTTACAACATTCGGTGATTTTAATTCCACCACACTTTCTATTCTTTTTGCAAGTGTCGAAACCTGTACTTCTTTATCAAATAGTAACGGCTCGATTGCCTGGTCAATCATTTCTCCTTGAATAAAAGGTTCATCTCCCTGTATGTTTACGATGATTTCCGCTTTTTTTAATCTTTTAAGAATAGAAGCAATCCTGTCAGATCCGGAAGCTATTTCTTTTGAAGTTTCGTAGACTGTTGCACCAAAGTCACGACAAACCTGTGCAACTTTTTTATCATCAACAGCAATCACAATTTTGTTTAGCAATTTTGATTTCGAAGCGCTTTCATAAGTGTGCTGGATCAATGGTTTACCGCCGATATCAGCAAGGGGTTTTCCCATCAATCTTGTAGAAGCAAAACGAGCAGGTATAACTCCGACAATCATAAATTTATGTTTGATGGAAAATGGATAAAACATTTGATTTGTATTTACATCTTCTATTTTCCATCAACCATCTTACGTTTTTAAGTGATTTTTAACAACAGTATCTCTAACCTGATTCATTAAGTTTATTTCATCCTGTCTTGATTTTATATTTTCTGTTGAAATTGGTTTATCAAAATAAACATTTATAATCCCGGGTTTTAATTTGAAAGTTCCCTTGGGCATAATTTTGTTTGAACCGCTGATTGAAACGGGAATAATCGGGTAGCCGACAGCAGATGCCATTCTGAATGCACCGCGTTTAAAATCCTGGACCTCACCGGTTTTACTTCTCGTTCCTTCAGCAAAAACCAGTATCGAAACCTTCTTCTCCTTCATCAGTTTTTTTGCTTCTTCAATACTTTTTAAAGCTTTTTCGATATTTGATCTGTCAATCATTACATAAGGACCAAGATAAAGCTGCCAGCCAAATAATGGAATTTTAGCAAGCTCTTTTTTAAAAACTATGCTCATCCTGTTCGGAACGGATTTCTGCATCGTCATTATATCATACTGACTGCTATGGTTCGACACATAGACGTAAGTCTTGGAGTGATCAAAATTATCAAGTCCGGTTACATTCAGTTGAATTCCACTGATCCACAAAATTCCACCGGAAAAAAATCTGCTTAGCCAAAAGTAGAGATTAAAAGAACGATCGATTACTATAAAAATCAGAGCAAGGATAGAACAAAAACCGGTAAACAATGCAAGAAAAAATAATCGAATCAGCGTCATAATTCAGCTGCTTTCAGTTTGTACCTGGTTATCATAATTCAGAGCTCCTTTTTCGGGGATGCCTAGAGATTTAATTGCTTCAGCTCTCTTTTTAATTGATGGATGACTGTAGAAAAACCATTCAACAAACGGATGAGGTTCTTTATCACCAAGATTCTGTTCATTCAGTTTTTCAAGAGTATTAATAAATACTTTTGGTTTGCGTGTTTCTGTCACTGCATATTTATCAGCTTCATATTCGTATTTTCGGGAAAGAATATTTCCCAAAGGAGTTTGAATTAATCCAACCAGCATTGACCAGAGTGCAAGCAATGGCAAAGCAGCAATCTGGGTTATGTTTTCAAAATCAAACCAGCTTAAAGAAATTTTATACAACGATGCAATTACAAAAAGGGTTAAAAAACTTGTTGCAGTACCAATGATAATATTTTTGATAACGTGTTTCTTTTTATAATGGCCAAGTTCATGAGCAATTACAGTTTCAATTTCATCGTGAGAAAAATTTTCAAGCAAAGTGTCCCCAAGAATTATTCGTTTCGTTTTTCCAAGTCCGGTAAAGGCTGCGTTTGCTTTCTTTGTATTCTTGCTCATATTAAACCTGTAAACATTTTCCACTTTTATTCCTGCATCTTTTGCAAGGTTTCTAATTCTTTCTTTTAACTCTTCATTGTCAATCGGAGTCAGCTTGTAAAATATAGGAAGAATCAGAACAGGAAAAAGTTGAGAAAGAATAACAGAAAAGAAAAACATTATCACAGCAAACGGAAGCCACCAGGCAGAGCCAAAGTAATTAAGAAAAAAGTAAAAAATCAAAAGAATTGGAACACCTATTACCGTTGAGACAAGTGCTCCCTTTAACCCTTCAAAAATCCATTTGCCGAAAGTCTGGTTTGAGAGATTGCATTTATGTTCAAGATAAAATCCTGAATAATAACTGACTGGTGCGGAAAGAATTGTTCCTGCTATTCCAACCACAAACAAAAATGCGATTAAAAGAAGATAGTTGTTTGAAATAAATTCGGACAAATAATTTTGAAGTTGTAGGCTGTAACCAAACCACACAAATAAAAGCACTAGGATAAACCCAGCAACGCCTTCAAAAATACCTATAGCAAGTTTTATATTGTTATATCTTTTGGCATCCATATAAACAAAAATAGTTAAAGGGGTTTAGGTAAGCAATTTAGTAAGAGAGATTAAAATGGAATCAGATTTTCTCAACAGAATTATTCTCAATCCAGCCGACTTTACCATCAGCCAGCTTGATTTTTACCCACTGATCAAGCTTATCTTCAAGATTAACTTTCAGCCCTTCGTGGATAATAAAAGCATCACCGCTTTTAGGATCAGGAGAGGTTTTTGCAGTTACAGATTGCTCAATTACAACACCGGATATTAAAGTCTGTTCGCGGTTTATTTTCACAATCAATAAAGAAATTGTAAGTGCTAGAACAACTAAAATTCCAAGTCCGGAAAAAAGAACAAGTTTCTGTTGAATTATTGTTCGCACAAAAAAGTAAAGTGAAACTAAAATCAATAAAAGAATAAAAAAGAAATAAACAATGTACGTCCATCCATTGACTGTAAATGAAGCAAGCAGTGAATCCCACCAGACAAAAAGAAAAAATTCGGGAAGCGGCTGGATTTTATCAACAGTACTGAGATTTGCAAATGCAAGATTATGTTTTACATCTTCATCAGTCGGAGAGAGTTTTAAAGCTTTTTCATAATTAAGGATTGCGTAACCTATTTTACCAACCCTGTAATATGAATTTCCAAGATTATAATAAAGTGAAGTGCCTTCGTACCCTTCTTTTTCAATCTGCTTATAAGTTTCAATAGCTGATTCAAACTTTCCATTCCTGTAAAGTTCATTTGCCTCTTTCATCATCTGTTGAACATCTTTTGGAAAGATCAAAACAGAAAAGAATAAGAGTATAGGGATTACAAATTTCATTTTAATTAACTGTAAGCTTTTTCAATATTAATAATTAGTTCAACCAGCTCGTTGTACATTTCATTCATAGCAGCAGATTTTTCAGCACCGGGAGCAAACCTGACAAACTCACATTTGTCCGCTGTGTTTTTTAATGATTCGGTAATTTCCGTTTTTAAATTTTTAGCAGATAAAATTTCAATAGCTCTTTCAACAGTAAATTCAGATTTGGGAATGTGAAGTTTATCTTCCAGATATCCAAACAAAGCCAGAGAAATTTCCGTGTAGAAATCTTTGTGATTCTCCGCATCCATAAATTTCTTTGCAGCTTTCAGTCTGTTTTTAGCAACCTTTTGTGCTTTCTGATAACGCATCAGCGCAACATTACCAGTTAGTTTATCATGTCTTTTCTTAAATCCAATTAATACCATTGAAGCTAAAAGAGGCACAGCACTCATTACCCAGAAAGTTGGTTGGGTTATCAAGTATTCTTCATTTTTGTGCAGATCTCCCGTCCCGGTTTTTATAAAATAAATATCCTGACCAAGCTGTCTTACTTCTTCTTTATCAGTAATTTCGGCTGTAGGGATGGTTTCACCCTGTTCAATATTCAGTTCAAACGGATCAGATTTTATTGTAACATATTTTTTCTTCTTAGGATTGAAATATGAAAATTCAATCGGCGGGATTTCTCTTTTACCAACAACTCTCGGAACGAACAAATACTCCCCTGTCTTACTTCCTGAAATAGAATTTTTCCTGTTAATACTTTCTGTCAGCTTGGGCTCATACTTTTCGAAACCTGCAGGCAGATTTACTTCAGGTAAATTTAAAAGACTGATATTCCCAAACCCTGAAACAGACAATTTTATTGTCACAGGTTCATTAGTTTTAAGCTTAGTATGATTAATTGAACTGCTAAAAGTAAACTCACCAACTGCTCCATTAAATGATGCAGGTTTATTCTCTTCGGGTAGAGGAAGAACTTCGACTTTAACTTTGTTTGAAACTGCATTGTAATTTCTTGTTTCATACCTTCCGAAAGGATCCTGGAAAAATTCATCCCACAAACTCTTGTTACTCTTTTTTCTCTGAACCTGAATTTGAACAGGGACATTCAACTCAAAAGGAGTAACTTCCAGAGTACCTGTTTGTGAAGGAAATAATGCAGCTTTCTTTAGAACACCAACTCTGTACTGCTTTCCCTGGTACATTTCTGTTGTGAAGAAAATATTTGTTTGAGTATCAAGTTCTTCGGCCCAGAAACCCTGGTACTGTGGAAGTTTGTTAATCGACATTTGCGAAGCAATATTGAGGCGGGTATATAATTTATAAGTTACAATTACCTGCTCACCTTTATAAACTTTATTTTTATCCACAGTGGCACGGATAAAGAGATTGTCTGCAATATCCTTATCACTTATTCCGTTATCTTCTTCAGCTTGCTGCTGCTGTTGTTTTGGCTGAGCCTTTCCTTTAACAACTTTAATTTCCAGGGGTTTAGTTTCATAGGTTTTACCATCATATTCGATGCTTGCTTTTCCAATTTCAAAACTACCGACAGCCTTCGCCTGTAAAACATATGAATATGAGACTGAGGCAGAACTAACACCGTTGATAAATTGCATGCTGGTTGACTGATTCGGCCCGGAGGAAACATAAAAATCAGAAAAGCCCGGTGCTTTGAAGTCTCCGATGTCATTAATATTCTTACCGGAAAAAGTGAAACTAATCTGGAATGGCTGGTTATCAGATACAGTCGTATTATCAACGCTTGCAGTAAAAGTTTGCGCAACACCAAAGTATTGTAATACTAATAAAACATAAATTATTATTTTTATTGAAACCAGTTTCATTCTTAAAACCTAACTAACACTTTTTACTTTATCCTTTTATCTTTAGTTTTGGTTTTCACCAATCTTTATCAGTTTTAACTTTTTTACCTTTAAATCTTCTAAGCTGTTTCTGCAAATCTTTTTCATTGTTTTTAAGAGCATTCAGGATTCGTTCTGCTTCTTCTTTTGAAATTTTTTGTTCTTTCTGCTGTTGAGATTGCTGTTGCTGGTTTTGCTGCTGGTCTTTTTTCTGCTGCTCCTGCTGCTGATTTTGTTTGTCTTTTTGCTGATCTTTATTTTGATCCTGTTTTTGATTCTGATCTTTATTTTGATCTTTATCCTTATTCTGATCCTTGTTCTGGTTGTTCTTATCCTTATTCTGATTTTTATTCTGGTTGTTTTTCTGGGCTAAAGCATAGGATAAATTATATTTAACCTCTTCATCATTTGGATTAAGCTTTAAAGATTGCTTGTACGATGCAATTGCCTGGTCAAGCTTTTGAGATTTTAAATATGAGTTGCCAACATTGTAATGTATCTTCGCACGTTCTTTATCGTTTCTCGCATAAGCCAAAGCTGACTCAAAAGATTTTATCGATTCATCATATCTTTGCTGTTTATAATATGCATCACCAAGATTAAATTTTGCTTCAAAGTTATCCGGTGATGATTCAGATCCTTTTTTGAAATTTACTTCAGCATCAGAAAATTTTTCCCCTTTGTACAAATCAACTCCATCATTCACCAAACTCCGGGTTGACTGAGCAAGTGTGTTTGGTGACAATACGCAAAAGACAAGTACCAGGTAAAAAGGTATAAGGATATAAGGACTCATTAATTTGCCTACTAACTTATACCATATACCAGTATACCTTATTCCTTTATTCCCTATACCCATATACCTTATTTCCTGTTTTTTCATCATCATTCCAATCCTAATTTTTTATTGATTTTTGCATATAGCGGCGATTTTTTTTCCGGAATAAAAAATTCAATTATTAATAATATGATAGCCGGAATAAGAAAATAATAAAAACGATCTTCGTAATCAGTAACTTTTTTTACACCGAATTCAGTTTTTTTTAACTCCGAAAGCTCTGAATATATTTTGTCGAGATAATCTTCATAATTGTTCCCACGATAATATTTTCCATCACCTTCTTTTGCAATTCTAATTAGAGTTTCTTCATCAAGCTTGGTGAGAACTGTATTTCCAGCATCATCTTTTTTAAAACCGACTAATTGACCCCTGTTATACACCGGAATCGGTACACCGGCACTTGAACCAAGACCTATTGTATATATTTTTATATTTTTTGAAACGGCATCGTTCACTGCATCATCAATATTTCCTTCATGATCTTCACCATCAGTAATAATAACAATTGCTTTATCGGTCGCTTCATTATCGAAAGATTTAAGTGCAAGTTTTATTGCAGCTGCAATTGCTGTTCCTTGTGATGGAACGGAATTAACATCAACAGCATTCAGGAATAAATTTGCTGCGGAATAATCAATCGTTAAAGGAAATTGTATATAAGCATCGCCGGCAAATATTATAAGTCCAATCCTGTCGCCTCTTAATTTATTAATAAGATTCGAGATCTGATGTTTGGCTTTTTCAAGTCTGTTTGGTTTAATATCTTCAGCCATCATACTGTTTGAAACATCCAGAAGAATAAATACATCAATTCCGGTTTGCTTTACTTCCTGGAGCTTTGTTCCGACCTGCGGATTAGCGGCAGCGATTATCAAACAGGCTAATACAATTATAAGAACAGAAAATTTTGTCCAGTGCTTAAATGTACTTGCAGTTGGAATTATATCTTTATAAAGTACTTTATCAGCAAACTTTGCTAAAAGTTTTTGTCGATACTTTAAAAGAAACCAAAACCCCACTACTAAAACGGGTAAAGCATATAAAGCATAAAGGTATTCAGGATTTTCAAATCTAAACATAGGTCTAAGGTAATTTTCTTAATAAAGTTTTAGAAAGTAACAATTCAAGCAACAACAATGCTGCACCCCAGCCTAGCCAACTATAATATTTTTCAGCAGCATTCCGGTAAGAAGTAATTTCAATCTTGGATTTTTCAAGTTTGTCAATCTTTTCATAAATTTCTTTAAGTGTGCTGTTGTTGGTCGCCCTGAAATATTCACCGTCTGTAATTTTCGAAATTTTTCTTAGTATATCCTCATCAATTTCAACCGGTACCATCTGATAACGCGTTCCAAAAGGAGTTTGAACAGCATAAGGAGCTTCACCTTTGGTTCCGACGCCGATAGTATAGACTCTTATTCCAAAAGTCTTGGCAATTTCCGCAGCAGAAACCGGATCGATCTCTCCACTGTTGTTTACACCATCGGTTAATAAAATAATTATCCTGCTTTTTGCATCACTGTCCTTTAACCGGTTAACACCATTTGCAAGAGCATTTCCGATTGCTGTTCCATCTTCAATCATTCCGCTTTTTATTTCTCTGAGAAGATTGCGAAGAACGGAATAATCAACAGTCAAGGGACACTGGGTAAAAGCATCTCTTGCAAAAATCACCAGACCAATTCTGTCAGAAACACGTCCTTCAATAAAATTATCAATAACATTTTTAGCAGCTTCGATCCTGTTTGGTTTTAAATCTTCTGCAAGCATACTGCTGGATATATCGAGAACCATTGCAATATCAATTCCTTCAGTTGAAATATTTTCACCTGAGGTAAAATTCTGTGGTCTTGCAAGAGCTATAATTAACAAAGCAATTGCTGCCATTCTTAAAACCATTGGAAGATGTCGCAATCTTTCTCTTAAAGTAGCAGGAACATTTTTAAAAATCTGCAATGAAGAATATGTTACCGATGACTGTGACTTTCTTCCCCGCCAAATATACCAGCCAATTAGTAATGGAATAACTAATAAAAAGTATAGTACCCAGGGTTCTGCAAAAGTGATTCCTTTAAACATTAGCCGCAACCTCCTGTGGTTTTTCTCTTTCAACAGGAATTGTCTTCTGAATAATCTCTTTCGCCTGTTTCATCATTTCCTGGTTGATTGAATCCAATGGAATATATTTTGCAAATTTTACAAGATCTGCGTTGTTTAGAAATTCACCGGTAATCTGCACAACATTCCTGGCTTCACTAACCTGCTCCAGTTGAAGTATTGATTCTGAAGTTGTCAGTTCAAGTGCCGGAAGTTCAAATCGTTTTTCAAAATAATCGCGGATTATTTCAGTGATTCTTGAATGATATTCTTTCACTTTCCCATTCTGCCATAATTTCTCTCTTTCAAGATTATCAAGTTGAGCAAGTGCTGTAACGTGAATTGGGATTTTAACTACTTTTTTCACAACGGGCTGTTGTAATTTTTTAAGTTTATATCTTCTGTATAAATATAAAGTGATGGCTAACAGAACAAGGAAAATAAGAGTAAAAATAATCCAGAATTTCCAATCAATAGGAATTGTTATTGGCTCTTTAACATCCTTAATATCTTCCTGATGATTTACTTTAACAGTATGAACCGCAAAAGTAACAGGATTTGTAAGTGATGATTTATAAACTGAATCCGCTTTTGTTTTATACTTTACCGGGATTGCCGGGATTGTAATTTCGGATGAATCATAAAATGAAAAAACATAACTGAATCGAGTTACATTTGTCGATTCATCTTTAAGCTTTGCAGGTTTTTCAAGTTTAATTAGTTCCAGATTTTTTACACTGTCTGTAACTGCAGGAGTTTGAATTTGTAATTCTTCAGGTGATCTTACTTCAATAGTGTAATTAATATAATCACCAACCAGGTAATCACTTGAATCAACCGATGCAATTATGGTTACTTCCTGTGCAAGTAAAGAAATGGAACTAAATAATAATACAGTTAGAGTGATGAGAAAACTTCTTACCATCTTCTCTCACGCATTTTAAAAAACTGTACTAACGGAGCAATATGATTTTCTCCCGCAGTAACCTGAATGCTATCCAATCTGCTTGCTACAAAGAGAGATTTTCTTCTGTTTATTAGTTCTCTTCGTCTGTTTTTCAAAGCTTTTTGAATAGTACTGCTGCTTGTATCAATCCACCTCTCTTCATTTGTTTCCGCATCAACAAATTTCATTAAGCCCAGTTTTGGAATTTCAGATTCACGCCTGTCATCTAGTACAATCCCGATCAGGTCATGCTTTCTTCCGACAATTCTTAATATCTTTTCATATCCTTCATCCATAAAATCTGAAAGAAGAAAAACAATCGATTTCTTTTTTATTGCTCCATTCATATACTCCAACGCTGACTTTATATTGGTCTGATTTCCTTCAGGCTTGAATGAAAGCACTTCACGAATAATTCTCAAGACGTGAGCATTAGCTTTTCTTGGGGGGACAAATTTCTCAACTTTATCAGTGAATAATAGCAATCCGACTTTGTCATTATTCTTCAAAGCAGAAAACGCAAGAATTGCACTTAGTTCTGCTGCAACTCTCTGTTTTGTTTTAGATAGTGAACCAAACATTTGTGAGCCGCTGAGATCAACAAGCAGCATAACTGTAAGTTCTCGTTCTTCTTCAAATACTTTTATATAGGGATGTCCGAACCTGGCAGTAACATTCCAGTCAATGTTCCTTATATCATCACCAAACTGGTACTCACGGACTTCGGAAAACTCCATTCCTCTTCCTTTAAAAACAGAATGGTATTCACCGGAAAAGACCTGGTTTACAAGTCCTTTGGTTCTGATTTCAATTTGTCGTACTTGTTTAAGTAATTCTTTAGTTAACATTTTTACGGAACTTCAATCTTATTTAAAATATCACTAATGATTGATTCAGAGGTTATTTCTTCAGCTTCTGCTTCATAGGTTACAGCTACTCTGTGTCTCATTACATCATAGCAAATAGCTCTTACATCTTCGGGAATAACATATCCTCTCCTTTTAATAAATGCCATTGCTTTTGAACCAAGTGCAAGATTTATCGATGCTCTGGGAGAAGCACCGTAGCTTATTAAGTCTGTTAGTTTATCGAGTCCGAACTGTTTTGGTTTCCTTGTTGCAAAAACTATATCAAGAATATACTTTTCAATTTTTTCATCAATGTAAACATCGTGGACAAGCTGTCTTCCCTTCAAAATATCTTTGGGTGTAATTACCGGATTCGGTTCCGGCATAGTTTCATTAATATTCCTCCGCATTATCACAAGCTCTTCTTTTCGTTCAGGATAAGTAATTTTTACTTTAAGCATAAACCTGTCAACCTGTGCTTCGGGTAAAGGATAAGTTCCTTCCTGCTCGATTGGGTTTTGTGTGGCGAGTACGAGAAAAGGCTCTTCCAGCTTAAATGTTTCTTCACCAATTGTAATCTGTCTTTCCTGCATGGCTTCAAGCAAAGCACTCTGAACTTTTGCAGGAGCTCGGTTAATTTCATCTGCAAGAATAAAGTTAGAAAAGATAGGACCTTTTCTTATAAAAAACTTTCCATCTTTCTGATTATAAATTTGTGTACCTATTAAATCTGCAGGAAGCAAATCAGGTGTGAACTGGATACGTTGAAACTTTGCTTTCATAGCTGAAGCCAGAGTTTTTATTGCAAGGGTTTTTGCAAGTCCCGGCACACCTTCAAGCAGAACATGACCGTTGCCAAGCAGTCCGACAACCAATCTTTCCACCATATCTTTCTGACCAACAATAACTTTATTGATCTCCGAAAAGAGCAGATCGATAAATTCGCTTTCCTTTTTTATCTTTTCATTTAACTGGGCAATATCCACAATGAACCTCTTAAATTATTATTTAGTTGACAAATTTAAGGAATTTCATCCAGCTTAAATTAATAATGCGGGATAAATGTGATTAGACGGGGACAAACTTATGAATGTTGCGTTTTTCAATCAAGAAATTGTTATTTACCCTAAATTAATTTGATTATAAAAATTCTTCACTGTGCTCAGAATGACTTCATGGTGTCATTCTGAGGAGTGACCTTTCTGGCCGTATGCAAGAACGAAGAAAAATCTCCCTTTATAAATTTATTTTTTTGCTCTTCATTAGTAATAACTAACTTTACATCTCAATTAATTAATCTAATTACACTAAAATTTATGCATAGCCAATTCGACGGATTTATTTTTGACATCGATGGAACACTGACTTCCACAAATCAATTGATTTTTGATTCATTTAATCACATAGCCAAAAAATATTTAAAAAGATCTTTTACTGATGAAGAAATTATCGGTTTGTTCGGTCCAACTGAAGGACAAATTTTTGAAAAACTCTTCGAAGAAAATCATCTGGAAGTTGGCAAAGCCTATTACAAATTTTACAGCGATAATCATTTTATGGCAGATATTTATCCGGGATTAAAGGAAATTCTTATTGATTTAAAGAAGAAAAATTATCCACTCGGGATTTTTACAGGAAAAGGTAGAGAATCTTCAATGATTACTCTGACAAAAATAGGAGTCGATAAATATTTTGATCTGATTGTTACCGGTGACGACGTTGAAAACCATAAACCATCTCCGGAAGGAATATTGAAGTTTGTGAATAAATTTAACCTGAATAAAGAAAAGGTTTTAATGATCGGAGATTCTGTTGGAGATGTTAAAGCAGCAAGAGATGCTGGTGTTAAAATAGCTTCAGTGCTATGGGATAGTTATGCTGCTGAAAAAGTAAAAGCAATGCAGAGCGATTATTATTTTAATTCAGTTCAGGAGCTGAAAAAGTTTCTAAATATTAATTATTAGTAAAGTAAAATCATCTGCCAGATGGAATAATCTGGAATTTCAGTCACTAAGTTTATGAGAATAAATATAAGTGTTATAAATTTTTTCCAATTTTTTTTAATCGATTAGGGTGGAATATTTAAAATTTCTGTTGTATTTTCCAAATAAGGCTATAGAATTTAAGTTAAAAATCTTAATTACCTGATAATCTGAATCCGGATTTTTAATTTGGATTAAATAATCTTTGATGCTAATTAAATAACCACAGAGGTTATACATGAGAGAACATACCAACTTGATGCTTGAAGCAGTGTGTCCTGAATGCAATGGATTTGGAAAAACATTTTCCGAAAATGAATGTGTAAATTGTGATGGCACAGGGTTCGTTAATCATGAAGAATTTGCACATTTCAGTTCCAGGTTTATTTTCAATTCAGTGACGCTGTTTTATTTATTTCTTTATGTACTTGTGATAGTTTTATAAATGATACTCCCTGACGTGGGCTGTCTAAATATGCTACCCTTGATCTTCCTGACTTGAATTCTCCAGGCAGGCGGATTCCTCCCAGACAGCCCCGCTTTTATCTTTCTTTTAATTTTAATTACTGGTTAATTATTAAAACGAATCTTTCAATTTCATTTTAATACTAATTGCCTGGTTTAAGTGTCTTTTCTCATGATCCACTAAAATTTTAATGCAATCTCTTAGTGAATATGTTATAAATGAATTGATTGGTGAAGTGACAATAATTTTATCGATATCTTTATTACACTTTCTGAATTTCTCAATCAGTATTTTATTTTCTTTAAGAAGTTCGCTTGTTAAATTTTTTTCGTAATATGAACTGAGCGGATAAAACGGAGGGAATGTTTTTGATTTTCTTTTATAATCCGGTGAAACAGCTTTAACTACCATATTACCTAACAATCTCGGCAGAACAGGAAAATGCGTCCATTTTCCACCTTTATAAGTTCCATTTTCAATTGAATCGAAAATTGGATAATACTTCCTGTTGCTTTGAATAATATGATCCAGGCATTCATTAATTCCCCAGATGTTTTCGGCGGGTTTCCAATTCATTTTACCGGCATCTAAATCTACAAATTCAGAGCTGAACTTTTCATTCAGGTTATTTATTTCTTCAATTTGATTTTCAATCCAGTTCATATTTTTCTTTTATGATAAATTACTCAAGTTGACTGCTCGCAATGATAAACCGTTAAAACGGTTTGTAATCTTTGCATTTTCTCATTAACCCACGGATTAATCCGTGGGTTAAAAATACAACATCCATCTAACCACTTACCTTAACTGCAGCATCAACTCATCAACTGCTTTTTTCAATTGGCTACCGGTTCCTTTTTAGGGAACTCATCCTATAATCCTTCTTTTGCAAAGAGAAGGAATTGTTAGTACAAATGACTATATATTTGATTCCTTGACAGAACTATTAATAAATTGTTTTACTAAAAATAAAGTCTCTCCCTTTTTAAGGGAGAGATTTATAGAGAGTCAGTTAAAAAAAACAATAAACACTGCATTTATTTCATCTGTTTCATCAATTCTTCAACAGCTTTTTTCAACTGTGCATCAGTTCCTTTTGCGCGGTAATCCGGTGCATTCTCAACAATAAAATCAGGAGTTGCAGCTTCATCTTCCATATCATTTCCGGTTTTCTTTATATACCAGCCTCTGAACGGCAAACGTACCCATGTTCCGTCAACCATTCTTCTTCCGCCTGTTGAAATAACAGCACCGAATGTCGGTTTGCCCACAAGCTTTCCTATTCCAAGAGTTTTATATGCGTGTGAAAATATTTCGGCATTTGAATAACTGTTTTCATTGCAAAGTGCAATACTTGGTTTTATCCAGGCAGAATACGGCAGCCTTTCACCAAGTGGATAGTAACTTGAAAATTTAGAATTATTTTTTGCAAGATCATCCGTTGCACCTCTTGGAATTGTGTAAGCGTGCTGTTTGTAGTTCAGTACAGTCATTAAGAAATCCGTAGTCCAGCCGCCGCCGTTGTAACGCACATCCACAACAATTGCATCTTTGCCGTAACCTGTAGCTGCGAGCTCTCTTTCAAATTCCTCAAAACTTTCCCATCCCATTGCCCTTATATGAATATAGCCAATCTTCCCGTTTGAATATTTGTCTGTAAGTTTTTTCCTGTCCTGTACCCATTCATTGTAAAGAAGATCTCTAATGTTATCTGTGGGTCTTATTATAACTTCTCTTTCTTTTCCATCTTTTGATTTTACATCCAGTAGGACTCTTTCATCTGCTGTGTTTACAAACTTTGAATAGAAATTAATATTTCCTCCAACAGTTTCTCCGTTTACTTTTGTAATTACATCACCTGTATTTAGCTTGCTTTCTATTTTATCAGCAGGACTTTCAGGAACAACACGTTCAACCTTAATTCCGCCATCACTATTCGTAATTTCTATTCCAAGCAGACCTGTTTTTTCTTTTTGTGTTTCTTCCCTGTCATCACCGTACATTCCCATATGACTTGCGTTAATTTGACCAAGCATAAAGTTGAACATATACCTGAAATCGCGGTCAGTGGATGCAGCCATTACCCATGTTTTGTATTTTTCTTTTATTGCATTCCAGTCGTGATTATTATAATCAGGATCATAAAAACCATCTCTAATCATTCTCCATGATTCTTCAAAAATCTGGTCCTTTTCTTTTGAAAAATCAATCTGCATTTTTGCTGCATACGAAAGACTTTCTTCTTTCTTTTTATCTACATCAACTTTTGAAAGTTTGCCATCTCCTTTAAACAGGTAAATACTTTTTACATCCTTATCCGGCTGCAATGAATTAAAAGCATCGCTTCCTTTTATAATTGATTCAAAATCTTTTCCATCCCATTTAATACTGTAAAGTGAGTAGTCAAGTTTTTTACCTTTGCCTGATGAATACGGCGCTGTAAAATAAAATGTTTCACCATCTGCTGAGATAACAACATTTCTTTCATCTCCGGGCATTGAAGTTACCTGCACTAATCTTTTATAGATATCCGGGAAATCAATCTGAATCTCTTTTACTTTTGCTGAATCTTTTTTGTCTTTCTTTTCTTTCGGCTTTTCAAATTCATCCCAGTCCTGCTGGGTTTTTTCCCAATCCGATTTCTTCAGCCAGACAAACCAGATATCTGCATCACGGTTATTTCTTTCAGAAACAAAACCAATCTTTGAACCATCCGCACTCCAGAAAGGCTGAGCATCCATTCTCGGGTGCATACTTACATTAACAGCTTCGTGAGAGTTATCCGCTGCCTGTATGAAAATTTCATTATTGAAATAAAGATCAGACTTTGAATATGCAACCCATTTGGAATCGGGACTCCAGCTAATACCCTCCGGTGCTGCCCAGTCATCCGATAATATTTTTTCACCGGAAAGCTTTCCGTCTTTATCAATTTCTGCAGTAATGAATTGACCATTGCCCCGCACAAAAGCAATCTTCTTTCCATCAGATGACATTGTTAATTCTGATTCATCTTTATCTGTGTTTGTAATCCTGTCAATTTTATGCTTCAAGCTTTTAAATATGTTCGTTTCTTTTTTATCCGAAGAGGAAACAGCATAAATATCAAACTGCCCTGCTTCATCAGAAACAAAGACAAGAACAGAATCATTTACCCACTGCGGGTTTTCTTCCCTTGAAGGACTTTTGGTTAGATTAACTGTAAGTTTTTTGTCTTTATCATTTTCTGTAACAAAAATATCTCCGCGCACTGCAAGTGCAATGTATTTTCCGTTTGGTGAAACAGAAAACTCTGATGCTTTGGAAGTTAGTGTTGTCCATTCATAAGGATCGAGCTTGTAATCCGAAGTGACATCGATTGAGAGCTTCTTTAAATTTGTTCCGTCTGAATTAATTGTATAAAGGTTCATATCTTTTTCAAGAACAAGCCTGCTTCCGTCACCGCTGATGCTGAAATTACGAACGCCGTCATCTGTAAAAGTCGTTACAGCAATTTCATTTTGTTTCTCACCATTTGTACCGAGAGTTAATTTATGAACATTATATCTTCCGCTGGAAGCGCTGATATAGTAAAGAGTGCGTTCTCCTCCCCACTGCGGTGAATAATCATTCCCGTCAAAATCAGTAAGCTGAATATATTTTTTATCTTTTGTGTCGTACAGCCAGATATCCCTGTTTGCAGATCCGCGGTATTCTTCACGCTGAATCCGGCAGTCACCTTTTGTAAAAGCAACAAACCTTCCGTCGGGCGATTCTGCAGGATCGTAGCCGAATGCATCAAGCGCTCTTTCGGGAGTTCCGCCGTTTGGTGATGCTGAATATATTTCCGGCGACCATTCCACTGACCTGTAATTTCTTGTGGTTGTAAAATATATTTTCCCGCTGCTACTCCAGCTTGCAATATCATCGCCGGCAGAATTGTATGTAAGTCTTAACGGAACTCCACCTGAAGCATCAGTAACATAAATATCTGAGTTGCCGAATCTCTCGCTGTTAAAAGCAATTTTATTTCCGTCCGGGCTCCACACGCTGCTGGTTTCTATTCCTTCGTGCTCGGTTATCCTTTCTGCTTTGCCGCCGGAAGATGAAACAGTCCATATATCTCCCTGGTATGAAAAAGCGATCTTTGAGCCGTTATTATTAATTGAAGGATACAAAAGCAGAGGCTGGTTCTGCGGAAATGCTATTGAAGAAAGTAAAATAAGAACAGTAAAAATGGCTGATGGTTTTAACATCACTAACTCCCGGTGTTTTATGAGCGAATGAATTTTTGCCCTGATTAAAGACTTACAAATATAAAATTCTTAGATAATATTTGGGCAACATATTTGGATAAACGGTAAGCTTTCTAAGTATAATAAAGGGAGGAACGGTAATAAAATATTTTGAGTGAATTGAAGGGATGTTACAAAATATATTGTGGCGTTGTATTGCAAGTCATTTCCTGTCACCGAGTGGTCGGTGACAGCTGGAAATCGATTTCTTACTGCAAAAGCGGGATCGAAATGACATTACCCAAATCCTGTCATTTGGTTATTAAAGGTCTTTGTATTGCGGGGAAAAAGATAGCATACCTATCTTTCAGTTTATTAAGGATGTAAAAGAAACATGTATAAAGAAAATGTATCTTTTGCATAATAAAAAACCCCGGCATATACCGGGGTCGATTCTCTTTCCAACTAACCACAGGAGGAATTATTTACTGAGAATCATCTTTTTTACCTGTGTAAAGTTTCCTGCCTTAATCCTGTATAAGTAAACACCGCTTGCAAGATCAGTTGCATCAAGTCTCAGGATATAATTTCCCGCGTGTTTTACTTCATTGACCAACGTTAAAACTTCTTCACCTATTATATTATAAACTTTAAGTGTAACAAGTCCTTCTTCAGGTATTGCATATTTAATAACAGTAGAAGGATTGAACGGGTTGGGATAATTCTGTTCAATGCTGTATTCTATTGGAATAGTATTTTCATTTCCGGCATCTGTTATTGCTCCAATAGTAAACTCACCTGAAACAACCTGGCTACCAATATAAGCTGCATCAACTGCTCTCAGTTCCCATGTATAATGACCATTAGGCAATCCTGCCAGTGACCATTCCGTAACCGCACTTATATTTCCAGGTTCAGGCAGTCGGGTGAGAATTTCATTTAAAGGATTAGTTGGACTATTGATCGGTACATGTGTTCCTGCCCTTACGATCCTGATATCGTATGTTATTGCCTGCCAAGGTGTGTGATCATCATTTGCAGGCAGCCATGAAAGCAGAACTGAATCATCTCCCTGTGTTAAAGAATTCAAACCGCCCGGAGCAGTCGGCGCATTATTCTGTGCTGCAACATCGTTACGGTAAATATGCATTTGTGCTTCAACAAGTCCGTTGCCGCCGGGAACAAAGTATTGTCCTGCGATAAAGTAATCAAGGTCGCCTTCTCCATCAATATCGAACCATGAAAAAGTACCGCCCCTGGTACCGCTTGCAAGCGGAGCCGGAAGCTCGTTGCCTGATTCAGTAAATATCCCGTTATCATTTGTATAAATTCTTGCTCTTCCTTCAATCTGAGAACCAGAATTGTAATTTCCGGCAACAAGAATATCCATATCACCATCTGAATCATAGTCTGCCCACGAGGCAGCAGTAATATCAAACCAGCCTTCACACGGCAGGCACTCGATAACTTCAAAAGGAATATAAGTTTCAGAATCGTTGCGATAAATACGAAGAACAGTATGGTAAGTGCTGTCAATATCTTTAATGTTACCAGCAACAAGAATATCAAGATCACCGTCACCATCATAATCACCCCATTGAGCTTCACCATGTTCAATGCTCAAGGAACCCAGAATATCTTCTGCGGTGAATACACCATTACCATCATTCCTGTAACGACGTATAAAACCGTTATCATAAAGAGGTGCAGAATTTATAAGCAGCAGATCAAGATCCTGATCACCATCAAAATCTGCCCAGGAACTTTGTGCATGTTCTGTCGGGGCAAAAACGGAATCGGTTTCAGTAAAGATCCATCCGCCTGTTCCATTAGGTCCGTCATTTCTCATTAAAGAAGTACGGTAATTAAATGTGCCCTGATCAAACACTGAAGGAATAAGCAGATCAAAATCGCCGTCATTATCATAATCAGCCCAGGTAATAGACCTGAGATCAAAATAAGCCTGATCATTGTCTTCCCAATATGCCGGAAGCTCTGTATCTGTTAAAACAAGTGAACCGTTATCGTTTCGATAAATTACTGTAGCACCATCTGTTCCTACTGCAAGATCGAGATCACCATCACCATCAGCATCACCCCAGGCAAGATCGGAAGCTCCTGAACTTAAATCACCAAACGGAACTTCAAAATATGAAAAACCCCATTGTGTCTGTGAGACTGAACCATCATTACGTAAAAGCAAAAGCCTGTCTTCAACACTTTGGTTGTAAACAACATAGTAACCAAGCACAGCTATGTCGAGATCGCCATCATTATCATAATCTGCAGGCGCAGTAGTGATGACCCAGAAATCCTCATCCTGCGGCGTAATAAAAATTGAATCCAGCGGTGTTACTTCAGTAAAATCACCAAAAGTTCCCCCGGGTCCGGGCTGAACAACAACAATATGCCCGGCACTAGCTGTTGCACCTTCATTATCAGTTACTATAAGACTAACTATATAAGTATTGGAAGTATCATATGTGTGGGTTGGATTTTGCTGTGTTGAGCTTGTACCATCACCAAAGTTCCAATCCCAGCTTACAATATACCCATCAGGATCAAAGCTTGTATCTGTAAAATCAACTTTAAGCCCGGCTGCAGTAAAATCAAATGAGGCAACAGGCAATTGATTTGCGGGAGGTGGAGGAGGTCCGATGAATCTTTCAATATAACCCTGGAACCCAACTGTCCAGGCATCACCACCCGGAACCCCGACAATTGAACTGAAATTACCAAAACCTGCTGAACCAATATTTAGAACAGACCAGCTTTGCCCACCTGTAGCAGAATAATAGGCCACATTATTATATGTACTTACCCATAATTCATTAGCACCCATCAAATAAATATCAGTAAAATCATCATCAGTATTTGGGGTTGGTAAAATTTCCCATGATACTCCTCCATCATTGCTGCGATATGCCTGACCCCACCAGCCAACAGCGTAACCTACGCTTTCATTAAAAAATTCCATGTCGCTTATTTGTACAGGAGAGTAAGGCAGCTCACCCTGAATCCATGTTTCACCGTTGTCGGTGCTGCGGTAATAAAGTTCACCTACATTTGCAGCCCATATGTTTGAATCTTCCACATCAACAGACCTGTAACTACCTAAGAAATCGGTAACAGGATTCCATGTGGTACCTCCATCCGTTGTATGATATAATGCACCGGTATTAAAACTCTGCCCTATAACCCAGCCATCCAGTGAATTATTAAAGTGAATATCTTCTGCGGTTGACATGCTAGCAGGTTTGCCTGCAGTTGCCGTCCAGTTTATACCGTTATCTGTGCTTCTGAATACCTGCCCGGTTTTATCAACAACAAGGACTTCGTTTGCATCTAAAACCTGGACTGCATTAAGATCATATTGCGAAAATTTTTCGTGAATAATCCATTGCGAAAGACCATCACTTGTAAGCAGTGTTCCGTTATCACCAACTGCAATCAGATCACCATTAGGAAACCTGTCAACATCATTAAGTGATTCACCGGTTCCACTTGATATTTGAAACCAGGATGCACCACCATCTGTGGTTTTAATTACATAACCGGAACCATAGCCAAAATAGCCGGTCTGCGCATCAGCAAATACAGGGAATGCACTGCTGAAAAAGCTTGGCTGCTGACCCGGTGAGACAAATGTTTGCGTCCAATTTAAACCTGCATCCAATGAATGAAACATATTTCCGGTGAAATCAGAAGCAACCACATTTTGCGCATCAACAATCGCAAAGCTGTGAACACCTTCCGGTATTATTTCGCCGAGATCATTCCACGTTTGACCGCCATCAGTTGAACGGAATATGCGATCATCGTAATTCGGATAAACACCGGTTTGACCCCATGCAAGAACAACATCTGATGAAATTGCAAGTAACTTAAATTTGCCGTTTGCCGCTGCTACAGAATTCCATGTCGTACCCCCATCAGTTGAACGAAGAAGCAAATCATCAGAAATTGCTACTGCAACAGTTGATGTAAGAAATACAACCGACTTTGCGTCGCCCGTATATACAATCGTGAAAGTATTTCCGCCGTCAGTAGTTTTATAAATTCCGGTTTCGGAAACACCGAGACCATTTAAATCATCAATAAAATCAAATGAGAATATGCTGTCTGGTGAAGGCGCCCAGGAATCACCACCATCATGACTTACATATCGATCAAAATTTCCTGTTGCTAATCCAAAAGAAGTTGTATAGAATTTCATAAAGTAAGTAGAGCCGAGAAAAGGAAGTTGTGTCCAGGTTGTTCCTCCGTCGGTTGTACGGTAGTTGTCATTCCCAAAAGCCCAACCATGCTGACTATCGAGGAAAAAGAGTCCGTTAAACGGATTACCAAGACTTGCAGGAACATTAAGCTGTACCCAGGTATTCCCACCATCATTTGACTCAAATAATGCACCGCCATCATCAAATGAATTATCATCAGTTGCTATAAATACTATTTGTGCTGATGGGGCTCCAATTCCCCTCACATCAAGGTGTGTTGGAAGAGGACTTTGTGTGTTCCATTGAGGATTAATAGTTGATATAAATAGAAAGATTGCAATACTGAATATCTTTACCGGAAGTTTTGCAAATGCAAAACATTTGTGAAGTAGTAAAAGTTTCATAGGGATTTCCCCAAATTTTTTTATTGATGGTAATCTAGTACCATAATCCCAATAATTGTGACATAAAAATAGTTAATATTAATATATTAAATATGGTTTATCAGATTTTATTTTTTAGAAAGCCTCAAAAACAAAAAAATGTAATGAATTGTGATTTTTAGATAATATATAGGAGGAAATAATATTACAATTAAATTTTGGGAAAGAAATTAAATACGTTTCAGGTTGCTATTCTAAACAATTTTTGAATTGAATTAATCAGAATTTTAAATGTTTTCCTGAGTAAGGAATGTGGAAGATTTCTCAGTTGTAAAATCCATTGAAATGACAAATACTAAATTCCGGTCACGGAGCGTCCGTCACTGCCCCGTTTTCTTCCTTTATTTATTCAACCCTATTGCCATTTTATAAGCCATTGCTGCCTCGGCTACAGGTGTTAAGGTATCTAATAAAATATTGTAAGTCCCTTTTTCAGAGAGTTCGTCGGCAACTTTTTTAATTAAAGCTAAAGTTGCTTTCATCAAACTTGAACCAAGACTTACACGGGCAACACCTAAATCCTGCAGTTCACTTATGGATGGAGTTACTCCCGCCCCAATCGTAGGGTTTGAAAGAATATTTATTGGAGCATTAATTTCCTTAACTAATGTTGAAATCGTTTCTTTTTTCCATACAGGCTGTACAAATATGCAGTCGGCACCGGCTTCCCGGTATTTATTGCCTCGCTTAATTGATTCAGATAATTTTTCTCGTGTTGAACCTGATGAAGTATAAAATGAATCCGTTCTTGCATTAATTACTAAATGAAAGCCCAGTGAATCTGATAATTCACGAATTGCAGATATTCTTTCACAAAATTCCATCTCGTCAATTAATTTTGGATTTAAATCAATACTGTCTTCAATGTTTATTCCTACAATTCCTGTTGCAATTATCTTTTTAACAGAATCAATTATTTCATCTAAATTATTTCCATATCCGGCTTCTATATCGGCAGTAACCAGAACTTGTACTGCATTTACGATTCCCTTTATAACTTCAATCATTTCTGACAATTGTATTACCTGGCAGTCAGGATAACCCAAAGAAGCTGCTATTCCCATACTTGTTGTTGCGATTGCTTTATAGCCGCTTGCTTCTATTAATTTAGAACTTGCGATGTCCCACGAGTTTAACAGAACCAGGATTTCTTTGTCTTGATGAAAATTCAGGAACAGTTCGGCTTTTTCTTTTTGATAACCTGAAACCATAATATGGTCCTTTTTAATGTTTGATATAAATGAATTTGGAAGAACAGAAATAAATTAGTTCGGGCAAACAATTCAGACAATCCCTTTTGCAGCCCACGCTCTTGCCGTAATTGTTATTGAACCATCTTTATTTACCGGCAATGAATTTCGAACTTTTATTTCAAGTTGTTTCCTGTCCTCTGGTTTAAGACTCATTACATAAACTGGTGCCGGACCAACATTACCAAGAAACGGTTCCCAGTAATCATTAAAGTCTTTAAAGTAAGTATTAATTTCAATTGGAATTTCTTCCACATCTTTCAATCCTGTTTTTCCTAACAATATTTCAAGCTGTCCTTTTTTGCATACGGGAAATCTCAACCCTTCATCAAATTCTTTTGCTTTGTTATTAAGTTCGACAGCGGCATCCCAGAAGTAACGCAGCATTTGCATTCCTTCAGAATAATCCCATAGAAAAATTCCGATTTTACCACCGGGTTTGATAACCCTCATCATTTCACGAATTACAATTTCAGGATCAGGAAAAAAATTAAGTGCCAGCCCTGAAACAACCGCATCGATTGAAGCTGAATCTATGTTTAACGTTTTTGCATTCCCAACATTAAACTGAACTGAAGGATGGTTTACATTTTTTATTGCATAAGAAATGAATTCTTCAGAAGAATCAACCGAAATAATTTTTGCGGGTTTTTGTGTTTTTAGAATAAGTTTTGAAAGTGAGCCTGTCCCACATCCAACATCAAGCCAGATCTTACCTTCCGGTATTGCGAGCCACTTTAAGAACTTTTCCGCGACAAGCGAACTCCATCGCCCCATAAATCTTTCATAAGCATTTCCACTTGACCAGGGATCATTCATAACAATATTAATATTGATAAGTTGTAATCAAACTAAAAAGTCCCGGCTGTTACCGGGACAATTTATTAAAAAATTAATTCCCTTTTGACCAGGGTGGGACAACATGGTTTGTTCTTGCATAAGCAATTGCCTGTCCAAGATGTTCGTGCGGATGAGTTGCAACAATCATCAGCACTTGTGCTTTGGTAAACTTTCCGAATGGTAATTCAACTACCGTATCGAAATCAGTATCTGTATAACCGGCAAGAAAACTTTCTGCATCTTCGAAAGATTTTTTCAACAGTTTTGCAATTTCCTCTTTATTTGTCATGGTTTTTTCCATGTCCTCATTTTCAGTGCCTGGTTTTGAATTTTTAGGCATCTCGGCACCAAGGAATGAGAGCAGAAAATAATTGCTCATCCCAATGTGAACAAAAAGTTCGCTTACTGACCTGACCCCTTTTTCCGGTCTCCAGCTGTAGTCTGATGACGGCATGGCATCAGCAAGCTGCATCACTTTGTCGCCCGTATATTTTAAATCATCCATAACTAATTTAACCAGGGAAGATGAAGAACTGTTTTCCATCTTTCCCGACATATCCTGGGCTGACAATTTGTACATTACAGAACTGCAAAGCAGAAGTACGAAAAGTACCTGTATAGTCCTTTGCATAGAGCCTCCTTTAAATTGTATTTATTTTGAAAGTTAATTAATGGAATGTCTGGATCAGCCGAAAAAATAGTAAATCGTTTGTTACTCTGCAATGATTCTTTGACAGTTTTTAATAAAGATTTGCAATGTTTTGAAAAGGTATGTCACAGCGCACTTTCCTTTAACAAAAGGTTAGCTCTTCTTTACTTAATAACCAGGTAATGAAAGACTAAAAATAATTCCAGGTTTTTCAATGATAAAAGTTATTTAATCGATGTGTATTTATGTTCTGTAAACCGTTTCCATCCCTTTTTATTTTTTGCTTCCACTGCCCAGTTAATACTTCCATCCTTATCTGGCCAATAAATCATACGAGCAAGACCAGCAGGCATTTCTGCTTCAAATGCAATTGCTTGTGGATCTATGTCACTTCCATCAGCAAGTATACCCTCTGATCTTTTACCGTCTGAAGTGAATGACCAGAATGATAGTTTTCCATTGATGACACCGTAGAATGCTATTTCCTCATAGACTTTCTTACCAAATTCCCAACGTGCAATTAGTTGAATATATTTGCCACCAAGAACCGGTTCGAATGTTCTTGTACAACGCACTTTTCCCATCTGTGAATCGGCAATTGCCTGCCACGAACCTAAAAGAGGTTTAAGGATTCCAAGTTTGCCCGTACCTTTTTTCCAGAGTTTGTTATTCATTTAACTTCTTTCTCTTTATTAAAAATATTTTTCAGTGCTTTTCACTTTCTCTTGAATAAAAGGAAAGTTCTTCTTTTGTAGAAGGCTCAGTTATGAAAGACTTAAAACTAAAACCAAGTTTTTTCAATAATTCCTGGGAGGCTGTATTATCTTTAGATGTGATTGCATAAACTTTTTTGAATCCAAATTTGTCTTCACCGTATTTTAATACAGCTACTGCAGCTTCATAAGTATAACCTTTGCGTTCATACTTGGGCAGCAATGCAAATCCGATGTCTTCCGAATCTAAATAATCTCTTTTTATAAAACCGCAAAGACCTATTGGAATTTGTGATTCCTTTAATTCAAAAACATACAAACCATAGCCGCTGGTTTTATAGCTATTTATTATTTTATCATTTATGTAATCTTCAGCATTCTTTAAAGTTTTGATTCCCCTGTCGCCGATATATTTTATCCACTTTGGAGTGTTCAGTAATTCATAAATGAATTGATTATCCGAAAGCTGTGCTTCTCTGAGTATTAAGCGTTCTGTTTTTAATATGATTCTATTTGTCAATTAACATTCCGGATTGTGTGTCTTAATATATCCCTAATAATTGATATTAAACCACCGCTCTTTGTTGTATTTTTTTCTGTATTCTAATGGTGATATCCCGGTAACTTTTCTAAACACTTCACGAAATGCTTTCATATCAGCATAACCGACTTCGTACATAACTTCATTAATGGTTTTACGGCTGGTTTCGAATGCCCTTTTTGCCGATTCAATTTTTACCCGCTGCAAATATTCAACGGGAGTATTCCCTGTAGCCTTGATAAATCTCCTGTCAAAATTCCGTCGGCTAACAGACAACTTTGAAGATAAATGTTCAAAAGATATTTTTTCCAGAAGATTATTTTCAATATATGCCTGTGCTTCTTTCACGATTTCATCTCCGTGCAGTTTTTGCCCTTTAAATATTACAAATTCCGATTGACTCTGCCTGTCCATTTCAATCTGGAAAACTTTGGAACAAAAGATTGCTGTCTGCCTGTCATAAAATTTCTCTACAAGATAAAGCATCAGGTTAAGGAAAGAATAAGCTCCGCCGTTTGTGTAGATTCCGTTTTCATCCGTGATCAGCCTATCCATTTTCAAATTTACTTCAGGAAATGTACTCCTGAAATTATCTGCAGCAGCCCAATGTGTTGAACAGCTTTTCCCATCCAGCAAACCTGACGCTGCAAGCAAAAATGCACCCGTGCAGATGCTTGCCACTTCAGCACCTTCTTTATATTGTTTTGCAATCCAGTCGATTATTTCTTTGTTCTCTTTTGCAGCATCTTTATAATTATGATTCAATGAAGGAATAATGATGAGATTTGTTTTGGCTATGTCTGAAATGTTAACCTGCGGCTTTACTGTAAATAAACCTTTATAGAATTCCACTTCTTTTAAAATTCCTGCCAACCGGATTTCAAATAATTCTTTCCCACCGTTTTCCTTTCGGTATTCATTCGCACGTGTAAATATTTTGTAAGGACCTACTATGCTGCTAAGATTGTTTTGTCCTTCCGGAACTATTATAGTTAGATGTTTCATTTAAGTACCTTTATTTTTTTGGCAAAGATAGAGATTTAATATTGTCCAAATCAACCTGTTACAAAGTCCATTTTGCACCTCGATAAAGTATGGGTCAGACAATATCTTTGCTGTAGAAATTTTATAATAATCAAAAAGGAGTAAGAAAATGACAAAGCAAGATTTAGCAACCACAATAACCATTGAAAAAATAGCTGAACGTTTCAATGAACTTGCGCAGCAGGAAAAATGGTTTGAAATCCAGGATGAACTATTTGCAGATAATGTAAGAAGTGTGGATCCGCCAAATTCTCCTTATTTTGGATATGTAGAAGGTAAAGCCCCGGTCCGCAAAAAAGGTGAAGACTTTGTTAAAGGTGTTGAAGCGCTTCATAAAGCTCATACTACCGAACCAATTACAGCTGGAAATCATTTTGCTGTAGGTAGAGAAGTTGATATTACACACCAGGTACATGGTAGAATTCAAATTAAAGAGATAATGCTGTATGAAGTAAAGGATGGAAAGATAATATTAGAGCAATTCTTTTATTAAGCGTTTTGTTTATTACGGATAACTTAAACATTTTGAAAATTAAAAAAGGAATAAAGATATGACAAAACAAGATTTTACAACTACCATTTTGGTAGATCAAACACCGGATGAAGTATTCAATGCTATTAATAATGTACGTGGGTGGTGGTCGGAAAATATTGAAGGCAAGACATACAAACTCAACGCCGAATATTTATATCATTATAAAAACATTCACATCTGCAAAATAAAAATTGTAGAATTCATACCCAACAAAAAGGTTGTGTGGCTTGTTCAGGAAAATTATTTCAGCTTTACTAAAAATGAAACCGAATGGAAGGGTACAAAAATCAGTTTTGAAATATCTCAAAAAGATAATCAGACACAATTAGTTTTCACTCATATTGGTCTGGTTCCTCACTATGAATGTTATGAAGTCTGTAAAGAGGGGTGGACCAATTACATAGAAAATAGTCTGTCTAATTTAATTACTAATGGGAAAGGACAGCCTAATCCAAAAGAAGGTGAAGGTTTCAATTCAGAATTAGTTAAAAAATGGAAACTGGAATAATATCACAAAAACAAATGCAGCAATAATGTTTTATAATAAATGAGGAAATAAGAAATGAATAACCAAAATTTCACCATTTCATTTTTAGTAGATCAAACACCGAAAGAAGTATTCAACGCCGTTAATAATGTTAGAGGATGGTGGTCAGGGGAAATTGAAGGTAACACTGATAAACCAGGTGGTGAGTTTACATACCGTGTTCCCGATGTACACTACTCCAAACAAAAAATAACGGAGTTTGTTCTCGGTAAAAAAATTGTCTGGCACGTATTAGATGCTTCATTAAGTTTTGTAAAAGATAAGAGCGAATGGAAAGACACAGATATTATTTTTGAGATTGCTAAGAAAGATAACAAAACAGAGATCCGTTTTACTCATAAAGGCCTTGTGCCGGTGTTTGAATGTTACAATGATTGTTCAAATGCCTGGGGTATGCTAATAAATGGCAATTTGCGTAACCTAATAATCACTGGTAAAGATCAGCCAAGCCCATGGTAAAGAAAAGTCTGATACATTTTCTTGTTAAAATTGTCTTTCAAATATTTCCCAACTTTTTTTTGATGTCACGCCTGTCCCGCTAAATGGGAATTGTAACATGTCAATTAACTTTTAGTAACGGAATGGTCCGTGACCACCTCGACAAAAGCAGTATTTTCAGTTTTGAATCAATCCATTGAAACATTAACTCCGATTCCCAATACTCCGTCTAACGACCTGCTGATATCATCTCTCAAATAAAACTTGTAATAGATCATTGGTGTTACTACCGATTCATTCCATTGTGCACCGACATTTACCATATTTACAAACCTGTCTCCGAAAGTGTCGACATCCTGTGTTATTATTGCAACTCCGACAAACTCCGCATTTAACATAAACTTATTAATTCTAAAGCTTCCCAGTAATCCAAAGTGAGCAAAAAGCTCTCCGTCTGAATTATTATCCCCAACCGGGATTAAGACGTCAGGACCAATTTCCAAACCATAATTAAACCCTTCCGGTTCTGTTTTATGGAAAGCATAGTTAAAATATATTCCTAATGTATTTGGTAAGTATTTAGTTAAATAATAATAATTTGCTAACAGCCCGTTTGGTGCTGCTCTTTCTGATGCAGTTGGTAAATATAAACCGAATGAATAAACACTTTTTTTATAATCGACTGCTTTATTATTTGTCTGCAAGCCAACAAATAAATTTCCAAATCCGCTTGCTGAATAATCATACGAACCGAAGAATCCCAAATTGTGGTAGCTTGTTGTTATGTACGGAATCGTTCCGATTATATTAAATTTTGAACTCACCGGAATATCCAAAAATAACTGGTAGACTCCTGAGAAAGTAGACATATTCAGATTATCAGAATAAAAAACTTTATTAAAACTAAAGCCAAATTGTTTTTGATCACTTGAGATTAACTGAAATTCCAGTTTTTGTGCATATAAAATGTTAAATGCAAAAATCATAATTACAAACAGCAGACTAACCATCATTTTTATTTTCCCCATTTGAAACCTCCGATAAATTTATTAATGGATTTTATTTTTCTGTTCTATTTGCTATCCACAATCACAAATGTAATATCATCCTGCTGCGGAGATTTTTTATCCTGCCATAATTTTAATTCATTTAAAAATACTTTACCTAATTCTTCTGCGGGGACTTTGCTGTTTATTTTAATCAGCTCACCTAAAAACTTATTTCCAAACTCATCCCCTACTGCATTCCTTGTTTCAGTCAGTCCATCAGTATATATTAGAAAGCGGTCGTTTTTGTTGAATGTAAACTCATGGACAGGATATTCCGCCTCAGTAGAAACTCCAAAGAGCAATCCATTACTTTCAACAGACTCAAGCTTTTCAGCAGATGAATTCCAGTAAAGAAGCGGCGGATGTCCTGCTGCCGCATAACGCGCCAGACATTTTTCTGAATCTATATAAAGATATGCTGCTGTTACAAACTGCGAATGAAGCTGACTGCCAAGTATTTTACCAAGCCGACTCAGCACTTCACCCGGATCACTTGCTGTATCTAAAACAGACTGCATTGCTATCTTTATCATCGAAGCAATTAAAGCCGCGGGTACACCGTGACCCGAAACATCTGCAACAAGAAATCCGGCTTCGTGTCTGCTTACCTCAATGAATTCATAAAAATCCCCTGCAACTGAAGTCATTGGGTAATAAGCAGCGGCAATCTTTAATCCTTCTATCTCAGGGACTTTACCCGGAAGAATTGATGATTGTATCTGCCGGGCTGTCTCCATTTCATTTTCAATTGTGATCAGCTTTCGTTCATTGGTAAAGATCATCTTTGCTGCAGTGTAAGCCAGCGCTAAAATTAAAACAGCAAAACCAAGCCAGCCTGTATATGCATAAGTCTTGTTTCCAACAAGTCCTGATAAATTAGTGTACAATGCTTCAACTATAAAAATTACTGTCCCAACTGCCAGCACACCGCGGTTGGGAAGAACGAGATATTTATCTGCTAATGTTTTTACCGATAAAACAATTACAAAAAATATTAATGTTGCTGCAGCCAGAAGACTATTGGGCAGCATAAATGCATTTGAATTACCTGTAACTAAAAACCAGGAAATACCAAGCACAGCAATAACAGATGCAGCAATGATCATAACTATAATTATTGTACGGACTTTTTCCCTTGTTAAATACACCCAGGTGAGTAAAGCAAAAACCAGTATCATATAACTTATTATTACATCTGCTGCGGGAATTATGCTTTGAATGAATTGCGGGAAGTATATATTAACTGCTTCTGATTCTATTAATAACCTTAAGCCGTAAGCACCGCTCCAAGCTGCAAGCCATATTAATATTTTTATGTCTTCCCCCCGGCGCAGCAAAGCAATGGAAGCTGATACCAGCCCGACAAGGAAGAAGAATGTGCCGAAGATTATTTCCCCAAGCTGTTGGCTTAGCTGTCCGATGTTCTGCATTTCGTTTTGCATTTCTTCAGACTATTGTTATCCCCGTTTTTTAAAAAAGTATTAATAACTAAAAACACAGATAATAATACTGTAGTTAATTTACTTAAATCTGAGAAGATAAATAGGTGAATTATAGTAAATGAATCAACACAGCTTGAAAGCCGCAAATGTTATTCGTAAAAAGGACCTGCTTCAGGCTTTAAAGGATAGAGTACATTATAGACTTCCTTGCGAACTTCAACAGATTCATAAGCGGTTGGAATTGTCATTGCTAATTCAGACTCACCGAATTTATCTAATGCATCCTTATCTTCAAAAAAATATATTCCACATACATCTCCAGTGGCCTCATCTCTTCCGTATAGCTTCTGCACCAGGCCGGATACTTCCAGAAATTTTGGTTTGCGTTCGAGTAACCGGCGGTCTATTTCTTTTTCTGAAAGTTTTGACTCAATGCGGACAAATAAAATAACAGCCATTTTAACCTCCGTAGATTACTTTGTTTACTTAACTATTTGCATGTTTATAATATTAAGCAAAGTTGCAATAATATGCAGTCAATTTTAAGGAACTGATGTTTTTTAATTTTTAAATAAAGGTGAGTAAATTCAGTTGACTTAGATATCCGATATTCTGTAATTCGTTTTGCATTTTTTCAGACTGATGCTATCCCGTTATGTATGAAGGAATTAAAACCTAAGACACAGAAGATAATACGATTGTAATTTACTAAAATCCAGGTGGAAAATTTTGAAGCGTTTTTAATAAAGTAATAGTTATTATTTAGTTCAAGCTTAGTAAGTAATAAATATGTTGCTGGTTGGTTAGGGTTAATGCAAAAGAGAGATGAAGGCAGAGAATGAGATTAAAACATTGTTCAAATTTTACGTATGTTTTCAGAAACCGATATTATCAATCCATCAGGATCTAAGTACTGGGCAACACGTGCATCAAAAACCTCCTTTGGCTCCTGTTTACACTTAACATTATTTTCAATCATACGTTTATGGAACTCATCAAGATTCGGGACGCTAAAACCGGGTATGCAGCTTCCCGGTAGTTCCTGATAAGAATCTTCATCAGCTCTCCGTGCTGTTGTGCTTTTATGAAGTGCAAAAGTTGCTCCTTCTGTTTCAAACTCCGACCAATCAGGAGTTTCAAATTTTAACGGCAGTCCAATAACATATTTATAAAATGAAACAGTTGTTTTCATATTACTGACGAATATTATTACATAGTTTACCTTCACTTAGAACCTCCTACTATAAAATGAAACTATTAATGCCGTGAATGCATACCTGCCGGGAAGCAGTTTAACAATTAAAGATAATTAGAGATTAAAGAAATTATTTTACAATTAGTGAAAACCGGGAAGCTCTATTACACCAAGCTGCATCCACATACCAAGCATATCAAGCTGTTCCCACGCTTCTGAAATTTTATCACCGTTAAATTTATAAATCGTAATTCCGGAAAGAGAAATAGATTTTCCAGTCGGAGGCATGCCTGCCAATGGTTCGGTGTTAGTTGCTGTTGCGCTCCATCTGCCAACCACAATATTTTCAGTTTCAATCAGGTCTTCATACTTCACATGAGAATCCGGAAAGGCAGCACGATACATACCAACAGCATGTTTCCAGTCCTCACGCGAGCCAACACCATCCGGCATATGCGGTCCGTGGTATTTTGCATCTGCTTCCATAATTTCATCGCCTACATCAATCAATCCTTTATTCCACATATCATCTGCAATCCGGGAAATTAAAAATGATTTATTTTTACTATTCATTTTCTTCCTCCGTTTTTATTTCCGGTTCGATTCTAATCCTTCGGGGTTACTGTCACATTTCCTATTTGCTTTAATATTGTCATAGTATCAACGAAGCTCCAATCCTTAACAATCTTACCATGAGATATTTTCGATACCACTACTACAGCGAAACGAACCGGATTACAGGTTGCTTCAACACCTGCGAACTCACCCGTATGCACTCCGGTTGCCATAGCCCTGCTGAAAACATAATCTCCCTCAGCTATCATTTGTTCAACCTCGAAGTGAAGCTCTCCGAATACACTTTTCATCCAATCATTAGCATCAATTACACGCTCAATTCCACGAGGTTCAAATACTTCATATGGTGATGATTCAACATAGCTTGTATCAAAAACTTCTTTAATCACATCATTGTTTCCCTGGTTAAATGCTTCTTCCCACGCCCGCATAACAACTTTCTTATTATTTTCAAGCTGCTGACTCGTGCTTTCACTATTTTGTTTGCAGCCGGTAAAGAGCATTATTATTAATACTAATAAAGAAGATATAAAATACCGTTTCATAATTCTTCCTATAATAATATTTAAAGAAATGTTTTTTCATCATTGAGGTTGAGGTCCGGGAACAGAACTTTCCATCACACACTTCCATGTACCATCTTCTTGTTTTTTCCAGATACAGACATAGTTGCCTGACCTTGTAAGTGTATTCCCTTCAGGATCATTAAATGAAATTTTATATGAGCCATGTGTATAGCCGAGATCACCTGATTTTGAAACAACTGCATTGCGTGGTTCCCAGCTTAATTTGAAACCGGGAATTGAGCGGTTCCGTTTTACAATTTCAAGGATCTCCTGTTTGCCAAAAGCAGGTTCCTGACCTGGATAATAATTGATTGCATCTTCCGTCCAGAATGTTTTGACCTTATCTAAATCACCCGAAGCAGCAGCATTTGCCCAATCTATATCAGCATCCAGCAATGCCTTCTGTTCAAATTCAATATTAACATTTTCAGTACACGCGGTAATTAAGAGAAAAGCAATTGTAATACAGCAATTAAGAAAGGTTTTCATTTTGAGCCTCCTGGCATATTGAAATGATATTTAAATTAGGGATGTTTTAGGAGATGGGCAAGCTTTGGCAGATAAAAAATCAGTCAGAATGATTTCTATTATAAGTAAAATTTATCAGTATTTGCTTGATTAACTTTTAACTTAAGAAATAATTTAGGTTTTCAGCTTATTAAGAATTTCATACGCAAGAGGCTTAACGCTGTCTTCCCATTCCGGATTTTTCAATAGCGATAATAATTTTTCTGCGGGAAAGTTTGCCGGTAAAGATCTCTTTTCATGTAGATCATAAAAAATATGATGTGCACCTTCCAGAATAAATACAGAATCAGATTTTTCAATAAGCGCTTTCAGAAGTGGAATGATACTTTTCTTTCCCAGGTTTATCAACCCTTCCGCTGCAATCCATCTTATATCACTTTTATCATCCTCAAGTGCATGCAACAGATATGGTATCGCTTCAGGATGCTTCATTTCTTCCAGAGCTTTAGCAGCCTCCCACCTGTAAACATGTTTTGGATGAGTAATAATCTTTGATAAAAAATCTATTGACTCTTTACCTTTGGCAACCAAAAGATTACGTGTCTTTTTTCTTTCCAGACCATCGTCACTGCCCAGCTTTTCAAAAAGCTGCTGCAGTTCCGGTTCATCAAATTTTTTAATTGTAGTTTCCATTTTTCTCAACAATTTTTATTTACGAAATTTTATATTTGTGTGATCAAGAAGATCATACATTTTAACTTTCAGAAGATCAGTAATAAAGAAGGCAATTAATGCATAGCCCCAGACCAGCAAAGCAAGATTCCAGGAAATCGGGGTAATGAACCAGCCATAAACTGCTACAAAAGTCGCAAGTATTTTTGTAAGTACAGCAGACCAGAACATAATCCCGCTTGGCTTAATTGACCAGAAGGGTCCCCGGGTTCTTGTTAAAAATATTGTTAAGTGCCCTGCTACAGCCAACTTAAGAAATATAAACGACTGTACTGCTCCCCTGGATAAATGCAGAACATCCTGCCCGATATAGAATATTCCGAATGAACTGACTACACCGATTAATCCTAAAAAAGTTGCCATACTTAAAACAATTCTCATATTCCATTTTTCAGGGCTTTTTGAATATTTAACATTATCATAAGCAATTGCCATTATCGGGGCATCGTTAAACAAAGCAAGCAGAACAATCATTATTGCTGTAACCGGATAAAAATTAAATACAAGTATTGCCAGCGTTATAAAGAACAAAACACGAATTGTTTCAGCTATCCTGTAGATTGCATAGCTGTTCATCCTCTGAAAAATTTTCCGGCTTTCTTTTAACGCATCAATAATAACAGAAAGACCCGGAAGAGTAAGAACAATTGCTGCAGCAGATTTTGCAGCATCAGTTGCACCGGCAACAGCAATTCCTACATCAGCTTTCTTCAATGCCGGCGAATCATTCACTCCATCTCCTGTCATTCCAACGATATGTCTATTTTCCTGGAGCAGCTCAACAATGCGATATTTATGTTCGGGGAATACCTGTGCAAATCCGTCTGCCTTTTCAATAATTGCGCTTGCTTCTTTGTCCGGTTTTTCCAGGAATGAAGAAGCTTCCAAAATATTGGTTTTCAAGTTCACCTGTCCCGCAATTTGTTTGGCAATTGCTGTATGGTCACCGGTTATCATTTTAACATTAACACCCATCTCTTCTGCAGTTTTAATCGTCTCTGCCGAATCATCTCTTGGCGGATCAAAAAGAGGAATCAATCCAACATATTCCCAGTCTCCATTGTTATCTGTTTTTGCGACACCAAGCGCCCTGAAACCTTTAGATGCCAATTCATCAATTTGTTTGTTTACATCATTTGCAACTTTATCTTTATTATTTCCAGATAAGAGTGAGAGAATTACCTGCGGTGCACCTTTGGATATTTTATAAGATTTTTTCCCCGGATCGGAAACTGATACTTCACTTCTCTTAATAACAGGATCAAAAGGTTTAAATTCTTTTACTTCATAAGTACCAAGTTTGTCTTCAAGCTTTTTATCAGAATTTGTTTTATTAATTATTGCCGAATCAATTGGATCTTTATCTTCTTCCCTTGAAGCCAGCGAAGCATATATCAAAACATCATCCTGATTATACCCATTAAATTTAATAACATCTGCAAGTGTCAATTCGTTTTTTGTAATTGTCCCGGTTTTATCAGAACATAAAATGTCCATGCCAGCCATTTCTTCGATTGCAACAAGCTTGCTCACAATTGCTTTTTTCTTTGCAAGAACAGATGCACCGACTGCCATTGTAATAGATAAAACTGCAGGTAAAGCAACCGGTATGGCAGCAATAGTCAATACAAGCGCAAACTGAAGAGTTTCAACAAAACTTTCGTGCCTGAAAATTGAAACCATAAAAATCAGTGCTATCATAAAAGCTGCAAGAACAATAAGGTAATGTCCTATCTTGATCACTGCTTTTTGAAAATGACTGATCGTTTTGGCTTCTTCAACAAGCTTTGCTGTTCTTCCAAAGAATGTATTAATTCCTGTTGCAACAACCAGTCCGTTCATTTCGCCCTGCCTGATAACTGATCCGGAATAAGCAAGATCAGATTTGTGTTTTTCAACTGGTAAAGATTCCCCGGTTAACGCTGACTCATCTATTGTTAAATAATCACCTGTAAAAAGTTTTATATCAGCAGGAACTACATCTCCCAGACGTACCCGAACAACATCTCCGGGAACAAGTTCTTTTGCAGAAACTTCATTCCATTTTTTATCACGAAGAACACGCGCACTCAGCGCAAGTTTTTTCTTCAATAAATTTATAGCATCATCAGCTTTATATTCCTGCCAGAAACCAACCACAGCATTCAGTAACAGTAAAGCGAAAATAATCCAGAAATCTTCCCAGTGACTGATTACTGCGGAAAGTATTGCAGCAACTTCAATCATCCAGGGAATCGGTCCCCAGAAATAGCTGAAGAATTTAACAATTGGATTTACCTTTTTTTCAGAGATTTCATTATAACCGTATTCTTTTAACCGATCTTTTGCTGAAGTATTTGCAAGTCCGTTTTCATCTGAGTTAAATTTTTGGAAGGAATCTTCGACTGATAATTTTTTTAATTCACCGATATCCGTTAAATCACTTTTCATTTTTTCTTCTCTGTTTTTCATCACAAAAACTTATTCAAGGTATGACCAATTTACTAAATAAGCTTCAATGAGTTATTATCAAACTGAATAAAATCTGATTTTCAGTTTCCTGATTAGAAAAAATTAGATTTTATATTACAACATTATTAGACGAGATAGAGTTGAAAATGCTTCTTGAAAATTGTGATTTGTGATAAATCTGAACGATTAAAGCGAGACAATCTTAATTTAGAAACTTTTAAATAAATATAATTTTATAATTAATGCAGGTTGTAAATAAACAATTAGTGTAACAAAATCATTTTTTTGACATCGAAATAAGTTCCAATTTGTAGCTTATAAAAATAAACTCCGCTTACCAAATCTTCAGCGTTAAAACTTATTTCATAACTTCCCGCAGTTTGAAATTGATCAGTCAAGGTTGTGATTTTGTGTCCTAGAATATTATAAACTCCGAGTACAACATATCCACTAAAAGGGAGTGAATATTTAATCTCTGTTACTGGATTGAAAGGGTTTGGGTAATTCTGAAAAAGCTTAAATGAATAAGTTTTGCTATCATCTGATGTTACATCAGTCTGAATAGAATCAAATACTGAAATAGAATTGAGAAGCTCATTGTCAAAATCAAAAAGAGCAAGGTTTTCCCAAGGCGAGCCAAAAGTTGGTGCTGAAATCCACTCTGGTGCCCAGTAAAATAAACCGGCTCCTTTTCCATCCGGAACATTCATCACAATATTTAAAATATCAGCAAGAAAATTTTTCTGCCCCTCAATCGTTGCAGGATAGCCCGGCAGCAGCTGTGTAGAATCTCCAACGATGTTGTTCGTGTTGTCATTCCAGGCAAGAGTCCATGGATATGCTGTTTCAACAACAATAATATCTTTGCCGTAACGTTGAGCAAGATCATTTAAATTGGTTTGAAGTTCGTTCAAAGATCCATGCCACCACGGGTAAAATGATAACCCAATAATATCGAAGTTAACATTTTGAGCAGTCAGGTTATCATAGAACCATCTCGCTCCACCATTATCCCCACCGCGGTCTATATGTATCATTATTTTAACTGAATCCCCTGGAGCTAATCCGTCGTTTACTCCGCGAATTCCTTCATTAATTAATTGCGCAAGCTGCATCCACTGTTGCTGGGTGTTAAAAGGATCACAGACACGTCCATCATCCCAAAGCATTCCGCAGATAATTTCATTGCCAATCTGAACAATATCAGGAAGAGTGTTTTGACTTTTAAGAGCAGTAATAACTTCGTACGAATATTGATAAACACTGTCTTTCAGTTCCGTAAAATTCAGTCCTAGCCACGCAGATGGTTTAGATTGATGGATCGGGTCAGCCCAAGTATCGGAGTAATGAAAATCAAGTAATAACTTTAAACCTGCATTCTTAATTCTTTCAGCCATTTGTAATGTTTTTGTCAGACCACAGTAGCCATCAGCAGGAGTGTGCCAGATTCTAAGCCGAATATAATTCAACCTGTGATCTTTAAAAATATTTACTGCATCTTTCGGAATTCCATTTTCTAAGTAAACCCCACCATTATCCTCAATTTGAGGAAGTGCTGAGATATCAACTCCTTTAATAAAGTTTGATGAAGATTTTAGATTACTTTTTAAATTCAATTGAGCTTTGACAGAAAAACTCAGTAATATCAATAGCATCATTATAATATTTATTTTTAAAATATTCATTCCCAGATTTGATAAGGATAAGATTGTTAGTTAAAACGTTTTGAAATTTATTTTTATCTTACAATTGCAAGCTTTTGAGTAACGTCCTCAGTTTTATCGCCCGATTTCATAATCACTTTGTAAAGATATACACCATTCGCTATTTGGTCTTTATCCTGGTCTTTTCCATCCCAGTAAATTTTGTTGAAATCGTATCGGAGTTCAGCCGGAGAAAGCCTCATTTCGCGGATAAGTCTTCCGGCAATTGTATAGATTTTTATTTTTATTTCATCAGGAATTTGTGTGAGCCGGAATGTAAAATATGTTTCACCTTTGGCAGGATTTGGGTAGTTATAAACATCCATAATTTTTGCTTCACTTGAAACCAGGAAGGATTTCTGCACACCACTTGAATCAACTATGTCGCCATTTGTATTTCTCCATAAAACTTTTAAAGTATATTCACCATCTTCAAGCTCCGGAGTGTAATCAACAACAACTTTGGGATTTGTAGTCGAGAATTCATAACTGATTATTGAAGTATCATTTGGAATTTCTTCATCATTCAGAAAAACCAGAACTGAATTAGGATCTGTAATTGGTAGAAGGGAAAAATCATTTAACTCGATATGAATTTCAGGTTTAGCTGAAATATATTCTCCATCCAATATATCATTTCCATCAATTGTGAGTTTTAAAGTAGGAGTTGTAGTGTCAGCTTTTATATAAAACGGAACCGAAAAGAAATTATTATCCTCGAACATTTCCCTTACACTATTATAAGGATCAATCATAATCAGAAATGATTTGCTTCCGCTCGCAGTTGAAGTATTGTAGCTGAGATTAAAATATGATTTACCATTTGATGAAAGCGAATCGATTTTTTGATTAAATATATTTGTCCGGGAATTATCGTCATTAATTATATTTACAGAAACTGTAAAGCTGTCAGCTTTGGTTTCACCTACATTATAAACTGAAAAATTAAGATTAACATTTTCTCCTACAGTAACAGTATCTGCCGAAGAAGAAACAACCTGGTAATTAGTACCGAGTTCAGCAAGCCCTTTATAGCTTACTCCTATAGAAGAAATTGTGGGAACCTGGGATTCATCATTTGTTTGCATTCCAACAAGCAATTTTAGATTTGGATAAATTTTAGCATTAATATTACTTACATCAGCGATTCCATTTTGAATAGTAAGAAACCCAAGAGTATCCTGGCTAGCATCTGATTTAATTCCAATTGGACGAAAGTTGGTTTCTGCTACTGAAGGAACATTCTGATTAATATCAACTGTTTCCCATTTTGCAGCAGGTCCAATCTGGGAAGTTGTAAGCGTTCCATTCGTAAATAATTTTTGAATCAAAGTATCAATTTCCACTCTACCTTCGAAAGGTTCACTATAAGCTTCCGGCATTGAACCTGGGACAGCACCACGCTTACCAATACAAGCCCAGGAGCCTCTAAATACCAAGCTATCTATATAAACACTTCCAAATTCACGAATTTTAGCTTTTAATTCACTTGTTAAGCGAGTATACCCCTCATCTGATACAGCAAAAATTACTAGTTCACCATCAGTCAAACTATCAAGGAAATTAATGTAACTACGCACTGTGGATGAATCACCACCTAATAAATCAAAGTGTTTATATTCTACGAAATCATAGGAGCTATCTTTAAACACACATAAATGATGACCTCTGAGCGTATTGTTTAAAACAAAATTTTCCCCATTCTTAAGTATAACTGCAGTATTTCCATCATTAAATCCGGCTGAGATTGCATCGAATTCTGTTTTATTTGTGTCAAGTATAATTGAATGATTATAGTAGCGCAATTTATTTAGCTGAGAGTTACCAAAGCTTAAACTGTCATTTAAAAAATACTTGCTAAAGATATCCGTATAAACGGATTTATCAAATCCGTAAAAATTATCGTTATTTATTTTTCCTCTAAACCAAATTCGTCTGTTCAAATATTCACTGGTTAGATAATAGATTGTAGCTACTGAATCCATTTTTTTATAATAAATAATGGAATTCAGATAATCTTTATTATTAGAAATTTCAATATTAATTGAGTCACTCAATGGTTTTAAAGAAGGATTCAAAACTATCAGTGAATCCTTAAGACCATTTTCAATATCATAAGTTAACAAAGCACGAATCTTTGAGCTAGGAATATAAAATTGAAAAGTATAATTATTATCGTCTTCACTTATTTCATCAATATTATTATTAACATCTAATGTTATAGTAATAGAATGTTCTCCGGGTTTGTTAAGTATTGGAAATGAAACGAAAAGTGAATCCTCGAAGTGAGGAACAATACTATAAATAGAATCTACAACAACGTAAATTCCAAGATAATTATCTTTAACAATTGTTAGGAAAGTGTCAGGAATAACTTTACCCCAATTATAAAATTTAATTGATACATTTGCGCTGTCCTGAAGGTCTGTTAAATTAGAGTTCGAAATTCTTATTCCGTTTCCATTAATTTCTAAATTTGGTTTTTGTGGTATAGGAAGACTTACAATCGGATCTCCAATTAGTTCATTTGTAAGTGAAAATAATTTATAAGTTCCGGAAGAGCCATAATCCTGAAGTAACTCTAGTTTTGCCAACTTATGTGCTTCGCTAATGTTTAACACACTATCTTTTAAAATCTTTTTATAAAATATTTCCGGAAAAGTTGTAGCTGTTGATGTGAACCCCAAGGAAGAATTTCCAATATAAGTTATTGCCTGACCTTTATTTGAATTAATAAACAATTCTGAAAATGAGACAACATCAGGCTCAGCAAACTTTCCCGTCGAACAACCAAAATCAGTAATGAGAGGATTTCTGTCGTAAAGGTTTTGTAATTGGGAAGGATCTGAAATACTATTATCCCATGTTTGAGTACCACTATGACCTAAATAAGAAATAAAAATCCCCCCCTGATCAATTGCATTCTGAATATATGATTGAGAAAAGGGTCCGAAATTAGTAACTGGATTAAGTGTTTTGTAAAAATGTGACCAATTTCCTCCAATGGGCGCCGGGATCACATAATTATTTATAATGTTTTGATTAGTTCCTCTTAAAAGATCCAATTCACTCTGCTCATCTTTACCACCACTAAAAAAGAGATAACTTTTATTCCAACTATTGTAAGAATTTGTTATATACTGTTGGTGTCTTTGTAAATAATTACCTAAATCTTGTTCGTTATGTACAGGCACCCGACCAATATTCAACTGAGGAACATAAGCTCCTGTAGTATCCCAGGTTACAAACCAATTATCACTTACTGGAGCACCAAACGAAGGCACTATGTTCGGAACAGGCGGAGTATTTTGGAAAAAGTATTTATTAAAATGATAGTCATAATTAGCGTCACCTATTAAAAACACATATTGAGGATAAGGAGTTTGCCAATTGATATGTGTATTTATTAAAAAGTCTCTAATCGATTCAGGATTGAAATATCCAAATGCAAATTCATCATATATATCATCGACATCAATCAGCTTAGTTTGAACACTATAATTATTTGAAATAAAATTATTGTACTCTTCGGCTTTAGTTAATAATTGCTTGTTTGTGATTGAAATGTAATCAGCTTTATTTTGGTTACTTCTTAAATTTACAAACTGTTTCGTGTAATAAAGTTTAGGTTTTAGAACCTTATTACTATCATTGACGAAAAATTTATTATTCGAACTAATTGTATCCTTAATAAAAACAAGCCCATTATCTGGAGTAACATTATATTTGTTGAAGGAATCTCCATATTTCCAAAACGTCAGATTATTATTTTGTATATTGGTTAAGTAAAAGCAATATACTCCAGATGTAATTATATACGGAAATGAAAATATCAATGAATCAGAATTTGCTTTTATATATCTCGGATATTCCATTTCGTACCAATCACGTATGCAAGCATTGATAGAAGCATTTGTCTGATAAGAATGAACCTTTAAAGTATTTGTCCCTTGAACTAATAAAGATGAACTAAATTCACCTTCAAGAACCTTTTGTTCATATTTATTTATATATCCTGAATCATAAAGAGTTGGATAATTATTTAGGGATAGTGCAAGAAGATGAGAATTAGTAGAGATATCAGAAGCATAATCTTGTAGTTTTACAAACATTTTCGCATTTGCATTAGGGTAAATATCAGACAGACTAAAATTAATATTTAATGTCCCTACACCAAGGTTCCCCTCATTCCAGGTTTTATTCGAAGCCCAGAATGACATTTCTCGTTGTACTTGGTCAGCCATAGAAAAATCAAACCAATTATTAATTTCTTTGTGAATAAGTTCATTATAATATTTTAAAGTGTCTGAAGCTATAATTGTAGGATTTCCATTACTAATTGGAACTCTTAACCCATTTTCTCCATCCCAGGTTAACCAGTAAATAGTTGTATCGGTGTATCTTCCAAGATACTCTTTATATGGTTCACCTTGCGTACTAATTTCACGGTAATTGCCCCCCATATTTCTTATTCCTGCGAATTCAATAAAATCACCGGGGTCAAATGAACCATCATTTTCACCGTGAACATAAATTGGGATTAGTTCACCTTTATTATATAATTTAAAAGTATGAGGATTTACACCATTTAAAGTTATCCCCAAGGAAGCTAAATCATAATAATCAAATCTGTAAACCCCATCTAATGCAACACCAATTTTAACATATGTATTATCATAGTTAATCCAATCATCAGTATTTTTAATTTTATAATCGGCTTTTGCTTGGGTTAAAGCTGCAAAATCTTTGTTTAAAATAACAGAAGAAACAGGGTTAAATTTATTATTTGTTGTAATAATAGTTTTAATAAACTGCAGTTCAACATGGATGTTTTTGTTTTCAATAATTAATCTATTTTTGTAATCGTACTGATATTGATTAATTGTAAGATGAAGACAATAATTATTTCCAATCCATAGGAAACCATTTACCCTGTATAATTCGTTTATACCACTAATTACCGGAGCCTGAGCGTTTGAGTATATTATAGTCGAATCATTAAGTCTGCTAACTACTGGGTTTAATTCTGGTTCTGCGTTAATCTTATTTTCATCAATGGATAAAACCTGAACTTTGGGCAGTGTACCTGAAGGGATTGCAATGAATAGATCCTTTGAAGGTAATACTGGGGTGGCGGGATTCGACTCATCCAAATAATTATAAAAATGTATTAAAGTTTTAGAATTCTTTTTAATAATTTTATATGGAGACGAATTGAGTCCAATATTCAGGACGTATTTATTACCCTCAATTTTCTCTTTCTCTAATGATTGAGCGGAAAGCACAAATTGGAAAGAAATTATTATTGAGATACACTTCAGTAAAAATGTTTTCATAAATTAAAATTTTAATTCAATTTATTTATAAAACTCTTTTTTTTAATGTAATATCAAGATGCCAAAAGAGGAAAAACTGTTCAACATCAGGATTAACTGTTTTGATTATAGTACTCTTGAAAAAAGTATGACTTATGCAATTCGGAATAGTCAGAGGATAAATATCTTCTATGTTAATTTCTTTTCAGTTAATATAGCAAAAAACGACTCAATATTTCGTCATATAATAAATTCAACCGATATAATATTTCCAGATGGAACAGGAATCTGGATAGCTTCAAGATTAGTCGGGATAGGCACTTTTGAAAAGAAATTTAACTTGACTGATAATGGATTTAATCTTTTGCGATACTTTTCAGTTAATAATCTTTCTGTTTTTTTATTCGGTGGACATCTTGAAATACTTGAACGGGCAAAGCTAAAAATAAAAAATAAAGAGCCTAAACTTTCCATAACAGGATCACTAAACGGCTATACCGATAAATCAGATGAGGAAATAGTGAACATAATAAATCTGTCAAATCCGGATGTTTTAATGGTAGGACTAGGAACTCCCAAACAGGAGGAATGGATATATTCTAATAAACAAAAATTAAAATCAAAGATTATTATTTCTGTTGGAGATTTATTCGGATTGTATGCAGGGAAAAAGAAACGCGGTCCGAAAATTATCCAAATTTTGGGTCTTGAATGGGTAATAAGATTAATTACCAATCCACAAAAATATTACAGACGATATCTACTGGGTATTCCCAAATTTATAATTTTTGTTATTAAAGAATATTTCAAACAGGATCATCAATTATAATGCAACTCAAGAAAATCAGATTATTACATCTTTTAAAATTTCTTGATATTGGAGGTATAGAAAAATCAACTATAACCTTTTCAAACATTTTTGCTGATAAAATCAATTTCGTAGGAATATTTTCTCCCAAGGGACGATTTACAAAAGAAAATATAATTAGTGAAAAAGTTCATCTTTTTAATGATGTAAAAGGTACAATAGGAATAAATAAATATTTTTTTACAAATTTATTTTATTTAATAAGGATTATAAATGGACAACATATAAATATAATTTTTTATCATTTCAGAATTTATCTTCCAATTATATTAATTATTAAAATTCTTTTTCCTAAGATTAATGTAGTATATGTCGCCCATAGTAATTTTAATGATTTCTTAAACTATCTAATCCCTGCTGATAATTATATCGCGGTTTCAAAAATAGCAGAAAGCGATTTAATTAAATTTGGTAAATCAAATATTTCTTTAATAACGCACGGGATCAATATTCGTAATAATGTTACGTCCAAAAATTCAGAAATAAAGACTATCGGATACATAGGAAGATTCGAAAAGAATAAAGGAATAGATGTATTGCTGAATGCTTTCAAGGAATTAGATCTTGAGCATAAAAGACTAACATTAAAACTTATTGGAGAAGGCAGTGAGGAAAATTTCATTCATTCATTTATAGGAAGGTATAATCTTCAAGACAACATCGTATTAGTATCTCCCATAATTAGGGAAGAAAATTTGTTTGAAGGTATTGATTTGCTGGTCTTTCCCTCAACTTCAATAGAAGGATTTGGATTGATCATGCTGGAAGCTATGAATTTTGGTATTCCTGTTATTGCATCAGATCTTATTAAACAGAACTCGTTAATCGAAGATTTTAAAACCGGAATTTATTTCAAGAATGGTAATGCAGCTGACCTTGCTGCAAAACTTAAATTACTTATTGAAGATGAAAATTCGCGGCAAAATATATCTACAAAAGCCAGAGAAAAGATTAAGCTTAATTATAATTTGGACAATACAATATCTGGATACTTGAAGTTTTTAGATAGACTTTAATTGTATTTGTTTTTCTTCTAATAATTTAATTGCCGACTGATAAACCTGATCAACTGTAACATTGGTATGACAATATGGTTTATCCGTAATACATTCCCACTCACATCCAAAGCAATCTAATTTGTGGTAGAGATAAATACTTTGGTTTGATGAACCCCAAGGGAAAAAACGATTAAATTGTCCTCCACCAATTATTGCGATCATAGGAACATTAAGTTTTAGTGCTATATGAGATAATCCTGAATCCAAACCGACAAATAAATCACACTTCATTATCAGGGTTGGTAACTCATTCAAGTGTAAACCACCTGCCATTACTGAAACATTTGTGTAATTGGATTTTATTCTTAAAAGTTTTTCTTTTTGACGTCCTGATCCTATTAAAATTATATGATAATGATCATTTAATTTTTGAATCAATTGTTCAAAATTATTTTGTTCCCAATCGCGGTCACCGTAAGAGGAAAATGGAGCAATAGAAATTAATTTTTGATTTTGGAAGTCGACATCAAATTTAATTTTTTTATTTGTATTAAAAAGGAATTTATTAAAAAAATTTGGGGTTTTAATTGTGTCTTTATTAAGAAATTTTAAAAGTTCAAGATGTTTATCATATTCATTAATAATATCTCCTGCCAGAATTTTGGTATAATAACTATTTAATTTGCCTCTCCAATAATTTCCTAAATATTTGAAGTTTGAATTTAGACAGTAACTCTCTTCGGCATTAGCTAAGATTGTAATCTCATCATTTAGAATCCCTCTGGCGGCTGAAAGATTAATTGATTTGCTAAATCCAATATCCCTTAGATTATGGAGAAGTCTGATCTTATAGATTATATTGTACTTATACTTAAAATAATCATAACCTTTAACTTCAATTGGACCTTTATAGTCACTAAATAATTCAAGATATTCATTTTTAATTAGGAAAATTACTTTATCATATACTATTAAAATATCAGGATTTTCCAATAGCAATGAAGATATTATCAGATCACCAATTTGACCGGAATTAATTAATAACAAGTTTTTTTGCTTGTATTTTTTACTCTTTCTAATCGACTTTAATAAAATCCTAAAAAGACAATACTCAAAAAATATTTTTATAAAACGTATCACTTGGTAATGTTGAAATTAAATGGAGATCTAAAATTTTATTTAAAGGAAAATTCATTAAATCTGTTCCGAAGAGATAGGATAAATTTAGAGTCAAATAAATCTAACTTTCTGAACAGCTTTATTATCCAAAATAAGAATATAATTTTTAAAACTTTATCTTTACACATTTTAAAATTTGTAATTGAAGCCAAATATATTTTAAGTGCTTTTATTAAGTGATTATAGTAATAATAAATATTGCCTTTAATAAACTGATATTCATCTTTCTTAAATTTATCTTTTCTTTTTTCAAGATAAAATAATGAAATACTCATTGCCCTCTCATCGCCGGAGGCGTAGTTTTTGTGTAACGTGGAATTACTGTGTTTTCTCCAATTGTATAAATATTCTGAAATATTTTTCATTTTTACTTGTTCACTTATTCGTAAGTAAAATTCATAATCAGCACTAGAATTAAATTGTGGATCAAAAAAACCATAATTATTAAATACACTTTTTCTTAAACAAACAGTCGGATTGTAAATTGAAGTTATTCTATAGTAAAGATTTTGTGCAATATCTAAAGATTCAATTGGAGATTTAACCTGTCCTATAATTTCATCTTTAGTATTAATAATATTATAATAAGAACCTACAATGTCTAGCTCCTCACCCTTAATAACTTGTAGTTGTTTCTTTACTCTTTCAGATGATGCAATATCGTCCTGGTTCATGATGAAAATAAAATCACATTTTGAATTACTAAATCCTGTATTATATGCATCACAAATACCTTTATTCACTCGAGATATAATTTTAATCCTGGAATCTCTATAAGATTCTAAAATCTCGAAAGATCGGTCAGTAGAGCCATTATTAATGATGATAAATTCAAAATCAGAATATGACTGGGATAATACGCTCTCTATTGATCTTGATAAATATTGCTCACCATTGAACACAGGCATAATTATGGAGACTGTTTCATCATTAAGTAAATAGTTTTCAGTAAACATCGCTTTTACATAAACTCATATAAATATTAAAATAATTTTTCACCATATCTTTAATCGTTACAAGAGTACTTTGCTTAAGCGGTTTTAACGATAGATTAGATAGTACAATATTAGCGATGCTTTGAGCAGAAATATTGTCAAGTAAATAACCATTTTCTCCGTTCGTAATTATCTCTTTATTGCCGCCATCGTCACTAGCTATTACCGTACTACCGGATGCTAAAGCTTCTAAAATAACCATATCAAATATTACCCTGTTCGAAGGCATAATAAAAAAATCACATGCTTTCATTAGTTTAATTACATCTTGATTTGCTATTTGACCAAGAAACTTGACAAAGGTAGTAACTTTTAGTTCCTCAGATAATTTTCTTAGTTCAGATGTTAAATACCCTGTCCCTACATTTATTAACAAATAGTTTTTCTTATAATTTTCTTTTATAAACGCGACTGTTTTAATAAGAATATCAATATTCTTTGGTTTTATATGTGCAGCTACATTTAGAATCAGCCCATCATAATTATTCTTTTCTATTCCATACTTTGATAATATCTGTCCTGGTTTAACATTAATTATATAATCTACATCTATGCCATTGTAAATTATTTTTTCTTTTTTATGCTCAATCAAATGAAGATCTCCTAAAAACATATCCTTCGCTGACATACTCGGAAATGTAACTATATCCATAATCTCATATGCTTTTTGTTCGCGTGCCTTAAACTCATTTAGAGTATCCTTTAAATATTCTGATCGCGAGCTTTCTAAAATCTCGTTTGCAACCGCACCCTTAGAATGAACTGTTACAATCTTTTTAGGTTTATTTAGGCTAATAAAATAGTATGCGGCAAGGCTATCGTGTATATGAATTAAATCAAATTCATTGAAAAAGTTTAAATATTTTTTAAAGAATCTATCTCTTTTTTTGAAATGAATTTTTAAATACCAAGGGTTTGAAGCAATATGCCTGTATGCGGGAAGTTTTTCATACAGCATTTTCCCTGATCTTCTTAATACAAATGATTTTATGTTTTGATCAACGTGCAAATCTTCAGCATTTTTATAATCTATTTTAGCATCATAAGAAAAAAAACTTGGTTTAAATTTTGAATAATCCAAGTTTTTCAAAATTTCATATATTATTTTATTAGAGCCACCAATATTAGGACTTGGGTACCCTGAATAAGCCACAAATAATATTTTAATCATTCTTAATTCTATTAAAAGCTTTTAAAGATTTAGCTACTACCTGATCCATATTATAATATTGGTATTCCGCAAGTCTCCCACAAAAAATTACATTGTTCAATTTTTCGACTTCTGATCTATACCGTAAATATATGCTACGACTATTTTCGTTTGGTATAGGATAAAATGGTTCTCCATCTCTTTCTGAATATTCATAACTCAGTGTCGTTGATTTCAATTTTTGAGAAGTTAAATATTTATACTCTGTCACCCGGGTAAATTCAGTTTCATTTCCAACGTAATTATATACTGCCGTTTCTTGTATCTGTTCTTCTTCAAAGTTCTTAAACTCAAACCTGATTGATCTGTATGGCAGTTTCCCAAATTTGTAATCGAAAAAGTAATCTATTGGACCCGTGTATATCATTTTGTTAAACTTAATTGATTCCAAAATATCTTTATAATCTGTATTCAATACAACCTCAATGTTTTTATGATTGAACATCTTCTCAAACATTTTTGTGTAACCGTCTTTCGGCATAAACTGGTATTTATCAGTAAAGTATCTACAGTCATCATTGGTTCTAACCGGAATTCTCCCACAAACTGTTGGAGAAAGTTCTTTCGGTTCAAGGTTCCATTGCTTTTTTGTGTAGTACTTAAAGAATTTTTCAAATAAATCATAACCAACCTGATTAACAATAATGTCTTCAGAATTAAGAATTGGATTTCGTTTCTCTCTAACTTTTTCAAAATACTCTTTTACTTCTTTTTCTGTTGATAATTCAAGTCCATAAAGTTTATTTATGGTAAGACGGTTAATCGGGATTGGAAATAACTCATTGCCAATCTTTGCCAATACTTTATGTTCATATGGAATCCATTCAGTGAACTGTGATAAATATTCAAATACCTTTTTACTATTCGTGTGAAAAATATGCGGACCATAACGATGTACTAAAATTCCATGCTCATCATACTCATCGTATGCATTACCAGCAATATGATTTCTTTTTTCAACAACCAGAATTTTTTTATTTAGCTGACTAGAAAGCCGTTCAGCCATCACACTTCCTGCAAAACCAGCACCAACAATTAAATAATCATACATCATTTTGCAAACAAATTAACCTTTTTGATTTTTAAAAACACAAACATTGACATTGTAACTATTAACTCAGTTAGAATTACAGTATAAGCAACTCCTTCTGCAAAATAAATCGGGATAAAAATTAATAATAAAATTATATGGACAAGCGCAGCAAAGCCAAGAATTTTATTGAATGATTTGTCAAATCCCATTGGAAGCATTGTTTGAATTCCGAATACATTACTTAAAGAAATTAATAATGGAAGTGCCGAAATAATTCTAAGCAAATCTGCTGAATCTGTAAAATCTTTACCCAAAATTAAATTCGTAATCGGATTTGAAAAAACAAATAGTATCACACTTATTATTAATCCACTTGTGCCGGATAGTATTAATAGTTTCCTATTAAAATTAATAAATTTTTCATAGGATTCTTTAACTAAATTGCTTACAAACGGAAATACACTTAAAGATAATGTTGAATGTATCCCCTGAAATGCTATCCTGATTTTATCAGCACCAGCATAATACCCCACAATAGTGTTGTTAGCAAATAGCCCAAGCAAAAAGGTATTTGAAGTTGTATAAAAATTAATCCAGATTGAAGAAAGAAAAACATTCCATCCATGTTTTAGGATATTTATTATCATTCCTTTCCCTGGAATTAAAATTTTTATTTTAAAAACATTAATCGATATAACTAATCCAATTAAACCTATTGCTAATTGTGTGGATGAATTAATAATTACAAGCACCAGGTAATCTGATGTAGTTTGAATAAGTAAAAAAATAAAAATTGTTGCTACAATTCTAACTGAAACTTGAATTATAGTAATATATTTCATCTTTTCAATTCCCTGGAAAAACCATAATGGAGATAAAACACTTCCTAAAACCATCCCGGTACTTAGAATATAAACCATTGAATCACTGCTGAATTTTTCGATAGAAAGAATGATTACAATAAATAAAACAAATGTGACAAGGAATAAAATAATTTTGATAAAAATAATTGATGAAAAAATTTCAGAAAGTTTTTTTTGATCATTTCTGTTCTGGGAAATCATCCTTGTGCCGGTTAATGCAAAATTATAATCGCAAATCATTTGTAAGTATGTAGAAAAGGCAGCTGCAAATTGAACCAGTCCATATTTATCCGGTCCCAGTACTCTTACAACATAGGGTAGAACAATGATCGGAAATAAATAATTTGAAATTTGTAGAATGGAAAGAGAAGTGAAATTCTTTAAAAGGTTTTTGTATGGTTTGAACTTATCAAAATAGTTTATCACTGATTAGTCTAAAAATTGTAAATTATTTTTAATTTTTTGCCAGCCACAATTCAGGATTTTGTTTATCACGGGATTTCCATATTTCAAAATGCAGAATTTTTCCTTCAAGACCTTCGCTTACCACAGCAAGTACAGTTCCGGTTTTTGTAATTTGTCCTTCATTAACAAAAATCTCATCGAGATGACTGTAAACAGTTCGGTAATCTCCTTTGTGTGTAACTATTACTACATTTCCGTAACCTGGAATCCATTCAATTGCGGATACAACTCCATCAGCAACACACATTACGTTTTCACCCGCCTTAGATTCAATATCTATTCCGTAATTCAGAGTTACAGTATTAAGGGATTTATTCCGGTTCTCTCCAAATTTTTTAACAATTTTTCCTTTTGCCAAAGGCCAAATCATTTTTCCTTTTAAATCTGAAAAAGTAACAAAAGACGGATAGTTCAAATCAACTTCATAACCGGCACTTGAGTTATTTTCACTTAAAGTTTTGTTTGGATTTCCATCTTTACTTGCGAGTTCTGTTTCCCTTCTTTTTCTTTTTGCTTCTTCAATCAATGATGCTATTAGGTTTTCAATTTTACCCTGTGATTCTTTTTTTGCATTGAGTGAACTCAGCAAGACTTTTTTATCTTTTTTGATTGATTTAAGAACCTTACTCTTTTCATTTAGTTTCGACTTTAATCCGTTTTGCTCTTCATTCTTTTGTTCTTGCAAAGCTACTTTTTCACGCTTTTCTTTCTCCAGCCTGTCTCTTAATTCACTTAATTCATTCTTTTTAGATTTTAATTCCTGGAGATCAGATTTTCTTTTTTCAGAAAACTTTTTTAGATACTGGATTCTTAACACAGCCTGCTGCATTGATTCGGAATTGATTATGCTTTCAAGTTCGTTGTATGGTCCTTTTTTATAAATTGCAACAACATACCTGGCGTAATTTTCTTTTAATTGTTTAATTTCCTTTTCCGTTTCCTTAATATCATTTCTTGTCGAATTTATCTGATATTGTTTATTTTGTTCCTCTTTTTTTAGAGCATTAATTAGTTTACTTAGTAGAAAACTTTGCTTTTCAAGATTTTCAATCACAGAATAAGATTTTCTTTCTTCAGCTTTTTTTTCGGAAAGAACATTTTCAAGACGGGAAATTTCAGCTTTTATAAGTGAAAGCTCTTCCTGTTTTTCTACAATCTTTTCACTCTGTGCAAAAGTAATTGAACAGAAAAAACAAAAAAGTAATAATAAAATATTAATACATTGCTTTACCATGGTACAACATTAACATCATCCGGAAGAGTAAAATCAATGTTGATATTTTTCTCATTCGCAACGATGTTTTTATAGTTGATAGTAATTTTTTGATTAGCTGCTTTGTTGGTTACTTCAATATGAAAAGGGACAGCTACATTTTCAATTAGCTGGAAATCAGAATAGTTACCTTCAATATCCAGATCTTCGTCTGGTGATTTAATTGTATAATGAGTTATACCAAGCTCCCTGACATCCACCCTGTATGTTGTCTGAACTCCGGTTAAAGAATCTATATAAGTAAGAACATAGTTATCATAATCAACTGAATATTTATTTGGCTGCTTGTAAAGATGTTTTGTAAGATTAACTGAGCCGACAAATGCATCCAAGAAATCACTGAATTTTAAATTGATTTTAAAAATTTTCTGAAGGACTTCATCAGTAACTAAACCTGTGTAGGCTATATTATGAAGAGCATCATAAAAAATATAATCCTTTTCAGTTACCAGTGATTGAGCAAGTTCAATTCCGAACGGACCAAGAATTGAAAAATAAATTGAATCCGGTTTCTGCATTACAACCCTGAAGCTTGCATTGTTATTGATAATATCAGATTTAATTTCAATTATACCTACTCCTTCGAAGTTCCTAATACGTCTCCTGTTCGCTTCCAGTTTATTAATTAATCTTTCAGAAGGAAGCAGCTCCACATCTTCAGTTGGTTTTGAAGGAATACACGAATTAACAAACAATGGTATTAAAAAGAGTGCAGCAAAAAAGAATAAAGTAAATTTCAAATTAATCCTGTTTCTATTTTTTGTTTTAGCTGATCATTTTTTGAATCGAGTTTTAAAGCTTCCTGCCAGATTTCTTTTGCTTTTGTCTGTTGTCCCATTTTATAAAGAATATCACCAAGATGCTCAAGCATAACAGCATTTTCACCACCAACATCTATTGCTTTTTCAATATAATATTTTGCTTTATCGAAATTATTTAGCTTAAAGTAAACCCAGCCGATTGTATCGAGGTAGGATGAATTCAGTGAGTCAGCTTTGATAGATATTTTCACCATCTCCAAAGCTCTTTCAAGCTGCAGATTTCTTTCCGACAATGAATAAGCATAATTGTTATTTACAAGTGCATTTTGTGGATCAATCCCCAAAGCCTTTTCATAAACACTATCGCTTTGTTCAAATTTTTTCAAAGAATTATATATCAATCCCAAAGTTCCCATAAGATTTACGTCATTCGGTTGAAGAATTAATGCTCTGTTCAAATATTCAATTGCTTCTTCATTTCGGTTGAGTTGATTTAATGTGTATCCGTATGCAGACAAAGCTGTTGGATCGGAAGAATTAATATCAATAGCTGTTTTTAAATATGTTACGGCTTCTTTGTATTTATTTTGCTGTGCTTTGGAAAGTCCGAGAATTAAGTTAACTGCAAATTCATTCGGAAATAAATCGAGAGCTTCGGTCATAAGCTTTTCAGCTTCTTCATACCTATGGTTATCAAAATACAAACCTCCAAGCTGAATCCATGCATCAGCTTTCCATCTTGCATTTTCTGTTACGTATTCAAAATTTTTAATTGCAGTTGAATCATCTTTTTGACTTATGGCAATTGCACCAAGATATAGTTTAATCTGCCAGTAAGATGTATCTCTATCCATTGTTGTAAAGAATTTTTTTGCAAACGGCAGCATTGTTGAATCAGAAATTGCTTTTGCAAAATATGAAGCACCAATCCTGATTTTTGTATCCAGAGGAATTTCTTTCCTATTCAGAAAATATTCATACTGCTCAGCAGCTTCATCCCATTTATTTTGTTTTAATAATATTTGTGCTTTCTTTTCACGCGCATCCAGATCATCAGGGCGGAGTTCTATTATTTCATCGAGCATCCGGATTGCATTTGAATATTCTTCAGTACGCTCATAAAAATCTATTGCTAATTTTTGAAGTGAAAGGTTACTTGGGTCTATTGCCAAAAGCTGCTCGAGTGATGCAGATGCTTTATCATAATATCCAAGTTTTTCATAAAGTTCAGAAACATGAAGAAGAACATTCCATTCAGGACCAATTATCTTCATAAGATTTTCGTAGGTTTCAACTGCTTTAAGAGGTTTCTTATCTTCATAAATTCTTGCAAGCTTGTAATAGGTTTCAACATTAGTGGAATCCAGTTCAAGAATTTTTTGCAATGCTGAAACTGAACTGTCTGTTTCATTAGCCTGGTAAAAAATGTCGCTCAACAAATCATAATAACCAGTTTCTGTCGAATCGTACCTCAAAGAAAGCTTTGCATACTTTAGCGCTGATGATAATTTGTTCAGATAGAGATAATTTTTAGCAACTGCATAATAAATCCCTGCGGTAGTGTCATAATTTAACGCTTCAAAATATTCTATAATAGCATTAGCATAATCCCCTTTTGCTTCTGAAACAGATCCGTTAACGAAATGTTCAAGAGCTTTGGATTTTGCATATTCATCCGCTACTGGTTTTTCATTGTCAGTACGATTGCTAATCTGCCTGGTTTCAGAACATCCGACAATAAAAATCAGTAATACCAGTGAAGTTAATATTTTCTTCATATTCTTTAATAATTTGAACAAAAATATATTACTAAGGCTGTTGAATAACAAGGTATTTACCCTCTGAAGAAATGTTGAAAATTCATTAACGAAGCTATACAATCTGTTCTTTTTAGACTAAAGAATTAATATTCATTTTACACAAACATATTTATGTTTGAATAATTATTATTATTTTTTTGATGATATAATTTTGAATTTCTTAATTAGTATGAATACATCTCTAAAAATCATTTTCGTTTTCATTTCTGTTATAAATTTAACTTTTGCACAAGGAAGCGCAGGAGAAAAAGCAAAACACGAATACAGGTATCTTGTAGATATGCCAACAGCCGGCATTCTTGAAAAAGGATTTGTGGGTGTAAATACAGACATTCTGCCAGATGGTGTGCTGGTAGTTGCAATAGAAGCAGGTGTTTTTGATAATGTTAGCTTTGGAATTTCTTATGGCGGTACAAATCTCATCGGAACAGGGAAAGTTGACTGGTACAAGCTTCCTGGTGTTAACTTACGTGTCAGGATTGTAAACGAAACAACTCTAATCCCTGCAATCACTTTAGGATTCGACTCACAGGGAAAAGGAAATTATATCGATTCTCTCAGTAGGTATGAAATAAAATCGCCGGGATTTTTTGGTGCAGTAAGTAAAAATTTTGAATTCTTAGGTTACCTAAGCTTACACGGAACAATTAATTATTCTCTTGAACAAAAAGACGGGGACAGTTTTGCTGATATCCGGGTAGGAGCAGAAAAAACTCTTGGTTCAAGTTTCTCGCTGGTAGTAGAATATGACCTTGCCTTCAACGATGATAAAAAATCTTCAGTTGCTTCAGGAAGAGGCTATCTGAATAGTGGAATCAGGTGGAGTGTTGGCGATGGCTTAACTCTTGGATTTGATTTAAGAGATTTACTTAGTAACAAATCAAACACCAAATACGCTGCAGACAGATCTTTAAAAATTGAATTCATCAAAAGTATCTTCTGATAAATCCTTTCTTTTTGTAAATATTCGTAATTTTTAGTGTATTAAATATTGTACATTCTGGTTTACAGATTTATACAACCAAAATGTGATATATAACAATATAGATTAAAAACGAACTTTTTTTTAGACTTTCCGTAGGCTTAATCTTTGTATAATTTTAACTAGTTAAAATACAGGAGGGTATCATGAAGGTACTTAAATTTAAATTACTCTTAGTTTTTATAATTGCAGTAACAGGATTTTTAACCGGCTGTTACACGCAAGTTGCAACTGGCGAAGATTATTCAGACTACGGTTATTATGCAAATCAAAATGATAACGATTCTGATAATTATTCAGAAGATAACTACTACTCTGAGGAAGAACCAACAGATACTAGTTATTATGATGATGAATATGCTTATGAAGATAATGACAGTGCAGAAATTGAGGATGAATATGAAACTTTAACTCCTACCTATCGAAGATATTTAACTTACTACTATCCCGATATTTATTTTAGTTATTATCCCGGATTTTATTGGAACTGGTCATTCGGTTATTGTTACAATTATCCATGGCCATATTATGGATGGTGCGGAACTTATTGGTATAATCCATATTACTATCCTTCTTACTGGTATTATGGTTATAACTATTTTTATGATCCATTCTACTATCCTTATTATTACGGATATAATCATGGTGGTTACTATTCATCGTACTATAATTATCGTCGAACAGATTATATTTCCAGAATCAGGGGAAATTCCGGTGGAAGAAATTCGGGTCGTACACGTGATCTGGTAACATCAACATCTAGAACTTCTACTGACAGAACCAGAGACAGATTAGGTAATGGAAGAGACGTAACAACTACGACAAGGAACAGAGATTTATTATCGGATGTAAAGAGCACAAGAACATTGGGTAGAAATAACAAAGATAATCTTGGCAGGGTTACTCGAAATAATGAAGATGTAAGGTCAAGAGATCGAGAGAAAGTTTCCGGAAGAACTACTAAAACTTTACAGGATAATAATCGCAGTCCAAGGAAAGAATATCTAGGAACAAAAAGAAGTAATTCAAATAACAATTCTGTAAGAGATTCAAGAAATAGGAATGACAGCAGGTATTCCGGTAATAATAATTCCGGAACTCGAAACACGACTAAGAAAACTTATACACCAAAGAACAATACAACAAGAACGAACAAATCTCCAAATACTAATAAACCTAAAACTTATAGTCCGCCAAAACGAAATTCTAATCCGCCAAAAACTTATTCACCGCCACGGACAAACAATACACCAAGGTCATATTCACCTCCAAGTCGGAATAGTGGAAACTCTGGGAATTCGTCCGGTGGAAGCAGAAACAGCGGCGGTAATAGTGGTGGAAGAAGGAGATAAATAAAATGAAAAAGTTAGCAGGGGCAATAATTTTATTTGGATTTGGAATTATTCTGAATGGGTGTTATACAGTTGTGCAGGGTGATTATCATTATACTGATAATTCACAGGATACAATTATTATAGTTGAAAATCCTATACCTCAACCACCTCCTCCTTTTCCACCTCCACCAAGATATCCTGTACCTGATCCCTATATTCCACCACATACTCCCGTTAATCCACCAACTAAAGAACGAATTGTAACACCAGAAAGGGAATCAGGTTCTTCTAAAAGCAATAATCCACGTGACACAGGTGGAAGAGATAACGGCGGACGAAACGGAAATTCCAGATAAAACATTCTACATACTGAGGTAAAAAATGAAAAATATATTGCTGACTACTTCGTTTTCTCTAATAATATTATTCCCAAATTTATTAATAGCACAAAACTATAATGATGCTTTACTGTTGAGTGAACCTGGATTGTACAACAATGCGAGAGCTCTCTCCCTAGGAAACAGCTACACCGCTGCTGCGAATGACTATTCTTCTTTATTATTCAACCCGGCAGGTTTAGGGTTGATGAAAAATTCACAGATATCAGCAAGTATTCATCTCGGTTCATTTTCAAATACTTCAGATTTCTTTAATAATTCTACCGATGTTACAAAAACTCGGGATAATTTTGATGAGCTTGGGCTTGTGTTTCCAATTCCAACCGCAAGAGGAAGCTGGGTAATTGCTTTGGGTTATAACCGTGTGAAAGATTTTAATAAAGTTATAAAGTTTGATGGTTTCAATAACGGTAACAACTCAATGATACAATTCCTTGCAGGTGAATATAACTATGATCAGGTACCTATCACCAATGATGTTGGTGTTAGTTATGAAATTGATGATATAAATAACAACTATTTAAAAGACACAACCAGAATAAACGGAATGCTTAACCAGAGCGGACAGTATGTTAATCAAGGTTCAATAAATAATTATTCGCTTGGAACTTCTTTTGAAGCTGCCAAAGATTTATTCATTGGCGGAACTTTTTCAATACTTTCCGGAACAGTAAAAAGAGATCGCGAACTGTGGGAAGATGATACATTAAATATTTATGGCTCTAATCTGCTTCTGGATCCTTTTGATCCAGTAACTTCAGATTTTCAGTCATTTTATTTTAATGATATTATTGATTGGGATTTATCCGGCTGGACTGCAAAAATCGGAATGATTTATAACTGGAAAGACCGCTTCCGGTTTGGTGCAACTGTAAAATTCCCGAATTATTTCAGAATTAAGGAAACATATTATATAAAAGTTTCAAGCTATTTTGCCGGAGGTAACGGTTACGACAGCAATACTAATGACAAAGTTGAATATGATATTAAAACTCCATTTGAATTTTCGTTTGGCGGGGCATTTTATTTACCACAAGCATTAATTACTGCAGATATTAATCTTATAGATTACACACAAATGGAATTCACGGGTGGCTTCGATTATGATTTTCGCGCACAGCGAAATAAGGATATTGAAGATTTGTTCACAACGGTTGTTAACTACAGCCTCGGTGCTGAATTCGAAATTCCGCAATCTCCTTTCAAACTGAGAATTGGAGGGATGTACAGACCGTCTCCTTATTCAGGTGATCCATCTGAATTTGATAAGAAATTTATTACAGCCGGTGCAGGTTTTTCCCTTGGTGAACGAATTGCAATAAACCTTGGGTATGCACACGGCTGGTGGAAAGATATTACTGATAATTACGATTCAAATGTTTCCAGGATTCACCAGGATATTACCTACGATCATTTTATTCTAAGTTTTTCTACAAGCCTTTAAAAATATTATAGGCAGTGACATAGAATGTTACTGCCTTTTTTACTTTCTTCCCTCTTTCAATATCTCAGATTTGAAATTCCTTTGTTGGCTGTTTAGATTTACTTATTAATTAACTTTTCTTTAGCCAAATTAGTGCAAAATCCGATAAAAGTTGAATTGTTCATTTAATTGAATACCCACTAAAGATGAATATAACCACAGACAAAACGATTGAAATGCTAAATGAGTTTGTAAAAACTCAAATAAAAATCAGTCAATCTGATCACCAAAAATTTTATTGTTTTGCTGAAAAAATAGAAGAAATAAAGATCAGCAAATTGTTAGGACAGAATTTAGCTGGAATTAAAAATTTATTTTATTTTTCAAAACCTGAGGATGAATTCGAAATTCTTTCAGCAGGAAAGTTTTTAGATTTTGGTGAAAGTAAAAACAAATTTCAATCAATAGCTGAGAAGGTAAACCTGGTAAAAGATAAAATTATCTTTAATGATACTGCCTTAGAACTTGATTCATTTCCATTATTTCAATGCTGTGTAAAATTCAATAGTAAAATTCAATCCGGGGAATGGAAGCAATTTCCTGCCTTCAGTTTTTACATTCCCGAAATCATTTTTTATAAAATTAAAAATGAATTTTTCCTCATTCACATCTTTTCAGATCCGGAAAAAGTAAACCTGAAATTAATTGAAGAAATTTTCACTTTATATGATAAATCTGAATGTGTAATAAAAAATGATTATTTAGTTTTATCACAAGAATTAATATTGGACTCTGGAAAACAAAAAGAAATCTGGAATAAGCAAATAGAAAAAGGAAAAGAAAAACTAAAAGATGGTAAGCTGAAAAAATTTGTCCTTTCAAGGAAAAAAGAATTTAACTTATCTGGCAAACCGGATTTTTATCAAATAGTTGAGCAGCTTAAATCTACTTACCCGGGTTGTTTCATATTATTAAATAAAATTAATGAAAAAACATTTTTCGGTGCCTCTCCTGAATCTTTTATAAAAAGCACTAACGATGAATTAATTTTTGAAGCTGTTGCAGGCTCAGTTCCACGTGGTAATCATATTGATGAAGAACTCTCTTTTGAAAAAAGATTGTTAGTCGATCCAAAACTGAAAACGGAACACGAAATTGTAAAAGATTTTATTTTTAATAAAGTTTCAGAAATATCTGAAAAGGAGGAAATACCTTCAGAAAAATCTTTTGTCCGAAAGCTTGATAACATTCAGCACCTAGTAACTAAAATATCTGTTAAGCCAAAGAATAAATTCACAATATTTAAATATATAGATGTGTTGTTCCCAACTCCTGCGGTTTGCGGATTTCCAAAGGAAGACGCTTATGAAGTGATTTACGAACTTGAAACTTATGATCGCGGACTTTACTCTGGTTTACTTGGTTGGTTTGATATTAATTTAAATGGAGAACTCGTTGTCGGAATTCGTTCAGCACTTTCGGACGGAAATAAAATAACTGCGTATGCCGGTGGTGGAATTCTATCAGATTCAGATGCCGAGGAAGAATTTTTGGAAACCGAATTAAAACTTCAACCTATCATTTCGCTCTTTGTAAATGAAGAATAAAGTTAATACAAATTTTATTTGTTCAAAACTTTTTGTAGATCAACTTGCAGATGATGGATTGAAGTATGTTTGCATCTCCCCTGGATCAAGAAGCACTCCTTTGACGTCAGCCTTTGCTTCAAACAAAAGAATAAAATGTTTTGTGAACATTGATGAAAGATCATCTGCTTTTTTTGCTCTCGGACTTGCCAAGTCAATTAAGAAGCCGGTTGCAATTGTAACAACTTCCGGAACCGCAGTTGCAGAATTATATCCGGCAATAATTGAAGCATTTCAGTCAAGAGTGCCTCTAATAATTTGTACTGCAGACAGACCATCTTACCTTAGAAATTCAGGCGCAAATCAAACAATAAACCAGGGAAACATTTTTAAAAATCATATCCGATGGTTTCATCAATTGAAACTACCTTCATTAAAAAGAAAAGATATGCTTGAATATAGAAAAACTGCAAGTACAGCTTTTTATATTTCATTGGATTTAAATAAAGGTCCGGTTCATATCAATTTTCAATTTGAAAAGCCTCTTGAGCCTTCTGCATTGAATTCTTTACTTGATGTGGAGATTCTTTCTTCAGTTAAGAAGGAAAAATTGTACATTGATGGCGGAGTTATTTCAGAAAATTCAGACAGAATAAAAAAATTAGCAAAAAAAGTAATCTCAACTGAAAAAGGATGGATCGTCGCCGGACCTATAGCAAAAGATATTACTATTTTTAAAAAAATAATTTCACTTTCTGAAAAAACAGGTTACCCGATTTTAGCTGATGGCACTTCAAATTTGAGATCAATTAAGAATGAAAACATTCTAGCAAACTTTAATTTATTTCTCGGCTCAAAAACATTCCTAGATAAATTTATTCCAGATGTTATTATTCAGTTTGGCAGAACTCCAACTTCATCAATTCTTGAAAAAGTTTTTCAGGAATCTGGAATTTCAGTTTACACTATTAACAGGTTTGGTGATCGTTTTGATTCCAGAAAAAAACCTGCTGTTAACTTTAAAATGGATCCGGTTAAATTCAGTAGTAAACTTTTATCTGAAATTGGGAATAAAAAAACTATTAAATCAAATTACTTTAATGAGCTAATATCAGCTGAGACTGAATCTGAAAAAATCAAGAAAAAATATTTTTCGTGGAACAAAATTAACCAAGAACCGGTTTTATTAAATGAGATAATTGATAATCTTCCTTCGAAAACATGTGTAATTATTGGTAACAGTCTGCCGGTAAGAGACCTGGATAGCTTTATTAAGAATAAAAATGATATTGAATTTCATTTTAACAGAGGTGCCAGTGGTATTGACGGAGTTACTTCTACAGCACTGGGAATTGCAGTTAAAAAAAATCCGGCTATATTAATTACAGGGGATCTTTCTTTTTTGCATGACTTAAATGCATTAATGATTGCAAAAAAATATCATGTTATTTTAACTGTTTTTCTTTTCAATAATAATGGCGGCGCAATTTTCAGTTCTCTACCGGTTTTTTCTGAAAAGAAAATTTTTAATGATTATTTTTTAACTCCGCAAAATTTAGATATTAAATCAATTGTTTCAGCATTTGGGTTAAAACATATAAAAGTAAAAAACCTGGTTCAGTTGAGAAACCTGGCATCAAAAACTAAGCGAAACAAAAAATTTCAGGTTGTTGAGATATTAACAAATCCAGCTGATTCTCAAAAATTCAGGGAAGCATTAAATTCTGAAGTTGGAAAAACAATCACAAATAATTTTGTATAAAAATGATTATTGATACCGGCGGTGTAAAAATTAATGTTGAGGCATTAAGGGAAGATAAGAACATAAAAAAATCGCTCTTTTTGTTGCATGGCTTTACAGGCTCTTCAGCAGATTGGGAAAATGTTGCATTCCTGTTTGACAGTAAATTTAATGTTTATGCAATTGATTTAATCGGGCATGGAAAAAGTGAATCACCGGGGGACATTTCTTTGTACAGTGCAGAATCACAGACAAAACAGATCAAATTAGTTATTGAAAGGCTGAAGGGTGAAAAAAATATTTTGCTTGGTTATTCTATGGGTGGAAGACTTTCGCTTGCATTTGCTCTCGAGTACCTGGAATTGATCAATGGATTAATTATGGAAAGCTCTTCGGCTGGAATCAGCAATGAACAGGAAAGAGAAAAAAGAAGAGAAACTGATCTTCAGCTTGCAGATATGATTTTAAATAAACCAATACAGGATTTTATAACAAGCTGGATGGACCAGGAATTATTCGGCACATTAAAAAGATTTTCTAATTCAAAAATTGAGCAGATTAAAAAAGAGAAGTATAAAAATAATAGAACGGGGATTTCTAATTCGCTTCGGGCTTTCAGCACGGGTGTTATGCCATACTATGGGAATAAACTTAAATCTTTGAACATTCCTGTATTGCTTCTTTCCGGTCAGCTTGATTCCAAATACACAAAGATAAACAGTAGTTTGCAAAAACAATTTTCAAAAGCAAAACATTCTGTAATAAAAACTTCAGGTCACAACACTCATCTTGAAGAACCGCAGAATTTTATCCGGGTTGTAAATAAATTTTTACAGAAGTTCTATTAAACCTCATATACGATTTCCTTTTCCAATTTCAACAATCTAAAAATAATTTTATAATTTAGAAGTAAAGCTCTGAAATATTTTGCAAAATAAACTCTACCTCAATAAAAATCTACAGGTTATTTTCAGTGTTACTTTAATTGCAGTGCTTGGAGTTGCAAGCATTACTCCTGCCTTCCCGAAAATTGAAAAAGAATTAAACATCTCTGAACAAGAAGTCGGACTATTAATTACTGTTTTCACATTACCAGGAGTTATTTTAACTCCAATTCTTGGTGTGCTTGCTGACAGGTTCGGAAGAAAAAAAATTCTTGTCCCTTCACTTTTACTATTCGGGTTAGCGGGTTTTTCGATTTTCTTCATTAGAAATTTTCATCTGCTTTTGGTATTTCGTTTATTCCAGGGAGTTGGGGCAGCTTCACTCGGCTCATTAAATGTAACTTTAATTGGAGATTTTTTTGAAGGACGTGATAGAGCTACTGCAATGGGATATAATGCAAGCGTGCTTAGTGTTGGAACTGCAAGCTACCCAGCAATTGGCGGTGCATTAGCTACTATTGGCTGGTACTTCCCTTTTCTTCTTCCTGTTTTAGCTCTACCAATTGCTTTTGTTGTTATCTATTCGCTGGAAGATAAAAATCAAAATAACAAACAAAATTTAAAAGTCTATCTTATCAATGCTTGGCAAAGCATAAAAGATAAACGTGTGATCGGAATTTTTGTTGCCAGCATATTTACATTTATACTTATTTACGGAGCTTATCTTACTTTTTTCCCTTTTCTTCTTGATTCTGATTTTTCTGCACCACCGTATGCAATCGGTTTAATGATGTCTGCAATGTCTTTAACAACTGCTTTAACATCAACACAGGTTGGAAAATTATCCGCAAAATATTCGGATAAAATATTATTAAAGTCTGCATTTATAATTTATGCTCTATCACTCGTTTTAATTCCTCTTATGCCTTCAATGTGGTTGTTATTAATTCCATTAGTTCTGTTTGGAACTGCTCAGGGATTAAATATCCCGAGTCTGCAAACTATGCTTACAAACTTGGCTCCGATTGAAAACCGTGCAGCTTTTATGTCTTTGAACGGAATGGTTTTAAGATTAGGACAGACAATCGGCCCTTTAATTATGGGATTTGTATTTACGCTGGCTGGAATTGCAGGAGTTTATTTTGCAGGGGCTGCTTTTGCTCTGCTGATGTTAGTATTGATATTTGTTTTGATCGGATAGAATTCATTACATCAAACTATCACTTTTTTACTCATCAAGATTATCCAGCCAGTGGATTATATTAAGCAGCAATTGTGAATTGTATTTTGCATAAGGTGCATTCATTCCAAATTTAGTTTTATTCTGACCGGCAACCTGTGCTGAGAACATCGCAGCTTCTCCCCACATTACAACTTTACCATTTCCAAAATTTTCTACAGCTCCCTGCGACCAGCCGGCAACTGAGATTTTTTTTGTATTATCATTAAAACTCCACGCAGTGTCCGGCATCAATGCAATAAAATTATTATTCAATAATAGAACCGGAGTTGCGTCCCCGGGAATTTCAAAAGCTTCCCCGGTAAATGAGTAAATTGAATCCACATAATCTTCATCATCAAGTCCGTTAGTAATGAAATTATCTTTAAGTGTTCCATCCTTCCGCGTGAATATGGCAGGATTATTCTGGTCTGTTGTATCGAATGCAAATCCGTTATTTAAAATAAACCCGAACATCTCAGCAAGTTTTCCTGCAGCACCGGGAAACGGCATATGATCAGCAATTAAAAAGAGAGATCCGCCTTCATCAACCCATTTTACAATGTTATTAATTTCTTCATTTGTAAATGCTGAAGGAGTTGGGAGAGTCCATTCTTCAGTGTTCTTTATATTTAAAGCATTTGAGATGACAAATATATCTGCACTATCAAGCGTGTGTCTTCCGATTGTATCCTGTAGCGGTTTAACAACATATCCATCTTTAATTAAAAGATCAGCAAAAGGTTTATATCTTTCTTCCATTGTATGAAAGTTATTATGTGCTTCATCTATATAAACAACGGAACCCTCACCTGTCTCATAAGCTGGGTTTAGTATTAAAGGTTTGTAATCAGGATCGCCAATTTGCTGAGAAACAATGAATTTAAAAGAAATAATAAACAGAAAGAATATTTTGTAGTAGATTTGTTTCATCTTAAAAACTCCGGTTGACAAAAATAAATCTGAATAAATCTTAAACTATTAATCTGCACTTCTAATCAACAGTCCTGTAGTAGAAACAAAAACGTTAAACTTATTATGTTCATTTACATCAATAAATGTAGCTGAACCATATTGTGCATCGACCAAAAACGAAAGGAAGGGATAATCAAGCCTGAGCTTAAAAATATCTATCGTTTTTTCTTTTGCAAGAGAATAAACCGTCCTTCTTTTGTTCGTTTCATCATTAATATTTATGAAACGACCCGAGATCCTGTCTAGCTCATAAAAAGTATGCAGGCCAAAAAGGTTTGCGATTGATTTCCACTTAAGAATGTGAGCATCAATATAAAATTCTTCCCCTTCAAGATCATACTCTCTTCTATCGCCGTCAGGGAAAATAATTTTAACACTGAAAGATTGCCTTGTTACAGGGTAAACTTCAACTGTAGCTGCAAGTTCTTCTTTGGTTAATGCATTATATCCTTCAATTGAAAAGCTGATGACTCCAAACAATAATGATAGCGTAAGCATAAGGAAAGCAAAAACGAAATCTCTTGCAGCACCTAAAAATTTTTTCTTCTTTAATGAACCAATAAATAATACAAGAAAAATTATACACAGGATAAAAAATATAATTGCCGCTATATTTAAAGGTTCATTCATTTAATGTTAAGATAAAATAAATTTCAGCTATAATTTGATTTAATTTAAACTATTTATCCCAAACATTTATTTAATTTATCAGAACACAGCAGATTTCACGTTTTTTCAATATTTTTACCTGACAAATCAACCAAAGATTATTAAGGATTTATCATGAGTTTTAAATGGCATAAAGTAAAAGATTACGAAGACATAATTTTTGAAAAGATGGACGGCATTGCAAAAATAACAATTAACCGTCCTGAAGTCAGAAATGCATTTCGTCCTGAGACTGTTATTGAAATGTATGATGCTTTTGCTAATGCAAGAGAAGATCAAACAATTGGAGTTATTTTATTAACTGGCGCAGGACCGGCAAAAGACGGGAAGTATGCTTTTTGTTCCGGCGGTGATCAGAAAATCAGAGGTGATAAAGGATATGTAGGAAAAGACGGTGTTCCGCGTTTAAATGTTCTGGATCTTCAAAAATTAATAAGAAGCATTCCAAAAGTTGTAATTGCACTTGTTGCCGGTTATGCAATTGGCGGCGGGCATGTTCTTCATGTTGTTTGTGATTTAACAATTGCTGCAGACAACGCAATCTTTGGACAGACCGGGCCAAAAGTCGGAAGCTTTGATGGCGGATTTGGCTCCAGCTATCTTGCCAGAATAGTTGGACAAAAAAAAGCACGTGAAATTTGGTATCTCTGCAACCAGTATAATGCAAAAGAAGCGGAAGCAATGGGTCTTGTAAATAAAGTAGTTACTGTTGAAAAATTAGAGGAAGAAGGAGTAAATTGGGCAAAGAGAATTCTTGAGCACAGTTCAATGGCAATAAGATTATTAAAGTCAGGTTTCAATGCAGAGCTTGACGGACAGGCCGGGATACAGGAACTTGCAGGAAATGCAACGCTTCTTTATTATATGAGTGAAGAAGCTCAGGAAGGAAAAAAAGCATATTTAGAAAAACGTAAACCCGATTTTAAAAAGTATCCCAAGCTTCCTTAATCATAAATACAATTATGAATGATTCTAAAACTCCTATTTCAAAATCTCAGGCCTGGATTCTTGCAAGTCGTCCGAAGACTCTGCTTGCTGCAGTTGTACCAGTAATAGTAGGCTCCGCTCTTGCAATTTCTGAAAATAAATTTTTTCTGCCGTATTCAATTGTTGCTCTTGCTTGTGCCCTATTAATCCAGATTGGTACAAATTTCAATAATGATCTTTATGATTATCTTAAAGGTGCAGACAATGAAAAACGCAAAGGTCCGCTGCGTGTACTGGTTTCAGGATTAATTTCCGTTCAAGAAATGAAATCCGGAATCATTATTGTTTTTGGATTAGCATTTCTGCTTGGGCTTTATCTCGTTCTTTCAGTTAACATTATCGTATTGATTATCGGAGTAATATCAATAATTGCAGGTCTCGCATACACTGCCGGTCCATTTCCACTTGCATATCATGGACTGGGTGATGTTTTTGTTTTTTTGTTCTTCGGAATTGTTGCAACTTCAGGAACATATTACCTTCATACACAATCTTTTAACCTGATCTCGTTTTTAGTTGCAGTTCCGGTCGGCGCTTTGACTACAAACATACTAGTGGTTAATAATTACCGTGATATTGAAGAAGACCGCTTTGCCGGAAAAAATACTCTGGCGGTAATTATTGGAAGAAATTTTACACGTTTCCAGTTCATTTTTTTACTGGTAGTTTGTTACGCAGTAATAATTTTGTTATTCATCAGGTTTAATTTTACTTTCTGGATTTTTTTACCTTATGCTACCATTCCTCTGGCACTTTATATAATCAGGATGATTTTTGTTTTAAATGGAAAAGAGTTGAACCGAACACTTGAACTAACAGCAAAGTTCTCCGGGCTTTACGGAATTTTGTTTGCAATCGGAATAATTTTATGAATAAGATTCTATTGGAATATTTTCCCTACTCTTTAAAACTCAACTCCACTTTCTCAACTGCAAAAACCAAATTCAACGAACGCAAAGGATTTATTATAAAATTAAAAAGTGAATCCGCTGAGGGAATTGGTGATGCATCCCCATTTCCCGAATTTGGCTCTGAAACTTATGATGAAACAGAAGTCGCTTTAAATAATATTGATTTGAAGATTAAAATTAACTTTGATGACTTAGTAAAAAGTATAAATGAAACTCTCATGAAATATGAGAAGTACCCGGCACTTCATCACGGACTCGAACAGTCTCTTCTCAATTTAATCTGCAAAGAAAAAAAAATCACGTTAGATAAACTCCTTGGAATTAAAATTAAAAATTCCGTAAATGTTAATGGCATTATTGGATTTGAATCAGCTGTCAATTCAGCAAAAAGAGCGATGGAATTAACTAAAAAAGGATTTAAAACCTTAAAGATTAAAGCAGGACGAAATTCAGATGACGGAGGTTTTGAAGAAGACTACAAATGTATTTTAGAAATCAGAAAAGAAGTTGGTGATGAAATTAAAATACGGATTGATATTAACGGAAAATGGAATTTGCTTAATGCAGCTGACAATTTAAAAGACTTAGAAAAATTTAATCTTGAGTATGCAGAGCAGCCGGTAAGTGAATTAAATGATTTTATTGAACTTTCTAAAATTACCAAAGTTCCGCTTGCTGCTGATGAATCAATCAGGAGTTCTAATGATGCGAAGAATTTTATTGAAAGTAATGCAGTAAATTATTTAATCATAAAACCAATGATGCTTGGTGGACTATTTAAATCACTTGAATTAATAAAACTAACTGAATCAAAAAATATTAAACCTGTAATCTCTTCAAGTTTTGAATCAGCAATCGGCAGAGTGAATACATTGATAGCTGCTGCTACAGTTAAAGAAAATATTGCTCATGGATTATCCGTTGGTGAATATTTTGTAAATGATCTTCTTCCGGGAAAGTTAAAAATTATAGATGGAAAAATTTCTTTAACAGGATTATGAAAATTCCATCATTCGATTCATTCATTCTGAAAAAGCAAAATCCTGATCAGTCAGCTATTCTTTCTTCTGTTCAAAATTTATCCTATTCGCAACTCCACAATCAAACAGATTCGCTTGCTATTTTTTTTAATGATAATGAAATAAAACGAGAGAACAGGATTGCTGTTATTTATAATAATTCAATTCAGTTTATTAAAATTATTATTTCGCTTTGGAAATTAAATGCTGTGCCGGTCGTTTTAAACACACGACTAACTGAATTAGAATTGAATGAGCAAATTAATTTTGCAGAATGTAAAAAAGTGATTGCTGATCCGGAAATTAAATTAAATAATAATTTATTAAATGCTGATATTTTACATATTCCGGAAAATATAAATCAAGCTGAATTAATATCTTCAAAAATACAACCGGGAAACACGGCACTAATAATATTCACTTCCGGTTCTTCCGGAAAACCAAAAGCTGTTGTGCACACTTTTCAATCCTTATACCAGAGTGCAGTTATATCAAATCAGATACTTGGACAATCAGATGAAAGCAAATGGCTGGCTAGCATTCCTTTTTATCACATAGGTGGTTTTTCAATTTTAACCAGAAGTTTATTATTCGGTTGTTCAATTATTCTTCCTGATTCATTAAAATCAGAATCCATTGCAGAATCTTTAAAGAGGTTTTCTCCAACACATTGCTCACTTGTCCCAACACAGTTAAATAAATTAATTGAATCAGGAATAAGCCCAAATAAAGAACTTAAAAAAGTTTTAATTGGAGGAGGAGTAATTACTAAAAAACAAACCGAGGAAGCATTAAAAAATGACTGGCAAATAATTAAAGTTTATGGTTCAACTGAAACTGCATCATTTATTGCATCTGTTGATATGATTGAAATCAAAATTAAATTTAATTCTGTCGGAAAAATAATAGAACCAAATGAAATAAAAATTGTTGATGAAAACAGAAATATTTGTGAGTCAATGCAGCCAGGTGAAATTGTAATTAAATCGCCAGCTCTTTTCAAAGAATACTTAAATAATAAAAATGAAACCAATAATAAATTAATTGATGACTGGTATTATACAGGAGATATTGGCTGGCTTGATGAAGATGGATATTTATTTCTTGATTCAAGAAAAACGGATATGATTATAAGCGGAGGTGAAAATATCAATCCAAATGAGATTGAAGAAATTTTACTTACGCATCCCGATATTTCTGATGCATTAGTTTTCCCGATAGATGATGATGAATGGGGACAGATTCCTGCCGCATTGATTGTTAGAAAAGATTTGAAATCAAAAATAAACTCTGATGTTATAAAAGATTATTTGAAACAGAGAATTGCAGGTTATAAAATTCCCAAAAAGATATTTTTTGAAAATTTCATTCCGCGAAACGAATTAGGAAAGATTGATAAAAATCAATTGACGAAAAAATACAATTCAGTTTAAGTATGTTTTTCTAATTCCGATCTGACCAGCGGATCAATCTCAATTTTTTCCCAACTTTCAGCATCAATAAAAACATGAACTGTTTTTACCAGTACACAAGTTTCAGATTCTTCATTTACACATTTATAGCTAAGTTCAAATCCTGAATTCCTAATGCTGCTTACGGTAAGTTCAATTGTAATTTCTTCATCATAGCTTATCGGAACAAGATACTGTGCATCTGTATTAATAATAGGCACAACAAATTTTTCGTTCTGCCAGTAGTCTTCTTCAAGTTCGATTTGATTTATTAATTCTTCATAGGCTGTATGACAAAAATCGAATATTCTTGAATAAAACATTATCCCGGCAGGATCGCAATGATGAAACTGAATTTTTCTTTTAATTGTAATCATATCAATGGACTACCAACCCTTTTTTGTTTTGTTTAAATTCTTCAGGAATCACTTTTAATATTTCTTCTCTTATTGCATCCAGGAAATGCATCTTGATAAATGTATTTGAATAGATAAAACCAATTTCTCTTTTGGGAACAGGATCACCAAATTCTTTTATCTGGTTTAATTTTTTCTTTTCCTTAATATACTTAACTGCAAGATGAGGAAGTAATGTCATTCCAAATTTTTGATCAACTAATTTTATTAGCGTTTCTAAATTTCCGCTTTCGAAAATTACTTTATTATTTTTTTCAACCCAATCATTTTCTGAAGTTTTACAAACAGACAACGTTTGATCTCTTAAACAATGTCCCTCCTTTAATAAAAGGAAATCATTAACATTTAAATCATCCTGGCTGATTTTGGATTTCTTCATCAATTTATGATCTGAAGGCACAAATGCCACAAAAGGTTCATAATAGAGACTTTCTGAAACCATATTAGCAACTGTCGAACGTAAGGCAATTATCCCAATATCATAAAATCCTTTACTCAATCCCGAAATCACTTCACTCGTAGTTACTTCATCTATAATTAATTCAATTCCCGGATATCGTTTTGTAAAATTACTCAGAAACATTGGTAAAAGATAAGAGGATATTGTTGGAATGATTGCAACTTTAAATGAACCAACAAGTTCACCCTTCTCAATCTGGATAAGAACACTTAGCTTCTCTTTTTCTTTAATGATTTGTTTTGCCTGCTCAATAATTTTTAATCCAACGTCAGTTGGAGTGATTGGGAATTTATCTCTTTTGAAAATAACAACACCCAGCTCCGATTCGAGTTTTTGAATTTGCATGCTTAAAGTTGGCTGTGTAACAAAGCAATTTTCTGCAGCTTCTGAAAAACTTTTAAATGTATTAAGTGCTAGAATGTATTCCAGTTGCGTAATAGTCATTTTATATAAGTTTTATCTATAATAATATAGAAATTATCAATTTGATTTATAATATCAAATTGCTGATCTTTAAGTTACAAATCTGAAAACCAAGAGACGAATTGAAAAACAACATCGAACAAATAAATTCGGAACAATCAGGATTTTACCGATTTTTATATTTAGTGAGTGGGATTCTTTTGGTAATTATTGGTGTAATCGGAATATTCCTTCCGGTTCTGCCTACTACAATTTTTCTAATTCTTGCATCAGCTTGTTTTGTTAAAGGATCCCCTAAAGCAAATGAGTGGCTTCGCAATCACAAAGTACTCGGGATCTATTTAAAAAATTATCAGGATAAAACGGGTTTAACAGTCAAAGCAAAAGCGTTTAATATTACTTTTCTTTGGCTGATGATTCTCACATCCGCTTATTTTTTTACTGAAGAAATTTTTATCAGGTTAATTTTAATTGCAATAGCAATTGGAGTGACAATTCATCTGCTTATTGTTAAAACAAAAAAAGATTAATTTTTATCTATTAAAAAAGGAGATAATTCTATGAATGGTAATGGAAATGGCAAGTGCCCGGTTCCACACGGAGCAGGTGGAGGCACAAAAATAAAAGATTGGTGGCCAAACCAGCTAAACCTTAAAATTCTTCATCAAAATTCTTCTTTGTCCAATCCAATGGGAAAGAAGTTCAATTATGCCAAGGAGTTTAAAAAACTTAACTTAAAAGCCGTAAAAAAAGATCTGCTTAAAGTGATGACAGATTCACAGGATTGGTGGCCTGCAGATTTTGGTCATTATGGTGGACTGTTTATCAGGATGGCCTGGCATAGTGCAGGTACTTACCGTATTGGTGACGGACGTGGTGGCGGAGGAACTGGTTCTCAGCGTTTTGCACCACTTAATAGCTGGCCTGACAACACCAACCTTGATAAAGCGCGTCGTCTGATATGGCCAATCAAACAGAAATACGGCAATAAAATATCCTGGGCTGATCTTATGATTCTTGCGGGAAATGTTGCACTAGAATCTATGGGATTTAAAACTTTTGGATTCGCAGGTGGACGTGAAGATATCTGGGAACCACAGGAAGATATTTACTGGGGTTCTGAAGGTGAATGGCTTGCTGACAAAAGATATTCCGGTGATCGTGAGTTGGAAAATCCACTTGCGGCTGTTCAGATGGGTTTAATTTACGTAAATCCACAAGGACCAAACGGTAATCCGGATCCCGTAGCTGCTGCTAAAGATATTCGGGAAACTTTCAGTCGTATGGCTATGAATGATGAAGAAACTGTTGCACTTATTGCAGGCGGACACACATTTGGTAAAACACACGGTGCTGGTGATACATCGCATAAAGGTCAAGAACCTGAAGCCGCAAGTATTGAAGAACAAGGATTTGGGTGGAAAAGCAGCTTCCGTTCCGGTAAAGGTCCTGATACAATCACCGATGGTGAAGAAGTTACCTGGACAAAAACACCAACAAAGTGGAGTAACAACTTTTTTGAAAACTTGTTTAACTATGAATGGGAACTAACAGAAAGTCCCGCAGGTGCAAAACAGTTTGTAGCTAAAAATGCAGAAGAAATAATCCCGGATGCATTTGATCCTTCAAAGCGTCACAAGCCAACTATGCTCGTTACAGATCTTTCTCTCAGATATGATCCTGTATATGAAAAAATTTCAAAACGCTTTTATGAAAACCCTGACGAGTTTGCAGATGCATTTGCTCGTGCATGGTTCAAACTAACTCATCGCGATATGGGACCAAAGTCACGATATCTCGGTGAAGAAGTTCCTGAAGAAGATTTGATTTGGCAGGACCCGATTCCAGAAGTAGATCATAAATTAGTTAATTCAAAAGATATCACTCAACTAAAGAAAAAGATTCTTGCTTCCGGACTATCTATTCCTCAACTAGTCACAACTGCATGGGCATCTGCATCAACATTCCGTGGTTCTGATAAACGCGGTGGAGCTAATGGTGCCCGAATCAGACTTGCACCACAGAAGGATTGGGAAGTAAACCAACCCGAGCAACTGAAAAAAGTACTTAAAAAACTTGAATCCATTCAGAAAGAATTCAATAAATCCCAGACTGGTAAAAAGAAAGTTTCACTCGCAGATATAATTGTTCTTGGCGGTTGTGCAGCAATTGAAGAGGCAGCTAAAAATGCCGGACATAAAGTAGAGGTTCCTTTCTATCCGGGAAGAACTGATGCAATTGATAAACAAACTGATGTAGATTCCTTTACATACCTTGAACCGGTTGCCGATGGATTCCGAAACTACCAAAAAACTAAATTCTCTGTACCAGCAGAAGAATTATTAGTCGATCGTTCTCAACTGTTAACATTGACAGCTCCTGAAATGACAGTGCTAATTGGAGGAATGCGCGTTCTGAATACAAATTTCAAGCAATCCAAACACGGTGTTTTCACTAAGAATCCTGAAACATTAACAAATGATTTCTTTGTTAATTTACTGGACATGGGAACTGAGTGGAAAGCAACTAAAGATGATAAAGATGTGTTTGAAGGTCATGACCGTAAAACAGATAAAGTAAAATGGACTGCTACCCGTGTTGATTTAGTCTTTGGTTCAAACTCACAGCTACGTGCATTGGCAGAAGTTTATGCTCAGGAAGACTCACAGAAGAAATTTGTTAAGGATTTCATAGCAGCATGGAACAAAGTGATGAATGCGGATCGTTTTGATCTTAACTGATTATAAAGTTAAACTGATAATTCAAACTTATTATTGCCGGACTAATTCAACAGTCCGGCAGTTTTTTTAGCACATTACTTAAAAAGATTAAATGTCATTCATATAGTAAGAATGATATTAGTTGTCTATATCATTTTCATATCTTCAAGAAAGGGAAATTTTTCCCTTATTTGCTTGACCAACTCTTTATCAATATCTGCAATTACAACTCGTTCTTCATTTTCAATACTGATAATTTCTTTCCCCATCGGGTCAAAAACACTGCTGAAACCTGTGTAGTGTAACTTTGGATCGTCCCCTACCCTGTTCACACCTAAAATATAACATTGATTTTCAATTGCACGGGCTTTCAATAATGTCCGCCAATGTTCGATTCTTGTGTCAGGCCAATTAGCGATGTTTACAATAAAATGTACTCTTTTCTTCCCGTATTTTCTGAATAGTTCAGGGAAACGAAGATCATAACAAATTGTAAAACCAAACTTCCACTTTTTAATTTTTCCAATTGCAGGTCGGCTTCCGGCATCATAATTTTCATCTTCGGTTGAATAAGAAAAGGGATGGACTTTTCTGTAAAGTTTTTCTAATCTTCCGTTTGGATTAATATGAATTGCTGTATTGTAAATTCTGTTTTTACTTCGCTCTATTACCCCTGCAATTACATTTGTATTTTTACTGACAGCTATTTCGGCAAAAAATCTGTAGCTCTCACTTTGAATTCCTTCGGCAAATTTTTCAGAATTCATTGTGAATCCAGTTAGAGACATTTCAGGAAAAATGAGTAATTCAACATTATTTAAATCAGCAATCATACCTGTGATTTTTTGCTGATTGGCTTTTTTATTTTCCCATTCAGGGCTGTATTGAACTAATCCGATTTTCATATCAAAAAAATAACTGAAATTTTAATCAATTAGAATATTTATAAATCGAAGGGCCAGTTTTCTGTACGCAACTCTCTACTGACTTCTGGACTGCAATTAGTTATATTTGCAATTAAAAGAAACTATTTGAAAGAAAACATGAGTAAAATCCCTGTTGCAATTTTAGGGGCGACCGGCAGTGTTGGACAAAAATTTATTGAATTGTTATCAGATCATCCCTGGTTTGAAATTACTGAACTTTGTGCCTCTGATAAATCTTCAGATAAAAAATATAAAGATGCAGTTGATTGGTTTCTAACTTCTCCCCTTTCAGATCGTATAGGTGAAATTATGGTTCAGAATTGTGAACCAAAATTGAATTCAAAAGTAATATTTTCTGGTCTCGATTCAAGTGTTGCAGGAGAAGTTGAAACAGAATTTGCAGAAAAAGGATACAGGGTAATTTCAAATTCAAAAAACCACAGGATGGATGAAAATGTTCCGTTACTTATTCCTGAAATTAATCCTGATCATCTTGAAATAATAAAAACACAGAATTATAATGGCGGTTGTATTGTAACAAATCCAAACTGTTCTGTAATCGGAATGATGTTAGCACTTAAACCACTTTACGATAATTATGGACTTGAAGCTGTTAATGTCTCAACAATGCAGGCAGTTTCCGGTGCAGGCCATCCCCGGGTTGCAAATCTTGATATCGAAGATAATGTTATACCTTTAATAAAAGGTGAAGAAGATAAGGTTGAAACGGAGCCATTAAAAATTTTGGGAAATTTAAACAGTAAAAGAATAAATTTTGCGGATTTTAAAATAAGTGCGCAATGCAACCGGGTTAACGTTTCTGATGGACATACAGAATGTGTCCAGGTAAAGCTAAAAAAGCTTGTATCAGAAAAAGAAATAATTGAAGCCTGGATTAATTTTAAATGCGAACCGCAAAAATTGAATTTACCCCTGGCACCGGTTCAGCCTGTTCATTATTTTACTGAAGAAAATTTTCCACAGCCCAAATATCATCGTAACCTCGATAAAGGGATGGCAGCTTCAGTTGGCAGATTAAGAAAAGATAGTTTATTTGATTATAAGTTTGTTGTTATGTCACATAATACAGTCAGAGGTGCTGCCGGTGGAGCTATCCTTTGTGCGGAATTGATGAAAGCAAAAGGATATTTGAGTTAAAATCATTTCATCGAATTTCAGTTACCTATAACATATATTTGTTAATCAAATCCTGATAGTTAATCTTATTTATTTCTGAAATGAGTAAAAAAAACAATTTCGATTTTTCATTACTTGATTATCTAACTGATTTATACTTAATCCTGGATGAATCGGGCAATATTGTTGAGATGAATTCAACCGCATCCAATATGCTTGCCTTTGACCATACAGCTAAAAAAAATTTTTTTGATTTAATAGAGTTATGTGACCGCGAAAAAGTAAAGTCCGAATTTGAAATTTCAATAAGAAAAAACACTAGGAATAAAATTGTTACACGTTTTTATATAAATAAAAATTATCTGGATATTGAAATTTCGTTCTCAAACATCAGGAATAATGGTAATGATAGTTTTATTCTAACTGTTGTAAGAGACGTTTCAGTTGAAAAAGCAAAAGAGAAAGATTTAATCAGATTCTTTAATATTGTTGAGCATAGCGTTAATCCGGTTCAGATTACAGATTTAAACGGTAGGATGATATATGTTAATAATGCTATGGTTAAAACAAGCGGATACAGTAAACAGGAACTTATCGGAAAAAATCCTAAGATTTTCGGCAGTGGAAAACATTCAAAAAAATTCTGGGATAGAATGTGGCAAACTATTTCAAGTGGAAAAGTTTGGTTTGGTGAGGTTGAAGATAAAAAGAAAAGTGGTGAACCATTTTATACTCAACTTTTGATTTCTCCTATCATAGATCCTGAAGGAAAAATAACAGGTTATTTTGGTATTCACAGAGATATGGGAGAAAAAAGAACCCTTGAAAAACAATTAATGCAAACCCAGAAAATGGAAAGTATCGGCACACTTGCAGCCGGAGTTGCACATGAAGTTGGTAATCCTCTTGCATCCATTTCAGCTTTAGTTCAGGTAGCCCAAAGAAATACAGAGGATCCTTTTATTATTGAAAAGCTTGGTTTAGTAAAAAGCCAGATAACCAGAATATCAAAAATCATCAGGGATCTTGTCGATTTTTCACGTCCTTCTACTTACGAACTACAGTTAACTAACATTAATAATTGCATTCAGGAAGCTGTTGAAATAACAAAAGTCGGAACCAAAGCTAAGGATATTGAATTTATTGTAAAGCTAAATTCTGAAGTTCCTAATCTTCCGCTTGTTGCTGATCAGCTTGAACAGGTTTTTGTAAATATATTATTGAATGCGGTAGATGCATTTAGTGATCAACAAAAGAATAATGAAAAACAGATTGTTGTTGAATCATCAGTGATTAATGACGATGTAATGATAACATTTACTGACAATGGTCCCGGGATTGAAGAAGAAAATTTATCAAAAATATTTGAACCCTTTTTTACAACAAAAGTACAGGGAAAAGGAACGGGTCTTGGATTATGGGTAAGTTACGGAATTATTAAAAGTTTCCAGGGTGAAATTAAGGTAAACAGTAACATTGGAGAAGGAACAATATTCATAATTAAATTTCCGAAATAAAAAATAATAAGAGAAAAAAAATGCCATATAAAGTTTTAGTAGTTGATGATGAAGATATTATAAGAGAATCTTTATCGTATATTTTAACAAATGAGGGATATGAGGTTGAGGAAGCTGAAAACGGTAAAGTTGCCTTCGAAATTTTAAAAGATAAATTTTTTGATCTTGTTATTACTGATCTGGAAATGCCTGAAATGAAAGGCACAGAGTTACTGGAAGAAATAAGAAAAATGAACATCCAGACTTCAACAATAGTTGTAACAGCTTTTGGTTCACTCGAAACAGCTATTACTGCACTTCGTAACGGTGCAAGCGATTACATTTTAAAACCTGTAGAATTCGATGAGCTTTTAGTTAAGGTAAAAAGATTTTTTGAAATGAAGGATCTCATTATAGAAAACAGAGTTTTAAGAAAAGAATTACAGCGGGATTTTGATTTCGAAAATATAGTTGGGAAAAGTAAGGCAATATCAAAAATTTTTGAAATGATTGAAGCAGTTTCTGACACTGAGTCAACTGTTTTGATTACAGGTAACAGTGGAACTGGTAAAGAACTTGTTGCTAAAGCTGTCCATTACAATTCAATAAGAAAAAATAAACCATTCATTGTAGTTAATTGCGGTGCAATTTCTGACAACCTGATTGAGAGCGAACTTTTTGGCCATAAAAAAGGTGCATTTACAGGTGCAATTTCTGATAAAGAAGGATATATGAAAGCTGCTGAAGGCGGTACACTTTTCCTGGATGAAATAGGTGATATGCCTTTGAATCTGCAGGTAAAACTATTAAGAGCAATCCAGGAAAAAGAATACACACCTGTTGGTACTTCACAAACATTACCAGTTAACGTAAGGTTTGTTGCTTCAACCAATAAAGATTTACAGGAAGAAGTCAATAAAGGAAACTTCCGTGAAGATTTATTTTACAGATTAAATGTTGTAGATATTCATATTCCTTCATTAAAAGAAAGAGAAGAAGATATTCCTTTGCTTGCTGATCACTTTCTTGATAAGTATAGAAAGGAAATGAATAAAAGTATAAAAGGTATATCAAATGAAGCAATGCGGGCTTTACTTAATCATGAATGGAAGGGTGAAGTAAGAGAACTGGAAAATACAATCGAAAGAGCTGTAATATTTTGTAAAGAAGATTTTATTCAACCAGAACATCTTCCGCCCACATTTCGTTCTTACAGCAGTGGAATAGAATTTCCACTTTCAGGATCACTTGAGGATGCAGTAAGAAGATTTGAGAAAGATGCTATTCTAAAAGCACTTGAGAGTAGTGAGAACAATAAAGAAAAGACTGCTGAAACTTTGCAGGTGGGTTTATCAACTTTATACAGAAAGATGAAGGAGTTGGATATTAAACTCTAATTATTTCATTATCTGAATTTTTAATATTTATTTATTTACTTCAAAACATTTCTAATAGATGCGAATTAGCAATTTTTTATTCTCGGCACTGAGAAAATAATACTCATTTTCCTTTGTTTTTAGTTCATTTTAGGGGTTTTACGATGGTATTTAGTTTGAATTAAGCTAATAATATCTAGACTAAAAAACATTGTGTCAACTAAAGTAATTTAAAATGAAAAACATAGTATCATACATTCTTTTTATTTCCGGGATTGTTGCCCTGTTCGCATTTGCATTTTCATTTACTTATTAAAAAATTAAGTGTAGCAATCAAAAAGTTGTGAGAAATAGGAATAAACCTTCACTTCATAATTATAAATAATGTTATTACTGAATATTCGCTATGGAAAAAACCGGGTTAAATGGATGTCGCTTCTTGTTAAGTATTGTTCAGCAATAATGTTAATAATTTTTTTTTCTTGCTCTCAAAAAAATTCAAATCATTTTAAAAGTATCACTCTTTCTTTGTTATGAAATTAAGAAAAACTATTCCTCTTGCCTTATTACAATTAGTATTATTTGCAGCATTCTCCTTCAGCCAATCGAATGATGATTGCTTGATGTGTCATGATGATGACACGATGACAATGGAAAAAAATGGGAAAGAAATTTCGATATATGTAAGTCAGGAAAAGTTTGAAGCACATAAACATGCTAACCTGAAATGTGTTTCCTGCCATATTAATTTTGATCCTGAAGAAATGCCTCACAGTGACAACCTAACACCTAAAAATTGCAGTGACTGTCATCAGAAAGATCTCGTAAAGCATCTTTTTCATCCAAGGCTTCTTAAATATGCCGGCGGTGAAAAAACCAAAGATACAAATTGTCTCTCCTGTCATAATAATCATTACCCTACCGACCCAACTGCAAAGGGTGAACGTTGGAATGTTGAAAATTTAGCAGCCTCTTGTGGGAAATGTCATCAGGAAAATGCAAAACTTTACCTGTCTTCAGCTCACTATAATGCTTTTAAAGGAGGAATGTTAGGAGCACCCAATTGTTTACAATGTCATAAAAATCCTATTGCTAAAATTCATTCTCCTCAGGATTCAGTAGCGATAAAAATTGCCCAGGAAAAATTGTGTCTTTCTTGTCATGAGGATAATCCGGAAGTAAGATCCAGAACTGCACCAACCGCCGGCTTTATAACACTTTATGAAAAAAGTGTTCATGGAGCTGCATTAAACTCCGGCAATCCTAAAGCAGCAAACTGTGTTGATTGTCATGGTTCACATGAAATATTAAAAAGTACAAAAGAAGATTCTCCAACATTTAAAGAAAACATTTCAAAGACTTGCGGAAAATGTCACAGTAAAATTGCTGAAGTATATAATGGAAGCATTCATGGTGTTGCACTTGCCAAGGGTAACATGGATGCACCGACTTGCACTGATTGTCACGGTGAACATAACATTCTGAAGCATAATAATCCTCAATCACCGGTTGCATTTCAGAATTTATCTAAAGAAGTCTGTTCCCCGTGTCATAGTTCATTAAAACTATCAAACAAATACGGAATTGCTACTGATAGGTTTAAAACTTTTTCTGATAGCTATCACGGCCTGGCTATTGCAGGTGGTTCAATAGAAGTAGCAAATTGTGCAAGCTGTCATGGAATACATAATATAAAACCATCTTCAGACCCAACTTCAACTATTAACAAGAAAAACCTGGCAAAGACTTGCGGAGGTTGCCACAAGGGCGCAAATGAAAATTTTGCAATTGGAAAAATTCACATCACAAGACAGGAAAAAAGTGAGCCTATTATTTATACAATCGCCACGATGTATATTATTCTTATTTCTGTTACAATAGGTGGAATGTTCATACATAATCTTCTTGATTTCTTTAGGAAATCAAAAATAAAAAAGATGAAACAGCGCGGTTTGATGGTCCAGGAAACGCATGGACATTCACTTTACTTACGCATGACATTAAATGAAAGGATACAACATATTGCACTTGCTGTTAGTTTTCTGTTACTCGTTATGACCGGATTTATGCTAAGTTATCCAAATGCCTGGTGGGTTTCGCATATTAGAGACTTAAGCACAGATGTATTTGAGTATCGAAGTTTACTCCATAGGATTTCAGCAGTCGTTATGGTATCGGTAAGTCTGTATCATATTTTTTACATTTCTGTAACTCCACGTGGCAGACAATTAGTCAAAGACCTTTTCCCCAAATTACAGGATTTCAGAGACGCAATTGGTGTTGCAATGTTCAATCTTGGAATATCAAAAGTGAAACCAAAGCTTGATCGGTTTAGTTATGTAGAGAAAGCAGAATATTGGGCTCTTGTTTGGGGTACAATTGTGATGACAGCAACCGGTGTAATTATGTGGTTCGATAATACGTTTATGGGTCTTTTTACAAAATTAGGTTGGGATATTGCAAGAACAGTTCATTACTATGAAGCATGGCTTGCCTTTCTGGCAATAGTTGTCTGGCATTTTTACTTTGTAATTTTTAACCCGGATGTTTATCCAATGAATATTGCCTGGTGGAAAGGAACAATTTCAGAAGAAGAAATGGCTGAAGAACATCCTCTGGAATATGAAAAATTGAAAAAGAAAGATATTAATCTGGATGATGAATAAGCTGATTAAAAATTTTGTCCGAAGTTTATCAATGTTAATATCAAAGACTATCTGTGTGATATTGCTCTCTCTGTTTCCAGTGTTATTGGGTTTTGCTCAATCTAATGATGATTGTCTTATATGTCATGATGATTCCGGATTTAAAGAAAAAGTGAATGGAAAATTAATTTCTCTTTATCTCAATCCAAATGTTTTTAATAAATCTGTCCACGCCGAGCTTGCCTGCGTTGATTGTCACTCAGAAATTGATCCGGAAGAGGTTCCTCACAGGACTGAATACACTCCAGTTGATTGTGGTACTTGCCATGATGAAGAAGCTTCCCTTTATAAAGAATGCCTTCACGGTAAAGCACGTGCAAAAGGTGATCAATTAGCTCCTATGTGTCAGGATTGTCATGGAAAGCATGATATTCTTCCGGTAAAAGATCGTAATTCAGCTGTTTCACCAATGAAAATTCCATTTCTTTGTGGAAGATGTCACCGGGAAGGCACACAAGTTCAACTTCAGAGGCATATACCTCAGGATAAAATTCTAGAAAATTATTCTGAAAGTATCCACGGAGAAGGACTTCTGTTAAAAGGATTAATTGTTGCAGCAACTTGTGTGTCCTGTCATTCAGCCCATAGAATTTTACCGCATACTGACCCACGTTCAACCATCTCCAGGAATAATATTGCAGCAACATGTACAAAGTGTCATGCTGAAATTGAAACAGTTCACAGAAAAATAATTAAAGGAGAGTTGTGGGAAAAACAAGCTCACGTTCTCCCTGCTTGTGTTGATTGCCATCAGCCGCATGAAATTAGGAAAGTTTTTTATGATTATGGAATGTCTGATAAAGATTGTCTGATTTGTCATGATAACCCGAATCTTAAATCCTCGGTGGACGGCAGATCACTTTTTGTAAATTATTCAGAATTAAAAAGCAGCCGGCATACAAACATTGCCTGTAGTCAATGTCACTCACAGGTTAATGTTTCAAAGCACCGACCTTGTGAAACAATAACTCAAAAAGTCCAGTGCGCTTCTTGTCATGATGAAATAGGCGTTCAATATTCTAAGAGTACTCATGGAACTCTTTTCGCAAAGAATGATTCGAATGCTCCAACTTGTAAAGAATGCCACGGCACTCATGGAATACTTGGAAAATTAAATCCTGAATCCCGGACTTTTGCTACTAATATTCCAAATCTTTGTGCAGCCTGTCATCGTGAAGGTGAGAAGGCTGCTGTTAGATATAAAGGAAAAGAAAAAGATATTATTGAACACTATACCGAAAGTATTCACGGGAAAGGATTATTAAAAAGCGGACTTACTGTTACAGCAACTTGTACTGATTGTCATACGGCGCATATGGAACTTCCACACACTAACCCGGAATCCAGTATTAATCCTAAAAATGTAGCTGAAACTTGTGGTAGATGTCATCATGGTATTGAAGATCAATTTGTAAAAAGTATTCATTCTCCAATTATTTCAAAAACTGACAAGCAACTGCCAGGATGTGCTGACTGCCATAGTGCGCATACCATTAGAAGAACAGATGCAGACGGATTTAAACTGGAAATTATGAATCAGTGCGGTAGATGTCATGAAAAAATTGCTGAAACTTATTTTGACACCTACCACGGAAAAGTATCACAATTAGGTTACACCAAAACAGCAAAATGTTATGATTGTCATGGTGCACATGATATTTTGCCTCCATCTGATCCAAAATCTAGATTAAGCAGGGAGAATGTGGTAAACACATGTAAGACTTGTCATCCTTCTGCTAACAGACAATTTGCCGGTTATCTTACTCATGCAACACATCATGATCCGGTAAAGTATCCCATCCTTTTCTGGGTTTTCTGGGGAATGACTGGTTTATTAGTCGGAACTTTTATCCTGGCGGGTGCTCATACATTACTCTGGCTGCCAAAGTCATTTCAGTGGAGAAGAAAACTTAAAGAGCTTAATGCTGAAGAAAAAGATTCAGGCAATCAATCAGAAGGAAATACTGAATGAGTTTAAAGCAAAGTTATGTTTTAAGATTCACCCGGCTGAACAGAATTCTTCACGTTTGCATGATAATTAGTTTTCTCACACTCTCATTAACCGGAATGTCACTTAAATTTTCATATACTGGTTGGGCAAGGGTTCTATCCAGGTTTTTCGGTGGATTTGAATCTGCCGGATATCTCCATCGGTTTGCTGCAACAATAATGATAATAGTTTTTATCACACATCTCGTTGATCTATTCAGAGTTAAAAGAAAACAATGGGGTTCCTGGATTAAACTTCTTGGCGGCAATCATTCTATGTTGTTTAATAAAAAAGACTGGCAGGATTTAAAAGGATCATTAAAATGGTTTCTTGGAAGAGGACAAAGACCTGAATATGGAAGATGGACTTACTGGGAAAAGTTTGATTACTTTGCGGTATTCTGGGGTATGTTTGTAATCGGTTCAACAGGAATGACTCTTTGGTTTCCGGAATTCTTTACAAATTTTTTACCTGGCTGGTTTATAAATGTTGCAACTATAATCCACAGTGATGAAGCTCTACTTGCTACTGGATTCATATTTACAGTTCACTTTTTTAATACACATTTACGTCCTGAAAAATTTCCGATGGATATTGTAATTTTTTCAGGAAGAGTTCCACTTGATGAATTTAAATTAGACCGTCCCGAAGAATATAAAGAATTGGTTGAAAAAGGTGAGCTTGAAAAGTATATGGTTGAGCAATATCCTCCTATCGTAATAAAAGGAATGAAAATTTTTGGTTGGGCGGCTCTTACTATCGGATTTAGTATTGTAATATGGATTATTTATGCGATGATATTTGCTTATAGATAATTTATTCAATCTTCAACATTCTAATAAAATTTAATTATGCGAAAATTATTTCCTTCTTATATTTATAACCCCATAACAATTTTTGGAGCAGGGCTTGCATTATTAAGTTTTGGTCTTATTTTATTCCTCACAGTACTTGATGCACTTTCTCCTGAAGCTTCTACTCCTTATCTTGGAATAATTACATTTATTATATTACCTGTTTTTCTTTTTATCGGGATCATCTTTGTTATAATTGGATTATTAAGAGAAAGAAGAAGATTAGAAAAAGGTATTGTGAGAAAACACAGGTTCCTTGTTATTGATTTTAATGATCCAAAACAGCGAAGGCTTGTAATTACAGTTTCTGTTAGTACAATTTTGTTTTTGTTCTTTTCTGCATTTGGAAGTTATAAAGCATATGAATATTCTGAAACAGATCAATTCTGTGGAGAAATCTGTCACGAAGTTATGAATCCCGAATATACTACCTACTTACAATCTCCTCATTCCAGAGTAGGATGTGTGAATTGTCATATTGGATCAGGAGCTACATGGTTTGTTCGTTCTAAAATTTCCGGATCGTACCAGGTTTATTCTGTACTCTTTAAAAAATATTCAAAACCAATTCCTACTCCTGTAAAAGATCTGAGACCGGCTGCCGGTACTTGTGAACAGTGTCATTCGCCGGAACATTTTTTTAGTGAAATAAGATATGAAGCTTCCTATTACCTTTATGATGAAAAAAATACTAAGTCAAAAATTTCAATGCTATTAAAAATAGGTGGTGGAAATAGCAGGTTGGGAAGAGCTGAGGGAATTCATTGGCATATGAATATTGCAAATAAAATTGAATACGTTTATACAGATTCAATACGTGACGTGATTCCCTGGGTAAAACAAACAAAAAAGGATGGAACAGAAATTATTTACAAGGATAGAACAGCGAATTTCGATATTAAAAACTATCCTGAAGAAAATATGAGAAAAATGGACTGCATTGATTGTCATAATAGACCCTCTCATATTTATTATCCTTCCGATAAATCTGTAAACCTTGCTATGTCGTTAGGCAGAATTGATGAGAACTTACCTTACATAAAGAGTGTTGCTGTTAATGCTCTGGATGACAAATATTTAACAAAAGAATTCGGACTTGAGAGTATTTCAAATAATATTAATGATTTTTATTCTAAGAATTATCCTCAATTAGTAGAAACAAATAAAATTAAAATAGATAAAGCTATTGAAGAAGTGCAAAAAATTTATGATCGCAACTATTTCCCCAGTATGAATGTAAGTTGGAAAGAATATCCAAATCATCTCTCCCATATTTATGACTCAGGGTGTTTTCGTTGTCATGACGGTAAACATTTTTCTGATGACGGAAAAATGATAAGACGAGATTGCAATCTTTGTCATACAATAATTTCTCAAACAACAAGTAGTGGTGATACGCTAGTTTCAATGAAAGGTATTGATTTTGTTCACCCTGAAGATCTTGGAATGGATGTTAAAGAACTTAATTGTGTTGATTGCCATGCACGTAAATAGCTTGAAATAAGTAGTATGATTCTTTTATCAAGTTGAAGAACTATATATTCCCTTTATTATTGGCTGATAGATTAAATTAGATTTATTTTTATTAAAGATTTTATTCTTTGAAATAAAATCACTATTATTAAGCTAATATTTGAGTAATGTTTATAATTAACTCAAATCAATTTTATTTAACAATGAAAGGAATTTATAGGGGTTAAATTCCAATGAACTACCCGATATCATTACTTCGGATACAACTTTTCCTACCAATTTTTCTGAGGATATAATATGCAGAATATCCAAAGTGACCACACAAATAATTCAACAAAAAAGAAAAGAAGGGAATTCCTTAATGTCTTGCTTGGTGGCGGACTTATAGCCTGGATTGGTTCCCTTCTGTTTCCTGTATTTAAATTCCTTGAACCTCCGGCATTAGACGAAGTAAAAGTGACCAGCGTTAAGATTGGTAATGTTGAAGATATGGAAAAAGATAGCGGAAAAATTATTAAGTTCGGCAACAAGCCTGTAATTGTAATCAGGAAAAAAAATGGTGATTACATTACCTTTAGTGCCGAATGTACACATCTGGATTGTATTGTACAATATAGAAAAGACTATGGTCAAATATATTGTGCATGTCATAACGGCAGATATGATTTAAATGGAAGAGTAGCCAGCGGTCCACCTCCAGCCCCTCTTCAAAAATATGGTATTGCAATAAAGAACAATGAAGTTATTGTTTTTGAGGAGGCTACCTGATGGAAGAAAAAAATAAAAACACAAAAGGTAAAATCTTAAGCTGGCTTGATGAAAGATATGATCTTTCAGGTTTGCTTGAATTTGCAAAAAAGAAATCTGTTCCAAAATTCCGCGAGACTATCTGGTATTATTTCGGAGGTATTGCACTTCTTCTTTTTGTTGTACAGGTAATTTCTGGAATATTGTTATTGATGTATTACAAAGGCACTGAAGATCTCGCATATGAAAGTGTCCGGTTCATTTCAACAAAAGTTAGTTTTGGATGGCTAATTAGATCGGTTCATAGCTGGTCAGCCAACTTGATGGTTCTTGCCGTTTTCATTCACATGTTTTCAGTTTATTTTCTTAAAGGATTTAGAAAACCTCGTGAACTTACCTGGTATACCGGATTTGGGTTACTAATAATTTCAATGGCATTCGGTTTTAGCGGATATCTATTGCCTTGGAATGAACTTGCATTTTTTGCTACAAAGGTTGGAACAGATATAGTTGGGCAAGTACCTTTAATCGGTGAACCGATTTTAGAGTTATTAAGAGGCGGTACAGATGTAACCGGAGCTACTCTTTCAAGATTCTTTGGATTTCACGTTGCAATATTCCCTGGAATATTTGTAATCCTTTTGACGCTTCACCTCCTGATGATACAAAGGCAAGGAATTGCGGAACCTGAAGACTATCAAAAGTTGCCGGAAAGCGAAAAGAAAACCATTCCATTCTTCCCCAACTTTGCTATGCGTGAACTTTTGATTTGGTTAATAGTTATAAACATTCTTGCTATTCTGGCTGTTTTCTTTCCATGGGAGCTTGGTACAAAGGCAGATCCTTTTTCTTCTGCACCTGTAGGAATTAAACCCGAATGGTATTTTCTTTTTATGTTTCAGGTTTTCAAATTTCTTCCGGGGGAAATTCTTTTCCTACCTGGTGAATTAGTTGGCGTTCTTCTTTTTGGAATAGGCGTAATTCTTTGGGCAATTGTACCTGTTTGGGATAGAAAAACTGCTAAGGGAAATAAAAACAGATTATTAACCTATGTAGGAATCTTTGTAATCATCTTTATTATTGTTTTTACCATCCTTGGTTTTATTTTGGATTAGGAGTCAGATATGAAAAATAAAATTATAAATATTGCGGTTTCAGTTCTGTTACTAATCTTAGCATTTGGTACCCTTCAAGCTCAAACTAGCGATCAATGTATTACTTGCCATTTAGATTTAGATGATACTCATGCTAAGCTTTATAAGTCAGATATTCATTTTACAAAAGGAATTACCTGCGCTGGCTGCCACGGCGGTGATGCAACTTCTGATGATATGGATGTTGCAATGAGTAAGGAAAAGGGATTTATTGGTGTCCCATCACGTGTCAATCGATATCAAGTTTGCGTTAACTGTCATGCTGATTCAGATAGAATGAAAAGATATGGTTCAAATATTCCAACAGATCAATATGAAAATCTTAAGATCTCAATTCACTTTCAGCCAACATTTAACAATGAAGGACCAATAGCTGATTGTGTAACATGTCACAGTGTACACAACATTAAAAATGTTAAAGATCCTTCCTCAAAAGTATATCCGACAAAAGTCACGGAGTTGTGTGGAAGTTGCCATAGCAGTGCTGAATTTATGAAACAATATAATCCCGGTTTGCCAGTCGATCAGGTTTCAAAATATCGAACTAGTGTGCACGGACATTTGAATGCCAAGGGAGATCCAAATGCTGCAGAATGTGTAAGTTGTCATGGTTCACATAACATTCAACCAGTAAAGGATTCGCGTTCACTTGTTTATGCAACAAATATTCCTTCAGTCTGCTCAAGATGTCATAGCGATGCTAAGTTGATGGCAAAGTATAAAATACCAACCGATCAGTATGCAAATTATATTAAGAGTGTTCATGGTATTGCACTTCTGGAAAAAGGTGATTTAAGTTCACCCTCTTGTAATGATTGTCATGGAAACCATGGAGCTGTGCCTCCCGGTGTTGAATCAATTTCAAAAGTATGTGGCACATGTCATGTTTTAAATATGGAATTATTTGAACAAAGCCCTCACAAAAAAGCTTTCGACGAACATAATTATCCTGAATGTGAGAGTTGCCATGGAAATCATCTTGTTGAACCGGCAACCGATGCAATGGTTGGAACACAAAAACCTGCGGTATGCATAAATTGTCATAGCAGTGAAAAAAATACTAAGGGCTTCATTGTAGCCGGAACTATAAAAACTCTAATTGACAGCTTAAAATCAGAAGATAGGGAAACAAAAAATGTTCTTGATGAAGCTTCTCAAAAAGGAATGGATGTATCTGATGCAACATTCTCACTTAAAGATGTCAGACAGATCCTCATACAATCACGTACAACAATTCACTCATTTAATCTGGATAAATTTAAAGAACAAATTGACCAGGGTTATACGATTGTAAATAAAGCAAAACTAAGTGGTGAAGAAGCTATTAATGATTATTATTACAGAAGAGTTGGATTAGGATTTTCAACAATTATTGTAACCTTTTTAGTTATTATTCTTTACATTAAACTCAGGAAAGTCGAAAATAAATCCTGACATAATTTTAAAAAGTTTAAAGTCTAAGAAATTTTATAAGAGCTAATTATGGAACAAAATTCTGTTAATTCCGAAACAAAGGAAATGCTTGATATACTTCGTGGTCTCAATGACAGATTAACCAGGATTGAAAATTATCTAAATATAACACCTAAAATTGTTGACGAAAATGAGGAAAAAACCGCAGTCTCAAAAGTTAAATCTGATAAGGATGAGGAACTCGAGTTTAAAATCGGACAATTTTGGTTCGCTAAACTTGGAATATTTGTATTCTTAATTGGTTGTCTGATTGCAAATACTTTACCCTTTGAAGGAATAAATCAAATAATACCAAGTGCTTTGGGATTTATCCTTGGAATAGGATTAATTTCAATTGGTCAAATTGGAAAAGAGAGAATTCCTTATCTACAGGGATATCTACTTGGCAGTGGATTTATAGTTATTTATTTAGCAGCTATTCGTTTACACTTCTTTAGTACTGATCCGATAATAAATAATCTTAATATCGTACTTCCAATAATTTATGTGATATCAGGTTTAATAGTACTCGCCGCAGTCAAAAGAGATTCACCTTACCTGGCAGCACTTGGAATTACTGCTTTTTCTATTGTTGCATTGATAGGCGACTCACCATATTTGATTTTCCTGACTCTCATTGTCATTTCTATCACTGGTTCATTTTTAAAAATTAAGTTTAAATGGCAAATTCTTCTCAGCTTCGTAATCGGATTAACTTATTTCATTCACTTATTATGGTTTATTAACAATCCATTGATGGGAAATGAGCTGAAAATTATTTCTGACCAACCTTTAAACCTTCTTTTCATTCTGGTTTATAGCATAATTTATAGTTTAAGTTTTTACCTGGATAAGAATTACGAAGAAAATTTAATCTCCGGTACCGGAATATTTATAAATACTGCACTTGGTTATGGATTATTTCTGCTTGTTACACTTCTTTCCAGCCCTTCAAATGGACAACTATTTAACTTATTTGCTTCACTAATTTTCCTTGTTTTTGCCATACTATTTTTTACTGAGAAAAAAAGTAGAATGGCTACTTTTTTCTATGCTATGACAGGTTATGGTGCATTGAGTATAGCGATCATTTTGCAATTTAATAAACCAGACTACTTTATGTGGCTTTGCTGGCAAAGTATCCTCGTAATATCAACCGCTATCTGGTTCAGATCAAAGTTTATTATCGTTGCTAACTTTTTTATTTATCTTTTAATTTTCTTGGCATTCCTGGTAATGACTGGAACAACTGGCGGAATAAGTCTGAGCTTTGGAATTGCTTCACTGTTAAGTGCAAGAATACTAAACTGGAAGAAGAACAGACTAGAACTGACTACTGAACAAATGAGAAACGCCTATTTACTAACAGCTTTATTAATCATTCCATACTCTTTATTTCATCTATTCCCAAGTGGATTGGTAGCAATTGCCTGGATCGTTGTCGCAATTCTTTACTATATATTGAGTGTTCTGCTTAAGAGTATTAAGTACAGGTGGATGTCTCTTGCTACATTCATGCTTACTGTACTTTACGTATTCGTAATTGGGATTACAAGCTCAGAGACAAGTTATAAAATTTTATCTTTTCTCGTACTTGGAGCTGCATTAGTTATTTTGTCTGTTATTTATGCAAGAAACAAGGGCATATCTTCTTCGGCAGAAGATAAAAAATAGACAGAATTTATTTTAGCTTAATTACTGTTAAAATATTTTCCAATTATATTAACCGCCCTGGAACTTTTCATCATTAACAATAGTGCAAGCTGAAAAATTATTATAATATTCAGCGCCGGAGGTTTTATATGAAAAGTTCAATCGCTTTCTTTTTCAGCTTTCTTTTAACATTTCTCTTTTTCGGAGATATTTCAATCTCCAGCCAAAATCCCAAAAACAACACAGTACAACTTGCAATTCTTTTAGATACAAGCAACAGCATGGACGGATTAATTGATCAGGCAAAATCCCAGCTCTGGAAAATTGTAAACGAGATGTCACGCTCTAAAAGAAACGGCGAAAATATCGATCTAAATGTTGCGCTTTATGAATATGGAAATGATAATCTCTCTTCTGAAAAAGGATATGTAAGATTGGTTACACCATTAACAAATGATCTTGATAAAATTTCGGAGGAACTTTTTAAGCTTAAGACAAATGGGGGAAGCGAATATTGTGGAACTGTAATTTCAAAAGCTATAAAAGATTTGAAATGGATGAAAAGCAACGACGACCTCAAAGTTATTTTCATTGCCGGAAATGAACCTTTCACCCAGGGAAAAGTTGATTACAGGAAAGCTTGCCAAGATGCAATCTCGAAGGGGATAATTGTAAATACAATTTATTGCGGCGATTATAATGAAGGTGTGCAGACAAACTGGAAAGATGGAGCTGATCTGGCAGACGGAAAATATATAAACATCGATCAGAACCAGGAAATTGTCCATATCGAAACTCCATATGATGATGAACTTGTAAAACTCGGGCAGCAATTGAACAGCACATATATTGCTTATGGGTATTATGGAGACGAGTACAAAAAACGGCAATCAGAGCAAGATCAAAATGCCGGAAGTCTTTCATCATCAGTTTTAGTTGAGAGAACTGTAACTAAATCCAGCGGGCAATATAAAAATGAATCGTGGGATCTTGTTGATGCTGATAAAGAAGGCATGGTAAAAATTGAAGATTTACCCAAAGATCAACTGCCTGAAGAAATGAAAAATATGACTAAAGAAGAACGTAAAGGTTATGTTGAACAAAAGGCAAAAGAGAGGAAATCAATCCAAAATAAAATTCAAAACCTGGAAGAAAAAAGAAATAAATTCGTTTCTGAAAAATTATCTCAGAACCAGGATAACACTCTTGATGCAGCAATGTTGAAAATTATCAGGGAACAAGCCGGAAAAAAGAATTATAAATTCGAGTAAAATTTATTTTGTCATGCTGAACTTGTTTCAGCATCTTATTTGTTTGTGAGATCCCGAATCAAGTTCGGAATGACAATAAAACCATAAGGTGTAAAAATGAAAACAATTATAAGGACACTGTCAATCGTAATTACTCTATTCTTAATAGTACAAACAGCTTTTGCAGATGGATTAATAATTGTTCCAAAACCACAGCCGCCTCAAACTCCGTTTCCGCTTGAAGTAGTTTACCATCATGTTAATGTAAAAATAAACGGTAACGTTGCTGAAACTTCAATCGACCAGGAATTTTACAATCCATCTAACGCAAGATTAGAAGGCTATTACATTTTCCCGATTCCAAAAGGAGCAGTCATTAAAGATTTTGAAATGGAAATTAATGGCGAAATGGTTTCTGCCGAACTGCTCGATGCAAATAAAGCAAGAAAAATTTACGAAGATATTGTAAGACAAATTAAAGATCCTGCTCTGCTGGAATATTCCGGTCAGGGAATTTTTAAAGTAAGAATTTTCCCGATTGAACCACGAAGCAATAAAAAAATAAGCATCAGCTATAGAGAAATTTTAGATTCAGATAATGGAATGTACGAATATGTTTATCCGCTCAATACCGAAAAGTTTTCTGCAAAGCCGGTAAAAAATGTTTCGGTTAAAGTTGATCTAAAAACAAATAACAAAATTAAAACAGTTTACTCCCCCACTCATTCGATTGATGTAATCCATAAATCAAACAAGCACGCAATTGTTTCTTTCGAAGAAGAAAATACAAAACCTGATATTGATTTTAAACTTTATTACAATACGAATAACGATGAAGTCGGTTTATCTCTTCTCACTTATAAAACCGGGAATGAAGATGGTTATTTTCTTCTGACCGCTTCTCCTTCATTCAATATAGATCAAAACCGTGTTGATGCAAAAGACATAACATTTGTTCTCGATGTTTCCGGAAGTATGGCGGGCGATAAAATGCAGCAGGCAAAAAAGGCTTTACTTTACTGTGTAAACAATCTGAATTCAAATGACGGATTTGATATAATCCGTTTTTCAACTGAAGCATATTCACTTTTCAACCAGATTGAAACTGCAAATGAAACTAACCAAAAAAAGGCAATTAAATTCATTAACGATTTAAAACCGGTCGGGGGTACAAACATTGAAGATGCTTTAAAGTTAGCATTGGATGAGAAGGGAAACCCTGAGAGGACCCACCTGATAGTATTTATTACAGACGGCAAACCAACAATTGGTGAAACTAAAGATGAAATGCTGTTGAAAAAATTAAAAAACTCTAACTCAAAAAATATCCGCATTTTCACTTTCGGAATTGGGAATGAAATTAATACTCACCTTCTCGATAAAATAACAGAGCAGACAAAAGCTTACAGGACATATATTTCAGAAAATGAAGATATAGAAATTAAAATCTCAAACTTTTATGATAAAGTTCAATCACCGGTATTGACAAATCTTTCATTAAACTTTGGTGGAATCAGAACATTCCAGACTTACCCAAATGATTTGCCTGATATGTTTAAAGGATCAAGCATAACTATTTTCGGAAGATATTCAGGAAGTGGTTCATCAAAAATTACATTAAACGGAACAGTGAAAGGTGAACAAAAATCCTTTTCAATAAATACTGATTTTACAAATGACAATGATGATTATGATTTCATTCCGCCTCTCTGGGCATCGAGAAGAATTGGTTATTTACTTGATCAAATAAGATTAAACGGTGAAGACAAAGAACTGGTTGATGAAATCACCCAGCTTGCCAGAGAGTTCGGAATTGTAACTCCCTACACAAGTTATTTAATTATGGAAGATGAAGAAATTCGATTGAGAAGAAATGAACTTGCAAATGACTTCCAAACTCTTCCTCCTGCTCCAATTCTCAGACAGGAATCTGCGGGAGATTTTGATGCTATGAAATTGAAAAGCGGCAACAGAAGCATAACCGCAAGTGAAGAAGTTCAAAATCTAAACCGTGCAACCAATTATGGTGAAACAAAACAAGGTTCGGGAAGAATGAATTACAAGGATCTTGAAGGAAACGAGCAGAATTTAACACAGCAGGTAAAGAATATCCAGGGAAGAGCAGTTTACCAAAGCGGCAAATTCTGGGTAGACTCGGAGTTGCAGAAACGTAAGACGAAAGATGAAAGACGAATTCAATTTAATTCTGATGAATACTTCAAGTTGTTAAATGATAAACCAGGAACATCTCAATTCCTTGCACTCGGTCAGAATGTTCGTTTCTTTTATGATAATACTTTTTATGAGATTTATGAGTAACCGCGACTGTCATCACGAGCGAAGCGAAGTGATCTCAAACAAAAAGAAAGATTGCTTCACTTCGTTCGCAATGACATCTACATCTAAAAACCGTCACTTTCCTTTTTATTATATTTATAAAAAACATTTTTAAAATTATGCCAGACATTTCATCTATTGTACAAATAATTCAATTAATGCTCGCACCGGGATTAATGATCTCGGCTTGTGGTTTGCTTTTACTCGGAATGAATAATAAATATTCACTTGTAGTTAACAGAGTTCGTCTTTTGAATGAAGAGAGAAGAAGAAATCTGAATAAAATGCAGGACAAAGATTTAAACCCTCAGGAAAACATCAGGTTTGAAAGCCTCACCAAGCAGCTTGAAAAGCTAGTGTTCCGTGTTAAGCTAGTCCGTAACGCAGTTTTGTTTTATACAATTGCTGTAGCTTTGTTTGTAATTACTTCCCTGCTTATTGGTTTTGGTTATCTACTTGACTTAACCAGACTCAACAGTTTTATAACTACCTTATTTTTACTTGGAATGGTTTCAGTTTTTTGCGGAGTTATTTTTGCTGCCTACGAAACTTACAAAGGCTACGAAATAGTAAAGTTTGAAGTTGAGAGTGAGGAATAGTGATTTTAAATAGAATAGAACACTGATAACACGGATTCAACGGATTAACACAGATAGAAAAAATTAAATTAATTTGCGGAATCAGTCAAATCTGCGTTCTATTGTGTTTTAATTAAAGCTTTGATTCAACAAAACTTGAAACATCACTCAATTTTTTCTGTGCTTTATTTTTCATTTCAGCGCAGGCAGTTTTCATCTCATCTACAAACTTTTCATCTTTAATATCTTTAAGATTTATAAGCACGTTATAAATTCCGCCAAGTACTCCGGTGTATGCACTCTGTGCACCTACTCCCACATCGGTAATTGAATTTGGATTACCATTCTTTGCAACATCCTCTGCGATTTCAATTGCTCTGTAACTTTGCTTTGCAGTATTTAACGGAACCATCACTGCTTGTTTTAATCCTGCCTGCATTGCTTCTTCGCGTGCTTTCTTTTCCTCAAGGGTTTTATTCGGTAGTCTGCGCGCTTCCATATAAGCATTGAAAGCATTTGTATCTTCATCAACTGCCTTAACGAGTTGTTCTTTTATCTGCTGGCATTCTTCCGCTGCATCATTCAAGATTTTATCAACTTCTTCACTTCCACGTTTATTTGCAGTTAAGTTACTTACCATTGAAGAAAGTGATGCACCCAAAGCACCTGCTAATGCGGCAATTGAGCCGCCGCCCGGTGCCGGTGATTCACGGGAAACTTCATCAACAAAATCATTCAACTTCATTTCGACTAAAGCTGTATCAAGATTTTTCGGAAGTCCTAAAACTCTTTCTTCAATTTTGAATTCTGAAACGTCATTTAATCCAAGAGATTGAACAGCAGTATTCAAAATATCTTTAACCGGAACTCCAATTGATCTGTGTTGAGCTTTAAGATAAAATTTTCCCGTTTCAAGTAATGCTGGAAACGGAACCATTCCAACTATTTCACTACCTGTAACTACCAGTCCTCTTTCCATCGCCAGTCTTCTTGCCTCTTCAATTACATGATGCATTGAAGTTTCTTTGTAGTTTGTAAGATTGATTGATATTTGTGCGCGATCAAATTTCGGTACCATCCAGCCAATTGCTTTGCAGTATTTGAACTTACCCGGTTTTTTAACCGATTGACCTTCCGGTTTTTCAGGGTTTATTCCATGCTGTTCAAGAATATCTGCGAGATCATAACTATGTTTCTTTTTACAATGATCGATCGTTTCTTTGATTGTCTTCCCGATAAAATCACAATCACCGCAAGGATAATTTCCATTTTCGTATTTTAAAATATCTTCACTCTTGTAATAAAAATTACCATCATTTCCTTTTCGAGCTGATCTTCCCTTCTCTCGTATTTCAAATGCAATATCTGTTGCGTGTTTTACTTCTCTTGTGTTTAAATCGATATTATATGCAATCAAAAACTCTCTTACTCCGATAACTGTCGCTCCTGCTTTTGCATTAAATTTTGCAGGACCAAAATCAGGTTTCCATTCAGGTTTTTTTAATTTTTCTTCAAGTGCTTCATATTCACCCTGACGAATTTTTGCAAGATTTTCTCTCTCAGGTTTTGTTGCTGATTTTTCATAAAGGTAAACAGGGATACCGAGTTCTTCTCCAACTCTTTTTGCAACTTCCTTAGAAAGCTCAATGCATTCTTCAGTAGTAATTCCGCTAACTGGAACAAAAGGACAAACATCTGTAGCTCCCATTCTTGGATGTGAACCTTTGTGTTTGCTCATATCAATTAATTCAGAAGCTTTTTTAATCGAATTGAAAGCAGCAACTTTTACAGCATCAGGAGATCCCACAAAAGTTACAACGGTTCTGTTCATATCATAACCGGGATCTACATCAAGTAATCGAGCACCTTCAACTTTTTCAATTTCATCAGTAATTTGTTTAATAATTTCAGGATGTTGCCCCTCTGAAAAATTAGGGACACACTCGATAAGTTTATCAGACATAAATTCCTCTTTTTATGCAGAATTTTAATAAAAATACAAAAAACAGTTCAAAAACTTAACGGAATAAGCATACAGAAACAAGGTCAACCATGCTTATTCATTTCATTATTTTACCCAATTGCTTTTATATCCATTAATAATTAACATCTATAAATTTTTTTGGGAGTTATATGAAAACATATACAATTAAAAAAGGTGATACACTTGGAAAAATTGCGAAAAGATTTCTGGGAAGTTCGTCAAAATATAAATTGATTGCAGAGTTAAACAATGTTAGCAACCCTGATAAAATTAAAGCGGGACAGAAAATAAAAATCCCGGAAGATATTGAAGTAAAATTAAAAGAAAAAAAATCTGAAAAAATAGAAATTGATTTTTCAGGATTAACAAAATATCATTCCGCTTTCCCTGATGGAATTAAGTGGAGATTAGTTGAAAACGGTGTTGAAATAAAAGATAGCGGAATAGAAAGGACTTCAGGAAAGCCTGCAACTGTTACTAAAATATGGGAAAGCAGAAACAAAGAAATTAATAAATGGACAAAAAAATTCAGTGTGCCCTGCGAATTAATTATTGCAACTATCGCAACTGAATCTGGTAATAATGAAAAAGCAAGAAGAGAAGAGCCTGGCTTTATATCAGATGAAAAAACTCCACACAGAGTTAGTGTCGGTTTAATGCAAGCTTTATTATCAACAGCTGCTTCAGTTTTAGGAAAAGAAAAGGTAACAGCAAAGTGGCTGGAAAATCCTTCAAATTCAATTCAGGCAGGAGTAGCTTACATTTCTCAGCAAGGAAAAAAAACGAACCTGGATCCACCCAAAGTTGCATGTGCATATAATGCCGGCGGTATTTACCATAACCAGGGGGAAAAAAATCGCTGGAAGATGAGACAATATCCACTCGGCACTTCCCATCATTGCGACAGATTCATTAAGTGGTATAATGATGCAGTATTTATGATTAATAAACATAGTATTAAACCGCAAGTTTCTCATAATACTCTCTTTATATCAAAGAGATAATCAGATTCTATTTTTATTTAAAATAAAAACTGCCCGGTTATTACCGAGCAGTGAAAATGCCCTCACCCAAGTCATTAAAATCTAACCTAATACTCTAATTTTTCTATAAAGAGTAATTCCCAGGAAAATAAACATTCCTATGTATATGTATAACATTTTGCCCTCACAATTAGTTATGATATACTTTTACAATAATAATGCCCTAAAAATCTTTGAAAAATGTGAAATTTCAAACCTTTAAGTGTTTCTTTTTGAAAAATTCAAAGATTTAGTGTATTGGGATAAATCAGAATAAAATTAAATAGTTAATTGATGATAAATTATTGCAGGTAGATTTTATGTGAAAATTCTTAGAGACAATAAAATCATTATCGAAGTAAATTAAAAATATTTTAACTCTTACAAGAAAATTTTCAATAATAGATTTGATACGAAAAAAATTAATTATTCTGCCGGAATTCCCATCTTTTGAAGAATCAATTTATACCGGGGATCATTATGGATATCACACCAGTAATTTCCCTGTATAAAATTCATTCCACCACATTTTTTTTTAATGGCGATGTCAAGTAGTTCGAAAACCTTATCCATATTATTCAAGGCTATATAGAATATTGCCATCTCCATAAAGTAATTGCCACCATTAGCCTGAATTTCTTCAAGCTGGGTTAAATAATCTTTTGTTTTCTCAATTTCACCTAACTTTGCGAAGGCATATCCTAATCCGGCCAATGCTTGTGGTTTATTTTCAGGTTGACGAATGACTTCATTCATCAGTTTAATTCCTTCTGTATAATTTCCTGTATGGATATGCATCCAGGCTTCGCTATTCCATCGATCACCAAATCCCGGTTCAAGTTCAATAGTTATTTTATGTTGTGCAAAAGCTTCTTTAATCTGATGGTTATTAAAATAAGCATATGCAAGTATATGACTTACAGGAGCATTCAAAGGATCAAGTTGAAACGCAAGTTCTGCTTCCTTTAAAGCTTTTTTATGATAACCCAAGGTTGTAAGCAGCATAGAATAATATTGGTGAGCCTGTGCTGAATTTGGATTCAACTCAAGAGCTTTTAAAAAACATTTTTCAGAACCTTTCCAATCCCAATCATTAAAGTATAATACCATTGCAAGGGAGATATGAGAATTGGCCTGAGAGTCATCCAGTTCCAGAGATTTTAAAGCATATTCTTTTGCTTTTGGATAAACGGATTCATTTGGCATAAAACCGACAGCACCTAGATAAACATAACAGGCAGAAAGATGTGAATAGCCCAATGCAAAATCGGGAGAAAGTTTAATAGCTTCCTCACAAAATTTTATTGCCTTAAGTACTTCTGTTGGAATCCAGGAATTCCAATGAAACAATGATTTCAAATAAAGATTATATGCGTCAATATTATCAGTTGGGATTTTAACAAGATTTTGGGATGCAGAGTGAATTGAAAATGTCCTCTTAAGCTGTGCTGAAATGGTTGAAGCAATCTCATCCTGAACAGCAAAAATATCCTCAAGATTTCTATCGTAAGTTTCAGACCATTTATGATATCCATCTTCAGCATTAATTAACTGCGCCGTTACTCTTATTCTCTGCCCTTGTTTTCTAACACTTCCTTCAAGAATAGATTTTACACCGAGAATTTTTCCAATTTCCCTTACATCTTTATTTTTTCCTTTTAATGAAAATGATGAAGTTCTTGATGTAACCATTAGACCATCAACCTTTGCTAATGCATTCAATATTTCTTCTGTAATACCGTCACTAAAATATTCGTTCTCTTTATCCATACTCATATTCACAAAAGGAAGAACAGCTATTGAGTTATCTGAAACAGTAATTTTCCCTTCAAGCTGGTCACGTTTTGGAACAACTAACTTGCTATCATCAATAGCATAAATCTTTATGGGCACTTTTACATTTTTTAGTCGAAATGATCCAATGAACCTGGCTGAAATTGATTCCTGGTTTACCAATTCAGAATTAATCTTTTCAGAAATTAATACACTACCTGGTAAAGAAAGATTTTCTATACGTGATGCAATATTCACTCCATCTCCAAAAATACCTTCATCATTATAAACTATATCACCAGAGTGAATACCTATACGTAATGGTACTTTTGGTTCAGTTTGTAAGTCCTTTTGAATTTCCACGGCGCACATCACCGCTTCAATTGCACTGCCGAATATTGAAAGTGTTCCATCACCAAAATATTGAAGAATCTGACCTCTGTGTTCGTTCGTCCACTTTTCCATTACTTCACGATGTCTTTCACGAAGTTTTTTTGCACGAGTCTCATTTTCCTGCATCATTGCAGTGTAACCGACCATATCTGTAAACATGATCGCTGCAAGCATTCTAATTTCTTTCATGGAATTTTAATATTACTGAAAAATGACTAACTAAATATTAGTTTCTATTGGCAAAAATAAAAGCTTAATTAGGTAAAAATCGAATAAAATGGAAGGATGGGATAAAAATAGGTGCGAATTCTTTCGATTTTCGCACCATTGAGCTGGTGAACGGATTTGAACCGCCGACCGGCTGATTACAAATCAGCTGCTCTACCAACTGAGCTACACCAGCTTAAAAATCAGAGCACAAAATTAGTATTTTTTTGCATTCAACACAACTATCTATTTTTCAACATTTCTTAACTCAAAATACTATAAAATTTTGAACAACTATTTCACCTATTTATTAATTCAATTTGATGAATGAAAAAGTTATCTTTTATTAATTAAAAAAATTTTCTTTTATGGTTTTCAATATGAGTCCGGAAAAAATTAATATTACAAAATCTAAAACTCTGAAAATAAAATGGGATGACAAATCAGTCACTGAATTGAATTTAAAGTATCTTCGTGATGAATGTCCTTGTGCATCGTGCAAAGGTGAAACTATTCTGCTTAAAACTTACAGACCACCAAAACCATCCGTAATTACTCCTGAAATGTATGAGATTAAAAACATCGAAGTTGTGGGAGATTATGCTATTCAAATAACCTGGAAAGATGGACATAATACAGGGATTTATTCCTGGGAATATTTAAAGAAACTTGAAGATGATCAGGATAATTATAATAAACAGGACTACAAACCTCTCCTATGATTTCAAAGAGTGATTTGAAATATTTTGCTTCTCTTATTCAGAAAAAATTCAGACAAAGCGAAAATAAATTTATAGTTGAAGGAATAAATTCTGTAGAGGAAGGTTTAAAAAGTAATTTTAAATGCGAAGTTATTTTTTATACTAAAGATTTTTCAAAAGAATACCCGAAAGTCTTTAATAATATTCAATTGTCGAATGTAAGAAAGTTCCTCTTAAAGAATTCCGAATTTTTAAAAATATCAGACACAAAAAATCCACAGGGAATTGGGGCAGTATTTCAAATTCCCAAAAGAAATAATTTGTCAAGTATTAATGAGACATTAATAATTTATCTGGATAATATTAATGACCCGGGAAATCTCGGAACAATAATCAGAACCTGCGATTGGTTTGGTGTGAATACAATTTTTCTTAGTAAAGGTTGTGCAGAGTATACAAATCCTAAAGTTGTGCGATCTTCTGCTGGTTCAATATTTCATTTAAATATTTATGATGAAGCTTCAGTAGAAAATTTAATGGAACTGAGAAAAAAGAATTTTAAAATATTTTGTTCTGATCTGACTGGAGAAAATATTTACAAATTAGAAAAATCAAAAAAATCTGTACTTATTTTTTCAAATGAAGCACACGGACCATCAGAAGAAATTCTTGAAATTGCCGACAAAAAAATTTCTATTCCAAAATCAGGAAATGCTGAATCATTAAATGTTGCAATTGCTGCAGGAATAATTCTTTCTCACCTTAAAAAATAAATCCCGCCAAAAGCGGGATTTTTATTATCAATTTTTTTATTATTTATTTTAACAGTATCATCTTTTTTGTTTCAGAATGCTTTGATGTTTTTAATGTATAGAAATACGTTCCGCTTGCAAGATTTGAAGCATCAAAATTCACTATGTATTCTCCGGAAGGTTTTTCTTCATTTACCAATGTGGATACTTCTCTGCCAAGCGCATCGTAGATTTTGAGACTTACAAAACCGTACTCATTCAATTGATATTTAATTGTGGTTGATGGATTAAACGGATTAGGGTAATTGTTATACAGAGTAAAACTGCGTGGATTAATTTCGTCCTCAACTGAAACAACTGCCCTGTCAGAAATGAAGACGCCTCTTCCATAAGTAGCAGCAACAATTTTTGTTGAATAGAAGTCGAACTCAAGATCATTCACATAACAGACAGCAGGTAAGTTTTCTGAAAAATTCTGCCAGTTAGTTCCCCTGTTAAAACTTACATAAACACCAAAATCACTTCCGATATAGACAACATTGTCATTTGTTGGATCAACTAAGATGCTTCTTACGTTAACAAGATCTGAAAGATCACCGGTTGCATCAACAAAAGATTCTCCATTATTAGTGCTTCTTGCGATTCTGATTCCATTTGTACCGGATAATGAAACGTATATATCTCTTGTTGAAGAACCAATTAATTTTCCAAATGAAATATCTGTCACTCTTTTACTTTGCCAGAATGAAGATGGATTTGTTGGTGAAGTGAAAATGGTATTATCTAAATTTGATATTCTTACAGGTATCGTATTTTGTATCCCAGCTACAACTCTGTTTTCGGGAGTTGCATTAATAGCATCAATTGCAGCGTTAAAGTTTTGTAATGAAGCCCAGGGCAGTACCCCGTTTTGTGCTCTGTATAAAATACTATTAACACCTGATTTAAAGTAAAAATGATTACCATTAAATATTAACTGACCGCCGAAGAAATTTCCATTTGGTAATCCCTGCGTAAATGCACCCCACGGTTCGCAAGGACCTGCACTCGAAATATATTGAACACGATTTGCACCCCCTTGATTTCCTGTTACAATTATATTGTAATTAGTCTGATCTTTAAATGCCACATCAATTCCATCACAACAGGTTAATCCAAACCATTCTAAAAATTCGTTCGGACCTCTCTGTACACCATCATCCTGCGTTGCAATGTAATATCTGAGTCCATCGTATAAACCTCCGGGTTCCGGACTTACAGAAAGGTTATAAATCTGAGAAATAGAAAGAAAATTATTACCCCAAAAATGAAAAGTTTTACCTCTGTCAGTTGATTTATATAACCCGCCATCATTTGCAACATAAATAGTTCCCGTTATAGAAACATCGTCAAGAATAAATTGTTGATCCTCGTGGATTTTTCCAAGGATTCCTCCCGTAGTATCATGATCTGAAGCGCTCCAGCTATTTCCACCATTAGTTGATTTAACTAAAGCCCGCCTATCTGCTCCTGTATATACTGTATTCCCGTTTATTATATCATCTTCAACAAGAATTGTATTATTGTTATTCATCTGACCAACTATATCTGGTAAGTACGGATCAGTAACCATAACCCAATTGTCTCCGCCATCGGTACTTTTCCAAATCCCTGCGCATTGGCCATTACTGGTAGCGACATTTGCATAAACTTTCTGGTGATAACCAATTATTGAACTGGTAAGAGTTATTCTTGCAAGATTTCCTGGTGATCCGGGTAAAATTCTTTGAACATATGAATTTCCTTTATCATTGCTATACCACAATCCACCATTACCGTTTATTCTTTTTGCAGCAACTATTTTATAATTTTGATCGAAGATAGAACCTATATAAACCACATCAGAATAATTTCCGTTTAACACGAGAGTCCAGTCACTAAGATTTTCAGATCTGAATAATCCAATATCAGTTGCAATGAAAATAACATCAGGTAATGAATTATTTGCTTTTGGTCTTATTAAAACTTTATTAACAACATTCGGAGTTACGGTACTGAATACTATTTGCTGCCAGGTATTACCATAATCAGTACTTCGATAAACAAGACCAATACTAGGAGCCCCAATCATTCCGGGACCATTTCCCTTATTACCTGTACCAATCCAAACCTCACCCGGTAATTTTGGATTTGTTGCAATTGTGCCTACTGATGGATTGGATAAATCATCGAATATATTTGACCAGGTAACTCCACGATCAGTACTTTTCCACAATCCTCCGCTTGCTGCACCTAAGTACATAATATCAGGGTTTCCCCAATCCTGGCCTAAGCTTATTATTCTTCCGCTATAATTGTAATCATTTCTTTCTCCTGGTACTGAGCAAGCAGTGACTCCAAATGGTCCAATATTTTCCCACTCGTTAAATTTAATTTTTCCTAGGGCATTTGAATTATTTCTTAATCCTTCAAAACTTCCGTGCTCGAGAAGATATTGATAGCGTTCGTTCGCGACTTCTTCAAAAGTTTGCGGATAATAATAGTTCTGAAATAAATCAGGCTCTTTATGCCCGGTTTCTCTGCGCTCTTCATTTTCATTGCAGGGTTCACATTGCTCATCCTGATTAATAAAAACAAAGGATGCAATCGAACCAAATGCAATAATCAGCAAAGCTATCAAAAAAGATTTAAGGTAATTCTTTTTCATAATTATCTCCTTACTTTTTATTGTAAAAAAATCCAGGTTATAATATTGTTTTGTAATATTGTAAAAAAATCTTCAAGAGTTCATTGATTGCTTTTATCAATAAAGAAAAATGAAATATATCAGAGCCGCCATTAACAACATGTAGAAATAGTAGAGTATCATTTTCCCTGTTTGCAAACAATGGTTCATATTTAATTGATGACAAAACTAGTCGATTTGAAGAAGCAAGTATTTCAGAAATGTTCCAACTATTATAAGAAATGTTCCAAAGAAGAAATTTCGGCGAGTTTAAGTATGAAGAATGAATAAAGTCAATTATTCCTTGTGTTGCTTTTTGTATTCGAATGGTGTTGCTCCGTAAAGTTCCTGGAATAATTTAGTGAAGTATGCCTGGCTCCCGAATCCAACCCGATTAGAAATTTCGGCAATGTTTCCTGCATCCTGGGTAAGAAGTTCTGCTGCCAATTGCAGCCTGTAGTTTCTGATAAATTCAGTAGTTGATTGATTTGTAACCGATTTTATTTTCCTGTGAAGTTGTGTCCGGCTCATTCCTATCTCTCTGCATAAAACTACTACGGAAAATTTTTCATTGGAAATATTATTTTTGATAATTGAAATAAGTCTTTCAAGAAAAACTTTTTGTGATGATGGAACTATGACACTACCTGGCTGGACAAGTGACTGTGCGAGATATTTTTCCCTCATCTGCTGCCGGATTTTTATCAAGTTTCTTACCCGAACGGATAGTTCCTTTTCATTAAACGGTTTAATTAGGTAATCATCGGCGCCGGTTTCAAGTCCCTCAAGCTTATCCTCGGTTGCAGCTTTTGCAGTGAGCAGAATTACCGGAATGTGATTTGTCTTTTCATTAGTCTTTATTTTTTTTGTCAGTTCGTATCCATCCATTTCGGGCATCATTATATCGCTGATAATCACGTCCGGAATATTTTCTTCAGCAAGTGTATATCCTGTGACACCATTTTCTGCTTCAATCACAGAATAATGATTCTGAAGATTTTCTTTAATCATTTCACGCAAGTCGGTATTGTCTTCAACAACAAGCACAAGCGTTTTATCATCTGCAGGAATTTCTGTTTTTGTAACTTCGGAAGAATGGAAAATTTCTTTTATTAAATAGTTCGAATCGGAAATATTTTTTTGCTGAGCTCCAGCTTTAATTATTTCATCATCTTTGAAATGCGATTTTCCAAGAGGGAATTCGAGTCTGAATTCAGTCCAACCAGAATTTTCACCTCCTAAAATACGAGGTTTACTTTCAACAAAAATTTTCCCGTGATGAAGTTCAACAAGCTCTTTAGTTAAAGCCAATCCTATTCCTGAACCTTCATATTTCCTGGTAAGTGATTGATCAACCTGATAAAATCTATCAAACAATTTTGAAAGATCGGATTCTGAAATACCAATACCTGTATCCTTTATCTTGATTTGAACTGATGTATTATTTTCTTTGGTGATTTGGATTGAGATTACCCCCCCGGCATCTGTAAACTTGATTGCATTTGAAAGCAGATTGGTAATTATTTTCATCATTACTTCAGGATCAAAGTAAAGTTCAATATGATCATCCTCACTAACAAGTTTTAACATAATCTCTTTACTCGCTACAAGAGACTCAAAAGAAAAAAGCAATCCTCTGATAAAATCAACTATGTTTCCGCTCGTTGTTTTAAGTTCTAGCTTGCCGTAATCTAATCTTGACAGGTCCAGAAGCTGATTAACTAATGCGAGCATCCGATTGGCGTTTCGCAAAATAATTTCGGCTTTCTTTCTGGTTTCTGCCCCAGTTGAATTTTCAAGAATCTTTTCAATAGGTCCCATGATTAAAGTTAATGGTGTCCGGAACTCATGACTTATAGCAGCAAAAAATCCGTCTCTTGAATTTTTTAAATCTTTCAATTTATTTAATGAATCCGACAAAGCCCGGTTTATTTTATGCAATTGTTTTGTTCGATCTGATACTTTCTTTTCCAATTCATTACGATAATCGGTTAAAAGTTTAAATGACAGTGAGTTTAATATTTCCATAGAAATAGATGGGAGAATATAATCCAAAAGTTTTTGAACGAAGGCAGTATTTGATTTCGGATCCAGCCATATATTAATATTCCCAAAGACCTGATTATGAGCTTCAAGTTGACGATTTATTTCTGATGTTCCAAGAATTGGATTCCCGGTTTTTAAATGACGGATAATTTGTTCACCTTCCATTGTGACATCAATTTTTATTTCAACAGCTTCAACTTCTTTCAAATCAGTTAGAGATATCACGATAGTATTTAAGGTATCATTAAGGTCTAATTCACCTCTTATGAGTTGACTGAAGTTATATGCAATTTCAAGCTGTTTCGCCTGAAGCTGAGTTTTTTCCTTGCTTTCTTCAAGCTGATAAAAACGATCATAAAGCAATTCGTAGGCTTCGTTTAATTCTGCAACTACAGCTTGTTTTGAAGATGGCGAAGAAAAGATATTTTTGACAAACGAAAATCGGCTTTTGGTCTGCGGATAAAAAATATTATAAATAACTCCACGATCCGTTTCACGCATTTTAACCTTCGCAGGATTGAGCTTCAGCAGTAAAGGTAATGAAATAAAAAAGCCTTTTGTGATAAGAAAAAATTCCCTGCAGATTTGATATCCGGGCGGTAGATCCATCGTAACTTCTAAATGTCCTTCTTCTATTTCCTTTGATGATGGGGTAATGCATTTTACATTATGATTTCCAAATCCTTTTTTCGGATCATTCATCATCCGGTAAATATCTTTAACATCTACAAAAAAACCTGCAAGTACGGCATTAAGATTAATTAATCTTCGCTTAATTAACTGTTTTCCCAGACCTATAAAGTATTCATCATCATTCCATATTTCTCTTAAATTTGATAATATCCTACACATAACATCCCATTCTACATATGCATTTCTCTTCGTCAGATAATCTAAATTATAAGGAATTCCTTTACATAAAATATCAGGAGAAAAATTATTTTCTTTTAAACTCTTTATGAAAATTGGTATTATTTTACAAGAAACTTCTTTAGCAACCATATTATAATAAATAGGAATTATCGATTGTTATTGGTTTTACAAAAGGACTAGTACTTTTGGCATTCAAATAATTAAAATTAAGATATAATAAATATTGATTATTTAAAACATCAAACTGATACAAAAAAACCCTTGCCAATTTATATCAACAAGGGTTTTAAATAATTAATGTTTGAAAATATTACTTCAAAAAAATCATCTTCTTTGTCTGAACAAAGATACCACTTTCAATTCTGTAAAGATAAATTCCACTGGAAAGGCTGCTTGCATCAAAATCTGTTTCGTGAATCCCGGAATTAAGTTCATTATTTATTAATGTTTTTATTTCCCGGCCAAGTACGTCATAAACTTTTAGTTTAACTATTCCGGAATTCGGAATTCCAAACCTAATTGTTGTTACTGGGTTGAACGGATTTGGATAATTTTGCTCGAGACTATATGTAGTTATCGTTGAATTATTCTCATCAGCAGCATCCAGTAAAATTCCAGGTTCGGGAGTTGGAAGTTTTACGTTTGTATAAATATGAAATTCACCAGGCTCAAGATTTCTCGGACCATGCAAATCTGTAATAAACAAACTGTCTCCGCTGAAGTAATCATACCACCAGCCAAAATCCGGGAATTGCGGATCGATTGTTCCCTGAACGACACTAAAGTTTCCAATAATATCAACATTCATCGTCGAATCAGTGAAAGTTAATCTCTTTAAGGGGGTTGAAAGACTGTATGAATAATTCTTACTGCTGAAAACCGGATAATCTTTTAGTTTTATCAAAGCCTGCCAGACTTTGTAAAGATTTTTTCTGTTTCCATCGTTATAATAATCCCACCGAACAGGTTTCGGATCTAGTCTGCAAGTTTCATTCATACATGGCCAGTTAATTGAATAGTCGTAACCAAGTTCTCCGAATTCCCAAATCATTCTGGGTCCCGGAATAGTAAAATAAAATGCACCTGCAAGTTTCATCCGTTGAATTGCAATCGGGAAATTTTTCACATTATAATTTCCGTTTGAGTTGCCATATTGAAGATTTTTGAACATCAATCTTTCTTCATCATGACTTTCCATATAAGAAACCAAATGTAAATCATTCCAGCCACGTGAGATATGTGTCACACCAGTCAGTTCTGATGCGTAACCCATCGTGGCTTCATTATACTGCCCATTCATATTTCCCCACAGCATCATTCCGTAATTTGAAAGAACAGTTTCTTCAGAATTAACAGCAAAATGTTCAAGGATCATATAAGCGTCAGGAACAACTGACCATATTGTATCAGCAATTGCTTCAAGAATATTAATCCTCGATTGATCGTATTGACCCCAGAGATTTACATCATTACCACTAAAGAATTGAGTAAATCCTTTTGACAAATCAAATCTGAAGCCATCAATATTGTATTCATTCAACCAATATCTTAAAACTCTGGTTACATAATATCTAGTTGCCTGACTCTCGTGATTAAAATCATATCCAACATTAAACGGATGACGCGGAACCGGATTGAACCAAGGACTGTTTGCGGCTGGTCTGTTATTTTCGCTATCCCAATACATCCTGACTAAAGGACATTGACCAAATGCATGGTTCAAAACAACATCAAGAATTATCACCATTCCCATTCCATGAGCCGAATCTATTAAAGCTTTAAATGCATCTTTTGTTCCATAATATTTATCAAGTGCACCATGGAACATTGGATTGTAGCCCCAACTGTTATTTCCTTCAAATTCCATTACCGGCATAAGTTCAATCGCATTAATCCCAAGTTTCTTTAAATATGTTAATGAGTCCATCAAAGATTGAAAATTCCGGTGATTTTCATCCATAAAATCCCTGATCAACAATTCATAGATGACTAACTTTTCTTCAGGCGGTTTCTGGAAGTTTATATGCTGCCATTGATAAGGCGTGATGCCAGTTTGAAAAACAGAAACCGGATAATCTGTTTTACCATCAGGGTACGGTTTTAGATTCGGATATGTATTGGATGGAATGTATTGATCATTCCAGGGATCCAGGATTTTTTCCGAAAATGGATCTCCGATTCGTATTTCACCGTCAACCAGGTACTGAAATGCATATTCTGTTCCTGGATTAATTCCATCCAAAGTAATCCACCAATAAACTTCCTGTGATCCAGTAGCATATCGATTTAGAAAATACTGTGTACCAACTTTCCAATCATTAAAATCTCCTAATACATAGACAAAATTTTTATCCGGCGCCTGAAGCATTAATGTTACACTTGTTGCACTGTTATAGTTAATGCCAGGCTCTGCTCCAGCCGGCGGCGCCTGGTTAATTCTATTCGGATTTACAAACAGAACAAAAGAATTAGTATCAGTATCACCTGAAGTATCTATTCCGATTGCATCGATGTTTAATTCACCGGGAGAATAATCAGAATAATTAACGAGGAAATTTAAAGTATCATCTGTTGTTTGACTGACTAGCGATCCATCAATAAACAATGAAAGATTGGATAGCTGTGTACCGATTTGAACTGCACTAACTGAAATGTTTAAAGATGAATCTTGCTCAAGAAATGCGGGTGATCTGAGCGGATCTCCAAAATCAACACTAACCTGAGGATTATTTATAACAATGTTTAATCCGGGTTCATAAATTGGTATAAAAATATCTGGTCGCGTTTGTGAATTCCCATCTGAACTTCTAAACACAATTGCCAGTTCTAAAATCTGTTCCGAAGGATTTGTAACACTGTAAAATTGCCTTGGAAAACCTATTGTTAATTGATATAGATTTGTACCTAACCGTGTTAGTGCAGGTTGATTTGTCTGACCCCAATCCCCTATTACATGCTGCCAGTCACCGAAATTTGTATTAACTCCTGTATGAGCATAAACAGTTCCGGTATAATTTAATAATTCCTCAGCACCGGGCTGTGTTGCATCAAAAATTACTACAATGCTGTCCGTTTGAGTTGGAAATTCCGGTTGAGTAGTTACTATCTGAGAAAGTGAAAATCCGGATAATAGAATAACTATAGTTGGTATAAAAAATTGTCTCATCATATTTCACATATTTTATTTGGAATATTTTTTCCCGGTTATTTGTACAGTTATTTTTCTGTGCCTTGGTCTGTTATCAAAATCAACAAAAATTATTTGCTGCCAGGTTCCAAGCAATAATTCTCCATCTTTAAAAGGAACATTAAATGAAGCTCCCTGGATTGATGCCCTGACATGTGAATGACCATTTCCATCGTGCCAGGTATTATCGTGTTCATAATTAATTTTTTCAGGCGCAATCCTTTCAAAAAAAACAGGGTAATCTTTTAACAATCCAGGCTCATATTCAATTGTTGTTATTCCTGCAGTCGAACCTCCTGCAAATATCAATACATTTCCTTCATAAAAATTTAGTTTAGAAATTATATTTTGAACACCTGAAGTTATGTCCAGGATTTCACAATTTCCTTTTGACTTTACCTCTATAAAATCAGTTTGTATTTCAATCATACAAATGTGAATATAATTATTTTCATTACTTACTAAATTACCAAAATCTATCCTGCAAATAGAACCATAAAAATAAAGATTGCTTTTGGTTTGAAACTATGGTGGCTTAGCGGTAATTTGACATCTCAAAATTATTGAGATTTGAAAAAACATAGGAAAAATTCATGAATTCACAGGATTTTATTAAACTGGAAGATAAATATGGTGCACATAATTATCACCCACTTGATGTTGTTATTGACAGAGGAAAAGGAGTTTGGGTCTGGGATGTTGAAGGGAAAAAATATCTTGATTTCTTATCTGCATATTCTGCAGTTAACCAGGGACATTGTCATCCAAAAATAATTAATGCTTTAACTGAGCAAGCTAATAAATTAACTTTAACTTCACGAGCATTTTATAACAGCGTGCTCGGCGAATATGAAAAATATATAACTGAATACTTTGGTTATGATAAAGTGCTTCCAATGAATACCGGGGTTGAAGGTGATGAAACAGCATTTAAACTTGCAAGAAAGTGGGCTTATTCTGAAAAAGGAATACCGGAAAACAAAGCAAAGATAATTTTCTGTGAAAATAATTTTCACGGCAGAACAATGATGGCGGTTTCTGCTTCTACTGATCCTGATTGTAAAGACGGATACGGCCCATATCTTCCGGGAATAGAAATAATTCCTTTTAACAATATTCCGGCACTGGAAAAAGCTCTTGAAGATCCGAATGTTGCTGCATTTCTTGTTGAACCTATCCAGGGTGAAGCTGGTGTGGTTGTTCCCGATGAAGGTTATCTTAAAAAAGCTCACGAACTTTGTAAAGAAAAAAATGTTCTATTGATTTGTGATGAAGTTCAAACAGGTTTATGCAGGACGGGAAAAATGCTCGCTTCAGATCATGAAAATGTAAAGCCGGATGTTTTGATTTTAGGAAAAGCGTTAAGCGGTGGTGTTATGCCGGTTTCTGCAGTTCTTGCCAATGACGATATAATGCTATCTATAAAACCTGGACAACATGGATCAACCTTCGGTGGAAATCCTCTTGCGGCAAAAGTTGCTATTGCTTCTCTCCAGGTTTTAAAAGATGAGAACCTTGCAGAGAATGCTGCAAAGCTTGGCGAATATTTCAGAAATGAAGTTAACAAACTGGTTGATGAACTTGAAATTCTGACATTAGTAAGAGGTAAAGGATTACTGAATGCTGTTGTGATTAAACCAACAAAGAATGGAAAAACTGCCTGGGATGTTTGTGTTGAATTAAAAAATAATGGTTTGCTTGCAAAACCAACTCATGGTGATATTATAAGGTTTGCTCCGCCGCTTGTAATTACTAAGGAAGAAATAGACTGGGCAATTGAAACTATTAAAAATGTCCTCGTAAAATTCGAAAAAGAAAATTCACTGGTTGAAGTTTAATATTAAAGCCCTAGAAACGGGGCTTTTTTTAATTTAAAATTTTCTGAATTTCGTTTCTGGTTTCCAAAATAATATTGCGAAGATTTTCTATTCTAACTTTAACATTTTCCCTGTCATTACTTTTACCGGATAACTCAATTGCATAAACCTCATCACCAATCTTTTGTGCACCAACAGTGTAACTTGCTCCTTTCATTGTATGTGCAAGATCAACTAACTTTTTAAGATCTGTTTCATCAGAAAGTTCAACAAGAGATTCCAGCTTTAATTCAATATCATTTAAATATGATAGTAGAAGATCTTTTTCAAAATTTTGATCTCCAAGACTCACTTTTTTCAATTGTTCGATATCAATAACTGACTTTTCTTCTTGTTTCTCTTCCTGAAAATAATCCTGATAGCTTTGTTTATCAATCTTTAAAAGTGAATCAACTTTCCCTATTAAGTCCTTTGCAATAATCGGTTTTGAAAGATAATCGCTCATCCCTGCATTTAAACACTTCTCTCTGTCTCCGGTTAAAGCATGTGCAGTAAGAGCAACTATAGGTATAAAGTTTTCTTCATTTTCCAGTTGTCTTATCTGCTTTGTTGCTTCATAGCCGTCTATACCTGGCATTTGAATATCCATAAGAATCAAATCATAATGTTCATTCTGAATAGCATCAATAGCTTCTGCACCATTGTAAACTGCATCAACTTTATATCCTGCAATATTTAATATTTTAATGGACACTTTTTGATTAACGATATTATCTTCAGCTAATAAAATTTTGAATTTGCTTCTTTTTTCCTTCAATCCATTCAAATTAAATTCGCCAGCCTGAGCAATTGAGGCGCCGGTATTTACACTTTTATCTTTTTCAATGATTATATTTCTTTCCAATTCATTAATTGAATGTAACCTAACATTGAAAGAAAATTTTGTTCCGATTCCTACTTCACTTTTAATGTTAATATCTCCACCCATCAGGTTGACAAATTCTTTACAAATAGCTAATCCAAGTCCTGATCCGATATTTTGTCGTGAATTTGTTCCTTCAACCTGGGAAAAAGGTTTAAATAATTCAGTTAATTTTTCATCCGGTATTCCAACACCTGTGTCCGAAATAGAAATCATCAAATCAATATCTTCGGAATTTATCTTTCTCGTCTCGGCGTATATTTTTATTTCCCCATTATTTGTAAACTTAACCGCATTGCTAAGGAGGTTAACAACAATTTGTCTTAATTTAGTTGCATCACCTTTTAAACCTGCTTCAATATCTTCAGAAAGTTGAACATCTACAGTTAATCTTTTTTCCGATGCCTTTGCTGCAATAGTTGAAACAGCCTGGTTTAATACTTTTTTCAAATCGAAGTTGACGTTTTCAATTTGCATCTTTCCGGCTTCAACCTTAGACAGATCTAGAATCGAATTTATAATTTCAAGTAATGCTTCCGCAGATTGTTTTGCATTTGAAATATAATACTTCAGTTCTCGCTCATTTTCATATTCACCTGATTCTATCAAAGTAAGGTATCCTAATATTCCATTCATCGGAGTACGTATTTCGTGACTCATATTGGCCAGAAATTTACTTTTAGTTCCACTAAGTCTCAGCGCTTCTTCAGCATACTTTTCGGATTTTTCTTTTTCCCTTTTCAGTGCCTCTGAAAATTTTTCACGTTCATCTTCTATCTTAACCTGTTCAGTAATATCTGAAATGGTTCCTTCTATAAAGTAGCTGCCGTCTTCAAGGGATACCAATCTGTCATTAGCTTTTACGATAGCAACTGAACCATCCTTACGTTTTAATCTTACCCTGTGATTCTTTATCTGATTATTTTTTTTCAATTCTTTAATAAGATTTTCTCTTTCTGATTTTTCTTCAAAAATATCATACACATTAACTTCACGTAATTCTTCAACACTATCGTATCCAAGTATTACTGCAAATGCATTATTGACTGTAATCCATTCACCTTCAGAAGTAGTTTGAAAAATACCATCTGGAGAATTATCAAAAATTGCTCGATATTTTTCGTCAGTTTCCACAACTTCAAAATCAAGTTTTGCCATGTCTATTCGCATTTTATAATTAACTGCACAGGCAATAATTGAGATCATACTCATAAATGAAACAAAGAAAATGGATTCAACCCAATTAGGTAAAAAATAAATTGTATTGTTGTTAAGCAGCATTGAAGCAATAAAAACAACATTATAATAAATTGCTACAATAATCTGGTTTTTCACTTCCCAGCTAAGAAACAGAGCTGAGGTAAAAATCATCAATCCAACAATACTTGAATTAACAAGTAAAGTAGCCGGAAGCAGGTAAATCATTATTCCTGATGAAGCAATAATATTTAGCAGCAGGAAGTGAACTAAAATAACCGGATGATTTTTTGCTGACCTGGTAGTAGAGTCTGCTAAGAGTACAAATGCAAGAACAACCGAAGATAACCTCACAAGATAAATTTGAAATGAATATTCGGGATGGTACTTAATTTCAAAAACCATAGCAAACAATCCAAGCACAACAACAAGTGCAGCCAGGATTTTTAATGGTACTATTACCATTGCATCCAGTTCACTTTTCACTTCCATATATTTTTTACCGGAGAATGGTATTCTGCTATTTAAAATAAAGTTTATAAATGAACTGCTAAAATCCGATGCTAAATCGTTACCGGAGGTGTTTTTAAATTCTGACAAAATTTTCTTTGTTTTTTTTCTGAAAAAGTATTTTTTGTTTACATTTTGTATCAAAATAATTCATCACATTTAGTGCCACTGTGGAAATATTATATTCGATTGATTTAGCAATTTTTTACTTTTTTAATCACACCATTTCTACCGGATTTTTGGATAAATTTTTTGCGATTATTACCAATGTTAAAAACTGGTATATCGCATATTTTATTCTTGCAGCAATAGCTTTGGTCAAGGGCGGGTCACGCGGAAGAATTGCAGTAGTTGGAATATTAATTTTAATTCTTTTCAGTGATCAGTTTGGCTACCGAATCCTTAAGGAACTAATTCAGCGGATTAGACCATGTGTTGCACTAAGTGATGCATTAACTCCTATTGGTTGTGCAGGTTCATTTTCGTTTCCGTCAAATCACGCACTGAACAATTTTGCTGCTGCAACTTTTTTATACAGGCTGTACCCAAAATTTAAATGGGCATTTTTTCCTGCTGCAATTCTTGTTTCTATTTCAAGAGTTTATCTTGGTGTCCATTACCCGTCTGATATTCTGGGTGGTGCAATAATCGGAATGGTTTTAGGTTATTTGTTTTCAATTGCTGCTCAAAAAATTGTAGTGAAATTTGAAATAAAGAAAAAAGTAAAAATAATAAATGAATAACCCAGACATCATAAAAATCAGGAAAGCCGAATTAAATGATTCGGCAAAAATTTTGAGTTTGATAAAAGAACTTTCTGTCTATGAAAGATTAGAAAAGTATGTAACTGCAGATGAAGAAAAAATCAGGAGTTCTATTTTTAATAATAATTCAAACGTTAGAGTACTACTTGCAGAAATAAATAATAAACTTGCAGGACAAGTAGTTTTCTTTAAAAATTATTCCACTTTTCGTGCAAAGCCAGGAATTTATATTGAAGACATTTTCGTTCTTCCTCAATTCAGAAAAATGGGAGTCGGTTTGAAATTAATGAGAGAAGTTATTTCTATTGCAAAGAAGGAAAGTTGTTTTGCTGTCGATTGGGTAGTCCTCGATTGGAACCAGTCAGCTATAGACTTTTATAAAAAAATTGGCGCAAAAGAGTTGAATGAATGGAAATCTTTCAGACTGGATTCCTCAAAATTTGATTTTCTTCTCAACAATAATTGATTTTATATACCTTAAATGCTTCAAAAAATTAATTTATAATTATTATCTTTTATAACAATTATCAGAACAAAATTACAAGTAAGGAAAATTAATGGCAGATCAAAGAAGAGTAGTTGTTACCGGAATGGGTGCTTTAACACCAATTGGTCTTTCAGTAGAAGAGTTCTGGCAAAACATGCTTGCAGGGAAAAGTGGGAGTGCAAACGTAACTTATTTTGATGCCTCACGGCTCGATACAAAGTTTGCCTGTGAGCTTAAAGGATTTGATGTTCAAAACTATCTTGATAAAAAATCTGCAAGGAGAATGGATCCCTTTGCTCAGTACGCAATGGTTTCAGCAGATATGGCTATTCAGGATAGTGGTCTTAACCCGGAACAAATGAGTATAAAAGATAAAGAAAGAACCGGTGTTGTTTTTGGAAGCGGTATGGGTGGAATGCAAACATTTTATGAACAATCTGTAGTACTTTACAAAGATGGGCCAGGCAGAGTTTCCCCTTTCTTTGTACCGATGATAATCCCTGATATTGCCTCAGGGCAAATATCAATTAAGTATGGTTTTCAAGGTCCGAACTATTGTATTGTTTCAGCTTGTGCTACAGGAAATAATAATATGATTGACAGTTTTCGTTTAATTACCAAAGACACTGCAGATGTGATGATAACAGGTGGAAGTGAAGCACCATTAATTGAAATGGGAATGGCGGGATTTAATGCTGCAAGAGCACTATCAACACGAAACGAATCACCGGAAACGGCTAGCAGACCTTTCGATGCAACACGTGATGGATTTGTAATGGGCGAAGGTTCCGGAGCATTGGTTTTTGAGGAACTAAATCATGCAAAAAAACGAGGAGCAAAAATATATGCAGAAATTGCCGGCGCAGGATTTTCTGCTGATGCTTATCATATTACAGCCCCACATCCAGAAGGTGAAGGTGCAATTTTATCAATGAAAATGGCTTTGAAAAATGCAGGCGCAAAAATGGAAGAAATTGATTATATAAATATGCACGGAACTTCTACCCCTCTCGGTGATATAGGAGAAACAAAAGCGATCAAAAAGTTATTTGGTGAACATGCATACAAGATGAATATTTCTTCAACAAAAAGTATGACAGGACATATGCTTGGTGCTGCAGGTGCTGCTGAAGCAATTGCTTCGATATTAGCAGTGATGAATGATACAATTCCTCCGACAATTAATTTTGCTAATCCTGATCCTGAATGTGATTTGAACTATACTTTTAATAAACCTGTAAAGAGAACTGTTAATTATGGATTAAGCAATGCATTCGGTTTCGGCGGACATAACACTTCCGTAATCTTTAAAAAATATGTTGATTAAAATACTGATCAGCTTTTTGCTTCAATCAACATTTTTCTTTATTACAACATTTGCACAGGATAGTTCAGCAACGAATTATGGATCACTCACCATAGTCATTCATGGATTTGAAAATGAAATTGGGGATTGTAGGTTTGCAATAAATAACAATGAGTATTTATTTGAAAGCGAAGACACAGTTCTGATCGGAAAAGTGCTTCCGATAATCAACCATGAAGTTATTGTTAAAATTGATTCACTATCTTTTGGAGAATATGCTGTAAAAGTTTTCCATGATGAAAACCAAAATGGAGAATTAGACACAGATTTTCTTGGTATTCCTTCAGAAGATTATGGATATTCTAATGATGCCAGTTCGTGGTTTGGTCCACCCAGTTGGGATAAAGCAAAATTTTTATTTAATAGAAGAGAAATGACGATTGAAATTAATATCGATTAATAATCTGCAGGTTTAATCTATGTCCTGGATTTATTTATTCATTGCGGGGATTATGGAAATAGTCTGGGCAATTGGAATTAAGTATACTGAAAGCTTTACTAAACTCTGGTGGAGCATTGGAACTATTGCTGCTATGATAGTGAGTTTTTATTTTCTTTCAAAAGCTCTTGAAACTATTCCGGTTGGGACAGGTTATGCTGTTTGGACAGGAATTGGTGCGGTCGGTACTGCATTACTTGGAATGATTCTATTTAATGAATCACGTGAAGTATTAAGATTATTATTTATAGGATTTATTATTGTTGGAATTATAGGTTTAAAATTCGTTTCAACATCATAGAAATATCAATAAATACAAATGGAAACTAAAGAATTAAAATATTTTAAAACTTCATCCGCACTAAGAATATGGTATAAATCTAATCATAAAAAATCTACAGAATTGTGGTTAGGATTTTATAAAAAAGATTCCGGGAAAGCTAGTGTGACCTATCCTGAAGCTCTCGACGAAGCATTGTGTTTTGGCTGGATTGATGGTATAAGAAAAAAAATAGATGACGAAGTTTATACAATACGCTTTACACCAAGAAAACCAAAGAGCTATTGGAGTGCTGTAAATATTAAAAAGGCTGAATCATTAATTGAATCCGGGAAAATGGAAAAATCAGGATTAATAGAATTTGAAAAACGCGATAAAAAGAAATCAGGATCGTATTCATTCGAAAGAGCGAATGTTAAATTAAAACCATCTTTTGAAAAAAAATTCATAACAAATAAAAAAGCCTGGAAATTTTTTCAGTCATCTCCTTCATCATACAAAAAACCAGCGATGTGGTGGGTTATGAGTGCAAAGCAGGAAGAAACCCGGTTAAAGAGACTTCAGCAACTCATTTCAGATTCTGAAAACGGATTGAGGATCAAACAAATGAGAAGACCTTAATTTTTATCATTCATTCATAATCCTTTGATGATTTTAAAAATCCTTAAAATTGTATTGATTCAACTCACATAACTGCTTAAAAATCTGTCCAGTCCACATTTTTATTTGTTAAATAGAGCCTTATTTAATTATTTTTTGATTGTTAATAATTTAGAATCAGGGGAATGCAGATTCTTACAACAGATTGCTTTGGATTGCAGTCTGTATCAAACAACGGAGTGTTCAAATCAATAAATCTTTTTAAAAGAATTCCCCTACTTAACGTCTCGTTCAAAACTTTACAATCGTCAACTAATTTCACACAAACCAACTCAATTTATTTTTTTATTTAAGAATAAAATGGGGATTAAATGAAGAGAACTACTCATTTCATACTATTATTAATTTTATTTCTGTTTGTTCCTTTTTATTTAAAAGCACAGTTACAAACTTTTACTATCCAGAATGCAATTCAAACAGCACTCGAAAATAACAAAGAAATAAAAATAGCAGTAATGAATGTTAAAAAAGCTGATGCAGCTGTAAGCGAAGCATACGGATATGCACTTCCAAGTCTTGATTTATCTGCTGGATTTTCACGTTTTGTAAAAAAACCAAAAATGTCATTCCCGGATTTTGAAGCGTTGCTTACTAATGCAACTTACAATATACTTTTTGATGAAAATGTAATTCCGCGTGATGAATCAAAATTCCTCCCGATTCAAAATAAGCTTCAATCTTTTTCGCAAAAAAATAATTTTGAAACCAGTATTCAGTTAACACAGACTCTTTTCAGTTCTGCTGTTTTTAGAGGAATTGGTGCTTCAAATATTTATCTCGATCTGGCAAAAGAAAATTTGAAAACCAAAGTTTCTGAAACTATACTCGGTGTGCAAAAATCATTTTACGTGGTTCTTCTCACAAAAGAACTTTTAAAAATCACCGAAGAAAGTTTTCAAAATGCAAAGGATAATTTTGTAACAGTAAATGCAATGTTTGAACAGGGACTGGTATCAGACTTTGATAAACTGCAGGCAGAAGTGCAGGTTGAAAATATCCGCCCGGTTGTTTCACAGATGCAGAATAATCTTATTAACGCAAAGAATGCTTTAAAAATTGTGCTCGGTCTGAATCAGCAGGTTGAAATTGATGTTGAAGGTGAATTTGATTATAAAAAACTGGAAAATCCTGTTAAAGAAGATCTTCTGAATACAGCTGTTGAATCAAACTATGGAATAAAAACACTTGCGTTAAAGAGGCAGGTAGATGAAGCCTTTGTTGATCTTGACCGTTCTGAATTCTGGCCTTCACTTGCGGCTTTTGGAAATTACACTTATGCAGGATCTTCTGAAACATGGGACTTCCAGAATTATTCTTCTTTAACTATTGGTCTAAGCTTTTCAATGAACTTGTTCAAAGGCTGGCAGACAAAAAGCAGGATTGAACAATCGACAATTACCTATCTGCAAACTGAAGAACAGCTAAATCAGTTAAAAGAACTTGTTAAGCTGCAGGTTGAGTCAAAAGTGATTGAACTGGACAGAGTTGCAAATCTGCTTGATGCACAGGAAAGAAACGTAAAGCTTGCTCAGCGTGCTTATGAGATAGCTACAATAAAATATAAAGAAGGTACAGCAACACAGCTTGAAGTTCAGAATGCTGATCTTGCTTCCAAGCAGGCAAAAATAAACAGGCTTCAATCTCTTTACAGCTATATGATAACAAAATTTGAGTTGGAACAATTGCTCGGACAAACAGATGAAAGATATATTAATTCTTTCAACAATGAAGATTAAATAAGATTAATTAACCGGAGAATATTAACTATGAATCCTATTCATAAAATTAAATTTGCGGCTGCAATCACTTTGTTTGCCGGATCATTCATTCTGCTGCAAAGCTGCGGTAAAGATGAACAGACAGAAAAAAGTATGACACAAATCCAGCAGGAGGAAGGGATACCGGTTAAAGTTTCTGAAGTTAAGCTTCAGCCATTTGAAAAATATCTCAGCTTTTATTCTAACCTTACCGGAATTAAAGAAGCAACCCGTGGAGCAATTGTAGGCGGAAAAATTGAAAAGATAAATTTTAAAGTCGGTGATTTTATAAAAGAAGACCAGGTAGTAGTTCAGTTCCCTACTGATCATCTTGCTGCACAATATGAACAGGCAAAGTCCGCCTTTGAAATTTCGGAGAAAACTTATGAAAGAATGAAAGCATTGCTGAAAGCCGGTGAGACTGCACAGGCAAACTTTGATGCTGCAGAAACTCAATACCTAGTTGCCAAATCAAATTTCCAGGCGGCAAAAGATATGATTTTTATCGATGCTCCTTTTGATGGTTATCTTGTGGATTTAAAAGTTAATGAAGGCGACAATGTAAAAAGCGATACACATCTTTTTACAATTGCTCAGCTTTATAAAATGAAAGCGAAAGTTTGGGTAACAGATAAAGAAATCAATTTCATAAAAAAAGGAATGAGTGCCGAAATAACTTATAACAATAAAACATACACCGGCAAGGTTACGGACGTATCACTCGGAATCGATCCTATGAAGCAGGCTTTTTATGCAGAAATTGAATTTCCTAATCCAAAAATGGAATTAAAAAACGGTTTAACAGTTGAACCAAAAATTCTCGTTTATCAAAATAAAGACGCGATTATCATTCCAAGAAACCTGGTTCAGAATGATGAAAAAGGAACTTTTGTTTTTGTTGAGCAGAATGGAAAGGCTCTTAAGAAATATATTACAAACGGAATGGATTCGGGAATTGAATATGAAGTAACAAAAGGATTGAATAAAGGAGAAAAGCTTATTACGCAGGGAGGCACACAACTAACTGATAGTGCTAAAGTAAATGTGATTCAATAAAAGGGGAATCTGAAAATGTTTCTTGCAAAATTATCTATTAATCGCCCGGTACTAACATCCGTTGGTATATTAATTTTCCTGATATTCGGGGCGCTGGCTTACTTTACTCTTAATCTTAATCTTCAGCCTGATGTTGAAATTCCTTACGTCACCATTCAAACAATTTATCCGGGCGCAAATCCAAAAGAAATCGAAACTCTTATTACAAAAAAAATTGAAGATGTTATCTCAACAGTAAGTCAGGTTGAAAGAATAGAATCATATTCACTTGATGGTGTTTCAATTATAATTATGGAATTCAATCTTAAGAAGAACGTGAATGTTGCTAACCAGGAAGTGAAAGATAAAGTTGATGAAATAATTAATGATCTTCCTGATGATGCTGAAGCACCAATTGTACAAAAAGTTGATTTAAGACAATTCCCTGTTGTTGATGTTATTTTGAGCGGTGATCTTGATGCACGGGCACTTTATGAAATAGCTGATAAGCAGTTAAAAGACCGTTTTGCTCAGATACAAGGAGTTGCTAAAGTTCAAATAACCGGCGGACAGGAAAGAGAAATCAGGATTGTGCTGGATAACCGCACTGTTTATGAAAACATCATTTCACTTCCACAGCTAACGCAGGTTCTTGCTGCTCACAATATGGATATTCCCGGAGGTTATTTTCAGATCGGTGACCAGGAATATACCGTTAGGTTAAGTGGCCAGTTTGACAGCACCGAAACTATTAAAGAAATTGAAGTACCTACAGCTTTCGGAACAAAAAAAATAAGACAATTTGCACAGGTGATTGATGGCGGAAAGGATATCCGCCAGAGATCAATTTATTTTAATGTGAAAGATAATTTCAGGAATGAAAATGTTGTTAGACTCGGAATTGTTAAAAGTACTGAAGGAAATATTGTTGAAGTTGCCGAAGCTGTGAGAAATACTCTTCCAGAAATTCAGGCTACTCTGCCAGGTGGAACTAATCTCGAAATAGTAAACGATGAATCAGACTTTGTTAAAGCAAGCGTAAATGATACGATGAGCAATATAATCCTTGGGGTTTTGTTTACAGGAATTATTCTTCTCCTGTTTTTACATGACATTCGATCAACTTTTATTGTTGCTCTATCAATGCCGACTTCAATCATTTCTACTTTCTTTTTATTGAAAGCATTCGGATTATCACTCAATATGATGACTTTGATGGGGCTTTCCGTTTCAGTCGGTGTGCTGGTGGCAAACTCAATTGTGGTGCTGGAAAACATCTTCAGGTATAGGAAGATGGGCGAAAGCATGAGAATGGCTGCCTACAAGGGAACAAGTGAAATGACCGTAGCAGTGCTTGCTGCAACTTTAACCAACCTTGTTGTTTTTATGCCAATAGCTAATATGTCTTCAATGGTTGGTTTGTGGTTGAGTGAACTAGCTCTCGCCGCTGTTTTCGCTACAATTTTTTCACTGTTGATGTCTTTTACGCTTACACCTATGCTTGCTTCAATCATTTTGAAGAAGGAACACAAACCCGGCAGAATTGCAACATTTATTACCTCACTTGAAGATAAACAAACAAATCTTTATAAAAGTTCTCTTCAGTGGGTTTTAAAATCAAAAGCAAAAAGTCTTATTGTTGTTGCTGGATCATTTATTCTTTTCATTCTTGTAATGGTTGTATTCGCTCCACAGCTTGGATTTGAATTCCTTTCTACAATGGATGATGGAAAAATAAAAATTGAAGTGGAATTGCCTGTAGGATACAATCTTGACGCTACAGCAAATAAAGTCAGATTGATTGAGGATAAAATAAAACATCATCCGGAAGTAAAACATATACTTACTAATCTTGGAAAGCTGAGTGATCTTGATATCGGAACTAATATGGCAAGAATCGATGTGCAGCTTGTTGACGTAAAAGAGAGAGATATAAGAATTGAAAAAATGATATCGGTTTTCGTAAAAGAACTTGCCGATATACCGAATGCAAAAATAAAAGTTGATGTAGCTTCTGGAATGGGAGAAGGCGGGGCTCCCGTGCAATTTTTCCTGATGGGACAAAACCAGGAAGAACTTCTTAAGTTGAAAGATGTAGTTTTATCAAAAATCTATGATGTTCCGGGATTGATTAATTTAGATGAAAGCTCACGAGCCGGGAAACCCGAAATTACTGTTTTCCCCTATAGAGAGAAACTAGCTGAAGCAGGAATGACAATCACAGACCTTGCTTTAACTTTGAGAGCTTCAGTTGAAGGTATTCAGTCTGCAAAATACCGTGAACGTGGTGATGAATATGATATAACGGTAACACTTAATGATAATTCGGTAGATTCACCTGAGAAAATAGGAAATATTTCGGTTGCAACAAGGAATGGTTCTTACAGGTTATCACAACTAGCAAATGTTAGATTCACTACCGGCTACACTAAAATTCTGCACAGGGATAAATTTACATCTATCCAGTTTACAGGATCACCTGCTGCCGGAGTGCCGCTTGGAAATGTTACAGGCGAAATAGATAAAAGGATTGCGGGAATTGACCTTCCCCCCGGTTATAATTTTAAGTGGGGAGGAAATGTAAAAATGATGAACGACATGGTTTCTGATATGCTTTTTGCATTCTTTCTTGCAGTATTGCTTACATATATGCTTCTCTCTGCAATTCTTGAAAGTTTCATTCAGCCAATTTTAATTATGATTACAGTTGTTCTAGGATTGATTGGAGTTATTCTTTCGCTGTATATCACAAATATAGCATTCAATATAACCTCTCTAATGGCTATAATAATGCTGATTGGAATCGTAGTTAATAATGCAATCTTGATTCTTGATTATACAAACCAATTGCGTCGTGAAAAAGGCTATGTATCACATGACGCACTGCTTGAAGCAGCTCCAACAAAACTGAAACCCCAGATAATGACTTCAGTTGCAATTATTTTAGGAATGCTCCCTCTTGCTTTGGGAATCGGGGAAGCAGGAAAAGAAATGAGAATTCCGCTCGGCGTTGTTTCAATTGGCGGGCTTATAGCTTCAACTATTTTAACTCTATATGTGATACCTGCTTTCTATTATTTAACAACAAAGTCAACAAGATTAGAGGCAAAGGAGATGATTAAGTAGAATTCAAAGGAAATTATTTTTAATTGATTCTAATTTATCAGAAAAAATTCAGATAGATTTTAATATTTATTTAGTTAAAGACTTAATATTATTTTGTACTCATATTAACTCTTATTTAGAATATTTTGTTCTAATCATTGCCGATTAGCAAATAGTTCATTAGATTCCACTTCAAAGCTCATCACTTATTACAATCTTATCTCAGAGGGCTCAAAATAAATTTTTCAAATTCACTAACAGGAGGCACTTTTATGTTTAAACCAAAATTTATCCTTTTTCTTCTTATTGGATTCTTTATCCTAAGTCCAATAATTGCATTTGCCCAGGATGCACCAAAGGATCAACTATACTGGGTTCGTGAAGAAGTTGCAAAAGTAGATATGTGGGATAAATATGAATCAACTTCTAAAGAATGGGTTAAATTGATGACTGACGCTGGTCTTGATTTACCATATATGTGGGCATCACAAAGAGACGATGGACATTACTATTATCTTTTCCCTTTAGATAATTATGCAGCGATTGATAAATTATCCGGAATATTTGGTGCTGCTATTGAAAAAATTGGAAAAGAAAAGTGGGGAAAATTTACTGTTGAAAATGAAGGTAGTATGGTAACGCACAAAGATTTTATTGTAACTCGTTCAGCTAAATATTCTTATGAGCCTAAAGAACCGAGGTTAAAACCTGAAGAAGCAAAATTTATCCACTGGATGTTTTTTCATTACAAATTAGAAAACAGAAAAGAAATAATGGATATAATGACAGAATGGAAACAACTTTACGAAGCAAAGAATATTAAAAATGGATACACAATCTGGCTTATTGAGCTAGGATTGGATAATAACATGATAGCTTTAACAGAAAACTATAAAGATGGTGCAGATTTTTATTCAGCAACAGCAGAAGATAATGCTACGATGGAAGCTGAAGCAAATGCACTCTGGTCAAAAATGTCAAAATATATTGTTTCTGTTGAAAACAAGTATGGTAATCAAAGACCGGATCTTGGATTTGAGAAAAAGTAACCTAATTATTTTTTAAAGTCCTCCCTGGAGGACTTTTATTTTATTCAGATTCACTTCTATTTATTTCTATTTGTTTTATTTGTTTCAATATCTTTAGCCAATACAATTCTCAATTAAATTTTACTTGCAAAATATGAACATAATTCACCTGGCTATTAGATGATTATTTTGTTAGGTATAAATGCTTGCAAATGATTATTTTAATTTTTAGTTTCACCTTGATTTATCCATAGGATCTTTTTTCGGTTTTTAATTTCAAATTTTTAAGATCTCATTTTTACACACTCTTTTATTTAAAATAATTGAAAAATTTATTATGCCATTATACATGGATCGTCATGATAGTTTGAACGCGACTGCCAAATCACTTGCTAAAGCTCATCAACTTGATATTGCTATCCAGGAAAAGTACAGTTGTAAAGCATTGACTTACTGGTATGATGAGGGCAAGCAAATTGCTTTTTGCTTAATTGAAGCCCCTCATAAAATAGCAGTTGAAGAGATGCATAGAAATTCACACGGTTTAGTACCCCATCAGATAATAGAAGTTCAAAGTAATTTAGTAGAATATTTTTTAGGACGCATTTCCGATCCTGAATCATCAAAAAGTCATGAACAGTTTATTAATGAAACTGCTTTTAGATCAATTATGTACATTAATTGCAATTGCTTTTTAAGCGGTGCCGGTGATGAAAATATAAATCATTTAGGAATGAATGAAATTCTGAATAACATTATTAGGCCCGCTATAAATGAATTTGGTGGAATTGAAGTTAAAATAAATTATGAAGGATTTATGGTTTCTTTTACCTCTGTTAAAAAATCAATTAAGTGTGGCTTAAAAATACAATCAAGTGTAAAAGAAATTAATCACACCAAGAAAGGAATCAGAATTAATATATCAATAGGCTTAAGTACAGGATATCCTGTAACTGATAAAGAGGATCTTTTTGGCGAAACAATTCTCCTTGCAAAACGTATGTGTGAGATAGCCGGTGAAAACAAAATTACTGCTTCTTCAGCATATAAAAATTTACTTGAATACGAATCTTACATCGAAAAAGGTATAATCAGGACTATTAATCGTTCTGAAGAAAACTTTTAAATCAATTGATGGAATTAACAGAGCAGATATGGAATGATGCTGAAGTTAACATCGATACCTACTCCAAAAAATTAGGATATAGCAAAGCACAGTTATATCGAAAAACAATTTCTTTAACAGGAACTTCTCCTAATAATTTTTTAAGAAATTACCGGTTGAATAAAGCTTTAAAATTAATTGAGGAGAAAAATTTTAATATCTCAGAAATAGCATTTGAGTCAGGATTCAACAGTCCATCTTACTTTTCCAAGTGTTTCCAAAAACGGTTTGGAATCTTGCCATCAGATTTTTCTAATACTATTGTGTAATTTTTCACATTTCCTACCTTTTCGCATCCGGATGAAATAATAATACTATTCTTTGAGACAATTGTTGCAGATAAACAATTGTTTTAAGTATATAATTGAGTTACAGAAAGTATTTATATACACAAATTATTTAGTACGATAAAGCTTTCTAATTTTAATAAAATCCAACCATCAAATCATCGGAGGTCTTATGAAAATTTTCCAGTTTTTGATTTTGGCTTTGCCGTTAGCCCTAATGTTTGCAGGTGTCAACCTGGCACAAGAAAGCAGTAAAAAAGTAGTTATTCACAGATATCTTGTAGAAAGGACCTTTCCTAAGGGACTAGAGATACCTGTGAATATGGAAGGTAGTAGTATGTGCCTTAATGTTGTATCAAATAATGCAGAAGATAATGTAACATGGGTGCATTCCTATGTTACAATTGATCATAAAAAAACATTCTGTATTTATGATGCCCCATCACCGGAAGCTATAAGAAAAGCTGCAGATAAAAACGGTTTACCGGTAGATAATATTATAGAGGTAAGCGTTCTAGATCCTTACTTTTACAGATAAAAATGTCATCAATAAATGCAGAGGTGTAAGTTTTTACGCTTCTGCATTTTAAATTTACTGTGGTGCATCAGCTGTATATTTTTTCTTCACTTTTTCTTCAGTTTCGATATCCTTCACTCCGGAAATTCTTTGAGCTAACGATTTACCATCCAACTTACGGATTTGAAGTGTTTCAAAAATAAATCAGGGACTAAAACAAAGGATGACGATCAGACTATCAATTAGTCAATCAATAAGGCTTCATACTCACTTCAAAATCTTGTAAATTGCAATTAGAAAAACTTTTAAAATATTTCAAAAATAACTTTACAATCTATGCTTTCACAAAGCCAAGTAATAAAACTGATAAGAGAAAACTTCGACTATCTTTCATCTGAATATGGGATCACTAAAATCGGACTTTTCGGTTCTTATGCAAACAGTGAGTTTACGGAAGGTAGCGATATTGATCTAATGGTCGAGCTGCAAAAACCTATTGGATTCAAATTTTTAAGTTTGATTGAATACCTGGAAAGCTTACTTGGAACCAGCGTAGATGTTATGACAAAGGACGGACTTGAGAACATAAGAATTAAATCTGTAGCAAATGACATAAAAAGGAATTTAATTTATGTCTAAGAGAAAAGATGAAGACTTAGTAGGCGATATTGTTGAAGCCATTAACAGGATAAACACTTATACAGCTGGCTTAAGCTATGATGAATTTTTCCTGGACTCTAAATCTCAGGATGCGGTAATCAGAAATCTGGAAATTTTAGGTGAAGCTGTAAAATTGCTGTCGAATAATTTCAGAGAAAATTATCCCGATTTACCCTGGAAAGAAATTTCAGGAACCAGAGATAAACTTATCCACGATTATTTTGGAGTGAACATTGATATAGTTTGGGATATAGTTAAAAACGAGCTTCCATCAGTTTATAGAAAGATACAAGATATTATTAAACCATAAATCTTTACTGCGGTGCATCAGCTGTATATTTTTTCTTCACTTCTTCTTCAGTTTCAATATCCTTCACTCCGGAAATTCTTTGAGCCAAAGATTTTCCATCCAGCTTATGAAATTCAAGAACTTCAAGTGGGGTTCCGCATTCGGGATATTCCTTCAATCCAAAATTTGTGAACTCTTTACCGGCAATTTCACCAATCTCTGTCAAAGAATTTAACAGGCTATCTCCTAATCCGCCAACAGCAGAGTGATCTTCAAGCACAAAAATTTTCTTCTGATCAGTAACAACTTTGTTTAACCACTCTTTATCGATTTTATTCAGCCACGGCATATTAACCACCTTCAAACCGAATCCGATTTTTTTCAGATAATTAGCTGCGACTAATGCTTCGTGAAGCATAACCGGACCGTAGCTGAAAAGCATTGCATCAGTTCCTTCAATAAGTTCAGCGCCTACTCCGACCTTGAATTTATAATTTTTCGGAAGTTCAATTTTCTCCGGTGATGGACCAATCACCAATCTTAAAACACAATTTTCTTTTGATTCAATAACACAATATTCGGTTGCCCATTTTGTTTCTTCTGCGTTGCACGGCTGAATAATTGTTACATTCGGTAAAGCTCCGAACAAAGAAATATCGCGAACACTCTGATGCGATTTTCCCGGGCCTGCGGGAATCATTCCTGAAAAATGACAAGTGTAAATAATTTTAGTCTTTTCTCCGGCATTGTTATAAATCTGTTCGTTTGCTCTAGCTGCAAGAAAGCTCGCAAAAGTATTCACAACAGGAATCAATCCCATTCTTGCAAGTCCGCCAGCCATTGAAACCATATCCTGCTCGGCAATTCCGTTTTCAATAAAACGATTCGGATACATTTTTTCAAATTTACGCAGTTTGCAATCTGCGGAAAGATCACCATCGAGAACGACAAGTTTATCATTTGTTTTTGCAATTTCACAAAGTGCATCTCCGTAAGCTTCGGTTACAAATTCTTTATCAAGTTTTGTAATTACTTTTACTTCTGCTTTGTTTTCAGGAATTTCTATTTTCAGTTTTAAAGAATCCGCTTGCTTGTTAATTGTTTCAGTTAATTCTGCTAATCCTTTTTCATAACTTTCATCGTCAGGCGCACCGGAATGCCATTTGTAAAGAGTTTTGCCGGCGAAGGTTTCAACCTCAGGTTTTTCCATGAAGGATACTCCCCTTCCCTTAATCGTGTCGGCAACAATCATCTTTGGTTTGTCGGTTATTTTTTTCAGATCGGAAATAGTTTTCTTCAACATATTAAAATCGTGTCCGTTAATTCTTACAACGTGCCATCCGAATGCTTTAACTTTCTCAACGACATCTTCAATATTATTCACATCAGCAACAAGCATATCCGTCTGGTACTTATTATGATCCATTATTGATGTTATGTTATTTACTTTTTGATGAGCCGTAGCTTGCAGCGATTCATAAATTTGCCCTTCCTGGAATTCACCATCGCCGGTTAAAACATAAATATGTCCTTTTTTCTTTTGGTAAGTTTTTGCCCAGGCCATACCTTTTGCTTTGGAAATTCCCATTCCAAGTGAACCAGTACTTGCTTCAATTCCGGGTTGACGAACTTCCGGATGTCCATCAAGTCCGTGCAATCTTCTAAGCATTAATAATTTTTCTTCAGGAATTATTCCGAGTGCATAAAACAAAGAATACAATCCCGGAACATCATGACCTTTGGAAGAAAAATAAATATCCCGGTCTGGTGAATCGAGACCAACTTCTTGCACATTTAGTTCATTTAAATAAAGATAAGTTGTAATATCCATCGCACTTAAAGACGAGCCAAGATGACCAGAGCCTGCCTTTTTTACAGCAACTAAAGTGTTGTAACGACACATATCTGCAAAGAGCTGCATCTTCGCTGCCCATTCACCAGTTGAAGACTTTACTTTATCAAATTCTGATTTTTTAATAAGATTGAAACTCATTTATTGGCTCCCGTGTGAATATTCTTTGAGGAAAAATTGTTTGAAATTTGTGTCGTAAAATTACCATAAAAGACGATAAAATGTAATTTTTGACACCTGAAACGGTTTTTGAATTGACTGAGATCACCATTTAATTCAAATAAAACAAAAATTTATGTGGTACTCTAATTGCTTGAATTGAATTAACCAATTCCTAAAAGTTGAGGATTTTAAATGAAGTTTTTAAAAATAATACTGCCTCTCTATTTATTTTGTCTAATTACTACAATTTCATTCTCTCAAACAACCTATTACGTTTCCGAAAATGGAAATGATACTCACAATGGTTTAACACCTCAGACTGCATTTGAAACTCTTCAGCATGCCGCCAATATTGTTTCTATTGGCGATTCTGTTTTAGTAATGCAGGGAACTTACACAGGGTTTGATTTAAGAACCGGTGGTACTCAAAATTCCCCCATTGTATTTAAGGCAATTGAAAATGATGTGGTGATTGATCAGCATAATTCTGTAACTAATGACGGGATAAATATTGAAAACGCTGATTGGATTATAGTTGATGGATTTAATGTGATAAATCAACCGCGTGCGGGAATAAGAATTGCTGTTTCTGATTTTGTAACTATTCGCAATAACATTTGTACTGATAATTATCGTTGGGGAATTTTTACTGGTTTTACTGATGATATTATTATCGAGAACAATATCTGTTCTAACAGCGAAGACGAACATGGAATTTATGTTTCAAACAGCAGCGACAGACCAATTATTAGAAACAATCATTCTTTCAATAATAATGGATGCGGTATCCATATGAATGGTGATATCTCTATGGGCGGAGATGGTATAATTAGTAATGCAGTAGTTGAGGGAAATATTTTACACGATAATGGATACGGTGGTGGTTCTGCTATAAATATGGATGGAGTGCAGGAATCTGAAATATTCAACAACCTGATTTACAACAACCACGCAACCGGAATTGCAATGTACCAGATTGATGGCGGTGATGCTTCAAAGAATAATAAAGTCTTCAACAACACAATCATTCAACCAGCTGATGGAAGATGGTGTATAATTGCCGTAGATGGTTCTACAGGTAATACACTTTACAACAATATATTAATTAATTATCACAGTTTCAGAGGAAGTATTGCAATTGATGCGGCATCTACAGCAGGATTTGTAAGCAATTATAATATTGTAGTAAACCGGTTAAGTAATGATGATGGTAATTCAAATATGAGTTTAACACAATGGCAATCGCTCGGATATGATTTACATTCGATGATCGCTTATCCTGAAAGCCAGATTTTTATAGATAATATAAATGGAAATTTTCATCTTCTGCAAAATTCACAAGCTGTAGATGCAGGAACTAATTTGGTTCTTCCGGTAGTTTATGAAGATCTGGATAACATTTCCCGACCACAAGGAAACGGATTCGACATAGGATGTTATGAATATTCATCAACAACTGGAATTACTGAAGAAAATATTCCGGAAGAGTTTCAATTATTCCAGAATTATCCTAATCCATTTAATCCTAGTACAAAAATAAGTTGGCAGTCTCCGGTCGGCGGTAAGCAAATTTTGAAAGTGTATGATGTGCTAGGAAATGAAGTTGCTACATTAGTTGATGAATATAAAGAAGAAGGTAGTTATGAAATAACTTTTAATGCGAATGAATTATCCAGCGGTGTTTACTTCTACAAACTGCAAACAGGTTCGTTCGTAGAAATAAAAAAGATGATCCTTCTTCGTTAAGGTCTTAGCGTGAACATTTTGATTGAATAAACAAGCTGATAGGCGGAGGCTGTCTTAAAACTGTCATTCCGTTCGCCGCGGCGAATTATTTCGGAATCTAACATTTCGATTTTGAAGAGAAATTAGAGCCTGGCGCAATTCGCCGTGGCGAACAGGTTGACAAAGAAAGACTTTTGAGATGGTCTCGTATTTTTGTCAATTCCTTTTCATTCTTATTGTCCAAAATTCCAACAGAAAAGTAGACTGGTCTGTTTTTTAAATCACTTATTTTGTTCAGTATTATAAAGTTTTAATGAAGTGATCAAAAACACATCTAGGCTCTCTTAATAAAATATTATTTGCCCATACTTGACTATTAAGATTGAGCAAATTAGTTTTTTGCCAAAAAATAACTATTTCCTTCCCAAAACTATTGTCTGTGGTTATAAATTATTTTTTAATTGTTTCAACTAACTAACAACATTAATAAATTTTAAGAGGCATAAAATGCGACCAGTTATACATTTTTATATTATTTTTATAACTGCGCTAATATTTTTCAACCAAAATTCTTTTGCTCAGACCTGGATAAAAACTTCGGACCCACCTCCCGGTTCTACGCAGTTTAAACTTGAAACTGGAGTTGAAAATGGCAACAATGTTCAATTTCTTTTAGAGAATAGTGGACAGGGTCTATTTAAATCCACAGATAATGGGTCCACCTTTGAAAACATTGGACTGGCCGGAATAGGAATAAGGGCATTTATAGATAGTCGGTTTAGTATGCAGGACGGTGAATATATTGTATCAGCTTCTGATGGGATATATAAAACTACTGATGGGGGCTCTAACTGGCAGCATTATACAACAGGTATTGAAGGACTTTATTTAACTGATATAGCAGAATTACCTATTGAGTCTCCTATCGGAATTAGTTTATGTGTCGGAACTGTTGGTCAAGGAGCTTTCACTTCTTCTGACGGTGGTCAAACTTGGGAACAAATGGGAACAGGTTTGGAAAATAAAACTGTTACTAAATTAGAATATGTTACTCTAACTTCCGGGCCTTTACCGGAGGTAGTTTTATTCGCTACAACACAAGAAAATGGTGTTTACAGCTTTGATTTTTTAAATAATATGTGGTTGCCTACTAATAATGGAAACAGTAATTTATTTGGAACCACAGCAATTGCGGGTGATTCTCAGGGAAATTTATTTTTAGCATCTTCACCGAATGTATATTCATCACCGAGCGATCCGATTAATTGGCAATTTGAAATAGTATTTGATTTTGTAAACACTTTTATTGTGACGCAAGATAATCAAGTTTTTGTATCATCGTTGGGAGATGGAGTAAAACTAAGGATTTCAGAAGGAGTCTGGGTTGACTTTTCGGATGGAATACCTGTAGATCCTGATAATTATATTGATATAGGCAATCTTGCTATTGATGTTCCATCAAGTTCAGCACAAGGACAAAACCTATGGGCGGCGTACGTGCCTTTTGATCCCAATATGACGCCTGGAATATACAGAACAGTAAATCCAATTACGGATGTGAGGCAAAGTGAAATAGAGACGCCAAAAGAGTTTTTTTTAAAACAAAACTATCCTAATCCTTTCAATCCCTCAACCAGTATACAATATGCAATAAGCAGTAGACAATTCGTAAGCTTAAAAGTTTATGATGTTCTCGGAAATGAAGTGACCACCTTACTTAGTGAGGGAAAAAAACCGGGAATTTATGAGGTAACTTTTAATGCTTCTGGATTAGCAAGCGGAATTTATTTCTACCAGTTAAAATTGGGAAATTTAATCGAAACGAAAAAAATGATTTTGCTAAAATAAACATTATTAAAAAAGGCTCATCTATTGATGAGCCTCTTTTCGTTGGTGATGAATTACTTTAATAACATCATCTTCATAACTTTTGTAAAACCGGCAGTATGAATTCTATAGAAATAAACACCGCTCGTAACTGATACCCCAAAATCATTCGTACCATCCCATTCGATATTGTAATATCCGGCTTGTTGCTCGGTGTTCGCCAAAGTTTTTACCTTTTGTCCTAATGCATTATAAATATCCAATCTAACTATTTGATTTTCTGGTATCTGGTAACTAATTATAGTCGTCGGATTAAAAGGATTAGGATAGTTTTGTTTGAGATCGAATGTTAATGGTGATAATATATCCTCTTTACCTGTTCCAACAGGTTGATCAGAAACATAGGCTGTAATCATAATATCCAAATTTGTCATAGCCTGCCAGCCGGAGCTTGTAAGATAATAAAAACTCCTATTGTCAATCGGTGCTGTAAAATCAGCTCCAATTCCCGGTGAACCCGGCGTATCTTCATGCCAATTAATTACAGCCCAGAAATTTCCGGATGTAATTTCCGGTGGATCTGTTCCGGGAATATTTTTGGAAATAATACTTACAGTTCCGGCTGGATTTGTACCACTAACTGTATAGGGTCCCGCAAGAGTGTCAGTAGGAATCCCGCCGTGATCTGCGAGGATTGTAAAATCAAAATCATCATTACTGTTAACGGTAGTTTCCAATCTTCTGATAGTTGTTGGATATGAAGTTGGTGTAAATAGAACCGCAAACTTATTATCTTCCCAGGAAAAACTTGCAACATAGAACCCATCCCATTGTCCATCATCATAGCTAATTGGAACAATTGCAGGATCACTGCATGCATAATTTCCAACAGGTGTACTTATTGGACCGGTCAGCTGAAGTGTATCAACCTGGATTGTAGCATCAAGCTTGTACTCATACCATGCTACACAACTTACATCATTATCCACTAATGTTTGTATGCCCGCAGGTACAGAAGTCAGAAATTCATCATTCTTATAAATATTAATAGTTGGCGATACAGGAAGTGGATCATTGTTTATTCCTAAAGTCGGATCTGTCCATGTTAGAATTAATCCATTGCCCTGCTTTTCAACTGTTATTTCCGAAGGTGCTTTTGGCGGAGCCAAAAGTGAAACATCAATTCCAACATCACCAAAGTAGCGCGGTGTAAATACACTATTCATAGTTTGAGGCCACCAACCATTAAACAACGCATTGCCCGATTGTCTTGCAATAATAAAAGCACCGAGTCCAACTATTTTATCAGGCCCAAAAACTTGTAGTTGATACCCTTCCATAAATCCCATCGGTATTGCTACTTCACCTTGCAAGTGCCCGTTTCCATCTGAAAATTCTACCTGAGCATCAAACAATGTATCCACTGCATAGGTGATCAGGTCTCTAAAACGTAAATCAGAACCACCTGGATGCCAGTAAGCCCAAAAATTCCCTTCCTGAATAAATGGAAGATTGTCATTATATGCATCATTATTATCGTCATCAAAATATAAACCGAATCCTTCATTATCATCGAGAGTCGGATTTAAAAAATCTTCTCCTGCTATATAAAGCATATCAGTGTTATCATCATATTTAAAATACATATAAACAGACCCCTGCGGTTGTGGAACTCCACCACCATAACCAAAGATATCAGATATATCAACTTTAAATGCATCATCCCATTCGCCTGGGGAAATTACTCCGTCAATTGTCGGAACTGAGCCTTGAGGTGTATCGAAACTAAAAGTAAGAAGTGAATCACTAACTTGTCCAAGTGCTTCGTTAGAGTAAACACTTTCTCCGACATCATTGAAAATTGTAACAACGTAATAATAGTCTTTCAAAGCGAAAACATTTGAATCTATGTAGCTGGTTTCTGAAGAAATAACACTTGCAATTCTGGAATATGGGCCGCCCGGAACCAGACCTCTGTAAATTGCAATGCTGTCAACACCCAAACGAGAATTTTTCAGCAAAACATTTTTATCATTTGAATACACTTCTCCAATTTTTCTTGTTGAGATCTCAGTTTTTAAAGGTGATAAATCATCACCTACTATTTTTGCAATTTCATTCTGCTTAAGAGTATTCTGAACTAATGAGGACCAGTTTAACATAATTACTCCAACCATATTAGTTGAGGCACTAAGTGTTGGAGGTGTTGTTGAGAATGGATTAAGTGAAAAATTTATTCCTGATGTGGTGTTTCCTTCAGAAACAATCACGTTTGCAACTTCTCCAAAATTATAACCGGGTTTGCTAGCCGAGATTGTATAAGTACCTGCTGCGACATTTTCTATTGTGTAATTTCCATTAGCATCTGTGACCGTAGTTCTTGTGGTTCCATTTGCTTTAATAATTACACCGCTATCATCTGTGGTATTTGTTAAATCAACATTTCCGCTAACAGAACCACCACCGAGATCAATTTCTGAAAGATAAATTCTACCGCCATTTCCAAATTCCCTTGCATGTACAGCTTTTCCACCGGCAAAAACTTTTTTACCGTCAGGACTGATATCACAAGTATAAAAAGAGCCGGGAGTTGTAACCTGGTAAGTCATTTGACCGGTCTGTACATCGAAAACGAGAAGATCAATTCTATTTGTTTGGTTTAAATCTCCCCAGGTAGCTGCGGCAGCAACTCTTCCATCATCAGATAAAGCAATATCTTTAACTAAATCTCCTGCACCACTGTATATCCATTTCGGTGTTCCATCTCCGTAGGTATCGAACGCAATTACCCAGCCATCATAATGAGTTGAATAGAACATAAGTGTACCGGCAACAATAGTATTTCCATCTGCTGAAATACCTACTGAAGAAGCCCAGTTTGTAAAACCATCAGTGGGTGGAATTTTATACTGCCAGATTTGTTCATAATCACCCGATGATGAATTATATACCAACGTTTTCACGAAGCCACTATTATCAGCAGAAACTATCACATTTCCATTGCCGCTAATAGCGACTGGCGATTCTGTATTATCAGCAAATCCATCCCAAATTAATGTTCCATCAGATTGAGTTAAAACATAAATATGGTATCGGCCATTTATAACAACTTGTGAAGAATTGGCTGCAAAATTAACACCTGTCCAGTTACCTATTTCAGAAGTAGGAACATCCATTGTCCAGGCAATAGTTGGACTTCCACCTGATACATCAACTCCATAAGCACGTGAAGTTGTTGAAGAGCCTTGTGAAGATGCCAGGAATACTGCCCAACTTCCGTCACGTGATATTCCTGTAAAGGATGCATAAAATGAATCAGGCAGCGAATAATCAAATAACTGATTGCCGGTCGTATCAAAAATATAAAAATCAGAACCAGCTGTTACAGAAATATATGCACCCAGTTTAGCAACATCGATGTTCGGATCAACCGGATTAGTTGAAAACTCCCAGTTAGGCGTATTGTTTTCATTTGAGTATTTTGAAACACGCATATTGTTTAAACCCCATGCTGTAACATCTACATCAGCATCATAATTAATTGAGACTGTATTTGCTATTGCTGCTGTGCCCAAATCAGACGTCCACCACAGAATACTACCACCCTGCACATAATGATCTCCTTCCTTTGGCTTGAATGAATTCAGATATCCTTCAATTGGTTGTGATTCTAAATTATTCTTTTCAGGAAGTGTCTGGATTTTAGTTTCCCCGTTTTGATTCAGGATTCTTGTTCCGATGAATTCATTACTTTGTGCACAAATCAATATTGGAAAAAGTAAGAAGATAAATAGGAATGAAATATTTTTGATAAGAAGCCGTAAAAAATAAGACATACTAACCTCTTAATTATGTGAAACAGTTTAAGTAATTAAAACTAATGAATACATGTTAATTTTAATTCTTTTTCTATTCAATTACCAGTCAACTAATACTGATAATTATTGCTCTTAAAAACTAAACCGGATAATTTTAATGTCTCTACCTTCACTCAAATAATGTTTTTCATATTTCGTAATTACATAATCCGGATTAGATTCTAAATTCTTGATATTTACCTTATCCAAAGTGAAGTGAACTTTTCCATTAATATCTCTAATTGTCTTTAAAGCCTGTTCATAAATCAACGCATTATCAGTTTTTAATTCAATAATACCATTTTTAGATAAGACTTTTTTATAAAGATTGAAAAATTCATTTGAAATTAAACGACGTTTTTCACTTTTTCGTTTCACGTGTGGATCGGGAAAAGGAATAATAATTCTTTCAATTGATTCAGGATTTAACAAATTCAGCAGATTTTCTGCCTTACCAAGATAAAAACCAACATTTTTAAGTGATTCATTTAATGCTTTATTTGCAGCAGTATAAATCCTTGCTCCTTTAATATCAATGCCAAGATAATTTTTATCAGGATTAACTTTTGCTAATGCATTTGAATAATCCCCATGTCCACATCCAATTTCCAGAACAATCGGGTTTGAATTCTTCCAATAATTGTTCAATTCATTTAAAACATTTACATTATTCGAAGTAAAAACATTTGGTAAGTTTTTTACTTCTTTTATCCTTATTCCTTTTGTTCGTGGCAACTTTGTTTTATCAAAATTTTTTATTTCCTGACAAAAATTAAGGAATTCATACCAAAATTTTAATTAGGAAATAAACAGAACTTAAATTAAATTTTCTCAAAATAAATTCTTTACTATTAAAGCTTCATTATGCATTTTACAATGCTGACATTCAAAGATACCTGGCTCCCATTTATTTATCTGTATGGTGTTGGCGGTATATTTTTCTTTTTTGGAATGAAATTAATTCGTAAAACAGGCAGTGTTGATTTAAATAGAAAAAAACATCGCTACTGGTACAGAGTTATGTTCTGGGGCTACTTTTATTTTATGCTTATGCACGGTTTATTAATTTTACTTGCACTGAATACTTGAAATTAACATCATTTTTAAGGTTTTATTACATTTATCATAATTTTATTGTTCTGTAATTCATAAAATCCTATTTTCCCCGTCATCAAATAATTTTATACAGTTCATTAAAAAAATAAAATGAGGGCAACATGAAAAACCTTTTTTCTCTCCTTTTAGTTCTTTTGATTTTTACCATTTCAATTTTTTCTTTTGCACAGGAAGAAGGGGAAATGGAGGGAATGGATCAGCAGGCAATGATGGAAGCCTGGCAAAAAAGTATGACACCCGGACCAATGCATGAAATGATGGCAAGCAGAGTTGGTGAATGGAAATCCGAAGTTACAATGTGGATGGATCCATCTCAGCCTCCCACAACATCAGTAGGAACATCGGTAACGGAATCACTTCTTGGCGGAAGATATTTTCAAACTACTCATACAGGTAATTTTATGGGAATGGATATGACCGGTATTGAATTATCCGGTTATGATAATGTAAAGAAAGAATTCTTTAGCACATGGATTGATAATTTCGGAACCGGGATAATGTATCTGACTGGTTCTTATGATGAAGCTACCAAGACTTTTACTTATTCTGGTCCAACCGTAGATCCAATGGGGATGGAATACAACGTTAGGGAAACTGTTCAGATAGTTGATAATGATACTCATTTGTTTGAAATGTATATGGATCTGGGTGGACAGGAAATTAAATCTATGGAAATTAAGTTTACCCGAATAAAATAAAAAATTAATTACGGCGCAGATTAAATATCTGCGTCGTTCTTCTCTGACTGCTTTTTATCTTTCCGACAAAAATAGTCTCTGAAAAAAGTTTTTTAAGTTTTTACAGTGTATTAATCAATTAGCAAATCATTTTTTAACTTTAATTATTAATTCATTATTATTATTTAGAATAATATTCGATAAAAATTTTAGATACTATGGATATTTCCGGAATAAACAATAAACAAGCTGCAGCATCTTTAAACCGGCTTTTGCCAAGAATTGAAGAAAAGTTTGCTGATAAAGTTGATAGTGGAGAATGGCAGGCCTTTAAGCAAAGATTATCGCAGCATTTTCCCAACTTATTTTCATTGCTTTACAGGATTTACGGCAACCAATATGATTTTTTCTTTCACCTCGAAGAAATTCTATCTACAATAACAAAAATGTGGATTGCAAGACCGGCAGATTTAAAAGCCCTGGATGCAATCAGGCAGTCTGAACCATTCTGGTACCAGTCAAACAATATGGTTGGCGCAATGTGTTATGTAGATTTGTTTGCAGGTGATCTTGAAAACATTAAACAAAAAATTCCATATTTGCAGGAACTTGGAATAACATATCTTCACCTGATGCCATTGTTTAAAACACCAGAGGGAGATAATGATGGTGGTTACGCAGTAAGCAGCTATCGGAATGTAAATGAAAAGCTTGGAACAATTGAAGAACTAAAGGAAGTCGCAACTGAACTTCGTCATCACGGAATAAGTCTTGTCCTTGATTTTATTTTTAATCACACTTCCGATGACCATATTTGGGCACAGAAAGCTTTGCAGGGAGATGAAGAATTTCAGCAATATTTCAGAATGTTCCCGGACAGAACTTTGCCAGATGAATATGAGAAAACGATTGCTCCTGTCTTTCAGGATGATCATCCCGGGTGTTTTACCTATAGGAACCGTATTAAAAAATGGGTATGGACAACTTTCCATAATTACCAATGGGATCTGAATTACGAAAACCCTGCCGTGTTCAATTCAATGGCAGAAGAAATGTTATTCCTTGCAAACCTTGGAGTAGAAGTTTTAAGACTCGATGCCGTTGCCTTTGTCTGGAAAAAACTCGGAACAAATTGTGAAAATCTTCCGCAAGCTCATACAATTATCAAGGCATTTAGTTCTGTAATGAAAATAGTTGCACCAGCACTGCTTTTTAAATCTGAAGCAATCGTTCACCCGGATGAAGTAAATAAATACATCAGCTTAGATGAATGTCAGCTATCATACAATCCGCAAATGATGGCATTATTATGGAATTCCTTCGCAACAAAAAAAATAAGAATTTTAAGAAATGCTTTACAGAAGCGATTTACTATTCCTGAAAATTGTATGTGGGTTAATTATATCCGTTGCCACGATGATATCGGCTGGGCATTTTCAAATGAAGATGCTGAAGAAATTGGAATTAAACCTAAAGAACACAGAGTATTTCTTTCGGATTTTTATATTGGAAGGTACCCGGGTTCATTTGCAAAAGGTTTACCATTCCAGGAAAATCCAGAAACAAAAGAAGGTAGAGTTTCAGGAACAACTGCATCTTTAGCAGGTCTTGAAAAGGCAATTTCAGAAAATAATTCTTATGAAATTGATCTTGCCATAAAAAGAATTTTATTACTTCATGGAATCATACTTACTATTGGAGGAATTCCACTTTTATATCTGGGGGATGAAATTGGGTTGTTAAATGATTATGAATATGAAAAATCAGTTGAAAAAATCGGAGATACACGATGGATTCACAGACCAGTTTTTGATTGGGAAAAAGCAAAAGAACGAAACGATACCAGCACTGTAACCGGGAAAATTTACAAAGGATTATTGCGGTTAATTCAAATCCGTAAACAAAACCACGCTCTTGCCGGTAGTGATACAGAATTTGTTGATTTAGGCATAGATCATCTGTTAGCTTATTTCCGAAATTTTAATAACAGCAGCGTATTTGTAATTGGAAATTTCAGTGACCAAGAACAAAACATTGCAGGTAATCACCTCCGCCTGCTTGGATTGAGTAAAACAGTAACCGATATAGTTGCCGGAAAATCAGTTACCGCAGCTCAAAATCTTACAATTGGACCTTACCAGTTTATGGTTTTGGTAGGAATCCGGTAATTTGCAGGAAAATTTCAAAATTTTACTTATCACACTAAATTAATAGTTAGAATTTTAGAACAAATTTCTTAATTTGTTTTCAAAATTCGGGAGGTATTTTATGTCGTTCCAATTAAAAAAAGTTGACTATTTTTATACTTCAGTTGTTGATCAACCGGGAGAGGCATATCAACTTTTATCAAGATTAAAATCAATAGGTGTAAACCTGCTGGCGTTTACTGCTATTCCTGTTGGGCCAACCAGAACGCAGTTAACTTTGTTTCCTGAAGATACTGCTAAACTTCAAACTGCAGCACAAAATGCTGGATTAAAACTAGACGGACCTTATTCGGCATTACTTGTACAGAGTGATGATGAATTAGGTGCACTGGCAAATATCCATGCTAAGCTTTATCAGGCTGGGGTGAATATTTATGCATCTTCAGGTGTTACTGATGGTAGAGGCAGCTTTGGTTATCTTTTATATTTAAAAGAAGAAGATCTTGATAAAGCACTTCATTCACTTGACATTTGATTATAACCGGATTTTAATATCGATTTTCAAATAGATTTATTCGTTTTTTCCAGCTCTTCCAATTTCTTTCAGATTTTTGCAAAAGTTATTGATTTAATATTTTTTATAATCTGTTTTAAAAGTCACTAATAACAAAAAAAGGATTTAACATGTCTAAACGTTCCCGTTTTCCATTTGTATTTTGGACTGCTAACTCAATAGAAGTTTTTGAACGTTTTGCCTATTACGGCATCTATATGGGCTTCGGAATTTATTTGGAACAGCTTGGCTACACTAAAGGTGATCTTGGAATAATTCAAAGTATATTTCTGGCATTTTCATATTTGATTCCTCTTTTCTCAGGGACGTTTGCCGATAAGTTTGGTTTTAAGAAAATGTTATTAATTTCTTATGCAGCTTACCTCCCTTCCATTTTACTTTTGATAGTAACAAAATCATTTTCCGGAATAGCACTTGCCATGCTAAGTATTGGATTTGCCGCAGGAATTTTCAAACCCCTAATTTCTGCAACAGTTAGAGCAACAACTGATTCAACGAACAAATCACTTGGCTTCGGAATTTTTTATATGATGGTGAATATAGGAGCGTCTTTTGGTCCAATAATAATGGGAAAACTCAGAGGCTGGTCGTGGGACTATGTTTTTTATACGGCTGCTGCAGCTATTGGTGTAATGTTTCTGATTACACTTTTTCTTTACAAAGAACCAAAAAGAGAAATTGAAGGTGTAACACTTAAGAAAAAATTTAAGGATATGGGTGAAGCCCTTTCCGATGCTAAGTTTATGATGTTTATTGTTTTACTTGGATTATTTTTCTGGATGCCTTTTTGGGCTTTCTTTAATGTACTTGCAGTTTATATACACGACTATACTGATACGGCTGCGCTTTTCCTAAGTACAAAATCAGTCCTTGGCGAAGGAATCACAAAATTTATTTCAAACTTTGATGATGGAGTCTGGAAAATTAATGCCGAGGCAATTTCACATACCGGTTATATTATTATAATCTTTCAGTTATTAGTTTCCTGGTTTTTCGAAAAACGTAAAGCTATTTCTTCATTCTTATTTGGACTTTTCGTTGCGGCAGGTGGCTTCGTTGTGCTTGGATTAGCAGTTACCGGTTCGAACACTCTTGTTTATCTTGGCGTATTTCTGTTTGCTGTTGGAGAAATGATTTCCTCTCCAAGAATACAGGAATACATAACATGGATTGCGCCGAAAGAAAAAGCCGGACTATATATGGGCACTAATTTTCTGGCAACATTTATTGGCGCAATATTAAGCGGAATCTACACTGGGCTTATGGGCACTTATGAATCTTCCGGTCACCCGGAATATATAATGTACACACTCGCAGGTCATATGCTTTTAGGAATAATTGCGATTTACATTTTCACAAAAACAGCCGGTGAATTTAAAGAGATGACGCATTAAAAATATATAATCAAATTATGCCAACAATAATTAAATCACCAACAAAAATCGAAGCAGCTGGTAATAAACCTAAAATAATAAACGAGTTTATCGGCAGAGTGAATTCATCGACTGAAGGAATTAGCATCGCCAGAATGCAAAGTCCGTCAGGATGGCAGGAACCCGGGCAAACACCTGAGTTTGATGAATATACAATCGTACTTAAGGGTATGTTGAAAGTCGAAACAAAAGATAAAACTTTTGATATTCATGCTGGCGAGGCTATTATTACTCACAAAGGCGAATGGATAAAATACAGCACACCAAATGCGGAAGGTGCAGAATACATTGCGGTTTGCTTGCCAGCATTTTCTCCTGACACAGTTCACAGGGATGAATAACTTTCATTTGAACATTAGTTAATTACAGGGTTGTTAATTCAAAATATAATTGAATTCAGTTCCCTATTAAATGATGAATTGAATAATGAAAAAGTTATTTTTAATTTATTTCAGTTGTGTAGTTACTTATTTTCCTGAATAATAAAATTCTTTATTTCAAATTTTGAGGAGGTTCAAATGATGTTTAAAGCTCTGATTATTTCATTTATTTCAATGGTTTTCTTACTCGCCTGTAATCAAAAACAAAACCCGCAGAAAGTCGGTTTAGTAGAAAAAGAAGTTGAATACAGCACTGATAGTACGACGATGAAAGGTTACCTGGTTTATGACGGAGATTTAGAAGGAAAACAACCAGGTGTTTTAGTTGTTCACGAATGGTGGGGAAATAATGATTATTCAAAGAACCGGGCCCGAATGCTTGCAAAGCTTGGCTATATTGCTCTTGCCCTTGATATGTATGGCAATGGAAAAGTTGCCGACAATCCAAATGATGCAGGAAAATATGCAACAGAAGTTTTTACAAATATTAAACAAGCTGAAGCAAGATTTATGGCAGCATATAATATTCTTAAAAAACAGGAACAAACTGATCCGGAGAAAATCGGTGCAATCGGTTATTGCTTTGGTGGTTCAGTAGTTCTGCATATGGCTTCAATTGGAACTGATCTGGCAGCTGTTGTCAGCTTTCATGGAGGATTAAAACCTGTTATATCTTCAAAACCTAATAATGTGAAAGCACATATTCTTGTTTGCACCGGTGGGTCAGACCCTATGGTTCCAAAAGAAGATGTAGAAAAATTAGAAAATGAATTTGATGAAGCCGGAGTTAAGTATGAAATAATTACTTATCCTAATGCAACACATGCTTTTACAAATCCTGCATCAGATGAGAACGGGAAAAAGTTTAATATCCCAATCGCTTATAATGAAAAGGCAGATAAAGAATCCTGGGAAAAAATGAAGGAATTTTTCAAAGCTTATCTTTAAGCATAAAAAGATTTTTACATTGTTGACCAAAATCACATTGAGATAAATTCCTGACTTTTTTTATTTTGTGGTTTCACAAATATTTGTCCTAACAATAAACGGATGATTCTCCTCCCAAGTCTGATCGCTTCCTCTATTTATAGTAGAGTAGCCTCCTATAGTGATCAGATTATGAGACGGTTGGGTGATTTATCGACAATGCTTATGCCCTCACTAACATTGAAAATATTAACCCGACCGTCTCTTTTTTTAACTATTCTTAAATAAGTTTAATGACTACTTTTCCTGATCAAAAGTCACTTCAGGAATTCCCTCATTCACAATATAGTTTGAATAGGAAACCGTAACTTTTCCCTCATTTTTATCACCTTTTTTTCCCGAATCATCATTGTTTTCAGATGAGTTAAACGGATCTTTAATGCTTCCCCTAATAAGCATTTGATCGGCAGGAAATGTAAACGTCATTTTGGAAGGCAGGTAAAAATCAGAATCTGTCTTTTTATAATCAAAATCAATTGTGAACGTACCACTAGGTCTTGCTGAAGATTCAACTTTAACGATAACATAATTTTCCAGATCAATCCAAAGTGTACTTAATATCATTTCTGATGCTTCTTCAAGCGGGATAACTTTTATTACTGCAGTTTCAATCCCTCTAAGATTTTCAAACTTTACAAAAATTGCTGTGTGACTTTTTCTAAGTAAGGTAACAGGAGAAAAATTAAATCCCTGTTTTGGCAGCATAGCAAAATTATCAGATTTGATTCTCATCTTATCGGGTTGTTTAAAGTATATTCTAGCATCCATATCAGGAATCTTTAAAAATGACACATCCACTTTAATATGTACATTAACAGAATAATCATTTGTTTTTTCAAAAGTTGAAAGTACTTTCTGTAGAATCTCATCCGGATCTTTGTCTTGCGGTTTAATATTTAATAGAGGTAATAAAGAAATTAAAATTGCAAAAAATATTAAGGAATTCTTCTTCAACTCAGAATATCCTTTCTCTTAAATAAATATGCAGTTAATGTGAAAAGTATTACAATATGACCTAACAAAATCGCAACAGCTTTAGTAATTGTCGGAATATTTATTGTACTTTCAAAAAACTCTTTCCAATCAAGTATGTAGGTTGTGAACAAGTAAGGTTTAACCACCTGAAAGAATTCAATATTTAAATTTGAAATTATAAGAAAAACAATAATAACTGTCATTGTGGAAATAATAGGTCCGATAGCATTTTCAACAAGAGATGAAAAAAGAAATGCCACACTACAAACAACTGTCATTCCAAGTGCTGCATAGCTATATGCAAGCAGAAATCTCCAAATAATATCGTTTTTTGCAAAAAGTGTAATTCCTTCATTTGACATAACAATTAACTCGCCCGGACCAAAAATAATCATACCGGCAGCAAGACTGATAATTGCTAAAAATAAAATTAATAGCGAACTATAAATAGCACCAGCTAAAAATTTAGCAGTAACAAATTTTAATCTAGTAATAGGTCTTGTTAAAATAATCCTGTATGTCCCCGCTGTTGCTTCTCCGGCTAGTAAATCTCCCGCAACAAGAGTAATTAAAAACGGAATATGAACAGCAATAGCATTAAGTATTAAATAGGAAATAAAATACCCGTTCAATAGATTTCCAGTAAAAAGAAAAGTATCCTGCAAAGATCTTGTTATACGGCTTATAGCGTGTTGTCCTTCAAAAATCATAGCTACCTGGATTAACATTACAAGCAGCCCGACTGCAATAAAACCTATATAAGTCCGCCACTTTTTAAAGACTTTGTATAGTTCTATTTGGGTTAATGTAAACATCAGTTTTGGTTTGCCGTTATATTGAGGAAATATTCTTCAAGAGAACGAAGAGGAACTATTGAGTTAACTTCGATTTTGTTTTCAACGAGAAATTTGTTTAAAAGATGCACATCATCACGAGGAAGAGAAACTGAAAATGAATGATCATTAATTTTTGAAAAGTTATCAGTCCATTGTGACTCCCGGATAAGCTGCTCTGATTTATTGATATCATTAACTTCAAAAGTAACCTTTGCAATATTTGTATCAAGTAGTTCTGCAACTTTACCTTCAACTACCGTAGTTCCTTTATTGATGATTATCATTCGGTTTGCAACCTGTTCAACTTCTGAGAGTATATGAGAGGACAGAAAAATTGTCTTATTTTCATCCTTTGAAAGATGGTTAATTAAATCGCGTATTTCTTTCATTCCCTGCGGATCAAGACCAGTAGTCGGCTCATCCAAAATAATCAATTCAGGATTATGCAAAAGAGCTTGTGCAATGCCCAATCTTTGTTTCATTCCGTGTGAAAAAGTTTTCACTTTGCTGAAAGCTCTTTCTTTTAATCCAACTAATTCAAGAATTTCCATAATTCTTTTTTTTGTAATCTCAATTCCTGATAATTTCCCCAATATTTGCAGGTTTTTATAGGCTGACAGGTATTTATACAAATCCGGCTTTTCGACTATTGCACCAATATTTTTAAGAATATTTTCCCTGGAATCCAGAAGTGATTTATTAAAGATTTTTATTGATCCTTTGGTAGGTTTAATTAAAGAAAGAAGCATTCTTATTGTTGTACTTTTTCCGGCACCGTTAGGTCCCAAAAATCCAAATACGTCGCCTTGGTAAACATTTAGATTTAAATTCTGTACAGCAAGAATATCTTTAAATCTTTTACTTAAGCCTTCAACTTCTATTATTTTATCTTGCACTACTCAGTCTTATTGTTTTACTAAATATAATGAAATATAAAGTGGCAAGAATCGGTATTTATCACTCTTTTTTGAAGCTCACATTAATTGTAATATAAATACAAAATATTATTTGCAATTCTACTTTAAATTTATTAGTAAAGTCTTTGACCAAGCCCGAAATTTAATTTGGAAATATCATGAAAATTCACAAAGTTGCTTAGAGATTAATAGTGGGGCGGAAAAAAAGTTTTTTAAATTTTATGGTGTCTATTTCTTTTTTCAATATTTTTTTTTAGTTTCCTCCACCCCAAATATTGACCTGATACTTTTCCTGATAAATTACAATTGGCGGTATTTTTGACAATTCTAAACTCAAATTACTTATCGATAATTAAATATTAATTTTAGTGAAGACTAAAATCATTTAAGGAGTTAACTATGCAAATAAAACGATTGTTTACCAACGCGGGTGAAGATCCTCTATCTTCATTTAATTTTGTTAAAAGAGTATCTGAAATTAAAAATCCCGATGGTTCAATCGTTTTTAAAATGGAAGATGTTTTTGTTCCTGAACATTGGTCTCAGGTTGCAACAGATATTATCGCACAGAAGTATTTCAGAAAAGCGGGAGTACCAAAATTATTAAAGAGAATAAAAGAAGATAGTGTTCCTGACTGGCTTTGTGCATCTGAACCGGATGAAACACGTATGAAGGAACTTGGGGAAGATGACAGATACACTGCTGAAAAGGATTCAAAACAGGTTTTTCATAGGCTTGCCGGGTGCTGGACCTACTGGGGATGGAAAGGCGGCTATTTTGACTCTGAAGATGACGCAAGAACTTTTTATGATGAATTAATGTATATGCTTGCAAACCAGATGGCTGCTCCAAACAGCCCTCAATGGTTTAATACAGGTTTAAACTGGGCTTATGGAATTACAGGTCCTTCACAGGGACATTATTATGTTGATTATGAAACAGGTGAATTAAAATCCTCCGAAGATGCTTATACTCACCCACAGCCGCACGCTTGCTTTATCCAGGGTGTAAGTGATGATCTTGTTAATGAAGGCGGAATAATGGATCTCTGGGTCCGTGAAGCAAGACTATTTAAATACGGATCAGGAACAGGATCGAATTTCTCAGATATCAGAGGAATAAATGAACCATTAAGCGGTGGCGGAAAATCCAGCGGGTTAATGTCATTCCTGAAAATTGGCGATCGATCTGCCGGGGCTATCAAATCCGGAGGAACTACAAGACGAGCAGCAAAAATGGTAACTCTCGATCTTGATCATCCTGATATTGAAGAATACATTAACTGGAAAGTTATTGAAGAACAAAAAGTTGCTTCACTTGTTTCCGGTTCAAAAATAACGAGCAGGTATCTCAATAATATTATGAAAGCTTGTTATGAAGAGCATCCCGAAAATGACAGGTTCAACAAACAGGTAAATAAAAAATTAAAGCAGGCTGTTCTTGAAGCACGTAAGTCTTTAATTCCGAATAATTATATTGAACGTGTAATCCAGCTTGCAAAACAAGGCTTCAAATCTATTGAATTTGATACTTATGATACAGATTGGAATTCTGAAGCTTATACAACTGTTTCAGGTCAGAATTCTAACAACTCGGTAAGAGTAACCAATGATTTTATGAATGCTGTTCTTGATGATCAGGATTGGAATCTTTACTGGCGAGTCGAAAAAAAGAAAGCAAAAAAGGAAAACAGAAATCCAAAACCCTGCAAGACTATTAGAGCAAGGGATCTTTGGAATGACATTTCATATTCTGCATGGTCTTGCGCAGATCCGGGAATTCAATTCCACAGTACAATTAATGAATGGCATACTTGTCCTGAAAATGGTGAAATTCGTGCTTCAAATCCTTGCAGTGAATATATGTTCCTGGATAACACTGCCTGCAACCTGGCCTCACTTAACCTCGTCAAGTTTTACAATATTAAAGATAAAAAGTTCAATATTAAATCCTTCAGACATGCGACCAGAATCTGGACAACAGTTTTGGAAATCAGTGTTTTAATGGCTCAGTTTCCAAGCAAAGAAATTGCTCAGCTCAGTTATGATTTCAGAACACTCGGGTTAGGTTTTGCAAATTTAGGAACATTATTAATGTTGCAGGGAATTCCATACGACAGCAGTGAAGGATTTGCAATCTGTGGAGCAATTACTTCAATAATGCACATGACTGCTTATTCAACCTCAGCAGAAATTGCAAAAGAACTTGATCCGTTTCCTAAATATAAATTGAACCAAAAGCATATGCTGAAAGTTATCAGAAACCACAGACGAGCTTCTCACAATGTTCCAAATGAAGAATATGAAGGACTTTCAGTTTTTCCTACGGGAATAAATCCAAAATACTGTCCTTCTGATTTACTTCAGGCAGCCAGAGAAGACAGTGATAAAGCATTGGAACTTGGTGAAAAATATGGATTCAGAAATGCTCAGGTTACTGTTATTGCTCCTACTGGGACAATCGGGTTAGTAATGGATTGTGATACAACCGGCGTTGAACCAGATTTCGCATTAGTAAAATTTAAAAAATTAGCTGGCGGTGGTTACTTCAAAATTATCAACCAATCAATACCACCGGCTTTAGAAAGACTTGGTTACAATAAAGATCAGATAACTGAGATTGTAAAATATGCCAAGGGACATGGAACGCTTGACGGGTGTCCTTATATAAATCCGCAATCGCTTAAAGCCAAAGGTTTTACAGATGAAATAATTTCGAAAGTTGAAAAAGTATTACCATCTGTATTCGAAATCAGTTTTGCATTTAATAAATATGTAATCGGAAACGAATTTATTATTAATAAACTTGGTATTCCGGAAGATAAAGTAAACACATTTGATTTTAATCTTCTTGAAGCATTAGGGTTTTCTAAACAGGAGATATCATCAGCAAATGATTACATTTGTGGGACGATGACTATTGAAGGCGCTCCTTTCTTAAAACATGATCACTATCCAGTATTTGATTGTGCAAACAAGTGTGGTAAAAAAGGAACCAGGTTTATACGTGCCTCAGCACATATTAAAATGATGGCTGCTGCTCAGCCTTTTATTTCAGGTGCGATTTCCAAAACCATTAATTTCCCGAACTCAGCATTAATAGAAGATTTTAAAGATGCCTATATGCAATCCTGGAAGCTGGGATTAAAAGCAAATGCACTCTACCGTGATGGTTCGAAATTATCACAGCCATTAAATTCCGTAAGTGAAGAAGAAGTTGAAGCAATTCTGGAAGAAAAAGAACGTAACGATATTGTAAAAGTTGCTGAAAAGATAATTCATCGTTATATAGCAAAAAGAAGAAGATTGCCTGACAGAAGATCCGGTTACACTCAAAAAGCAAAGATCAACGGACAGTCCGTCTACATCCGAACCGGTGAATATGATAACGAACAGCTTGGGGAAATCTTCATAGATATGCACAGGGAAGGTGCTTCTTTCAGAAGTTTGCTTAACTGTTTTGCTATATCAATCTCTCTTGGCTTGCAGCATGGCGTTCCCCTGGAAGAATTTGTAGATGCATTTGTATTTACGAGATTTGAACCAAGCGGTATTGTCACCGGAAATGAAAAGATCAAAATGGCTACTTCTGTAATTGATTATATTTTCCGTGAGCTTGCTGTTACTTATCTTGGAAGGTACGATCTTGCACATGTTGAACCAGAGGAAATAAAATCAAAAGTTTCACCAGGGATTGTAAAAAAATTAAAAGAACCCGACTACGTAAGTGAAGAAATTGTAAGTGAAAGATTAATTGAACTGGATAAAAACAACGTTGATTCTTATGATTTTTCTTCTCCAACAGAAACTGAACATCCAACAACAACAGTTAAAAGTAAATCAGCTTTAAACCAGGCAATAAAGCAGGCTATTGAAAAAGGTTACACCGGGGATATTTGTCCTGAATGTCAAAGTATAACTATGGTTAGAAATGGAACCTGCCTAAAATGTATGACCTGCGGATCAACTTCAGGCTGCAGTTAAAAGAAAATTTAACCGGAAAAGAAAAAACCGCTTATATCCTGTGAGCGGTTTTTTTAATGAATATCAACAAATCCATTTTTATTGATTCTACGGGCACCCATAAACCTTGCAGAATAATAGCCAAGATTTAATGAAGAAATAGTTACTCCTTTTGAGGAGCTAGCATGTGCAAAAAGATTCTCGCCTATATAAATACCTACGTGTCCCGGTTTTACTCTACGACGTGTATTAAAAAATACAAGATCTCCAAATTTTAAGTTACTTCTATTGCTCACCTCTTCTCCTTCACCAAACTGCAGCCTTGCAGACCTTTGAAGATTTATGGAAAGTATATCTTTATAAATTAGCTGAGTAAATGCTGAACAGTCTATTCCATTTTTATCTGTACCGCCGTATTTATAAGGTGTATCCAGATATTTTATTATTTCCATCAGCATCTGTTCCTTTAAAGTTGAGAAATTGCTGTTCAGATTATCCTTACTTGAATTTTCAATTTCCTGATCAATCACAGATGAAAAATCCACATCCGGTTCTTCTTCAGGTAAATCACTGGGATCTTTTAAATCAAGATTTAAATCAACGATCATAGAATCATCAACTGAAGTAAAACGAACTGATGGATCACGTTTTTCTTTTTTCTCGTGACTCTCACCATACCTGATTGTACTTGAAGTTGTACATTTAACGATAAATATTATTGAAAGGAAAAACAGAAGTGATATTTTAATTTTCGTGGATTTCAATTTTCACCCTAGATAAGCTTTAAGGTTTTTGCTTCGGGTCGTATTGCGTAACCGCCTGATTGCTTTTTCTTTTATTTGCCGGACTCTTTCTCTTGTCAGATTAAAGCGTTCCCCAATCTCTTCAAGTGTGAGAGAGTGATCTACATTCAAACCAAAATACAATCTTAAAACTTCTGCTTCACGTTCAGGTAACGATTCTAAAGCACGGTTTACTTCCTCTTTCAATGACTCCGTCATAAGCGAAGTATCAGGAGCTGGCATTTCATCATTTTCAAGTACATCAAGAAGTTTGTTTTCCTCACCTTGTGAGAAAGGGGCATCCACAGAAACATGTTTTCCTGATATTTTCATTACCTCAGCGATATCGCTTACATCCATTGAAAGCTCTGACGCTATTTCTTCCGGACTGGGTTCCCGTTCAAATTCCTGTTCAAGGTTGCCGTAAGCTTTTCCAATTTTATTAAGTGCACCAACTCTGTTAAGCGGCAATCTTACAATCCTGGATTGTTCGGCTAATGCCTGGAGAATTGATTGGCGTATCCACCAAACTGCGTAGGAGATAAATTTAAATCCCCGAGTTTCATCGAATCTTTTTGCTGCTTTGATTAAGCCAAGATTTCCTTCATTAATAAGATCACCTAATGATAAGCCCTGGTTTTGATATTGTTTTGCCACACTCACAACAAACCTTAGATTAGCCTTTGTAAGGGTTTCCATTGCAGAACTATCACCCTTTTTTATTTTAATTGCTAACTCTATTTCCTGTTCAGGTGTGAGTAAATCAACTTTTCCTATTTCCTGGAAATATTTATCGAGAGACTGGCTTTCCCTGTTTGTAAACTGTTTGGTAATCCGCACAGAAACCCCCGTTATTTCTCTAAATTAATTGAATCAACAATTCCAACAATTGATGCATTAACCGGAGCCATATCAACAGGTAATGGAATAACGGCTTCCGAAGCAGTTATGTAAAAAATTGTTTCTCCAGGTCCGGAACCAACCGTATCAACCGCAATAATAGGAGGTTCGGTATTAAGATTTTCCGCGCTAATTGGCTGGACTATCATTAATTTGAAGTTTTTTATAGCTTCATATTTTTTTGTTGCCCAGATATTTCCAATCACTTTACCAAGAAACAATTTTTATTCCCGGATTAAATTTTCAATAAAATTTATTTTGTTTTTAAAATCAATCTGAAAATATTAAAGAGCTTTAAAAAATAAAAGCAATTTTTATACCTCGGATTTTGATTTAGAAAGCTGTTTAATTGCAACATCCAGCTTATCAACAATTGCCATAATTACCGCATCTACAGGTTTATCTTTTGTAAATGTGGTTTGACGAGAAGAACTTCCGGTTGCAACGAGAACAATTTCACCTTCTCCTGCACCAACACTGTCAACAGCTATTACAAAATTATCTTTCTCTTTTAACTTCAAATCCAGCTCTTTGACGATGAGAAATTTAGCTCCAACCAGTTTATCATCTTTTTTAGTTGACCAAACGGTGCCGATTACTTTTCCGAGTAACAAGTTAACCTCCTATTTCTGAAGGATTAAAAATTTTAATTCCGGGTAAATTATATTTTAATTTCGTATACGTGACGATTGGAAGATTATTTGACTTTGCAACAATCAAAAATAAAATATCCCGGTTATTTTTTACATGGTTTTTGAAATCAGGTACTTTAATTGCATATCTTGAATTTATTCCAAGAACTTTAAACGCATTCAATAAATTTCGAACAACTTCTAATTGAGATTCTCCCTCTGCTGCACTAAGTAATTCTACCGCATTTATTACTGTCGTAAAGCAAATTCCTGTCTGCATCAATTTTATTAAATCAGATGGTTCATTACTTTTTAATGTTAAATGAGAAACAATAATATCTGTATCGATTAAAAACTTACTTTTCAAAATTGTTTACTTTTCCAAACGACTCTTTACCAACAATTGAACCCTGGGATTTAAATAAATCATAAACTACCCAATCAGGAAGTTCCTGTAAGTCCTTTATTTTATTATAAACTGATTCGTTAATTCCTTCAGAAGTAAAATCTATTTGCTCTGTACTTTCTATCAAAACAGATATATCTTTAATTCCTTTTTCCGGTAAAGATTTTAATTCTTCAATCAATAAATTCAAGTTACCTTGCTCAGAAATATCAATTCTCTTCTCAATTATTTTCATATAATTACTCGTTCAAAAAGCTTTTCCCATATAATTCATTCTTTATATTAAAAAAATCTCCTGCTGTTTTGGCAACATCTGCAAATGTTTCCCGTATTCCAAGGTCTTTTCCTACTTTACCTTTACGATAAAATAATAATGGAACATATTCCCTACTATGATCTGTACTGCTCATTGTTGGGTCATTTCCGTGATCTGCCGTGATAACTAATGCATCTGTATCATCCAGCATTGCCATAAGATCTGGCAAAAAATCATCAAATTCCATAAGTTTATTAGCAAATCCATCCGGATCATTTCTATGTCCAAAGTATACATCAAAATCGACTAAATTTGCAAACACAAAACTATCTCTGTTATTTGAAGCATAATCTAACAATAATTTACATCCTTCTTCGTTGGTATGTGTGGGTTCCTGCTTTGCTATTCCATTATAATTGAAAAGATCATTCACCTTCCCAATTCCAACAGTATTTATTGAGGCATCACTAAGAATATTTAGGATGGTTTTTTTAGGAGGATCTAAAGAAAAATCTTTTCTGTTAGTCGTCCGGGTATATTTCCCGTTTTTGCCAATAAATGGTCTGGCAATAACTCTCCCTACCTTTAACGGATCAACTAAAACTTCTTCTCTGGTAATTTTGCAAATCCGGTATAGTTCATTCAATTTTATAACTTCTTCGTGTGCTGCAATTTGAAAAACTGAATCGGCTGATGTATAAATTATAGGAAAACCGGTTTTAACATGTTCATCGCCTAATTCATTAATTATCTCAGTTCCTGATGCAGATTTATTGCCAAGAACACCTTTGCAACCGGTAAGTTTAATAAAAGTATTAACCAGGTCTTCTGGAAAACCGGCAGGAAAATAGGAAAAATCAAATTGAATATTAAGTCCGGAAAGTTCCCAATGTCCTGACGTAGAATCTTTCCCCTTTGAAACTTCTTTCATTTTTCCAAATGATGCAAGTGGATTCGAGACATCAGGCACACCGGAAATTTGATTTATGTTACCTAATCCAAATTTGGTTAAATGAGGAAGTTTTAATCCACCAACAGCTAATGAAATATTAACAAGTGTATTGCTGCCTTCGTCTGAATATTTAACAGCATCCGGCAACTCTCCAATTCCAACTCCATCAAGCACGATAACAAAAAAATTATTCATAGGTAGTCATTATGGTGTGAGATAATTTAATTAAGATTTCGAACTGCGTTTCCGCCTTTCTCAAGGGCTTTTTTCAACGCTAAATCTGCATTATATAATACTTCATCAACATCTGTCTTGTTATTAGTTGAAGCTATTCCGATTGAAACTGTAAAAGTGGTTTGCCGGGAATCTATTGCAACAGGAGTGCGGGCAATTTTAACGCGTAATTTTTCTGCCCATATAAAAATGTTTTTTGAACTCTGATTAAAGAAGAAGACTGCAAATTGTTTTTCATCCAATCTACCAACCAAAGTCAGGGGATTTACTTCTTCATTTATTATTTGTGCGATTACGTCAATTACTTTGGGAATCGGATCACCTTCAAACAGGGAGCTTTGCTCTAATATATCATCAATTCTTATTATAGCAATTGTTCCGGGAACATTTAACTGTTCAGACTTCATCAATTCTGAAAGCAGCAATCTTCTGAAGGCCTCATTATTAAATACCCTGGTTTCCAGATCAACTGAAATAAGATTCTTTAATAGTTTGTTTGTAGAATGTGAATAAACTACATATGCTAAAAAATTAAGAGATTTTTTAAGGAACTGGACATCCGCATTTCCAAAAGTATTTTTCTTTAGACTTTCAAAACATACAACACCGTAATTTTGCTTTTCGTAAACCAATGGAACTGCAATAAACGATCCATCAAATGTTACATCTTCAGATTTTGAAAAGCGGAAATATTCGCTCAAAGACGTATCATCAATTTTTACAGGAATTCCAGTTGTAATAGCTTTTCCTGCTAATGTACCGTTCAAATCTATTTTCAATCCTTCTCCAACATACTTAAGAGATGTATTATTAATTACTTTTTTCGTTTCAAATATTTTTCCAACCGGCTCATAATAAATAAAAGTATAAGCATCCCATTCAATCAAAGATTTTAGTGCTAATGGAAGATTATCTATAATATTTTGCTCATCTTCAAAATCAGTTTCCGGGCCAATTAATTTCAATAACCCCTGGAGTCGCTGTTGTGAAACGGATTCTGTATGTTTTTCTTCAAACAAACCAATTAACATTGTAATTATTCTAACAAACCTCCCAAGTGAATAAATAGTCTCTACTCCAAATACATCATTTGCTTTTGCGTCAACTGCTAAAATGGCTATAAGTTCATCATTATAAAATACAGGCACTCCTACAAAGCTTTTAATTCCCTGTGGAGTTTCGTAATACCTGATAACATCAGCTTCTGCAGCAGAAGAAATATCACTCATAAGTTCAGGTTCACCACTCCGAATAATTTTACTTAATATATCATCTTCAAGATCAAATTTTCTTTTTGATATGTGCTTACTATGTGATGCAAATTTTTCAAGTGTGAGTTTTTCTTTCTTCTTATTATACCAGAAAAAAATTGAACTGCTTGCACTAAAAGATTCCTGTATTACAGTCAATATCTTTTCAAGAACAAAAGAGAACTGTTCATCATGTCCAATTGATGGGGGGAGTTCTTCATTTGCTATTTCTTCAAATTTTTCTTTAAGGTCAGGGGGTTTTAATCTTTCTCTTGAAATACCGAGATCCGGCGAATAATTTTCGTCTGTTATAACCTCAACATCTTTATTCTTTGATACAATTTTGAAAGATTCTTCAAATCCGGCTGGCTGCTCTTCTTTGTAATCTTCCAGATCTTTTTCTTCAGAATCAGGAATAGAATAGCCTCCAGAGAATCTAACTGAATCTCTGAGAAAAATTATAAAAGCGACATAAATAATAAGAAGTGCAATAAAGATTAGCCGGACTGTCAGGTCATCAGTAATAATAAGTATCACAGCCAGTACCGGCACTACGAGGAAAATTAAAAAACGTTTCCGTTGCCTGTGATCCATATTAATTTAGTTTTATTGAGGGAATAATTTTATTGAATATAAATTTACAAATAAATATTAATAAATTGTTGAGCCGGCAGGATTCTATCCCATATAAAATATTTTATTCAGAAGGGCAATCACGGGTTTTTTAAGGTTTCCTTTTTGAGAAGAGTAGAAAAATGTATTTTCATTTATGATTGATTCAGGAAAATATGAACTGAATGTTTTCTTTATGTTTGAATAATCTTTCTGCTTTAGCTTATCTGCCTTATTCAGTAAAAAGATATACGGAATTTCTCTAAATCGTAATAAATCATTCAAATGATGATCCAGGTCAGTGGGATTGTGGCGGCTGTCAATGATATGAATTGCGTGAGCTATTGATCTTTCTTTTTTTATGAACTCATCTACCAAAGCTGCCCATTTTTCCCTTTCAGATTTACTTGCCTTGGCATATCCGAATCCGGGTAAATCAACAAAATAAAATTTATTATCAATTCTGTAATAATTTATAGATCTTGTTTTTCCGGGAGTTGAGCTGGTTTTTGCCAGGGATTTTCTGTTTGAAATTGAATTGATAAAAGAAGATTTACCGACATTTGAACGGCCGCAAAGAATAACCGCAGGTAATTTTAAATCCGGTAACTTCTTTAAGGTATAAATTGTATTTTCAAGTTCAACAATTTCAAACATAAATAAAAAAAGAGTAACCGGATTAACCAGCTACTCTTTATTTTTCTCAAAAAATATTTATTACTTTTCTTTAGTTTCTTCAATAACGTTTGCTTCTTCTACCGGCTGACTTTCAGCTTCTTTTTCTTTCCTGACTTTTGCTTTAGTTTCTTTCTCTTCTTTTCTTGCTTCATCACGAGCCGTTACTATATCATTATAGTCAACCAGTTCAATTAAAGCCATCTGAGCTGCATCTCCATTCCTGTTACCGAGTTTAATAACCCTGGTGTAACCACCGGGCCTGTCACCAATTTTAGGAACGATATCAGAAAACAATTCTTTCACAACTTCTTTATCTTTTATATAACTCATAATTAATTTATGAGAATTTAAATCGCCTTTCTTAGCACGGGTAATTATTCTTTCGACAAAGCCACGGGTTTCTTTTGCTTTTGCAAGAGTTGTCTTTATTCTTTTATAACGTAATAATGAAGTTGCCAAAGCAATTAAAGTTGCCTTACGATGACTGGCTGTTCTTCCTAGTTTTCTTCCTTTTACTTTGTGTCTCATTTTAATTTACCTTTAACCGAATTTATTGTGCTTCTGTTTCTTCTTTAATGTATTTATCCACATCCATTCCAAATTCGAGTCCCATAGTTTCAACAATTTCCATCAATTCAGCAAGAGATTTTCTCCCAAAATTTCTGAACTTCAACATTTCTGCTTCATCTTTCCTGACAAGATCACCTAACGTTTTAATATTTGCTGCTTTAAGGCAATTATGTGATCTTACGCTGAGTTCAAGATCATCAACGTTTGTAGTTAAAATTTTTCTTAATCTTTCAAATTCACTATCCTTTGGAGCGGCTGCCTGTTCTTCTTCCTGCTCAATATCGAAATTAATAAATAACTGAATATGATCTCTTAATATTTTTGCTGCTTGTGTAAGTGCATCATCAGGAGTAATTGATCCATCAGTTGTAACTTCAAAAGTCAATTTTTCATAGTCGTTTTTATCTCCAATACGAACATTTTCAACATCAAACTTTACATTTTTAACCGGTGTATAAATCGAATCGACGGGAATAACCCCAATAGTTTGATCCTGGCTTATATTTTCATTTGCAGGAACATAACCGGTTCCTTTTCCAGCTCTTATTTCCACATCAAATTTCGCATTTTTATTCAAGGTCGCTATATGAAGATCCGGGTTAAGAATTTCTATTTCATTACTAGCTTTTTGAATATCTGCTGCAGTCCACACTTTTTCGCCGTTGAAAGATAAGTCAATTTTATTCGGCTTTTTATTAAGCAGTTTCATTCTAACCTGTTTAAGATTAAGAATGATTTCAGAAACATCTTCTACAACACCTTCAATTGTAGTAAATTCATGTAAAACCCCGCTAAATTTAACTGAGGTGATTGCAGCACCCGTTAAAGAAGATATTAAAACTCTCCTTAACGAATTCCCCAGGGTTACACCGTATCCTCTTTCAAGCGGTTGTAATGTAAATTTTCCAAAAGTATTCGTATAGCTCGATTCATCAAGAACAACTGTTTCCGGCATCTTTAAATGTGTTACACTCATTTATTCTTCCTCTATATTATCTCAAAATTATTTTTATTATTTAGAATAGAGCTCAACAACCAATTGTTCATTGGCATTAAGAGGAACTTCAGCTCTTTCCGGTACCTGTAAAAATGTTCCGGATAACGAAGCTTTATCAACTGTTAGCCAAGCATAGGTATTATCTTTCACCCTTTTTAGTGAATCGTGAATGGCATCAAGTTTTTTACTTTTATCCCTCACTTTTACTATATCTCCTGTCGTTAATAAAAAAGATGGAATATCCACAAGCTTGTCGTTTACTTCGAAGTGCCTGTGTTTAATTAATTGTCTGGCTTGTTTTCTGGAAGAAGCAAAACCCAGTCGGTAAACAACATTATCAAATCTTCTTTCAAGTAATTTGATCAAGTTATCTCCGGTAATACCTTTTTGCTTGTTAGCTTTTTCAAAATAATTTTCGAATTGTGTTTCAAGTAATCCGTATGATCTTTTTATTTTCTGTTTTTCCCGAAGCTGAACACCATATTCTGAAATTTTTGTTCTTCTATTCAGTCCATGTTGTCCGGGCGGATAATTTTTATTTTCAATCGGGCATTTTTCGGTATAGCATTTCTGTCCTTTTAAAAACAGTTTTTGTTTTTCTCTTCTGCAAAGTTTACAAACTGCATCAGTATATCTTGCCATTAAATTTTATCTCCGTAAATTAAACTCTTCTTCTTTTTGGCGGCCTGCAGCCGTTGTGTGGAATTGGGGTTACGTCTTTAATTGTACTAATTTCTAATCCTGCTGTATGCAATGCTCTGATAGCTGCTTCTCTTCCTGATCCGGGGCCTTTAACCCTGACTTCAACTTTTCTTAATCCTAAATCATAAGCTTCTTTGGCAGCGGCTTCAGCAGAGGTCTGAGCTGCATAAGGAGTATTTTTTCTTGAGCCTTTAAATCCATTTTTCCCGGCAGATGACCAGGAAATTGTGTTTCCGTAAATATCAGTTATAGTAACTATAACATTATTAAAAGTAGCTTTAATGTGAGCAATACCATTAATATCTACCTGTGATTTCTTTTTTGCTTTTTTTATTACTTTAGCCAATTAAAATTCCTCCGTAATTCAATTCTTATTTCTTAGTTGGTGCTTTTTTCTTTCCGGCAACAGTCTTTCTTTTTCCTTTTCTGGTCCTTGAATTGGTCCTTGTGCGCTGACCTCTTGCCGGGAGTCCTTTTCTATGCCTTAATCCGCGGTAAGATCCAATATCCATTAATCTTTTAACATTTTGCTGAACTTCTGACCTCAATGCACCTTCAACCTTATAATCCGATGTAATCACAGCTCTGATTTCGGCCACTTCTTCTTCAGTCAAGTCAGCAACTTTTTTATCCGGATTAATTTTAGCTTTTTTTAAAATATCCACAGAAGTGGTTTTGCCAATTCCATAAATGTATTGCAACCCAAATAAAACTTTTTTGCTTTTAGGTAGATCAACTCCTGATATACGAGCCACTTAATTTCTCCTTAAGAATTTTAACCTTGTCTTTGTTTATGCTTAGGATTAGTGCAAATAACACGAACAACACCTTTACGTTTTATTATTTTGCACTTATCACATATTTTTCTTACAGAAGCTCTTACTTTCATTATAACTCCCGCTATTTATACCTATATGTTATTCTGCCCTTTGTTAAATCATATGGCGATAGTTCAACAGAAACTTTATCGCCAACAAGAATTTTAATAAAGTGCATTCTCATTTTACCGGAAATATGAGCCAGTATTTCGTGTCCGTTATCCAGCTTAACTTTAAAAGTTGCGTTAGGAAGAGTTTCAGTAATAACGCCATCTATTTTAATTGGTCCTTGTTTTGCCATCAACAAACAGTAAGTATTTCCGGCTTGTTGTTATTAATTAATATTGTATGTTCAAAATGTGCTGAAGGAGATCCATCAGCAGTTAAAATTGTCCATCCATCATCGGCAGTGTTCACATAATAATCTCCGGTATTAACCATCGGTTCTATAGCCAGAGTCATTCCATTTTTAAGTAATGGTCCAGTTCCTTTTCTTCCAAAATTTGGTATTGAAGGCTCTTCGTGTAAAAACTTGCCAACACCATGACCACATAATTCTCTTACAACAGAAAATCCGTTTTCTTCAACATATTTTTGAACCGCTGCAGAAATATCGTGAACGCGATTGCCTTCAATTCCCTGTTCAATCCCGAGATAAAGTGATTTCTCAGTTACTTCCATAAGCTTCTTTTTCTCAGGTGATAATTCGCCAACTGGAACAGACAATGCTGCATCACCATAAAATTTATTTTTAAGAACACCTACATCGAGAGAAACTATTTCTCCCTCTTTCAAAATTCTGTTTCCAGGTATGCCGTGTACAACCTCTTCATCTACTGAAGTACAAATTGAACCCGGAAATCCCGGTGTATTTCCCTGCTTGTATCCTTTAAAAGCTGGATAAGCATCATTACTTCTAATATAATCTTCAGCAATTCCATCAAGTTCTAATGTTGAAACACCAACTGCAACTTTACTCTTTAATAGCTGTAAAGTTTCAGCAACAAGCTTACAGCTTTCTCTTATATAATCTATTTCTTTCTTGGTTTTAATATAAATCACAAAAAATCAGTACCTGCGGCTTTTCATCTTGCCGGCTTTCATAAATCCATCATAGTGACGCATCAATAAGTGCGATTCAATTTGCTGCAAAGTATCAAGTGCAACACCAACAATAATTAACAAGCTAGTTCCGCCAAAAAACTGTGCAAACTGCCCGGAAACTCCCATTCCGGAGACAAACGCAGGAAGTATTGCAACAATTGCTAAAAAGACTGAACCAGGCAAAGTAATTTTCGTAAGGATATTATCAATAAACTCCGATGTTTGCTTACCCGGTCTGATACCAGGAATGAATCCACCTTGCTTTTTCATATTGTCAGCAACGTCCTTAGGATTAAAAGCAATTGCAGTATAAAAATATGTAAAGAACACAATCATCAATGCATAAATGGTAGAGTAAACTGGTGAATGATAAACAAACAAACCGGAAATTGACTGTAAAAATTCATTGTCCGGGAAGAATGACAAAACAGTATTCGGTAAAAACATAATTGCCTGAGCAAAGATAATTGGCATTACACCTGCAGTATTAACTCTTAAAGGAATATATTGTGTAACGCCGCCATAAACTTTTCTTCCAACAACTCTTTTAGCATACTGCACCGGAATCCTTCTCGTACCTTGAGTGACCAGCACAACACCAGCAATAATAAAGAACATAAATACCAGAATAATAATCTCTACTATTATTGATCTCTGACCTGCAGAAATCAACCTAATCTCATCCAAAACAGCAAACGGAAATCTTGCAATAATTCCAATAAATATAATCAATGAAATTCCGTTACCAATTCCCTTGTCGGTTATTTGCTCACCCATCCACATCATTAAAACGGTTCCTGCAGTTAAAATAATTACTGTTGTAATTATCCAGCCGATTCCACGAACAGGATCAGGAACTATTGACATTCCCTGAGCTGTAGTATTCATTAATTTTATGGTCGTGCCCCAGGCTTGCATGGCAGAAATTGCAACAGTTCCATAACGGGTAAGTTGCGTGATTTTCTTTCTGCCTTCTTCACCTTCCTGCTGCAATTTCTGAAAATATGGAATAACAGCACCTAACAACTGGATAATAATTGAAGCAGAGATATAAGGCATTATTCCCAATGCAAAAATAGCAGCGTTAGAAAATGCACCACCAACAAAAAGATCATACAAACCAAAAAGGTTGTCTGTTGATGTATTTTTAATGCTTTCAGCAACCAATGCCGCATCAACTCCCGGAAGAGTTATATGCGCACCCAATCTGATTAAGAACAATAACGCCAATGTATAAAGTATTCTCTGGCGGAGTTCGTGAATTTTAAAAATGTTTCTGAAAGTATCTGTAAATTTTGACATTTAAATTCTGTGTTATACCGTTTTTATTGTTCCGCCAGCAGCTTCTATTTTTTCCTGAGCAGATTTACTTACTGAATTAACTTCAAGATTCAGTTTTGCTTTAATTTCTCCCTTACCTAAAATTTTTACAGGTTTAGAAAGACTTGATATCAAACCTAATTCTTTAAGCTTTTCTGCGTTTAAAACTTCCTTACCCAATTTTTTCTCTTCAGCAACTCTTTGCAGAGCATTTATATTTACAACCTGGTATTTAACTTTAAAAATATTAGTAAAGCCCCATTTGGGAACTCTTCTCTGCAAAGGCATTTGACCGCCTTCAAACCATATTTTTTTCTTTGCTCCGGATCTTGAAAGCTGACCATTCATTCCACGAGTTGCGGTTCCACCATGACCGGAACCTTCTCCACGTCCTACACGTTTTCTTTTCTTTTTAGATCCCTCAACATATTTCAGATTACTTAAAATATCCATTTTAATTCCTGTTTAGTCTTTTACTTCCTCTACTTTAACAAGATGAGAAATTTTTTTTATCATTCCACGTATCTGTGGAGTATCGTTATGAATTTTTTCCCAGTTAGGTCTTCCAAGCCCTAATGCTTCAATAGTTCTTTTCTGTCTAACAGGTCTGTCAATAATGCTTCGTGTTTGAATTACTTTAATTTTTCCCATCTTAATTTTCCTGCTTTACGAATTAAAAACTTCCTGAACTGCCAAACCTCTTTTAGCAGACATTTTAACCGCATCAATCTGATTTAATAATCCATTAAGTGTAGCTTTAACCTGGTTATGAGGATTACTTGAGCCAAGTGATTTGGTAAGAACATCCTGGACACCAGCTGCTTCAAGGACTGCTCTGACGCCACCACCGGCTATTAAACCGGTTCCCGGAGTAGCAGGTTTTAATAATACTTTACCTGCGCCATACTTACCAAGTATCTGGTGAAAAATTGTTCCTTTTCTTAAAGTAACTTTAACCAGGTTTTTCTTTGCATCATCAACTCCCTTTGAAATTGCATCGGTAACTTCATTTGCTTTTCCTAATCCAATTCCTACAGTGCCGTTTCCGTTGCCTACAACAACAATAGCATTAAAGCTGAATCTTCTTCCACCTTTAACAACTTTTGCAACTCTGTTTATATGAACAACTTTTTCTTTTAAGCCTTCAGTTTCATTTGACTTAACAGGTTTCAATTACATCTCCTGAATTCAATATTATAGTTACTTTGAAAATTATTTAAACAAGCTGCCGGGAGAGGATTCGAACCTCTACAGACGCCTCCAAAGGGCGTAGTCCTACCATTAGACGACCCGGCAATAAATGAAATCTTCATTAAAATGATAATCCTCCTTCTCTTGCACCATCGGCTAAAGCCTTGATTCTGCCGTGATATCTGTATCCGTTTCTGTCGAAAACAACAGATTTTATATTTTTTTCAGCTGCTTTTTTAGCTAGAAGGTTTCCTACCATTTTTCCGGGTTCAGTTTTTCCTTTGGCGGACTTCAGATTTTCCGATAGCTCTTTTGACAAACTTGAAACAGAAACAAGTGTGCTTCCTGTTGTATCATCGATAATCTGTGCATAAATATTATTTAAACTTCTGTAAACAGTTAGTCTCGGAGTTTCAGGAGTTCCAGAAATCTTTTTCCTGATTTTTATTTTAGCTCTTTCTCTGCTTGTAATTTTTTTCATTTCAAATTTTGCTTAAACTTAAATTATCCGGCTGTCTTTCCGGCTTTTCTAATAATATGTTCATCAGAATACTTAACTCCTTTGCCTTTATATGGTTCGGGCTTTCTGAATGATCTGATTTTTGCAGCTACTAATCCAACTAATTCTTTATCAATTCCGCTTATAACGATCTGTGTCTGTGAAGGTGTTTCCAGCGTTATATCTTCAGGCGGTATAAAGTATATAGGATGCGAATATCCTAAACTCAATAATAGATTTTTTCCTTTTAATTCTGCTCTGAAACCAACTCCAACAATATCCAGAGTTTTTTTATAGGATTCATGTACTCCGGTAACCATATTCTGAATTAAAGCACGGGTCAAGCCATGCAAAGCTCTGTTCTCTTTTGTATCATCAGGTCTTTTTACCTGAATTTCTGAACCGTTTACATCAACCGACATCGACTGATGAATCTGTCTGCTTAATTCACCTTTCGGTCCCTTTACTTTAATCAAACTGCCTTCTTTGGTGAATGTTACACCTTTAGGCATTGTTATTATTTTTTTACCAACTCTGGACACTTTTATTCTCCATCAAAAAATTTTACCAGATATAACAAACAACTTCACCACCCATAGATTGAGCCCTGGCTTCTTTATCAGTCAACAATCCTTTGGGAGTTGAAATTACGGCTGTTCCTAATCCATTTAAAACTCTTGGTAATTCTTTTGAACCTTTATAAACCCTAAGTCCTGGTTTACTGATTCTTTTTAAACCATTTATAGCTGGAACGCCGTTTTTGTATTTTAGAACTATGTTTATTTTATTTTGCTTATCATCATCATTTACTTCGTAATCAATTATATAACCACGTGCTTTTAATATTTCCGCAAGATTTACTTTCATACCAGAAGCAGGTATTTCTACTCTTACCTTCTTGGCTCTGGAAGCATTTCTAATTCTTGTTAAAAAATCTGCTATCGGATCTGTTACTGCCATATATCTTTCTCCCTTACCAACTTGCTTTCTTAACTCCGGGTAACTCACCCCTGAGTGCCATTTCTCTAAGTACTAGTCTGGAAACACCAAACTTTCGGTAATATGATCTTGATCTTCCTGTAAACATACAACGGTTTTTTAATCTTACCGGCGATGAATTTTTAGGCAACTTTTGTAATGCTTCAAAATCACCTTTTTCCTTTAATTCTTCTCTAAGTTTTTTATACTTCTCATGCATTCTGCGTCTTTTATCATCCCGTGCTATTAAACATTTACGTGCCATCAATACTCCTGTTTTATGCAGTTTTAATTTCTTTTTTCATAAAAGGCATCCCGAATGCTTTAAGTAATTCAAGCGCCTCTTTATCTGATTTTGCAGTGGTTACAAAGGTAACATCCATTCCCATTACTCTGGTAATTTTATCAACATTAATTTCAGGAAAAATAATCTGTTCCTTTACACCAAGTGTATAATTTCCTCTACCATCAAATGATTTGTCTGATAAACCTCTGAAGTCTCTAACTCTGGGCAGAGCAACATTTATTAGTCTATCCATAAATTCAAACATTTTTTCACGTCTTAAAGTAACCATAGCACCAATATTAACACCGGCTCTCAACTTAAAATTTGAAATGGCTTTTTTTGCTTTTCTTATACTTGCTTTCTGACCGGTTATTGCCTCTAACTCCTTAACAGCTTCTTCAAGAATTTTTGGTTCAGCAACGGCAGCACCGACACCCATATTAACAACAATTTTGGTAAGCTTGGGTACTTCCATAACATTTTTATAAGAAAAAGTTTTTGATAAATGAGGAATTACTTCTGTCTTATAAACATCATGAAGTCTTGCCGGAATTCTAATTTCCTTTTCAGCCTTTTGCTTGCTTCCGGAATCTTCTTTTTTAGTTTTAGGTTTTTGAGCCTTTTTTGTTTCTTCTGATTTAGCTTTTTCTTTTGCCATTTTAATAAATTACCTTAAACTCAAAATTAATTAAATCATTTCTCCGCTTAACCTGCTTATACGTGCAGATTTCTTTTTACCGGTTTTTTCATCAAGAATAATTTTAGATCCAATTCTTGTAGGTTCATTTGACTTTGGATCGAGAATCATAACATTAGAAACATGTATAGGTGCTTCTTTTTCAAGAATTCCACCTTGCGGATTTTTCTGACTCGGCTTTGTATGCCTTTTCCGCATATTAATTCCCTCAATAATAATTCTAGATTTTTTAGGAAATACCTTTAAAACCTTACCTGTTTTGCCTGCATCATTACCGGCAATTATCATTACAGTATCATTCTTTCTTATTTTCATCATTTATCCTTTATAAAACTTCTGGAGCAAGTGAAACTATTTTCATAAACTGTTTATCCCTTAGCTCTCTTGCAACAGGTCCAAAAATACGTGTGCCTCTTGGTTCATTTTGCGGATTTATAAGAACAGCAGCATTTTCATCGAACCTTATATAAGATCCATCTGATCTTTTAACTTCTTTCTTGGTTCTTACAATTACAGCTCTGGACACCTCTCCTTTTTTTACGTTTCCATTTGGAATAGCTGATTTTACAGCAACAACTATTAAATCTCCAACAGTTGCATATTTTCTTCCGCTGCCGCCAAGTACACGGATACACCTAACTTTTTTTGCACCGGAGTTATCCGCAACTACAAGATTAGTTTCTTCCTGGATCATCTTCTATTAATCTCCTAAAAGCTACTTGGCTTTTTCAATAATTTCCACCAGGCGCCATCTTTTTTTAGCGCTGAGTGGTCGTGTTTCCATAATTTTTACTTTATCTCCTATTCCGCATTCCTTTTTTTCATCGTGAGCCATAAGCTTAGTCGTCTTCTTAAAATACTTTTTATAAATCGGATGCGGAACCCGGCGTTCAATTGCAACAGTAATAGTTTTATCCATCTTATTACTAACTACCAACCCAATCCTGGTTTTTCTTAATCCTTTATTTTCCATAATCAGGCTTCAGCTCCTTTTTTTTCTGTTGAAGCAGAATCCTTTTCACTTATACTTCTTTCTTTAAGCACAGTTTTCATTCTTGCAATATCCCTTTTAACCATTTTGATTTTTGCTGTGTTAGTAAGCTGCTTAAGCTGATGAGAAAATCTAAGATCGATCAGATTCTTTTCTTCTTCATTAACTTTCTGAGTAATCTCTTCAGTTTTCATTTCTTTTATTTCGTGCATCTTCATTTAAATTATTCCGTTTCAATTAGTCAATATCTGGTCTTGATACAACCTTGGTTTTTATCGGCAATTTATGTGAACAGATTTTTAACGATTCATTCGCTACCTGTTTTGAGACCCCGGAAACTTCAAACATTATTCTTCCAGGCTTAACAACTGCAACCCAGAATTCAGGAGCTCCTTTTCCCTTACCCATTCTTGTTTCAAGCGGTTTTTTAGAAACCGGCTTATCAGGAAAAATTCTTATCCAGACTTTTCCATCTCTTTTCATATTTCTTGAAAGAGCAACACGACAAGCTTCAATTTGTCTACTTGTAATCCAGGCAGGCTCCAAAGCTTTAAGACCATATTCACCAAATGCAACTGAACTGCCACGTTTAGCCGGGCCGCTTCTTCTGCCTCTATGTGCTTTTCTGTATTTTACTCTTTTTGGCATTAACATGATAAAATCTCCTGAGAATTATTCCGTAACTCTTTTTCCTAAAATTTCGCCACGGCAAATCCAAACTTTAATTCCGATTGAACCGTAAATAGTTTCAGCTCTTCCCGGTGAATAATCAATATCAGCTCTTAACGTATGAAGTGGAATTCTACCTTCCTTATACTGCTCTGTTCTTGCCATTTCTGCTCCGCCTAATCTTCCTGCACACATTATTCTAATTCCTTCAGCACCCATTCGCATTGCAGCAGTAATCGCCATTTTCATTGCTCTTCTGAATGACACTCGTCCCTGAAGCTGGTTTGCAATATTTTCGGCAACAAGGTATGCATCTAATTCAGGTCTTTTGATTTCGGAAATCTGAACTTTAACATCTTTTTCAGTTATTTGTTTTAATTCTTCTTCAAGCTGAGTAATCTCTTTTCCGCTTTTCCCAATAACTACACCAGGCCTTGAGGTGTGAATTGTTAAAATTACATTCTTAGATGTCCTGTCAATAACAATTTTAGAAATACCTGCTTTCTTTAGCCTGTTTCTAATGTAGCTGCGAAGTTTATCATCTTCTTTAATCTTACTTGCATAACTTTTACTTTCGTACCAGTTAGAATTCCATCCTCTGATAATTCCAACTCTTAATCCTATCGGGTTAGTTTTCTGTCCCAAAAAATATCCTCCTGGTTTTACGCCTTAGTTGCAACTACAACTGTTAAATGACAAGATCTTTTTCTTATTCTGTAAGCTCTGCCCATCGGAGCAGGCGAAATTCTCTTTAATGTTGGACCATTATTAACAAAAACTTCTTTAACCACCATTTCATCCGGTTCCACTCTGGTTGCATCATCCTTATTTAAAAGATTTGATACTGCCGACCTTAAAGCTTTTTCAACATCCTTTGAAGCATGCTTAGGAGAAAAGTGAAGTATATCCAGGGCATGATCAACTGATTTTCCTCTGATAAGATCTACAATCAATCTCATTTTCCTTGGTGATGAACCTATAAATCTTTGTACAGCTTTAGCTTCCATTTTTAAAATCTTCTGATATTATTTACGATGCTTTAGCAGATTTTTCTGCCTTAGTACCCGGATGTCCTCTGAAAATCCTGGTAGGAGAAAATTCACCTAATTTATGTCCAACCATATTTTCTGTAATAAACACCGGAATCATTTTATTACCATTATGAACAGCAATTGTATGACCAACAAAATCCGGGGTTATAGTTGAATCCCTAGACCAGGTTTTAATTATTTTCTTCTGGTTTGAACTATTCAACTCTTTAATCTTAGCTGCAAGTTTGTAGTGAACAAACGGACCTTTTTTTACTGACCTTGGCATACCTGTTTATTACTTCTTCCTTCGTTTGATAATAAATTTATTTGATGCTTTTTTATATTTTCTTGTTTTCAATCCTTTAGCCTTCTGGCCCCAAGGGGAAACCGGATGACCTCCACCGGAAGTTTTACCTTCACCACCACCCATTGGATGATCAACTGGATTCATTGCAACACCTCTTGACTGTGGTCTGATTCCAAGCCAACGAGATCTGCCGGCTTTTCCAAGGCTGATATTTTCCTGTTCAGCATTTCCTACTGCTCCATAAGTAGCAAGGCAATCAAGACTTATCATCCTAACTTCACCTGAAGGAAGTTTGAGCTGCGCATAATTACCTTCTTTGGCCATAAGCTGAAGCGATGAACCTGCACTTCGTCCTAGCTGTCCGCCTTTCCCTGGTTTTATTTCAACGTTATGAACAAAGCTACCGAGTGGCATTTCTTTAAGCGGTAAAGCATTTCCAATTGAAATTTCACTGCCGGAACCAGAAACAACTGTATCTCCGACTTTCAAACCATTTGGTGCTATGATGTATCTTTTTTCGCCGTCAACGTAATGCAACAATGCAATTCTTGAAGAGCGGTTTGGATCATATTCAATAGAAAATACTTTTGAGGGGACGTTATGTTTATCCCTTTTAAAATCTATAATACGATATCTTCTTTTATGACCACCACCGCGATGGCGGGAAGTGATTCTACCATGATTATTTCTTCCGCCAGATTTTTTAAGAGAAACAGTAAGTGATTTTTCAGGTTCACTTTTAGTTATCTCATCAAATCCAAAATTGCTTCTGAATCTTGATCCGGGTGTAACAGGTTTTACTTTTTTAATAGCCATTTATTAACCTTAATTTCGCCAACTAAACTTCTTCAAACAATTCTATTGATTCACCTTCTTTGAGAGTGATAATAGCCTTTTTATAACCGGAAGTTTTACCAGTAAATCTTCCGCTTTTTCTAAACTGGGTTTTTATCTTACCATTATATTTAATTGTTTTCACGTCTGTAACATGTACATTAAACTTTTGTTCTATTGCTTTAGCAATCTGTATTTTATTTGCATGGGGATTAACGATAAATCCATATTTTCCCTGGTCAGCAGATATGTTCGTCATTTTTTCAGTAATTAACGGGCTGATTAGTATCTGGTGCATATTAGTTAACCGCCTCTCCGTTTTCAGACAAAATATTATTAATTACATCAACTGCACTTTTCTGCAACACAAGCACCTGGTTATTCAAAATATCATAAGTTGAAGCTTTTTTTGCTTCAAGTATACTAACCTTGGGTACATTTCTTCCTGATTTAAAAGTTACAGGATTATAGTCACTGGTAAGTAATAATATTTTTTTATTGTCTATTTTCAAAGCGTTCATCATTTCAACAAAATCTTTAGTCTGAGGTTTTTCAAATGAAAAATCTTCAACAATCATCAGTTGCGAATCTTTAACTTTATAACTGAATGCTGATTTCCTTGCTAACTTTTTAACTTTCTTAGGTAAATCCTGTCTATAATTTCTCGGTCGCGGTCCAAAAATTCTGCCGCCACCAACCCATAATGGTGATCTGTTTGTGCCGGCACGCGCACCACCCCGTCCTTTTTGCTTCCATGGTTTTTTTCCGCCACCACGTACTTCACTTCTTTCTTTAGATTTATGAGTACCCTGTCTTTTATTAGCAAGATGTGCTTTAACAGAGAGATAAATTGCATGATCATTCGGTTCAATTCCGAATATACTATCTGCTAATTCCAACTTTTCTTTTGAAAGCTTACCATCTTTATTATATATATCGAAAGTCATCTTAAAACCGTTTTATTTCTTTATCAATTCAACAATTGAATTATTAGCACCAGGAACAGCGCCTTTAATAAAAATCAGGTTTTCATCAGGTACAATCTTAACTACCATTAAATTAGAAATTGTAACTGTAGAATAACCCATTCTTCCGGCCATTCTCTGTCCTTTGAATACTCGTGAAGGATAAGAACTAGCGCCAATTGAACCGGGGGCTCTTAATCTGTCACTCTGTCCATGGGTTGTACCTCCCACACCGCCAAAGCCATGTCTTCTCATCACGCCCTGAAATCCTTTTCCTTTACTTTTACCTTTAACTTTTATTTTTTCACCAATATTAAAAATATCGACCTTAACATCATCTCCTACTTTAAGTTCATTTTTACCAAAGTCTTTGAACTCTTTCAGTGCTAAAACAGGGTTTAAATTATTTTTCTTAAACTGTCCAATTACAGGTTTGCTTACATTTTTTTCTTTCTTTTCTCCAAATCCTAACTGGACAGCATTATAACCATCATTTTCTTTAGTTCTGATGGAAACAACTTTACAAGGTCCGGCTTCAATTACAGTTACAGGAAATAAATCTCCGCTTTCTGTAAAGAAACTTGTCATACCTAATTTTTTACCAAGCAATCCTTGCATCGTAACTCCTAAAACTTTTAGAGCTTGATCTCAATATCAACACCCGCCGGAATATCAAGCTTGCTTAAAGAATCGACGGTTTTGTTGTTTGAGTTATGAATATCAATAATTCTTTTATGTGCCCTTGTTTCAAATTGTTCCCGGGACTTTTTATCTACATGTGGAGATCTCAGAACAGTAAACACGGTTCTTTTAGTTGGCAAAGGAATTGGTCCTGAAACAACTGCACCCGTACTCCTTACCGTTTTAATAATCTTCTCAGTCGATTTATCAATCAATATATGATCATAAGATTTCAACTTAATTCTTATCTTCTGGCCGGGCACTTATTTGATCTCCTATATTTACTTTTCAAACGAAAAGGGAGCAACAACTCCCTTTCAGGTTTTATAATTTATTTTACTCAATTATTTTAGTTACAACACCTGAACCAACTGTTCTACCACCTTCACGAATAGCAAATCTTAATTTTTCCTCCATTGCTATTTCCGATATAAGGTCAACAGAAAGATTTACTCTGTCACCTGGCATAACCATTTCAGTTCCTGATGGTAATGTGGCAACACCGGTTACATCAGTTGTTCTAAAATAAAACTGAGGTCTGTAACCGTTAAAGAAAGGTGTATGTCTTCCACCTTCATCTTTTGAAAGTACGTAAACTTCGCACTCAAATTTTTTATGAGGCGTAATTGAACCGGTTTTAGCTAAAACCATTCCTCTTTCAATTTCATCTTTATCAATACCTCTTAACAATATTCCTGCATTATCACCAGCCATAGCAGAATCAAGTTCTTTTCTAAACATTTCTATTCCAGTTACGACAGTTTTCTTATGAACACCAAGTCCTATCAGTTCTACTTCCTCCTGAATTTTAACCTGTCCTCTTTCAACTCTTCCGGTTGCAACAGTGCCACGACCAGTTATTGAGAAGACATCTTCCACCGGCATAAGAAATGGTTTGTCAGTATCTCTTTTAGGAACTTCAATATAAGTATCAACTGCATCCATTAACTCCCAGATACATTTATATCTTTCATCATCTAAAGGTGCATTGCTTGAACCAGCTTCCAAAGCTTTTAATGCTGAACCTTTAATAATAGGAATATCATCACCAGGGAATTCATATTCATTTAACAAATCACGAAGTTCAACCTCAACAAGCTCTATTAACTCGGGATCATCAACCATATCAACTTTATTCATAAACACAACTATTTTTGGTACACCAACCTGACGTGCCAGGAGGATGTGTTCCCTCGTTTGTGGCATAGGACCATCAGTTGCAGCAACTACTAAAATTGCGCCATCCATTTGAGCAGCACCGGTAATCATATTCTTTACATAATCTGCGTGACCAGGGCAATCAACGTGAGCATAATGTCTTTTTTCCGTAGAATATTCAACATGTGCCGTTGCAATTGTAATACCTCTTTCTTTTTCTTCTGGTGCGTTATCAATACTGTCAAAAGATCTAATCGTTGATAAGCCTTTAAGCGCAAGAGCCATTGTGATGGCAGCTGTTAAAGTTGTTTTACCATGATCTACGTGACCAATAGTGCCAACATTAACGTGGGGCTTACTCCTATCAAATTTTTCTTTTGCCATCGTTTTCTCCTTTTAATTTATTTGTTTTATTTTTTTCAATTTAAGCAGTTGCTGATGATTTTTTACCTAAAGATTTTTCAGAAATTTCTTCTGCAACACTCTGGGGAACCTGCTGATAATGATCAAACTGCATTGAGTAAATTGCTCTTCCCTGGGTCATAGATCTTAATACTGTTGCATAACCAAACATCTCTGCCAATGGAACTTTGGATTTTATCACCTGTGCATCTTTTCTTGCAGAAAAACCTTCTATTTTTCCTCTCCTTGAATTAATATCTCCCATAACATCGCCAAGATATTCTTCCGGAGTTACAACTTCTACAGACATGATCGGTTCAAGTAAAACCGGTTTTGCTTTTTTGCATCCATCTTTAAAAGCAATTGATCCCGCAACTTTGAATGAAAGTTCATCAGAGTCTACGTCATGATATGATCCATCAAACAATCTTGCTTTAATATCCACAACCGGATAACCAGCAAGCACTCCACTTCTCATCGCTTCCTGAATTCCTGAAGAAACTGCAGGAATATATTCTTTTGGAATTGAACCGCCTACAATATCATTCACAAATTCATAACCTTTACCTGGTTCATTCGGGGAAAGTTCAATTTCAACATGCCCGTATTTTCCACGACCACCAGATTGTTTAATAAATTTACCTTCAACTTCTACAGATTGTGTTATAGATTCTCTGTAAGCAACCTGTGGTTTACCAATATTAGCTTCAACTTTAAATTCTCTTTTCATTCTATCAACCAGAATTTCAAGATGAAGTTCTCCCATTCCACTTATTAATGTTTGGCCGGTTTCTTCATCAACATTAACTCTGAAAGTTGGATCTTCATCCGATAATCTTGTAAGAGCATCAGATAACTTATCCTGATCAGCTTTTGTTTTAGGTTCAATAGCAATCTGTATAACAGGCTCAGGAAATGTCATCTTTTCCAGAACTACAGGATCTTTTTCATCACAAAGAGTATCACCGGTTTTGGTAAACTTTAATCCGACAACCGCTGCAATATCACCCGCTCTTACTTCAGCAATATCTTCACGGTGATTAGCATGCATCTGCAATAATCTTCCGATACGTTCTTTCTTTCCGCTAACAGCATTATAAATGTAAGAACCGGATTTCATCAAACCTGAATAAACTCTAAAGAAACATAACTTGCCAACATATGGATCGTTCATAATTTTAAAAGCAAGCGCTGTAAATTTTTCTTTCTCATCAATTTTTCTTTTAATCACGTCATTCATATCAACATGATGTGCCTGAATTTCCTTAAAGTCCAACGGACAAGGAAGAAAATCAATTATGTAATCCAGTAATTTCTGAACGCCTTTATTTTTAAAAGCTGAGCCACATAAAACAGGAATAATTTTTAATTCAATTGTTGCACGTCTTAAGACTTCTTTAATTTCGTCCGGTGTTATTTCTTTTCCATCAAGATATTTTTCAAGCAAAGTATCATCTACATCAGAAACAGCTTCGAGCATTTGAGTTCTGTATTTATTTGCTGTTTCCAATAAATCCTGCGGAATTGGAATTTCATCGAATGTAGCACCAAAAGTTTCTTCGTGATACATCCTTGCATTGAAATTTATCAGATCTATCACTCCGGCAAACAGATCGCCTTCACCAATTGGAAGGTTTACCGGGATGGCATTTGCACCCAATCTTTCCTTCATCATATTTACCGCATTATAAAAATCCGCACCGATGCGGTCCATCTTATTTATAAATGCAATTCTGGGAACACCATATTTATCAGCCTGACGCCAAACTGTTTCTGATTGTGGTTCAACACCTCCAACAGCACAGAACAGTGCAACTGCACCATCAAGTACTCTTAATGATCTTTCTACTTCAACTGTAAAATCAACATGCCCGGGAGTATCTATAATATTTATCTGATGATCATTCCAGAAACATGTTGTTGCGGCACTGGTAATTGTAATTCCGCGCTCTTTTTCCTGTTCCATCCAATCCATAACTGCAGCGCCATCATGCACTTCACCAAGTCTGTGAACTTTACCTGTGTAAAATAAAATTCTTTCAGTCGTAGTTGTCTTACCGGCATCAATGTGTGCCATTATGCCTATATTTCTTACTTTATCTATGCCTAATTTATTTGCCATTTTATTTATACTTCGTTTCTAATTATTACCATTTAAAGTGAGCAAAAGCTTTATTTGCTTCTGCCATTTTATGTGTATCTTCTTTCTTTTTAACTGCCCCGCCTTCATTATTTGAAGCCGAAATTAACTCCAATGCAAGTTTCATAGACATTGTTTTTTCACTTCTCTGTCTTGCATAAGATTTAATCCATCTCATAGCAAGTGCGGAACGTCTTTCAGGTCTAACTTCAGTTGGAACCTGATAAGTAGCACCTCCAACTCTCCTGCTTCTTACTTCAATCAAAGGCTGAGTATTAGATAATGCTTGTTTGAAGACTTCCAGTCCTGGTTTCTTTGTCCTTTTTTCAATCTGATCAAATGCATTATAAACCATGCTCCTTGCAATTGACTTTTTACCATCATACATGATTACATTGATAAACCTTGAAACCAGTACATCATTAAATTTAGGATCAGGTTTAATAAACTTTTTTTCTGCTCTTCTTTTTCTCATACTTATTTAGCTTTAGGTTTTTTAGCTCCGTATTTTGATCTTCCTTTTTTTCTATCTTCAACTCCGCTTGTATCCAGAGTACCTCTTATTACATGATACCTGACACCAGGTAAATCTTTTACTCTTCCACCTCTAATCATAACAATTGAATGTTCCTGAAGATTGTGTCCTTCACCAGGGATATATGCAGTTACTTCAATGTTGTTAGTAAGTCTTACTCTTGCAACTTTTCTTAATGCAGAATTAGGTTTTTTTGGTGTAGTAGTATACACTCTTGTACATACTCCTCTCTTCTGCGGACATCCATCCAGCGCCGGTGCTTTATTCTTAGATAAAATCTGCACTCGTCCTTTTCTTACTAACTGATTTATAGTTGGCACAAAAATCTCCTGAGAATTTCAATCAAAAAAAATTCAGATTTCAAATATACTTGAAACCCTAAATTAAGTCAAGAAAATGACCATTTGTTAAATTATTTTAAGACACACAATCAGATAAAAAATCCGGCACTTTTAATACAGTACCGGATTTAAATTCCGTCAATTTTACTTCTTTTCTATGTGGAAGAAACCTCTTCCTCTTCTTTTACTTCAGGAACAGCTATTTCAGTGTTTAACAGAATCTTACGATACTTCTTTAGTCCGGTTCCTGCTGGGATTAAATGACCCATAACAACATTTTCCTTTAGTCCAGTAAGTTTGTCAATCTTAGTCTGAATAGCAGCATTAGCCAGAACTTTTGTTGTCTCCTGGAATGAAGCTGCTGAGATGAAGCTTTCTGTTGAAAGTGCGGCTTGTGTAATACCAAGTAAAATGTGTTCAAAAGTTGCAGGTTCGGCATCTCTAGCATCAATTGGCTTCTTATCTTTCTTCTTTAAGTCAACATTTAATTCGCGTAACTTTGCTTTAGAAATAAGCTGTCCATTTTTGTACCTTGAATCACCTTTTTCGGTAATATAAATCAGGTTCATTACACGATTATTTTCTTCAATGAATTCAACTCGATCAACAACATCTTCTTCAAGAAATTTTGTATCACCGGGTGAAACTATTTTTATTTTCTGAAGCATTTGCCTTACAATTACTTCAATATGCTTATCATTTATTTTTACACCCTGAAGTCTGTAAACATCCTGAATTTCATTAACGAGATATTCCTGTACAGCACTTGTTCCTTTAATACTTAAAATGTCGTGAGGATTTATTGGCCCGTCAGTGATTTTTTCACCTGCAGGAATATCATCCCCGTCCTGAACAAGAATATGTTTACCAAGTGGAACATTATATTTCTTTTCATCAGATCCATCATGCGCAGTAACAAAAATTTCTCTGGAACCTTTTTTACGAGCTCCGAATTTAACCAAACCTTCAATCTCAGTAACAATTGCAGGTTCTTGTGGACTCCTTGCTTCGAACAACTCTGTTACTCTTGGTAAACCGCCTGTAATATCACGGCTCTTTGTAGCCTGTTTTGAAATTTTTGCCAGGACAGTACCGGCAACTACTGACTCACCTTCTTCAACAGAAAGATATGAACGTGTAGGAAGGTTGAATGATTTCTTTTCACCTTCATCATTTATAATGACAACACTAGGAGTTAATGTTTTGTCTTTAGATTCAATTACTACTTTCTGAACATGACCAGTTTGTTCATCTGTAACTTGTTTTAAAGTAGCACCATCTACGAGGTCAACAAATTTTACTTTACCGGAAATATCAGTTATGATCAGTGCGTTGTACGGATCATGATGATATAAAGGACTTCCTTTTTTAACCATCTGCCCATCTTCAACAACAAGTTCAGAACCATAAGGCACATCATATTTTTTCAATTGCCTGTTGTTATCATCATACACTCCAATTACACCACGTCTTCCAGTGACAACTTTAACTTTCATTTCAGGTCCGCCAAACGGATCCGGAAGAACTTTTTCAACGGAGGCTATCTTTTCAAACTGAACCTTTCCTTCAAAATTGGATTCAACCTGAGACTGACTAGCAATACGTGATGAAGTACCGCCAAGATGGAAAGTTCTCAGTGTTAACTGAGTTCCCGGTTCACCAATTGATTGAGCAGCAATTATTCCAACAGATTCGCCAATCTCTACACTTTTCCCGTTAGTTAAATTTCTTCCATAACATTTCGCACACACGCCGCGCTTTGATTCACAGGTTAACACTGTTCTTATATAAACAGATTCAATGCTGGCATCTTCTATTTTATCTGCAATCTCTTCAGTAATTAATTCGCCGGCAGAAATAATTAATTCATCATTTACCGGATTGTAAACATCCTCCTGTGCAACTCGGCCTGTAATTCTTTCACCAAGTGGTTCTCTTTCCTGTTCAACATCTTTTAACGCTTTAATCTCAATTCCTAAAATAGTTCCGCAATCTTCTTCAGTAATTATCACATCCTGGGAAACGTCTACTAATCTTCTTGTCAGGTAACCAGCATCAGCAGTTTTTAAAGCTGTATCTGCAAGTCCCTTTCTTGCACCGTGAGTAGAGATAAAATATTCAAGTACAGTAAGACCTTCTTTAAAGTTTGCTATGATCGGGTTTTCAATAATTTCTCCAGCCTGACCTGATAGAGTTTTTTGAGGTTTCATCATCAAACCTCTCATTCCTGCAAGTTGACGTACCTGTTCCTGAGATCCTCTAGCACCTGAGTCAACCATCATATGTAAAGAATTAAATCCACCATCTGAAGCTCTGATTTTATCCATCAATGCCCGGGCAACATCGTTTGTTGTGTGTGTCCAGACGTCAATTATTTTATTATATCTTTCAGCATCAGTTATCACACCTTGTTCATGTTCATTGAGGATAGAATCAACTTTTTTATTTGCTTTAACAATAAGATTACCTTTTTGTTCAGGTATAACCATATCTGTAAAGCTGATTGAAAGTCCACCGATAGTTGAATAAGTAAATCCGAGATCTTTCAAATCATCAAGAAACTTGGATGTAACTTTATTCCCTAACTTCATAAACATCTTGCCAATAATTCCGCCAAATGCTTTTTTAACTAATAGTTGGTTAATGAAGCCCATTTCTTTTGGAACTATCTGGTTAAAGATTACTCTTCCAATTGTAGTTTCAATCAACTCATTTTCAATCTTCACTTTTATTTTTGCATGAAGACCAACAACACCAGCATTATGGGCTATTATAGCTTCTTCCGGTGACGAGAAAATCATCCCCTCACCTTTTTCGCCTTCGCGGAATTTTGTAAGGTAATAACAACCAAGAACTATATCCTGGGTTGGAACTACAATCGGACTTCCGTTTTGTGGCGAAAGAATATTATGACTGCTTAACATTAATAATGCGGCTTCAAGCTGTGCTTCATAGGAAAGCGGAACGTGAACTGCCATCTGGTCTCCATCAAAGTCAGCATTAAATGCTGTACAAACCATTGGATGGAGCTGAATTGCACGTTCATCAATTAAAATTGGCTGGAATGCCTGAATTCCAAGTCGGTGCAAAGTTGGAGCTCGATTCAGAAGTATCGGATGTCCTTCAATTATTTTTGCAAGTATGTCCCAGATAATCGGATCTTTTCTGTCAACAACTTTTCTTGCACTCTTAACAGTTTTGTTATGACCTCTTTCAATTAATTTTCTGATGATGAAAGGTTTAAATAATTCAACTGCCATGTCTTTTGGAAGACCGCACTGATGAAGTTTCAATTCTGGACCGACAACAATAACAGAACGACCAGAATAATCAACACGTTTACCAAGCAGGTTTTGACGGAAGCGTCCCTGTTTTCCTTTAAGCATATCACTGAGTGATTTTAAAGGACGGTTGCTGTCACTTCTAACAGCACTTCCTCTTCTTGAATTATCAAACAATGCATCAACTGCTTCCTGAAGCATTCTTTTTTCATTTCTCAATATTACTTCAGGCGCTTTAATATCTATTAACCTTTTGAGCCTGTTATTTCTAATTATAACTCTTCGATAAAGATCATTAAGATCACTTGTTGCAAATCTTCCGCCTTCAAGTGGAACCAGAGGTCTTAATTCCGGTGGAATGACCGGGATGTAACCTAACACCATCCACTCTGGTCTGTTTTCTACTTTTGGATTTTCCTGTTTGAAAGCCTCAATTACTCTAAGTCGCTTTAACAAATCAGCTTTCTTTTGCTGGGAGGTTTCAACTTTAACCTGGTCTCTTAGTGTTTGTGATAGCTCTTCAACATTAATACTTTTAAGTATGGTTTTAACAGCATCACCACCAATTTTTGCAACAAATTTATTCGGATCTGTATCATCAAGTTTTTCATTTCCGGCAGGAAGTGAGTTCATAACTTCAAAATACTGATCTTCAGAAATTAGATCTTTCTGGCTTAATCCAGTTGGTCCGGGATTAATAACTATATAAGATTCATAATAAATTACTTTTTCAAGTTCTTTAAGACTTAATCCTATAATATTTCCAATCTTCGAAGGTTGTGCTCTGAAGAACCAGATGTGCACAACCGGAACTGCAAGCCCGATGTGACCCATTCTTTCACGGCGAACACTTTTCTGAGTTACTTCAACACCACATCTGTCGCAGATAATTCCTTTATAACGAATTCTTTTATATTTACCACAGAAACATTCCCAATCACGGGTAGGACCAAAAATCTTTTCACAGAACAAACCATCTTTCTCAGGTCTGAACGATCTGTAATTAATGGTTTCAGGCTTTGTGACTTCTCCATAAGATCTTGTCAAAATATCATCAGGGCTGGCAAGGCTGATAGTTATACTATCAATATCCATCATTGCATGTTCTTGGATTCTATAAGCCATTTTTATCTCCTAATTTCTTTTTTCCTATTTATAATTAGAACTGCTTGTTAGTTAATTGTTAAATTTAAACCAAGCCCCTGCAGTTCCTTAATCATTACATTAAATGCTTCCGGTACATTTGGTACAGGAAGATTTTCACCTTTTACAATTGCTTCATAAGTTTTTGCTCTACCGGCAACATCATCACTTTTAACAGTTAATATTTCTTGCAGAATATGAGAAGCACCGTAACCTTCGAGCGCCCAAACTTCCATTTCTCCAAATCTTTGACCACCAAACTGGGCTTTGCCTCCCAATGGTTGCTGGGTAATAAGTGAGTATGGTCCAATTGAACGGGCGTGAATTTTATCGTCAACAAGATGACTAAGTTTGAGCATATAGATGTACCCACAAGTAACCTTTTGATGAAATTCTTCACCGGTTCTACCGTTAATAAGTGTGGTTTTACTTCCCGGTCCGATACCTGCTTTTTCAATCCATTGCTCGACATCTTCTAATTTTGCGCCGTCAAAAATCGGTGTTGCGAATTTTACACCAAGAATTTTTCCAACCCATCCAAGAGCAGTTTCATAAAGCTGCCCAAGGTTCATTCTTGAAGGTACTCCGAGAGGATTCAAAATTATATCAACCGGAGTTCCATCCGGGAGAAATGGCATATCTTCCTGGGGAACTATTTTAGCAACAACACCTTTGTTACCATGACGTCCAGCCATTTTATCACCAACTGAAAGTTTACGTTTTTTAGCAACATAAACTTTAGCAAGCTGAACAATTCCGGGAGGTAATTCATCTCCACTCTGGATATTAATTTTTTCTCTCTTATAGTCTTCTTCTAGTCTTGAGAGTACTTCAAAATAATTTTTATATAATGTTTTTATATGTGAATTTGTTTTCTTGCTTTCGAACCAATCCGCTGTATAATCCAGTTTTGTAACATCTTCGAAGGAACTGAAAGTTGAATCTTTTATTGTAGAACCACTTCGAAGAGTAACAGTCCCATCAAGATCTCGAATACCGGTAGTTGTAAGTCCATCACAAATCTTTGTCAATTTATCAACAAGTTTCTGGTAATGTTCCTGAACTAACCTATTATGTTCATGTTCGAGATTTTCGTAAGCTGTTTTTTCAATCTTTTTAGCTTCATTATCTCTTCTTTTACGGCTGAATAGCCTGGTTTTAATTACAGTTCCTTTCAATCCAGGAGGTGCTTTCAATGAAGCATCTTTAACATCGCCGGCTTTATCCCCGAATATTGCTCTTAACAATTTTTCTTCAGGAGTCGGATCGGTTTCACCTTTAGGTGTAATTTTACCTATTAAAATATCGCCTTCTTTAACTTCAGCACCTTCACGAATAATTCCATTTTCATCCAGGTCCTTTACAGCTTCTTCGCTAACATTCGGAATTTCTCTTGTTAATTCTTCTTCGCCTCTTTTTGTTTCTCTTACCTGTAATTCAAATTCTTCAATGTGAATTGATGTATAAACATCATTTGCAACAAGCTTTTCACTAACAATTATAGCATCCTCAAAGTTATAACCACGCCATGGCATAAATGCAACCAGAACGTTTCTTCCCAGTGCAAGTTCACCTTTGTCAGTTGACTGACCATCAGCAAGAACATCACCGGCTTTTACTTTCAGACCTTCACTAACAACAGGAATCTGGTTTATACAGGTTTCCTGGTTGGTTCCGTTAAATTTAATAAGGTCGTAAGTAACTCTTCTTACGTCATCAAAAGAAGTTAAAGCATCAACACTATTCGGATTAATATCATATTTAACTACAATTTTTCTTGAATCAACTAATTCAACAACACCGCTATCTTCAGCAAGGATCAATGCTCGTGAATCGCGGGCTACCTTTCCTTCCATACCGGTACCAACTAACGGAGCTTCTGGCTTTAATAGTGGAACTGCCTGACGCTGCATGTTTGATCCCATTAACGCCCTGTTAGCATCATCGTGTTCAAGAAATGGAATAAGTGCTGCTGCAGCGCTAACCAATTGTGCAGGAGCAACGTCCATATATTGTAATTGGTCAGGAGTTACAATCGGAAATTCACCCTTCAGTCTTGATTTAACTCTTTCGTTAATAAACTTAGATTGTTCATCAAGTGGAGCATTAGCCTGAGCAATTGTGAAAATATCTTCCTGCTCTGCGGTAAGATATTCAACTTCTTTTGTAACTTTTCCTTTTGTAACTTTTCTATAAGGAGTTTCTAAAAATCCATATCTGTTTACTCTTGCATAAATTGTAAGAGAAGAAATCAAACCAATGTTTGGACCTTCAGGAGTTTCAATCGGACACAATCTTCCATAATGTGTGTAGTGAACGTCACGAACTTCAAAACCAGCTCTTTCTCTTGTTAAACCACCAGGACCTAATGCAGACATTCTTCTTTTATGGGTCATTTCAGCAAGTGGATTTGTCTGATCCATAAACTGCGATAATTGATTTGTACCGAAGAATGCATTAATCACACTGCTGATTGTTCTTGCATTAACCAGATCCTGCGGAGTGAAATTCTCTGTATCGCGCATGTTCATACGTTCTTTAATTGTACGCGCCATTCTTGCCATACCGACATTAAACTGCTGAGCTAATTGTTCTCCAACAGTTCTAATTCTTCTGTTACCTAAATGGTCAATATCATCAACTGCTTCATTTCCACTTCTCAACTTAATTATGAATTTCATAATCTCAATAATATCTTCAACAGTAAGAACAGTAGTGGTTTCCGGAATGTTAAGTTTCAGCTTATCATTCATCCGATGACGACCGACATCACCAAGATCATATCGCTTATCGTTAAAAAATAATTTTTCAATTAATGTTTCTGCAGTTTCAATATCCGGAGCTTCACCGGAACGAAGCTGACGATAAATTGCAAAAAGTGCTTCTTCTTTATTGTGTGAGGTATCTTTTCTGAGCGTGTTAACAACTAAATCCTGATCAGGTGATATTTCAGAGGTCAATAATTTTAAAGTTTCAACTTCTGCATCGCCTAATCTTTCAACATCTTCTTCAGTAAGAACACTATCTCTGGTCAGAAAGATTTCACCGGTTGACATATCAAAAACATCACTTGCTATTACTCTGCCGATATAGTTTTCAATTTTAACTTTACTAACTTTTATTTCTTCAACTAATTGAAACAGGTTTAAAATTTCATCATCGGATGCAAACCCAAGTGCACGAAGTAAAGTTGTGGCAGGGAATTTTTTTCTTCTATCGATATAAACATACATTACATAATTAATGTCGGTAGCAAACTCAACCCATGAACCACGCAAAGGAATTATTCTTGCTGAATAAATTGGTGTTCCGTTAGGATGAACTGTCTGTGCAAATGCAACACCCGGTGACCTGTGTAACTGAGAAACTATTACTCTCTCTGCACCATTAATAATAAAGGTACCTTTCTCAGTCATAAAAGGAAGGTTACCAAGATATACTTCCTGCTCAACACTGTTTACAAATTCTTCAGTTTCAGCATCCTTTGTTGAAAGCCTTAATTTAGCTTTAAGCGGAGCAGAAAATGTAAGACCTCTTTCCATACATTCCTGAATAGAAAAACGTGATGACTCAACGCTGTACTCTACAAAATCAAGCCGGTACATTTCCTTATTATCGAAGATCGGAAAGTTTTGAGTAAAGACCTGCTGCAATCCTTTGTTCTCTCTTTTTTCAGGAGGAGTTTTAAGCTGAACAAAATCTTCATAAGTATCAGTTTGTATACTCAACAGATCAGGTGTTTCGAGAACTGCAGGAATGCGACCAAAAGATATTCGGTTATCCAATTGTTTTCCTCCTAATTGGGAATAAAAATCATTAAAATCTAAAAAAAAGTTCAAGCGCTTAATAGCACAAAGCGATCCCGTGTTAGCAGAATCACTTTGATACTATTAAAAAGTAAGAATTTTGATTATTTAAGCTTTACAGTAGCGCCGGCTTCTTCAAACTCTTTCTTGAGTTTTTCGGCTTCTTCTTTCGGAATAGCTTCTTTAACTGTGCTTGGAGCGCCATCAACAAGATCTTTAGCTTCTTTTAAGCCAAGCCCGGTATGAGCTCTTACAACTTTAATAACATTAATTTTCTTGTCGCCAGCGGCTTCAAGAATTACATCAAATTCAGTTTTTTCTTCTACTGCGGCAGCTTCACCGCCACCAGCACCAGGCATACCGCCCATCATAACAGGGGCAGCAGCAGTAACACCAAATTCTTCTTCAAGAGCTTTCTTCAATTCAGAAGCTTCCATTAAGGAAAGCCCTTTTATCTTTTCAACAATTTCAGCAACTTTTTCTGCCATTTTAAATCTCCTGATCTAAATTTCAATTATTAAATTTTTAGTTATGCTGCTTTTTTCTTTGAAATCTCGTCAACTACAATAACAAGATCTCTCATAACAGCGTTAATTGCACCCACGATACCGGAAGCAGGTGAACTTATACTTCCTATAATTCCTGCAATAAGATCATTTTTTGTGGGCAAGGTTGCAAGCGCATTAAGCTGGCTTCCATCAAAAAATTCTTCATCAATATAGCAGGCTTTTAATGAAAGCTTCTGCTTCTGATCAAAATATTTTTTAATGATTTTAGCCGGAGCAACAATGTTGTCTCCGCTTGCAAATATATAACCGGTCATTCCAACAAGATGATCGGAAAGTTTCTGGAATTTACCGGATTCATCAAGTGCACGTTTGAATAAAGTATTTTTATAAACTTTATAACGAACACCATCATTCCGGAATTCATTTCGAAGACTATTAATATCTTCTACATTTATTCCGGTATAGTCAGCAAGATAAACTGCATTTGAATTTTCAAGCAGTTCTCTTACTTCAGAAATCATCTCTGTTTTTTCGGTTCTGTTCATTTTTCTCCCATTTCAGAAATTAAATTTATCGTGTCGGTTAGAAGCATTTTTTAGTGCGTAAAATCTAAATGGTTCTTATCGAACCGGAATTTCATCTTTATTTATTTTTAAACCGGGTCCCATCGAGCTTGAAAGGAACAGACTTTTTACGTATTGTCCTTTAGCTGAAGCCGGTTTCAATTTTATAATTGTATTCAGAAACGCCTGAGCATTTTCAACAAGTTTTTCAGCATCAAAATTAAGTTTACCTATTGAAGTATGAACTATTCCTGCTTTTTCAACTCTGAATTCAATTTTACCTGATTTAACTTCTTTAACTGCTTTAGCAACATCATTTGTAACAGTTCCGCTTTTAGGATTTGGCATCAAACCTTTAGGTCCTAAAATTCTACCAAGCTTTCCAAGCTCACTCATTGTATCCGGTGTTGCAACTATTACATCTATATCCGTCCAGCCCTCTTTAATTTTATCCAGATATTCTTCAAATCCTGCAAAGTCAGCTCCTGCTTCAAGGGCTTCAGTTGCTTTTGCGCCTTTTGCAATTACCAGAACTTTAACTTCCTTTCCCGTTCCATTTGGAAGAGAAACTGTACCTCTTATCATCTGGTCAGCATGTCTGGGATCAACTCCAAGTCTTATTGCGCAGTCAAGTGATTCAACAAATTTTACTTTTGAATTATCTTTTAAAATTTTAACTGCTTCGGAAATGGAATATTCCTTTTCAACATCGACATTTTCTTTAATCTGTTTTGTTCTTTTTGAATTTTTCATTTTAACACCAATTAAAACTTATTTTTCTCTAATGATTATTCGTCTACTGTTAATCCCATACTTCTTGCCGTGCCGGCAACCATACTCATTGCATGATCAATATCAAACGCATTCAAATCTTTCATTTTTATTTCCGCAATTTCCTTAACCTGAGTTTTGGAAACTTTACCGACTTTAGTTCTGTTTGATTCCGGGGAACCTTTTTCAACCTTAGCAGCTTTTTTTAATAATACTGAAGCCGGAGGAGTTTTTGTAATGAAAGTAAAGGATTTATCAGAAAATACAGTTATAACTACAGGGATAATCATTCCTTCTTCTTTTTGAGTTCGCGCATTAAACTGTTTGCAGAACTCCATAATGTTTACCCCTTTTTGTCCGAGTGCCGGGCCAACAGGAGGTGAAGGATTTGCTTTACCTGCGGGTATCTGTAATTTTATAAAGCCATCTATTTTCTTTGCCATATATAACTACCTATTAAAATTTATTTTTCTAATTCTGCCTGGACGAAATCAATCTCAACAGGAGTTTTTCTTCCGAAGATTGAAACCATCACTTTTATTTTCATTTTTTCTTCATTTACTTCCTGAACTGTACCGCTGAAATTATTGAAAGGCCCATCAATAATTTTAACAACATCTCCGTTACGGAAATAAGTTTCCATTCTTTCGGAACTCTCATCCTGGTTAAGGCGACCAACAATCCTTTTTACTTCCTCTGGTTGTAATGGATTCGGATTATTTCCCGTACCAAGAAAACCCATTACGGATTGAGTATTCAATATAAACTCTTTAACCTGGTTATCAAGATCAGCCTGTACAAGAATATATCCGGGAAAGAAGTTTTTTGTTTTGCTTTTCTTCTTTCCGTCTTTTACTTCAAAAACTTTTTCTGTTGGAACAAGAACTTCTTTTATTTTTGCTTTAAGATGTTCGTTCTCAGCCAGTTCAGCATCAATAAATTGTTTTACTTTATTTTCATGACCTGAAAAAGTTCTTACCACATACCACTTAGCTTCCATTACATCCAAACTTAAAATATTCCTTTAATTACCTGGTTAATAATCATATCTATTATATAAGTAAAACCTGCAAGTATCATACAAACAATAATTACAATTTTTGTTGATTCCATTAATTCGTTCTTGGTAGGCCAGGTAACCTTTTTCATTTCTTTAAGAACGTCTTCAAAAAATTTTACAATTTTATCTTTCATAATTTACTCTGGTTTCCTCTGCACGTCAGGAGGGACTCGAACCCCCAACCTGCGGTTTTGGAGACCGCTGCTCTAGCCAATTGAGCTACTGACGTAGATAATTATTTTGTTTCCTTATGAATAGTATGCTTCTTATCCCAACGACAGTATTTCTTAAACTCTACACGACCAGGATGCAGTCTCTTATTTTTTGTAGTAGTGTAATTTCTTCTTTTACACTCTGTACATTCTAAAGTTATTATGTCTCTCATTACTTACTCAGAAATTTATTTCAAACTTAAATTTAGATGAGCTGACGACCGGGATTGAACCGGTGACCTCATCCTTACCAAGGATGTGCTCTACCAACTGAGCTACGTCAGCTTTTTTATTCAATCTTTTCTTAGAACCGGTAACCTTCCCGCTAAAGCGGAATGCTCTTTATAAAGAGCTGCATCAGTTTAAACTCAGCTGAGCGGGAGACGGGACTCGAACCCGCGACCAACAGCTTGGAAGGCTGTGACTCTAGCCAACTGAGTTACTCCCGCTTATAAAATCAAAATTTTAAAGAGCTAATATTTATTTAAAGTGTAATAAAATTCTATTCGATTTTTATCTGAAAGGATTACTTATTACTCCCGCTTAAACAAAAAAATAAGGGAAAAAACTACAAAAAAAATTCCCTTAGATATTCAGAATCAGCTCGTGGGCGGCGAGGGATTCGAACCCCCAAAGGCATCCGCCAACGGATTTACAGTCCGCCCCGGCTCTCCAACTCCGGCGTCCGCCCATAATACTTTAAAAACGAGCAATAAATATATTTTTATTCAAATCAAAATGCAAATACTTTTGGAAAGGATATTGTTGCTTAATCAATGTTTCCAGAGTTCCCTATCCAAACTTCTGTATTGAATTGCCTCACTTACGTGTTGTGGCTGAATTTGCTCAGAATTATCGAGATCTGCAATTGTCCGGCTAACTTTCAGTATTCTATCATAAGCTCTTGCTGAAAGCCCAAGTTTTGTCATCGCCATTTTTAGCAATTCTTCGCCTGCAGAATCCAAAACACAATATTTTCTCACTTCTTTTGATCCCATATCACCGTTTGTGAAAATATGGTCAAGATTCTCAAATCTTTTCTGCTGAATTTTTCTTGATTGAATAACCCTTTTCCTGATGTTTTCCGAATGTTCACTTTTAGCATCTGAAGATAATTCCTTGTATTTAACCGCCGGGACTTCAATATGAATATCTATTCTATCCAGCAAGGGTCCGGAAATTTTTGACATATATCTCTGAATGATTGGCGGTGAGCAGGTACATTCTTTTGTCGGATCTGTAAAATAGCCACACGGACATGGATTCATCGCTGCAGCAAGCATAAAGTTTGCCGGAAATTCAAGAGATAATTTTGAACGACTTACAGTAACTCTTGAATCTTCCAATGGCTGCCTTAAAACTTCCAGAACATTTTTTTTGAATTCAGGAAGTTCATCTAAAAATAAAACTCCATAATGTGCAAATGAAACTTCACCCGGCCTTGGAAATGACCCCCCGCCAACCAGAGCCGCATCCGAAACAGTGTGGTGCGGGCTTCTGAAAGGTCTTTCTGTAACAAGGGCAGAATCTCTTGATAAAATTCCAGCAATAGAATGTATTTTTGTTGTTTCGAGTGCTTCTTCAAAAGTCATTGGAGGAAGTATTGATGGAAGCCTTTTTGCAAGCATTGTTTTCCCCGAACCTGGAGGTCCTATCATTAATATATTGTGAGCACCTGCAGCAGCAACTTCTAAAGCTCTTTTAACATTCTCCTGCCCTTTAACATCCGAGAAATCTAAATGATATTTGTTTATTCTCGAAAACAATTCATCTTTATTAGAAACAACTTTATGCTTTTCTATTTTATTTTCTATGAAGCCCACAACTTCAGCTAAATTTTCCATTCCGTAAACATCAATTCCTTCAACAATAGAAGCTTCAAGAGAAGATTCAACAGGAAGAATTATTCTTTTAATTCCTTTTTTCTTTGCTTCAACTGTTATTGGCAAAGCACCTTTAACAGGGCGAAGTGTTCCATCTAGTGAAAGCTCGCCAAGAAAAACTGTCTCATCAAAACTGTTTGCCTGAATATCTCCTAATGATGTCAACAATCCAATTGCAATTGGCAAATCAAAAGAACTGCCTTCCTTTTTAACATCTGCAGGTGCAAGGTTTACTGTAATTTTTTTAGGAGGAAATTCAAAGCCACTATTTTTAATTGCTGCAATAACACGTTCTTTACTTTCCTTTACTGCACTATCCGGAAGTCCAACAATAGTAAAACCCGGGACTTGTTTTTCTACATTTGTTTCTACTTCAAGAAGGTAGGCGTCAATTCCATAAGTTGCACTTGATAAAATTTTTGAAAGCATCTGAATTTTGTTTAATGAAAAAATCTACAGGGGAAAAATAACTATTTTGCCAGAATCATTTTTCTGGTCTGAGTATATTGTGGTGTTGAAACTTTATATAAATAAATTCCTGACGGAAATTCGCTTCCATCAAATTTAAACTGGTATTTACCTTTAGATAAAAAGCCTTTATGAAGAACCGCAACTTCACTGCCTTCAAGATTATAAACCACAACTTTAACATCACTATCCTGTAAAAGTTCAAACTCAATATTAGTTGATGGATTGAAGGGATTTGGAAAATTTTGTCCCAAAACTATATCTTCAACTATTCCCTGACCGACTTTTACAACAGGCGAATAAACTTCCGAAGCATCAATATTTACCTGCTTTACCCTGAAATAAATTACTTCTGCTTCATTCAATTTTTCTGTGATGTAGGAATATTCCTTATTCTCTTCTCTATCTGCCTGAACTTTATTGAGCTCACTAAAAGCTGTTTCATCAGTTGATCTTTCAATCGAATAAGACTCAGCATTTTTATAATCACCGCCACCCCAATTTAGTTCATAGTAGTTACTTGAGACTACGATATTTAAATAAGGTGCTCTCTGAAAAATCGGTGCATTTGATGAAGTGATTTTAATATTTGAGAAATTAATTTTTGATTCATTCTGTAGATTATAAATATCAACATCATTAAAATTCACCTGCAATAATAACCTGGAGTTTTCAGGAATAAAGTCTTTAAAAGTACAATTTTTAAATATATCCGAATTTTCTTCTTTTACATCAATTATTCTTAACTGATCAATGCTGAAAGCTGCAGTTTTCTGGCTATTAATAAATTCAAGTGTTAAATCATCTGAGTTTAAATAATCTGGATATTCTAAACTTGAAAATTCTACCCCGTTTAACAAGAATATTATTTCATGTTTTTCTTTATCCACTGTGATTGTGATTGAATACCAATCATCCAATGAAATAAATCCCGGATTAAGATTTAATTGTGTATACAAATCTGATTGGGCTGACAAAACCTGGTTCTTATTTAACATAAGGAAATATTGAACCTGGTTTCGGTTTTTATTTCTGATATTTAAAAACCTGATATTATTTTTATCTGTACGAAACCAGAAATTGACCGCAAGCTGGTTAGTGAAGTTATACTTTAAAGGAATTTCAAGCTGTGAGTTAGCTGAAAATTTACACAACTGGTTTGCAAGCTTTGTTGGCTGGTAAAATTCAAATTCAGTCTGATAAAAATGTGAATTTCTTTCAACCAGTTTTTCATCATTCGATTCTAGATACCCGGTAGTCAAATCATCTTTAACAAATTCACCGTTGAATTTAAATGACGATTCTTTTCCTGAACCGGATGCAAACTTTAAAACTATCTGAAAAAAATTATCCGGAGTAAAAACCGAATCACTTAAATCAATCTTTCCAATCCACGAATCATTTTCTTTTGATGGATAAAAATCAATTATTGAATTTTCACTTTGTGTCCGAAGTTCAGCTTTTAACAGACTTATGTTATTATCGAAATTTAAATTTAGTTTTAAAGTTTCAGCTTCATTATAAACTTTTGAGGTAATTATCGAAACTTCAAAATCTTTATATACAGGAATGTAATCGGGATAGGAAATCTTGAAATTATCGTTCAGAAACTGTCCGAAAACATCAATGGAGAATAGAGCAAACAACAATATCAGGAAGTGTCTAAACATAGCAGTATTAATTAAAGGAAATTAGGTGAGATGTTCAACTATTATTTATACTTACGCAAGAAATTAATTCGGTCCTGAAGCTGCGAAACAGGCACTAAAAGCTTGTCTTTTCCATAAATTGCTTCATCACGGTTGGAAAACGCAAGTTCGTAATCTTTGCTCATAACAATTGCTTCTTCGGGGCAAACTTCTTCACAAAAACCGCAGAAAATGCATCTTAACATATTAATTTCAAATTTTTCTGGATATCTTTCTTTTTCGAGGTCTGTTTCGGCTGCCTGAACTTCAATTGCCAGTGCAGGACAAACTCTGCTGCAAAGTCCGCAGGCAACACATCTTTCTTTTCCGTTTTCTTCTTCAACCAAAACCGGTCTGCCTCTGTAAGATCCCGAAGGAACAAATTTCTCTTCAGGATACTTAAGAGTGAATTTTGGTTTAAACATATTTTTTAAAGTAAGAGATAGTCCCTTAACAATAACCGGGATGTAAGTTTTTTCCCAGATAGTTAAATCTTTTTCACGTTTCCTTAAAGGTGTTTCAGCCATATCAGAATTCTTTTTATCTACTTCTAAATTTTATTTCTTATAGATTAAAAACCATAATTAATATTGCAACCCAAATAATATTCAAAAGTGACAGAGGAAACATCACTTTCCAGCCGAGATTCATTAATTGATCATACCGGAATCTTGGCAGGCTCCATCTTACCCAGATGAAGAAAAACAATAACAGGAGAAGCTTAAAAACAAATGCGCCAATCTGCAGAATTATAACCAGTGTTGCTGATAATCCTAACGTTTCAATGTAAGGTATTTGCCAGCCACCTAAGTAAAGTGTAACAATCATAGCACCGGCAATAATCATATTTGCATATTCTGCTAAAAAGAAACCTGCAAACTTCATACTGCTGTATTCGGTATGGTAACCGCCTACAAGCTCCGGTTCTGCTTCCGGTAAATCAAAAGGAAGCCTGTTAGTTTCTGCAAAAGCTGAAACCACAAATGTTATAAATCCAATTGGTTGCACTATTGCATTCCACATCCAACCAGATTGTGCCTCAACAATTGCAATGGGTCTGAGAGATTCAGCAAGTAAAATAACTCCGCCGACAGAAAATCCCATCGACACTTCATAAGAAATCATTTGTGCTGATGAACGTATTCCGCCAAGTAAAGAATATTTACTACCTGATGACCAGCCTGCAAGAGTGATTGCATAAACACCAAGTGATGTAAGCCCAAGCACATATAAAATTCCGATGTTCACATCAGCAACAACCAAAGGAATATTATAACCGAAAATTCTTGCACTTGGGCCGAAAGGAATTACAGCATAAGTAGCAAACGCAACGAAAAGAGCAATCATCGGGGCAAGAGCATGAATTTTTTTATCAGCAAAATCAGGGACAATATCTTCTTTTAATAATAATTTAAATACATCAGCAAATGGCTGAAGAACCCCTTCCCAGCCAACCCTGTTTGGCCCTAACCTGTTCTGTGCCCATGCACTAATTCTTCTTTCAAAATAAACAAGATAAGAAACTGTTAACAACATTAAAGTTACAACCAACAGAATCTTAACAATTGCAAAAATTATTATTTCAAGAATGCTCATCTGAATTCATTCTCCGTTTAAGCTCTTTGCATTTCGGAAGATTTAATTTTTAATTTCTTTCCTAAGCTGCCAAGGTCGTCATAATTAATTCCGCCAAACTCTTCTTTAGATTTACTCAAATCATCAAAAACATCTTCGGCTAGTTTATATTTTAATTTTGTTCCCATAATACCAGCAAGTGAAACAAGAATTTTCCAGCTTGATTTTGCATCGTGTTTTTTGCCTGTGTTCCACCTGTCGAATTTTGTTCCGAATTTATCAAGCCTGCTCATATTCATTCCATCCATTGCCCTGTCCATTTCAATAGTTGCAATTGCCGGCTTTATTCTTTGAACAACTCCATCAAAGTTTACAAAAGTTCCGTTCTTTTCAGCATAAGTTGCAGCAGGAAAAACAATATCAGCAAGCTGAGTTGTTTTATTAAAGTTTGTTGCGTGAACAATAAGTAAATCAAGTTTTGTCAGAATTGCTTCCAGATCCGGATCTTCGCTAAGTATATCATCTTCCAGGACATAAAGCGCTTTAATTTTCTTTTCTTTTATACCATTAATTATATGATCAAAATTAAATCCTGATTTTGACGGCCCGACTCCACTCAGTTTTGCACCAAGTGAATTTGGTGTTACATCAGTTTTTTTAAGAAGCTCATCAGTAAATTCCGGATTGATGTGACGCATAAAATCAATGTGTCCGGTATTCAAAACACTTTTTGCAAATTTTGAAAGAACGAAATTGTCTTCACAAGTTGTATAAGCTGAACCAAGAACCGCAACCTGATCTTTTGAAAAAGATTTTAGACGTGAAGCAGCTTCAGCAAAAGCTTCATCCCAGCCAACTTCAATCAACTGTCCTTCTTTCCTGATATGTGCTCCATCAACCCTGTCATCGGCATTTATAAATTTGAATGTGTTTAATCTTCCATCATCACACATCCAGTAACCGTTTACATTTTCATTAATTCTAGGAGTTAATCTTAATATTTCATTGTTACGAACACCTATTTCAGTATTACAGCCTCTTGCACAACCAAAACATACTGATTCAGTAAATGACATATCCCAAACGCGGGCTTTAAACCTAAAATCTTTACTGGTTAAAGCACCAACAGGACAAATATCAATCGTGTTCATTGAATAAGGGTTATCCATTTCCTCACCGGGGAAAGTAGTAATTGTAACCCTGTCACCTCTTTTAACAAAAGTAAGCTCATTCTCGCCAGCAATTTCATCACAGAAACGGATGCAGCGAGAACAGGAAATACATCTTTCAGCATCAAACATTACTCTTGGTCCGAGAGAAACTCGTTTATCCTTGTGAACTTTTTCTTCAACAAACCTGCTTTCGCCAACTCCATGATCGTATGCGTACTCCTGAAGTTTGCATTCACCGGCTTCATCACAAATCGGGCAATCAAGCGGATGGTTAATTAACAGAAATTCCATTACGGCATTTCTGGCTGAAGTTACTCTTTCATTTTTTGTGTGGACAACCATTCCGTCAGCAGCAATTGTTGAACAGGCAATTACAAGCTTGGGCATCTTTTCAACTTCAACAAGACAGACACGACAGTTTCCGGAAATAGATAATTTTGGATGCCAGCAAAAATGAGGAATTTCAATTCCATGAGCTTTGGCGGCTTCAATAATGGTTTGCCCCTGCTTAAATTCTAGTTCTATTCCATCGACGACTATTTTTGACATAATTTCCTTTTTTAAGCTGCTGCAGAAATATTTTCTTTTACTGACCGCAATATAATACTTGTCATTTTCTTTTCATCAAGCAGCTCGTTAGCAATTTCAATTAATTTATTGCTGTTTACTGCTTCAATTTTATTTAAATAATAATCAACAGGATATATTTTATTATAGTATAGCATCGAGTTTGCAATTCTTATCATCCGGTTAGTTGTACTTTCAAGGCTAAGCAATGTGCTTCCTTTAATATATTCCTTTACTTTTTTCAACTCTCTTTCGGAAATTTTTTCTTTTCTTAGTTTCTTAAATTCTTTCAAAATAATTTCACTAACCTTTTCTGCCTGGTTTGTATTAGTCGAGAAATAAACTCCGAAAGATGAAATGTCTTCGTAAGAATTAAGGAAAGAATTTATCTGGTAAGTTATTCCCATCTTTTCTCTGACTGACTGAAACAATCTTGAACTGCTTCCGTCGCCTAACAAAGTTGTTAAAATTTTTATCGGAATTCTTTTGTTGTTTTTGAAACCAACCGTTGATCTTCCGATAATCGAATGAACCTGGCTGATTTCTTTATCGAGAACTACTTTTCCAATTTTCTTCTTTGAATATTTTTCTTTCCGTAAAACATTGTAAGGTTTTTCAGCCTGGACATATTTTTCAGCAAGCTCAATCAGCTTTTCATGTTCAACAGCACCGGAAGCAACAATAAGCATATTCCCGGTTTTGTATTTGCTGCTGTGATATTTAAACAAATCCAGCGAGTTGAACTTTTTAATATTTTTTTCAGAACCGATTACCGGCAGACTAAGTTTACTTCCGGAAAAAATAATTTCTTCAAACTTATCAAAAATTAATTCTTCAGGATTATCATCGATATCTCTCAACTCATCAATTACAACCCCGGCTTCTTTTTTAATGTGATAATCTTTAAACAAAGGATTCTGAACTATATCAGACAAAACACTAAAAGTCCGATCAAGGTTCCCGCTCAATCCTCTTGAATAATAACAGGTGTGCTCTTTTGAAGTAAATGCATTCAGGTAACCGCCGTAAGCTTCAATTTCTTCGGAAATTTTTCTTGCTGATCTTTTCTTCGTTCCTTTAAAAACCATATGCTCGATGAAATGTGAGATTCCGTTGTTGCGAAGATTTTCATCGCGGGTACCAACATTAAACCAGAAACCAAGTGAAAACGACCGGATGTGTGGAATGTTTTCAGATATGATTCTTGTTCCGTTCGGAAGTGTTGTTATTTTTACGTTTTCCACATTAACTATAAATTATCAATCAAATTTTAAGGGTAAATATAAGAACAAATGAAGTAACGTTAAAAGGCAGGAATGATTGAATTGCTACCAATTTTTTGATCACGTTCTTAGTTGTTGTTAAAAAAGTAATGAAGTGTCATTTCGAGGGAGTACTCGACGGAGAAATCTTTTAAAAGGCAAGATTTCTCCCTTCGGTCGAAATGACAAATGTATTTATTAGACTAACCACAGGAGAAGTTTTATGCTTCAACCTTCTCCGGATACTTCTCCAAGTATTTCTGATAAAACCCACCTATTGCTTTGTAAGCTTTTTCAAGTATTTGTTCATTAGGTAAGAAGACAACCCTGAAATGCTGGGTTCCGGGTTTTTGTCCGAAACCGCTTCCCGGAACGACAACAACACCGGTTTCTTTTATTAATTCCGAAACGAAATGTGCATCGGAATTAATTCCGTGCAACTGAGGAAATGCATAAAATGCACCTTCCGGTTTTACGCAGGAAATTCCTGAAATTGAATTCAACATATCTACCGTCATATCCCGGCGCTGAGTTAATTTTTTATTTGCTTCAACGAGATGTGACTGATCGCCTTCAAGTGAAATTTTTATTCCATACTGTTCTGGATGATTTGCTGACAGACGAGCGCGTAGTATTTTATTAATAGCTTCCATATAATCAGCAAGAATTTCTTTTCTTCCGCTAACAATTCCCCACCCGATTCTAAAACCGGGAACCATATAGTTTTTTGAAAGTCCGCCGAAAGTAACACACGAAACATCTTTATTCATCGATGCAATCGAGATGTGTTTCTGCCCGTCGAACAAAAGCTTGTCATAAATCTCATCAGCAAAAATGACAAGGTTATGCTCGAGTGCAAGATCGATTATTGCCTGCAGGTTTTCTGTTGTGTAAAGCGAGCCTGTCGGGTTATTTGGATTGATTAAAATAATAGCTTTCGTTTTGTTATTTATTTTACTTTTGATGTCATCGATATCGGGAAGCCAACCGTTTTCTTCATCTAAGTAATAAGGATTTTCCATCAACTGAAGCTTGCTTGCAATTGCTGTGTAAAGCGGGTAACCGGGAGTTGGAGTTAAAACATTTTCGCCATCGTTTACAAGTGCTATTAAACAAATATCAATTGCTTCGCTGGCACCGGTAGTAACAAAAACATCGTGAACATTTGTTATTTTTTTTCGTTCTGCTTCTCTTTCAATTGCATCGACAGCTTCTTTTATTCCCGAAGAAGGTGCATAGCCGTTAAAGTTTTTCATCATTGCATCGTAAGTGGATTTAACAAGATGTTCCGGCGGCTTGAAGTCATAAATGTTGGGGTCGCCGATGTTTAAATACAACATTTCCTTTCCGGATTTTGCGACTTCATTTGCAAGCACCACAATATCTCTTACTGCGTAGGTAATATTGTCTGTTCTTACTGCGGGGGTTATTTTTTTTAACGACATATTAAACTCCGTCTTTCAACAAGATGAATAATTTCTGGTGCAAATTTAATATAATCTCGCCTGAAGTCGAAGTCTAAGATATATGTTTTGTGCGATGAGGTAAAAAGGAACTTTATAATATACTATTTTAGCAAAATCATCTTCTTTGTTTCAACAAAACTTCCCGTTTTAAGTTGATAGAAATAGATTTCACTTGTCAGATTGCTACCGTTGAACTCTACTTCATATTCACCGGATGTCTTTTCTTCGTTAATCAGTGTAGCTATTTCTCTTCCGAGGATGTCATAAATTTTTATTGAGACGTTTCCAGCATTTGGGATAGAATATTTTATTGTTGTACTTGGATTAAACGGGTTTGGGTAGTTTTGAGTTAAGTTGAAATTAAACTCTTTATATTCATCCTTAATATCAACGGTAAAAGAAAATTGAACACTTGCGGTTTCCCATCCATCATTACTATACATAATTTCATTCTCAAAATTAATTCCCCAAGATTCAGATCCCTGAAACTGAAAATCCATTAATGGTTGGTTCAATGTATCCCAGTTTTGTCCACCATTTTTGGTTTTATAAAGTGTTGGTCCCGCAATCCATCCAGCATCGGGAGATTGAAAATAAACATTCCATAGAGGTGTAGAAAAGGTTTTATAGTTTAAGCTCCCACCCCCATTGTTAGTAGCAATAAACATATCATAGTATGTACCTAAGTTATCAATTCCGTATCCTACAAAGTATCCATTTGATTGATTAATTAATTGAAGTTCATAAACAATAAATTCATAAGTTAAAAGATCAATGCTAGTCCAGGTTGTGCCTCCATTTGTAGTTTTCTTAAAAGAGTTGAATCCTCCTACCCACCCATAATTCTCATTCAAGAAATCCAATGTTGATGATTCGTAAAAAGAACCGGACAATTCCTCCCAGTTATAACCAGAGTTAGTAGTTTTAAATATGTTTGAATAACCACCTGTAATAAAACCAGTTGAATCATTTACAAAACAAATACCTCTCAAGTTCAAGCTTACTCCAGAAAATGTATAAATATCTTCCCAAGTTTCTCCACCATCAGTAGTTCTATACAGCTTATCTGTAAAAAGTGTAGTCACCCAACCTAACTCATGGTTCACAAAATAAACGCTGTAATAATTTTCATTATTTTGTGTGTCTATCACTTTCCAGTTAATGCCACCATTTGTCGTTCTAATAATTGTACTGTTTGAACCAACAACCCAACCATAATCTCCATCAACAAAAAATATATCTATTAGGTTAGAATTTAGTGGTCCGTTTAATTGAGCAATTGTTTGGCTGGCAATTAATAGAACAAGAAATGAAAAAGTAAAAATGTCAGTTTTCATCTTCTTCCCCGATGAAATTTTATTGATACTTTAAAGAAAGAAAATTAAGTGACTAAAGCAACGTAATTATCAAATATATTTTATATTTCGGTTGAAACTATTTCCAATTAACAACTAAAAGATTAAATGAAAGTTCTAAAGTTCGGCGGAACATCGGTTGGCTCCGCACAACGGATGAAAGATGTTGCAAAGATTGTAACTAATAAAGAAGATAAAGTAGTTGTTCTTTCGGCAATGTCCGGAACAACAAACTCTCTCGTTCAGATTGCTGAGCTGCTTTACAAAAAGAAAAATGAATCAGCTTTAAGAAGAATTAAAGAGCTTGAAAAAACTTACAGCAAAGTTGTTGATGAACTGCTGACTGAAAAGGAATTCAATTCTGCCGGAAAAGAAATTATCGAAACTCATTTCAATTATATCCGCTCTTTTACTGAAGATATATTTACAATGCACGAGGAGAAAGCTGTTCTTGCACAGGGCGAATTAATTTCTACTGCATTGTTTAATCAATATCTTCTTGAACAAAAAATTGATTCGGTTTTAATTCCTGCATTAAACTTTATGAGAATAGATACTAACGGCGAGCCGGATAACTATTATATAAAAGAAAATCTTCAAAGAGAATTAGAAAAATATCCTGAGCAGAAATTATTCATAACCCAGGGTTACATCTGCAGAAACCTTTACGGAGAGATCGATAACCTTCAGCGCGGCGGAAGTGATTACACTGCTTCACTTATCGGAGCAGCACTTAACGCTGATGAAATACAAATCTGGACAGATATAAGCGGATTCCACAACAATGACCCGCGGTTTGTTGAAAATACTCAGCCAATTCCTAAACTATCATTCAACGAAGCTGCAGAGCTGGCGTATTTTGGAGCAAAAATACTTCATCCGTTAAGTGTGCTGCCTGCAAAAGTTGCAAACATTCCGGTTAGATTAAAAAACACAATGCAGCCCGAAGATAAAGGAACTCTCATTACAGGTAAAGCTGTAGGAGACGGAATAAAAGCGGTGGCTTCAAAAGATGGAATTACGGCAGTTAAAATTGTTTCAGGAAGAATGCTGCTCGCTTATGGTTTTTTGAGAAAAGTTTTTGAGGTGTTTGAAAGATACAGAACCCCGATTGATATGATCACCACTTCCGAAGTTGCGGTTTCAGTTACAATTGATGATACAACTCATTTGAAAGAAATTGTTGATGAGCTTAATCATTACGGCAGTGTTGAGGTAAATGATAACCAGTCAATAATTTGTATAGTTGGTGAAAATATTATTGAGCAGAAAGGATACATGGATAAAATATTTGAGGCGCTTAAACATTTTAAATTAAGAATGATTTCCTACGGCGGAAGTCGGCACAACATTTCAGTGCTTGTTAAATCAGAAGACAAAAAAGAAGCACTCAATTCTCTCAATAAAATTTTTTCCAACTAAGACTGACAAGTAAATGTTTAATCCCGGATTAATAAAGACATTCCAATCGCTTAAAACTCCCTTTTATTTTTATGATGTTGAACTCCTGAAGAAAACTCTTGATGAGTTAAAGCTTCAATCCTCAAAAAGAAATTATATAGTTCACTATGCAGTTAAAGCAAACGCAAATGAAAAAATTTTAAAAATAATTAATGAATACGAATTTGGTGCAGATTGTGTGAGCGGTAATGAAATACTTCGTTCAATTGAATGCGGATTTAAAGGAAATAATATTGCGTTTGCTGGAGTTGGAAAATCCGATGAAGAAATTCTGATCGGATTAAAGAATGATATTTTTACTTTCAATGTGGAGTCTGTTCAGGAACTTGAAGTAATTAATTCACTTGCTAAATCATTAAACAAGATTGCTAACATTGCACTTCGTATTAATCCCAATGTAGATGCTAAAACACATCGTTACATTACGACCGGACTTGAAGAAAATAAATTTGGCATCAATCAAACTGATTTAACTTTAATTATTGAAAAGATTAAAACACTTAACTATTTAAAACCTACGGGTTTACATTTTCACATCGGTTCGCAAGTGAAAGATCTTGATGTGTTCAAAGGTTTATGTACAAGAATTAATGAAGTTCAAACCTGGTTCTATGATCACCACGTTGAATTTGAACATATAAATGCTGGCGGCGGGCTTGGGATTGATTATGAAGACCCGGATGAAAATCCAATCCCTGATTTTAATTCTTTCTTTTATGTATTCGATAAATTTCTGAATTTAAAACCAAATCAGCAGCTTCATTTTGAACTTGGAAGAACGGTAGTCGGACAGTGCGGTTCTCTGATTTCAAAAGTTCTTTTTATAAAAGAAGGAGTAAATACAAACTTTGCAATTCTCGATGCAGGGATGACAGAACTGATCCGACCGGCTTTGTATCAATCATATCACAAAATAGAAAATATCACTTCGACGGCAAAAGAAAAAAAATATGATGTTGTCGGACCTATCTGTGAATCTTCGGATACATTCGGAAAAGCAGTGATGCTTCCGGAAACAAAACGCGGTGATTTAATTGCAATAAGATCAACAGGTGCTTACGGAGAGACAATGTCATCAGGTTATAATCTCCGGCCGCAAATTGAATCGTATTTTTCCAATGAGATTTAAAATAATCAGTCAATTATTTTTCTTGGAATGTTTTCCGGCAAGCGGGCAAGTGTTTCATAATTTACTTGAGAGCTAAGCTCACTAAAAGATGAAACAGAAACTTCCAAATCACCTTGTTTACCGATTAAAACAACTTCATCTCCTTTTTTTACGCCAACAAAATCGGAAACATCAATCGTCATTAAATTCATATTAACCATTCCAATTACACCAGCTCTCTGACCATTTACTAAAACTCTCCCGACGTTACTTAACCCTCTCGCAAAACCATGCGAATAACCAATTGGAATTGTTGCAATTGTCATATCTTTTTGAGCAAGATAGGTTGTTCCGTAACCAACAAACTCACCGGTTTTGACCTTCTTAACATTCATAATCCTTGATTTCCACGAAAGCACTCTTTTTAGAGGCTGCTCATGCTTTTTATTTTTCCTAATGTATTGAATATAAGTTTCTCTTGTTGGCCAGAATCCATACTGTAAAATTCCAATTCTAACCATATTCATCTGTGTTTTTGGATAAGTAATCGTAGCAGCTGAACACGCGGTATGATATCTCTTCGGACGAATTCCGGATTTTTCCAGTTCTCTTTTAAGCCTGTTAAATTTTTTATACTGGTTTTGCACTCTTAAATAATTAGCAATACTTTCAGCACCGGCATAATGAGTGCACACTCCTTCAAGTGTAAGTTTGTCCGTATTTTCCTTTAAAAGATTTAATGCTTTTTTTAGTTCAAGATTTTTAAAGCCGGTTCTGTTCATTCCTGTCTCAAGTTCGAGATGAACTTTCGCTTTCATTTTATTCTTCTTTGAAGCAGCAAGTGCTGCTTCCAGCCGGCTCATTTCAAAAACATAAAACTGAATATTATTTTCAATAGCCCACTTTAAGTCCTCATTGTCGATGTTGCCCATTATCATAATTTCTGTTTTCTTATGACTGACTTTTTTAACTCTTGCAGCTTCATCAGCACTGAAGACAGAGAAATGATCAACTCCACTTTCTTCAGCTATAGGAACAAATTTCTCAATACCATGACCGTATGCATTTCCTTTAACAACAGAAGAAAGTTTTACCTTCTTTCCAATATATCCTTTAATGAATTTTATGTTTTGCTTTAAAGCTGATTTACTTATTTCAATGCTTGAGCTATAAATCATTTTAATTAGTAAGAATTTGATTTATTACAGAATAAAACATTTTTGTTCCGGTTAATATTATTTCATCAGGAAAATCATAATCCGGGTTATGCAATTGCGGGTGATTTTTCCCTGATCCTAATCCAAACATTGCACCTTTAAAATGATTTGTAAAATGTCCAAAATCTTCCGACCATCTGAAAGGTTTTTGAATTTCGTTTATTGGAAAGTTATTATCTTTTGCAGCACGACGCAGAAGCTGAACACATTCACAATCATTCACTGTTGCAGGAAATTTTTCCACCCATTCAATTTCAAATTTTAATTTATTCTTTTCAGATATCTCTTTAACTAAATTCTCTGCGCCTTTAATTAAATAATCCATATCATCATTTTTATAAGCTCTTAATGTTGCCATTAATTCTGCATAACCGGGTGTTGTTCCGAATGCCCTCTCACCAATTCTGGTGTGAATAATTGTGACTAGTGAGAAATCTGAGATTGAATTATTACCCCGTAGTGCAGTTAATTTTTGAATCAGTTCGGCAACAGCCAGTGATGGTGTAATTCCCTTTTCCGGTTCTGCAGCATGTGATGTTTTGCCAGTTAGCTTAACAATTATTCCTACTGAAGCAGAAGCAAATTCTTTTTCACGAATGATAATTTCACTTTTATTAAATCCCGGTAAATTATGCAAAGCAAATACAAAATCAGGCTTTATCGATTCAAATTTTTTATCATTAATTACCAGCTCAGTCTCCCTGCCCGGTTTCTTCTGAAGGTTGAAATAAAAGGACAACTTTCCCATTGCCAATTTTATTTTCTGAAAGTAATGGAATCAAACCGCAAACAATTGCCATGTGACCATCGTGACCACATTTATGAGAAACATTTTTTCTAATTGATTTGTGATCAAAAGAATTTGCTTCATCAATCGGAAGTGCATCGAGATCACAACGGATTAAAACTGTTTTGCCATTTTTATTCCCGGAAAATAAAATTGCAACTCCATTACCACCGAGATTGGAAATTATTTTATGTGGAGAATATTTTTCTGCAAAATTTTTAATCCTTTTAGAAGTCTCTATTTCTTTACCCGATAACTCAGGATTTTTATGAAGTTCTCTCCTTAGCTGAGTTAACTTATTTATTAAGATGTCATCTTTCATCAGGAAACTTCATTTTGAATATAACTTCGTGCTGGAAATATATAGGAAAGCAGGAAGAATGAAACTGCAGAAGCAGATATTCCAAAAATATTTGCATCAAGTCCAAACGGCAATTCAAACTTAGTAATAATTAAAACTATAGTTGTTGTTCCTCCGATAAGCATAGCCCAGAATGCTGCTACTGCTGAACTTCGTTTCCAATAAAATGCACCAAGTACAGGCACAAACAATCCGGAAACCATAAATGCATAAGAGTAAAGCATTAATTCCAGAACATTCTGCATCATACTTGCAAGGAAGAGTGAAAATATTCCAAGAACTAGTGTCATTATCTGGGAAGTTCTTAAAAACTTTTTATGAGTGCTGCTTATATCAAAAAATCTATCCAGAATATCAGTAACAAAATTTCCTGAGGCAGCCATCAGGCAACTGTCTGCCGTTGACATAATAGCTGAGAAGTAAGCGGACATCATTAAACCCATTAATCCAACCGGCAATATTGTTCTCAAAAGTAAAGGTAAACCTATTTCAGGATCAAGATCGGCTATTGCTTCATAACCTAAATGAGCAAACATTCCCTGGTCGGCTGCAACCCTTGCAAATAGTCCGAGCAATACACCCATAAAAGCCATCAGAGGATATTCAAATACTCCGGCAATATACCATGCTCTTTTTGCAGTTTTTTCATCGGGACAGGCATAGATTCTCTGGTAGAGCGTCATTCCAACAAACCAGATTGGAATAATTGTTACAGCCCATTTGACTAATTCCTGCCACGAAACATTTCCCAGCGAAAGTAGTTCACCTCTCACGGTGGAAGCAATTTCACTATAACCACCAACAGCAAAATATCCCATCGGAATACCGATAAAAATTAATCCCAGCATTAACACTAACCACTGAAAAGTATCGGTGTAGATAACAGCTTTAATTCCACCGAGGAATGTGTACATAACAACGATAGCTCCCATTATCAGAAGCGCCATATTGAGGTTAAGATTAACAAAAGAAGCAGAGGCTAATTTTGCACCCGCAAGTATCTGTGATGCAGTAAAACCAATATAGCCTATTCCCGAAATTATTCCGGCTACAAATGCGACTTTTTTATTATAAAACTTTTCAAAAATTTGTGGGAAGGTGTAAAGCTCTTTAAAGTTTTCCATTTTACTTACTTTCGGTATCAGGAAAACCGCACTTAACCATGCACCAATTAATCCGGTGAAGAGCATCCAGCTTCCGGCTATTCCAATAACAAATCCAAGTCCACCCAAACCAATTGAAAATCCACCGCCAACATCAGTTGCAACGACAGACAAACCAATATGCAGACTGCCCATATTTCTTCCGCCCACGTAATAGTCTTCTGCGTTTTTATTTTTCTTTAAAAAGAAAAACCCGATCCCCAGAACAATCAACATATATATAATTAGAATAGAGAGGTCAATCCAGTGCATTTAAACAGAGTTTTATTGTATAATTTCTTTACGCATGTATTTGGAGTTTGAGAGTCTTGCTACAGCCATGTAATTAGGTGCGTAATGAAGCTGGTCACCAACTTTATACTTTCCACTTTTCTGCCCAAGATCATAAACAGTCATATCAGAAGTTGTTCCGACAAATTTTATATTACCATCCTTCGGACTCAGATTTTTATAGTCCACATCAAGTTCACCAAAGTCAACTATAGCTCTGTATGACTCATCATAATTAGTATCTGAAAAATCTATTGCATCTCCCACAGCACCATCTCCAATATTTCCGCCGGGTACAACTTCTTTTTTTTCAAGTTCTACAATATCAGCCGAAAATGTGAAAGCATTTGTAGAAAGGTTTTTAAACTTTTTCCCATCGTAGGGTGAAATACCGAGAAATGCTGCTTCACCGATTCTAAAGTGATTAACACCTTTTGGCAGTTTATTCATTGTAATCAATGGAAGAGTAATTGAACTTCCGCTTGAAACAAGATCCAGTTTTACATCGAACTGCGCATCAATTAATTGTTTATATAAGCTGAGCTGAATCAATTTATCATAAGTTGGTTCAACTCCATACATACAACCAAGGTTAGTACCGATACCGATAATATCGATATTCTTCATCATAAAAATTTTTTCATAAAACTTTAAAATGTTATCACGAACAACTCCTTCGCGTAGTTCTCCCATTTCAATCATTACAATAATGCGGTGTTTCTTTCCTCTTCTTCCTGCTTCTTTATTTATTTCTTCAATTGTTTTATAAGAAGTGTTAAGTGAAATATCTGCATATTCAACAACATTCTTAACCTGGGTAATTGCCGGTGGTTTAATGTAGATTGTAACTAAATCTGGATTTACTTCTCTGATTGCTTTAAGGTTCGAAATTCTTGAATCACCAACCGAATGGATTTTTTTTATCATTGGATCACAAAGAATTCTTTCAAGCACAGGTTTATAACCGTTAAGTATTTTTGTAACCAGCGTCCACTGGATTCCTTTAGGAATCAGGAAGTCATTCAGCTTTTTAATATTACTTAATATTCTATCCGGATGTATTGATAAAGTTGCCATAACAAATTTTTATTTATGAAATCTCATTTCTGCATACTTATTAGTAAAGCCAATTCTTTCATATAACCTTTTTGCGGGATTATCATATTCAACATGAAGCTTTACATCTCCATCTGCAAGTTCAATTGCTTTATCAACAATTTTTCTTCCAAAGCCTTTACCACGGTACGATGAATCAACAGCAACATAAACAAGAACATTTTCAGGTATATAGCCAGCCATCCCGGTTTTATTCATCACTAATGCACCAATAAGTTTGGCTTCGTAATATGCTTCAAGTAGAAACCCGCCGCAACCATCAGATTCTGAAAAAGCATAGTCAATAGATTTTTCAATTGCATCTTTTGAATCACCGAAGCGATCTAAATGATTATATAAAAATTCAATGAATTCCTTTTTTGATGTTTTTTTAAATTCATTCGGATTCGAAATTTTTTCTATTTCTAACATTTTTATTTTCCTAATTTTCAATTAAAAAAATTATTTCTTTTCATCTTAACTCTTTAAAGTTTTTACTTCGAAAATCGATTTTTGATGAAGCAAGAATAGAAATAAAAGAGCTGTTTTCTGGATAGACTTTATGTTTATTTGAGCAAAAAAAGATGGGATCAGAACCGTTTTTTGTAATTTTTTGTTAACCTGTTACCAAATATAACAAAAAATATTCACTTTTTCGAATAAAAATAAGGTTTCTGCCTTAACCGAAATCAATATCCGATTAAGGCAGAATTTAAAGGTTAACCAATTATTTTAACAAAATCATTTTCTTAGTTGAAGAAAACTCCCCGGCATTGAGTTTATAAAAATAAATTCCGCTGGGAATTCCACTTGCATCAAATTTAACATCATAATTTCCTTCAGACTTTTCTTCATTAACAAGTGTAATGATTTCTTTTCCAAGTGCATTAAATATTTTTAAAGTCACACGACTTTTAACCGGTATTGAATAACTGATTGTAGTAGATGGGTTAAAAGGATTAGGATAATTCTGATCAAGTGCAAACTCAAGTGGAACTGTTACATCAACATTTATTTCATTTGAATATTCAAAAGTACCGTCATAGTCCACTTGCTTCAACCTGTAACTGTAATTACCGGTTCCAACATTTTTATCAGTAAATGAATAAGAATGTGATTCTGTGCTCGTACCAAAACCTGATACATATCCTATTTTTTGAAATTCGCCAGTTGCTGACTTTCTTTCAATATCAAATCCCTGATTGTTGGTTTCTGTTGCAGTTGCCCAGGTTAAATTTACATTTCCTTCATTTACATTGGCAGTAAATGAAGTTAATTCAACAGGAATAATGTATGAGCCATAAACACAGAAATTATCAACAGCCCACCACCAGTCCCATCCAGGTTGTACTGATCTTAATCTGAACTGAACTGCGGGTTGTCCTGCAACTATATTTGCATCTACAACTTCGTGAGAATTTCGAACACTTACCCCGATTGAGTTCCATATCGGACTCCAGGTTGTTCCTCCATCAGTTGTGAATTCAACGTAAGCTTCATCATCAATATCAATTGTTCTCCAGTCATTATCAAATTCAACCCAAACTGAGGTATAAATTGAAAGATCTAAAACAGTGTCAAGCTCTGCTGTTGAAAGTAATGTTGTACCAGAACCACAAAGATCGGCATCAGCAGCAAAAACACTACCTGTTGCAGCTGGGGGCATTGTGTAAGGTCTTGATAGAGTAGAGATATCCCAGACACAGGTACCGCCGTCATTTGTAATTGTCCAGCTGCCAGCACCAGCTTCAAAATCATCGCAATAAATTTCATCTATAACTATTCCTGGATCCTGCTCAGTTGTGAAAGTCCAGACCAGACCATTTGTAGTACAAGTATCCCCAATCTCATCAACTCTCCAATAATAACTCGTGTTATAAATAAGCGGCAATCCTGTTACCGACCAGCTTGTAGCAAGTGTTCCACTCTGTACAAGAGTTAAAGAACCGGGATCGGTTCCAAAGTAAACTTCATTTGTAACAGCACCGGCACCATTTGTCCAGGTTAATTGAGAAATATTAATTGATACATCCGTTGCACCCATTGCCGGACTTGGATTTGATGCAGCTTCAACCGGGCAGCCACCTGCACCCTGATCAACAGCATTCCAGAATACAGTAAGGAAGAAACTGGTTCCGTTATTATTTCCACCCGATGTTGTGCAGCCGCCGTGAGTATGGACACCAACTGCTGTATTTGTTAAAGCATCAATAACAGGACTGCCTGAATTTCCACCTTCGGTATCTGTTACATATCGCATTGTCGTTCCACTTGAACCAGCATTTGGTCCTACGTGTGTTTGCTGTGTCTGATTATCAACACCATTATCTACTCCGTATCCTGTAATCCGGATTGAATCCGGTCCGAGATCCTGGGCTAAAGGCCAATAAGCTCCCTGTGCTTCTTTAGGCATTAAACCAGTAATTGAATTTGGAAAAACTTCAAAAACACCCCAGTCGTTTCCTATTCCACCATTCACGAAAATTTTAGATGTAACATCGACTGAATATTGATCTTCCGGTCCGGGATGTTGAATAGTTCCGCTTGGCAATGATGGCGGAACCTGGAACTCAACCACTGTTCCGGTAGATGCATCCAGGCAATGACCTGCAGTAACAAATTTTCCATTTGGAATTATCCAGGCTGTGCATCCAATGCTTACCAATCTACCAGTTGCAGGCTGATTGGAGGATATTCTGTCATCCGTAGGTCCGCACTGGCTTTCAGGAAGTGAACCATCAGCCCATTCTCCAACCATTACCTCATCAGTTTCAAAAAATATTTGTTTATCTAACGGAGCAACAAATAATTTAATTTCAACAACTCCACCATTGAAGAATGCAGTAAAGTAATTCCATTGTCTGATTGAAACAGCATCTAATTTTTGCCAATGATTATCATATAAAGAAGTTATAATCATGTAACTGTTTTCACCCAGATTAGCATTTGAAAAATGAACCATCAACCAAGGTACATTTTGAAATTCTATTGTTCCGGTAAATACATTTACAGCTTCACTACCAGCCTGACCGGTTCCATTAAAATATCCTGATTGAAGTTCATAGCTCTCATAATGATTAGGAATTTCAGCAGTCTGGCTGAATACAAATTGCGTAAATCCGAAAAAAGTAAAAACCAGAAAAATAAATGAGAAATATTGTAAACGATTTTTCATAAAGTACTCCCTTTTAATGGCAGGTTAATATTTATTATACTATGGAGAGAAGATTTATAATTTGAGAATTATAAAATCAAATTAAGAACATTTTTTAATAGTAACAACCTTTCCACCTTACTATTTCATCAAAACCATTTTCTTTGTTTGAATAAATGAACCTACCCTTAACTGATAAAAATAAATTCCACTTGGTAGTGATGAAGCATTGAATTCAACTTCATATTTTCCGGCAGGTTTGAATTCATCAACAAGTGTTGCAACTTCTTTTCCCAGTACATCGTAAATCTTTAAAGTTTGCTGACTGCCAACTGGTGACTGCCAACTTATTTTTGTCGTTGGGTTGAATGGGTTTGGATAGTTCTGTGTAAGTGAAAACTTTGTTGTTAATTCCGGATTTTCATCTTCAACAGAAACAACAGTTGTATCGCCGTAAACTTCCCCATCTATTATGCAACCTTTAAGTATTACATCTGTATTTCCAAAATCAAAATCATAACCGATGCTATCTAAACCTAAATCCTTGGTTAATGAATGAGTATAAGAACCAAGACCCAGATGTTTATAAATAATTCTTAGATTTTCTAAATTCCATTTTTGGAATGTGTTTTGTTCAACAACTACAGTCGGGAAATAAGGATCATAAAATTCTCTGCTAGTCCACACTGTATCTCCAACATCGGCTAATAAATCCTCTATTAAGTACTCATCATCGTTTAATCCTGGATCTTCATAGAATCGATAAACTAACCCGTTTGCAGTATCAATTCTCTCGAATGAATAAGTAATATTTGAGAGTGAATATAGATACTCTTCTAATTGAAAGTAATTTTTTCCATTCGGTAATATGCTATCAGTCGTAACTTCTCTTATCAAAATATCGTGATATGTATTTCCTTCAATGTATGTATATTCATCGTAGACCCACTTGTTTCCAATATTAAGAGGATAGAAGTTTAATACATTATCAGGAATAGGTAATTCTTTAATTACCTGAATATCAGTGGGTGTAATTTCATAAATCTTTAACGGGGTTGAAGCATAAAGTATATCTGCACCTGATTTTTTATAAAGACCAGTTACTTTCCTATCAAGAGTTTTATAAAGAATAAATGTTGTTCCGTAATCTGTAGATTTAAAAATTTGTTTGTCTTCTGAATAATAAATTTCTCCTGTTTGATTTTCATCAAATGCAAATTTTATAGGAATATCTTTTGAAACAATTGCATTCCAGGTAAAGGGATTTCCATTATCGTTTGAAACGAAAATATTTGAGATGTATGATTGAGTTGAGAAAACATAATAATTTGAAAGACCATAAATATGATTCCCATCGGCATCATAAAATAACTCTGAATTATTATCCCATTGAGAATTGTCTACAATTATATAACTTGAGCCATCATCTTCTGAACGGACAAGGTCATTATCATTAATGCCAAAAATCTGAGAATCATCATTTTTATTAAGTGAAACAATTGGTTTATCTATAGCTGAAGATGAATTTAATTGAATAAATTCATAGCCACCATCTGTTGATTTGTAAAGACCCAAGTCATAGCCGGCGTATACAAGATTATCATTTTGTTGAGAAATATCTAATTCAGTAATTCCACCAAAGAACGGAATCTGAATAGTAGTATCATATCTACCTATAACTGCAATTGGATCAATCCATAATTCATAACCGCCATAAATAAATTTTGAGAAATCATTATTAAAAAATTTATAGTCATAAACATATGTTCCATAACAACTATAAGGCGGCAATTCATAAGCAAAATCACTAATTAGGATAGTATCTGAACCATTAACTAAATCCAAATGATAGATACTTTTTGACCAACAACTCAAGTTTGGATATAAATATCTGTAAAACAATTGTGAATTGCCAAGTGAGTCTTCCAAACCCCTTAACTCTTCAATATGCGGATAGTTTTGTGCGAGAATAAATGAAGATGTAAAGCATAAAATCAGAAAGAGTGCTACCCAATTTTTCATTTTTCCTCCCTTAAACGTTACATAAATGTAAGTTTTTAAGAGGAGTAATTCAATAAAATAATTTATAAAGTTTGTTGCCGTTTGTTAAGTATTTGGAAAAGTAAAATACCTGTAGCAACTGAAACATTTAAGGATTGGAGTTTTCCTTTCATTGGAATTTTTACAAGGAAATCACATTTATCTGAGGTGAGTTTTCGTATTCCTTTTTCTTCATTGCCGACGACTAAAACTATTGGAATATTGTAGTCAACTTCAGAATAATCTTTTGCATCTTTTAATGACGATCCAACTATCCAGAAATTTTCTTTTTTTAATTCATCAATTGTGCCGGCAAGATTGTTTACCTGGCAAATCATTAAATGTTCTGTTGCACCTGCTGAAGTTTTTACAACCGTAGAATTGATTGATGCACTTTTGTGTTTTGTTAAAATTATTCCATCAACTTCACTGCATTCCGCCGAGCGAAGAATTGCACCAAGATTATGCGGGTCCTGTATTTCATCAAGCGCGAGTAACAATGGAAATTTTGATTGTTTGGAATTGTCTATAACCTGTTGAAGAGATGAATACCTGAACTGAGGTTTTATTGCAAGAACACCTTGAGTGTTTTTGTCCGGAGTGATTTCTTTAAACTTTGAGATGGGAATCTGGTTTACTTTTATTCCCCGTTTTTTTGCAGCAACTGTTATCGCTTTTATTATTCCCCCCTGCTGTCTGTAAAGAATGTAAACCTGTTCAATTTCTTCACCTGAATTTATTGCTTCCAGAACAGGTTTTCGTCCGACTATGAAATTCATTGTTTCTTTATTTTGATAGTCAACTTTTCAAAATCATTCAAAGAAATTTTTTCTTCATTTCCATCAGACATATTCTTCAAATTGATCATCCCGTTTTTATATTCTTCACCGCCAAAGAATAAAGTAAACCTTGCATTCATTTTATTTGCTTCACGCATCTGAGCTTTAACACTTCGATGCAGGTAATCCATTTCAACCGAGATACCTGTATTCCTTAGTTGGGCTGCGAAATTAAAAAGAGCAAGAGCAAGTTCACGATCAAGTAAAACAAGATAAAGATCAATTGGCGAATCAGGCTGGGTAAAACTATTTTCATTTTCACAGGCAAGAAGAATTCTTTCTATTCCCGCTGCAAATCCGGTTGCAGGAGTTGGTTTTCCTTCAAGACTTTCAACAAGCAAATCGTATCTTCCTCCGCCACACAAAGCACTTTGTGAGCCGACACTTCCGCTGATTATTTCGAATGTAAGTTTTGTGTAATAATCCAAACCTCTCACCAAAGCCGGATCAATTTCAAAAGGAATATTTAGATTAGTTAAATTTTCTTTTACAGTTTCAAAATCTGCTTTGCTTTCAGAATCAATATAATCAATCAAAACCGGCGCATCTTTCATCACTTTCAGATCTTCTTTTTCTTTACTATCAAAAATCCTGAGGATATTTGTTTCTAATCTTTTTTTACTTTCTTCAGAAAGTGAATTCTTTTTATCATTTAAATATTCTTTTAAGATTGTTTTATATTTTTCACGTGCTTCAGGCATCCCGAGTGAATTAATTTTTACAGAAAGTTCCTTCAAGCCAACTGATTTTAAAATGTTATAAGACATCTGAATCATTTCAACATCAAGCAAAGGAGATTTGCTGCCGAGTGCTTCTGCACCAAATTGATGAAATTGTCTGAAGCGTCCTGCCTGCGGTCTTTCCTGCCTGAACATCGGTGAAATGTAAAATAGCTTAACAAGGGATTGCTGAGCTCCAAGTGAATGTTCGATAAAAGCACGAACAACTGCCGCAGTCATTTCAGGTTTTAAAGTAATGCTTGTTTTGCTTCTGTCAAGAAATGTGTACATCTCTTTGCTTACAATGTCGGTTTCCTCACCAACACTGCGTTTAAAAAGTGAAGTTTCCTCAAAAACAGGCGTGCGTATTTCTTTGTAGTTAAAATTAGCAAAGACATTCCGGATAATATTTTCAAGATGATTCCATCTCGGAATATCTGCAGGAAGTATATCCTTTGTGCCGGTTATTGCTTTAATCATTGTAAAGGATGTGAATAAAAAAATTTTATTGGAAAGTAATGCTATACGTCAGAGTATTCTTTTTCTTCTTCTTCAAAAACTTTTTGAATTTCCTGTGCTGTTTTTGCTTCTATCAGCCTCTGTCTGAAATCATCTTTATTCATTAAACGGGAAATACGGCTTAATAATTTTATATGACTGCTGACAAGATTATCTTTTCCAACAAGAAGAAAAATCAGGTTGACGGGTTTTCCGTCAAGTGCTTCATAATCAATCGATTCATCTGATTTACCGAAAGCAGCAAGTATATCTTTTACTGCATTTGTTTTTCCATGCGGTATCGCGAAACCTTTTCCAACCCCGGTTGACATAATTTTTTCACGATCAAGAACGGATTTGCGGACCTGCTCAATGTCAACAACTTTATCGTCATTTTTATAAAGATCAATCAGTTCATTGATTACATCTTCTTTATCGGTGCTTTTAAATTTTGTAAGAATAAATTCTTCTTTTAACAGTTCAAATACTTTCATTACTCAAGGCTTATTTTAATTTTAAAAATCGTTTGTGAATTTAATAATCGGATATTCCTTTACCAAACTTTTATAAAATTTAATTAACAGGATGATGTTCATGGAATTTTTTCAGCCTGAACTCAAGATCCGGGAACTGGCTTCGCTGTACTAATGACACGCAAGCCCTGATTCCTTCTAGTCTTTCACTTCCTGTAATAGCTAATGATATTGCACTTATTCCATAGTAAATCATTTCATTTAAAAGCTCTTCACCTGAAAAACCGGGATACGAAAATGTAAAATAAAATCCATCCGCAATCGGTTCATTTTCATCTTTATCATACACAATATTAAAACCATTTTCTGTAAAAAGCTTCTTCATAATTTTTGCCTTTTCACCGTACTCCTTAACTATCTCTACAAAATTAAATTTTCCATCGCTTGCAGCTTTGAACATTGCCGCAACAGCATACTGTGCTGAATGTGTTACACCGGCACTCAAAGGATATAATGTTCCGAAGATCATAGCGTGACCAAAATTTTCTGTGGTGTAAAATCTTTTTAGATCAGGACATTTCTTTTTTCTCAACTCATCAGAAATTATCATCATCCCGATTCTCTGTCCTGCATAGCTGAATGCTTTTGAACTTGAAATAAATAAGATATAATTGTTTGTATAATGAGCTGCTGTCGCCTGGTAAGGCGGTTTGCCGGGAGTGTAAAGATCTTTTCTGAAATCCATAGCAACATAAGCCAGATCTTCGAGGACAACAACATTATATTTATTTGCCATTTCGCCGATTATCTGCAATTCTTTTTCAGTAAAACAAATCCAGGAAGGATTGTTCGGATTAGAGTAAAGCATTCCGGAAATATTTCCTTTGGATAAAGTTGATTCAAGTTTTTCACGAAGTTTTTCACCTCTAAAATTATAAACATCAAACGTTTCGTATTTTTGTCCGAGAACTTTGTGCTGCTGCTTGTGAACCGGGAAACCGGGATCGATAAAAAGTGTAGTATCTCTTTCTTTGAACATCCTGTTAATAGCAATAAAAGATGCAAAACCTCCCTGCATTGAACCGACTGTTGGGACACAGCATTCGGGATCTACATCCACATTTAAAAACATTTTTACGAAGCGTGAAGTTTCTTTTTTTAATTCCGGAATACCCTGGATATCAGGATAGGTATTGGCTACGCCCTTTTGAAGAGCATTAATTTCGGCCTCAACTCCAATAGCTGCTGCCGGTAACCCTGGTATTCCCATTTCCATCCGGATAAACTTTTCGCCTGTTGCTTTTTCTATCTCATCAATCAGTTTTTTGATTTCCCTTATTGTTGCGCGACCAACATTTTCGAGATTACTTTCTTTTATCTTTTGTGAAACTATTTCAGAATTAATTGGTGTGTCTTTCATTCAGGATTCTCCGAAGTATTAATCTGTAGAAAATATCCATACAAAATTACATAGAATATGACTTATTTGCTTTTATTTATTACATAAATCAACTCAAATGTGATATATCAAACAAAAACTGGTTAAAATTTAGCTTTGCAATTAATAACAAATTTATTATTATCGCACTGTTAATTTTATTACTTCAATAAATCAGCGAAATAAATAGACCATTCATTTACCGTTTATATTATTGCCCTGGGGATTCTTGACGGGCATAAATATTGATCAGATTTTTAATAAAAATACTAATTTCATCATAGGTTATAAATGGGAAGATTCAATCCGTCTATTGTTATTTTAAGTCTGATATTTACTTCATTAATATACTCGCAGAACACAAGTCTCAAACTGCAAAACTTAACACCGGTTCAGGATCATAACAAAGTAGATATTAATAAAGATATTTCGAATTTCTTTGATGACGGATTAAATATTGCTAAAGCGCCTTTCAATTTTTCTTCTACAGAATTGTATTTAACTGGAGCAGTAGTTGCTTTTACGGGTATCGCATTTCTATCTGATTCACAAGTCAAGACAACAATTTCAAATAACCATACTGCATTGATGGATAATGTTTCTACTGTCGGAGAAAAATATGGAAGAAGCGTTAACACAGGGGTGCTTGGCACTGGATTGTATTTGTCGGGATTGTTACTGGATAATAAAGATATTTCTACTACAGGAAGAATGGTCGTTGAATCAGTAATATACTCGGGTTTGGCAGTTGGTGTATTAAAATTTACTTTAAGCCGTGGTCGTCCTTATGAAAATGATGGCCCTTCTGATTTTTTTGATTTTTCATTTAAAGAAGAAGATGTTTCATTTCCCTCCGGTCATACAGCAACTGCGTTTGCTGTTTCTACAGTTCTTTCCCGAAAAATTAATAATGTATATGCAACTATCGGATTATATAGTCTGGCTGGATTAACAGCTTACCAAAGAATTTATGATAACAAACATTGGTTCTCCGATGTAGTCGTAGGTGCGACACTAGGTTATTTTATTGGAAGTACAATTGCAAATTCTGAAGAAGAGAGAGAAACAAATAATAATTTTTTGAGTAAAGTTAACCTAATGCCTTCAGTAAATTCGAATGGTGTTGGGTTATCTTTGAATGTGAGTTTTTAGAACAAAACATTTTTAAATAAAAAGGCGACCATTTGGATCGCCTCTTTTTGTCAGTAAATCTCCCCTTCTTGCTTTTAATGTTCCCCTTTATTTTATCAATTGCATTTTTTTCGCAATAGAAACACTATTTGTATGAAGCTGATAGATATAAACCCCTGAAGCTAACTTAGATGCATCAAAACTCACCTTATAACTTCCTTTATCATAACTGCTGTTTGTGAGAACATCAACTCTTTCCCCAAGCAAATTATAAACTGATAAAGCCACGTTTGATTTTTCTGGAACTGAGAACTCAATAGTTGTAGTTGGATTGAATGGGTTAGGATAATTCTGAAGAAGTTTGAAATTATCAGCAGTTAAATTAGTTCCTGTTTCAACGGATGTTGGATTGTCTCCGGTTAAAATGAAAAAGTTTCCAACTACATCATTGCTAAAGCTAATCGTATTATCATTAGTATTCAAAGTAGCATTAGAAACTACCGACCAGTTGCTTAAATCACCGTCCCAGTATTTTACCTGTACTGAAGATTCATCAATATTATTTTCGTTTAGCTGTGCATCTGTATAGTGAAATTGGAAATCCGCATTACTTGCAAACTGCATATGATTTCCGCAACCCATTCCTCCCATTCCTCCACCCATCATTCCGGCAAAGAAATAATCAACTTCGTAACCTGCAAAAGCATTTTCATTTCCAAGCTCGAAAATACCTCCGGGTAGTATTTCAAATATCTGGCAGAAGAGTGAATCGTGCATTCCACCCTGACCACCACCGCCCATCATCCACCAACCGGGATTCATTTGCATCCAATCATTTTGATCAAATGGATTTTCAAACTGTTGCGGTTGAGTCATATACCTGTGAATCCATTCCCTGCTCATATTTCCACTAAAGAAAGTGGAATCCTGCCAGAACAATCCATTAATTTCATACACAACAACCATTGGATAGCTTCCATTATCAAGGAAACCACCCACTATATCAATCTGCTCACCATTCACAGGTCTTACTGCACCTGAATTCGGCTCATACCATGGAGGACCAAAATTTAAAAAGTAATCGGGTGTTCCATCGTTGTCTTCATCCAGATAATAATGAACCATCATAAATGTAGAATCGAGAAGTGCATATCCCGAAATAGAAACAGTCTGGGGCGGATCGTGCTGCCAACCAAAACCAATTGTATGACAGCTATCCATTTCATGTCCACAATTAGCTCCGTGATGTCCCATTTCATTCCAGAAAGGATCATAAGGATCTCTCCAGAATTCACCATTGATTTCATAAACAATAACTGCCGGAATATTCCACATCGTTGTATCAACTAAACCACCAGTGATTGTTATGTAATCTCCATCATTTGGTCTTGTAGCATTGCTGCTGTCTGGTTCATACCAGTAAGGCCCGAAGTTCAGTAAATAATCTTCGACTCCATCGTTATCTTCATCAAGAAAATACATCGGGTGAATAAAATTTGTATCTACAATTGCATACCCTTCAACTGTAACAACTTCAAGAGAATCAGGGTTATAACCACCATGACCTTGATGCATCTGTGCGAAACTCACCGAGAACAAACTTCCCAACATCATAACAAAAAATAATTTCAAATTATTCATCTAATTAACCTCCGTTAAAAAATAAGACAAACTTTAACTGCCCCACTATTATTTCAATTTACTCCAAGACCGTTCCAAATATTATTTTCCTGATGAATTTTAAATTGTTGGATTTTAGAAGATTATTTGTCTTTTTGCAACTATTTATAACGGGCAATACTTTTGATTGTATTAACTAATTACGAATTCTGAAAATAGCTTTCCCATATCAAAGAATTTCCCTTTATTTCTTCCAGATGATTTTATATGTTCTTCAAAAAACAAGTGGAGGATAATATGCACATTGATTGGAGAGCAGGCTATGATTGCTCAGGATATGGGATAAGCAGAATTGCAAGAAAACTACCCGGCGTTTATCTGCTTTGTTTAAGAAAGGGAAATAATAACTGGGAAGTTTTTTACGTCGGAAATACGACAGATCTTTTAGAAAATATTCAAACTCATTTTTCAGAAACTGAAAAAAATAATTTAATAAAGGAAAGAATAGAAGAGTATCAATGCGCTTATTTCTTTTCTTTTGTATTTAATGATGAAGACCGTAACAGGATTGAAAAATATTTATTTGACAGGTTTAGTCCGGATGCGAATGATTCTGATCCGGGCGGTAATCGTATAGTAGTTAACTTGCCCGGGGTTCAATTCTCATAAAATAAATTATTAAACATTCCCGGTTTCACAATTTACTCCCTGGGCAGATTTTTCAATTTGGATAGTAGGATGTTCGATTCCGAATTTTGTATAAAGTTCATCACAAATTTTTTTCAGAAAGTAATCATCTTTTTGTTCTTCAGGAATTACAAGATGCACTGTTAGTGCAGATTCAGTTGTACTCATTCCCCAGATATGAAGATCATGGACTTCAGTTACACCATAAAGATTCAGGAAATAGTTTTCAACATCTTTTAAATCTATTCCCTTTGGAACTGCATCCATTGAAAGAGAAAATGAATCTTTCAGCAAACCCCACGTTCCGATAGTAATAACAAGAACTATAACTAAACTTATAACCGGATCAACCCAAAGCCAGTTTGTGTAAAAGATTGTAAGACCTGCTAAAACAACTCCCAGCGAAACTCCGGCATCTGCAGCCATATGAAGAAAAGCTCCTTTAATGTTCAAATCTTTTTCTCTTCCTTTCATAAAAAGCAAAGCTGTTATCGCATTTATAATAAAACCAATTCCTGCAACTATCATCATTGTCGAACCCTGGACCGGTTCCGGATAAATTAATTTTCTAATTGCTTCAATTGAAATTGCACCGACAGCTATCATTAAAATTATTGCGTTAAAAAGTGCAGCAAGGACAGTTGATTTTCTTAAGCCGTAAGTTCGTTTTTCCGTAGTTGCAGTTTTAGCAAGATAAGCTGCACCCCAGGCAAGCAGTAATCCCAATACATCGCTGAAGTTGTGTCCGGCATCTGCAAGCAGTGCCATCGAATTTATAATTACACCGTAAACAACCTCTACAACAATATAGATTACATTAAGTAAAATTCCGATAATGAAAGCAGAGTTGAAGTTTCGTTCAGGTGGGGGTGAATTTTTATGATTGTGATGAGCCATACTACAGATTATTTCCCTTTTAGAGTTGGCTTTTCAATAACAGGTTCACAGTGATCATCACAACCGCACAACAGATTCCCGGATTTGGCTTTTTCAAATGCTTCCCTTCCTTCTTTGAAAGCAAAGTATGCTATGCCGAGAGAACCGAGAATATCGAAATAGGTGATATTGAAAAGCTCGTACAATCCGCTTGCAGCAAGCAGAATGAATGAAAGATAAAAACATGTTTTTGTGCAGTTTGCATCAGCAATAATCGCATCAGAGTCTAGTTCTTTACCAACTTTTAATTTTGAAGTCATCAACCAGTACATTGTAAGTATTGATACTGATGCAATTATAATTCCGGGAATTGTAGTTACTGGTTTCACATTATAAATAATATTCAGAGCTGAACCAACAATTAATCCTGCAGTTAAAAGATAAAAAGCAGTTCCGGTAACTTTTAATGCTGTTTTTTCAAATTGATCACGAGTCTGGACTTTGGAATATTTCATTCTCATAATCATATGAGCAATTCCGATTCCTGAAATCACTTCAACAAAGCTGTCAACTCCAAATCCAAGAAGTGCCAGGGTTTCATCTCCTGCACCAAAGTAAACAGAGACCAAACCTTCTGCAATATTGTAGAAGATGGTTATCAGACTGAGTATAAAAGCTGTTTTTATTAATTTATTGTTCAAAACTATCCTATAAATTTTCTCAAAGGTTCTAATAATTTCCATTAAAGTTAGTTGTTTAATATTTTTTTAACAACATGATAAATTTTGAATAACAATAAACTTTTTTAACTAAAATGTTGAATTGGATATGTTCTACTGGTTCATTAAATTAAATTAATTTTAAGTCATTCACTTTATCACCGTTTATGAAGCCGCTAAAAACATTAAGAATCTTGCATACAATAAAATTATTGTATGGATATTTAATTTTGTTATTTACAATGACTGCCTGCAGTGATGTCCTGACAGATGATCCACTAACTCATAAACCGGGATATTGTATGACTTTTGATGACAACTACATCGAGGATTGGTTCGCCATTACCGACCTGTTAATTGCAAACCGTGTTAATGCAACATTTTTTGTATCAGAGGCTGGAAACCTTACGCCAAATGAAATTCTTTTATTACAAAAATTAAAAAACTACGGGTTTGAAATAGGTTCACATGGATTTCATCATACCAATGCTGTAGAATATTTAACTAATCATACACTTGATGAGTACTACAAATACGAAATCAAACCTGCAATAAGTTTAATGGATAGCCTGGGTATGAAGCCCACTTCATTTGCATATCCATTTGGAAAAAGTTCTGATACACTCGATCAATTTTTATTAAACTACTTCAAAATTCTAAGACACGTTCCTATTGAACAGTTTGCACCTCCAACTAAAGAAGCAGATGAAATAAATGAAATTTTTTATAAAGCTAACGGAAAAAGATATACAGCCGGACTGGGTATTGATATAAATTATCAAATCAGCCTTGAGCAACTAAGTGGTGCTTTCCAGCGGGCAAAAAATAATAATGAAATTATAATTTTATTTGCTCACCGCCCGGTTAATTCTCAACCCGAAGCATATGAGACACGGGTTTCCTTTCTCGATTCCGTATTCAGATTAGCTAATACCTTCAATTTAAAAAATTACAGATTTTCTGAGCTGCCGGATCTGAATTGAATATTTAAAACATATCAACATAACATATATGGTGAATGACATATTGAAACAAAATACTTTTAATGACGTTATCGCCCTTATTGATAAAATATTATCTTCAAATACGGTTGAAGATGCACATGGCAATGCTCTGGAACTCTCAGGAAACATTGATGATGTGGAAGGCGAATACATTTTTAATATAATAACCGGAAACAATAAAATTATTAACACTCTGGAAGTCGGCTGCGGTTACGGGATTTCATCACTTTATATTTGCGCTGCACTATGGAACAGAGAAAAAGCAACACATACCATAATTGATCCATTACAAAACAAGGAATATTCGGGAATAGGAATCTTTAACCTGGAAAGAATTAACTGTAAGTTTTATAAATTTTTCGAGAGCCCTTCTGAATATGTACTACCACAACTGGCACAAAAACAACCAAACAGTTTTGATTTAATTTTAATAGACGGGTGGCATACATTTGACCACGTGCTTACTGATATTTTTTACAGTAACAGGTTATTAAAAACCGGGGGTTTGTTAATTCTTGATGATTGCAGATTTCCTTCAATTGCGAAAGCTGCAAAATATCTTTCAAAATTTCCTTCGTATAAAATTCACTCTGAAACTGATGGTCATAATTTATCACGTAAAGCTCAACTGTCAAGGTTCGTAGGTAAATTGATTCCAGAATTCATAAGTGAAAACCTTTTATCTTCAGGATTATCTGAATTAATTGAGAGATTAAGAAATCCATCTATGTTATCATTTATTAAAACCAACGAAGATAAAAGAAATGCAATCTGGTACAGCAAATTTTGATAAGCAAACCTGCTACCAATAGTAATTCTTAGCTTAAGTTAAATTAATACTTCGGGAAAAATTAGCCTGGAACGCAGCATTTTATCTTAAGTGAACCTTTTCTTCGTTCTTTTTATTATAATAAAAACTACTGATACAGTAATTAATCCTGATCCAAAAATAATTAACAAAACTATTGCACTTCTTCCCTTGGGTATGTACCTTGAACAGGTTTGTAAAACTTTTGTAAGTGTGGAGGTTACTTCACCTGTAGCTGCTTTTTCCACAGCCAATTCAAATTCAGAAGGAAGAATTTTAAACTCGGCTGTTTCTTTTACATAACCGGGACTTAAGTACTGAACAATTTTTCCCGTCTTATCAATAAATATTAAAACACCCTGATGCTGAAACCCAACTCTGTTTCTTACAAAACCAAAACCGGCGGCGTTAGTTAATTTATATATGCTTGTACTATCGCCCGTTAGAAAAGCCCATGCCGAATCGGGAATTACTTTATCACATAACCCAAACATAGCACGTTTTTTTTCTGCTGCCATTTTTATTGTTTCATTCTGATCAATGCTGATGCTGATAACATTATAATCTATTCCGGGGTCATATTTTACTTTCCCGATTACATCAGAGACTTCCATCATAAGCGGAGTACAAATTCCGGCACAATTGAAATAAACAAAATCAAATACTGTGGGTTTATTAACAAGATCTTTCAGCAAAACCTGTTTTCCATTTGAATCTGTAAAAGTTAAATCAAGTGGTAATGTTTTCCCAAGATGTTGTGTAACTACCGGAGAATCATTATTTGCAAAAACAGGACTGACAACTAAAAACAATAAGAAAACAAATTTTAACATCGTATTAAATAATTTTATGATTATAACTTAATCAAATTATTCTCATATATAATGAATTTAAATCTTTAATGAAGCAGAAAAATATTTGATAATCCAAATTGTTCTATTTAATAACCAAAGTTTGTGATATGAGGCAGATCAAACGCAAAATCACAAACATTTAATTTTATTTATTTAATACAGAACTTTATTATAAATTTACGCCGCAAAAAGTAGAACCTTCTTATTAAATAAATTCATTATAATATTTTTTTATGTGGATAATTCTTCCGGGTTTTTTAGCAGGTTTCCTACACGTTCTTATGGGTCCTGATCATCTTGCTGCTGTTTCTCCTCTGGCAATAGAAAATAAAGACAAAAGCTGGAGAGTCGGTTTAAAGTGGGGATTGGGGCATTCAGGTGGAGTTTTTGTTATTGGGATGCTCGTATTTCTTTTTAGAGAAATTATTCCTATTGATTTTGTTTCTGCTTTCAGTGAGAGAATTGTTGGTATTGTATTAATTGGTATTGGTATCTGGGGATTACAAAACATTTTCAAAAATAAAATTCACATTCACGAACACGATGGTATAAAACATTCCCATTTAAATAAACCGAAATCCGGAAGAGAAAAGAAAAATCATTTTCACACTCATACAGCTTTGTTTATAGGAATTATACACGGTTTAGCAGGCAGCTCTCATTTAATGGGAGTTCTTCCAGCACTTGCACTGCCAACACAAATACAGGCAGTTGCATACTTACTATCTTTTGGCGTCGGAACAATTATAGCGATGATATTTTTTTCACAGGTGTTGGGAATAACTGCTTCAAAATTTGCTGAGAAAAGTTCTAATCTTTACAAGAAGTTATCCATCAGCTTTAGTGGACTAGCGATTGCTGTTGGGATATCCTGGTTATTGTTTTAGGCAATAAATAACTATTGTTCCTACAGTTGAAATTATTTTCTAAAATTCAATAAAAAACCTTCAAAACAGCTCATTTTCTATTCATAAAATTACGAATTCTTGTCTACAGGAGTAAAATGCCTTTTGTAAATTTGCGAATGCTTAATTACGAGAGTAGCGTACCTTTCGTAAAATTACAAACAAAACAGCACTTAGGTAAGGGAAAGAGGAGGAAACAAAAAGGGGCCAGAACGAGCCCCTTTTTTAAATCATTCCTGTTAACAAAATTTACTTTTATAATTTAAGTCATAAGAGTGTAAGTCAGGATAAAATAAAGATTCGTTTAAGTATAAATGTGCAAGAAATTAGAAGTATGTTTTAAGTAGCAAGGGCGAATGTATAGTTCGCCCTTTTAGATAATAAAAACGTCATTAAGGCACTTCATAAAACTAAAACTCTAGTTTTAATATTATGTGATTATTCAATAATTAATATACCTGTCATTCCGAAATGACCAATGCCGCAGAAATGTGAACATCTGAATCCATACTGTCCTTTTTCCGCAGCATAGAACTCAACTATTTTCGTTACGTTCTCATCAAGGCTTTCATCAATTCCGAATGCACCAAGATTAAATCCGTGGGTACCTTCAATCGACTTTATTTTCAGCGTGACAAGTGTACCTTGATGCACCCGAATTGTATCGGGGATAAAATCAAAATCTTTAGCAATTACTTCAATTGTATCTTTGGGCACAGTATCTCTTTTTATATCGGTTGGTACGGCAGTAAATAATTGAGATTCGCCGCAGGCCAATAGCAGTGTGAGAATTAAAAACAAAAATGCAGAAATCAGATAGCTCTTCATTTGAATAACACCCATAATTTAGTTTACAATAAACTGTTGATTTGGTTACTTCAATAAAATCATTTTCTTAGTTTCTATAAAATTGCCTGCCTGTAATTTATATAAATAGATTCCGCTTGGCAGATTCTCCGCATACCAGGTTATTTTATAAGTGCCAATTGGCTTTTCTTCGTTAACTAATGTTTTTATTTCATTTCCAAGAATGTCAAATACTTTAATCGTTACATTTGATGATTGCGGAATTGAATACTGAATTTTTGTTGATGGATTAAACGGGTTAGGATAATTCTGGCTGAGAGAATATCCGGAAGGTGATAAATTCAATTCCACCTGTTTTGAATAATTGAAGCTGCCGTCGAAATCTGTCTGCTTTAATCTGTAATAAATTTCAGGCGAAGATTTAATATCAACATTTTTATCTTCATAACTGTAGTTGTGAATTTCGGTTGTAGTTCCGCTCCCTTCAACAAACCCGATCTCGGTCCAATTGTCATCAGATTTTCTTTCAATATAAAAACCCTTATTGTTAATTTCTGTAGCAGCAGACCAGCTTAAACTTACATTGTTGCCATCAACTATTGCACTGAAAGAAACCAGCTCTACCGGAACAACACTGTATTTTCCCTCAATTACGGTAACTGCACTTGTAAGTCCACTCGGAGGTAATGTAATTAAAGCTGCAAGATCATTTATTCCATCGCCTGTAAAATCAGCAAAGAATGGAGAAGTTGCTCCCCAATATATACCGGCTCTCATTCGATAAGTGAATGTGCCATCTCCGTTGTTGTAATAAATTGATAAATCGTTTGAGGCCTCATTGGCAACCATAATATCTTTAAAACCATCTCCGTCTAAATCACCTGATGCAATTCCTGCTACATTCAGTAAATCTGGAGAGTAGGCACCGTCATAATTTTGAGTTGTCTGGAAAGTGCCATCTCCATTCCCAAGTAAAACAGACATCCCTGAAACAGAGGAAAAAGTACTTACGGCTAGATCTTTTATACCATCGTTATTAAAATCATCGATTACAATATCCTGGGGATTCAGTTCTGTAGCATAGGCTACCTGCGTCTGAAATTGTCCATTGCCGATCCCTATCAGCACATCAACTGAATTAGCATGACCTGTAACGAGATCAATAATATCATCACCATTCAAATCTGCTCCTGCGATTGTAGATGGGAAGGGATCGATAATCATATAAGTAGCAGGAGCGAAAGTGCCATCACCATTATTTTTACTGACGAATAATCTTTTGGCGGATTCAGGAACGCCAACACACCCGAGCCATTCAGTAATTACTGCATCAAGATCACCATCATTGTCAAGATCGAAAGCATCAATATCAGACCAACCACAGGCACCAACAGGCCAGGTTTGGATTGTACCGAATGTTCCATCGCCATTGTTCAGTGCCGTATGAAAATCATAAGGTGGTGAACTTATTGAAGTTGCAAATATTAAATCCGGATACCCATCATTATTTAAATCCCTGAACTTTGCCTGTACACCACCGCTTCTTTCAATATATGTTACAGCACTTCCAAAAGAGCCATCACCATTATTTTTTAGAACAGCAACCTGTGAGCCTGTAGCAGCACGACCCCAGGCTGAGGTAACAACATCAAGATCTCCATCCAGGTCAATGTCTGCAGCATCAAGCGAGCCAGCAATTGGATTTGTTAAATATTGGGGGGGGTTAAAGAATATTCCATTACCAGAGTTATGACGAATTGTAATTTCCATCGAGTAGTTGTCCGCTGTAAGTACATCTGTTTTCCCATCGTTATCTGCATCTGCAAGAGCAATATTAAAAGTGCCCTGTCCGGCAGGATAAAGAGAAGCAGAAAGAAAACCTCCAGAACCATTATTTAGTAGGACCTGAAAGCCATCGGTATTTCTTCCGTTATATGAATCGCCTACTATATCATTCCAGCCATCTCCATTAAGATCAGCTACTTCAATATCCACAGAACCGCCGGTAAAAGAAGATAATACTATAGACTCAGGAGATCCGAAAGTTCCAGTTCCTGTATTACGGAATAATGCAATTGCAGAGTTGAAATTAGCTTCTGATGATGTACTGGAATAGAGTGCATCTATATCTCCATCATTATCAACATCAGCAAGAGATATTGACTGGAAAAAATCGCCTGCAAATTGACTAAACACGTTATATTCTGTTTTATTACTAAAATCATTTCCACCAGTATTAATTAAAACATTCATCCTTTGGTCAGCATCTGCTACGACAATATCAGGAAGATTATCGTTGTTTATCAGAGCAGATGCAATTTTGTACGGACCCGTTCCTGCAGGAAAAATTAACTGGTTACTGAATGTTCCGTTGCCATTATTTAAAAGTATAGATATCGTATTACCCTGACCGTTAAACCCATAATTTGCTGCTGCAATATCATTATCACCATCTTGATCAAAATCCGCCGATGTTAAACCCACAGGGCCAGTCCCAACATTATAATTAACTGGGGAACCAAATGATCCGCTGCTATTGTTCAGAAAGATTGAGATGCTGGAGCCTTCAGAGTTTGAACCTGTATTTGATACAGCTACATCTGTAAAGTTGTCATTATTAAAATCAGCAAGGAAAATATCCCTGGTTGGTTTTGGAGACACATAGTGGGAAGGAGAACCATAAAAACCATTTCCATTATTCAAAAGAACTGCAAAACCATTTCCAAATGGAGCTTCAGCTACTGCAACATCTATATCCCCGTCATTATCAAGATCTGCTGTTTTAATTGAAGTAGGATATCGACCGTTATCAAAATTCCCTGTATTAAATCCGTACCATGTGTTTTTGAAAACATCAAGGTTCACCTGTCCATGTACTTGATTAACTAATGCAACTGTTAATAAAATAGTTAACGGGAAAATGTTTTTTAAAACAAATCTGAACAAAAAGTGTTTAAAATAAACCATAGTAAACTTCCTTTTAAGTACTTTTTAAAAGTTTATTGATTTTTCCCTGAGATAAATCTTTAATAATAAGTTAGTAGCCAATTAATGATAAACGGGACATTTTACCAATCGGGAAGATGCTTCTGTGAGTTTACTAATTGGTTAGTGCACTTTACGATTACATTTAAAATTAGTACTAATTAGCGTTTATAATACGGGTGTTAATCCGACCTTAATTGGACAAACCAGGGTTGAACTAACTTTCTATTGTACTCAATTATCAGAATCGGAACTATAATAGTACGGTTCAATATGAACCAAAACATCATTAATGTTCGAATTATCTTTCATCAATTCATTTTTTACCGAGTGTGCTATTTGGTGCCCTTTGTATACCGGTAGATTCGCATCGACTAATACATGGATATCCACGAAATAGTCAAATCCCATTTTTCGAACGAAACATTTGTCTATACTCATTACGTTTTCAACTTTTCCCGCAATATCTCTTACTTTTTGAATAACCTGTGCAGGCGGAGCAGTGTCTAAAAGTTCAAATAAAGCAGGTTTAAAAATTCTATATGCATTAATTACTATTATTAAAGAAGCAAAAAGAGCAGCGAAATCATCTGCGGATTCAAATCCCTCGCCTCCAATAAGAGCAATTGAAATTCCGATAAATGCGGCAGCAGATGTTATAGCATCGCTTCGATGATGCCAGGCATCGCTTTTTACCGCAATACTATTTACACTTGTGCCGACTTTTATTACTAATCTGAACAATGTTTCTTTTGTGACAATAACAAGAACGAGAACAATTAATGTAAATGGTGCAGGTGCATGATGCGGGGTTATTATTTCGTAAATGCTTTGCACAACAATAACCATTGCTGCAATAAAAATTCCTATTGAAACTACCACTCCGGTGAAAGGCTCAGCTTTACCATGTCCGTAAGGATGGTTTTCATCTGCCGGTTTCGAAGCAATATAAATCCCCGTAAGTACAATTGAGGAAGTAAATATATCTGTTAAAGATTCAATTCCATCTGCAATAAGCGCATACGAGTTTCCAACGATTCCGGTAAAAATTTTGATTGCAGCGAGAATAAAGCTCGCTATAATTCCGATAAGAGTTGTTTTTAACCCACGCTTAATTGAGTTCTGAGTAATAAGTGATTTTGTTTTCAATTCAATTTTGAGAAAATGTCACATTTAAAATTAGTCAATTGAATAGATAAAATAATGATCACTATAAACTAATAAACAAATGAATATAAAAAGTAGTAATATAGAATTTCTATCTACTTATGTAATCTTTAACTAACTTTAAGCAGCTTTGCGATTATTGCACAATCATTAAGAATCAATTACTCAAACTATATTTTATCCCTGCGGAGAGCACAAAATCCGGTGTTGAATCAGAGAGACCTGCGGAACCGATAAATGAGTAAGTAATTTTATCACTGGATAATATGTTAAGCCCTAAAGATAGTTCCTGTGGCATTTCATAAACATCTAAAATTTTTGAATAAAGACTGTAACTTATCAACGCCGAAATATCTCCATCACTAAAAAGCTTACCGATTCCAAGATTTAATGTATAAGGATTATTGTAATCAACGCTGTCAGGTTTTCCAAGAATAATATACCCCCCGGAAGCAAAAACCATGAAAGTCCCAAAGTTTTTTCTGATTGAAGTTGATAAGCTAAAATCAAATTTGCCTGTACCGAATCCGTTTGCTGTTGATGCAGTGGGAAATTTAATGTAGCCTCCAAGAGACAATCCAAAAGAAGAAGTGAATTGATTTAACAGGTTATAGCTTGCGTAAAGATAAAGATCGCCGATACCAAAGTTTTCAGATGATGATGTAGAGACTAAATTCTCGTTTCCCATCATATGTCCGCCGTGACCTCCCGAGCCTCCGGTACCCGGCGTTCCTGAACCCATATGATTTGGAATAAAAACATTTCCAAACTGGGAAACGTTTTGTCCGTTAGAAGCAATGAAAGGAATGGACAGAGCAACTAAATAATTATCTGAATCGTACCTGACTCCACCAAAAAGGTAAAAGCTGTTTAGCCTGTCTGTTGACAGATAATTACCGCTGGCATATTGCAGGCTTGAATTGATTGACCAGTTGTTCTGTCCATAAGCATTAAATATTAATACAAACAAGAGGATTAATAACAGATAGAAATTATGTTTTATGAACATCACTATTTTTTATCAGTGCTCGATTGCTGTTCTTCCAAATTTTTCATCATGCCGTTAAAGTTATTCATGATGTTTTTCATATTACTCATCATTTCCTTCATATTCTCGTGCATTCCTTCGTTTGCCTGGTAGGATTTGTTCTGCATAATATTATTCATCTGAGATAACATATCTTTCATTTGTCCTGACATATTATGCATATTATCCATTAACGAATTCATTCCCTGCATATTCTGCTGCTGCATCATGTTGTTCATCTGGTCATTCATTTGATTCATCTGCTTCATCATTTCCTGCATATTCATCATCTGGTTCTGCATGTTCTGCTGCATATTATTATGCATATTGCCCATATGCTGCTGAGCAAAAGTTTGCGGCAAGATAGAAAAGAATGAAAACAAAATGCCTGCGATAAGAATGAAGCCGTTACGCTTCATATTGCTAAAGTATTTCATTTTATACTCCTTAAATTAATTAATTGAATTTTTTAGTTATTCAAGATCTTTTTTCATCTGGTCAAATTGTTCCTTGTTGATTTCTCCTTTAGCATATCTTTTTTTAAGTATGTCAATGGGAGTTTCAATATGAGGCTTTACCTGATCCTGGTTCCTGTTCCTTTTTGATTGATTTATAAGCAACCATACAATAATACCGATTATAATAAGCCAGAAAATCCAGCCGAACCACATTCCTCCATCCCACATAAAATTATGAAACATTTTATTTCCCTCTACTTTCTCATTTATTTATTAGACGTTTCAATTATTAGACGTTTCACTCCAAAAAACGATTTCATTGTATTTGAAAATGTGATCAAATATAAAATGGTAACCTGAGATCCCGGGTTAAAGATATTAATCATTACTTTTACTTTACTTTCAATAGTTTCGCATTTATCGCAACAATGATTGTACTTAATGACATTAGCCCAGCACCAAGTGCCGGACTTAAAACTATCCCCGCAGAATACAACACTCCTGCTGCAAGCGGAATAGCAATTACATTATATCCTGTTGCCCAGATTAAATTCTGAACCATTTTACTGTAAGTTGCTTTTGCAAATTTTATAAGTGATACAACATCCTTTGGATTACTTTTTACAAGAATGATATCTGCGGTTTCTACTGCAACATCTGTCCCCGCACCAATTGCAATTCCTACATCAGCTTGTGCAAGTGCAGGGGCATCGTTAACTCCATCCCCTGTCATTGCGACTATCATCCCCCTGTTCTGTACTTCTTTTACTTTCTCAGATTTTTTATCCGGCAGCACTTCTGCAAAGTAATCATCCAGTTCAAGTTCATCGGCAACCCATTTTGCAACTTGTTTGTTATCCCCGGTAAGCATCATTGTTTTGATACCCATTTCTTTAAGCTGCTTTATTGCTTCTTTAGATTCTTCACGAATAATATCAGCTAACGCAATTGCACCAGCCAATTTATTTTCTATAAGAACAAACACAACCGTCTTTCCCTGCGCAGATAATTCATCAATCTTTTCTTTTTCCTTTAGTTCAATTTTGTTTTCCTCAAGATAACCGGGACTTACAACTTTTATATTCTTTCCATTTGCTTTTCCTTCGGCTCCTTTACCGGGAATTGAATTGAAGTCTTTAAGATCATATTTATCTTCTGAAGATTCAACAATTCCTTTAGCAATCGGATGTTCTGATTCAGATTCAATCGCTGCTGCGTATTTTAAAATTTCTTTCTCATTAAAATTACCATCAAAAGATATTGTTTCGGTTACCCCGAATTCACCTTTTGTCAATGTTCCGGTTTTATCAAAAATTATTGCCTGTAAATTCCTGGCTTGCTCAAATGCAGTTCTGTTTCTTATAAGTAAACCATTCTTTGCAGAAAGTGCAGTTGAAACAGCAACCACAAGTGGAATTGCAAGACCAAGTGCGTGCGGACAGGTAATTACCATTACAGTTACTGTCCGTGACAATGCAAAATTGAAAGTAGCGCCTTCAAACAAAAGCCAGACGAACATCGTAATTGCACCTGCACTGATTGCTACTATTGTAAGCCAGAATGCAGCTTTATCTGCAAAGTTCTGAGTTTTTGATTTACTTTCCTGTGCTTCACGAACCATTTTTGTAACCTGTGATAGAAAAGTATCATCACCTGTTTTTTCAACTTCAATTTTGACCGAGCCTTCACCGTTTATTGATCCGCCGATTACCTGGTCCCCCTCACCTTTTGAAACAGGTTTTGATTCACCTGTAATCATTGATTCATTGACAGAAGTTTTTCCTTCATAAATTTTTCCATCTGCTGGTATTTTTTCTCCCGGCTTAATTAATAGTTTATCATTGTTCTTTAATTCTGATACTTTTACTTCAGTTACATTTCCGTTCTCATCAATTTTATTAGCTTCATCAGGCATAAGCTTTGCCAGTTCTTCAAGTGCTTTCGACGCACCCATAATGGATTTCATTTCTATCCAGTGACCGAGCAGCATAATATCAATAAGTGTTGCAAGCTCCCAAAAAAAGACTTCGCCCTGAACTCCAAACACAACAGCACTACTGTAGAAATAAGCAACTGAGATTGCAAGCGCAATTAGTGTCATCATTCCCGGCCGCTTATTTTTTAATTCATCAATCAAACCTTTTAAGAAAGGCCAACCTCCATAAAAGAACACAAATGATGAAAGAGCAAAGAGTAAATAGCTTTCACCTGTAAAGCTGATAACCTCTCCTAACCCAAGGAAATATTGGATCATTGGAGAGAGAAACAAAATAGGGATTGAAATAACAAGCGAAATCCAGAACCTCTTTTTGAAATCTTCAATCATATGACCATGATGCTTTGAATGATCATGGTTTTTATGATTCTTTATCTCATGATGGCTGTGTTCCGAATGTTCCATCTTATGCTGTTCGGGATGTTGGTTTTCGTGATTCATATTTTAACTTTCCTATCTGTTCAAACTATTTATAATAAAAATAATATCAATAAAATGTAATACGTTACATTTAACCGGAAAAAGTTTACAAAATTTTTAGCTGGAGGTGTAAGAATTGAAATAAAACGGGAATGTGTATTGTATCAACAAATATGATGAATAATTATTCTATTTCTTTTTTCATCCTGTCAAATTCTTCTTTAGCAATTTCGCCTTTTGCATATCTCTTTTTCAGAATATCCAGCACTGTTTCCTTATTTTCAAACGGGATATATTTATCTTTTTCACGGGTATTCCTCCAGATTAAAGCAACAGCGAGTACAATAATGATAATCCACAATAGCCACCCAAGCCCGAAATTTCCTATAAACATATCATGAAACATTTTAATTCTTTTCCTTCAGGATTTTTTAAAGTATTAATATTTAATTATAAAAAGAAACCTCCATAATGGAGGTTTCATCATCTTCGTACAGTAATTCCTTAATGATTATTATTGTTCATCATTCCGGAATGTCCCATCATATTACTGTGCATATTATTGTTCATCATTCCCTGCATCATGCTCATCATGTTGCCATGATTATTCATGTAGTTCTGCATTTCTTTATAGAATTCGTTGTCCTTATCTGCTTTGGAGAACATATGATCCATCATACTCCAGCGGGAATTCTGATTATTCATCATATAACCCATCATCGAATTCCAGGCATCCTTGTTATTCATCATTTTATTCATGAATTCCTGCATCATTTCCTGATGATTGATCATATAATTCATTACCTGGTTTCTGGTATTGGAGTTATTCATCATATGATCCACAGAACTATCTTGTGCATTTACAACGATTGTAGAAAAGATAAGAAACATTACAAGCGAAATTATTTTTAATTTAAACATTTCAACCTCCTGAAAAGTTGTTACAATAATTTAATTATGATTAAATCTGGTATCACAATAATTTAGTTTTTACTTATGAATATCAGATTAAAATCCGATTAAAATTTTTTAATATTCATTTTATTGAAGAACAATTCATTCACAATCACACTTTTAAATTATTATATTCTTCAACCCAATGCGTTACATACTTTTCAGAAAAATTTATAAAATTTTGCATGATCATCTTATTATTCATGGTGTGAATCTTCGTGATCTTCATCCATCATTCCAATTTCATTTTCCATCTTTTCGTAATCTTCACCGGTCAAAGTCGGTAATGTTTTCATAAACGCAACAATGGCCCAGATTTTTTCATCAGAATGAGTTTTGCCCCATGCAGGCATCCCTGTCATCTTTATTCCATTCTTTGTAACCCAGAATACTCTTTTAGGATCCATATGTTTTGCATAATTAACTAGATAAGGCGCAGGTGGATTCAATCCTTTTGATAACTCAGATTGATTATGACCGGGTGCACCATGGCAGCTTTCGCACATCTCGTCATAATGTACGAAACCCTCTTTAATCATAGCTGAGTCATCAAGATTGGGAACGGAAATATCTTTTAAACGGGATTCAACTGAGTTATTCTTTGCAGCGTTGAATACCCATTTCATAATTCCACTTTCATTATTCATTCCGCTAACGTTATACCAGCCGCTGTAAATAAAAATCACGAAAATTACGAACAGAGCCAACAACGTCAGAATGACACTTAATAATATTTTCATCCAAACCTCCTGAACTATTAATAATTAACTGCAACAATCCTTCCCTTTACCGGCTTTTCTGAATTTCAGATAAAGCACAACTGAAATCACTACTAAAAAACCTAACAAAATTAATATGTCCACTATTATTTATCTTCCTTTACTTTAAAATCATGCTTAAGCAGATTTTCTTTAGCTTTATCAAGAGATACTTCTTTCAAAGTCATTCCACATAAAGGGCATTTGCCTGCTTCATCAGAAATAACATTCCAGTCCATCATATCCTGGTAAACTTTTCCGTCCTTGTTTTTATCGATTGACTGAAGATCGATTTCGCCTTCGTGTACCATTGAATTTGTTTTCGTTGAATCTGATTTCATATTCATTTTGTGATGCATCCCGTGCATCTTGCTATCAGATTTCATTTCCTGATGATTGCTATTTGTGCTGTCAGAATCCATATATGTCATTTGCATTGTGCCGTGTGATTTGTCACCGGAACAGCATTTGCCTAAGCATTCTTCTTTATCCCTTCCGGATTTTTCCTGTGCAATTGAGACCGAAACGAAAGCGATGAATAACAATACTGCAAAGATTTTGGTTAGTTGAATCATTTTACCTACTCCTTTATAATTTATTAATGATTAGTTATTTGTTTTCTTTATAATTTTAAAGTGCTTCAACACCTTTTTGTTTTGTTCTTATACTGATTGATTCGGTAATATCCGACACAAAAATTTTCCCATCTCCTTTTTGACCTGTGTGTGCTTTTTCAAGGATTATGTTCACATATTCTTCCACTTCTTCATCAGTACATACCAATTCAATTTTTACACTACTACAGTACTTTTCACAATACTCGATAGATAATTTCGATTTCTCAGGATCAGCCCATCCACCCAGAGCAGAAACATCTATTATTGTCATTCCTTTAACTCCGGCGATTTCTAATGCCGATAATACTCTGTCGGCCATATCCGGTCTTATATATGATTTAATTTCTTTCATTTTTATTTTCCCTTTTATTTTTTTCTATTAATTTCCTGACTTCACGTTTTTTAACTAGATAAAATATTGGTGGGAATACAGTTAATTCCATTATTAAGCTTGTAAAAATTCCACCGAACATAGGTGCGGCAATTCTTTTCATTACATCACTACCTATTGCTGAACCGATTATTATCGGAAGAAGACCGAGCAGCAATGCCATTACTGCCATCATTTTTGGTCTTATTCTTTTTACTGCTCCATCAAAAATTGAATGCTTTAAATCATCAAATGATTTTATCAGTCCTTCTCTTTTAAATCGTTCATAAGCTATATCAAGATATAAAAGCATTACAACTCCGGTTTCGGCACTGACACCTAATAATGCTATCACACCCACCCAGACTGCAACACTCAAATGGAATCCTGCAAAATATAAATACCAAACTGCACCAACTGCTGAAAATGGTAAAGCAAGAATTATGATCGCAGTTTTTATAAACGATCTTGTATTGATGTAAAGAAGAAGCAGTACTATAAGAATAGTAATTGGGATTACTAATGCTAAGTGTGCTGCAGCTCTTTGCATATATTCAAATTGTCCACTCCAGACAAGTGAATAACCGGCAGGCAGCTTAACTTTTTCCTGCACAACTTTTTGAGCATTATTAACGTAGGTACCAACATCAATATCTCTTATATCAACATATACCCATGTATTTGGTCTGGCATTTTCAGACTTAATCATAGGCGGTCCCTTTTTTATTTCAAGATCTGTCAGCTCTTCAAGTGGAATATTTCCACCACCGGGAATAGGGACAAGCACTCGTTTTAATGCTTCTAAATTTTCCCTGTAGTCTCTCTGATAACGAAGATTAACCGGGTATCTTTCTAATCCTTCGACTGTTTTTGTAATGTTCATCCCACCTATTGCTGACATAATAACATTCTGCACATCATCAACGCTTAATCCATACCTGGCAATTGCATCGCGTTTAATTTCAAAATCAACATAGTTGCCGCCGACAGATCTCTCAGCATAAGCCGATCTTGTTCCGGGAATTGTTTTCATAACTTCTTCTATTTCTTTTCCTATTTTCTGAAGAACGTTTAAATCGGGTCCTGCAATTTTAATTCCTACCGGAGTTTTAATTCCCGTTGAAAGCATATCTATTCTTGTTTTAATTGGCATGGTCCAGGCATTTGTTAGCCCCGGTATCTGAATTGCACTATTGAGTTCTTCAACGAGCTTGTCAGGTGTCATTCCAGGTCGCCATTCATCTTCAGGTTTTAGCTGGATGGTAGTTTCCAGCATAGATAGCGGAGCTGGATCAGTTGCTGTTTGTGCCCTGCCGATCTTTCCGAATACACTTTTAACTTCTGGAAATGATTTAATTATTTTATCTGTCTGCTGAAGTATTTCTTTTGCTTTTGTGATAGAAATTCCCGGAAGTGTGGTCGGCATATACAGCAAATCACCTTCATATAAAGGCGGCATAAACTCTGAACCTAATTTGGAAAATGGTATATAAGTAATTAACACAATTACTATTGCGGCAATTATCACAGACCATTTAAATCTCAAAACAAAATCAACAACCGGATGATATATCCTAACTAAAAAACTGGTAATAGGATTTTCTTCTTCCTTTTTCATTTTACCGCGGACAAAATACCCAAGAAGAACAGGTACAATAGTTACAGCCAGGATAGCGCCTGCCGCCATAGAATATGTTTTTGTGAAGGCAAGCGGTTTAAAAAGCCTTCCTTCCTGCTGTTCGAGAGTAAAGACGGGCAGAAATGAAATAGTAATAATTAATAACGAATAAAAAATTGAAGGCCCGACTTCCTTTGAAGATTCAAGTATCAATCGCCAGTGTGGTCTTCTCTGGTCTGGAGGCTTATCATACTCCGATGACAGATGAGAATGCGCATTCTCCACCATAATTATTGAAGCATCCACCATAGCACCAATTGCAATAGCAATTCCACTGAGAGACATTATGTTTGCATTTATCCCCTGCATCTTCATAATCAGGAACGCTGCCAGAACGGAAGTCGGTAACGTGAAAATAGCCACTAACGAGCTTCTTACATGAAGTAAAAATATAATTATGATGATCGCTACAAGAATACTTTCTTCGGTTATTTTATTTTTCAGATTATCGATTGCTTTTTCAATTAAAGTAGAGCGGTCATAAGAAGTTAAAATTTGTACATCGGGCAAGGACTTTTTCAATTCTGCTAATCGTTGTTTAACGTGTTCAATAACTGCAAGAGCGTTTTCGCCATATCGCATTACAATAATTCCCCCCACAGTTTCACCTTCGCCGTTCCAGTCAGCTAAACCCCGGCGAAGCTCAGGACCAATGTTAACAGTCGCTATATCTTTCAGATAAATTGGTGAACCTGTTTTTTCGGACACCCCAATGGAAACGTTTTTTAAGTCGTCCGTTGATTTTATATATCCTAATCCTCTAACCATAAACTCAGTTTCACCCATTTCAAGCAATCTGCCTCCCACATCATTGTTGCTTTGTTTGATTGCCATCTTAATTTTTTGCAGAGGAATATTGTAATAGGCAAGCTTTTTAGGATCGACATTTACCTGGTATTGTTTTACAAATCCTCCAATGCTTGCAACTTCAGAAACACCGGGAATTGAGGAAAGTTCGTACTTCAAAAAATAATCCTGAATAGATCTTAATTGCTGTAAATCTTTTTTATCCGACTGCAGTACATATTGGTAAACCCATCCTAATCCTGTTGCGTCAGGACCTAACTGCGGTGCAACACCTTCCGGAAGATCGCCTCTTATCGAAGAAAGATATTCCAGCACGCGGCTTCTTGCCCAGTAAATATCAGTGCCGTCCTCAAAAATTATATAGACCATTGAAAAACCGAAGAATGAATATCCACGAACAACTTTAGCATAGGGAACTGATAACATCTTTGTTGTTAAAGGATATGTTACCTGGTCTTCAACTATTTGAGGACCTTGTCCTGCGTAATCTGTATAAATTATAACCTGGACATCGCTAAGATCGGGAATTGCATCGACGGGAGTATTTAACATTGCCCACACTCCACCAAGTATTAATGCAATCGTAAGAATAATCACCATAAATTTATTATTGATTGACCACTCGATTAGCTTCGCAATCAGATTATCTTTATTTGAACTTGAAGTAACCATTTATTAAACTCCTATTTTCATTTCGTCATCCCGAACTTGTTTAGGTATCTTACAAATTTCAACAGATGCTGAAACGAGTTCAGCATAAAACTTTCATTTCACTTTAAAGCCATGTTCTGTAAGATTTTTTTTCGCTTCATCGATTGAAACCTCTTTCAAAGTCATTCCGCATAACGGACACTCACCGGGTTCATCTGAAATCACATTCCAATCCATCATATCCTGGTAAACTTTTCCATCTTTGTTTTTATCAATTGATTTAACATCTATAACTCCTTCGTGCACAATTGATGAAGAATGATCTTGTTTATCTTCTTTCAAATGATGCACATCTTCCTTTTTCTTTTCACCAACTTCCATCTTCCCTTTTCCATCAACCGTATTATTAATCATTGTATCGGATTGTTCGACTTCCTGCATTTGTCCTAGTGCTGATCTCAAGTTGCTTTCAGAATCAATTAAAAATTGAGCAGAGGTAACAATTTTATTTCCTTCACTCAATCCGTTTAATACTTGATAATATCCATCTGCAAAACCGCCGAGCTTCACTTGCTGCGGCTTGAACTTACCTTCGCCGAGAGAAATAATAACTATATTTTTCATTCCGCTTCTGATTACAGCATTTTCAGGAACGAGAGGATAAGTGCCCAATGAGTTGCCTTCTATTTCAACATTTGCAAACATTTCAGGTTTTAGCTCACCAGATTGGTTATTAACATCGATCCTCACTTTTAAAGTTCTTGATTTTGGATCGATGGTTGGATAGATAAATGAAACTTTTCCTGTGAATGATTTTTCCGGAAGAAAATTGTAATTAATATTTGCAGTTGAGCCTAAACTAATTTTCGACAGCTCATATTCGTAAATATCAGCCATCAACCAGAGGTTTGAAAAATTTGCAATTTTTAGTAATGGCATTCCGCTCATTACCTTTTGTCCTTCAACTATATTTTTCTCTAGTACCGTTCCTGATTTTTGAGCAGTAAGAGTTATATATGTTTTTACTTCTTTTGTATCAATCAATCTCTTCACTTCTGATTCAGGAACTTCGAGCAGCTCTAATTTTCTCATTGCATTTTTTACGAGCTCGTTTCCGCTTTCACGTATAGACTGAAGTGAACTCCCATTCACAGTATTCTGGTATGATATGGCTGTGAGTAATTCCTGCTCAGCAGAAACAAGTTCGGGAGAATAAATATCCATCAGCTTTGAGCCTTTGGAAACCTGTTTGCCTGTGTAATCAACGTATAGTTTTTCAACCCAGCCGTTTATCCTTGTTGTCACTATGTACTGGTTTGTTTCATTGACAGAAAGAACTCCGTTTGTAACAATCTTGCCGGAAAGTTTTTTCTTTTGAACAGTTTCAATTTTAACATTCATATTCTGCTGAACGGCTGGATCAATTGTTACGATTCCTGAGCCACCAGCTTCATCTTCGTAAACAGGAACGAGATCCATTCCCATTTTAGATTTACCGGGTGCATCATAAATTTCATTAGGATCCATTGGCGCCCGCCAGTAAAGAATCTTTCGCTCTTTATTTTGCTGAGGATCTGATTGATTGGAGTTTTTGATTGGTACCAACTTCATTCCGCAAATCGGACAGTTGCCCGGCTCATCAGAAATTATATCCGGATGCATTCCGCATGTGTAAAGCTGCTTTTCTTCAGAAGAGATTTCTGAAGATGTGCCGCCGGCAATAAACAGAAAGTAAAGCGGAATGAGTATCACTACCGCTATTACAACTATGATTATAATTCGTTTTTTCATTTTATTTCCTATTTACTTTTCAACCTCTCCCTTCGTCCCTCTCCTTACTAAGAAGGAGGAAACAGGGTGAGATTATTTTTTAAATTCTGTTCCTGTCAGAAACTCTAATTCTGCAATTTCATTTAAGTAGTCGGTTTTCAAACGGTAAAGATTATTTTCAATTTTTAACAAACTGTTCTGCGCATCAATCACGTTCAGAAAATCAACCTGCCCGACCTGGTAGCTTGTTAAAGTTGTTTTCAAGTTTTCATTTGCCTGGATTAGCGAACCTTCAGTAACAAGTTTAATTCTTTCTTTGAGTGATTTCAATTTTGCAATTGAAGAACCGAACGAACTCCGAAGCATTTGCAAAGACATATTGTACTGTTCATCATAAAGTTTCTGCATCGATTCTGTTTCTTCAACCTTTGATGAAACCTTTCCACCGTAATTAAGCGGAAGTGAAATTCCAAACATCACTGTAAAGAAATCATCGAGCGGAGTGTTGGTTTTTGCAATTTTATCCCGGAAAGAATATTGAAGTGCAAGATTGAAATTTGGATAGTAATCATACTCTGCTAGCGATGTCTTCAACAATTCTTTTTGTTTTGCTTCTTTGATTCCAGCTAAGAATGGTCTGTATTTAACTGCACTATCAACCAAAGCATCAATGGTAAAAGTTTGGTAATCTAATTCAGGAAAATCCGGTGTTTCAATTTGTGAATCTTCTTTCCGCAAAAGAAATGCATTCAGCATTGAAAGCTGCGAACTTTCTTTGCTTTTCAGATCCTCAATTTTTTCACTTATGTTCGTTATTTCAAGTTCTACTTTTAAAAGATTCTGCTGGCTGGCTGTAGAGACGGAATATTTTGTTCTAACAACTTCAGCAATGTTGTTCAGCAAATCTTTACTGCTGTTTGCAATTTCAATTGCCTGCCGGACGTAAAGCAGCTCGTCATAACTTTTAATAACATTTTTACTTATTTCATTTTTTGCATCGAGAATTTCCTGCTCAACAATATCCACGTCTTTTTTATTTACATCTGCCTGTTCACTTAACTTGCCGGGGAAAGGAAATGCCTGGCTCAAACCGACAATCTTTCCTGTCATTGGTTCCTGAGTAAAAGAAAAAGAATTAACGGGAAGATTTGCAAGACCAAGTGTCAGCATAGGATCTGGTAAATTTGAATTTTGTTCAATCCTGTCGGAACTTGCCTGCTTTTTCATTTCAAGCATTTTTATTTTCGGACTTACTTCAATTGCAGTATTAATCAAATCCTGCAGGGATTCTGTTTGACCAAACAATCCGGAAGTAAATGAAACTGTTAAAATAATTATTAATATTTTGAATTTTTTCATCTTAGTTTTTCCTGAACAACAATTTATAACCCTAATGGTTTAAATATTTTCAATTTGAAAATAAGTGGTGTACGGAATTATTCCGAACAACTCAGAAAAGTAACAAAGAAGTGATCAGATCAGAATGACTGAATTAGAAATATGAAGTTCTGGATTGATTAAGAATGGAGGAGAAGAATCGCAGTAGTGGGTTAGGCTACGCGGAATTTCGATAACTATTGGAATTATATTATTTGAGTGAATTGAATTTTGTAATGATGTAAAAAACTGAACATCGGTTTTATTAGTTACAAACTCATCACTAACTTTATTATATACAAATTCTGTTTGGCAGCAGTCGGGTTTATTGAAGTAAATCCCGGAAAAATTATCCACTGTATTTTCTGCACAGCAAAGTGATTTTACCGGTTTATGATGCATCGAACACATACTCATTTCTTCTGAAGCAGCCATTTTACAATAATTAATTGTAATTGGCAGTCCCGTTGTAGAAACGAGAAACAGAAGTAAAAGTGCTGATATTAAAATTCTTTTCCGCATCATTTGAGAACAAACATAACCGTTTATTTGCTATTAAGCAATGATCGTACCGGCTAATTTCTTATATAATTTTAGTTTTCTTTTATATTTTAATCTGATTTTTACATGATATGAAAATTTTAGAGGTCGATTTTCCAGGATTAAAAACCCATTTTAATATTTGGGATTTGATTAACCTGGTCTCTCAGGAATTTAAAGCCTTAGAAATATTTTCTAGTTCATCCTGAGAAAGTACACTTTCAATTTCCGGAAATAATTTTCTTTCTTCTTTTCTAATGTGAGATTCCAAAAGATTGCCGAGTTCGTCAAGAATATCCTCATATTCGTTTGTGGTTTTTAGCGAATCAACCAAACTTTTGATCTTTTTATGTTCTGAAATAATTTCTTCAATTAATTTATCAACAGATTCATCTTTACCTTTTGCCGGAGGGAATAGAATTTTTTCTTCGTGCCGGAAATGTTTTACCAGTTCCACATTATAGAAATTAATTGTGTATTCTGTTTTCCCATCAATTGTATCGGGGAGATTTTTATACTTTGGTGCATTCTTTTTTATAAGCTGTGCAAGAATCAACCCGTGATGATGATCGTGAGATAATGGATATAAACTTTTGTGTCGTTTCATTTTTTTGTGCAATCAGATATGCCAGATTTCCGAAATCTGGCATATCTATAAACATTGATTATGCAGTTTCTTCCTGTGTTTTTATTTTAGGGTATTTTTCATGACTTATGTCTTTTTCTTCTTTAACAGACCAGCCTGTTTTCAATCCGATTACAAAGTAAGCAAGAGCTACTGCTCCAATCGCAAAAATTGTATCACCAAAAACTCTTAACCATCTGAATGTATCAAGAGTTGATGACTGCAGAAATTCAGAAGATCTTGCGTACCATAAACCGTGTTCAACACTTGCAACTGTTTGCGCAAGACCAACAGGTAAGACACTAAGCAGTACCATCAACGCCAGACCAATATTAATTGACCAGAAAGCAAATCTGATAACACCATTTTTCCATACTTTGTTTGCTGCCAATCCTTTAAGAACAAAAAGCATCAAACCGATTCCAAGCATTCCGTAAACTCCAAACAATGCTGTATGCCCATGAACAGGAGTTGTGTTCAATCCTTGCATATAATAAAGTGCAATAGGAGGATTGATAAGGAAACCAAAAACTCCCGCGCCAACGAGATTCCAGAACGCGACTGCAATGAAACAGTAGATTGGCCATTTGTAAGCCTGAATCCATTCCTTTGCACGACTCAGAGTTAAATTATGATAAGCTTCAAAACCAAGAAGCACGAGCGGAACAACTTCCAGTGCACTGAATGTTGCACCTACTGCCATCACGGATGTCGGTGTTCCTGTAAAATAAAGATGATGTGCAGTTCCTAAAATTCCGCCAGCTAAAAATATTACAGTAGAAAATATAACTGCCGGAGTTGCAATTTTTATTCTTAATAGACCCATCCTTACAAAAAGAAATGCAATTGTAACAGTTGCAAATACTTCAAAGAAACCTTCCACCCAGAGATGAACAACCCACCAGCGCCAGTATTCTGTAATTGCAAGATTTGTTTGTCTTCCCCACATTAATCCTGCACCATAGAAAAGTGCAATGGCTGTTGATGAAATTACAAACATTGTTAAAAGGGGTTTGTTATCTTTCTGAGTTTTTAAAGCAGGTCTTATAGCTCTCACTAAAAGGAAAAGCCAGATAAACAATCCCAGAAATAAAAACAGTTGCCAGAATCTTCCAAGATCAACATATTCGTAACCCTGATGACCAAACCAGAAATTTGCTGGCAGACCAAGCTTCTGCATTATTCCCATCCACTCGCCGGACATTGAACCGAGAACGATTATCAGCAAAGCAACAAAGAGAAAATTAACTCCTGCTCTCTGGAATTTTGGTTCCTGACCTGAAATTGCCGGTGCAATGTAAAGTCCGGTTGCCAGCCAGGAAGTTGCAATCCAGAAAAGTGCTAATTGAATATGCCAGGTTCTTGTAATTGAATAAGGAAGATATTCTGCCAAAGGAAAACCATACAAACCGTTTCCTTCAACTCCATAATGCGCTGTTACAATTCCCATAACTATCTGCAAAAGAATCAAACCCATCACAACCCAGAAATATTTTAATGTTGCTTTCATTGAAGGAGTTGGTGTTAAACCAAGAAGCGGATCTTTATCAGGTAATAATTCTGTTTCCAATTCATCTTTCCGGTTTTTTGCATAATATGCAGCAAGCAGACCAATTCCTGCAATTAATAAAATCACACTGAAGCCTGTCCATAAAATGAGTGATGAAGTTGGTTCATTACCAACTAATTCTTCGTGAGGCCAGTTGTTTGTGTATGTAATTTCGTCACCGGGACGGTTTGTTACAGCAGCCCAGGATGTCCAGAAGAAAAATGCATTAAGTAGTTTCAATCGCTCGGGATCTTTAATCGTATTTTCAGGAATTGCATATGACTCACGCAGCTTTGCAAGCTGAGGTTCATTTGTAAACAATCCATCATAATGTTTGCTTATTTCTTTAAATGCCGCAAATCTTTCCGGCGAAATAACCAGCTCGCCAGTTTCTTTATTATAAGTATTTTTTCTTAATTCTTTTTGAAGAAGTGCCTTCAACATTGCCTGGTCTTCTGTTGGAAGGTTCTCATATTCCAGGTTGAATCGCTGCTGCGATAAAGAATTTAACATGAACATTGCTTCCCGGTGAAGCCAGTCTGCTGTCCAATCAGGTGCAACGTATGATCCGTGACCCCAAACTGTTCCAAGTTCTTGTCCACCGATAGACTGCCAGACATTCATTCCATCTTTTATTTGCGAACCTGTAAAGGCAACTACACCATTCGTTGTTACCACCTTTTCCGGAATTGGTGGAGCTACCTGGTAAATTTCACTGCCGAGATATATAAGTCCGGCAAACGAAATTACAATTACAGCAATCAGGCTGAACCATAATTTTTTATAATTCATATAATCCTCATTTAAAATATTTTATTTTGTGATTGGCAACTATTAATAAATTAAAGCATCTCCGATTCTATTTCAATTGATTTCGGAAATAAAAGATTATTTTCCAGATGGATGTGCTTGTGCAGATCTTCTTCAAATTCTTTTAATTCAGAATAAAGGGCTTTGAAAGTATTGCAGGCATCCGCTGGTACTGAATAATTTTTACTCAACTCTTTTATCCGGAACATTGCATCTCCGGCACTCGTGTGTTCGGCTTCCATCATTCTTATCGGGTTCTGAATTGTGCCGAAAGGCGGCGGAGCAATCTGTTCATTATTCTTCTTTGCGTTATGGAGTTGCTTGATGAACGGAAAAAGAATTCTCTCCTCTTTCATCATATGACTTTCAAGTTCTTCACGAACTGCTAAAAACAAATCAGCGATTTCAATCATTTCCGGGTGATTCTTTCCGTGTACAGATGCAACTTTATCAGCGTGAAGTGAAATTACCGGGATCATTCTTCGTACATACTGATGATGATTGTTCATTATGTAATCGATAAGGAAGTCCGGTTCCCAGTCATTAATATTTAATGATGGATCTGTTACATTTAACCCGGATAAACTATTAATAACATCTTCAACATTTACATTTTTATCAGCACATGCCTCTGACAGAGGTCTCTTCCCTTTACAGCAGAAATCTAATCCAAACTCTTCAAACACAATTGCGGATCGGATATTCTCTGTAACGATTTCAGCCAAAGTCTGGTTGGCAACTTCAGCAACTGCTTCGTTTTTCATTTCATTCTCCTTTTAAATTTGTCTTATTATTGTTTTTTTCTTTTTCCAAATTCTTTTTGGCGTCTTTGTTTAATGCTTCTTCATTAAATTCTTTAATCGCTTTTGTTCCGGTCGGATGTCCGAATGAATCCCTATTTTTATACATCATTAAATATTGTTCTTTCGAAATTTTGTTCTGCCAGTTTCCGGATATTATTCCAAATCCGGTTACAAGCATAAAAATTGTAACAACTCCAATTGCAACTAATTTCTTGTTTATCTTTTTCTTTTTACCAACTGTTTCTAATTGAAGTGTATCAGCTACCGGACAAGCATCAACACAGCTCATACAGGTTGTACATTCATCGGATATTACAGTTTTTACCTTGTCAACTTTTATAAATGATGGACAGGCTTTATTGCAAATTCCGCAATCAATACAGCTTACAGGGTTCCGTTTTATTTTATTCGGACTGAGCAAAGATGTAATTCCAAGAAGCGCTCCGTAAGGGCAAAGATACCTGCACCAAAATCCCCGAAGCACGATTGAAAGTAAAAACAGAATTCCGATTACTATTAATGAAAACCTCGAAATCTCTGCAAAGAAATAGTACATCTTTACATCAGCAACAAGATTGTATGGGCTGTCGAGAAAAGCCTTTAGTGCCGGACCACTCAGCATAAAGAATACTGAATAAAATAAAAATCCAAGCATTAAATATTTCAGACTGCGTAATGGATAGTCAAGTAGTTTCGGAAACTTTATATTTTTCCTGAAAATCTTTTTTCCGAAGTCACCAATCAGTTCTGATAAAAATCCGACAGGACACAGCCAGCTGCAAAATGATTTTCCGAACAAAAGCGAGACAAGCACAATTGCAAAGAAGATAAAGAAACCTGCAGGATGTGCAGCATGAACATTTCCTGTTGTGATGAACAAAATAAAACTCATAAATGAACTGATCGGCAAAAAACCATCAACTCCCGGAGGACGTGAAGAAAATGCTGCTGCTCCATTTGTTTCCAGGTATTGCGTAAACTGGTAAAACTCTATTCCAATCCAGATACACAGCAGTGCAAACAAAGTCTGTACAATAAACCGGATTTTTTGAATTCCCTTTTCCTTGTTCTTAATTATCTTCCTTTTCTTTTTTAAAGGATTTTCATTAGTCATCCCGAACTCGTTTCGGGATCTCTCTCCGCCATTTGGATTCTGAACCAAGTTCAGAATGACAATAGAAGATTTTTCTTTTTCAAATATTATTTCATTCATATCGGACTTTCTGGTCTGATTTAATATTAAAAAAATATTTATAGACTGCTGATTTTATGCAAAGTTTTATCTTTCAGTTTATCTACAGTTTCCTGCGTTAGCATATCATATGTCTGCGTTCTTAAGACTCCCCAGGTTTCATGAACCGGACAAGGATGAGTTGGTGAACATTCCGGAAAACCAATCACACAACTTTCAAAGATACCCAGCCCATCTATTGCAGAAACAATATCAATTAATTTTATTCTTGAAGGATCTTTTGCCAATCCAAATCCGCCTGACTTACCCTTGCTGGAAAATATCAGTCCGCTTTCTTTCAAACTCTGCAAAATCTTCGAAATAAACTCACGCGGAATCTTCAACGATTTTGAAAATTCATCAGCAGAAATTAAGACACCCATTTCCTGTGCAGCAAGGTAAAGTACTGCCTGCATTCCATATTCGCACTTTTTTGAGAAAATTACTGTCATTTTCAAAATCAGATTTTTTTATCTGATTAAACATAATAACTATTAAAATGTTTGTCAAATTAATTTTTTAGTTAATTTTTGGACAGCTAATTATCGGTTAGTTTAATGCCTATTTTACCATATTAACAACATTTTCCCAGCTGGTTTTGTCTCCCCCATTAGATTTAACGAATTCTTGACGCTGAGATTCCGAAGCAAAAGCCTGGACATTCAAACCCATAGGACTGCGGAAATTTTTATTCTGAACAAAGAAAGCTTTCCTTGCATCAATTAAATTACCGGGATTCTTAAAATCACACACATAAAATTTTATTGATTCATCTTTAACAATATTTTTTACCAGTGCATATCCTGTCATACACTCAATTGAATCAAACTTATAAACTGTTCCGTCATCAGAAACTATTTCTGCTGCATATTTATTATCCCTGATTTGCATAGTACAATATGAACATTCATCACTGTTATATTTAATTTCTTCTGTTTTTTGTGAACAAGCAGAAATTAAAATGATAATAAAAAAATAAACGATAAAGATTTTCATTTGTTAATATAATTTGTGATTAATTTATACTTCAGAGTCTGCAGGAATTTCCTGCTTCTCAATTTCTTTTTTCTTTTGTTTCTCATCCACCCTTTCGTCAAATAATTTTCCTACTTCAGCGCCTACTATAAATACCGCAGATGTATAATAAATCCAGAAAGCAACAACAATTACGAATGCGTAAGCACCGTATATTCTGCTAAAAGTTGTAAATGTTGAAAGATACATTCCGAACAAAACTTTTGCTGTTACCCAAAGAAGTGATGCCCACAATGCACCCATCAAAACAGATCTCTTTCTGATTTTAATTATAGGCATAAACTTATAAGTAACTGAAAAAATCAAAAACATTATAAAGAGAGAAAACATTGAGGTAAATACTCTTTGAAATATCGGCTGGTTAAAAATTTGCAAATACTCTGTTGATTCAGCAAGAGTTCTTAAAAAATCGAGTGCCGGTAAAGCAAGCATCATAACAAGAAATGAAAGTACAACAAGAATGATTACAAGAAAATCCCGAAGCTTTCCTAAAAAAATGTTTATATCGAGATCAGTGCCAAAAACTTTATTTAAAACTGTTCTCAGACTGCTTGCAAATCCGCTGGCTGCAAAAAATAAACCGATAATACCAACAAATCCCGCAATATTTCTATACTGAATTACTTCATGCACCCTTTTAAAGATTATTTCCTTTACCAACTGAGCATAAGTATCATAAGGAATTACAGTATCAATCAGGGTAATGATCTGGACTTCAACTTCGGATGAGTCAAGAAATTTTCCGAGCAGCCAGAAAACGATAAGAGTAAGCGGAATGATACAAACAAAAAGTGAAAATGCTAATCCGCCGGATAAAAGAAAAACATGGTGACGATCAAGCCTGTCGTATAAACCACCGAAATAATGTTTAAAGAACTTTACAAAACTGTGCCAGGCTGGAATTAAATGCAGTCTGAAGCGTATTTTTCTAAAAACCAGATAAAGTTTTGACGATCTTATTTTTATGAGAATTTTATTCTTCACTGCCCATAATTCGGGGAATTGTTTTATAATAAATTTCGCTCAGTTTTGAAAGTTCAATCTCAAAAAAGTTTTTAATACTAAGAGAATGACCTTTGACGTGCCCCAATAAATTAAAGTTTTGTGAAAGAGATTTCAATTCAGTTTCAAATTCATTTTGTTTTTCGGGTGAAATTGAAATGATAATTCTTGATTGACTTTCAGAAAAAAGTGAAAAATCATTTCTTGATTTAACAGAAATTTCAACTTCACAGCCAATCATATTTTCCTGATCGATAATGCAGCATTCTGCAAGAGCAGCAGCAATTCCGCCTTCAGAAATATCGTGAGCAGAGTTTATCAATCCTTTATGAATGAGAAGAAGAAGTGAGCCATGTAATTTTTGTTCAACATCAAGATTAATTTTTGGAGAGTCACCGGCAACATAGTTGTGAATAATTTTTAAAAATTCGCTTCCACCTAATTCTTCATGATCTTCTCCCATCAAGTAAATCAAATCACCTTCATTCTTAAAATATGAAGTTGTAATGTGATTTAAGTTTTCAACCAAACCGACCATTCCAATCACAGGTGTAGGATAAACTGCTGTGTCAGGAGATTCATTATAAAAACTTACATTTCCTCCGGTAACCGGGGTATCAAAAAATCTGCAGGCTTCACCCATTCCTGCAATCGCTTCTGCAAACTGCCAGTAAACCTCAGGTTTGTATGGATTTCCAAAATTCAAGCAGTTAGTTACTGCAAGTGGAATGCCACCTGAGCAGACAATATTCCTTGCAGACTCAGCAACTGCAATCTTTGCACCTTCACGAGGATTTAAATAAACATAACGTGCATTGCAATCTGTTTTCATCGAAAGTGCTTTATTTGTTCCTTTAAGATAAATTACTGCGGAATCACAACCCGGACCAACGATTGTATTTGTTCTAACCATTGAATCATATTGCTCGTAAACCCACTGCTTTGAAACAATATTCGGCGTAGAAAAAACTTTTAGAAAAGTTTCTTTTAAATCTTTTGGTTCCGGCAAAGAATTAAAATTAAAATCACGAACTGATTTTAAATATTCCGGCTTCGTTTTATCTCTGATATAAACGGGAGCGCCACCGCCAAGCACTAATTCGAAAGCAGGAAGTGTTGCTTTTCGTTCTCCCTCATAATCAATGTGAAGCAATCCATCGTTTGTAACTTCACCGACTGCCTCGCAATTCAAATCCCATTTTTCCAAAACAGATTTTACTTTTTCTTCGTAACCTTTTTTAACCACACACAACATTCTTTCCTGGCTTTCGGAAAGCATAATTTCATAAGCTGTCATCCCATCTTCACGCAAAGGTACTTTATCAAGATTTATTTTCATTCCTGAATTCCCTTTTGCACTCATCTCACTTGTCGAGCAGGAAATTCCGGCAGCACCCATATCCTGTATTCCTATAAGCCAGCCATTTTTTATTATTTCAAGAGTTGCTTCGAGAAGTAGTTTTTCTGTGAAAGGATCGCCAACCTGGACTGATGGTCTTTTAGCTTCCGACTTTTCCGAAATCTCTTCGGACGCGAAAGTTGCACCATGAATTCCGTCTCTTCCTGTAGATGAACCGACAATCATTACTGGATTGCCAACACCCTTTGCAACAGCGCTAGCATACTGGTTCTTCTTCACAATTCCAACAGCCATAGCATTAACAAGAGGATTTCCCTGGTAAGATTCATCAAAGTAAACTTCGCCAGCAACTGTGGGAACTCCAAAGCTGTTTCCGTAATCTCCGATTCCTTTTACAACTCCTTCAAACAAGTAACGTGTTCGTGCATCTTTCAGTGAACCAAAGCGAAGAGAATTTAGAGAAGCGATTGGTCTGGCACCCATCGTAAAAATGTCGCGCATAATTCCGCCGACTCCGGTTGCAGCACCTTGATACGGTTCAACAGCGGAAGGATGATTGTGACTTTCAATTTTAAATGCAACTGCAAGATCATCGCCGATGTCAACAAGTCCCGCATTTTCTTCTCCTGCTCCAACCAACAACCTTCCTCCGCTTCTCGGCAAAGTTTTTAATTGCGCAATCGAGTTTTTATAGCTGCAGTGCTCACTCCACATTACGCTGAAAATTCCAAGTTCAGTGAATGTTGGTGTTCTGCCGAGAATTGATAAAATCTTTTCGTATTCTTCTTTTATTAGTCCGTGCTCTAGTGCAAGTTCGGGGGTTACTTCAGGTTCTTTCATTCAATATTTGTTTGGTTTAAGCAAGAATTTTTAGACGTGAAATATAATAAAAATATTCCCCTCAACTTAAGGATGAAAATCTATTTCAAATTCAAATATTCATCCCATATTTTATAAAGTTGATAGGTAGCGTAAATATCCCGCGAGCAATAAACTGCAATCTCTTTTATCTTTCCAGCTTCATAAAGATTTTTTACTTCCATTCCAGAAATCGCTTCACTTTTTGGTGTTTCAATACCAAATGCGTGGCAATAAAAATCGAGATTGAACTTTCGTACATTTCCATAAAACGTAAACTGTTCAAGCAGATCAATGTGCCGGGAAATATCAAACCGGTTTTGAATTAAATTTTTTGAAGGCTGCACTTTAAGAATTGCAGAACGAAGCATTAAAAAAGGGATATCAAAATTTCTTCCGTTAAAAGTAATTACCTGGTCTGTTGCATCAATAATTCTCCAGAAAGATTCAAGCATCTCATTTTCCGGTAAACCTTTGTACTGAATATTTTCATCTTCGCTTTTCCATTCTTCCTGCAATTTACTTTCGTAGTACACAAAAGATTTTTTCTTTTCAACATCAAAAAATCCAATTGCAATGCATTTTGCCGTAAACGGGTAAAGACTTGTGTAACGGATTGCGTTATCCCTCATCTCTTCGCGTTTTTCATATTCACTTTCTTTTTCAGCGTAACGTAATATGTATTCTCTCTGGCTTTCAGCCAAAGATTCGAAAGGATAAGAACAGGTTTCAATATCGACAACTATTCGTCTCATTGTTTCACCTCAAAATTTTAACCGAAGGTTCAAACTTTTTTACAGTTTCAATAAAACTTGCAGGAATCGGAGTTGATTTTCTTGATTTTGGATCAACATAAACGACAACACCTTTTCCGTTAACAATTTCCTTCCCTGATTTTTGTTTTACAATCAAATGATCATAACCAAAAGAAGAATTTTTTATGTATGATATTTTAGAATATACATCAAGCACATCGTCGTAATAAGCGTGATCGAGATAGTTGATTTCATTTCTAACCATGAAAAATATTTTTCCGTCTGAGAAAATTCCATCTTTCGGCATCAGTCCGGCCGCTTTAATATATTCCAGCCTGGCGGTTTCAAAAAAATTAATATAAACAGCATTATTACAAACTCCAAGCATATCAACTTCGTGAAAGCGTATGGTAACTGCGTATTTATGTTTAAAATCTTTTTGAGTCAGAAAATCTGTCATTTAAAAACCTCATCAAGAATATCTGCGGCTTTTTCAATATCACTATCATTTACATCAAGATGTGTAACTGCTCTGAGTGAATCAACTGTCCCTGGAGTTAATATTAATCCTTTTTCCTTACAAAGTTTTAATCCATCGTTTGGAGAACCTTCTTTCGGTTTGAACAAAAGTATATTTGTCTGGACTGCTTCCATATTTATTTCAAGATTCGGATTTGCATTAATTCTATCAGCTAATTTTTTTGCTCTGATGTGATCCTCCTTTAATCTTTCACGATTATTTTGGACTGCATACAAAGCTGCAGCAGCAAGAATTCCTACCTGCCTCATTCCCCCGCCCCAGGATTTCCTGACTCGGTATGCTTCTTTAATAAAATCTTTTGATCCGGCAATTGCAGATCCAATGGGTGCACCTAGGCCTTTTGAAAAACAGCATGAAACAGTATCAAAATGTGAAGCATATTCCTTTGGCGAGATTCCTGTTTCAACACAGGCGTTCCAAATTCTCGCACCATCGAGATGAAAAAAGAGATTATGTTTCCTTGCAAGATTTTTCAACTCAACAATTTTTTCCATCGGCCAGATTGTTCCACCTGCACGGTTGTGTGTGTTTTCAACTTCAATCACTTTTGTTCGCGGCATATGATAAGCTGTTGTACGGATGTACGGCTCGACTTGCTTTGATGAAAGTACGCCAAGTTTTCCGTCAATTGGATAAATTTGAATTCCACTTAATCTTGCGGGTGAACCGGATTCATAATTAAATATGTGTGCTTCACGATCACAAATCACTTCATCACCAGGTTCTGTTAAAACATTAAGGCAAATCTGGTTTCCCATAACCCCGCTCGGTACGTAAAGTGCCGCTTCTTTTCCGAGAAGATCAGCAATGTACTCTTCAAGTTTGTTAACTGTTGGATCTTCTTTAAAAACATCATCACCAACTTCCGCTTCAGCCATTGTCTTCCGCATTACCGGTGAAGGTTTTGTGACAGTATCACTTCTTAAGTCTATCATTAGCAATTCTCTTTAATGTCATCCTGAGCATGTCAAAGGATGACTGCCATTAAATATATTATCACACTTCGACAGGCTCAGTGTGACAAAATAGTGTTTACAATTTAAGTTTTTTCTTCAGCCATGCCAAAATATTAATTCCAAATATCCACAATGAAAATACAGAACACAATGTCGAAACTATTTTAGGATTTTCAGAATAAAAAGTTTCATCTTTCTGAACAGGAACATCCCAGACAATAACATCCTTCGTGAACAATTTCGATTCAACTTCTGTTTCTCCCTTCGCATTTATCACACAACTTATTCCCCCGTTTGCACAGCGAATTACTGACTTCCTGTTTTCAATTGCACGAAGAACAGCAAATTCCTTATGCTGATATGGTCCGCTTGATTTTCCATACCAGCTATCGTTTGTTACAATTACAAACAATTCAGCACCCTCTTTTGCAAAAGCCGATACAAATTCGGGAAAGATGGATTCGTAGCAAACCAATCCGCTTATTTTTAATGAATCATCTCCGTTTAATGAAAGGTGAAAGACGGTTGTATCTTTTCCAACGTTCCAGCCTGTGATTCCAACCCCCCATTTAAAAATATCTCCAAGAAATTTCAATTGCTCAACAAACGGGACTTTCTCCCCCATCGGAACCAATTGCATTTTTCCATATTTCTGAATTTCACTCGTATTCGGACTGATCAACATAATTGAATTATAAGTTGCATAATAATAATTTCCCTGTTCATTAAACTTAGCATCATCCGGCATTTTTTCTTTATCAAAATAAAAGCGAATATCGGGCATCCCCGTAAAAAGATAAACATTATTCGTATCACAAAACTGATGAATACGATTAGTAAGTATTTGATAACTTCCTCCAAAAACATAAGCTGGTAAAGCTGTTTCCGGCCAGGCTAATACTTTAGCTCCTTTATTCACAGCTTCTTTCGAAAGTTCAAGATATTTGTCAAGAAGATTATTAAGATTACCAACATCCCATTTTTTCCACGGATCGATGTTTGGCTGAATCAATCCCATCCTGATATTTTGATCAGAAATTTTGAATTCAGATTTTCTGATTAAACCGTAAGCGAGAAATACTATGAACAAAAAAATTCCTAAAGAAAGATTTCTATAAAATATTTTTTTATTCGTTTTGAAATTTATTACTGCAAAAAACAAAAACACATTTATGAATCCAACTACAAGTGAAAATCCAAACTCGCCAATAAATTCTGCTGCCTGGATGAATGATATGAATTTTGTTAGTCCATTACCCAGAGTTACCCAGGGGAATTTTAAATCAGTCAAAGTGAGAAGATATTCGGCTGTTACCCAGTAAAGCGGGAAAAGCCAGATAGCATTCATCTTAGGAAAAATTTTTCTTGTAAGATAAAGTAATGTTGAAGGAATCATAAGAACACAAGGCAGGGCAAAAAGTAAAGCGACACCTGCAATCATTAAAAAAGGATCAGCTTCCGACTGCCAGCTTCCAACCCAGTAGACTGTTACAAGACTGAAAATAAATCCAAAGATAAATGTTGCACGACTAATTGAGGCTAAACTTTTTCTTTTATTTAAAACATATAGATAAGGTACAAGTCCGGTAAAAATCAGTAAGGTTATCGGAAATGGAATTGGGGGAAAAGAAATTCCAAGAATCAATCCGCTCAAAACTAAAAGCAGCCATTCTTTCTTTCGCTGCTTTTTTTCTTCAGGTGAAACCTGGACTTTATATTTCGAAAATAATTTCAAACTGTTTTTGCTTTCTTTTTCCTTACAATGTTTCTTATAATAAAAAATAAAACTATTACTACTGTAACTGCGATTACTATATTACTATAAGTTGATAAATAATCATCGACAACTTTAACATTATCACCAAAAACAATTCCCAGGTAAAGTATTATTGCATTCCATGCAAATGCAGAAATAGTAGCAAGCACTATGGTTTTTTTAACTTTGAGATGACTTAATCCGGAAAAAAATGAAATTACTGATCTTGTTCCGGGTAAAAATCTGTTGACCAGAATAACCCAGTAGCCATATTTGTTAAACCAAGCTTCAACTTTGTCAACCGCATCAATGGGAATGAATTTTAATTTACCAGAATGAATAACTTTTTTATCAACTGCAGATCCAAGGTAAAATAAAACCATAAAACCTATTATGCTTCCAAGAGTTGTTAAAATTAATGTTGGTATAAAATGAATAACTCCTGTTGAAATAAGCGTTCCGCCAACTAATACTACAAGATCACTGGGAGAAGGTGGAAAAACATTTTCAATAAAAGAAAAAAAGAATAACACAACATAAATCCAGAGTGGAGGGTAAGTGGAGATTTGATTGAGAATGCCTTCAAACATTTTATTTTTTCGAAATGAGTACAGTTGCCATTACTGAAATGCCTTCTTCCCTGCCGATAAACCCAAGTTTCTCAGTCGTTGTTGCTTTAATGGAAACCTGATTGGATTCTACTCCAAGTATATTTGAAATTTTTTCTTTCATCTGATTTACATAAGAAAGAATTTTTGGACGCTGAAGCATAATTACTGAATCAACATTCACAACTTCATAGTTTTCTGCATTAATTAGTTCATTTACTTTGGCAAGAAGAATTGTGCTGTCGATATTTTTAAATTTCGGATCAGTGTCAGGAAAGTGACTTCCGATATCACCAAGTGAAAGTGCGCCAAGCAGTGCATCACAAATTGCATGTAGAAGTGCATCGGCATCGGAATGTCCGGCTAATCCTTTTTCAAAAGGAATTTCAATTCCGCCAAGGACTAGCTTTCTTCCTTCAGAAAATGAATGAACGTCAAAACCTATTCCACTTCTGTAATGTATGTCAGTAGTCATTAATAACTTTTGCTAAATTATCTGTTTATTATTCATTTTATTTCACGCAGAGATCGCTGAGTTCAAACACGCAAAGCTCGCAGAGTTTATAAATTGTTAACTACTCTGTGAATTCCATCTTTTAAAAGTTTTGTATTAAAATTAATTAGTAAACCTAATTTCAATTCTGATAATTTCAGATAGGTCAACAATTGTGAAAAGAAAACCGGAGCTAACTCTTCAACAGATTTTACTTCCACAACAACTAAATCTTCAATAATTATATCTAATTTATAACCAACATCCATTTTCACTTCTTTATAAACAAATGGCATTGGAACTTGCTGCCTAACTTTAAATCCTAATTCCCTTAAATCAAAAGCCAAAGCATTTTCATAAGTTGATTCTAATAATCCAGGACCAAGCTTTTTATGCAATTCAATTGCTATTCCAATTATTTTAGTTGCGATTTCATTTTCTGTCATTTCTTTGCGAACTCTGCGTTGGTTCTACTTTGCGTTCTCTGCGTGAACCCTGTCCTCAAAATCTTATCTCAAATGTTTCAAATTCATTTTTTGGTTCAAGCCAATCTACTTTAAAAGATTTTACAGCAGCGTGAATCGGGCCAACTTTAACTTTGTTCAATAAATCTTCCACTAAACTTTTTTCTCCTTCCGCAACTGTTAACACTTCCCCTGAATACAAATTTTTAACAAAACCGTTCACTCCTAATTTTTCAGCTTCACGTACAACAAAATATCTAAAACCGACACCTTGAACCAAACCTCTAACAACAATTTCTGCTCTTGCCTGCATTTTTTCTAAAAAGATATGAATTATAAAATCTAGCTATAAAAATTATGGAATTTTATTCTCTCGACAAATTATCTGATTGTGATGAATTAATTTTCCGGTTTCGACCTGCTTTTGTAACCGAGAATTTTAAGAAATTTTTCATCACTTCGCCATTTAGGATTTACTTTTACATGCAGTTCAAGATAAACTTTTCTTTCCAGAAATCCTTCAATTGATTCCCTTGCAGCTTCACCCAGCTTTTTTATAGCTGATCCGTTTTTACCAATAATAATTGGCTTCTGACTTTCCTTTTCAATAATAATTTCCGCGCTAATATAATCTTTCCCTTTTTCCCTTTCTTTAAATTCCCGGATGATTACTTCACAACTATAAGGAATTTCTTCGCGGTAAAGATCCAGAATTTTTTCTCTGATTAATTCAGATACAAAAAATCTTTCATTCAATTCTGTAATTTGATCACCCGGAAAATATTTTGGACCTTCAGGAAGCAATTCTAAAATAGAATCTTTTAATAACTCAATATTAAAATTTAAAGTGGCAGAAATTCCAACTATGCTTTGAACCCCATTAATTTTTTTTAAAGCCTTAGCCTGGTTCTCAATTTCATCTTTTGGAACCAAATCAATTTTGTTTAGAACAGTTAAAATTTTTATCCCGCTGTTTAAGACATTTTTTACGAATTCGTTCTCAAATAATTTCTTACCTCCCGGATCATTTTTTACATCAATTACAAGCAACACCAGATCAATTGCTTCAAGAGAATCTTCAATTTCCATCATCATTTTTTCCTGAAGCAAATATGATGGTTCAATGATTCCGGGAGTATCAAGAAAAACAACCTGGTAATTTTCCGAGTTAAGTATTCCCTGGATTTTTTTCCTGGTAGTTTGCGGCTTATTATTAATGATAGAAAGTTTTTGTCCAAGAATAACGTTCAACAAAGTTGATTTGCCTGAATTAGGCAGACCAATAATAGCGACAAAACCTGATTTGTGATTCATCCAGATAAATTATTTGATAAAATGTTATTCGAATATACAAAGGACGTTAGCAAAACGGAAAGAAATCTTAAAAGTGATAAGAGTTTAGCTTAAATGAGCTTTGGTGTGTTTCTGCTTTTCAAAAAAGATATAGCCAGAAATAATTATTCCAAGAGAAAGAATCGAACCGAAAATTGAAAGTCCTTGTCCACTGAACAATTTTTTAATCTCGCTGATGAATAAATTGGTAAGATTATTAAATGTATTTAATGACTGTGAATCCATTCCGCTTGTAGATGTCGACCCTAAAATATTTGTCAGTAAAAATCCAAATATCAACATGCAAAGCAAAACAATGAATGAAGAAATTGAAATGATAAAATATTTTTGCCCGGACTTTGATTTAGACTTTCTGGAAATCGACATCATCACTTTGTCAGTGAAATTAACTGAAGGTGAATCTTCCCGCATCTGTATTAAATTTGAATGAACAAGCTTTAATGAATTAAATCTTTTACGAGCAGATTTATTTTCATTTAAATATTTCTCAAGTTCAGTTCTCTCCTTAAAATCGAGCTCGTCATCCAGGTACCGGTTCAATAATTCATCATTAAAATCTATCATATCAATTCCTCAGTAAGATTGTGTTTTTCAATCATATCACGCATTGCATTCCTGGCTCTGTGCAATAGCACTTTTACGTTTGATAAAGTTATATTCATTGTCTCTGCAATTTCTTCGCAGGTTAATTCGTTCAAGTAAAATAAAGTAATTATCGTTGAATATTTTTCCGGTAATAAATTAATCATTTCATTAACTAATTCAGAGACATTTTTTTTCTCTGCATCAATTGAATTAAAATTGCTTTCCAGATTAAGATGATCTTCAACTGATGACATTTCCTGTTCAATTTTTCTTCTCTTCGATGAAAGCTTTGTCAACGCTGAATTATAAACTATCCTGTAAAACCAAGTTGAAAATTTAGCTTCGCCTTTAAATGAATTTAAAGAACGATAAGCATTTAAAAATGCATCCTGTAAAACTTCCTCGGCATCAAATTCATTTCTTAACATCCGTTTCAGCATAGAAAATGCTTTATTTTTATACCGATCCACAAGTATAGAAAAATCCGAATGATTTCCATTTCTAATGGAATCTATTATTTCCTGATCAGGAATATTTTTCATTTTATTATTTGACAAACCTGAACCAGAATAAGTTACACTCATTAAATTTAATCAAAAGAAACCAATTTATGTCTGAAATCACTTTGATTTCCTGGAATGTAACCTGATTCAAGAAGTAGCAGTCAATAGTATTAAATAATTCGAAAGGAATAAAAATGGAACGCACAATAGCAGTATTTATACCGATTGTAATGTTTTTAATTATCGGTTTGATATCGGTAGTTTTTATTTATTACAAATCCAAGGAAAAACAATTACTAATAGAAAAAGGACTTTCAGCCGAGGACATTAAAAAGTTCTTTGAAAGTAAAAGAGATCCGTTTTTGCTCCTAAAAATTGGAATAATCAGTATTTTCTTTGGATTGGGCCTCGGTTTCGGAATGATGCTTGAACAAAATGGAGAGAAAGATTTCTGGGTTCCATTATTCTTATTCGTCTTCACAGGTATCGGATTTGTTATATCAAATCTTGCAGGTAATAAATTGAGAAAGAATTACGATAGTGAACTGAAAAGAATTAACTAACAAAATCTAGAAACGAATTTGATTAAAATGTAGCACAGATTACTAATCTGTGCTACGATACCAAGCTTTATTCCTGTGCCTCAAGCCAGCGTTCAGCATCAAGTGCAGCCATACAACCTGAACCTGCGGCAGTAACTGCCTGTCTGTACTTACTATCAGCAACATCACCTGCAGCAAATACTCCTTCTATATTTGTATAAGTTGATCCCGGTTTAACTTTTAAATAACCATTATCTTCCATATCAAGCCAACCTTTGAAAATATCTGTGTTTGGTTTATGACCAATCCCAATAAACAATCCATCAGTCGAATATTCTATAGTTGATTTATCCTTTGTATCTTCAAGAATAACACCTGTCATTTTTTTCACACCATTATTTTCAACACCTACTACATCTTTAATAGTTTTGTTCAACAAAAATTTGATCTTTGGATTCTTCTTTGCTCTTTGAAGCATAATGTTAGAAGCCCTAAAACCTTCTCTTCTATGCACAATTGTTACTTCACTTGCGTGGGTAGTTAAATAATTTGCTTCTTCCATTGCTGTATCACCGCCCCCAACAACAAGAACTTTTTGATTTTTAAAAAAGAATCCATCACAGGTTGCACAGGCAGAAACCCCATAACCCATATATTTCTTTTCACCTTCCAAACCAAGCAATTTTGCAGAAGCACCTGTAGCCACAATTACTGCATCGGCTGTGTATTCTTCATCATAAGATTTTAATTTAAAAGGTCTCTTTGAAAAATCAACTTCTGTAATCTCTTTGTACAAACTTGTTGCTCCAAACCTGTGAGCTTGCTTGCGCATTACATCCATCAGTTCAGGACCCTGAATTCCGTGCTCAAATCCGGGATAGTTTTCAACTTCGGTTGTGATTGTTAACTGTCCACCCGGCTGCATTCCTTCAAATAAAACAGGTTTCAAATTAGCTCTTGCGTTGTATAGTGCCGCTGTAAATCCTGCCGGACCTGATCCAATTATTATTACTTTATGGTGATTATCGGACATTTGTACCTCTGAATTAATACAATATTTTGAAAATTCTATTCGATTTGATTACACAAATTTAATAAAGATTCATGAGTGATTTTATTGAGTGTCTTTAATTACAAATTCAGCATTTCTCTTTAGTCCTTTTAACTTTGCTCTTTTAACAGGGCTATCTTTAAATCTTTTTTTAAAATTTTCTTCTTCCATTTGCTCAATAACTGATAAGGGAATTTCTTTGTTATCATATTCAGGAAGGAATTCAGATTTGTTGGATATTATCGAAAACTTTTCATTCCAGGGACAAACATCCTGACAAATATCACAGCCGAAAATCCAATTATCAAATTTACCTGAAAACTCTGATGAAATTTCTCCTTTGTTCTCAATTGTTAAATATGAAATGCATCTGTTTGAATCAAGAACATATTCCTGAACAATTGCATCAGTCGGACAAGCATCAATGCAGGCAGTACAATTTCCACAAAAGTCAGGAATTTGTTCAGAATAATTGAATTCAATATTCGTAACTATATTTGCAATAAAAAACCAGCTTCCGATTTCGCGGTTGATAACATTTGTATGCTTTCCGAGCCAGCCTATTCCCGCACGGACTGCCCAGGCTTTGTCCATAACCGGTCCGGTATCAACATACGAGATTGATCTAAATTCTGAATTACAGTCATTTAAATATTGCTCAAGAATTTTTAGCAAATCCCAGATTACAAGATGATAATCTTTTCCCCAGGCATAACGGGAAACTTTCCCTTTAGTTTTTTCATTTGAATATTTTTCAGGAGTGTAATAATTGACAGCTAAAGAAATAACACTTTTTGCTCCGGGAAGAATTTCAGAAACATTTTGACGCTTCTCCCTGTTTCTGTTCATATATTCCATATCTGCATAATAATTTAAATCAATCCATTTATCATATTTACTGATTTCATCATCCAGCAAATCTGCTTTCGCAAAACCGATCAAATCAAATCCGAGTTCTTTTGCTTTATTAATTACCAGTTCATTTGTGATTTTCATTTGTTATTAAGATATAATTTAGTAGCACTGATTACTAATCTATGCTACAACGATATATAAACTAGTAAAACTACCAGTTGAACTTTTTAGGAATAACTTTAATATAAACTTCATCATTAATTAATTTGATCGGAAAAGAATCTAATCCTTGCGCACCGTCCGGTCGTTTACCGGTTTTTAAATTAAACATCCAGCCGTGAACCGGACAAACCACACAACCATCTTCAATCATTCCATCATAAATTAAAGCCGACAGCTTATGGGGACAAATATTACTCAGCGCAAAAACTTCTGAATCAATTTTAAAAACGGCAACTTCAATGTTATTAACAATAAATCTTTTACCTTCATTGTTTCGCAGTTCGTTTAGCTGACAAATTTTTGTGAATCCATCTTCCAATAAATTATCATAGATTGTTGAATCGTTCATTAACTCTGATTCCTTTTTCTGTGCTTTTTAATGTAACCATCGCTATTTCAGGATCATGCCCGAAAAATAATTTCCAGTTTTCATCTAATGCCTGCTGAAGATATTTTTTCTTTTCTTCGACAGTTATTAAAGGTTGGATATCATAGCCCATTATGTATGGAATCGGAATGTGTGAAACAAATGGAATTAAATCGGAACAAAAAAGTAAAATGTTTGATGAATCTGAAATTTTGACCATTTGCTGTCCGAAAGTATGTCCATTTATAACGATGAATTCAATTTCATCATCAAATTTTGATTCACCATCAATTAAATTCAAAACTCCATTCTCTAAGAGTGGCATAAAGTTCTGTTTTATATAACTCCCTTTGTCCCTGTCTGATGGATTTTTTGCCCATTCAAAATTTTGTTTTTGTACATGATATTTTGCATTTGGAAAAGCAGGAACAAGTTTTTCATTTTCCAAAATTGTAGATCCACCTGTATGATCAAAATGTAAATGAGTTAAAATGACATCAGTAATATCTTCCTTTTTTAATCCTTGTTCATTTAATGCTGAATTCAGAGAATAATTTGCATCAACAGCATAAATTGATTTCTCTTTTTCGCTCCATTTATTTCCCATCCCAGTATCGATTAAAATATTTTTGCTCTCACCTTGCAGTAACAAATTTCTTGTTGCAAGCGTTACACGATTTAATGAATCTGATGGATTTGTTTTTTCCCATAGTGGTTTGGGAATTATACCAAACATTGCTCCGCCATCAAGACCAAAAAATCCCGAGAGAACTTTTTTTATTTCGTATTTGCCGATTTTCATTGTCTTACCATTTTAAAAGAAAAAGGCACTTGTCAGTGCCTTTAAAATAAAATTTTAAAGATAAATTCTATCTTCCAATACCATCGAGATAGTCTTTACGTTTTAAAAGTGTTTCTTCATCTTCAACATGATTCGGATCAGGAACACAGCAATCCACCGGACAAACAGCAGCACATTGTGGCTCGATCATGAAACCCTTTGCATTCCGTACACTTATCAGGAACTATATAAAAAAAGTCATTTGAATAAAATCCGGTTGCACCTGATGGAGCTGCATCACCTTCACCATAATTTGTTCCAGCCAATTCCCAATTTACTCCGCCTTCATAAATAGCAGTATTAGGGCATTCTGGTTCACAAGCGCCGCAATTGATGCATTCCTCAGTAATTAATATTGCCATTTCAGTTCTCCTTTTTCAATTAGATTAGGTCTCCCCAATTATTATTCCCGCAATTTATTGCTATTGGAAAAACTATTTTAATTTTAAGCTTAAATTTAAAAAAATAATTTTGCCTATCAAGATTTTCACAACGGTCAGTAAAAATTATTGCACTAAAATCCTTTGTTTTCTTTGTATCCGGTCGATTTAACTGCAATATCAACTCCAAATAATTTTGCTATACTATAACCAATTAATAGTACTATTATCGGATAAACTTCGTAATAATCTCTTAATTCGTTAAAAAATCCAAGAAACATAGTCAGCAGAAATAATGGAACTGCAATCCACAGTGAATCTTTAAGGAATATCGGTTTTTCATTCCACTTGTAGCCAATCAATAAAAATAAAAACAACAAAGAAGCAAACGTTATAAGGTTGTAACCATTTAGTAAAATTTTGTTGTAATCAAGCAAGTGGAATTCAATAAATGAGCCCGGATTATTTATAAAAGCAATTGAAAGAATCAGTTTTACAAAAATAAAAATGATCAATTGCAAAGAAAGCAACGTTAAATATTTTTTCTTTTCAGTTACGAAACCTTTTCTGTAATGAATTAAAAATATCAGTGTAAGTAAAATTGTTGTTTCTTTATTCCAACATCCGAATAAGAAAATGATTAAAAATAATTTCCAGTTTTGCTTTTGAAGGAAATATAAACCTGCAGTAAAGAAAAATAGTGAGGGGAAATCATAGATATAATTATCATTAATATAAAAAACAGGCAGTGCAAGAAGCATTCCGATTGTTAACAGATTTAAATAAGAATCGGATACTTTAAAATTGATTTTGAAAAATTCTCTGATAAAGTATGCAAACCCTATTAATGAAATATACATTAATAAACTTGCAACAACATATTCAGTTAAATATTCTGCTTCCCAGTTTAATTCACTTAAAACTCTAATTGCGTTTTGGTTTTCATTTCCAAAATCTGTTACCTGGTTTTGCAATTCCTGCGGGATAATTTCTGTTATTAGCCTGACACTCACCGGAACAAATACTCTATAAACAAAAGGCTTCCACGCTTTTCCATAAATCATATCAGGAAATTTAGAACGTTCATAAGAATTAATACCAGGGGATTTCAGAAAAACAAGAAATACATATAAACTTGTAAGTAATAAAGCCAGAATAAAAAAGATTTGTTTTAAACCGGGTTTTTTCATTTTATTAATTTAACGTAAAATAAATTCAGTAGGTATATTCCGCCGGAGTCTCCATTCCAGAATATCACGGTGAATATGTGCGAGTGTGGGTCTGTTTTCCTTTAATGTTTTGGAATTTAATATCTTCATAAGATGAATTTCATGAATGCCGTATTCGAAGGAATCGATTCTTTCAAGTTCCAGATAATTAATCGTTCCCAAGGGCAATGGATTGTTAAACAGTTCGGATCTTACTTTCTCAATTGAAAAATTTTTAATGCTGGACATATCTTTCATATGATTTCTCCCCATTCTATATGCTTCCGAACAACGGGAACTATCCATTGTACAAAAAACAACCTTTCCAATTTTTTTTATCTGGCTTGTAGATTTGCTGCCAGCGCGCAGTGAAATAAAGAATTCATTAGTGCCTGCTTCGCCATTTATATCAACAGGAAAAATATTTACAAGATCAATTTCAAAAATAGAAATTAATGAAACCTTCCGTGGTAAAGAATATGCAATCTTTATTTGGTTATGAAGATTACCATTTAGGAAAACATTTTCTTTCTTCTTTCCTTTTAAGTTATAATGAAAAAATTGAATCGACTTTACAATTGGTGATGAAAATTTATGAAATCCATTTTCACAATAATAAATTGAATAGTTAAAACAGTTAAACTTGCACTCTTCTATTTTTTTCAAAATTAAATGCGCAACCTCAAATTCATTATTGGTTCTGAATGAAAGAAGTATTTGCCCGGGTAAACTAATATAATTCTTAAATGGAATTGAATTGATAAGAATAATCAGTGGTTTATATCCAAGCATTGCGTGATTATCTGTTACATCAGAAATATTTTCACCAGATTGCATAAAAACTTTTAGTGATCCGTCGTATTTTTCTTTAGAAACACAAAGGTATTCTTTCGGAATTGTTCTGTTCAGAAGCTGCTTTTTTAGAAATGATTTAAGACTCATTAAATCAATCCATTTTTAATAATTACGGTTTCAACCCTGAATATTCAAACTGCAAATATCTAAGCGTTCTGTTGCTGGTTTCAATATTTTTTTCAATAGCAAACTTTTCAGCATTTTGAATATTCCCATTGTAAAACCTCATCCATAAAAAACTTCCTGTCATCATCCCATCAAAAACTCTCTCATCAATAAATGATCTAATGGTAAGATAACCCCATAAAACATTCCATCCTAGTGAAAGTAAACCGCTAACATACTCGCCTGTATAAAATTGCCCAGCACCCGGAATAATAAAAGAAATCCCTTTTGCAAAACCAATAGAATACATTTCATCGGCAGTTTTTTCACAAATATTTCCAAGTTCATTATCAGGTGAAATTTTTAATAATGATTCTGCAGCTTTTTCCCAATCATTTGCAAAAATATAAGCCCAGCCCCGCCAGTAATTAATCTGATCAGCTTTATCACTAAATCTTTCATCCTGTTCAAGTGAATCAAGTAAAGCAAATGCACGGGAAGTTGTTCTTCTTAAAATGTTTGATCGGATGATTTCTTCTTTAGCAGAATAAAGCTCTTCAGGAATTGAAGCATTCAATTCTGCAAGTACGAAATAATTAATTGCATCTGAAAATTTTGCTCCCTGCTTGTAACATTTTCCAATAAGAAAATTTGATTTAAAGTTATATTGCTCAGAATGGTTAAAAAATAACAGGCGCTTCAATTCAGTAATAGCATCAAAATAATTTTTATCTTCATACAATTTTTCAGCAATATTTAATTGCTCATCAAATGAATTTTGAGCAGCAAGGTTGAATGAAGCAAAAAATATTATAGGAATAAAATATTTATTATTTACAAAAACCATATTCGGGACTAAAGTAATTATTTTTTTCAAGGAAAAGATTTATTCCATCTTTGAATTCAAAGGCAATTCTTGCATTATAAATTTGTGCAGAAGCAATTGAGCCGTAAATATTTCCTGCATAAAATAATCCGGCAAGCGAAATAAAAATCCATCCACGTGTATTATGATTTGCTCTGAAATTATCATACGCAAGAAATGTAAGCAAACCTGTAGTTAAAAATGCAACTATTCCATCTCCGTATTCTTCCGTATAAATTTTTCCGGAACCGGGAATTATTGTTGACAGTATTCCAGCAAGTGCTGGACTTTTGTAAGGTGGATTACTTTTCCAATCATAAAAATTTTTAAGATGAATCCTTTCATCTTCATTAAATGGTTGAAAAAAATCTTCTTTACTTAATTTAAGATCTTCATTTAATAATGAAGAGATCATAGCGAGTTTGTAGATGTTTTTATTTAATTCTTCTTTATCATTTAGTATCTGATCTCGCTGGTAAAATGAATAAAATCCGGAAGGATTCTCTATAAATGCAATTCTGTTTATTTGAAATTCAGCATCATTATAAAAATTTGATTCCTTGGAAATTTGATTAAATAATTTTTTTGATTGCTTTAGATTTCTAATATTAAAGTAACACAAACCAATTTTGAAAATTAAAGTATCCGTTCTGCAATTTCCCTTTAGTCTGTTGTATTCCTCAGCAGCACGTAAAAAATCCTTCTCACAAAATAAATGATCTGCAAATAGTTTTATGTTAGTCTGCGAGAAAAAATCAAATTTAGGTTGGGCAATGAGTGAAAGTGATACTAAGAAAAATATAAAAAGTAATTTCATTTATCTGAAATAATTTCAGATGCGGGATAGAAGTCTATCTTTTCTGTATTCAAAGTATAGAGTGAAGGAGGGTCATAAAATCTTCCTGAACTTACCCGGGGATAATGATTGTGTTCTTTAAAAATATTCATATCACGGGTGAAACGGTCAAAAAACATCAGAGTTCCCTGAAATATATTTGTTTCCTTTATTGACTCTGCGAAAAATGATGAGCAGGAAGGGCGAAAAGGACAGTTATCACCATCAACATCAGAAATAAAAAACCAGTAAGTATTGATAAAAGTTTTACTTATAAAATCACCGACGCTCGTTGCAGTAAATGAATAATTTCTGTTCTGTATTTTATTTTCAATTTGGTAGGAAAAATCTGCTTTCTCCCATCTTACCCAATCAGTCTGGGAAAAAGCAGGAAATGTAAAAATTGTAACTAAAAATAAAAGTAACTTCATTTATTTATCTTTTAGAAGAGAACGGGCAATTACAATCTTCTGAATTTCAGATGTGCCTTCATAAATTTCTGTAATTTTTGCATCACGTAAATATCTTTCCACAAGATATTCACGGACATATCCATAGCCACCATGAATCTGGATTGCTTCAAGTGCACATTCGACTGCAATTTTTGATGAATAAAGTTTTGCCATTGCTGCTTCATTCGTATAATCTTTTCCGGCATCTTTTAATGCTGCAGCTCTGTATGTTAACAGCTTAGCTGCATCGAGCTTAACAGCCATATCTGAAAGTTTAAATTGTATTCCCTGAAAGTTTGAAATTTCTTTTCCGAAAGCTTTTCTTTCTTTGGAATATTTTAATGCAGCTTCTAATGATGCTTCAGCTATTCCAAGTGCTTGTGCAGCAATACCGATTCTGCCGCCGTTCAATGTGTTCATCGCAAAATTAAATCCTCTTCCTTCTTCCCAAACAATATTTTCTTTTGGAACTTTACAGTTTTCAAAAGTTAACGAACAAGTATCGGAACTACGGATTCCAAGTTTGTCTTCTTTAACACCATGACCAAATCCTTCGGTTCCCTTTTCAACTAAAAATGTTGTAATTCCATGATGCCCTTTTGCCTTATCTGTTTGAGCCATAACAAGATAATAATCTGCAGAGGTACCATTAGTAATCCAGTTTTTAATTCCGTTTAAAACAAAGTGATCACCATCTTTATCAGCCTTTGTTTTTTGTTGTGTTGCATCACTGCCAGCTTCGGGTTCAGACAAAGCAAAAGCACCAAGTTTTTGTCCCTGTGCAAGTTGTGTTAAATATTTTTGTTTTAGAAAATCAGATCCATATTCTTCCAGACCCCAGCATACAAGTGAATTATTTACTGACATAATCACCCCGACACTTGCATCAACTTTTGAAATTTCAATCATTGCTAAAACATAACTGACTGTATCAAGACCTGCTCCGCCAAATTCTGGTGAAACCATCATTCCAAGGAATCCAAGTTCACCAAGTTTTTTTACAATTTCTGCAGGAAATTCAGCATTGATATCACGTTTAACTGAAGTTGGTGCGATCTCGTTTTGTGCAAAATCACGTGCAGATTCCTGAATCATCAACTGGTCTTCTGTAAAATCGAAATTCATTTTTCTCCCTGTATTTTAGTGATAGGATTGTATATATGATATTGAGAAATGTATTTTCATTGTTTAAAAATAAATGAATATAAATTATATAGCAAAAAAGTTTAAATGATTTATGGTTATTGCTTAATTAATTTTCACTCCATTCACTAATCAGTATATTTACCCTATGAAATTTGGAATTAACAGTTTAACAAAAAAGGAATTATTAAAGGGTAAAACAATCGAAGAACTGCGTCAGATATTTTTAGCTGCAGGTCAACCAGCTTACAGGGGCGAACAGGTTTTTAAGTGGATGTACGGCGACCTTGTTGACAGCTTTGATGAAATGTTAAATCTGCCAATATCTCTTCGTCAAAATTTGAATGAAATTTCTGAAATTAACACACTAAAAATCACTGATTCGGAATTTTCAGAAAGAACCGGCACAAAAAAATATATACTTGAAACGATAGAGGGAAATAAAATCGAGTCGGTTTTCATTCCTGAACAAAAAAGAACTACTCTTTGTATTTCAACCCAGGTCGGATGTCCGCTTGATTGCAAGTTTTGTGCAACCGGTTTAATGGGTTATAAAAAAAATCTTTCCGCAGGAGAAATTTTTGACCAGTACAAAATGGTGAAGAAAGACAATCCTGAAAATCCTGTTACTAATATTGTTTATATGGGAATGGGAGAACCACTTTTAAACTTCAAAGAAACTGTTAAATCTCTTGAAATATTTTCCGAGGAACTTACAACAGGGATCAGTTTAAAAAAGATTACAATTTCTACAGCCGGAATAGCCCCAAAGATAATTGAACTTGCTGACACTGGATTAAGAGCCAAACTCGCTCTCTCACTTCATTCCTGTTTTGAAAATATACGCAGTAAAATTATGCCGATAAATAAAAAATATTCTCTTAAAGAAAATCTTGAAGCGATACGGTACTATGTGAAGAAAACAAAAACAAGAATTACTTTTGAATATGTTATGCTTGATGGAATAAATGATAGAAAAGAAGATGTTGCTGCACTTAGTAAATTGTGCAATTCATTGCCGAGCAAAATTAATATCATTCCGTTCAATTCACTTGCGCATATGAATCCAAAAGGTTTTGCTGTTGAATTAAAGCCAACTTCAAGAGATAGAATTGAATCCTTTGCACAAAATTTAAGAGACAGAAACATCACAGTAATGCTTCGAAATACTCAAGGTGATGATATTTCAGCAGCCTGCGGACAACTCGCTATTAAAATTCAAAAATGAAAAAACTTACACACGACGAAATCTCTAAAAGCAGAAGCACGCTTGAAACACTTCACAAAGTAAAAAAGCTTCCGGTTTATGTTGTTCTTAACAGCATCAGAAGCTCATACAATGTTGGTTCAATTTTCAGAACTTCTGATGGTGCAATGATCGAAAAGCTTTATCTATGCGGTTACACTCCATTTCCGCCAGGTCCCAATTCAGCAGGAGGAAATAAGGACATTTTAAAAACATCTCTTGGTTCTACTGAAAGTGTAAAGTGGGAATATGTTAAAGATCCGAAGGAAGTTATTCTAAAACTCAAAAAGGACGGAATAAAAATTTGTGCTCTCGAGCTGACCGATTCGAGTAAACCATATTATGAAACAGATAAAAATGATTTCCCGCTTTGTCTTGTTATAGGAAATGAAATTTCAGGTGTGTCGAATGAAATTTTAGATTTATGTGATTACTCTGTTGAGATTCCTCAATTTGGAATTAAACAATCGTTGAATGTTGCTGTGGCTTATGGGGTAACAATTTTTAAATTGAGAGAAATATTTGGCAAACATTCATAAAATTTTTTAAGCAGCCGCTGTAAAAAACTCTTCCCCGTTATCTTTTGTGTGGATCATCAACAGGTTTGCTCTTACCATTTTTACAAGGGTACGCGAGGCTCTTCTTTCAGAAATATTAACGAGGTTACTCAATTCTTTTACAGAAATTTTTTCTTTCTTTGCAAGATATTCGAACACAGTCTTCTCAACAGGTCCGATAAAATATTTCTTCAATGCTTTCCTTCCTGTTTGCGCCCGGAGGATTCTCACCATTTCCTTACTGGCTTGCATACTTTTATCATTTACCCGGACTAAAACAACTGAGGAATTTATATCAAGTTCAGATTGGTAATCCTGAAGGCGGTGGGGTTTATTGTCTGATTCCGGAACTGAAACAATAACTATTTCTTTCCCTTTAAATTCCAGATATTCAATTGAGTATTCAATTGGAGGTTCACAATAATTCTCTGCTGCATCTTTGACAAGCTCAGCTTCAGCTTTTTCACTTTCCACTCCAACAATTTCTCTGTCATCATCAACACCAAAAATTATGTAACCGCCTTTTGTGTTTGCAAATGCTATCATCTCACGTGCAATTTTTTCAGGTGTTGTGAAATGTCTTTTAAACTCACACTGAATATTTTCCCCTTCTTCAATCAGATCTCGCAAATCCCGAAGTTTCATAGCAAAAGAAAATATTTAAGGAATGAATTTTATCGTCTTATTCGCGGATTCCAGATTGCTTTCTTTTCAACATGACCATTCTTTATTATATCAACATTTCTAGTATCGTTTTCATCATCTGAAGGTAGAGTGTCATCAAATGCAACATTAACAGTGTCAGACTTAGTTTCAACGTTCTGAACAATTAAACCCTGATCAAGAGAATCAGCATGCAATGAATCAAGTCTCATTTTCTCTATCGCATATAGTGAATCTTCCTTAGCAAGTTTCAGTTTATACTGTTCCTGTTTATAAAATGAAAGTCGCGGTGCAACTATCTTCACAAGTTCGTTCGTAGGATAATTTGCGACGAGTGTATCAAATACAACAGCAGCAGAATCAAGCAGAAACAAATTATCTTCAAGGATCAGCCCGCTAGTATACAAAGCTTTAGGTGCATAAGTTGATTCGGGATATTTTTTAAAGACATTATAATATCGCTTAATTGCATCAGAATAATTTCCATTAAGCATTTGTTCTTCAGCCCTGCTATAATCATTTTGTGCAGGATCATAAGTTAAATCGATGAATGGCTTATTTAATTTATCTGCCGCCGCATTAACTATACTTTCATTTTTATAATTTTCATAGATAATATTAAAAAGACTATCAGCTCTTTGCTTCTCATCAACTGTAAGAAAATAACTGCCCATTGAGTATAAAGTTGTTGCCTCATAAGTAGTATTTGGATAATTAGTCAGGATATCATAGTAATACCAATAAGCAGAATCCGGCATATTAAGTTCAGTAAGAAACAGGTTTCCGACCTCCAGTTCATTTTTTGAAATTAAAGTTTGAAGGGAGTCCTGCGAAATTTTCGGACGTCTTGGTGGATTATTTTTAAATCTCATTGTATCAGGCAGTTCTGAAAAAAGTTGACTCTGTCTCCGACGCTTTTCTTCTTCCTGCCTCTGAAGTGCAGCTTTCCGTATCGGATCAAGCTCACGGTTTGTAAAAAGACTATCAAATAGTTCAACAACTGTTGAATCTCTTTCAAGCGGTTTTCTTAAATGTACAAGAACCGTATCTTTATTAAGAGTTGTATCACCTTCCACAATCTCATAATTCAGCGAATCAAGTCGGACAATCAGAGAATCAATTATCTTTAGTGTGTCGGCATAATATCCAGTAGTGTCAATTTTCGTTAGTAATGAATCAAGTCCACCCCATATTGATTGAAGCTCTTTCACCTTTCTTAGTTCAGTTGCAATCGCCAGTGAATCCTGAACATATTTGGTTGAATCTTTTTCAAATTCTTCAGGATTCTGGAGGTAAAAAAGCTGTTTATCATAATTCAGAATATTATTCCTTAACAAAATATATTTACTGAAGAGCTGGTTTTTATCTTTTGCATCTGAAATATATTCCTGTGGAAGTGTGGAAGCGGAAGCAGTTTTATAATATGCAGCAGCACTATCCAGATTTTTCAAATCCTCTTCATATATTTTTCCAATTTCAAATTTAGCCGCACCGGATATTGGTGTATTTTTATAAGTAGTATCAACCATTGTCAATTCATTAACAGCTTCGTCATATCTTCCAAGAGAAGAAAGTGTTTTACCAAGTTCAAACCGGATATCGGAAAGTTTATCCGAATATTTATCTTCTGAAAGCATATCTTCAAAAACAGAATAAGACTTTAATGAATCACCACTCTCTCTTAAAGCTTTACCGTATTTTAACTTTGCTTCAACTTCAAGATCAAAACCAGGGGAATAATCAAAAACATTATTGTATGCAGTAACAGCATTCTGAACATTGCCAATTTTCATATTCAGGTTTCCGATTTCATAACTGATATCCGCTTTAATTTCATCATCATTGGTAGCCTGCAAAAATTCATTTGCGAGGTCTATTGCACCTGATAAATCTTCAGTTGTAATTCTATAAACAATTTCTTCTACAAATGCTTCTTTAATAACGTCATCATTTTCTTCCTTCACAGCTTCTTCTCTAACCTGTGATAAAAGCGAAAGAGCATCATCATAATCGCGAAGCCGCATCTTACATTTTCCAATCCACAAATTTGCTTCAAGCTTAAAATCACTTTCGGGATAGTTAGAAATCAGCTCTTCAAACTTTCTTTCAGCCTTTTGGTAATTTTTCTGATAAAAGAATGATTTGCCAAGCATCATTAAAGCATCTTCAACATAACCGGTTTCGGAATGAAACTGCAGAATTTGAGAACATTTTTCAATTACCTTTATTAATTGTGTGTTTGCAGTTCCTGAAACAGTTGGAGGGTCTGTAGAAAATAGTTCTTTTTGCTGTGAAAGTATTTGCTCTTCAGCCTTATCAAAAATATCTTTTGTATTGTAATAGAGATTAAAGTACGTAGTGAAACTTTCCCAGATACCGCATCCGGAAAAGCCAAAAAGCAGAATTGTGATTAGTAAGATTTTACGGATATGAAAATGCTCAATTAACTTCATACCGGAAACTATTAAAGAGAATTTAAAACAAAAAGGGAATTTATTTTACAGAGCGTGCTTCCCGGATTCCTCAGTCCGGATTCTAATAACATCATCAACATTTGAAACAAAGATTTTTCCATCCCCAACCTGTCCTGTTTTTGCTGCTTTTAAAATTGCATCAATTACTTTATCTGCCAATTCATCATCAACAACCACTTCAATTTTTATTTTCGGTACAAACTCGATTCTGTACTCACTGCCGCGATAAGTTTCTGTATGTCCTTTCTGTCTTCCGTATCCTCTTACTTCAGACATAGTTAATCCTTTTACACCTTCTTCTATTAAAGCTTCTTTAACTTCATCAAGTTTGAAAGGACGGATTATTGCTTCTATTTTTTTCATAGAATTTCCGGGTTACTTGCCGTGACAATGTTTATATTTTTTCCCGCTCCCGCACGGGCAAGGATCATTACGACCAACTTTTTCTGCAACACGGACAGTTTGAATTTTCCTGTTCTGTTCCATCGGTTTTGCATTTGGAACTCCGGATGAAAGACCGATATTTGTTGTTGACTGTTTACTCTCAGTCATCCTGCTGACCGGCTGTCTTTTTCTCTGCTGAACTTCATCTGGAGCGTGCGGGAAGAACTTAAATGCAAAGGAAACAACATCATTTCTTATTTCTTCCAGCAAGCTTACAAATAATTTAAAAGCTTCACCTTTGTATTCAACTAATGGATCTTTTTGTCCATACGCACGTAAACCAATTCCTTCTTTCAGGTCATCCATTTCCCGAAGATGCTCTTTCCACTTCTGATCAATTACACTCAGAACTGCATAACGTTCAAGTCTTGCCATCAGTTCAGAACCGAGCATTTCTTCTTTTCTTTTATAAAATTCTTTTGCCGCATCAAAGAGCTTGTTCTTTAAACCATCAGCACCAAGCTTTTCAAATTCTTCAGGTTCAATTTTAATCTCGATAAGAAGATTATGCAGCATAGATTCTTTTATAGCATCAAGATTAACCTCTTCAAAATTTCTATCAACAAGATCACTAATAAATTCATCAAGCAGATCAAAGACTTCACTTTTTAATCGGTCTCCTTGCAATGCTCTTTTTCTTCTGGTATAAATAACTTCACGCTGCTGGTTCATAGTGTCATCGTATTCCAGCAAACGTTTTCTTATAGCAAAGTTATTTTCTTCAACTTTTTTCTGAGCACGTTCAACAGAACGGGTTATCATCGGGTGCTGAATCACCTCACCTTCTTTGATTCCCATTCTTCCCATAACAGATGAAATTCTTTCAGAGCCAAACAATCTCATTAAATCATCTTCAAGCGAGAGAAAAAATTTAGATGTGCCCGGATCACCCTGACGACCAGATCTACCTCTCAACTGCCTGTCAATTCTTCTTGATTCGTGTCTTTCAGTTCCGAGTATAAAAAGTCCGCCTTTATCAACAACACCTTTGCCAAGTTTTATATCAGTTCCTCTGCCCGCCATATTAGTAGCAATTGTAATAGCACTAATTTCTCCTGCATGTTCAACTACTTCCGCCTCACGCTGGTGCTGCTTTGCATTCAATACGTTGTGCTGTATTCCCTTTCTTTTTAACATCCTGCTAATTGTTTCTGAAACTTCAACCGAAGTTGTTCCGACAAGTACCGGTCTGCCTTCTTTCTTCAGTTCTTCAATTTTATCAAGCACAGCATTATATTTTTCCCGTTTAGTTCTGAAAATTGAATCATCCTGGTCATCGCGCGTAACAGGTTTGTTAGTCGGAACTACAACAACTTCAAGTTTATAAATTTCGAAAAATTCATTCTCTTCTGTCTCTGCAGTACCGGTCATTCCGGCAATTTTGTTATACATCCTGAAATAATTCTGAAGTGTAATCGTTGCAAGTGTCTGTGAATCTCTTTGAACTTTTACATTTTCTTTCGCTTCAATAGCCTGGTGAAGGCCGTCGCTGTATCTTCTGCCGGGGAGTACTCTTCCAGTGAATTCGTCTACGATTGCAATTTTACCGTCCTCAGTAACAACATACTCATCATCTTTTTCGAATAACGTGTAGGCTTTTAAAAGCTGATGAATTGTATGAATTCTGTCACTGGCTTCCGAATACCTTGCATAAAGTTCGTCTTTTTTCTTAATTAATGTTTGTTCATCAATGCCGGGTTCATTTTCATACTTGCTTATTTCTGTTCCAAGATCAGGTAAAATAAAATAGTCTTTTTCTATTCCGCTGCCCTGGGCAAGCTCTTCGCGACCCTTGTCTGTTAAATCAATCGTGTTATTTTTTTCATCAATCACAAAATATAATTCGTCATCAATGATATGCATATTCTTCGCTTTTTCTCTCAGGAATTCCATCTCAGTATCCTGCAGAAGTTTTTTATATGAAGGTTCACTTACAACTTTAGCAAGTTTGTTACTTTTGGGAATCCCTCTAGATGCTCTGAGTAAATGAATGCCTGCTTCCCTGTCATTTCCATTTTCGCTTAATAATTTTTCGGCATCCTGAAGAATATTTGCCACAAGGTTTTTCTGCTTCCTGAAAAGTCTTTCAACTTTCGGCTTCATTTCATTAAATTTATGATCATCTACATCAACAGGACCTGAGATTATAAGCGGAGTTCTTGCTTCATCAATTAATACCGAATCCACTTCATCAACTATAACATAGTTGTGAATAGTCTGTACACGTCCTTCAAGATCAACTGCCATATTATCACGTAAATAATCAAAACCGAATTCATTGTTCGTTCCGTAAGTAATATCACATTTATAAATTTCTTTTCGTTTCGAAGGATCCATGGTATTAAGAATGCAGCCAACAGTAAGCCCGTGAAACTTGAAAATCTCTCCCATCCACTCGCTGTCACGTTGAGCAAGATAATCATTTACAGTTACAAGGTGAGCACCTCTACCGGTAAGAGCGTTTAAATACAATGGCAGTGTTGCAACCAGGGTTTTACCTTCACCTGTTGCCATCTCTGCAATCTTTCCTTCATGTAAAACAATTCCGCCAAGCAATTGAACATCGTATGGAATCATTTCCCAGGTAATTTTATTTCCAACAACACTCCACTGCTTCCCAATCAATCTTTCACAAGTAGATTTAACAACAGCAAAAGCTTCAGGCAAAAGCTCATCAAGAATTTCTTCATATTCATCGTTCAACTGTTCATTCAGCTTGTCAATTTCATCATATACTGCCTGCCTGTCGAATTCTTCATTGCTTTGAAGCTGCTTTTTCAGCTCATCAATTTTATTGCGGGTTTCGGCAGTCTGCTGCTGAATTTTATTTTTAAATTCCTGCGTTTTTGCTTTTATTTCATCATCTCTCAGGTTTTTAATTTTTTCATAATGCTGATTGATTGCATCAACAACCGGCCAGTAAGGTTTTACTACTTTTTCGTGTTTATCGCCGAATACTTTCTTAATGATATTTAACATTCTAAAACAATTCTCCGATATTTAAAATAAGCGGACTAACATACTTATTGATGTATTGATATGCAATTTAACAAAAAGTTCAATTGTTAGGAATGTAATATGATTTACGGCAAGATTCTGAATTCGGAAAGTATTTTTCTAGTTATTTCAAAAGATTAAACAATAGTGAAGTAGATTAAATCTTATCTAATTAGCAAACTATTGAATCTTTATTTTTCATAACTATATAAAAGCTGTCCGGTATTTGTCGGACAGCTTTGAATGGGATTTTACTTAACCAGCAATAATTTTTTAGTGGCTGTAAAATCATTTGCAGTTAATTTGTAAACATAAATTCCACTTGGTAAGTCCGCAGCATTAAAAGTTACGGAATAATTACCAGGTTCTTTTCTTTCATTTACAAGATTTGCTACTTCTTTTCCTAGCATATCATAAACTCTAAGAGTTACAGTACCCGCTGATTTAATTGAATAACTTATTTGAGTCGTCGGATTAAAAGGATTGGGATAGTTTTGCGTGAGCTCATTTTCCGATTTTTGTTGACCTGTACTTATTTTACCACTGTATACACTAAAATTAATAGATACTGTTGATGAATAACCAGAATAATGATTATTGTAATCCCTTACCCTTATTTTATATTCTGCAATATGAGCTTCTGCATACAATCCACTCAGATCATTGTCGATATATTCTGTTTCATCACCATCTGCATAATTAATTAATGACCAGGGTGTCCAGGTTTCATAATTATTGAATTTTATTCTTCTCCAGATTTCATAAGCATTAGATTTAATTAAAACATCAGGTTCACTTGCCATAGACCAGGTTAATTGAGGGTGAGTATTTTCTTCTATATCTGTAAAGATCTGAACTGCTAAATTCTGTGGCACAAGTGGCGCTGCATCATATTGACGGTATTTAACATAAGTTGAACCAGCTCTCTCACGGAAAACTACATATAGATCGTTGGAAGCAGACGACAAACTCATACTTTGTTGAATAGGACCATAACTTGTAACCTCCTCTTCATCAGACCAGGAACCTGTTGAACAATCATAAATTCTGTGTAAAAGTTGCTCTGAATCATAGATTATATGAGTTTCACCGTCACTGGTTACGGTAGATGTCACCCTCGCCTCTAAATATGGATTTACTGAATAGTTCAGTAATTGCGGGGAAGACCAGTTATTGCCGTTTATATCCCTTTCCTTTACGTAAAGGTTAACAACAACACCAGGAGCGAGGACATCGTAAAAATCAAAAAGTTTATCACAACCACTTTGTACCCTTTCATAACCATCTGCACTTGCTACTGTTTGCGTGCTTTCCCAATTATTATTAATTAAATTTTTATCTCTTGTTGATACATAGTACGTGAAAAAGCCAACATGTGCCTTACTTGATGAAAGCGTTATCGTTGGATTCCCAAACGGATCATCTTGATTATTTACAACAAAATGATTTGATGGATAAAAGGAATTATATAAATAGTAATGCGTTATAAAAGATCCGTTTTGTTCTGAGAAGACAATATGAAGACCACCATCATTATAGGCATTGTCAACGTTTTTACAGTCGTGGTTATTCAAACTTATAGGTGATTGAGCTACCCAGGTACTATTTGAATAATTATATTTTTTTGTAACAATATTATTTCCAAGCCGGTAACTTATAAACATATGGTCGTTATCCCCTGCGATATTTGGAAATTCTGCGCCGCCCGAGGTTTCAATTGTTGTAGTATTTTGAACGCCACCTGAGCTGTTTAATCTGTAATATTTAATTGAGTTTGTAGAATTTGAATTCTGAACTACAACGTGAATTCCATCTCTGTTTGTAAAATTATCAAGTTGAACAAGATTCGGCTCATATATAGTTGTAGTCACTATATTATTCCAGGATTGTGCAATTATTGCCCCGGAGAAAATTAAAACAATTATTAAAATTATATTTTTCATATTTTTATTCTCTTAAAACTATTTAAGTAAAACTGCCTTTATAGTTTTGCTAAAACTACCGGCATTTAATTTTATAAAGTATATCCCGGAGGGAAGAGAATTGTTCTCATCCCTGGCTTCCCAATTTATTGTATAACTTCCACGAGGGAGCTCTTCATTTAGTAATTCTGAAATTTCTTTCCCTAATAAATTGTAAACATTAATGGACACAATGGAAGAATTAGGTATTACGAACTTTATTTGAGAAGATAGATTGAACGGATTAGGATAGTTTTGTTCTAGTCTGTAATCATTAATAATTGATGGGGGCTCATTTACATCAGCCAGGCTATCAGGAGTAAATATTGAAGTGAAAAATTTAATATTCCCCAATTGGGGAGGATCGTCATCCATATCTATTAAAAATTCCTTTTTGCCATCATTATCCAAATCATACATTGTTGCTCCCCAATAAGCATTGTACTCACCCGAATTCTGTTTTATATAATAAACCTCATAAGTTTGGTGATTAGGGCTTCCGTTAAATTTGAGAATGAGAAAATTCCCGTCTATGCAAACCATCAATTCGTCTATCCCGTCATTATCTGCGTCAACTGCCTGTATGTTATAAGCGAAGAATGTAAAAACGCCGACTAAATCAATACGTCCGACTATTTCATAAGAGTTGTTGCCATCAGCCTCAAAGCAGCTTAGTCTTGTTATTGGAACGTTGTTGTAAAATGCATCGCCCCCAACCCATAATTCTTTTTTACCATTCCTGTCTATATCATTTGTACTGCAAAGCATATAAGCATTATTGGTTGGCACTTCGCCCGTCCAGATCAGTTGGTAGGCATTGTTCCCTGTACTTTCAAATGAAGCAACTTTGCCATAAACTCCGCCAATAATAATTTCCGGGATATTGTCGTTATCAAAGTCATCAACTGCAAAACCCTCAACCCAGTCATCTATGCCAGCGTAATTGTACTGAAGGACTGAGTCCAGGGAATTTGTTGCCGGGTTATATTCATAAATCCCGAGATATTGTCTTGTCGGAGCACCCAAATACAGGTAGTCGGTTCTTGAATCACCATCAAGCATTGCAAACCGTGGATTATATTGCACTGTGTTGGAGTCTTCTGCCTGGAACTCAAATGAAAGGTTGATTGCAAGAGATGTGTCATTAGGCTTGGTAAAAATTTTACTTTTTTGTATTGCCCAGTTAATCGTTGTATCAATTTCATCCGAAGTCAAGTGAAGATCCAGGTTCCCATCGTTATCAACATCAAAAATATTTCTCGCAAGGGTACTTGGATTGTAATACCAGACAGAGTCAAAAGTTCCGTTTGCATTCATCTCTTTTGCTACAACGCTTGTATAATCGGTTAAGTAATCTTTTTCAAATCCGTACAATTCAACTCTTCCGTTCTCATTTATATCACCAATAATAGGAAACTTTCTGTTAGAGATTAATACTGTTTGCCAAAAGCTGTATTTCTGGTAATAAAGAGTTGTATCTATAGTTGTAAGGTTTATTATTGTGCTGTCGTAAGTTGGAGAGTAGGTTGTGGGTAGTTGGTGGTTGATAGTCTTGTAGTCTCCAATATTTTTGTACAGCACTTTACCGTTTGGATATTCCAACTTAAGTATATCCTTTTCTACCTCAGTTACTTTAATATTGGTTCTGTTATTTAGCTGCTCAAGTTTTTCTTCTCTTGTTTCATATCTGTTCTGTGCAAGAGAAAAGCAGTTAACAAGTATTACAAGACAGCAAACAATTTTTAAGTTCATATCTAATTACCTATATAAAAATGTTTAGGGAAAGAAATAATGTCAGATTCCGAAACAAGTTCGGAATGACACTCGCCTTTTTTAAGCTATGTAAAACCAGTTGGAAAGTAATTAAGAATGTATAATGTAAAATTAACAATGAAGAGGTTCCCAGGTATGAGCTCTTTGAAAACTTCATACCGGAGGATAAGAATTGGCAAAGATAATTTCACCATCTTTTTCTCCCGCCAAACAGAGAGAGAGAGAGAGAGAGAGAGAGAGTAATAATTGTGCCAATTTATCAACCACCTGGGTTGACAAAAGAGGTTAATAAACCAAAGAAAACTTAACATTAGCTGCTACCCTTAATGAAGTTTAATACAACTTAAATTAATTATGATAAAATGTAAAGAGCGATGTTAATATTTTTTATTAATATTTCGGTTACTTTTTATTATGAACCACACTTATCATTATTAAGAATAATGCCGGGTTAATGAGAGAAATGAAAAGTTCCTAATTAAATAGACTGGGAAATAATTTTAGTTGCTGATTGAAGATAAATATTAATTATCGACAGAATTTGATTTGTTTTTGTATTTAGAAGTAAATAAATAAATAATTCTGAACTATAAACACAGTTTAATAATTATGATTTACGGCAAGATTCTGAGTTCGGAAAGTATTTTTCTAGTTAATACAATTCTCGCCGGGTATCCTTCTCCCGGATTTTTTGTCTGGCAATTATTAACAAAAAAATAAACGTTGTCGTTTTTCTCAACCCAGCCAACAAACCAGCCAACATTTTCTTCAAACCTGATTCCCCATCCTGTTTTTGCTCTTAATTTGTAATTATCATCTTCCTCAAAAAGCATTATTTCCTTTACGATGTTCTGACTTCTTTCAGAAAACACCAGCTTGCCTGCATAAAGTTTCTTAAGAAATTCCAGCTGCTCAATTGGGGAAATCCGCAATTCACCATCCAGCCAAAAGTGATCGATCCCACCGTTGATATTCATATTACCGTAACTATTTTTATTTACAAATTCCTGCATTCGTTTTTCACCAACTCTTCTTGCAAGCTCCTGGTAAAACCATACTGCTGAATATTTAAAAGCACTCCTCATATCCAAATCCTGGTTCCATTTATCATAAAATCTTTTAACACTGTCCCATTTAATAATTTCATTTTCGTCCTTAACAGCTCCAGTTTCAAGAGCAACCAGTGAGTTAAGTATTTTGAAAGTCGAAGCAGGAATAAATCTTTCAGAGCATCTTTCAGAATTATAATTGATTAAAATATTATTATTTAAGTCGTACAGCAGAAAGCATCCCTCAACTCCGTAGTCATCATAATATTTTTTGAAATTTAAATCAGGTAAAGAGTCGGTTTGAGCAAAAAGATGTATAACAATAAGCAAAGAGAATATGATTTTTAGCATAATATTTTTCGTATAAATTGATGATAAAAATAATCTCTGAAATGGTGAATTCAAAAATATTCAATAATTGGATAACCAAAAATCTATAACTTAAATTTTAATTATTTTTGGTAAATGAATTCTGAAGTTCGATTAAAACGGTTATCAAAAAAGTTTATCAAAGATATTCTTGATTTATCTGCCGGATACATTTCCTCACAGGATTTCGAAAAGCTGATTGAATTAATAAACAGAGAAATCCAATCACATTACTTTACTGAATCATCTGAGAATAACTTATTCCGCATTATAAGAAGCAGGTATGATAAAGCAATCTTCTTAACAGAGTGTCTGAATTATCCGCACTATGTTGAAATTCTTCTGGCAATTTCATCAAACAGCAATTACCTGAGCGATATTCTGGAATTCAGTCCTGAATATTTCTACCTGGTTGTTGATCCATCACGATTGAATAAAAAGTTAATTCAAAAAGATTTTGAAAATGAAGTCTCAGAAATATTACAAAAATTTAAAGAGCTTGATGCAAAAGTACGGGCATTAAAAAATATTAAACGAAAAGAAATTTTAAGAATCGGATTGAAGGATATTTATCTGAAATTCTCTCTTAAAGAAATCACCGAACAGTTATCGGTACTTTCAAATATTATCGCGGGTCAATTATTTAATATTTGTTTTGATGAAGTTATATCAAACCGGAAACTTGAAAATGTTGATAAGGATTTTGTTATTATTTCTTTAGGCAAGCTTGGTGGGAATGAGCTGAATTATAGTTCTGATATTGACCTGATTATTTATTATGAAAAAAATTATCGACTTAAAAATGGAAAGCTTTACAACGAAATTTTAATTGAAGTTATAAGATTGTTTATTTCAAAAATGAGTTCTTCAGAAGGAGGGTTTTTATACAGAGTCGATTTACGGTTACGACCTGATGGAAGAAATTCTGCACTTTGCGGAAGCATTTCAGAATACCTGGCTTACTATGAAAGAAGAGGAGAAGACTGGGAAAGACAAATGCTTATAAAAGCCGGATTTGTCTGTGGCAACAAAAAATTATTCGATTATTTCCTCAATTACCTTCAACCATTTATTTATCCGGTAAGCCATACAAGCTCACCACTTGATGAAATAAGAAGATTGAAAAAAAGTTCTGAAAAACTTACCGGAGAAAACGATGATATTAAAATTCAGCCTGGAGGGATCAGGGATATTGAATTTGCTGTTCAGGCTATGCAATTATTGAATGGCGGAATTAACAAATCTCTTCGCATTAGAAATACACTTACCGCAATAAATAAATTATTTGAAAATTCACTTATAACAGAAGAAGAACTTGGATTGATGAATTCATCATATATTTTTTACAGGAAAATTGAACACTATCTCCAATTAATGAACAATGCACAGACTCACGAAATTCCTCGTAATGATGAACTTGAAGAAAAGATCGCACATTATCTGGGGTTTAACAAGGTTGAAAATTTCAGAAATGAAGTAAGGTTAAAAAGAAAGCAAGTCAGAAGATTTTATGATTCAGTAACAGGTGAAAAAATTGATAAAACAAAAGGAATAAATTCAATTGAAAACATTCCTTTCGCTGATAAAATCAGAGCAGAAAAAAATTTTAACTTTTTAAGAGAAGGTAAAGGTGTACTCGGCAAAAAAAGTTTTGATACAAAAACAATGAACTTGTATGGCAATATTGAAAAACAATTATTCACTTACCTCGCCAACAGCAAGCTTCCAGATAAAACGCTCGATAATTTTGTAAGGATAATACGTTTTGCAGATTTTCCATCAATATGGTACAAAGAATTTACCGACCCAAAGTTTTTAAAATATTTTTTATCTGTTTGTGAATATTCACAACGGGCAGTGAATTTATTCGCAGAAGATAAATCACTGCGTGATTATTTATTGAGCAGGGACGTCTTTAAAAAGCTTATAAAGAAAAATCTCGGTGAGTTAGATTTAAAGAAATTACTATTTATTCTGGCTGTGCAGGTAGCAACCGGTCTTTTACAACCAATAAAGGTAAGTGAATTTATGAGCGAATGGGTTTGTGTAAAAATGAAATCAATTATTGATGATGAAGTAAATGGATTAAACTGGAGAAATGATTTTTTCATTGCTGTAATGGGAAGTGCTGGTTCTTCGGAAATGACATTTGCGTCAGATGTTGATTTAGCTATTGCTTTCAAAAACTTAAAGAAGAATCCAAATGCCGAAAGTGAATTTATTCAAATACTTAAATCAATAAGAGAAGAACTCTCACCTTTTCAAGTGGATTGTAGACTTAGACCAGAAGGAAAGAGCAGTCAGCTTGTTTGGGATATTGAAAGCTACAAAAAATATATAAACGAAAGAGCAAGAACCTGGGAATTCCAGGCGTTGATAAAACTGAAATTTATTTCAGGTAATAAAAATTTATTTAATTCTTTTTTGAATACAATTATTAAAGAAATTAAGAATATTGATTATAAAAAAATTAAAAATGATATGATTGAGATGCGTAAAAAGTTAGTGCCTTCATTAGCAATAAGTCAAACAAACTTATTTGATCTGAAGAAAAACCGTGGTGGAATAACAGACATTGAATTTGTTTGCCACTATTATTTAATTAAAAACAATTTAGTAAACAAGAAATTATTCGGTTTACCATTAAATAAAATCATCAATGAGATTAAAAAAACAGGGATGGAAGATTCAATAAAGATAGACCTGGCTGATAATTTTGAATTCCTGAAACAAATAGAAATATTAAACCAGGCTTTTTCGGGAAATAATTCTTCAAAAATTTCGGAAGATGAAATCAGTTTTTCTATAATTTCTGATTTATTGGGGGTGAAGAATCTAAAGAAAAAATATTTTGACGTGATTAAATTCAATTCCAATTATTATAATAAAACATTCGGCAATAGATGAATCTGTTAAAAAAATATTACCACGTACTCACCGGATTAATTGTTTTTATTTTCTATTTGAAAACACTCGCTCCTTCCGTAACACAGATTGACTGCGGAGAACTCTCAGCGGTTCAAGCAACACTTGGAATTGCCCACCCCACCGGTTACCCTTTGTTTACGATTATTGGTCATTTGTTTTCATTATTGCCATTTCCCTTTTCTACAATTTTCCAGTTGAATATGCTGGTGGCACTCTGGTGTGCAATCGGAGTGGGAGTTTTCTCATTCACAATAAAAATGATACTGGATAATATTGATAAGTTTATCAAACCAAATCAAAAAAAGCTTTCTGAAAAAAAACAAAAGAAAAAATCTGCAAAAGGAAATCAACAAGGACAAAATTCTAATTTTCAACTTTCAGAAAGCACCAATCTTTTTGCTTCTGTTTTTGGAGGATTGCTGCTTGCATTCAGTAAGACTTTCTGGTTTCAAAGCACCTCGGTTGAAGTTTATTCACTTCACATTTTTTTATTGTCTTTTATAATTTATTTTTTGCTCAAGGCATACATTAAATCATTTGAAGATGATAAATTTATTAACTGGTTGGTGTTTGCATTTTTCCTTGCAATGGGTTTCACAAACCATATGACAACTTTGCTGATCCTTCCCGGTGTTGCATATTTATTTTTTTCGCGGTACGGATTTAATCAAAAGAGTTTTAAAAAAATCGGGTTGATGCTGCTGATTTTCTTTCCAGTATTGATTTTAGTTTATTCATATCTTCCAATCCGTGCTTCACAGCAACCATTGATAAATTGGGGAAATCCAATTGACTTAGAAAGAATACTAAGACACATCTCTGGTAAACAATACCAGGTATGGCTGTTCACTTCAATGGATGCCGCAAAAAAACAGCTTGGTTATTTTTTTGATATTCTGCCTGCCGAACTAACTTTCGGATTAATTACCGCAGTGGTTGGAATGTTCTATTCTTTTAAGAAAGCAAGAAAAATATTTCTGTTTATATTTATTTCATTTCTATTCACAGTGCTTTATTCTATCAACTATGATATTGCAGATATAGATTCCTACTTTTTACTTGCTTATGTAATGCTGGCATTTTTTAGTTCCTTTGCTGTGATTTTCTTTTTTGAATACGCAACAAAAAATAACATTGGCCCCGGATTGGTTAACGCAATCTTAATTGTAATTGTTGTTCTTCAGATTGGATTTAATATTAAAGATGTTAATCAAAGTGATACTTACATATTTGAAGACTACACGAAGAGTCTCTTAAACAGTGTACCTGAAAACTCAATTGTGTTCAGCTACCAATGGGATTATTTTGTTTCTGCATCATACTATTTTCAATTTGTCGAAGACTACCGGAAAGATATTACGATAATTGATAAAGAATTATTGCGACGTTCCTGGTATTATAATCAATTGGAAAATCATGACCCGAATGTTTTAAAGAATTTGAAATATGATATAAATAAATTTCTCGAAGCATTAAAACCATTTGAACGTTCAGAAAATTTTAATGCAAATCTACTGGAGTCACTCTATAGAAAAATAATGACCGGGCTTGTTGAAGAAAATGCTGATAAAAGAAGTTTTTACATTGCACCTGAGCTTGTAGAAACTGAAATGAGACGTGGAGAATTTGTATTACCGGCGGGATATACGCTTGTTCCTGATTTGTTTCTTTTCAAAGTTGTAAAAGTAACAGATTATGTTCCAGCATCTGATGCCGATTTTACTATCAGGTATAAGTCTTCGGATAATCATTACTCGAATATGATTAAAAAATTTGTCAGTTCAATGTTGCTTAGGCGGGCTTATTACGAAATGCAGTTTGGTTATAAAGAGAAGGCTAAAAAATATCTGAATAAAATAAAAGAAACATTCCCGGATTTTGTTATGCCTGAGCAGGCAATTCAAATATTGAATAATTAATTCTATTCTACTGCATCCAGTAGATCCTGCTTTCTTTCTGGTGTTAATTCATTCTCAGTTTTAAATGATTGAATCGTTACATCCATCTGCTGAATAAGATTTCTTTTGTAGTATTTAGGAGCATAAAGAGAGCCGTCAATCATATAAATTCTGTGAGTGGCTTCATCATAAAAATAATAATTGACAAATGGTCCGCCCATTCCCTTTGTATTCATTTCCCATAAACCCTGGGTGAAAATAGCATAGCGGTCGTGGAAATTAACTTCATTTGTGGTGAAATAATCTTTGGCAATAACAACAAAAGAGGTATCATCTGTTCCGCGGTAGAATTTTTCAGTAACCCTGTTTCTTATTGTCCGAATTGAATCCACTGTCAGATACTCAGGCGAAGCATTATCAATCCAGTGAATGAAGATCCATCTTTCCATATCGCTTCCGGGCGATCTTCTGAGCCAGACAAAATTATCGACTGAATCATTTATCGCTACTTTGAAATCTGCCTGTACATAAATTACCCAGCCATAATCTTTTAGAAATTTTCCTTCAATATTTTTCTGTTCGTAATTCGGATTGTAAAGACTGTTGAATAATCTATCATCGGAAGTTTTCTGAAAAATATATAAAATATCATCAGCATTTTTATTGAGTTTGGTAATTAGGTCCTGCATTGTAGCGGCAGAAATGATGCTGAGCAATTGTCCTTTTGCCCAAAAATCATTTTTAAATAAAATAAAATCAGGTTCGCTTGCGAATTTTGCTTCAATAGCAGAATCAACAATAGCTTTGATGTATTCAGAAGTATGTGATCCGGAATTTAACGGAGCTATAATTAAAATATTTTTCTTTCTTTTGAAGCGTTCAATTTCATTCATACTGATTCTATTTAGAGTAAAAATATTTTCGGGTTGAGGAGTATAAATCTTTTTTTCAAAAATTGATTCAAGCGCAGGTTTTAGCTGTTCGTATTCAACAGAATCAGCAACAACAAAAATTTCATCTTCATATCCGCGTGCAGGTTTTTCTGTAAGGTCGCATGCTGCTAATAATAAAACAATAAATAATATTGTTGATATTAAAAAATACTTTTTCATAATTACCCCGGTACTCCTGGTAATGTTAATTCCAAATGCGGAAGAAAAGCAAGATAAAGCCCCCACATAACGAAACCAACAGAAAGAGGGATTGAAAGATTATCATCTATTAATTTGAATGAAACGTTTTCCACAAATGCTCCTGTTAAGGCTCCGGCAAAACCAATTAAAAATTCTTCCGGTAAATTAGCTACTTTAGGTGTAAAAAAAACTACAATACATGCACTAATAAAAAACGTTAAAGTTCCCTCAAAACTTTTAGAGAGAAATTTTCTTTTGCCGAATTTTCTGCCGATTATCGCAGCCAATGAATCGCTGACGATTAATATTGAAAATGCAGTTATAAAAATAGCTTTAGGAAAAATCAGAATTGAAATTAATGCAGAAAGCAATACGTAAGTTGCACCATTCAGGCTTTTTTTCTTACTATCAACCTCATGAGTGCGAAGAAGGAATCCAAAAATACTGTAAAAAACTTTTCCTGCAGAAGGGTGGAAGTGTCTTGCAAGATCTATTGCTAATGCAACAACAGCTAATATTCCAAGAATTGTAGCAGCAGTGTTTGTAGAAATAAAATAATATACAACAGGAATTGAAAGCGAGAAGAGATGTATAAGCTTTCTGATTAATTCATCACGGTAATGAATTGTACCGTTATCAATTTGCGTCATCTTTTACTGCAGGATCTTTTTTCTTTCTCTGCTCAATAAGTTTTTTTACGTGATCCGGAACTTCTTTCCCATCAGAATCATTTGGTTTGTTATTTGCTTCTTCTCTTGAAACTGGTGGAAGCGATTCACCCTTTATGATTTTTTCTATTTCTTCTGAATCAAGGATTTCTCTTTCCAGGAGTTCCATAGAAAGCTTATGAAGAATATCAATATTTTCAGTTAAAATTTGTTCAGCTCTTTTCATCGCGTCGCTAACAATTCTTCTTATTTCATCATCAATCTCAATTGCAGTTCTTTCACTATAGTCACGGTGTTTTTGTATTTCTCTTCCAAGAAAAATCTCTTCTTCTTTTGCACCATAGCTTAACGGACCAAGCTTTTCACTCATTCCCCATTCACAAACCATCTTGCGTGCAATACCGGTAGCTTTTTCAATATCATTTCCTGCACCGGTTGTATAACGATTGAAAACTATTTTTTCAGCCGCACGACCGCCAAGAGCGTAAGTGATTATCGCTTCAAGATATTCCAGGCTGTAAGTGTGTTTTTCATCAATAGGCAGATAGCTTGTAACACCCAGCGCTCTACCCCGGGGAATTATTGTAACCTTATGAACCGGATCAGCCTCCGGGGTCATTCTTGCAACAAGCACGTGGCCGATTTCATGATAGGCAGTTGTCTTCTTTTCCTCTTCTGAAATAATTAAGCTCTTCCTTTCCATTCCCATCATTACTTTATCTTTAGCTTCTTCGAAGTCTATCATTTCAACAGTCTTTTTATTTTTTCTTGCAGCAAGCAACGCAGCTTCATTTACAAGATTTGCAAGCTCGGCACCAGCAAGCCCCGGAGTTCCTTTTGCAAGTACTTCAAGATCAACCTTGCTATCTAGAGGAATTAATCTTGTATGCACTTTTAAAATTCCTTCACGTCCTTTTACGTCCGGTCTATCAACAACAACCTGCCTGTCAAATCTTCCAGGTCTGAGTAAAGCCGGATCAAGAACATCGGGTCTGTTTGTTGCAGCAATAATTATTACACCGCTGTTTTGTTCAAAGCCATCCATTTCAACAAGCAGCTGATTAAGAGTTTGTTCTCTTTCATCATGCCCGCCGCCAAGACCGGCACCTCTGTGTCTTCCGACTGCATCAATTTCATCAATAAAAATTATACAAGGCGCATTCTTCTTTCCCTGGTCAAAAAGATCTCTTACACGGCTTGCACCTACACCAACAAACATCTCAACAAAATCTGCACCGCTGATTGAAAAAAACGGAACACCGGCTTCACCGGCAACAGCACGGGCAAGTAAAGTTTTACCTGTTCCCGGAGGTCCTAATAGTAAAACACCTCGTGGAATTTTACCACCAAGTTTCTGAAACTTTGTTGGCTCTTTAAGAAATTCAATTATCTCCTGGAGTTCACCTTTCGCTTCATCGGCTCCGGCAACATCCCTGAATGTTACTTTCTGCCCGGATTGAGTAATTAATTTTGCGCGGCTTTTTCCAAAAGAAAAAATCCCTCTGGATCCGCCGCTCTGCCCCTGCATTCGTCTCATTATAATTATCCATACGGCAATGATCAGAATCCATGGAAGAAAGCTGAGCATTACCTGCAGCCATTCGCTGGACTCTTTATCAAAAGAATAATTAATTCCTTTATCTCTCCAGATTTTTTCCTGGTCTTTAATTATTGGTTCAGGAATATAAACCGAGATTGCTTTTACATTTTTAGTGGTATTATCAATTTTAACCTGGGTTTCGGTTCTAAGATCAGCTTTAAAATAATAATCATTAATATCTGATTTGGTTATTGTAGCTTTTTCAATATTATCTGTGTTGCTAAGTATTCTCTCATATTCCGCGTAAGGTATTTCAACATAATTTTCCTGGTTGGTTCTGAGAAGCTGCATTACAATTACTGCAGCAACAACAACTGCACCCCAGCCAAAAACCTGTCTTATAATTTTTGACCAATCAAAATTATCATCAGGCTTATTTGGTCCGCCGCCTCTTGGTGATTTAGGTGGCTGTTTACCTGAACCATCTGACATATTAAAATTTTTATTATTCAAATCACTCATTAAATAAATTTTCTCCGTTATTCATTTAAAACATAAATAGATCGTAAATTCCTGTATTTCTGAGCATAATCAAGTCCATATCCAATCACGAATTTACTCAAAATATTAAAGCCAATATAATCAATTTTAACTTTATATTTAAGGGATTCCGGCTTAACCAGCAGGGACACAACGCGCATACTTCTCGGACTTTTTTCTGAAAACAACTCTTCAATGTATTTTATCGACAAACCGGAATCAACTATGTCCTCAACGATGATCACATCCCTGTTGTGCACATCACAATTTAACTCCTTAAGCATTGTAACTTTGCCCGATGAAATTTTTCTATCTCCATAACTGGACAATTTGAAAAAATCAATTTCACAATCAATTGAAATATTCCGAATCAAATCCGACATAAATAAAAAAGAACCATTCAATACTCCGATAAAAACAGGTATTGAATCTTTATAATCTTCTGAAATTTTTTCACCGAGCTCCTTAACCCTTTTTTGAATATCTTCATTGCTCAGATATTCAACAAATTCATCATCACCAATTTTTATTTTAGATTTTGCATTATTGTTTACCTGAAGCATAATTCAAATACTTTCTTCGTTTTATTTGTTACCTTAAATCTATCATCAATCCTATAGCCGACAACCCAAACAATTTTACCTGAATTTGTCAGTACAAGTTTATTCCTTCTTTCTGCAACAGTGACTTTTTGTTCAGTAAGAAAATCTGAAATTTTTTTTGATCCTTTCATTCCGAAAGGTTGAAACCTGTCACCGGTTTTCCAGTTTCGAAGCTCAAAATTTTTTGTGCATTTACTAATATCTACTAATTCAATACCACTAATGCTATTAAATTTAACCATTTTTCTGTCTTTCTCAGTTATCGAGAAAGTTTTCCCTTTAATTTTTTTCTGATCTCCAGGTTTCAACTTAATAGAAACAATTTTATCAGATTCCTTTTGACGAATTACTATCCCGCTTCGCTCTCTTAGAGCCACTAAAGATTTTTCAAGCTCAATAATTCTGCCTGTTTGCCTGTACCGAAGATCGAGCAATGAGTTAACTTTTTCGTTACTCAACTCAAGTTTAAATTTTTTACTTAACAACTCCTGAATAAATAATCCGTGTAATCTTGAATCGATTGTATCAAGTAAAGAAGATTTAATATTAATTTCATTAGCTTTTTTATCAATCAGAATTTTGAGCTTAGGATTGATTTGATCAGCTAAGTAACTATAATATTGTTTCAGGACTGAAGATGTCTTTAAAACAGAATTACCAATAGAAGGGTTCAATCTTTCCTTTAATTTCCGAACAATTTCATTTCTTAAAAAATTTCTTTCATACTCTGAAGATAAATTTGAATCATCTGTTCGATAATCAATTTTATTTCGTTTTAAATATTCAAGGATTTCAATTTTTGAAATTGAAAGTACTGGCCTGATGATATTTTCTCTTTTGACAGGAATTCCGGCAAGCCCTTTTAATCCTGATCCTTTAATTAAATTAAGCAGAACAGTTTCAGTGTTATCATCAATATTATGTGCAGTGGCAATTTTGTTAAAGAAATTTTGTGAAGCGCATTTATTTAATTCTTCATACCTGGCTTTTCTTCCGGCTTCTTCAACTGAAATCTTTATCTTTTTAGAAATCAGTTTTATATTTTTTTTAGTTGAATAAAAATTAACCCCGTTTCTTATGCATAAACTTTTACAAAATTTTTCATCTTCATCAGCATGTTTACCTCGCAGTTTGTGATTAAGATGAAATGCACCAATTTCAATTTTTAATTTCTTTTTAAACTTCAATAAAAAGAGAATAAGAAAAACTGAATCAGGTCCTCCGCTTAAGGCGACAAGAATTTTATCGCCGGTATTTATTAATTCATTAGCATCAATGAATCTTAATACTTTTTGTTCAATGCTTCTGTTCATGAAAAGGGATGATTAAATATTAGGCACAAATTTAAGAAATCCTGTAATGGAAATATTATACTGATTTGAAAAACTAAATAATTTTATTAATTGGAAGGAAAATTATTCTATTTCAAGAATTTCAAATTGCATCAATCCAGCAGGTGCTTTAACCTGGACTTTATCACCAAGCTTAGAACCCATTAATCCCTTCCCTACCGGGGAGGTTACAGAAATTTTACCTGCCTGAAAATCAGCCTCTTCCGGGGAAACAAGCAAATAAGAAAAAGTTTTCTGTGTTTTAAGATTTTTGATTTTAACCTTCGAAAGTATATGAACTTCGTCTTTAGGAAATTGTGTTGTGTCAATCACCTGTGCACGTGAAAGAACGTTTTCCATTTTACTGATTCGTAATTCAAATAAACCCTGTTCTTCTTTTGCCGCATCATATTCAGCATTTTCTGAAAGATCACCATGAGCCCGGGCTTCAGCAATTTTAGCTGCCATTTCCTTCCTGCCGTTAGTTTTCATTTCTTTAAGTTCTTTTTCAAGTTCAACGAGTCGTTCACGGGTTAAATAAACGAAATTTCCCTCGCTCATAATATCCTTTTTAGCTGTTGATTTAAAAAAAATTGCCACCGCATTTTCAGCAGTGGCAACGCAAAAATAGTTAATTAAGTGAATGTTGTCAAGAAACGATTATTTCATCAAAATCATTTTTTTAGTTTGAATAAAGTTTCCTGCTTCTATTGTATAAAAATAAACTCCGCTGTTTAAACCATCTGAGCTGAATTCAATATTATATTCGCCGGCTTCCATCTCCTTATTAATTAGTACAGCAACTTCTTTTCCCAAAATATCATATACTTTTAAAAGTACTTTTTGATTTTCACGAATCGAGAATGTAATTATTGTAGTTGGATTGAACGGATTAGGATAATTTTGCAGGAGTGCATATTCGGATGGAGCCAGGACTTCTACTGAAATTTCATCAGAGAATTGATAGGCACCATTTGTGTCTACCTGTTTTAATCTATATGAATAATTTCCCGGGACAAGATCTTTATCGACATAAGAATAATTATGAGTTTCAGTAGTAGTTCCTGTTCCTTCAACAAATGCTATTGTATAAAAATTCGCATTGGTTTTTTTCTGTACTTCAAATCCAATATTATTTTTTTCCGTAGCAGTCGTCCAGTGTAATTCAACATTTCTTCCATCAACAACTGCTGTGAATGCTGTCAACTCAACAGGAGTATTGATACTAATAACTGTTTTGAGTATCCAGTTGCCGGAATCAAATACAATTGATTGTGGATTGTTATTTAAAACAATCTGAAAGTCTTGTGACTGTTGATCATTGAAGATTGTAACGGTCGTATCACCACCTGAATAATTGAATTTAACTCTAATTGGCATCGTGAAGAAAACAGGATTTGTATTTGCATTTTGTGTAATGTTTAAATTAACCTGAAACTGATTACTACCTAATGGTTGACTATACCATAATAAATTATATTTAGGATAATTTTCTCCATAAATCCATTCCTGGAAAAAGTAATTTAAATCCATTCCTGATACATTTTCAGCAACTGCCTGGAAATCTTCTGTTGTTGCTGAGTTGTATTTCAAAACAGGATCATTTGAATAAGCTCTCATAAGATCAAAAAAAGTTGAATCTCCAACAACACCTCTAAGCATATGAAGTACGCAGGCGCCTTTGTCATAAGAGCGAGCACCATCAAAAATTTCCCATTCATTTGAAATATCCTGAACCCAAATTGAACCCTGTGCAGTTTTTGCAGAGCTCATATTACTTGCTATTTTTGAATTATAGGCAGCTTGACCATTTATTGCCTCGACATAAACTGCTTCTGAGTAAGTTGCAAATCCTTCATTAAGCCAGATATGATGCCAGTCTTTACAAGTTATCATATCTCCATACCATTGGTGCGCAAGTTCGTGGGAAACAACACCTGTACCCCAGAATCCCATAGATGTGCAGGTTTGATGTTCCATTGAACCTCCCCAGGTAAACTCAGCATGACCATATCTTTCCTGGATAAAAGGATATTGTCCATACCTTTGGCTATAAACAGCAATCATACCGGCAGTTGCATCAGCATATGGCTTTACAGAATTAACGTGATCAGGATACAAAAAATGTGTGATGATCATTGAATCAGTTGGGCTGTATTTATAGTATGTATTGTATTGAGTATAGTTACTTATAGCAAGAGAGATAAGATAAGCCGCAATCGGATAATTTTCTTTCCAGTGATAAGTATGAGTTCCATTTCCGTTATCAATAATTTCTTCAAGTATTCCGTTTGAAACTGGTGTTAAAGTATTTGCAACTGTTATCCATACATCGGAAGAATCTGCTTTATCAGCAGGAGTATCTTTTTGGGGCCACCAGTAGGGCCCGCTGTAAGATTCACTCAAAGTTGAAATAACAGGGCTTCCTCCATGTGAGCCGAAGAGAAATCCACCAAAACCACTTGAGCCAGGAACTCCCTGGTAATAAACAGTTACATAAAATTCTTCACCCTGCGTATAAGTATGATCAAGTGTGATATTAAGTTTATTATTTAAATGTGTGAAAGATGCTGTACTGCCATTAAGTGTAACTGAATTAACTGTAAATATGTTTCTTAAATCAAGAAAGAATGAATTTAGAGAAACAGTATCAACTTTTGCATTTACGGTAACAGCTCCGGTTAGAAAATTCGGACTTGTTGTAATGGTCAAATTTAAACCATAATAAGTTACATCAATTTCCGAGTCACCGGGATACATAACCTTTGACAACTGCTGTTGTTTATCAAAGCGTTCCCTTTCTGCTTTAACAATTCTTGGATCAACACCCTGAGCAAAAAGATTGAGAGAAAAAAGAAGAAGTAAGATTGTAGAAATTTTAACCATAATATAAACCCCTTAAAATAATTTATTATTTAAAAATAAGGATAATGACTGAATATTCCGTATTAAATAATTACTTTTTATTGAATATTTTTTTAACGAGCTAATGTTCTTATTTAATTTTATATATTTAAAGATCAATATCAAACCAAATAAAATGGAGAACGTATGAAATATTTCTTCCCGTTCATTAAAGGAGTTTCGTTCTTTGTCGTACTAATTCTTTTTACTGTGGAATCGTTTGCACAATCAAACCATTCTGATTTATGGACTGATATAAACGATTCAGGTATTACAATAAACGGTTCAAGAGAGATTATTCCCCAGGATTACCGGACACTTGAACTGAATTTTATTGGAATGGCTGGTGTTCTGAGTGATGCTCCTAAAGAGAGTTCAGTAAAAGTAAAGCAATCAAATTACTTTATTAGTCTGCCGGCGCCGGATGGTGAATTTGTTACGATGCGAATTGTGGAATCACCGGTAATGGAAAAGGAATTAGCAGAAAGGTACCCTCAAATTAAAACCTACCTTGGTTACGGGTTAAATAACAAAAGGATTAATGCAAGGTTTGATGCTACGCCTTTAGGATTTCACGCAGTGGTATCAACACCACAAGGTACTTTTTATATTGATCCTTATTTTCCTGGTAATGTTAATTACTATATCTCTTACTATAAAAAAGATTTACTCCCTAATGAAGGCGAAAGAAATTTTTCTTGTGAACTTGAATCCGATCCTGAAATTGAAAACCAGATACAACAGCTTGTTCAGGAAAATCCTTTTGTTCAAACCGGAGATGAATTAAGAACTTACCGTTTAGCATGTGCAGCAACGGGTGAATATACAATATATCATGGCGGAACTGTTCCACTTGGATTAGCAGCAATAGTCGTTGCAATTAACCGGGTAAATGAGGTTTATGAAAATGAATTTGCAATAAGAATGATCCTTGTTGTCAACAATGATTTAATTGTTTACACAAATCCATCTTCCGATCCTTATACAAATAATGATGGATTTGCAATGCTTTCAGAAAACCAAACCAACATTGATGCTGTAATAGGAAGTGCAAATTATGATATCGGACATGTTTTCAGCACCGGTGGTGGTGGGGTTGCTTACCTTGGTGTTATTTGCCAGGCAAATTTTAAAGCAAGAGGCGTAACCGGTTTACCAAATCCGATCGGTGATCCTTTTTACATTGATTACGTAGCACACGAAATGGGACATCAGTATGGCGGCAATCATTCTTTTAACGGAAATGCCGGTTCGTGTGGAGGTGGTAACAGGAATGCAGCTACCGCTTATGAACCGGGAAGCGGAAGTACAATTATGTGTTATGCAGGAATATGTGGAAATCAAAATCTTCAGAATAACAGCGATGCATACTTCCATAATATTTCTTTTGTTGAAATTGTAAACTATACAAACAACGGAAACGGAAATTCGTGTGCTCAAATTACTTCAACCGGCAATCAGCAGCCTGTTGCAAATGCAGGTACAGGAGGATTAACTCTCCCGATCAGCACACCATTTAAATTAGTCGGTTCTGGATCTGATCCTGACAATGATCCAATAACTTTCTGTTGGGAAGAATTTGATCTTGGTCCGGCAGGACATCCAAATTCGCCAAGCGGAAATGCACCGATATTCAGATCTTTCTTTGCAGTTGATTCACCCGAAAGAACTTTTCCAAAACTGAGTGATCTATTAAATAACGCACAAACTATTGGTGAAATTCTTCCTACTTACACAAGAACATTAACCTTCAGGTTAACTGTAAGGGATAACAGTCCGGGCGGAGGAGGAGTTGATTACGACCAGGTTCAATTTAATGTTACAAATACAGCAGGACCTTTTCTGGTTACCCAGCCAAATACTAATGTTACATGGCAGGGCAACACAACACAAACCGTAACGTGGGATGTAGCAAATACCAGCGTTGCACCGGTTAATGTTTCAGATGTTAATATTTTACTTTCAACTGATGGCGGAAATAATTTTAGTGAAGTTCTTCTATCCGGAACTGCTAATGACGGAACCGAAGATGTAACAATTCCGAATCTGCCTACAACACAGGCGAGAATAAAGGTTGAAGCTGTTGGAAACATCTTCTTCGATATTTCAAATGTTAATTTTACAATTGAAGATAATCCCGTTCCGGTTGAGCTTTCTGCATTTTTTGCAATTACTTTAGAAAATAAAGTTCAGTTAAAATGGACAACTGCTACCGAAACAAATAACTCGGGTTTCAGTATTGAAAGAAGCAGAGATAACACCAACTTTAGCGAAATTGCTTTTGTTGATGGCAACGGAACAACAACCCAGGTTCATGATTACAGTTACTCTGATAAATCAGTTACAGCAGGGAATTATTTTTACAGGCTAAAGCAGATTGATTACGATGGTTCTTTTACTTATTCAATAGTTGTGGAAGCTGAAATTAATAAGCCGGAAACATTTGTGCTTTCCCAGAACTATCCAAATCCTTTCAATCCTTCGACTGTCATCAAGTTTGCATTGCCTGTTGACTCGAAAGTTAAGATTGAAATGTTCAACTCGCTTGGTGAAAAAACAACCACACTAGCGGATGCTGATTACAGCGTTGGCTTCCACGAATTGAATGTTGATGCGAGTGGCTTATCAAATGGTGTTTATTATTATAGAATAAGTGCAGCAGGTAATGATGGTTCGTCTTTTATCTCAACAAAGAAGATGATCTTGATCAAATAATGAATAATTGACAATTATTAATTAACAATTCAATCCCGCTTCGGCGGGATTTTTTATTAATTCACCTCCTGTATTCTGCAAATTGATCTGAAGCTGCAGTACCTGCAGATTTTGTTTTCCCTTTCTGATAAAGTTGAAAGGTTAAATCTCCCTGCCGAGATTTCTTTTACATATTTCTGTACAGACTCAATCCCGATTTTTATTAATTCTTCTGCGGCCTCATTCATCACATTTTTATCGGCATTTTTACTTCTTGGTTTTCTGACACCGGCAATCTTTTTTCCAAAATCTTTTTCGGAATATTTTAAAGAATAAATTTCAGGCGGTGCTGCTCTAAAGTCTTTTTTAAGCTGCGCTCTGATTAATTGTTTTGCAACAAAAAGATAAACCGGAAGCTGAAGTGCCAAACCATCTTCGTAATCTTTTATTGATGCAGAACTTCCGCTCAGTTTATAATCAATGACTTTTATCAAATCATTTTCATTATCAATATCAATCCTGTCAATTTTTCCTCTTAGTTTTACATCACCGACTTTTACTTCATTTGATTTTCCGCCTTCTCCTTTTGCTTTTTTAACTTTTCCAAACCCAAATTCGAAAAAGGAAGGAATAAAACCATCTTCCGAATTTCTTTCTTCAACGAGAAATTTGTACAAAATTGAATTCTCCTTTTTCCCTTCAATTCCCAGAACTTTTTCAGATTCAAAAGCCGCAGACGGAGAATTCAGAATCAGCTTCGAAAATTTCTTTTCAGCAATTTCAAAAATCGACTTTGTTAATTTTTTAAATTCAGAATCTGGACAGCCCCTTATTCTTATTCCATCTTTAGTAATTTGTGAATAAAACTCATAAAGTATTGAATGAAGAATACTTCCAAGCTCAATTGCTTCAAGATCTTCAGTCGGTTCTTCAGGTAGGGAAAGATTCAGAACTCTTTCAGCAAAATATTTAAACGGACATTTAGCATACGTTTCAAGTTCTGTAACAGAATATTCTTTATCAGCTAAATCATTCAGACCTGCTTTAGTATTTTCATCAAGATTAAAATCCACAAATCCGGTAAAAGCCGATTCTTCAAAAGGTTTTTCTTTCCGTAGTTTATCAATTTTTAATGCATTTATTAAACTTTCTTTTGAAACAGAAATTTCTTTGGGAAATGTAATTTCCATTAATTGTTCTTCGCTCAAAGTTCCGACATATTCGAGGAATTCCTCTTTCGAATAAATTTTATCAGAATAATCTTTTGAAGATTTATGTATTACATCAAAAGTGTTTAAAAACTCACGCAGAAAAATTGACTGCACCAGTTCTTTCTTATCATCATATTCAGGATAAGAGAGATAAAGCGATTTGTTCCACGCACAAAGAGATTGATAAAAATGATATTTCTCTTCTGTCTGATGAACAAGCTCTTCTTTAGCAAATGAGCCAGAGAAAAATATTTCCGGGGAAAATCTTGTAGGCATATCTCCGTCATTCATTCCACCTATGAACAGATAATCAAACTGTAAGCCGCGGATTTCATTCGGGGTTGTTACCAGTACACCGTAGCCCGGTTTTTCCTGGATGTTATACCTGGCTGATTTTACAAATGTTCTGATCTGTTCTAGATAAAATCTTAGCGAGTGCTTTTTATCTTTTCCATATTCTTTTTCTAAAAGAGAAAAAATTTCTTCAATACTTTCAAGAAAAGTTGTCAGCGCCTTGCTCTGTTTTTCAGATATTTCATTCGGGGACTGAAGTATCTTTGCTGGCATCTGCATCCCGAAAATCAGGTTTTTCAATGCTGACAAAAACTGCTCAATAGTATTTTTTTTCAGAAACGGTTCAAGATTTTTCCTGATTTCCGAAATATCTTTCTTTGCTTTTTTGTATTGTTCAATTTTCTTTTGCGGATCGTAATATTCTTCCTCTTCCTCAATTATTTCCTGAATTTTATTTTCAATTCTCGAAATCCAGTTTTGATAGCCGGAAACAATTTTCAAATCAACTGAGGTTCTTAAAATATTTGAAAGGTCAATTCCTTCGATTTGAATAAACCTGCTGCTCAGTGCACGGAAAATATTTTTGTAATAAAAATCGTTTTCGGCAACCTCCAGGAAATTTATTAATGATAAAATTACCTCCGAATTTGAAAGCGAAAAACGATCTGTTAAGTTGTATGGAATGCCGAATTTGGAAAACCTGTCACGGATTACCGGAGAATATTTTTCTATAAGATTAAAAACTATACAGATATTTTCAGGTTCAATTTTATTTTTAAGTAGAAGCGTTTTAATTTCTTTTGCAATTAGTTCAACTTCCTGCTCACGGTTTCTGGCTGTAATCAGATGGATTTTATCTTTAAACGATTCATTTTTCTTTTCAGTTTCCTTAATAAATAATTTTTCCCGTATCACCTTTCTGAATGGAGGAAGCTGTTCAATTGAGGTATCCTTTATTTCAAAAAATCCTTCAGCTTCAAATTTTTTATAGCATTTATCCAGATGTGAAAAAATTGGCGGGTTAAAACGATAATAATCAAATACTACAAAAAGATTTATCCCATTAATTTCTGCCACAGAATTAATTATTGAAATTTCAGGTGAAGTAAATTCGTCAAAGCCATTAATTATTACCGTATCAACTTTTTCAAAAACACTTTTAAATGAACTGTCGAAATCATTTTTACTCAATTGATTCAATTCAAAATATACATCCCCGATTTCTTTAACTTTAAGCTCGTTAAGTTTTTTTTGATAGACTGAGAATACTTTAACAATATCTTCCGCTTTATTTTTCTCAGTTCCTATAAGCTTTTCTGATTCCTTCATTAATGTATCCGCAGTAATTCTCTGCCGCTTGTATTCACTAATAACATTTTTTATTCTTTGTAAAGTGCCGGAAGGAATTCCATCTCTGTATTGTGAAAAATAATTCAACTTCGATTCGTTAAAACTTTGTTTAAGCAAAATGATCGCAGCTTCTTCACTTATTAACGAAGCTTCATTTAAACCTTTTGATAAAATCTTATAGGCAAACGTACCGATTGTTTCAAGATTCAGTGAGCTTGCCGCTTTATTTGGAGAAGTGGAAATAAGCTCACGTTTGTAATGCCTTATCTTCCTGTTAGTCGGCACAACAATTAGCAGCGATTCCATATCTTCATCAACTAGCTTTCTGCTGATTATTTCATCAGGATTGATTTCTGTTATTCTATTTTTTGAAAGAATCATATTTGCTTTTGATAAACCTGAAGAATTTCCCTACCTCTTCTCGGTTTTATGGAATTAATTTTATTGGTCGATATAATCAGTTTTAAATATTTTGAAAAATGTTTTTCTGCTTCGACTTTATTAACACCAAACGGAGGTCCACCCGGTCTTTCCTCAACAGGGAATAAAATTATAACAAACTTTCCACCTGGTTTTAGTAGTGAAGCAACCAGTTTAGCATATTCATCTCTTCTATCCGGATTAATTGCACAATAAGTAACATAATCGTAAACCGAATCGTATTTTTCAAAATGATTTTCGGATAGTTCAAAAAAATCTCCTGTAATAAAATTAATTTTTACATTTTCTTTTTCCGCTAACTGTTTTCCAAAATCGACTGCAGATTTTGAAAACTCAATTGCAGTAACTTCATAGCTGAATTTTGCTGCTTCAACTGCATCATAACCTTTCCCTGCACCCAAAATAATTAGCTTGCCCGGCTTAATTATTTTCTTTTATTTAAAATATCCGAAAAAATTGGAGTGGGAGTTTTTAAATCCCAACCGGATTTACCCAAAATGTACCTGTTATCCCAATATTCGGATGTGTCAAGGTTTGTTTTCATCAAATATTCTTAAATATGCTATTGATATTGTAATTCCGATGATTAATTTAGAATAAAACTTCAAGAAAAATATGCAAAGAATATTAATTACGTTAATAATAACTTTTTTCCCTATGATAATTTTTGCACAGGAAATCGGTGAAATCGTTCCTCCTGATCCACCTGGCACATTTCCACCAAATGCACTTGGACTTGATCTGATGATTGGCGAAAGTGGTTTTGGACTCGGCGGTTTTTATCGACATCAAACTTCGAATAAATTAACATGGTTTGCAGATATTTCAATTTCAGAAGCAAAAGACGAACGCGAGTTTGAGTATATCGATATTTTTGGAAACACTTATACCTACGGAAAAAAGAACAGGATATTCCAGTTCCCCATAAACATCGGTCTGCAATATCGTCTTTTCGAATACCAGCTTGAAGATAATCTCAGACCTTACCTTAATGCAGGGGTTGGTCCTACATTAGTTATTACAACTCCATACTCAAAAGAATATTTTAACGCTTTTGGTGATGCTAACTTCTATTTAGCCGCTGGAGGTTATTTAGGATTCGGTGCAAACTTCGGTCTGGATAAATCAAACCTGATCGGTTTAAATTTCCGCTATTACTGGATAAATTTCTTTAATAAGGGTGTCGAAAGTCTGCAGGGAAAATACAATAAAACTATCGGCGGATTTTTTGTTACGATCAACTTTGGATTTATGTATTAATAACCCTGAATTATTTCTTCCACTTTATTGTACAACCAATTGTAAAAGTTTCCGGGACTGAAATCTCTTTTCCTTCCAGCAATTCATCCAGAGCTTCACGAAGATATTTGCTTTTTGCTTTTCCAGGTTCCTGCCAGTTGTCATCTATCTTACCATGAAAAGCCAGTTCTCTTTTTTCATCGAATAAAAATATTTCGGGTGTATGTGAAGCGTCAAATACTTTTGCAATTTCCTGACTTTCATCCCGCAAATACGGAAAATTAAAATGTTTTTCATCCGCACGTTTCTTCATATTTTCAAATGAATCATCAGGATACTCTTTATCGTCGTTGGAATTGATTGCAACTATTGCAACACCTTTTGAAGAATAATCTTCCTGAATTTGTTTAATTCTTTCTTCATAAGCCTGAACGTAAGGGCAGTGGTTGCAGCTAAAGATTACAATCAATGCTTTTTTATCTGCAAAGGAATCGGGAAAATAATTTTTTCCGTCTGTTGCAGGAAGATTAAATTCGGGAAGCATTGAACCAAGCTTTAATGTTTTTGTACTCATAATATCTCCTTCGTTTCAAAAATTTTAGCAAATCAGATTGCTAATTATTAAATTCACTCTAAAAATGATTCGAATTATTTTTATCAGCTTACTTTTTATGTCAAATCTAATAGCCCAGGACTTTCAGACTGCATGGGATCTTTACTATTCCTATGAAAATTTCAGGGAAAAATCCCTTACAAACAGAAGATTCAAACATTCTGATATCCAGCCATTGATAGAGCAGTTAAAAGATAACAAGATTTTTTCCGTTAATAAAGTTGGAGATTCTGCCGAAGGTAAATCTTTGAGCCTCATCAAACTTGGAAACGGCAAAATAAAAGTTTTTCTATGGTCACAAATGCACGGCGATGAACCGACAGCAACAGCCTCACTATTCGATATTTTTAATTTCTTTGCTGATAAAAATTCATTTACAGAACTGAAGGAATTTATTCTTAACAACATTACTATTTACGTTTTGCCAATGGTGAATCCTGACGGAGCAGAAGTTTTCCAGAGAAGAAATATTTTCGAAATAGATCTGAACCGTGATGCAGTCAGGCAGCAAACTCCCGAAGCTATAATTCTCAAAAATGTATTCGATAGTCTGAAAGCAGAATTCGGATTCAACCTTCATGATCAGAGCAGAGAATATACTGCCGGAATTTCAATTAATCCTGCAGCAATTTCTTTTCTTGCTCCTGCCCCTGATTATGATAAAACGATTACGCCTGTCCGGGAAAGATCGATGAAGCTGATTGGTTATCTTTTTAATTTATTGAATGGATTTATTCCTGGTCATATTGCAAAATACTCAGATGACTTTGAACCGCGTGCATTCGGAGATAATTTTACAAAATGGGGAACAAGCACAGTTTTAGTTGAATCAGGTGGCTGGCGAGATAACAGGGAAAGACAATTCCAGAGAAAAATTAATTATCTAATTTTATTAATGTCATTCAAAAGTATTGCTGAAAAATCATACGATGAAATTCCCTTGGATGTTTATGAATCAATTCCATCAAATGAAAAACAAATGATGGATGTCATTTATCGGAACTTAAAAGTATTAAATGGGGATAAAGAATATTTTATTGATATCGGAATTAATTTTGATGAAAAAGATTTTGACAATCATAACAAATTTTATTTAGCAGGATCAATTGAAGATCTGGGTGATCTTTCGGTTTTTTCCGGCTATGATGATTTTGATTTTTCAGGATACACTGTTGATCCGGGAAAAACATATCCCACTGCAATGAATAATCCTGCAGAAATTGAAAAGCTGGATTACAAAAATCTGTTAAGCCGCGGCTTTACAAATATCAGGCTAAATGCATCTGATTATATTTCTGAATTTCCTGATATTCCGTTAAACATTATTCTAAATGGAAACAATAGAATTGATGATTCAATTCATGTTGATGGCTCCCCGAATTTTGTTTTAAAAAAAGAAGGGAATATTAGATTTGCTGTTATTAACGGATTTCTTTTTGATACTGAACATCCGGAATTATTTAAAGGAAATGCGTTAGTTATAAAATGATTCCCCGCAATCCAAATTTACCAAACCTTAAAAGAAGCAAAGAGAACGATAAACTACTGAATAAAATTGCAAAGGAGGAAATTGATCCGCTATTTAATATTTCTTACTGGCTAACAGGGAATTTTCGGAAAGCAAAAAAATTATTGAAGCTTTCATATATCAGTGCAATGGAATTTTATGAGCAGACTTATATCACAACCGATTATAAGAACTGGCTTTTACGAATAGTGCTAAAAAGATTTCACGATGATTTTAATAAGAAAGACATAAAGAATGACAAAGGATTTATTCTTACTTCTGAAATTGAAAAAGAAAAAATTCAAAAGATCCTTCAAGAAAGTAACCCATCCAAAAAATTACGTGATAGAATTTCTGCTCTTCCTTCAGTGCTAAAGACTGTATTAATACTACATGATCTTCATGGTTTCAATTACGACATTACAGGTGATTTTGTTGATGTTCCTGATGGAGTTGTTTGTATGCGACTTTTCCGGGCGCGGAATTTATTGTTCTATCAATCCTTTATTGAAAATGAAACCGGTGAAAATATATTCAAATTCACAGGCGAAGTTGAACCTGACTATCCCATTGCATCTGTTCTGGATGATGAGTTAAAAGGTGAAGAAAGAAGAATAAAAACGGAAGAAAATATGAAGCAGGATTCTATTCTTTCAGCTGAATTTGAGATCCAGAAAGCCGTTAAAAACCTGGTAAAAGATTCACTCCCCAAAATTGAAAATCCTGTTTCATTAAAGAAAAAGTTTGAAAAACGAATCAACAAAGCCACTCTTACAGAATAAATAGCATTATTTTCCAGGAAAAATTGTCATTTACAGCCAGCCATAAATTAGATACACTGAAGTATTTGATTATCGGAATAAATAAGTTTAATTTAGTGGTTCGTTCTAATATAAACTGTGAGTTGGAGATGGCGCGGTTAAAAAATATCGAAGCTTATTGTACTTCATGCAATGTTGTTCAAAAAATGGAAATTACTGCTGATTTTGCAGGTGAAGAAAACAAAAAATGGGCAAAATGTAAAAAGTGTAAACATCTGATGATAGTTGATCTGAATGAAGTTAACACAAATACAAAGCCTAAACTGGATGGAATCGAGAACGAAGATTGTACTGTTTATTCCCCGGCAAAATCGTTTAAAGTTGGTGAATCTATTTATCACCAGAACTGGGATGATTTCGGGAAAGTAGTTTCAAAAGATACATTATCGAATGGTCAACATTCAATAGCAGTAGAATTTCAGAAATCAGGTTTTAAAAAATTAATTGAATCACTAAACAACTAATAAAGGCAGGTGAAATAATTTGGTTGGCATTAGCGTAGGCGAAAACGAATCCATCGATAAAGCGCTTAGAAGATTTAAAAAGAAATATGAAAGATCTGGAGTGTTAAAGGAATATAAGAAACGCACTTTCTTTGTAAAACCTTCTGTTAAGAAACGAATGGAGAAAATTAAAGCCGCACGAAGGGCACACAGACCCGATTATTTGAACAAGTAAAAATTAAGCCCCTTTTTAAGGGGCTTTTTTATTACCGTAAATGAATATTTGGTTCAAAAATCGGAACGGGTTCTTTAGACTTATAATGTTTTTCCAGATGTTCAACAATAATTTTGAATGCCTCATCTACAGAATTGCAAATCGAAAATAATTTCAAATCAGATTCGCTTATCAAGCCATGTTTTACAAGTGCATCAAAGTTTACTATTTCCTTCCAGAATTTTTCATCATAAACAATAATGGCCAGCTTCTTTCTTGTCTTTCCTGTTTGAATAAGTGTAAGCATTTCAAAAAACTCATCCATAGTTCCGAATCCACCAGGAAAAATAATAAGAGCCTTTGAAAGGTACGCAAACCAGAACTTTCTCATAAAGAAGTAGTGAAATTCAAAACTTAAATCGGGAGTTACATACTTGTTTACAAACTGTTCAAAAGGTATGCTTATATTTAAACCGATCGAATAGCCGCCTGCCTTACGAGCTCCTTTGTTAGCTGCTTCCATAATTCCCGGTCCGCCGCCGGTGCAAACAATAAACCTGTTTGCATTAATTTCAAGTCCAAGAGACCATTCGGTTAGTCTCCGTGATAACTCAACCGCATCTTCATAATAACGGGATAAATCAACAAGCTGCTGAGCTTCCTTCAGTTTTTTCGCGAATGATGCTGTTGATTTAGGGTCCAGTGTTTTAATAGTATTATATTCTTTGGTTGCTTCTCTTTTTGATTTCAATCTTGCTGAACCAAAGAAAACAATCGTATCTAAAATTTTGTGTTTCCGGAATTTGCTTCTCGGCTGAAAATATTCAGATAAAATCCTTAAACTTCTTCCTTCAGATGAACTCAGGAATTCGGGATCTTCGTACGCTTTTTTTGTTTTGTGATTTTTAGACATAATTTATTTTTGAATTGTTAAAATTTTATAACTGTATTAGGTTTATCAATTAAATATTAAAACTCATTGTGAGTTATAATTAATAATAAATTTATTTGTTAAAAAACAGGGGTTAAAAATAGTTTTTAATGCTATTAATTCAAACAATTGCCGATGATTAATTATAAATGAAAATCTTATGAGACTAAAACTTGTACTACCCATAATTTTAATGTTTTATTCAATTGCAAATGCATCATCACTTAAAGAGGTAAAAGCAGAAATAGAAAAAATCCTTAACAGGCTTAACGCAAGTACTAAAGTTGGTTTGTTAATCTATAACCCGTTAACACGCGACACATTATTTAATGTCAATCACCGCCAGTCGATGATACCTGCATCTAATACAAAACTTTTTACTACAGCAGTTGCTTTAGAAATTATGGGTGGCGATTATCTTCTTTCAACAAAATTATATACTGATGATAACAATCTTTCTGATGGAGAAATAAATGGAAATCTTTATATAAAAGGATTTGGTAATTCCACTTTCACAACAGAAGATCTTGAAAAAATGGTTGACCATTTAAATGAATTAAATATTAAATCGATTACGGGTGATATTATTGGTGATGACACATACTTTGATGAAGTATATACCCGGGATGACTGGATTAGAGATGAAAGAGCAAATGTTAAGCTTCCACCTGTTTCAGCACTAGTGCTTGATAGAAACAAAACTACAGTTACTAAAAAAAGAAGAGGACGGTACAGAACTTATTTTGTCTATGTTTCTGATCCGCCAACCTTTGTGGCCAAAGAGTTAAAAAATGAATTGGTTAAAAACGATATTACAGTTACAGGAAATTATAAAAAAGGAATTACGCCGAAGGATGCATATTTAATTACTGAATCTTCAATCGAATTGCGTGAACTTATAAAAGAAATTAACAAGCACAGTGATAATTTTCTTGCAGAATGTCTTTTCAAAAAAATCGGAGCTGTTTACAGCGGAGAACAGGGAAATTCGTTTTACTCCACACAGGCAATTCTCAGCTTCATTAAAGATAATGGGATTTTTGCAGACGGTACTTCCGTTGTTGATGGTTCGGGAATTTCAAGATTTGACCAGATTACTGTTGGTGCATTAATCGGTTTGCTGGAAAAAATGTACTTTGATATTGCAAACTTTGATGACTTTTATAATGCATTGAGCATTGCAGGTATTGACGGGACACTTGAAGACAGGATGCGAAGATCTCCTGCACAAAATAATTTTCACGGAAAGACGGGAACATTAAACGGAGTAAGTTCCGTTTCGGGATATGTTACAACAAAGGATGGTGAAGATTTAATTGTAAGCATCATCTTTCAGTTTGAAAAAGGCGGTCAGTATATGCATCGTGATATTCAGGATGAAATTATAAAAGCACTTGCAGATTTAAAAGAAGAAAGTCCTGATGATATTGATCAACAGGACTTTGAAAATAAAGTTAATAAAAACTAATTACCTTGTGACTGACCGTTATCCTGTGGAAGCTGGTTTTGTGGAGGCAAAGTCGGAGTTTCAGGAACATTCTGCCTGCCAGTCTGTTGAATTACACTTCTCTGTTCCTGTGTAACCTTCCCCGGTAAAAAGAACAAATTAATAATGATTGCAAGTCCTGCAATTATTCCGCCAAGCCACCAGGTTGCACGACTTAAAAAATCAGCAGTTCTGCGGCTGCCAAACATTGCGCCCATACCTGCACCACCAAATGTGCCTGCTAATCCGCTGCCTTTACTGGCTTGCAGAAGTACTACAATGATCAATAAAATTGATGCGATTGCTGTTATTGAAATTAATAATGTATACATACTTTATCTCCTTTAATTCGTAGCGGGGGAGGGATTCGAACCCCCGACACGTGGATTATGATTCCACTGCTCTAACCGACTGAGCTACCCCGCCAGGTTTTAGCTTGTAAATATAGCCACACTTCTTAATATTTTCAAAAAATCTTTGATTTGAATCAACTAATCAATTTTTTACACTAATCATCAGGCGAATGCAATTCTTTCCATAGTCTGTTCAATAAATTCTCCAATCCTGTTCTTGAAACTGAAGAAAAGACCAATGGCTTATCATCAGAATCTTTAAATCTGAACGATTCCGCTTTTTCAATTTCTTCATTTCCAACCAGGTCTGCTTTTGAAAATGAAAGCAGAATTTTCTTTTTAACTAATTTGCTGCTGTAGTTCATCAGTTCTTTCATTAAAACTTCGATATCCTTTTTATAATTCTCAGAGGTTATATCAATTAGCAAAAGTAAAATTCTTGTCCGTTCAATATGCTTTAAAAATTTGTGTCCTAATCCTTTTCCCTTATGAGCTCCTTCAATTATTCCGGGAATATCTGCAACTGTAAAGCTCTGGTAATCTTTGTACTTAACAATTCCAAGATTTGGTTCTAAAGTTGTAAAAGGATAGTCGGCAATTTTTGGTCTTGCTGAAGATATTGCCGAAATCAATGTTGACTTACCCGCATTTGGAAATCCTACCAGTCCAACATCTGCAATTAATTTGAGTTCAAGAATAATTTTTCTTTCTTCACCAGGTAAACCGGATTCTGCATAGCGGGGAGTTCGGTTTGTCGGTGTAGCGAAATTGCTGTTCCCTTTTCCACCCTTCCCTCCTTTTACTACAACAACTCTTTCCCCGTCTTTATCCAGATCAAAAAGGACTTTTTCATCTGCCTGATTTTTAATTATGGTTCCAACAGGAACTTTAATAATTACATCTTTTCCATTTTTCCCATCCTTAAGCGAGCTGCCGCCTGGTTCACCTTTTCCTGCGTGATATTTTTTTTTATAACGGGTATCGAGCAGAGTATTTAAGTTGTGGTGAGCTTCAATTATAACATTCCCTCCGTTACCGCCGTTTCCGCCAGCAGGTCCGCCCTTGGGAACATACTTTTCTCTTCTGAATGCAACCGCGCCGTTCCCGCCATCACCTGCTTTTACCTCGATGACGGCATAATCGATAAACATTATGCCTGCCTGAAGTAATTAGAAACTGCGTTTGTTAATATTAGTGCTTCTTTAGAGTAGGGATTAATTTTATAAGAAAGAAAAATTCCTTTTATAATATCCGTTGATTCACGGTATGACCCGCATTCCATAATCTTTTCTGTGCTGGTTACGAAATCAACTTCATCACCATTAAAAACATTGGAAATTATTTTTCTTATTTCTTTTCCCTTGAGGTATGATAAAAGATCTTTTTTCCTTAAAGACCTTGGAGATGGTTTTGATTCAGTCCGCGGAACTTCTCTTTTTTGAACTGGTGCAGATGGCTGATAGTTGTTTTGTGGTGGTTCCTTATGTTCCGGCTCTTTCGAAGCTTGCTTTTCTTCAGTTACAATTTCAACTTCATCATCTGAGAAGGCTATTTCGTCAATTGTTCGCAAGTCATGTTCAACCTGGTCCATTTCTGATAAATCATCATATTGAACTTCTTCTTCCACATTTAGCTCCCCGGGTGTTTCCTCTTCTGTTGAGGCGATATCAGTAAAATCAGCTTTTCCCCGTTCAATTATTTCTAAATCTTCGAACATATCCATCAATTCTTCCTCAGGAGTCTTTACATAATCAGTAACCAAAGATTCTTCTTCTGCAACTTTTTCAATTGTTTTTTCCTCTTCAGTGATTTCAGTTTCATTCTCGACAATATTTTCGTCATTTTCTACTTCAGACTGTTTTTCAATTAATTCTTCTTCAAGTTTATCGGCTTCTTCTTTTTGATCTTCTGTATTTGAAACCTGGTCATCACCAAAATGGTCCTGCAGCATTTCGCTTATGATTTCTTTCTCTGTCTTGTAATCCTGTTCAATCTTTTCTTCCTGCTGTTCATCAGTTAGGTCCATCTCAGAATTTTCTTCTACAATTTCCCTGTTTAATTCAGATTCAATCTGGTTCAGCTCATCTTCAACAGGAGAAACATTTTCTTCTTCTTTCTCTTCAATTGATTCCTCAATTACTGCTTCACCATTGGTTGGTGAAATTCTTTCAGGTTCGGAAGAAATTTCTGATTCCTCTTTTATCTCTGCTTCTGCTTCAGAAGTTTCCTGGGATTCCGGTTCGTCCTGCCTGGCTGAAGTTTCTTCCATTTCTTTATTAAAAATCTCTTCAAAACTACCCTGGTTGTCTTCTTCTTCCAATTGTTCTTCCAGCCTGACAATTTCTTCAAGATCTTTTTTTAACTCTTCATCAATTTGTTCAAGACTAGAGTCGGGTATTTTCAATTCTGCAGATTCTAACTCATTCTTCAGAATCTCTTCATCAACAGCAGAATCACTATCTGCCTCACTCCCCTGCACTGATTCACTTTCTTTTTCATCCTCTTTGGTTTCGGAATCTTCTGAAGTTTCAACCGGAGTTTCTACTTTTTCAATCGTCTTTTTTTCTTCATCAAACCCCTGAATTGAATTCGGCTGAACAGGCACGGTAGAATAGATAACGCTTTTTATATCGTTTATCTCGTAAGTCTTCTTTGCGGTTTCAGGAATTGCACTGCGGAGTCTTAAAAGATGATCAGTAAGATTTTTTTCTCTTAAAAGCATTTCAACTGCAGCAGGAGACACTCTTGATTTACTTACTCCACCTATATTGAAAAAATCTGCTATTGAATTAAGTGAATTGTTAACAAGCTGTTCAGTGTTTGCTTTAAGAAGCTCTCTTTCAATTTTATTTAGGATCAGATCAAATTCGGTAAGATTCATCTGCACAGCTTTTCTCTTAGCTAAATATGATGAGAGAACATTGTTGATATAATCGTAGTAATAAATGTAGTTCAACATCATCTCAAGCTCTTCAACAGGGATAGATTTCTGATCATTGTAAACAAGCTTTGTTAATGACCATTTTGGTCTTACGACATAATTTGCATTGAAAGAAACTGCCTGCAGGATCAGCTTCTTTATATCTTCAATTGAAATTCGTTTTGTTTTTTTAACTTCCTCAGCCATCTTTTTGAAATAAAGTGAAATCTCTTTCCCGGAGTAATCGAAATAAGAATTCTGAAGAAGCTTCCGCCTGTCGGCATAGATCATAAAATCAAGCTCGGCAGAAACGTATTTAAGAATTGCCGGGTGGAGTTCTAAAGTAGCCAGCTTTTCATAAGTGAAAGATGTACCCAGTTCCCTGATCTGGTTTATACAAAAATCGCTGATAAACTTAATATCTCGCTCAAACATCACAGTTCTTCCATTGTTAGTCACTAAAAATAAAAAAATCCCGGTTAAATGTTAACCGTGATTTTGATTTATTTACAAAGGTTTTATTGAATTCCTGAATAATATTGGGGAAGTTTGTAATAGTTGCCAGGGAGAAAATTATATGAAATGTTTAATATTATTTATTGTCTTTACAGGTTTTGCTTTTGCTCAACCCGATTCTCTGGTAGAAGCATTAAAATATTATCCTTTAAAGACAGGAAATTACTGGGAATACAAAGAATATTTTTGGCAATTTCCATTTCCCGCAGATTCATCAGCATATTCTATTCTAATAGTCGGCGATACAATTCTTCCAAATAACTATAAGTACAAGATCCGCTTAAGGGAAGAGATTCCGGAAAATGGATATACGTTAAATATTTATGAACGGGTAGATAGTTTAACCGGCTGTGTCTACAGGTATTCAGGTGATACACTCTTTAATAATAGTGAATACTTAATTGATAGTCTTCTTGCCCAACCGGGTGATTACTTTACAGGAGGACGATTCGGTAATGGCAGTTCCGGTATTCAACTAAGCAGTTATTGTGTTTCCGAATATAAAGATACTGTTCTTGGTCTGATCACTGATGTTAAAGAATTAGAGGATCAGTCTATGATTCCATTAGTTAATTATTATCTGGCAAGGAATCTCGGTTTTATTCATAGTGTAGCTTGTGAGTTTGGTTGTGGAAACACAAATTTAGTATATGCTCTGATTGACAGTAACGAATACGGAAGAAGAATCACTAAAGTTGAAAAGGAAAAATTAGCCCCACCGAGAAAATATATTCTTTATCAAAACTTCCCCAATCCATTTAATCCATCAACCGTCATAAGTTATTATCTTCCTGAAGAATCAAATGTAAAACTATTAATTTATGATTTAAAAGGTGAATTGATTCAAACCCTGGTAAATGAAAATCTAATATACGGTATACATAAAATTAATTTTGATGCTTCTGATTATAGCAGCGGATTATATTTTTATATTCTTCAAACTAATGAGGTTATTTTATCTAAAAAGATGTTATTAATTAAATAAAAAACCCCGGCGAACCGGGGTTGAGAAAAAATTGGAAGTAAGATCACTCACCTTCTAAAGCAGGATTCGGGATGACAATATTAAGCAGTTACTTCTTCTTCGGATTTGAATTTAGAAACTATATAATCCCTGTTCATTCGTGCAATGTTGGTAACGGAAATTGCTTTCGGACATTCGGCTTCGCAGGCATAAGTGTTAGTGCAGCTTCCGAAACCTTCTTCATCCATAACCTTAATCATTTTTTCAACCCTGCGGTAGCGTTCTGCCTGCCCTTGCGGTAAAAGTGCAAGATGTGAAACTTTAGCAGAAACAAACAACATTGCAGAAGCATTTTTGCAAGCTGCAACACAGGCCCCGCAGCCGATGCAGGCTGCAGCATCAAATGCTAAAGATGATTTATCTTTTGCAATCGGAATTTCATTTGCATCCGGTGCACCGCCGGTATTTGCAGAAATAAATCCGCCCGACTGTAGAATCTTATCAAAGCCGGACCTGTCAACCATTAAATCTTTTATAACAGGAAATGCTTTTGCCCTGAATGGTTCAACCCAGATTGTCTGACCATCTTTGAAGTTACGCATATGAAGCTGGCAGGTTGCAATTTTCGGCAGCGGTCCGTGCGGATGTCCGTTAATTACAAGTCCGCAGGTTCCGCAAATTCCTTCACGGCAATCACTTTCAAAATGGATAGCCTCTTCGCCTTTTGCTTCAAGCTCGTTGTTAATTTCATCAAGCATTTCAAGAAACGATGCTTCAGGAGAGATGTTTACCTTGTAATCAACAAAACTGCCGACAGCAGTTCTGCTTTTTTGTCTCCATATCTTAAGAGTTAAGTTGAGATTTTTTGCTTCCATTACTTATAACTCCTTGTTGCTAATTTCACAAATTCAAATTCAAGTGTTTCTTTGTGGAGAGTCCAGTCTCCGTTATTATTATTTTCCCAGGCTGCTACATAAGAATAATTTTCATCATCACGTTTTGCTTCGCCTTCTTCAGTTTGGTATTCTTCTCTGAAATGTCCACCGCAGGATTCATTCCTGTCAAGTGCATCTTTTGCCATCAACTCACCAAGTTCAAAATAATCTGCAACACGTCCGGCTCTTTCAAGAGTCTGGTTTACATCTTCCCCGCTTCCGGGAATTGTAACATCTTTCCAGAATTCTTCTTTTAATTCTTTGATTTCTTTTGTCGCTTCTTTCAAACCTTTTTCGTTTCTTGCCATACCTACTTTGTTCCACATAATTCTTCCGAGAACTTTGTGAAAATCATCAACTGTTCGTTTTCCTTTTACAGAAAGAAGTTTGTTTGTTAAATCTTTTACTTCATTTACAATTTTATCAAACTGCGGATGATCTGTTCCGACTGCTGCGGGTTTTTCACTTGCAAGATAATTTCCCAATGTGTAAGGAATAACGAAGTAGCCGTCTGCAAGTCCCTGCATCAATGCACTTGCGCCAAGCCTGTTAGCGCCGTGATCAGAAAAGTTTGCTTCGCCAAGAACAAACAATCCCGGGATTGTGCTCATTAAATGATAATCAACCCAGAGACCACCCATAGTGTAATGCGGTGCAGGGTAAATCATCATTGGAACTTCGTAAGGATTTTCGCCGGTAATATTCTGGTACATATCAAAAAGATTTCCATAGCGTTCTTCAATTGTGTGTTTGCCGAGTCTGTTGATCGCATCTTTAAAATCAAGATAAACAGCATTTCCGCCTTTCACTCCCCTGCCTTCATCACAAGCTTCCTTCGCAGATCGTGATGAAATATCTCTCGGAGCAAGGTTACCAAATGAAGGATATTTTCTTTCGAGATAATAATCTCTTTCTTCTTCAGGAATATCTTTCGGATGACGGTTATCATTTTTATTTTTTGATACCCAGACTCTTCCGTCATTCCTCAGGCTTTCGCTCATTAAAGTTAATTTTGACTGTCCTTCACCGTGAACCGGCAGACAGGTTGGATGAATCTGTGTGTAACATGGATTTGCAAAGAATGCACCGCGTTTGTGTGCACGCCAGATTGCAGTTGCATTGCAGTTCATCGCATTGGTTGAAAGGAAAAATACATTTGAATAACCTCCGGTTGCAAGTACAACAGCGTGTGCAGAATATTTTTCAATTTCTCCGGTTAAAAGATTTCTGCAAACAATTCCCTTTGCCTGTCCATCAATGACTACTATATCGAGCATCTCTTTTCTGGTAAACAGTTCTACATTTCCGTTTCCAACCTGTCGGTTTAAAGCACTTACCGCTCCAAGCAAAAGCTGCTGACCAGTTTGTCCTCTCGCATAAAATGTTCTTGAAACCTGAGCACCACCGAATGAACGGTTATCTAAAAGTCCACCGTACTCTCTTGCAAACGGAACTCCCTGAGCAACACACTGATCAATTATGTTTCCGCTTACTTCAGCCAGCCTGTAAACATTTGCTTCGCGTGAACGGAAGTCTCCGCCTTTGACAGTATCATAAAATAACCTGTAAGTCGAATCACCATCGTTCTGGTAGTTCTTTGAAGCGTTTATTCCACCCTGTGCCGCAATGCTATGTGCTCTTCTTGCGCTGTCGTGAAAAGTAAAAGCTTTAACTTTATAACCAAGCTCACCAAGAGTTGCAGCAGCAGAGGCTCCGGCTAACCCTGTTCCGACAACAATTATATCAAACTTTCTTTTGTTCGCCGGGTTAACAAGCTTCATATTGAATTTATGGTTAGTCCACTTTTCAGAAATATTTCCTTCGGGTACATTCGATACTAACTTACTCATTGATTACCTCCGTAGAAAAAGAAAAAGTAAATGGGCATAGAGGCAAAACCAACTGCCATAATTATTGCGTAAAGTGTTCCAAGTTTTTTAATAAGCGGTGTATATTTTCTATGATTCCATCCAAAAGTCTGGAATGCACTCTGGAATCCATGATTGAGATGAAATCCTAAAAGAATAACAGCAATTATATAAAGAATTGCATACCACCACATTTGAAAAAAACCCGTAACGATGTCAAAGTAAAGATGGTGATCTGCAAGACCTTGAGGATCGTGAACATTAAATCTCCAGAAAAAAGTTCCGAGATGAAGTACAAGAAAAATAAAAACTATCGAACCTGTTACGAACATAGTTCTTGAAAAGAGTGTGCTGTTTTCTGAAGAACCGCTGACTTTATAATTTACACTTCGTGCGCTTTTATTTTCCAGCCATAACCTGACGCCGTTAAAAATATGAAGTATGAAAGCAGCAAGAAGAACAAGTTCAATGATCCTGATAAGAGGCTTGATAACATCGAGTGTTAAAACATAACCGTTAAATACATCTGCACCGAAATATAGTGTCAGGTTTCCGATAAGATGTACTATCAGGAAGATTATCAGGAAAGAACCAGTGATTGCCATCATGAATTTTTTCCCGACAGATGAATTAATAAATTGACCGAACCAGCCCATTAAAAATCTCCTTTAAAACTGATGAGGATAGAGAGTTCGCTTAATAATTTTTTCGATCTAATAGTTAAATAGATTGGATTAAAAACTAAACCGGAATGTTGTTGTTTTTCCCGCACTGAAACAAGGCAAGAAGTTAATTATTAGCAATTATTTTCAAAATCAAAATTATCAAATAAGGTCTATAAATGCAATTTGAAATATCAAATTCTAATAAATAGAGAATTATTTAATATTACCTTTATTGTTACGAGAGATTATTACTTCTTTCAATTATAAAGAATCAATCTTGCCGGTTTTTTGCATTCCTTAAATCAAAATGTTACTGAAAATATGGTCATTTCACTATTATATTTCAATTTTTAAGAATTTGATAAATTTGCATTAAATTTGTTGCTGATTATAAAATAATTTTCGAATGATGATGAATCCCAAAATTCACAAGATATACATAGCATCTTTTTTCACCATAGGAATAATAGTAACACTGATGCTGGCAGTTTATGGTTATCAATATTACAACCTTCCTATTGAAGAAAGATTTTTTAATGCCCGGCATGCAATGTTAAAACCAAGCGGAGCAATTGGTCATGGAATAGGAATAATTGGTTCACTGATGATGATTATCGGGGTTTCAATTTATATGATCCGCAAAAGAATGAGGTCACTCTTTAATTTTGGAATACTTAAACACTGGCTCGAACTTCATATATTTTTATGCACGGTTGGCCCTATTCTCGTTCTTTATCACACAGCATTTAAATTTGGTGGAATAGTTTCACTTAGTTTCTGGAGTATGGTTCTGGTTGTACTAAGCGGAGTTGCCGGAAGATTTATATATCTGCGAATTCCAAGATCCATCCAGGGGCGTGAACTTGGAATGCAGGAATTACTTGAGCAAAAAGAAGAGTTTTCAAAAACTGTAAGGAGCATGTTAAGTGAAGATATGATGGCATTTTCAAAATACCAGGCACTTACATCGCCTGAGAGATACAAAAAACTTAATTTATTATATGCTGCACTACAATACTTTAAAGACATTTTTGAAATTAACAGCCTTACCAGATCTCTTCAGAAAAGAATTAAACATCTTGATCTAATCAGGGCTGATAAAAAAGCCGTCTTTGAAGCTGCAAAAGAAGAGATAATTTTAGCAAGAAGAATAGGACTGCTAAGAACTTTCCAAAAAGTTTTTCATTACTGGCATATTGCACATTTGCCTTTTGCAATTGCAATGTTTGTTATTATGTTTATACACGTTGGTGTTACAATTACTTTTGGTTATAAATGGATTTTTTAGGAGAAGAACATGAAATTTAAACCTGTTTACTTATACGGAATTGTTTTTATAGCACTTGCGGTTTTTGTTTTTATACTTTCTGAAGAGAATGGAAATACCGGCGGAACAAATTCAGAAATTACGCAAGAAAACATGCCGAATGATGATATTCATTCACAAATGAAGAACCCTTCCGGAACCGGACCAAGCAAAGAAAATGTAACTGAAGAGTACAAGCAGCATTTAAAGCAGTTGCAGGATGCCGTGGATAATAATCCGAATGATACTTTAAAAATTCGTGAGCTTGCTGATTTTCTTGCAGCATCACATAAAACGGACGAAGCAATAATATATTATAATAAAGTGTTGAAAACAGATCCAAAAAGAAAAGATATACGGTTTTCACTTTCATTTATTTATTACACAAAAGGTGATCTTACTTCAGCTGAAAAACAAAACAATAAAGTTCTTGAATACGATCCAAATGATGAAATGGCACTTTATAATGTTGGAGCAATTGCAGCATCAAGAGGCAATAAAGAAAAAGCCCGCGAATACTGGAATAAAGTTTTAAGTATTAATCCCGATTCAGAAACCGGCAAGCTTGCAAGTGAAAGTCTTAAGAAGTTATAATTTTATTGAAAAAAATCTGTTCATCGTTTTAATTAGCATTGCTTATAATTTCACGACGATTTCCCATCAAGGAAAATATTTCTAAGATACTTTCTTCAACAGGAAATTGATTGTATGTAACCACACTTTCAATAGTATTTAAATGTACAATCCCTGATAAATACCACTTGAATAATTTTGATCTGCTTTTCCCTGCAATGGAAATTTGATTTAATAATTCTTTATTATTTAAAACATCAATTATCTTTGATGCAATTTCTTCAACATTTTCAGGATCAATATAAACTGCTGCATCACCACAAACTTCAGTTAGACTAGAATTATTTGAAACAATTACGGGACAACCTTTAGCCATAGCTTCAATTGGTGGAAGCCCAAATCCTTCATACAGTGACGGGAAAACAAAAAGTGAAGCTTTCGAAAGAATAAAATTTTTCCTTTCCGTAGTTATGTTCTCTAAAAAGATGATGCGGTCCGCGGGAAAATTGCATTTGGTTGCATTAAACTCTTTGTAAAATGCATTTTTATCATTTCCAATAATTACAAGTTTGTGTTCAATTAAATCCATAATTTTGTAATAAGCTTTTAACAAGGCACCAATATTTTTCATCTTGTTAATTCTTCCAAGATATAAAATAAACTTATCCGGAAGGTTTTCAACCGGCTCATCAGAACCAGCATAAGAAGAATCAGCACCATTATAGATTACTTTAATTCTACTTTCAGGCAGAGCATAAATTTCCCTTAGTAAATTTTTAGAGTGATTGGACGGTGTAATTATGTAATTAGCCTTTTTCAATCCATAATTCAATAACATCTTAAAAAAGAAATATTGTTTGCGATGATATTTTCTGAAAAGCAAGGGGATTATATCATGTACTGTTACAATCTGCCTGGAACGAAAAAAATTAATTTCCATCTGGCTTGTATTGTAGATAAAAAACTTTCTGTACCTCAACGAAAGAAGGTTTGAGTAAATAAGACGCAGCAGATGACCTTTAAATTTAAGGTCAGGTGAAATTAATGAAGTTACCCATCTCAACTCAAAATTTTCGGGAAATTCAATATCCCTGAAACAGTCTTTGCAGCTTTTGTTCAGATAAATAACAAAATTCAGTTTCGATTTTAAACGTGTCAATTCATTAATAATATTAAATGAATAAACTCCTATACCCTGAAATTTTCTGCCTATGTTTGTGGCATTGACTATTATTGTTTCAGCAGGATCATAAAATTTATTTGGCATAATAGTTCCTCAAGTTATTGTGCTTTACGTAAAAACAAATTTGATTCTGAATTTCTATATGCTTCTGCAACTTTGTAAGAATCACCATCCAATTGTATTTCACCATTGTCTATCCAAATAAGCCGGGTGCATTGTGTTACTAAAAAATCAATATTGTGTGAAACAAAAACAGTTGTTACTCCTTTATTCATTAATTGCTGCATTCTCACTATACATTTACGCATAAAAAATTCATCCCCAACTCCAAACACCTCATCAATAAGAAGCACATCCGGATTTATGTCAGTCGCAATCGAAAAAGCAAGTCGGGCATACATTCCGGAGGAATAATTTTTAACAGGCTCGTCAATAAATTGTCCCAGGTCAGCAAATGAAATAATTTGATTGATTTTTTTATCAATTTCTTTTTTCTCATAGCCCATAAGATACCCGGCGAGATAACAGTTTTCTCTTCCGGAAAGGTCAGGTTGAAATCCAATTCCCAGTTCAAGTAATGGAACTGTATGTTTTGTTTTATCGATCGCGACAAATCCTTTTGATGGAATTATTACTCTTGACAACACTTTCAATAAGGTTGATTTTCCCGCACCATTCCTTCCAAGAATCCCGATATGCTCCCCTTCTCTGATTTTAATGGAAATATTATTAAGTGCTAAGAATTTTTCTGAATGATTCTTTGAAAAAAGTGCACCAACTGTTTCACGAAGTGTTTTTCTTTTTATTGAATGTTTGTCAAACTCAACAGAAACATTTTGAGTTTCGAAAATTATTTTTGATTCCATATTAAAATGAATAGTAAAATTTAGATTTGTATTTATTAATCAGGTATAAGCCTGCAATCAGTGATACTGCTGAAATGATGGTTGAAACAATCCAGGCAGTTAAACTTGGCCATTGTCCCAGGTAAACCGGGTTTTGAAACAATTCTGCAAAATAGGTTATCGGGTGCCAATCCATAATTTGTGCCTGAAATGAATTTGCTTCGAAAACTGAACGGTTGAACAAAATAGGCGATGTAAAAAAAGTTAATGTTAATACCAGTTGAACGAGCGGTTTGATATCTCTAAAAAAAGTATATAGAACTGCACAGACCATGCCAACACCCAAACCAAAAACTGCCCACGGAATTATAGAAAGAGGAAGAATTATCAGATGAATACTCCAATCCTTTTTCAAGAATGCGAAAAGGATGAAAGCAACAATAATTGAGAAGAGAAATTCAAAACCTGCAGTAATCCATCGGTTAACAGGAAATGCATAAGGTGATACATACATTTTTTTATGCAGCCACTCTCCGCTTACAATTGATTCCATAACTAGATTAACAACTTTTTCAAAATATCTCCACGGAACCAAAGCACTGAAAAGGAACACAGCATAGTCTTCTATGTTCATCCTGTTAATTACGGCAAAAACCAGACTCAGAATTACAAGATAAAGTGCTGGTTCCAAAAAATTCCAAAGGAAGCCAAGAAACGTGTACCTGTACTTTGTCTTAAGATGGCTCTTTGCATAATACCAGGAAAATCGTAATGATGGTTTGTCAATTAATTCTATCATCTTATTAATTTGTCCTTTCGTCAATTACTTCCTGAAGAATGTTTTCTTTACTTAGATTACAAACAGGTGAAAGATGAACCAGGATTTCATTAGTCTTAATATTTCCTCTCAAACATTTAGCAAGAAAAGCATAGTTGTAATCCGGATTACAATTAATTTCAGTTTCTTTTTCAAAACCTGATTCATCTGAAATGAATATTGTGTTCTCATAAATGCATTCAATCTCTCTGGCATTCATTGTAGCATATCTGTGAACTCTCAATTCAATATGGCAATTCCCGGTAGTACATTTATCAATCGACATTTTTATTTTTAAAATTCTCTTTCCTTCCCCCAACCACAGATAATCCGAATGGAAAATTGTCTGATCATTCTTCTGATTTAATTTTAATGCAGTGAAAAATTCTTCGTGCCCCTGGTAAAAATGAGAAATCCCATCAGGTAACCCTGAAAATGGTGATATTACTAAATTGTTTTCATTCAGCTTCTTTAGAAAAATTCCCGTCCCATTTTCAAGATATTTTCGGGTGTTTTCTAATCCTTTAAAAACAAAGAACGGTTTACTGATACGCTCGGTTTGTTTTTTCAATATTAAAGAAATAGAAGTGAATGGATGCTTCCCTCTCATTAAAATAACGTGAGGAATATTTTGTGCAAACAATGGTTCGGCACCTGAACCTCCGGGACATAAATAATTAGCAGGACGTGAAGGTAATGGCACATTTATATTATGTTCCGTTAATTCAATTAATGGATCTTCAACTGGAGTCATATTGCTGTTTAGAATAATGTTACTTAAGTATGAAGGAGAAAAGTAGTAGTTGTGTTCATCTTTAATTGTTTCATCATTAAAAAGAAATTCAGTAGTTAAAACGTAAATTCCATCATTCTTTAATACTCTGTAAACTTCATTAAGGTGAGTTATAAAATCTTTATACTCTCCAATATGTTCCATTGCACAGGACGAATAACAAAAATCAAAGGTATTGTCTTCAAATTTCAATTCCCTCATATCCATTCTAATTGCTTCAAATCTAGAATCGTCAACCTCAAAAGGTTTATTCAATTTGATAAAGTCATTTGGATCAGCAGCCCTTGCAGTATCCCAATCATTTTCTACAGAGTAAAGATCTGTTACATAAAGTTTTTTCACCTTGTTTGCTATTGAATAAAGCACCCGCTCACATCCGCCGCCCATTGATAGCCCTGTTTTATAATCATTCAGGTAACCAAGTTTTTCAAGTGCAAGGTATATCATTGCAAATTCCCATTGTTTTCGATGAAACTTTGCAGGCTCCCTTAATTCCTCTGCTATTATCCTTTTAAAATCCGGATCAAACCAATCAGCCGCATCACAAATTTTACTTAATGTTTTCATTTTATTAATTCACAATCTGTTTAAGTTCATTTATTATTTTATTTACTGAAATAGACTCCATACAAATACTATTTCTCAATCCTGTTAATTGGCAGGGAATATTTCTATTTCTCCAACAGGGAATACATTTTAATTCTTCACTAACATCCACATACCTGCAGTTAGGATAGTCTTTAGTTCTTAGTTTTCCATCTATAGGTCCAAATAATCCAATGGTTGGAATTTCGAATGCAGCAGCGATATGAATGAAAGATGAATCGGGAGCAACAATAGCATCACATTTTTGAATGAGAGAAAAAACCTTTCTCAGGGAAAGTGAATGGACTTTAATGACATTTTCAAAATCAAACCCGTTCATCGGATTTGCATCAAAAACTAAAACGGTATATGATTTAGAAAGTTTTTCAACCAAAGATTGCATGTGTGGGTAATCTCTGTAGTTTTCATCGCTGTGCAGTTGCACTCCAATAACTTTTTTGTGCAATAGTTCCCTTTTAATCCAGAATTCATTTGCAAATTCTTGTTCTGTATCTGAAAGAAATATGCGCGGGAGTTTATACATTCGTGATAGTCTGATTCCTCTTACACCTAACTCTTTTGCAAAGATTTCTATCCTGTTTTTTTTCACTTTAGGAACTGTTCTGCTTTCTACCCGCGCAGCCGGACAATCAGTGAAGTTGTGCCATTTATTATACGTTGAATGAATGAAAAAATCTTCTTCTATATTAACAAGATTTACATCTGGATTATTTTCAAAAATCGGAAAATATCTGCGTGGTATTGCCAGGTTAATTTCTTTCTTCGGATACTTTACTTTTAATGCATGAATCCCGGGTGTCATCATCAATAAATCTCCAATTCCACCCATCGCTCTTGTTATTAATATTCTCTTTTCTGTCTTAGTAAATTTATTTGCAATATTTTCAGAATTAGTATTAAAATTTGTTAAGCGGAGTGTGCTTTGCTGAAAGTTGTTGACAAGTGTTACAGGATTTCTACGAATTAAATAATTAAGAATATAGAAAGATGCTAATAGTACTTTATCAAATATCCGGTTTATAAAATGTAATTTTATTTTCCGGAAATCTGGTATTTTGTAATAGCACCAATGAATAAATACTGTGATTTTATTAAACTTTGTTACTTCATTGCTTGTAAGCAGTTTAAAAATACTTCTATAAGTCCTGATAATCTGATCAAATAGACGCCTGCGGGAATGACCGTTTGTGTAAAAATATTTTAATCCGGTAAACAGCAAAGACTTGTATAATTTTAAATCACCCTGCTGCAAAACCGTTTTGCTGAAGCTATCAAATATTTCCGGAATCTGGTTTCTGTCAGTTATGAAATATGGATGATAAATCATTTTTTTCAGGAACTCTCCAGACTTTTCAATATTACCTCGCCTGCTTAGAATTAAAGATAGTTTACTAATCACATCGACCCGCAGGTTTGGAAATTTATTTACTCCCGGATGGAAAATATCGTTTAATATTTCGTACGCTTTACTTAAATCATTTATCTGAATTAATATTTCACCCGACTGGATTACTGATTCATAATATTCTCTTGGAAAAATTCCCTTAACTTCACAGCACGACCGGAATTGAACAAGTAATTCGATTAGAAATTGTTTTTCAGATTTTAGTAAATCATAATTATGAACCGATTTAAGTTCATTTATTCTTTTAATGCTTCCACAAATAGCCTGGCTCAGAATTTCTTTATCTTTAATAGTGGATTTAAACTGATCCGATGCATTTTTTATTAACGAGTGAACAAGTTCGAATTGACCGGTGTAGGCAATGTACTTCAGATGGGCGATATCAGCATTTTGTACAGGATCAAAATCTTTACTTTGAATAAGGTTTTCGAAATTAGCAGTTTGCATAATTGCCTGATTTCAATTCAGTTGATAAACTAGCTTCTATTATTTTCCTTTCATTGTCAGCAAGTTTTTTAAGTTCAGAGTATCTTTTTGAAGGAAATTTTTCCGGCGGAGGAAATTCGAATGATCGGCATATTTCAAGAGATTCAGTAAAAGAACCAATTGCAATCAGGCACATCAACTCTCTGTAACGACTTTCAGGATTAAGCCTTTCTGAATTTTCTTTTACCTTCCTGTAATACCCAATTGCATCAATAATTCTATTTTCTCTTTCAAAGCATACTGCACACCAGTAAAGTGAGTCCGAATAAAGCTCAGTAGTTGATTGGTTATCCTTTGAAAATTTTATTGAATTCAAAAAACAGTTGATTGCATTTCTATTTTGATTAAGATGCATAAAAATCCAACCAGCTCTGAAATAACCATTGGCTTTACAAGAGTCATCCAAGGCAAGTTTACCAGCTAACAGGTAGTTTTCAATAGCAACATTTTTTCTAACAGCGCTCAGATTTTCAACGCACCAACCACAATGAAAATATAGGTCACCTAAATCAACTTGCTGGTTATACATACAATCTTTAAAGAAGGAATATGCAATTTGATAGTAGCCTGCCTGTTCGAACTTTATTCCTATTTCATATGGAGTTTTAATAATCGGCACTTTTTCTCCCCTTTTAACGGGTTAATAATAATTTGCACTTCTCATCTATTTAGTGACGTCAAATGATTCTTAGTGACATTTAATTATCAATTTAAAATTTATTTTAAATAGAAGTGTTTGGGCTGGGCTGAGTACTAATGAGCTGATCTAATTTTGCGGAATACAAAGAAACCTGAGGCTAAAATTCCAAATAAAATTAAAAATGAAATTAAATACGAAAGGGGAAAATTAGCTGGTTTCTCCAGATAAATATTTGATATATTTCCCGACAAAATAAAAGCTGACCAGTAATACGGATTTGCAGAATATTTATTTATAAAATCAACTTTAGCTTTTTGCAGCGATTCGGTTTTATTCATTCCGTTGCTCAGATTTTCATAAAAGTCTTTCATAAAATAAGAAGTGTATTTATCGTTCACGTCCCATAAGCTTACTACTACGCTTGCTGCACCAGCATCAAAAAATGCTTTCTGCATTCCAAGAGTTCCTTCAGCCTCTTCTACTTCACCAAGCCCGGAACGACAGGAGCTAAGAACAACAAGATCACTTTTCAAATTCATTTGCACAATTTCACCAAGTTCAAGAAACCCGTTGTTTTTTTCGTCATCTTCCTGAGAAAAGAGGATTAAAGGCTGCATGTTATAAAGAAAAGAATGTGATGAAATGTGAATTATATTGCTATTTGGAGCTTCGGTTTTAAGATTGGTTTCAGTTGCCTGATTTGCAAGCAGCACAACATTATTTTCTATTATGTCATTAATACTTTCAATTTCATCCTGCGAATATTCAAGTGGAAACAGATCAAGATTTCTAAGTGAAAAATTCTGGTCTTCCAGCATTCCGCCGCGATAGCTCATCCGGAATTTTTCGTCTGAAATCTTTGGATCACCCACAAGTAAATTTTTCAGACCTTTGGTTACTTCCTTATTTTTCTGACTAATATAAACCGAAACAGATGGAGTATATGAAACTGGATTCCTTTTTATAAGAAACTGTTTGTCCGCATAATAGTAAGGGCTCTCACCTTCTCTCCAGCTTGTTATTAAAAATTCCATTGGCAATGCAAGTAGCTCTTCCGGTAAACTAAAAATTATATCCTCACTTTCCGGAATTTGAGTTATAATATTCGATAAAAGAACTTTATAAAAATTAAATGCCGATTGTGAATCAAATGAAAAAAGATCCTGGTTTACGAATACTTCTTTATTAATGGGATAGGTTTGATAAATCGGAGCAATTTGTTTCATCAAAACTACCATGCTGTCAGCGGATATTTTTATTTGGAAGGATTTTAAGTTTTTATTTGTTACTAAAAATATTTCGGTAAAATTATCAGTTGTAAAAATTGAAATGAGATTTTCCTTATCATCCAGTTTTTCTTTGATTGATTTATAATCCATCCAGGGAGTTGAAGTTAATAATTTTTTTAAATTAGAATTATTTCCAGCAACCGCTGAATTAAGACTATCAAGCTTTTTATTTAATCTTGATTTTTCTACATCGTTGTATAAACCCGAATTAATTTGCCATCTTGTATCTATAAAATCATTAATAAGATTTTTGTCATTTGTAGCATTAACTAATTTTAAATTAATAAGATTCTGAACTGTATTTCTGGAACGATATCTTTCCAGAAGATTAAAAGCATCCTCAGTTCTCCTTTCCGATAAGTAAAAAGAAATCATCTTCTCGAAAATTTTCTCAATTCCTGAAAAGTGAGAAATCTGTATCTGGTTATTGGAAACAAGTGCAGGAGATATTTTATCAACAATTAATGAAATTTTATTAAACCAGTAATCTGCTTCTGCATCATCTTTTTTTTGAATATAATATTCAGCAATTAATGAAGCAGATTCAATCTGTGTATTAAAGTCCAGTACAGATCCGGATAAGTCATATGATTTTTCCAATAAATTAATCGCATCGTTTTCTGCTTGATTTTGATTTTTGATTTTGGCAAGGTATAAACTTTGAACAGCTTCCAATTGAACAAGAGAATTCTCCGAAGATAGAGGTAAAAGTTCTTCAAGTATTTTTTCTGCGCTTTTCAAATTTCCTGTTTGTGTGTTAAGATTTGCCAATTCGGTTTTTAAAATCAGACTGGTATACACATCGCCGGAGTTTTGTGAAATTTCTATTCCTTTAAGAATATATTTTTCTGCTTCATCAAATTTTTTTGTTTCTGTATATGCAGCACCCATTTTGTAATACAAACCTGCAGTTTCATACGGGTACTCATCAGGAACAATTAGCTTATCAGCTTCATTGAAAAACTGAATTGCTTTCCCAGGTTTGTTCACATTAAAAAATAAAGCACCAATACCCTCTTTCACTTTAAATTTAGCAGGAATGCTATTTATTGAATCAGCCAGCTGACCGGCAGTTTTGTAAACTTCAAGTGCTTTAGAGTAATTTGACAAATTAACATATACATCTGCAATGCCGGTAAGATTAATAATTTTTCCGTAGATGTTATCTCCGCAATGACTGATTCCATCATTATAAAATTTCAATGCTTCATTATAATTTGATTGCTGTAAATAAATTGCAGCAATGTTTCCGGAGAGATAAGCAAGGCGTTCTTCATCCATTAATGTTTTATAAATATTAAGACTTTCAGAATAATTTTTCCTTGCATCAATTAATTCTCCGGTATAAGAATATGAAACGCCAAGCTCCGAGTATAGGAATCCGAGCAGTTCCTGGTTTTCAATTAGCTTCGCTTTTTTAATGGAAGAATTTAATAATTCTCTTGCTTCATCAACTTCACCATAAAGGTCCCTCAGAATTGCAATGTTTCCATTAGATTTGATTTCATCTATTGTGTTACCTGTTTTTTCAGATATACCGAGAGCAACTTTATAATGCTTTTCAGCTTCCTCATAATTTCCTGACAAATAAAAATTTGTTCCGATAGATATTTCAATTGAGCTTAAATAGTAGTTGTCAGTTTTTAAAGATGAATTTAATTTTTGAAGAACCTCTAAAGCTTTTTCATAATTGCCTTTTAACCTGTATGAATTAGCAAGCCAGTAAGAGTTTTCTTTAAATGTATTTTCCTTTTCAAAATATTCTATTGCTTTATTGACGTTTTGAGAATGATATTCTATTAAACCGCTTGTAAAATTATAAACATCAGAATTGGATTTAAGATTTTCACTTACCTGCTTTTTAACTTTATCTATTTTACCCAGAATATTTGCATTATTAACCAATAAAATATAGTAATCAGCAAAAGCAGGAATGCTTTTTAAATTTTCTATTAGGAAATTATAAGACTCATCATATTTTTGTTGTCTGAATTTTAAAAGCGCCAACAGGTAGAACTTCTGGATTTCATTATCAATTGATTGGATTTCTTTTTCGATTGAAGAATAATCAATTGCAGAATTTTTTATCTCCTCAGAAATTTTTTCAAAACCAGTGGAATCCTTTACTGAATTGTTTCCTGAAGTAGTCCCGGACTGCAAAGTTTTATTTCCAGGAGTTAGAATAGTTTCATTATGAAGGAAATTTGTCGAAATGCCAAGCAGTCCAAGAAAACCAAACGAAGTGGTTAATACAACTAACAATAAACTTTTTATCAACATTTTTATTTGCCATCATTTATCGTTGCAATCAGTTCCTTTGCTTCATTGTAGAACCTGCCTTGATTCTTAATAACCAGATTCAGATTCTGTTCTGCATTGTCAAAGTTGTCTTCAAGCAGGTAAGCTCTGCCAAGATAATAATGAGCATCCAGGTTAATATTTTCATAATTGCCGGAAGTATTCAATTCAATTGCCCGGTTAAATGAAGCAATTGCATCATCAACTATTTTCTTATCGTAGTTTGTAAATAATCCAAGAAAACTTTTTTCTGAAGTATGTAGCTGTGTAATTCCAAGAATATAATAAGTGTAAAAAATTGATTTATCATTTTTATTTTCTGCAATGTCATCTTTAAAATATTTTTCAGCCATTTCGTAGTTTCCATGTTCAACAGCATCCAATCCCTTTTGAAAATTCAGACTTGTTCTGCCTCTTGTTGAGTAAACTTCCTCTGTCCCCTGGTTAAACAAATCCTTATCATAGGAACTAAGATTGATGTTTGAATATATAAACAAACCGGAATATAACATTATCAATATTACAACACTTGCAAAAGCATATTTAAAAACATTACTTGTTTTAAATATGCTCCACACCGGGGCTTGAATTTTTTCAGAATGTTTTTTGTTTTTTAATGTAGAAACAACAAATTCGTTAGTACTTAAATACTCCTGTTTTAAATAATCATATTCCAATCTGCAAGATTTACATTTACTTAGATGCTCTTTAATCTTTTTTGACAAAAGATTAACACTTTTTATTTCAGGCTCTTCTCCGTTTTCGTACAGAATGTATGAAGCAATTGTTGCAATATCCAGGTGTAATGAATTTGGCAGACTATTTTGTAAGCCTCTGTAAACACTAATAAGTTTTTTAACTTCCTCATCAGATTTTAAAGCTTCATCAAGGTATGCCTGCTCTTCATCTGAAATTGTTGTTTTGTCTAAAAGTTCTAAAATTTGATCAAATTTTTCCATTTAATGCCTTTCTCAATCTTCGTAACAAATAGTATTCTTCGTTATTAAATAGTGACTTTCATATTAATTTTTCTTTTATCTCTATGATAGTCCTGTAAAACATCTTCTTTACTGCTGCTTCATTCTTATTTAGTTTCTCAGCAATTTCAGAAAATTTACAATCACCCCAGAACCGAAGACGAACAATTTCTTGTTTTTCCTCACTAAGAGTTTCAAGAATCTTCATGATAGAATCAACATCCAATAAATCTGTTTTTTGTTCAAAACCTCCATCATATTCGATATTATCATACAATTGACTTGAATGTCTTATTTTTTGAGTTTTATACCATTTTACAAAAGTCAGGAATAATACTCTACGCAACCAGTTTTCAAGAATTTCTATAGTATGATACTGTTCAGCAAAGGATAAGTAAACATTATTAGTAAGGTCATCTACATCGTCAATATTCGGTATTTTCTTAAGACGATATTTAGATAAAAAATAAGAATAGGATATATCACGCACTATTGCAGATAATTCTGAGAAGGCAGATGAGTCCCCAATTTTACTTTTTTGCAGGAGATCATCAATTAACGATTTATCAATATTAAGGTAGTCTATCTTTTTCTCACTTTAATATTGTCACGAAATTAGTAAACTTCGCACTAAGTTAAAAAAATACAACACTATATTTCTTTATGAAATCAAATTTAACAACAATTAAACTATCATTTTCAATTATATTATTGTTTTCTACAACAATTTTTGCTCAACCTGAACTTGATGTCAAACCAAACAGAATAGAGTTTGAGGATTTGTTTAATAGAATTGATCACACTTATTTAATTAATAAAGGGGACCAGCTACTTACTATTGATAGTATAAAATATAATCATGATAACTACATTGTTGAATTTGAGAGTGGTTTAACATTACCATTTACTATCGAACCTGATGACTCAATAACTATGAGCGTAACTCTTTCATCTTACTATAATATTACTTTAAACGATACCTCGGATACCATGTTTATTTATAATAATGGAATTGGACCAATTGAAGATTTAAGGGTAAGAATCAGATTTTTTGAAGATGAATTTGGTTTAATCCAGGGAACTGTAAAGGATACCTTACTATCTCCCATAGTGAATGCCAGAATTTATTTTCTTTACAATGGAATTTACTTATTAAATTATGTATCAACTGACTCTGCCGGATTTTATATGGCAAATCTGCCTAAAGGAAATTATACTTTTGCAGCGGAGAAAGATGGTTATTATGTTCTCTTTAATGATTCAAGTTATGATCCTTACTTTGCTGATGTTGTCAATATTGATTCCGGTACGGTGATTAATAAAAATTTTATTTTACCAGCGATTGAAGACACAAGCTTTTATATTTCTGGGGAAATAATTGATTCTTTAAACACAATCTTATTTGATAAAGGAATTGTTATAATAAGACATGGAACACACATTCCAATAAATAGTCCTGTTGCCGGGAACGACACACTTAATGTATTAGCAGGGTTTATAAAACCGGATGGAACATTTAAAATATATGCTCAGCAGCCACAATATTATTTTGTTCAGGCATATACAAACTATTTTTTACCTGGTTATTTTAATGACAAAGGTTATGCTTCAGTTTTTTGGCAGGATGCAGATACGGTTTTAATAGATACAAGTATTACAGATAAAGATATTTACTTGGTTCGTGATTCATCATATGGTGGAGGAAATGCACAGGGGAATATCACATTTAATATCGGACGTGGAAGTGAATACTACGATGGAATAACACTATATGCAAAATCTTTAACAACAAATGCTTTATACTCATATAATTTTAGTAAAGTTGATGGATCTTTTAATGTTACCAATTTGCCTTACGGACAATATGAATTGATGGCACAAAAAATTGGAATTGATGATGCTTACAGCCAAATTATAACAATTGATTCATTAAATCCTTCAGTAAACGGAATAAATATAGTTTTTAATATTACGGATGTTAAACAGGAACAATCACTGCCCCAGTTGTTTACTTTATATCCAAACTACCCCAACCCTTTTAATCCAAGTACAACAATTTCATTTTATATTCCGGAAGCTGCTGAACTTAAAATTTCTGTTCTCAATGTTCTTGGTGAAAAAATAAAAACAATAAGTGATAATATATATTCCGCTGGACTGCATAAATTAATCTTAGATGCAAAAGGTTTTTCTTCGGGTGTGTACTTTATTTTATTTGAAACTGAAGGTTTTATTAAAACTCAAAAAATTCTGCTTTTGAAATAGATATTGGTAAATCTAATTTTCTTACATCAGAGAAATTTTTACGGAAATTCAGGAAATTATTGCCCATTATGTCCCTTCAATCCTGCCGGAATTAAATTTAAGCCTGCAGGATTCACAGTTTGATAATTAATATTTACAATCACAGGATTTCTTATTAAAAAAATAATATTTAGGTTATATAAGATTTATCTAAATTTTTTTACAAATCATAATATTTCAGTTCGTTTAGCTATTGATTTCTTAAGAATCCAGGGAAGATTTAGCAGAGCTAATAATCAATAAATTTCTTATTTAATAGAAGCAAATGATTATATTATATAGCATTATCATTTGGCACTTGCTTTGAAATTTATTTTTACTGTCACTAATCGGAGATTGTTTACACTATAATTTATTAGGCGAATTAGAAGAAATTTGTAACCTGACAAACTTATTTTCTTCTGTATGTGCTAAAATGAAGTTTTAATTACAAGGGTTCTAATTAATGGAAGTAATTATTGAGAACATTGCTGCCTACTTTATTGTAATCTTCGTTGTTGCAATAATTGTTTACTACTATTTAAAAGCCAGTCACAAAAACAGCAAAACAGTAACATCGAAAATTAAAAAAGCTAAAGAGCTTGGATTTTATGAACCTGTTTCACTTCACCCAGTAATAGATGCAGAATCATGCATCGGAAGTGGCGCTTGTGTTGCTGCTTGTCCCGAACATGATATTCTTGGAATAGTTAACGGCAAAGGAACAACGATTAATGCATCGAGATGCGTTGGTCATGGAGCTTGTTTTCATGCTTGCCCGGTTCAGGCAATTACACTTTGTATAGGAACTGAAAAAAGAGGCGTGGATCTTCCGCACATCAGCCCGGAATTTGAAACTAATGTACACGGAGTTTTTATTGCAGGTGAAATGGGTGGAATGGGATTAATCAAAAATTCGGTTGAACAAGGAAAACAGGCAATAGGATACATACATAAGAAAAGATCTAAAGGAATAAGAGCTAACTATGATGTTGTAATTGTTGGTGCAGGACCTGCCGGCATAGGGGCTACTCTTGAAGCTAAAAAAAGAAACCTGAAATTTGTTACGCTTGAGCAAGATACACTTGGAGGTACAGTATTTACTTTTCCAAGAGCTAAAATTGTAATGACTTCTTCAATGGACTTACCATTATATGGTAAAGTCAGGCTACGGGAAACTTCAAAAACTAAATTACTTGAATTATGGAATGAAGTTCTTACAAAAAATAATATTAAAATTCATGAAGAAGAAAAAGTATTGAGAATAGAAAAAGTTAACGATTCATTTAACGTTATTACTCCCAGAGGAAAATATTTAACTAAATCAGTTCTTCTTGCAATCGGCAGAAGGGGCTCTCCAAGAAAACTCGGTGTACCCGGAGAAAACAAAGAAAAGGTAGCTTACAGATTAATTGAACCGGAATTAATTCAGAACCAGAAAGTTTTGGTTGTTGGCGGAGGTGATTCTGCAATCGAATCAGCATTGCTGCTTGTCGATGAAGGAAATAAAGTTACTCTTTCCTACAGGAACAATTCATTCTCAAGACTAAAGCCTAAAAATCTTGATAGAATTAATAAAGCTATCGACTTAGGTATTATCAAAGTTTTTTACAACACAAATGTTAAAGAAATTAAAGATGATAGTGTGATAATAGTAAATAGTGTTACAAATGATGAAATTGATCTGGACAATGATATGGTGTTCATATTTGCCGGCGGTGAATTGCCTGTTCAGTTTCTCGAACAGACTGGAATTAAAATCACTAAGAAATTCGGTGAAGCTATACTCAAACATTCTTGATTTTTTCCGGGTAAATATTTGAATAAAATTTTTCTATTTATTTTTTTGATTATGACGGGCTATGCTTCAATATTATTTGCTCAGATTTCCCCCGGGGATCTTACAACAGCACACGCTGACCTGGAAGGAATTAGTAATTGCACCAAATGTCACGAACTTGGTGAAAAAGTTGAAAACTCAAAATGTCTTGATTGTCATAAAGAAATTAAATCTTTGATTGATGCAAACAGAGGTTATCACGCAAGTGATGAAGTAAGAAAAAAAGATTGCTTTAAATGTCATAGTGAACATCACGGTAGAAAATTCAGGATAGTGAATTTTGATCAAAAAAAATTCGATCATTCCAAAACCGGGTATGTACTGGAAGATGCCCATGCAAAAGCTGAATGTAACGATTGTCATCAAGCAAAATATATTTCGAATAATGAATTAAAGAAAAGGAAAGGATCATTTCTTGGATTGAACACCAATTGTCTCTCTTGTCACGTGGATTTTCATCAGCAAACACTTGGTACTGATTGTGCCTCCTGTCATAATACAGTTAAATTCAGACCCGCACAAAAATTCGATCATAATAAAACTAAATACCGGCTTACCGGATTACACGTTAAAGTTGATTGTGTTAAATGCCATGTAAAAGAAAAAAGAAACGGGAAGGACTTCCAGGTATTTAAAGGAGTTTCATTCTCAAATTGCAATTCGTGTCATAATGATGTTCATAAAGGAAAATTTGGTCAGGATTGTCAATCCTGCCATCAAACTTCCGGGTTCAAACTTATTAAAGAAAATGGTTTCAATCACAGCAAAACTGATTTTCCACTCATCGGCAAACACCAGAATGTTGATTGCAACAAATGCCACAAAACAGATCTTAAAACAAAGATGCCACACAAATTCTGCACTGACTGCCATGAAGATTATCATAAAGGTCAGTTTATGGTTGATTCAAAAGTAAGGCAATGCACCGACTGTCATAACGAACAAGGTTTCAAACCGTCCTTATTTACAATCGATCAGCATAATAAAATTCAATTCAGATTAACTGGCGGACATGTTAAGGCTAAATGCGAAGCCTGTCATCAGAAAGATACTAGCAAACCATGGGTATTTACAGCATTAAGTGAGGAATGTGCCGGATGCCATGAAAATATTCACGGAACTGAATTAAAAGAAAAATACTTTCCTGATAATAAATGCGATTACTGTCATCAGACAGAAAAATGGGCATTAATAAATTTTGATCACAATACAACTGAATTTCCTTTATTAGGAAAACATGCTTCACAGACTTGCAGAAAATGTCATGAGAAAGAAATAATTCCGGGACCTAAAAAAATTCTTTTTGCTTCTACAGGAAAAAATTGTGAAGCTTGTCATAATGATGCACACTTCGGTCAGTTTACTGAGAACGGTTCTTCCGATTGCGGTAAATGCCATGGTTTTAATGATTGGAAAGCAGAGAAATTTAATCATAGTTCAACAAGATTTTCCCTTGAAGGTGCTCACAAAAATTTAGATTGTATTAAATGTCATCCTAAAGTTCAGTCGGCTGATATAATATTTATCAAATATAAACTGGAAGATTTCAGATGCGCAGCTTGTCACAAATAATAATTTTACTCTGCTTATTTGCAGCCCAGGTTTTAGCACAATCACCGCACGGTGATAATTTTGATCTTGACTGTTCTTTATGCCACCAGTCAACAAGCTGGAAAATTGATCTGAAAAAAGTTGAATTTGATCATAGCTCAACAAGTTTTGATTTAGTTGGACAGCATAAGTCTGTTGATTGTAAATCGTGTCATCAAACTTTAAAATTTAAAGAAATTGAAAACACTGATTGCATTTCCTGTCATACGGATTTACACAAAGGTACAGTTGGTAAAGATTGTGCAAGATGTCATACACCGGATTCCTGGATGGTTAAAGATATTATTGGATTGCACGATATGGAAGGTTTCCCATTAGTTGGAAAGCATCGCACTGCAGATTGCGTTCAGTGTCATTCTGGCTATGTTGATTTAAATTTTGAGGCTACGGGTCCTACAGGCAATCCTCGTGCAATTGATTGTTATGATTGTCACGTGCTTGACTTTAATTCTACAAAAAATCCAGATCATATTGCCGCTGGATTTTCAACAAGTTGCGATGATTGTCATAATATAAATGCATTTGACTGGGCAACAGTAAATGTTGTTCACGATTTCTTCCCGTTAACAGGTGGTCATGCTATTGCAGATTGTTTTGCTTGCCATACTCAAAGCGGAGGGTTTACCGGTCTTTCACCTGAATGCGATGCATGTCATCACGATAATTATTTAGCAACAACAAATCCCAATCATTCCCAAAATAATTTTCCATTGGATTGTTCTCAATGTCACACAATTATGAGCTGGAGTCCTGCGACATTCGACCATAATCTTACTCAATTTCCATTAACCGGAAAACATGTTACTGTTGATTGCTCACAATGTCACTCAAGTGGTTATTCGAACACACCTATGGATTGTTATGCATGCCATCAGTCAGATTATGAAAGTACGGATGACCCGAATCATATCCAGGCTGGTTTTTCGACAGATTGTACAGAATGCCACACAACTGCTGGCTGGGATGATGCTAATTTCGATCATAGCCAGACTCAATTCCCGCTGACTGGAAGACATATTGGGGTTGACTGTTCAACTTGCCACCAAAGTGGCTATTCTGGAACTCCGATGGATTGTTATGCCTGCCATCAAAGTGATTATGAAAATGCAAACGATCCAAATCATATGGCTCAGGGTTATCCAACAGATTGTACTCAATGTCATTCAACTTCAGGGTGGGATGATGCCAATTTTGATCATAGCCAAACCGCATTCCCGTTGACAGGTGCTCATATGACAGCTCAATGTGTTAGCTGCCATGAAAGTGGTTACCAGGGAACACCGACTGAATGTTTTAGCTGTCACTCAGATGAATTTAATAATACAACTGATCCAAATCATCAGACTTCCGGATTTCCAAATACATGCGATGATTGTCATACGACTTCTGCATGGACACCGGCTAGTTTCGATCACAATTTTTATCCAACAGGGAACAGTCATAATAATCTAACATGTAATGAGTGTCACTCAGAAGCAAACTATCAACCGCAGTGCTTAGGCTGTCACCAGGATGATTTTAATGAAGGACATGATCCAGGTGACCCGACAGATTGCTGGGCTTGTCATTCTACAACTAACTGGGATTCTAACTTTAATCATGATAACACTAACTTCCCTCTGACCGGGGCACATGTTAGTTTAAGCTGTCAGGACTGTCATTCTGGAGGTTTCCAGGGAACACCGACTGAATGTTTTGCCTGTCACGAAACAAATTATAACAATACCACAAATCCTAATCATCAGGCACTTTCAATTTCAACTACCTGCACTGATTGTCATACAACAAATCCCGGCTGGTCGCCGGCGACATATCCTCAGCACAACCAGGTTTTTGAATTACTTGGTGCACATGCTAACATAACTAATTGCGATGATTGTCATAACGGAAATTATAATACAACTCCAAACACTTGTATTGGCTGTCATTCAAGCGAATATAACGGAACAACTGATCCGCCTCATCAAACATTAAACTTTCCACAGGATTGCCTGGAATGCCATAATTTGAACGGCTGGACACCAGCTACATTTGATCATAGTTTTTATCCGACGGGAAGCCATCATACTAATTTGAACTGTAATGAATGTCATTCACAATCAAATTATGATCCGCAGTGTTTGAGCTGTCATCAGGATGATTTTAATGAAGGACATGATCCGGGTGACCCGACAGATTGCTGGGCTTGTCATTCTACATCTAACTGGGATTCTAATTTCGATCATAACAATACTAACTTTCCGTTGACAGGAGCTCATGTTTCTTTTAAATTGTATAGAATGTCATTCAAGCGGGTACGGAGGAACTCCGACGGAATGTTTTGCCTGTCATGAATCTATTTATAATAGTACAACAAATCCTGATCACCAGGCATTACAGCTTTCAACCAATTGCAATGATTGCCATACAACAAATCCGGGATGGTCTCCTGCACAGTTTCCACAGCATAGTAATTATTTTGAATTGCTCGGTGCACATACCAACATAACAAACTGTGATGACTGTCATAACGGAAACTATAATAATACACCGAATACGTGTATGGGATGTCATTCAAGCGAATATAATGGCACAACCGATCCGCCGCATCAAACCTTAAACTTTCCTCAGGATTGTTTGGAATGTCATAATATGAACGGCTGGACGCCAGCTAATTTTGATCACAGTTTTTATCCAACCGGAAGTCATCATACTAATTTGAACTGCAATGAATGTCATTCACAATCAAATTATGACCCGCAGTGTTTGAGCTGTCATCAGAGTGATTTTAATGAAGGACACGATCCTGGTGATCCTACAGACTGCTGGGTATGTCATTCTACCTCCGATTGGGGAAATGCATCATTCGATCACAATAATACAAACTTTCCGTTAACCGGGGCTCATGTTACATTAAATTGTCTCGATTGTCATTCAAGCGGATATGGTGGAACACCTACTGAATGCTTCGCCTGTCACGAATCTATGTATACCAATACAACAAATCCGGATCACGAGGCTTTGCAGCTTTCAACAAACTGTAATGACTGCCATTCAACTAATCCGGGCTGGTCACCTGCACAATTTCCACAGCATAGCAATTATTTTGAATTATTAGGTGCACACGCAAACATATCCAATTGTGATGATTGCCATAATGGAAACTATAATAATACACCGAATACTTGTATGGGTTGTCATTCAAGTGATTATAATGGAACCACAGATCCACCACATCAGACGTTAAACTTTTCACAGGATTGTTTGGATTGTCATAGTATGAATGGCTGGACACCGGCTAACTTCAATCATAATTTTTATCCAACAGGAAGTCATCACACTAATGTAAATTGCAATCAGTGTCACTCTGAACCAAACTATCAGCCTCAATGTTTAAGCTGCCATTATGATGATTTTCTTGAAGAACATAATCCCGGTGATCCTACAAATTGCTGGAATTGTCATTCTACATCTAATTGGGATAATGGACCAAATCCTAAAAATATTATTAAAAAAATAGATTGAAATATGAATAAGATATTTTTTGCACTAATATTTTTTGCTGCCTTTGTTAAAGCTCAGGATACCAGTGAATCACTAAAATCTGGATTAATAACCTACATATCCTCAACGCAGGTTTTTGTAACATTTAATTCAACTGATGGGATTAATAAGGATGATACACTTTATGTAAAGAACCATGATAAATACGTACCTGCAATATTAGTTGACAAAACATCCGGTTCCTCTTGTTACGGCAAAGGAATTGTTTCAAATCTGGATATAGACACAAAAATATTTGCCAATCCCCCATTTGAACCAGACCCCGTTAAAGTAAATCAGCCTGAAACCGAAATGGTTTCAAAGAATATTTCTGCTCCGATTATAGTTGAGAAAACTAGTGCGGTAACATTAATTAATAATATCAGCGAAAAGAAAGAGCAAATAAAAGAAGAAAGTCCAGTTACAGTCATCGAAGAAAAAGTTGTTTCTGATAGTGAAGTTACTTCCAATCAGGAAGAAATTGTAAGCATACAAACTACTTTAGTGAATAATACTCCTGTTAAAATTTTGACCGAAACTCCTGCTGAGATAATTCAAAAGAAAAAGGAAGATGAAGAGGGAACAAAAAAACTAAAAAGCAGTGTAGTCGGGAAAGCATCTGTTCAGTCTTATTCAAATCTTTCCAACTTAAGCCATGATTTAAGTTATCAGAGATGGCGTTATACATTTCAGCTTGCTGCAAATAATATTGCAGGGAGTAAATTATCGTATTCTCATTATCTAAATTTTGCTTACCGTGCCAGCGACTGGAAAAGGGTTTCTTCAAACCTTGCTGATGTAATTAAAGTTTATGACTTTGCCTTGAAATATGATTTTAATGATAAAACAAATCTTACTGCCGGAAGACATATTAACAGGAAAGTTTCAAACCTGAGTATGGTTGATGGATTGCAGTTTGAAACCGGTATATCTTCCTGGTCATTTGGTGTTATCGCCGGATCAAGACCCGATTATAAAGACCTCGGTTTTAATTCCGACCTGTTAGAATACGGAGCTTATATTCATAAGACTGATACGCTAGGTTACGGTAATATGCAGAATACTGTATCAATATTTGAACAGACAAATAATTCAAAGACCGACAGAAGATTTATTTACCTTCAGCATACAAATTCTCTAATTAAAAACACAAGAATATTTTTATCATCAGAACTCGATCTCTTTAAAAAAGAACTTGGTGTAAGTAAAAATGAATTATCCCTGACAAGTTTATATACTTCATTAAATATCAGACCCAGTGATATAATTTCATTTAATCTTTCTTACGATGCACGCAAAAACGTAATTTATTATGAAACCTTTAAAACATTTGCAGACAGTGTTTATGAAAATGAAACCAGACAGGGATTCAGAAGCAGAGTTAATTTAAGATTAGTGAAAGGATTATATCTGAACGGTAATTTTGGTTACAGATACAGGAAAGGAGACGCAAAACCTTCACGGAATTACGGAGGTTCAATTTCATACAGTAAAATACCTTTTGTTGATATGAGAATTAGTGGAGATTTTACAAAGCTTATAACCAGCTATATTGACGGAACAGTCTGGGGAATCAATTTATCACGTGACATTTCAAACGGAGCAAATGTTTTTGTTGAATACAGAAATACTGTTTATGACTTTAATAAATCTGTTAGTAACCTGAAGCAGCATAGTATTTCAATAAATCTTAGTTTATTCCTGCTAAAACCTTTTTATTTCAGCATTTCTTATGAGGGAATATTTGAAGATGTACGCACCAGCGGAAGAGTGCTGACATATTTATCATATAGATTTTAATTTTATAAACTAAATCGACTTTTCCACAGTAAATTTCAGCAAGAATAAATAATTCATTAAGAGATTATTTTACGTTTCTATTCAACCCCTCTGCAATTTCTTTAAAGCTCGCTAATCCTGCTTCAACGTTTTCAATTATTTCAAGTGCAAGCACATTTGGGTCAGGAAGGTTTTCGAGGTCAACGAGACTGTCATCTTTAAGCCAAAAAATATCAAGGTTGGTTTTATCACGGGCTCGGAATGTTTATTTTCCTATTATATGGTGGCTTTGAGGATTCGTCTGCCATTTTAAGAAATAGAAGATAGGTAAGTTGCTCAAAGTAATCGCCGTAGCTTACGCCGTCATCTCTTAATGTGTGACAGTAATTCCAGACTCTTTGAACGATTGATGCTGTTGTCATTCGTTATTCGTAAAAAGTTCATAGTAATCTTCAAACAAAAACAATCTGTTCCTCTTATATCCGGTCACTTCTTTTAGTATTCCCAGTTTTTCAAATTCCTGAATAATTGCATTTGCAGGTTTAGTAGTAACATTAAGCAAATTTTCAACATCTTTGACATTGATCAATGGTTTTCGATAAAGAAATGTAATCAACTTCTTTCCGTTATTTATTCGCTTTCCAAGTGATAGTAATTTAATCCCTTCAATATTTTCTTTCAGTCTTAATATTTCCCTGAAAGCAGCGATACCTTTATCCGAAGTTTCTATTACTGCCACAAGAAAAAATTTAATCCATTGAATCAGATTATTCGATGTGCGTACAAAAGTTAGATTGTCGTAATACAGAGATTTTCTTCTTTCAAAAAAATCAGAAAGGTATAATGTTGGCTTATCCAGCAAACTGGTAGAAACCAAATAAAGTGTTATCATCAATCTGCCTAATCTTCCATTCCCATCAAGGAACGGATGAATTGTTTCAAACTGGTAATGAGCAATTGCAATCCTGATTAAATGAGGAATTTCAATTTTATCATTGTGAATAAAACTTTCCAGGTCACTCATCAATTCAGATAACTCTGTATTTTGGGGTGGAATAAATACCGCATCTTTTAAAGAGGCACCCCCAATCCAATTTTGACTTGTGCGATACTCGCCTGGCATTTTAGATTCGCCGCGCACTCCTTCAAGCAAAATTTTATGCGCATCTTTTACAAGTCTTATTGAAAGCGGTATATCTTTTAACTTTTCAATAGAATAGTTTAGCGCTTTAATATAGTTCTGAACTTCTTGCCAGTCATCTCGTTTCTCCGGTGCAATTTCGTCCAATGAAAGTAATGCTTCGTCAACACCTGTCCTGGTGCCTTCAATTTTGCTGGATGTCGTTGCTTCTTTTATCACGTGCATTGCAATAAAAAAATCTATGTCCGGAACGTAAAGTGAAAAGGCATTTAACTCTCCAAGCTTCTTATTTGCCTCAGCAAGCAGAGTATTGATTTTAGGATCCTTCCAGGTCCATTCGAGATTTACCTTCGATGGCGAGAAGCTTTTATATTGATACTGCTGGATATATTGACCAGCTTTGAAATCAGTTAAATCCATTATTTTCTCTTTTAGCCTCCATTAAGATAATTTATAATGGACTTTAAGCCGTATTGGGCCATTAAGATCAAACTTTGAAGAGTTTCCTTAATTATGTCAATATATAATTAAACCGGCTTAATTATGAACCAAACCAGCACCAACTCCGCTTCAATAATTAAAAATGTAAAATTTATAATTAACAATTTACTTTCTTTATTTAATTATTCATTCTTCATTGTTAATTGTTAATTTCTCTCAGACCAGTTTCTTCCTAAATGCCGGGCTCAAAATGCTTTGTCTCAGTAACTCCGACTTAACCAGAGAATCATCTATCGCTTTTTCAAGATTGTCTGCTTCTGAAAAACGCTTTTCTATTTCTTCTACGATTTGGGTTTGTTGTGCGAATGGTGGGAGCATTATTTCATATGGATAAATTTTTGCACCTGATACTACCGGTTGTGCAGTACTTACTGAAAGTTTATTCAAGCGGTTTTGAATTGTACTCACCTTCGCTTATCTTGAATTAGTTCTTTCAAAAATTGTTTACGGTGTCTCTGCCCTGACTTCTGCGGGGTAAAGAGAAATCATAGGGAAGTCCGGTGGAAATCCGGCGCTGTCGCGCAACTGTGAAATAATGTAGAATTGCAACATTATAAATTCTTAGTTATAAATTATACATTATTAAAGCCAGGAGACCTGCCGTAAATGTACTTAATCAACCTTCGCGGGCGAGGTTAGGTTAACGACCAGCTCAGGCTCTTCGTTTTAACAAACCAAATTCACTGCGAAGTTACTTTCATTTTTTATTCAGGAGTAACTTCAATGATTTCTAAACTCAAATTTATTTTTTGTCTTCTCCCCTTTCTCAACCTTACGGCACAGCAAAGTTCTCAAATAAGTAAGGATACTTCCGGAATTTATAAACTGTCTGATGTTGTAATTTCTGCAACGCGTACAAAAACAAGCACGTTGGAGCTTGCAAATTCAATTACAGTTATTGACTCTGCTGAGATTGCAGACCGTAATGCACTTAATCTTTCGGAACTTTTAAAAACTGAATACGGAATGGGTCAAACCACAACCGGAAGCTTTGGTGCATTAACAACATTAAATATTCGGGGTGCAAATGCCGGCCACACCCTTGTTCTTATAGATGGCATCGAAATGAATATGCCGAGTGACAATCAGCTTATTTATGATTTTGGTATACTTCCGACTGAATCTATAGAAAAAGTTGAAATACTCAGAGGTCCCCAAAGCACATTATATGGTTCGGATGCTGCTGCTGGAGTAATTAATATCACTACCAGAAAAGGTTCAGGTAGTGGAAGACTGCAACTTTTAGCCGAAGGTGGTTCATATTCTACTTCCCTTTTTAATTCAACTTTGGACGGAAGTTTGAACAAATTTGATTACCTGTTTTCTTATTCGAATAAAAGTACCCGCGGTTTTTCTTCCGCAGGTGAAAAATATGGAAACACTGAAAAAGATGGATCGTTAATAAACAACTTCAGTTCAAGATTAGGATACAAATTATTAAATAATTTAGATGTGAATTTTTTCTTCCGTTATAACAAAGCAGAAAATGATCTTGACCAGTATGGGGGTCTTAATGGTGATGATCCCACTTATGTTTATGATATGAATGAATTTTCAGGCAGACTTGAAGCGGATTTAAATATCTTTGACGGATTGTGGCACCAGAAAATCGGTGGTTCAATTCTTAAAAATGTAAGAGATTATAGTTTCGATTCAACTTCAGCTATAAATCCTTTTTCATCTACAAGCACTTATGATGGCAGAAAAATAAAGTTCGACTGGCAGAATGATTTTAATATTTCAGAGCAATATATAATTACCTTTGGTGTTGAAGCCGAGCGTGAAGAAGTTGCAACTGAATATTTTTCTTTTTCATCACAGTTTGGAAACTATACAAGCATAATTCCAAAAACAGACGTCTCAACATCAGGAGTCTATTTACAAAACCAGTTTAAGTTGTTCAGAGATTTTTTTACTACACTTGGTTTAAGATATGATAATCATGAAAAATTCGGTGGGGAGTTCACTTATAGAATTGCTCCGGCATATATTTTCTGGCAGACGGGCACCAAAATAAAGGCAACAGTGGGAACAGGATTTAAGGCTCCTTCTGTCTTTTATCTTTATGATCCTGTTTATGGAAATGAAAATTTAATCCCTGAAAGAAACTTTGGATGGGATATTGGAATTGAACAATATCTTTGGACTGAAGGAGTTTCATTTGGTGTAACTTATTTCAACAACCAGTTTTCTGATTTGATTGCACTGGATGCTAATTTTAAATCGGTAAATATTGATAAAGCAAAAACTGAAGGGGTTGAAATTTTCGTTTCAGCAAAGGTAATTCCTGAAGTTACAATAAAATCAAATTACACATTTCTTTCTGCAAAAGATAAAAGTAAAGGCTCTGCTGAGTATGATTTGCCATTACTTCGAAGACCTGAAAATAAGATTGATTTTTTGTTGATGGTAAATCCGTTTAATAAACTAAATATAAACCTGGAAACTATTTATGTCGGTAAAAGAGAGGATAAAATTTTTACAGGATTTACTTCACAAAGAGTGAAGCTCGACCCATATACTTTGGTCAATATTTCAGCAAATTTTAATCTTTTTGATTTTATGAAATTATTCGGTAGAGTAGAAAACCTTTTTGATGTTGAATATGAAGAAATCTTCGGTTTTGGAACTCCCGGAATATCAGCTTATGGAGGAGTAAAGTTTAATATTAATTAATTACTTTGAAAACTTTTTTATTAATAATTATCTTTGAACCAGTTATAATAAACTAAATCATTTTAATAATGATTAGATTTTAAGAAAGGAAAACTAAATGAAAAATTTAAAGCCTGGATTCTGGCTAATTACTTTGATGGTTGTTGCTGCAGCTTTTGTGAGATTGATTCCACATCCGCCTAACTTTGCACCTATTGCTGCAATTGCTTTATTTGGCGGAGCTTATTATTCAAAAAAATCTTTTGCCTACCTGATTCCGATATCAGCAATGTTCGTTACTGATTTGATTCTTGGATTCCATTCAGCAATGTGGGCTGTTTATTTAAGCTTTATATTCATCGTTGCAATTGGAATGATAATGATAAAAAAGAAAAATGTGAAAAACGTTGTGCTTGCTTCCTTAATATCTTCAGTTCTGTTTTTTGTTTTAACTAACTTTGCGGTATGGTTAAGCGGTATGACATATCCAATGAACTTAGTTGGTTTAGGAGCCTGTTTTACTGCAGCTATTCCTTTTTTCCAGAACACATTAATTGGTGATCTGGTTTTTACCGGTGCGATGTTTGGAATTTATGAACTTGCTAAAGTTAAATTCCCGCAGCTTGCAGAAGTAAAAGCCTAATAAATTATTATAAATTACTTAAACCCGATCCTGCTTACGGATTGGGTTTTTATTTATAAATGAAATGAAAATTCCATTATTAATTGATTTTGATGGTGTTCTTAAAATCGGTAGTGAACCAGCAAAAGGAATAAATGAATTCCTGAATTATATAAATGAAAAAGACATTCCTGCGCACATTATCAGCAACTCTACTTTAAGAACTTCTGAAGATATAAAATCATTTTTTATTTCAAGGAATATCAAACTGCAAATCCCTTCGATGACTGCCGCCGAAGTAACTTTGCATTACGTAAAATCAAACTATACTAAAGTTGCTGTCTATTGTACTGATTCAATTAAAAAACTTTTTTCTGAATTCCTGGATTACAAAAATCCGCAAGCTGTAGTTGTTGGAGATAATGGTGAAAACTGGAGTTACAATATGCTGAATGAAATATTCGGCTTTGTAAATTCCGGTGCTGATTTTATTGCAATGCAGAAGAATAAATTCTGGTACCCTGAAGGTGATATTCCAAAACTTGATGCCGGCTCATTCATAAAAGCAATAGAATACGCAGCCGGTAAAGAAGCAAAACTGATTGGTAAGCCATCACCAATCTATTTTCATACAGCATTGAATAATTTGGGTTATCTGAAGAATCACGAATTTTTAATGCTTGGAGACGATGTTGAAAGTGATATTGAAGGAGCTAAAAACGCAGGTGGAAAAGGAATCCTGATTTATACCGGCAAAACCAAATATCCACTTTCGCCGGATACAAAAATAAAACCGGATTATGAAGCAATGGATTTAGACGAAGTAATAAAATTGCTGTAAATGATCTATTAGAATCGGATTAATTCCTGGAGTTTTCACCTCTCCTTAAAGCTATCAGAATAATTTTCTTTAAAGCCTGGGCATAAGATAAGCCTGCCGCGCCTGCTGATCTCATAAATCCCGCACCATCTGTCAAATCGGGATTTGGGTTAACTTCAAGCACATACAATTTTTTTTCTTTAGATAAACGAATATCCACGCGCGCATAATCCCTGCATCCCATTACTTTAAAGGCTTTTAAGGCTATTTCTTTTGCGCGTTCATCTATTTTTTTCGGTAATTTGGCTGGACATTTTGGAATTGTTTTATGATAAGATTCATGATGCGGATCCCATTTTGCCTGATACGAAACGATGTTGTAAAGATGATCCGGCATCATGCTGAAATCAATTTCACTTATTGGCAGCACTCTTAATCTTTTATCTCCGATAACTGCAACATTCAATTCTCTTCCTTCAATAAACTCTTCCACTAATACAGGCTGATCAAAATACTTTATCACATAATGAATTCTTTCTTTTAATTCTTTTGCTGAATTCACAATTGAATCATTCTCAATTCCGACACTTGCATCTTCAAGAGATGGTTTAACCAGCAATGGGTATTTTAAAGAATGGTTATACCTGCTAAGTTTCTTTTTTGTAATAAAATAACTCGGGATTCTTATCCCGTTTGAACCAAGTAGTCTTTTCGCCATAACTTTATTCTGGCAGTTTGCCAGTGCCATTGCCGGTGCCCCGGTATATGGAATACCAAGCAGTTCATAAATCCCGACTATGTTCATTTCCAGCAATGAATTTTCCCTGAAAATTTCCACAAAGTTGAAAATTACATCCGGCTTCTTGCTCTTAAGACTTTCCAGCAGTTTATTTATGTTATCTTTAATATTAAGAGTATATGTTTCAAAGCCTAATTTGTTTAGTTTTTGCGCCAAAATCTTATATTCTTCCATAGGTGTAAGGTCTTCCACCTCAAAGTAAGGGACAAACTGTGTAGTTGGCTCCACCGCTTTATCATTTTTCACATAAAGTTCCGGAGAGGGTTCGTTATAAATTACAGCAACTTTTAATTTTCTTGTTTCCATACAACAAAATTAAAGAAAAAATTTTAAAAGGCGGGTTTTATTAATGAAATAGTATATTGAATTCATTAGATTAGTTTCCCTATTTAAAAGAAATATATGAGCTTCTATCCTCAACCAAACGAATATCAGTGTGGTCCTTTCGCACTCAAGTATGCATTAGTAATGCTTGGTAAATTTGAGAGTGAAAGAGAAATTGCAAAAAAAGCCGGAAGCAATTGGTGGAATGGTACAGATGAAATTGGTCTGGCAAAAGCTGCAAAGCGCTATGATTGTAAGATGAAATATTTTCGTCGTGAAACCGGACCTGACGGCATTAAAGTTTTAATTCAACATCTTAAAAAAGGTTACCCTTGTGTTTTAAGTGTTGATAACTGGGAACACTGGTTTACTGTTGTGAACTGGCAGCAGGGTAAATTTATTGTAATTGATAGTTTGTTCGATAAAGTTATTGTGGTCTATTCTGCAAGACAGTTGACTAAAAGGTGGAAGTATATTGACCCGGATAATGAATTTAAAAGTTTTGATGGCTACGCATTAATTCCGGAATTCAAAATAAAGGCACGTGCAAAATTTACTCTTGCAAAAGCAAGATATGTAATGAAGCAGAAAAACTCTGATCTTGCACGAAAGTGGGATACTTACTTTAACGATCTTACTGCAATCTGTAAACCTTTAACTGCATCTTCAATTCACACAATTTCATTCGGTGAATTTTTAAGAAGGTATGAAAAAATATTAATTGAAGAAGTGGCCGACTGGCATGGCTCACCTTCTTACAATGAATTAAGACACATACTTAATAATATGAAGTTTGTTGCAGATGCATATAATCTGGTTATTCATATTGATGAGCATAAGAAAGTTCTTGTTGATGTTGCTGCAATCCTGATGATGTATGCCTGCGGCAAATATGGAATGAGTAAAATTTATTGATTAGAAATGAATGACGTAAAGAGATTCAATAAACTTCTCCTGCCTGATAAATGCATTCTTTTAATAATTGATATACAGGAAAAAATTCTTCCTGTAATTAAAGATAATCAGCAGGTTGTATCAAATACTTTAAAACTTATTAAAGGTTTTAAAGTTCTGAATATTCCTGTTTTTTATACCGAGCAATATCCCAAAGGTCTTGGTCATACTTTAATTGAAATTAAAAACGAACTTGGTAATTCAGAACTTTTTGAAAAAATGTCTTTCAGTTGCATTGGAGCCAACAATCTATTTATAAGATTAAATGAACTAAAAAGAAACCAGATTATTGTATGTGGAATTGAAGCCCACGTTTGTGTTCAGCAAACAGTGCTTGATCTATTGGCAAATGATTACCAGGTTAATGTTGCCGCAGATGCTGTTTCATCTAGAAAGGAAAAAGACTATTCTGTTGCTTTGAAAAGAATGGAAAATCACGGTGCAGAAATAACAACAACAGAATCAATTCTTTTTGAACTTTTGAATATCTGTGGGACCGACCAGTTCAAGCAGATTAGCAAAATTGTAAAATAATTTTCCACTATTCCAATTCTTTAATAAACATCAATTATTCCTAACATTAAAATTTTATTTAATGTTTATAAAAACAGTATAAATTCAAATAAAATTTGCCGCTATTTTTGTCTCACTCTGGCTAAATTCCTGTTCTGAAACAGCTAAAAAAATTGCTTTTTAGTAAGTATTTCCAATATTTTCAGGTAATATTTACTATTTATTTAATAAGCTAAATAATTCTAAAGTTTAACCGAATATTAATATTATGGCATAACGGTTGAGGAAAGCGGGAAGCAAAGATAAAACTGTAATAAAAATATTCCCGTTAATTGAACAATTCATTTAGAAATACAGAACCGGTAATTCAGGAAACATTAAAGAATTTCTTTTCGGAAGATGAAATAAAGGAATTTATATCCAGATTTCAGACTTCTTCCAAATCAGAAACTGAAAATAATTTCCAGGTAAATAGTATATCCCAAAAACAAATTGCCTACCACATAATAACCAGCGCAAAACTAAGAGCTCAATTTGATCTGTTAATAACATTTGCAGAGACCAAGCTTTCACAGGAAAACTTTTTAAACCTGCTCCTCTATCTTGGACAATCTGCAATCACGCTTGGTGAATTCAATCCTGCAGTAGATATACATCAAAAAATAATAAAGCTTACTCATCATTCCGATGAAATGCAGAATATTACTGCTCACGCTTATTTATATATTGGAGAGATACACAGCAGACAGGCACAATGGGAATTAAGTCTTCATAATCTTGAGCAGGCAATTGAAATTTTTTCAGTTGAAAAAGATAACCGGGGAACCGCCGAATGCGAAAACATTCTTGGGACAATTTACGGCGACCAGGGAAATATTGATAAAGCAATATTGCATTTTGAAAATGCTCTTATGGCTATGGCAGATAAAGATGACAAAGCCCTGATTGGTAAAATTGAAATAAATATTGGAATTGTTAATAACATCCGCGGAAAATACGATGAAGCACTTTCTTATTTAAAGCGTGCACTGGTTAATTTTGAAGCCCTTAAAGATTTAAGAAGAATTTCTGAAATACATCAAAATATGGGAATGGTTTTTTCGAAGAAGAAAGAATACCAGAGTGCATTACAAGAATTTGATTTAAGTTTGGAAGCCGCTTTTCAGAAAAATTATATGCCCTCAATTGGAATTGGATATATCAGTAAAGCATTTATATATACTCAAATGAATGATTTTGTAATTGCAGATGCTTTTGCCGATAAAGCAATGGAAATTTCGTATAAGATTAATGACAAACTCACAATTGCAGAAGTATATAAAATTAAAGGCATGGTTCAGAGGAAACTAAATAATTTTGAAGCTTCAGAAAATTATCTGCTTACAAGCTTAAGATTAAATAAAGAACTCTCCAACCAGTTGAATGTTGCTGAATCTGCATTTGAGCTGGGTTATCTATATAAACAGATAAAACAGAAAACCAAAAGTAAAACTTTTCTTCAGGATGCTTTAAATTATTATAAATCTATTGGTCAGGCTGAAGAAGTGAAGTTAATAGAAGAGTTATTGCATTAATATTCAAGATGTTTTCTAAAAAGAAAGCCCCGCTGAACGGGGCTTTTTCATTTTAAAATTATCAGCGAATATTTGAAAGACCTGCGAGAAAAGACACACCAAAAATTGCAAGCAGAATTGCTGTAAGAATTGCTCCAACAACAAAATAAACAACAAGTAGAATTACGATCGATACTATTAAATAACCAACTCTCTTATCCTCAGGAGTTTTCATCATTGGTGTTAAGCCAAGAAATAACAGGTACAATCCATACAATCCAATCAAACCTGATAACCAACCGATTGAAGGCAATATATATAATACACCTGCTACCCAGATTGGTGTCATCGAATACGCAACGAGCTGAATAGCTTTACCGGTATTTTTTTGTGATCCAAAACTTGATGCAAGTGCATCAATCACAAATCCTGCAAGTAACACTGAAATGAATGCACTGAGAAGCTGAACTAAGCCCATTGCAATTCCATATGTAAAAGAAGTAAATCCAAGAATTCCAATTACTCCCCAGCCTATAATTGTAAAAACGGTTGGAATAAGAGCAAGAGGAAGCACATAAGAAATTAATATCTGCTGAATGTTTGGTTCTTCATTGGCAACAACATCCCATTCAGTTTTTGGAGACAACATAATATTTTTTGCTCTGTCAACAAGATTCATTTTGCACTCCTTTTTTTAAGTTGTAGTTAATTATTCTTTTTAAATATAAAATTTTCAATTATAATGAAGGCAAGCAATAAGGTAGCGAGCACTCGAACCATAAATCCTCCCAAAAATGATTCCGAATTTCTCTTTTTTAGATCATTTATAATAGAGTTAACGATCTATAAATATTCAAACTTTTGTAAATCTATATGTGAACCATATTTATCAGAACAAAACTTAACAAAATTAGAATACTGTTACAAAAAATATTTTCAAATATTGGGATTAAAAATTGCGAATTAGAAAGAATATTTTAGCCTTATATATGCAGCGGTTCCATATTCACCAAATTCAGTAAGCGAATCGCCTTCAAAGAAAAAAGCATTTACAAATAAATCGAGATTGGTGATTACCGAATAAGAAACTGAAGAGACTACAACAAATGAATAATCTGAAGGATTAAAAATTCCGAATATTGTTCCTCTGATTAACGGAGTTATGTCATAAGCAAATTCCTGGTAAACTGACCAACGTGCAGCACTTAACATTCCGAGTGACGAAGCATCCTGCTGATATAGAAACGTGTTTTTTGTTTTTCCATTATTATTAAACAGAATTTCAGAGTGAATATAAAATGAATTTTCGAATGTATAGTCACAGGAAAGTGATGCTGAAATTATTGTATGATTAAAATTATAAACTGAATTATTGTATGGGATTAATTGATTTGGGTTATCTGATGGATTAGTTTTTTCACTTAGAAGAAATTCACCTCTGAATCCGGCATCAAGGATATCCCCAGCCCAGCTAAATCCTGCGAGCCATCTTCTAAATCTCATACCGGCAATAAAGTTAAAATCATAATCCCATTTGTTAATACTCCAGAGTCCTGCAAAAATCTGATTGCGATTTTCTTTTGCAGGTTTGTAAGCCATCTCAATTTTTGAAACTGCACCGGTATAATACTGCAATCTGACTGCATCCGTCGCCGGTAATTCTTCATAATCAAAATCAAGAACATTTAGTGGATTGAATATGTCTGTTGGATTCCAGACCCAGCAGGTTCCCCAGGTTACACGTTGCCTGCCAAGAGTTAATTGAAGCTTATTTAAATTCCAGTCAAAATATAGCCTGTCAACTTCCAAATATCCTAATGTTGATTTTGATTCCCACATCATCCAGTCCAGATCAACAAAATCTCTTTTAGTCTGAATCAAATTGGAATAGTTTTGAATCTTTTCAACTGAGCCGCCGTAATAAGCACGAAATCTGAGTTCAAGTGCAGTAACTATATTTTCTGATGGATAATAACGAAAATTAAGTCTTGTGTGAAGCAAATGATCATTCAATCGTGAATCAATTCCCGGATATTTTGAAGTTCCGAATAAATATTTTTGGTAACCACCAAATTCGAAATCAGAAACCTGTGCAAAATTCTGATTCACAAACAATGAACAAAAAAGTAAAAATAAATTAATTCGAAACAGCATGTTCTTTCACAACATCATTTTCGATCATACCATCTTTTAAAGTTACAACTCTGTGTGCTCTGTCTATAACTCTTTGATCGTGAGTAGAGAAAACAAAAGTCATTTTGTGCTCTTCATTTAATTTTTCCATCAGATCAAGTAAAGCATCTGCCGTTACTGAATCGAGGTTTGCAGTTGGTTCATCTGCCAAAACAAATGAAGGCTGTGAGGCCAGAGCTCGTGCGACTGCAACTCTTTGCTGCTGTCCACCGGAAAGCTGTGTGGGCTTGCTGTTCAATCTTTCTTCTAATCCAACAGAAGTAAGAAGATCAATTGCTCTCTTCTCTCTTTCTTCTTTACTTATTCCCTGAAGCAGCATAATGAATTCAACATTTTCCTTAGCAGTGAAAACAGGGATCAAATTATAAGCCTGAAAAACAAAGCCAATATGATGAAGCCGGAAGTTCACCAATTCATCTGCTTTGTAAGTTGAAATATCTACATCATCAACAATAACATTTCCGGAAGTCGGGATATCCAGCCCTCCAATCATATTTAACAAGGTAGTTTTACCTGAGCCGGAGGGACCAACTATAGCAGTAAACTCACCGCTTTCAATTGAGAGTTCAACTTCAGTTAATGCTTTAACCGGAACTGCTGTTCCATCATAAACTTTGCTTACTTTGTTTACTTTGATTAGTGACATTTAATTCTCCGATTAATATGTTCTGATTGCTTGTGCAGGAATTAATTTAATTGCTTTAATTGCCGGATAAATTGCGGACAATATTGCTGTAATTAAAACCATTATTGTTATTGATATATAAAAATTAATAGGTAGAGATGGCTTAAGAATCGGACTGATACTCCAGGCTGACATTCCTTCCTCAAACGCAGAAAGATTAATTCCCTGGTTCCCAAAATAATTTATCAGTAAAGCAGCTATTATCATCCCAACAACTGCAGCTACTATTGAAAGTGAAACTGTTTCTGTAATTATCATTGTAAATACTCTTCTGCGTTTCATACCGATTGCCATTAGCACACCAAACTCCCTTACCCTTTCCATTACAGACATTAACATCGTGTTTGTTATTCCGAATAAAAGTGCAAATAAAATTATTCCAAGAAAAATATTCAACTGAAATCCCATCATCTCATCCATTAGCTTAAGTTCAGGTGCAAGTTGTTTCCAGCTCTTAACAGATAAGTCTGCATATTCAGTTTTTAATTTTGTGTAAACTGAATCTACATTTTGAGCTGTATTCATGCGGATTACTATTTCATGATAAATTGGTTTAGAATTTATCAATGAAAGAATATCATTTTGCCTGATAAAAACATTCGATTTGTCAAATATTGAAGATTCAGTTTTAAATATTCCAACAATCCGGAAAGCGCCGTAAATAATTGAGCCATCAAGATCCTGGAAACTCAAAACAATTTTTGACTTTAATCTTATTCCCAGATTTTCTGCAAGTTTTTGTCCAACAACAATCTGATTTTTTCCACTTTCCTGGAAATATTTTCCTTCAATAATTTGATTGTGAATGCTTGTCACTTTTTGTTCAGCTTCAGGATCAATTCCAACAATCCGCAATCCGTTTGAAGTTGTTGCAGACGAACCCATTCCTTCAATAACAATTCTTGGTGTTATGCCAACAATATTATTTATTGAACTAAGATTTTTAATTATTTGTCCGGCATTTGGAATTGTATCTGTAATAAGTTTATCATCTTCAAATTTTGCTGAATGAATTTGAATATGTCCAAGATCACGATTTATTGTTGAGTTAATAACTGAATCGCCCATACCAAACATAACGGAGCTTGCAAAGAGTCCGCAGAGCAGACCAACAGCAATAGCTGACATTATTATCAAACTTCTTTTTTTATTTCTCCAGATATTTCTCCAGGCAAGTGCTAATAACATTTTAACCTCTTACAGCTTCAACTGGTTTTAATTTTCTTATAAAATTTATTGGATATAATCCTGATACAAGTGCAATTGCAAGCACAGTCCAGATTTGTGCAAAGAACATCCCCGGATTAATTGCAAAAGGAAGAATTGGTTCAAATCCCCATGCAAGCACAGCATCAGCCATTTCACCGGTGAGTGGAATTGGATTTGCAACAAAATAAAGTAAGATCGGAAGACTTATAATCGCACCTGCAATTACACCGATAAATGTTATAAAAAGAGTTTCAAGAATTGTTACCAAATAGAGTTTTGATTTTTTCATTCCGACAGAAATTAAAATTCCAAACTCTTTAACGCGCTCTGCTGTCATCATCATAATTGTACCGAATATTCCAAATGCAATTACCAGGTATAAAATTGCAAGCATAATTATTCCCTGTGCGTTATCTACCTGGATAGATTGAACAAGTTCAGGAGATAATTTTTCCCAAGTCATTACTTCATAGTTTGCATCTGCTTTTCCATCACTATCAGAAAAAATGTTGCGAATTTTTTCAGTAATCCGTTCCAAAGATTTAGGATTGCCAATCATAATTGAAAGTGAGGTGGTTCTTCCGGGTGCAGAAAAAACCCATTGAGCATATGGAATGCTTATATATGAAAACGATTTGTTCAGTTCGGGCAAAGTGAATTTTACAATCCCCTGAACTGATACAAGCTCTGCAGCAGTAACCCCATGATAACCCTGTCCATAAATTACCACTGTATCACCCACTCCTGCATTAAGAAGTTCTGCTAAACCCTGCGCAAGTAAGATTCCCTTTGAATCCTCTTGAAGATATTTACCCTCAACAACTTTTGCTTTCAACCCGGTTATCTGGTCTTCATCTTTTGGTTCAATGCCAATTATCTGAGCAACCTTTGTTACATTTCCATGAGAAAGAAGTGAAAAAGTTTCAAACCTGTTTACAGTATGTGTTACCCCTTCAATATTTTTTATTTCATTCTCTTTTTGTTCACTTAAAATCATACTTTCTTCAAGCGATCTTTTTTCCCAGTAATCTTTTCCGTGAACCTGGATATAGCCTGTGTACATTCTTACTGAAGCATCAATCATATAATCATAATAACCACTTTGCATTGAACGCATCAACAATGCAAGAAGAACTGCAAAAAGGACGGAAGATGCAGCAATAAAAGTTCGTTTTTTATTTCGCCACAAATTACGCCAGGCAAGTAAAATGTAAGTTTTCATTATCTGATTCTCTTCATATTTTGTTCAGAGAAGAAAGATTCATTAACATCAATATTGAAATCCATTTTTTCATAAATCATCACAGTTTTTTCACCGGGTTTGTCTTCTGGAATCATTTCCCAGTGAGTTGGAATTGTCCTGTCATCCATTTTCTTTATTTCTGTCCCAAGAAATGTTTTCACCAGGTAATCATCTTCATCATAAAACTCAGCTTTAAGCTGGTAATATTCTTCTTCAGAAATCCAGCTTATTATTTTTCCCCATACAACACCTGCATCCGGTTTTGGAATTGATTCAATTACATAACAATCATAGCCATCATATTTTTCTTTCCGTAAAATTGAATGAGTATAATCATCAACCTTTGATGATTCTTTTACAAGATCATCGTTTGTAAAGTCGGAACCCATCCAGGATTGAAGCATCATTGAAGGAGGAATTTTTATTACTCGTTGTGCTGAAGGTAACCAGTTCCAGACTTCCTTTTTTCTTTTTAGGGTAACTGTTCCTTTGTCTCTTGCAGGCTCGGTGATATAAATTATTGCATAGTCAGGTTCAAGAGCCCAGGCTTTCATTCCAATTGTTCTGCTCCAGTCTTTTTTAATTATTGTCATTTTTAATTCAGAATAGCTGCTGTTTGATTTTATTAATTGATCAGCTTTGCGCATTATTTCTTTTGCATCTTGTGCACTAACAAAAGTATAAAATGAAAAAAAGAACAAACAGAAATATTTAATATATGTTTTCATGGTTATATAAATTGTTTAATAATCATTTGTTTTATTTTTTCTGCTGGAAAAGTTTCGGGATCAAGAATAATGTGAAATTGAACTCCATCCATTATTGCTGAGAAATACCTCATTGTTGCAATCGGATCTTCATCTCCCCTTTCTTTTAAAGTATTGAGCTAAAGAAATCATATAAGGTCCGACTTTATCCATAACTTGTTTCATCATCATGCTCATTACGTCAGGCTGAACGAATACCCCAAAATAAAGTTTCCAGAACTCCGGTTTCTCAAGCACGAGATCAACACTTTTATTAATAAAATTAATTACATGTTCTTTCTGAATTTTTTCTCCGGACTTTAAAGGCAATAATTCCTCCATAAATTCATCAAATAATCCAAGCATTAATTCGCTTAAAACGTCTTCTTTACTTTTGAAATAATTGTAGAGTAATCCTTTTGAAATTCCTGCTGTGTTTGCAATTGAACTAACTGTAGAGGAGTGATATCCATCTCTTGCAAAAACTTCAAGTGCCGAATCCAGAATTTTCTGTTTACTGACTTTTCTTATTTCTTCGTATTGTTTTTTTGTTCTTGGCATATTTTTGACTGAACGTTTATTCAAACATAAATTAATTGATATTTGAACGCAATAGCTATTTTTTACAGTTTGCTACGAATCACAAACAGGTAAAAATTCAGGAAATACAATCAATAATCAAATCATTTGATTTCAGTGAATGGAAGCTCTCCCCTCCAAAACTCGTGTACATTTTTACTTTTTTGAAACCAGCTTTCACCAGATTATCACGGATTATTTCAAAAGTATGCGGATAGATTTGAGTGCTAATTAGCTGTGAATTGTCGGGATTGTTTTTTGAAAATGAAAGAATATTAAACTGTATTTTATTATTGAGAAAATCATAGAAGCGAATAAAATATTTATCTTCATTGGAATTAATTTTTACAATTCTCTTTTTCTCTTTTAGAATCTTAGAATAGTTAAGAATTTGAGATACAAATCTTCCTTCCTTCTTTAAAATTCTATTACATCTAAATAAAGACTGAAATAATTTTCGTCGGGGAACGTTTGCGAATGTATTTCCTAGTGAAACAACAAGGTCAAATTTTTCAAAATATTTTGGAGGAATTTTATCAGCCGAATAGTTTCGAAACGTAATATTTTTATTGAATCTTTTTGAGTTTTCCTTCGCTATCTTCAACATTTCTTTTGAAGGATCAATAGATGTTACTTTCAATCCTAAAATTGATAATGCAATAGAATCAACTCCTGTTCCGCATCCAATATCAGCTGCGTTTTCCATATTAGGTAAGATTATTTTTTCGAGTTGTTTTGTTCTTTTTACAACAGCATTGTCGAAATCAATCATTTCATCATATAACAAAGAAATGACATCATAGAACTGATTATTAGATTTCATAGAATTTAATTTGTTTCTTATTGCAAGTTCCTTCAGGATGAATTAATTTTTAGTTGCTTCAACTTAACAATTTATTCAACAAGCAGAAAAGAAGAGGAAAATTATGGCTCAACCGATTATTTCACACATCGAAATTCCTTCAACAAATCTTGACAGGTCAAAGGATTTTATGAAAAAGGTTTTTAACTGGGATTTTAAACCCTTTGGAAATGGTTACCTTTTATTTAATAATCACCAGGGAATTATGGCTGGGTTAAGAAAAGTGGATAAAGTTGAAGTCGGTGAAACAACTGTATTTCATGTAAATGTAAATGATATTGATGACACTTTAAATAAAACCAGGGAAGCTGGTGGAAAAGTAAAACGAGAACGTACTACCATTCCGGCTATGGGATGGTATGCTTTAATAAATGACCCTGACGGAAATACAATTGGATTGTATCAGAAAAGTTGATTAATAAAAGTTCTATAAAATGAAAAGCCCCTTTTATCAGGGGCTTTATTGTTAATTGTTTTCTATACGGTATGTGTGTTTAATATTTACAGATTTTTGCAGCATTGCGGTCACTGCACAATAAGTTCCTAAAGAAAGTTCAATCGCACGTTCAACATCTTTTGGATTAATTTCATCACCGTAAAAAACATATTCAAGATCTATATCAGTGTAAACTTTAGGATGATTTTCACTCATCTCTGCTGAAATGTTAATTTCAAAGTCAGTTAGTTTTACTCTTTTCTTTTGAAGAATACTTACTACATCACTTCCGGTACAGCTTGCTAATGAAAGGAGAATTAATTCTTTTGGTCTTATTCCTGCATTGTTTCCTCCAAAATTTTCAGGACCATCCATTGTAACCCAATGACCCGACTCAGTTTTACCGGCAAACGAAATTCCTTTTATCTGTTTTAAATATGCTTTTTTTTCAGACATTATTTCCTCTGATTTATTTTTCAAAATTATCTTATAGTGTGATGAAAAGAAAACTAAAAGGTTTCTGTTTAATCAATATTTGAGATTTGCTTTGTTTCTTCTTATTATAAACAAACAAAATTAAACAACACAAAATAAGGAGAAACTATGAGCGATCATGTTTATAAGCATGTCGAATTAGTTGGCAGTTCACAGAACTCCATCGAAGAAGCTATTCAAACAGCAGTTAAGAAAGCGAGTCAAAGCATAAGAAATATGCGCTGGTTTCAAATGACCGAATTGCGCGGACATATAGACAATGCAATGGTTGCTCACTGGCAAGTTACAATTAAAGTTGGTTTTACTCTGGAAGATTGAAAAGTTTAATTACTGAATTTACTATTGATCAGTTCCCATGCTTTTTTAACGTGTTCTTCCTGTGTTCTTAATCCGGAAATGCAAATCCTGATAATGTACTTTCCGTTGAGCTTTGTGTGAGATAAAAAAAGTTTTCCCGTTGCATTAATGTTTTTCAGAAGATTTTCATTAAATGAGTTGATTTCATTCTCGTCTTTAATGTTTTCCGGTAACGCTCGGAAACAAACCACTCCCAAATTAGCTGGCACAATCAATTCAAAATTTTTACTTTCTTCAATCCAGCCGGCAAACATTTTTGCAAGCCGGATATGTTCTCTTATCCTGTTTTGAATTCCTTCAACACCAAAATAACGCAGGATAAACCAAGGTTTGAGTGAACGGAATCTTCTTCCAAGCTGAATTCCATAATCCATAAAATTTGTTACAACATCTTTTGAAGTATCCAGATATTCTGAACTTAAGTTGAAAGCACGTTTTAACACTTCAGGTTTTTTGGTAAACAACAGACTGAAATCAATCGGTGTAAACATCCATTTATGCGGATTTGTGACTAGAGAATCAGATTTCTCTATTCCTTTATAAATCCATCGCATCTCCGGAAGAACAGCAGCAGTTCCGGCGTAAGCCGCATCAACGTGCAACCAAACTTTTTCTTCATTACAAATAGTTCCAATTTCATCAACCGGATCAACAGCAGTTGATGAAGTAGTACCAACAGTTGCAACAACGCAGCAAGGAAGCCAGCCATTTTTCTTATCTTCTTCAATTGCTTCTTTCAGCTTTTCAGGAATCATTCTGAATTCTTTATCAACCGGAATCTTTCTGATTCCTTCCAATCCGAATCCAAGTGAAACAACAGCTTTATCTATTGAGAAATGTGCTTCAGTTGATGAATAAACTCTCAACCGTGGAATGTCATTTCTTCCAGCCATTCCTTTCTCTCTTATTTTCAAATCAGTTAGCTGCTCACGTGCAGCAGCAATTGCGTGGAATGAACTTGTCGAGGCAGTGTCGTAAACAATTCCCCAGAAGTTTTCAGGAAGCGCAAATATATTTTTGTACCACTCAATCATAGTTTCTTCAAGTTCGGTAGCGGAAGGACACGTATGCCACGCCATTCCGTTAATATTAAAACCTGCACTAAGAAGCTCAGCTAAAATTCCTGGTCCGCTTGAAGTTGAATTGAAATAAGCCATAAAATCCGGGTGATTCCAGTGAGTGATTCCTTTCATTAACAAATCATCGATATCCTTTAAAAGTTTTTCAGGATTATCTCCTGTTTGCGGAGGGTTTGTTTGCAGATTCCTTTTTACATCTCCAAATATTACATTTGGCAGCACCGGATATTTTTCTATATTTTCAAGATAATCAGCAATCCAATCAATTGTTTGATAGCCAAGTTTTTTAAATTCTGCAGAAGACATATCCCCAAGTTGCTCAGCTTTCTTTTCACTTTTATTCATATTGCATTATTGTTTTATTAAAAAAGATAAATGAAGATTATGCAAAACCAAATTCAGCAAATTTGTTTTAATCAATATTGAAATGATTAACGAAAATTTCAGCTTTGGCTTTACACAAAAATAATAATCAAGCCAGATAGGTTTGAATTTATTTTTAAAATCATAAAGTCCTTTATAGTTATAAGCAAATCTCAATTTTCTTCCGGTTAAATTAATAAATCCCGACTTGCTGAAGAAGTTGTTATCATAACTCACAAATGGCACAGCACCAAGGCTCCAGAATTTATAACCTTCTCCTGATAGTTTATTATAAATTAAAAAAATCAATGCTTCCATAACTCCAACCGGGGCATTTTTCCTTCTTAATATTAATTCAGTTTGAGCAAAGTCACTTTCTTTATGCGAAATCATAATTGCACCAACCCAGTTTTTATTATAATCCTTTAATACAAACAACCTGTTAAATTCATGTAATTCATCAGTAAATAAATATTTCAATTGAGGTTTTTTACCATGCGAACATTCTTTCTTAAATGAAGTTAATTTTTCAGCAGCTTGTCTTGAGTAGAATACTTCTTCAAAATTTCTGTTTCTTAATCCCCTATTTACTAATTGCATAATTGATTTTTTATCAAAGTGATTTCCACGAAGCTTGAGTATGGCTTCTTTACCAAGTTTTATTTTTTCAAAACCATTTTCTGAAAGAAATGCTGCCGTGTTTTCATTGCAGCCGTCAATCATACACCCATTTGAATGATTTGAAATGCATTTTTGTAAATCTTCTGTGAAATTGTAATTATAGGGAAGCCTGTTGGAAATCAACCAGGCAATATTATTTGATAAAAATATTTCACCATGGCTTACTTCCTGATCCTCGATTCTGCAAAAACTAAATGGTGGAAGTATTTCTGACAAAATCTTACTCATATATCAAAAATAATGATAAATGAATTATGGGATTTACTTGTTTAAATAAAAGTTTTAGGTTGCATATTCATTATTCAAGCTTAAACAAATCCGGACTAACATGAAACTCATTCAAAAAGTTAAAATTATAATTGCAATCTTAGTCTCATTATTAACTCTTTTCGGATGCACAAAAAACTTTCCCTTTGATAAGGATCTGAAAAAAGAAAACTATTCTTTATTAAACCAGGATAGCACAATAGTCAGCTTCCCTTCAGTAATTAATGGCAAAACAACACTTGTTGCATTTATTTATACTCATTGTGCGGATATTTGTCCAATGACGACGCACAACCTTTATCTTACACAGGAAAAACTGGATAAAGATGGTAATGAAAATGTTAATTACGTTGTTATCAGTTTTGATCCGGAACGCGATACACCGGAAGTGCTGAAAAAATATGCAAATATTATGGAGCTCGATTTGTCAAAATGGAAACTATTAACCGGAAAGAAATCAACCATTTCAGATTTAATGAAACGTTTTGATGTAACTGCAATTCCGACTGACAGCAGTTATTCAGATGATGGTGAGCTTAGCTACACAATTATGCATACTGACAGAATTGCACTTGTTGATAAGGAATCAAAAATAAGAAAGTACTACAAAGGAAGCACAGCAAATATTTCAGAAATAATTAACGACATAAAGGAATTAGGAGACTAAAATGAAATTACTTTTTGCATTATTTACAATTTTATTTGTTTTGGGGAATAGTTTAAAAATTCATAATGCCTGGATGCGTCCCGGTGCAGAAAAAATGGGAACTGCACTTTATTTTACAATAGAAAATACAAGTAACGAGACAGATACTTTATATAAAGCTACTTCCAATATTTCCGATAATGTTCAGATCCACGAAACTTACCGTGAAGGTGAATTGAACGGGATGAGAGAAGTTAAAAAGCTTGTAATTGAACCAAATTCTACAACTGAATTTAAACCCGGATCATATCATATTATGGTAATGAAATTAAAGAAAGATATTTTGAAAGGTGATAAAGCAGAATTTACATTATACTTCTCTAAAGCCGGGGAAATGAAAATTGAGGCTACGGCAAAAGTTAATTAGTTAATAAATTATTAAAAAAAAGACGGACTCATCCGCCTTTAATATTCATTTCAATAGTGATATTACCTGACAAAAAATTCTGCTATAATTCTTTGCCAGTTTCCATTGGTTAATTTTTCCAGGTGCCCGATATAGATTTGTCCTTCTTCAATATATTCCCCTTCTTTCTTTTCAGACTTAATTAAATCCTTAACCAGCTTTCTGAATTTTTCAATGTCTTCCTGGTAAAATGCTACTGCAGATTTACCGATGTTCATTCCTTTAATTTCATCATCAATGTTTTCAGTATCCAAAGCACAAACCCAGTTTTTTTCATAAGGTGTGACATCCAGTGCTGACGGATTATCTTTCAGCAATGTATTAACCTGTGAAATTTTACCTGTTACCGGGGAACTGAATGTAACACTTCTGTTACCCTGCTTAATTGTGAATAAAGGCTGACCGGCTTTTAATTCCATTCCAAGGTTTGGAAGTTCAATCGCATCTATTCTTCCAATAAGTTTTTTTGCAAAGTCGTCAATTCCAATTTTTGTAATGCCTGCCTGTGTTATACTAAACCAGGTATGATTTTTAGCAATAAATACGCCGCCGGGTATTGCAAATTCACCGGTTACAAAATCATTTGCAGCGGGCATATGTGTAATATGAACTTTTGGTTTAAGCTGTTTTTGAATTTTATCCTGTCGTTTAATTAAAATTCTTTTAGCAAAAGCCAGCAGCTCATCTTCAGTAAATGGTTTTTGAACATAATCCATTGCTCCGTATTTCATAGTTTCAACTGCAGTTTCAACTGAAGCATAACCGGTAATAATTATAACATCAATATCAGGCCTTAAATGTTTAACTGATTTTGTAACTTCAACTCCATCCATTGCCGGCATTTTAAGATCTGTAAAAACAAAATCATAATGATGTCTCTGAATCAATCCCAAAGCTTCCTGCCCTGTTTCTACAGTATCAACTGAATAACCTTCAAGCACAAGAATTTTTCTGAAACTGCTCAGGATGACTTCTTCATCATCCACACAAAGAATTTTAGCTTTCGGATTTTCAACTTCTGCTCTCTTGAGAGTTTTAGCTTCGCTTGTAAAATCAAGCTTAAGACTTTCCTGCAATACAATTTCACGTTCTTTCTTTTCTTTCTTTTCAGTTAATTGTTTGCGAATAGTACGGATGAGAATATCCGCAATTATAAAAACGATTATTGCTATTATGAATAATGCCATAATATTTTCTCCTAAAGATTTTCTTTCATTTCAATTATTTAAAAACATTTTATAACCTGTCTGAGCTGCAAGGTATTAATAGCTTCTGTTCATAACCGATATCCACAGGTATCACACGATAAATCCAGCCTTCGAAGTATGGGTCTTTTTCAATCAGACTGCTGCTAGTTTTCAAATTATTATTTACTTCAACTATTCTCCCCGAGACAGGTGACAGAATTTTATGGATTCTATCATCAATGGAAGTAATTGTTGCACAGTTTAATCCCTGCACAATCTCAGACTCAGGTTCTGTAAGTTCTATTTCCTTTACAGAATCAATTGTCTTAAGGAATAAATCACAAACTCCTACTAACACAGAACCATCTCTTTCCTGATACATCCAGCTTGAATATCCTAGCCTAAAGTATTTCGCCGGGCAATTGACGAATAAGATTTCACTTTTTTGTTTCTTGATCACCATTTGATTCAGTTTAGCAATTATTTTCCTGTATTTGTTTGCCCTGAAAACAGAGTTCAGTAATTCATCAACTGTAAAAGGTTTGGGAATAAAATCTATTGCTCCCTTGTAAAGTGAATTTACCGCGTTCTCAACCGTTGAAAATCCTGTCATCATTATTACAGCACTATCAAGGTTTCTGTTATGTGCCTCATCAAGTATCTGAAATCCGTCACCGTCTGGCATCATAATATCACTTATTATTATCTCATATTTATTCTCAGTTATTTTTTCCAATGCCTTTTGAACCGTCATAGCAACATCAACAGTATAATTATCCAGTGAACAAATTTTAATCACAGCATCAATAACTACCTGTTCATCATCAATTACAAGTATGTCACAAGTTTTTGTCATCTGATATTTTATCTTTGCGAATTAAGAGGAAGCCGGATAGTAAATGTTGTACCATTTCCTAATTCACTTTCAACATTTATTGTCCCGTTATGATTATCAATTATTCCCCAGATTACAGCCAGACCAAGTCCTGTACCTTTTTGTCCTTTTGTTGAAAAGAACGGCTCAAATATTCTTGACAAATCTTCATTGCTGATACCTGAACCGGTATCCTTAATTTTTATTTCTACATATTCACTTAATCCGGATGAATCAACAAAATCCCATTTCTCCCAATCACTTTTTTCCGATGAACATACTTCATACTTCCCCTGCCCGCTTATTTCAAACGCTAGAACAGGAGCTCCGCATTTTGGACAATCTTTATTTTCCTGAATTATTGAATTGTTGCATTCCGGACAAACAAATTCACTGTCCTTCTTAATTTCAAAATCTAAGTCAAAACTATTTCTATATTTACCATAAATAGGGTCAAGATGTACAATCCCTTCTTTGTCACCTGAACGAACTTTAACTTTTAGAGCCGGGAGTCCATCAATTTTAAAATCATTATCAACAAGACTATGACGTTTTGGGCAAGTAGCTTTTTTTACCTGAGCAATTCCGAAAGGCGAAAGCGAAATCTGATGTGTTGAAACAGTAATTGTTCCGCCGTTTTTCCCGATTGCGTCGGAAGCATTCACAAATAAATTTACGAACACCTGTTGAATCTGGTTTGCATCAACTGTTATTTTAGGAAGATTAGCGTCTAACTCCCTAACCATTTTTACTTTGTTTATTGAAAGCTGATTTTCAATTACACTTACAGCTTTGTCAATTATCTCATTAATATTTGCATTGTTCTTTTTGGGAACAGATTGTCTTGCAAAATCAAGCAAGCTTTTAACGATTTCGCGGCTTCGTAAAGTTTCGCGAACAATGATATTCAAATCTTCCTGGAACTCAGGATTATCTTTTGTTCTTTTAAGAAGAAAACTACTGTATGTTAAAACCCCAGTAAGCGGATTATTAATTTCATGTGCAACTCCGGCAGCAAGTCTACCAAGTGAAGCCATTTTATCCGATTGAAAAAGCTGCATTCTTGCTTCGGCAAGTTTTTTTGTCATATTATTAAAAGATTGGGCTAGCATACCAATTTCATCATCATCCTGATCTTTTATAACATAATTAAGATTGCCCATACCGATCTGTTTGGTAGCTCCAAGCAAATCATTAACCGGATAAGAAACCCATCTTCTTACAAAAAATCCTATTACAATTCCTACTGCAAGTATTGCAATGATTGCAAAAATTACTATTTCCCATTCGCTCTGTAAAATGGTTTTATCTACATCAGCAAGTGAAATAGATACATCCAAAACACCAAGCACTTTCTGATTTTCAGGATGTGCATGGCAATCAGACTGCCAGCAGGATTTTTCATTATATATGGGAGAGATAATTCCAATAACCCGGTTTGAATCTGGATCAACTCTGAAAATTCTTGTTCTTTCTGTTATTGAAATTTGTTCAAGTGGTTGGTCTTCAGAATGGCAAGCATAACAGCTTTCAGCTTTTTTATCTACCATCTTATTGATGTTTGTCGAGTCTGATGAATAGATAATCTCGCCGATTTTATTAATAATTCTTACATCTCTTATCTGTGGCTGGGTTCCAATAGAATTTATTGTTTGCTGAATTCGCTCTCTCTGGTTTAGCATCATATCGTACCGTGTACTTGAGATTACAGTTTCAGCAAGCTGGTTTGCGTGTCTTTCAACTTCTGATATTAAACTGTTGCTTTGCGATTTGACATTGAAATATGCAAACACCCCAATTATAACCAGCGATGTTATCGCTACAACAAATATTAATCGAAAGCCTAATTTCTTAAACATCTTTAACTTTTTCATTCAGTTTTATTTCTTAGAAACTTTAACCAAAGTCCCGGGTTTATCATTCGGGAAACTTTTATCGTCGTGACAGTTTGTGCAATCAGGTTTATTTGCAAAATTTTCTTCAAAATGACAATCACCACATTCTAATCCGGAATGAATATCATCGAGTTTTAATCCTGTTTTTATATGTTCAAATGAACCATCAGTAAATTCTTTATGACACGAAGTACATTTATTATTCAGCTTAACGAATTTTTTATTTGCACCATGGCATTTTGAACATTCCAGTTTTTCATGGAACCGGTTCAATGCCCATCCGGTACTTACTTTGTGATCAAACTTCCCAGCCGGCTTGTCCATGTGGCACTTTGAACAGTCATCATTTTCATGACATTTAAAGCAAGGTTGGTGATGTTCTGAAGCGGTTTTAGTTATTCTTTCCGGGAGATTTGATGAAACTGGTTTTACATTTTTTGTGTCGTGACATCTTGTGCAATTATCATTTTGGTGACAGCTTATACATTCAGCACCGAAAAGCTTAGTATGTTCATCGTGAAAGAATGTAACTATCTTTCCTTTATCATAATTAGTTTCATAAATCAATTTTTCAGGTTCTTTTACGTCAGGATGATTAATATCCTTTGTCTGTTTTTGTGTTATATTAATTCCTTTTTTAACATGACATGAATTGCAATCAGTTGAATGACTCCATTCCTTATGACAGTTGATACATTGTCTATGATAAGCAGCTTCCAGGTCCGGTTTACTTATGTCTTCCCTTTTTCTTTCAACACTATGACAATCAGAGCATTTAAGAATAGGTCCGGAAGTATTATAATGATGACAGTTTGCACAGCCGCCTGACATTTCGGACATCTGTGCATGCACTCTATGTGAAAAAGTAACGGGTTGATATTTATCGGCAAGCTTATCCAAAGTTACAACATTTGGTCCTTCTGCAGGTGACTGGTGTACAGTTACCATTTCATTTCTCGGACAAGCTACTAAACAAGGATCCTGCTTGGTCGGAACATCACATGTGTGGCAGGTTTTACAAGTAATATTTTGTAAAGAATGATTTTTATTAATCGTCTGAGAAAAAGTGATAGTTGAAAAAATTAATATTCCGAACATTACTGATTTCATAATTTTACCTTCTATCCCTTTATAGTGTATTTTGCTTTTATGCTGAATTTGTTGTCCGGCAGACTGATTACAGGAAAGTTTAAAACTATAACCCTGTAAATAAGAACCAGTAAAGCAACAAATCCCACAGTCACAGATATTTCCCCGATTGAAGGAAAATACGATCCGTATGAATAAGGTGGTGTATATGCAACAACAAAATTATTAATCCTGTTAAGCAGAACACCGAATATTACAAGTGAAGAAGCTGTAAAAAGTAATCCCGGGGACTTTAAAACTTTTTTTGATAAAAACATTCTTAATGGAATTATTACCCCAACAACAACCTCGATTGTAAACATCACACTGGCTGTATTGATTGTTGTCAGGTAAACAAAAGTTTCCCGGATCATCATATCGCCAATCTTAAAAGCCAGATAAATTCCCAGCAAAGGGGCAATTGTATAACCTAATGGTGTCAGAACTTCCATTTCCCTTTTTAAGCCAAATGATTTCGATGCCAACATGGATTCAAAAATTACCATTGGAAATCCTACAGCAATTGCTGAAAGTAAAAATAAAAGCGGAAGGACCGGAGTTTGCCAGAGCGGATGCATTTTTGGTCCGGCAATTACCATTAATGTCCCAAGTGAAGACTGGTGAAGCGTTGAAAGCACTACACCAAGAATAATAAAAATAAATATGGTCTTATTCAGAGCTTTGTCTAAAACTCTTAAAGTTTTATCAATTGGTTTATTAAGAAATGATAAAAATCCTTTTAAGTTTACCCTGCCGATAAATCTTTCTGTTACAATAGGAAGAAATTCTATGTAAAGAACCGTTACGTACATCATTACGCAAATACCGACTTCAAACAAAGCTGAATTTCCATTCCACATAAAAATTGGGTGCCAGATATAATACCATCTTCCTAAATCGACAAAAACTCCAAACGCAACAAAAGTATATCCAAGCATTGCGGTTAAAAGCGCTGGTCTGACAATAGAATGATATTGATCACGGTGCATAATGTGACCAAGTGCGGCAGAAGTAAAACCACCGGCAGCAAGGGCAACTCCGGCAGCAACATCAATTCCTATCCAGATTCCCCAGGGATACTGGTTATTCAGGTTTGTAACTGATCCGATACCAAATAAAAATCTCGCAGCAAGAAATCCCAAACCATTAAGTGCAATAATACATAAAACAATTACACCGGGCGTGAAAAACTTTTTTTTGATTGGAACAGGTTTTAAATATTCTGACATCTTATTCCTCCTCCTCCTTATTTGCTTTTTTCTTATTGCTTAGCCACATAATCCCACCAAGCAAAGCATATAAAGATGCAGGTGGAACGAAATATGCAAATATTCCATGCTGAATTGATTCAGAAACACCGGGTGCTGTATTGCTGTCTAAATTTGGAAGTGCTTTTGATTTTGCCAAATCTTGTCCGGCAAGATAAAGCCAGGCTGTGCCGCCAACTTCATTTTCACCATAAATGTGTTCTATGTACCTGTCCGGATATTTTTTAATTTTTTCTCTTGCAATTTTGATTAGCTCATTTCTTGATCCATATGTTAAAGCTTCAACAGGACAAATATTCACACAGGCTGGCAGCAGACCTTCTTTAGTACGCTCAAAACAAAAATCACATTTTCTTATATGGGGATTCAAGGCTTTATCATATTCAAACGAAGGAATCTGGAATGGACAGGCAACCATACAATAACGGCATCCAATACATTTATCTGTATCCCAAACAATTGACCCGTTTTCGACTTTAGAAAACGCTCCCACAATACATGCAGAAACACAAGCTGGGTGATCACAATGCATGCATTGAATTTTCACATTAATTGGAGAGTTAATCTTTTTTGTACTTTCATATTCATTCACTACAGTTAATGCAGTTGGAACAGGCCTTCGCAATTCTTTGAAAACAGATTTATCATCGTAGTCGGATAAATCTCCGGCGGGTAAATCGTGAGCAGTTTTGCATGCCCATTCACAATTTCTGCAGCCGATACATACGGTTGTATCTACAAGAACACCCATCCTGTCTTCGGATAAAATATTTTCCGGCGCTGCTTTTGCTGATTTTGTTGGAATTCCCGCAACTGTTGCAGTTAGTAAACCTGCGGTTTTAATGAAGTTTCTACGACTTTGTTTTTCCATATTTCCCCTGAAAAGCCTTGATTTTACAAGATTATATTAGCTTTTATACAAAATACACGCCAATGAAAATCGTTGCAATTAACAACAGTTCTTATTAGATATTTTCATATCGAATAAATTTAAAAATTGAATTCTTGTAAATGGGAAATACTTGCCAAATCGCAAAGATTTGAGAGGGAAAAATTGATATATCCTTAATAAAATAATGCCCGCTGAGCAACAACGGGCATTAGCATTCGCCATTCTCCAGGCGTTGGTAACTCCCAGTCATACAACCACAGGGCTGTGGCTTCGACCTTTTTACGTCCTTATTTCCACCCAAGGAACAAGACAGAGAGAACAAATCTTAAATTTGGGGCTATAATTGCAACCTCCCAAGGGTCTCCCGTTTAAATTTTCAAAAAACCTGTTTGATTGTTTTTCTTCAACATAATAAAGATTATCCAAATCATCATTAGTACATGTACTAATAAAATTTCCGAATTTGGAAAAAATAGTTAGTACATGTACTAAACCAGAAACTTGCTTATTACCTTTTTTATGTGTTATTATCACGAAGTAAATATTCGTAAAAGTTTGAATAATTGATTTATTTGAAGATTATTTACCGGGTAACAATTAATTTTGATTAGTTGACATGGCTTTTCAGGTTTTATTAATTTTTTTCGGGATTTAAAGTTTTGCACGAATTTGGTATTGACAAGTACTTTGAGTTTTTCTTCAGTATTTATAATCCTGTATTTCTTTCTCTAATTTTCTTTATGCTACTATTTTTGGTTGCATTTGTTTCCTACCGGTACATATATAATCCACTTCTCGTAAAACACAGCGAAGAAAAGGAAAACCTTGAGCTTAAAAATGCCAGACTATTAACCTTGTTTTCTGAGATGGATCCAAATCCTATAATCAAGCTTAATCCCAACGGTGATATTGTCGAAATTAATAAATCAGCTAAAGAAACTTTTAAAATTGATGCTGGTTCAAAAAGTAATATCAACTCCCTTATTGAATTTTTTGAGATTGATTTAAAAACATTAATTAACAAAAATAACTCCACTGTTTTTACCAGGGTTATTAATAAAAAATTTTATGAAATTAATGTTCACGGAATTTCTTTACTTGATATGGCTCAATTATATTTTTATGACAGAACCGAAAGTAAAAAACACGAAGAGCAAATGCACACATATCAGAACTTGCTAAAGCAATCATCAGCTCAGCTTACTACAGTTTTAGAAGAAGAAAGAACCAAGCTGGCAGGTCTGCTGCATGATTCTATAGGCCAAAACCTTTTATTAATCAGATTGAGTCTGCAAAACCTGAAAAAGCATAATTCAAATGGGAAATCATCTGAAGAATTTAATACTACTTTTTCCTTGCTTGACGAAACAGTAACAGAAATAAAAGAAATTGCGAAGAGAATCAGGCCGCTAAGCCTTGATGAGCTTGGCTTAAATACTGTAATTACTTCCATATGCAAAAAAGTGTCAAAGGAAAGTGGAATTATAACACACATTCATTTACCGGATGAGAATATAAAAATTCCAAAAGATATGGAAGTATGTATTTACAGAATTACGCAGGAATCACTCAACAACATTATGAAACATTCTAAAGCTAAAAACTTTATCGTGAATCTGAACATTGAACCGGATTCAATTTCTCTGATTATTTCTGATGATGGAATCGGATTTAAACCAACAATTTTATTTAATGATAAATATATTTCGGAGGGAATGGGGATTTTAAATATGCAGGAAAATGTCGAAAGACTAGGTGGAACGTTTCATATAGAATCGAAAATAGATAAAGGTTGCACACTCGTAATTAATTTTCCATATGGACAAAATATAGATGAAAAAAGAATTAACTATAAAAGTGCTGGTCGCTGATGACCATAAACTATTTAGATCCGGGATAATCAGGCTACTGCAGGATCATCCCAATATTTATATTCTTGGAGAAGCTGAAAACGGTCTGGAATTGCTTAATAAATATTTTGAGGTTAATCCGGATATTGTTCTTGCTGATATAGCAATGCCGCAAATGTCAGGACTTGAAGCAGTGTCAAAAATAAAAGAAAAAGATCCTGACGTAAAAGCATTGTTTTTATCAATGTATGATACTGATGAATATATCTACAAAGTTTTAAAATCAGGCGGTCTGGGATTGATAAACAAGAATATAATGGAAGGAGAATTGATTTATGCTCTTGAAAAAGTATATGATGGAGGGAAATACTTTCGCGGAAAATGGGATGAACAAAAGCTTGAGCAGCTTCTTAAAGAATATGATTCTGAGGGTAGCCTGGGAAAAAAAACATATCAACTTGAGGAGATAACACATATTGAAGAACAAATTTTAAGGTGTATAAACCAGGGTTTAAATAGTAAGGAAATAGCAGATAAGTTAAAAACAAGTAAAAAAAGTGTAGATTATTACAGGTCTGGTATTATGAAAAAGTTTTCACTTAAAACCCGTTCTGATCTTGTTCGATTCGCATTTCTATATTTTAATAAGGAAAAAGATTTATAATTACACAAGTAATATTTACAAGACTAATAAGTTTTTAAAATCCATTATTGGAACAACTCGGGTTTTTATATACATTTATTTTTAAGATTAAAAGGAGGAAGCTATGTCAACTTACGGGGAAATTTATTCAACTCAGGCTGCAAACCAGAATTTTGGACCAGTTCAAAACTCAATTCAATTGCCAGTTTCTGAAGTAAAACCTTTATTTGGAATTACCGGAACATCAATAATGTTTAAGATTATTAACAACCAGGTAGTTATACTTGACAGTAATAGAAATGTTATTTATCCGTCATCTTATAGTGTAGATGCAGACGTGGTTTTTACTTTATATACAACCAGTATTCTAAAAAATTTACTTGACCAGGGAAGCGGACAAAATATTGAAGTTCAGGAAAGAACTTCTGTGCTTTCTGTTGGTTATGGTGATAAAGTATTGGAAACTGGGGCCTTGTGCCCCCCAAATTGTAGTTCTACTTAATCAAAGAAAAACATTATAATGGCTGTTGCCCAAATTATTTCCTATTTATCAATATTCTTCTGGTTGCTTCCACCAATTAGGCAATACAAAGAAAGGTTTTTTATATATTTCTTAATTACAGCCTTGATGGATCCAATGCAATTGATAGCCGTTCATTTTTTTCATACACATAACTACTATGTCCATCCAATAGCGTCAGTATTTTTGTTATACTCTATTAATTTATCATCAGACAATTTAAAAAAATACTGGTACTTTCATATGTTGTTTGTCGCTGCTTTTATACTAGGACTATTTTTATTACAAAATCATATTCAGCTAATTTTATTTTTGCATTTTTTAATTTTAATCAAGTTTTTAAAAATAGCTTTTGTATCATTGCACAAATTCAACATCATTAATGTCTTTCTTTTTATGCTTGTTTTTTATGAATTAAGTGTAGTGATAAATCAATTAGTATTTCTTAGCAACTATGAAATAAAAGTTATATTCTTTTATACAACCCTATTTTTCCAGATCTTGATTGCTATATTTTTCACTATTTTCAAAGAAGATAACCCTTCCCTTAAAATTACGCTAAAATCAACACCCCAATCTTCCTCACATTAATTGTCCATTTTTGAAGCATTTTCAAACTTTTTTAGTACATGTACTAAAGATTTTCTGCTTCAGACAAAATTTTATTAGTACATGTACTAATGATGGTTTCACTAAAAATATTTAGAATAGTACCAATGATTTTATCAGTTAAATAAATCAAATTTTTTAAAAAGCTAAGAGGGAAAAAGTGGTAATGGAAAAATGGGCAGATTATCTGATTTCAGCCGTGAGGCATAGAGTAGATTCAGGTAAAAGAATTGCATCCCATTTTAAAATTCATTCTGATAATGGGAGTTACATAGGGGAAAGCACTACCTGGACAAAAGAAGAAGTTCTAAAAGCAATTTCCAGTGGAAATACTTTTATGACTATCTACAGGGAAAGAAACGGGAACTGGCGTCGTGGAATGTTCGTATCGCTTGCAAAAGTTGAGGAATTATTTATACGGACTGATTCCCAAAGACTAGCTGCCGACAGCTTAGTAGAGCTGCCTGACTTCTAGTTAGTATTTTGAAATAATTTATTCAAAATTAAAATAACAGGCTTAAACTATGTATGCTGAGGTAATTAATGAACCGTATAATATGATCGGTCAAATCAATAATGTTTGCGACCTGATTCACGGCTTTGCGGTCAGGATTGTTGATGAAAACACATTTCAGATGAGAGTAACCTGGTCGTCACCAAAAAACCAATATCTATATCAAAGTCAGGAAACAATTTGTATTTCCAATATAGATGCACCTGAACTTTACCATCCCAGTGAAACAAGAGACAGGGAAGATATGGAATGGAAATTCAGAGGTAAAATTGTTAAATGCAATGTAAAGAATCGTGATCCAAAGGGCAGATTGGTTTGTACGATAGTTGGTGCATTTTAAAAATATTTATCTTTTCGATTACAAATTTTACTTAAGGTAAAAGTATTTTTTACTTTTAAAATTTTTTAAGTTGATTATTTATTCAGATTTTAGATGCTTAGTGAAGAATAATTTTTGATATTTATTTTACAAGACTAAAGACTGAATTAATATGAAGCTTTGCTTAATCTCTCTAAACGTACAAAAGTTACAATGGGCAAATTTTCTTTTGTTTACAATACTTCTTTTACTTGTAACTTCCTGCAACTCCGTAGAACCACCAAGCGGGTTAGAAATAAACCTAAAGCTTGAAGATGTTTCCTGTATAGAAGCCTGGATTAAATTAAGCACCACTAACCTCCAACTTCCAGCTACCATAATATTAAAACAGAATGAACAAACTAGAGAAACTATAAATCTAAAAACCACTGATACTTTGCTTTACATTGACTCTCTTCTTCCGAGTCAAAATTATACGTTCCAATCAATCATTCAGTCAATCAACCAATCAAGCAATGAGCTAAGCGTTACAACGATGGACACAACAAGCCACAACTTTACCCATGAAATTTTTACTTTCGGTGGTGGCGTGAACAGCAGTATTCTCCATGATGTTGCAATCGTAAATGAAAATTCGATCTGGGCCGTGGGGGAGATTTATCTTCTTGATTCAGTTGGACAATCCATTCGATATAATGCATTGCATTGGAATGGCAGCGAGTGGAATTTATATAGAATTATGTTTTACACCTTTTGTGGACAGCAGCATCAAAATGCTTATCCAGCTTCTTCTATTATTGCTTTTTCAGAAGAGGAAATGTGGATCGCAATGAAAGGCGATCAAATTGCTAAAATAGAAAATGGCATTCAGACTCAGACTCTTTGTTTACCGTGGTCATTCGCTATCAGCAAAATTTGGGGAAGGAGCAGCGATGATTTATATGTTGTAGGAAGCAATGGCAACATTGCACGATACAGTAATGGTAACTGGCAACGATTATTCAGCGGAACAACTTTGGGATTGTCCGATATTTATGGAAATAACCATGGTGATCTTTATGCTTGCGGCGGTAATCTCAGCTCAGGGCAAGGTATCATATTAAAAATAAATAGTAACAATACAGTTACAAAAATAATAGACAGCTATTATTACGGAAGTGGGTTTGATAGCACAAAAATGTTTACTGAAAATCTTTATGGTCCATTAAAAGGAATTTGGGCTGCTGAAAATGGCACTGTTTATACTGTTGGTAACCTGATTTATAGATATAATAAAGGCGGATGGGAGTATGCAAAGGGGATTGAGTATAATTATTTAGGCGCAGGTGAATTTACCGGACGTGGATTTTCGTGGGATATTATCGGAGAGGGAAACAACGACTTCATTTTTGTCGGTGAAAGAAATACTGTAAGGTATTACAACGGCATTAGAGCTGTTCAAATAGGAGAACCATTCAGCTATACCAGTGAATATCATTGGTATTCGGTTGATTATAAACAAAACACAACAGTTACAGCAGGAAAGAAAGGAGGTTATGCGGCTGTAATAATTTTCAAAAGATAAAATGAAATAATTATTAAAAGAAGGGAGAATTACATATGAAGCACTTACTTACAATCCTTTTGATTTTTGGAGGCTGTCACGGTCGTACCGTGACATCTTGCATTTACACCTCAACTTTTTACCTGACTATTTGGTGTTTTCTTCCACACTTCGGACAAACAACAAAATCATTTTTATATTCCGGCGGGATTTTTAATTTTAATCCACATTCACAATTGATAAAAGTATAATTGTTCACTTTCATCATTATATCCCCGGTATCGCGTTGTGTTTGTTTCAGATTCAACCCTGCGAGTGGGATTCCTGCTGCTGCTGTACTTAATCCTATCTTTGTCGCGTCTGATAGACCGGATTTTGGAATCACCACTGAACTTTTCCCCGTCACTTTATTAAAAGCCTGCTGATAATTGAAATAGTTAGCTCCCTGTCCTATGCTTCTTAAAATTCTAATCCTTTCTGAAATTGGTGGATGTGTGCTAGTTAAATCGCTGAGTTTCATTCCCTTGGGTTTCAAAGGATTAACGATGTACATTGGTGCAGTAACCTTATTTGCGGTCTTCAATTCTTCAGTAGACATTGAAATTTTTTCGAGTGCTGATGCAAGACCTTCGGGATATCTTGTAAATCTCACAGCGGATGCATCAGCAAGGTATTCTCTTTTTCGTGATATGGCGAAGTAAAGAAGCTGAGCCATAATTGGTGCAAGAATGGCAAACAGAATTGCAATTGCTAAAAATATTAATTGTCCTTGTCCACTATCTTTAGATTTAGATCTATATCGTCCTCCGCCAGTGAACCATAAGCTTCTTAAAAATACCTGTGAAATTAATACAATTGCACCGAGCATCACTCCGGCAAATGTTATAAACAGCACATCACGATTTACGATGTGAGACATTTCGTGTGCTACAACTCCCTGCAGTTCACTCCTATTCAGACGTGCTAATAATCCTGCAGTTACTGCGATTGCCGTGTTCTCCGGCTTCACTCCGGTTGCAAATGCATTTGGTGCTTCAGTATTTATAATATAAACCTTCGGCATGTACTTCCAGCCGGAAGCAATTTTCATTTCTTCAACAATATTAAAAAGCTGAGGGTGCACATCCGGTGTAACTTCTTTAGCACCGCTAACCGCAAGCAGTATCTTGCTGCCGGAAAAATAGCTGACCATTGATAAGATGCTCCAGAGAACAAGTGCAAAAAACACACCTATGTAACCGCCATTCTCCGGCAGGTAAGCACTACCAACAACAAATCCTAAAAGAATAAGCACAACCCCAAGTGTAATAAACAGCACAAGTGATTTCCGCTTATTTGCCGATATCAATTCCCACATAATGAAGTTTAGTTTTTACAGGATTTAGAAATTTACTTTTGGAACTTCTCTTTCAGCAGGCACTTCAATTTCAAAAAATTCTTCTTCTTTAAATCCAAACATTCCTGCTAAAATGTTAGATGGAAACATCTGAATTTTGTTATTATAAAAAAGAACCCGGTCGTTATAATTTTGCCTTGAGAATGATATTTTATTTTCAGTTGTTGTTAATTCTTCCTGTAATGCAAGAAAATTCTGATTTGCTTTTAAATCAGGATAATTTTCAATCTGAACACGAAGCTGACCCAGTGCGCCACTTAGCAATCCTTCTGCTTTGGATCTTTCACCAACTGAACCTGCATCCATTGCCTGGCTTCTGTATTTGGTTACATTTTCAAGAAGCTCACGCTCATGCTTCATATAACCTTTCACTGTTTCAATCAGGTTTGGAATTAGGTCGTGTCTTCTTTTTAATTGTACATCAATTTGCGACCACGCATTTTTAACCTGGTTGCGCAACTGTACAAGCGAGTTATAAATTGAAACAGCAAAGATTGCAACGAGCACAACCAGAACTAAAATTATAATTAATGCTGTCATTTATTTTTCTCCGACTGTTTAGTGGATAATTTATTTTCAAACATTTTTTTTAAGAGTTCAGTAATTTTGTTTTCCTTGCCGCCGGAACCAAGCAGCAATACATTTTCAAGCTCGCCTTTATCAAACCACAATCCATGATTCTTTGGACATTTGTCGATTAAAACTTCTCCTTTGTTCCCTGCTGAAACTTTAATCATATTCTTTGAACAAATTGGACACCGGTAAGACTTTTCTTTATTCTTCAAATCTTCTTTAAATAGAGTATTTAAATATTCTCTCTCCTGATCAGTTTCAATCATTAGCTCGAGCTCACCTGCATCCAGCCATAATCCGCTGCAGTGAGTGCAATAATCTATTTCGATCTGTTCAAGTTCAAGAACAATCAATGAATGGTTATCGACCGGGCATTCCATATCAACACCTATATCCTAAAAAATATTTATAACCTAAAAGAGTGTGTAAGATATTCCAAGCTGTAATGCTTCTTTAACCTGTGTCTTGGCAGTTTCATTTACATCATAAATAACAAGTACACCAAAATTAACATTAATATAGTCATTTACTTTGGCTGTAATCACATTATCCCACCGCACATCCCAAATAGAAAAATCTTCAAATTGTCCAAACAATCTAAGGTATGTAGAGTAATTCATATTCTCCATAAAAGACCAAGAATATTCTGTTACTGATTCAATACCGGTTTCATTTTTAAATTTTTCAATCGCAGTAGTCATAGGATCATCAGAGTATTTTGTAAATTCATTTGTAATAATTTGTTTAAAGCCGATGCCTAACCGGGTTGAAAAATTTGGTATCTTGTCATAAATAAACCCAAGACCTTGTGTTAAATACAAAGGATCAAAAGTGTTTACTATTTGTATTGCCGGATCAACAGAGTAATCAAAACCTTTACTTACAGGAGATCTTGCTGTTACGCCAGCATAAGGACTAACTGCCCAGCCAACATTATATATCAAAGTACTTTCAAAAAAGATTTCATTGTCATTTGTTCTGTATCCTTCATTACCTAGCTTAGTTCTACCATAAGCAAAACTAAGGTTGTTTCTCCATTTCCAGGGATCACCGATATAATGGAATCCAAAATTTGAAAAGAAAGTAAATGCTAGTGAATTCTGACCACCCTGAGCCCAGTTTGTGAATGCAACCTGCGAAAGATTTACGCCTACTACTCCTTTAGGTGTCCAGAGAGTATCTTTTTTTTCTTCTGTTTCCTGGGCAAAAATACTAATTGAATATAAGATTAATATTGAAATTAATATAGCTTTCATTTGTTTTCTCCGTTTAGTTTCTTTTTTCAATAGATTTTAGTTGTTTGTAAATCCAGATAGAGGCCCATCAGATAAAATTAGTTGTTTAACTTCTGAATAAGGTATAACCATTTCAGTTGGACCCATTGCATAAGGGGCAATATCGTATGCATTAAAGTAGAAAAGTAATCCGTCATTAAGAATTGCAAAATTATCATTCAGCTCTAATTTATCTTCATCAAACCAGTATCCCGCTGAATTTAAATCTTCATCCGGCTTCAATTGTTTTTGCTTCCTGAATATTTTCTCGGCAATAGAATTTAAATTTTCTTCATATCCATTTGTAAAACAATCATCAATCGAAACTAGTTCCCCGTTTTCCAGATTATAATTCGAATAAGTTACAAATCTGTTTGGGTGTGCTCCTCCAAGATAGGAATAGTCTGAGTATTCAATTGCCAAAATTTTATCCGATTGATTTTTTACTTTCATAATTCTTTCTATTTGCCATCCCTGAACAGGTCTGGCTGTCTCTTTTACAACGGAATTAAACTCATTAAAAAATGCATCAATTAATGTATCCAGAGAATCATATTCTCCTTCATCCAGAATCGGTTGAAGCAATTGCAGCTTAATGTTATCATTTATTGCATCAATAGCTTCACTATTTTTATTCCCTGATAAAAGCGGATATTCAATCTTAAGTTCTGCACAATCCTTTAAATCTTTTTCTTCACAGCCTTCACTTTTCTTATCGACTTTAATAATTTCAACTTTCAGCGAAGTGTTTTGCGCTGTGTTTTCATTGTCCGACTTATTTGTCCCACAAGAAATAAGAATAAATCCAACAAAAACTGTTAAAACTAATCCTGTTAATTTTTTATTCATCTTAGTTAAAGATCTTATTCGTAAAAATGCACATTTAACAAATTTAAATTTCAGGATGAAGTATATAAAAAGATAGTAATTTCACGGATAAAGTTAAGAAAACTTGTTCAAATATTTTTTCTTAAGCGGCCAATAGATACAAATTTTATCATAAATAGATTAAATAAAATAATTTGAGCTAACAATGAATTGAGTTAAGAATAGTTGAGCTAAATCCGGGAATTTCTAAAAGGTAATTTTTAAAATAAAAAAGCCTCAAATAAATTGAGGCTTTTAAGCTCCGCGTGTAAGATTCGAACTTACAACCCTTCGGTTAACAGCCGAATGCTCTACCATTGAGCTAACGCGGAATATTTTTAAAGAACGGGCGTAAATTTAATTACTGTCCCATTAGCAATCAAGATTGCTTTAATATTGTTGGTTTAATTTATTTAAGCAAGATTAATTCACAAAAACGACATATTAAAATCCAATTGTGAAATCACCTTTTTAAAACAAAATATCAAGCGACATAAATGGCACAGCTATTAATTTTGACTTAGTCCATAAGAAATTCTTCCTACAATTTTCAAATTATACAAGTAATTATTACCGATGATTGTTTCAAATTAAATCATTTTCGCATTTTTTAATTAATGATAAGATTCGCATCTCTGTAAATTTATTTTACAATCTACTTAAGTATTTATTGATAATCCGACATAATAAGTGTTCCAAAAATTTTTTATCAGTCAATAACGACGTTAATACTTTTAGTGGCATTTAACTTGAAAATAATTTAGACGATGAGTTGAGAAAAAATCTTAGGTAAAATCAGCTCAATTTAATAATTCATTTATAATAACTAGGGGGTAAAAAAATGAGATCCTTCACAGTCTTGATCGTTTTGTTCTTTGTAACCTTTGTTTTGTCTTCATGTTCTGATGTAAATCAGGATTACTCACCTGTTTCTCCGGAAGTAAATAAAATTAATGTTTCGGAATATAATGGTGCTTTTCAGTATTTACAGACATTTGAAGAAATTCCTGTAGTATCTTTTAGTTCTCCTTCAGCGGGACAACAAGTAGACGCAGGTTTAATTATTAATTGTCAGTCAAAATACTGGCCTTCAAATGTTCTAAGTGTATTTGTTGTTCTTGAACATTATAATATCTTCGATCCGGCATTTGATGAACTTGTGGTAATAAACAATCCTGAATCAAATGTACTCAATATCCCAAATGCATCAGATAAAAATCTGAAAAATGTAAGAGTATATTATTTTGCAGAAGATATTGGAATTGTTCCTCAAGGATTACCGGATTATTCTTCATTGGAAAAGTTGCATATTGATTCCTGGAATACTTCCGGCAAATCAATTGTAGTGTATACTAATGACTGGAAAAGTACAATTAGTAATTGTTTTCTTGAATTACAAATGAAAGACAGAAATCTTTTAGTCTATATATCAAAACCTGATTACAAACAATTTACAGTTCCTAAGTTTGGCGATAAGAGTGTAACAGATTTAAAATTATTTGGATTAGATCAGATAACATTATCAGTCTTTAATCAGCAATAGAACTTCCTATCTCGACTCAACCACAACCACCATAAACCGGCTCGAAAGAGCCGGTTTATTTTTTGCTTCAATTTAAATATTAAACAACATTTCAGGTTATTGAATATTTGGAAATTTTTATCTAATTCTAAACTGTAAATATTCAAACACTTCATATCCAATTGTGTGAAGAAGACTTTACTTTTCTGGATTTCTATAACTTGTTTAATCTCACCCGAAATATTCGGTCAACAAAAAAACTTTATCATATCCGGCTTTATTAAAGATGCCGTAAGCGGTGAGTTTCTTGTTGGCGCAAATATTTTATTATATATAGATACGATTGATGTTAAACTTCCACCTTTGACAGGTTGTTCTACAAACAGGTTTGGTTATTTTATAATTCCTTCTCTCGATTCAGGTAATTATTTTCTTGTAGCCAGATTTATTGGTTACAGAACCTTTGTTACAGAAATAGACTTGTCGAAAGAAAAGCCAATTGAAAATTTTTCAATTGAACTTACACCTGAAGATATTCAGCTTGAAGAAGTGATTGTCAAAGGTGAAAAAAATGAAAAAACATTAACCAGCACTATAGATATTTCGCCTGAACTTCTTTCCAAGCTTCCAACCTTATCTGGCGAAATGGATTTATTTAAATCACTAGAATTATTGCCCGGAGTAAATAAAGCTTCAGAAATTTCAAGCGGACTTTATATAAGAGGCGGATCGCCAGACCAGACCCTAACTTTAGTTGATGGAGTAATTGTTTACAATCCGGCTCATCTTGGAAACATTGCCAGCACTTTTAATTCAAATGCAATAAGCGATATCAGGTTAATTAAAGGTGCATTTCCTGCTGAATACGGTGGACGACTTTCAAGTATATTGGATGTAAAATTAAAATCCGGTTCGAGGGAAAGAGAAAAAGGGAAAATTGGTTTAGGAACAATCAACTCATTTGCATTCTTTGAAGGTCCATTAAAAAACAATTCGACCTATATGGTTTCCGGAAGATATATGTACTATGATGTTCTTCAAAAAAATTTCGATCAGGAATCTTCAATCCCGCGTTATAATTTTTTTGATGTTAACGCAAAATTAAATTTTGCAATTTCTGAGAAAAGCATTATTTCAATAAGCGCACTTTTTAGTAAAGATCATGTTTACAGTCCACCAAAATCAAATGACACAGATTATGAAATTGAATGGAAAAATATAAATTTAAGTTTAAATTGGCTGCAGATTAATTCTAAATCTCTTCTACTAAATTCCATTTTTAGTTTTATCAATTATGATTTTTCATCAAAGATTGGTGTTAACCCGGAAACTATTACCTCTTATACTTATTATTCAAATCCCGATCTTACAGATTTTTATTTCAGACAAAACGTTGAACACAAATGGCAACAAAATCAAAATTTAAAACTTGGTTTTGATATTGCACTACACAATTACGATGTTGTTTATAGCGATATTTATTCGGACGCGTTAGAAAATGATCCTTATGCAGGAAAAGATTTAACAGCAATTGAGTCAGCTTTATATTTTCAAAATGAATCTGAATTTACCTCACAATTTAAAGCAAACTACGGAGGAAGATTTTATTATTTCGGCAGTAAAAAATAAGTCGCTTGTTGATGATCCTGATCTTTTCGAATACAGATTTTCCTCAGATATAATAAGAAATTTTCCTTACGTTACCGGAAATTAAAAATGCCCGCAGATACGGGCATTAATTTGTTGTAAATATTTATTTCTTATTAAGAAACAATCATCGATTCCTTCAATCTTCTTGCAACCGAAACAAAGAAACCGACAACCATCACAACTACTCCAATCCAAACAAAACTAATGAATGGTTTAACGCTGGCTGCTACAGTTAAAACCTGCTTTGGATTAGCCGATAGCTGAGTATCATTTACAATTTTAGAAAATATCAATTCTGCGGTTTCATTTGATGGATCTATTTTTTTCACCTCTACTCTTAAATTAAGTTCTTTTATTTCAGCAGGGATATATTCAAACTGGTTTGATTCACGTTTTATAAGAGGTGTTATTTCATAATTTTTCCCATCTTTTGTTATCAACAGTTTTGTACCCATCTCAATATCTCCACCTGAAGTCATCGCAGAAATATCCGGTTTCTTAAATTCAACATATTTAATATTTGCATTTTCAAATTTTGTCTCGAAACCTAATCCAACAGTAACTGTTTTACCTCCGGTTTCATTAGAATTTCCTTCATCATAACCAAGTGGAGAAACGTATAAATCCTGAGTTAACATTGTAAGAATTGCTGGTTCCCGCATAAGGCTATTATTGAATTCACTTATGTACATAACAGGTTTAACATTGTAGTTGCTCTTACCTTTTGTAATGTCAATATTAAAAGCATACTTTGTGTTATTCTCAATTGGATGATAACCAGTAAAAGTCAATTCATAATCAACAAGCGACTTATTTTTTACTGCCTCCGAGTTTAATCTAACTAAATCTCCATTTTGTTTTGTTAAATAAACAGTTTCACCTTTAACTAAATCAATGTCAATCTCTCTGCTAAAAAATGCGGAACCAATCACACCAAGAATAAAAATTGCAATTCCAATGTGGGAAATATAAGCACCAAGCATTTTCATATTTCCTCTTACAATCTTAATTGCAATGTCAAGGTTAACAAATAATGAAAACGAAGCACTCAATGCTAAAAGAATTATAAGTAAATCCGAGACACCACCAAAAATGATTAATATCATAGTAAAGATTATTGAACCTGCCGCTGCGTATGTTGATTTCTTAATTACATCTTTTATATCTGAACTTTTCCATTTAATTAACAAGCTTAATCCGTTAAGAAACATTATTATTATCGCAAGTGGCAGATGCATTTCATTATAAAAGAAAGTGTCTACCGCGTGTCCGAAAATCGGGGCAGAAGTTCCGACAAGTACGATTGTTGCACTGGCAATCAACACTATTGCTGCAGTAAAAAGAGCTAGTTCCCTGGCAAGAATATTTTCTTCATCAACACTGCTGTCACCTAAGTCCTTCCACCTGTAAGCTATCATTCCAAAACCTAAAACAATGAATGTCCCTATAAATAGTACTAAGAACAGATATACAACCATTCCGGGATCAACAAATGAGTGAACTGAAGCATCACCAAGTACACCGCTTCTTGTTAAAAATGTAGAATAGAGAACAAGCACGTAGGTAAGTATACATAAGATCAAATTTGTTCTTGCATATTTTCCAGTACCACCTTTTGATTGACTTTTCCTTTGAACTAAAAGTGTGTGAACTGATGCAACTCCTACCAGCCAGGGAATAAGTGAAGAATTTTCTACAGGATCCCAGGCCCAGTAACCTCCCCAACCAAGCATTTCATACGCCCAGTAACCTCCCATCATAATGCCCAGACCTAAAATTCCGGCGCCGGCAAGAACCCAAGGGAAAGATTGTTTTACCCAATCCCTGTAATCATTTTTCATCAAAGCAGCAATTGCAAATGAGAAAGGAACAGTAGCCATTGAAAAACCGGTAAACAGCGTTGGTGGATGAATTTGCATCCAGAAGTTTAATAATTGGGGGTTCAATCCTTTTCCATCAATAACAAAGTTATTTACTGCAATTCCTGCTGTTGAAAGCATTTGATGAAGTTCAGGCCCTAATTTTATAAATCCCTGGTTTGTGCTTTGGTCAGTAAAGAAAAACTGCTGAATAAAAGATAGGTTCATAAATTGAGGATTTACTGAACTTACACTAAGGAAAACCGGTGTTGTCCAGATATATTCAAATGGATTTTTAAACCACGGTGAAACCATCACCAGCAGAAAAGTTGTTGCAAGAGTAAACACAGCCATTACCCTTGGTTCAAGATCTCCACGCTTGGATGTATAAGATTGTAAAATAATTCCAACTATGGATGTGAGAAGTAACCAGAGCATAAAACTTCCTTCTTGTCCGCCCCAGAAAGAAGCAATAAGAAATCCCGGTTTAAGTGAGTTGTTACTATAACTGTAAACGTAGTGATATTGATATTGATGAGTTATAATTGCCTGCCATAACAATGCAGAAGCAGCTATAACTAAAATTGCCATCCCATGATATGAAATCCTGCCAAAGTTAAGTGTATTTTTATAACCCCTGTAGCTAAGGAAGTACATTATCATCGAAATCAGACTGAATGCTAAAGCTACCGAAAGAACAATACTGCCAATCATTATTTCCTCATTTAATCTTTACTTATTAAAATATTTACAGGCTTGAAGATGTTACGTCTTTTTCCTGGTATTTACTTGGACATTTAGTAAGAATATCTTTCGCATGGAAATATCCATTCTGATATTTACCTGTAACAACAACACTTGTCGCAGTTTCAAAATTATTAGGTATTGTTCCATCGTAAATCACTTTCATTTCCGTACCATGAACATCGACCATATAAAATGAAAAGGTTTTTTCCTGCCTGTTGACCTGGTAATTTTTTTCTTTAACCCAGTTACCTGTTGCTTTACAGGTTTTATCTGTATTCATTACCTGAGTGAAATCATCAGCATACTGAATATTACTCTGAGTGAACAAGTAACCCATAATACCAATGAATACGACTATTATTATGCCACCGAATACATATTTATTTTTCATTTTTAGCTCCTTTAAATTCTTTTTCAACATTTTTAATTCTTTTATCAAGCGATAACATATATAAAAATATTCCTGTCCAGACGATCAGGACTATTATCATTACTATGTAAATTGCGTTATCCTGAAGAAACTGATAAAATCCGCCCAAGTTATCCTCGTATTATTTGTTTATTAAGTTTATCTCTGAGAATAATTGATTTATAACCAACCCTCCACATCCAGAAGTATAAAATTGTAAATCCGATTAACGATAAAAAGAAAATCAATTGCATACTTGAATTCATTTTAAAATCCACAACCGGACCTGCATTTGTGTCATCAGCAGAACCGGGATGAAGACCTTTCATAATTCTTGGCATTATGAAAATAAAAAATGGAACTGTTACAAAAGCAATTAAAGAATAAACGGCAGAAAGTGTTGCTCTTTTTTCTTCCGATTCAATTGATGATCGTAATGCAAACAATGCTCCATAAATTAAAAGCAAAGCAAAAATGCTTGTCTGTCTCGGATCCCAGCTCCAGTATGAACCCCATGCAAACTTTGCCCAAACTGCGCCCGTCACAGTTGCAAGAATGCAGAATATCATTCCCAGTTGTGCAGAAGCATAAGCTTTAGCATCGTCATCAAGATTCTTCTTTCTTAAGTACATAAAACTGAAAAAAGAGGACATTAAAAATGCAATAACTGTAAGCCACGCAGTAGGAACATGAAAGAAAATTATCTTTGCATTTTCTTCCAAACCAGGAATATTCGGGAACTGATACCAGCTTGTTGGTTTCTCAACTATGGGAAATGCGATTCCGGCGATGGAGACAAAAACAAGCAATAAATACAAAATTATTTTCCAGCTTAAAGATTTAATTTTAACACCTTTCGTTAAAAATTGTTTAATCTTTCCAGATAAAATCAAACAGCATATAGGATGCAGTAGTTATGATTACGTCGTATCCAACAACAATTGCCAATTCAAATTTAGCTGTTTCAAAGCTTGTGCCATCAAAGGCAAACAAAGTTAATTGAACAGAAGTAAGAATCAAAGGCAATAATATCGGAAAGGAAAGTACCGGATAAAGTGTTCCTTTTGCTCCGGCTTTTGAAATAATTGCTGCAATTATAGTTGAAGCAACTGCGAGACCAATATTTCCAAGTACAAAAGTGGCTAAAAACAAACTAAAATTTTTAAGAATAAAACCTTCAAATAATGCAGAATACAAAAGTGCAATTACAGTATTCATGCAAAAAACAAGTATAAGATTAAAAAGTAGTTTTCCTGTGAAAACGACTGTGGGTGAAGCAATTAATTGAAGAGTTAAAGCAGTTCCCCGCTCTTCTTCAGAAACGAATGCCCTTGAAAGTCCGGACATTGCAGTAAAAAAAATTACCACCCAGAAAAGTCCGCCCGTAAGACTCTCATTTATTTTTTCATTCCCAATGGAAAAAAGTATAACGCTGATCGCAACTATAATAAACATCGCAAGTGAGTTAATTGCATAGCGCGTTCTCAATTCCGAACTAAAATCTTTTTTAAATAGTGAATATGCTTTTGTTAACATCAAGACTTATACTTTTCAAGATATAGAATTTCATTACAGTAGCTCAAATCTGTTTTTTCATTCGATGCCAGAACAACAACAGAATTTTTACTTTCATTTTTTACAATTGAGTAAACCGTTTCTTTTCCTTCGTCATCAAGATTTGAAGTCGGCTCATCAAAAATTATAAGTTCAGGAGAATGCATCAGCGCAAATACAAATTTTAGTCTTTGTTTCATTCCTGAAGAATAAGTTTTTACAAGGTCATCTTTCCTATGAAGAATTTTAAGCTTATCAAGGAGTTCAGAAATTTTATTTTCATTAAATTCTATCGAACGGATTTTAGCAAAGATATTTAGATTTTCCCAGGCTGAGAATTCTTCATAGAGAATTAAATATGGAGACACAAAACCGATATGGTTGTGAAGTTTTTCAGAAATAATTTCTTCGTTGTTCAGCATATGAATTATCTTTCCCTCAGAAGCCGAAATCAATCCCGCAATTATTTTGACTATAGTTGATTTCCCTGAACCGTTCGGACCGGAAACTCCATAAACACCGTTTTCGGACCAGTTAAAATCTATATCTTTAAAAATTAACCTTCTTCCGAAAAATTTTGATAAGGATTTCGCCTGAAGTGAAAAATTATTCATTAAATATTGCAATCTTTCCTTTTATTAAGTCATTCCCCTTTTTGATTGCATAGATATAAACACCAGTCGGAAGTTTTTCATTTTTGTCATTTAAAGCATCCCAGCCAATGCCCTTTTTACCTCCGGGTAAAAGTGAAATTATGGCTTTGCCGCTTCTGACTAAAAACATTCCGGTTGAATAAATATTTACATCCACTGTTTCACCCGCCTGAAAATCAACAGGGAAAAAAATATAAGATCCGGTTAAATATGTTTTTGAATAGTAGAAAGGATTTGGATACGCATAGCTTATATTTTCAGATGGAGATATGATTGTGGTGTCTTCTCTTAAAATTAAACCATTAAGTATTTCAGAAACTGACCAGTAAGTACTTTGGTCAACTTCAAAATCAGAAGAATAACTACTGTTTAATTCTCTTGAACCTATTGTACCTGAATTATAAAGCGTATAAGTAAAAGGCATAGTTGTAGTTGTATTTTGCAAACTTGTAACTGCATCGCCATTGCTTATAATTGAATAAAGGGTGTCACCTTCTGAAGAATTTATAAATCGCAAAAAATTATTAGCAATTGTGCCGGAGTTTATTGTTACAGGAACAGAAGGAGGAACAAAGGCTGAATTAGTTACAGATACTACAGGATATAATGCAGCATCATCGAAAAATACACCGGGAATACTCCTGTAACTTGTATAAAATGTCCAAATACCAAATTGATTCATAGCTCTTGGGAATGATGATCCATTTGAAATTAAAGAATTGCTAATGCAGGTTATTGCTCTCAATGTCGGCATCATTTCCCACTGTTGTTTAATTATACCAAAGCCAAATCTTTCTTTTAAAAATTTATTCCATATTGCATAATCATAACCGTTATGCAATGGCATTGGTCTGTCAGGAAAAGAAAATAAAGAGCCTAAATATGCCACATAATCATTAACGTCACCATAAACAAAATCTTCCATTGCTGTTGAAGTAAGCTCATAAAAATATGTATCGCCGCCACTATTTGGTGCCCCAATTCTTAAAATATAATTTCCACCTTGAATTGCATGGTGAAATTCATGTGCCATGGTAACAAGTAATCCATTAACACCTGCCGAATAATATCCGACATAAGCATTATCCACTTCCATATAAGAAGTGAATCTGTTGGTTCCTGAACCTATTTCATCTTCAAAATATGTAGCGCCGTAAAGTCCGCCACCCTGGTAAGTTATATATATATCATAAAGATCATCACCGCCATTACCATTGTCCGGTGGAGCAAACGGAAAATCAAGATATTCAACTTCAAACCTGTAAACTGAGTCGATTGATTCAGCCGCCAGTAAAGCGTTCTCTAAAGGCGAAAGCTGAGAAACATAATGTGGTACATTGGCTCCAGTAGTATTAAAATGAATTCTGAATTTTCCGGAAGAAGAAACTATGCTTGTATCCAGAACAGGTCTTTGTAAAAGTGATTTTAAAACTTTCTGTCGTGTTTCAGTAAATGATGAGAAATTAAATTTAATAATGTTTACTAATTCCATCCCGCATTTTTTGTCACCCGGCTTTAAATCCTTTGGTCTTTCATTCACACTCAATAACTCCGGTGCGCGTAAAGAAAGAAATTTAATATACAATGAATCAAGTTGGTTCGCAGACAAGCTCTGTGCAAATAAATTAAAGCCAAATGCAGTTATAAAAGAAATTATAAAAGTTAAAAAATTGAAATTCTGTTTGATGATATAAACCCTTCAGATTTATTGATAAAAACTATCCGTAATTTTTTTTCATCAATTTGCTCAACAAAATAATCACCTGCATTTTCAGCATCAAGTAGCTTTGAAATATTCAACTTCGTATCGCGTTCCCTGTAATCTAACCTGCGGAAAGATTTTTCTCCCGGAAGATAGGCTGTTAAAAACCCTGAGTTATATTTAAATAAAAAATCAGATCCCGATTTATTTTTATTTTTAATATCCGATTTCAGTTCATCGGTAATAAATGAAAAATTTTTTCTGCCGCCGTCTGAAATTATTATTCTGTTTTCTTTATCATAATCAAAATAAGAAAAAGAATTGGCATCTTTTGTACCGACTCTTTGAGTAATAAATGATTTTAAAAATGTATTTTTTGTCCCGGGAAAACCTGTTAATTTTTTATACTTGTTTGGACCTTGTGAGATTTCGACCTGCATTAATAAGAGTGAATCACGATCTTTTTTCCAATAATATAATATCGGATTATCTACCCCGGTTATTCTTGCATCAATAACATTCCTGTCATAAGCAGGAAATTCTTTAAATGTAATGCTCAGAGTCCTGTATTCGAATCTTCCAAGAAACCCGCCGGATGATTTCAAATAAGTAATGTAAATGTAAGCAAGGTCTTTATTTTTTCTATCAATAAAAATATCACGTATATCACCGGGGGAATACATAGGTTTTCTGTCAATTGTTTTTTTCTGGAAATCAATTCTGGCAATCTCAAATAATCTTTCACCGGTTGAATAGCAATAAAAGTATTTAATATCATTCAGGTTTTCATCTACAATTATGTTATCGTGCTTTTCAGCAAGCGGAACAAAATAATAGCTTACAGGAATGCCTTCATCATTATTGATAAATAATTTTAACTGGGTATCAAATTCATCTATAAAGCAAAAATTGTTATACCTTGTTTTAGAGTTTGAAAAATCATTAAGACTGAAAGGATCGATTGAAGGTACGATGTTAAAATTTCCGGAATAGTCTTTCACTTCTAAATTTGAAATTGTAATTAACGTCCCTGAACTACTGATACCGCCGATACCTTTTTTACCATTCCTTTTAATAATTGCAATGTTGTTCAGGTTTTCAAGCCTTGAATAAACCACTTCAGTAAATTCACCGTTCTTTTTAGCAAACAATAAAACAACCAATCCCTGGGATTTGTTCAAATATGAAATATCGGTTAAACCGTCATTATTAAAGTCGCTTAACAGAATTTCATCCGGTGTGTACTCAGTCTGAATGATAAATTTCTTTTTATAAGATCCGCCAAAATCTCCAAATAAAATTGTAATAGAAATGTCATCCGAAAAAACTATGTCACCGAATCCATCATTATTCAAATCAGAAAACTTTAGACTGTTTACTTGTTTTTTAAGATTTATAGATTTTGTGAGCTTAAATCTTCCCGTGCCGTCATTCAAAAAAAACTGCAGCTTATTTTCCCATAAATTCTGAGCAACGATATCCGGGAAATCATCACCATTCATATCAGTGAATCCGGCAAAATTAAAACCTTCACCTGAAGTGACTTTATATTCTGTAAACAAATTTCCCTGCTGATAGATTACAGAAATTCCATCAAATCCGCTGCCGGATACGAGAAATTCATTGGGTCCTTTCAAATCAACATCTGCAACATCTAAATTTTCAGGATATGTATCGAAACCTATTGTAGAAATTATGTTCGGAGTGTTATCTTCATTTATTTCAAAAGTTCCAAGTATTCTTCTTTTTCTTGAAGTAAAAACATGCAGTATTTTTTTTGATTTTCCTGTGAATGAAAGAAGGTCTGAGATTTCATATTTAAATGAAACCTTATTAAATACAAGACTGTCTTCAGAAGTAAGCTGTTCCTGTACTCCCAGTTCTTTTCTTTCAGGGGAATACAATAGTAATTTATTTTTAGGATGTTCGATTAGATTTGTGCCGGCAAGAAAATTAAGTTCTGAAGGAACTTTAAAAGAATTGTACTTACAAAATCCATTTATCAAAACCTGGGATTTAACTGAGAGAGTGAAAATCAGAAAGCAGCTGGTAACCAGGCTAAAGTTTTTCAGATTTCCTGGATTTAAGCCGGTTCTCCCGTCTCCGGTAAGCCTCTTCATATCTTCTTTTTTCATCTTCAGAATCAGGTATGGCCTGAACAGCAGATACTGGTTTGCCATGCTCATCCACACCAACAAAAGTTAAATAAGCCGAATTGGTGTGAACCCTTGTTCCCTCCCTAAAATTTTGTGCAAAAACTTTAACGCCTATCTCCATCGAAGTGCTGAAAACTCTGTTTACTGAAGCCATAAGGTTTACAGCATTGCCCAGCTTGATAGGATGAATAAAATCAATTTTGTCAACCGAAGCAGTTACACAAACTCTCTGGCTATGTTTTGCAGCGCATAAAGCCGCACATATGTCAATCCAGTGCATAAGCTGACCACCGAGTAAATTTCCAAGCTGGTTAGTATGATTTGGAAGGACCAGCTCAGTCATAATAACATGAGAATCACTTATTTTTTTTGCACTGCTCATTAATTGCTTGTGACTTCTTTCCCGGTAACTTCCTGATGTGAGTTTAACAAGCTTTTTACATCTTCTACATTTTCATTTTCCGGGTATTTATCCAGAAACTTTTTCATATCTGCAACCGCTTCCTCCTCTTTATCACGATCCAGTAAAAGTAATATTCTTTTGTATAATGCCATCGGTCCGTATTCAGTATCGTGATATGTTTCAAAAACATCTTCAAAATATTTTAATGCAGCAGTATAATAATCCATTTTTGCATAAATTACAGCAATGCTGTATTCTTTGTGAGCTAGCTTATCATTCAGTTCATTTATTTTTCTTTCAGCTTCTGCAACTTTTTCATTCAAAGGGAAGAAATCAATAAAAGCCTGGAATTCCTCAATTGCTTTCTTTGTATACTTCTGATCTAAATTGAAATTAGGTGAAAGCTGGTAATAACTTTCAGCAAGATTGAATTGTGCCTGCGGAACAAACTCACTTGCCGGCATATTCTTTATCAGCTTACTGAATTCATAAGCAGCAAGAATATATTCACCTTTCTGGAACCGGGTCATTGCGAGATAATACTGTGCGTCATCTGAAATGTTACTGCCCGGATACTGAAGAAGTATTGCCTCAAATTCTTTTTGAGCTTCTATATAATCTTCATCATTATAAACACTTATTGCATACTGCAGTCTTTCTTCCGGACTCATATCTGTTGTATCAATAGATGATCCGCATCCCCAAAGTAATAATAAGAACAATCCAAAAACGAGAGATTTCTTTAGCATAAAATGAAAAATTAGTTGATAATCAGACGGTTAAATTAGTTAAAATCCGAGTTCGTTCAAAGGTAAAATAAATCACTTACTGCGCACTGAAAAGAATAAAATCACCATTGCTGCCGCAGTTCCGATTGCGAGAATAGGTTCGGCCAAACCCGAAAGAAATGGTTCAGAAGGAATTTGTCCTTTCGTAAACGGGAAAGAAGCGTTTTCAAGCTCTCCTATTTGATCAACCAGGATTGAATCAGAATAAACAAGATTAAATTCCTGTTTTCCTTTATCAGAAAAAGTCTGAAGATAATTCCCCTTAAGTGAAAGCTGTCTGTTTGTGTAATATGAACCGAGCCAGCCGCCTTTAAAAACTTCACCATAATTTACTGAAGCTGATTCAATCACAATATTTACTTCAGGAATATTTATTTCATCAGGCGGGACTTCCCAAACTTTTTTGCCGGAATTTATAAAATCTGATCTGATATTATTGTTGAAGATTGAATAAATTTCACCGTTATTTAAGCTGAGTAATATTTCGTTTTTTGATTCGGGTAATTCAGATTTTATAATAGAAACAAGTGAATCTGTAAGCGAATAAAAAACTTCAAGGTTGGTTTTGGTTTGAGCCTGCATATCAGGAATGAGTAAAATGATACCCGACAGGCACATGGCTAAGAATAAATTAAATGTAGATTTCACGATGTTAATATGTAAAGTTTGAATCAGGATTTCAAGCAGAGCGAAAATCCGGTAGTTAAAATCGATAATTATACATTGTAAATTATAAATTATACATTCCAAACCCCCTTGCCTTTATTTTTCATATTCGTTAAATAGGCGTTGTAATTTTCAAGGAGTTTCAATGCAGAAACGGGTTTTAAGTCTACTTTTGATATTCTTCATTTCATTCGCAGGAATTATTTCCGCACAAACAACTTATGATTTCTTAAGAGTTGATATGAGTCCGAGAGCAGCAGCACTCGGCGGAAGTTTTGTGTCCAACAACGATGACCCGGAAGTGATTTTTTATAATCCTGCAGGAATGAACTCACTTGAAAATTCTCCCGCTTCGGTTTCTTTTGTTAAACACTTGTTAGATATAAACCTCGCTTCGGTCGTTTACTCAACTGAGTTTGCAGGGATTGGAAGAGTCGGTGCAGGAATAAAATATATTAATTACGGAAGTTTTGATGAAGCAGATGAATTCGGAAACAGGACCGGTACTTTTAACGCTAATGAATTTGCTTTCGTAGTTGGGTATGCTGGAAATTTTGAAGATAATTTTAATTACGGGGCAAACGTAAAATTTATTTATTCCGGAATTGCAGACCGCTCATCAACCGGCTTGGGAGTTGATCTTGGAGTTAATTACCTTATCCCATCACAAATGATAAATATCGGAGCCTCAGTTTTAAATCTCGGTGCACAGATGTCTTCATACATAAACACAAAAGAAGATCTGCCGCTTGATATTGTAATCGGTGTTTCTAAAAGACTTGAGAATCTTCCCGTCCGTATTTCTCTTGATTTCCACAGGCTAAATGATGACCGTGATGAATTCTCACAACGGTTTAAAGCCTTTACTGTTGGAACTGAATTTTATCTTAGCCAGGTGCTCACTTTAAGATTTGGTTATGATAATGAAAGACGTTCAGACCTTAAGGTTGGAACAACTGCAGGCATTGCAGGATTTAATGTCGGTCTCGGTGTACACGTTTCAGAATACCAGTTTGATTATGGTTATTCATCTCTCGGACCGGTTGGAGCATTGCACAGGATTGGAATTTCAACAGCACTTTAATTCTTTTTCCGTTTCTCCAGATTTTCAAGATAACTTTCTGCAAGATCGTGTGAGTTTCCATATTCATCCATATCAAGCACTTTTTCATAATATTTTTTTGCTTCAGAATATTTTCCCTGGGCTTCTTTAATTGTACCGCTGTATAAAGTTGAATTGACCATAAAGCCGGTTTCATCACCAAGGTTTAACTGTTTTTCATAATCAATACATTTCTTAAAATAAACGAGCGCAGAATCGCTTTGCCCGTGATAACGGAAACTGTATGCAAGATAATACGATGCTTCTCTTTTATTTTTCAGATTGCTGTAACCTGTATAATTCTTGTTGGCTTTGTTTAGCACATTTCTGAAAACCGAATCCGAAACCGTCCAGTCATTTTGTTTTACTGCAATTCTTCCTCTCCATTTTTCAAACACAGGATTATTTGGAAATGAATCACACAAACTCTGCGCATACTTTTCAGCAGTCTTGTAATCTTTTTCATAGTTGTAATAGAGATTCATAAGGAAATAGCGGGATTCGTATTTACCCCACTTACCGTTTTCCGCGGTGTTTTTTAATTGTTTAATTCCTTTCTTCTTATCTGCATCGGGGAAAAACATCATCAGCGGTTTTACAACCGGATACTCTTCCGGGATTACAGTTGCATAATAATTATAGAGCCCGAAGCCGAACTGGACGTCAACGTTTTTAGGATCGAGTGAAGCGGCTTCTTCGACTATAGGCAAAGCTTCCCTGCCGGCGCTTGCTGCACTCAGCCAGCTTTCGCGCATTACTTTCAGTCTTCCCCTGAAACCAATTGAGCCGCCTTTGAAGAAAAGTGCATCAACATTTTTCGGATCTTTTTCAAGAATTTTATCGCAGAAGTCAATAACGTTATCCAGCTCATCAAAAAATTTATCATCGTATTGTTCATCATCAGTATCGAGAAGAATTCTCCACCAGTCAATCATTGCAAGAAAAAATTTTCCCGCAGGATGTTTCGGGTAATCTTCAATTAATTTCTTAAAAGTTTTTTTAGCTTCAGGAAATTTTATTGAATAGATTTGCTCAATTCCTTTTTCAACTCTTTTGTCGAAGTCTGAAGTTTGTGCAAACAGGATTACCGGAAAAACAATTATTAAGAATAATTTCTTTTGCATTTTCAGTTAAATTATTTTAGAAACAGGTGTGAATATAAATTTTATCCGGGCATAATAAAAAACCCGATCTTTAGACCGGGTTTTAGTAAAGATAGATATGCCAGATTTTTGATTCGCCGCAGCGGAATTGCATATCTTTTCATGAGTTACTTCATAAGTATCATTTTCTTTGTTGCGATAAAATTGTTGACTTGTAATCTATAAATATAAACACCGCTAGCAGTACCAGATGCATCAAAGTACACTTCGTAATTGCCTGGCTGTTGGTTTTCATTTACAAGTTCTTTTACAGTTCTTCCCAATATATCAAATACAGTTAAAGAAACATTTCCTGCTTCGGGAAGATCATATTTAATAATAGTTGTAGGATTGAATGGATCCGGGAAATTATCTGAAAGTGAATAGCTGTATGGTAACTCTGTGCGCTCATTCTTAGAACTTAAAATATTTAATTTATTAAGATTCTCACCGCCATCAATATTATATAAATTTTGTGCAAATTCTAACCTCATCACATATTCTTCATCCTCTAAAGCAAGTTCCTCTAATTGATAAAGTAATTGGCCAGCCAATTCTCTATTATTTTCATAATTTAAAACACCAAAAAATCTTTCAAACAATGCATTTGTTGAAAAGTAAGAATTTGGATATTCATTAATTATCCTTTGATACATCAACATACTTTGCTGGTATTTATCTTCATTTAAAAGCAATCCTGCCAAATATGTAAGGACTATAGGCTTAAAGTATCTATTTTGCAGTGCCAAAGAATCTATATAATTCCGTATATTTTGAATTTTGTACCTGTGTAAAATTGAAACTAATCTCCCTAATGCAAATCCAGAATGAGAATTAGATTCCAACAGTCTTTTATAAAATATTATTGCTTCCGGAATTCTATTTTCTAATTCTAATTCAAAACCTGCAATTAGACTATCTGAACGATTTCCACCATTTTGATTAGGACTATTACTTAATGTATTTAGCTCTGGTTTTTCATACGGTGTCCAAGGATCATAATTTAAAGGATAATTACAAATTAATGTGGATGTGCCATCAACATAAGTCTGTGTACCATCCGAACCCCACCAATTATATTGAGCATTGATATAACTCTTTTGATATGAATATGCATCATAATTTACGTTGTTATAAATGCTGTTGTATGCCCAATAGGACAAACAAGCTAATATATATCCACCCCATCCTGCAGCAAAACCAGTTTTATTATCCTGAAGACGATTATTAGGATTATAATAGCCGTAAGGGTATTGAGTGAAATACGCATGGCTGCCACCACCGATGTACATTCCCCAATCAAAACCACTGATATCATTATGAGCTATATATCCATTAGTTCCATTACTAAGCATTATTCCTTGAAAATGATGATATTGTTGATTAATACTTGACTTGCTGATAGTATTATTAAGTATTTCGGGATGCATTCCTGAAGCATCAGCGTTTATTCCATTCTGAGTTGGCTCAATGATTTGGTTGTTCAAAATTTGTGGTTGGGAATTGTAGATGTAAATTCCTTGCATACAATAATACATTTTTGAATTTCTAATAATTACATCCGCACCGTTTAAACAACTAATACCTACACTTTTGCTTATATAAACATTATCTATTACTGAATTGGAAGCAGAGTTTCCATCGAATGTTATTGACCCCCAATTATTTAAGTCTCCAGTTAAGAAACAACCGGTTGCGTTTAAAGTTCCTAATACAATTAATGAAGAATTATTTTGAAAAGTTATATTTGAATTAGGATAAATCGTTAAAGTTATACCAGACGGCACAATTATATTACCAGTAATTTCAAAGCACCCTTTCCAATCAGTATCGGAAGTTAAAGTACCAGAATGAATTAATGAATTTGGAACGTTTCCAATCTTTATCGGTACTGAAGCTGAATGCGTTTCTCCATCGTTGTCGATCCCACTTATACTTATTGTTGCTAAGACTTTTCCATTTATGTCCCTTTCCCAGACATATCCCTCTGGTAAGTCAGGGATATTTATATAAAAACCTGGAGTTTCATAAACTAATACGCTACCGCAACTATGATAAGCTGTAATTTGCCATGGATACCATTCAACTATATAATCACCATATGGCCATTCATCATGAAAAGTAGCATGATTTGTCCCATAGTATATTGTATTTACATTATATTCGGTTATTGATAAATTAATTTCAATCCAATCCTCAATTCCAACTACAATACAAAATGTTTGTAGTCCTACTTCATCAGGTGTTTTTAAAAAAACACTGGGAGTAACATTAGGATCAATGTATGCAGCCATTATTGGGTTACCTGTTGCAGTACAATGTCCTAATCCAATTATATGTCCCAATTCATGAAGAGTAACTTGTGTAAAATTAAACTTACCATTCTCATTAGGATTAATTCCCCGTCTCCAGCCATGGCTAAAATTAAATTGAGTAGTATTGTTATAAACAATTTTTGTGTCAAAAGTATACGTATTAGTAAAAAAATCCACTCCGGGTGCGACGAATCCTGGATCAAAACTTGGATCAAAACCAGAGTTGGAGAACTCTACTGGATCTGTAGTGAAATAAACTTGGATTCCTGAAAGTGCTTGAACATTAAAACTAGCGCACCCACCTTCTACCTCCTCCCATTGTGTTGCTGCAGCTCCAAAATCATCAATAAAATCTTGATAATCGATATAATCTGGTACATTAGTTTCATTAAAATTAAGCGCGAGGGGTAAATTTTAATAATCGCTCCAATGGGTTGCGTAACTTGGGTCATGAACAATTTGCCACGATGATCCATTCCAAAAATTAAATTCGTCATGCGCAAACAAGATTTTACCAAGCAAAAAAATAAATAAGCTAACTTTTAAAAAAATATTGAAATACATTTCAGATTTCCCTTTCTATCTATTGTATAATATATTTCTCAATGAATTTACTTTTAAATTCGTTCCAATATAATTTTTCACCTAATTCGAAATAATCATCTGGGATTGTTATCATATTATTTTCTATTAAGTAATTCCCCTTGCAATCATACCACTGAGGATTTAAACCTTTATATCTAGAATATTCTAATGTAGTTACCATAAAGGGAATAAAGTAAGATTTTCCGATGTCATAATTGCGTAAACAAGTTGTTAGCTTATTCAAATACATAAAATTTACACTTTCACCAACATTAAACTTTTTTTCTCCCTTCAACACTTCTTCTATCTCACCAATTACATTAATTTGATCATGAGTCTTTCCTTCCAAATCCTTATAATCGCCTGGTGATTTACTCGTTATTTTTACTCTCAAGAAGTATGGAGTAGTTATTACTGATAAAAAAGTTCGTGAATATTTATTGGCTATTTTTTTCCTAATCAATGCCTCAACGTTTCCGATATTTGGTTGGTCCTCACTAATCTTTCCTTCTTTAATGTCTGTTTTCCATTCCTGATATTTTCTAATCAGATAGTTTGAATAACCTTCGGGATCATCCTCTATTGCCGCATACATTTTCTTAAGCAAACTGTCTAATTCTTCATCACTCAAATAAAATTGCTCAGGTAGGGGTACAGAATTAAGATTGCTTTGATACTGCTCTAGAATCTGCATAAATTCTTTTACCTTGCTTGAACAACCATTTTTTATTTGAGGAAAGATATTTAAAAAACTGACGACTATGAGTAATACTATTGTTTTCAAATCGACCTCCATTAATTGTTTGTGATGAAAAATTTCTACAATCAAAATAATTATGAACTACGTATTAGCTAATTCCATTTTTGTAGTCAATTCATTAGTCTGAAGTCTTTTTACTATATAAAAAACCATAAAATACGAAAACCTATATTATTGGACTTAACAGATAAATATTATTAATAAAAATTTATTAACGATAGATTATTACTTGTTTGCTTTCTGTTACATCGAATCCACTTTGCAATTTGCGCAGCTTATAACGCACAAAAGAAAATAGTTTAAATTCAGAAAATGTTTCTATTGTTTACCAATTTTATATTAATATTTTATAATTCTTGTTTAATGTAAATAAAACTATGTTAGCCTGATTTAGTACATGTACTAATAAAATTTTGCCTGAAGGAAAAAAAGTTTAGTACAAGTACTAAATTATTTTGAATTCAGGCTAAAATCACAGGTTTAAAAACAGGTTTGTTTTAAAAAAACTGAAATTGTCCAGTACAAATACCAGCAACAGTTAATAATCCAAAAATAATTTTAGAATAAAATCAAAGGATTTGAAAATGGGAAAGCGGAAACGTTTAGTACATGTACTAAACGTTTATTAGAATATTTAAGTATGAAACTTACTCATTAAATAAGCTGCTAATTTATCCAGCACAACTCTCTCCTGCTCCATAGAATCTCTTTCACGCACTGTTACGGTTTGGTCTTCAAGAGTTTGTGTATCAACGGTTATGCAGAAAGGAGTTCCGGCTTCGTCCTGTCTGCGGTAACGCCTGCCGACTGCGCCCTTATCATCATAAAATACTTTGAATGATTTTCGCAGATCGGCTTCAATCTTTCTTGCTATTTCGGGCATACCATCCTTGTTAACCAAGGGAAAGATTGCCGCTTTTACTGGTGCAAGTTTCGGATGGAATTTAAGAACAGATCTCATTTCTCCTTTTACTTCTTCTTCATAATAAGCATCAACAAGGAAAGCCATAAATGATCTGCTAGCACCTGCGGAGGTTTCAATAATGTAAGGAACAAATTTTTCTTTTGACTGCTCATCAAAATATTTTAATGACTTGCCTGAGAACTGCTCGTGCCTGCTTAAGTCAAAATCAGTACGGTTGTGAATTCCTTCGATCTCTCCCCAGCCGAAAGGAAATTCGTACTCGATGTCTGTAGCTTCTTTAGCATAATGTGCAAGCTTGTTTTCAGGATGATCGTGGTAGCGCAGCTTTTCAGGTGTCATTCCAAGAGATTTAAACCACTGTAGTCTTTCAGCTTTCCAGTAGTCGTACCATTTTTTGTCTTCACTTGGATTCACAAAAAACTGCATCTCCATCTGCTCAAATTCGCGTGTACGGAAAAGAAAATATTTTGTGTTGATTTCATTCCTGAAAGCTTTGCCGATCTGTGCAATTCCGAACGGAAGCTTTTGTCTTGCCGCACCCTGAACGTTCAGGAAGTTCACAAAAATTCCCTGTGCGGTTTCCGGTCGCAGGTAAACAACGGCACCGCTGTCTTCAACAGGACCGATAAATGTTTTGAACATTAAATTGAATTTTCTTGCTTCTGTAAAAGTTCCTTTGTTTCCGCATTGAGGACAGTTCAACAAACCAAGAAGTATTTTTGATATTTCAGAATTCTCAAGCAGTAATTCAAAAGGATCTTCAGAAGTATTTTTTAATATCTCTTCAATCTTTTTCGAAAGTGTTTCATCATCTTTTAAAGATTCTTTCAATTCCTGGATTGCTTTTTCTTTTTTCTTTTCATTTATTGAATCGCCAAGTACATCGAGCCGGTATCTTGCTTTGCATTGTTTGCAGTCGATCATCGGGTCAGTAAAATTTTCAACGTGCCCGGAAGCTTCCCAAACTTTCGGATGCATTAAAATGGAGGCATCAAGTCCTTCAACATCTTCACGGTATGTGTGAAACTTCCACCACTCTTCTTTAATATTTTTTAAAAGCTCAACGCCGAGCGGACCATAATCCCAGCAGCCGTTTAGCCCGCCGTATATTTCACTTGATTGGAAGACGAATCCTTTTCTTTTTGCAAGGGAAACAATCTTTTCCAGCAAATCATTCTGATTTTTATTCTTTGCGCTAATGGTAAAATCCTCCTTGTAAGTAAATTTTTAGGCTTCGAATATAGCAAATGTGCAGGAATATTCTTAGTTAAAGTGATTAATCATTCATAAGATAACTTTGAAAATTAAGATTGTCCTTCCCGTGAAAACGGGAATCAGCTTGTTTATTTTAGATTTCCACTTTCGTGAGAATGATACAAAAGTAAATATTTATTTTACAGTGACCATCAAAAGAATAATACATATTCTGATTAGTTTTTAATAATTTACACATTAAAAAAAGGTTAAAAATGTTTAAAGCACTTATGCCAAAGGAGGAAAAATATTTTATTGACTTCAGAGAAATGCTGGCTCACATCACTGAAATGGCAAAGTACACTGAGCAGTTGTTTGCAGATGATCTCACAGATAAAAATCATTACCTGAATATGAAACCGCTCGAATTAAGATGTGATGAGATTTCGAACAGAGTTGTCAAGAGATTGAATAAAACATTTATTACTCCTTTTGATCGTGAAGATATTTTTGCTTTGATAAAAAAACTGGATGATGTCAGTGACATGCTTCTCGGTGCTGCTTCGAGGATAAGTACTTTCAATATTACAAAAAAAATTAATTATGCTGATCAGCTTGCATCGATTATTCATAAACAGGTAAAAGAACTGGCAGAGGCGGTTCAGGATCTTAAAGCGAGAAAAATAAATGAATGTAAAGCAGTAAAAGATTTGGAAACCGAAGCAGATAATATTTACCGCACCGCAATGACAGAACTTTTCGCAAACGAAAAAGATGCTGTAGAATTAATTAAGAAGAAAGAGATTTTGGATCTGCTTGAAAGAACTTCGGACAGATGCCAGTCAGTTGCGAATGTAGTCATATCAATCTTTATTAAGAACGCCTAATGGAAGTTGTTGTTCTGATAATCGCGCTCGCTCTCGTCTTCGATTTTTATAATGGAATGAACGACGCTGCAAATTCTATTGCCACTGTGGTTGCAACAAGAGTGCTTACACCATTCCAGGCGGTTCTATGGGCTGCATTCTTTAATTTTGCTGCAGTGTTCCTGTTCGGTGTAAGTGTTGCAGCAACAATAGGTAAAGGAATTGTCGATGTTTCCATTGTTGATAATACTGTTATCTTTTCCGGATTGGCGGGAGCAATTGCTTTAACAAGCATCGCAACTCATTTTGGATTGCCGATAAGTGTTTCACATTCAATCATCGGCGGATACGGTGGCGCTGCAATAATCAAAGCAGGTTTTGGTGCCCTGATACTTTCCGGCTATCTTAAAATAATTATCTTCATTTTTGCAGCGCCAATAATCGGAATGATAATGGGTTTCTTTTTTTCTGTTCTAACATTATGGATAGTCAGAAATCAACCACCGAGAAAAGTTGATAAGTATTTCAGAAGACTGCAATTACTTTCTGCCGGACTTTACAGTCTTAGCCACGGTTCAAATGACGCGCAAAAAACAATTGGGATAATAAGTGTTGTTCTCTTCACAAACGGATTGCTCGGTGAAACATTTAAAATTCCTTACTGGGTAATCGTCATCAGTTACTCAGTTATTTCACTCGGAACTTTGATCGGTGGATGGAAAGTAATTAAAACATTAGGAATGAGAGTCACAAAGCTGAATCCCTTTGGAGGCTTCAGTGCAGAAACTGCCGCAGGTTTAACAATTATCGGTGCAACAATTTTCGGAATACCTGTCAGCACAACTCATACAATTACCGGATCGATAATCGGTGTTGGTTCAATAAAAGGACTTTCAGCAGTTCGCTGGGGAGTTGCAAAAAATATTCTCTGGGCATGGGTGTTAACAATTCCTGTTTCGGCATTGTTCGCAATGCTCGCTTATATTATCGTCAGTAATGTTATAACCTGGTTTTAGAATTCTTCAATTCTTTTTTCAAATACTTTTCTATTTTTAGATGATTTTCCGACAACTTTCCATATTTATCTTCTACAACTTCCAGCAAGTTTAAGCTCTGTATAATATAACTAATTTTTAAAAGTAGAATTTTCTTTTTCACTTTTGATTTATTGATTTTATTATCTATCGCTTCGATGTGTTTTTTAATTGTATATAAATCGCCGCGATCTACCGGTCCGGATAGAGCTTTTGGAGGATCCAATTTAAAAACATTGTTAAGAGCCGATTGTGTGGTTTCCTTAAGAATATCTTCCGGCAAAATATTTTTTGAAGATAGTAAAGAGATGGCATTAAAAAGATTACCTGCAAGAAAATTTGAACTGTGAACCGCAGCAAGATGATGTAAAACTTTATTGTCAGAACTAATTCTGTGAGGTTTTAATTTTAATTTCTTGCATAGCTGAATTGAAAAACCAAGAGTTTGTTTGTCATCCGATTCAATGGAAACCGGAGAATTTTTCAGATCAACTTTATTTTTGGAAGGGAAAGGTCGAATAATATGAAGTGAGCCGGTTTTACCACCTTTCCTTTTTAAAGAGATTAAAGAATGTATAGTTTCCACTCCGGAAAAATGAATAACAAAACAATCCGAAAAAACTTTTCTTGTTCTTGCCAAATCATTTGCGACTTTCGTTATTTCTCCGTCAGGTACAGTCAGAAGAAAAACATTTACATCTTTTGAAATATCTTTTAAAAGAATCGGAATAATTTTTAATCTTATTTTGTTTGGCAAGTTTTTTTGCGGAAGATATTTTCCTGCTGATTACCTGTGAAATGTTGTAGCCTTTTTCAAGAAGAGCCGGAGTGATTGAATAAGAAATTTTGCCTGCACCGATAATCACACAATTATATTTACTTTTTGCCATCAATCACCATAAATCACTGCGGAAAGATAGCCGACAACTTCCCTGTTATCTCCGGTTGTATCTCCCGAATCACTTCGATGCAAAACTGTGCTGGATTTAATATTCTTCAACTTTGCCGCTTTCATCATAACAGCAATCGGTCCGCCGCCGCAGGCTTCGCAATTATTGAAAGCTAAATCCTCCATTAACTTTTCCGGTTCCATATTCATAATATGATCCTCAACTATCGAATCAAGTTCATTTGCTTCCATCTTATTATGGAAATGTGATAAATCTGAACTTACAACTATTAGGGTGTTTTCATCCATAACATTTGCAATTGCCGAAGCAAGTTCATCAACATAAAGTTTTGTCTGATCACCCATAACAACCGGAACAATCTTAAAATCTTTTAGTACAGATTGAAGAAACGGAAGTTGAACCTCGAGCGCATGTTCTCTTCTGTGCCCTTCCTGGCTTTTGCGGATTACTTTGCTTTGCTTTAAAAGTTTTTCAGAAAGTTCTTTATCTACTTTTAAAACCCCGAGTGGCGTTTGGTAAGCATCACCATCAAATATTGAAATGCCGGGGAAATATTCGGAATGACTTGGAGAAATCACAATCACTGTTTTAAATTTTTCGCCCTTAATTGCATTGTAGGCATAAGCCGCAGTTTTACCAGAATAAATATACCCTGCATGCGGAGCTATAATTCCAAAAATATTTTTTGCTACTACTTGAGGTTTGCAAATATCGAGCATCAGACTAATTTCTTTCTGAAGTTTCAAAGGTTCAGCTGGATAAAAATATCCGGCAACTTGTGGTGGTCTTACATATTGCATAACATTAACTCCTTCTAATCTTCTCCAAATACATCTGCAGTAAAAACTTTTATATTAAGCATTCTTTCTTTCCAGTATTCTCCGTACAGACCAGCTTTCTGGCAAAGTGCTTTCAAAAATTGCGGAACGTCAAAATTATGTTCAGTAGCAACCTGCGGAAGCAGAACTGCTCTGCCTCCCTCATCAAGAAGAAGTCCATGTTTTCCAATCACAATTTCATCATAACTTTTAATCGGCATAAATGGTGAAAGCACTGAAATTTCAACCTTAATGTCTTCAAGTTCATCAGCTGAAACAGGTAAAAATCTTGTATCATTTAAAGCTGCCTGCTTTGCTGCTTCAATTATTGTGTCGAACAGGCTTTTGTAACCCATAAGATATCCGATGCAGCCACGCAACTGGTTATCAATTTTCAAAGTGACAAATGCGCCAAGATTCTTTTTTAAGTCAGGGTATTTTTCAAAATCAGGCTGAATTATTTCAATATCCTCAAATTCTGATCGAATAGATTTTTTTGCAGTCTCAATCAGAATATTTTTTTCTTCGTCACTTAAATTCATTTCCACTTCTCAATCAATTAAAGAATACACAACAAGTCCGGATCTACCAAATAATAAAAACAATAGGTTATCTTTTATAAAAAACGATTCCGGTTTATAATTTGCATTTTCCGAATCAAGTTTTTCTTCTAAAATATATTTTCCTGTATTTAAGTCAACAGCAAAGAAGTAATTATTTAAAAGATTATTTTCTGCAACTGTGTGAAAATTCAGCAAAAGTAAATCTTTGAAAAAAATACATCCAACTCTTCCTGAAATAATGAATTTGTTTTTTAGCTTAGTCAGAATATTATTTACATTTTGATCTGTGGAATCATTTTGCATTATATAATCAGGAAATCTGTAATTTTTGAATTCATCGTTTGAAGATTCATCTTTTAATTTTTGTAAATCATCCGGATTATCTCCAAGCTTGTTAATCAATTTCCCTGTTGATGCATCTATAGAAAAATAATCCCTGCCGTCAAACTTCTGCTGGTAACAATAAATTTTATTTTCGAAAATAAACTGGAAAGTGTATTGGTTGGTTTCCCAGATTATTTTTTTGTCGATTAGATTGAAAGCAATTATTCCGATGTGCTGCGGGAGATCAGGTTTGACGAAGTGGTGAAAATAAATTATATCATTTCTTATCGCCTCAATCCCAACCCAGAATTTTTCTTCCAGTTGAAATTCTTTTAAAAGAGTTTTTCCGTTGAATAGATCAAGACAATTAAAATAAACCTGCTGCTTCTCAGTATCTCTTTCCTCAATAATCAGCTTGTTTGTATCAGTTGGTAGTATTCTCCAGATTTGTTTTTTGTTATCAAACTTAAAATTCTTTTTTATTTTCATTTTTATTTCAACGGTTCAAACTTCGCTGTAAAATGTCTAAGCATCGGTGCTTCGTAAGTTATTTTATAGCCTTTTAGATTTTTCCTGTTTTTATAGACTTCTTCAATCACTTCAATAAGATAATCAACGTGACTTTGAGTGTAAACCCTTCTCGGAATTGCAAGCCTTACAAGTTCCATCATAGCCGGAATTAATTTTCCGTTTTGGTCATACTTTCCAAACATTACACTACCGATTTCAACCGCTCTTATGCCGCCTTCAAGATAAAGTTCACACACAACTGATTGCCCGGGATATTGTTCAGAAGGAACATCTGGCAAAAATCTTTTTGCATCGATGTAAATTGCGTGTCCTCCCGGCGGCTCGATAATCGGAACACCGATGGACACAAGCTTGTCACCAAGATATTCAACACTACGCAAACGATATTGTAAATAATGCTCATCAAGAACTTCCTCCAAACCTTGTGCAACAGCTTCCAGGTCTCTTCCTGCAAGACCACCGTATGTTGGGAATCCTTCCGTAACGATTAATAAATTTCTGCACTTCATTGCCAGTTCTTCATCATTCATTGCAAGAAAGCCGCCGATATTTACCAGTGCGTCTTTCTTCGCACTCATTGTTGCACCGTCAGCATAAGAAAACATTTCCTGTGCAATTTCAAGTGCGGATTTGTCTTCATAACCTTTTTCTCTTTTCTTAATGAAGTATGCATTCTCTGCAAAACGACAGGCATCAAGAAAAAGAGGGATGTTATATTTTTTACAGACTTCCTTCACATCACGGATGTTCCGCATGGAAACCGGTTGTCCGCCGCCGGAATTGTTAGTCACTGTCAGCATACAAACAGGAATATTCTCAGCGCCTTTTTCTTTAATGAATGCTTCAAGTTTTTCAATGTCCATATTTCCCTTAAAGTCCGCACGCTGTTCAGGATGTTTTCCAATTTCATTTAGAAGATCAACAGCTTCTGCACCGGTGAATTCAATATTAGCTCTTGTTGTATCAAAATGCGTGTTGTTTGGAATATATTTTCCCGGTCCGCCGACAATTGAAAACAGTATTTTTTCTGCTGCCCTTCCCTGGTGTGTTGGTATTACTAATTTCATTCCCGTGACTTTATTCACAGCCGCTTCAAACCTGTAAAAACTTTTTGATCCTGCATAAGCTTCATCACCTTCCATTATTCCAGCCCACTGCTTTGCGCTCATTGCAGAAGTCCCGCTGTCTGTCAACAGATCAATCAGCACATCATCGGCGTGAATCATAAAAGGATTGTAACCAGATTTTTTCAGAATTTCTTCCCTTTCCTCGCGGGTTGTAAAACGGATTGGTTCAACAGATTTTATTTTGAATGGTTCGATTATAGTTTTGTATTGCATTCCAGTTTCCCTGAACAATAAAGTAGAATAAATTTATCAATACAAATTTAATGAATCGGGAAAGACTTTACTTGTAAAAAACATAATAAAATTTCGTTTTCAATTATCAAATTCTTATTGCCTTTAGTTCAAACAATAAATAACTTTTTACATCATAAATTTTAAAAAGAGGGCAAATAATGGAAACAAACGATACAAACGAAAATTTAGACCAAACAGCCAATCAGGTTGAAAACGAGGGTGCAGAAGAACTTTCACACAGTGATAAAATGATTGGTGTTTTTTCCGAACCTTCCAATATGTTTGAGAACACCGCAAAGTTCCCTCCACGCACAAAAGACTGGCTTATCCCCATACTAATTCTCTTTTTGGTTATTGCTCTTATAAGGATTATTGCTATGTCAAATAGTGAAGTAGCTTATGAAACTAAAAAAGCACAGGTTGACAGAATAGAAAAAATGGTTGAAGATGGTACACTGACTCGCGAACAAGGAGATAAAGCACTGGAACAAATTGATCAACAATCAAAGTTTATGAGCGGACCTGTTGGCTGGGTTATAACAGTTGTATCAACGATTATCTTTGGAGGAATATTTTTCTTCATTATGGTTGGAATTTATTTTCTGTTCATCAAATTCGGTTTGAAAGGTGAAGGCAGTTACAATTCTGCTTTGGTGGCTAACGGACTAACGGCTTATATTACTCTTCTTCAAATGATACTTGGTGGAATATTAACGATGGTGCTCGGAAAAATGATTATGGATACCAGTCTTGCTTCAGTGCTCGGTACAGATAAAGCAACCATTACCGGCTGGCTGTTTGCTAAAGTTGATCCGCTTTCAATCTGGGCTTATTCTGTTTTAAGTATTGGATTTGCAAAAATGTTTAAAGCCAAATCAGCAATACCATATTTTGTTTTGGTTTTTGCATTATGGCTTATAGGTGGATTGCTAATGTATTTTATTGCAGTAAATGTGCCGATGTTAAGAGGGATGCTTCAATAACTTTTTACAGATAAAAAATCTTTAGCTTATTGAGGCTGCCGGTTTGGTTGAAATTTCTGACAGCCTCAAATATTATTATCGAAGATAAATTTCCTGGAGAGAAATACAAATTATTTTTTAAAAAATTTATTCTTCACGTGGAACTTTGTTAATTCGTCTGCGTCAAAATTTATTTATTTGAAAAACCTTCTTAAATTTGTACTCATTCAGGGCAAAAAGTCTGCTGATATAAATATATGAACATTGTTGTAGAGAATCTTACTAAACAATACGGTCCTCAAAAAGCAATCGATACAATTTCATTCCAGGTGAAAACCGGTGAAATTCTCGGTTTTTTGGGACCAAATGGTGCCGGTAAAACTACCACGATGAAAATTCTCACCTGTTTTATGGCTCCAAGTGCCGGGGATGTGAAGATCGGGGATTATTCAATTCACGACCACCAGGATGAAATTAAAACCAAGATTGGTTATCTGCCGGAAAATAATCCTCTTTATTATGATATGCCGGTTCTTGAATATCTATCCTATACTGCAAATCTCCAGGGCGTTCCTAAAAATGAAATTGATGATAAAATTGTAGAGATGGTTCACGTTTGCGGACTGAATGATGAAAAGCATAAAAAGATAGGTGAACTTTCAAAAGGTTACAGGCAGCGTGTCGGACTTGCACAGGCAATGATTCATAATCCTGAAATTTTAATTTTAGATGAGCCTACTTCCGGACTCGATCCTAACCAGATAATTGAAATAAGAAACCTCATAAAAAGAATTGGTACCGAGAAAACTGTTATTCTCAGCACTCATATTCTTCCCGAAGTGGAGGCAATTTGCGACAGAATTTTAATTATCAACAAGGGAAAGATTGTTGCTGATGGAACTTCCGACACTTTGAGGAAACAGGCACAGGGTGAAGAGATGCTTCGTGTTAAGATTGAAGATGAAACAAATAAAGATTTAATTTCAGAAGGTTTGCGTTCTGTTGAATCGGTTGCAATGGTTGATCCTGTCGCAGATGCACAAAATACATTTATGATTCAAAGTAAAAGCGGATTGTCATCCAAGCGTGATATATTCAAACTTTGTGTTCAGAAGAACTGGACTTTAACAGAACTGACTCCGGTTGAAACCAAACTTGAAGATATTTTCAGAGAACTAACAACTTAATTAAGGAAAATTGAGTCATCCTGAATTCATTTCAGGATCTTTTTGAAAAAAGCTAAGATGCTGAAACAAGTTCAGCATGACAATGGAATAAAAAATATGAGAAAAACCTGGATTATAGCTGCTAGAGAACTTAGACTCTTTTTCGATTCATTAACCGCTTACATTTTAATTGTCATCTTCCTCGGCTTAAGCGGATTTTTTACATGGATTTCAGGTTCTGATATTTTTTTTAATGGTCAGGCAAACCTTCAGCCCTTCTTTTCGGTTGCTTACTGGACACTTTTCTTTTTCATTCCTGCTTTAACAATGAGAATGATTGCCGAAGAGAACAGGTCCGGAACAATTGAACTTTTATTAACAAAAGCTGTCACCGATTGGGAAGTTGTTACAGGTAAGTTTCTTGCTTGCCTGACTTTAATTGCAATTGCATTAGCATTAACGATCCCATATTACATAACAGTTGCTTCAATTGGCAATGTAGATCACGGTGCTGTTTGGTGCGGGTATATTGGACTTTTACTGATGAGCACTGTTTATATCAGCATCGGACTTTTTGCAAGCAGCCTTACCAGCAACCAGATTGTCGCATTTCTTTTGTCACTATTTATCGGGGTTTTCTTCCTGATAATTTTTGGTGTTCTTTCAAATGACTTTACTGGAATTGTTGGTGAAATTTTCAGTTATTTGAATTTGCAGACACATTTTGATTCCATTTCACGCGGTGTAATTGATACAAAGGATATTATTTATTTTCTGAGTATTTCATTATTTGGTTTGATGCTGGCTGAGACCATGATTTCAAGAAGAAATATAGTTGACTAAAAATGCTGACAAAAAATAAAGTAATAACATCAATACTTTTGTTTTTCGGAATCCTGATCCTGGTAAACTTTTTTGCTGACAGGTTTTTTGCCAGGCTCGATTTTACGGAAAACAAACAGTACACTTTAAGTGATGCTACCGAAAATATTTTAAGCTCACTCGACGGACCAGTAACGATAACAGCTTATTTCTCAGAAGATCTTCCTCCCGATATCGGAAAAGTAAGAAAAGATTTTAAAGACATCCTAACTGAATACGACAACGCTTCAGGTGGAAAAATTGTTTACCAGTTTATTAACCCGAATATAGACCAGGAATCCGAAATGGAAGCTGCACAAGCCGGTATTCAGCCTGTTCTGGTAAATGTTCGGGAACGTGACCAGATGAAACAGCAAAGAGCTTATCTTGGTGCAGTACTTCAATATGGAGAGAAAAAAGAAATTATACCGGTGATTCAACCGGGCTCGGCCATGGAGTATGCTCTATCAACAAACATTAAAAAATTGACTTTAAAGGAGAAAACAAAGATTGCTTTCCTGCAAGGAAATGGTGAACCGACTTTAGCCGAGATGCCGCAGTTGAATCAGCAACTTTCAATTTTATATGATGTAGGAACTGTAAAACTGACTGACACAACACAGATTCCTGACACATATAAAACTCTTGTTGTAGTTGCACCAAAGGATACTGTCAATCCAAATTACTTTCAGCAGCTTGACAATTTTCTTTCCAGAGGTGGAAGAATTTTACTGGCAATAAACAGGGTGGATGGCGATCTTTCAAATGCATCAGGTAAAAGCATCAATACCGGTTTTGAAAAATGGCTTGATGATAAAGGAATCGATATTGAAAACGAATTTCTTATTGATGTGAATGCCGGAAATGTTATGGTTCAGCAGAATAACGGAATGTTTATGATGAACACTCCGGTTAAGTTTCCTTACCTGCCGGTGATAACGAAGTTTGCTGATCACCCGATTACAAAAGGGATTGAGTCTGTTACTTTGCTTTTCGCAAGTCCTATAAAAATTTTACCAAAGGATTCGTCTTTACAGATAACCAACTTAGCTTTCACGTCAGAACAAACCGGTTTTGAAAAACCGCCAATTTATTTTAATGTGATGAAGCAATGGACTAAAAGTGATTTCCCTGTTTCTTCCCTTCCGGTTGCGATAGCTGTTGAAGGAAATATTGTCGGCAATGTTCCATCAAAAATGGTTGTATTCGGTGATGGTGATTTTGCTGTGAGCGGCAGTGGAAGAAACGCTCAGAGATTGCAGCCTGATAATATAAACTTAATGAGCAATGCAATTGACTGGCTCTCTGATGATACCGGGCTTATAAGCTTAAGAACAAAAGCGGTTAGTTCACGACCAATCGATCCTGACTTGCAGGACAGCACAAAAACTTTATTGAAATATCTAAATTTCCTTCTTCCAATAATTTTAATAATCGGATTCGGAATTGTTCGATACCAGTACAGAAGAAGATTAAAAAATAAATGGATGAACGAGAGCTATGTTTAAAAATATCTCTTCAAAAAACTTACTTATCATTTTTGTAATTCTTTTTTTGCTTGCTGCAATTTTTGTTTATTACGATTCCACAACTGAAGTAAGAACTTTCAAAAAAGATATTGTAAACATCGACACAGCAAAAGTAACTTCCATTTCAATTTATCCTAAAGCAACAAATCATAAAGAAGTAAGATTGTTCAAGCAGGGGAACTACTGGATGGTGCAGCTAGATAATAATAAAACTGTTCCTGCCGAAGAATCAAAAGTAAAAAATCTTATAAACCAGCTTTCTCAAATAAAAACCAGCAGCGTTGCTGCACAGGATGAAAGCAAATGGGCAGAATTCCAGGTTGATACTACCGGAACACGCGTGAAGGTTTTTGAAGGTAACGATAATACATTAGATATAGTTATTGGAAAATTTTCATACCAGCAACAGACAAGATCGATGTCGTCTTATGTAAGAGTGAAGGGTGATAATAATATTTATGAAGTCGCTCAGTTTATGGGATTTTCATTCAACCAAAAACCCGATGCATTCAGAAATAATTATCTTGTTAATGATGATATGAAAAACTGGAAGAGCATAAGCTATAGTTATCCTGCAGATAGTTCATTTACACTTATTAAAGATACATTAGGTTACTGGACAATAAATAATGTTAAGACAGATTCTGCAAAGACAGTTAACTTCTTAAGAACTCTTTCTCACCTGATGGGAAATGAATTTGTGGATAACCCTGACCAAACACTTTTGGGAAAAGCAAATTGCAGCGTTACCATTTTATCTTCTGCAACGGAAGGACAACCAAAGACAATTGATGTATCTGCATTCGGTGATCAGTTTCTGCTACACTCATCTCAAAACCCCGAATCATATTTTAACGGGAATGCTAATTCTTTAAAAGATAAAATCTATGTCGGGAAGAATTACTTTTTGAAAAAGTAAGTAATTAAAATTCGATCCTTTACATCACACTCTGCGGATCGATATCGAATGTAAGCTTCACATCTTTGTATCGTGAAGATTTATTGTATTCAATAAAAGAATCTAATAAAGCTTTTCGTAAAATTTTTCCACCTGGATCAGTGGTTTTATGAGACTTGATTAGAATGTGAAAACGGTAGAAGCCTTTAAGTCTTGCAATTACAGCAGAAGCCGGTGAAGAGATATCCAGCCACTTTTTATATTTGCTAAGATACTTTCCAAAATCTGAAATTGAACCCAAGGCTTTTTTTTCTGATAAATCTTTTGTTTCAACCAGAGCTATTCTTGTAAAAGGAGGGTAACCGGCTCTTTCCCTGTCGATAATTTCTCTTTTATAAAATCCTTCGTAATCATTTTTAACAACCATCTGCAAAGCAAAATGTTTTTCGTTTTGGGTTTGGATAATAACTTCTCCAGCTGTTTTACTTCTCCCTGCCCTGCCGGAAACCTGAGTAAGCAATTGAAAAGTTCTTTCATCAGCACGGAAATCAGGAAGCCACAATGTTGTCTCGGCAGAAATAACGCCAACTAACGTAACACGTGAAAAATCCAGACCTTTGGAAACCATTTGTGTACCGACAAGAAGATCAACATCACCATTACCAAACTCCAGAAGTATTTTGCTAAGGTTTGCTTTTTTTGTAATCGAGTCTGAATCGATTCTTCTTAAAGAAATATTCGGAAAATAAAACTCAATCTCATCTTCAACTCTTTCGGTTCCTGTTCCAAAATATTTAATTGCTAATGAACCGCAGTGTGTACATGCACCCAGAACAGGTTTTGTAAGTCCGCAGTAATGACATTGAATCACATTTTTACTGATGTGATAAACCATCGGTACCGAACAATTATCACATTGCTCAATTTCACCACAATCATCACAATAAATCTGTGTTGAAAATCCTCTTCTGTTTTGAAGGATAATTATACCTTCTTTTTTCTTCAGCCTGTCTTCAATCTTATCAAGCAGCGTTCGCGAAAAAATATTTTCCATCCGCTGTTTCTTTTTTTCAGCAATAACATTTACTAATTGTATATGAGGAAGTTTTGCATTGTCGATTCTCTCAGGTAATTCTAATAACACATACTTTCCTGTTTTTGCATTAAACATACTTTCAACCGAAGGTGTTGCAGAACCAAGAACAACAGGACAATTATAAATGCTGCCAAGCACTACTGCACCGTCTCTTGCATTGTATCTCGGAATCATATCTGCCTGCTTGTAGCTGTGGTCATGTTCTTCATCTACTACAATTAAACCAATTTTATCAAGCGGTGCGAACAATGCAGAACGTGCACCAATTACAACTTTAGATTTTCCCTTCTGAATTCTTCTCCAGGAATCATATCGCTCACCAGCAGACATTCGGCTGTGAATAACTGTTACGTCTTCACCAAAATTGTTTATTAACCTTGAAGTAATTTGCGGTGTCAGGGAAATTTCAGGCACAAGAATTAAAACAGTTTTGTTCTTTTCAAGCGTGGTTTTTGCCAGTTCAATATAAACCTGAGTTTTTCCGCTGCCGGTTACTCCGTGAAGTAAATAAGTTTTGAATTTTTCTTCAATAATATTTTTTGAAACTTCATTAAAAACTTTTTTTTGCTGATCTGTAAGAATCAATTTCTGATTTTCTTCAGTATAGTGTTCCCTGAATCTTCTTTCCATCTCTTTCTCAAAAGTTGAAACAAAACCTTTTTCAACAAGTGAATCAATTGAAGATTTTGAACTTTCTGTTTTATGAAGCAGTTCTGCTACCGGAAGCGCTTTTCCTTTGGCATTCAGCAGTTCCAATAAAATTTTAATCTGTTTCGGTGACCTTTTCTCAAGTGCTGGAAGTCTCGAATAAATTTCACCAACAGATTTTACAAGTTTTACAAATAAAGCTGTTTTGGGTTTTACTTTTGCTTTTTCAACATTATCAAAAACAGTAATTGCTCCCTGATTTTGTAAAGTATGCAGTATCGAATAAATATTTTTTCTTTTAACTAGCTTTTGTAGATAATGCTGATTTATTTCTTCCCGTTCAGAAAGAACTTTCAGAATTTTTGATCGTACCGAACTTTTATTTTTTTCGTTTGATAATAAATGTTTACAGACGTCCATCGAAGAAAATACTTTTCTTTTGGATTCAATTTCGGAACCGTAAGGGACTGCAAGCTTTAATGCTTCACCCAGCGAAGACAGGTAATAATCCGAAAGCCATTCATAAAACTTAAGTTTCTTTTTATCGATGATCGGTTTTTCATCAATAATATCTTTGATGGGTTTAATTTCTTCTTTAACGGAAGTTTTTTTGCTCACATTAATTATAAAGCCGGTTAGTGTTCTTTTACCAAAAGGCGCAACTGCTCTGACACCAAATTTTGCAAATGGAATTAATTCAGGCGGGATGGAATAAGTAAAAGATTTCCTGAAAGGAAGAGGAAAAATCAGTTCTGCATACATTTCTATTCTTTATTATAATATGTAGCCATACTTGTCAGATTATTTGCATCCGTATCTTCACTGAACATTTCAAATTCAAGAGTTTTAATTGTGTTGTCCCAGAGAATTCTTTTATAGTCTTTTGATTCAATTATTTTGCCGTTCGTACTGACAACACTATCACCGGGTTCGAGAGTCAAATAATAAAACGGTTCTTCATAAACTATTCCTTCAACATCGTTAATGTTTTTAAAATCATAATTGATTACTGCATTCAATTTACCATCATCTACAATTAGTTCACGATCTGTTATGAACTTACCTTCACTCTCCATTCGCTGAAGAAAATCGTCACTTTGCAGAGCAAAATCAAATAAGTTTTTTTTATCTTCTTCTAATTCTTTGCTGTTATTAGCATCCGATCTTATATCTTTGACAAGGACCTCAACTGAGCCGGAGTCAGGGCTGTTCAAAGAAATTTTATATCCGGAAGTGTTAAAGTGAAGGCAGCCCTGTATGCTGATTGCGAGTAGAGGAATAGTTAAAAACCTTAATATTTTAGAGTAATCAGACATAAAATTATTTTTCTTTTAAATGATTGGTTGGCAAATATAAACAGGTAAGCAGAGATTCTCAATATAAATTAAGCTGAACAGGTATATTTAACAATTGTTTAGTAATTTTCATTAACACAAAAATTCAATATTAAATGTTTACGGATGCTGTAAAACATCTTCGTAATGCTGTTCTTTTTCTAACCAGTATTATCGTTATCGGAACTTCGGGTTATATGCTCATTGAAAAATGGAACTTCGAAGATTCACTTTATATGGTTATTATCACCATTACAACTACAGGTTATGGAGAAGTTCACCCGCTTTCACATTCAGGACAAATTTTTACTCTGTTTCTCGTGCTTGTAAGTTTTGCAACTGTGATATACATAGGCGGGATCGGCGTTCAGATAATTATTGAAAGTAAAATTTTCAGGAGATGGAGAATGCAAAAGAAAATTGAACATCTTTCAAATCACTATATTGTCTGTGGATTCGGACGTATGGGAAGACATATTTGTCAAGATCTGGTTGAAGAAAAAGTTACTTTTGTAGTTATTGAAAATAATCCAAAAAATATATCTTCACTCAACTCTCTTGGTTTTTTGTATGATGACGGAGATGCTACTCATGATGATGTTCTTGAAAGAGCAGGTGTTAAAAATGCAAAAGGACTTGTTGCAGTCCTATCAACTGATGCTGAAAATGTTTTTGCAACCCTTTCAGCTAAATCACTTAATCCTAAAATATTTGTAGTAGCCCGAGCGATAGAAGATGCAACCGAACCAAAACTTCTAAAAGCAGGAGCAGACAGAGTTGTAAAACCCTACGAGCTTGGGGGCTACAGGATGGCTTCACTTCTTCTGAGACCCGGAGTCGCAGATTTTATTGAAATAGTTGCAGCAAACAGAAACTTAGATTTACAAATTGAAGAAATTGTTGTGAAAAAAGGTTCAAAGATGCATGGAAAAACTCTTGCACAGCTTCCGCTTCGAACAGAGTTTAATGCAATAATTGTTTCAATACAGAATGATGAGAAAGGAATTTTTATTTATAACCCGAAAGGTGATATAGTTGTTGATGAAGGGAATAAGATGATCGCAATCGGAGAAAAAAGTAACCTGGAAAAGCTAAAAGATTTTTAATTTATGCAACAGGCTTTTCAAGTAGCTTCAAAGTTTTTTTCTCTGAATTTATTTCTGCTTTTATACCAACAGGTAACGTAAGCTTATCAACAACATGACCGAACGATAAACCATAAATTACAGGAATTCCAAGTTTACCGAGTCTGTCCTTCAAAACATCCATCAAAGAAAACGAACCGATGAATGCAGGATTTTGCCTGTTCGGTTCACACAATTTAAATACTCCTAGTGCAACCCCGGCTGCTTTTTCGAATTTGCCGGCCTGCAGCATATGAGTCAGCATCCTGTCAATACGGTATGGTTCCTCTAAAAATTCTTCAAGGAAAATTATCTTTCCTGTTGTATCAACATCATAAGGTGTTCCTATTAATGAAGCTACAATTGATAAGTTGCCTCCAATCAGTTCTCCTTCCCTAATTCCTTCTGTAATGGAAGTAATACCATAAATATTATAATTATTCCTGCTTTTGGAACTTTCAAGTACAAGTTTTTCTTCTGAATTAATAAGAACTTTTTCAAAATAATTTTGGCTGAACTTACTGAATGTTGAAGTAGCAACAAGCCCATGATAAGTAACAAGACTACTGAATTTGTACAGTGCAAAAAGTAAAGCAGTTATGTCACTGAATCCAATAAGCGGTTTTGGATTTTTATTTATGAGGTTATAGTCAAGGAATGGCAAAATTCTGGTGCATCCATAGCCTCCTCTTGCACAAACAATTCCCTGTATATCTTCTCTTGAAAACATTTCATTTAAATCCGCCGCACGCTCTTTATCTGTTGCTGAAAAGTACCCGTTCTTCTGCATTAGTCTTTCTGAGTAGGTTACTTCAAATCCAAGTTCCTGAAGATTTTTTATTGATTCCTGTTTTTCTGTTTTTGTTATATAACTTCCGGGAGTGATAAGAGCAATTTTGTCCCCTCTTTTAAGTGCAGATGGTTTAACCAGCTGATTACCGAAAAATTGTTTTTCCTGCGCATTTAATTTGGTTGAAAGCAAAGTTGCAAGAGATGCTGCAGATGTTGTTTTTATGAAGTTTCTTCTTTTCAAATAATCTTGATTTTTGGTTTATTGAATTAGCACTTAATCCTTATATCCACAGCATACATTTCATTATTTTCTGAAACCAGCAAAGGATTTAAATCACATTCATTTATTTCAGGATGATTTATCATCATTTGAGCAACGGATGAAATTGTTTCTCTCAGTTTATGAATATTTATTCCCTCTTCTCCGCGCACACCTTTAATTATTTTTCCGATTTTTGTGGAGTCTATCATTTCTTCAATATCACCGTCTGTAAGATATGCAGAACGAATTGAAGTGTCATCAAAATATTCGACATATTTTCCACCGCTTCCAAACATCACCATTGGTCCAAAATTAGGATCTCGGAAACCGCCAATTAACAATTCAAATTTAGGAACAACAAACGGCTGAACAAGAAATGAATTGAGTTCAATATTTTTTGCGCTGAAGTTTTTTATCATTTGATCCGCAATGGATAAAAATTCATTTTTATTTTTGATATTTATCTCAACACCTTTTAAATCGGATTTATGAATTATTTTATCACCAACCGCTTTTAACACAACAGGAAATTTCAAATCAGCAGATTCAATTTCTTCAGGCTTTAATATTTGTGAATTGATAACAGGAAAATTATAATGAGAAGAAACAATTCCAACTTCTTCCTGTGATAAGAATTTTCCTTTCAAATTCTTAAAATCAATTTTATTGAATTTATTTTCTGATTCGGATAGTCTTTTTTTCCCCGTCTTTTTATTTGAGTAATTCAAAAGATTAGAAATCACAACTGACGGATCCTCCGGACTTCTGAAAAGTGGTCGTTTTGTTTTCGAATCTTTTCTGTATTGATCCCAGAATTCCGGTAACGGCATAACAACCTGAAATATCGGTTTTTCACTTTTAATCTCATTGATTCCTTCAATAACAGGAATTGCAGGAACCATAATCGGTTCAACAAAAACTGAAATTATTGCATCGACATTTTCATCCTTTGTTAAAATCTCATTTACGGTTTTAAACTGCTCGGCTGTTCCACCTGGCAGAAGATCAACTGGATTATTTACGCTTCCCTGCGGATGAACAATTTCACGAAGTTTTTCTTTTGAAGCTTTGGTTAGCTCAGCAAGATTAAGACTATTTTTTTCAAGTGTATCAACTGTTAAAATTGCCGGGCCGCCGGCATTTGTCACTATTGCAATTTTGTTTCCTTTTGGAGTTGGAAAATCTTCAAACCCTTTTGCTGTGTTAAAAAGATCATTAAGATCATCTGCTCTGATAATTCCAAATTGTTTTAAAACTGAATCAACCACTTTATCGCTTGCACCAAGCGCACCGGTATGTGATGAAGCAGCTTTAATTCCGCTTGCAGTTCGTCCACCCTTTAAAACAATAACCGGTTTGGTAATCTTTTCCTCAATAAATTTTTTGATGAACTCTTCGCCGTTTTCAAAACTTTCAAGATAATATGTGATCACATTTATATTTTTATCAGACTGCCAATAATCCAGCAAGTCATTCTCGGTAACATCAGCTTTGTTGCCAACACTGATAAACTGTGAAAAACGAATGTCCGTTTCTCTCAATGAATTCAATACTGCGGCGCCAATTGCACCGCTTTGTGAGCAAAATGCAGTTTTTCCATTTGCAGGTTCTTCAGCAACAAATGTTGCATTCATTTTTACAGAATCAATCGTGTTAATTATTCCCATGCAATTTGGTCCAACCATACGGGCATTTGAGTTTTTAACAAGCTTAAGAATTCTTTTCTCAGCATCCTCTCCTTCTTTACCAGTTTCTTTAAATCCAGCGGTGATTAAAATTATTGAGGTCACATTTTTCTTTATTAAATCTTTTATGGAATCTTCAACAAACTGCTTCGGAACCATCACGATGGCAAGATCAATATTGTCTTTTATTGAATTAATATCAGGAAAGCATTTAAATCCAAGGACTTCAACTGCTTTTGGATTAACTAAAAGTAATTTACCTTTATAACCATATTTTTTTATCGAACGCGTTAGTTCATAACCGAGCGATTTGGGCTTTGATGATGCACCAACCACACAGATCGATTCAGGATAAAAGAAATTATGAAATTCTGAATTCATTAATGACCCCTAAATTTGAAAATGTAACTTACTAACTTAATTTTTTCTTAATAAAGTTTCCCATATTTGTATCATTTTGATGACTCCCCCAAATTGAGTGATGTTAATTTTAATAATCAAAACTTATATTTAATTTGCTTTTAACTGATTTGCAAACAATCACAAATAATTAAAATGAAAAGAATTACGCAATTTTTATTTTTATCACTTTTATTAATGACATGTGAGATAAATTCCCAGCAGGCAGAAAAAAAATTTATCACGCTGCCGCTTACAGAAGGAGTCGCACTGAATCAAACTTATGATATGGTTCAGGATACCAAGGGATTTATTTGGTTTGGAACACTTTACGGCTTGGTTAGATACGACGGGAAAAATTATAAAGTTTTTCAGACAGACCAGGATGATCCTACTTCAATCTCGTTTAATGATATAATTTCACTTCACGCAGATGCTGACAGCAACCTATGGGTAGGAACCTGGGGTGGCGGATTGAATTGTCTGGCTAAAAATTCAGAAAAGTTTAAAAGATATACTTATGACCCTGAAAATTATGTTGGTATCACTGATAACATCATTTGGGCAATTACTGAGGATCCCGCCGGGAATATCTGGGTTGCAACTGGAACTGGACAACTAAACAAGCTTGATAAAAAAACAAACAAGTTCAAATGGATTGGTGTATTTACTGACTCAACCTTTGCCGGTAAAAGAGTAACTATTAATTCACTCTATTACGAAAATCAATACTCAATCTGGATTGGACATAATTATGGATTGTCCAGGTATGATCCTGAAACGGAGAAAGTTCAGCATTATGTTATAAAGGTAAAAGGTGCAGAAGAAAGTAACATTCCTGTTCACACAATTAAGAAAGATGAATTCAACACTTTATGGATTGGAACAAATTCCGGTTTATTCAGATTGAATAGAGTTGAAAATAAATTTTATCCAGTTGAATCGACCAAAGATTTTGTTGTATTTTCTGTTTTGCCGCAATCAAATGGCAGCTTATGGTGCGGAACAAATAAAGGGATAATTATTTATAATCCTGAGACTGATGAGAAACAAATTATTTCTTCTGATAATTCTGCTGGTTCAATCTCCGGAAATTTTGTTAAGAAGATAATCCGGGATAAATCCGGTGTTACATGGGTTGATAGTTATCAATCAGGAATAGCAAAATATCATCCCGATTATAATCGCTTTACCAACTATTCATTTACTTTTAACAAACTTAGGAGCATGACACAGGATAAAAATGGGAATGTTTATGCTGCTGTAGCCGGAGAAGGAATATTAAAATTGAATAGTGGATCAAATAATTTCGAAAAAATAAATATTGAAAGTATTGCGACCATTTTTTTTACCTCCGTAAAATACAACGACGGAAAATTATTTTTTACCTCACCAACATCTATTCTTTCTTACGATTTAAAGTCTAAGAAAATCCTTAAAAATTATTTTCCGAAATATTTATCAGAAACAATAAATCAGAAGCAATTAAACAGCTTATTAATTTCTAAAGACAGTTCTTACTGGATTGGGACTTATTCTAGTGGTGTTTTTGTATTTATGCCTAATAAGGATACACTTGTACAAATAACACCGTCATCAGTCAGCAGCAATAAAAGTTCAGATTATATTTTAACCTTGTACCAGGATAATAAAAACAGGATTTGGATCGGAACTTATGGAGGCGTTTTTTGTTATGATCAGAATATCAATCTGTTGAAATCATTTCTTTATGATCAAAAATCAGAAGAATCATTAAGTAATAATTATGTCTATTCGATTTACCAGGATTCAAAGGATGAAATCTGGATTGGTACAGCATACGGACTCAATCAGCTAAAAGATTTAAATGGAAAAATCAGTCATTATTTTTCAACAGACGGTCTTTCGAATGATGTTATAAACGGAATTCTTGAAGATGATTCCGGGAATTTATGGATAAGCACAAACAAAGGTATTTCCAGATTTGATGCAAGGAGAAAAGATTTTATTAATTTTTCAAAGTCAGACGGTCTGCAGGGAGATATATTTTTCTCCGGAACTTGTTTAAAATCATCCGACGGCAAAATGTTTTTTGGTGGTATGAACGGATTAACTTCCTTTGATTCAAATAATTTTTTGATAGATAAATTTCCAAGCCCGGTTTCATTTACATCAGTAAAAATGATAGATCGCGATGGAATTATACAAAATTTAGATTTGTCTGAAACAGAAAGAACTTTCGATTATGATAAAAATTCATTCCGGTTTCAATTCGCATCTTTTGATTTTAAAAATCCCGGCAACATCAAATACAGGTATAAAATAAAAAATTATACAAATGATTGGATTAACCTGGGGACTAATAATTCTTTTACAATTTCAAATCTTCCTCCTGATGATTATGAGGTTACAGTTTCTTCAACAAACTCCAGTGGAATCTGGTCTCCGCTTACTGCAAAATTTAATTTCTCAGTTGAGTCACCTTACTATTCAACCTGGTGGTTCTGGCTGATTGTGTTTTTAACATTGCTGATTATGGTTCTGATTACATACAGATTAACCCTGTATATGAAAGTTCAAAAAGAACTGGAGATTGATAGAATCAAAAAAGAAGAAAGTGATAAAGTAAGAAAGCAGACTGCAATAGACTTTCATGATGATCTTGGACACAGGTTGACCAGGATTTCACTTCTTACAGAAATAATCAGAAGAAAATTAAAATTTGCTTTTACTGAAATTACTCCACTGCTTGATCAGATAACTGAAAACTCGTCAAAGCTTTATGACGGCACAAAAGATTTTATCTGGGCAATTGATCCAAAGAAAGATTCTTTATATGAACTGATGATCAGACTAAAAGATTTTGGCGATGAAATTTTTGATGATACAAATGTAAAATTCTGGGCTAATGAACCGGACGAAAATCTGCTTTCAACAAGAATAGATATGGAATGGAAGAGACACCTGATGCTTATCTTTAAAGAAGGAATGAACAACTCGATTAAGCATTCCAACAGTACGCTTGTAATTCTTGATACAAAACTGAACCGGGATGAATTTGAAATTTTACTTGAGGATAATGGAAAGGGATTCAGGATTGATGAAGTTAAACCCGGCAATGGAATTAAAAATATGAAACAACGGGCTGAACAGCTTCATCTTAATTTTAATGTTGAATCTGAGCCCGGAAGAGGAACAAAAATATCTGTTAAAGGTAAATTTCCTGCTAAATCATTAAATTTTAATTAAGTAATGTTGTAAGTTTTGTAGATTGTAAAGAAAACGATTTTTCAACTCAAAAAAATTTATGATTCAGGAAAATATCCATCGTGTTGTAATTGTTGAGGATGATGATATCATCCGGGAAAGTCTTTCTTCAATAATCAATGAAACGAATAATTTTCTTTGTATAGCAGGATATGATAATTGTGAAGAAGCTATTAAAAATGTTAATTCGGATCAACCGAAAATAATATTGATGGATATTGGTCTGCCCGGAATTTCAGGGATTGACGGCATAAAAAAAATCAAAAAAATAAATCCGGAAGTTGAAATACTTATAGTTACCGTTCATGATGAAGATGAAAAAGTTTTCAACGCATTGTGTGCCGGAGCAAGCGGCTATTTAACTAAAAATGTTCCTGCAGATAAATTAATTGAAGCAATGGGAGAAGTCCTGAACGGCGGTGCTCCAATGAGTACAAATATTGCAAGACTTGTTATCCGTTCATTTCAAAAAAGTACCAATTCCCCCTTATCACCCCGTGAAACAGAAGTACTTCAATTCCTTTCAAGGGGGAAAAGTTATACAATGATTGCTGATGAGCTTCATATCAATAAAGAAACAGTTCGGACGCATATCAAAAATATTTATCAAAAGCTTAACGTAAATTCAAAACCTGCCGCAATCGAAAAGGCTACAAAAGACAGGCTAATCTGATTTCAAATTAGTTCAATTCTAAATTCTGCACTATAAATTCTAAGTTTGTAAAATCCCCCATTTTGCAGGATACCATCCTTGTTTCATTTTCCTTTAATTGACTATACATATTTAACCAACTACAAGGAAGGATATAAAAATGAAGAACGTTCAATCTTTGCATTTTTTAGTAATCTTTTTTTTATGGGGAATTTTCAGCGGCTATTTATTTGCACAAACTTTTGAAATGGTAACTGATACAACCAATCCGGTCGTTACAACAACAACTGATGGAAACTATTCAGGTGCCGCTTGGGTTGATATTGACAACGATGGTAATCTCGATCTTTTTGCTACTAAAAATTTTCTGTTCAGAAATCTGGGAAACGGAAATTTTGAGCGAACCAATTTTCAGAGCCTGAGCGGAACTCAGCTTGGCAACGGAACAAGCTGGGCTGACTATGATAATGATGGTGATGTTGATCTTTTCCTGAGCGGCAAACCTTCTTTAGTCTATAGGAATGATGGAACAGGAAACTTTGAAGCAGTTGATGAAAGTCCTCTGGGAACCTCGGATGACAACCGCGGCTGGACTGGCGCGTGGGCAGATTACGATAATGACGGTTTTGTTGATCTTGTAATTGTTCATCCTAATAACTTCCTTGGTTTCCCCGGTATTCCCTGCAGGTTTTTTAAGAATAATGGAGATGGCAGGTTTACAAAAGTTGATTCATTTCAATTCACCACAGATTTACAGGCTTATACTGTTGGAACCTGGTCCGATTATGATCAGGATGGCGATGAAGATTTATTTATTGGAAGCGGACCGATAAACTTTGCCGCCGTAGATTTTCTTTATAATAATACACTTGCTCAATCCGGAGTTGCTGATTTAGACAGAATAACAACCGATCCTATTGCTACGGATTTGCAGCAAGGACAGGTTTGGAATTGGATTGATTATGACAATGATGGTGACCTGGATGCACTGCTTACAAATTATGGCGGAGTACCAAATCGTTTTTATAAAAATGACAACGGAACTTATGTTAGTCTCAGCAACAGTTTAACTGTTGATGGAAATTATTTAGGAAATCTCTGGGGTGACCTGGATAATGACGGAGATCTCGATGTGATATTAACGAGCGAAAGCAATGCACAGGTTTTTATAAATGATGGTAACGATACTTTTACCCTGGATACATCGTTTACCGGAAGCTCAAGAGGAAGCTGCCTTGGAGATTATGATAACGATGGTGATCTCGATTTTTATACAGCAGGTTCTTCAACCGTAAGAGGTCTGTATAAAAACGTAACTTCAAATGATAACGGGTGGGTTATTTTTACTCTGAAAGGCTTAATTTCAAACTATTCGGCTATTGGAACAAAAGTTAAACTTAAAGCTACAATAAATGGGAATCCGGTCTGGCAGTACCACGAAATTTCTGCACAAAATAATTTTAACGGACACAACAGCCAGCGGGTGCATTTTGGTTTGGGAAATGCTTCAACAATTGATTCAGTAATTATTATCTGGCCATCTGGACAACAGAAAATTTTGAATAATCTTGCCATAAATAATTTTTACGATGAAGTTGAAGTTATTCCTTCGGGATATTTAAGAGCGAATTTTAAAGCAGATTCGATACTGGGTAATGGACAACTTACAGTTCATTTCTCAGATCTTTCTGTTGCTGATCCCTCGTCTCCGGTTACCTCCTGGGAATGGGATTTTGATAATGATGGCTCAGTAGATGCAACTAATCAGAATCCAATGTTTACTTATTCAGCAGCAGATTCTTTTTCGGTCAGACTTGTAGTTTCAAACGGTATTTCTTCCGACACTTTAACTCGGAATAATTATATAAATGTAATATCACCAACAGGAGTAGATAATTATAATTCACAAATTCCTTCTGAATTTTCATTGGGACAAAATTATCCGAATCCTTTCAATCCAAGTACAAAAATCAGGTTTTCAATTCCGGAGGAATCAAATGTCGTTTTGAAAGTCTATGATTTGCTTGGACAAGAAGTAGTAACACTTGTAAACGAGGAAAAAACACCGGGATTTTACGAACTGAATTTTGGGGGTGAAAACCTGCCCAGCGGAATTTATGTTTATCGTATAACGGCAGGAAATTTTACCTCTGCTAAAAAAATGTTGTTGATTAAATAACCCATTTCCCTGCTGCAGATATTTTAGCTAGTATTGTGCCACCCGTGATACAAGCTTTACTGCGGCGGGGATCTCTTTTTTTTGGAGGTGAAATATGAAAATTCAAATATCAATCTTACTTCTCTTTGTAATTCTTCTGGTTTTAGGAAACATAAAAGCACAAAGCAGTTCAAACTGCGATTCCACCGAATGCCACCAGTTTGATTTCTGGATTGGAAACTGGAAAGCAGTTTGGCAGGATTCATCAGGCAACAAATTTGAAGGGAAAAATTCTGTTAATAAAATTCTGGATGACTGTGTTATTATGGAAAACTTTGACGGAAACCCGGGAATTGATTTTACAGGTAAAAGTTTTTCGGTTTATAATCAAAAGACAAAAACCTGGCAGCAAACCTGGGTTGATTCACAAGCCGGATACATGCTTTTCACTGGTAGAATTCAAGATGATAAAATGATCTTATCCAGAGAAGTAGAAACCAAAAAAGGGAAAGTTTTACAAAGAATGGTTTTCTTCAATATAACAGAAGATAGTTTTGATTGGAACTGGGAAGCATCTGTTGATGATGGAATGAATTGGCAGTTGAATTGGCAGATACATTATTCAAGAGATTAAAATTTAAGATTTACCTGAGTATTACTTAATTCAATTTCTTATTAATAATTACAATCCCTGGTTCTATATTCTGTATTCTAATTGAATTTGAATTCCCTGCCCTTTTATCTAAATTTGTGCTTAAATTTTTCTAAAAACGGCAAAAATTGATGAGATATCCCTACGCAGAAATAGAAGAGAAATGGCAGAAATTCTGGGAAGATAAGCAGGTTTATAAGACTGATTTTTCCAAATCGGATAAAAAACTTTACCATCTTAATATGTTTCTTTATCCTTCCGGTTCAAGATTGCATACCGGCCACTGGTATCATTACGGACCTTCAGATAGCTGGGGTCGTTACAAAAAATTAAAAGGCTACAATGTTTTTGAACCGATGGGTTACGATGCATTCGGTCTCCCGGCAGAAAATTATGCAATCAAAACAGGAATACATCCACAGGACAGCACACTAAAAAATATTGCTGATATAAAATCCCAGTTAAAAAAAATGGGATGTATGTACGACTGGCAGTCTGAACTGATGACCTGCGCTCCTGAATATTACAAATGGAACCAATGGCTGTTCCTTCAGCTTTACAAAAAAGGATTGGCATATAGGAAAAAAGCTCCGGTTAACTGGTGCCCAAATGATCAAACCGTTCTTGCAAACGAGCAGGTGCTTGCGGACGGAACCTGTGAAAGATGTGGAACTGTTGTTATTCAGAAAAATCTTTATCAGTGGTTTTTTAAGATTACAGATTATGCAGAAGAGCTTCTGCAAGGATTGGATAAAATCAACTGGCCTGAAAAAACAAAGTTGATGCAGCGAAACTGGATTGGCAAAAGCACCGGTGCAGAAGTCGATTTTAAAGTTTACCTGCCGGCAGGCATGGCTGATGGCAGCAATGATACTATTAAAATATTCACAACAAGACCTGATACTCTTTTCGGTGCAACTTATATGGTTCTCGCTCCGGAACATCCGCTTGTTGATAAGCTGACCACAAAAGAAAATAAAACCGAAGTTGATGAGTATAAAGATTCTATAAAAAGTTTAACTGAGATTGAAAGAACTTCAACTGTAAAAGAAAAGACCGGCGTGTTCACCGGAGCTTATGCAGTCAATCCTGTGAACAATAATAAAATTCCAATCTGGATTGCAGACTATGTTTTGCTTACATACGGAACAGGCGCAATTATGGCTGTACCGGGTCAGGATGAAAGAGACTGGGAATTTGCTGAGAAGTTTGACTTACCGATTATCAGAACTGTTCAACCTACAGAGGGTTTTGATGGAAAAGCATTTCTTGGCGATGGTCCGGCAATCAATAGTGATTTTCTTAACGGACTTTTTGTTGATGATGCAAAAAAGAAAATCATCAGTTGGCTTGAAGAAAAGAAAATCGGCAAGGCAACTATAAATTATCGTTTAAGAGATTGGCTGATTTCGCGGCAGCGCTACTGGGGAACACCGATCCCAATCATTCATTGTGAAAAATGCGGCGAAGTTCCTGTTGATGAAAAAGATTTGCCGGTTATTCTGCCTTACGATGTTGACTTTAAGCTTGGCGGTGAATCTCCTTTAGCCAGAAATGAAAAGTTTATTAATGTTAAATGTCCTAAGTGCGGAGGCGATGCAAAACGTGATCCCGACACTATGGATACTTTTGTTGATTCATCGTGGTATTATTTCAGATTCCTGAATCCAAATTTCAGTGATATGATGTTTGATAAAAAGCTTGCAGATAAGTGGACTCCGGTTGATCAGTACGTCGGCGGAGCAGAACACGCGACCATGCATTTACTTTATGCAAGATTCATTCACAAGTTTATCCGCGATATCGGTTTAACAAACAGTGATGAACCATTTATGAATCTTCTTCACCAGGGAACTATTACAAATTCCGGTGCGAAAATGTCAAAGTCAAAAGGCAATGTTGTTAATCCCGATGACTTCACAGGTAAATTTGGATCTGATGTTTTCAGGTTATACCTGATGTTTATGGGTCCTTATGAAATGGGCGGTGATTGGAGCGACAAAGGAATTTCGGGAACAGACAGATTTGTTAACCGTGTTTATGATCTTTTCAATGATTATAAAAATCTCTTAACCGAAGCTTCGCCTAAAGATAAATATGATCTTTCTTCGCTTTCAGAAAATGAAAAGTTTATTTACAGAAAAACAAATCAGACACTAAAAAAAGTTGATGAAGAAATTGATAACTTCCGTTTTAATACAGCAATTGCTGCATTGATGGAATTACTGAACAATCTAAAAGATTTAAAAACTTGTTCAAATGAAATCCAGGGATATGTATTAAGTAGGTTGAATGTTATGATTGCACCACTTGCACCGCATCTTGCTGAAGAATGCTGGCTGATTATCGGTAATAGTGATTCAATTTTTGAGAAACCAATTTGGTATGATGCTGATCCGGATGCACTTATTGAAGATACAATAAATATTGCTGTGCAGGTAAACGGAAAACTACGAGATACTATTGCTGTTGCAGTGGACAGTGAACAGGACAGTGTTAAGCCTATTGTTTTTGCAGATGAAAAAGTAGCTAAATTTATTGAAGGAAAGTCAATCATAAAAGAAATTTTTGTAAAAAATAAAATTTATAACATTGTTGTGAAATAAGGTTTTAGTATATGCTTGATTTAAAATTTATTCGGGAGAATCCTGATCTTGTAAAGCAGGGCATCAGAAATAAAAATGAAAAAGATACTGTTGATGACGTTCTGAAGCTCGATGAAGAACGACGGACTTTAATTACGCAAACTGAAGAACTGAAAGCAAAACGTAACCTGGTTTCTGCAAAAATTCCACAAATGAAAAAGTCTGGTGAAGATGTAACTGAAGTTCTTGCCGAGATGAAACAAGTTTCAGATCAGATTACAGAGCTTGATTCAAAATTAAAAAATGTTGAAGAAGAAGTTGAAAAGTTTTTGTTGTTTATTCCTAATATGCCGCACACGTCCGTTCCTGTTGGTAAATCTGCTGAAGATAATGTGGAAGTTAAACAATGGCTGCCGGAAGGATTTTCATTTCAAAGCGATAAAAAATTTCTTGATCATACTGAGCTTGGTAAAAAACTTGGGATTCTGGATTTTGAAAGAGGAGCAAAAGTTTCGGGCTCTGGTTTTCCTGTTTATATTGGAAAAGGTGCAACACTTGAGCGTGCACTTATAAATTATATGCTCGATGTTCATATCAACCAGCATAATTACAAAGAAGTTTTTCCGCCATTCCTGGTAAATAAAGAATCAATGCTTGGCACAGGGCAGCTTCCGAAAATGGAAGAAGACATGTATGCAATTGAAAAAGATGGACTTTACCCAATTCCGACTGCAGAAGTACCGATTACAAATCTTCACAGGGATGAAATACTAAGTGAAAAAGATTTACCAATACATTATGTTGGTTATTCAGCGTGCTTCAGAAGAGAAGCCGGATCTTATGGAAAAGAAGCAAAAGGATTTCTGCGAGTTCATCAGTTCAACAAAGTTGAGATGGTGAAAATTGTGAAACCCGAAACTTCCTATGATGAACTTGAAGGTCTCGTTAAAGACGCTGAGGATATTTTGCAGGCTCTTAGAATTCCATACAGAATATTACTGCTGTGCACAGGCGATCTCAGTTTTAATGCTGCAAAGTGTTACGATATTGAAACATGGTCTCCCGCTGAAAACAAATGGCTGGAAGCATCATCCTGCAGCAATTTTGAAGATTTCCAGGCTCGCCGGGCAAAAATACGTTTTAAAAGAGAAGGTGACCCCGCCAAAAGCGGGGCAGGCAAAAAACCGGAATTTGTACATACATTAAACGGATCTGGTTTGGCAACAAGCAGGCTTATGGTTTCAATTCTTGAAAATTACCAGACTGAAAAAGGAACTGTAAAGGTTCCTGAAGTGTTACAAAAATATACTAACTTCGATATCATTGATTAGGCTCACATAGCTAATCTATTATATTGTTCAATAGACTAATCTTTGGTAAAATGCGATTCGCATTTTCCGAATCAATTTATCCAGATGAAAAATCTTTTCACGCTAAAAAAATATTTTGCCCGATATAAAAAGAACCTGTTTCTCGGATTCATTTTTATTTTGCTTTCAAATATCGGTTCTGTTTATGTTCCCCTTCTGCTTAAAGATTCAATTGATGACATTCAATCACAATCCAAACGGGTTGCAAGTTATAACGATCTTATAGACACACTTACAGTTCAATCAAGAATTGAACCTGCATTAAAGGATTCAATTAACTCAGTTCAAAATAAAGTCAGTGAAATAAAAAGCGATACTGCTGATCTGCTTCTCAAATATGGATTGTTGATTGTAGGTGCAGCTCTGTTTTCCGGAATTTTCAGATTTATGATAAGACAGACTGTAATTGTTGTTTCAAGAGAAATTGAATATGATCTGCGAGGTGACTTCTGGAAACATATTCAAAAACTCCCGTTGAGATATTTTCAGAATAACTCGACCGGGAATATAATGGCTCATGCTACAAATGATATTAATTCTGTTCGCTCATTTCTCGGTCCGGCAGTTATGTATTCTACTGATACTTCCATCAGGCTGGCAATAGTTCTCGGTATAATGATTTCACTTAATGCGCCGCTCACATTGTTTGCACTCATTCCTCTCCCGCTGCTATCAATTATGGTTTATAAAATAGGCAAGCTAATTCATGAAAAATTTACAAAGATACAGGAGAAGTTTGCAGATATTACCACAATGGCACAGGAAAACTTTTCGGGCATAAGAGTTATTAAATCTTACATTCGTGAAAAAAGTGAAATTGAAAGATATGCCGGGCAAAGTCGTGAATATCTTGACCGGAATATGAACCTTGTTAAAACACAAGCCTGGATTATGCCGTTGTTATTTCTCATTACCGGACTTTCAATAATTATAGTTGTCTGGTACGGTGGAGCGCAGGTTATAAATGGAAATCTTACACTTGGTGAAATCACAGCTTTTATTTTTTATCTGGGAATGCTGATCTGGCCGATGATTGCTGCCGGCTGGGTTATCAATATTATTCAGCAAGCTGAAGCAAGTATGAAAAGATTAAATAAAATTTTCGCAGAACCTTATGAAATTAATGATTCTGGCTTGACAGATTTTTCTGTAAATGATATTAAAGGTGAAATCGAATTTAAAAATGTTTCTTTCCGTTATGCTGATAATCTTCCCTGGATTTTGAAAGACATTAACTTGAAAATTCCGGCTGGGTCTACTGTAGCAATAATGGGATATACAGGTGCTGGTAAAACTTCCTTTGTAAATCTTATCCCAAGATTATATGACTGCACCGAGGGTGAACTTTTAATTGATAGCAGAAATGTTAAGAACATTCCACTTGAAACTATAAGAACAAAAATTGGATTGGTTCAGCAGGAGTCGTTTTTATTTTCAGATACAGTTCTGAATAATATTGGTTATGGATTAAAGGAAGTCGATGCTAACCGCATCAAAGAAGTTTCTTCAATTGCTCAATTTGATAAAGACGTTGAATCATTTCCAAACGGTTATGAAACGATAGTTGGAGAACGAGGGATTACATTTTCAGGCGGACAAAAACAACGTGCCTGTCTTGCCCGGGCTCTTACAATTGATCCGGGAATTTTAATTCTGGATGATTCATTTTCTGCAGTTGATACTAATACAGAAGAATCTATTCTGAAAAATCTTAGAAAATTTATGGAAAACAGAACAAGTATAATTATCAGTCACAGGATTTCAACTGTAAAAGATGCCGATGATATCATTGTTCTTTCTGAAGGAAAAATTGCTGAGCAAGGTAAGCATGATGATCTTGTTGCTCTCGGTGGAATTTATGCTGAACTACATTACAAACAATTACTTGAAAAAGAACTTGAAGAATTAAAATAAAGTATGGCTAACGATTATCACAGTGAAGATGAAGTTTTAGGGAAAGCCTACGATTCACGTTTGATGAAACGTCTGCTAGGCTATGTAAAACCATACAAAAATTACGTTATTTTTGCTATTCTGCTTAATTTAATTGTTGCTGGTCTTGGTCCGGTTAGACCTTTGCTTACAAAAATTGCTATTGATGATTACATAGCAAAATCTGATTTTCATGGATTGATGGTTATCGGACTGCTTATGTTCGGTTCACTCTTTATTCAGGCTGTAATACAATATTTCCTCACGTATTACACGCAATATCTCGGACAAAAAACATTATATGATTTAAGAACACAAATCTTTAATCATATTCAAAAGCTTGCGCTAAAGTTTTTTGATAAAACACCGATTGGAAGAATAGTGACCCGGGCAACAAATGATGTTGAAGCTTTAGGTGAACTTTTTTCTTCCGGAATAGTAATGGTTTTCAGCGATGTTTTTATAATACTGTGGATACTTGTATTTATGTTCGCAATGGATATTCCACTTTCACTTGTTACTCTTTCGGTTTTACCTGTTTTAATTTATGCCACATTTCTTTTCAGGAAAAAAGTACGAGAGCGTTACAGGGATGTTCGGCTTCATCTTGCCAGATTAAATTCTTATATGCAGGAACACGTAACCGGAATGAGCGTTGTTCAGATTTTCAGTAAGGAAAAAGAGGAGTTCAAAAAGTTTTCTTCAATAAATGATGATTACAAAACAGCAAACATCAGATCAATTTTTTATTATGCTATATTTTATCCAACTGTTGAATTGCTAAGTTCAATTGCTGTTGGATTAATTATCTGGTTTGGCGGTGGAGAAACAATTCAGGCTGCAACAACAGTAGGTACACTATTCGCATTTCTACAATTCACAGAAATGTTCTTCAGACCAATCCGTGATCTTTCTGAAAAATATAATATAATGCAAACCGCAATGGCTTCTTCTGAAAGAATATTTAAACTTCTTGATAATCAGACATTTATAAAAAATGTTGATACACCAATTAAGCTGGAAAATGTAAAAGGCAGTGTTGATTTCAAGAACGTTTGGTTCGCTTATAATGGTGATGATTATGTTTTAAAAGACATTAATTTCTCAATCAATCCCGGTGAAACAGTTGCAATAGTTGGTCATACCGGTGCGGGTAAAACCAGTACGATAAATATTCTTACAAGATTTTATGATATACAAAAAGGAAATATTTTACTTGATGGTGTGGATATTTCTAAAATTGATAAAGATAATTTGAGAAAACATATTTCACTCGTGCTTCAGGATGTCTTTCTTTTCTCCGGTACTATTGAATCAAATATAAATCTGAATAATCCGGATATTAGTTTTGAAAGAGTGAAGAGAGCCGCTGAGATAGTCGGTGCCGATAAATTTATTATGGAGCTTCCAAATAAATACCAGGAACCAGTAAAGGAAAGAGGAGCAACATTAAGTGTCGGACAAAAACAATTAATTTCTTTTGCCAGGGCATTAGCGTATGACCCGCAAATATTGATACTTGATGAAGCAACTTCCAGTGTTGATACAGAAACTGAATATTTAATCCAAAATGCAATAGAAAAACTACTTGTTGGAAGAACTGCTATTGTAATTGCCCACCGTTTATCTACAATTCAGAATTCCGACAAGATCATAGTTTTACACAAAGGGGAAATCCGGGAAACCGGAAATCATCAGCAACTACTTGCAAAACGCGGAATTTATTATAAATTATACCAGCTACAATATAAAGATCAGGAAATTCTGGCTTCCTGAGTTCACTTCAACAAAACGGGAGAGCAAAATGCCACAAATAAAGTTCATGACCCTTGCCCGCCACATTATTGAAGAAGAGAGAAAACATCCGTACGCAACCGGCGACCTGTCGGGACTTCTGCATGATCTTTCACTTGCTGCAAAAGTAATTTCACTTGAAGTTAACAAAGCAGGTCTTGCTGATATACTCGGCTTCACTGGAGATAATAATGTTCATGGTGAACAAGTTAAGAAGCTAGATATTTTTGCTCATGATATGATGGTCCGTGCAATGGATAATGGCGGACATCTTTGTGTTATGGGTTCGGAAGAAGAAGACGAAATAATTACAATACCAGAACAATTTAATATCGGAAAATATGTTTTGCTTTTTGATCCGCTTGACGGTTCTTCAAACATTGATGCAAATGTTAGCATCGGAACTATTTTTTCTATTTACAGAAGAATAACCCCTGACGGTAAACCTGGTACTATGGAAGATTGTTTGCAGCAAGGGGTAAATCAAGTTGCAGCAGGTTATATTATTTATGGATCGAGTACAATTTTTGTTTACACTGCCGGGCAGGGAGTTCATGCTTTTACCCTTGATCCGGCTTTCGGAGAATTTATTCTTTCCCATACAAACATTCAGATACCCAAGAAGGGAAAAATCTACAGTATTAATGAAGGAAATTATTTGTATTGGCACCCTGGTTTAAAAAAATATATTAAATTTTTACAGGAAGAAGATAAACCAAGTTCTCGACCATATTCCAGCAGATACATTGGATCAATGGTCGCAGATATCCATAGAAATATGCTTTATGGTGGAATATTTATGTATCCGGCTGATTCCCGGCATCTGAACGGTAAATTAAGACTGCAGTATGAATGCAACCCTTTAGCTTTTATTGTTGAACAAGCAGGAGGAAGAGCAACCAATGGGAAAACACGAATAATGGAATTACAGCCTGAAAAGCTTCATCAGAGAGTCCCGATATTTATAGGTAGTGAAGAGGATGTTTTAGAAGTAGAAAAGTTTATGGCAGAAGCAGAGGCAACAGTAAAATCGAACTAAAGGATTTTTTTAATCTTTAAATTTAAGACTTGATAGCCTGGATCTTCTCGGTAATTTTCCCAGCCAGTTCTTCTTCGCTTATTCCAGTAATTCTTATTTTCAAGCTTTTTACTAAAATTTGTGGAGAATCACCCTCGCCTTTCAGGTATTTATATAATGCAAATCCAAGCCGGCTTCTGTCATTCGTAACAGGAATATTTTCTGCTAAAGATTCGACCAGGTTATATACTTTTTTCTCTAAAGATGATTCCGGGAACTCCCTCGTACCCGGAGAAGGCAATGTAGTCATATATTAGAACCTTAAATTTATAATTCAAAGTTACTCCCCTTTTTACTAAACTTCAATTATATTTTAATAAATTAATTTTTGTTATTGTAAAATTATTGTGAAAAACTCTTGATTACGGACGGCGCAAAAAAAATTTTAATAATTCGTTTAAGTTCACTTGGTGATATTTTATTAACTACTCCGCTTATCAGATCAATAAAAAAGAATATTACTGATTCGGAAATTGATTTTGTTTTGAGAGAAAACTATGAAGATTTAATCAGGCTAAATCCAAATGTTAGGAAAATATATAATTATAATGAGGCAGGTTATATAGTTCAGGACATTGTTAATTCGATTATATCTGAAAAATATGATTTAATAATAGACCTGCAAAATAATTTCAGATCAAGGTGGATATCACGTGTTTCTAAAGTGCCTGTAGTAAAATTTAATAAACACCATTTTGACAAGTTTCTATTGGTGAACTTTAAGATTAATAACCTAAAAGATCTACCTCCTGTTCCGGTTCGTTATGCAAATACGGTTAAAAATTTAGTGCTTGATGATGAAGGACTTGAATTAACAACAGATAAAATTCCCGATAAAAGATTGCAATCAGGTTCAAACTGGATTGGATTGTGTCCGGGAGCTAAACATTTTACGAAAAGATGGCCGGTTGAAAATTTTATAAGTCTTGCAAAATTATTAAACGAAAACGGATTTCAGGTTGTCTTATTCGGAGGAATTCTTGATTTGGAAACCTGTTTGCAAATTGAAAATGAAACGGGAGCTTTAAATCTTTGTAATGAAAATGATATTCTTCAGACTGCTGCAGATATGAAATTATGCAAAGCAATTTATACAAATGATTCCGGGTTAATGCACACTGCTACAGCAGTTAAGGTTCCGGTTATTGCAATATTTGGTTCAACTGTAAAGGAATTTGGTTTCTTTCCATATAAAGCAAAAAGTATCGCTATTGAAAATGTAGGATTATCATGCAGACCCTGTACACATATCGGAAGAGCTAATTGTCCAAAGAAACATTTTAAATGTATGATAGAGATAACTCCCAAACTGGCATTCGAAAAATTAAATAAACTGAATATCAACTGATGAAAATTTTCTGGAATTTTTTTTACGATTTTCTTTTTCTACCGATATTCTATGTAATAATTAGCCTTGGCGGAATATTCAACAAAAAAATCCGTGAAGGTATAAAAGGAAGAAACCGTTTATTTGAAGAACTAATTTTAAATGTTACAACACTCGACAGAACAAAAAAACGAATCTGGTTTCATTCGTCTTCAATGGGAGAATTTGAACAAGCGAAACCCATAATCGAGCAATTAAGAAAAAATCCAAACTTATATATTATTGTTTCCTTCTTCTCTCCATCAGGTTATAACAACTCCAAAAAATATCCTTATGCTGACTTAATAACCTACATTGCATTAGATACAAGAATAAACGCAAAAAAATTCCTGGACATTCTTAAGCCGGATCTTGCAGTTTTTATGAGGTATGATATCTGGCCTAATCATATCTGGCAATTGCACCATAAAAAAATACCTGTGTTTCTTGTTGATGCAACAATGAAAAAATCTTCGCCGAGAAAACTTCCAATATTAAAATCATTTCATAAATCACTTTATAAGGACATAACTAAAATTCTTACTGTTTCCGAAACAGACGCAGATGGCTTTAAAGGTTTTGGATGTAGTGGGGATAAAGTAAGTGTTGTTGGAGATACCCGGTTCGACAGGGTTTTTCAGAAAAGCTTATCTGCAAAAGAAAGAAACCTGATTAAATCATCTGTACTTGAAAACAAAAAGGTATTTGTCGCAGGCAGCACCTGGGAACAGGATGAAGAAGTTATCCTTCCGGCATTTATTAAGCTGGCAAAATTTGAAAAAGATGTAATTATGATTATAGCTCCTCACGAACCGACAATTATTCATCTTGAAAAAATTGAAAATGAATTTACCGGAAACCTGGAAACAATCAGATTTTCTCATTTAAATAATTATTCAGGCGAAAGAGTAATAATAGTTGATTCGATCGGAATTCTTTTAACATTATATACTTATTCTGATGTAGCTTTTATAGGCGGAAGCTTTAAACAAAATGTACACAATGTACTTGAAGCTGCGGTTTATGGGGTACCTGTTGTTTATGGTCCTAAAATTGAAAATTCACAGGAAGCTGCACAACTGGTTGAAAATGGAGGTGGGATTGTGATAAATAATAAAAGGGAAGCTTACAAAAAATTCAGATTATTATTTTCTGATGAAAATCTCAGGAAATTGGGAGGGAAAAATGCTTATGAATATGTTCAGAAAAACATAGGTACAACACAAAAAATAATAAACGAACTGTCAAAATTAAGAGCCTAAATTATTTATATCTTTCCAGAAGAATTTTTACATGATGTTTTTCATGCCCTGCAATTATCCAAAGAATTGCCCTTACCGTAATTGCAGAAGTGTTGGCTGTTCCTCTCCTGTTAAGCATATCTTCCGAAAAACTTCTGAATAAAAGTAAGTTGGATTCTCTCAACAACCGGAATTCATAATTTAATTCTGCTAAACCTCTTGCATTGAAATTACCTAATTTCACATAATCATCCTGCTCAAAACCGGGAAGTGATTTTTTGTCACCTCTTGCAATACATAAAGCACGATAGGCAAAAACCCTTTCAGTATCCAGAAGATGCCCGACAACTTCTTTAACAGTCCATTTTCCATCTGCATAACGATAATTTCCTTTATGTTCAGAAAAAGAATTTAAAACTTCCTGCGTTTTCTTATTCTGCTCATTTAGAATTTTTAATATGTCGTCTCCCTCAATTTCTTTAATATAGGTTTCATAGTAAGAATTATAATCTGCGGGATTTGGTCGCATATTTCCTCCAATTTTACTTCCAGATTTTTACTTCAAAAATTCCTTCAGATGTCGCAAAACCTCTAAGCATACTGCTTGTATTGAACTGAAGAGTATAATTATAATTTTTATCCACAGCAATTATTCCACCCGAATTTTTCGGAAGACGGTTAAAGATCATTTCGTTTGCAGCATCTTCCAGAGTTAATCCTTTATATTCCATTAATGCAGATATGTTGAATGAGACCGTATTCCTGATAAACAGCTCACCTTCGCCTGTTGCAGATACACCGCAGGTTTCATTGTTCGCATAAGTTCCTGCATTTACAAGTGGAGAATCACCAACTCTACCGGGCCATTTATCTGATAAACCGCCTGTTGAAGTTGTTGCAGCAATATTTCCATACTGATCAATTGCAACACAGCCGACGGTTCCCTTTGGTTCCCTTTCCTTCATTTTTTCCCATTGCTGATAACGTTGCTCTACCCTGAAATAAGAATTATCAACAATTTCGACTCCAAGTTTTTTTCCAAGTTCATCAGCACCATTTCCTGCAAAAAGAACGTGGGGGGTTTTTTCTTTTACCATTCTGGCAAGTGTTATTGGATGTTTTATGATTGTTACACCTGCAACTCCTCCACAGGAAAGATCTCTTCCATCCATAATTGATGCATCAAGTTCATTCTTTCCTTCGGAAGTGAATACGGCTCCCCTTCCTGCGTTGAACAAAGAATCGTCCTCAAAATATCTTACGACGCGTTCAACTGCATCAAGACTGCTGCCTCCGTTCTCAAGAATATTTTTACCGATATTTAATGCTGTCGTGAGTGAATTCAGATAAACAGATTTTTCTGCTTCCGGCATATTTGGATCAATCGTACCCGCACCTCCATGCAACACAATTGTATATTTACCGTTTTGTGAATAAGTAGATATTTGCAAGATGATTAGAAATAAAAAAATGATTTTTATTTGAGGTAAGATTTTCATCAAATTTCCTAGTAAGTTTATGTTTATCAAGAAGTTTGAAAATTATATGAACAACTTAGTAATCTTTCCGATAATTTTCTTTTTCCTGAACTTTTCTCCTAAACTACAGGTTATTGAGCCAAATGTTGCGCCGAGCGATTCCCTCCATTCAATTTATCTTATTAAACAAAGATGGCACACTGCGGTTGTTTTTCACAAAACAGAAATCGATTCAAATTTATTCCCGGCATTAAAATATTTCAACAATGCTAATTTAATTGATATCGGCTGGGGCGATGAGGAATTTTATCAGCATCCTGGATTTGATTCAGGACTTGCATGGAAAGCTTTGTTTTATTCAACTCCGAGTACTTTGAGAGTTGAAGGGATTTACATTACAAAAGAACAATATTTTGATGTCTCTGAAATTGTCATTGAATTGGAAATCAACGAGGAACAATTAATTAGTCTGCTGAATTACATAAATGAAACGCTCTGGAGAAACACGGAAGGAGCTCACCAAATTTTAAGCATACAACACCTAAACCAGGTTTACTTTTTCAAAGCGAACGGAAATTATCATTTTTTTAATACCTGTAACACGTGGCTTGCGAAAGGTTTGATGAAGTCCGGTTTTGAAATAGAAGATAATGTTATTTTAACAGAGCAGTTGTTCCAGGAAGCAGCAAAAGTTGGTACGGTGTTGAAGGCAAAGTAGCATCTTAATTATAATTTCTTAACAACCTCCCCAAGAATTCTCATTGCATCTTTTATCTGTGAATCAGAAATGTAGGGTGCTGGACCGAAACGCAAAACATTTCCACGGTAGTCTGTCCAAACATTTTTTTCTTTCAGCTTATCGGAAATTTTACCCGCTTGCTCTGTATTAAGCACAAGAAAGCCGGCTATGTTTTCGCGGGAAACATTTGAGTCTCTTTTAATTATTTCAGGATCAAGATCAAGCATATCAAATTCTTCAATCATTATTCTTATTTGATGCCGGCTTATTTCTCTTAAAAGTTCCGGATTAAGATTCATTTCCTCAAAAAAACGGAAAACCCTTGAACCGCGGTAGTTGCTTGCAGGATCATAAGTTGCGCCGGCAAACAAATCACCTTTTTCGCCGTATAAAATCTCTCCCGGTTTCTTCTTAGAAGACATAACAGAAAATTCACTGAACCATCCCGTTATTACAGGACGAAGTTTGCAGTCTCTGGGAAATCTTAAAAAAGCATTTCCTTCACCAAGCTGGCAGTACTTGTAACCACCGCCGGTAATAAAAGCATTCTGAAGATTATTTTCTTCAACGGAAAAAGGAACAACATTGAGATGATGGTATACATCCAAAATAAGATTGATTTCTTTTTTATCACAAAACCCTGCAAGCTCATTTAAACCGGGAAGAATCAATCCGGAATTAAAAAACACGGTTGAAACATAAACTGCAATGGTTTTTTCATTACAGGCTGCAATCAGTTTTTCAACAACTTCTGCAACTGGCAGTGAAGGAATTTTCACAATTTCAATTCCCTCTTCGCTCAATCTGTCCAGCTGTCTTCGAATCGAATGAAATTCACCGTCGGTTGTTATGATTCTTGTTTTTTCCTTTAAAGGAAAAGCAGAAAATAATTTTATCAATAGTTCGTGAGTGTTTGCTGCTATTGTTATGAAACCGGAATTATCATTCAAAAGTCTATTGTATCCCTGTTTCACTTCTTCAGCTTTTGCGAATGCTTTTTCCCATTTGTCATCAACAAATTCTGCAGCATCATTCCATGCTTCCTGCTGTGCTTCAAATCCGCAATCTGGCCAGGCTTGATGTGAATGCCCGGTAAACAGCATTCTTTCTTCAACTCTGAATTTAGAATAAAACTTTGCCAGCTTGTTCGGCGATTGATAAAGATCTTCCGGTTTGATTTTCATTTATTAAAATCCTTCCTTATTGACCAGAGCAAAGGAAAAAATTTTATTGATAAAGTAGTCTTCAAATATTTTACTCCGTCTGAGCCACCTGTTCCCTGCTTCGTTCCGATTGTTCTTTCAACCATTTTAACATGCCTGTAACGCCACTCCTGGAATCCTTCATCCAGATCCATCAGAAATTCACAAAACTGCGCAATGTTATAATCACTGTTATAAATATCTATCAAAATATTTTTAAGTTCAGAAGACTCGTCATTGTTCCCCGCTTTAATCATTTCATCAGCAACCGGATAATTATTCAACTTCAGAAACTTAAGAAAAACCTGCCAGAGTGAATCTTCATCAAATCTTTTTTGCAGTTTTTCTTTTTCTTCTTTCAGATTATCAAATCTTTTAAGGATGCTTTCATTTTTCTGTCCAAGGGCAAATTCAAGCTCGCGGAACTGGAAAGATTGAAACCCGCTTGCAGATTCAAGCCTGTCCCTGAAAGTTAAAAATTCCAGAGGTGTCATCGTTTCAAGTATATCTGTTTGATGAACAAGCACCTTTAATATTGTAAGTATTCTTTTCATTGTATGCAATGATCTAGGCAAATCATTTTTGAGCAAAAGCTTTTTAAGATAATCCAGTTCGTGAAGCACTTCCTTAAACCATAATTCATAAGTCTGATGAATTATAATGAAAAGCATTTCATCATGATCGGGTCTCTCTGAATGTGGAATTTGCATATTAAGCAGCTTATCAAGCTTTAAATAATCTGAATAAGTCAAAGGCATAATTATTTCCTGTTTATGATTTCTTTAGCTTTTTCCTTATCTGACGAATAAGTGAACGCATTAATAATCTGATGTGAATTTTCCGGGTCAACAACCTTCGGATATAATAATTCTAAAGCTTTTAGTTGTCCGTTTGAATAAGAAAACTCTTTGATCACACGAATTACCTGACTGACAGTAAAATAATTGTAACGTGCTGAAAGTTCAACAATTGATAGCTGATCATCTTCAAACGATTCATTTTTAATACTTTCAATTAGCTGGTTGAATTCTTGCTCACTAATTGGAAACGGTCCCCTTACTTCTTTTTGATCGTGAGGTTCCGGAACCGGTATTGCCAACAAAAGATTATAAGTTTCAATTAGTATATCTTTAGCTTTAACATAATCCCTGTAACTCAATTTTGTAAGATACTCGCGTTCAAGAGTTTCAAGATTTTTAGAAATCTTATGAACCAGTTTGCCTGTATCTTTTTCATGATCAAAATGCATTTCATTGTTTTGTGCAAAGGATAAAGAACCAATCAGAATCAGAACAACAAAAATGTTTTTCATTTTTACTCCGCAGTTTATTTTATTTTACCATTATTGATTTCGTTATAAAGTCTTTCAGTTTTGTAAAGATGGCGCATTGCTTCCAGCATTGCTGAAACAGTGACGCCGACAGTTCGATTTGCTTCAGTTGTGTAAATATAATTTCCGGGCAAACTTTCAATGTTTCCATCAAAAGCCAGTCCAATAACTTTTCCATCTTTATTTAGCATTGCACTTCCTGAATTGCCGCCGATTATATCATTTGTCGTAACAAAATCGAGTGGGGTGCTCAAATCGAAATCCCCAGGCAGGTTTTCCCAGTAATCAGGCAAATTAAATGGAAATTTTTTATCAAATGAATAATATCTGTCAAGGGAACCATAAAAAGTTGTTTTGTAAGGCGCGCGGGTTCCGTTGTAATCATAACCTTTTACAATTCCATCAGAAATTCGCAGTGTTCCCGTTGCATCCGGTGGAATACTTTCACCATATACTTTATACAAAGCTTCACCCAATAGCTGATTATTAATTTCATCTTTCTGATGTAATTTTGAACTCTGCTCCTGCAATTCATTCAGCCTGTCCTGAGTTTCAATTACAAAATAAATAAAAGGATCATCCGAGTTTAAAACAGAATCAGCTCCTTTCTCAGCTAATTTCTCCAGGTTTTCTCTGCTGGTTAGTTTAGAATTTGATAATAGATATTCAACAGCATCTCTACCTGTCATTCCATTCAGCATATGTTTTACAATAGGGTTTTCAGGCCCAAGATCATTTACCAGCATATTTACCATTACCAGTACTTTTTCTCTTTCAAGTTCTTCATCAAAATGTTCCGGCCAGATACTCTTAGCCGCTAAATGATAATCTTCTTTTGTAAAAGAACTATCCTGCCTCATTTCGGATATTTTGAAATTTTTTGCATAACCAACAAGGTTATTTGCAAAGATCAGGTAAGAGGGTGACCAATAAGGATTAATATTATAAGCAAATAATTCATTAGCATATTGAGATACCTGACTTCTTGAGGCCTCAATCTCATCCCAGATTTTTCCGTATTTCTTATTTAATTCAGGATCAGACTGAATTGCCTTTTTAAAATTATTTTCAAAATCTTTTTTTCGAGCTATCAGGTATGGATCAAGTAATGCTTTATAAGTTCCTTTGTAAACTTTCAATGCATTACCTACCGAGTATAACCTTGCAATTAGTTTTGTGTCTTCGGCATTTGTTTCTTCAACTCTTTTCTCTAAAATTTTATATAGATCGTTAAACAAGCTTGTTAGCATTGGATAGTAATGATCGCGCGCATATTTTATCTGTGCAATTGTATGAATGCGGTCTGTTCTTCCGGGGTTGCCAACAACAAATACAGGCTCATTTTCATTAAAAGGTTTTTCACTCCACCTGAAATAATAATCACATCTAACAGGATTTCCATCGTCGTCATAGGCTCTGAGAAATGCGCAATCCAGTCCGTAGCGTGGATATGTAAAATTATCATAGTCGCCGCCGAGTTTTGCAACCCACAGCTCGGGAACAAAAACCAATCTTATATCAGAATATCTTTTATAGCCGTATAATGAAAATTTTCCACCTTCATAAAGTGAAATAACTTTGTACCAAAGTTCGGGATTTTGATTATAGTAATTCTCAGTTATTTCACTAATTCTCTTTTCCTTCTGCGAAATTTTTGCGGAATCACTTTCAACTGAATCCATTGCAGTTATTATTTCATTAGTAACATCTTCAATTAATATAAGCTGATCAACATAAAGCCCGGGAATTTTTCTTTCATCTGCAAGAGTCTTTGCATAAAATCCATTCTTTAATAAGTCTTCTCCTTCATTTTGAATGTTTGGAAGAATTCCGCGAACGCAATGATGGTTTGTCATAATTAATCCATCGGCAGATTCAAATGAAGCGGTACAGCCATTCCCAAATTTTAGCGCAGCTTTTTGTAAAGTATCAAGCCAGCCTTGAGAGGGCTTGAAACCGTATGTTTCTTCAAAATAATTTATAGGAGGATTTTCGAAAGTCCACATCTTTCCCATATCGAATCGCTGAGCTTTGACTGTATCAGTGTTTATTCCAAAATCAGATGTTTGTGGAAATAAATTAAGTGAAATGAAAATTAAAAAAGTTAAAGAAAGGTAAATCATTTTATACATAATATGTCCGGAAATTTGACTGATAAAATATCTTAGAAAATTTTTTTGAATTTAAAGTTATTAAAATCTTTAATTCAGAACACAGTGAAAAGTAGATTAATAAAAAGATTTATTATTGGAGGTAGGATTTTAAATAATTGCCTGTCCAGCTGTTTTCATTTTTTGCAATATCTTCAGGAGTGCCTATCGCAACAACCTCTCCGCCTTTTTCTCCTGCTTCGGGTCCAAGATCAATTACATAATCTGCACATTTAATTACTTCAAGATTGTGTTCAATTATTACAACAGAATTGTTTCTTTCAACAAGCAGGTTAAAACAGTTTAACAATTTTGATATGTCATCAAAATGAAGTCCGGTAGTCGGCTCATCAAAAATAAAAAGTGTATGCTTATTATCTCTGCTTGCAGCCAGGTGAGAAGCTAGTTTTACCCGCTGCGCTTCACCACCGGAAAGTGTATTGGATGGTTGACCTAATTTTATATAACCCAACCCAACATCAGACAAAACTTTAAGATAACGTGTTATTTTCGGATTTCCTATGAAGAATTCATTTGCTTCGTCAACAGTCATTTCAAGTACATCAACAAGATTTTTTCCATGGTAAGTTATCTCCCTAATCTCTTTTTTGAATCTTGTTCCGCCGCAATCATCACAGGTTAAATAAAGATCGGCAAGAAACTGCATCTCAACTTTTATGTAACCGTCGCCCTGGCACGTTTCACATCTTCCACCGGGAACATTAAACGAAAAATACCCCGGTTTGTATCCTCTCGATTTTGCCTGGTGTGTTGAAGCGAAAAGATCACGGATATGTTCAAAAGCTTTTACATAACTGACCGGATTTGATCTCGGTGTTCTACCAATTGGTGATTGATCAACAATCTCAATTTCATCAATAAATTTCATTCCTTTGATGTCTTCAAACTTTCCAATGTGTGATGGTACCATCCCGAAATTTTTTGCAACTCCGGCGTAAAGAACATCATGTATTAGTGTGCTTTTTCCCGAACCGCTGACACCTGTAATTACAACAAACCTATTGAGAGGAATTTGTACATCTAAATTTTTAAGATTGTTTTCCTTAGCTCCTAAAATTTCAATAAAATGATTTGCCGATGATCTTCTCTTTTTCGGAATTGGGATTTTCATTTTGCCTGATAAATATTTTCCTGTTAATGAGGTATTATTCTTAAGAATATCATCAATTGTACCTGTTGCAACAAATTCACCACCGCTTAGCCCGGCTTTTGGACCCATATCAAAAATTAAATCTGCGTTTCTCATCATTTCTGGATCGTGTTCAACAATAATCACAGTATTACCTATGTCTCGAAGATTCTTTAACAAAGCAATAAGTTTTTCATTATCCCGCGGATGAAGCCCGATAGTTGGTTCATCAAGGACATAAAGTGTACCAACCAGAGAAGAACCAAGTGAAGTTGCAAGATTTATCCTTTGAGTTTCGCCGCCGGAAAGTGTGCTGCTTAACCTGTCAAGTGTTAGATATCCGATGCCGACATTGTTTAGAAAAGTAAGCCTCTTAATAATTTCTTTCAGAATTCTGTCAGCCACTTTCGTTTCATAATCTGTAAGCTGAATATTTTCAAAGAAGTTCAGGGATTGTTCAATCGGTAACACAACTAGATCGTGAATTGATTTGTTATTAATTTTTACCTGTAATGCTTCCCTGCGTAAACGTGAGCCTTTACAGGCTTTGCAAATTGTGTACCCCCGATAACGGCTGAGCATTACTCGTACATGCATTTTGTAAGTTTTATGTTCAAGCTTTTCAAAGAATCCGTCAATACCTAAGTATGTTCCGAATCCTTTATTAACCAGTTCAACCTGTTTTTCTGTAAGCTGCTTGAATGGAACATTAAGTGGAATCTTAAACGCTTTTGCATTTTGAATTAGATCGCGAAGAAATGAACTGTATTTCGCACCCCTGAATGGAGCAATAGCTCCATCCATAATGCTGACATTCGGATCGGGTATAACCAGGTTCATATCGATACCCACGGTTTTGCTGAATCCCTGGCAAACGGGACACGCACCGAAAGGATTGTTGAATGAAAAGAATCTTGGTTCCGGCTCTTCGTACTTTATTCCACAGCACTCATAAAATTTATTGAAATCTTTTTCTTCACCTGTTTCAGCATTTATCAGAATAAGCCTGTTTTCACCTTCTCTGAATGTAACCTCGATAGAATCAGCCAGTTTATCACGCGTTTCATCTTTGGTGGCTTTAAATCTTTCAACAACAACCTTTACGTCTTTTTTTTCTTTGCCCGAAAATTTCTCTTCGTTCAGATCAATCATTTTACCATTTTCATAAACTCTAAAGAAACCTCTCCGTTTTAAAAGGTCAATTTCGTCTTTCAAAGAATGACCTTCGTGATCGGGAAGCGGAAAGCCGAGATAAAACTTTGTTCCATCGGGCTGCTCTTGAATCCATTCGGTCACTGTTCCGGTTGTCGCTTTTTTAACTTCCTTACCGCATTCAAAGCAGATCGTTTTCCCAATTCGCGCAAACAGCAGGCGAAGATAGTCATAAACTTCTGTGGTTGTCCCCACGGTCGACCGTGAATTTCTTGCAACTGTTTTCTGTTCAATTGCAACAGCAGGAGAAATTCCCTGGATTAAATCTACATCAGGTTTGTTCATTCGCTCAAGAAACTGACGAGCATAAGAAGAAAGGCTTTCAACATATCTTCTCTGTCCTTCAGCATAAATCGTATCAAAGACAAGTGAGGATTTTCCGCTGCCGCTTACACCTGTAAACACCACAAGCTTATTTCTTGGAATCTCGAAGCTGAGATTTTTCAGATTATGTTCGCGGGCTCCTTTAACGATAATCTTTTTTCCGTTTGGACTGCTTTTTTTATTATTCATTTATGAAAAATTTGAACGAGTGAATTGTTTTTCCAGCTTGTAAAGATAAGAAATTATTGCTTTTGAGAGAGGGGAAAATGAGAGTATTAAACAAGGTCACGAAATAATTCGTGACCATTTAAGAATCAATAAAACAGATGGAAATAATTTTACTTTTGCATATTGTTAAATTCTTCAATCGCAATTTGCTCAAGCTCTTTTTTCATTTCGGCTGGAAGGATAACTTTTTCATAAAATTTACCATCTTTTCCTTTTTCATCAGGTGCAGCCAGGAACAGACCATTCGAACCATTGACAAGTCTGAACCCTTTAATGATTATTCCGTCATCTGTCTGAGCATCTAAGAAAGCTGCAGTCTTGCTTTTTGAATCACTTCTCAAAGGATTAATTCTGATAATTTTCATTTGAGCCTCTACTAATGTGGTGACTGAAAAAATTTAAAAAGAATTTATGATTTTTAATAAAAGATAGCAATCCCGTTTTTAGTTAAATTGAGATTTTATCATTTATTTCTTGCTTCCAGTGATTTTAACTCATCAATTTTTTTGTCCAGAAGTATAATTTTTTCATTCAATTCCTGAGTTTTAGTATCGATTTCTTTTTCATATTCTTCAGTATCCCAGTAACCGCGGTCTTCAAAGTAGCTTTTAAACAGCCAGTTATGTTTTAGAGCTTCCATATTTTCTGAAAGCTTGCTTGCAGCACTTTTGGATTCGCGCATTAATTCGTTTAGATTCTGAAAAGTTTCTTTCATAGTCGAATCTTCAGGAGTTCCTTCAACAAGCAAAGAACCAACAACACCTTTGCCCATTGAAACGTTATAAAGAAGTGTATCAACTCCAGTTACAACTTCATTTATATTATTCACAACAGACTCAACCTGGTTTCCAAGTCTCTTGAATTGTTCTGTTACCGTGTTTAGTTCTCCTGTAATTGAGTTCAAGCTCTTCCCTGCTGATTCAGTGAGATCAGTAGCAGCATAATAAAGCTTATCGTCATTAATAACTTTTCCGATAGTGCCTTCGCCACTGTTTATTTTTCTGATTATCCCGGCAAAGTCTTCTGTCATCTGTTTTGTGTAAGCCATAATGCCCTGAGTTTCTTCAATTATATCCGCAAAGCTAACCGGTTCTTTCGCTAGTATCGATCCACCTTCTTCAACTTCTTCACCAGCAGCTTCACCAATTTTCAGAGATATAAATTTATTACCAACAAGTCCTTCTGTCTGAATTTCAGCCTGGGTATCTTTTCTAATAAATCTTTTTATATCTGTTAAAAGCCTCATTGATACTTCAATCGAGCTGATAGTGTCACCAACCACTTTTATATCATCAACAGCGCCAACATCTATACCGCTCAATCTTACCGGAGCACCAGTTCTTAATCCTTCAATATTATGGAAGTAAGTTTTAACATTAAATGTTGATTTAAATAATGCTTCTTTGTTGCCGAGCATAAAAATTGCAATAACTAGCAAAGTACTCCCAATAAAAATGAAAATACCGAGTTTAGCTCCTGCTAATCCCTTTTTCATAATTTACTCCCGTTATTTTCAATAACTTCATCACTGAAAAAATTCTTAAGCAGCGGGTCATCGGATGACGTCAGATCATTTATGCTGCCTTCTTTAACAATCAATCCATCTTCCAGTACAATTGCCCTGTCAGCAATAATTTTTGCACAAAGCAAATCGTGAGTTACAACAATTGAAGTCATTTTTAATGAACGCTGTAGATTATTTATTAAAGAACTAATTTCTTTGGACGTGATTGGATCCAGACCGGTAGTCGGTTCATCATAAAACATCAGCTTCGGTTCTGAAATTATTGATCTTGCCAGTCCAATTCTTTTGCGCATTCCGCCGGATAATTCTGATGGCATTTTATCAATCGCCTCTTCCAATGAAACAGCTTCCAATACTTTAAACACTTTTTCATCAATTTCTTTTTGTGGATAATCATAATTTCTCATTAAAGGAAATTCAAGATTTTCACGAACTGACATTGAGTCATAAAGAGCAGCACCCTGAAAAAGGAAGCCCATATCTTTTCTTAAATTATTCAAATCGCGCGAATTCAAATTCAGAACATCTTTCCCCTGGATTGTTATTTCGCCCGCGTCAGGTTCCATCAACCTGATCATACATTTTAATAATACACTCTTTCCTGTACCACTGCGTCCAAAGACAATCATGTTTTCACCTTCTTCAACAGAAAATGAAACTCCATCCAGGACAACATTATCTTCAAAAGATTTATGAATATTTTTAACTTCAACCATTATTTAACCGTTGGCCATAACCATAATGTTAGTTTAACGAGGATCATATCAAATATAAGAATCAGCAAAGAGGAAACTACAACCGAACTGGTTGAAGCCTGTCCGACACCTTCAGTTCCATTCTCGGTTGTGTAGCCTTTGTAACAGCCAACCAGTCCCACAATAAAACCAAAAATAAAAGTTTTACCAACACCCGGAAGTGCATCTCCAAACTCGACAGAAAAAACTACTCTGTCAATATAATAAGCCCAGGTCATGTTCTGAACAAGTACTACGGCGATATATGCACCTACTAAAGAAATGAAAATAACATAAACTGTGAGTATCGGAAGAATGAAAGTAGTAGCGAAAATCCTTGTTACAACAAGATACCTGAAAGGGTTAACTCCCGAAACTTCCATAGCGTCTATCTGTTCAGTTACACGCATCGATCCAAGTTCAGCACCAATCCCTGAACTTACTCTTCCAGCAAAAATTAAAGCACAAATAACAGGTCCAAGCTCCCGTACGATCGAAATACCTACTGCCCCAGGAAGGAATGCCTCAGCTCCGAACCTTTTAAGAACCGGACTTAGTTGCATTGCCATAACCAAACCAATAATAAAACCAGTTACTCCTACTATGGGTAAAGTTTTCATCCCAAGCTCAATCATATGTTTTCTTATCTGCTCTATTTCGTAAGGAGGCAAAAACATTTCCTTTATGAACCGAACAGAAAACCTGGAAAGACCGGCAAGCATTTCAAAAAAGCTAGCCAGTCTTTTCTCAGTTGTATCAAAAAATTTATTTGATGAAGACGTGTTATTCACAGGGTTTTGTTTGATTTATTCTAAAGCAAAGATATATAAAATGGATAATAATAGGAATTGTAAAAAGGTTAGTTTCATCACATAATTATTAATTATTATTTGATATTACTGAACTAATTGACAGAATATTTATGAAATAGTTCAGTTTTTTATAGATAAATTATAATTTATTTAATAATTTCGTTCATTAACTCCCTCCAATAAATTCAGGATATAAAATGAAAAAGTTTGCCAGACGAGATTTTATAAAAACCGCTTCAGTTGCAGCAATTGCAGCAGGCAGCACTTCCCTTTTAAGCTGTGGTGAACAAAAAACAAACAATTCCCCTGCTGTTCTTACCGGCAAAACTTATGAGTGGAAAATGGTAACTGCCTGGCCTCCCAAATTTCCAATACTCGGGGAATATGCTGAAGACCTTGCAAGATGGATTGAAACTATGTCGCAGGGAAGAATTAAAATTCAAGTTTACGGAGGAGGTGAGCTTGTTCCTGCTCTTGAAGTTTTTGATGCTGTTTCGCAGGGAGTTGCAGAAATGGGACATAGTGCTGCTTATTACTGGGCTGGCAAGGTTCCTGCTGCACAGTTTTTTGCAAGTGTACCATTCGGGCTCAACACTATGCAAATGAATGCCTGGCTCTATGACGGTGGTGGAATGGAATTGTGGAATGAACTTTACGGAAAATTCAACTTAGTTCCTTTTCCTACAGGAAATACCGCCGGACAAATGGGTGGCTGGTTTAACCGGGAAATTAATTCTTTAGGTGATCTTAAAGGATTAAAAATAAGAATGCCCGGTCTTGGTGGAAAAGTAATCACAAAAGCTGGTGCTACATCAATTCTTTCTCCCGGAGGAGAGCTTTATACAAATCTTGAAAGAGGTGTAATAGATGCTCTCGAATGGATTTGTCCATATCATGATTCTCTAATGGGATTCGATAAAATTGCAAAATATTATTATTTCCCCGGATGGCAGGAACCTACTGCAACTCTCGAGTTGATGGTTAATAAATCTGCTTATAATGACCTGCCCGAAGATTTAAGAGAAATAATAAGGGTTGGATCAGCCGCATCAAATGCAATGTTGCTTGCAGCATTCAATGCAAAGAATGCTGAGTATTATATAAAAATGAAAAATGAAAACATTCAGTTCAGAGAGTGGCCGGAAGAGATACTGAAAAAGTTAAAAGAGTTTTCAGTAGAAGTTCTGGAAGAAATGGCTTCGAATGACATGATGAGCAAGAAAGTTTATGATTCTTATAAGAAATTTAAAGATGAAATTTATGAATGGACGGAAATTTCAGAGAGGAATTATAAGCCCTGATTTAATGACCTAAAATTCCCGGCAACCAGAGAACTAAATCCGGGAAAAGTATAATTATAATTAACGCAGCTAACTGGATAAACACATAAGGAATTATTCCTTTATATAAATGTGATGTTGTTACTTCCGGAGGAGATACTCCTTTCAGATAAAAAATTGAAAAGCCGAATGGCGGTGTAAGAAAAGATGTTTGCAGGTTCATTGCAATTAATATTCCTACCCATAAAAGATTTATTCCAAGATGTTCAAAAATTGGTGAAATAATTGGGACAATAATAAACGTGATTTCAATAAAATCGATAAAAAATCCCAGAATAAAAATTAATAACATCACCAAAGCAAGGAAATGATGCGGTTCGAGATTAGCATTTAAAATCCAATTGCTAAGAAGTCTGTCTCCGTGCAATCCTCTGAATACTAATCCAAATGCTGCAGCTCCAACTAATATCATAAAAACCATACTTGTAAGAGAAGTAGTTTTCATCATCACATCTTTTAGAGCATTAAAAGTAAATTTTCTTCTGAAAATTGAAAGAACAATTGCACCAAAGGCACCAACTCCTGCAGCTTCGGTTGGAGATGCGATTCCGGCAAAGATAGAACCCAACACAGCAACAATCAGAATTGAAGGAAGAATAAATGCATTCAAAATCCTTTTAATCTTTCCTTCTTCAGAAAATTTTTTCAGTTCTTCTGCCGGCATAGCAGGCAATGATTTTGGATTTAGAAAAGTGAGGACAACAATATAAACAAAGAATAGAAAAACCAGTAAAAATCCAGGAATAACGGCACCAATAAATAAGTTGCCAACAGGGACATTTAAAACACTTCCAAGAAGAACAAGCACGATGCTTGGCGGAATTATCTGTCCGAGTGTTCCCGAAGCCATTATTATTCCGGTAGCTGCTGGTTTGCCATAACCTCGTTTTAACATTACAGGGAGACTAAGTACGCCCATTGTAACAACAGTCGCACCAACTATTCCGGTTGAGGCACCAAGCAAAGCGCCAACCACCAATACTGCAATAGCCAGACCACCTCTCAGTTTTCCGAAAAGTAATGCCATAGTTTCAAGAAGTTCCTCAGCTAATCCTGACTTTTCTAACATAACACCCATAAAAACAAAAAGCGGAACAGCAATTAAAACATAGTTAGTCATTATTCCCCAGATTCGAAGAGGAAGTAATGTAAAAAAGTTCAGCCCGAAAATTATTAAACCAAAAATGACCGACACCCCGCCTAAAGTAAAGGCAACCGGATAACCTGAAAGAAGGCAAATAAGCACAACTACAAAGAAAATAATCGGAAGTATATCCACTATTGCTGCAAGCCTTTCATTGAGTTTAAATCTTTAAGCTTAAGTATGGATTTAAAGGCAATTGCAATTCCCTGTAAAAGCAAAAGGAAAAATGAAATTGGAATAAATGATTTTAGAATATAGCGCGCAGGCAGTCCACCGGCATCAGGTGACATTTCTCTGACACTGAATGAAAATTCAACAAAGTTTAGTGAAGATAAAATCCCTACAACACAAAATGGTATAAGGAAAAATAAAGAACCTATTAAATTAGTTATTGATTTTTTCTTTTCGGTATATCTTGTATAAAAAACATCTACTCTTACGTGATCATCAATAAGGAATGTATAACCGGCAGCAAGCAAAAATATGACTGCAAAAATGTGCCATTCAAGTTCCTGTAGCGCAACACTGCTTTCATCAAAAATATAGCGGACAATTACATCATAAGTAATGATGAGAACAAGTATTAATGTTAGCCAGGAAGTTATTGTTCCAAGCTTTTTGTTAATCGCTTCAACTATTTTTATATAGTTTTCTAAAAACTTCACTACATAAATGCATTTTCAAAATGGTTAACAACAGGGCGAATTTTTCCTCTGAAAAGAATAGCAACAACATCAAACCTGCAATCAATTTCTGTAATTCCTTTATCATATAAATAAAGTTCTGCCATCTTTTTTATTTGCCTCTGTTTTGATTTTGTAATTGCATATTCAGGTTCGCCGAATTCAAGATTTTGTCTTGCTTTTACTTCCACAAAAACTGTGTAACCATCATTTGGATCTTTGGCAATTATATCAATTTCACCATGTCCAAAGCGATAATTCCTTTCCAAAATTTCATAACCTTTTTCTGTTAGTAATTCAACTGCAAGCTCTTCACCTTTTTCACCAAGCTCTTTTGAGTTCATTTGTTTTCAACTTCCAAAAAATATTTATCAGAATTTGCATAAAGCTTTTTAAGAAAAGTTTTTCGATGAATCGGCGAGGGACCAAATTTCAAAACAGCCTGCCTGTGTTCTAATGTTGGATATCCCTTATTATTTTCTAAAAGATAATTTGGATAATCCAGTGAATATTCTTTCATCAGTCTGTCACGGGTAACTTTAGCAATAATGGATGCAGCACCGATTGAAAATGATTTTGCGTCCCCTTTTACAATAGTAATCACTGGAATTTCAGAAATGAAACTTTTATTCCCATCGATTAAAATAAGGTCAGGTTTAACATTTAATCCTTCAACTGCATTTTTCATTGCAAGCAGAGATGCGTTCAAAATATTTATTTCATCAATTATTTCATGCTCAATAACAGAGACTGAATATGACAAACAATCCGAAATGATTTTTTTAAAAAGAAATTCTCTTTTCTTTTCAGACAAGGTTTTAGAATCAGCAATTCCTTCAATGTGAACATCTTTTTCAAAAACAACCGCGGCAGCAACTACAGGGCCAGCTAAAGGACCTCTTCCAGCTTCATCTACACCAGCAAGATATTTTATTTTTTGAGAAAGATAGTTTTTATCGAAGTTATTCATATTCCAAAATAAATCGCAATTAATCCTAATACCATATCTAATTTTAAAAGAATACTAATTTTGTTCAAATTTTCAGGCGAATGATTTTTATATAAAATTCTAATTGAATAAACAAGCAATGGATTAACCACAATCATAACTAAAATAAAATATTCAATTCTGTACAGTTGAGTTATAAAGGGGTATATGGTATAAAGTATAAGGAATAAGGCTATTATGAGAATAAGATATTTTGATTTTTGAAAACCGAATTTTATCGGGAAAGTATTTAATCCTGCATTTTTATCGCCATCAACATCCTGCATATCTTTTACAATTTCTCTTATTAAATTAATCAGGAAGGCAAATGATGCAGGAACAATAGCAGCAACAGGATTTTCGACTGCAACTCCGCCATAGATGAAAACAAGCCCGGTTAAAAATGCTACAAGAATATTTCCAAATAGTGGAATCCTTTTGAAAAATTTTGAATACAGAATTAGAATGATAGTTGTAAATACAACTATCAATAAAGCATTAAGATTAATAAAATATGAAAGCGCAATTGATATGATAAGTAAAATAGAATATAAAATGATTGCTGATGTAATTGAAATAGCACCCGAAGCAAGCGGTCTTTGTGGACGGTTTATTTTATCAATTTCAATATCAAAAATATCATTAATTATATTTCCTGCTGAAGCTGTAAATCCTGAAGACAAGCCGGCAAGTAATGCAATCTTGAATGAAAAACTATAAACCGAACAAAGAAAAACAGCAACAACAGCTGTACAAAATGTGATGAGAAAATTTATCGGACGAAGGATTTTTAGGAAAGCCGTTAGTTTAGTTTTCAATATTTATGATTAGCTTGATTAATGACTTATCTAAAATTAGTAAAAGTTAGAATAATAAATTTAAGAATGAATGGCTAAGGCGAACTAAAACTCATTTATAATTCCAAAATGAATCTTGCCATCACTGAATGAATCACCTTGAGCAAGAGCGAAACTTACACCAAGCAAACCAATTCCTGTTTCGACTGTAATTCCAAGCCCGTAACCGAAAATAACATCTTCACTTTTTTGTACACCTCTTTCCGGATCAGCTTCACGTAAATAATATCCCGAATCGAAAAAAAGAAATGCATACGATCTTCTTGTTAACAAAAGTCTGTATTCTAAGTTTGTCCAGGCGACCCTTGAAGCAAGAAACTGTTCTTCCCTGTAACCGCGGACAGAACTTGTACCACCTAGTTTCCAGAGATCACTAATTTCAAAAAATGGTCCGCGCAATTCTCTGCCGTTAACGCTGAAAGCAAGTACATTCCGGGCAAACAATTCATAAAAAATACTAAAGGATGCTGTAATACGCTGCAGGTTAATATTTGTTTCAAGTGCGGGAGTGATATATTCTGCTGGTCCGCTGATTTTTTTTCTGCTAAAAGAATAACCGGTTAAAAACAAAACTCCGCTGGTTGGTGAAAGCGGATCATCTCTAAGATCAATCTTTAAATCAAGTCCCGTAGTTAATGTTGAAGAGTTATAAACAGTAAAAACCGGGATTGTTCTTACGGTCGGAATCACTTCTTCCAGCAGAACTGAACCTGAGGCAGAAATATCTTCAGTTGCAAGATATTCCAGGCTCCCGCCGTATTTTCGCTGGACATAAGTGGAATCCTGAATTCGCTGGTACAAGCCAAAATTAATATTGAAAGGATAACCGAAAACCCATGGTTCAAGATATTTTAAATCAAGCTCCTGCGACTCACGTGTAAGCTTCTGCCATTTTACCGAAGCTGCTCTGCCGGTACCAAAAATATTTCTAAGTGTAACGTTTACGAGTCCGGTAACATATCCGGTTTCTTTATCTGTCGCCGGAGGTACGTAACCAATTATTCCATCAAAACTATTTGTATTTTTTTCTTTTACTGAAATTAAAAGAACTCCGTTATTTTTTTTATCAAGATAAAACTGCGGAACAGGAACGGGTTCAAAAAACCTGAGTTTGTTTAACCTTTTAGGAAAATCTTCAACTCTCTTTTGAGAATATTCCTCTCCAGGACTTATTCTTAGTTCACGGATTATTACATAATCTTTTGTGGAAGAATTCCCGTCAATTTGAACTTTATCAATCGTACTTTTCTTGCCTTCATCAAATTTGAAATGGAGATCAGCAAAATGCTCGTTACCCGTTGAATCATCATAAAGATAAACTGAAGTAATCTGAAAATAACCAAACGGGTAACCATTGTTTTCAAGTTCAGTGAGAATACCGGAAATAGATTCTTCAATATCATATTTATTGAATATTTTTCCTTTCAGGAAATCAAAAGCTTGCTTTATTTGCTCAATTCGTGATGAATCAGCTAAAACAAGAAATATATTTTTAATAATTGTAGGATCAGCTTGATTGACTTTCAAAATAACTGAAACAAATGATGAGTCTTCTGTTAATTTTACTTCAGTTCCAGAAAAATCAGGGTTCATAAATCCAAATCCGGCTAATTGTTCAGAAATATTTTTTTTCACGGAATCCAGAAGTCCGGGATAAAATTTTATTCCGGTAGAAATGCCGCTCCATGCCTGAATATCTGATTGTGTAAAATCTGTGTTTTCAGAAATATCAAAATCTTTAATCGTTTGAGAAAATAAATTATAAAAAAAGAAAAGGGATAAGAGAAGAATTTTAATGGGGTGAATCATCAATTAATTTTATTTTTTTACCAACCGGTTCAATTTTAATTTGACTAATAAACGAACCTGAATTGTTTAATGCAACATTACATACATCAAAACTTTGTGCATTGTTGATTCCAAGTGATGAAGCTAATAGTACCTGTTCTTTAAATGTTAATCTTTTAACCCACCCGTAAATTATTCCGGCTACAAATGCATCACCGCTCCCTGTGGAATCTACAGTATCAATTTTAGGCAGACTGACTTTATAATGAAAGTCAAAATTAGAACAGTAAAAATCCTTCCCATCGTTAGTAATAAATGCCTGTTTTGTTCCTTTTGAATATAGAATATCCAAAAAGTCAGATATTTGAGTTTCATTTTTAATTGAGACATTTAATGAAGTTTCAATCTCATCTACATTATTGTGAAGCAAGGTTGGAGAAGCGTCAATACAATCGTGAAGATGTTTCCCGTAAGTATCGCAAAAAGAAATTTTACCCAACTTGTTTGCTATTTCAATTCCTGCTGGAAAAATCACATCAGTTTCTTTGCAAGAAGAACTTCCTGAAAAAACTACCACCTCACAATTTTCAATCATTTTTTCCATTTGTGAAATGAAGGTTTGCACTTCAGATTCAATAACAAAAGAATTTTCAGAAAAGAAGGAAGCAACTTTTTTATCAGTTTGATTAATTATTACAGAACATTCTCTTGTTTCACTTTTTGTTTGGATAATGGAATTTTTTATTTCTTCTTTTTTAAGCTCTTCTTTAAATAATTTTCCGTTTATTCCACCGACAAATGTTAAAGCTGTATTTTGAATCTGCAGAAAATTTAACTGACGACTAACATTTATACCCTTTCCTCCGGCTTTTAATTCAAGCTTTCCATTCCTGTTTCCTGTTTTAAATAAGGCGTTTTTATAAGTCAGTCGTCTTTCAAGCAGCGGATTGATTGTAATGGTCAGGATCATGACTAAGCAGGGGTAATTTTTTTATTTATACCTGAACCTGTAAAGATCTCCTGAAAGAGGTGTGGTTAATCGGTAATCACCAAATCCGGTTTCATCAAGAAATGTGAAACTACGGTTTAAATCATAGTACTGCCATATTTCATAGGGCTTGGCGTAATATTCAAACGGATGCCTGTCGATATTATCGGGAATGCCGAGAAGAATTAAAACCATTCCCCTGTCCGATCTCCATCCTTCGGAATAATTTGAAAAATGTGCATTTGCATATGCAACTCTTTTATAGTACTCTTCAAAAATCCGGTTATCATCAGTGTCTGGTGTCGGATCTTTTGATTTCCAGAAGGCCATAAAATTCTTTGTTTTTTCTTCATTCGTTTTTGAATCTTTAATTTTATCCAACTCATCAGGATTTGCAATATAAATTAACTGCGCAATTGCTTTATCAAGATCAGTAATTGAGCGTGGAATACCTGCCCATCGTGAAACAAAAGATTTGGTTGCAAAACAAATCAATTCATCTTTCAAATCTCTTACATAAATGTTCAGTAGATATTTACCAAGACTGAGGTTAAATTTTTTGACAGTATAAAACACCTGGTTGCTTCCGTGATTTAGTCGTTGTTTTGTTGTATCCTGGAATTGAATTTTATTATCAGCATCAGCAATCGTGTACTCGAGAACTACATCCTGTGATGAATCTGCATATAATTCAAAAAAAGCCGGAACACCATCTTTATCAACATTAACTTCACGCGATACATTCGGGACAATTTTGCTGTTACCTTCAACAACATTTTTTTGTGCAATCAGCATTATATCACTTATAGAAGGTTTATCATTAAGATTTCGAACAGTAAATAAATTTTCCGAGCTGAATTCCTCCCTGGAATCTTTATCAAGGAGTGCTGTATGAATAAAATATTTCCCGGGTAATAAATTAATTGACTTATAACTTAACTTGAAATTATCTTCAAAAGTGGTTTGAGGAAAACTTATAGTTGTAATCTTTTCATTCCAGATTTTTTCAGTTATTAATGTTTCTTTATCTTCATTATAAACTGATACAGTTATTGTGTAAGAAGCTTCATAACCATTTCCGGTTTTTATGAACTGAACTTCCGAATAAGGTACTTTAATAAAAACATCAAGTCTTGTTTTCTCTTTATCACCATAAAAATTAAGAAAATCCTGGTAATATCTTATTTTGTGAAGATTGAGATTTTCGCTGTTCTCAAGTTGTCCGAAAATAAATCCGGAACAGGCTAATACAATTAAAATAATTAACTTTTTCATTTTATTTTCCTCATTTAAATTATCCGGGCAAACAAATCATACTCATTATAATCATAAACTTCAACATCGTAAAATCCGCCAGATAATAAATTTTTATTTTTTGATGATATTAAAATTTCGCCATCCACTTCTGGTGCATCCCTGTATGACCGGCCGACGAAGTATTCTCCTTCTGTTCCATCTACTAACACTTTTAGTTTTTTCCCGACCAATGAGCTATTAATTTCATTGGACATATTTTTCTGCAATTCCATTAAAACATCTTTTCTTTCATTCTTAACTTCAGAAGATATTGGATCACCGAGATTATAAGCGTATGTATTATCTTCTATAGAATAAGTAAATGTTCCAATTCTTTCAAACTTAATTTCTTCGACAAAATCACATAATTGCTTAAAATCTTTTTCTGTCTCTTCAGGATACCCGACAATAAATGTTGTACGCATTACCAAATCCGGTATATGGCTTTTCAATTTATACAGCAAATCTTTTATTTGCCTGCTTGTTGTACCTCTTCGCATTGACTTTAGGACATTATCTGAAATATGCTGAAGCGGAATATCAATATAATTACAGATTTTTGGGATTTCAGAAATAGTTTGAATCACATCTTCAGGAAAATGTGAAGGGTAAGCATACATTAATCTTATCCACTCAATTCCTTTTACCTCGCTAAGTGAATTTAAAAGTTCAGCAAGATTTCTTTTTCCATAAATATCTTTTCCGTAATCGGTAGTATCCTGTGCAATTATAACAAGCTCTTTTGTTCCATTAGCTGCCAGGAATTCAGTTTCACGAATTAGTTCATCCATCGGCTTTGATTTGTGCAAGCCACGCATGATTGGTATTGCACAAAAGGAACATGGATGATCGCAACCTTCAGAAATTTTTAAATATGCAGAATGAGATGGTGAAGTTAATGTCCGTTCGCCAAGCAGGTTATATTTTAATTCGCCGCCAAAAGTTTTTAGAATGTTCTGATAATCTTCTGTGCCGAAATAAAAATCGACTTCAGGAATTTCTTTAACTAATTCATCTTTATATCTTGTTGATAGACAACCCGAAACAAAAACCTTTTTTAATTTTCCTTCCCTTTTATTTGCTACTGCATTTAAAATCGTGTTAACCGATTCTTCTTTTGCAGCTTCAATAAAACCACAAGTGTTAATAATTACAGAATCTGCTTCAGAAGGATTGCTGCGAACATCTATATCATTTAATTGTAATTGACGGATAAGTCTTTCGGAATCGACAGTATTCTTTGCACAGCCAAGGGTGATTACACTAACTTTTTCTTTGTTTTTTATATGCATATTTATTGAAAATATCTTAAATACAACCAAATAACGGGTGCAGACATCAACAGCGAATCGAACCTGTCAAACATCCCGCCATGACCAGGAATTAATCCCGAGGAATCTTTCACACCGGAATCTCTTTTAATCAGCGATTCAACTAAATCACCTAACTGACCTATAAATCCGATTATGACTCCGAGAACAATAACATCTTTTATATTTAAAAATTCAAGCAGAAATGATCTTGCTACTATCATAGTTATTACAGCAAAGATAAATCCGGCAATTGCACCTTCCCAGCTTTTTGATGGGCTTACACGAGGCATCAGTTTATGTTTACCAAGCTTAACACCAAAAAAATATGCAGCTGAATCACAAATCCAGATTGATGCAAACATTGAAATAATAATTAATCCTCCGCGTAAATACAGATCATCTATTCTGGGATAAAATTCTCTTATTGAAATTAATGAAGATGAAAACAAACCGATATAAAAAATTCCCATGAGAGTTATTCCAACATTGCTAATTGCATTTTCTTTATTCCTGAATATTTCTGTTAAAAGAAGTAATACCGATATGAATAAAAGAACGGGTAATAAATCAATTAAATGAAATAACTGATTAATAATTAAAAATATTACCGAAACAATGCCGATGATATAATTAGGAAATATTTTCTTGTTTGCTGTCAACATTCCGAATTCAATAAAAGCAACAACGCCGATCAGCAAAACCAAACCAGCAAAATAATATGTTCCTAAATATGAGAGGTATAAGATAACCGGGATTGCAATTATAGAAACCAGGACCCGCCGGGCAATGTCAGGAAATGCCATTATTAATCTTCATTGTTTTCGTCATCTGATTTCTTCAACAGATCTTCAATAAAATTCAAAGCTGGTTGAAGGTCACTTTTCCTTACCAAAAGCTTTATCGGTGAAAGATCACCGGGTACCGGAAAACTGCGGTCTTTCTGGGACATAACTGTTGTTTCCATTCCAGCGCTTTCAAGATTATCTTTTATCATATCAATTTCCAGTTCATCAAAGGATGTATAAATTAGAACCCAGTCATTTTCACTCAACTTTTCATATTCTTTCAATTCAATTTCATCTACAAGCTTAACATTACAATCAGGACAAATTGTTACTCCTTCAACGTACTCATAATTACAATTTGGGCAAACAGGCATATTAACTCCTATTCAGTTTTTAATTTAGAATAATATTTAACAATAAAATATAATGTAACAAGAAACAATGATAAGAATATAATAAAGTATAAAATGTCATTCATTGCTATTCCTGTTCCGGTCGGATTAGAGCTTATTATATCTTCATCACCAATAATATAAAATAGTAAAACCGCACTGAAATTATTTACGAAATGAAGAATTATAGGGACAATAAGTGATCCGGTTTTATAAGCAGCATACCCGAAGTAAAAACCTAAAATAAAAAGAGAAATAAATCCGTAAGGATTTAGATGATATGAAGCAAAAAAGAAAGCAGTTATAGCGATTGCAGCTACTCCATTCATTTTTTTTGCAAAACTTGATTGGATAAAACCTCTGAAAAGAGTTTCTTCACATAAAGCCGGAACCATGGCTATTGTAATGAATACAAGCGTTGCTTCAAAAGAATTATTGGCAATCATCAAATCACGGTAAGTTTTTTCTACTAATTCATTTAGTGTATCAACATAACCTTTTAAAGTATTTATTAATGAAGAATTTGCGGCAAGCCATTCAATAAATGCATTCTGTAAATAAAGAAAAACCTGCAGCAGTGGAATTAATATAACTGAGCCTATTACAAAAAGAGTAACTTCAGGAATTTTAGGAAACTTAAATGATATTACTTTGGGAATATCACCGTAAATCCATTTTGCAAATAACAAAGCCGGAAGAAACAGGAAAAGTAACTGACCGAGAATTGTAATTATTCTAACTGCATTTGCAGGAGGCGAACTAAGATTATAACCAAAAACAAGCAGCGACAAAGAAAGAACTGATCCACCGATAATGTATAAAATAAACCCACCTATTAATCCCAGAAATCCAGCAGCTACAGGGTGTAAAAGCGGGTATGGATCATAAGCCGGAATTGAATTTAATAAATTCTGATTTTCCTGCGGTTCAGGACTATTTTCGAAATTATCCATTAAATAAGAATTGTTTTTAGGTCAGATAAAGATAAGGAAATAAGAACTAATTAATAAAAAAAGAGAAGTTTCCTTCTCCTTTCAAAACTGAATTCTAATTATTTTTTTGATGTGAATTCCCCGGCAAGACCTTTATAATCTGTCAGCACAGCTTCAACATACCCAATTATTATTTTCGTTCTTACTTTTATCGGGACTTTCAAATCATCATCAGAGAGCCAGATTACAATATTGCCATCGTGTTTGAACAATCCACCTTCTTTAACAAGCGGTTCAACAATTATACAATCGAATTTACCTGAAGGAACTTCAACAGTTTCTTTTCCGCGATACACTACATCAAGATCATAAACTTTATCTTTATAAAAATTCTGTAGGTGAAGCTTGTCGCCAACTTTATATCCGGAAAAATCAAGAGTTCTTACATAATAAAATGCTGATACTATATCATGAACGTAATCCGGAACATCATACTGACCGTTACTTGTTTTAACAATTTGTTTTCTCTGGTCAAAAAATGCTGCAAAGTCTCTTGAATAATTTCCTTCTCTTATGTGCTGTTCAAATCTCCAGGGAAAAATTCCTTCCTTATCTATATAGGTTTCATATTTGTCGCGAACTTTAAACATCCAGTTAAAGCTCGGAACCGAATTAACTTCAAACATTACATAATAGGCATCTCTGCCCGAAATTCTTTTCATCTTCGGAATTTCCATTGTTGCAAGTCCTGCCGTAACAAAACCATAGTTTACATCAAAAGATAACTTTTCACCCACTGTAAAGGCTTTGTTTTCATGCTCCCTTAATTCAATAGGATCTCCGGACTTTTTATTTCCATCAATTTGTGATTGAGGTAAACCAACCACCGAAATCAGAAATAATATTACAAGATTTATTTTTAACATTTAAACACCATTGTTCAATTTTTTAACTGTGCTGTAACTTGGTCAAATACTCTGCCAACATCAATACTATTCATACAATCCAATTTTTCGCATTGTTCCACAGTACAATTGTTACAATCAATTATTGGTTCAAAAATGATGTTCTTTTTATTGTACGGTCCCCAACGTTTTGCAGAACAGGCGACAATTTTTGGATAAAAACCGATTACAAATACATTTAAAGCTGCCGCAATGTGTAAAGGCCCAGTTGAATTAGAAATAAAGATTTTACTTAAGCTGATTAGTGCAGTTAGTTCTGAAATTGAAAGTCTGCCTGCAAAATTAATTGTTTTATTACCCATAGAAATATCATCACAGATTTTTCTTTCTGATTCTGAACCGGTCAGTAAAATTCTAATATCTTTCAGTGAAACAATTTTTTCTATCATCTCTTTGAATTTATTTAACGGCAAATCAACAGAACTTCCTCCGCTTCCGGGATGAACAATTACAATAACTTCATTTTCTTTAATTCCTGATTCAATCAGTAATGATTTAACTTTATCCAGAGAATTTTCATTTACATCCAGATTAAATTTTATATCCGATGTATTAACTTCTTCATTAATTCCAATTTTCCTGAGCAAATTAATGTTGTATTCAAGCTCGTGACGTTCAGCATTTTTCCTGTGTTCAAAAACTTTTTCGTTAAAAAGGAATGAATACCATCTGTATCCCGAACCAATTCTTTTTTTTATGCCTGAGAGAAATATCAATAATGCAACTGTGAACTTTGGGTAAACAACAATTGCCAAATCAAATCTTCTTTGTTTTATTTCATTCAGGGTGGACGAAAAGTTTATTTTATCACCTGTTAATTTAAGTGTGATCACTTCATCAATCAGATTATTGCTTTTTGCAATCTCTTTTGTGTAATCATTAACAAGAAAAGCTACTTTGCAATCCGGATAATGTTTTTTTATTATTCCGGCAAGCGGCAAAGTTAAAACCACATCACCAATTCGATCAGTACGAACAATTAAAATATTTTTCGGTTTAATCATTTACGGGATAAAAATGGATTATCTTTTATAAAAAACCTCCAGGGTAAATCTACTGATTTTGAAATTCCGATTCTTTTTGACACTCCAATCTGGTTCTTTTTCATTTTTGGCTTATTAAGAAGAAAAATTTTGTTTTTTGTTAAATCAGTACCTGAATAAGATCTGTCAAGTGCGAAGGCCTGGCAAATTTTTCCCGGTCCGCTTGTAAGATTATAAATTTCCTTTTGAGTAAGATCAGTTTTATTAAACCTGTTTAACATAATTTTCTTAATTCCATAAACAGGTTCAACGGCACGGATTAAAACCGCAGTTCCTTTGCCTTTTTTCCCGGTCACAACATTGCAGCAATGATGGGTTCCGTAAGTAAAATAAACATAAAGGTAGCCGCCATCTTCGAACATTATTTTATTTCGTGGAGTTATTCTTCCATAAGAATGTGCAGCCTGGTCAGTTGATCCATCGTAAGCTTCAACTTCAACAATTTTTCCTGCCAGGATTTCTCTTCCGTTTTTTTTGACAAGAATTTTTCCAAGTAAATCTTTTGCGACTACAAGAAGACTACGGCAATAAAATTTCTTCTCTAATTTTGAATTTAAATTTAAGCCGGTTTTATTAATCATTTGGCAAGAATTAAGAAGTGATCAGGAACTTGACCTTTGTTCTAACTCCTGAATTTTTTCCAGGTAATATTTTTCCTTTGCGGGATTTTTTTCTTTAAGCTTCAGATAAACTCTTTTTGCCTCAGCAAACTGCTCCTGGGAGACCAGAATTTTTGCCATTGTTTCAGAAACAATCATCTGCTCATCTGAAATTTTGTTGACAACAGTTTTTTCTTTTGAAACTTGTTCATTAGATTTAGCAAATTTAGCTGATGAGATTTCTTTTGCAATTTTATCAAGGTTATCATCAATCAACTTTCTAAATTCAGGTTCATTTTTTTCATCTGGTGATTGTTCAAAACTTTGTTGTTTTTTATCTTCGTCAAGATTAAGAAATACCTCACCACGAGAAGAACCAAAAGACGAGAAGTTTTTCCTGTGACGGTCTAATTCAATCAAATAAAATTCAACTGTTTTGGGAGAGTTTAATAAATTTCCGGCAACACTTATGTTTTCTTTAGCTTTTTCAAATTCGCCAATTCGTCCGTAAGCTCTGCCGAGTAAAATGTATGCAAGCGGATTTTCAGGATAAGTTTTTAGCCCGTTTTGAACAATTTTTATACAGCCTTCAGGATTGTTTTTTTCTAACTCAATATTTGCTATTCTAAACAACAAAGGTGAGTTTTTATTGTATTCATAAATCAAACTCACCTTTTCATTAAAACTTTGTGAAGTGTTGTTCATTTCCTAATCAGTAATTTTTTGAAAGCGCATTCCTTATCGAAGTTATTGAAACATAAGAAAATCCAATGAAGAAAAGCAACTGGAAAGGAAGAGCGGCAAGTTCCATAAAATAAAGACTTGAGACAACTCCGAAGAAACAATAAACAGCAAGTAATGATTCTACAATAACAGCAAAACCAATCTTTTTATTTAAATACTTTTTCCCAAGCCAGGGATTGTTTGTTCCGACCAACTTGAATTTCGGCGTTCTTACAAATTCACTTTTACGGTTCATCAACCCTTCAAACACTGCGCGGCTGTTGTTAAGAGCAAAACCCATACTGCCGGCCATAAATAGCGGAAACATCACAATTCTTTTTCTCCAGTCGGGATGAATATCTTTTTGAGAATAGAGGTAAAACATAAACGAACTTATAAATGCAAAAACAAATACTGATGTTAAGGCAAAATAAAGATCGTGCGCACCACTGTTTTTAATAAATACAAGCGGAACATTCAGTATTGCTGCAAGAAGAATGAAAGGAAAAATAAAATTGTTTGTTAAATGAAATGTACCCTGCAGCTTAATTCGAAGCGGAACTTTTGATTTCCAGAGTTGAGGAAGAATTTTTTTTGCAGTTTCAATTGCACCCTTTGTCCATCTGAATTGCTGAGATTTTAATGCATTGATTTCTGCAGGAAGTTCTGCGGGTGAAGTAAAATCTTTTAAGAAAACAAAATTCCAACCGTTCAATTGTGCACGGTAGCTGAGATCAAGATCTTCAGTTAAAGTATCAGCATGCCAGTTCCCGGCGTTAAGAATACATTCTTTTCTCCATACTCCGCCGGTACCGTTAAAATTAATAAAAAATCCTGCTTTGTTCCGGACAGTCTGTTCGATTACAAAATGTCCATCCAGTGCGAGCGCCTGTGCTTTTGTAAGAATAGAATAATCGCTGTTCAAATGTTCCCAGCGGGTTTGAACCATTCCGATTTTTTCATTGTAGAAAAACGGAAGAGTAATTTTTAAAAAATCTTTTTGAGGAATGAAATCAGCATCAAAGATTGCAATAAAATCACCTTTAGCAATTTTTAATCCTTCTTTTAAAGCTCCTGCTTTAAATCCTTCCCTGTTTGGTCTTCGTATATGTTGAATGTCAAAACCAAGTTTCTTTTTCTCTTCAACTTTATTTGCAGTTATATCAACTGTTTCATCAGTTGAATCATCAAGCACCTGGATTTCCAGATTATCCTTTGGATATTCGATTTCACAAATTGAGTCAATCAATCTTTCTACAACATAAAGTTCGTTATATAAGGGAAGCTGAATTGTCACTTTACAATCGGGTTTAAAATTTGGAATGGTTTTGTGCTGTACGTTTTTATATTTGTGGTGATAGTACAGCATAATAAATCCATGACAACCGAATATGAAAAGAATTGAAAGAGCAGCGAAATAACTAATTAATACAAAATCATCCATTTTAATTTCCAATTAAATTTTTATTACCATCCGGAAACAACAGCTAACAAAATATCTTCGGTGATGTTATCAATAGCCTGAGTAATAGCGTTATCACGCTGGCTTATATCACCGCCAGGTTCGTAATCGCCATAGTTTGAAAAACTTTTATCAAAAACAGTTTTTCTTTTAACCATATCTTTATAAGTAACATTAACGGTGATTGTAACTCTTCTGAAAGAAACATTTTCACCTGCAGAAACTATTGAAGGAGCATCAGACACCGAGGTAATTGTACATTCGAGAATAGCATCTGCGCCGCTGCGATCAGAAACCTGCAGCGAATTATCTTCAATAAATTTATTTACTAATTCTTCGGTAAGTGATTCTCTCAGGTTCGGTATACCTGCTCCGCTTCTATCTTCAGCAATCGGAATAGAAATTGTTTTTAAATGTTCCGGAACTGAAGATCCTGTAAAAGAATAAGTACAGCATCCAAAATTAAACAGCAATGAAGTGACAAACAATACAGCAATCACAACCTTATATTTTATCTTAATTAAATAGTTGCGTTTTTGAACGAATTTCAAACTATTGTATATCATATTGCTTAATCTTCCTGTATAGAGTTCTTTCACTAATGTTTAATAATTTTGCAGCTTTTCTTTTACTTCCGCGTGTTTTATCCAGGGCACTTATGATTGCATCCTTTTCCATTTCATCCAGCGAAACAACTTCATCTTTTCCCTGCTGGGAATAACCGGAAAAAATTTCACGGTTCTGATTTGACACCAAATCTTTCAACTCAACTAAATCTTTTTTAATTTCGAACAAAGCACGGTATAGTAATTCCCTATCAGCTTCTTCAGATGTCTTTCTTAAATATACAGGAAGATTTCTTTCCCCTTTTGCAAATGTGTTTTCATCCATCAATAAAGATGCAAAAGAAGAGGAATCAATTATTCCGTTTCTGTTCAGAGCAACAGAAGTTTCAATTGTGTTTTTTAATTCACGAACATTTCCCGGCCAGCTATATTCTTTCAGCAATTGAACAGCATCATCAGTTAACTTTGGCGGAACAATCCTGTTATTTTTTGAATAATTAGTCAGGAAATTATAAGCCAATTCTTCAATATCTTCTTTTCGTTTTCTTAACGGCGGGATGTGCAATGCCACTGCTTTTAGTCTGAAATAAAGATCTTCCCTGAAACGTTTAGCATTTACTTCTTCCTGCAAATCTTTATTTGTTGCGGCAATAATTCTAACATCGACAGTAGTTAAAGTTTCCGCTCCAATTCTCATAAACTCTTTAAATTCAATTGCCCGTAAAACTTTAACCTGGGTCATCAAAGGCATTTCAGCAATTTCATCAAGGAAAAGAGTTCCTCCATCGGCAATTTCAAAATAACCTTTACGATTATCGACTGCACCTGTAAACGATCCTCTTTTATGTCCGAATAGTTCACTCTCAAGAATTCCTTCAGGGATTGCCCCGCAATTTACACTTATCATTTCCTTATTAGCACGCTTGCTTGCTTTGTGAATTGCTCTTGCAAAAACTTCTTTTCCAACTCCGCTTTCTCCATAAATAAGCACAGTAATGTCCGATTCAGCAACCTGAAGAGTGATATCAACCAAGTCATTAATCGCCTGCGATTTGCCAATAATATTATTCGATTTCTTAAATTCTTCTTTGTTCATATTTATTTTTTATGGAACTGACAATTTGACACAGAGATAAAATATATAAAAAAGTAGTTAGTTTCTATGCCTGATTTTGGGGTTATTTGAAGAGATTATAGGTGGAAATTATGTCACAGCACAATTTCAAAACCGTCAAAAGCAATATCTAAATCAGTTCCTGCAACATTTGAGTTTTGAATTTTATTTCTGAGAGCTGCTTCATCATCATCTGAAATATGAGTTAAAACAGTTCTGCCCGGATTCAATCTTTGATGAGCTGTAATTAATCCTTCAGAGGAAACGTGAGTAGATTCCGAAATGAATAAATCAATTTTATTTTCTTTAAATAGATAAAGATCTTCAGCCATTCCAACATCTCCAGTATAAACAATCTTCTTTTCGCCATTAGTAAACAAAAAGCTGTAGGAATCGAAAGAAAGATTTTTATACTGCGGATAATTCTTCAGTTCATAAAGATGATTATTGGATTTAGGTAGAACAGTCAGATTATTTTTTATTTTGATTACAGAATCATTTTCAAATTCTTTAAAATTTATTTTATAATTCATTCTTTCCGGGAGAAGATAAGAATTAAAAATATACTCTTTCACGAAGCTTAATTGATTTTTTCCAATGAATATTTCCAGATCATTTTCCCGTTTCCTCATTTTCATTTGCACAAGCAAATCACCCAAACCGGAGAAATGATCGGGATGCAGATGAGAAAAAATAATTCCGTTTATTGAATTAAAATCAATTTCAGATTTTAGTAAAGCACGTGATGTGGAATCACCGCAGTCAATCAAAAGATTGTAATTTGGAACTGAGATAAGAATCGAAGAATGAAATCTTTTAAGTGAAGTTTTCCCTGAACCAGTGCCAATGAATTTAATTTTCAATTTAACCTACCAGGGAACAGGTACTACCCTTGCGTTAAGTTTAAATTTTTCATTGATAACTTTCAGAAAGTTGTCAGCATCGTTTTCATTTACAAACTTTCCCACATAAACTACATTAAATACAGTGCCGGCGACACTTTTTTGCTTTACCTGAGAAAATATTCCAGCATTCTCAAAATCACTCTGTAAAGATTTTGCGTTCTCGGAATTTGAAAATGCACCAGCCTGAATTGTAAACTTATATTGCTGTTCTGAAACTGTTTCATGCTGTTTTTCCTCAAGCTGACTTTGCTGTTGCTCCTGTTCCTGTTGCTGTTCTTTTTCCTCCGGAATGCGTGTTTGTGAAGCAATTTTCAAATAGGGAGACGAAGGATATTTTGTCTGCAGCTGCAATAATTTTTCTTTTGCAGTCTCGTATAAACCCAAAGCATAATAATATGAATAGATCCTGTACAAAGCTGCATCGGCATACCTGCTGTCAGGATATTTATCTACTATATTTTGATAAATAACAATTGCCTGCTGACCGTTTTCTGTCAACACCCCTTCAAGAAACATTATAGATGGACTTTCGGGGTTTTTTCTTTTTAGTTCCGGCAGCTCAGCTTTTACATCTGCCGAGTTTCCGCTTTCAATCTGTTTTAAATATGGAATAATATCCACATCCTGCGAAAAGGTTTCTGCAAATGGAAAAATCAAAAGCGATAAAAGAACCAGTGCTATTTTGTTAAATGATTTCATAGAAAAAATTTCAGGTTTGATAAATTAGCCGGTTAAAGCAAGTGAATCTTTTGCAAAATTAAAGTGATTTAAATATTCACCAAACAATGTTGCAGAAGTAACCCGGTTAATTTTAATTGTAACATATTCTCCCTTTTTTATTTCATTTTGAAATGGAAAGATCACAACTTTATTAGTATCTGTACGACCTGCCAAAAACTGATTTGATTTTTTGCTTAACCCCTCAACTAAAACTACTTCTTCTTTTCCAATCATCTGCTGGTTTAGCTCGAGTGAAATTTGCTGCTGAAGATTAATGATTTCCTGAAGTCGTTTGGATTTTATTTCTTCGGAAACATCATCTTCCATTCTGAAAGCTTTTGTTCCTTCACGCGGGGAATATTTGAACATATATGCGCCGTCATATTTCACTTCACGCATAACGTCAAGCGTTAAAACATGATCTTCATAAGTTTCTGTTGGGAAACCTGCAATTATATCAGTTGAAAAACTTACATCAGGAATTATCATTCTCGCTTTTTCAATCAGCTTTAAATAATGATCGATAGTATAAGTTCTGTTCATTAATTCAAGAATACGGTCTGAGCCGGATTGAACCGGCAGATGAATGTAATTGCAAATATTCGGATGCTCAGCAATTGTATATAGAAGCTTATCAGAAAGATCCTGAGGATGAGAAGTAGTGAAACGAATTCTCATTGAACGGTCAACAACAGCACAAGCTGCAAGTAGATCAGCAAAATCATTCTGTTCATCATTATATGAATTTACATTTTGACCGAGCAGAGTAACTTCTTTGAAATTTCTTTTTGATAGCTGCTGAACTTCTTCAACTACTGAAATTAGTGAACGGCTTCTTTCTCTTCCTCTTGTAAAAGGGACAACACAAAAAGTACAGAATTTATCGCAGCCTCGCATAACAGATATCCAGGCAGTTAAACCATCTTCACGATGCGGAATTATTTCATCATAAGTTTCCGTTCGAGAAAGTTTTACTCCGATTCCTTTATCACCATTATACGCAACATCGATAAGTTCAGGTAGCCTTCTGTATTCATCAGGTCCGACAACAACATCAACAATTCTCTTTTTTTCTATTAAATCCTCGCGGAGCCTCTCAGCCATGCAGCCAAGTACTCCGACCAACAATTCAGGCTTTGAATTTTTTAGAGTCTTAAAATTACCAAGCCTGCCATAAATTCTCTGTTCTGCATTATCCCGGATGCTGCAGGTATTTACAAAAATAATATCGGCATCGTCCATGTTTTTTGTTACGGAATAACCGCTATTCTGCAAAATTCCCAGGACAATCTCAGTGTCTGCAAGATTCATCTGGCAGCCGTAAGTTTCGATATATACTTTACTTCCGTTCATTATCCACTTAAAAATGAGTTCAAATATAAAGCTTTAAAATACGCAGTTCAATCTATAAAGATATGTAGGAATACCTTCAAGATTGGAAGAAATGAGATTATTAGAATTGTTTAAAACTTTGTTAAAGAATAAAGCAATGCATTAAGAATGAGAAAAGCAACCATCCCGAATATAGTTGCAATGATAGTTTTTTTTCTTTTCTGTTCGCGGAATATCTCTCCCCCGAGTTGTGTTTTGTAACCAGCCTTTACGAATCCGAGCATACTTTCAATTTATGTTAATAAATGATTAAAATTTTGTTTTAGTAATATACTTTTAATTAATTATTTGTCGCTATTCAATCAATCCTGATGCCACCTGAAAGAGCTATTAGTGGCGAAAATTTGAATATTACAGTAACAACATTACGCAATTATTTAATTTTTTCCAGTACAATTTTCATACTCTGGAAATGAACAAATAAAACTCAATCTGTTGCCAGAATACTCCACAGATAGATATGCCAGATTTTTAAAATCTGGCATAACTTAAGTATGCAACTGGATTATTTCAACAGAAGCATTTTCATCGATTTAGTAAAGTCGTTTGCTTTAAGCCTGTAAATGTAAACACCGCTTGCAATCTTCGATGCATCAAAGTTTATCTCATACCTGCCTTCGTTCTGAATTTCATTTACTAGAGTTGCAACCTCTGCACCAAGTATATCATAAACTTTTAAAGATATATTGCCGCTTTTGGGTAGCTGGTATCTGATTGTTGTTGTTGGATTGAAAGGATTCGGGTAGTTTTACTCGGATTTTAGAAATAAAAAGGAAATTGTTTTGAGAACATATTAAAGAATTATCTCATCAGCACTCCACACACCATAAAAGTTGCTTGTTAAGCTGTATGTATAGAAAACAGTTCCCATTGATTCATACACAACGTGATACTGACCGTTATCTGTTCTTACCATTTTTCTCTGGCTTGGATTGCTTACTCCGTTCTGGTCGTTCGACATCAATTGTCCTTTAAGGTTTGCATTTACTATTGAACTTGCACTTGTAAACACAACAGCTTTTTGATCATATCCCGGAGGATTTGAACCAACCTGCTGGAGTGAAACTCCACCATAAGTACTCCAGTTCTGAAAGTAAAAAGTTCTTGTGCCAGAAGAGCCACCTAAATTTTTTGTTTGAGTAAGCGGGCACTGAACAGAATAATAAGGCGGATCCCAGTTAGGATAACCTTGCAGAAGAAAGATACCACCATAAGAAGTGGGTAAGTTGTTAGACATTTCCAATGGTGAAGTATAAGGATTGAACTCATCCAATTGATACCAGTTATTAGTTTCTAGATCTTTATAATAAAACCAGGGATCGTTAAACTTAATCTCAAGTCCTGAAAACTCTACACCGTCAACAAGTGTTTTTATTGAAGTTGGTTCTGTTTTTAAAAATTTCGATTTCATATCTCGTTCTGTAGATCCTTCGAATGAAAAATTATGATTCAAATCGTATAAAGGTGGCAAAAACTCCCACTGATATTGCTTTTCTGTTTTTCCCGTAGAATTCCAATCAACAATAAACGGAAGCTCGTCTGTTCTAATTGTGTAGTTGTTTCCGAAAATTAAGCTCCGGCTGTCGCCCGAAGAAATTAGATCTGAGTGGTTTTCATTAAGAATTAAGCTGCCGTAATTCTCAGAAGTTTCAATATGGTTTATAAAAGTGACTGATTCGGGGTTTACTGAGACTACTTTTGTTGCAGTTATATCTTCTTCACTTATAGCATCATATATTACCACTAATAATTCAACATCATTGTCCGGCATTGTTAAATCAAATTTATATTCATCATCATAAAAGTAGTATTTTTCTCCATTGATCCAATAATAATTTTCTGTAGATCCAGTTTTAATGTTAATCCAATTTCCACCGGGTAAATTCCTAATGTACCAATGTATTACATAATAGCCGTTTCCACCATTAATATCAGCTATAAATTCTGAAGTAAAATTATAATCTAATTGATCCACTCCATTAATATTTATTGTTAGGGATTGTGGGGTATAACTAGTTATGTTATAAACAACATTATCCCACGAATAATTGGAATCTTCCCAGGCTGCATCGTGTCGTGTTCCATCATATTTCATAGCAAAATCTGGTGGAGTGCCTACTTGTTGTATATCCGGTGGTACTACAGTCATTTGCCAACCATTCAAATATTCTCCATTTTCATCAATCTTATAAGTTTTTACGAAACTTTCTTCATTCCTTAGAAGTTTGTAATTAATCGGTAGGTAATCATCATCTGTATCAAATGAAAAATAATAAAATATATTACTGCTGCACCCGGAATATGGAATTATTGGAAAGCTTTTCACAGGGGGATAATCATTTACCTTAATTAAAAACGGTTCAATATCAGTTGCGGCAAACTCATCCCTGTTTCCTTTATCTGGATAGTGAGGATCAAACCCAGAACCATATATCCAGCCCTTATCCAATAAATCACTGTAATTTGGGCAAGGGCTTTGTGCAACTGTCTCTATTGTTAGGGCTGCAATAAAAATTATTGCCAAAGGAAAAATGTAAAAGAAATTTTTCGTGTACATTTTGTACCCCTTTCTATTTATTTAATAAAATAATAAAAGCATAACTGCCTTTATCTCCTACTGCTACTGCTGTGTTTCCTTTTTGTTCTACGTTATACCAGATTATCGGGCTTGATGGACTATACGGCAAGCCTATCTGTTCCCAGCTTACACCGTTAAAATGTTTTAATGTGTTCCTGTCCCCGGCTATAATGTAATCATTTGATGCATTGCCCCTGATAGAAGTAATGAATCCCCTGTAATACGCTCCGGGATTTCCTCCGATAAAATTCTCTGGTAACGATGTTTCATAATTCCACTTGTTATTTTTATACCTGAATAACAGGTTTCCACCGGCGTAAACTGTTCCGTTATCATCTACCCATACTGACCAAAGTTCTCCATAGAGCTTATCAAATAATTCACTCTCATTTATTAGTTCTGAATTGATCATTACAGAAAATCCATTAGTATTTCCTTTTAACAATACACCTTTAGTTTCAGGGGTATAAGCGCCGGAGATATAAATCTCATTTCCATCTCTGCTATATACATCAATTAAGGGGAACTCTGCTCCGCTTGTTAGCTGCTGCCAGGTCCCGTTTTGATAATGGGCAATTTTGCCACTGTTGCCTACAATATATACATCGTCACTACTCATTCCCCAGATTCTATTAATTGACATTGCTACAGATGCCGGTAAACAGAACTTATTTATCTGATTGCCATTTTCTAATATGGCAATTTTATCTCCGGAGGAACTCATCCAAATTTTCCCATCTTCAAAGGTATATATTGCCCTGGAAGGATATGGTGTAAGACTTGTATCTCCGCAAACTGTAGGGAAGTAGACTTTCTTTAACTCCCAATCATTTCCATCCCAATGCACAGCATTGTAAATTACTGTTTGCCCGATGGAATCAGAAACATAAATTTCTCCAACTGCCCAGATATTGTTTGCATCTATCAAAGCTACATCGTATAGTATGCTGCCGTTTCCTGTAAGAGGGTCTCCCAACTCAAAGGTTTGGTAGCTGAAAATGTGAGAGGTTGTATCAAGCGTTGCAGCTTGCAGTTGGCTGCTTGTGTCTTCCTGTTCATTGCCGGTAACTACAGCTATAAAACTGTAAGTTCTGTTTGGGAGAAGTGAATCAATAAAGATAGTAGTGTCGTTACTGCTTAGCCCGTTAATTTCTGTTTGTAACAGGTTATCTTTCATTAACTGTACATTTACGGGCAGAGTAAAGTTCTCAAGCTCAAGCTTTAGCCATAATTCTGTGCAAGATTTATCTTGAAAAGAGAGTGTTGCCTTTGGTTCAGGTACAGGCGGAGGAGGCGGAACTACAGGCGGTTCTTTGCTGCAGCCGGAAAGTATTGCTATTATCATTATTATGTATTGTATGCTGTGCTTCATTATTGTTTTGGTCCCTTGTTTAATTTCTTTAATATAAAATAATACATTTTTCATTTAATAATTACCTTGCAAACTTTTCTATTGTAAATGCTGCCATAAAAACTATTGCAAAAGAAAAAACGAAAAAGAAATTTTTAGTAAACATTTTTCTCTCCTGTCTATCCTGATCTTGTCAGGATTATCTGTTTAATAAAATGATAAAAGCATAACTGCCTCTATCTCCTACTGCTACTGCTGTGTTTCCTTTTTGTTCTACTTTATACCAGATTATCGGGCTTGATGGACTATACGGCAAGCCAAGCTGTTCCCATGTTACTCCGTTAAAATGTTTCAGAGTATTTCTGTCTCCGGCTATAATATAATCGTTTGATGCGTTGCCCCTGATAGAAGTAATAAATCCCCTGTAATACGCCCCTGGATTTCCTCCTATAAAATTCTCCGGTAATGAGGTTTCATAATTCCACTGGTTATTTTTGTACCTGAATAACAAGTTTCCACCTGTGTATACTGTGCCGTTATCATCTAACCAAACTGAGACAAGCTCTCCATATAGTTTATTAAATAATTCACTCTCATTTATTATTTCTGAATTTATCATTACAGAAAATCCACTGGCATTTCCTTTTAACAACACTCCTTTTGTTTCCGGTGTATAAGCGCCAGAGATATAAATTTCACTTCCATCCTTATTATATATATCTATCAAAGCCAGTTCTGTTCCACTTGATATCTGCTGCCAGTTTTGTCCTGTAAAATGATAAATTGCACCATTATTTCCTGCAAAATATAGGTTGTTTCCACTTGTTCCCCACATTTTATTTACTTGTCCATTGAATGGGACAGTTATCATAAAAAAAGCTTTTTCAATCCAATCACCATTTTCCCATTTAAGCAAATTAGCCGATGAGCATACATAAATACTATCGGCTCCAAACGAAAAAATAGTTTTTAGCTTCCCTGCAAATTTTTGAGTTGTGCCATAATCGTGATAATAGACTTTCATTGGTTCCCAATCTGTACCATCCCAATGAGCAACCGCATATGGCTCTGGATCAGCTTGACCGAGGGAATCATTTAAATAAATCTCACCAACAGCCCAGATGTTGTTTGCATCTACAATAGCTACATCGTAAAGTATACTGCTGTTGCCAGTAAGTGGTTCTCCCAGCTCGAATGTCTGGTAGTTAAATAAATGGGAAGTTGTATCAAGCGTTGTAGCTTGCAGCATATTACTGGTGTCCAACTGCTCATTACCAGTAACTACCGCAAGAAAATGGTAATTCTTACTAGGCAGAAGTGAATCTATGTATATAGTAGTGTCGTTACTACTTAGTCCATTAATTTCCGCTTGTAAAATGTTATCATTTCTCAACTGCATATTAACAGGCAGCGTAAAATTTTCAAGCTCAAGCTTTAGCCATAATTCTGTGCAAGATTTATCTTGAAAAGAGAGTGTTGCCTTTGGTTCAGGTACAGGCGGAGGAGGCGGAACTACAGGCGGTTCTTTGCTGCAGCCGGAAAGTATTGCTATTATCATTATTATGTATTGTATGCTGTGCTTCATTATTGTTTTGGTCCCTTGTTTAATTTCTTTAATATAAAATAATACATTTTTCATTTAATAATTACCTTGCAAACTTTTCTCTTGTAAATGCTGCCATAAAAACTATTGCAAAAGAAAAAACGAAAAAGAAATTTTTAGTAAACATTTTTCTCTCCTGTCTATCCTGATCTTGTCAGGATTATCTGTTTAATAAAATGATAAAAGCATAACTGCCTCTATCTCCTACTGCTACTGCTGTATTTCCTTTCTGATCAACTTTATACCAGATGATAGGGCTTGAGGAACTATAAGGTAAGCCTATCTGTGCCCAACTAACTCCATTGAAATGTTTTAATGTATTTCTTTGCCCAGCTATTATATAATCATTAGATGCATTACCCCTTATAGACCAGAGAGCCCCCCGGTAATATAAACCAGGATTTCCACCAATAAAATTCTCGGGTAAGGATGTGACATAATTCCATTCATTGTTCTTATACCTGTATAAAAGATTTCCTCCTGAATAGACTGTTCCTAACTCATCAACCCACACAGATGCTAAATCACCGTAGAGTTTATCGAACAGTTCGCTCTCATCTATTATTTCTGAGTTTATCATTACCGAGAACTGATTGCCTGCTCCTTTCAATACAACTCCTTTTACTTCTGAAACATTTATCCCCGCAGCATAAATCTCATTTCCATCTTTACTATATATATCTATCAAAGCAAACTCTGTTCCGCTTGATATCTGCTGCCAGCTTTGACCATTATAAATAACAATGGTTCCTTTGTTACCTACCCCATACAAATAAGAATTGGAATTTCCCCATAGTTTTTCTATCGATCCATTCGGGTTTGATAAATTAAGGCGTGAGAAAATTAATTGCGCATTTGGAGAAACACCATCCCATCGAAAGATGCTGCCAGCAGCAAACCATATTTCATTAGAACTCAAATAAAGAATTCCTCTAATATTTGACAATACAAATTCTCCAACATTTGGGATTGAATAATATAATTTTATTGGTTCCCAACTTTGTCCATTCCAATGTACAATGCCATAAGTATCCGTTTGCCCTAAAGAATCAAGCATATAAATCTCACCTACAGCATAAATGTTGTTTGCATCTACTATTGCTACATCATATAGTATGCTGCTATTTCCGGTAAGAGGTTCTCCCAACTCCCAAGTTTGGTAGCTAAAACTGTGAGAGGTAGTATCAAGTGTTGCAGCTTGCAATTGGCTGCTTGTGTCTTGTTGTTCATTGCCGGTAACTACAGCTATAAAACTGTAAGTTTTGTTTGGGAGAAGTGAATCTATGTAAAGAGTAGTATCGTTACTGCTTAGTCCGTCAATTTCTGTTTGTAACAGGTTATCTTTTATCAACCGTACATTTACAGGCAACGTAAAGTTCTCAAGTTCAAGCCTAAGCCAAAACTCTGTGCAGGATTTGTCTTGCAGAGATATTGTTGCTTTGGGTTCAGGTTCAGGTGGAGGAGGCGGAACTACAGGCGGCTCTTCACTGCAGGTGATTATTATAATTGAGATAAATAAAATCAGAATCAAAAATATTTTTGTCATATTTATACTCTTTCCCTTTATGCTTTTTTATTTATTTTATTACCCTTCGGTTTAATAACCCGGGTCGGTGCAAGCGCCCCGCTTGTTTTAGTTTGGTGTTGTTTCTCCTAAATTATCGTTTATTTCTTCTACCTAAAACTACCAATGCTTTCTCTTCTGAAAACCCGACAGCAGTTAACATATTATCTTTCACCGTTATGGAGTAAAGAGCCGCTGCCGGCAATTGCTGGAATTCTTCATAAACTTTCCAGCTTGCTCCGTTAAAATGTGCTAATAATCCAAAATCACCGGCTACAAATATCTCATTTAGTCCATTACCCCTGATCATATTTGTATAATTCAATGGTATTGTTTCCTCTACCCAATTCCCTGATTTATTATTAAACACTCCTCCTCCGCTTGTGTAAACTATCCATCCGTTACTTGACCAAACTGATGCTATCCTACGGTTAAGATTCCAGTTCAATGAATCAATCTTATTATTTTCATCTATTGTTAAAATTTTATGCTCGCCACCCCCGAATACATTTGACACTGCACAGAATACTTTCTTTTGATTACTAAATTGGTCTATTATTCCGAATACATCATTTATACTTACATCTGTTCCACTTTCTATCTTTGTCCATAATGTTCCATTGTAATGGACAATGTTTCCATTGTTACCTACAACATATAAATCTTCGTTACTAGTTCCCCAGATTTTGGTGATAGTGAAAGACCATGGCAAACATCTGGTTTCTGTTTGCACGTTATTTTCCAGCCTCGCTATTTGATCACCTTCCATTGCAATCCAAATATCATTTTCTGAAAATGCAAATAAAGAAGAAGCAGGATAAGCAATTCTGCTTTGCTGCCCACAGATGGTGTAAAACATAATCCTTTCCAATTCCCACTCATTTCCGTCCCAGTGTACAGCGTTGTACATTGTATAGCCATTCTGGCTTGTATCGGCAACGTATATCTCTCCTACGCACCAGATATTTTGTGGCGAAATGATAGCACAGTCGTATAGTGTGCTGCTGCCCGCAGTGCCGCCAAAAGTATAACTCTCAAACGTAAAGTCGTGACTGGTTGTGTCCATTGTTGTTACGTTAAGCGAGTTGCTCTGCACATCGGAAGCCGGGGACCGCAAACCGGCTGCTTGAAATGTATAGTTTGTGTTGGGCAGAAGGGAATCGACATACAGAAGAGTATCGGCGTTGTTTAAGTTAATTGTGTCTCTGACAACATCATTTTGCTTGAGAATTATCGCAGTTGGAGGCTCACCTTCGGTGAGTAAATTGGTGGTTGTTAATTCAATCCACGTTTCTGTGCAGCTTACGTCTTCAAGCTTTAATGTTAATGTTGCCTTTTCTCCCGGCGGAGGTGGCTCAACGGAGTTGCAGGAGGCTGCAAAGAGCAAGAGCAGGTTCAAGAGCAAGCTTGCCTGCCGGCTTGTCCACCGGAACTTCATTGAAGGTGAAAATTTTAACGAATGCAGAGATAATATATTTGTTTTCATTTTAGCTTCCTGCTGTTTAATAACTCTTCGAAAAATAGGGAATATGAAACTCTGATTGGAGTTATTAATTTGTTAATAGAATTGTAGTAAGTACGCAGATAGTTCAAGAAATATGTTTGGATGGAGATATAATATCTTGCCCCCCCACCCTCATAAAAACCTGCCAGATTGTCCAGCATTTTTATCTCCCTTTTATTCCGGATCTTTACACACAGTTTTTAGAATATAATAATTGTGCGAATGAACAAGACTCAAAAATAATCCTTAAATAAACTAAAATTAATCTTCTGATTCCGTCTGCGACAAATTCAACTTTTAAATACTGAAACTTGTTGCGTATAAAAGTTAATTGTTTCTAAACATTAACTCTTTTTATTGTTTGCCGGTTTTATAATATAATTTACCAACTCTTGTTTAATGTAAATAAAATTATAAAAATCATCATTAGTACAAGTACTAATAAAATTTCGGAAAAATCAAAAAGTGTTTAGTACACGTACTAAAAAATTTTGATTTCAGGTTGAAATGGAAGGAATTTAGATTGAGATTTGTAAAGATAATCCAACATTGTTTTTAGTGCTTGTATTTAATGGAAAATACTTGCAAATGTTTTGTCCTCTCAAAAATTATTTAAAACAGAAGAGGCTGTCACTAAAGACAGCCTCAAATAAACAAGAATTTTATGAAGATTTTATAAAATTACTTAAGCAAAGTCATCTTTCTTACTTCAGAAAAATTACCTGACTCTAGCCTATAGAAATAAATTCCGCTGTTAAATTCTGAAGCATCAAAATTAATTGTATGCTTGCCGGCTTCCATAAATCCCTGAACTAAAGTTTTAACTTTCTGACCCAGCACATTAAATACAGACAGAGTTACTTCCGAATTTTGCGGAATGCTGAAACTGATTTTTGTTGATGGGTTGAATGGATTCGGGTAATTCTGTGCAAGTTCAAATTGAGCCGGAGCATTAACTGAAACATTTACTTCATTTGAATATGCGAATGTTCCGTCATAGTCAACCTGTTTTAACCTGTAAGTATATTCACCTATATTCAGGTTATTATCAGAATATGAGTAATTGTGTTCATCAGTTGTAGTTCCGTTACCCTGGATGAAAGCAATTGTTCGGTATTCTCCGTTAGATTTTCTTTCGATTTCAAAACCAGAGTTATTTATTTCTGTTGCTGTTGTCCAGTTTAGAATTACATTTCTGTCTGAAACATTAGCAGAAAAAGAAGTCAATTCAACCGGTAATGTTCCCGGAGGGAGAAAATCTGTAGCATAATACCTGGGGAAAATCTGGTACCCGCCATCATAAGGTATGCTGCTGTCAAACTGACTTCCGATACCAATTACGTCACTTGGCCAGGATGGTTCCGGCTGACCGTCAATGTCGGTATCATTATCTATTCTGAATACAACTGTATCAGCACCGTCACTTAATGAAAGATTGGCGCTGCTGCCTGCAGCAGGCCAGGTTCCTCCAACTAATGACAGCGATACAAATCCTACAAGGCTTCCCTCATACAATTCAGGATCTGCTTTGTACTGTGCAAGAGTGAGAACTATTGCATCAGGTGTTGGATTTCCTGAACTCTGGAATATCCATCCAGATGAATCTGCAGGAATAATTTCTGTCATTCCATTGTACTGTGAAACTTCACCGGTTATTGTTAACAGATCTCCCATATTCCATGTATATAAAGGAGGGCTGTACATAAATATATCAGTACCGGCGGTTCCATCACTGATATAAAATGAGTTATTTGTTGTTTGATAGTTAGGAGAAAATACAACTCCCTCAACTGTAACAGTCTGCCCCAGCCTGTCCGGGATAAAATCATTATCGAGGTCTTCAATTGCCTGAGCAATAGTAATTGTTCCGCCGCTCGCACCTGTCAGGATAAAATGATCAAGCCAAACATTATCCGAGCTGTTTCCTGAAGGTCCTCCATCTACAATGTAATAATTAACAGCGACATAAACCTGGTTACCGGCAAAGGCAGAAAGATCAAAACCATATTGATGCCAGCTTCCTGTAGGTCCATCGACAATGAAGTAAGCGATTTGAGTAAAGCTACCTAAATTTATATCAGTAGTAGAAACCCAAACTTTAAAAGAGTCCGGATAACTTCCGCCAATAGAACCAGCCCAGAAATATAAGCTGTCACCGCTCTCTACCATAGGAAGCTGGGGAGATATTAGCCATTCGTCAATTAATCCACTACCGTTTGCATTATTGAAATTACTAAACCAGAAACTCTGTCCGGCCTGGGGATAAACAGTATCGCCGCTTGTAAAAGCTACGACTTGTCTGAAATCCCACGCTGTTCCGCTTCCATCATTATCAACTATAGTCCAGTCTCCCGGAGGCGTAGTTGTGTTAAATGTTTCTTCCCATTTTATTGATGCGATTCCATCATTTGAAGGCGTAACAAAAATTGGTTCATAATTAGCGGGTTGATCAATTGCAAGATTTTTTGACTGGCTGAAGATCATTACCGATCCAAGAAGAAAAACAAAAAAAACATAAATTTTTTTCATTCCATCCCTCCATTTAATTTGTGATTGAAAAGAATTATTTCATTTCGGGAATTGAAAAATAGCTTAATTAATATAGAATGGAAAGAAAATCAGTTTTAAATAATTATAATGTGAAATTTACTTTCAAATTTAACATTTAAATAATCCATCCTCATTTCAGGTTAATGTAATATACTTAACAGTTTTATAAAACATTTTAATACCGTTTACCGTCCAACATTTTTCATTTGTCTTCCATCTTCATAATTGAGATATTGAGATTAAATAATAATGCATTTTTGCATAATTATTCTAAAACTAATCTAAAAAATCAAATAATTTCTTATGAGGATTCTATGAAAACTATTTCAATTAAAATTTTTTCATTTGTCCTGCTGATTATATCTGCATTCATTTTGACTAATTGTTCAAAGGAGGAAAGTTTGATACCAAGACAAGTATTATTCGGTAACCCTGATAAAGCCTCACTTAAAATTAGTCCGAATCACCAGATGATTAGCTTCCTTGCACCGGTTAATGACGTGTTAAACGTTTGGGTAGCACCGCTTGATAAACCGGGAGACGCAGTTGCTGTTACAAAGGACACTCTCCGCGGAATACGGACTTATTTTTGGGCTTACAATAATGAACAGATAATTTACCTGCAGGATTTGGGCGGCGATGAAAACTGGCAGGTACATGCCGTTGACGTTGAATCAAAAGAAGATAAAAACCTTACTCCTTTTGAGGAGATTACAGGTCCGGATGGCAATCCTGTTACGATGCCCAATGGAAAACCACTAAGACCAAGAGCTCAAATTCAGGAGGTAAGCTATAAATATCCCAATGAAATTTTGATCGGATTGAATAACCGCAATCCGCAGTTCAGTGATATTTACCGCCTGAATATCATTGATGGTTCAATGGATATGATACAACAGAACGACAGGTTTTTAGGCTTCCAGACTGACGATGATTACAATATAAGGTACGCAATTCAAAACACACCTGATGGCGGAAATGAAATTTTTGTACCCGACGGTAAAGATGGATGGAAATCATTTGATAAAATTCCTATGGAAGATGCATTAACAACCTGGCCGGTTGCTTTCGATAAAACAGGGAAAATACTTTATATGATTGACAGCCGCGGCAGGAATACATCTGCATTGGTTTCAGTAAATCTTGAAACCGGAGATAAGAGTGTAATTTTTGAAGACCCGCGTGCTGATCTGAGTGATGTAATGATCCACCCGACCGAAAAGACAATTGAAGCCGCTGCATCAGAATATCTGAGAACAGAATGGAAGATTCTTGACAATTCTATTAAACCGGATTTGGATTATCTTAAAACAGTTGCTGATGGTGATTTAAATGTGTCAAGCCGTTCTCTGGACGATAACTTTTGGACTGTTGCATATGTAAAAGATGATGGACCTGTTAGTTATTATGTTTATAACAGACCGGAGAAAAAAGCTGAATTTCTTTTTACAAACAGGAAAGACTTAGAGAATGTTCATCTTTCCAAAATGTACCCGGTTGAAATAAAATCCCGAGATGGACTAAGTCTCGTAAGCTATCTTACCTTACCTTACTGGACTGATAAGGATAACAACGCAAGACCCGATTCACCGCTTCCGATGGTTCTGTTTGTTCACGGCGGTCCGTGGGCACGTGACTCCTGGGGCTATCATTCTTATCATCAGTGGCTTGCTAACAGAGGTTATGCTGTGCTTAGTGTAAATTACAGAGGCTCAACCGGATTTGGTAAAGATTTCATAAATGCCTCCAACATGGAATGGGCTGGAAAGATGCACGATGATCTGCTTGATGCAGTTGATTGGGCAGTGAATGAAAAAATAGCAGATAAAAATAAAGTCGCTATTATGGGCGGAAGCTACGGTGGTTATGCAACTTTAGTCGGACTTACTTTTACTCCTGATGAATTTGCCTGCGGTGTTGATATTTGCGGACCTTCAAACCTTCGTACACTGCTTGAAACAATTCCACCTTACTGGACTCCGATGATAAATATGTTCACTTCGAGAGTTGGCGATCATAGAACTGAAGCCGGAAGAGAACTTCTCGACTCACGCTCGCCGCTTACTTATGCAGATAGTATTAAAAAACCATTGCTTATCGGGCAGGGCGCAAATGACCCGCGTGTTAAACAGACTGAAGCTGATCAGATTGTAAAAGCAATGGAAGAAAAAAATATTCCTGTAACTTATGTTCTTTATCCTGATGAAGGACATGGCTTCGCAAGACCCGAAAACCGTTTGTCATTCAATGCAGTTGCTGAAATTTTCCTTTCACAGATTCTCGGTGGAAAATCAGAACCTATCGGCAACGACTTTAAGAACTCAAGTATTACTGTTCCCGATGGAGCGGATAATATTCCAAATCTTAAAGAGAAGCTCGGTAAATAAAATATATTTTTAACTAAGCAATTTCGCAGCCTGTTTTTTTGCTAAATACGGGCTGCGATTTTTTATTAACTATCCTGACCCGAATATCAATGCGAAAATACTGGATAAACACCGTATCTTTTGAACACGTACAGAAAGGAATCAAGGACGGATTCACACAGGCAGACCACGGGAAAGCAGTAAACATTAAAAAGCTTTCCAAAGATGATATGATTGTTTTCTATTCTCCTAAAACTAAATTTAAGGACGGCGAGCCGCTGCAAAAATTTACTGCAATAGGAATCATTGCCGATACTGAACCTTACCAGGTGGAAATGACGCCGACTTTCCATCCGTGGAGACGCAATGTTAAATTTTTAAAATGCACTCAGGTGCCTGTGCAGGACTTTATTGAGAAACTTGATTTTATAAAGGATAAAAAGAAATGGGGTTTCCCATTCAGACGTGGATTATTTCAAATCGAAGAAAGTGATTTTAAATTGATTGCTGATGCAATGAATGTTGAAAATAAAAACAATTGATAAGTTTACTAAATTTTCCAATCCCTGTTTTGAAGAACCACACGATACCCGTCTATATCTTCGAATGATTTACCATCCTGATCCCAGTAAGGATTATAAGACCGGACAACTTTAAATCCTGCATTTTCCATTTTGTCACACATCGATTTCCATTCAACCTTATCTTCTATATAGAAGACTAATAAATTATCTTTTGTTGGAGCTTTGCCAACTTTTGTTCCCCTGTGGTGAGTGAATTCTATGAGATAGTTATTCTTAGCATGCCCCAGTATTATTCCATCAAAACCTTTATGGTCTTCAAATTTTGCCAGCACTTCGAAACCTAATCCTTCTTTGTACATCCTGCTGATTTCTTCAAGGTTATCTGTTGGTCTGGCAACCCGTAAAATTATGTTTTTATTCACTTCAAATTTATTTGCTATTTTAAAAACAACATCTTCTTTGTTTGAACAAACGTTCCTGATTCTAAAGTATAAAAATATATTCCGCTTGGCAGATTAGCAGCGTTAAACTCTACAGAATAATTTCCTGATGGTTTTTCTTCGTTAACAAGTGTTGTAATTTCATTTCCCAAAACATCATAAACTTTTAATAGTACGTTAAGATTTCTCTCTTCGGTCGAAATGACACCGGGGATTGAATATTTTATCGTCGTTGTGGGATTAAACGGATTAGGATAGTTTTGTTCAAGCTGAAATTCTTCCGGCGAGCCGATTGTTATTTCAACTATGTCAGAGTATTCAAAGATTCCGTCATTATCAATTTGTTTTAGCCTGTATGAATAAGTTCCTGCGGAAATATTTTCATCAGTAAAGCTGTAATTTTTAGATGAGTTTGAGTTTCCGTGTCCTTCAACAAATCCAATTTTAACCCACCCCTTTTCTTCCCCTCCCGGGAGGGGACTATGGGGTGGGTTATTTCTCTCAACCTCAAACCCATAGTTATCAACTTCTGTTTCGGTTCTCCATTTTAACAGAACTCCGTTTTCATATTGGCTGGCTGTGAATGATGATAGTTCAACTGGGAGAGGTGCATTATTAACTAAATCCATTTCTTCATAAAAATCACCTGAATTATCATTTGTATCCCAGCCGCTGCCATTTGTTCCATAAGTATCATTACCGTTATTATCTTTTCTACGCGCTGAACTAGTATTACTTAAATTTGTTGTGGGTCCAGTTCCCTCGAAGGCTGAAGCAGATGATCCATAACCAATAAAATCAATTATACTAACATTTGGAAATGGATCAGCACCGGAAAGTGGAGTTTGATTATTAACCAAAGCAACTTTACCACTTGTAGCACTCATTGCTATTGTGCCCGTTACGTTTGGTGTAAATGGTAAAGGTTCAATTCCTCCTGATCCTTGTGCTTCCTGGATTGAATAATAACTTAAGGGTGGTATTGAGCCTGTTAATGGGGTTACATGCCAACTTGTTCCTAATGAAGCAGCATATTGAACAGACCAGGTGGAAACATCAACAGCAGAAGGTGTAGGATTATATAAAATTATATAGTCGTTTTGCCAGTAGGAACCTGCATTACCTCCTCCGCCGTAAACTTCAGCAATAACTATATGGTCCGCTAATTGTGCGAAATTCGGTGTGATAAGAATAAGATAAGTGATGAAATTAATTAAAATTGTTTTCATAACACCCTCCAAAAATGTTTTGTGCTACCCTCTTATGATATTTTAAATCTAAAAAATTTCCTGAAAAACTTCCATAAACTGTCTGTTAAGTTTTTCTTAACAGAAATAATATTTGGTCACATTTTCACTGGACCCTCTAAAAATCAATATAATACAAGTTTTTTAAAAACACTTTAGTACATGTACTAATAAAATTTCAAGATTTGCAAAAAATAGTTAGTACATGTACTAAACGGATTTTCGCAATTCTGCTTTATATTTATCCTGAAATACTGTTTTGTATTAAAAAAAGGAGGAACAGTCGGGGAAAATGGAAATAAAACCGAATCAGCAAATTTTTGATGATATAGCCCTGTATTTGTACAACAACGGGGGTGTGTTCAGCGACTGGTTTGTTGGTGTAACTGCCGAACCTGAATACAGGCTTTTCACTGAACATAAGGTTGATAAAGAAAAAGGTTTGTGGATTTACAGGAAGGCAAAATGCCTGAAGGATGCTTTAATAATAAAAGAGGCATTGGTCACTTCACAAAAAATAAATGCAGTATCAAGCACCACGAATAGAAATTCTGTGTATGTTTATGCTTATAAAAAGATTATTGAAACCGAATAATAGTTAGGAGGAAAAACGAAACTTTCACGCTACATAGCTGCTGCTGTATTTATTTTCTCTGCAATTGCAACTTATAAATTGCTGGGTAAAAGTACAAAACCGTCTGCGCCTGTTAAACCGCAAACAATAATTAAAAAGAGAACAGAAACCAAACCAAAACGCTGCATTGCAAAAACCAAAAAAGGAACACGCTGCAAAAACCCGGCAGAACAAAACTCCGATTTTTGCTGGCAGCATAAAAAGTAAACCAGGTTTTTGTTGAAATGTTAAAAAAATATATGGAAGTTTGTAATAAATAAACGGGGAGTGATAATCCTGATAACTACAGAATACCCAAATCTTAATAAAAATCTTTTTGAATGATATTAGGAATGGGAATTAAGATTTCGATTCGCTGTTGAATTATTTTCATTTTGGTAAGATTTATATCAGGATAACGAAGCACTCCTCAATTCCTGATAAGTAATAGTTATATTGCTCAAAAATATTTTGATGGATGATAAATCAATATCGTAAAAATCTTATTCAACTTGTTTATGAATTTATTATTTCGTGCAAAAAAATTGAAGCTGTTCAGAGAATCGCAATTATTGGTTCATTACTTTCAGAAAATGAAAAGCCTAAAGATGTTGATTTGCTTTTAAACATTCCTGATGATTTAGAATTATCTGGACTTGCAAAGATTAGTAGAACTCTTCAAGGAAAGTCTGGTAGTATAGGTGGTGGAGCTGATGTTTTTATAGCTAATTCCAACAACGAATATATTGGTCGAATTTGTATTTGGAAAGATTGTCGTTTTGGAGTTAGAATGAGATGTGATGCTAATAATTGTGGCAAGCGAAAATATCTTCACGATGATTTAAATACTATAACATTAAAAAAAGAATTAATTGATAATCCTCCTTTAATATTATTTCCAAAAATAATTCGTAATGTTTTTATTCCTATAGATGTTGAAGAAGGCTTATTAAAAAATTTAAGCAATGCAATATAACCAGCGGTTCAAGCTGACTGCGAGTTCGCATTTGCCAATTTTATAATTTTAATGTTTGGTGCTCCGTTTAAAGTTTGTTGTTCAAGGTTGTTCTAATAAATTAATTAACTTGCAAACAGTGCTTATTAGAAAAGTTAAGCACAGTTTGCTTAATCATTAGTAGTTGTGGTTTCATTCGGTAGTCTTGTTCTGGGCAGCAGCTTAACCGCAACACCGTTATGTAGCTATTTTTTGGGAAAATAAATGAGCGAAATACTTTCAGATATATTTAAAAAATATGGAATAAAAGCTGTTGTGTTTGCATCAGTGTTTGCCATTTTAGTATGGGCATTTGCACACTTCGCCGCTGCTCCTGGGACAGAAGTCTCAGTTCTTTGGGGCTTAGTTCGTTACACTAAATCAATGGATAAAGAATCCGAATATTCTTCTAAGAATCCCGTTGAGTATAATAATAAAACTACAGAAGATGGTATCATTCAAAAAAAGGATACTGTCTTTTCCCCAATTTCAATATTCACCAAATATGATTTAAACAAAGATGATGTTGATGAATTTATTAATGATTATAGAAATAAGAATAAGGTGCGAGAAATTCAAATTATGGAATCTGGCAAACCAGCAAAGGAGTTATCTGATGGTATATATTCATTTATAGAGTCTTTTGCTTTTTCAATATTCCTACCAAGGTATAATAATAATTATAAATCTTTCTTATTAAATTGGACAACAAGTCGTTTTAGAAATAGTGATTCCGAATATGAAATCCATTTTATTAATAAAGATAAAATAATATTATTGGGTTTTACAAATAGGAAAGATGCATCAGACATTTCTTATCTATCGGGTAGAACTAAACATTCCATATTATTAAGTCCAACTTATTTTGGTGATTTTACAACTTTTGTTGCAATTCCAGTTGATAGAATTATTTCTTCCTATGATAGGACAATTACAATATCCCAAAATAAGTTTTATTATATTCTTGAAGCGTCTATTAAATAAAGAACAGCTACATAACCTGCAATTCAAAGCGACCGCCTCTTCGATGCAGTCGTTAGGTGTATTCATAAAGTTTATAAAAAAGTTCAACATTGTTGTTGAACATTATAGGTAAAAATAAGTATCTAACAAACTGTTGTTGCGATGAAAATTAACAACAGTTTGTAATTTTTTTGGCGTTTGTAATTTAGTGCTGCTTTGTAGTTATGGGCGGCGCTTTAATTGCAACGTCGTTATACTTACTACAAAATTGATAAAATATTAAGGAAATTAATTGAAGAAATATTCGGCAAATTATTCACACAGCAACCACAATTTTGTAATCCAGAACTTAAGTGGTGAAAAAGTTACTAATGAATATCTTGCTGGAATTTGTATTTTAAAAAACATACTACAAAGAGGTAAGCCAACACTATTATCAAAGTATTTGCAAACCCAAATCGGGGCTATCCATAGAAATACTGAGTTTATTCAACCATATGCGCTGATAGATGCTGAATTACCCAAATGGGAAAGAATAATAAGGGGAGATGTTAAGGGCAATTACTTTCCTGCTAAAAAATTTTATGAGGAATTAATTCCAAAGTATTTATCCGATTATGTTTTTATCCAATCTTTAATCTTACCAGAAATACCAATCAATGAAATTACTCAAGTCCCAGTTGATGAATTTAAAAATCAACAAGTTGATTTTTATTTGCCACAAGCATTTTTAGTTATAGAAATAGATGGCGGACAGCATAGAGATAATTTAAATGACAATAAACGTGATCGGCATTTAAGTAAATATGGAATATTGACTGTTAGAATTACTACAACTGAACTCGAATCTGAGAACGAAACTTTTCAAGCTAAAATTAAATCTATTAGTAAGAGAATAGAAAAAATAATTATTAAAGAAAATGAAATAAGGGAAAAAGATGCTACCTTTATTTCTCTCGAAAATTATATGAAAGTTTATCAACAAGGAATTGATACAGCTAACCCCATTTATGTTGCCACAGCAATAATGCGCTTCCAAATACTTATTTTATCCTTATTAGAAAATGGTAAATTAGATTTTAACAATGACTGGAAAATTGAAGTATTAGAAAGAGATGTAAAATATTTTGCGGATAAAGCTATTGAAGATTTGTTTTTATGGTTTGAACATATTTATAAACTACAAAAATTATCATTCACAAAACCAAAATATTTTTTAAGAAGTATAAATTCTACAGATGAATATTCAAACGATTCCCAAATTATTAAGGTTGATTTCAGTTTACTAAAGAGATATACTGATGAATTTCAAACTAAATCAGAAATAATATTTGTAAGAACTGACTACCTTGATCGATATTTATATTTCAAAAAAGGAAATGGTAGTAATTTAGTTTTTCATTCATTCTTAGATTACGATTATTTCAGTATATCCACCACAACACCTGTTAAATATAATCTGAAATTCGGGGATAATAATTCAGATTCTAAATCCTTACTATTTTTACTAAATAATATATTTCTTCAAGAAACCAATAATCTTTCTTTTAATGATGGTCAACTTCCTATTATTGCAAATGCACTTGCAAGAAAGGATACAATTGGTCTTCTGCCAACTGGTAGTGGGAAATCCGTTTGTTATCAATTAGCCGCAATTTTACAGCCGTCAATAAGTTTTGTTGTCTGCCCGATAAAATCATTAATGTACGATCAAAAAGCTGAGTTAGATATTGTTTATTTTTCAAGAATCAACCACATTACAAGCGAGGATGACGGGGAAGATAAAGAAAGAATTCAAAATGAATTTGCTTGTGGAAAATACTTCTTCATTTTTATTTCGCCAGAACGATTTCAAGTAAAATCCTTTCGAAAATATTTTATTACCGTGACAAAATCTTTTAATATTGCCTATGCTGTAATTGATGAAGTCCATTGTCTTTCAGAATGGGGACACGACTTTCGTACTGCATATCTTAATCTGTCAAATACAATTATGAAACTATGCTCAGATTTTAATTTTATTGGACTAACTGCAACTGCATCGATTAATGTTATTAAGGATATTCAAATTGAGTTTGGCATAGCGCAAGAAAATGTTAAAACACTTATCGATTACAGTAGAAAAGAATTGGAATTCAATGTAATTAATGATAATAACAATAAAGAAACTGTATTATTACAAAACTTGACCAAATTTCAAGAAAGACTTTCTATTTTTGAAGCGCAAAGTCATTATGCAAAATGTGGAATAATTTTCACTCCCACAGTTAACGGAAAACAAGGTTGTTATCCATTATCATTGAAATTAAAAAATTACTTCCAAAAAGATGTTAGGTACTTTTCTGGTACTATACCATCAATTAATAATATACCAATAATGACAGATCAAGAATATGATGATCAAAAAAAAATTACGCAAGATGATTTCAAAAAAAATAAATTTCCTTTACTAACAGCCACAAAGGCATTCGGAATGGGAATTAACAAAGGGAATATTTATTATACATTTCATTATGGGATTCCTAGTTCAATGGAAGCCTTGTATCAAGAAGCCGGTAGAGCTGGAAGGGATAAGAATAATTTTAGTAATCAGAATGCTGAATGTTATGTTTTATTGACAAAAGCGAACAATGGTGCGATTTTGAACCAAGTATGGCATAGAGAAACACCTTACTCAAAGTTCTTGGATACAGTTCGTGATTCAAATGGAAATATTATTTTGCAGAAAATATTAACTGCAAATGAAAAACGAAGTTATGGTAATAGAGGTTATCAAATAACAGATGGTCTGATTAGAAATATTAGAGGTGATATTAATACACAATTATTTCTCTTTTCAAGCAGTCTTTTAATCATAAAAGATGAATATCAGCTTATTAAAAATCTCCACAAAAAATATTCCGCACCTAATAAGTTAGATGTAACGATTAATGGTAATGATCTTGGAACAACAAAAGCTTCATTAGAAAAAGCGATTTATCGATTGAGCCAACTTGGAATAATCTCAGACTGGACAATAGATAATTTTTTTGGAGGCGGGATATTTACTGTTGACTATAAAAACTATTCTGATGAATCTATTAAACAATCCCTGTTAAAAACAATTGCTAAATATGATTCTGAATTCTCATTACCTGCCATTCAAATAGATGATAAATATTCTAATTACAAAAAGATTTTAAATAAAAGATGTTCAGATTTAGACAAATACATCTTAATTCTCCTTCAATGGTCTTATGATAACTTTGCCTATAACCGTCGTCAATCGCTTAAGAACATATATGAAAATTCGTGTGCCCTTGCAGATGGTATAATTACCAAGGAAGAATTCAAGTTAAGATTAGAGAACTATTTCAAATTTACACAGACCAGTTTTACACTTCAGCATATAGCAGACAATCCTAATGATTTTGAAAAGTGGTTTGAAGTATTCTATCAAGTAAAAAATAATACAGTTAGCAATGAATTTATAACAAAAAGACAGATAGAAAGTCTGAGAGACAATCTAAGCCGCTTTCTGGAAAGTTATATGTATAATACCGGCTTGGATCTTATTAGTGGTATCATAAGATTATTGCTTGATGATTACGAAAATATCGACGGGAAAAATCGCTTTGAAGGTTCACTAGAACATATAAAAAAATACAGAGAAGAAGAAATAGAATCTATTATTTCAAATATTCTCACAATAGGTAAAAATCTTAATAAAAAAAATAAATATTTTCTCGCTGAGCCATTTTATAAATACTTTCCCTCAACACAGATGCTTCAGAAAATTTATAAGCACTTAGAAGATAATTATTCGTTGACTGTCATTCTTGCAATATCAAATGAAGAATTAAAGAAAATAAATAAAAGGATTTCTGATGGATTTAGAAAAACTGGATAACGTTATCAAAGAACTACATAATCAGTCCAATAATTTGGTTGAGTTTAATAAGGTGTATTCTGAAATAGGAAAATTAAAAAAAGATATTTATGATAATATTGTTTTGTTGGAACAAAATAATTCCACACTTTCGAGTGTTTCACAAGAGATAAAAACTCGACTCGAAGAATCTTATAAACAGATTGAAAAGCTTGAATCTGTTTTGCTTATGCGAATAAAAGAAATTTATGATGATAATAAAAATTTTCAGAAAGAATTGGACAGCTCAATATTTTCTCGCTTAGAAAAGCACAAGTCTGATATTCAGCTTGAGATAAGAGATGAAGGAAAACAAATGCAAAGAGTTCTTGAATCTACTCTAACATCTGGTTTTAACTTAATGACGACTAAAATTGAAAATAAATTTGAGGAACAAAATAAGCAATATAAGAAACAGAACATTTTAATCTTTGTTCTCATTTTATTAACTCTTGTTTCAATTGGGATACAATTTATTATTAAGTAAATATTCACTAATGTCAAAGGTAAGCATAACAAGTGGCTCAAGGCGACAGCGTTTTCGCATTCGGCATTTGTGTAGTTTTAATATTAGTCGTTCCGTTTCGGCAGTCTTGTTCAAGGTAGTAGTGCTATGAAGGATTTTTTTAGTTATAAAAATTATTAATTAAAGCGGCGTTGTAGTTATGGGTCGTCAGACTCCGTTAGAGTCTGCCGGACTCTAAGGAGCTGCGCCTTAGCCACAACGCCGTTATACGGTTGGATATATTGAAAGGAATATTCAATAAATAATTGGAGTAGATAAAATGCAATTGCCTTTTACTATTGATCAGTTCTTAAGTGTTTTCAAAACTTATAACGAAAGTGTATTTCCACTTCAAATAGTTTTTTATCTAATCGCATTTAGCTGCGTCTATTTACTTTTCAAGCCCATCAAAAATAATGGAAAGATTATCTCTGCTGCTTTGTCCTTCTTTTGGCTGTGGATTGGAATATTCTACCACTTAATGTTTTTTACAACAATAAATAAAGCGGCGTATTTATTCGGATTACTTTTCATCATTCAAGGAATATTATTTGGTATTTATGGAGTTTTAAAAGGTAACATTACGTTTGAGTATCAAAATAATATTTTCAATTATGTTGGCATCATATTCCTAGCTTATGGTCTAATTGTATATCCAATCTTAGGTCATCTATTTGGTCATCAATATCCATATTCACCAACATTCGGGTTACCTTGTCCAACCACAATATTCACATTTGGTGTATTACTTTTCATAAATAGAAAAATATCTGTATTAACTATTATTATTCCTCTTGTATGGTCAATAATCGGATTCGGAGCAGCATTAAAATTAACAATCCATGAAGATTATGGTTTGTTGATCGCTGGAGTTCTTGGATTTATTTTATTGATGGTAAACAATAAAAAATATTCTGTAAATAAAACCGTATAACCAGTTCTTCAAGGCCGACCGCTTTAAACGAAGCGGCATTTGTTGGGTTATTAAGTTGTGTTGTAAATGTTAATTGCTCTTTAAATGTAGTTAACAAAATAGAATAATAAATAATTATTGGCGTTCGTTTTTCAAAGCTGCATTGCTGTTATGGGTCGTCAGACTCCGTTAGAGTCTGCCGGACTCTAAGGAGCGGCGGGTTAGGCGCAACGCCGTTAGTTTGCAAAAATTAGAGAGGTAATTGTGTCAGCAAAAATTATCATAAAATCTGATGAACAAATCGTCTGTCCTAAATGCTCTGCAGTATTTAAACTTGACGAAGGTATTGCAAAGCACACGATTGAGAAATACGAAGATGAATACAATAAGGAATCTGAAAAATTAAAAAAAGAACTTGCTATCGAAGCCTCCAATGTTGCAGAGAAGAAGTTATCCAAGAAATACCAATCACAAATCGAAGAACTTCAAGAGACTCTTTCTGAAAAAGATGACAAAATTGAAAAGGCTAAACTAAGTATCAAAAAAGCAAAACAAGAGGCTAGACAAGAGGCTCTCGAAGAATTTACTAATGATAAAAAAGCACTGGAAGAAAAATTAAAATTAAAAGATGATGCTTTAAGTACTCTAAGAGAAAATGAATTGAAATTACTAAAAGAAAAAGAAAAACTCGAACAAGAAAAAACAAATATAAAGCTCGAAGCTAAAAGACAAATTGATGCTGAAAGAGACAGTATTCGTAAAAAGGCAATTCAAGAAAAGGAAGAAGAATATAAATTAGAAAAAGCTGAGTATGATAAAAAACTGGCTGATGTACAAAAAGCCAACGAAGATTTAAGGAAAAAATTAGAGAGTAAATCTCAACAGTTTACTGGAGAGGTTCTTGAAATTTTACTTGAGGATTTGTTGAGGAAATCCTTTCCTCAAGATGATATTCAACCCATCAAAAAAGGTGTTAAAGGTGCTGATGTACTTCAGACTGTTTTTAATAACTTAGGTCAAAACTGTGGCAAAATATTGTGGGAGGCTAAACGTCACGAGAACTGGTCAGATAAATGGATTCCGAAACTTAAAGATGATCAAATTGAGGCTGGTGCAGAAGTTGCAATTTTAGTTACGACTGTATTGCCTAAAGATTGTGAGGAATTGTTTACTAAAATTGACGACTTATGGGTAATATCAGACCAGCTTATTTTGCCAGTCTCAAATACACTTAGATTTACATTGCTCGAAACAAATAAACAAAAGCAAGCTAATGTTGGTAAAAGTGAAAAAATGGAATTGCTCTACAATTACCTAAATAGTCCACAGTTTGTCCAGAAAATAAAATCAGTTGTTAGCACGTTTGTTAGTATGAAAACTGATTTGGATAAAGAAAAAAATGCAATGCAGCGTTTGTGGAAAAAGCGAGAGACACAAATCGAGAGAGTTGCAAATAATATGACTTCAATGATAGGAGAGCTCCAAGGTATTGCACAAGATTCCTTGACACAACTTAATACGATTGATGAATTATTATTACCTGAAGCAGATATTGAGGAAGAAGATTAATTCAATTGGAAAAAGTATGACGCCTGAATATTTTGAAAAGCAAATAGCAGCTTATTACTCAAAACTAAATTATAAAATTAAAATGACACCAAAATCTTATGACTATGGTGTTGATATAATAGCTGAAAAAGAAAGTGAAAAAATAGCTATACAAGTTAAATTATATGATGTACGCATCTCTAATTATAAAGATATAATGTATCTTTACGCTGGATGTAAATATTATGATTGCACAAAAGCAGTTTTTATAACAAATGGTATGATATCTCAAGATGCAAAAAATGTGTCTAAAAAATTAGAGGTGGAATTTTTTGAGAATTGGGCTATGGATGATTCCTTAAATATTAGTGAAAACTCAGATCAGATAAAGAATAATTTAGACAAAAATGATAAAGATGAATTTGGCAGTTTATGGAAATCACATATTATTCCATTAACTAATAAATACATTGACACTATAACTGGTAAATCAAACAAAATAATTGAGGTTAATTATAATTTTTTGAAAAGAGAAAGTTCTAATGGTAATACCAGTAAAATAGATTATTCAATTTTTGAACAATGTTATCATCATTTAAAGGAAAAAGGCAAACTTACAAGAGATGAAATAAATCATCTTTACACAAAAAGGGCTTCTGCTTTGATTTTTGTTGTTTTGGCTCAAATGCCTTTTGTATCCATAATAGCAAAGCCAAAAGCAACCCTTATTTACAGAGAAGCAAACTAACAAGCCAATGCTAATGAACCACTTACAAAAGTTTCAATTTTAGGTGAAAAACGCAGGTTCATTAAATAAGTTAATTTTGGCAAAGACAAAATTGTGGACTCAACCCGAAAGCGTTTTCGCACCTGCCTGCCGGCAAGCAGGTTCGGCATTTGACAAAAAACCTGCATTAGCCAGGTGAAGTAATAACAAAACTATATAAAGCTGGAGATGTGAAATGACCAAAGTATCTTCCTAAAAACAAGTGGGGATTAAATGAAAGTCAAATATTTATTAATGATTATTTTGGTTTTATTATTTTCGTGTAATGAGGATCAAAACCATCTGCTTGATTCATACAATATATTTTATACTCAGGAAAACTCACTAAATCATCTCAATCTTGAAATCGCAGCTTCAAATTCTAAACTTGTGCATAATGAAATAATTAATTTTACAAGCGATACTATTCTTATTAATCTCAAAATAGTTGGTAAGGAGGGCGAAGGATCAGGGGATGTGCATTTATATCAAGGACAAAGTACAACCGTTGCGGCTTATAATTTTATTAGTGACACTTTATTGATTGATACATTATTAACAGACAATAATACTTATCTGCCGCCGGATAAAGCTACAATTACTTTTAGAAAATTTACGGGAACAATAATATTTCAAATGGAAGGCAAATAAAAAAAATAGAAAAATAAGAAATAAACAGCGCGGCGTGATTATTGACCCCATAATTGTAAGTGAAAGTATGAAAGATGGAAGGCACATCAAAAATAATAAGGGATATAGACACTGTTGAGCAGTTCAGGAAGCTACTTGTGGCAGGTTATACAGTTCCCGTTTTTGCAGGCATTATATTTTTTGCGATTGGACATATAACATCTGCAGCTAAAATCTCAAGCCCGGTATTTCACCTGGTTATATTTTTAATTTTCAGTCCGCCTGTTATTTTCACACCTTATATAATTTATGTACTCACAAAAGAAAAACGCTACGGCTGGCTGACAACATATATTATGTTTGTCGTTTTGCCCGGGGTAATTTCCCTGTTAGTAATTCACGGAGGTATTTTTGCTGCACTCTGGATGCCGCTGCTGATGCTTCCTTTTTATCTTTATTGTTTCCTTATAAAATTTTCAGTGGAAGAATGGCTTAGAGAATACAGGGCAGAGCAGCAGCTTATCCGGCAGAGAAAAGAAAGGGAGAGAAAACAAAAGGAAGGTTTGTTGTAAGCTGGCTGAAAAGTTTATTCCCCTACCTTTTCGGCTTCAGCATACCCACCATTTCACACTTCATATTAAAAGACCTTTGTGCATTCATAAAATCCGTTTCTTTAATATTTATTTTTGATTTCAGGTTGCCATCGAGAAAAGCTACATAGTTAGGCGGACTAGTGTGAGTGCGCTGAAAAATTACAAAATATTTTTGCGTGTGAATACCGATTAAAGTCTTGACAGTATCCCCTGCTTCATTAAAAAAGTAATGCTGATACTCCGATAATGAATCTATACTTCTTTTAAGCTCTGTTAGCTTATTATCACGGTTAAATACTGAATCAACTGAATAAACAGGCTGCCGGAAAAGATTATTATGCAGATGTCCGCTATTATATATTCCATTTAAATTCCAGTTTTTTGTCCATACATCAACTGTATCGCCCCTGAGATTCGTTTTTATAATTGTTGTGTTTCCGCCTGTTTTACCTGGATTTGTAAAAAGAGTATCAAATGTAAAAACTTTAGTGCTGTCTATAGGTTTGGCAGCGGGTTGCTGTTTTTGGTTGCAGCCAATTATAAGGAGAGTTATTGCTATTAAATAAAACAGAATTTTTAAATATCTGATCATAAAGTGCCATCCGGGCTTATCAATTCTTCTCAAGCAAATTCAATACCGTTAAAGAATAACTTCCCGGGATTAATAATAACCTTTAATAATTCAGGTTAGAAACATGATATATCCTGAAGTAATCTTCAATACAATTATTTGATTCACACAATGGGGAAATAATGAAACTGAATAAGTAGATTTTGCATGAAAAAGCTACTTAAGAAATTCCCCTTCTTTAGTTCTGTTAACCGGTATCAGCAAATTAATTGCAAAACAAACTTATTGATTTTCCAAATAAAAAACCCCGGCGAACCGGGGTATTATCAAGATTAAATTTAAAAAATATTAAAGACTATTTTAATAACAGCATTTTATGTGAGGCTATAAATGAACCTGCTTCCAGCCTGTAAATGTATATCCCGCTTGAAAGATTGCTGCCTTTAAATTCAACATTATAAAATTTATTCGCTTCAGCATTACCATTAAACAAAGTTGCAACCAGATTACCAAGTACATTGTAAACCTTTAGCTTAACCTGCTGATCTTTTTTTACTGCAAACCTGATATTAGTAGTAGGATTAAACGGGTTCGGATAATTCTGATTAAGTATAAATTCTCCGGGAAACTGACCTGCATCAACTTCAACAATGCTGCTGTATTTATAGGAGCCGTCATTATCAATTTGCTTTAACCTGTAGGAAAACTTTCCTGAAAAAGTTTCCTTATCAGTAAAAGAATAAGAATGCTGTTCTGTAGTTGTACCGGATCCCTCAACAAACCCGATTTTATTCCAGCTATTGTTTGCAGCACTGCTTCGTTCAATATCAAATCCTGAATTATTAACTTCAGAATTAGTCTGCCAGTTAAGTACAACTTTATTATTAACTAATCTTGCAGTAAATGAAGTAAGCTCAACAGGAAGAGTTTGCGCAACATTGGGCATACCTGGAGTAGCTGTTCCACTAAAATTTGTCCAGGTAAAATCTGAATACTGTGTTCCAGTACCTGTTAGTCCAATTGAACTGCCTTCAATTGTTGACCCGTCTTCTAAAACTCCGATATCAGTACTCATCATTCCATCTGCAGGTCCGCCAACACCGGTAAAAGTTCCTTCATAACTTAAAAACTGTCCGGGAATTAATGTACCATTATAATCTATTGCTAATCCGTCAGGAGCTCCGTTTTGAATACTACCGCCGTTTGCTGTATAGTCGTATGAATATAGTGTAAAACCAAACTGGGTGGTTCCCTGCGTAAAAAGATCCAGAGTCCTTGTATCGTAAACAGCACCGCCGTTGCCATTATATAATGTTACAGTGAAGTTAGTTAAATCAGTGAATCCGTCATTAACCAAAACCTCGATAAATTCGAGTGTATCTGCACCGGTATCATCATAATGGAATTCATTTATCCACGCTGAAGTCGGAGCCTGGGCAAATAGATTACAGGTAGTAAATAAAACTGCAACAGTAAAAAAAATATTGTAAAGTTTTGATTTCATTAATCCCTCCGGAAATAGTTTAATATTTTATTTGTTATTCTATGATTAAACATAATTATAATTTTAAATACATACAGCATTCTTATGTTAAATTTCTGATAACAAAAATAAAAAACCCCGGAAATCCGGGGCGTAATGAAAATTATAAAGTGAAATAGTTCCTATTTTATCAGCAGCATCTTTCGTGATTCACCAAACGAATCTGATTCCAGCCTGTAAATGTAAATACCGCTTGAAAGTTCTTTTGCATCGAATTCTTTTTCGTATACTTTTCCACCTTCCGCTATTCCGTTAAATAACGCAGCCACTTCATTGCCCAGTATATCGAATACTATTAGTTTCGCATTCTGTGTCTCCGCCAGTGCGAACTTAATTTTTGTTGCCGGATTAAAAGGATTGGGGTAGTTCTGCTCAAGTACAAATCCATCCGGAATTAAACCGGCGTCTACTTCAATAATGTTACTAAATTCAAAACTGCCGTCATTATCAATCTGTTTTAACCTGTATGAATAATTACCATAATTAGTATTATTGTCTGTGAATGAATATTCCTTAGGTGAGTTGCTGTTGCCGTGTCCTTCCACAAATCCAATCTTCACCCACCCCTTTTCTTCCCCTCCCGGGAGAGGATTTAGGGGTGGGTTTTTACGTTCGATCTCAAAACCATAATTGTTAACTTCTGTTTCAGTTCGCCAATCAAGCTGAATCTCACCGCTGTGTAGTACTTTTGCTGTGAAGGAAGAGAGTTCGACGGGGAGATTGTGATCAACCGTTAGTATCCCTGCAGCGCTTGTTGAACTTTGTCCATCAGGATTAGTAATTGTGAGAGTATATGAACCGTCCGCAGCACCTGAAGCATTCAAGTTTAATGTGATCTGTGTTGGACTATTATAAGCCACACTGGTTACAACAATTCCTGCAGGTGAGAATAAAGCAATAATATGATTTGGAAATCCAACACCAGGATCAAAAAAGCCAGAACCGTTTACAACTGTCCCCGTAACAACAATATTTACAGAAGATTGATTAGGAATAGCGGATGGAGTACACAAAGTTGGAGTAGTTGGAGGTGGTGCTAACAATTGTACAACTCTTACTCCCCAGGAATTTGTTGCATTACAGTACTCCTGAAATGTCCACATTGTCATATCATCGTTTGGATCAATTCCAACCTGGGAATAGTCACCCCAACGTTGGGGATCCGTTACTGTTACGTTATAAGCAGTTGTGCTTGTTTGAGCAAGCGTAAAACTTTGGGTTGTTCCTAAAACATCGGATGATAATCTTCCTGCAACAACAATTTCAGCTCGTCTTCCTGTTCCTGCTCTGCTTGAGCCCAAGGACATATGCCCTTGCCCGGACATAGCAACGCTAGGTATCCAAAAAAACATAGGATTGGCTGCTACACCGTCAAATAAAGTTCCTGATTGATTTAATGTTGGTGTAGTTGAGAGATTAGTTATCTCATACCATCTGCAAGCGGTTCTTGTTCCACCCGACCCACCCACTCCCGAAGTATTAACACGAATGTTATGAGCTGTCCAAAGAGTAGATATACCAGTATTTTTATTTTTACGTATTTGAGCCGCAAATAGTCTATCATCCAAGGCATCCAATGAAGTTGAAGTACCAGATGCTGGTACAGTTAAAGGAAAATAAGTTGTTGGAACTGTAATATTCAGGTTACTCGAAATGGTTGGTGTTCCACCAGGATTTGAAATTCTTCTTATATCAAGTTGATTGAATACCAGTGCATCAACTCCTATAAAGTATCCTTCTGTAGCATCAGGATCATCATTATCAACTCCCTGTGGAGTGTAAGGCCCAGCAATGGAACCGGTGCAAATATTTCTAAAAGCTGTCGCTGCAATAGGTCCGGGACCGAGAATGGATGATTTTCTCACGACAAATCCGGTACAACTACTAAAATTATTTCCTAAAAAATTATTTACACCTATATAAAGCGCATTTACATCAACACCTAATGTAGGATAATCGGCAAACTTTCCACCATCTCCAGCAGGAGAAACAAGATTGTGCTGGAAGTTGAAAAATGTGAAGCTTGAGGTTCCAGTAATGGTTGATCCGCTACTTACGGCTATTAAGACTCTGTTATTAGTGGAAGCAACATTAATTATTACAGCAAACCACCGCTGACTTAATCTATCATATCTGATGTGCGGGTCACTCGTACTAGAACCATTTCTAACCGAACTAAAAAAAACATCCATATCAGCATCCAAAGGTCCAAGAACTCCCGTCTTGTCATATACTCTAATTCTGCCATTTGCTGCCACCATTATTTGAGTTGGACCAACGTCTCCCATACAGTCAGGTGGAACATAACCTGGTCCATCAGAAATTTGAGTTCCAAGAAAAGTTACCCCAACAGTTTGGGGATTCATAGGTTCAATTGGTGGATAAAAATCATTTGAAGAAATTGGCCATTGTGAAACTTCCAATCCTGGAGTTGGTGGAAGATTTTCCCTTGGTGATTCAAACTCTTTCTTGAAAAGTGGTTCAGTGTAATATCTTTTGGGATTATTTCTTTCCCTTTCCATTATATCAGCAACTGTTTCAGTAATGCCATACTCACCAACCCAGGGGATTTCGTTAGATGATCCTAAACTTTTAAATTGAATGCTTGTTTCAATATTGGGATTGGTTACTAAATCAATATTACGAACCGCAGCAGAGTTTTTAGAATACTGAGCAAATGGATTAGTAAAGAATAATATTGTTAAAATTACAATTGTACGTTTTATATACATTTTACTTCCTATAAATTCTTTCCCACCGATGATTTTCTCAAATAAAAAGCCAAAATAAATCTATTTTTTAACTAAAAAACGAACTTGAGTTTTATGATATTTGTTATATTGAAATCTATAATACTAACCACCAAATTTTCTTATGAAAAAAATACTTTTTACCTGTGAATCTGGATCAATTGAAACTGAATATTTAATTAACTCCATAAAAAGAAACTCGGTATAAATTACCGAAAGAAATATTTATTTCAAATTGAATTGATTTACAAATAATTGCGGAGATGATATGGCTAAAAAAATTCTTATAACCGGTGCAACAGGTTCCATTGGCTCGAGGCTAACGGAGAAATTTTTTCGCAGGGGTGATTCAGTTTCTGTTTTTACACGGAACCCAACCAAAGCCAAAAAAATTTTACCGAATGCATCAGAATTTATAGAATGGGATTACAGCTACCCGGAGAAATGGAAATATTTTCTCGACAGAAAAGATGTTGTTATCCATCTTGCAGGTTTAAATCTTAGTTCAAAAAGATGGAATGATAAATTTAAAAAGAAAGCTTATGAAAGCAGAATAATAAGTACAAGAAATTTAATCGAAGCAATTGAAACAGTCGAACAAAAACCGAAAGTATTTATTTGTTCTTCCGCAGTTGGATATTACGGCGACAGAGGTGAAGAATTATTAAAAGAAGATTCAAATCCCGCTGATGATTTTTTAGCAAAGCTTTGTATTGATTGGGAAAAGGAAGCTGCTGAAGTTGATAAATCTGGAGTAAGAAGAGTTTCAGTAAGAACAGGATTGGTTCTCAGTAAAGGTGAAGGGCTTCTGAAAAAATTATACCTGCCTTTTAAACTATTTGTCGGCGGACCGCTTGGAAATGGAAATCAATGGTTTCCCTGGCTTCATATTGATGATATTGTCGGAATTTATCTGCACGCAATTGATAATGAAAATATTTCAGGTGTGTTAAACGCAGCTTCCCCCGGAATAGTCAGAATGAAAGAGTTTACAAGACAATTTGGAAAAATTTTAAATCGTCCTTCCCTGTTTCATGTTCCAAAATTTGCGATAAAGTTAGTAGCCGGGGAATTAGGTAATCACGCAACTGACAGCCAGAATATTTCAGTTGAAAAATTATTAGAATGCGGATATAAATTTAAGTTTGAAAACCTTGAAGCAGCATTAAAAGATTTATTGGAATGAAATGTAGAGACGCATTTTGATGCGTCTCTACAAATGGGAATTAATATCTGTAGTAATCCGGTTTGAACGGTCCTTCAACTGTAACACCAATATATTCAGCCTGCTGTTCAGTTAAGGTTTCAAGTTCAGCACCAAGTTTGCCAAGATGAAGCATTGCAACTTTCTCATCAAGATGCTTTGGTAAAACATAAACTTCATTCTTGTAATTATCATGATTCTGCCACAACTCTATTTGAGCAAGAACCTGGTTGCTGAAAGAATTGGACATTACAAATGATGGATGTCCCATTGCACAGCCGAGATTTACAAGTCTTCCTTCAGCAAGCACAATTATATCTTTTCCATCTATATTGTATAAATCAACCTGTGGTTTAATAGTATCTCTGGTAGCTCCATAATTTTTATTCAGCCAGGCCATATCAATTTCATTATCAAAATGACCAATGTTGCAAACTACAGTTTTGTCCTTCATTTTTTTGAAGTGCTTTTCGTTGACAACATTATAATTGCCGGTAGCAGTAACAACTATATCAGCTTCGTGAACAACATTTTCCAGTTTCTTTACAGGGAAACCATTCATAGCTGCCTGTAAAGCACAAATAGGATCTATCTCAGTAACCGTCACTCTCACACCTGCATTTGCAAGCGCTTCTGCTGAACCTTTACCAACATCACCGTAACCACAAACTACAGCAGTTTTGCCGGCAAGCATTAAATCGGTTGCTCTACGGATTGCATCAACTAAAGATTCGCGGCAGCCGTATTTGTTATCAAATTTTGATTTTGTAACTGAATCATTCACATTAAAAGTTGGAACAGGCAAAGTTCCTTTTTTCATTCTGTCATAAAGACGATGTACACCAGTGGTAGTTTCTTCAGAAATTCCGCGAATGTTTTTTACAAGCTCAGGATAATTATCAAGTACAGTATTCGTTAAATCGCCACCATCATCAAGAATCATATTAAGAGGTTTGCTTTCATCACCAAAAAATAAAGTCTGTTCAATACACCAGTCGTACTCCTCAAGTGATTCGCCTTTCCAGGCAAATACGGGAATTCCGGCTTTTGCAATTGCTGCTGCTGCATGATCCTGAGTGGAAAAAATATTACAGGATGACCATTTAACTTCAGCACCAAGTTCAACCAGCGTTTCAATTAAAACTGCAGTTTGAATTGTCATATGCAGGCATCCGGCTATTCTTGCACCTTTGAGTGGTTTTGAATTTTTATATTCTTCCCTGATAGCCATCAATCCGGGCATTTCAGCTTCTGCAAGACGGATTTCTTTTCTGCCCCAATCGGCAAGCGAAATATCTTTCACTTTATATTTTAATGAGAAATCAATTTTCTTTTCAGTAATTTCCATTCTTTTACCTCGTTTTATTTAATAAACATTTCTTCCCCTGAAAACAACAGAGACAATTTATAAGTTCAGTAATGGGAATATAAAAAACTATGCGTATTTCTTAAAGACAGGAACCAGGTCTAGTTCTTCCCAGGTAAATCCTTCTTCATTTCTTCCAAAATGCCCGTATGCAGATGTTTTTTGATAAACAGGATTTCTGAGTTTTAATCTTTCAATTATTCCTTTGGGTGTTAGGTTTACTTCTTTATTTATCATTTCTGATATTTTTGAATCCGGAATAACTCCTGTTCCTTTTGTATCAACATAAACTGAAACCGGGTCAGCAACACCAATTGCATAAGCAACCTGAACAAGACATTCTTTTGCAAGTCCGGCAGCGACAACATTTTTAGCGATGTGTCTTGCTGCATAAGTTGCACTGCGGTCAACTTTTGAAGGATCCTTACCGGAAAATGCGCCGCCGCCATGAGGTGCCCAGCCGCCGTAAGTATCAACAATTATTTTTCTTCCGGTTAATCCGCTGTCACCGTGCGGTCCGCCTATTTCAAATCTTCCGGTTGGATTGACAAAATACTTAGTTTTAGAATCAATCAATTCAGCAGGAATAACTTTTTTAATAACATACTCAATTGCGTCTTCTTTAATTTTTTTCTGAACTGCATCAGCATCGTGCTGAGTAGATATAACAACCGCATCGACGCGAACAGGATTTTTATTATCATCATATTCAACTGTCACCTGAGATTTAGAATCGGGTCTGAGATAAGGCATTGTTCCATTTGCGGCTTTACGAATGTCAGCAAGTTTTTTAACTAATTTATGTGCATACATAATCGGCATTGGCATAAGTTCAGGAGTCTGATCACAAGCATAACCGAACATAATTCCCTGGTCACCGGCACCGCCGGTATCAACACCCATTGCAATATCAGGAGACTGTGAATGAATAGCATTTAGAACTGAACAAGATTCAGAATCAAATTTATAATCAGCTTTTGTATAACCAATATTTTTTACTGTTTCTCTTACAACTTCAGGAACTTCTATATAAGCATCGGTAGTAATCTCACCTCCGACTAAAACCAATCCAGTGGTAACGAATGTTTCACATGCCACTCTTGCATTAGGATCTTTAGATAGAATTGCATCAAGAATTCCATCAGAAATTGCGTCGCAGACTTTATCCGGATGACCCTCGGAAACTGATTCAGATGTGAACAAAAAGGACATCGTAAATTACCTTTCTACAAATATTTAAAGATTCTCAAAAGAGTTTACAAACTTAGTTAAATACCTTTTTTATCACAAACTATCCGCATCACAAAAGTCGGGCTCAAGTGTAAGTACAAGTTCAAGATTTTCTCATACAATTAGAATATAGAAGTCAGGTTAATGATATAACCCCATCAATTTATTGCAAACCAAATTATGCCAGCTATTATTTTTATATTTACAAACAATTATTAAATAAAATATACAGTAATGAAAGATACTCGTGTAACAAAATTGTTTACCATAAAATATCCAATCATCCAGGCTGGAATGGTCTGGACTTCCGGCTGGAAGCTTGCATCTGCCGTCTCAAATAACGGCGGGTTAGGTTTGATTGGTTCCGGTTCTATGAAACCGGAATTATTAAGAGAACATATCAGGAATTGTTTTAAAGTTACAGAAAAACCTTTCGGAGTAAACATTCCTTTATTGAGAGGCGATGCAGAAGAGCTTGTAAAAGTAGTCATCGAAGAAGGTGTAAAAATTGTTTTTACATCTGCTGGTCATCCCAAAAAATTTATCGAACAGTTTAAAAAAAATAATATTATAACTGCGCACGTTGTTCCATCAGTTAAGCATGGTTTAAAAGCCCAGGAAGTCGGGTGCGATGCGGTTGTCGGTGAAGGTGTTGAAGCAGGCGGACACAATGGAGCCGATCAGACAACTACAATGGTTCTGATTCCTCAATTGGCAAATGCTCTAAATATTCCTGTAATTGCTGCGGGAGGAATTACAGACGGAAGAGGAATTGTAGCAGCCCTTGCACTTGGTGCTGAGGGAGTACAGATTGGAACAAGATTCGCAGCGACAGTTGAATCATCGGCTCATCCAAATTATAAAAAGAAAATTGTTGAAAGTGGTGATGGAGGAACCACACTTGCATTCAGGAAAATCGGACTTGTAAGGATGATGAAAAATGATTTTGCCGAACGTGCTGTTAAAGCTGAACTTGATGGCTGGAACGAAGAAAAGTTAAAAGAACTTTTAGGAAACAAACGGGAGCGATTAGGAATTTTTGAAGGTGATGAAATTGAAGGCGAAATGGAAGCCGGTCAGGGTGTTGGGTTGATAAAGGAAATTTTGCCAGTAAAAGATTTGTTTGAAAAGCTTATTATGGAATACGAACAAGCGATTGAAAGATTAAAAAAATTTTAGCTGCTTAAATAAGTCTGATTCTGTAAAACCGATTTTAGAACTTCATCCTGAGATTTTGCATCAGGGAAAAATGATAACAACTTTTGCAAAACCTGGTCAACAATTGCATCTGGACAGGATGCACCGCTTGTTAAAATAATATCCACTGGTTTTTTACCAGGGATATAATTTCTAGATAAAATTTCTTTGTGAGATTTTAAATCGAAATGGCTTATTTCATCTTTTGAAATAATCTTATCTGCTCCGGATATAAAAAAGGTTTTTAAATTTTGTTCACAAAGCTCAACAATGTGTCCGGTGTTTGAACTGTTGTACCCGCCAACTACAATTGCAAAATCAGCTGGTTCTTTAAGTAAACCATAAGTTGCTTCCTGGTTGTCATTTGTTGCATAACAAAGAGTATCGCGCGTATCAGCAAAATGATCTTTTATATTTTCATTCCCGTATTTTTTAACCATCACATTTTTTAAATGATCCGCAATTTCCTGGGTTTCAGTTGCAAGCATTGTTGTCTGGTTCACAACTCCGACTCGCTGCAAATCTTTTTCAACATTGAAATTCTCTGAATATTTTTTATCAAAAATATTATAGAAATCTTTTGTAGGAATTTTTCCAAGAATAATATCCCCAAGAATTTTCGTTTCTTCAAGATCGCGGACAATTACCGATGGTGCATTTGTAACGCTGTGTGAAAAAGTTGCCCTCGTTTCTTCGTGGTAATGCTTTCCGTGTATTATAACTGTAAATCCTTGTGCTCCAATCTGCTCTGAGCGGTTCCAGACTTTCTCAACAAACGGACAGGTTGTATTAAACTTTACCGTATCAATATTTTTTTCTTTTAAAATTGATTCTGTTTCAAGAGTTGTTCCGAAGGCAGGAATAATTATGATGTCATCTTTATTAATTTCTTTCCAATCAATTAATTGTCTGCCTGAAGTATCCATCACAAACCTTACTCCCCTACTTATTAAATCATTATTCACATCGGGATTGTGAATCATTTCACTCAACAAAAAAATTCTTTTGCCGGGATTTTCTTCAATCGTTTTGTAAGAGATTTCAATTGCATTTTCGACGCCGTAACAAAATCCGAAATGCCGGGCTATAAAAAAATTAACAGGACCGAACTCCAGCTTTGTCGGGCTAAAATCCTTCTTCCTCGGATCATCGAGCTTGCGTGCTTCTTTAATTTTGGTTATAAAATTACTTCTGTAAAACTGCGGAATGTCAAAATTTTTCATATCTGGAAATTAAACCAATCCTATCATTACCGAAAGTCACTTTCGGAAAGATTACATACTTCTTTAAATTGTTCTCTTGACGGTCGGTTCATAATAAAATATCCAATCAGAAAAACTGCAACAGCAATAAAAACATTGTTGCCGGTTAATAAATAAATCACCAAAGAAAAAAGGACTGAACTTTCAACAATTGCCCAGCTAATAATCTTGGAGGCTCTGTAAGCAATAATTTTTTTAAGCTTATCATTTTCATTTTTAATTGATTCTATTTTCTTGTTATAAATGAATCGTGAAATAAACATTGCTGTCATTCCAAAAACTGGAACAAGTATAATGAAAATTTGATCTAACTCTTTATCCGGAATTCCCATATTCCTATTTTGAACAACAAAAACAGCTATAGCCATAAAAAGCAATTGACCAATTAACATTGCAAGAAATAAAATATTATTTACTTTATGATGCTGAGGAATGGAATTGACCCCCTCGGTATTCATTGAATTATCTCCTGGTTAACTTAGAATATAAATCGTTTGTTCAGTATATTTGGCGTTCAAAAATACAAAAGATAAATGAACTTACTTGGGAAATTAGAAAAAATTAAAAGCAGGTACGACCTGGTTACAGAACAGCTTTCCGAACCGGGATTGATGAACGACAGGGAAAAAATGATTTCTCTGACAAAAGAAAGAAGTGACCTGGAAGAAATTGTTAAGGTTTATTATAAGTATGCTGACGTGATAAAAAATATTGATGGAAATAAAGAAATAATTGATGCCGGCGGTGATAAGGAACTTGTTGAGCTTGCGGAAATGGAGCTTGAGCAATTAAAGGAAACAAAAGAAAATCTTGAGGAAGAGATAAAAATTATACTCCTGCCTAAAGATCCAAATGATGATAAAAATGCAATTATGGAAATAAGAGCAGGAACTGGTGGCGAAGAAGCAGCACTATTTGCAAACAACCTGCTCAGGATGTATACACGTTTTGCTGAACAAAGAGGTTGGAAGACTGAGCTGATCGATATTAATGATACCGGGCTTGGTGGAATTAAAGAAGCTATTTTTATGCTCAGCGGAAATAATGTTTTTGGAGATTTAAAATTTGAAAGCGGTGTCCATCGCGTGCAACGCGTTCCTGAAACTGAAGGCAGCGGCAGGATACATACTTCTGCGGCTTCGGTGGCAGTTCTTCCTGAAGCTGAAGATGTTCAAATTGAAATTGATAGTGGTGATTTAAAGATTGACATTTTCCGATCAGGTGGAGCCGGAGGACAAAACGTGAACAAAGTTGAAACCGCTGTTAGAATAACTCATCTGCCAACTGGAATTGTTGTTCAGTGCCAGGATGAAAGATCACAATTAAAAAACCGTCATAAAGCTATGAAAGTTTTAAAGGCTCGTTTGTATGACCTGGAATTGAAGAAGCAAAATGATAAGATCTCAGCTCAAAGAAAACTAATGGTTGGAAGTGGAGACCGGAGTGATAAAATCAGGACTTACAATTATCCTCAAAACAGGGTTACTGATCACAGGATTGGTTTAACACTTTATAATCTTTCAGGAATTATGGAAGGTCAGCTTGACGAACTTATTGAACAATTAAAAATTGCCGACAGAGCAGAAAAACTTCAGGCTGCAGAACAACTTTAAATTAGTCTTTTCTTGTTACTTTAAAGTTTTGTAGAAATCTCACCATAAACACAATCAGATATCCGAAAAAAGATAAACTGACATCATTTATACCGACAATAAAAGTTGAATTGTATTTTAACAAGTAAGAAAAAGTTTTTACTATAATCAGAAGAGTAAAAGCAAGTGAAAATCCAATCAAACCGAATTTTATTGGATTAAAGATATAATTAACTAAAATCTGAAAAAAATCAGGACTTTTTTGAATAAAACCCGAATTTTTGAGAATAGCGCCCTTCAAAACCACCTCGATTGTGAAAAGTTGAAATTTTAAGACTTTGTAAAGATAAGTGTTTCAACCTCTATTTGTCAAATTACTTTTAATATTACCTATAATCTTTTTATTATCAATGAGTTAAGAAATTGTAAACAAATACTGTTTTGAGACAAACAACAGATTTTTCTAAAAAACATATAATTCCAATTATTCATTCACCTTAATCGAAATAAGGCTTATATCATCTTCAACTTTACCACCGGTGAAATCAAAAAAATCTTCTTTAAGTTTTTGAATAATGTTATTAGAATCTTCCAACGAGTTGACAAAATTTGTAAACCGTGATGATCCGTATGTCTGGTCATTTTCATTTCTTGATTCAATTATTCCATCAGTTGAGAGTAAAATTAAATCGCCTTTAGATAAGGAAAGAATTGAGTCCTCATAATTTGTTGAGGATGAAAATCCCAGCAGCAATCCATCAGAATTTATTTTTTCTAAATTCTGGTTTTGAACACTTTTATATAATATTGGCAAATCACCGGCACCGGAATAATGTGCTTTGGAATTTTCTCTATCAAGAATCAGAACAGAAAGTGTAGTAAAAACTTCAGAAATTTTTGAATCCTGGTAAACTGCCTTATTAACTTTTTCAAGAATTTTTCCGGGAGAAAATGAATCCTTTGCCTGCAGGACACTTCTGATTGCACTCCTGATATAACCAGCATAAGCCAAAGCAAAAAACCAGGCTCCCCATCTTTTCCCCATTACATCACCAAGTATAATTGCAAGCCTGTTTTGATCAAGCATAAAATAATCTAAAAAATCTCCTCCGGGAATTCCGCCAAAAGGCTGATGCCAGTGATTGATTTCATATCCATCAAATTGAGGTGAATAATCAGGTACAACTTTTACTCTCATAGAATCAGCAGCCTGGTGAAGTTCCTGGACTGCTTTTGCTCTTTCTTTGCCCAGGCTTTTTATAATGGCTGATACTTTTGCAACAATAACTTTTGGTCCTGCAGTTTTTAAAACATAATCAGTTATATCAAGTTCATAACCATCCAGAATATCTTTTTCACTTCCTTTTGCAGTTAAAAATATAAATGGAATTGATCTGATTGTAGGTTCATTTAATATTAATTTTCTTAATTCATAGCCATCTACTTCAGGCATCATAATATCAGATATGATCACATCAGGAACTGTATTTTTAACAAGTTCAAATCCATCCTGCGGTGTATTTGCAACCAGACATTCAAATCCAGCTTTTCTTAAATTATATTGAAACATTTTGGAAAGCGATACATCATCATCAATTAAAACAATTAATGGAGTTTTAACTGAGAAAGAACTTTCAACTTTCTTTCTTGCACCGAATGTTTTATAGATTTGCGACCTTCTTAAAAGTGCTCTTACTTTAAGAAGTAGTTCATCAACATCGAATGGTTTTGTAATAAAATCATCACCGCCAACTTCCATTCCTTTTGATTTATCACTTAGTGAGCTTTTTGCTGTAACAAACACAAAAGGAATTAATCGGTGTTTTTCATTCTCACGCACTTTCTGACAAAAAGTAAATCCATCCATATTTCCAAGTGTTACATCGCATAAAACAATATCTATTGAGTGATCATCCAATATCTGGAATGCATCCTCTGCATTCTCTGCCATAAGCACATTGAATTTATTTGAAATTAGATGGTGGGAAATTAATTTTCGGATTGTAGCGTCATCATCAATTACAAGTACGGTTTTATTCTGAACGTTCTGCATTAATCGATACTGTCCGTTTTAATCTCATACGAGACCATATTTAAAGATTTATTAAGAAAAGCTTTTTACAGCTTCATCTTTAGATTCAAATGTCTCGAATACTCTGTACATTCTTGTTAATTCAAACATTGATCTTACCGCGGGTTTGAAACCAATTAACCTTAAATCACCGCCATGAGCCGTAACTTTTTTTAAAGTAACAACAAGTGTCCCCAAAAAAGTTGAATCAATATAATCGCAATCTGAGAGATCGACTACCAGATTTTTTACTCCATTATTAATCTCTTCGGACAAACTAAATTTAAGTTCCTCAGCTTCATTCATAGTTGCCCGAGGAATATTAACTCTGAACAAACTTACATTATTAATTGCTTCTTTTGTAAAGTCCATTTTTTATCACCTGAATTTTTTATTCATAAGAACGGTTTTCAATATTGTATTTTTCCATTAACCTGTAAATGGTTGCCCGACCTAACTGCAACCTTTTTGCGGCTTCAACTATGTTTCCCTTAGTTACTTTTAGGGCATGCCTAATTGCTTCCTCTTTAATTTTTTCAAATGGAATAATTGTATCGTCAGAGAATAGCGATCCGTTAAAATCAATTGGTCCCGATCGGTCTGAACTTCTCAGATGCGTAGGCAGTTCATCAACATCTATAACTTCTTTATCTGAAATTATCATACATCTTTCAATTGTATTTTCCATTTCGCGAATATTACCTGGCCAATCATATTCATAAATAGCTTTAAGAGCTTTTTTGGAAAAGCCTTTTATATTTTTACCGAGCTTCAGGTTAAATTCATCAACAAAGTGATCTGCAAGAACAAGAATATCAGCTCTTCTTTGTCTTAAAGGCGGAATTGAAATCGGGAATGAGTTCAATCTGTAATAAAGATCTTCTCTGAATTCTTTAGCTTCAACAGCCTGCTTAAGATCCCGGTTTGTAGCTGATATAATTCTTACATTTGTTTTTATCAGTTCAGTTCCACCAACGCGTTCAAATTCTTTTTGTTGAATAACTCTTAACAGCTTTGCCTGCAAAAGCATTTCAAGTTCACCAATTTCATCAAGAAAGATTGTTCCGTCTTTTGCAAGCTCAAACTTTCCCAACTTTCTTTGATGAGCACCTGTAAATGATCCTTTTTCATGTCCGAACAATTCACTTTCCAGGAGCTCTCTCGGAATTGAAGCACAGTTAACAACAATAAAAGGCTTTTCTTTTCTTTTTCCGTTATAGTGAATTGCACGAGCTATTAATTCTTTTCCCGTACCGCTTTCGCCGTATATTAAAACAGAAATTTCATTATCCAGAACTTTGCTAACGAGTTTGAAAACATCCTGCATTTTTCCATCAGCAGTGATGATGTTATCAAAGCTGTATTCTTTGCGGACATTCTCGCGGAGATTTTGTAGTTCTTTTGTAAGATCGTAATTACGAATTGCATTTTTAATTGACAGTTCAAGCCGCTGCTGATCAATTGGTTTAGGGAAATAATCGAACGCTCCAAAACGAAGTGATTCTACGGCTACTTCAACACTACCCTGAGCTGAAAGCATAATTACGGGAAGATTTTCATCAAACTGTTTAACCCGTTTTAATGTTTCAACTCCATTTAAACCCGGCAACATAATATCAAGCAGTATGAGGTCAGGTTTTGAATGCAGCTTTTTTAATATGTCTTCGCCGTTAGAAAACACTTCAACTTCGTAACCCCATTTATCTTTAACCCAGAAAGAAAGAAGCTTAGAAATAGCCTGTTCATCATCAACAATATAAACCAGTTTACTCAAGATTCTACCTCAGTTTTTTCAATTTTAGAAAATTTTGGTAACCGAACAATAAAAGAAGATCCACCGCCAGGTTCACTCTGAACCGTAATCAACCCTTTATGTAAATCAACGATCTGTTTTACAAAAACCAAGCCAACTCCGGTGCCAGGAATTTCCGTGCCAGGACGGCTAACCCTGTAAAATTTTTGAAAAATATAGGGTAAATCCTTTTCAGGAATGCCGATACCTGTGTCGCTTACTATAACTTCCAGTTCTCTGTAAAGATTACTTACCGTAACACGGACTCTGCCGTAATCGTTATTGAACTTAATTGCGTTGTTTATCAGAGCTTCAAAAGTTTCTCTCAACCTTTCTTTATCAGCTTCAATGTTAACTTCTTCTTCAGGTTTTTCAAAAATAAATTCAAGTGATTTTTCTTCGGCTAATTCTTTTTGTGAATCGATAATAGATTGAAGTACTTCAACTACATTAAATTCTGTTCTGACCAGGACTATTGAACCATCTTCTACACTCGAGATATCAAGCACTTCATTTATTAATTTCGCCAGTCTTTTCCCCTCATTAAGAATTACATGGTTGAATTCTTTTTTCATTTCAGGAGGCAGATCAGGATCTGATTCTATAGTTTCAGAAAACCCAATTATAGAAGCAAGCGGAGTTCTGAACTCATGAGAAAGGTTAGAGATAAATTCTGATTTAAGCCTGTTCAATTCATCAATCAGGGATTTGTGTTCCTTTGTTCGTTTTCTTTCAATATGGACTAATCTTTCAGTTTCAGTAAGCTTTGGTCTGATTTTTTTTAATTCTTCTTCATAAATTTTTTCTTTAGTTATATTGCGTGCAGAAGCAATCATTCCTATAATTTTACCTGCTTTCACAACTGTTTTTCCCGAAACTTCAAGCTTAACAGTGCGTTCGTATTTCGATAGAAAAATTGTTTCAAATCTTTTTGTCTCATTCGAACTTAAAATTTCATTAAATGCTTTAACTGTCTGGTTCAGCAATTCTGGTTCTACAAATTGTGTAAAATGTTTTCCTTTAAGTTCGGCTAAAGAATACTCCAGTTCATTTAACCCGGATTCATTAATCAGAATAAAATTTCCATCTTTATTTAAAATGAAAATCAGGTTTGGTGAAATTTCCATTATCGAATTAAAACTTTTTTCCCAGTCACTCATCAAATCAAACGTGTTTTCCAGTTCCGCATCAAATTTCGGTTCTGATTTTATGGAAACTCTCTGGTACCTTTTCAGTTCAAGAAATTGTTTAACCTGGAAGCTCAGAATATTAATAATTGAAAGGATTTTATCCCTGCAATCCGAACTGAACTGGCTTTCTTTTTCAGAAAACATAACCAGGTAAACTGATTCGTTTCTTTCTTTTATTGAAAAAATATCCTGGATAAGAAATGAATAAATCGAATCATCACGATTAAGAAGTTTAAAAGCATTAAGTCTTCTTACCGATTCAACATCAACAGTACCTGAGTTGTGAAGATCAATCATAGAGTGATTCAGCAATGTATATTTGTCCCTCTCATCTCCATAAATAGTAATGATCTCTGCATCCCAGTTATTCATCCTGAGAAGGTAGGCACATTTGCTATTACTAACTTTAGCAATTATATGAAGCGTGTTATTAATTATCTCAATCATACTAATTAAAAAAAGTGCTTAAAAATATACACATTTTGATTGAAATCGTATAGATTTTTCAGGAAAAGAATTGAAATAGTGATTTAAGAGTTTTAAAAAGTGAAGATTACTAAATGATGAACTTACCTTGTATTGCAAAAATTAAAAAGAGATAGACACCTACTTAAAGATGCCTATCTCCGTAGAATAAATATTATTTCAATAACATAAGCTTAGATGTCTTAACAAATGTTTCATAATTCTCAAGTGATTTCATTGTAATTCTGTATAAATAAACCCCGCTGGAAACCGGAACACCATTTCTATTTGTTCCATCCCAGGTTAATGTTTGACGACCGGGAGTTTGAGAAGCAATATTGAATGATTTAATTTCCCGTCCCATTATATCATAAATTTTTAATTCTACTTGTGATATATAAGGAAGTAAATAACTTATTGTTGTTGATGGATTAAACGGATTTGGATAATTACCGAGCAATTCATATTCTTTAGGTAATCCGGTTTGTGTCTGTTCCATATTTTGATTATTAGACTTTCCGAGAAATTCCGTCATACTATTGTAATGATCTTGAGCAATTGATAACCTGGTTAAGTATTCATCATCTTCAAGATTTAAGTTTTCTAATTCCTGAAGTAACGTTGCTGCCAAGACTAAATTATTTTCGTGGTGTAAGGTTGCGAAAAATTTTTCAAATAAAGCATTGACAGAATGATAAGTGTTGGGGTAAATACCTATTATTTGATCATATAACAGCATTGCCTGATCATATTTATCTTCATTTAGCAGTATCCCTGCTAATAATGTTAAAATGACCGGTTTATATGGTCTGTTTCCCGCCAGTAATGTTACCAGATATTCCTTAATATTTTCAACCTGATATTTGTTCTTCAAATCAACTAATCTTGCGAGGGCAAAACGAGGATGAGAATTATTAGTTATGAACTGTTTGTAATGTCTGACAGCACCTGCAATATCCCCTTCCCTCTCTAGAATAAAACCAATCAACAAACTGTCAATACGAGGGTTATCTCTTGAAAATCCCTCACCGATAGACATATTGTCAGGTATTTGTTCCCAGGGATCATAATCAAGCGGATTATTCGCGTCAATATATCCACCTGAATAAGTTAAAATTCGAGGTCTATCACTTCCCCACCAGTTACTTTGCGAATAAATAATACCATTTGTATGAGCTTCTGCATCATAGTATAAATTATCATAAATACCATTGAAGCAATAAGTTGAAATAATAAACGGTGAACCAGCAAATATCCTGCTGGAATTAGCTGCCCCAATTCCATAATTGTTATTTCGGAAGCGGTTGTTTATATCAGGCGTATCATAATTTTCATCCGCAAATGTCGAATAACCCCCACCGCTAAGGTATAATCCGTAATTAAAACCACTGATATCGTTTACTGTAATAAGTGAATTTGTCCCATTTGAAAAATAAATTCCTGCATACGAATACTCTGGATTCGGCGTTCTATTTATAATATTATTTTTTATAAGAGGTGACTTCCCATTTGCTTCTCCGTAGATACCGTACTGAGTCAGATATATAATACTATTATTAATAACTTGAGGGGCTGAATTATACAAATATATTCCGTCCTTACAATGATCTAATAAAGAGTTTCTAATTATAACGTTATCATTATTTATACAATAAACTCCTTTTGAATTATAGATATTAACATTATCAAGAATTGAAGTGGGTGGGGTCTATTCGCCAACTTGCTCAAATTTAATTGTTCCCCAGGTTGTATAGGCATCTGAAAGACGGCTGAATATAATTTTACTTGATGATGTTCCAATAGCATTCAGATAACCATTCACATTTAAATGTGCAAGATGTTCAAAAAATAAATTCGCTCCCGGTAAAATTGTGAGATTGGCTCCTGATAAAACGTTTATAGTGCCATCAATAACAAAACTTCCGGAGTATGTTTTTGATGTAGAAATACTTCCTGAACGGTGTTTGTAAATCGATGGAATTAAGGAAGGATCACCAAAATAAGTGAGGGAATTATAATAATATTCAAGCGTAGAAAAATTGCTTGCCAGATCTTCTTTGATTGTTTTAAAAATTTCTCCATAAGAAGGAGTGTTATCTTGAAATAATAAGTCATTAAATTTATTTAAAACATAAGCGTTGGCAAATTGTTCGCTTGCGTGTGTTGGAGCAATTGCGCCAATAATTCCTCCATTGTCATAAATCATTAATTTCCTCATAGTATTTTCGTAATCAGTCAACTGGACAGCGCCCTGCGTACAGTTCGGTGCAATCAGGAAAGGCATTGCTGTGTTAATATTGGTAAGATTAAATGTGATTTCAGGATGCGGTAAAGGTTGTCTATTATCAGCACACCAGTACCAATCACCAAAGCTTTCTGACCCTCCTGTAGTGCTTAATATTGAAATTACTGCAGCGCCTTGGTTTAAAGTGCTTTCAAAAATATTTTGTCTGTCGGAACAGTATTCATAAGTTTTCTGTGTCGGACACGAATTATGTTCCGAAACATTTAATTCAGCAATTGATGTACCAGCCGGTATATGTTCGTTTATAAGTTTATCGATACTGTATGTGACAAGTTCGCCGGAACAATTGTTCTCATCGCAAGTTACATCACCATTTATAAGTATTTCACGATTCCTCGCTTCGGAGTAAGTTGTCAACGACTGATAATATATGTAAAGCTTATTAACATAATTATCTGCTTCAGTTACAGAGGTTACCGGAACTCTGCCAATATAAACAGGTCCGTGGCTTGTTAATCCTTCAACGTATGGATCGTCAGAAGGAACATCGGAGGTTCCGTCAGGATCAAATGGATCATTACTTTCTACATCCCAAAATGGAATATACGTACCACTCAAATAATCAACATCAGGAACAGCCTGACTATTTTCTTCGACCTGCCATTGAAAACCTCCATTTGTTCCTGGAATGCCTCCTACTGTTTTTCCGTTGCCCATTAGAAGAACATATTTTAACGAGGGATTTTCATTAAAATAATTTTGAATAATACTTTGAATATATTCTCTGGAATCACCTATGGATACTTCCTCAATTACCGGGTGAAATCCTCTTGATGTTTGTAAATTTAATAATTCGCTATCCCATGTTGCACTTTGCATAAAAACATCCGGGGTTATGATCAGGTAATCATAGCTTTGCGGTTTAATTAAGCCAGTGCAAACTAAAAAAGTAAACAGTAATAAAAATATTTTTGCAGTTGTTTTCATTTTTGCTCTCCTTCCTTTTCAAAACTGTTTTTTACTTCCCAATTTTCTCCATTGGGGGTCCTTACGAACAATCTCAGATAAAATCTCAGCCTCGTAGTCAAAGAAATCGTGTTGTTTGTTTAATAATGGATTTACCTTTAATGGTACAGACGGATTTTGGCTTGATTGAGAGAAGAACAATTCATTGTTTAGACTTATCCAAAATGCAAAAAGTGATTGGGAATAAGCAGATAAGCAAAAATCCCTTATATCTGAACTTTGAAATACCACTATGTCATTTCCATCCGACCATTCATCATTTGAATATTGAAAATGAAACATACCTCTATGACTACCTGTAGTAGAAACAATATTTAGCTTTTGATCTATACTTGCTATTGCAGGGATGTTTTCGTCGCCACCTGCACCCTTGGTAATCTCAACTTCACTATCCCAAATATTACTATAAACGGGTCTCCGCTTATTATAAATAAATAACTCGGCTAATGTACAAGTTTCAGGGATTGGAAATGTCCAAACAAATGATATAACGTGTAGATATCCATCATAAACAATAATTTTTTCTGCACTACCTGACCAGAAATCTAATTCACAAGGGAACAATAAAGTAGGTGCTGAGATCGTAACTGATTGTGAAGGCTCCCATTCATTATTTGTAAAATTGAAGTCACGTGTTCTTGATGAATTAATGTAACCCAGATTATAATAATATGGACCACTCAATTCATAGCCGCTGTAGATATTATAATTTAGATGAATCCTGTTTTCTGATAAAGCAATAGAAGGTCTTCCACCTGTATATCCTTCATCTGTTATGTGTTTAAATTCTACCCATTGTTGTGGGATTTGCCTTCTATATCTTTCATAATAAGTTTGAAAACTTGATGAAGTTAAATCAGGTCCTACTGCCCAGACAACATGAAGACCCAGTTCATCGTAAACAGCATCAATGCCATTACATATATTGTTGCCCATATCTTTTTCTGTTAAAAAGTTCCAAGAATTACCTGCATCAATACTTTTTGAAACCTTTATTTTGGTTCCTTTCTGATAGATTATATAAAGCTCATCTTGATACGCAGTAATTGCAACTGTATAATTGCTGTATTCGCAGCCATTATCAATAGGCACGCTTGTTTCAAATCCGCCTTCAATATTTAAACGGTAATAGGTTATTGTACCGCTGCTGTTTATTACAAGGTGATTACCATCTGCATCAGAGTAAGAAATAATCTTATCTGCTGCATTAACAGTAATATCTTCTATTATAACAGGCGGTGTCCATACTGCCTGTTGCCCATAGAGAAAAAACGGGATAAAAAAGAAAACCAAACAGAAAGTTTTCATAATGCTTCTCCTTATTTTAATAGAACAATTTTTATTGATTTGTAGAAATCACCGGCAACCATATTTATGAAATATGTTCCCGATGAAATTCTATTGCCGAAGTTATCGGTTCCATCCCACGTTAGCTGATACTTTCCGCTTTTCATATTTTCGTCAAGTAATATTTTTACTTCTTTACCAAGTATATCATAAACTTTTATTATTACAATTTCTTCTCTTGCTATATTAAATTTTATTGAAGTTGAAGGGTTAAAAGGATTTGGATATGCCTCACTCAAATAATAATTATTTGGCTGTGGATTATTATCTAAAACATCAAGCGTACTTGTTTTTTTATATATCCTGCTGAAACCTCTATAAACATTGTTTTCAATTAAGTCCATACTGATAACAATTTCTGGATACTTATCTCCATCAAAATCTGCTGCCGTTGAAGAAAAGTAAACACTATTCTGGTTTAACAGTTCATTTCTTTTGATGTAGTAAAGTTCATAGCCGCTACCTTTATATTTAAAAACCAACAGGTGCTGGTCTATACAGAGAAGTACTTCATTAGTTCCATCATTATCTATATCTGAAGAAACCATATTCGAGGCAAACCAGGTGCCGCCTCCTATTACTGCAATTGAGTAAATTATTTCGTATTGATCATCTCTATCGGCTTCATATATGTATATAATTTGACTGCCAATTCCATTAATATATCCGTCCCCGCATATCCATAATTCAGGTTTGCTGTTATAGTCAAGATCATTGGTAAAAAGTTGTAGATATACATTACTGATAGGGAGAGAATCTATTCTTATTACGTTGTAATTATTTCCCTCAGCATATTCATAGACAAAAACTTCACCAAGATAATTGCTTGCAGCAAAATTCTGTTTTCCATCAGAATCAAAATCACCAAATGCAAACCCTCTTGTTTCAATTGTATAGGATGATGGACGATTCTGATAAATTAAATTAAACTTGTTGTTTAGTATATCATACTTAGTTATCTGAAAACTGTTACTCAGAACTAATGAATCGCCAGAGCCATCGAGGCGATAAATCATTTCAGGATATTCATCTCCATCCATATCATATAAAGTCATATCTACCGGCTGTCCATTGCCTGTGGTGGGGTTATATACAGTTTTAAGCTGTGTAGGGTATCCTGTTGTGGAATCTATTGTAAGAATTTTTATGTAATGGTTATATCCTCCAGGATAATAGTAAATGTAGCTGTTGACAATTTCCGAGTTTTCATCATTTTCTAAATCACTAATGTACCACGGTGTTCCCAAACTATCAGGATATATATATATGGAATCATAAGTACCATTTGAATTAATTTCATAAATTACTACAAAGCCATAAGGAGAATTTCTATATTCACCGTAAACATCTTTTCTTCCATCGCCATTAGCATCTGCAATTATCAATGGAGGGCCTGCATAATAAGGAGGAACTTCACTCCAAAATGTAAACAACTTGGAATATTGAGTGGTGTCTATTGTTCTTAAATCAACAACTAAATCAAATTCGTAATCGGAATGGATACTTTTAATGTTTTTTGTTTTAATAATTGTTCTACCCGTTAGCTTATCTTGTAATTTCAGTAAGCCATCTTCTTCGTGAGTTATATTGTAGCGCCGGCTTAGCATATTATAATCTATTCCCTCACTTTGCGAAAAAACCGCTGCAGCAGAGAATAATGTTATAAAAGCTGTTTTTATCAAGTGTTTGTTCATTATACGCTTTCTATTTTGTTGCGTAGTTGCAGAAAAATATATATGATGAAATTAAGAAGTTCTTGTGAAGAAAAGAGATTGAATGAAAGTATCATACAAACCCTGTTTTTAATAGAAGGAATTTAACAGCAGTTAGCTACCCCTGCTTACCTCTTGATATAATTCTTAAAACCAATAAACAACATATAACAGAGAAAGTCAAATTTAATTTTAGTAACAGAGAGTCAATCAGCAATAGTTAATAATAGTTAAGTTGTTTTTAGTTTTCTTAGTAGCAGGTATAAAATAATGATTTGCTCCAAAGTAGTTTTCGGTATTGTTGTAATTTAAAAATTGTTCAATACAAATTTTAAAAATCTAAAGTGATTTCTTCGGAAGTTAAATAAAGCCGTATTAATTTTTGATATTGTTTTCCTCAAGCGCTTTAAAATATTTTTTAATTAGTTCTTCATAATCAGGAGTATATTTTTCATTTATCGAACGAATAAGCTCTTCCCTTATTTTATCAAGGTTATCAGGATTGTCCAGGTTCAAATTACCGGGAGATTTCTGCACAACGTTATTTCCAGATTTTGATTCTCTCTGCTTTTCAAAGTCACGTTCATTAATTGATTTTTGTGCATCCAGCATCTTTGAAAGAATATGTTCTTGTTTCTGAATTAAGTTGTCATCTAATTTTTGAGTATTCATATCCTTAATCACTTCCTGCATTTTATCCAGAATTCCTTCAAGGTTGGAAGGAAGTTTTTTGCTTTCACCAGACATTTTTGCTTCCTGGTTCAGCTGTTGAAGTGATTTTTGAATTAACTGCTGTTCCTGAGCTAAACGTTGCATTTGTCCCATCTGTTGCTGGGTTAGTTTTCCCTGCTGCATCTGCTGTAGCATTTGTGTCATATTATTTAATCCCATCTGCTGACCGGAAAGCTTTTGAAGTTGCTGCATAAGTGACATCATCCCGCCGCTGCCACCAGCATTCATCATTGCATCCATAGAAGATTTCATCATAGAAGCTGCTTCGTTTAAATGTTTCATTGCCTCGGTTTGTGAAAGAACAGCCATCGAGCCATTTCTATTCTGCATTTGCTGAATAGATTGCTGCATTTGATTATTTGCCTGCCCAATTGCTTTTCCCATCTCCGGTGAAATTGCAAAAGTTTTTTGGGAGAGATCAGACATCTGTTTTACTACACTAGATAATTCACTTCTAATGTTCTCCTGCTTCTGTGCATTTTCATTTAGAGAAGAAGAATTGGGATCAGATGATGAAAGCTGGTTCTTCAGTTCCTCCTGCTTTTTTGAAAGTGAAATCATATTATCAAGAAGGCTTAGCATATCTGTGAAAGTCTTCATCTGGCTTTGTTGTTTCATTCCAGATTGCATATCCATCAAAGCTTTTTTCATCTGCTGCATATTGCACGAAACCTGGTTTTGGTTTTGCATTGCTTTCATCTGATCGCTTTGCATTATTTCCTGCGAAGCCTGCTCGGATTGTTCTTTGTTTTTCTGTTCATCAAAATTTTTCTTCAGACTATCCATTTCTACAGTGGGCATATCTTTCATTTCACTCATTTTATCTTTAAGATCTTTCATCTGTTTTTCAAGCTCACCAAGCTGATCAGTAATTTCATCCTGCTTTTTACTCAAATCATTTTGCTGTTCACCGTTTTTGAGATCACTGTTTTTTGTCTGCTCCATTAATTCGTTCTGCATTTTTTCAAGATTTTCAGTACGTTTAATCATCTCATCAACTTTTTGCTCAATCTGAATTCTCTTTAAAAGATTCAATGTGCGTTCAATACTCTTTTAAATTGCTCTTCATTTATCTTCATATTTTCAAGAGCATCCTGTGTCATATTTTTATTAAGCTGTTGAAGCATCTGCTGCATTTGCTCCATCATTTTTTTCATTTCATCGCTTGTCATTTCATCCATAAGCTTTTGAAGCTCCATATATTTTTCCATAGTTTCTTCCGAAAGCAAATTGTTTTCCTGTAACTTTTCCCTCATTTCATTTAATTGCGAATTCATTTCATCAACTTTTTTCTGAAGCTCGGAATATTTATTCATTGCATTTTCTATTTTCTCTTTCTGTTCCCAGCTAAGTTTTTCATCTTTTGATTTTAAATCACGATCAATTTCTTCAAAAGTTTTGTGAAGATCTTCAGCTTCTTTTAAAGTTTCTTCAAGTTGTGATTCAACTTCGGTATGAGTTTCATCTGCATTTGCCATCACTTCTTCAAGTGATGGAACTCTGACCGAAAGTATATTTGTTTTAGTAGATTTCGGACCGCTGACAACATCATTATCAAAAATTTCCAGGTAAAAACTGAAAACATCATTTATTCCCGGATGAAGATTTGTAAGGTTCCAGATATAATTTAGAGAATATTGCTGCTGGTTTTTTTCAATTGGAAGTTCAATTGCAGTAAATTCATCTTCAGTCTGCTGAAATTTTGAAGAAGAAAGCCTGTAGTTCAAAGTGAATTTTGAAAATCCGAAATCATCTGCAACTTTTGCATTCAAATTAACTCTGTTGTCATTTCCCAGGGTCACATTTTCTTTTGGGGAAATTAATTCAATTGAAGGATATTCATCGTGACTAACTTTTATCTGATATTTAACCGGTGAATCGTTTGTGTTTTCATTTTCATCCAGAAGCATAAATGAATACTGATCATCACTCTTTAAAGTAAATTCTCCCGTTGCTTCTTCTAAATCAGTATTTAAATTAATTTTAGTGGAATCATCAAACTGCAACCATGCTTTTGAAAGAGGTTTTGTAGAATTCAATTTCAATTTAACCTTTGTGCCAACAAGCGAAGCAATATTGCCGTTGTTTCTCTGAACGGATGAAGCTATTCCGGAATAACGTGGTGGAATAATATTCAGCTCAAACATTTTTACAATTGGTTTGTCAATAACTTTTATATCATAAACTTCGCTATTTATATCTTCAGCAGTTGCAAAGTATTCTAATGAAGATCGAATTGCATTAAGCTTATATTTAAAATGTCCTGTTGAATCCGGCAGCACTTTTTCAAAATTGAAATCTGTTTCCTCTTCAGATTTGGTTGCAATGGAAATATCCTTCGGGACATCTCCTTCAATAATCACATCGACCAGTACATCCTCACCTTTTGTTATTTCAACATTCCCGGGTAAAACATTAAAAGAAAACTTTGCCGGGGGGATAAAGTCCTTACTAAAATTTATAAACCTGTTTGCAGCAGCATTTATCGGCGGGACAAAACCAATCAAGAGAATTGTAACTAAAAATAAAACCAGAGCAGAACGGGAAAGCTTCTTAGCTTTATCAAATTTTACAACCGACTCAAACTTTATTCCACCGGATTTTGTATAAACTTTTTTAAATGCCGCATCAACCAGGCTAAATGAATAAAATTTATTGCGTTCATATTCAGAAACAAGCTGAAGAGAATTTAATAGTTCATCTTTTAGTTCCGGGAAAAAATTGCCCACTCGTTTTGCAGCATCAAAATATGTTTCCTTCCTGAAAAGATTGAAGTACCGCAAAGTTGGAATGAGTAAAAAATAATTAATTGAGGCAAACAGAATAAGAATTGCTATAAAGAAGAAAACAGTTCGTACTGTCGAACTAAAATTTCCGAAATACTCTAAAATTGAAAATAAAAGGAAACAGGAAATTGCAATTATTGCAGTTTGAAGAATACCTGTTACAATAAGATGAAGATATTCTTTCCTGACGAACTTTTCAATTTTAGCAATTAATTCTTTATAATATTTTGATTCAGTTCCCATTAGTTAGTCAACACCCACATAACCAGATTTGTTCCAAACTTAAGCGCTTCTTCCCTTTTTTCAGGTGGATCGTTGTGCACAACAGCATCTGTCCAGCCGTCACTTGGATTTGATTCATAAGTATAATAAACCGCAAGCCTATCTCCAATAAAAATTCCAAATCCCTGGGGTGGTTTGCCGTCGTGTTCATGTGTTTTCGGTACTCCGCTTGGGAAATCATAAAAACAATGATACAAACCATAGTTGAATGGAAGCTCCACAAAATCTTTTTCCGGAAAAACTTTTTTCATTTCTCTTCTTATTGCTTTATCTATTCCATAATCATCATCAATATAAAGAAAACCTCCACTTTTAAGGTACAACCTTAATCTGTCAACTTCATCCTTAGTGAAAACAACATTTCCGTGACCAGTAATGAATAAAAAAGGGTATGAGAAAATATCATCACTTGCGATATCAACAAACTGGTACTTCGGAATTGTTTTAATGTTGGTATGTGCAGAGATAAAATTTAAGAGATTAACTTCTGCTGAAGGATCATTGTACCAGTCACCTCCGCCGTTATACTTTAAACGTGCAATCTGGAATCCGACATTATCCTGCGCAAAAAGGGAAATGACACCCAGTAAAAGAATAAAATTAATTAGTTTTCTCATTGGTTTTAATATATCCAGCAGGATTGTCAATATCAATTTAGATTAATAGTATTAACCAGATGAATTAGTCTACCTTTATTGATAAGTTTGCATAAATTTTTCAGGGATTTTAAAATGGCAAAAAAATACTGGTTGGTTAAATCAGAACCTACGGAATTTTCAATAGATGATCTTGCGAATAGCAAAAACAAAACTACCTACTGGGATGGAGTAAGGAACTACCAGGCTAGAAATTTTATCCGCGATGAGATAAAAAAAGGAGATGGTGTTTTGTTTTATCACAGTGGCTCGGATCCGCTTGCCATAGTTGGAACCTGTGACGTTGTAAAAGATGGTTATCCTGATTTTACCCAGTTTGATAAAGATAGCAAGCATTATTTTCCCAGCGCAACCAAAGAAAAACCAATCTGGTTTATGGTTGATATAAAATTGGTTAAAAAATTTAAGAGCCCGGTAACTATGGACCAGATAAAAGCAAACCCAAAGCTGAAAAAGATGAGATTAATTCAGAAAGGGAACAGACTTTCAGTAATGTCTGTTACAAAAGATGAATGGGACGAAATTCTTAAAATGGCAAAGTAGTTCAGAAATTTTTTTTCATCCTTATGTGAGGGATTTTATCCAGCAAAACATACGATTCATTTAAAACTGCATAACCATGTTTTTCATAAAATTTTTCGGCCGTATCTCTTGAATCAATTATTATTGTATTAACCCCAAGTTTTTTAACTCTCTTTTCAAGCTCTGAAATAATCATTGAACCAATTCCCTTCCCCTGGTAATTTTCCTCTACTGCCATTGAACGGATTTGTGCTTCAGTAGCGGAATTAAAACTTGCTCTGCCTGTCCCGATAACGTCTCCGTTTTCTTCACAAACAATTAATTTTATAGATTCGTCTTTAATTTCATCATCAATATTAAGCTTTGGTCTGTTGAGCGGTGCGCGAAGAATTCTCCACCGTAAATCACAATACTTTTCAAATTCTTCTCTTGTTTGAGGAGATTTAACCAAAACTTTCAAGTTTACCTTTTCAGAATTTTTTCCCGTCAATAAAAACTAAAATTAGCTAAGGTTTAATTCTCCAAGCTAAAATAAGTCCTCCGAAAAACCAGGTTATGATTGTATCTGCCACACCAACCAGAGTAAAACCAAGCGGGAAACCCAACCAATTCCAATTAGTAAAAGGAAATAGAAAACCAGCAAATAAACCCAGTAGTACTACAAATGTTACTCTTCTCCAGAAAGACGGATTCTGTGCAAGTGTCATAAAGAGTAATACCCCGGCAAGAAATGCAGTTATAAAATTCAAAATAAATCCTCTGATAAAAATTATCGGCTCCATTGGGGCAGTACCATTCGGATAATAAACCATAAAAGTTATAAGCGGGCCGGACTCATGTTTTATTGTCCATTCCTCCATGGCAGATTCTGATTCATCCATCGGATAACCAGGATACATATAAATGCCGGGTTCATGCATAACTGCTTTCATATGCATAATTTCAGTTTCGTCGGGAAAATTTTTTATATCTATGTTATGCCATCCCAACACAGCCCATGAAATAAACGACCAGATGAAAATTACAATTGCGGCTATCAGTGCAGGTAAAACAATCTTCTTCATAGCATCCTCCCGGTTAGTTATGATATTATTATTTAATTTTCAGAATCGTCAACAGCTCGATTTAAAATTGATTGCGGCAAAGATTTAGATGTTTTAGCTCCAAGCTTTTTAATTTTTTCTGCACGATTAACGAGGTTTCCTGAACCCTCTGAAAGTTTTTTCATTGCATCAACATAACTAGTTTTTGCCTGATCCATTCTTTCACCAACACTTTTAAGATCGTCAATAAAACCAACAAACTTATCATACAATGCACCGGACTGTTTTGCTATTTCAATCACATTCTGGTTTTGATATTCCTGCTTCCAGATGTTTGCGATTGTTCTGAGAGTTGCAAGCAAAGTTGAAGGACTTACAATTACAATGTTTTTTTCATAAGCATCAACATAAAGATTTTCACCAAATTGAATTGCAAGACTGAACGCGGGTTCAATCGGGATAAACATCAGGACAAAATCAAGTGAGCCTTCACTAAAAAGATTCTGATATTTTTTATCACTTAATTCTTTAATATGTTTTTTTACCGAATCAATGAATGAACGCAAGTTTATATTTTTTTCTTCTTCGGTTTCAGCAGATACAAATCTTTCATAATGAACGAGAGAAACTTTTGAATCAATAATTATTTTTTTGTTTTCGGGAAGATGAACAATCACGTCCGGTCTTCTTCTGCCTTCTTCCGTTGTAAAGCTTTCCTGTACAGTATACTCTTCACCTTTTCTTAAACCGGATCTTTCAAGAATTCTTTCAAGCTGTATTTCTCCCCAGTCGCCTTGAGTTTTTGTATCTCCTTTTAAAGCTTTTACAAGATTCTGTGCATCCTGGCTCATCTGCTGGTTTAGTTCTTTAAGATTGAAAAGCTGCTGTCGCAAAGATGCAAACCTGTCAATGCTTTCCTTGTTTGTCTCTTCAACCTTGCTTTGAAACTCAGATATTTTTTCCCTGAGAGGGTTTAGAATTTCCGAAAGATTTGCTTTGCTCTGTTCAGAAAACTTATTTGTTTTTTCTTCAAAGATTTTGTTTGCAAGATTTTCAAATTCTTTTGTGAATTTTTGCTGAAGTTCTTCCAGCTCGCCTTTTTGTTCTGTAAGTTTTTGTTGAAGATTATTGTAATCTGATTGAAGCGAAGATAATTTAGAATTTAATTCGAGAACTTTATTTCTCTCTGTGGCAAGATTAGTTTCAAGTTCCTTTTTGTTTTGTTCGAGAAGTGATGCACGCTCTTCAATTTTTCCAGAGCCGCTTTTTGCTTTAAATGTTGCAATCAGCAATCCAAAAATTAGCCCGATTACAAGACCAGTAATTATAAATATGATTTCCATTCAGTGATTTCCATTTCCGATTTGACCGGTAAATTACTAAAATTTAATCAATCAATTAATTACAGTTGAATTTTTCCCAGTATGACATTGAGGATGTTTCGATTAATCAAAAATATTCGTAAATAAAGATCCAATTCTTTAAGTTTTTTAACTGTTCAACTAATACACAATGAATAAATGGATTCAAAATTTCATTGGAATTTCACCTGACATTCAGGATAAAATCCTGATTTCCTTTATTATAATTATTTTAGTTGGAATTCTAAGAAAGCTCACCGTAAAATTTCTGATAAATAAAATTGACGATGCAAACCTCAGATACCAATGGAGAAAAATTTCGCTGTACATAGGCGTTTTCATTGTAATTTTATTTTTATCAAGCACCTGGCTGGGATTTATTGGTTCGATCGGAACCTTTCTTGGTTTGGTTTCTGCCGGTATTGCCATTGCACTGAAAGATCCGCTGGTAAACATCGTTGCCTGGCTTTTTATACTCATTCGTCAGCCATTTAAAGTTGGTGATAGAATACAAATTGGCGATAATGCCGGAGATATAATTGACATCAGAATTTTCCAGTTCTCGATGATTGAAATCGGTAACTGGGTTGATGCAGACCAAAGCACCGGCAGGGTTCTTCATATGCCGAACGGACTTGTATTTACGCAACCGCAGGCAAATTACACAACGGGTTTTGTTCACATCTGGCATGAAATTCCTATTCTTGTAACTTTTGAAAGCAACTGGAAGAAGGCAAAGAAACTTCTTACTGATATTGTAACCAAAGATACTATGGATATTACAGAAGAAGCAGAGAGGCAAATAAAATATGCAGCAAAAAAATATTTGATTTTTTATTCAAAGCTCACACCAATTGTTTATACTACAGTAAAGGATAGCGGGGTGTTATTAACTTTAAGGTTTCTATGTGAACCGCGCAAGAGAAGATCAACAGAAGAATTAATCCTTGAAGAAGTGCTTGAAGTTTTTGCTCAACACGATGATATTGATTTTGCTTATCCCACAACCAGATTTTATAATAATCTTGGTGAAGGAAAAGAAGGAACGAAACCAAAAGAGAAATAAGTTCACGCCAAGACGCTAAGATTAAAAACGAATGGAACACTGATTTGACTGATGCATCTGATTAAAACTGATTTGATCTGAGCAAATCCGTAGTATCCGTTTAATCCGTGATCTATTTATTACTCTAATGAACCAACAACTTTTTCAACCTCTTCTAAAATCTCGCAAGACTTCACAAGCTCTTTCATTTTGTTATGATCAGGGTAAAGCGGACGATCAATATCAAGAAATTTTACATGTTTTCTGATCACTTCTTTTGCTTTTGCAACTCCATCTCCCGGTTTGTGATCACGCAGATCGAGAGCCTGAGCAGCTGCCATAAATTCAATTCCCAAAACTCCGTAAGCGTTATCGAGAATTTGTCCATTTTTAATTGCAGTATTCATCCCCATCGAAACAAAATCTTCCTGGTCAGCAGCGGCAGGAATCGATTGAATAGAAGCCGGCATTGACAAAATTCTCTGCTCAACAATGAGTGAGTCGGCGGTGTACTGGCTTAACATTAATCCCGAAAACATTCCCGCACCTTTAGTAAGGAATGGTGGAAGTCCGACACTGAGAGCGGGATTGTTCAACCTGTTCATTCTTCTTTCACTTAACACACAAATCATTGTAACAGCAGCACCAATCATATCCATCGGCAGCGAAATTGGAGTTCCCTGGAAGTTTGCGCCGGTTAAAGTAATATTATCTTCCGGAATAAAAATCGGGTTATCACCAACTCCGTTAAGCTCAATTTCAATTTGTGATTTCGCCCATGCAACAGCATCGTGTGCTGCACCAATTACCTGAGGAGTCGAGCGCATAGAATAAGCATCCTGAACTTTTTGTTTCATCTTTCCCGTTAACAGATCACTGCTCTCAATTAATTTTTTAATCGTACGACTGCTTCTTACCGCACCGGGAAACCCTCTTAGTTTATGAAGTCTTTCATCATAAGGTTTCATATTTGCATAAAGAGCTTCGAGTGACATCGCCGCAGCAATTTCGGCTTGCTTTAACCAGCGGTTGATATCAAAAATATGAAGTGCACCAATTGCAGTCATAAAATTACTGCCGTTAATAACTGAGAGTCCGTCTCTTGCCATAAGCCCGGGAACTTTTATTCCGGCTTTTTCAAAAGCAACTTTGCCCGGTAATCTTTCATTATTATAATAAGCTTCCCCTTCTCCCATCATCAGCAAAGCAATTTGCGACATTGGAGCCAAATCTCCACACGCACCGACTGAACCTTTTTGACAAACAACCGGGGTAACATTTTTGTTTAACATATCTACAAGCGTCTGTGTTATTTCAAGTCTGCAGCCGGAGTTTCCGTGTGCATGAACATTTATTCTTCCGGCAATTGCACCACGAACGTGCTCAACCGGCATCGGGTCACCGATTCCTGCTGAGTGGTTATAGATAAGATATTTCTGAAAATCTTTTACCTGCTCGTCATTTAAAACAACTTCGGAAAATTCACCAATACCGGTGTTGATGCCATACATAATTTCGTGATTCTCGATTTTCTTTTCGAGCATAGCACGGCAGGTTTTTATTCTTTCAATTGCGTCTGTGCTTAGTTCTACTTTTTCATTGAACCGGGTAATACGAACTAATTTTTCTACTGTTAATCCCGATCCGTTTAATGTAATAGCCATAACACCTCTGTAAAAAGATAAATTTTTAGTAAGGAAATTTAATGATTAAGAATGAAATTTATTGACAGGATGAAAGAATTATTTAGCAGTTTGCAACAACAATTTGCTAATTTTTTCTGAATTCTCTTTGCTTGTTCTGTAAGTGATATTCATTTTATCATCATTATAATTTATTGAAATCACATCGGCAAGCTCATGGATTTTTGCAGCGGTTTTGGAATCACCCAGTTCCAGGTTTACTGCTTCTTCAACAAAAGAGTTCTCAATGATATTTGTGATTTTTTCAACCAGGCTTTTAATATTTATTCCTTTTAATGCAGATAAAACCACACTTCCGGAGTAGTGGTTCAACACATAATCTATCCTCGATTTGTCTTCAACTTTATCGACTTTATTGAAAACTTTTATTTCAATTTTTTCTTTTCTTCCGAATTCGTTCAGGGTTTCATCAACAACTTTTATGTGATCTTCATAAAACTCGTGTGAAAGATCGACCAAATGTAAAATGATATCAGCCTCTCTGACTTCGTTCAAAGTGCTTTTAAAAGAAGCAACCAGATGCGGCGGCAGCTTCCTGATAAATCCAACTGTATCACTGATTAATATTCTTTTATTATTGTGCAGATTTACTTCGCGTGTTGTGGAATCAAGCGTTGCAAATAATTTATCTTCTGCAAAAGCGTCAGCTTTAGTCAAAAGATTAAACAATGTTGATTTACCGGCATTCGTGTACCCAGCAAGTGCTATCCGCAAAAAATCTTTTCTTCCTTTGCTTTGTGTTGTCCTGCTTGATTCAATTTTTTTCAATTTCTCTTTTAAATGGCTTATTCTGTTGCGAATCATTCGTCTGTCAGTTTCAATCTGTGTTTCACCCGGACCTTTAGTCCCGATTCCGCCGTACTGCTTTGAAAGGTGTGTCCACGCTCTGGTCAATCTCGGAAGTAAATACTGAAGCTGTGCAAGCTCGACCTGTGTTTTGGCTTCTTTCGATTTTGCCCTGGATGCAAAAATATCAAGTATCAATCCGCTGCGGTCGACAATTTTCCTGTCAAAAAGTCTTTCAAGGTTTCTTACCTGGACCGGCGTCAGATCATCATCAAAGATTACAATATTAATATCATTCAACTCGGCGAGTGCTGCAAGTTCTTCAGCTTTTCCTTTGCCGATATAAAATGCCGGATCTATGCTGCTTTTTGATTGAATGATTTTGAAAATTGTATTCGCACCGGCAGTGTTTGTTAATTCTTCAAGCTCTGAAATATGTTCTTCTGCAATTGCCTTGCTAGTTCCTGAAGTCTGAAGCGCAACAAGCATAGCCCTTTCAATTGTATTTGATTTTATTTCTATCATCAATTTTGAATTCCAGCCATATCTTTTTTAGAACTTCTAGCAACAGCCATTTCAATTAAAGCAAGAATCAATGCAATCAAAACAAAATAACGCCAGAGTTCCGAGCCAAATCTTGCCTGCAAAATAATCTGTGTCGGGTCATCGGATTTATTTATTTCAATTACTTTTCCGTTAAAGTTTATTTTGTTCAGATAATCCTCAAACTCACCGGATGAAATATATTTAGTAACAGATTCTTTTGGATCAGTATTGACAGAAACAGTCTTTAACAATTTATCAGAGGAGTAAAATTTATAATTACCCGGTTCTTCATCATTTGTAAAAGCTAAATTATTTGAAGCATTTTTATCTGAAATATTTTCCAGTTCTTCCAATCCATCCGGTTTTTTAATTTTAATTTGGGGCAAAGTTCTTTTTGAAACGTCAACATTAATTATTTCGCCACAAATATAATTTTGAGTAAACCTGTTGTCTGAATACAGAAAGTAAACCATCCTGTTCATCAAAGGAGCAAAAATGCTGGTTACCGGAAAATCACTCCAGCTTAAAACAGGTGAAACATTGAAAAGCATTACTTTCCCGTTTTTAATATCATACTCACCTAGCAGAGAGGATCCGTCCAGCAAACCGATTATATTTTTTCCTTTTCCCTGTGTTGAAATCTTCAAATATTTTTTAATCGAAGGTGATTCGATTTCTACATTCTTATCTTTCTGGAAAATATCTTTGAATAAAGGATTTTGCAGATCAATTTTTCCCAATTCGACATTTTGATTTGCATTTCCTACTGTAATAATTTTTTCAGCAACAGGTAAATTCAATTTTGATAAAATCAGATTGAATTTTTTTTCTTCAGATGTGGAAGAAGGAAACAAAACCAGTCCACCTTCTTTATCCAGAAATTCATAAAACAGATTTGCATTCAACGGATTTCCCACAGAAAAAATAACTTTATAATTATTTAACTGTGTCGATAAAATTTTATCAAAACTTTTCTGTTCTATTTTGAAAACTCCTGAAGCATTTGCGCTGTTGAGTGCGAGATTTAAAAATCTTATATCGTTTTCATTTTCATAAAGAATTAAAACAGGAATTGATTCGGGAATATTTATCGAAGCAAATCTTTTGTTGTCATAATTAATGGCATCATCTTCAATTTCAACTGATACATCCTGCTGACCTTTTACATCTATTGTTGTTGAAAGCTCAACTTCCTTTGTTTCTCCTGGATTCAGGTTAACACTTGTTTGTGCTTTTCTTTCTGATGCAACAAAAAGTGACACAACAAGATTCTCCACATTCCGATCTGAATGATTTGTAATCTGTGCAGAAATGTCAACAGGTTTACCCGGTTCAAAAATCACTGTCTTAACTTCGGCTTTATCAACAGAAATATTATTCACATCATTTCCGGAATATGAGACAAAATAGAGATTCACATCTTTAGAAAGAGCTTCGCCTAAATCAGTAAGTTGATCCTGCTGTGCAATTTTTATTTTCTGAAAATCCGAAAGAATATAAATTTCTTTATTGAAGTTTTTAGATTCATCCAGAATCTCAGCAGATTTAATTAAAGCGTGATTAATATCTCCGCTTACATAATTAATTTTCAACTTAGCAAGCTTTTCAATTTCTCCGCCAATGTTATTAGTGAGTTTTGAAGAATTATCCGGTTGTGAAACCAGCACAACGCTTATTTCATCTCCTTCTTCCAGCTTGCTGATTATTTTTTTCATCATCTGTTTTGCCTGGTTAAAATACGATCCCTGCTGATCAATAACCGACATACTAAAAGTATCATCAAGAATAAAAACTACCGAAGTTTTTGCTGCGGAAGTTGTGCCCCCAATCGAAACTCCTTCAAGTGTTGGTCGAGCGAAAGCAGTTACAATCATAAGTATAATTAATATTCTCAAAGCAAGCAGAAGCCATTGCTTAATTTTTATTTTCCTGATTTTATTCCTTTGAAGCTCTTTAAGAAATTTCAAAGTGCTGAAGTCAATTTTCTTCAGCTTCCTTAAATTTAAAAGATGAATCAGAACCGGGATAGATGCAGCAAGCAGTCCGGATAAAACCGCCGGGTTTAGAAAAGTCATTCTTCCTTTCTTTTTAAAATGAAAAATAATAATAAGTGTACCTTGAAACTATACAATCAATTTTCCTGTTTCAATTCCGATTTTTTTTATAAAGTTAATTTAAATTCTATCATTACTAAAAGAGACCGGACTTTAATACATTTTGAATTTTAATATTGTTAATTTAACTTTGTGTTAAAACACACAAAAGAATGCGATAATGGGCGAAATATTAAAGAAAAGACTCAAGCAGGAAAAATTTGATAATCTCGAGCACGAATCGATTTTAAATATTCTGGTTACATCAAATTTCATTAATACATTGGTTGAAAAAATTTGTTCTGAATATAACATCACGCTTTCACAGTTTAATGTTTTAAGAATTTTAAACGGAAAATATCCTGAAGGTTACGCGCGTTGTGATATAATCAGCAGAATGATAAATCCTTCGCCGGATGTAACAAGGTTAATTGACAGACTTATTAAAGATGGTTTCGTTGAAAGATTTAATTCCACGGAAGATAGAAGACTTTCTTTGGCAAGAATAACTGAAAAAGGCAGAGACTTATTGAAAGAAGTAAATCCTGAAATCAGGAAACTGCAGATTTCATTATTCAAAAATTTTAACAAGGAAGAAAAGAAAAATATTTCAGTTCTATTAGAGAAGCTTTACAAGCAGGAAATTCAGATTTGATATTAGTTTTAATTAATTAACGTCCACCACAGGATAGGAATTTCTGATTAAGCGATCAGATTACTTGATAACCATCATCTTCTTTATTGAAACGTACTTGTCTGCTATAAATCGATAAATATACATTCCGCTTGCAAGGTTTGATGCATTAAATTTTACTTCTTTATAACCTGCTTCCTGCTCTCCATTTACAAGTGTTGCTACTTCACTGCCAAGTACATCATAAATTTTTAAAGTAACTTTTGCATCTGCCGGGAGCTGGTATTGTATTGTCGTTGTCGGGTTGAAAGGATTTGGATAGTTCTGTTCGAGCTTAAATTCTTTTGGTGCTGAATAATTGAAGATAAACGACTTCAACATCATTATTCCTTCATTGCTTTTTATCATAAAATCAATTGTGTCTTTCTTATTCACAGGTGCATCTCTGTTTATATCAAAAGTAAAAGTCGCTTTTTTCTCAGCCTTTGATTCAATCAGCTCAATGGTTTTTGTTTCTTCTTTGAAATTCAAAGCAGTCGCTTTTCTTGTAAGTACTACATTTACGTTAGTAGCAGAATTCCCTTCTGAAACATTTGCAACCGTCAGCGTGATCTCATTTCCTTTAGTGCCGGGTTTTATCTCATAGACTTCTTGTGAATAAACCGTCCCGAGGGTTAATAGTGTTATTAGTAATATAATTTTCATTTTATCAACTCTTCAATTGTCTAATTGTCTAATTGTTAAATTGTTTTTGAACATTCTTGTTCCAAAGGAATCCATTCGGATAATTTTTCAATCTTTCAATTTTGTAATATTTAATTTCATTCTTAATTCTTTTTGTTTCACGCAGAGATCGCTAAGTTCTTCCGCAGAGTCCGCAAAGTTTTAATTTTTCATTTTTAATTGTTCATTGATAATTGCCTACCGCTTACTGCTTATTGCCTACTGAAACTATTGCCCGACACTTAGATTAATTTCAACTAAGTTATTAGTCGTAATATCCTGCTGCTTATCCTGACTCTCATTCCCATAAATGGCTCTGAAGCTTAAATTCTTCGGAAGCAGCTCTTTTGTTATTTCACCATTTGCGTTTGTCAAACCAATATCTCTCCACGCCCCTGAATAATATTTTGTATCTGCTCCCTCCAGAGGTTGATTATTTGCATTCGTTACTTTTAGCGTACACAAAACTGTTGAGAATGTTACCGTGCTGTTTGTGCTTAAGTCCTGCTGCTTATCATTTGATACATATTCGTAAGTCATTCTGAAGCTATAGTTGATTGGAAGCAGTTCTTTGTTTGCTACTCCGTTTACTGTTGTGCCGAAACTTCTCCACGCTCCGGCATAGTACTGAACGGTTCCTTCATCGATAAAATTACCCAAGCTGTTACGTAACTCAACTGCAGCGTCTATCGTCTGGAAAACCACAGTTGGGTCAACCGAAATATTCTGCTGTTTGTCTATGCTTCCATATTCGTAAGACATTCTGAAGCTGTAATTGATTGGAAGCAGTTCTTTGTTTGCTACTCCGTTTACTGTTGTACCGAAGTTTCTCCAAGAGCCGGCGTAAAACTGAACTATGCCTTCATCTATTAGATTTCCTGAGCTATTGCGTAACTCAACTGCAGCATTTACTGTTTGAAAAGTGTAAGCGTTATTTTGTGCTGGTACATTATTAACCGTTTGGTTTGCTCCCTCATAAAACATTCTTACACTAACTGTTGGTTTTGTTGTTATTACGGTAAACGTCCCGTCTTCGTTGTCTGTTGCATCTTTCCAGCTTTGGTCATAATACATTACATTGCTTGCAGGTATTTGTGTCCCCTGGCTGTTGGTTAGAGTTACTAAGAGGTTTGGGTTTGCAGGAGGTTCCGGCAGCCTGTCTAAAATATATTGTGCATTCCAATAAAGTAAATTCCATCCTTCACGAGTTACAAAGCGTGGGTCAGGGTTGAGTGAGTCTGCATATACAAGATTACCTAAATCCTGAAAAGTCTTAACTTGAACTCTACAAGCAATTGAGTCACCATTTTGTAAACTCGTTTTGGATAATTGAATAGATGATCCGAGTTCATTTAAGAAAGCCGAATCTCCAAGCCATGAGAAGGAGTATAACTGATATAAATAAGAAAAAAGAGAATCTAATTGAACTTTTAGATCATTTGTAGCCGTATCCTCTGGAGGTTTGACATATTGAGTATTTAAAGTTATCATTTCTTTAACTCTTGGGTCCATCTCAGTTTGAGCATAGTTTTTTAAGAATGCATAATCCTCTGGGTGACCATAATTTGCCAATAAAGTATCTGCTAGTTTTATTCGATAAACAAATTCAGATTCACTTGTTAGAAAGGATTTAATTACACTCTTTTTGTCGGGATAGTTAAGCTCATTCAAGTTCACAAACGCATTCCATCTAACATAACTTGTAGTGTCTTGGTTTAATCTTTCAATTAATAACGGAATAGTTTCTTCACCATATTTTTGAACTAAAGAATTTATTGCAGAACATCTGTAATCTGCATTTTCTTCATTTCGAACTATATAGAAAAGCTCTTGTTTTATTTGATTTTCATATTCAGGAATCTCAAGTAATTTTGGTAGAACCTTTATGATATATGAACCAGGTAAGAACTCTCCTTGTCTATTGTGATATTCATCCAACCATAGAAAAACGTAATTTGCAGTTGAGAAATTATTTAATAGAAATAGATTATAAGAAGCTTCCATTATTGTGCTTAACGAATCACTATATTTTTTTGACGAGTCTATTAAAGCCAGAGCAAATGATTCTGCATTTTGAGATTCTAATATCGTTAATGTACTCAAATATGCTTCTCTTATTATTCTTCTTTTTTGCCAAAACTTCTCTTCTAAAACCGGTATTGCTTCTTTAATATCATAATACTCAATTTGTTTTAGAGCCAGAAATTCTAACCCGGTTGAATCTAAATAAGAAATAATCAGTTGCTTGTCCTCCTCTCCAAATTCCTGAGCCCTGCCATGAGTAGTAAGAACTAATAACAAGATTAAAAATATAAACATCAAATTTTTCATAATAAGCTCCCATTAAAAAATCAAATGATTTTCAAATTTGAAAATTAAAAGTTGGTATTCAAAAAGTGACGCTTGTACACTAGGTCTTTTCTGAACATCAATTTCCGATATTTTCTTCTGTTCATTGATAGCAGCATCTACATAATCCCATAAATATGGATTTTCAAATCTGATTGAAGCGTCTTCTGTTGCATAAGGATCAGATTTGTACTGATTACAAGTTAGAGAATAGTCTTCAATCTTCTTATCTAGATATTGATATTTAAGCTTTAATAAATTTCCTTGATAGTCTCTCTTATGTTCGAGTTCGTGTGCTGTAATTTCATCCAAGAATTTATATGTTTCAATAGTTGCATTATAACGAGATAATGCATTGTTTATATCTCTTTTTATAACATCTATCTGTTCTGGGAAATTGCGCATTATATTGAGCAATTGATCAGTACTTTGAATTAATATCAATCCTGCGTCTTGAATATTCTGTTCACAAATTTGAAAAAGAGCAGGAGCTTTTAGTATCAAAGAATTCTGACCCGTTACTTTATCATAAATACCCATATCGAATCTTACCTTTTTGCTACTGTTATCCCAACAAGGTATTGCAGATATGTTTTGTGTGGTGTAATCTTTCCATTGCAAGCAACCAAAATCCCCACATTCTACCTGAGTTCCTTTATTTTTAGTACAAATTAAAGTCCTTGTAAATATAGTAGTTGGGACAATTTCGACTTGTACAAATTCGGGGTAGGGGAACACCTATACAATTATTTAGACTCGTACACCCATCCCCCACAACCCCAAAACCAAAATTCTCCAGATCGTTCAATGTCCAAAGGCTTTCCAGAAAACAATATGAACCCGGATTCATTTGGGGCGGTTCAAGTTCTTTTGTCTTTTTAATTAATTTTTTCCCTGCAATATTTCTTTTATTATCAACGGCTTTACTTTCAGTCTGTCCACCACCTGAAACTATCGGGTTACTGCTACCTATTATTCCTTCAATTAATCCTACTCTTATTTTTACTGTATCTGTTTTCATCAAATTACTATTTGCCACGAAATAAATAGGCTGGTATGCTTCTTCAAAATATACATCTTGTGTTGTACCAACAAGTATCTTTCCGGCTTCACAGCCTTCTATCATTCCAATCTCAAAGCTGTCATAAGGTGAAAAGTCTTCAACCGTTCCGTTCATATTTTCTGTCTTTCTCATACGCTAAGATTTTACTCAACTATCGTGCAAAATAAAAAAGCCCAGTCTTCTTAACTGAGCTTTGCTGTGATTTTATTTATGCTCTGTTTTTTACTTAACTACCATCATCTTCTTTATTGAAACATATTTATTTGCTGTCAGCCTGTAAATGTACATTCCGCTGGCAAGGTTTGTTGCATTGAATTTTACTTCTTTATAACCAGCATCCTGATCCTCATTTACCAAGGTTGTTACCTCGCTGCCAAGTACATCATAGATCTTTAATGTTACCTTTGCATCTGCCGGAAGCTGATATTGAATCGTGGTTGTAGGGTTGAAAGGATTAGGATAGTTCTGTTCAAGCTTAAATTCTTTTGGTGCTGAATAATTGAAGATGAAAGACTTTAATAACATTATTCCTTCACTGCCTGTTATCATAAAATCTATTGTGTCTTTTTTATTTACTTGTACATTCCTGTTTACATCGAATGAAAAAATTGCCTTAGTCTCTGCCTTAGCCTCAACCAACTCTATTGTTTTTGTTTCCTCCTTGAAATTCAAAGCAGTTGATTTTCTTGTAAGCACAACATTTATGTTAGTTGCCGGATTCTCATCTGAGATATTTGCTACAGTCAGCGTGATCTCATTTCCTTTAGTGCCGGGTTTAATTTCATAAACTTTTTCTTCCTGCGAAATTCCTACCGTTGTAAGGATTGCTGCAACTATTAATATTCTTATTATCATTTTATCTTCTCTAATTGTTTTATTGCTAAATTGTTATCAGAACAATCTTTTAATTTTTCAATATTTTAATTTTGTAATCTTATTTATTTCACGCAGAGATCGCTAAGTTCTTCCGCAGAGTCCGCAAAGCTTTAATTTTTCATTTTTAATTGTTCATTGATAATTGATAATTGCCTACCGCTTACTGCCTATTGCCTACTGAAACTATTGCCCGACATTTAGATTAATTTCAACTAAGTTATTAGTCGTAATATCCTGCTGCTTATCCTGACTTACACTTCCATAGCTCGCTCTAAAACTTAACATCTTCGGAAGCATCTCTTTTGTGATTTCTCCACTCATATTGGTTAATTCAATATCTCTCCAAGCTCCTGAGTAATATTTTGTATCTGCTCCTTCCAATGGTTGATTGTTTGTATCACTTACTTTTAACGTACACAAAACTGTAGAGAATGTTACTGTGCTGTTTGTGCTTAAGTCCTGCTGTTTATCATTTGATACATACTCATAAGTCATTCTGAAACTGTAATTTTTAGGAAGAAGCTCTTTGTTTGCAACCCCGTTTACCGTTGTACCGAACTCTCTCCAGGCACCGGCGTAATACTGAACTGTCCCTTCATCAATAAAATTTCCCAAGCTGTTTCTTAACTCAACTGCTGCATTTACTGTTTGAAAAACTACAGTTGGGTTGACTGAAATATCCTGCTGCTTATCTATGCCTCCATACTCATAAGTCATTCTGAAGCTGTAGTTGATTGGAAGAAGCTCTTTGTTTGCTACTCCGTTTACTGTTGTACCGAAGTTTCTCCAAGAGCCGGCGTAAAACTGAACTATGCCTTCATCTATTAGATTTCCTGAGCTATTGCGTAACTCAACTGCAGCATTTACTGTTTGAAAAGTGTAAGCGTTATTTTGTGCTGGTACATTATTAACCGTTTGGTTTGCTCCCTCATAAAACATTCTTACACTAACTGTTGGTTTTGTTGTTATTACGGTAAACGTCCCGTCTTCGTTGTCTGTTGCATCTTTCCAGCTTTGGTCATAATACATTACATTGCTTGCAGGTATTTGTGTCCCCTGGCTGTTGGTTAGAGTTACTAAGAGGTTTGGGTTTGCAGGAGGTTCCGGCAGCCTGTCTAAAATGTACTGAGCATTCCAGTAAAGGAATTTCCATCCCTCAAGAGTTACAAAGCGCGGGTCTGCGTTGAGTGAATCTTTGTAAACAAAATCCACACTGTCCTGAAATAATTTAACATCTGCTCTACAAGCGAGTGAATCTCCGTTCTGTAGATTAGTTTTGGCAATTGTTAAAATGTATTTTAATTCATTTGAGAATGCTAAATCACCGAGCCAAGTATAACTAAACACACTATCAACATAATTATTTAATTTGTCTAATAAGTCATTTGTAGGTTGAGTTGAATCTGGAATTGCAGGAACAAAGGTATCCAAGAAGAATTTTTTAACTTGATATGTGGAAGAAGTAGTGTCTGAAATGCTAAACCCAGTTAAAAAATTAACAAACTCTGGTTCTAAATATCTCTTTGAAATACTCTCCCAATTTAAAACTTTATACGGAGTTGGTAAATATTCAACCCTGAATGTATCATTAGGTTCATTCTGTAATGCAAACATACTTCTTTCTGGCTGGCCATCTTTATCATAAAAACCTAAATCTCTGAAATAATCGTATCGTTCTTTACCCGTTTTTTTTCTAAAAAATTCATCGAGGATTTCTACTTCGGCGCCAGGTATAAAACTCAAATTATGTGCTTTATTAATTACCCCGAAGTAATCACTTTCACTATATACTTCGTTCCTTAAAATACTTTTTATCTCTTCTCTATAATTTTCACTTCGGCTGTACCATCCAAGCAGATTTAATATATATGGATCTTCATTCCCTCCATAATACTCATTCTTCAAAAAATCATAATGGTTATAAACACCTGCTTCGGCAAGATGACCGATTGCATATAATCTATAATAATTATTTTCATCGTTGGCAATTACTTGCATTTTTTCTATTGCTATCTGAGATCCTAGCAATCCGAGTATATAAGCATCGGCGTAATATTTATCCCATTCTGAACTTATTGCCCATAAAGGTGTTGTTGCAGAATCAATTTGTGTGTTCAGATTATTTAATAAAAACTGACCTTCGTTTTCTTTGTAGAAGTAATAAAGACGAGTTACAGCACATTCGTATAAAAGTGCTGATTGTCCCCAATCATCGGTTAAAACTATATTTTCTAAACTATCAGCATTTAAATTTTCAACCAAATAATTGCATTGAGCATCATAACCGTAATCCACAAGCCACAAACTTTGTGCACTTACATTTGTTAAAAAGAATAAATAAACAAAAAATATTTTAATTAAGTATTTCATTTTATCTCCTGTTTTCCAATGATTATTTTAGGGTGTACAAGTTTGCCCTTCGCAGTCTAAATAGTCTGCAACAATTAAATTACACCACCAATTCTGTTGCTTTGCCCAATTTTTTATATTCTCTTTTATTTCATCATATGTAGTTCGAGATAATTCATCAGCCTCAAGTTCAGATTTATACCTAAGCTGACCATCAACTCCACCCAGAATTCTTAATTTATCAGCATTTTTAAGTTCTACATTTAATTGATTTTTAATTCGATCCTTCAACTTAACTACTTTTCCAGGGGTTCCCGTCAAAGAATTAAGCACATCTTCAGGGCATTTATAAACATTTAAATTATAATCATTAAATTTGGCTAATTTTGGAAGTCCTTCGGGTCCGTTCATTATTTGTGATAAAGAAGAAATTGGAAATGCTTTGGTGCCTCCATCTTTTATCTGCTTTACATGAACATTTTCATGCGCAATTACGCCAGTTGAAAAATAATATTTATGTGGCAATGGCACTGTCTGTCGATATACACCTGTCCACCACCAATCTAAAGCTGCTATGACATTAGAATAGTCAGTACAGTTTTTAATAATATTAGCTAAGAGTGTTGCATTTGTTCCATCTTCGAGATCAATATAATTATTAGCAATTGCCCACGCAGGACAATGATCTCTAAAAATTGGAATTCTCATATTTTCAACGCTAAATCGCCAAACCTGATCACTTGGATTTGGATTCGATTTATCTGCACAAGCTGTAACTTTCATATCATCAAGTCTATAATATATTGGTTGTTGACCAGAAGCAAAATTTCCAATTTGTGGCATAATGTAAGTTATACCAACTTCACCGGGTGATATAATACTACAAGCAACACCAGTGCTTGTAGTTTGTGGATTTCCTTGGTTGTCAATCCATTGCCAAGGATCGTTCTCACCTAGTTCAGTTATTGTACTAACATTTTCAAAAAGTGGGGGAGTGTAGTTATTGCAAACTACTATTTCTTCCTGACACCCATCCCCCACAACCACATTACCGCCTCCAAGTAAACCACTTGATTGCCACTGCTGTGTTGGAAAACATAATACCACAGGGTTTTCACTTAAAGGTTCTCCACCTTTGGAATTTTCATTTTTATCCAAATTACTTTTTTCTTGTAGTGACTTTTTCTTACTTAAATTAATCTTTCTTGTTCTATCCTTTATAGTTTCACTTTTTGTTCTTATATCACTGCAATTACTATCTGTCAGTTCAACTGTCTCCTTATTAAGATTTCCTCCAACTATCGGCGAACTAATTCCACCACTTTCACCCGATAATCCTACTTTTATTCCTACTACTATACTGCTGTCTGTTTCTAAACTGTCTGCTGCAACAAACATAAACGGCGGTGAAACATCAAAAAAGTATGGACCGAGATTTCCTTCGGCAAGTATCTGACCGCCTTCGCATCCCTCAATTATTCCAATTTCAAAAAGCTGGTACCAGGGAAAACTTTCTATTGTCTGGTCGGGATTCCTTTTCATCAAACTTATTTGTGCAGATTCTCCCGGCTGCAATCTCTGTTTAGAAAATTCAACTATTATAGCTTCGTCCTGTGAATATGGATTATATTTAACCGGAAAGCTAAACTCAACTGTATTTATTACAGCATCACTTGGTGTACATCGTATCGTTACCATTCCCGGTTCAGCACTGTCCGGCTGCACACCGTCCGCTAAAAACTTAAACCTGCCTTCAAACAAATCCCACGATCCGGAATTACTCTCAATACCGGGAAAAGAGATTCCGGTTACATCGTTTTCCTGATCATAAAGATGTCCATATTCTTCTCCTTCAACAATCTGCAAAGTATATGTTACTGATGAAGGTATTGCTCCGCCGCAAACAATATAGCTGCACGGAGGATTTGCTTCCGGAAGTTCTGCATACACATCAATATCTTTACTGTAATAATGATATACTTCCTCTTCAGCACCTGGGTCAGGACTTAATTCCATTACCGGCGTCTCAACTATATAGTATGATAGTTTATCGTTATTGGCTGGTAAGTTGGCGGATATCCTGTCAGGTCTGTTATAGTTACTATAATTTCTGCACCTTGTGGCACGTCTCTCTCAATAATTATATAATAGTCCGAAGGGCGTTCTTTTTCGTGAGGAACGCACCAGCCATTAAACCATCCTCCTGTCCCTATCAGATCTACTCCAGACATTCCCGTTAATTGATGCCCAATAACTTCAGTTCCTATCCATTCTTCAGTAACCGGATCAAATAATTGCTTTTCTATGTAGCAGTATTCAATTCCTTGTCCTATAGTTACATCATACGTATGAGATTCAAAAAGTCCGTAGTTACTATACAAATTATGTTGATAGTTAAATAACTGCTGGTATGGGTCTATATTTATGTAATTGCTATTCCATACTACCTGACGAGGATTATAATAATCAGTTCCATCGGTTGGCGGCCAGGGACTGCAGGGTGTGTATTGAGGTGGAGGATAATTTGTAAGAATTTTCTGAGGATTTATCTCAACTCTTTCTTCAATTTTTATCTGTGCAAAAGTCACTCCCCAGCTCACGTTTAGAAAGAGAAAAATTAACACAATTTGAATTATTGGAAAGAAAAGTAGTACAAAATTAATTAAAATTTTTTTCATATCATCCCCAAATTGATGATGTGTTCTATCTAAGACGGAGAAATTATATGCTACCGCTTCGCAATAATATCAGGGGGGGGGGAGTAAATGTCAAGCAATAAATAGATTATTTTTTGTTAAATATTCTTTACTAAAAATAATGCCGGAAGTTTCTTTAACAGTTTACAATATATTTTAACATCAGTTAAGAAAAGTGTTTTATTAAAAGATAACCTGAGGCAAGTGATGACAGTTGGCAAGCATTTCAAAACATAAAATGAAATCTATTTCTTTCATTAGCAAATTCTATTAAGGTCCAAGATAAATAAATAATATCTTTATTTTTTATTTTTCTGAGCAATAAGATTCAAAGCACTTCCTGCCTTAAACCATTCAATCTGTGCAGAATTAAATGTGTGATTCAACGTAATTTCATCTTTGCTTCCGTCATCGTGTTTTACAATCATTTTAACTGGCTTTTCAGGTGCAAGATCTGAAATCAGCAGATCAACTTTATCATCTTCTTTTATTTTATCATAATCTTTAGGATCAGCAAAAGTAAGTGGAAGCATTCCCTGCTTTTTCAGATTTGTTTCGTGAATTCTTGCAAAGCTTTTTACAATGATTGCCCTTCCGCCTAAAAATCTGGGTTCCATTGCTGCGTGTTCGCGGCTTGATCCTTCACCATAGTTTTCATCACCTATTACAACCCAGCCGTGGCCATGTTTTTTATAATCCCGTGCAACCTCAGGTATTGTTTTAGTTTCACCTGTAAAGATGTTTTTTGTCTTTCCGGCATCACCCGAATAAGCATTTATTGCACCAATAAACATGTTATTAGAAATATTATCCAGATGACCGCGGAATCTTAACCACGGACCCGCCATTGAAATGTGGTCAGTTGTACATTTACCTGCAGCCTTTAATAATACCGGAAGATCAGTTAAATCCTTTCCGTCCCAGGCAGGAAAAGGTTTTAACAACTGAAGTCTTTCACTGTTTGCATCCACTTTTACTTCAACATCGGATCCATTTGTAGCAGGAGGAACAAAACCGCTGTGTCCTTCATCGAAACCTTTTGGCGGCAACTCTTCACCGACAGGAATTTCTAATTTTACTTTTTCACCTTTTTCATTTTCAAGTTCATCAGTCATTGGATTGAAGGAAAGACTTCCGGCAATTGCAAGTGCTGTAGTTAATTCAGGCGAAGCAACGAATGCAAGTGTTTCAGGATTTCCGTCATTTCGTTTTGCAAAATTTCTGTTGAAAGATGTAACAATTGTATTTTTCTCACCGGTTTTTATATCCATTCTTTTCCACATTCCAATACAAGGTCCGCAGGCGTTTGCTAAAATCAGTCCGCCAATATCAGTTAATTCTTTTAATTGCCCGTCTCTTTCAATTGTTGCTCTCACCTGTTCGGAACCCGGCGTTATTGTAAACTGAGATTTTGTTTTTAACCCTTTTGATTTTGCATAACGTGCAATGCTTGCAGCTCTGTCGATATCCTCATAGCTGGAATTTGTACAGCTTCCGATTAATGCAACGCTGATTTTATCCGGATAACCTTCTTTTTTTACTGCTTCTTTCATTTTAGAAACAGGCCAGGCTTTATCAGGTGTGAAAGGTCCATTCAAATGCGGCTCGAGTTCGCTTAAATTTATTTCTACAACCTGGTCATAATATTTTTCAGGGTTTTGAAGAACTTCTTTATCTGCAGTTAATTGATCTGCAAGACCTTCAGCAAGTGCTGCAACATCAACTCTTTTTGTGATTCTAAGGTAGGAAGACATTTTTTCATCAAAAGGGAACAAAGAAGTTGTCGCACCGATTTCTGCACCCATATTACAAATTGTTCCTTTACCTGTGCAGGAAATTGAATTAGTTCCTTCTCCAAAATATTCAACTATAGCACCTGTTCCACCTTTAACAGAAAGAATTCCGGCAAGTTTTAAAATCACATCTTTTGCAGAAGTCCAGCCACCCATTTTACCTGTAAGATGAACGCCAATAAGTTTTGGCCATTTAAGTTCCCACGGCATACCAGCCATAACGTCAACTGCATCCGCACCTCCAACACCAATTGCAATCATTCCAAGTCCGCCTGCATTTGGAGTATGAGAATCTGTTCCGATCATCATTCCTCCGGGGAAAGCATAATTTTCAAGAACAACCTGGTGAATTATTCCTGCTCCGGGTTTCCAGAATCCAATTCCATACTTCCTGGAAATACTTTCAAGAAAATCATAGACCTCTTTATTCTCTTCCGTTGCTCTCAGCAGATCATCTTTGGCTCCAACCTGTGCCTGGATCAAATGATCACAATGAACTGTGGATGGAACGGCTGTAGTTTTTCTTCCTGCAGACATAAATTGCAAAAGTGCCATTTGTGCTGTTGCATCCTGCATGGCAACCCTGTCAGGAGAAAGTTCAACATAATCTTTACCTCGTACATATTCTTTTTCCGGCTTGTTCCACAGGTGAGAATAAAGTACCTTTTCGGCAAATGTTAATGGTCTGTTGAGTACTTTCCGTGCTTCATCAATTTTTGATTTATAATTGCTGTAAGTCTTTTTTATCATCTCAATGTTGGAAGTCATTTTAATTCCTTTTAAAATAATCTTTAATAACTTTACTAAAATACTAAAAACTGACACAAGAATTTGTGAATGAAATCAATCTTTAAAAAACCTGAAAACTAAATTATTATAGAAAATTGAATATTATATTAGTACCATGATGTCAGAAATAATTTTTATTTTCGTAACCAAAAATAATCCGGAGAAAAGTGGAAAGCAGTCCGATTTTAATTGTAGATGATGAACCATCCTATCTTGAGTTGTTAAAGGGATTATTGCATCAGGAGGGATATACAAATGTTCTTACTGAACAGAATCCTTTGAATGTTTTGCCTTTGCTTCAAAGAACAGATATTGACTTAATACTTCTGGATGTTTATATGCCGCAGATGAATGGCTTGGATCTGCTTGAAAAAGTTTATTCCGAGTACCCTTCACTACCGGTAATAATTGTAACTGCAGTTAGTGAAGTTCAAATTGCATTAAAAGCAATTAAGCTTGGTGCTTATGAATTTATAACCAAACCACCTGACACAGACAGATTATTCCTGACAATAAAACGAGCTTTAAGCAAAAGACTGCTTGAATCTGAAAGAGATTCGTTAAGAAAATCAGTAATTGATAAAAAACCTGACCACAGAATTTTTTCAGATATAATAACAGATAATCCGGCTGTTTACAAAGTATTTGAGCTTGTTGAAATTTTTGCTCCGACTAGTGAAACAGTTTTGATTGCCGGTGAAACCGGAACCGGGAAAGATATGATTGCAAGAAAGATTCACGAGCTTTCCCCAAGAAGAAATAATACGTTTGTTGCAGTTAATCTTGCTTCCATTTCTCCCAGCCTTTTCGAAAGCGAATTGTTCGGTTATAAAAAAGGTACGTTCACCGGGGCAACTGAAGATAAAATCGGCTACTTTGAAGCTGCGCAAGGAGGAACAATTTTTCTAGATGAGATCAGTGAAATTCCAATGGCACTTCAGGGAAAATTATTACGTACAATTCAGTATAATGAGATATACAGAATCGGGGATCCCAAACCTGTAAATCTTGATATTAGAATAATCTCTGCAACAAACAAAGATTTACTTGAAGCTGTTCACAAAAAAGAATTCCGGGCAGATCTTTACTACAGACTGAATCGTGGTTACATTTATCTTCCTCCTTTAAGAAAAAGGGGGGACGATGTTGTTATACTTGCCGAACATTTTCTTGAAATTGGAAACAGAACCTATAACAGGAATGTACTTGGATTTTCTGATGAAGTTGTTGAAGCTTTAAAAGAGATATAAATTCCCCGGTAACATCAGGGAATTAGAGAATATAATTATGAATGCTGTTGTTAAAACATCAAATGAAAATTACATAACTGAAGTAGAAATACCGGATGAATACCTGGTTCGTCATGAAAAATCTTCGCATCCTGTAAAATTGATTTCAATGGATGATGCTCTTGAAGAGCATATTAAACAGGTTATGAAAGCTGTTGGTAACAGCGTTCAAAAAGCTGCACCAATTCTTGGTGTTAGTGAAAGAACTTTACAAAGAAGATTAAAAGCGATAAGAGATAAAGAAGAGAAATCCTCCTAAAATTTATTGCATTTCAAACCCGCCAATTTTGACAAAAATCAAGTCTTATTCCAATAAATAATTGAGAATTTCGGTAAATGTTACCGATATTTTTTTCAATTTTGATTTTTTTTCCGTTAGAAATTAAAAATCTTTTTATCACTTAATAATTATAATTGCATATAAATTGCTGAAGAATTGACTGAGTCAATAAAAAATTGGGGACACATATGAGTTCGAATCAATCGTTCTTCAGCATTGGGGCTTTACTGATCTTTTCTTTAATCACGCTGCGTTTCAATTCATCAGTTCTTGAAAATTCAAGCATAGAAATAGAAAACAAAGTATATTTAACTGCATTCTCACTTGCTGATGATATGATAGAAGAAATAAAGCAAAAAGCTTTTGACGCTTCAACAGTTGATTTTCCAACAACTGATCCTTCAACATTAACTGCCCCGGGGGCATTAGGACATGCAGACTGGGAAGTTTATCCATTCTATAATGACATTGACGATTATAATAACTACAGTAAAACTGTTTCCGCACCACATGCAGAAAACTATAACGTTTCATGCTCTGTTTTTTATGTTGATGGAAACAATCCTGATCAACAAGTATATACTCAGACATTTTATAAAAAAGTAAATGTAATAGTTTCAAGCCCGTATTTAAATAATTCTGTTACACTTTCAATCATATTTACATTGAAGTAGTTATGAACATAATGTTAGACATAATGGGATCGTTTATTATTGGTGGGATATTAGCATTAATGCTCTTTAATTTTAATGCTTATCAATCCACTACCCGATACCAATCAGATTCAGAATTACAGCTTCAGCAAAATGCAAAAACATTAGCTGAAATTATAAATTATGATCTTCGAAAAATTGGATATGATATGGAAAGAGATTCGATCTGGGCTGAAACTTCAAGCCAGCGACTAAGTTTTTATGCAGATATTGACCGAGATGGAACACCAGACCAAATAACCTATTTTTTAGGTGATTCAACAGAATCAACAGCTACAGCAACTCCAAATCCTCGTGATAAAACACTTTTTAGAGTTGTTAATTCCGATACCACAGGAGGACCTACACTGGGACTTACAAAACTTGTTTTTTTATACATGGATGAATCAGGAAATCCCACAACAGTTCCTTCAGATATTAAATACATAAAATCCGAAATCTGGGTGGAATCTTTAGAGCCTGTAGCCGGTGAATACATTTTTACTTATTGGGAAATGACAATAAACCCGAGGAACTTATGATGTCAAGAACAATAATGATTGTAGTTATAGGACTCTCTGTAATTACATCATTTATAATGTTGAAATTAAGTGCTAATTCCAAAGAGGGTTTGAGAACAACTCTCGATTATTATGAACAAACCCAGGCACGTTTAATTGCAAACTCAGGTGTTGAAATCTATCTCGAAAAAATGAGAAGGAATAAAACATTAACAGGAACTTTTAATAACAATTCTTTAATGGAAGGAAGTTATGATATATTAATTACCGGACCCGACTCAATGTTAGTTATAACCTCTGTGGGAAATTTTGCAGGCGTTTCTCATAAAACTATTGTAAAAGCAAAACGAGATCCGGTTGATATGCCGCCTGTATTTGGAGCACTTTTCGTTTCATCAACAACAATGGATTTAAATTTGAATGGTAATCTTGAAATAGATGGAAACGATTATAATACAGATGGTTCTCCCGGCTCAAATCCTCCTGTGCCTGGAATTGCTGTAGATGATCCATCTGATAGCGCTTATATTGTAAACGATTTAAAACCTAAAATTTCTGAAGATATTGAAGGTGTTGGTGGACCCCCAAGCGTCGGCTCTGTAGATGATGAAACTGATTGGCTGGAAGTAACTCAGAATATAATTTTTGCAGCTGATTTTACTCTGCCAACAGGGACATATTCTTCCGGTAGTTTCGGAACACAAGTCGATCCTAAAATAACTTACGTAGATGGGACAGTACATCTTTCTGGAACTGCCAGCGGTGCTGGAATAATGGTAATTGATGGTAATCTTACTATGAGCGGAGATTTTAAATACTACGGCATTATAATAGTATACGGTAATTCATCTATTGAAACTGATATTGTTGGCAACGGTGGAATATATGGCTCCACAATTTTAGTAGGTCAGGAAGTTGATATTCATGCAACCGGGAACGCATCTTTTTACTATAGTAGCTCAGCAATAAATAATGCTAAGATGAATCTAAAATCTTCAAGGTTTATTATAGATAGCTGGTGGGAATAATATTTAATTTAAAGCTAATAAAAAAATATTAACCCATATTTAATTGACACTTAAATCTTCACTTTTTATAAACAAGTTTCTTCTTATGTAAAAGAATAATGTATTAAACTTAACGATTAAGTAATCCAAATGAACTCAATAAATAAAACCTTCAAAAAATCATATTAAAACAATAAACTAAAATAACCTGTAAAATTTTCAATCGAGTAACTATTACCTGTAATATTGTTTCAACCCATCTAAGAAATTAAGTAAATGTAATATTCAACACAGTCGAACCCGGTATATATTTTGACATTTTCCCCTGTCAAGATTCAATTTTCAAACTGGTAAAAAGTATGTATGGTATCAATTCAATGTTAAGTATAGGCGCAATGCTTCTATTAGCACTTGTGTCATTAAGATTTGATTCAACTGTCCTTGAAAATAATACTGTCGAAATAGAAAATAAGGTCTATTTAACTGCATTCTCATTAGCTGATGATCTGATTGAGGAAATAAAAGAGAAAGCATTTGATGAAAAAACTATAGATTTCCAGGCTATTGGACAAGGTCAATTGTCTCTTCCTTTAGGTAGAGAGAGTGGAGAAGTCTGGCCTTTTTTTGATGATTTGGATGACTATGATGGTTATCAAAAAGATGTAGATTTACCGCATGCTGAAGGTTATAATATCAGTTGTCGTGTAACCTATGTTGATGAAGATGGAAAAGATCTAATAAATCAAAGTTTTTACAAAAAAGTGACAATTATTGTTTCAAGCGACTACCTCAGGTCTCCACTTTTTATGTCATTTGTATTTTCACTTCATTCAAAAAATTAATTATCAATGGGATTATTATTAGACATTTTAGGCTCTTCGTTTATTGGTGGAATACTATTACTCCTAGTATTAAAAATGAATCTATTTATTTCCAGTGCAAGATATGATTCGGATAACGAATTACGAATGCAGCAAAATGCAAAAACTCTTGCTGAAATTATGAACAATGATTTCAGGAAAATTGGATACATGGAATCCGGAACATCTATTTTAACTGCCGAAAGTAAACGTTTTAAATTTTTAGGAGATTTAGAAAGACCAGGTCAAGTGGGATATGGCAATATAGATACTTTAGAATATTATGTGACTGACTCATTAGCAACAAGTAATTCAGATGAAATTGTATTAGTAAGAGTACTAAATAATAATGATTCAATAACTGGTCCTTCACTTGGACTTGTTAAATTGAATTTCTTATATCTTGATAGTTTAAGTTCACCCACTGCAGATTTAACTAAAATCAGATATATAAAAACAGAATTCTGGGTAAAGCCAATTGATCAGGTAGATAATTTTATAACAGGCAACAAGGATTCCGTTTTTACATACTGGGAATTTACAATTTACCCAAGGAATATATAAAATGGGAAAAAGTTCATTGATCATAGTAATGGGTATGTCGGTTATTGTAGCACTATTCATTTTAAAATTAAACAGCAACTCCAAAGAAAATCTTGCTACAACAGTAAATATGTTCGATCAAACCCAGGCACGTTTAATTGCAAATGCAGGTGTTGAAATATATCTGGAAAAACTTTACCACGATCCTACTCTCATCAATACAACCTCATCGGAACAAAGTCTTTTTAATGGTACATACTTTGTAAATCTTACTGGAACATTACCAAATGTGAGAGTAACTTCAACAGCTAATTTTCAGGATGTAACTCACATCTCTGTTGCAGATGCTTACCTTGAACCTATATCATTTCCGGATATGCCTGCTGGTATGTACATTAGTACAAATTCAGTAACAAATGCCAAAGAAGTTGGAGACATGCAAGTAAGCGGTCTTAATCATAAACCGGATGGAAGCTTGGAAGGAGATGGCAAACCGGCTATCTGGGGTGTAGGTGTTGACACTGATGCTGAGCGGATTGATATATTAGCTGGTCTTAAAAAGCCGGAAAATGTAGAAGGATCTCTGAATTCAGCTGGAGATTCCACTGGTCATCCAAGTGTTGGGGTCACTGCAATAGGGGTAGACTGGGCAAAAATATATCAGTACCTGTCAAATGCTGCTGACCAAACTTTTATACAGGATATACCAAAAGGGACTAATCTAGGCAACCTTTCAAATCCCAAAATTTCTCTAATAAATGCTGATGCAAGTATAACGAAAACTATAATGGTAAATGGAGATCAGGGAGCGGGTATTTTAGTTGTTAATGGGGATGTAAAATTCGCAGGTAACTTTAAATATAAAGGTATAATTCTTTGTTATAAGAATACTGATTTAGATTTTGAATCTACTGGAACAAACGAAGTTATTGGTGGAATAATTGTGGCCGGCAAAACAGTTAATTTTAAGCTAACTGGGACAATGAATGTTATGTATAGTAAAGAAGTAATTAATACTGTTAGAATGAATTTAAAATCCAACGGATTTACAATTCTATCCTGGTATGAGTAAAAATGTAAATTATTTATAAAAGTTAATACCTAGTTGATTTACACTTATTAAGGTAAGATGATACTTTATAAACTATTTATAAATTGATATCTTCTTCTACTTCATCAAAATTTATACACGTCTCTTCCTCATCAATGTTCTTAGTCAAATCATCAGGAATAACATGATTCTCATCAATCAAAATATTAGTAATATCAGAATTTTTACTCAATAAATTTTCTTTCACCTTAGTAATTTCGTTTACAAAATTATTTAGTTCATCAGAAGTGATTTTATATAGTACCGAGGTTTTATTAGCAACTGCAGTTGCCTGTCTGTTCTGCTGTTTTTTAATAGCTTCTTCACCAAAGAAATCTGTTATATATTTATACTCGATTTTTTTTCTATCCGAATATTTTATTTTAATCTCTCCCTCTATGACTAAATAAATTTCATTTGCAGGCTCTTCTTTTGTAAAAAGAATATGACCGTCTTCCACTTGAAAAAAATTCTTTGATTTTATGAAACTTCTGATTTGTTCTTTACTCACCCCATTGAATAACGAATTTGAAGTTGCCATAATCTGAAGGTCTTTATCTACTATCATGCTTCCCCACCCCTAATTTTTTAAAAGAATAATTCTGCTGAACTCTACTCAAATAAAATACCAGTAAATATTTTTGTTAAATTCAACAAATTCCATATAGAATCATATTTATGGTAATAATAATCACAAATTCTGTATTAATTAGATGAAAAATGGCTTTGATTTGTTTATAGGAAAAAACTACCGATTCAGTAGAAATTTCTGGCGTTTACGCCATTACTGGCGTCAAAATTCTATATTCATTTTTAAAAACTTTAATATTTCTTCAAAGTTCTGGTTTTTTTAGCCATTTAATATTTTGCACTAATCTTGCATATACTTGCCTGATAACAAATTATAAAATCACTAATTACAACCAATTATGAATACAGGTCAATCACTTTTTAGTATTGGTGCTTTACTTTTATTATCTCTTACCGTGTTAAGAGTTAATAATAATATTCTCCTGACAGACGAAGTTTTATACGATTCTAAATTTGGAATAATTGCAAACTCGATTGCAACTTCAATTATTGAAAAAGCAACAACAAAATTTTTTGATGCAAACACAGCAACAGGACCGGTTGCAAGTCCCAATGATCTCACAATAAACCTGGGGCCCAATGGTAGTGAAACAAATCCTGATAATTTTAATGACTTTGATGACTTCAACACTTATGCAAATCAAGATACTTTCTTTACTAATCTAATATTTGATTACAGATGTGAAGTCTGTTATGTGAACTCCAGTAATTTAGATATTGCTGCTCCGTCACCAACCTGGCATAAAAAACTTACTGTTTTTGTGACATGGAGACAAAACGGACAGTTGACCGGTGTTGCAGCCGATACGATTAAACAATCAGTTGTATACAGTTACTGGTATTTTTAATTAAAAGGAGTTTGATATGGGTTTTACAACCATGCTAGATATAATTGGTTCGATGATAATTGGTGGAATATTAATGACAATTGCTTGGCGATTAAGTGATGCAGCAACTGAAAAAACATATAACAACACTGGTGAGTTAACAATTCAGCAAAACCTTTTAACTGTTGCTCAGATGGTGGAATTTGATTTTAGAAAAATTGGATATGTTAAGACTTGGAGTGGAGTTTTAGATCCAAGAACAGGTAAAGGATTCAAAGCCAATCAGGCAATTGTTTTTGCAGATTCATCCAGAATAAAATTCTACACAGATCTTCCGGCTTCTTCTAGTTTGGAAGGAGATGGAAACCTGGATTCAGTTACATACTATCTTGGACCAACTTCCGAATGTCTGGATACTCCCAATCCAAGAGACAGAATTCTGTACAGAGTTGAAAACAATGATCCGCCTGTTAAATCAAATTTAGGAGTTACCAGATTTCACCTAACATATTTTGATGTAGCTAATGATAGTTTGATTACACCTGTTACTGACCCTAATCTTATTCAAAATATAGAAATCGATATAGTGGTCGAAGATGTTGCAGCATATGATCAAAAATATTCAAATGCGTTCTGGAAACAGATAAGGCTTGCTTCCAGAAATATGAGTAGAGCGTTTATTTTAAAGTAAAATGAATAATTAAAGGAATAAATTTATGTCAGGTAAAGCATCACTTCTTGTTGTGGCAGGTTTCAGTTTGGTTTTTCTTGTAGTTGCCCAAAATTTTGGGGGTATCTCAAACAGAGCCGTTGATAATTATGTTAATTATCAGACAGAAACATTTGCTCATAATATTGCTATAAGTGGAGCGAACATAATGGCTGATAGTGTTTATTGGAATCCCGGTTTTTCAGGTTCATATTCAAAAGAATTTCAGGGTGGACAATTAAATGCTAGTGTAACAATTATAAACGCAGCAACTGGTTATCGTGAAATTGTCTCCACAGGTACTTATCAGGGTAAATCCAGCACAATTAGATTGCGGATTGCTCCCAGCAGTTTTTCCCAATACGCATATTATTCGACTTTTGAAAAAGCAAGCCCCGGGGGTGGAGATATATGGTGGATTGGAGGAGACATAGTTTATGGACCTTTTCACACTCAGGACGATTTAAGAGTTTATAATCATCCCAAGTTTTTAGGTGAATATACTTCTCATAAAGGAAATTTAATATACTATAGCAGCAGAAGAGATGATTCACCAATTATAACAGGAGTTTACGAACCTGGAAAAAGTATTGAGATTCCTGATAATGCAGTGAAGGATCTTGAACCTGAAGCAGATGCTGATGGATATAAATTCTCCGGACACGATACTGTATATGTCACATTTGATAAAGATACTTTGCGTTATAAATATAGTTACTCAGATCCTTATTCAAGTTTTGCATTGGAAGATTCCGTTCCAAATGGTTTAATATATGCAAAAGATTGCTTAGTCAGGCTGCAGGGTACAGTAAGAGGCAGATATACAATTGCTTGCGATTCAGTTTCAAGTGTTTCAGGTAAGGGAACGATTTGGTTGGATAATGACATAGTTTATGAAACAGATCCAAATGTGGATCCCACTTCTAAAGATATACTTGGAATAGTTGCAGAAAATAATGTTAAAATAACCGATAATTTTGCTAATAGTTACGGCAACAGTATTAATATCGATGCATCTATTTTTTGTGAAAATTGGGGTTTTGGAGCAGATAAATATAAAACAAGAACGGTAAGTGGTGATATAAATCTACTTGGTGGAATCCAGCAAAACTTTAGACAAGCTGTAGGAACATTTAGCAGTAAGTATGGTGTTACAAGTGGGTTTACTAAAAAATATAATTACGACCCAAGGTTAGCTTATATGTCTCCCCCGTTTTATCCGGGGACTGGTGGTTTTAAAATAGTTTCGTGGCTTGAATAGGAATTAGCAAAAATCCCGGTGCTATGCCGGGATTTTTTATCATTATTTAATTGCAATATCTCAGTAAGGAGAGTGGTTGATGTGGGTAATAGGAAGAAAAGAAGCTGCGTATGATTTAACTAAATTTGCAGGAACAATTAAGACAAGAGAAACAGGATTTTTTCAAATTGTAAAATTTTTAATAGCTGTTTCTATACTCTTCGCAGTCTTCGTACTAATAGTAAAATAATTATCATTTTACGCTGCAAAATCTTCATTCCTTATTAGCAATAAAACTGCTGATTGAGGGACAATAAGATATTTTTGCTTTTCAAATTCAATTTCGAAAGCTTCTTTTCTTAAAAAAATTGCAAGGTCCCCTTCTTTCGCCTGTAAAGGAATATATTTTACATTCTCGATATTTTCTTTCCAGGGTTCTTCATCCACCTGTGCAGCCGTTGCATAACCGGGTCCGACTTTTATTACATAACCACTTTGCACTCTTTCTTTTTCTGTGACTCCTGCCGGTAAATACAAACCGCTGGTAGTTCTGCCTGATTCTTCCTGCGGCTTAACAAGAATTCTATCTCCAACAACAATAAATTTGTCAATACTATTCAATTCAATTTCCATAATTCTATAAATAATCAGTACAAATATAGCTATATAATTTTATGTCTTCTATCTTCTTTTCAGGTAATGTATAAAAGTTTTACTTCATAAATGAATCAGGAATTTCTAAATTTGCTAATTAACTAAACAAAAAATTGAAGATGAATAATTTTAATGCAGATTTTTGGGATGAAAGATATAATCAAAAAAATTATTTATATGGACTTGAACCAAACGCTTATTTCAAATCACAGATAATAAAATATAAACCGGGTAATTTATTTCTTCCCGGTGATGGAGAAGGAAGAAACGCTGTTTATGCAGCCTCTCTCGGTTGGAAGGTTGACGCAGTAGATTTCAGTTCAGTTGCAATTGAAAAAGCCAAAAATTTTGCACAATCTTTTAACCTAGGAATCAATCACACTAAAGCTGATTTAAGAAAATTTATTCCCAGGCGTGATTATTATGATGCAACTGCAATAATCTTTGTTCATCTTCCACCAGAAGTACGAAAAAGTTTCCACAAAAAATTAATTGACTGCCTCAAACAAAATGGTGTATTTATTATAGAAGTTTATGAAAAAAAACAGTTGGGTAAAAACAGTGGTGGTCCGCAAAGCGAAGAGATGCTTTACTCTATAACTGAATTAGAAAATGATTTTAAAGATCTTAAAACTATATATTTAAATGAAGAACTAGTAGAATTGAATGAAGGTGAAAAACACTCCGGTGAAGCAAATGTTATTAGATATGTTGGAATAAAAAAATGAAGAGAGCATTATTCATTTCATACTACTGGCCCCCATCAGGGAAAGCTTCTTTACAATGGCCGATAAAAATTATTAAGCACCTCATTTCATCTGGATGGCAAATTACTGTTTTAACAGTTAATGAAGATACTTTCTCTCATAGTGATTCATACTTTACATCCGAAATTCAGTCGGGACTAAAAGTAATTAGAGCAAAAACTTTTGAACCATTTAACATTTATAAGAAATTTACGGGTAAAGGAAAGGATGAAAAGTTAGTAGCTTCTGAAACAATTTCTACAAAAAATAAAAAGCTGAGTCACAGACTTTCTTTGTGGATCAGGATGAATTTATTTATTCCGGATGCAAGAGTTGGTTGGTACTTCCCTGCTGTTAAAGAAATAACAGATCATTTAAAAAACGAACCCGTCGATGTAATAGTTTCAATTGGTCCTCCACATACGACTCATTTAATAGCAAAAAAACTTTCATCAAAATTCAAAGTGCCTTTTGTACCCGTATTTATTGATCCCTGGACTGATATCGCTTACTATAAAAATTTCAAAAGGAGCAAAATTTCTCGGACCGTTGATAATCATTTTGAAAAATCAGTTCTAAAAAATTCTTCGGTAAATATTTTTGTTACTGAAACAATGAAAAAGGATTATGAAAATAAGTACCCATTTATAAAAGAAAAATCGCACGTTCTATACTGGGGATACAGCGAAGAGGATTTTGAGGATATAAATTTGATAAAAAGGACCGGAGACGAAAAAGTAATTGTGCATGCAGGGAATTTATTTTCATATCAAAACCCGGTTAATTTCTGGAAACAAATAAAAAAAGAAATTGATAATGAACAAAAATTCATCCTGAAATTTATTGGAACAGTTGACCCACAAATAGTTGAAACAATAAATGATACCGGACTTTACCCTTACACAAAATACCTTGGATTTCTTCCTTACAGAAAAATGCTGGAAGAAGTCTGTAATGCTGATTTTCTTTTAGTATGTGCAACAGAACCACGTCACGTTCCGGGAAAATTATTTGAATATTTACGTGCCGGCAAACCCATAATTGCTTTTGGAGATAACAATCAGGAAGTAAAAGATATTTTGCAAAAAGCAAACGCCGGGATGATGTTTGGATATAGTGAAAATTTTGAAGAAATTTTTCACAAAGAAAAATCATTCAATACTGATTTAGAATATGTAAAAATATTTGAAAGAAAAGAAATTGCAAACAAATTAAGTGAAATACTAGAGCATCTATAGTAAAATCAAATAAACAATTATTAAATAACTACAACATAGAATATTAAGAAATAATTTTAATAAAGAACCGAATATGAAATATGCGTTCACATAAAAAGAGCTATCAGAATCAAATTGATCATCTTCTAAAATATTCTGAAGATAGATGTAAATTAATGTTAAATCACAATACAATTAATAGATGGAGGGTGGAAAGATTGTATAATTGTATTGATCCCCTTTTAAAACTGTATCCAAAATCCAAATGGCTTACCGTTGGAGATTTTTATTACGGGAGTGATGCTCAATACATACAATCAAAAGGACACGAAACTATAGCTTCCGATATTGATGATCATTTTTTAAGAAAAGGAAAAGAAATAGGGTATATAGAACACTTTTCAGAAGAAAATGTTGAATCATTATCCTTTGATGATGAATCGTTTGATTTTGTATTGTGTAAGGAGACCTTTCATCATTTACCCAGACCTTATATTGGTTTATACGAAATGTTAAGAGTCAGTAAAGTTGGAGTATTGTTGATCGAGCCTTATGACAGATTTATTAATGCTTCTTATATGGAAAGATTTGCAAATTGGTTGCTTAAAAAATTAAAGGGCAAGATGCATGACTTATATGAGCCATCGGGTAATTATAAATATTCTCTTTCCAAAAGGGAGATTGAAAAAATAGCATTAGGGTGCAATTTCCATTATATAGCATTTAAATACATAAATGATTATTACAAAGATGGGCTAGGAATTGAATATAAAGACAAAAAAGATAAAGTTTTCAATAAGGTTAAACATCAAATATTTTTTAGAGACTTCTTGTGGAAGTTCAGACTATTTTCACCTACCTATTTGATTTCAATCATTTTTAAGAATGATGTTTACCCTAGTTCACTTTTAAATGAAGGGTATGAAATTCTAGAGCTTACAAAGAATCCATATTTAAGTAAGAATACAATTAGCCAAGTGTGATTGTAAATTTAATTTGAGGAACCCATTCAGACATTTATTTTAATAAAAAAAATTTCTTAATAGCAATAAAATCTTCAGCACTTGGTTTATAATAGCAAACCCCAGCTAGGCAAATTTTTCCCATCGAATATTACCTTATATTTGTCTGCTAACTGCTTACCATTAGTTAAAGTAAGTATCTAATTACCAACTACATCATAGACCTAGAAAGTAACAAACATCTTTAGCTGTTTTATAAGCAATAATCAATTTTGTACAGAAGTTCATTTAATTTAAATTTAATAATAAATATCAAATAATTATTATTGCCAGCCATAGATGAAATATAAATACCCCGTTTACCAACCAAACCTAAGTGGTAACGAAAAAAAATACGTCGACGAGTGTATCGAATCAACCTGGATATCATCAAAAGGCGTCTTCATTAAAAGGTTTGAAGATGAATTCTCTAACTTCACCGGAATAAAATACGCAGCAAGTGTATCTAACGGGACGGTTGCTCTGCATGTTGCTCTTTTAGCATTGGGAATCGGATCAGGAGACGAAGTAATTGCCCCTACTTTTACATATATCGCATCGGTTAATTCTATATTCTATACAGGTGCAAAACCAGTATTTGTTGATTCGGATCCTCAAACCTGGCAAATTGATCCTAATAAAATTGAAGAGAAAATTACAGAAAAAACAAAAGCGATTATGGTTGTTCATCTTTATGGACATCCTTGTGAAATGGACGAAATAAAAAAGATAGCTGAAAAACATAACCTATTAATTGTTGAAGATTGTGCTGAAGCAATTGGCACAAAGTATAAAGGTATGCATGTCGGATCATTCGGAGAAATTTCCACATTTAGTTTTTTCGGTAACAAAGCAATCACAACTGGTGAAGGCGGAATGGTTTGTACAAACAATCCTGAATACCACGATTTGAGCATTAGGATAAAAGGACAGGGACTTGCAAAAAACCGGGAGTATTATCACGATTTAATTGGATATAATTATAGGATGACAAACATTTGTGCTGCAATTGGGTGTGCGCAGCTTGAAAGAATTAATGACATTTTAAACAATAAAAGATTTGTTTCTGAAAGCTATATATGCCAATTGAAAAATTTACCATTGGATTATCACCACGAATTTCCAGGTACATTTCATTCCTATTGGATGTTTACGATTCTTGTAAATTCAGAAAAAGAAAGAACTGAATTACGAAACCATCTTAATAAATATGGAATTGAAACACGTCCTACATTTCACCCGGTTCACACCATGCCTATGTATAATTTAAATGAAAGTTATCCTGTTGCTGAAGATCTCGGGAAAAGAGGAATAAACCTTCCAAGTTATCCAGATTTAAAAAAAGAAGATATTTCATTTATTACAAGTAAAATCCGAAGTTTTTATAATGGATATTAACAGCCTAGAAATTTTTGAACTTAAAGAATCTAATGCTAAGCAACTTTCTATAAAGCTATTAACTGAACCAAAAGATTATATCAAATATTTTGATCCGTTTGATTTTTCCGAAACAACAATAAAGATAATACTTCAACAAAAAAAGAATGATAAATACTTCGGAATATTTTTTTATAATGAACTTGCAGGTTGTTATATGTTAAGAGGGTTTGATGAAGGTTTTGAAATCCCTTCTTATGGCGTTTGGATTGCTTCGAAATTTTCTAATTCCGGATTGTCAACATTAACACTTTTCCATGCCTTTTCTTTTTGCAAATTGAATAAAATAAAAAAACTAATGTTAAAGGTTTATCCGGATAATATAGTTGCTAAAAAATTATACGAGTCATTGGGATTTCATCAGACAGGTATTGATACGAATGGGAATAAGTTGATTTATCATAAAACTTTTGATTTGTAGCATTTGAATGCGTATAGCTTATTACATTCATCATACTGCAATTTCTGCAGGGGGAATTTTTACTTACTCTATAGGAATACTAAGACAAATTATCAAGTCCGATGAAATTGAAAAAGTTGTTGTAATAACCTCTGAAGAAATAAGAGAAAGATTAAATGAATTCAGCAGTAATCCGAAAGTAAAGATTAGAATAGTTGACAGAAACAGTCTTACAGTAAAAACAAGCTACTCCATATCATACTTCATTTATAATTTTGCTATACTTATTCGAAAGTATGTATTGCTAAATAAATTAGAAAACCTTTTAAAAAACTTATCAACATTAATAAATCCATATCGGAAAATTCTGGAATCAGAAGGTATTTCAATTTTTCATGTTCCGGTTCAATACTCTCCTATTTACAAATGTAAAATACCTGTAATTATTACGATGCACGATTTACAGGAATACCACTACCCTGAATTTTTCAGTCGTAGTGAAAAAAGACATAGAAACATTAATAATAAAAAAGCCATTTATGATTCTGATCATATAATTGTATCATTTAAACATGTTAAAAAGGATATTATTAAATACTTTGAAGTTGACGAAGAGAAGGTTTCAATTTGTCCTCCACCATTTGCCGATAGCTGGTTCCTATCTAAAAAAGAAACTGACTGGGAAGAACTATCAAATAAGTACAGAATTAAAAAGGATTACATTCTTTACCCGGCAGCAACCTGGAAGCACAAAAACCATACAACACTGATACGTGTTTTAAAAAATGTAATTGATGATGGAATTGAAATAAACCTAATCTGTACAGGCAATAAAACTGATCACTTCAGAAATATAAAATCTGTTATTGAAAAACTTCAATTATCTGAGAAAGTACATTTCCTGGGAATTGTTCCTGAAGAAGATTTAATAGGTTTGTATAAAAACACTAAGTTAGTTGTAATTCCCACATTGTATGAAGCAGGCAGCGGACCATTGTATGAAGCTATGCGATACAAAGTCCCTGTGATTTGTTCCAATGTTACTTCTTTACCAGAGACAATGGATAACAATGAATTTGTTTTTGATCCTGATGATGTTGATATATTAAAAGAAAAAATAAAAAGGGGGTTAAACGATCTAAATTTCAGAGAAAAAAATATTGAAAATTCTATTAGCAGAATGAAACTTTACAACAGCTATAATTATTCTTCATCATTTATTAAAACTTACAAAAGATTAAATGATACACCATAGTTCGTTAAAATACATTTTAATTGTTTTGTCTCTTTGTTAACAATTCATAATCATTGTCTGTTTTACTTTTCATCCCGGTTTTAATAAGATTAGATAATCCAACTGAACTCAGCTTTAACAATATGTTGAAATAGAAATTATTAATTCTTTGCTTCGAAAGTAAGTGGAAACCCTTATTATCTGTATTAAGAAAAAGACCGAATTTTTCAGCAATAAATTCTAATGTTTTTTTTGAATAGAGAGAAATATGCTGACCTGATTTTAAACTATAATACCACCAATCATCTGGCTTGGGCGGTTTACCATGAAAAATTCTCGATGAAAGAAGGATTGCATTTGAAATACTCAACAACTTTTCAATTTCCTCAATTGGATCAGTAAAATGTTCAAAACACTCATAGGCTGTTATTAATTCTATTTCGTCCTGGTTATTATATTCAAACCCACGAGCCAATAAATTTTGAGCATAAACATCACTCCAATAAAAATCATACCCTACATCTCTCATTAAGCGAACAAAAACACCATACCCGCCAGCATAATCGAGAAATTTATTTTCTTTATTAAAGAAAAGATTAATTATTACTGATGTTCTATTAGAGAGGAGCAAACTCCTTTTTAACAAACCTGTATCTTCAATTCCAATAGCTGAGTTATATGCTTCATCAAGCCAATATGGTTCTTCCGTTTGCAGAAACCCACAGTTTGGACAGAAATAGTATTTAACATTATACTTTTCAAGTAATTCCGCAGAAAAAACATACTCAGAATTTTTACTACATATTTTGCAAGTAATATCTGATAACAATTATATTCCTTTAAGCGAGTTTATTATTCTTCTAAAAAGAGATGGCTGGAAAAACTCCTTTATGTTTTCTACAATTTCCTGGTTTATCTCTAGCTCATCAGTCAATCTAATTTGATCTCCATTGTCGTTTAATTCCACATCATACTTTTTAGTATTTGCTGAATGAGTACCGCTGCTGTCAGTACCAATATTCTTACATAGTGGTTTAGTTGGAAATAAACAATATGCATTGTTTTTGAAGTGAGCATAAGCCCATCTGATTGCCCAGGAATCTATTTTACCTCTCATCTGGCTGCTTAACATTGTACTAAAATCGTTTCCAGCTCTGTTAAATTGAATTTGTTTATTTTTATCTTGTTTAAAACTTACATAATCTTTTACTTTCCAATCAACTTTTTCCCATCTGTCCTTCCAGGTGGCCCATCCCCATGATGAAGTACGATAAGAGACGAAAACATCATAAGGGTAACTATTGGATATTCCAATTGGATAAGTGTAACCTGAAACAGAGAAAATACTTTTTTCCTTCTGATAAAAGTTAAGAGCTTCATTCATAAACAAAAGAAAATTATTTGATGATACAATATCGTCTTCAAGTACAATTACTTTGTCGTATAAGCTAAGGACTTGATTTACACCATCGATTACCGATCCGGCCAATCCAAAATTCTTTTCTTTCTCAATTATTTCAATTTTTGAAAATCCACTTATGCCTTTAATGAATCTTCTTACACTACGGACTTTTTCTTCATCCTTACTATTTTTGGGTCCGTCAGCACAAATAAATAACTCACTTTCTTCAGCTAAAGCATTTTTTAAAAGCGATTCCACCGTTTGCTCTGTGTGTTCAGGGCGATTATATACGAATAAAACTATAGGAGCTAATTTCTTCAATGTTACCAACTGACTAATTATAAATACATAAAAAAACTTTTTTCATTTCTTAAATATAATTTATTTAAATAAAAGGGAGGATTTTGCAGAAATGAACTACCCCGCCGCAAGCGGACGGGGTATCTCTTTTGAATCTTTTTCTAATTCACCGCAAGCGGCGGGGAATTGAACCCATAGAGATTAAAAAACCCTGCATTCAAATTATTTGATGAATGCAGGGTAAATTTAGACTAATAAGAAATACTTTAAGTATAACTGTCAATTATGGTATAAATGAAACCAGGTGCGTATTATTCTTCAGATCAAGATGATTGTGAAGATAGGATAAGTCACGTACATCATCTGCACCATCGTTATTAATTCCTAAATCTTCTAATTGATCGAATCTCCAATAACCAACAAGGCCGCTGTCAGAAGTTGTAAAATAGCTGTTATCCAATGGTGCGTTCATTAAAGCTGAAATTTCTTCACCGGTTTTTTGATGGTTCCAGATTCTCAATTCATCCATCTGCCCATCAAAAAAATCTGTAACTACATAATTTCCATTATGCAGCATATAACCATGACCACCGATATAAAAATTATAATTGTTGTTCAAAGCAGAAAAAGTAATATTACTCTGACTATTTTGTAGTTCACCATTAACATACATTTTCATCCCATCTGATCCCCAGGTAAAAGCATAGTGAAACCAGGTACCAGAGTTTTGCGAAAAATTATTGTTACTAATAACATCGACCTGATAATCCGGCGATGCCTGTATTCTTGATTTCAACTTTCCGCTCGAATAATCAAAGAAGACATAGAAATCACCTAAGTTCCATTGTTCTTCATTTTTTGATATAAAGACTTCACCCTCGTTGCCTCCGGGTGGTAGTATGCTTCTTACCTTTACCCACGCTTCAATAGTCCCATTGTTAGTTGGTAAGTAAGGGTTATTAAAAGTATTTGCATAATCTCCGATGCCATCAAAGTCAATTGCTTTCCCAAAAGCCGAAGGCATTCCTGTTCCCCAGGTAACCCAAATGTAAACATTACCTACTCCTTCGCCTGTTGGCTCCAACACTAAATATACTTGCGTTGTAAACCCGGCAAGTATCTTTACACCTGTTTCGCCTGTATATAAAACCACACCGGCACTATCTTTAGCATCTACTTTCAAATGCCACTCACCCGCGTGAATCTCTTCCATCAAAATTTCTGCTGTCGAATCGGAAAGTAAATTCAGTTGGCCCAAAACCGTATCAAAGCCCTCTCTGGTCAGAAAAGATTCAACCAGCACTACATTTTCAGGAGCATTAACTTTATCAATTTGAAGTTGGAGATTCCCTTTTTCACTGTTAGAAGGTGGAGTAATGCTATCATTAATATTACAAGACAGGAATCCAAATAAAAATAGCGGTAGGCAAAATAATATTTTTTTCATATGCCCCTCATTTGAATAATTATAATTAATTGTTATTTCTATAAATTAATAAACTAAAGTTTTACTAAACAAACAAGTAATAATTGTATAAATTTCGTAAACAATTCGCAACAATTATGTACAGTGAAATTATCGAGTCAAAAACAGGGACTTAATTGCATCTTAACTATATATCAAATATTATTCCTAGAAACTAATACAGTAAATGAATTAAACTGATTACTAATCTCCATATTTTAGAAATATTTACTGTCAATTTTTATTCACGTGTCTTGATTTTAAACACCAGAGTGTTAAATGTTTTAGCTACAACAGTATAACCCTGAATTATTAAAAAACTAAAAACCATAGACTTCATAGGTTCGGTAAAATCAAAATTTTTGTCTTCAACTAGTATTACGTCTGGTTTGTATTTAGACCAATCATTCGATCTCAATACTTCCATATCTAATCCTTCTACATCCACCGACAAAAAATCGATATGCTGACTCTCTGGCAATTATTGATCTAAAATATTTTTTAGCGTCCTGGTTTTTATTTTTATTTTATCAATGATTTTATAATCACCAACACCATAACTCAATTGTGAATCCTCTTTAGAAAACCCATTAAGTGCTGGTTCATTGAAGACATAATAGGTTAATTCCTCTTCTACAGAATTTACCGGTAATTCAAGATTTATATCTCTTGGTCGAATTTTATCAAATAATTTTTTACTTCCGGGTCTTGGCTCAATATTTATCCCTCTCCAGCCTTTTTTATAATACGTGTAAGTGTTTGAAAATCTTTTCGGATGGTGTGCACCTACATCGACATAAAATCCTTTATTTACTTCAACTAGAAAACGTTGTAATACTATATCTTCTCCCTCCTGAGCGTAGGATTTTTGATAAAAAGAATTTAAATATTTATCATAAATACTGAGAATATATTGGTAAATATTACTAGGTAAAATTTGTTTAATTGATTTCATCACATTTTTATTCGCTTAATTTTTCATTTAAATATTCTATATCGTTTGGTTGTAATATATCTTTTCTTATATATATAAACAGACTATCCTTCCCCCAAAGATTCCATTCATCTAGTAAGAATTTAAAACGATTTGATAAGGCCGGAATTACAATTTTTTCATACCTATTTTTATAATTTGAGGAGTCAAATTCTTCTACAAATATCGGATACGAAACGACTAGTTCGGGGTTTGTAACTTTAACAAATTCAGATGGAATAGCACCTATATATGGACTACTTCTTTGATCAGGGACACTCATTGGTTGATATTTTAGAGCTGACGGAGAAATTAAACCAACCCCATCAATAATTTTTCCGTTATATGAATATCCAAGACTACCTATTTCTGATGTAAGTAGATTTTTGCCCGGAAATACTTCGCTCAACAAATTGCCAACTTCCAAATATCTGTCTACCCTAGCACGCGTAGCCACTGAAGGTAAAAATCTAATGTCTGAAAAGGCTGAAAGTGAATAAACAACAATTGTGGACAAAGGTAATATTGTTAGAATTATTGCCGTGACACGTGTAAGAGGCTGCTTTGGAAATGAAATGGAATAGATTCCAAAAATAATTGGTACAGCAAACAAGGGTTTATACCATTCGTGAATAATAACACCATTTAATGCATATAAGAGAGCAATTATTACCCCACCCAAAAACAAATATATACTGTACCTCAGTATACTCTCCTTCAGAAATAATTTCCAAGGTATTCCAATCAGGGTAAAACAGAACAAAATTAAAATTAAAGAAATCCAAATGAATGGAATTGCGGTAAGCCGGTGGTGTTGCAAAAATGTATAATTTGAATCAGGAAATAAACTATAGATCACTTTCTCAAATACTTCTTTTGTAGGAATATTAAAAACTATTTGTTTGGCTATACTCGTATGTGGAATTACAGTATTAAAGTAGTATAATAATATTCCTGAAAACAATATTATCGGTATCAATAAAAGATATAAACCTTTAATTGTTTCTTTTCTTTGTGATTTAAACAAAAACGATAAGAGGATAATAACAATAATTATTATTTCAAATCTAATAAAGATTGCTAAACCAATAAGAAACCAACCCATTGTCTTATTACTCACAAGAAGCAATAAACTTATTCCTAAAATCAAAACAGCAAAAGGAGTTTCCATTAATCCTACTGAGCTAGGTAGCAAAATGCCAACATACGATAGTGAAAAAAGTAAATTCATCGCTAAAGGAATTTTTCTTTTAGTTATGAGTTTTAACAATTGACCCCAAACAATAGCACCGGAAATAACCAAAAAGCTGTTAATGATACTTACTTTTAACGTAATTGGGAAAGGAGTCAAATATAAAAGCGACAGGAATGATGTCCACAGGAATGAAGAAGTTGAAAAAACTTTCTCTGAAAGATTAAAATATGGTAATCCGTTGAAAGCAAAATTTTCAGCAATTTTGAAATGAATAAATGCATCATCAAAAGCAAAAGATTGCAAAGAAATTGAAATAAATAAAATTAAAAGTCCTAAAGCAATAAAGAAAAATATTTTGATCATTAGATCGCAATTAATTTTCATAAAATTTTTATCAACTAAGGATTTCTATAACGTTTTAGTAAAATAGTAGCAAAATTATATAAGGTAATAGACTTAAACATCATCCAGAAATGATGATAGGTCTGTCTTGAAATTCCTATCGAAAATGTTGCAATCGAATACGATATTAAAGTTGCAATCGCTGAACCCGTAATTCCATAAACAGGAATTAAAACGAGATTTAATATAACATTTGATACTGTTCCCAAAGCAGTCCTGATAAAAGAAAATTTTGTAAGGTTTTCATTTATCAAGTACTGGCTACTTGCCACTCCCAGAAAGACGGCAACTCCAGCCCAGATATAAATAGTTAAAACAGGGGCTGAAGAAATAAATTCGTTTCCATATAAAATTGTGATAATTTGATTTGATAAAAACGTCACTGGCAAAGCAATCAGGATTGCAATAAATGCAAGAAGATCGTAAAGTTTTTGCATTCTGTTCTGATAAAAAACTTCGCCTACATTCTTTGCATTTACAATTGCCGGGAATAATGAGTTGCAAATTGCAACAGGGATAAAATACCATGCTTCGCTTAACCTGACAGCAGCAGCATAATATCCTACAGATTTTTCGTCCATCATGTATTTCAACATGACCTGGTCAATCCTCATGTATAATGAAACCATAATACCGGATAATATTAATGGCCATGAATCTCTGATTAATTCTTTACCAAGCATTTTCGAAAAATGCCAGTTAAACATTGACAGACTATTTAACTTATAAGAAATTACAAATCCAGCCGCTGCAAGTACAAATTCCAAAGAGAAAGCAATCACAAAATAAATTAATGGAGCGTTGACTAGTATTAATATTATTTTAAAAACTGATGACAAAAACATCGCTCCAAATTGTGCATAAACAGAATACTTAGCCTGAACTTTTGACCTGAAGAAATAATCAATTATCTGGAATGATTGAAAGAAATGAGACGCAGCAGCTATCAATATAAATACAGAAAGAAAAAATTCTTCTTTTATAATTAGGAGCGTGATAATTATTACAGCAATTGAAATTGCAGCACCAAATGTTCTTAACCAGAATCCAGTACCTAACAACTCATCACGCTTTTCAGGGTGCTTTACAAGCTCGCGTATTATGATACTTTCTAAACCAAGTATTGCAAACGCTGAGAACAGTGCAGCAAAACTCATTGCATAGCTGATTACACCGAAATTTTCCGGACCGAGGTAACGAACCACAAAGATTGTAACCACAAAACTGATGAGCATACGCAGGACTTTTTCGAAAAAAAGCCATGAAGTATTGGCGAAGTATTTTTTGAAGGACTCTGAGGAAAAGTCGATCTTGGTTTTTATGTTATCTTTATCTTGCAATCCAATTTATTCTTCTAACTTTTTCAATTTTTCTTTGCGGAACAAAACAATACCAAATATCAAACCTGCAAATGACAGAGAACTCAGAATCAGTGCGATGTTTTTTGAAATAGCAAATGATTCCGGTGCATAAATGAACTCAACTTTATGTTCTCCTGCTGGTACAACAATTCCGCGGAATGCATGATTTGCTCTGTATATTTTAGTTTCATTTCCATCTATAAAAGCTTTCCAGCCGGTGTGTACTTTAAATAATTTATAGTCTGTTTCACCATACATATAAGTATCACCAAAAAATAAAAAATTATTTCCGGTAGCTTTAACATTCATAGTGACATGTTCATCTTTAAATTCTGTAATATTCACAAATGCAGATGAATCGGGTGGAACAATTCCCGTGATTTCTTCTTCAACAAATGCAACTTCAGCAGGATCAAAACTATTCTGTTTAACTGCGTTGATAGTCTCAATTGCATTTTTCTTTTCAACCCTGTTTACAAAATATGCCCGGGGCAAAGTATTTTCATTTTTATAAACAAATGTTTTTGCCCCTGAAAAAACAGGTATTAATCCGGGGTAATTAATTTGTTGGTCAAGTATTATATATTCAACATTTGTCATTCGCCAGTAAGTCGGGTTAGCAGGACTACCAAGAATATCATAATAATCCTGGATTGCGCGCGGCTTTATTCCTGAGTAACCGTAAATATCATACATTAGAAAATATGCAAGGTAATTTGAGTTTTGATTTAACGATCCAATTGAACCATCCTGTTTTAAATTAAGTACTCTGTAAATTGAATTACTACCATCCTGCTCAATAGCTTTTATGTAGTCTGGTTTAACAAACATTTGTTCGATACTGGAATAATCTGTAAACGTCTCACCCCTGTTATTAATTCTGAATAAATCAAAAATTACAAGTATAATAAGTGCAGCAACAAATAAATCAGCACTTAGTTTTGATTTAATATATGCGTATGCTAAAGCAAATGTTAATCCGGCAAATAGCATTGCTAGTCTGAAATCATTTAGAAACATTGTAGCCATATATTCATGAAGCGGTTTAAGCTGCTCTGTTTTTTGTCCGGCAGCAACTATTCTGTCAATAAACCAGCTTTTAACAGGCGAAGCAAGTAAAAGCGCAACTACAAATAAACCTCCAAAAACGTAAAAGGTATTTCTGATTGCTTTTTCAATTTTGGGATTCTTTTCGTTCTTTAAAGAGATAATTTTTATAACTCCCAATCCGGCAAGTAAAGGAAAGCTTAATTGCACAAGTACAAGGATCATTGAAGGAACTCTGAATTTATCAAAAAACGGGAAGTAGTTAAACATTAGATCATATAGAACAGGAAAGGTTCTTCCGAACGATATAAGAAGTGCAATACCGGAAAGTATTGTTAGAAACCTGATAAACGGGTCTTTCCAGTTTACGATTATTGAAAAGATTGCAAGAAAGAAAATAATTACACTCATGTAACCGACAGCTACATCGACAAAAGGCATTTGTCCGAAATAAGTATTTACTTCAACAGGTTGATTTTGAGAAAGTGGCCCCTGGTATGTTGACTTTCCGAATCCGTAATAAGATGGAATTATCATTGTTAAAACTTCTCCGGGAGAAAATGACCAGTTTGTGGCATACTGGTAAAAATCTGACCTGCCTGTCCGGTAGGCAGGCTCACTTTGTTCAGTTTTACTTTGTTCTTTTTCAAGTATACTTTCGGTTCCACGTGTTGAGAATGGTGAATATTCATACACCTGTGTAAAATTATCTGATTGGATTAATAATGCAACTATTATGGCTGCAATGAATGTAACTGCCGACTTTACCAACTGGATTGATAATATTTTATCTTTCAGTTTTAATGATCTTAAAAAGAAATAAATAAAATAAATCATCACAGCAAAAAATACATAGAAGATAATCTGCACATGCCAGCCAAGAAACATCATATCCAAAAAGATTACGAGCAAAAAGAATTCAAACAGTCTTATTTTCTTTTGAAAATTAAATAGTATTAAAAATAAAATCGGGAATACCCAGATTGCTGCAAGTTTTGTTACGTGCCCTATAAAAAGGAATACCACTATCCCGGTACTAAATGATGTTGCAATTGCTACAAGTAAACTTATAAGCTTGTTTTTTGTTCGGTAATTGAAAAAAGAAAATGTTGTGAATGCAAGCGCAAGGAGATAAAAAGTATATTTTGCATAATCAATTGTGAAAAAAGATGAGAAAACATTTCGCAGAGAAGTAAATCCAACATAAACAAGATTAAAAAACTTTGATCCGACAGCCAAAGCATAAGCCGGCATCCCGCCAAAAACGTATGGGTTCCACAAAGTGTAACCTTCTCCATGCTGTTCTACATATGTTGTTGAACTTTTACTCGTAATAATATCACCTGATTGAAAAGTTTTACCACCAAAGTACAGAGGAGAATAGAATACGAGAAAAAGCAAAAGTATAAATATTAGCAGGATTGGAATCTGAAATTTTTTAGGGATGTATTTATCAAGGGAAAAGGAATTTAAGAATGTCTCTTTTTGTTTACTTACTTTTTCCGTTTTTTTTGGTTTGGAAGCCATTCAATCTCCAATTGTCTTATTTTCTAAAAAGACTTATTTCTTTGCAATAAAATTGATCCCTGAACCGATTTTGTTTTCGGAGGAATAATCTGCAAACATCATAATTAATGTTACTGGCAAAGTTAATAAATAATATATTGGAAGAATCACAAAAAATATTTTTGAAATGTTTAACAACTGCATTGGGTATTTAATCCCAAGCCGCCAGGCCTTATCACCCCAAAATCCATAAGTATATTTTAACTGATAAGTTTTAAAACCTAATGGATTTAGTTTTGATTCAAGATCTTCTTTTGAATACCCATCACGGGCATGTTCACCAATAAAACTTTCTTCGCCTTCATCATGAACATCACTTCCGCCAAAAATAGATGGAGAATTTATTAAAACAAATCCACCGTTTTTCAAAGCATTATAAAAATTCTGAAATACCTTAATATCGTTTTCAATGTGTTCCATCACATCAACACAAACGATCAGATCAAACTTATTTTGATGAGTAATTTTTGTTAAATCCTCCACTCCAAAAGAAACATTTTTTATTTTTCTTGATGTGAAAAACTCCTTGCAATCATTTATCCAATCTTCTTTAACATCAACAGAATGAATTTTACATGGTGACAAATGCTTTGACATAAAATAACTGTACTGCCCATAACCGGAACCAGCATCGTATATCAAAATTTCTTTTTCACCAAAGTGTTTTCTTAATTTTTTCAATTCTCTTCTAACATACCAGGATCGAAGAAACATCAAATCGAGAATTTTATAAAATAGAACTCGTAGTGAAGGAGTCTTTTTTATAACAGAAGCAAAAACATTTTTAACAGGATCGTAGTACATTTTAATGAAGGATGATGGCAGATGGAAAATGGGAAAGGTTATTTAAGATCATTTAAGATTTGAAGTTATTTAAAATTTTAGTCTCTCATTTATAATTTCGAATTGACTTTTAAATATATCTTGCATCATCCATAAAACATCAACCATCTTCCATCTCAACTTCTTTCTTTAATTACATATTCTCTTTCATCAAGTGAATTGTGAACGATCATTTCACCAAGCAGACCAACTGCAAACAACTGAACACCGACTATGATTAATAACATACCGAAGAATAAAAGTGGTCTGTTGCTTAATGGTTCTCCCTGAATCCAGAGAATTGATAAATAACCATTCACAATAATACCTACAAAAAATGCAAGCGCACCAAAAAATCCGAAAAAGTGCATTGGTCGCTTAATATATCTTGTTGAAAAAATCACTGTGACGAGATCTATAAATCCTTTAAAGAATCTTGAAACACCAAACTTTGTAGTTCCGTATCTTCTTGGGTGATGATTAACTGTAACTTCTGTTACCGAAAATCCTTTCCACTTTGCAAGTACAGGAATGTAGCGGTGCAATTCACCATAGACTTTAACATTATCAATAACATCTTTTTTGTACGCTTTTAATCCGCAGTTAAAATCATGTATTTTAATTCCTGTCATCAGTCTTGTTACAAAATTGAAAAATTTAGATGAGATTTTTTTTATAAATGGATCGTGACGTTTTTTCTTCCATCCGGAACAAAGATCATATCCTTCATCAAGTTTTTTCAACAGACCTGGAATCTCTGAGGGATCATCCTGAAGATCGGCATCCATTGTAACTACAACATCACCTTTGGCATGGTTAAAACCGATTTGCAGAGCCGCAGATTTGCCATAATTTTTCCTAAAGCTGATATACTTAAATTTATTATCACTTCGCTTAATCTCTCTTAATTTTGAAAGTGATTTATCCGTGCTGCCGTCATCAATAAAAAGTATTTCGTAATCTATATCAATTTTATTAATTGCTTTTCTTATTTCATTGGTCAGTGGCAATAATGATTCTTCTTCATTTAAAAGAGGTATTATTATAGAAAGTTTTTTAAATGAGAATTGCTGTTTTGAGTATGCCTCGCTTCTCTGTTCCTGATCTTGTCTGGGTTTGTAATATCGTCTTTTTCTATACGGTCTTCTGTAGCCCCCGCTTTTACGATTATTATAATTGGATGGCTTCTGCTCGGTATTACCTGATTTTTGCCCGCCTTCTTGCGGATTTTGTTCTGACAATCTTTTCCTATTCAATAATTAAGTTGAAAATTAAGCTAATATTCACATAAAAACAATTATTTTGAATTTGATCACACTTGTATTGAAAGTATAGATTTAATCTTGACAAAATTGTATAGATAAACTATTTTTGATGCAGAATTATAAGTTTTTAAATAGAATTAAGGATCTGAGAGGAAATAATGGCCAGCACTGAAGTTAATAAAGTTGAGGAACTAGCCAACAAAGAATATAAATATGGATTCGTTACAAATATTGAAGCGGACAGTTTACCTAATGGATTAAATGAAGATATAATCACGCAGCTTTCCGCAAAAAAAGAAGAACCGGAATTTATGCTTGAATGGAGATTGAAAGCTTACAGACACTGGTTAACGATGAAAGAACCACACTGGGCAAATGTTAAATATCCTGAAATAGATTATCAAAATTTATCCTACTACTCTGCCCCAAAGAAAAAACCAAAGCTTAACAGCCTCGATGAAGTTGACCCGGAATTGCTTTCAACTTATGAAAAGCTTGGTATTCCTTTAAACGAACAAAAGATGTTGGCTGGAGTCGCTGTTGATGCTGTGTTTGATAGTGTTTCAGTTGCAACAACTTTTAAAGCTAAGTTGAATGAACTTGGAATTATCTTCTGTTCATTTTCTGAAGCAGTAAAAAATCATCCTGATCTTGTAAAAAAATATCTTGGCTCAGTTGTTCCGTATACTGACAACTTTTTTGCAACATTAAATTCGGCAGTATTCAGCGATGGTTCATTTGCTTATATACCAAAAGGTGTAAGATGCCCGATGGAACTTTCAACTTATTTTAGAATTAATGCTGCAAACACGGGACAGTTTGAAAGAACTTTAATTGTTGCAGATGAAGGCGCATATGTGAGTTACCTTGAAGGCTGTACTGCACCGATGCGTGATGAGAATCAGCTTCATGCAGCAGTTGTTGAATTGATTGCACTTGATAACGCCCAGATAAAATATTCAACAGTTCAGAACTGGTATCCGGGAGATAAAGACGGCAAAGGCGGTATTTATAATTTTGTTACGAAGCGTGGCGCCTGTCGCGGTGTAAATTCAAAAATTTCCTGGACACAGGTTGAAACCGGTTCAGCAATTACCTGGAAATATCCCGGCTGCATTTTACAGGGAGATAATTCGGTTGGTGAATTTTATTCGGTTGCAATGACTAACAATATGCAGCAAGCCGACACCGGAACGAAAATGATTCACCTTGGAAAAAACACAAGAAGCACAATTATCTCTAAAGGAATTTCTGCAGGTAAAAGCAACAACAGTTACCGCGGACTTGTAAAAATTAATAAGAAAGCAGAGAACTCAAGAAACTTTTCACAGTGTGATTCATTATTAATCGGGGATAAATGCGGCGCACATACTTTTCCATATTTAGAAATTAATAATCCAACTGCCAAGGTTGAACACGAAGCAACAACTTCAAAAATTGGTGAGGACCAGATTTTCTATCTCAATCAAAGAGGAATTGCGACTGAAGATGCAATCGGGTTAATTGTAAATGGATATTGTAAAGAAGTCTTAGCCGAACTTCCTATGGAATTTGCCGTTGAAGCACAAAAGCTACTTAGCGTTAGTCTTGAAGGAAGTGTTGGTTAAATAAATGTTGTCACTCTGAATCCAGATTTATCTGGATGAAGAATCTTTTGTTAAGAGATTCTTCGTTTCGCTCAGAATGACTCGGAATAAATAAATAATTTTAAAGGAATATCAAAAGAATGTTAGAAGTTAAAAATTTACACGCTAGTATAAATGGTACCGAGATTTTAAAAGGTATAAATTTAAAAGTGAATGCTGGTGAAGTTCACGCAATTATGGGACCGAACGGTTCAGGAAAAAGCACACTTGCACAGGTTCTCGCTGGTAAGGAAGAATACGAAGTAACTAAAGGTGAAGTTTTATACAATGGTAAAAATCTTTTTGATCTTGCACCCGAAGACCGCGCACGTGAAGGAATTTTTCTTGCATTTCAGTATCCTGTAGAAATTCCCGGTGTAAGCAATACAAATCTTTTAAAAACTGCCTTAAATGAAATCAGAAAATATCACGGTGAAGAAGAACTTGATGCAATTGAGTTTCTTCAGCTTGTAAAAGATAAAATGAAATTAGTTGAACTAGATGAAAAATTTTTAAGAAGAGCAGTGAATGAAGGATTTTCCGGCGGTGAGAAAAAACGAAACGAAATATTCCAGATGGCAGTTCTTCAGCCAAAGCTTGCAATTCTTGATGAAACCGATTCAGGACTTGATATTGATGCATTAAAAATTGTCGCAAATGGTGTTAACAAACTTAAATCAAAAGAGAATGCAACAATAGTAGTTACGCACTACCAGAGATTGCTGGATTATATTATTCCTGATTTTGTTCACGTTTTATATTCAGGCAAAATTGTTAAGTCAGGTGGAAAAGAACTTGCATATGAGCTGGAGGAAAAAGGATACGACTGGTTAAAAAATAGTGAAGCTGAAGTTGTAACTAATTAAAAGAAATCGAAAAGAAAATGAATAAAACTTTAGAAATAAAAGAATGGTATTCATCAAACTTTGAAGTCTTCGAAGAGAGTCTGAATGGAGATAAACTGTCTTCATTGCATTCACTCAGGAAAGATGCTCTTTCAAACTTTAAAGAACTTGAATTCCCGACACAAAAAGATGAAGAGTGGAAATACACAAATATTACTCCCCTGCTAAAACATAATTTCATACCTTCGCTAAAAAAAGGTTCTGTTTCAAAGGAGTTCATCAAAAAGAATTTATTTGATGAAATGGAACATAGTCTCTTGGTTTTTGTAGACGGACATTTTTCAACAGAACTTTCTGATCTATTAAGATTACCAAAAGGAGTAATCGCCGGAAGTTTTGCAGAAGCTACAAAATCCGGGAATGAAATTTTAAAAAATCATTTTGGAAAATATGCTGATTATAAAAATCATATTTTTACTGCGCTCAGCACAGCATACACAAAAGATGGTGCATTCATTTATGTCCCGGAAGGAAAAATTGTAGAAGAACCAATACATATAATTTTTGTTGCTTCATCAAATAAAGAAAAATTACTTATTCAGCCTCGCAATCTTTTTATTGCCGGAGATAATTCCCAGGTAACAATCATCGAACATTATTTTGGAGAAGATGAAGGAATTTATTTCACTAACTCAGTAACTGAAATTGTTGCCGGTAAAAATGCGGTCGTTGATCATATAAAACTTCAGGAAGAAAGTAAATCTGCATTTCATATTGCAAGAATGGAAGTCGACCAGGAAAGAGACAGCAATTTTTCTTCACATTTCATTTCAACCGGCGGAGAAATTTCAAGAAACGATTTTAACAGCAGGTTTAATGATTCCGGCGGCGAATGTACTTTGAACGGATTATTTATGCTAAATGACTCGCAGCTTTTTGATGCGCATACATTGATGGATCACGCAAAACCGCATTGTAACAGCCACGAGCACTACAAAGGGATTCTTGATGATAACTCGCGCGGAGTTTTTAACGGGAAGGTTATCGTAAGACAGGATGCACAAAAAACAAATGCGTTCCAGGAAAACAACAATATTCTTCTTTCTGATACTGCACTCGTAAATACAAAACCGCAGCTCGAAATTTTTGCAGATGATGTTAAATGTTCGCATGGTGCAACTATCGGTCAGCTTGATGAAGATGCAAAATTTTATTTGAAGTCCAGGGGAATTGGTGAAGATGCAAGCAATGTTATATTGCTTCAGGCGTTTGCAAATGATGTTATTAAGTCAATCAAAATTGAAACAGTTAAAAATTATCTTCAGGAAATTATCTCTGAAAGATTTAATTCAAAATAGAAAGTTAATATGCATCAGCCGGCAGAAGTTGTTGTAGCAGCTAAAAGAAAAATTTATGATGTAAAAAATATCAGGAACGATTTTCCGATCCTGAAAAAATATGTCCACGATAAACCGCTGGTTTATTTGGACAATGCTGCAACAACACAAAAACCGCAGGTTGTTATCGATAAGCTTAATGAATATTACAGCTCCATGAATTCCAATATTCACAGAGGAGTTCATGCTTTAAGCGGAGTTGCTACAGAAGCATTTGAGAGTTCGAGGATCAAAATAAAATCATTTATTAATGCACTCGGCAAAAATGAAATTATTTTTACAAGAGGAACTACTGAAGCAATAAATTTAGTTGCACAAACTTACGGCAGAGCAAATGTAAAAGAAGGCGATGAAGTAATAATTTCCCACATGGAACATCACTCGAACATTGTTCCGTGGCAGCTTCTTTGTGAAGAGAAAAAAGCAAAGCTCAGAGTTATTCCAATTAATGATGAAGGTGAATTGATTTTTGAAGAATTTGAAAAGATGATAAATGAACGGACAAAAATTGTTTCGGTTGTTTATGTTTCAAATTCGCTGGGAACAATAAATCCTGTAAAAGAAATTATTGATCTTGCACATAAATATAAAATTCCGGTTTTACTTGACGGTGCGCAGGCGGTCAATCATTTAAAGATTGACGTTCATCAACTCGATTGTGATTTTTTTGCTTTCTCGGGACACAAACTTTACGGACCTACCGGCATTGGTGCACTTTATGGAAAAGTAAATCTGCTTGAAGCAATGCCTCCCTACCAGGGCGGCGGTGATATGATCTCAAAAGTTACTTTTGAAAAAACAACGTACAATGAACTTCCACATAAGTTTGAAGCAGGAACACCGAATATTGCCGGTGCAATCGGATTAGGTGCTGCAGTTGAATATGTTGATAAAATTGGAATTGATAATATTGCTGCTCACGAACTTGAATTGCTTAATTATGCAACTGAACAAATCTCGGATATTCCGGGATTGAGAATTATTGGTACTTCAAAAAATAAAACCGGTGTTATTTCTTTTGTTCTTGAAAATATTCATCCGCACGATATCGGAACATTTTTGGATTTTGAAGGTGTTGCAATCAGAACAGGTCATCATTGCACTCAGCCCTTGATGCAGAGATTTAACATTCCGGCAACTTCGCGAGCTTCTTTCGGCTTGTACAATACTAAAGAAGAAATTGATGTTCTTGTATCAGGATTGAAAAAAATTATCGAGGTGTTCGGATGATGCAGCAGGAATTGAGAGAACTTTACCAACAGGTAATTTTAGATCATAATAAAAGTCCGAGAAATTTCAGGAAGATTGAAAATCCAACTCAGATGGCTGAAGGGTTTAATCCGTTATGCGGCGATCACATTGACATATTTTTATTTGTTGAAGATGGAATTGTAAAAGATGTTTCATTCCAGGGTTCAGGCTGTGCAATTTCAAAAGCGTCTGCTTCTCTAATGACTTCAATCGTAAAAGGAAAAAGTATAGAAGAAGCCGAAAAATTGTTTGAAAGATTTCACGATCTTGTAACAGGAAAGCTTGGCGACAATCCTCAGATTGAAGATCTCGGAAAGCTTGCTGTTTTTGCGGGAGTTCGTGAATTTCCTGCCAGAGTGAAGTGTGCATCGCTTGCATGGCATACGATGATAAATGCATTAAATAATAAAGATGAAAAAGTAACGACTGAAAAAGAGTAAGATTAAGTTCAAGAGTTAGATCAAGAAAAATAAATTTAAATTATGGCTGAAGTAAAAATAAATAAACAGGAGCTTGAAGAAAAAATAATTCAGACATTAAAAACTTGTTATGATCCGGAAATACCCGTTGACATTTTTGAGCTTGGGCTTGTTTACGAAATCGGGATTGAAGATAATGCAGATGTTACAATTAAAATGACTCTCACTTCACCGGCATGTCCTGTTGCAGAATCACTGCCGCCGGAAGTTGAAGCAAAAGTAAGATCAATCCCGGAAGTGAATGATGCAAAAGTAGAAATTGTCTGGAGTCCGCCGTGGGATAAAGATATGATGTCTGATGCGGCAAAAGTCAAATTAGGATTTTATTAAAAATTGTGCCTGTCATTTCTTACAAAGGAACGGCTAAGCCGGAAGGAACGAAGTGACTGAGAAATCTAAACAAGCATAAAGATTTCTCTCACGCCACTGGCGGGATCGAAATGACATTTATTGTTGGATTTAATTTTTTAGAAGTTTCAATCAAATAAAGGAGTAAAAATGTTCAATATTCAATCAAGACCACCGATGTATGACCAGGATGCTGTACAGCCAATGCGTGATGAATTAGTTGCAGTTGGATTTACAGAACTGATGACAGTTGATGACGTTGAGAAAGCAATTAATACAAAAGATGATAAAACAACTTTAGTAATGATCAATTCTGTTTGCGGTTGTGCTGCCGGAAGTGCAAGACCAGGAATTTCACTTGCATTGCAGAATGATGTAATTCCTGATAAACTTTTCACCGGTTTTGCAGGACAGGAACGCGATGCAGTCGATGCAATCAGAAAACATATTAAAAACTTACCTCCTTCTTCGCCAAGTATTGCTTTATTTAAAAATGGCGAATTGATTTATTTTATGCCTCGCTATGAAATAGAAGGAAGAACTGCTGAAGATATATCAGGCACATTACGAGAAAAATTTAACGAACTTTGCTCAGCCAAAGGTCCGTCTATTCCTGCTGAACATTTTGAAAAAGTAATGTATGCAAAAGTATGTGGATCAAAAATTCCACTTTATCAAGGATAAATAATCTTATTGAATTTATTTCAGCATTTAAAAAATAATATAGAAAGAAGGTAACCCAAGATATAGTTTGTCATTTCGACCGAAGGGAGAAATCTTGCGTTTTGAATAGATTTCTCAGTCGATGACTCCTTCGAAATGACACTTCATACTCTTGGGTAAATCCATAAAGCCAATGAAGTTTAGCGCACAGGAAGAATATGGAATAAGGCTGCTTCTGAGAATTGCTAAAAGTGATTCTCCGAACGGTCTTACTATTCCTGAACTCAGCGAAGTCGAAGGTCTTTCAACCGCAAATGTCGGAAAGATATTAAGACTGCTGCGTCTTTCAGGATTCATTGAAAGCACCCGCGGACAAACAGGAGGCTACAAACTTACCAGGTTACCTAAAGAAATTTTAGTCGGCAATGTTTTAAATTCTCTTGGCGGAAAATTATACGAATCATCTTTCTGTGATTTGCACGCAGGGATTGAAAATATTTGTACAAATTCAATTGATTGTTCGATTAGATCACTCTGGAAAACTGTGCAGACAACGCTGGATGGATTGCTGAGTAAAATTACTTTGCAGGATTTATTGGGCAATGAACAGCAGGTTGAAGTTTTTGTTACAAATCTTATTGATGAACTGGAAAGCAGTTCAGAAAATTAATTTCTAATTCTTCAAATCTATTTTTCTTTTCCTTCTTCTTTTTTCTTATAACCTTCCTTCTCTAAACTATCATCAGATTTATAAATCACGATCGAAACTTCATTAGATAAAAAATAACCTGTCGATACAATTTTAACGCCGTTAAATTCCTTACTTAGTTTAACACTTGCATAAAGTTTATCGTCTGCAATAAGATCACTGTCAAGAGTCTGTTTTTTGTCCGGAATATTTGCCAGCGCCCAGTAGATTCCCTTCTTCGCATTTTGATATGCCAGGTCAATATCGTTTTCAGTTTTTTGCTGAGCAAAAATTGCTGATGAAAAAATCAGGATTGACAATAAGAAAATAGTTTTCATAACACCTCACTTATTTGCTGCAAATTTTATTATATCAAACTTAACTAACAACTGATGATTTTCATCACAACACTTCAAAATATATACGACACAGTCTTGACTTGCTAATCAACAAGTATTATTTTGGAAACTGTAAATACGATAATAGTTTCCATATTCTTAAAAATGATTAAAAATCAAAACAATATTGAAGATTCTGAACAAAATCGAATAATTGAATTTGCTGAAGACAAATTTATGAAAGAGGGATTTTATAAAATCTCAATGGATTCGCTTGCATCGGATTTAAGAGTCAGTAAAAAAACAATCTATAAATATTACCCTTCAAAAGAATCGTTGGTTGAAAGTATTGCAAGAAAAACTATGGCTGATATTTCCGGTAAAATGGAAGCAATAATTAATTCAGAACTGTCTTCGTTAGGAAAATCCCTTGCTCTCTTTGAAGTATTTGGAAAGATAACATTGAAATTTACAGACAAGTGGGTTCGTGATGTGCAGCTTCACACCCCTAAACTCTGGGAAAAGATTGATGAATTCAGAACAAAACACGCAATCAGAATTTTAACAAATATCGTTAACCAGGGAAAAGAAGAAGGAGTATTTGTCGATAAGCCAAGTGAACTAATGATTATGATTTTTGTTTCGTCAATTAAGTCCATTGTTAATCCAAATTACATATACTACCAGAAATTTAATTTCAATGAAGCATTCAATCATACTTTTGAAATTTTATTTAACGGAATGCTTACTCCAAAAGGTAAAAAAGAATTCAATAAAATCTTTAAAAAGGTAATTAAATGAAATCAGTAAAATTTATTTCAATGATTTTGCCAACACTATTTTTATTTGGCTGCGGAAATGGAAATAACAAAGACCGGATTGAAGCATCGGGAAATATTGAAGCCACAAATGTGATTGTCAGCTCTAAAGTTTCCGGGCAGGTAATAAAGCTTTTGTTCGGTGAAGGACAAAAAGTAAACGAAGGTGATACGTTAATAATAATTGATCACGAAACACTTGGTTACCAGCTTGATCAGGCATTGGCAGGATTAAATTCGGTTGAAGCACAGCTTAGTTTGTTAAAAGAAGGCGCACGGGAAGAAGATGTCAAACAGGCAGAGGAATCATTAAACCAGGCAAGAATAAATTTTGATCTCGCTGAAAAAGACTTAAAAAGAATGACAGATTTATATAATTCAAAATCAATCACAAGAAAACAATTCGATGACGCAACTGCTCATTATAATATTTCAAAAGCACAATTAAATTCCGCTGAAGAGAATTATAAGAAGGTAAAAAACTTCGCACGTCCTGAAGAACTAAAACAGGCTGAAGCAAATGTTGGAAAACAGAAAGCTTCTGTGGATCTAATACAAAAACAAATCCGTGATTGTTATGTAACAACTCCTTCATCAGGATTTGTCGTTAAAAAATTTGTTGAGCAAGGCGAGACTGTTTCTCCAATGAGTTCATTATTTAAAGTTTCTGATTTAAGCAAAGTGAAATTAGTTATTTACGTTTCGGAAGAGGAACTTGGCAGAGTTAAATTAAATCAGAGCGCTGATGTTTCTGTCGATGCATATCCCGGTAAAACATTTTCCGGCAAAGTAATTTATATCTCTCCCGAAGCAGAGTTCACCCCTAAGAATATTCAAACTAAAGAGGAAAGAACGAAACTTGTTTTTGAAGTGAAAGTGCAGGTAGATAATCCCGATTTTGAATTAAAGGCAGGTATGCCGGCGGATGCAGTTATAATTACAAAATTGCAAGATTAAAAGATTACAAAATTAATTTGGAGGTTTAATGAAGGTAAAAACATTTGAGGATTTACAAGTCTGGCAGGATGCAAGAATGTTTGTCAAATCAATTTACGAATTAACTTCTCTTGAAAAATTCAAAAAAGATTTTGGATTAAAAGACCAGATACAACGTGCAGCAGTTTCAATTATGAATAATATTTCCGAAGGATTTGAAAGAGATAATAATAAGGAATTCAGAAACTTTTTAGGATATTCAAAAGGTTCGGCAGGCGAAGTTAGATCTATGTTATATGTTGCATTGGATTTAAAATACATATCAAAAGAAGAATTTGATGATAACTATAAAAACTCTGTGAACATTATTACGCAGATTTCCAACTTCAAAAAATATTTACGGAATTATTCCGCTAGTGAAAAACTAAAAACTGCTAAATCTTTTATTCTTCAAATAATAAAAATCAGCTAATAAAAAAATGAAATCACTAAAAATTAATCTTGTAATCTTTCAATTTTGAAATCTTGAAATCGCATGGAAAACGCCATAAACATAGAGAACTTTAAAAAAAATTACAGCAACATAATTGCAGTAGATGGAATAAATTTAAGCGTTCGGAAAGGCGAAATGTTCGGACTTGTCGGGCCGGATGGTGCAGGAAAAACAACAACCATTCGAACACTTTGTGGTTTGATTGAACCTGATGAAGGTAATATAGAAGTTCTCGGTTTCGACTTGAAAAAAAAGAAAAAAGAAATTCAAAACCAGGTGGGATACCTTTCACAGAAATTTTCTCTTTACGGAGATTTAACTGTTGATGAAAATATAGAATTTTTTGCTGATATACATAATGTTAAAAGCTATGAACAAAGAAGAAATGAGCTGCTTGAATTCACGCGGTTGACTCCGTTTAGGAAAAGACTTGCAGATAATCTTTCCGGCGGAATGAAACAAAAGCTTGCGCTTGCATGCAGTCTTATTCACAAACCAAAAATTCTATTCCTTGATGAACCAACAACCGGAGTCGATCCGGTATCGCGTAGAGATTTCTGGAAAATTCTTTCGAACCTGATTAGAGAAGGAATAACTATTTTTATGTCAACTCCCTATCTCGATGAAGCAGAAAGATGCAACAGAGTTGCATTAATGGATCAGGGGAAAATTATCAGCCTGGATAAGCCGGAAAAAATAAAAGATTCTATTGAAATGGACGTACTGGAAATAGCATGTGACAGAACAAGAGAAACATTTCATTTATTAAAAGATAATTTCAATTATGAAGTTCAGTTATTTGGTGACAGGGTCAACCTGATTTTACCGGATTACGAAACTGAATATCCAAAAATTGAGAAATTACTGAAAGAAAATTCAATAAATATTTTTAATCACAGGTTGATCACTCCAACACTGGAAAATGTTTTCATTCACTTAGTTAAAAAAGCGAGTTAGATATTAAAGGAAATTTGAAAATGAAAAAATTAATAATTGCTATCACTTTAATTCTGAGTTTCACTTCTTTTGCTCAAACCTTTACGCTTGATGAAAGTATATCAACAGGATTAAAGAACAGCAAAGAGTTAAAAATTTCACAATCTAAAGTTGTAAGCTCGGATTCAAAGATCACAGAATTTTCTTCACAAATGTTCCCGAGATTGAGTCTTGCAGCAAGTTATACAAGATTAAGTGACGTTCCCGCTTTTCAAATTCAAACACCATTCTTTCCGCAACCAATTAAAATCCAAGATGCAATACTTAACAATTATGGAGTCAGGCTTTCATTGAATCAACCGATATTTACTGGGTTCAGACTTTCATCTTTAAAGAGTGCTGCAGAATACAATAGCCAGGCGGAAGAGCTTCAGTACAATAGTGATGTGAATAATTATGCGATCACAATTCAAACTGCATTCTGGAATTTTTATAAAGCTAAGGATCTGAAAAAACTTGCTGAGGAAAATTTGAACCTGGCAAATAATCATTTAGAAGAAACCAAAAACTTTTTTAAGAATGAGTTAGTTACAAAAAATGATTTACTAAAACTGGAAGTTCAGGCTTCAAATGCTGAACTGAATCTGGTTGAAGCGAATAATAATCTTGATCTGGCGAGGATTAATTTTAATAAAGTTATTGGAATTGACTTAAACAGCAATTCTGATATTGTTACTCCCAAAATTGATACTGAAAAAGTTAACTACAATCCTGAGAAACTATTATCTGAAGCTAAAGAGCAAAGAGATGAGCTAAAATCAGTTGAGTATCGTTTGAAAGCTTCTGACGAAGGAGTTTCTGTTGCCAGTTCAAACTGGTATCCGAATATTTATTTGTTTGGAAATTTTTATTATAACAGACCGAACCAGCGATACCAGCCTTTAGAAGATAAGTTTAATGATTCATGGGATGCCGGTGTAACTTTAAGCTGGGACTTGTGGAATTGGGGTTATAATTCATCTCAAACTTCACAAGCTGAACAGGTAAAAGTCCAGACTGAAAATAATTTACAAATCTTAAATGATGCAGTGGAAGTTGAGGTTTATAGCGCTTATCTGAATTATTCAAAGTCATATGACAGAATTACGATCAGTAGAAAAGCTGTTGAGCAGGCTGATGAAAACTGCCGGATAACCAAAGAAAAATATGAAGCACAGGTTGCAACAAGCACAGATTTAATTGATGCTGAAGTTTCGCTGCTACAGGCAAAAACAAATTTAACAAATTCGCTCGTAGATTTTCAGTTAGCAAAAATGAGAGTCGATAAGGCTGTAGGAAGAAAGATCTATTAGAAGTTAGAAGACAGTAGATAGAAGTCAGAATATGAAAATAAAAAAAATGGAGATTGTAAATGGAAAAATCTAAAAGTTTTACTGACTTAATTGTTTGGCAAAAGGCACATCAGTTCGTTTTAATGGTTAATAGAATGACAAAATTATTTCCAAAAGAGGAACTATTTGGATTAACCTCTCAATTCAGAAGAGCTGCAATATCAATTGCTGCAAATATTGCTGAAGGATATAGAAAAAGAGGCAAAGCAGATAAAGCCCGGTTTATGAACATTTCTGAAGGTTCTCTTAAAGAATGTAAATACTATTTATTACTAAGTAAAGATCTGGGTTATGCAAAAACAGATCAGGGAAATGAATTAGCAGAAGAAGTAAGCAAATTATTACATACTTATTCAAAGAAAATTCTAACTTCCGCTTCCTGACTTCTGGATTCTGGAAAAAATATGAACAGCATCGAAGTAAATAATCTTACAAAAAAATTCGGCAGTTTCACTTCTGTCGATAGTGTATCATTTAATGTTGAGAAAGGTGAAGTGTTTGGTTTTCTTGGAGCGAATGGTGCCGGAAAATCTACAACGATAAGAATGCTTTGCGGAATTCTGGCACCAACGTCCGGTGATGCATTAGTCGGAGGTTACAGTGTTATGAAACAGCCCGACAAAGTAAAAAATAATATTGGCTATATGTCGCAAAGATTTTCTCTCTACAATGATCTTACAGTAATTGAAAATATTAATTTTTTCGGTGGTGTTTATGGATTGGACGGGAAAGAGTTTACTGAAAGAAAAAACTGGGTTTTAGAAATTGCAAACTTAAAAGGGAAAGAAAACTTAATGACCGCTTCTCTGCCCGGTGGGATTAAACAAAGACTCGCACTCGGGACTGCTGTAATCCACAAACCCGAAATTGTTTTTCTTGATGAACCAACCAGCGGCGTTGATCCTATTTCACGCAGAAACTTCTGGGAATTGATAAACGATCTGTCCAATGAAGGCACAACGGTTTTTGTAACAACACATTATCTCGAAGAAGCTGAATACTGCAACAATATTATTCTGATTAATGCTGGAAAAATAACCGCTGAAGGAAGTTCAGAAGAATTAAAAAAGAACTACATTAAAAATCCGATTTTTGAAATTGAATGCAACAGAGTTGTTGATGCAATGAATCTGCTTTCAACCCAAAGTTTTGTTGATGAGACTTCAATATTCGGGAATAACCTTCACCTTCTTGTAAATGAAAAATTCAAAGATCAGACTCAGATTACTTCTGTACTCTCAGAAAATAAAATTGAAGTGAAAAGTATGGATAAAATAATTCCAACACTTGAAGATGTTTTCATCCATCTTCTTGAAAAAGAAAGTAAGTAAATGATACGCAGAATCATTGCTTTATCAATTAAAGAATTCAGGCAGTTGAGCAGAGATGTGCGAATGCTTTTTGTGCTATTTGCCTTTCCAATTATTTTGCTTGGAATTTTTGGTTATGCAATCACCTTCGATGTTCACCATATAAAATTAGTTGTTTACGACCAGGAAAAATCAGAGTTGAGCAGAGAATTTATAAACAGCTTAACCAGCTCGGAATATTTTGATGTTGTTGGATATATAAATAATGAAAGCCAAATCAGGAATATTTTAGATGAAAATGAAGCACAGTGCGTTATTGTTTTTCCTGATGATATGTCGCGCAAACTTTATTCCGGTGAAGATGTAAAAATTCAAATTCTGGTTGATGGAGTAAATGCCAATTCGGCATCGATAATAATTAATTATATAAATTCAGCTACAAATACTTTTTCACAAAAGTTTATCAAAGAAGCTTTAGCTATAAACGGGGTTAAACCTTATGTGCCAATCGATCCACAGCCGGTTTTTTGGTTTAATCCAGAACTGAACTCGACTTATTTTCTACTTCCCGGCTTAATTGCATTTATATTAATTATTACAGCCGTTGTTTCAATTGCTCTTTCAATCGTTCGAGAAAAAGAAAGAGGAACAATTGAACAGATAAATGTCTCGCACATTTCATATTTAGAATTGTTGATCGGGAAAACTCTCCCCTATACTTTGATTGCGTTGTTAATTTCTTCACTTGTTCTAACGGCAGGACACATTCTTTTCGGCATAACTGTTAAAGGTGATTACTTTCTGCTTTTTATAACAACTTTGGTTTTCCTTTTTGCAGCCTTGAACCTTGGAATTTTTGTTTCAACAATTTCCGATTCACAGCAGGTTGCTTTCCAGATTGCTACATTAGTTTCAATGCTTCCGGCTGTAATTCTTTCCGGTTTCGTTTTTCCGATTGAAAGCATGCCGGCATTTATCCAGGTTTTAACAAACATTACGCCTGCAAAATTTTATATAGTGATCCTTCGTGATATAATTTTGAAAGGAGTTGGAATTGAAGCATTCTGGGACCAGATAATCTACCTGCTGATTTTTGCTTTCACGTTTTTAACACTTTCATCAATTATTGGAAGAAAGACAAGAGCAATTTAAACAAAGTGAAATGAATGAAAACAATTAAACATATAATCATAAAAGAATTTCTTCAAATTAAGAGAGATAAAAAATTATTCAGAATAGTTTTTATTGCACCCATCCTGCAGCTTTTGTTTCTTGGGTATGCTGCAAATCTTGATCTGAACAATATTAAGGTTTCAGTTTTTGACCATGATAAAAGTGTAACTAGCCGGAATCTTGTTGAATCATTTGAAAGTTCGGGTTACTTCACGGTCTATTCTTATTCACAAAACTACGACCAGGTTAATGAAGAAATTAACAAGGGTGAAATTCTGTTAGCCATAATTATACCTGATGATTTTGAAAAAAACATAGGTAGAATCGAAACCGCTCCACTCCAATTAATTTTTGATGGATCTGACGGGAATAAAACATCGATTGCTCTTGGTTATGTTCAGGGTGTTATTTCAAAATTCTCAAAAGAAATTATTTTAAATGCTGCAGATAAATCAGGAAGAAAAATTTCTGTAGCCGGATCTTTGCAGCCTGAAATAAGAGTGTGGTACAACCCTGAACTGAAAACAAGAAATTTTATGGTGCCGAGTATTGCCGGATTGATTCTGCTTGTAATCACTACAATCTTAATGGCAATGGCCATCGTAAAAGAAAGAGAGATCGGGACACTCGAACAAATAATCGTTACACCGATAAAACCTTATCAATTAATAATCGGCAAGTTAATCCCGTTTGTTATTTTTGCTTTTATAGATATTTTGCTGGTTAATGCCGTTATGGTTTTCTGGTTCGGAATTCCAATAAAAGGAAGTTTTATTTTCCTGTTGTTTGCTTCTTCTCTCTTCGTCCTTTCAACACTTGGGCTCGGACTTTTCATTTCAACAATTTCAAAAACGCAGCAGCAGGCAATGATGATTGCTCAATTCGGGCTACTACTTCCGATGATTTACCTTTCGGGTTTTGCATTCCCTATAGAAAGTATGCCTCAATGGATTCAATATATCACTTATCTAATTCCATTAAGATATTTTATTACGATATTACGGGATATTGTTTTAAAAGGTTCGGGATTTATGCAATTAATTCCTGAAACTATTATACTCTTTTTAATGGGCGTTAGTATATTGTTTTTCAGTTCATTAAGATTTAAGAAACGGCTTGAGTAAAATACCAAAATGCATAATATTCACTCGCATACAATTAAAGTAGAAGAAGCTTTTGAAGAGCTTATCTTTAAAGATAAGCTGCGGGGCGAACGAATAAAAGAATTTTTAATCGCCGGAATTCTCACTATTGTTCTTGTTGCTTCTTTAATAGATTCTTTTGTTCTCCGATCAGTAGAAAAAAATCTTGGAACGACTTTCCAGTGGTTTATCCTTATCGTTGCTGCATTCATTATCAGATCAATACTTGTTCAAAAACTACAGAGCAAACGAAAAAAAATGGGTATTGCCAGGTACAACGTTTTTTCATACATGAATGTTTTTTTTGAATCAAGCATTCCAACAGTTTTGATTATAGTTTTCGGGCTCGTTTTCAATCCTTCAATTTCTTTAATAAGTCCTGTTGTGTTTCTTTACTTTGTTTTTTTAGTTCTGCCTATCTTTGAACTCGACTACAAGCTTTGTTTGTTAGCAGGTGTAACAATTTCAGTAGAGTATTTAGTACTTGCCTACTTTTTTAAAGATTCAACTATCCACACCGGTGATTTTGCAATTCTCAATACAATTTATATTTATGGAGCAAAAGCAGCTTTATTATTTATGGTAAGTGTAGTTTGTGGAATAATTGCTGAAAGGATCAAAAGAAATTTCATTAAGTCTTATCAGGCTCTTGCAGAAAGAGAAGAATTGAAAAGGATTTTTGGTCAACAGGTTTCAAAAGAAATTGTTGATGAGTTTATTGAAAATAAAATGTCGATTGAAAGCAGGACAAGAGAAGCCTGTATAATGTTTCTGGATATAAGAGATTTTTCAAAATACAGTGAAGGCAAAACTCCTTTGGAAATCAACAATTACCAAAACCAGGTGCTGGGGTTTATGATCGATATTGTAAACAAGCATGGCGGAATTGTAAACCAGATTCTGGGTGACGGATTTATGGCAACATTCGGCGCACCTATTCAAAAAGGTAATTTCTGCCAGGATGCTTACAATGCTGCAATTGAAATTCATACTTCACTTATTGAGAAGAATGAGTCAAAACAAATTCCAAACACAAAAATCGGCATTGGTATTCATTCCGGTGAAGTAATTACAGGAAACGTAGGAACTTCGGAAAGAAAGCAGTATTCAGTAATCGGAGGAACTGTCATTCTTGCTTCACGTATTGAGCAGTTAAATAAAGAATTTAATTCATCAATCCTTATCTCTGATGATGCTGTTAATAAAATAAATTTTGATGGGCTAAAGCCGGTATCTCTTGGCAAAGTGAATGTAAAAGGTTTTGACGAACCAATATTTGTTCATAAAATTATTTAAGCTGATTTTATAATAAATTGGGGCAACTTAATGGCAAGAATAAAAATTGAACTTCCTGAAAAATTTATTTTTAAAACCATAATGCCTGTCCGTGTTTATGATGTAAATTATGCAGGACATTTAAGCAATGACAGGGTTCTCTCAATTTGTCACGATGCACGGGTTCAGTTTTTAAATTCATTGGGATACTCAGAGCTTGATACTGAAGGTGCAGGAATAATTATGAACGATGCGGCAATTCAATATAAGACCGAAGGATTTGTTGGAGACGAATTATTAATTGAATTAAATGTTACTGATTTTACAAAAGTCGGCTGTGATTTCGTTTATAAAATCAGCAATAACAAAACGGCTAAAGTAATTGCACTTGCAAAAACCGGCATTGTGTTTTTCGATTTTAAAAATAAAAAGCTTCTCCCAGCCCCGGCAAATTTCAAAGAAAAAGTTGTTCAAGAAACTCCTTTGGAGAAAGCCTCCGTTGATAGATAATATTATTTTTACCGGAAATGTTGTTGCGCCTGTATTCCTGCTTGTTGCGCTCGGTTTCTTAGTCCGCCAATTGAATATTATAAATGAAAACTTCGTTGATATTACGTCCAAATTTGTTTTTTCTGTTTCGCTCCCAGCACTTGTTTTTCTTAACATTTGCGATATTGATTTAACGCGTGCTATCGATGTGAAGCAGATAAGTTATATTCTGATTGGTACATTATTAAGCTTTTTTATTATCTGGATTTTATCAGTTCCATTCATCAAAGAAGGAAAAAATTTAAGTGTATTTGTTCAGGGGGCATTCAGAAGCAATTTTGCAATAGTTGGGTTTGCTGTAATTTCAAAACTGTTTGGCAATTCAGCTCTCGGGAAAGCTTCATTGATTCTTGCATTCGTTCTGCCATTATATAATATTCTAGCTGTAGTTATCCTCACAGTACCAATGCGTCACGAGAAAAAGATGAACTATAAAAGCACATTTAAAGAAATTTTATTCAACCCGCTTATTGTTGCTGTTATCGTCGCTCTTCCGTTTTCATATTTCAAAATTAAAATCCCGGGTATGATTGCACAAACCGGTGGTTTTCTTTCTGACATTGCATTGCCTCTTGCACTTGTTGGAATTGGTGGTTCGTTAAATTTTGCTAATCTTAAAAAAGCATCAGGACTCGCTTTCACTTCTTCAGCAATAAAAATAATTTTACTGCCAGTTATCCTCACATTCGGGGCTTATGAAATTGGTTACACAGGAATTGAGCTGGGAATAATGTTTATTTTATTTGCATGTCCTACAGCAATTGTGAGTTTTATAATGGCTGAAGCGATGGGAGCAAACAGCAAGCTTGCAGGAAATATTGTTCTCGTAAGCACAATCGGTTCAGTCTTTACAATTGCCGCAGGAATTGTTATTCTTAAGGGATTTTCTCTCATTTAAATTAATTTTAAATATTTTCACTTAATAATGGCTTTATCAAACAAGTTTACTTTTGGAATAGTTATAGGCATTGCAATCGGTGCAGGTATTGGTGCATCTATGTCACAGATGGGTTTGGGAATCGGGCTTGGTGTTGTGATTGGAATTTTACTTGGATTAATCTGGAGTTCACAAAGGAAAAAATAATTATGAATGATATAATAAGAGAACATATAGTAAAAGCTTTAACCGGCGGAAATGCTTTTGTTCCGTACAAAGAAGCATTAAAAAATATTGATCCGAAGAAAAGAGACAAAAAAGCAAATGAATATACTCACTCGGTTTGGGAAGAACTCGAGCATATGCGGATTGCTCAGGATGATATAATTAATTACATGCTTGATGCGGAATGGAAATCACCCGAATGGCCAAAAGAATACTGGCCAAATAAAAAAGAAAATATTTCCGAATCTGAATGGAAGAATGCGATGAACGGTTTTCTATCTGGTCTCGATAAAGCAATTGAAATTACAAATGATGAAAGCATAGATCTGCTTTCAATAATTCCTCACACAAAAGAACATACTTATTTAAGAGAAATTTTGCTGATCATTGAACATAATGCTTATCACATCGGGAAAATTCTGGATATCAGAAAATCACTTGATGACTGGAAATAAAATACGGAGAGATTTAATTGGCAAGTAAAATTAGCGACGACTCAGTCTTAAAAAGCACCGGCAAAACATGGAAAGAATGGTTTGTAATTCTTAACAAAGCCGGGGCAAAGAAAATGACGCACAAGGAGATTGCCCAATGGCTGAAGGACAATCATATAAAAAGTGGTTGGTGGTCTCAAATGATTACTGTTCAATATGAACAGAATGTTAAAGGAAGAAAAAAGTACGAGAAACCGGAAGGCTATCAAATCAGTAAGAGTCTGACCCTGGCATTTCCTGTTTCAAAAGTTTATTCCGCAGTTAGTAGTTTGAGCAGCAGAAATAAATGGTTAAAAGATTTTGACTTTAAAGTAACCACAGCAAATAAAAATAAAGCAATCAGGGGAAAATTAACTGACAGTAAAACCAATATTGAGTTTCAGTTCTACCCAAAAGATAAAAACAAAACTCAACTTGTAGTTCAGCAAAGTAAAATTGCAACATCAAATCAGGCGGAAAAAATGAAAAAATATTGGGGAAAAAATTTTTCAAATCTTAAATCATTCTTAGAGAAATAAAAATTATGAAAGTTTTGATAGATATCAGTGTCATCCCTATGGGAGTTGGAATTTCAGTTTCAGAATATGTAGCCGAATGCCAAAAGGTTTTTAAAAGAATCCGGATTGACATATACAATGCATGCTTTCGGAACGAACGTTGAAGGTGAGTGGGATGAAGTGATGGCTGCCGTAAAAAAATGTCACGAAAGAGTTCACAAACTTGGTGCACCACGAATTGCAACCACAATCAGAATAGGAACAAGAATAGATCACAATCAATCTCTCGACGACAAAGTAAAAAGCGTTGAAACAAAATTAGGTGGAAATAAGTAGTGCTATTTTCTCCACCACTTATTAGCCCTGATCAGCACTGGATACTCTGGGCAATTTTAGTTGTTGCAGCAGCATTCGGTGTGTGGGCAGAAAAAACTAAAATCGGTTCGAAAATTTCTGCTGTTGTAATCACTATTCTTTTCACATTTGTTTTATCAAATCTTTCAATTATCCCAACTGATGCACCATCTTATGGAATTGTCTGGTCTTATTTAGTACCTCTCGCTATTCCCTTACTGCTATTCAAAGCAAATCTCAGAAAAATATTGAAAGAAGCCGGGCCAACATTAATTGCATTTGCATTTGGTGCTATTGGAACAATAATCGGGACACTGATTTCATTTTCAATTATTCCTCTCGGACCTGAAGGATTCAAGCTTGCCGGAATTTTCTGTTCAACTTATATAGGCGGTTCAATGAACTATGTTGCTTCAGCAGCAGCACTTCAATTAAAAGCCGGCGATCTTTTAACCGCAGGAGTTGCAGCAGACAACCTTGTAATGACTTTATATTTCATCCTGCTTTTTGCAATTCCTTCAATCAAGCTGATTCAAAAGCTTATTCCGAAACAAGAAAGGGTTTACAAAAATGATTCTACGGCAGAAGTGAATGAGAATAAAAATTCAATTGAAGTGCTTGATATTTCCAAAGCGTTGGCAATTGCATTCTCAATTTGTGCGGCAGGATTCTTTATTGAATATATAATTAATGTTGACGGATCAGGAATATTAATAATTACAGCATTGATCGTTTTAATTGCTACAATTTTTCATAAGCAGCTTGGATCCATAAATGGCGCCGATAGAATTGGTACTTTTTTAATGCAGATATTTTTTGCAGCAATTGGTGCAAGTGCAAACATTCCGGTTGTAATTTCAGTCGGACCAATTCTGTTTGTTTTTGCTGCAATAATTTTGCTTGTCCATCTCAGTTTTATTTTAATTGCAGGAAAAATCTTTAAGCTTGATATCGCCGAAATTGTAATTGCCTCAAATGCAAATATGGGCGGACCAACAACTGCAGCAGCAATGGCGGTGGCCAAAAAATGGGAGTCGCTTGTTATTCCTGCAATTTTATGCGGAACTCTTGGTTATGCAATTGCTACATTTATTGGAGTGGGAATTGGGCAAATCCTGAAATGAATTTTTTTACTGAATAATTTGTTTTAAAAATAAATCAGACTTCAACTAACTATTAAAAAATCAGGATGAAAAAAGAAAAAGAGCCAATTGAGCTTATATTAAAACCAATAAACGAGTTTCTTCATAAAGAAGCAAGTGGTGGAATTCTTTTAATAATCTGTACAATTATTGCACTGGTGTGGGCTAATACTTCGTTTTCGGATAGCTACCACAATTTATGGCATACTCACTTTACATTTTCTTTCGGGAATTTATTAACACTTGATTACCCGGTTCACTACTGGATTAATGATGGTTTGATGGCAATTTTCTTTTTTACCGTTGGACTGGAAATAAAACGTGAACTGCTTGTAGGTGAACTATCATCAATACAAAAAGCATCTCTTCCTATTGCCGGTGCACTTGGTGGGATGATTTTACCAGCAGTTCTATATGCAATTATAAATGTTGGTGGAAATGGCGCCGGAGGCTGGGGAATTCCCATGGCAACGGATATTGCTTTTGTGGTTGGAATTATGGCGCTTTTGGGTCCGCGGATTCCCCTTACATTAAAAATATTTGTACTGGCTCTTGCAATCGCCGATGATATTGGTGCAGTTTTAGTAATTGCGGTTTTTTATACAGCGGAAATATCAACATCAGCATTATTAGTTGCAGCAATTTTATTAGTTGTATTAATAATTCTCAACAGGTTAGGTACAAAAAGTTTATTAGCATATTCATTATTAGGAATAATTCTCTGGGTGGCATTTCTAAAATCAGGAGTTCATGCAACTATCGCCGGAGTTTTACTTGCATTTACAATTCCAGCTTCATCCAGATTTGATACTAAAAAGTTTTCGGAAAGTGTAAAAGATTTCATCAAACATTTTGACTCAACAGGTGACCACTGGAAAAATGTTTTAAATAATGCAGAGAGGCAGAATGATGTAATGGCCATTGAAAGCAGTTGTGAAAAAGTGCTCACACCGCTTCAAAGGTTTGAACACGGTTTACATCCGTGGGTTTCATTCTTAATAATTCCACTCTTTGCACTTGCAAATGCCGGAGTAACACTTTCAGGATTAAATATTTTTGAAGCACTGTTCAGTGAAATAAGTCTTGGTATAATTCTGGGTTTATTAATTGGAAAGCAGGTTGGCATTTTCGGTTTTTCGTTTTTGGCAGTCAAATTAAAACTAGCTTCACTTCCGCAGGGTGTAAACTGGAAAAATCTTTACGGAGCAGGAATGCTTGCAGGAATCGGTTTTACAATGTCATTATTCATAGCTGGTTTGGCTTTTAAAGATCCTGAATTGCTGGATCTTTCTAAAATCGGTGTACTTACAGGATCTGTTATTTCAGGAGTTCTTGGATTTCTTTTCCTGAAATCGTCATCAAAGAACATTTGATTTTGCAATAAAATTTTCTCATTTAGTAATCACTGAGAATAAATTAACTGTAAACTTTCTGTATCTCTTCCTATTTTTAAATAAACAAAAACACATTTTTTGAATTTATATGGAGATAAAATGTACAAAGTAGTTTTGCTCAGACACGGAGAAAGTACCTGGAATAAAGAAAACCGTTTTACCGGCTGGACAGATGTTGATCTATCAGAAAAAGGAATTAGTGAAGCACACAAAGCAGGACAGACATTAAAAAAAGAAGGTTACTCATTTGATATCGCTTACACTTCAGTTTTAAAAAGAGCAATCAGAACATTATGGATAACTCTTGATGAAATGGATTTAATGTGGATTCCTGTAGTTCGGAACTGGCGATTGAATGAAAGACATTACGGAGCTTTGCAGGGATTAAATAAAGCTGAAACAGCAAAGAAGTTTGGTGAAGAACAAGTTCATATCTGGAGAAGAAGTTATGACACCCCCCCGCCCGCATTAGAAAAAGACGATGAAAGATTTCCCGGCAGTGATCCACGTTATGCAGATTTATCTGAAAAAGAGCTTCCTTTAACAGAATGTTTAAAAGATACTGTTGCCCGTTTCGTTCCTTACTGGGAGAACACAATTGCCCCGACTATTAAACAAGGTAAGAAAGTAGTAATTGCTGCACACGGAAACAGTCTGCGCGCTCTAGTCAAATATCTCGACAACATTCCCGATGAAGAAATTGTGGGACTAAACATTCCAACAGGTATCCCGTTAGTTTATGAACTTGATAAAAATTTGAAATCAATGAAAAGCTATTATCTCGGCGATCAGGAAGAAGTTAAAAAAGCTGCAGCGGCTGTTGCAAACCAGGGAAAAGCAAAGATGACTTAAAAATTCCACCAGGTAACCGACTCGAAAAATTAATGGGTGATTTATCAGGTAAATTCAGTATAAGAATAAATGAACAATGGAGAATAGTTTTTATTTGGGAAGAAAATAACGCTTACGAAGTTGAAATTATAGATTATCATAAAGGTTAATAATATGACAAAAAAAATAGACCCAGTACATCCTGGTGAAATACTGCAGGAAGAGTTTCTAATTCCTATGGAAATCAGCCAGTATCGTTTGGCAAAAGATATTAATGTTCCTCCAAGAAGAATAAATGAAATTATTCTTGGGAAAAGAGCTATAACAGCAGATACTGCTTTAAGATTATCGGAATATTTCGGTTTATCTGAAAAATTCTGGTTGAATTTGCAAATGAAATACAATCTTGAGATTGAAAAGGATAAACTGAAAGATAGGTTGAAAAAAGAAGTTAAAAAAGAGTAATGGCTATTTAAATAGAACCATAATATTAAAACTGCTGGTGCAAACTAAGGAAAGGTAAAATATTGTTTTTGATATATAAAATATTTTTAATCGGAATACCTGTTTTAATTTCGGGATTACTTTTTGGGCAGGAAAAACAAAAACCACCTGCAACTGTTCCAAAAGTTGATTTGAAAAAATATGCGGGACTATGGTATGAGATTTCAAAGATTCCAAATTCATTCCAGGATCAATGTGCTTACGGAACAACCGCTGAGTATAAAATTGATGAAGATGGTGAAATTACAGTTATAAATAAATGTTATAATGAAGACGGAGAGCTTGACATTGCTGATGGAGTTGCAAAGGTTGTTGATGAAAAAACAAATGCTAGACTGGAAGTCAGCTTTGTTAGCTTTCTCGGTATTCGTCCTTTCTGGGGTGACTATTGGATAATAGGTCTTGATGAAAACTATAAGTGGGCAATAGTAGGAACACCAAACAGGAAATACGGCTGGATATTAAGCCGAACTCCCTTTCTTCCTGATGAAACATTGAACACTATTTATGATATTCTAAAATCAAACGGATACAATCCTGATGATTTTGAAAAAACGAAGCAAAAATTAGAATAAATCACCTACTAATAAATTCAAAATGCTGTTAATTATTTCATTAAAATAGTTTGTCAATTCCTTCTCATCTCACTAAAATAGCCTTGACTTTATTATTCTCTTTAAGCATCTTTTTGCACGATTTATTACATTATTCGCAAAGGAGAATTTTTATGCCCCGGAAAATACTGCTAATATTTGCAGCCCTCCTTTTTTCTATTATATCACTCAATGCACAAACAAAAATAAGCAAGTATGCCGGTGAGTTTATGGCTATCGGTGTGGGCGGAAGAGCGCTTGGGATGGGCGGTACTTTTGTTGCAATAGCGAATGATGTAACATCTGGTTATTACAATCCTGCCGGGCTGGCAAATATAAATTATCCGCAGATTTCTTTAATGCACTCCGAACAGTTTGGGAATCTTGTTAATTACGATTACGGTGCAGTAGCAATTCCATTCCAGGAAGATATGAGTTTTGGTTTAAGTGTAATTCGTCTTGGGATTGATGGCATTCCTGATACAAGAAATGCTTTAATTGACGGACAGACAGGTTTACCAATAAGTGATATTAACAATATTTATGCGCGTCTGGATTACGACAAGATTACACAGTTCAGCAACCAGGACTGGGCATTCTATTTAACCTTTGCTAAAAGACAATCAGATAATTTTTACTGGGGTGCAAATATTAAAATTATCAGGAGAGATATTGCCGAATACAGTGCTATGGGTGTTGGATTTGATGTTGGTGCTTTTTATATGCCGATGGAAAATTTATACCTTGGTGCAAATGCACAGGATATTACAACAACATTAGTTGCGTGGAGTACCGGGTTGAATGAACTTGTCTCTCCAACATTGAAACTTGGAAGCGCTTATAAATATCCTATTGAATTTATTGGCGGTTATGTTATGCCTGCAGTTGACTGCGATGTGAGATTTGAAAACAGGAGATATTCGGCACAGTTTAATCTTGGTCCTGTAAGTTTTGATTTTCATGCCGGTGTTGAATTTAATATTGAAAACCTGGTATATGTACGCGGAGGTTACAGCGATGTTAAACAGTTTACAGTTGGTGCCGGTGTAAAACTTCCAAAACTGAATATTGACTATTCTTTTGCCAGATTCAGTCAATCAGAAGTTGACAGACTTCCTGATTCACACAGAATTTCAATTATTCTAACCTTGGAAGAACCCAGATTTTTACGTACCGGGATTTAATTAACAGGGGATTTCCTGCGAGTCAAGAAGCTTGTGAAGTGTCCTAATCAGTAATTTATTATCCACCGGTTTCGTCAGGTAAGCATCAACTCCAACTTCCAGCGCTTTAATTTTATCCTGACCAAAGACATGAGCAGATAAACAAACAACCGGAATATTTTTATAAGATTCTTTTCTTTTCAAATCTTTTATTATTTCAATTCCGTTCTTGCCACCCTTTAAAGAAATATCCATCATAATTATATCAAAATTGTTCAAAGCAAGTTTTTCATTAAACGTATCTTCAGAATCACAAATTGTAACATCAAACTCTCTTCTTAAAACAAGCTCAAGATATTTCTGGTTTTCAACATCATCTTCAGTTATTAAGATGCGGGGTTTGTCAGGTAAAGATTGAAGAGCCATATTAATCAATAATTAAAATTTTAAATTCTTGTTTTCAATCTATCTATTTTATTTTTACCGTCAAAAACTGATAAACACTATAACAATTATTTTCTGTTAAATAATTATTATCAATTAAGATTTATCTAACAATGTGCTGATTTGTTTAACAATAGTTTCTTTTGGCATTAGGCCTACAAATCTGTTTACTATTTCTCCATCCTGATTTATAATGAAGGAAGTTGGTATCGCACTAATATTTCCATAATCCTTAACAACTTTTTCATTCCAGAGAACAACAGGATAATTTATATTATAATAATCGATAAAAGGCTGAAGCTGGTTTAGCGTATTTTGCTGATCCAGAGAAATCCCGATTATTATTAAATCGTTATTGAATTGGTTTTGAATTTCAACCAGATCCGGGACTCCTTTTCTGCAGGGACCGCACCAGGTTGCCCAGAAATCCAACAGCACTACTTTGCCTCTAAATTCTGATAACTTCACTGTCTTGCCATCAAGTGTTTTCAATTCAAAATCAGGAGCTTTCTTCAATTGCAGCTGTTGTTCAATTTTATCGGTAGATATCTTCTCACTCGCTTTTTCTTCGTTTCTGCATCCAAAAACTGAAAAGCTAAATAAAAATATAGCCAGGAAAATAAATTTCATTTCAAAACTCCATCATTTTAATTAGAAGTTACTCACCAACATTTAAAGAATCAGGGTGATAATTCGGTGGGTATGGTCCTTCTTCAGGTACTGATCTTGTATTATTTATAATGAAAAAAATTACAAGGACAACCAGAATTATTATAGTCCAGATAGTACTTTTATGTTTTGGATCGATAAGCGGTTTCTTTTCTTCCTTTTGCTTACCGAAATTTCTTTCCTTGTTTTTCTTGTAGTCTTTAGGCATTTATTTACCGTTAAAAATATTTGTAAACATTTAGAAAAATTAAATTCAGATTTGTAAAAGTAGTAATAATTTATGTTACTCATAAAGTATTTTTTAATCCACTCTCCAAATATCCTTTGGTGAATTTGACCAGTAATTCATCGGAGGAAATATTAATATTTTTTATCCATTCATATAAATCACTTGAAGTATCAATATCTGTTAACTTCTCCATCAAGTGGTTTGAAATTTTCTGATTATTAATTATCTGCAAAGTTTCTTTAAAAACCTGGCTTGTGCTCCAATTAATTCCTTCAAATAATTCCGGATAATTTTGATTGATCCCCAACAAATAATATCCGCCATCTGATGAAGGTCCAATTACAGAATCATATTTTTCTAATAGTTCAAATGATTCAAATATAATTTCAGAATTTAATTCAGGAATATCTGTTCCGATAATTACTACCTGTTTATATCCTGATTTAAAACTTCTTTAAATGCATTTTGCATCTTCATTCCAAGATTGTGTCCACTCTGAAATTTGTAAATAAAATCAATCCCGAGCCAATTTTTTACAGATTCGATTTCCACCTCATTTGAACAAAAAATGTATATATCAACTTTAATTAATAAATGAGCTTTAATATCACTGATTAATTTTTCAACACACAGCTTGTAAAATTCTGTAGCGAAAGATTCGTCAAAATCTTTAGCAAGTCTGGTTTTAACCTTTCCTTTTTCAGGATATTTAAGAAAAACAATTAGTGCTTTATTCTCCATTGAATTCTATTTTCTGAATAGTTCAGTGAAAATTGTTTTTAAAATAATCACGCCGGCCATAAAACTACCTCTAACGGTTCCTGTCACTTTTGATTTTCCAATTCTATTCCTGTAACTGACCGGCACTTCCAATATCTTCAGTTTCTTTTTTGCTGCTTTAATTTGCATTTCAACAGTCCAGCCAAACCATTTATCCCTCATCTCAAGAGAAATAAGTTTTTCAAATTTTATTGCTCTGAATGGACCAAGATCAGTATACTTAACATTCCAGAACAGCTTTATCAAAAATCCCGCTATGATGCTTCCAACTCTGGATTGAACCGGCAAAGCTCCTTTTTCTCTTTTACCTAAAACTCTGCTTCCAAGAACAAAATCCATATCATTATTAAATATTGGTGTTAAAAGATTTTCCAGTTCGCCAGGAAAATCACTATAGTCACCATCTAAAAAAATTACGATATCTAACGGTTTTTTCTTGAAGTATTCAATCCCTTTTAGACAGCAAGCTCCATAACCCTGAAAAGTTTCAGATAAAACTTTTGCGCCGGCTTTCTCAGCAATTTCAACAGTTCTGTCGGTGGAATTATTATTAACAACTATAATTTCATCAACTAATTGTCTAGGAATTTCGTCAATCACTTTACCAATAGATTGTTCTTCATTAAATGCAGGAATTATGACAGCGGTTTTCATCCAACTAAATAAAAATGCAGACTAAATATTTGTTAAATAAATAATAATTCAAGTAATTTTTTCCCTGTTAAACTGTAATAATATTAATTCGCTTGCAGGATTTTTTAATTACTAAATGACATCTAAATATGTTTCTAAGTTATATTTAATAGACTAAAATTAATCAATTTGAAATTGAACAATCTGATAAATTCAACAATTGTTAAATAAACAGCCAAAAATACTCTTTTACCAAAAACTCAGTCAAAAATTCTTTGGTTAATTTATACAAAATGCAAATATTGATGTATAAGATAATAATGTAATTGAATGTATTGGTATGATAATTGTTTTAATCCGATACATCTATATGGAATTGCTCTCAAGAGTCGGGATAGTATTTCCAACTGATTGATTAATTATTTGAATCGCGGAAATAAATATTCCTATATTAACAGATAATTTTTAATAAACGAATTATTTAGAGGATGTCGATGATAAAAACAAAAAATCCCATGGAATCTACAGGGAATAAGCTTTTGGATAGTTCTGATATGATTAAGAATGGACTTGAAGAAGAGCTTGACAGTTACACCAGGTCGGCTGTAAGTAAAATTAGGTTTAACCTGGTAGTAAGGCCTGCACTAATTTCTTTAATTGCACTTGTAGTTTCGTTTTTCCTTGATATATCTACAGTACCTATTCTGGGTGATGTCACTTTTGATATTGCCAAATCAATGTTTCCTGACTGGACACCCCCGATTGATGCATACCAGGTTTTTAGTTTTTGGTGGTTGCCGATTATTGTTTATGCAATATTTGTTTTTATAGCTTACCTTTCATACAGTAAGCTGAAAATTGAAATTATCAGAACACCAGCTACTGAAACTGTTGACAGGCTTGTTGAAAGTGCAATGAGCGTTGTTGATAGTATAGCAACTGCCCTACCACTTATCGGTGCAGCAATTCTTCTAATAAGTATAAAGCTTGGTGAAGAAGTATTTCTCGGACTTTCAGTTCCATTTGAAATTAAGGCGCTGATTGTTCTTGCACTTGGTAAATTGTTTGAACCGGTTCTTGATCAACTCGGAGTTGAATTCCAGAATGTTGTTAACCACGTTAAGGATATACGTGATAAATATTTTTCAAGAATACAAATTGAAAGCTCAAAAAGTTTAATAAGACAATTCAATCAGAGTGGAATTAGTGGTACTGGAGGTAAATTGACTGAAGAAGATGCACTTCGTTATTCAAAAGTACTTGAAGATGCTTCCAGAATGAGCGAGTTGATACATAAAAACTTCAGTGAAGTAAATGTAATGATGGAAAAGTTCAATAATATGCAACATGTAACAACTGAAAAAATTCAGCAGCTTCAAAACCTTGCTAATTCTGTATCACAGGCTTCTGCTTCTTTATCAGATGAAAAAACTTTGCAAGGATTGAAATCACTCGAATCAATCGTAGTAAAGAGATAGGTGGTTGTCAATGGCTAGAAAAGAAAGAGATGCTAAATTTGTTATTTACCAGGTTCTGTACATCTTTGTTATAACTGTGCTTGCTCTTAAAGGTGCTGATCTGGATTTAAGAAAGGTTACGCTTGAAGAAAACACAGTTGATAAAGCTGTCAGAGATTCATTAATGGCTCTTCTGGATTCTCTTTATAAACTAAATCTTGATTTCTCAATTCAAATAGACCCGCATGTGGTTGATGAAAATGTTGAATTGAAAGAACAGGTAGCTCAATTAAATCAGAGAATGAAAGAGATAAAGAAAGATATTCCTGAAAAAAAGCCTGAAGAAAAAGTTGAAGAACAATCAAAGCTACAGTTACCTATTTCATTAAAACAGGTATTTATTCAGCACACGTGGAATATTGCAACCAACAGTGGAACTGTACCGACTTCCATTTATGATCCGCGGGATATGAACAAACCAATTGTTACAATTCCACCGGGACAAGAAAAGAAATTCGACCTAACCGATCAAACAGAAGTTGTTGTAAAATTCGGTTCACAACAGGAAAGAATAAAAGTAACTCCTAACAAACCACCTGATATCAAAATAGAAAGAGTCACAACCAAGATGAACAACTCGGATATTTATGTTCAGGAATTGCAAAGAATTACTGCCTTTACAGTTACAATTATTGATAATCGTCCTGATCAGTTAAAAGTAACTTACTCAGGCCCGATTTCCGTATCCGGTCCGCAAAGAGATGCAAATAATAATTTAGTATATAATGTTTCTCTGAAGCTGGCTTCGAACGAAAATCGATATGACGAATGGGTTGACAGGAATGAAAACATGCGCGAATCTGATGGCAGATATAAAGCAAATTTCTTCTTTACAGTTGTAGATGAAAGAACGAAGGACCGGGTTCAGGTTGGAGATTCGTTTTTCTTTACAGATTTTTCTAAATAATTATCAGGTATGTTAAAAATGAAACTGAAACATCTTCTCCTTTTACTGTTCATTTTTGTTTTAGCTCCGGCTTTTAATTCAATACTTGCTCAGGATGAAGAACCAATTCTGTATTTCCAGATGGAACCATTGGATGACAGTTTGTTCATCCATATCCAGCAGGAATTATTTATTGATCCTCCTGACCCTAAAGCTGAAATAATTGCCGACCTGAGGGATCCCAACAATCAAACTATTTCAATTAAAGGAACTCTATATCCTTTCCTGGCTGTCTCTCCTGAATTACGCGCCCGGGTTCAAACCTATCCTTTTAAGATTAATTTAGAAGAGCAGGTTCACTACGCAAGTGTATTCACAAATGTTCTTTCAAAAATTAAAATCAATAAGATATTTGACCCGCCCACAAAACAAATGATCTCTTCCACTATGTGGTATGTAAATCCTTACTTCCAATTATTCGGAGGTGAGCGGTTTGGAATACCCATAAAAAAAGATCTGGGAATTTCATTTGGAATTGGTACAAGGTACGAAGGACCATTAAATACAAATTGGCTGGAAGCTAACTTTCACTGGCTTGGTGTTTATGGCGGTGCATTTTCAAACATCGATGCAATGGTTCAACAGTTTACCGATAACAATCACAATAACCTGATTGTACTTAATGGTTTTCAGGTTGGCTATGTTTTCCCATTCGGTAACTTTTTTGAAATCAACTTCACAGATGCTGTTGATGATTTTAATGCTAATCAACGTGCAAGATATTTAGATCCGTCTAAAGGCACAGTTGTTTTCAGTGACAGCGGTACAGTAAAATATCAGGCAAGATTATTAGAAGGATCATATTTAAACTGGGAATTCAGATATCCGGTAAAACTACTTGGTGCTACTAAAGGAAGAGCCTACGTAGCTCGCTATTTAAATGAATGGCATTTTGGGTTTGACTTTAGAGAAATGTCTCTCGCGGGCAGTACTTTTGATTTTCAATTCGATGGGATGCCAAGCAGTCCATATAGAAATCCACAATTTGTAATCAATGTATTGATTCAAAAAGTTGCTGAAAGCTGGGCATTCAGTGCTTTCGCTTTAGGTCCGTCTTTAGTTTTATCTAACCTGTCTGATGGAAAATTTGGTGTTTACAAAATATTCCTGAATATGCGTTTGAAGATGGGTTCATCTTTGTAATTTTCAGGCAACTCTCATTAATTCGTTACCCCGGTGTTTTAAATGCCGGGGTTTTTTATTTTTAAAATATGATTCTTTCCATTTAATAATTCATTCCGGAAAGTATGAAAAATCAAATCATTCTCTTATTATCTGCTTTGGTAATAACTTTTCTAATCGGGTATATTGAAAGTGTTACTGATGCTGATTATCCCGTCACCGGAACATTCGGAATAAACGGTAAGAAAGTTTCATATAAATTGGACAAAATTCATTTTGGTGACTCTCCTTTTGAAGTAATGATAATTTCAGATGTTAATGGTTTGGATGGCTATATCAAGTGGAGAGAAAGTGGAGACTGGCAATTCAGTAAAATGAAACAAAAAAATAATATTGTTCTCGGAAGCATAAATGATCTAAAGCCTGTTTCGGAAATTGAATACCAGATTGTACTTAATAAAGATGATAAAGAATATGTAATTCCTGAACACCGTTTGATTCACTTAAAAATCTTTGGTAAAATCCCTTCTTTTGTATCAACATTGTATAACTTATTATTGTATGCAGGCCTGTTTTTATCTGTAAGAACCGGATTGGAAGTTTTTAATAAAGGAAAATATTTAAAAAAATATTCTTTTGTTCAGTCTGCCGTTTTTCTGTTACTTGCTCTGCTAATTTCTCCTCTTTACATTAGCTATAAACTCAATGCAATTAATCACAGAGTACTCCCTATTTTAAGTATGTTTGATTTGCGTATTTCGTTTCTTGCTATAACATCTGTTTTGTCTGCAGTTATTTTCTTTAATTCAAAAAATAAAAAAGTATTGCCTCTGGTTTCTTCTTTAATTATAATCTTAATTTTTATAATTCTCAGATAGGATTATCTACTTTTATTTAAAAAAGAAATTATTTGATTATGAATTCCCGGAGCTGACGCAATTATACTATTTCCTTCCAAAGGATCATTTCCCTGGTAATCTGTTATTACCCCACTGGCTCCTTTGATAATTGGTATGAGTGCAAGAGAATCCCACGGTGACATAATCGGGTCAATCATAACATCTGCAAAGCCAGTTGCAACAAGGTAATAACCATAACAATCTCCCCACTGCCTGTAAAGCTTTACTTTTTTTATAAGCTCATCAAACTTTTTTTGATTTTGATATTTGCCAATGTTTAAATGATCGGTTGTGAGTAAAACAGAATCAGATATCTTTTCACAATCACGAACCCGAACTACCGATTCGTTAAGTTTTGTAATTTCATTATCCCCTATTAAAAATTCATTAAGAATAGGTTGATTGAAAACACCTAGAACCGGCTTGCCTTTTTTCAATAACGCAATCAAGGTTCCGAACGTAACTGCTCCACAAATAAAGCTTTTTGTTCCATCAATCGGATCGAGAATCCAATTATATTCTGCATCTTCATTGTAATATCCAAATTCTTCACCAAGAATTCCGTGGTCGGGAAATTCTTTCATTATTTCCTTCCGCATTAACTCTTCCGCATTCTTATCGGCAATTGTAACTGGTGAGCTGTCCGCTTTAGTCTCAACCTTAACCATAGTCCGGAAATAGCCCTTGATAATCTTTTCACTTATTTGTGAAAGATGTCTGGCAAATTTTTTAAATTCGTCTAAATTATTTTTTGTGTCCAAAATTAAATTCAAACAGGGAATTGATAAGTACTTACTTAAATAAATATTATTACTATGTGAACTATAATCCAGATGGTAAAATATAAAACTACTTTTTTCCACAAACTTTTGCTAAGAAACCCAAAGTAAATTCCTTTCATAATTGTATTGCTCAACATAGAAATTATTATCGCTGAGCTAATAATATTTTCAACCGGAACCTGTCGGCTTATTATAGAAAGAATGAACGGGTCGATATCTGTTACACCAACAATTGCAGATAGTGCAAGTAAACCACCGCCTCCGAATAATTGCTTAACCCAGATTGTTATGATAGAAAGCAGCACAAACAGAAACGCAAAAAATACAGCAGGTTTTATTTCAAATGGATTATGAATTGTAGAAATTGAATCCGGAGTGGGTTCAGAACTTTTATCCCGGATAAATATTGCAAGAACAAAACCCGCACAACAAAGTATTACTAATTTCCACCATATTCCAAAGGCTAGCCCTGCATTTAAAAGATAAATTATTATCAGGATTCTTAAATACATTACACTACTTGCTAAAATTGTAGCCTGAAAGGCACGCTTTGAAAGATGATCATTCTTCTTTGCAATATTCCCCATTGCAATACTAACGGCAGTACTCGAAACAATTCCTCCGAGCAGTCCCGACATCCAGAGCCCTACTTTATTCCCGAACTTCTTCATTAAAAAATATCCCACAAATCCTATGGAGGAAACCAAAATCACAATTTGCCAGATATGGTAAGGATTCAGATTGAATTGAGTATATTCTTTGTTCGGTAATGCAGGAAGTACAATTATTGTAACAATTAAAAACTTAACTACGGCAAGAAACTCAGATTTATCAAGCTTGTCAATAAAACTTTCCAGTCCGGCTTTTTCAGAAAGCAGTAGAGTTGTAAAAATTCCCAAAGCCATTGCAATCCAGACATCAGCAAGCAATGACAAAACACCAACAATGAATGTCAACAGAACTGCGATTTCACTTGTCCACCCGATAGCACCGGATTTTTGTTTTGCAAAATATGATGCGAGCACCATTCCCCCGATAACAATAATGCCAACAGGAATAATAACTTCGATATTCATCCGGTAAAGCCAGGCACAACCAAAACCAAACATACTGATGAGGGTATATGTTCTTACTCCTGCAGTCAACTTAGAGTTAAGTGCATTTCCGCGGCTTTCTCTTTCCAGCCCAACAAGGAATCCCAGCGCAATTGCAACAAGAAACCTAAGCTCGTCAGTCCATTCAATTAAATTCATTTATCCGAAATTTTTATTACAGATATACAAATATATCTAATCCCTATTTTAATTACATTGAAGTTATTAAGTAATATTATATTTCAAACATTATTAGGTACAGAATTTGTTATTACAGACAGTATAGGTCTATCAAAACAGGAAGTACAATATTGATATTAAAATTTAAGTTTCAATAAAAGAAAAATCATTTACTATTTTTTAATGATATGAAGAAAATACTCGTTACTTCTGTTGTAGTAATTTTATTTCTGGTTTACTTTTTTTATCCTGAAAAGGTCATTACTTATCCTCCCGGTGAAATGGCACCAGATATTCCTGTACAAACAAATTTAACAGAACACAAAGTTTGGATAAAAGGAGAATTTACTATTGAAGCACTCGCCAAATACAAAATTAAAGCAAGAGTATTGAGCCGTAATAATTTTTCTTTTGGTAAAGAAAGTGAACTATCACCTTTCGACCTGGCATTAGGCTGGGGACCCATGTCAGATCAAAGTGTAATTGACAGGATTGATATAACCCAAAGTAACAGGTGGTATCATTGGCAGTCAGATGTTCTTCCAATTCCTAAAAGGGAAATAAGTTTAAACAGTGCTAATGTTCATATAGTCCCCCAAAATGATATTGTTGAAAATGAATTCGATGATGTTTATAAAGGAAGTTTAATTGAAATGAAAGGTTATCTTGTAAAAATAACTGCTAATGGAGGCTGGCACTGGAAAAGTTCTCTTAGAAGAGACGACACTGGCAGTGGTGCATGTGAATTGTTTTGGGTTGAAGAATTAAACGTTCTGGACAATTAACTGAAAATAATTTACCAGTTAATACTATAAGATTAATATGCAATCCCTGCTTTCAATTTGATTGTTTTGACCTTTTATAAATAAACCTGCAATATAGCTCCCTTGTTCCGGTCTCGTAACAAAATAAAAAAAAATTAATCCTATTTTCATTAAATATTAATCCTGTATTCTAAAATTAAAACTGATTTAAAAATCAAATTGAGGAATTTATTATGAGCTTATATCAATTAAAAAACTGTAAAAGTAATATGTTATTATTGATTTCAATTTCTATTCTTTTTTCTGTTGCCAGTATTTTTCCACAATCAAATTCAGAGCAACTGAAGGAACAAGTTATACAAAAAATTTCTGGATACTAACCTGATGAATTCGATGTTACTGTCGATCAGACTGGAGCTATCACGGTAAGTGGTGAAGTTAAAACACTATTTGACAAGTTAAAAGTTGCTGAATTAATTTCACGAGTTAATGGTATAAACAAGATCAACAATAATATTGAAATACATACTGAACCTACAGTTGATGAAGAAATCAAAGCAAATATTGAATATGAGCTGAAGCTAAATAGTGTAATACTTGAGCCGGATAAAATAAATGTAGAAGTTAAAAACGGAGTAGTTTACTTAACCGGAACAGTTAGTTATTTCCGGGAAAAACTAATGGCCCAAACAATTGCATCGTGGCAAAACGGAGTAACTGATATGAAAAGCAACATAAAGGTTTTATCCCCCAAGGATGCCCGAAGTGATGATAATCTGTACTCAATAATAAATGACATTCTTAAGAATCGTTTCGGATTAGAAGATAATGTTAAGTTCAATGTAAACGATGGAGTTGTTGATTTGTTTGGCTCGGTAAAAAGTTTGTATGCAAAAGATAAGATTGAGGAAGAAGTTCGGCAGATAATAGGTGTGAAAAAAGTATTAAGTGAACTTACTGTTCAGCAAACGTGGGAATAAAAAATAGTTGTAATTTAGGAGGGAGTGAGAGATGTAAAGAAAATTTTATTTTTTACTTCACATCTCTTTTCCCGTTGCGGAGAGACAGGGATTCGTTGCATCCTGTGTTTTTGGTTAAATTTCTGAAGATTTAAGCCTGAGGTGTCCAAAAATTGACCTTCAATTTTATTTTGAAGGAATCCTCATATACGCAGGTAAATACCAAAATAAATAACAACAAACTAATGGGAGCCTTCTGAGAAAAGACAAGCCCAGCCAGTCAACCAGAACGTCTGCCTTTGTGTTGTATGGGATGCCCGCAGTTATTTACTACAGTGCTATTTGACATTATTTTAAAAGCATCATCTTCTTTGAATCGATAAAGTTTGAGCCATAAACTCCGGCTGCGTTTATTGTATAGATATAAACACCACCACTTAATTTAACTGCATTGAAATCTATTTGATGATTTCCTGCTGATAAATCTTTGTTCAGTAATGTTGTAACTTCTTCGCCTAACATATTGTAAACTTTTATTAATACTTTTGAATCCGTTGGAAGAGTAAAACTTATTCTTGTAGATGGATTAAATGGATTTGGATAATTCTGGTTTAACGCATATTCAGATGGCAATCCTGATTCAACTTCTACGATATTTGAATACTCAAATACACCGTTGAAATCAACTTGTTTTAATCTGTAATAATATGTTCCTGAACTAATCTGATCGACAAATGAATATTGCTGTGCTTCTGTTGTTGTGCCGTTACCCTGAACAAAGCCAATCTTCTCAAACTGATTATTACCAGAGCCTCTCTGAACTTCAAAACCTTTGTTGTTGGTTTCTGTGGATGTTTCCCAGTTTAGATATACTTTGTTATCGATTATGTTTGCTTTAAAAGATACAAGTTCAACAGGAACTATTTCGTGCCGTGCCAATATGAATCCGAGATAGCCCACAGTCCAAATATCGCCACTATTAGACACGAAGAAGTTATTGGTATAGCTCGGGAAGTCGGGATTCTGCAATCCCGGAGCGGAAACTTGCCACGACTGGCCGCCATCGAAGCTCTCGTAGACGCGCACCTGATCATGACCCGAAGCAAGGATGTACACCTCGGTCTCACTCTTCGCATCGATGGCCATAATAATATCGTTTGCTGTGACACCGGGGAGGTACACATCAGTCCATGTGAGGCCGCCGTTAGTAGTGTGGGACACCAGGCCGTAGAAGCTGCCCACCCAGCCGACCTGCAGGTTTGCAAAACCAATTGACTGCCAGGTGGTGCCACCTGTAATCGCACGACGCGTCCACGTCTGCCAGCCATTGGTCGTGAAAAAGAAGGAATTCTGTGTGCCGACCGACACGCCATTGTTCTCGTCGAACATCTCGGCATCGAGCTGCAAGGGTTCCTCGTCGGCCACATCCATCATCGTTTGCCAGGTTTCTCCGGTGTCCTGGGTCCGGTATATTAGCCCACGGTCATATGAACGTCCGAACATATACCCCGTCTGGTCGGTGGGGAAGTCGAGCACGTGCATGATGCTGTTCGGGAAGTATGGGCTGTTGGGAAGCAATGCCCAGGTATCACCGAAGTCCTCGCTGCGATATACCAGACCGGGCTTGCTCGCTGCGAACAGGTTTTGACCAGCCGGTTCGAGGTCGGCCAGATTGGTGGATATACCTCCGGGACCCTGCAGGATAGGCCGTAACTGCCACTGTCCGCCGAAATCGTCTGTGACCAGCACTGCGCCGTTCTCGCCGATGGCGACTCCACGCCCGTTTGGAGCCATGGTAATAGCTTCAAGGGAAGCCCCGATACCCTTCTGGCGCTGCGTCCAGGTGTACCCGCCGTCGGTGGTCTGCAGCATCAGCCCGTCTTCGGTAACAAACCAGCCGTTGAGATTGTCGTAGAAGTGGATGCCGGGATACTGCAGCCCGCGCGCGCCTAGTTTCTCGTGAACCTGGCTCCAGGTCAGCCCTTCGTCTTCGCTCATCCACATTCTGACTGCAGCGTCGATGACGAGAATCCTCCCGTCGGGCAGGCGATGGATGACCTCAACTGGCAGATCGATAAGTGAGAGCACCGGGGACGCGGTCTGCCCCAGGTCGTCAGAGCGGTAGAGAGTGAGGCCGAAGCTGTCGTGCCAGAGCAATATATTGGCGGTCACGAAGGTGACATCATTAGCGATGCCCGGGTGCACAAGATTCCAGTTGGCGCCGCCGTCGGTCGTCAACCTCAGGCCGCTCACGCTGCCGGGTGCATCGCCTCCACCCCAGAACACGCCAAGGTCACCGTCCCACCAGTCCATCGCATTCACGCGGTCGATGCCGCTCGTGGGGAAAACAGGAAACCAGCTCGCGCCGCCGTTAGTCGTCTTTTGCAGCTGCCAGGTGGAATTGAGATAGGCCACGTTGGAGGTAATAGGTAGAATCTGGGTGTTGTTGCCGCCCGCAGAAGACATTTCCTGCCAGGTCTCGCCGCCATCTGTAGTGCGATAGTTAACGTTGCCGACCGCCCAGCCGTGCTGCAAGTCGGCGAACGCAAGATCATAAAACTCCTGCTCGAAGAAGAGCCGGTCGCGGGACACACCATTGACCTGCTCCCAGGTCGCACCGCCGTCGGTGGTACGCTGGAGGACACGATCTTCACCACAGATGAACCCATCCGTGGGCGACAGGAATGCAACGCCGTCGAGATCCCAGCCGGTGGGCAGAGCCGACTGCTGGGACCAGACTTGGGCGAAGACGGTGGACACCGATCCACTCAGAGCGATAAATGCAAAGCTGGCGATGAAAAGTTGAATGAAAAGTCGTTTGATGATCATTGGCTTGGTTGAATTGTTGGTGATATGGAGGATTTTTTTCATGGTATATTCATCCTGATTATTATGCTGTTATGCATATATAGTCCTCAGGAAACCTATAAAGTGACATCACGATATTCCGGATATACTTCCTTTTATTAAAGATTTGAATTGATAAATAAACAAATTCTCTTGCTATATCGTTGCATACTTTGGTTTTGGCTAATTTTCTGAGGATTTAAGCCTTGTGTGTCCAAAAAATGACCAGGAACATCCTAAACCACCCTAATTGAGCCTAATTTAATCTGTTATTTAAAATGAAAAAACCTCGAAAATAGCTTGTTTTCGAGGTTTTATATACTGCGCGGAGAGACAGGGATTCGAACCCCGGAAGGACTTGCATCCTTAACGGTTTTCAAGACCGCCGCATTCAACCACTCTGCCATCTCTCCGGTTAAATGATTTTTAAAATGGATTGCTAATATATACATAGAAATCCTTCGTTTCAACGGAATATTACTTCAAATATATTTTCTTAAAGTATAATATCTCCTTATTCAATTCTGATTACCTTCTATTTTCCATAATTTTCTTCAAACAATTTAATTTCTTATGAATTTTGAAGGAAATAATTATTTTCCATTGACCAGTGATAAAAGCCGTAGCTTACCGGTAATTAAAATTACCGCACTCTGGGCATTCAGTGAATCTGCATTTGGTGGAATTCTACATGCACTTACAATTCCACTTAGAGGTTTGTTCATTAGTTCCGCATCTGTTTTATTTATTTCCCTGATTGCTCTGTTCGGAAAAAATTCCAGAGAAATATTAAAGTCTACTTTTATTGTTGTATTAATTAAAGCAGTGGTTAGTCCTTATTCTCCTTTAACTGCATACTTTGCTGTAACTCTACAGGGTCTTTTGGGCTATTTATTATTTTTTCCAAAAAAATTCTTTAAAGCTTCCGCATTTGGATTAGGAATTTTAACCCTGCTATTCTCAGGAATACAGAAGATTATCATACTGACTATTCTTTTCGGAAACACATTGTGGCATTCAATTGATATTTTCATCAGGCAAATTACAAACGAGTTTCTTAGCCTAAACTTTCAAACGGATATAAATTATGGTTATCTAATTTTAGTTGGTTATGTTGGAATTCATCTTATCGCAGGAATATTTATTGGTGTTTATGCTGGAAAGTTGCCTCGTAAAATTGAAAATTACAGTAAACTAATTCCGGAAAATTTAGAACAATCGGATGTTGAGGAAATCCTGAAACGTAAAAGAAAAAAGAAAAACTGGTTTATGCGTCCAACCGGATTGACAGTATTGATAGTTTCTGTTTCGGTGATTCTCTTTTCTTACCTTTCGCCAAATCTTGAAAACAGTGTTGCTATGGAAGTTGTAATTATGCTGTTAAGATCTGTGTTGATTATTACGATCTGGTATGTTCTGGCTGCACCAATTGTAAAAAAAATATTTCAGAAATTTTTAGCGAATAAAAAAACGGCATATTTAGATGAAATGAATCAAATTATTGAAATGTTCCCGAAATTCAGAAAAGTTGTAAGTTACTGCTGGAAAAAATCTCTCCATAAAAAAGGTTTGTCAAGAATCAAGTATTTTTTATCAAATTCATTTTACTCCTTATTATTCAGCAGCTCATCCTAAATAAAAATTTTAATATAAATTTTTCAAATACGAAATACCGCCGAGCGAACTCATCTGGGACATTATCCAGAATTTTCTTCTGATTATATAGCCAGAAGGATGCGTTGCTGAATACCTGATCGGATTAGGAAGTGTTGCTGCAATCAGTGCTGCCTGTTCTACAGATATTTTTGAAGGTGGTTTGTGAAAATAAATTTCACTTGCAGCTTTAATCCCGAAAATCATATCACCCATTTCTGCAACATTCAGATAAACTTCCAGAATTCTTTGCTTGCTCCAGAGAAGTTCAATAAGCAAAGTGAAATAGGCTTCGATTCCTTTCCTGATAAAACTTTTTCCTTCCCACAAAAATAAATTTTTTGCAACCTGCTGCGTAATTGTACTCGCACCTCTTAATCTTCCCCCTCTCTGACTTTTCTTTATTGCCTTTTCAATCTGCTCAACATCAAACCCAAAATGATTTGGGAAATTCTGATCCTCGGATGCAACTACGGCAAGCGCCATATATTTTGAGATTAAATTATAATTCACCCATTCGTTTAGAATGATCTGATTTTTCTTCCCTTCAAATACTGCACTGATTTTTCTTTGTATCATTATTGATGACGTTGGAGGATTAATCCATTTCAGAAGTAATACAACAAATACTGAAAGAAAAAAGAAAGCAACAATAAATTTCAGAATAAACTTAGCCGTTGCTGAAAATAATTTTTTAAATGTTAATTTAGATTTCTTCATTTTAAAAACTTATGGAACAGGATCATAACCGCTCCCTCCCCACGGATGACATCTTAAAATTCTTTTTATTCCAAGCCAGCTTCCTTTTAACACACCATATTTTTTAAGTGCTTCAAGTGTATAATTTGAGCAGGTTGGAGTATACCTGCATGAAGACGGAAACAATGGAGAGATAAGCAGTTGATAAAGCTTAATCAGGATAATAAATGGCACTGCTAATATTTTTAATATTTTGTTCATCATTAAAATTATTCTTGATTAACATCACCATACAAAAAAATAATGTTAATCCTAAGACGAAATTTAGAGGATTTAAACGAGTCCTTACAGATTACCTTTGATATTGTTTGCAAATATAAGTTAATTTGTCCCTTCGATTTTGGAATAATTCTTAAAACAGAGTAAAGAATGGCAAACAACGTTGTAATTGTTGAGTCTCCTGCAAAAGCAAAAACTATTGAAAAGTTTTTGGGTGAAGATTATTTGGTAACTTCTTCATACGGACACGTGCGTGATCTTTTGAAAAAAGATAAAGGCATTGAGATAGAAAATGATTTCAAACCGATTTATATAATTCCTGAAGAAAAAAAATCTCTTGTTAAAGAATTAAAAAAACTTACCGATAAAGCAAAAACGGTTTGGCTTGCAACTGATGAGGATCGTGAAGGTGAAGCAATTTCCTGGCATTTAAAAGAAGTGCTTGAAGTTCCTGATAAAAAAATAAAACGAATAGTTTTCCATGAAATAACAAAAACCGCTATCCTGGAAGCAATTAAAAATCCGCGAAATATTGATAACAATCTTGTAAACTCTCAGCAATCACGTAGAGTTCTGGACAGGCTAGTTGGTTTTGAACTTTCGCCAATCCTCTGGAGAAAAGTAAGACCAAAACTTTCTGCAGGACGTGTGCAATCAGTTGCAGTTAGATTAATTGTGGAACGTGAAAGAGAGATTGATGCTTTTCAGCCTAAAGCCAGGTACAAAGTTGTTGGCAATTTTTTAGTAAAAGATGAAAAAGGAAATGAATCAATATTAAAAGCGGAGATACAGGATTATTTTGAAACTGAAAAAGAAGCAAAAGATTTTTTAGAAAAATGCCGGAAGACAGAATTTTCAGTTGAAAGCGTTGAAAAAAAACCTTTTACAAAATCTCCTTCTCCACCTTTCACTACTTCGACTTTACAGCAGGAAGCAAGCAGAAAACTTCGTTACTCAGTGGCAAGAACTATGCTTCTCGCTCAAAAACTTTATGAAGCCGGTAAGATAACATATATGCGAACTGATTCTGTTAATCTTGCAGAAACAGCAATCGATGCAGCTAAAAAACAAATCATTGAAGATTACGGAAAAGAATATTCACACAAACGTCAGTTTAAAACCAAATCAGCAACCGCGCAGGAAGCACATGAAGCTATCAGACCAACTGATTTCGGTACAGAGACTATTTCGGGGAATAAAGATGAAAAAGCTTTATATGAGTTGATTTGGAAAAGAGCCATTGCATCGCAAATGAGTAATGCAGAGTTGGAACGAACAATTGCTAAGATCGCATTATCAAATACTTCTGAAAAGTTTGTAGCAAAAGGTGAAGTTATAAAGTTTGATGGATTTCTGAAAATTTATATCGAATCAACTGATGATGAAAATGGTGAATCAAACGGAAACGGATTAATTCCTGATCTTACAGAAGGAATTAAATTACCTTTTAAGGAAATTTTTGCTACACAAAGATTTACAAGACCGCCCGCAAGATATACTGAAGCAAGTCTTGTAAAAAAACTAGAAGAACTTGGCATCGGAAGACCATCAACTTATGCTCCAACTATCAGCACAGTGCAAAAGAGAGGTTATGTTGTAAAAGATGAACGCCAGGGAACAGAAAGAAACTATAAAGTAATTACACTTGATGGTAAAAATAAAATTTCTGAAGAACTGAAAACCGAAATCACCGGTGCAGAAAAGAATAAGTTATTCCCTGCTGATATTGCTATGCTGGTAAACGATTTTCTGATCGAGCACTTTCCCAGAATAATGGATTATCAATTTACTGCTCATATCGAGGAAGAGTTAGATGAAATTGCTGACGGAAAACTGGATTACCACGTAATGCTGGAAGAATTTTATTTTCCTTTTCACGACAAAGTTGAACACACAATTGAAAATGCAGAATGGGTTTCCGGGCAAAGAGTTTTAGGAACCGATCCTAAATCAGGTAAACAGGTGTCGGTTCGCATGGCAAGATTCGGTCCCGTTGCACAAATAAATGATCCGGATAATGAGGATGACAAGCCGGTTTATGCCGGTTTGCGTAGAGAACAAAAGCTCGAAACAATTTCACTTGAAGAGGCGCTTGATCTTTTTAAATTACCAAGAAACCTTGGACAGTTTGAAGATGAAGATATTACAATAGCAATCGGCAGATTTGGACCTTATGCTAGACATAAAAGTAAGTTCTATTCACTTGGCAAAAATTACGATCCATACAGCATAACTCTTGATGAAGCAATTGAAGTAATCGAAGCAAAAAGAAAATCCGATGCTGAAAAGCATATCAAAACATTTGATGAAAATCCTGAATGGCAAATACTGAACGGAAGATGGGGACCTTACTTGAAAGCCGGCAAAAAGAATATCAGGATACCAAAAGATACTGATCCTGCATCTCTTACTTATGAAGATTGTGTAAAGCTTGTTGAAAATCCTCCTGCAAAAGGAAGAAAAGGGACAAGATCGAAAAAGAAATAAATCTTAGTCAAAAAGATTTTAGAAGATTTATTTCATTTTATCCATTCTTTAAATATCCATATCTTTAAGACTGTTAAATAACACTTTCAGCATTACAATGAATCATTTGATCAATTTTATCAACTGGGATGTAAGTCCGGAAATTTTTAATCTTGGCCCGGTTTCAGTGCGATGGTACGGGCTTTTGTTTGCTCTCTCTTTCGTCTTCGGATATATGATTCTTACCAGGATTTTTGTTAAAGAAGGTAAACCAAAAGAAGATGTTGAACAGCTTTCAGTTTATGTAATATTCGGAACTGTTATCGGAGCAAGACTCGGACATTGTCTTTTTTATAACCCATCGTACTATCTTTCAAATCCAATTGAGATTCTAAAAGTTTGGGAAGGCGGACTTGCGAGTCACGGAGCCGCTATCGGAATTATAATTGCACTCTATTTGTATTCAAGAAAGAAAGAGGAACAAAATCTTCTTTGGCTTTTAGACAGGTTAGTAATTGTTGTTGCACTTGGTGGCTCACTAATAAGACTTGGAAATTTATTTAACTCAGAGATTTACGGAGTTGAAACGCAGGTACCGTGGGCTTTCATTTTTCCAAATGGCGCCGGCGCAGGAATGGTACCGCGTCACCCTACCCAAATCTATGAATCACTTGCTTACCTGATAATCTTTGTAATTCTTTTTATCACTTACAATAAGAGAAGAAAAATTTTCAACAACGGATTTTTATTCGGACTATTTTTAATTCTTGTTTTTACATTCAGATTTTTTGTTGAATTTATTAAAGCTGTGCAGGAACCATTTGAAGCAGACATCCCACTAAAGATGGGGCAATGGTTAAGCATTCCTTTTGTGCTCATCGGAATTTATTTTTTTATTAGAGGATTTCCAAAAGCTCATAAAGAATCCCCTGATTCTGAAGAGAAAAAGAAAACGTAAATACAGATGTTCAGAATTTTATTTTTTTTGTTTTTAGCATTTTCACTTTCAGTTTTTCCACAGCTAAAAATTTCAACAACTATTTATCCTTTCAAATCTATCCTTCAGGAAATTACGGGCAGCCGGTCAGAAATTAATGTAATCCTTCCTCCTTCTGCTGATCCTCATACTTTTGAATTGACTACATCAGATTTGAAAAAAATTTCTGGCTCGAAAGCAATTTTCTTCGGATCTGAAAATCTTGACGAGTGGATTACAAAAGTAGAGGGTGTAAAAAAAATAGAATTGATAAAACTCATCCCGCAAGAGTTTTTAAGAAATATTATTGGCACAAATCATAAAGACTTCGGAATTGATCCTCACTTCTGGACGGATCCTCTGACTGTGAAAGCGATGATTCCAAATTTAGTTAAAGAATTAATCAAGCTTGACCCGGAAGGAAAAGACATCTATAAAAAAAATGCCGAATTGTTTTCCGAACAACTTGTAATTCTTAATAAAAAATTAAATTACGAATTGTCTGTAGTTAATGGAATAAACGTTATTCTTTCTCATCCATTCTATAATTATTTTCTAAACAGGTACGGAATCAATGTTGTTGGAATTATTGAAATTTCTCCGGGTTATCAATCTACTCCTAAAGACATAAAGAGGCTTCTGGATATTACTAAAGAAAAAAATGTAGAGGCGATTTTCAAATTGGCAAATCATCCCGAACGGATAACAAAAATATTTGTCGAAACAAGTGGTTTAAAAACTGTTGAGCTTGATCCTTTCGGCGGTGTTGAGGGAAGAATGACTTATGAACAAATACTAAAATATAATGCAGATAAGATTTTGAATTCGTTAAAATGAACATCACGGCAATTGAAATAATAAAATTATCTTTTAGCTATTCGGATATTCCGGTATTGGAAGATTTGAATTTCTCAGTACCGAAAAATCATTTTGTTTCTGTAGTTGGTCCGAATGGTGCAGGCAAATCAACATTAATAAAAATTCTACTCGGACTAATTCCCTACTCGCAGGGTGAAGTTAAAATCTTTGGAAAAGAGCCAGCCAAAGTAGAGCGTGGATTGATCGGATACGTTCCTCAAATCAAAACAATGGATAGGAATTTTCCAAGTAGAGCAATTGAATTGGTTGCTTCAGGATTAACAGGAAGATGGCCGTGGACTATAAGAGGAGAAGTGAAAAATAAAGCGCTTGAAGCACTTGCACTTGTAAATGCACAAAATCTTTCTGAACGGGTTTTATCAGAATTATCAGGCGGTGAGTTGCAAAGAGTGTGTCTTGCAAGAAGTTTTGTCAGAAGACCGGGACTTGTAATTCTGGATGAACCGGCAACAGGAATTGATGCTGTAGGAGAATCAGATTTATACAATCTTCTCGATCAATACCGTGAGCAAACCGGTGCAGCAGTTATAATGATTACTCACGACTGGCATGTTGCAAATCATCATTCCGATTCTGTACTTCTTTTAAATAGAAGACAAGTTAGTTTTGCAAAACCCTCAGAAGCTTTGAGTGAGCAAAATTTAAGAATAGCTTTTGGTCATATCGGTCATAAACACAATTTGAAATCTCCGTTGACAAATGTTTGAAATAATAAGCTACCCGTTTATGCAGCGTGCATTTGTTGCCGGCATCCTGGTTGGATTTCTCGCCAGCTACTATGGCGTTTTTGTTGTACAGCGCGGCTTGGGATTTCTCGGCAGCGGACTTGCACACGCAGCTTTTGGAGGAATTGCACTTGGCTTACTTTTATCTGCTGAGCCTCTATGGATTGCTGTTCCGTTTACAATAATCGTAGCAATCGGGATAACCTGGGTAAAAAACAGAACTCAACTTGGAAGTGATACAACAATCGGGATTTTCTTTTCGATATCGATGGCGCTCGGAATTATTTTTCTTTTCCTGAGGAAGCAATATACCAGCGATGCATTCACATATCTTTTCGGATCGATTCTTTCTGTAACGATGACAGATGTTGTTGTTACGGGAATTCTTTTACTTGCAACAATTGTTCTTTTCAGATTCTGGAACAGGTGGGCATATTCTTCTTTTGACCGTGAGCTTGCTAAAGCTGACAGACTTCCTGTTGTGCTCGATGATTATATTTTAAGTGTGATGATTGCTGTAACAGTTGTTGTTTCTATTAAGCTTGTCGGCATTGTATTAATTGCTGCATTTCTTGTAATTCCTCCTGCCGCTGCAAGATTGATGAGTAAAAGCTTCAGAAGTATGACAATTGCCTCAGTAGTGATTGGAATTCTTAGTGCAGTTGCTGGTTTGTGGTTTTCTTATTTTCTTGATTTGCCGAGCGGTGCAACAATTATTCTTTTACAGGCAGTTGTATTTTTTGCGGCGATGTTCTGGGGATATTTTTTTACGAAGTAATTATTTACTTATAAACTTTGAAACTGAATTTCTAAACTTCTTGTAACTCATCTTTCCATTGTGATACAAAATCTGCTTTCCTTTTGAATCGTAAACAAATGTAGCCGGCAATGCCCCGCTCCAATCTTTATTAATCATATTAATTAATTCTTCCTGGTCTCTTTCTGAATAAACATAAGTATCAAAACTCGGATTCATTTCGGACAGGAAAGGTTTGATTTTAGTTTCAATTTCTTTCGGGTAATCTACAGAAATTGCAATCACATCAACATCATTTTTATAGTCAGAGTAAAATTTAATAAGATCAGGAAATTCCTCACGGCAAGGGACACACCAGGTTGCCCAGAAATTAATCAGCAAAGGTTTCCCGTTACGGTTGGAAATAATTTTTTGAAGTCCTTCCCTGTCAAGTAGCTGAACATTAACTTCGTCAAGTTTCTTTTTATTATTAAAATCTGGTTCAGCAAAAAAAGCCAAACCGGTTACTAAAACTAAAATTGTTAAAAATGTTTTTAGCATTATATTCTTTTTATCGAGCAGCCAAAAGCTTTTGTAACAGGATCGCTGACCTGCTTTCCCGCAAGAATTTCATCAAGTGCATTTCTTAAATCATTTCTCTCAACATCGCTATCATCCCTTGAGTCGTCAATTCTACCATGGTACAAAATTTCAAGGTTATTATTTAAGACATAAACTTCCGGTGTAACTGAAGCTCCGAATTTATCTGCAACAATATTTTTTTCATCCTTCAGAATCGGAAAAGTCAAGCCTTTCGATTTTGCATGTTCTTTTATTCTCTCAATATTTTCTGCTTTATTAGAATTGATTCCCAGCAAAGCGATATCTTTATTTTTGTAATCATTATAGATAGCTTCCATCCTGGAATTATAGGCATTTGAAACCGGGCATTCAGTAGCAACAAATATTATTACAATGGCTTTGGAATCTTTAAAATCACTCAATGAATATTCCTTCCCATTATAATCTTTTAATGAAAAATTATCGACTTTGTTTAAATCCCCTTGTAAATTTTGAGCCGTAACGACTGGATAATAGCCAACCAAAAATGTTACGAAAATGAAACAAATAGATAAGATTTTTCTCAAAATCATAATCTCTCCTAATAATTTATTGTTGAATAATTTTAAAAATGCAGTTAATTCTGGTGAATATATTGTCAATTGTTAAATTCTTATTCAAGTGAAATTTTTAGGGTTGGTTTTTACTACTCACTTCGCGGAATTCTAAATAGAAGATTTGATTTTATATAAAATCATTTATGTAAATTAATGCTCTCAAATCAGGGAATTATTAAAATAAATTTAATAAGGAATTAAAGATGGATCTTCTTCAAAAGATAAATAAGAAAGAAGCAAAAATAGGAATCATCGGCCTTGGCTATGTAGGTCTGCCCCTTGGGCTTGCATTTGCTACAAAAGGTTTTGATGTACTTGGATTTGATCTTGATGAAAGAAAAATAAAATATCTTGAGAAGAAACAAAGTTATATAAAGCACATTAAGACTGAAGATATTAAGAAAGCAATTGAAAATGGAAAACTAAAAGCCACTACAGATTTTGCCCGGCTTCCTGAAGTTGATGCAATTATTATTTGTGTTCCAACTCCACTTAATGAACATCGCGAACCTGATATGTCTTATGTAGAAAACACTGCACGGACAATCGGAAAGTATTTGCGGAAAGGTCAGCTTGTAACATTGGAATCAACAACATATCCTGGAACCACTGATGAGCTTCTACAGCCAATCTTTGAAAATGCTGACTCCGCAAAAGGAAGTAAGTACGTTGTAGGAAGAGATTTCTATCTTGCATTCAGCCCTGAAAGAGAAGATCCAAATAATCCTAATTACTCGACAGCAACAATACCCAAAGTTGTTGGCGGAGTTACAGAAAAATGTCTTGAGGTAGCCTTAGCTCTTTATAACCAGGTAATTGTAAAAACTGTTCCGGTTTCTTCACCAAGAGCAGCAGAAGCTACAAAACTTCTTGAAAATATTTTTCGTTCAGTTAACATTGCTTTAGTCAATGAATTGAAAATGGTATTCGATAGAATGAATATCGATGTATGGGAAGTAATTGGGGCTGCTTCAACAAAACCGTTTGGCTACACTCCGTTTTATCCGGGACCGGGTTTAGGCGGGCACTGTATTCCAATTGATCCTTTCTACTTAACCTGGAAAGCAAGAGAATTTGAAATCAATACAAAGTTCATTGAATTGGCAGGAGAGATAAACACCTACCAACCATACTATGTCGTTGAAAAATCAATCGAGGTTTTAAACAAGCACAAAAAAGCAATGAACGGTTCGAAGGTTTTAATACTTGGGGCATCTTACAAAAAAGATATCGATGATATGCGTGAATCTCCTTCACTTAAGTTGATAGAGATTTTCCATGAGAGAGGTGCGAAGGTTGACTATTACGATCCGTATGTTCCAAAACTTCCAAAAACTCGCAAATATAATTACGATATGGAATCTATTGATTTGACAAAAGAAAGTGTTTCAAAATATGATTTGGTTGTTCTAAGTACAGATCACGAAGCATTCGATTATAAGATGATTGCAAAAAACTCAAATCTAATTGTTGATACAAGGAATGCTTTCGAAAAGAAAAATATAGCTGGTAAAAATATTTACAAGTCTTAGATGTTATATTATTTTTTCAATCTCTTTCAGAACTGAATCAGGGGTAATTGATTCCATGCACGAAAATTCTTCGGTACAATTTCTTTTATAATAACATTTACACTTAAATGAAGGAGTCAGTTTGACTCCCTTTTTGTATAAATAAAGTTCTGCAGCCGAAGTCGGTCCCACCAGAACAATTAATTTTTTGCCCATAGCAGTAGCTATATGCAAAGCAAATGTGTCACAAGTTATAACAAGATCACATTCATTTACAATTGCAGCAAATTCAAAAACAGGATTTTCAGTCCCGGTATCAATTAAAAACGGGAATTTTGTTTTTAGATTTTGAATTCTTTCTGATTCTTCCGGTCCGCCAAGTAATAGTAAATTATAATTTTTCTTCCCCAGAGTTTTTATCAACAGTTCCCAGTGTTTTTTCGGCCAGCCTTTACTGGGCCATTTCGGACCAACACCAACATTCAATCCAATTGTTTTCAATTTTTTGTTCAAGCCGGAATTATTCAATCGTTTCGAAACAATCTTTATAGTTTCTTCAGGAACAAAAAGCTGCGGTTGAGAAATCGGATCTGGGAATCCAAGAATGTCATACATTATCTGATGATAGGATTTTGTATTCGTCTTTTTGAAATTATCAAAAGCACTCATTTCAAGCCAAACACTAGCACCTTCAGAAGTTGGTTCAATAAATCCTTTTTCATTCAGAATAAAACCGATTTTCTTTTCACTGTTTGCCATCGCTGCAATTGAAGAGCTGATTTTTGATGTGTCAAGATTTATAACCTGATCAAACTTTTCAGTTTTAATTCTGAAATAAGCATCATCCTCAACAACAAGTAATTCATCAACAAATTTATTGTTACTAAAAAGCTGTTTTGAATTTTTTCTTGTACACCAGGTTATAAAAGAATCAGGGTATTTTTTCTTTAATGGAGGAAGGATAGAAGTGGTTCTTAGAACATCACCAATTGCATCCAGCTTTACAATTAATATTTTAATTTTGATTGGACTATAATAATTGCAATCATCACAAACAATGCCTTCTGTTTTATTAAAGACACAAGGTTTATCACCGTGAAAATATCTGCAATCGAGCTTTAACATAAAAATTGTATTTTCTGGATTAAAACTTTGAATACAAATATAAAGAAGTATCGTTATAAAGAGTTATAGTACTGGTTTTAATTAATCGAAGTAAATATTGAAAACGAATTATTTACAACTTTGTCTTTACTAAATACGCTTCAAGATCTAAACAAAATTTTTTAATTCAGAATTTACTTGTACAAAAACTTGTGTAATGGGGATTTTTTTTTCTTTAGCTATCGTAGCGCAGGAATCATATTCAGGAGTTAATCTTTTTTTTCCTGAAGGCAAAATAACTTCTTTAACTTTTATTTTTCCCAGAGAAGTATTCATCTCTTTAACTTCTCGTTTTAAAATGTTTCTTGCAACCGGATAATACCTTAAACCAATTGAAGTTGTATTTTCCAAAATAAAATTACTGATTGTTGAGATATTTTTTTCATTAACTAATGCAGAAACTAATAGACCGGGACGTCCTTTTTTCATTATAACCTGCGTAAAGTAAAAATCGAGAGCACCCTTATCAAGCAGTTGCTGTTGAAATTCAAGACCAATTACCTCAGAAGATATATCGTCTATGTTGGTTTCGATTATATAAATACTATCCTGTTTTTCTGAATTTGACTTACACAAACTGATTCTTAAAACATTCGGATGTTTGAAATCTTTCTCTCCTGGACCGTAACCAGTTTTTTCTTCAATTAACGTTGGGATATTAAATTCAGGATTCAAATATCTCAAGATGGCAGCACCAGTTGGAGTTGTCATCTCACCATCAGCATCACCAGCATAAGTTGGGATACCCAATAGCAATTCTTTCGTAGCGGGACATGGAATTGGCAGTTTTCCATGTTCAGTCATTGCAAACCCTTTTCCTGTTCGAATGTCTGTAACATATGATTTCTGAATGTTAAGCTTGTCAAGTAAAAAAGCTGAGCCAACAATATCAAGAATAGAATCGATTGCACCAACTTCGTGAAAATGAATTGTGTTAATATCAACTCCGTGAACTTTTGCTTCAGCTTCGCCAAGCAACAAAAATATTTTTTTTGAAATTTCTTTAGTCTTGTCAGAAAGATCTGCTTCATCAATTATTTTGTAAATATCATTTAAATGCCGGTGATGATGAGAATGCTTTTCCTGATGTATTACCAAATCTTCGTGATTGTGTGTGTGATTATGGTTATGATGATGACGATCGTGTTTAGAGAAAATATCGTGATTTGCTTCCTGATATTCATTATTATCAATTATCTTAATATGCTTGCAGGCGATTCCGTTTTTATTAACATCTGAAATTTTAACCTCAACATTCTTAAGATGAAGTTTAAATGGTAATTTAACCAATTCGTCATACGAATGTGTTAATTCAGCTAAAGCTCCCAGAAACATATCACCGCTTAATCCGGAGAAGGCTTCAATTTTTAGAATGCTCATAAATTCAATGTTTGTTATTAATAATTCTGATGGCTGCCATTGCCGCACCGTATCCATTATCGATATTTACAACAGTAACACCGTTTGCACAGCTGGAAAGCATTGAATTTAATGCAGCTCTACCACCTTTGCTGACCCCATATCCCACACTTGCCGGAACAGCAATTATAGGTTGTGGAAACAAACCGCCAACAACTGTAGGTAATGCGCCTTCAAATCCGGCTATTACAATTATAACTTTATATGATTTTATTTCATCAACATTTTCCAGTAATCTATGAACACCCGCTACTCCAATATCCTGAAACCGTTTTGCTTCCCTGCCAAAAAAAAGCAGTGAATAGTATACTTCATTCACCAAATATTGATCAGAAGTGCCGGCAGTTAAAATTGCTACTTCCCCATTTACAGGATTGGATGGAAATTCTCCAACCATAAAGACCCGGCTAATTCCATCATAAAAACTTTGTGGAAATTCTTTTTGTAATTTTTTAGCTTTTTTATTTTGAACTTTTGTTATCAATACCTGGTGATTATTTTCTTTGAAATCATTTATGATTGCAGAAATCTGTTCAACAGATTTTGAAGCTCCAAAAACTATTTCCTGAAACCCGGTTCTATCTTTTCTTTTATGGTCTATGTTGAAATTTTTGCTCAAGCCATCACCCTATTTAATTTGCCGGAAACAAATCCTTCATTATCGATCTCGCAATCAAAAAAACCTAATTGATTTATTTTTATTTTAATTTCGTTTTCAACTTTGATTAAATCCCGTAATCTGTCTTTGGGAACTTCAATTTTTGCAATATTATTAAAGTGTCTCACACGAACTTCGGTGAAACCTAGATCATTCAAAAAATTTTCCGCGCTTTCTATTTGTCTTAATTTTTCAATTGTAACTTCCTGTCCATATGGAATTCTGCTACTCAAACATGGACTCGCCGGTTTATCCCATGTCGAAAGATTAAAATATTTTGCAACTTCTCTAACATCATTTTTAGTAAAATCACAATCTGCCAAAGGTGTAAGAACCTTAAATTCATTTGCAGCTTTTATCCCTGGTCTGTAATCATTTAAATCATCTTTATTTTGTCCGTTCAATATTGAAGTGTCTGGAAATTTTTCGGCAATCATTTTCAGCTCATCGTACAGGTTAGTCTTACAGAAATAACATCTGTTTAAAGGATTTGAAAAATACCTTGGATCTTCAATTTCTTTAGTCTCAATAACTTGAAGTTTTATATCATTTGCATTGCAGAAATTAATTGCATCTTCCAAATCTCTTTTTTTCAAACTTGCCGAAGCTGAAATAACTGCAACAACTTTTTCTTTCCCAAGATATTTTCTTGCAAGAAATAAAGTCAAACAGGAATCAACACCGCCTGAAAAAGCAATAATAACTTTATCAGTTTGATTTTGAAACCATTGTTCAACCTTATTTAATTTATCCAAACTTTTATTCATATTATTCAATTCAAATTTCTGAAATACACTTTTTGTTTAATTTACTTTTAACGAAAATATAGTTATTCGTTTAACAAATAATTATGAAAATTGATTCCAAATTTTCTGGGAATTTTTAAAAAGAATCGAATCAAGAATTAAGAAAAATCAAAATAACGAACAAATATTAACATAAATTATACCATTTCTCCTATTTATTCCACTCTTAAATATTTTAATTTTTCTGCTAAATAATAAAACAAATCCTATTGCTTATATTGGAAAGTTCTTTATTTATTAATCAATATTATTGAGTTGTTAATTTGTTTTGAAATCTTTAACTGTTAAAAGGTAGCATTCTTGAATCCATATATTTGCGATATCATTTTTTAATAATCACCAAATTTGAACAAAATTATCATTAAGGTACATTAAGAATATTTTATTATATGAAAATAGAAAAATCAATCAGTATTTTAGTGGTATATTGATTGAGAAATGATATTTTAACTTTTATTAAATTGCCTATAGAGGACTAATAACAATGAATGATTATGAACTTAAAGTAATGAATAATATTACGATTGAAACGGTTACTAAGGGAATTATTGACGAGACTTCGAAATGGGATTTTAAACCCGCTGATTATATCACACTTGTTAATGCTTTGCTTGATCTGTCACTAAATAAACCACCTTCGGAACCACAAAATGGACAACAACAATCTGAAAAAAATCAGTTAGTTAATATTGAATTCCCACTAATTGGTGAGCAAGTCAGAATAAATAGATTCGATAAAGATAAAGATTATAAAATTGCTAAAAGATGGCTTGATGATAGTTTTGGAAGATGGTTTTTACTCTCCCGTTCTTATTCGAGAGACACGACTTTTACAGAATTAATTGAAGATGAAAGAAATCTACTTGGTTTAATTTCTTTAAATGATTCAACACCCATTGGGCTTATGGGTTATCTGGATTACGATACTAATCAGCATAAAGCTGAAATGAGAAAATTAATTGGAGAAGAAGAACATCGTGGAAAAGGATTTGCAAAAGAAGCAACTAAATTATGGATCCAGTATGGAACAAATAATTTAGGATTAAAAAAAATATTTCTTAATACAATAGAAAATAACATAAGAAATGTGACTTTAAATAAAGAACTTGGATTTCAGATTGAAGGCATACTCAGAAAAGAATGTTTAATAGATAATAAATATTATGATTTGCTGCGTATGGGACTAATTGCTGAATAAAAGTTAACTAAGGGGAAACGATGAACGCAATTCAATTCTTTAAACTTCACCACTACAAACTTCATTTTGAAAAAGGCGGACTCCAAAGTCGGATTGATGGTCTCACCGAAGAACAAATGAGATTATGCACAAATAATCTTAATTCCATTGCCTGGATGCTCTGGCATTTATCAAGATGTGAAGATGTAGGCATTAACAGGATCGTTTGTGAAAATTCTCAGGTGTTTGATAATGACAACTGGACTGAAAAACTGAACGTTTCCAGAAGAGATATTGGAACTGGCATGACATTTCAGGAAGTTATTGATCTTAGTTCACAAATAAATATGAAAGCACTTCTCAATTACTATCTGGAAGTTACAAATAAAGTTCAATCCCTAATTGAAAATCTAAAACCAGAAGATTTAGATAAAATCCCCTCTGCGGAATTTCTTCACAAAGTTTTATTCGATGAAGGTGCTCTGTACAAAAATAGTGAATGGGTAGCGGAACATTATTCAAATAAAACAAAGGGTTGGTTTCTTGGTCATCTTGGTCTAACACATAGCAAAGGGCATTTGGGACAAATCATCTTAATCAGAAAACTGATTGGACTAGGAAGTGGAGAGTAAATCCTGAAAGCACAACTCACCTCCAAAGTAAAATAGCAGTTCAACATACTACATTTCTATCCGGGCAAACAATAAATTTAATGCTGCCTCAGAATGATACCGTTTCTTAAAAAGACTTTCATTTAACTACATATTTAGCCAAAAAAGCATCAAAATTCTAATGGTATAGTGATTGAATTAGTGCTTTGTCACGTTGAGCTTAAACTGGTTGGTGTCAATAAATTCAAACTATATATACTGTTACTTTTTACCTATTTAATTAATTTTTCTAAACATTGATGCATTAATGAAAAATACTCTACTAATTCTTCTCACACTTATCTTTTTCTCAAAATTAAATTACAGCCAATGGACTAACCAAAACCCAGTTCCGGACGGCAATGATCTTTGGTCTACTTTTTTTATAGATGATAACACTGGATGGATTGTTGGTTCTGATGGTTTTATTAAAAAAACTACAAATGCCGGAATTGATTGGATTAAACAAAAAAGTGGTACTAATCTAATTCTGAAATCAGTACAGTTTATTGATCAAAATACGGGTTGGATATGCGGAGAAGGAGGATTGATACTTAAAACAACCGACAGCGGATTAAATTGGTTACAATTAACCAGTGGAACAAACGAACACTTAACAGATATTCATTTTTGTTCCCTCAAAACAGGTTTTGCTGTTGGATATGGAGGGACAATATTAAAAACTACAGATGGCGGTTTAATTTGGAATAGCTTGCCTACCGGGGTTGTATTTGATTTAAACTCAGTTGATTTTGTCGATTCTCTTGTTGGATATGCTGCAGGAGGCGATTATGATGATTGGAAAGTACTTAAAACTACAAACAGCGGAAATAGCTGGGTTGATATGTCCAGCGATATTCCTTTCACATACGGCAGCGCTATTTCTATTAAATTTAATGATGCTAATACAGGATTTATCGGTGGTGGTCATACACCACATTACAATCGAATTTACAAAACAACTAATGGTGGTATTACCTGGAATCAACCAACAATTGCACCATATTCAAATATAAAAGAAAAAAATAATGAAGAACAAACTTGTACTTTTAAATCCGGAGGAATTAATTCAATATACTTTAAGGATTCAAACACCGGCTTTGCTGTAGCTGGTGATGGAGGTGGTTTTTATAGAGCAATTTATTCTACTACTGACGGGGGTTCTACATGGAATGAAAAGTACGTAGGAGAAGAAGAAGCTGGTATAATTTCAATCTATTTAACGAACTCAGGCAAGGGTTGGGCAGTTGGCTTTAACGGCGCAATTTTTATTTCTGAACATAATGGTGCGTCGTGGACACAAATTCTGAGTGGGAACAGATATTCTTGTTGGACCGGAGACGACCTGTACTCCGTTTTTAGTATAAATGACAGTATTGTTTGGGCTGCCGGTTATAGAGCTAGTTGTATCGGTGGCGGTGGAAATGTTATTCTTAAAACTACTGATGGTGGCAAAATCTGGAAAACAAAACTGTTAAATCAATACAACGGAGGGACAATAAATTCAGTTTATTTTGCTAATAAGTATTTCGGATGGGCCGTTGGTGAAGGAACTACCGGACTTTATATAACAACTGACGGAGGGGAGAATTGGATTGAATATGGTAATAGATATTCTTCTGTAATATTTATTGATCAATATAATGGATGGGCTACCAAAGGCAATTATGATGTTGGTATTTATAAATCAACTAATGGTGGCATTACCTGGATACAAAAAAGTTCAGCAAGCTCTTCCAGTGTATTTTTTTCAGATGTAGATAATGGTTGGGCAGTTGGTAAGGAAGGCAGCATTTTAAAATCTACTGATGGTGGTGAAACCTGGTACACAAAAAACAGTGGAACAACACAGGATCTGAACTGTGTGAAGTTTTATGATTCGAACATCGGTCTGTGTGTAGGAAATGGAGGTATAGTTTTATTATCCACTGATGGAGGTGAATCCTGGCTGACCCGGAACAGTGGAACTATTAATCAGCTTAATGAAATTACATTCACAAACTCTGGCTCTGCCTGGGTAGTTGGTAAAAATGGAATGATACTTAACACAAATGACCTGGGATATAATTGGACATCTTATAATGGTGTGACTGGAGATGAACTAACTTCAATTAGTTTCACTAATGAAAATACCGGTTGGTTTGCTGGTATGAACGGAACAATGTTTAAATATCAAAAAGATGTTGTACCCGTTGAACTTATTTCATTTACTGCAAATATTAATAATCAATCTGTTCAGCTTAACTGGCGAACTGCAACTGAAACGAACAACTATGGTTTTAACATAGAAAGATGTATTGATGGTGATACCTGGAATAATATTGGATTTGTAGAAGGTCATGGCAATGCAAGTGAACCAAACTCTTATTTCTATTTAGATGGAAATGTTACGGGCGCTGGTAAGATTAAATACAGATTAAAACAAATGGATTTTGATGGTAATTATAAATACTCTAATGAAGTAGAAGTAGAAATTGTTCCATCAGAGTTTGTTCTTTATCAAAACTATCCAAATCCATTTAATCCATCAACAAATATTAAATATTCTGTTCAACGATCAACTCCGATTACGATTAAAATATTTAATTTAATAGGTGCTGAAATAGAAACTCTTGTTGATGAAGAAAAGCCTGAAGGATCTTATGAAATAACCTGGAATGCTGTAAACATTCCAAGTGGAGTATATTTTTATCAATTGAAAGCAGGTTCTTTTATTGACACAAAGAAAATGGTGTTAATAAAGTAGAAAGTGTTAAAATCTTTCTGTTCAAAACCTCTTTCAATTAAATCCTGCATGCTGGTAGCCAGGTTGATAATTGCGTAAGTTTTAAAAAATTTAAAATGAAAAGCAAAGTTAATCTGCAATTTATTAACACATGTAATTGAAAAGAAGAAGTAACCGAATCCTATTCTGTTAGATTTGATTGATATTCAGAGCATTAAGATTTTTTAATTTTATAGGAAATAATTTGTAACTTTATTATAATAATATTGTTCATGTTACTGAACAATATTTCGAAGAGTTTCAATCACCGCTTTAAGTAATTTACATACCCATTGCTGCAATTTTTCATCATAAGCGGTATGCTAAAATAAAGATCATTATTACAATATAGCTGTAATTAAACAGGTAAGATTCAAATTTAAAATTGAATTTTTATTTACAATTTTATAAGCAACACAGAATATTGAATTCTGAGTCTATCACATTTTTATCGAGGTAAGTATCAATGAAAAAATCAGTACTAATTTCGCTTTTTTTATTGCTGAATTTTCCAATGTTTCCACAAATTAACCAGGGAGATGTTTTAATCAACTCCTTTGATCCGGCTATAGGGAGTAGTAATTATGATATAGAGATGGTTGTTCTGGTTAACCGTACATCTTCACCCATTGATTTAAATGGTTATGAAATACTTTGTTATAATTTTGATGCAATTGAACACAGGCCTGCATTTTGGACATTCACAGGAACATATATTTTACCTGCTTATAGATTTTTATTAATAACCAGGAACACTGATAATTTTTCCGGTGTACCTGCTGATTTATCGATATTTGAGAGCGGAGGTCAAATCGACTATGATGGATATTTGGCTTTTAAAAAAATTGCTGTAACAGATTCGACAGATTATATTGATATGATAAAATTTCAAAGCTCTACTCAGGGTCTACCTCCCTTTACGACTGTTCCGGAAAATTCCGGTATTTCCCTTGATATGCCATGGTTTATTCTCGACGTAGGTGATGGAGCAAACGAATATGCTACAAGGAGCGGAGTAAGTGGTGACATAAATAGTTTAAACTTCTCGAATTATGGAATGGTAGGGCAGTCGGTTAGTGATTTTACAACAGTAACTGAAACTAATACAACGTATGTAGAAAATTCAGGTTCTCCTCCCCTGCCTGTGGAATTATCCGGTTTTTCAGCAGATGTAATAGCAGAGAAAGAAGTAATGCTGAACTGGAGGACAGAAACTGAAGTCAGCAATTTCGGTTTTGAAATACAGCGCCGGACTTTTGACTATACTGAATGGACAAGGATTGGATTCGTTGCCGGGAATGGAAACTCAAACAGCCCGAAGGAGTATTCATTTACAGATGACAATCCTGTGAATGGAAGTAGATTTAACTATAGATTAAAACAAATTGATACAGATGGCAATTATGAATTCTCAAATACGATCGAAGTAGAAATATTTCCCGGGGAATATGTTCTTAATCAAAACTACCCGAATCCTTTTAATCCAACAACGAAAATCACATACCAGATATCTAAAGAGAGTAATGTAGAAATAAAAGTTTATAATATTCTTGGAGCTGAAGTAGCATCACTTGTGAATGAGACTAAAGAACCCGGATATTATGAGGTTGAATTTAATAGTATAAACCTGCCAAGCGGCACATACATTTATCGAATGACAGCCGGGGACTTTGTTCAGGTTAAAAAGATGGTATTGATGAAATAATGCTCATTATCATTTATTAATTTAAAACAGAAGGCAACCTGTCTGGCCAGATGGTGGGAAGAGCTTGATTTAAAAAGAAATTTTCAGGGGATAAATGCACTATCAACCGCTTAGCTGAATATATAATTTATCCCCATTCTATTGTCTAATTACTTATTATTTGTGCTTGGTTTCAAGCCCGATATTATTGTGTTGTCAGATAATAATACTTATTCTCAATTAGATAATTGTAATGTCCCAATTTTTAAAATATTTCAAGTATTTACTGGTATTAATATTGAGAAATAAATGTAATAAGATCATTTTAACAAGATTAAAAATATTGTATTTTAAGTACCCCAAAGTGAGGATTATTTGAAAAAGTTATTGCTATTCGTATTTATTATTTCAGCTTATCAGGCTTATTCACAATGGTATTGGCAGAATCCATTACCGCAGGGTAACTCACTTCTTAGTGTTAAGTTTATCTCGCCAAGTGTTGGCTTTACAATTGGTCAGGCAGGCACTATACTCAAAACAACAAATGGTGGATCTACCTGGTTTTCCCAAACGAGCCCGGTAATTTTTGATATGATGGATGTGTCTTTTGTAAATGCAAATACCGGCTGGATTGTCGGCTGGTCTGAATCTATCTTGAAAACTACGGATGGAGGAATAACCTGGAACCCTCAATCAACCGGAGTGTTCCCAACCTTTTTTGAAGGTGTATGCTTTACAGATGTAAATAATGGTATCGTAGTTGGTTCTGATGGTATGATAATAAAGACTACCGATGGAGGAACAACCTGGTCAACGCAAACCAGCGGTACATCAGAAAATTTATTCAGCGTGTTTTTTACAGATTCAGATACAGGTGTAGTTGTTGGAGATAACGGTACTATTCTCAGGACCAATGATGGTGGAGCCACCTGGAGTTCTCAAACAAGCGGAACATCAAATAGATTATTGAGTGTTTTCTTTACAGATCCGGATACAGGAACTGCTGTTGGTCAAGGTTCCACAATAATTCGAACAATAGATGGTGGAGATACCTGGGTTACCCCGGATTCAATTGAATTAGCTTCCTTCGATTGCGAAAGTGTTCAGTTTGTAAATGCTACTACAGGTTCAGTCGTAGGCCCGAATGGTGCAATACTACGAACCACCGACGGAGGTGTAAACTGGTTTGCACAAACCGATGGTTATAAAACCTATAGCAGTGTTTTCTTTAGCGATACAAGCAATGGAATTGCTGTTGGTAATTTTGGTGTAATTATAAAAACTTCAGATGGTGGTGCAAACTGGAATTATATATCAAGCGGAACTTTGGACAACGTAAGGAAAGTTTACTACACTGATTTAAATACAGGCACTGCTGCCTGTGACAATGGTGTTATCCTGCATACCACAGATAGTGGAACAACCTGGAGTACACAAACAAGCGGAACATCAGTTGGATTGAACGGTATTTCTTTTGGTAATGCAAATAATGGTATTATAATCGGAGATGCAGGAACTATTCTAAAATCAACTGACAGTGGGATAACCTGGGCATCACAAACGAGTGGAACAACTAAAAATTTATATGGCATTTCTTTTCCGGATGCAACTACCTGCTACGCTGTTGGAGATACCGGAACTATCGTTAAGACCACAGACGGAGGCTCAAGCTGGAATTTACAGACAGTCGGAACAACAAATTTTTATGAGACATTCTTTACTGATGCAAGTACCGGATATGTTGTCGGCGAGGGAGGTACAATTCTGAAAACTACTGACGGTGGAACAAGCTGGACTCCTCAGACAAGCAATACAAATAACTATTTAAGAGGTGTATTTTTTACAGATGTGAACAACGGTATTGTTGTAGGTGATGACGGTACAATTCTCAGAACCACAGACGGTGGATCAACCTGGGATTCAAAAACCAGCGGAGTGACAACAATTTTAAGATGTGTTTTCTTTACAGATCCAAATAACGGAACAATAGCCGGTGAATTTGGAACAATTCTTAAAACTACAGATGGCGGTACTACCTGGACACCGGAAAACAGCCCGACTACTCTCCATCTGCTTGGTGTTTTTTACGCAGATGCAAGTCACGGGACGATTGTTGGTCATGGTGGTACAATCCTATCCAACATAACCCCGACAACGGAATTTATTACAGTAAATTTAAAAGTATTCTTAGAAGGACCATATAGCGGCAGCGGAACAATGACAACCACACTTAACAGTAACAATTTTATCCCTTTTACTTCTGATAGTGCTTACCCTACAGCAGAATACGGTTACAGTGCAAGCACTGTTTCCATCATTCCTAACTCCAGTATAGTTGATTGGATACTGATTGGACTTAGAAACACTACCACAGGAACTAACGTTGGCAGACGTGCAGCTTTTCTTAAATCCGACGGAACGATAGTGGACTTAGATGGAACAAGCCCGGTTACATTTACAGGATTAAGTGCAGGAAATTATTATGTGGTTGTCAGGCACCGGAACCATTTGGCTATAATGACTGCAACTGCAATTCCGTTAAGCAGCAGTTCTACGCTTTATGATTTTACAACTGCACAAACTCAAGCTTATGGAATTAATCCAATGAAAGATTTGGGTGATGGAAATTTTGCAATGATAGCCGGTGACATTGATGGAGACGGAAATGTCGACTATTCTAAAGATTTACTCATTAAATGGTTACCATCATTTGGTTTCCACGGATATTATTCAGAAGATATAAATTGTAATACAGATGTAGATTACACTGAAGACTTATTAAACAACTGGTTACCAAATTTTGGTTTTTCTACTCAAGTACCATAAATGTATTTGGTTATTAAAATTAATTACGAGAGAAGTTTGAAAGGTTAAATATGAAAAAATTATTTATTTATTTTATATTCTTCATCCTGAGTTCGTCAACATTTTATGCCCAAACGGCTAATACAGTTGATGGACAATTTATTACTAACGTCGGCCCTACAACCTATTCAGTAACCATTGCTGCTAATATGCAAAGTGGTTCTGGAACAGCAGGTGTTGTAGATCTTGAATTTACTTATAACACTGCTAATTTATCATTTCCTTCAACACCAACAACACCTGCAGACTACATTTTATATGGTGATTTTAATACTTATATAACTAAAAACATTACTAAACCTTCAGCCAATGCTGTTCGAATAAGTCTGATAACAACAGGTTCACCATCACCTGTCCCATTATCAACTTCGCCAACTAATATAATTACATTGTATTTTACAATTCTTAATCAATCAGGAAGTTCAACCCTGACTTGGGTAACACACAACATTGCCCCGGCTTTTCTTCAACCAAATTATCTAATAGGTAACTGGCCAAATATTAATGACGATCCATTGCCTGTTGAACTTTCATCTTTCACTGCAGCCGCCAATCAAAACAAAGTTGATTTAAATTGGCAGACCAAAACAGAAGTGAACAACTACGGGTTTAATATTGAGAGAAGAATCAGCGAAGGTGAATGGAACACACTTGGTTTTGTAGAAGGACACGGCAACTCAAATTCACCAAAGCAATACAATTTTACAGACAGTGACCTGTTTGCGGGAGGCAGCAAATTCCAGTACAGACTAAAACAAGTAGACAATGATGGTAAGTTTGAATACTCGGAAGTGGTTGAAGTTGAAGTTGTTCCAACTCAATTTGAACTATCACAGAATTACCCAAACCCGTTTAACCCAGGCACAACAATAAAATTTTCATTGCCAAAACAAACACAGATAAAACTGAATCTTTACAATATGCTGGGAGAACTTGTAGAGACTATAGCAGAAGGAAACTACGAAGCCGGTAATTATAAAATAAATTTCAACGCAAGCAATTTACCGACCGGAGTTTACATTTACAGAATTGAGAGCGATGCATTTGTTCAGACTAAGAAAATGATGCTGCTGAAGTAAAGAAATATTTTTTTCATTAAGCTTAACCCCTGTCAATGACGGGGTTATTTATTTGCTTATGACAATCAACACGCTATTGTTTTTGAACAAAATTAATTTGATTTTTATGCACAATAGAAATATCTACTACTTAAGGAAAGGCATCAAACCAAACCTGTTTAACCTTCAAGCCTTCCTGAAATTTTCAGTCCTTAAGCGTAGATGCAGTTATATGATGCTGTGTTTGCGTGGACTGAAACCAGTCCAATAAAAAAATTTCTTTTAAAATTTTATACATTGATTTTTAATAATCCACAAGGAGTAGGGATTGAAACGTAAAATAATTTTACCGGTAATTCTGCTATTGCTGGGCTTCGGCTATTCAAATGCACAGTATGGACCGGTAGTTTCCTTTGGCTACGATGATGGGTCTGATACATGGTATCGTAACGGATTCCCGATATTTCAGGAGTACGGGTTTCCGGGATGTGTCTGGATAAATGCAGAAAATTGGTGGGTAGGTGAGGGAAATAATAGTTACCACGCCGTTGACACTTTACTTGTGATGCAGGCAGCCGGGTGGGAGATAAGCAATCATACCTGGGATCACCAGGACATTAACGAGTGGGAAGTCGACTCAATGAAACAGTGGCTTGATTCTCATGGATTTCCAAACCCGGGATTTGCCGCACCTAATGGAATCTGGGATCATAACAGAGCTAATATTGTCAAGAAATACTCACCTTATTATGCTGCTAATAACACAACAGGCGGAGGAATTCCCCAGCCTTTTGATCTGTACTTTTTAAACCGGTGTGGATTGACAAACGAAGAGAACATAGAACAAGTCAGAGATTGGCTTGATGATGCAGTGGCAAATAACAAGTGGATAATATTTTATGCGCATGAAATTGGAGACACTAATACCGGTTGGTGGCAGAGCCCCGAACTTTTAAGAGAGACATTTGATGAGGTGGTAAAGCGGGGAATTCCGGTTAAAACTGTGAGGGAAGTGGTAAATGACCTTTTCCCGCCGGGTTGTGTCATTGAGTGTTCCGAAGATACACAACAGGATCCTGTGCTTACTTATTTTGAAGAAGGAGACAGTGGGTCTTTCGACACATCTGTCTGGAATGAATACTGGCATAACACTTCCTGGACAGCATCCCGCTATTCAGGTTCACCCGGTGTATATTATCACACTTCAAATGATACTTTGCCTGTAATGAAGTTTTACCGCAATGTCCCCGATGGTGAATATGATGTAAGAGCAACAATTTTAGAGTATGATGCCGGCAGAACATACAGGTTATATTATTCGTTTGATGAAGGCAATCCGTCACAATACAATGTGGAAGTTAATGAAAACAGTGATGTTTCTTTAGGTTCGGTTACAATTAATAATGGACAGTTTGCTCTTTACACCCGGAAAGCAGATGTGGTATCAGGCGATGATGGATATGTAGGATGGGCGTTTATAAGGTTAATTCCCAAACCTCTGCTGCTCAACTTAAAAGTGTTTCTTGAAGGACCGTACAGCGGCAATGGATTGATGACCACGGCACTAAATACAAATAATCTTATACCAAATAATTCTAATGATGCCTACCCTACTACAGTTTTTGGTTATTATTCAGTTAGTACTGTTTCTACCATTCCTGACCCGGATATTGTAGATTGGGTACTTATTGAATTAAGAACCGGAACAGCTCAGGATACTAAAGTAGCTACTAAAGCAGCGTTTTTGAAAAGCGACGGAACAATAGTAGACAAAGATGGAACAAGTCCGGTTACATTTACAGGTTTAAGCGCCGGAAATTATTATGTGGTTGTCAGGCACAGAAACCATTTGGCTATTATGACTGCAGCAGCAATTCCTTTAGGCGGAAGTTTTACTATTTCATATGATTTTACTACTTCGCAATCACAAGCTTACGGAATAAATGCCATGAAAGATTTAGGTGGTGGTAATTTTGCAATGATAGCGGGTGATATTGATGGAGACGGAAATGTAGATTATTCTAATGATTTACTCAATAAATGGTTACCATCATTTGGTTTCCACGGGTATTATTCAGAAGATATAAATTTAAATACAGATGTAGATTACACTGAAGACTTATTGAACAACTGGTTACCAAATTTCGGTTTTTCTACGCAAGTACCTTAAACATATATAGTTATTAAAATTAATCTTATAAGAAGTTTAAAATGTTAAAGATGAAAAGATCATCTATTTATTTTATACTCTTCATTCTATGTTCGTCAAATTATTTTAGCCAAACGGTTGATGGACAGTTTATTACTAACATCAGTCCACCAACCTATTCAGTTACAATCGCAGTTAATTTACAAAGTGGAACTGGAACTGCGGGTGTAGTATCTATTGAATTCACATATAATAATACAGACCTTTCTTTTCCTGCGACACCAGTTAAAAATACAGACTATGTTTTGTATGGAAATTTTGATACCTGGGTAACACAAAATATTACCCGACCTTCAGCAAACGCGGTGAGGATTAATCTTATAACTACTCAGTTTACTTCTCCGCCTTTAGTTCCATTATCAACAACTCCTAATAATATTATTATTCTTTATTTTACAATAGTTAATCAAACGGGCAGCTCAAATCTTCAATGGGTTACAACAAATATTGCCCCGCAATTTTTATCCGGGAATTATACTATTGGTAATTGGCCAAATGTTAATGACGATCCATTGCCTGTTGAACTCTCATCATTCACTGCTGTTGTCAATCAAGACATAGTAAACTTAGAGTGGCAAACAAAAACAGAAGTGAATAACCACGGATTTAATATTGAAAGAAAAATAAACGAAGGTGAATGGCGTACACTTGGTTTTGTTGAAGGTAACGGTAACACAACCACACCAAAAGAATACAGTTACAGCGATAAAGATATTTACACCGGAGGGAGTAAATTCCAGTACAGGTTAAAACAAATGGATTATGATGGCAGTTTTGAATATTCAGATGTAGTTGAAGTTGAAGTTGTTCCAACACAATATGAACTATCACAGAACTACCCAAACCCGTTTAACCCCAGCACAACAATAAAATTTTCACTGCCAAAACAAACACAGATGAAAATAAATCTTTATAATATGCTTGGTGAACTTGTTGAGACCATTGCAGAAGGAAATTACGAAGCAGGTAATTATAAAATAAATTTTAATGCTTCTGCCCTTCCCAGCGGTGCGTATTTCTACAGAATAGAGAGTGATGCATTTGTTCAGGTTAAGAAAATGCTGCTGTTGAAGTAAAGAAAATATTTTTTCATTAAGTTTGTATAAAGCCGGGATAAAAATTAATGTTGTAATATAAATACCTAATTTTAAGGAACACCTGTGAAAACCATCCTACAACTAACTTACCTTTCTGCATTTCTTTTATGCCAATGTTCAATATCAAGTCAATCATCTTTTTATGTAGACAGAAAAGCTTCGGGAAGCAACAACGGAACAAGCTGGAATAATGCGTGGATAGCATTCTCTGAAATTAATTGGTCTTCAATTGGTCCGGGAGATACTCTGTTTATTTCAGGTGGAACAGATTCACTTGTTTATTTTGAAGAATTAAAAGTAGGTATCAGCGGAACTGCTGCCAATCCAATTATTATTATAGCAGGAAAATATTCTCCCTCTCCCAATGGACATAGTGGAAGAGTAATTATTGAAGGAAGAGGTTCACAAAGTATTTATGTTCAAAATAAAAATTATGTAACATTAAAAGGCTTCGAGTGCAGGCATTCAAGGAAAGGCGTTCACGTTGAAGATTATGCCGGAAATATAATTTTAGATTCTCTGTATATTTATGATTACTATGACCAGGCAGGAATTATGCTTAATGCTGCTACAGAATATACAATTGACAGCACAACTATAAGAAATTGCAGAATAGTAACTTTTAATAACTATCCCGGGCAGACAGATGGAATATATGTTCAGCGTGCTCAGAGAACTTTTATTCACGATAATTACGTAAGAATCCCTAATCAGGATCCTGTAGCTCATAATGACGCTCTTCAGGCACATCTTGCCAATGGTTTCATTATTTATAATAATGTTTTTATAAACGATTCTGTGTATAGTCCGGAAGGTGGAGGAATTCCTATAATTCTTGGTTCTCAGGGTGACAACCCGGTTATTATATACAATAACTTTATTTATATGGGCGGAATTTGGTGGCCAAGCGGTAATATAGGTGCTGCACTTTGCACAAGATGGTATAACGTTGACCCAATGCCGCCAACGTGGATTATTAATAATACTATAGTAGTAAATGGACCTCGTTGCAGAGGAGTCTGGCTGCAATACCCGGCAACAATGTTAAACAATATTATTGCAATGTTCAGCACTGAAGGAGGTATGGAATCTCTTAATGTATATGACCTCTCTTCTGCAGCAATCGTTGACAGTATTAGAAATAATTTGTTTTGGTGTAGTTGGTCTGAGCCGGGATTTTCGGGTCAATTTAGAGGAAATGGGCTAACAGGAAATGTGACTGGATGGACCGATTGGCGAAGCATTTTTGGTGGAACTGGAGTTAATGAGAACCCATTGTTTATTAAACATATAGGCTATGAATCAGATCAGGGAGTTTTGAACGGAGAATTACAACCTAATTCACCTGCTATAAATGCAGGAGAAAATACTGAGAGATTAATAAAATGGTTAAATGCAACATATAGCTTTAAATTACCTTGGACTGATATAAATGGAAATCAAAGAGATGATACGCCAACCATAGGTGCTTATGAATTTGAAAAATAAGATTAATAGTTAAACTTAAAATTAATTTTTATTTTATTATTGATCAGTACCGTTCATAATAATTTAATTCCCTGATTGCAATTGAATAATTTTCACTATTAGAAAAATTATTCTCTGATTTAGGATTTAAATTAGCTGTAAAAAATGTATTACACTTTTTACTTTCTTTACAGGGACTTTTTTTGGCCTTTTGTAACTGGCAGGGAAATTGTTATTTTTTATCTGTCAATTATTATTAATTGGAAATTAATCAAAGAGAGAATATGATGCAATCTTATCTTTGGGATTATCTCCTACTATCCCGTATCTTCCTCCATTAGCAAATGTTTAGCACTGGCATCATTTCTTCTTTGAATGATCATTTTAGTTTTTGAATTAACCCCCGTTTTTTTTCAAAGACACAATATTTGACGTCGATACAATTTATGACGTTTATCAATGGTGGTAATTATTTTGTTTCAACCCAAATCTTTCAGATTGCTTTATTATTTAATAGACAAAAATGCGGTATGCTAATTGTATAATTTTTAATCAAAATTTCAGCTGGGTAATACCAGAACAATATGATGCAAATGGTTCATTTAGGTATTATCTGGCAACAGTTGTTTCATAACATAGTAATTATAAGGAGAACATATGAAAACAATTACACGACTTATTTACACCTCACTACTTTTTTTATTCCTTTGTACAATAACATTTGCAACAGACCATTATGTGGATAATAATGCTAGTGGAAGTAACAATGGTTCATCCTGGGCTAATGCCTGGCAATCTTTCTCTAGTATAAATTGGGGTTCAATTCAACCCGGTGATGTTATTTATATATCCGGTGGAACAGATTCTACTGTTTATTCTTCACAATTATCAATAGGTGCAAGCGGAACCGCTGGTAATCCAATTACTATAATTGCAGGAAAATATTCTCCCTCTCCAACCGGACATGACGGTAGGGTAATAATTGAAGGTGGAAGCCAAAGTATTTATGTTCAGAACGATTACTATGTTACAATTAAAGGATTTGAATTAAGACACGCAACAAAAGGAGTTCACGTTGAAGATTATGCTTCTAACATAGTTCTTGATTCTCTGAATATTTATGACTTTCAGGGACAGGCAGGTATTATGCTTAATGGTGCAAACACATATACAATTGACAGCACCACAATAAAAAATTGCCGAATAGTATCTTACGGTTACTATAATGGACAAACAGATGGTATATATGCTCAACGCTGTCAAAGGACTTTGCTTCACGATACCTATATTCATCAACGTAATCAAGACCCAAATGCCCACACTGATTGCCTTCAAGCCTATCTTACAAACGGCTGGGTAATCTATAATAACTTCTTTATAAATGATTCCGTTTATAGTCCAGAAGGTGGTGGAACTCCAATGATACTTGGCTCACAAGGTAGTAATCCTGTTATTATTTACAACAATTTTCTTTATATGGGAGGAATCTGGGATCCAAGTGGCAATCAAAATTCTTCTCTCTGGACAAGATGGTATAGCCAGGGTTCAATGCCGCCTACCTGGGTAATTCATAATACTATTGTTGTAAATGGACCAAGATGTAGGGCATTTATTCAGGAATATGATGCCATATCGATTAACAATATTTTGGCGTCGTTTAGTACCAATGGTGGGATGGCTAACTTAGAAGAAAGTTTGCCACACGCTATCCCTGTTGACAGCACGAGATATAATTTATTCTGGCGTAGTTGGTCTGGTGCAGGTTTCTCTGGTCAGTTTACAGGTAATGGTCACACAGGAAGTGTATCTGGGTGGTCAAGCTGGACTGGTACTTATGGAGGTACTGGAGTTAATGCAGACCCACTATTTGTTCATAAATTTGGTTTTGAGCCAGATCAAGGTGCTTTAAATGGTGAATTACAACCTGGTTCACCTGCTATAAACCAGGGTGAAGATGCTCAATCGTATATTAATTATCTTAATGAAACTTACAGTTTAGAAGGTGATTGGGCTTTACAATGGAAAGATAGAAATGGTAATCCAAGAGATAATACACCAACTATTGGTGCATATGAATATAGTACAGTGCCCGTAGAGCTTGTAGCACTGGCGGCTTCCGTTACTGAGGATAACAGTGTAAAACTTAACTGGACTACAGCAAGTGAGAATAATAATTCAGGCTGGAATGTTGAAAGAAGGATTAAGAATAGCAACAATATACCCGGGACCTGGAAAACTTTAGGATTTGTTGATGGTAATGGAACATCTACAGAAAATAAAGATTATACTTTTACAGATAAGGACATTGTTTCAGCTGTTTATCAATACAGGCTTCAACAGGTTGATTTTGATGGCACAGTAGCATATAGCAGTATAGTTGAAGTTGTAGTTGATTTAACACCAACTGATTTTACATTATATCAGAACTATCCGAATCCTTTTAACCCTGCAACTACAATAAAATTTGATGTTCCGAAATCTTCATTCGTTAACATTACTGTCTATAATTCAATTGGCGAAAAAGTTGGGACTTTAGTTAATGAGCAGCTGGAACAAGGAGTTTATGAAATTCAGTTCGATGCCTCTAAACTCCCTAGCGGATTTTATATTTACAGATTTACTTCAGCAGATAATGTTTTTACCAAAAAGATGATGTTGATAAAATAATGATTTAATTCAGATCCGGTAATTATTTAATGAACAGGAAAGATGTTAGCTTCGCAATAATGGTGAGTTTAATTGATTGAAAATGGTAATGCATTTCTTTCAAGTCATTATTGTGAAGTTTATCTTTCAGAAAAAATAATCAGAAAATTCTAGTGCATCTGATAATAATTCGGGACTTCTCATTTTTCGAATTTTAGAAAAATAGTTTTTATCGAAATTTATAAGTATTTGACACAGTGATATGCAGTTGTTTCTATGTCAAATACACAAAATTTTTGACCCTTCCCCGTTTGAATGATAGTCATTATTTTTATTTAAGAAATATTGTACTTTAAGAAGAATTAAATTCAAAGAGAGAATATGATGCAATCTTATCTTTGGTATTTTCCACTACTTCCAGTATACTATTTCAACAGTAAGGAATTATCTCAGTATTAAATGGCTTCTGATTTTTTTGATAATGCAAATTTTGACGTTTATGCAATCATATACCTTCACTTATGGTAATAATTACAATTTTTCTAACTAAATTTCTTTGATAAAATTATTTTTTCAATGTTGTTAACATGGCATACTAATTGTCTCATTTTTAGCGAAAATTGTGGCTTGTACTCACTTAAAAGAATATATGACAAGTAATTCATTTAAGGTATTTTCAGCTACTTTAGTTTTTATAAATAGCACTATTAAGGAGAACATATGACATCAATTACTCGACTACTCTATATCTCAACCTTATTTCTTTTAATTTCTATGTTAACATATGCAACCGATCACTATGTAGATAAAAATGCTTCTGGTGCGAATAATGGAACAAGCTGGAATGATGCCTGGCAATCTTTCTCTGCTATCAGCTGGAGTTCGATACAACCGGGTGATTTTATTTATATATCCGGTGGAACAGATTCTACTATTTACACACAAACTTTAACTGTAGGGGCAAATGGAACTGCTGGTCATCCGATTACAATTACAATTGGTAAATATGCACCTGTTTCAACAGGACATAGTGGCAGGGTGATATTTGATGGCGGAGGAGGAAGTATGACTGCCTTCCAGGTAAGGGCAACTGGTCAGGGAAGGAAATACATAACTATTAAAGGATTCGAGTGTAGAAACCTTGGGAAAGGAGTTAACATAGAAGATGTTGCGTCTAATATTGTCGTTGATTCTTTGTACATATATAACTACTCAGGGCAAGGAGCAATAATGCTTAATGGTGCTTCGGCTTATTCAATTGACAGCACAACAATAAAAAATTGTCGGATTATATCAGTTCAGTTGGCCGCTTCACAATCTGATGGTGTTTATGCTCAAAGATGTCAGAGAACTTTTTTCCACAATAATTATATTCATCAGCGTAACCAGGATCCAAGTGCCCACACTGATTGCCTGCAAGCCTATCTTACAAACGGCTGGGTAATTACTAACAACTTTTTTATAAATGATTCTGTTTATAGTCCTTCGGGTGGCGGGACTCCGATGATACTTGGTTCTGAAGGTACTAATCCAGTTATAATATACAATAACTTTCTTTATATGGGAGGGATTTGGGATCCAAGTGGCAATCAAAATTCATCACTGTGGACGAGATGGTATAATAATAACCCAATGCCGCCCACCTGGGTAATCCATAATACTATTGTTGTAAATGGGCCCCGTTGCAGGGACTTCATACAGGAATATGATGCCATATCGATTAACAATATTTTGGCGTCGTTTAGCACCAATGGTGGGATGGCTAACTTAGAAGAAAGTTTGCCACACGCTATCCCTGTTGACAGCACGAGATATAATTTATTCTGGCGTAGTTGGTCTGGTGCAGGTTTCTCTGGTCAGTTTACAGGCAATGGTCACACAGGAAGTGTCTCTGGGTGGTCAAGTTGGACTGGTACTTATGGAGGTACTGGAGTTAATGCAGACCCACTATTTGTTCATAAATTTGGTTTTGAGCCAGATCAAGGTGCTTTAAATGGTGAATTACAACCTGGTTCACCTGCTATAAACCAGGGTGAAGATGCTCAAGCTTTAATAAACTGGTTAAATACAACTTATAATCTTAATATTCCTTGGGCAGATATAAACGGTAATCCAAGAGATAATACACCAACTATTGGTGCTTATGAATATGATGCGGGACCAGATATAACTCCGCCGAGAGTAATCGGAGCGATTTTGTCAGATTCTGTAACATTAGTTGTAAATTTTTCAGAGGCACTTGATGAAACAACAGCTGAAGATGAAAATAATTATTCCATAACTAATAATATTAATGTCTTTAACGCTTCACTATCCGGCACAAAAGTTACTCTTCAAACATCTCCCCACTCTCCAGGATCGTACGTAGTTACAGTTGTCAATGTTGAAGATCTTGCTGGAAATACAATAGCTCAATCTAATACTGCCGAATATGAATATATATTTATTCAACCCGATTCCCTTATAAAGCTTCCGGTCCAGAATGTTGAGGGGGTAATACAAGAACCAGATCATACACCTTTAAAGACAATAGATGGAATGGGTGCACTTAGTGGAGACCCTGACTCAAGATGGGCAGCTGAACCCATGCCTGAAGATTTAATATTCGATCTAGGAACAAATAGAACAATATCTAAAACCAGATTATCATTTTATAATTGGAATTCCGAAAGAATTTATAATTACTCGGTTTCAATTTCCAGCGATCATAATAATTGGACTACCATTGTTCCTCAAAAGACATCTGCTTCCAATGAGGAGTGGACTATTGATGAATTTTCAGCGGTTAATGCAAGATATGTTAGAGTTAATTTTATAAGTAACAATCAAAGCACCTGGGCAGGGCTTTGGGAAGGTGAAATTTGGGGTACTAGTGCAACAGTAATTGATCCATCAGAAAATAATTCACCTAATGGATTTGCATTGAGTCAAAATTATCCAAATCCATTTAATCCAAGTACAACTATCAATTATACAATTCCAGCATCTTCATTTGTAACATTAAAAGTTTATGATATTCTGGGTAACGAAGTTGCGAATCTTGTCAATGAAAATAAATCAGAAGGAAGTTATGAAGTTAAATTTTCCACTTCAGGTGGGGCTACCTCCGGCGCAGATGCATATAATCTACCTAGCGGAATATATTTTTATCGATTACAAGCAGGTTCTTTAGTAGAAACTAAGAAAATGATTTTATTGAAATAGTATTTATAATTATACATCTTTATCTATAGAATGAAATACATATAGTCTTATTAGTGGGATATACTATTACAGTCTTCAACATACGCCTGCCGAAAGGTAGGCGTTTTTTTTGAGCCAAGAAAATGATTCTATTTATCTTTTAATAAACTCACCAAAACTTACAATCCTTTTGGATAACCCGCTATTAAATGTTTCATAAGTGCCCATTCCAAATACTTCTTGATTAGTAATTCCAGATTTAAAATGATATACCCCCGGATTGTCATCTAAATTAATTCCTCCCAAATCATATCTTTGAATTCCAACGTTTTTTAACCATTTTATCATTTCCCATTGAAGTAAATATGAACCTTTATTTTTCATTCCAATTTCATTTGATGCACCAAGCAAGTAAATGCCCGTATTACCCATTGCACTACCTACTATGCTACCAATTGGTTTTTCATCTTTATAAGCTATATAAATTTTCATTTTATATTCATCATCCAATGCCTCATTCATTTTTCCCATTCTACTAGGGCTCACATATTCCTTGAATTTCTTTCTTGATATCATTTGATTGTAAATTCCAAGGAAAATATTATACAATTCCTGGTCATTTCCCTCTCTAATTTCCAAATCATTTCTTTCTGACTGATTCAGACAATTTCTCCATTTTTGTTTAAAACTTTTTCTTATTTCATCAAGATCTTTATCAAGATATAAAACTAGTGTCTGGTACTGTCTAATTTTCTCAACTTGTTCAAATCCAAGATTTTCAATAAAATCAAAATTTGAAATCTTATCCGAGAAAATATATGGTTTAATTCTTAATAAAAGTTTTTGTTTCACTACAAATTCATTTCTCAATGCAACAAGAATATCGGAAAATATCTGGATGTTGTTGTCCTGATTTCTTTTTTGCCAAATTGGTCCATTTAAAATGTACGCTATCCCACGGTTTAAGATTGGCACCGTTCGAATTCGTACCTGGACCAAACCAATCAGATTTTGGTTTGAATAAATTGCAAGGTGTTTTACAATTTTTTCACCTTGTGCAAGTACAGCAAAATTCCAGGTTTGATATATATTTGCGTCTTCAAAATCTCTTAATGAATAATGCCAGAACTTCTTGTCGCTAATTTCTTTTATTTCAATATTTTTATTATAAGAAATAATTATCCTCCTTAATTAATAAATAGTATTGTACAAAGTTTATCTCTTTAAAATATTTAAATTAAACTCTACCGATATATTGCAGTATATTCCAACTTCATTTAATATTTGAATATATTCTAAATTGACAGAATGTTTTTCATCTTTTTCTTCAATCTAATTGCTTCGGGTAACCACGAATATGCACCAGCTACCTTAAGTTTAAATTCTAACAAAGAATCATCAGGCTCTACGCTTATTCTACCAAAGACTTTCTTTTTAGTAGGTAAGGATATTATTTCGGGCTGTGTTGTATAAACAAAATTGTAACCGCAGTTAAGTGCAAGGCTAATTAAGTTATCATCATAACTTCCATAAGGAAAACTAAATGACACAATCTCTTTACGGGTAATTTCCTCAAGGATTGATTTAGATAATTGCAATTCCTCCTTAGCTGTTTCCGAATGAACATTTCTTAAATCTGTATGTTTTAGAGTATGTGAAGCTATTTCAATACCCAAATCTGATAACTCCCTTATTTCATCCTTATTCATAATTCTATCACTATAATAAATTTCCTGTCCCTTTTGTTCCCACTTTGGGTAACTGTCAATATTAGCAGCAGGAATAAATATTGTCGTTGGAATTTTTCGTTTTTTTAATTCGGGTAACGCATTTCTTAATATGCTGGATAATCCATCATCAAATGTAATAGAAATTAAATTCTTCTTTTGTGGTAAAATATTAAGAGATCTAAAAGATACGAACGAATATTTACTAGAGAGATAGTCAAGCTGATAAATAAATTTCTCTCTTTGACTATCTAATACAGAATGGTAATAGAGCACAACACACGTATGATTTTCAGATGCCTTAATCAAAAAATATTTAATGTTCTTAATACTAAAATAAATGATACTTATAAATATTTTTAATAATCTTATAACCACCTATTACGTATGTCCTCTCCGATTCTAAATTTATATTTTATCATTTAATAAAATTATTTCTAATATATTTATTAATATATTACAGTTCAGAACACTTTAATAAATAAATTCCAACTGAGATATAATGACATTGTATTGATATTTTTTGAAATTAATTAAGAAATACTGCTTTTTAAAATATTTCATTTAAGAAACTTCAATTGCGGAAATGTAAAATAAAAGAAACTAATTGATGTAATTAATAATAATTCTTTAGTTCTTAATCGACTTTTCGTAAATCTGTTTCATTAATTCTGCACTATTCTTCCAAGAATATTTTGATTCACTAAGTTGCCTTGCATATTCTCCCATTTCCTCGAGTTTTTGTTTATCAGAAAAAGTCCGAATTATCTTTTCTGATAAACTTTCCGGACTATTTGCTGACACCACAAATCCACTTTTCCCTTCTTCAATAGATTCTATAAAATCTCCAACACTAGTTGCTATTACAGGTCTTCCAAACGAATATGCAAGATGTAGAACTCCACTATGTGAAATTCTTCTATAAGGGAGTACAACAACATCAGATGCAACAAAATATTTCTCAAGTTCTGCATTTGGAATAAACTTATCATGAAAAATAACATTAATCTCCTCTGGAAGATTTGATATAATCTGCTTGTACTCATATCCTAGTTCAATTGGATCTGGCATACCTGCAATTATCAAGGTTAAATTATTAATTTTCTTAGATGCTTGAGAAAGTGAATCAAATAAAATATCTAATCCTTTATATTCCTTAATAGCACCGAAGAACAAAAGAACATTCTGCTCTTGAGATAAGTTAAAAAATCTCCTTGCCTCAGATTTAGAAGTAGCTAGATCGGAGATATAAGTATCAAAATCACCATGATGGACTACTTTAATTTTATCCTCATTTATTTTTATTTGTTTAGCTAAATCTCTTTTATTAGAATTTGAATGAACAAAAAGTATATCAGCTGTTTTATAAACCATTAAACTAAAAAAGTGGTCCATTTTGTTCTCATTCAACGGGGTAACGTCATGCACTGTATGAGCAAGATTTACTCCAATTAATTTAAGCAGTACAAAATATAAACTCTCAATTCTTCTTCTGCGGAAAAATTGAAAGTGAATAATATCATATTTTTCATTTCGTATTAGCTTATAAATATCTAAAAGATAATTATAATACTTGAAAAGTTTTTTATACTTACTCACACTTTTCGTTTTTGATGGGGAAAAAGGAAGGAAAGGAAAACCTATTGTCCCATTATTTTTATTATCCTCTGTCACAACAAGAGTTATATCAACTCCAACATTTTTCAGGGCTTTACAAAGGAGAAGAGCGTAATCGTTTCCACCTTCTCCTACCCAGGAATCTATCATTAGTACTTTAATTGTATTCGCACTCATAAAATTTATTCTCTTTGCTTTAAATAAAACTACAAATCAATTTAGTTATTGAAATTTTTAAGTCGTAAATCTCTGATATATTTACTTTTCGACAACAAACAACATTAAATTTTACAACATTCATTTTAATAAACTAATTGCCCCTAATAACTAAGCTTTTAAGCACCTGATTACAAAAGCTTTTCACTATTATTCTCTGACTTAAATTTGAATAAATGTTTTACGATCTGATTAAATATTACTTTTGCTTCGGGCACTAAAAAGTAAACTGCAATAAAATATACAATCAATAGTACGCTCTTAAATATCAGACTATCAAGCACAAATAAATAATAGAGAAGCAGTACCATAATTGTAATCAACGATGGTTTGATAAAACTAATTAACTCTATTCTCATATCATACTTGATAAGATATAAATAATGAAACAGTAATGAAGAAAAACCTGTTAATAACATTGAATATACGGCCCCTATAAAACCCAGGAGCGGAACCATTAAGAACGCTCCAATTAAATTAATCGCTCCTGCAGCAATATTAACTTTTAAAGTTGTGGAAGGGAGTCCTGCTGAAACCAATGAATACCCCATTATATTTGACATTGAGCTTAGATAAAAAGCAGTCATCAAAAGTGAAAATGCCAATGAAGAATCTAAATACCTATCAGAAAAAAGTAATTGAATTATCTCCTTATTGAAAATAAATGAAACCAATAAAAGCAGGTTAATTAGAATTGAGAAAGTTAAAAGCGATTTGTTCATTAATGTAAGTGCATTATCACGTTCACCCCTGGATAACAATCTTGAAAGATTTGGATAAAAGACAATAATAAATGATTGAAATCCTTTTGCACTTGCCTGAGGAATTTTACCCGCAACATCATAATTAGCTATACTAACAGGGGTTAAATAGGCACTAATTATGAATATATTCACCTGGGTTTGTATAAAATATGATATGCCTGATAAGTAAAGCGGAATACTGAACCTGAGGATCTTTTTAATATTTTTTAGATCCACATTCCAATGAAAAACATCTTTATAGGGAATTAAAGCTAACTGTAACAATACAGTAAAAGATACAGCCACAATTTCTACCAATAAAACGTTTTTAAGGGTTAATTCATAGATAGATATAATTATAAGTAATAGTGCTACCCTTATTACAGATGTTATAGTTTGTACTGATGCATATTTTTTAAATAGATTCATCCCCTGTAATAAATTATAAAACAATCCTCTAAAGCTTGATAATATGAACAGAATTATGATTACATACAAAAATTCTGTCGCTGTAAAACTGAATAAGGACATAATAGATTTACCAAATAAAACTACCAGAATTATAGCGAAAGCTATTAATATAAATCTTATTATAAGTGTAGGAACAAATGTTGATCTTCTTTCCAGATCTTCGGCACTGGAAATAAATTTCACAAGACTTTGCTCAAGTGCCAGGCCGCTGACTGCATCTAAGAAAGTAGATATCACAATTATTAATACATAAATCCCAAATTCCTCTTTTGTAACATGCCGGGTAATAATAACAATGCTCAAGAATTGGAAAGCCATGGCCACAATCGTACCTATAGATGTGGCAGCTGAACCTTTTATAAAATCCCTTTTAAAACTTCTATCCATATTAGTATTATTTTCACCTATCAGAGTGGTATTTATTGAAAGAAATAATAAACATAGCTGACTATATCCAACATATTTTAACTAGACGCATTATGATCTTAATTGGCGCCCTGGTTCACTGGAAAACAAAATTTGAGTTGTGGAATTAAGTTAATAATTAACAAATTTATTTTCCGCGATTATTATTTTCCCAATGCTATTACAATTTTCCTTTAAATAAAAAGATCAATAGGATTGGAACCGACGGAAAATAAAATTAATACCAGAAGTTAATTATAATAACAATTCTTACATATAAAGGAATAGATTCTCAATCAATTTTACACAACAAATATTAAACCATTTCATTAAATAGATTGGAGATAAGGCAAGTTCCCTAGCTTCAAATATATTTCTTTGTTTTATTGATTAATAATACTCTACAAATAATAATTATCAGAATCATTCAAAATTTTTAGAAAGATTATTCTCATTATGATTTACTTGTCTTAAGTTAAAATAAAAAACTGAAAGTGCAGTGTATGCGGCCATAAAATAAAAAGTTGTAATTCCCAAACCAACTTTGAATAACACAGATTCTGTATAATTAAGTGTCATTATTGAAATAAAGATCAATATAGCCAGATTGCTGTTTAATTTAAACATTCTATATATGTATGCAATTAATGGAAACAGAAAAAATATAAAACCGACAAATCCCAATTGAAGAATTATCTCCAGGTAGCCGTTATGAGCCTCATTCACCATAAAGCCTTCAAAATAACTTGCAAAGATTTCTATTCTTGAAGAACCCATTATCCAATATGTAGCAAAACCGTATCCAAGTAACAATTTTTTTTCTATATCATCCCAGGCAAATTTCCAAATATCTACTCTACCAGATAAAGTTAAATCCTTACCGAAATATCCGGGAATCAATGAGAAAATCTCGGAGGAAAAAATAAGGAATACAATACTGAAGCTCAGGATAAATAAGAACGTCAATCCCAAAAATGATCTACCAATCTTTAATTTAGAAAAAATTGATTCTATCTTAAACATTAAACCTGTAAAAGAAATTATCACAATTATGATTAGCATTGTGGAACTATGAGCTTTATAAATTATTAAAATTGAAACTAGAAAAAGTATAGCATCATAGTACTTCGCATACCTTGTTTTATCTAAATTAAAAAAAACAATTGATGATAAAAGGCAATAGAGACTGTTTTGAGCAAGCCAATTTTTTTGAACTTCCATTCCACGCCACGTTCCATATATAGGATCAATTGCAGCTGGAATAGAAAGACACGCAAACAGGTTAAAAAATAAATAAATAGAAACTACTATTTTAAACTGCTTCAAAAGTGTTTTGGGATCGAGATTTAATAATGCTTCAACAATTACCATAAACATTACTAATAATTGAAATGATCTTTTGATTGAAATAAATGAATGATCGGACCATATAGCACTTAATAAACACAGTAAAATGAATAAACTAAGATATATCTCAGATCTTATATAAGATAATATTTTATCAAACCTTTTTGATAAGATTATTAAAGATGAAAAAAACAGGAACAAATAGACTATTTGATTTCTTATATTAGTAGTTTCTCCTGCAAAGGCATCAGAATAGTTGCTAGGATCAAAAGGAGTGTTTGTAGTAAAAAAAGTGACGTAAATGAGAATAAAAGAATTAATTTTGAGTAACAGATCAATACCACTAATTGGCGTTTGAAGCTTATCTGACAGATATGACATTAGATAGAAAAATAAATTTTGAACAAATTATTTTTTTGAAAAATCAGTTACAATGATAATTAACAAAACAGAAACTAGTAGATTCATTTCAGTTTTCAATTTTTATCAATCTGCTAATTTGCCCTTTCCTGATAAAACTAATTAATTCTCTGGAAATCAATCGTTTTTCCCTCTTTATATTAGCCATCAAAAAACCAACAAACCTTACAATACTCCCTACAATAATTGGTCTCTCTTTAAATCTGCTTATGCCCTTTACAAATTCAAATAAAGGATGATAGCCTAAATGGTATTCTACAAATCCTTCTCTAAACCTGGCCTTAAATATGTTTCGATCAGCTGTACCAGCAAGCCGATGATGAAATCCTTTTAAATCTTCAAAATTCTGAACTTCCCAGCCTTTTAATCTCGCATAAAAACAAGCAGCAGAATCTTCACCACCATATTTCAATGGTAATAGACCTCCAATTTCTTCAAAACATTCTCTCTTGAAAAATTGTACAGCTCCTCTGGTAATATTCGGATGCAGATATAAGGGAATGGTTTTACCATTAACGATGTCATAAATCAATCCACCTGCAATACCTAGTTTTTTATTATTTTCAAATTTAGAAATTACTAATGCATAATAAGATGAATCGAATGTTATATCAGCATCAAGTATACCTAGGTAATCATAATCCGAAGTCGATATTTTTGTGACTGCTAAATGAATTGCGTTAACTTTAGAAGAAAAATCTCTTTTGGGATCCGCTTTTTTATTAAACAATTTGATGAAAGAATTGCTTACAGCAAATTTTGTTACAATTTCTGAGGTATTGTCAGAAGACCCATCATCAATAATTATCCACTCGACAGGTTTTATTTGCTGATTAAGAATAGATTTAATTGTATTTCCAATCAATTCTGCTTCATTATGTGCAGATGTTATCAAAACATATTTATTTTTTCTCATAGTATATTTTAAAACTCAATGAGTTAGCTCTTCATATATTTTAATCAGGTTATTACTCTCAGCTTCCCAAGTGTTCTTTTTATACACCTCATATCCTTTATTAATAATATCAACGGATTTATTCGGATCTTTGTAAATGTCAAATATAACATCAGCTAAACTCGTTGCATTTCCGGATTCGAAATAAAATATCGCATCATCTGCAAAATAATCTCTTATTCCAATAGTTTTGGGAACAACAGTTGGTTTTTTATTAATAAGGTATTCAAATATTCTGGTTGGAAAATTAATCTGTGTAAAGGGATTAATTTTATTTGGAATTATCCCCACATCAATTTGTGGAATAGTTTCAGCTATTTTTTCAATAGTAACTTCCCCCATGAAATTTACTACATCTTCCAGATTGGATTCCTTAATATCTGTTAATAGTTGTGGTTCATATTCGCCATAACCACAAATAATCATCTCCAGGTTGGAAATTTTGTTTCGAAGAATTTTCAATGCTTCAACCATAGTATCCAAACCATGTTTTTCAACGATCATACCATGATACATAAGAACAAATTTATCACCCCTTGGCTTTATAACGGCATTTTTCGTATACTTTTCAAACACTGAAGTTTGGGGAGAATTCATAACAATTCTCAATTTTTCTTTTGGGCATCCTCTTGAAATAAAGGTATCTACAAATGCTTTGTTTACTGTTATAACAATATCAGAAAATTTAATGCTAATCCTCTCGATCCAAACAATAATCTTAAATAATCTGCTGTCCTTGCCTTTTTTAAAAATAGTCATTAGAATTTCTGGTGAAGGATCATGTAAGTCGAGAATAATTTTTGAACCAAATATTTTAGGTATAACAGCCAAGAAAACTAAAAAGTCAGGCATATTATGAGTATGGATTGCATCGTACCTGTTTTTCATGTATAACCAATTCAATACAAAAAAAGATCTGAAACAAAAACTAAGATAAAGCTGAATATACTTAAGTTTTGATTCACGGGATCTTTGAAGATTTACTCTATAAACGTTACATCCAAATTTCTTTTCCTTTTTAACTTGTCCTTCTCCTCTCAGACAAATCAAATCAACCTGGTATCCACCTTTTATAAGAGCGTCGATTTCCCTTCTTGGTCGCGGGTCATGTGGATAGTATGAATACAGAACCATTAATATTTTTTTAGCAGGATTTTTATTCATAAGTTAAAAGTATTTGAATAATGGATTTTGTTATTAAATAACATTTTCTATTTATATAAGACTTGGATTTCACTATTTACCGGTTTAATATTACTTATAAACTCATTTTCTGTAAGTTGAATTACTTTTACTTCTGATTTGTTCTGCAAAACATTCACAGGTGGTTTATTATTAAGAGAAGGCAATTTCAATGTTAAATCCTGGTCATAGAAAACGGGATCTGTTTCTATTTTTAATCTCATAACTATTTTATCAGAATCTTTTTTAACAAATTCTAACCTGGAAGCTTCAAACTCATTTTGATACTTCAATATCTGAACCAAAGGAGCAACCCAAATTCTCTCTCTTCTACTATTCAGATATTCTATCATTTTTGTAAACTTATCTTCTTCGAAGGTATAATTGTAACCTGAAATAATTTTTCTTGCGTAATCCAACAGATTCTTGCTGCCAATCTTATGAAACATAAATGCCTGATGTTTCTTACCAGAAACTGCTTCATCTATTTTATCTTTGATCTCTTGTACAGAATAGTCAGAATTTAAACTTAAAGCAGGATGATTACCATCATATAAATCTATTAAATAATATTTTTTAACGATTTCCTTATAAACAGGTAAGGCTTCACTCCAGCGTTTACCACCCCATTCTTCACCGCCTCCTGAAGCGAATACATTTAATTTGCTTTCATTGGGATATAGTTTCCATATTAACTTTGATACTTCGCCAATTTCAAATTCAGCTTCTTCCGGATTCTCAGCCCCTGTGTGATGCCAGGTATGATTGCCCCATCTATGACCCATTTGCGGAAGTTCTTTTTCCCAGAAATCTTTATATTTTTCATAATTCCTTCCCGGATTAATCATAAAGGTTCCCTTAAATCCGTACTTGTTGAGAAGCGGAATTACAAATTCGACGTGAGAATCTAGGTTATCATCAAACCGAAGACTGACTGAACAATCGTAATTATTATACCACCTGGCAATTTCAGGCAATTGTTCCGCCTGAGAATGTATATTTCCAGATAACAAAAACGGTATAACAAAATAAAACAAATAAAATAAATTCCTCAATATGTCCCTCATTATTCTTCATCTTAATTTTTTAAACTTCTTATGGAAAACGTTTCACAATTAATGGACCTACAACCTTTGTCACAATTTGAGGTGTCATCCTCCAGACTTTTTCGAACATTTGCCTCTTTGAGCTTCTTTTAACATTATATTCTGTCTTTAGTATAGTTTCAGGATAGTACTGGTAATAATAATTATACTGAGTTCCTCCCCAACCCTGCCTGAATTTATCTGCTTTGCCAGATTTTGGTAACCTTCCAGAATGACAAATGTTTTTACCTTCCAAAGAATATTTTTTCATAATTTCCCAGTACAATGAATATATCAAATTAAACTCTAAAGATTCTGGAGCACTCGTACAGGAGAACGGGAATGAGATAGTGTCTTTAAATTCTTTAACCATAGTTGCTGCAACTATTTTTCCATTGTATCTCAACAAGGTTATCAAATACATTCCTGATTCAACGAGATCACGAATCCAGCTTTTACTCGAACATGGAACTCCTTTACGCTGATGATGCTTAAAGAGAAAGTCATAAAACTCGTTAATTTTTTTTGAATTAAATTCAACTTCATATTTGAAGTTTTTTCCTTCTTGTACTTTTTGTCTATTAAATTCTGAAATTTCATTCCATACTTTATTAAAATCAGTACTTAACTGTAATTCTTTGTTACAATAGTTTTCATCTGTAGTTAATGGACCATCAACTTTGTGCTTATATTGTTTTAATGTAATATTTGAATTATCTTGTTTACCAGCAAGTTCAATCGCCTTATCCAAAAGTAACTTTTCTGATTCAGCATCGGTTGAAACAATTCCTCCCGCGACAGCAAAAGGAACGGACATAAAAAGATTCTTTTTGTGAGACCTCTTTAAATTATAAAGAGGCAAAATTCCTCTAATCTCATTTCCTTTAAAGGCAACAATAGGATAAAAATCTATATTGTAATGTTTCTTAAGAATGTCAAACCACTTATAACTTTGCCACGCTATTGCCTTTGGTTGCTCATTTATAAATGATTCCCAGGCTTCTCTTTTACTTTCATCAACAATTTCTATTTTCATAATTTAGCCTTAAGTTGTTCTACTTAAATCATTAATTATCATCTTATACTTACCTGATTTTGTTGGTTCAATCTTATCTACATAATTAATTATCAGTTTATTCTCGCTTGAAAACTGGCTGTAAAATTTCTTTTTGATTAACTCGTTTGTTTCCTCATTAAAGTTTTTTCCTTTTTCGATCTTCATCTCAATATCCATATTCTTCAAATAGTGAATCTGGAAACGGTTAATTCTTGATGCTAGTTTTCCTTCCATAAAAAATCTGCACCAAACATTTGGAGCAATCAATTTTCCATCTTTATCAAAAATAACTTCGCCGGTTCTGCCCAAGAGATTATTAATGACTTTAAGATGTCGTCCACATTTACACTTTTGCTCTTCAACTTCACCGATATCCCCAGTTTCAAACTTGATGAAAGGCATCGGACCTTTTACTAATGAAGTACAAAGAATTTCTTTTCCCGATTCGAATTCATCCTCTTTATTTTCAACATAAAGTGATTCCTGGTTAATGTGCATAGAACCTTCCGGACATTTAGATGCAATATGACCAACTTCCCTTGTCCCGTAAATATTTGTTACTTTACATTTAAAGGCAGTTTCTATTCTTTTTTCTTCAAAATCATATAAAGGCGCAGCCCAAGTAATTGCCACGTTTGGAGCGGCATTCCCTATTTCCAGTTTATTATCTATCATAAATTGAGCTAATTCAGAAATTGCAGAAGTAAATCCCCACAATATTTTAGGTTTAAATTTTATTATTCTTTCAAAAGACCTGGCATGATCTTCCATTATCAAATTCACACCTGGCAATAATAACTGGCTCCATATATATCTTCTGAGTGATGCAATAAGATTTTTACTTAGTTCTTCTCTCGATGCCCTTAAAAATCTTACTTCTTTACTTCCCGGATCGGCTCCAAACCATGTTTTTAATCTAAGTTCATTTGCCCAGTTCAAACCAGTTTGTGTTCCGTCTTCGTAGAATACGGTAGGTGCACCAGTGGAACCACTTGAAGTATTCATAATTAGTTTATGTTTACTAAATAATGATAATCCCCTTGGTTTACCCGGTGCATCTTTATCAGGATTTATTTTTTTGAGAGATTCAAGAAAACGAATGTCCAGCATATCAATATGATAATCGATTATTTCCTGTCTTTTAAGCGAAGGTATTTTATTAAAATCATCAAAGTTTTTAATGTCACCAGGATTCATTCCCAGATCATCGAATCGTTTCTTGTAGAATGGAACATATTCGTATGAATAAGCAAGAATATTCTGAAGTTTTTTAAACTGTAACGACAACAATTCATCCTGTGAATACCACTGAGTTTTCATTAAACTTCTGTACGTAGAAGAAATATTTTTTCTATTAAGCAGAAAATTTGAGATAAAGAAAAGTTGTTTCGTCATTATTTATTTAATTTCTCTATAAAGTAATTTTTGTCAGATCACAGGTTAAATGGTTTGGGAATATTTTAATTGATTGTAATCTAAGTTGAAAATTAAATTTTCAAAGTTGGTTAGAATAAATGCGGTGATAAGTGTATTTTTTGTTATTGAACATTCGTTTAAAACTTACCTTTACAAATATCTCGAAGCCAACTTTTTTTGATAACTCAATATTTGACCAATTATCCCACATTGTACCGCCGTATAAAACCCTATAACCTCTGTTTTTAAGTTCGTTAAACATTTTATATCGAAGAATAGAACCCAATCCCTGTTTTCTGTAATCTTTTGAAACTGTAATTTGCTCAGACCAAGCCTGATCTTTTCTGAACTTTTTATTCAGTTCCAAAAGAGGCATATAGGCTTCATTGAAAGAAACCAAATTAAATCCAGCTACCCTATCTTTATCATGAGCTACAACACACAATCCTCCATGCTTCAGTATAAATTTTATTTTATCAACTAACCATTCTTCCATTGCTAAGATTTGTTTAACAACATTTTCGTTTATGTTCTGACTCTCATAAAATTTATATTCAAACAAAGGATTAGTTTTTTCAATCGGGACATAGTTTCGTAAATCCTTTTTGTAAATCAGATAATCTTTCCTTTTATATATTTTTTCAAAAGGATATGTAATCATCTTTTTTACTGCAATAAAAAAGCCGTAATCAATAAGATTTCTTTTAAATTTCCTAACTAAAATGTTTAACATACAAATATGTAATTATCGTTCTCTTTCAATATGACCTTTCCAGTTCGGATGAGGTTCAAAATTCAAGTTTCTGTAATTCTCATATGATTTTAAATCATATTCCTTATCACCATCAGTTATTTTAATATCATCAACACTACCATAGATGAGAGGCAGCGAGGAGTTAGCAGTCTTTAAAGTATTGTTAATTAAAGGAATTTTCTTGTAGTCAAAACCCATAAGCGCAGCTGCAACTGTATCAATAGCAAGAGCATTATAACCGGACATTAACACTCCAAGATAAACTGGATCACAATTTACGGGCCCTGTCTTTTCACCAGCTATAATTCCATCAACAACATGAAAATGATTTCTTTGCGGAGTATCCTGAATCTTACCGTTCTTATCGGCATAAAATACTATCCTGTTTACATCCTGGAGTGTACGCCATAAAGTATCATTACCATACCACATTGCTTCGTACACGTCATCCTTAAATGGAATAATGTAATGAGTATTCCAAAGTATTTTTTTTGTTAATGCAAAAAAGAATTTAACAGGAACAAATGACCTTGAGTGAATGTTATCGTTTAATTTTAGAACAATTCGTTTTCTTAATGAAGGATTAATATACTGATCTCCACCTTCCGAAGGTGAGCCGGCAATAAAATGCGGCATAGTATCCTTTAGAGCCGGAATACCAAAATAATTTTTTTGCGCAATAGTAATTGCTGTCCTTCTGTGAGTTTTAAATTTTGCGATCCCAATTATTGCATCGGCTTGAAGGAAAGAATTTGGGATTAAATATTCGTGTTTACCATTGGAATGATGCTTATACATTTCTTTATGATTACAGTAAACAATACGAAGTTTTTTAGGATCGATATCTTTGAAAGCACTTTTATCTCCTAAGTTTACCCAGGTATATCCAAGCGGATCTTTTTCGATTCTTTGTCTGCCCCATTTTCCATACATATAAGTTCTTACGCCTTGTACGATTCTAAGGTCAAACCAATCAATACTAACTCCGGGATTATTTTCACGAACCCATTCCAGCATAGGATTAATCTGAGCATTTTCAAAAGCTTCTTTGAATCTGCCAAACAAAACTTGTGAATCACCAATTATTATTTTTCCCGACCCATTTAGTGCTTTAATAATATAATCCAGAACTGGGCGCATAACTGAAGCATGTATTATTATTGAAAATAGATCCTTTCCATCCATGTGATAATGTCTTACTGTATTCGGTTTGAGAAATAACTTCATCCCTGGTTTGACTATATCCTTAAATGGATTCCATTCCGGAGTATTAAAATTTTCTTTGTCTAATCCTGATTTATGCAAAATTTGTCTAACGTGATCGTAGATCTTATTGTCAGGATCTAACTCAGTTCCTTGATATTCAGGATATTTAATAGGAGGATTAAATGGTACTTTTGTTGGATATTTTTTTGATTCAAAAAATTCTACTGTAACTGCATTATTGTTTATGGTCATTTAATAGCTTTCTTTTATATAAATAATTTTTTAAAAACTTTGATTGATAATAACAAAACTTGCTTGATAATAATTCCATCCAAAATTAATATTAAATTTAATTAAAAATGAAAGGTGATTGATAATAAATTATTGTTAAATATTTTTCACAAATCAATGAATCTTGTTAGAAACATATTCAGCAATTTCATGTGGTAATGCATTCCAATATTTTCCTTCATATTTACTTTTAACATACTTTAGAAAATCCACGTAGTACATAACCGGAAATTCTTCTAGTGCTGAAAGATTATTAAAATTTAAATAGTCAGGATGTACAATAACCAAAGCCATTCCACCATTTTCAACAATCCAATCCAGTTTTTTTTTCCAGAGGGCCGGTGAATCTTCCTGCATTAATATAAATAATGTGAAATCCTGATCCAGAGTATAAGGAATTTCTACGTAACCAGGCCTTCCGTTTTTGCCATTTACCCAAAACGGGAAAATAGTACTAACACCATCTGCTTGTGGTTGGAAAGGATCAGTATCAAAAGTTGATAAGTCATATTTTATACTTAATTCACCAATCCATTCTAAATTATGATGCACTGCTGGTGCCCTGAATCCAACTGCTCCCCAATCTTTAATATATTCATTAATTTTAATTGCCCTTTTATCAAAAATCTTTTTGCTACTAAATAATTTTCCATCATGTTTAAGCCATGAATACCATATTCAAATTTCCATTGCCGGATTTTATCTAGTAAATGATTTTCAATTTTATAATCTCTTTCGGGAACAAAATAAAATGATGAAACAAATTCTAATTCTTTCTCCAATTGCATTAATTTTTCCACTCTGTTATATCCTTTTTTATGCTCAACATCATGTGTAAGCACAAGTGCAAATTTCTTTCCATCTTTCCAACCATTCCAATTGTCGGGCTTCTTCTCACTACCAGGAAGAATTGGCCAGATATTTTTGTATAGATTCCTTTGAACAAACACATGTTTTGTCCTAATATATAATTGAACTTTCCTGGGAATTAATGGTTTTAAGAGATAATATATGGTTCTTAAAAACCTTCCCAAGTAAAATTTTATACTCATTATTGCAAAAATGATAAACTATAATTTATTTTAACTTCAGATGACTTTCTTATTTTGTTGCTATACATTTCAAATGGCTTTTTTAATCTCTTTACCTAAAATTGGCTAGATATTTTATTTTTTGTCTAATTTTCTGAATAAAAATTCTTTAGCAATCTTGGTATGAATTGTTCTATAAGACAAGATAATTTCTTCACAATTAGTATTTAAAACTAATTATATAGAACTTAAAAGTAGCGAGGATTCTTGAAAAATCCCCGCCAAAAACAATTTTTATTAATGAATCGCATATTTAACGTATCTTGCCTATCCAGCTGAAGCGTTTGCTCATATCTGGAACTGGTTGACTATTTTCATATGGAAAGGCCCAAGCGTGTTTTACAATCGTTTGTCCTAATCCACATTTGATCGGATATTCAAATCCAGCAATATTAAATAAAACACTACAGGAATCGGTTTCAGAACTATATGCTAAAATTAGAACTGTATCCCCGCATCCAGGTTCATACCCTTCTCCATTTGCTGTTGCAAGAGAAATAATATTTTCCCTTAACATAGGGTCATCTCCCAATACCTGGGATCATTAGGATCATTTAAATTTGACAAAAAACCAAATTGATTCAAAAGGGTCGAAATTGCAGCTTGTATTGTCATTTTGTCCCAATTAGGTTCTTTATTATTAATAATCCAATTGACTAAGTCTAAATTATCATTATTCTCAATGAATGAAATACATTCAGGAATCTCATCTGAGTATGAAGATATATATTTTATGTCTCTACGTTCACCACTACTAAGAAATCGCGAGTTATCTATGTTCCAACTTTGGTAAACTCCTAGGTTATTAAAATCTGTTTCTACAATATAATCGGAGCCAGACGGCATCCATGTAGGTATCATAACATCTGAAGCAGGTAAGATTGGTTCAAGAACTGGTTCACCAGATGAAGTGATTCCCTCAGCTTTGGCATGAATTGCTAAATAAACATTATCATAATAATATGGAATATCTATCATATACTCTACTGATGTTACATGATCATGAGTTTCCTTGTACGGAAAATGACTTAACAGAGGTTGCAAAGTCCATGTTCTTGGGAAAAAGAAAGGATGAATTACTGCTGCAACTTGTGTTTTAGTTATTGTCCAACCAGGTTCAGTTATTGAATATGTTACTTTCAATTTATGTGTGTTTTCGATATAATCTACACATACATCTCCAACTACCAAATTTCTACCTGCAACCAATTGAATGCAGGTATTTGCACTTGGGCTATTCAGATTAATTTCGGTCACTGTTATTTTTTCAAGTGTTTGGTTTTGACCAGAATTTGTATTAGGGGAAACAATCTCATCATTTTTCTGACATGCATTGAAAACCAGGAAAAGAAACAAAGGAATTAAACTGGTTTTCGTCTTTCTCATAAAATTTGCCCTCACTTTTATGATTATAATTATTGGATTGCTGCACTTAATCAATTTTAAAGCCAACATACATTTTGAATTCTTTAAAAATTATAAGTTTATAATAAAATCAAATCTAATTATGAGACACAGTAAAAACTATCGTAAATATTTGCAACACAGATTTATTAGGTGAATTACCCCAAATGGAAGGCTTAGAAATAACAAATATGGATCAGAGTATTATTATATAATTATCTACCAATTAACCAATATGTTTGTAAAGTTTGTTGCCAATAATTTTTAACATAAAAATTGGCAAATGATTGAAAATTGTGGTATGAACCCCTTGGGTAAGCGGAGAAACCGGAAGATAGTTTTTTTTCTTCAGATCATATTGAGTTGTATAAATAGATAATTCTTCCGCATTCCACCCAAGTTTAAATCGTCTTAATCCTTCATGTTCTAAATCTGTTTCACCAAAATCAAACTCTTCGTATCCTTCATTTCTATATTTCTTAATAGCTTCCCACATAACATAATGATTACCTCTGTACTTTAGATACTGAGAGTAAGAAGCTCCATATTTATATAATAGTTTTTTACCAAACTTAAGATAGATTGCACCCGAGATATAATTATTATCTCTAATAGCAAACAGAATATCGCCATATCCGTTACTAATTATTATATCGAGAAAGTTTTGAAAAAATGAAAATGGTTGTGGGGGTAGACCATGCTTCTTTCTGGTTTCACACATCATATCATAAAAATTCTTAATACCATTTTCATCATTCTGAATTTTTAATACTAATTTTTCTTTTTCAGCTTTTTTAAGATTGCGTTTTGTATTTTCAGAACAGGAATTTAATAAATCCGATTCACTCTTATCGAGTTTCAAGACATACCGCAAATCTCTCCTATACTGTTCTGTTTCGGATGGGTATAAATTCTTTGATGTACGAAACTTTATATAATTTATACTTTTTCCTTCTAAGGTTTTAATAATTTCTTTAGAGAGTATTTGAGATAGATTTTTATTTTTAAACAAGGGTTCACAAAAATCGCTGAAAGGTAAAGATATAGTACGGTTACCTGTAATCCAACTTTTAACCTCCATCATCGGGACAACCGCGTTTAATTCCCCATTTTCGAACAAAGTATAATAAGTTGGTTTAAATTTATATGATTCTACTAGAAGTCTTGCCCATTCTTTAGTATGAAAAAAAGAATAATCATCAAAATTTAAAATTAATTTATTCCAATCTTTTTCTTGAAGAGGATTAAGTATTTTTATTTCTATAATATCAGATTCCCTATCGAGTTAATTTTTGAAATTATTTAGTTACCATAAAAGTAACACGGATACAATACCATATCATAATTTTATTCAACATAACAAAATAATTTGTATCTAACTATTGGATCTAAAAAATGAAAAAATTTAGTTAGAACCAACATTAAATATTTTATTTATTTTGGAGCGGTCTTTCTTACCAATTTCAAATTTGCCTTTTGTTCCATTATTTCCTGATTTGGAATTTCCATACCCATAACCATAACCATACCGATATCTATAGTATAAAGATTTCTGTATTTCTGCTGCATTTGCCACAAGTCCACGTATTTTAATACGTGCGTGGTTTAACTCTTGTATACCTCCAATTACTGTTTCTCTAATACTTATATCCGGCCTGACTACTAATATTGCATTATTTACAAAATGCCCCAAAGCTAGTGTGTCTACAACCCTTGTCACAGGTGGAGTATCAATTATGATAAAGTCATAATCTGAAGAATTTATTGCTTCAAAAAACATTTTCATCCTTTCAGAACTAAGTAAAGTACTGGAGTTTTCTCTTAAACCGCCTGTCGGAATAATATTTATATTCTTTAATATCCTATTATATATTGTCGGTGAATCACCTTTTTCTATGAAATTAATTAATCCGGGTGAGTTTTGGAAAAGATTGAACATCTTAGACAATTCACCTTTTCTTAAGTCACAATCAATAACTAAAATATTTTTATCATTCATAGCCATAGTAACAGCGAGGTTAGCAACTACTGTAGTTTTTCCAGTATTTTCTTCACAACTAGTTACTAAAATAGTTCTGTCTCTTAAGTTTGTCTGCAACAACTTAGTATTTAGTAATCTAAAAGATTCTCTAATTCCCAAATTATCATCTTGTAATGTCACGAATTGATCTTTTTCCTCCTTCGAATTTTTTATTTTTTTGAGAATTGATTTGTTGTAATTGGGAATTATAGCAAATATTGGTATTCTAAATTCTTCTTCTAAATTGTCTATATCTATAAGTCTTGACTTTCTTAACTGAATAAAGAAAACGGAAACAATACCAAAAAATCCTCCAATAAATATTGAAATTAACATATTAAAAGTTTTCTTTGGTTGAATTGGCTTTACAGGTAATGAAGGTTGATCAACAATGATTATATCCTGTAATTGAGATAACTCAGCCACTCTCATCTCTTCCCGCTTATCCAACAACAGTTTAAATATTTTTTCATAAACATCTTTTTCTCTAACTAACCTAGCCATCTCCGTCTCTTGTCCTGGCATTTGTTGCATTTTAACTTTTACAGGTGACATTAGATTATCAATTTTCTGAAGTTTCTTCTGCAGAGTATTAATTATTATATTATATGCAGTCAAAGTATTCTGATTGTAACCAGCTAATTTTTCTTTTAGTCCACTGATTTGTTCATCCAGATTAACGACATCCGGATGTTTTTCTGTACGCTTTTGTAAAAGTTCTAGTCTTTGCATCTCTAAATCCGAAAGTCGTGTCATCAAAGAGGAAAAAGGTGAGTTACCCTGAAATTCCCCTGATGGTTCTAAAAAGCTTTGATCAAAATATCCTTTCGACTCAAGCTCTTTTTTGATTCCTGCAGCTTTGTCTTTATAATTAGATAGTAGTAGGTCTGTTTTCAAACGTTCTGCTTCCAAGGTGCTTTGGTAATTTAGAAGATTTTGAGTGTTTTGATCGAGGTCAATTATTTGTTTGCTGCCTTTAAATTTACTTAGGTTACTTTCAGCATCCATAAGCTTTTTTTGGACTTCTGTAAGCTGTTGGTCAACAAAATGAAATGAGTAACGAACAGTTTGCTTTTGCTGTTCCATTCTCTCTTCTCTGAAGTGATGAATGATATGGTCAGCGATTATTTTACTAGCTAAAGGTGAAAATGATCTAACATCTATTTCAAATACATCTGTATGACCAACTCTTGAAACAATTATATTTTTACCAAAATTTATTAGAAGTTTATTATAATTCTTAATACTAAAAAAAAATTCGGAACCAATAGGGGCACCATCCCAACTAAAATCAAATTTTGCAAAATCCGTTTTTACATTGATTCCATTTTGATCTCCTACTAACAACCGAGCTGAGTCAAGCGAATCAGTAATATTAATATCACTCCGAATATTTAAATTACTTGAGATAGAAGAATTAAAGCTTTTTATTAATTTGTTTTTTTCAGCATTCCATAATTCATAATTTTTATTGCCTGTTTTCTTTATATATAATTCAAAATCTGAATTCTTATTTAATAATTCAAAATTATTAAAAACAGGTCTGTCAACTGAAAATTCACCAGAATATGTACTCCCCGAGTCAGGGATTTGAATTAATGCATTATTCAGTTCATAAGAATCCCCATTTGGACCAACTATCTTTTTTTGTTCCACATACAGCATTAGATCATTGATTACTCTGCTTAATACTTGTCTTGTTTTAACTAACTCCATTTCAGTTTCTAGTTGATCTGATGTTTGAAGCCGGATAAATTCGGATAGTTCATCCCTTTGTCCCCCATTATCTTTAACTTCTTTTTTAAGTAGTGCCGTAGATTCAAAAACTGGGGTGGAAAATTGATTATACAAATACGCTAGAACAAGACAAACAAATACAGAAACAATTATTATTATACGTCCTTTATAAATAATATTGATAATCTCGAGGAGTGATTTCTCTTTATTTGTGTTTTTTAATGGTATATTAGCCATAATAATAATTTTCTTCTATGATAATTAATTTATTATCTCTATTTAAAAAATATTGCATAAGTAGTTGCAATTAGAGCAGCCGCAGAAATAAATATAGTTACCCAAGCTGAATTATCCGTCCACCAATTTCTTGGAACAAAAATTTGGTCTCCAGACTGTAATTCAATATCCGATACTGTGCTGCCTTCCTGAATTATTTTTTCCACATCAATATCAATTTGTTTAGAGTTTCTTATTAATTTAATATCATCTAAATCTGCTGCCTGTGTTGTTCCTCCGGCGTATGCTAAAAGCGCCGTAAATTTCTCATAATCAGAAACATAATAAAATCCAGGACTCTTTACTTCTCCAAGAATATTTACTTTAAATAAAGCATTAACACTTAGTTGGGGATCTTTATACAAGGAACTGTAACGAGATACTATTTCTGATTTTATTTCTTCAAAATCTTTATTATTCGTATTAATAATACCAATAAGAGGTAAGTTAATTAACCCATTTGGTTGAATATAATAATCGCCAGTAGAAACATCTTTAACATCCAAAAAAGATATTCTAATCCCATCGCCTGGATTTATTTTCTGTGCATATGAATTTATACTAATAAACAATGAAATTGTTGTAAAAAGAATAACTAATAAATTCTTCATGAATTCCTAATTCGGAATGAATAGATAAATAATAGTAGATAAAATAGTTTTATTTAAATAACAGTACAGGTCAATTTTAAGTTCTTAATATTAAAATTTAAGTATAGCAGATAATTTATAATCACGAATAGACAAAAGACAATATTTATGCCATCAATACCGGATAAATTGTCATTCTTAGAAGTATATATATAATCAGAAATATCAAAATGAGAAAATTCTTAATTTTTGGTTCATAATACTACTTAATTAGATAACATATTTAAATCAATTCTAATAAACATAAAATTCATTTCGAATAATTTTGAGCAATGAGTAATTTAAACAAAATAAATATTCCAATTCAAAACATTAATATTTGTTAATCGAACACTAAATTTGATTAGCACAGTTCTTGCTCATTAACAAAACCCTATAATCAAAAATCTTATATCACATAAAATTTTTTTAAGGGAATAATTATACAAAGAAATAAAGAAGTTGATTTTACGGAGGTAATCAATGAAAGTTCCATTCCTCGATCTTAAAGCTCAATACAAAACAATTAAGGATGAAGTTAATCCAGCAATTCAAGAAATACTTGACAATACTGCTTTCATTTTGGGCAAATCGGTTTCACAGTTTGAAAATGATTTTGCAAAAGCACACCATGTTAATCACTGTGTCGGAACTAGTTCAGGAACAGATGCTAATCATTTGGTTCTTTGGGCGTTGGGAATTGGCCCTGGAGATGAGATAATTATACCGGCTAATACATTTATTGCCTCTGCCTGGGGAGCAACCTTATGTGGCGCAAACCCAGTGTTTGTGGATTGTCACCCCAAAAGTTACAACATAGATCCGGCAAAAGTTGAAGCAGCAATTACTAAGAAAACAAAAGCAATTGTTGCTGTGCACCTTTATGGTCAAGCTGCTGATATGGATGCTTTGAACAAAATAGCAAAAAAACATAACCTGACTCTTGTGGAAGATGCAGCCCAGGCTCATCTTGCAGAGTACAAGGGAAAGAAGGTTGGGAGTTTGTCAATAGCAACATCGTTTAGTTTTTATCCGGGGAAAAATCTTGGTGCATATGGTGAAGCTGGCGCTGTTGTTACAAATGATGCACAACTTGCCAAAAAAGTGACTCAGCTTCGTGAACATGGTCAATCAGAAAAATATTATCACGAAAATTTCGGTCACAATTATAGAATGGAAGGAATTCAGGGAGCTGTTTTAGGTGTGAAATTGAAGCACCTAGAGGGCTGGACAAATGGAAGAAGAAAAGTTGCAGCAAAGTACAAAGAGTTACTTGGTAATCTCAAAGAGTTATCCTTGCCAGAAGAATTACCTAATCATAAACATGTTTATCATCTTTTTGTTATAAGAATAAATGGTAAAAGTGTTGAGGAAAGGGAAGAAACTAGAAATAAACTCCAAACATTTTTATCTGAAAATGAAATTGCCAGTGGACTTCATTATCCTGTCCCGTTACATCTTCAAAAGTGTTTCAACTACTTAGGTTATAAAAAAGGTGATTTCCCGATTACGGAAGATTTAGCACGAACGGGTTTATCACTGCCAATGTTTCCTGAATTAACGGAAGAACAGATTGAATATGTTGCAACAAAGATTAGAGAGTTTTTTATGAAGTAATTTTGAAAGTTTTTTCTTCAATCTTAAATTGCTTTAATGATGATTATTGTGTAAAACTATATAACTAAATTTATATACTACTTAATATCTCAAATGAAAGGAAAGATCGTTTTGCGAAACAAAAATATCGTAGTTACTGGCGGCGCCGGATTCCTCGGTTCACACTTAGTCCGTCTATTATTAGAAAATGGTAATAAAGTGACAATATTGGATGACTTCTCTCATGGAAAAGAGTTGCATCTAAAAGAAGTTAATAACAATCCGAATCTTAAAGTAATAAAAGGTGATATAACTAATATAGACATTGTAAGGCAAGCATTTGAAAATTGTCATATTGTTTTTCATTTAGCTGTTCTTGATTTACGGCAATCTATTAAGGAACCCCAAAGAGTAAATGATGTTATTGTTAACGGAACTTTAAATTGCTTAAATGTTGCACGCAGTAATAATGTTGAGTTGTTTGTCAACTGTTCTTCATCAGAAGTTTTTGGAACAGCACAATATATCCCAATGGATGAAAAACATCCTCTTTTACCTGAAACACCTTATGCTGCATCCAAAGTTGCACAGGATATGTATACTTTCAGTTTTGGGAGAACTTACGGTTTGCCCTGGACTACAGTAAGACCATTTAATATGTATGGCCCGCATTCTCACTGGCAAGGCTACAGAGGCGAATTAATACCTAAGATGATTGTCAGAGCAATGAACAAGAAACCTTTGGTAATTTTTGGTGAAGGAGATCAAACTAGGGATTTTATTTACGTTGAGGATGCAGCAAAAGGAATATTTGATGTTGCAAATAGTAAATCTTGTCATAATAAATCAATTAACATTTGCACAGGTAAAGAAATCACTATCAGAAAAATTGCTGAATCAATTTGCAATGAATTTTCACTTGATCCAAAAGTTTTTATTCAGAAGCAGGCACCGCGTCCCGGTGATGTTATGAGACATCTTGGAGGCAATTCCAATTTTAAAGAATTAACTGGTTATTTACCTCAAACTACTATTGAAGAAGGAATAAGCAAAACCATTGCCTGGTTTAAGGGCTTGCCTTACACCGCGGAAGAACTACTTAATCAAGAAGTTTTAAGAAGCTGGGAGTAAATAATCTTAAAAGGAAAAAAATTTCTTATTACAGGCTCAACCGGTCGTTTAGGAAGAGAAATCTGCCAACGGCTGGAAGAGCTAAATGCAATAATAACTCCAATTATCTTAAAAGGATATCCAGAGCTTCCTAAAAGGGTAGAATGGGCGTCACATGTAAAACCTGTCCGAATTTATGGAAAGAAAGATTTAAATCTCCTTGAAATTCCTGATTATATAGTAAATTTCCACTGGCAAGTTGATCGGACTAAATCATTTACTGAACAATTACTCTATGAGATAAATTCAAATCTTTATGCACATGATTTTTTTTGGAATTGGTTAAAAGAGAACCAACCAAAAAAATTTATAAACATCTCAACTATAAAAATATTTAGTGAATTAAATCAAAATCCGGTTTCATCATCCTCCATTCCTAAACCGTTATCACCTTATGGAATATCAAAAGTAGCTGCAGAAAATTATTTTAATGCTTTATTTCATAAATCATCTACTAAAGTTATAAATTTAAGATTGGGATCTATTGCAGCATTTGGTGAGGTACCTACTCAACTTTTAACTCAGCTTTTTAACAGTGCATTTAACAATAAAAAAATAGCAGTTAATAAAGGGCACGTTTCAAATATTTTGTATATAGATGAAGCAATAGATTTGATAATTAATTCTGCCATTATAAACGATGAGGAAGATTATCTTGTTGTTGGTGATGCGAACCAAAACGAATACATAAGCCAAAGATTCGAAAAAATATCAAATAGAAAACTTAACGCAGAATATATGGATCTTAATCCTGATACAGCCGATATTGTTTTTAATTCAGACAGAGAAAAATTGCGTTCGGATTGGACCAGGTTTTATTCTTTAGATTCACTTATTCATAAAGTTATTAAATTAAATCTTAAAGAACTTTCCACAACGAATTCAGGATAACAGAGTAATACTTTTTAATGATAATTAGTAAGGTACTTTTGGGAAATTAAATTAAACTGTTATGCTACCAAAGAATTCGGAATTTAAATACTTGTCAAAGTTAGAAAACAATTATAATCAAGCTGATTTAATCGACTTTACACAACGAAAAATTTTTTTGTCTCAAATTCGTGGTCTTGATTATTAGTATTATCTCATTATGAAACTAAAAAAAGATCTGGAAAAGTGATTAGTTAGTTTAATGTTTGATTTAATAAGTACTTTTATGGCATAATTTCTGTTTTGGGTTCAATACTAAAATTTCCTCCTTTTGTGAAGGGCATAATAAATCAATTAAAATAATGAAAAGAATACCTGCTTTTAAATATTTGTTTGGTATCGGTGATATAACAGTTATCTACTCATCATTTATGTTATCTATGTTCCTGCTGAGAAATAACAAAAGCTTGGATTTTATTGAATTCAATGTGCAGGCTCTTCCATATTCATTTATTTTCTTTGGATTGTCTTTGGCCTTTTTGGTAATCTTCCAATATAACGGACTTTACAGAGTAAATGTTTTGATCACAAGGGCTTCACATCTATCTAATATATTTAAGGCGCTTTATTACGGTGCCTTGAATGTTATTTTAATTTCATTGTTAATTGAGAATTCCAGAATTATCGATTCACGTTATCTTATTTTCTTATTTGTTTTAATCGGTGTTCCGCTGATTTACCTAGTAAGGGTAGAACTATTAAGATTTTTATTTATTAAATACAGTCAAACAGGATTTAAAAGAGATGTAATTATATTGGGTGATGGCCGCTCAGGAAAACTTTTAGCAACTAAACTGATGTATGAAAATCCAATTGGCTTAAATATTATTGGATTTGTAGATACTGATAAACCTATAGGGACAGAAATAGTAATTAATAAAAAGGTTATTGGCCACTTTGATGAATTAGATGACATAATGAAACGATATGACGTAGATGAACTTCTCATTGCAGTGGACGATGATGATAATGAAAATGTTTTGGCTCTAATAGATAAATGCAAGGAATATGACGTAAATATTCGTGTTTCTTCTGAGTTATTTCATATTGTTGCCGAAAGACTTGCTACTGAAAAATATGCAGATATTCCGGTGATTGATGTTACTGCTCATTACAACAATTTGATTACAATAATTATGAAGAGAATTTTCGATTTAGTACTTGCAAGCTTTGCACTATTAGTACTTTCACCGGTAATGTTATTAATTGCATTGATGGTTAAGTTATCATCTTCAGGTCCTATTTTATTCAAGCAAGCCAGAATTGGTAGATATGGAAAAGAATTTAATATATTTAAATTCCGTTCAATGAAGGTGATCAATGGTGAAGATGAGGACCGTAAAAAAGAAATGATCGACTTTATAAAAGACAGTAGTGGAAAACTACGAACAAAAGTTGTTAATAATTCCAGAATTACCTGGATTGGAAATATAATTCGTAAAACATCACTTGACGAATTACCTCAATTTTTTAATGTACTTAAAGGAGAGATGAGCTTAGTTGGACCAAGACCTTGCTTACCTTATGAATTTGAAAACTATGACGAATGGCAAAAAAGAAGAGTTAGTGTTATTCCTGGTTGCACGGGTGTATGGCAGGTCTGGGGTCGAAGTTCAGTTTCATATAATGAAAGTGTGGTACTTGATCTGTACTATATTAATAACATGTCTCCTTGGTTCGATCTGCAGCTAATCTTCCAGACTATTCCTGCGATGTTGACCGCCCGGGGAGCCAAATAGTAACCTGTTAATTTATTTTATGTTAAGAAAAGGAGTACTCTATTATGAAAATAGGGATTATTGGTTTAGGTTATTGGGGTCCCAATCTTGTAAGAAATTTTCTTGCAAATCATGATGTTAAAGAAGTAATAGGTTGTGATACAAGAAAAGAAAGACTTCAATTTATAAAAGAAAGATTCCCTGCCGCCAAATTAATTACAGATTGTCATGAATTGCTCGATTCAGATGTTGATGCAGTTGTAATTGCAACTCCTGTTGATACTCATTATAAATTTGCTAAAAAAGCTTTAGAAGCAGGAAAACATATCTGGGTTGAAAAACCATTTACCTCAAGCGTGGCAGAAGCAGAAGAACTCATCGATATTGCTGACAGAAAAAATTTAAAGATTTTTGTTGATCATACATTTATTTATAATGGCGCTGTTAGAAAAATGCGCGAGCTTGTTGATAACGATGTTCTGGGTAATCTAATTTATTTTGATTCTGAAAGAATAAACCTGGGGTTATTCCAGAGAGATGTAAATGTCGTATGGGATTTAGCTCCTCACGATCTTTCAATTATGAACTACATTCTTCAAAACCACCAGGTTAAAGCACTCAGTGCAAACGGAATTGCAAATTTTAACGGCAAGGAAAACCTTGCACACATCTGTATATATTTTGAAGATAACTGTTTCGCACATTTTCATATAAACTGGGTTTCACCAGTAAAAATAAGACGTATGATTGTTGGTGGTGATAAGAAAATGCTAGTTTATGATGACATGGAGAATTTCGAAAAAATCAAAGTTTATGACAGCGGAGTTGATTTTAAAACTCAGGAAAGCATTCACGAAGCTCTTGTTCAATATAGAATCGGTGACATGTTCTCCCCTAAGGTAAATCAAACCGAAGCACTTGCTCTTGGAGTGACAGAATTTATTTCTTCAATTGATGAAGACAGACAGCCCATAACAAGTGGTAAAGATGGATTAGCCGTTATCCGTTTACTTGAGGCAAGTGATAAATCAATTAAAAATATGGGTAAGATTGTAGAAATTGACAATTCTGTTTTAGTCTAATTAATTTTTTCAATTAATAATTTAAAGTAAATCTCTCTGTTTTGGAGAGATTTTTTTTAAAGTTATTTGAATTGTTGTTTTTAATAATTTTGAAAATGAATTCTAATAATAAATCAAAATTGGTAATCCTAAAATAATTTAGAAAATTTAATCGGAAAAATACTATGGAAAAGAAAAATATTAACAATGTTAAACTGGGAAAAGACGTAAAGATTTTCGACTTTGTAAATCTATACGGCTGTTCAATCGACGATAACACAAAAGTTGGAACTTTTGTTGAGATCCAAAAAAATGCAACTATTGGTAAAAACTGTAAAATATCTTCTCACACATTTATTTGTGAGGGTGTGCATATTGGGGATAATGTATTTGTAGGACACAACGTAACATTTATTAATGATAAAGTACCGCGTGCTGTAAATATGGATGGCTCAATGCAATCGGAAGCAGATTGGAAAGTTGTAGAAACTTTTGTTAAAAATGGAGCTTCTATCGGCTCTTCAGCAACAATAATGTGTGGTGTTACAATTGGTGAGTTTGCTGTGGTTGGTGCCGGAGCTGTAATTACTAAAGATGTCCCACCCAAAACAATAGTTGCTGGTGTTCCGGCTAAAGTAATTAAAAAACTTTGAGTAAATATTTTTGTTTAAAAAGAAAAGCAGGATTTTTATATCCTGCTTTTTTTATTTGTTTAAAGTATTTAGTACTACGTCAACAACTTAACCAGTGAAAAAATTAAAGCCCCAAAATAACCTATACTTAAAATTAATTTTGTAAGTCCTTTTAAATTCTTTTCTTTGCTTTTTTCAACAGAAAAATCTTTTATAGTTTTTTCTTTTTCATAGGAGCTGTCTATATCTAATCCTGAAAATGGTTTATGCAAGCTTAATATTTTTAATGATCCCATTTATTGCTCCTAACAAGTAATTTGGAGTTTCTAGTTGTTAGTAAAAGTATAAATAATTATACCAAATGTGATCCTTAAAAAAAGTCAGAAAAAATAGACAAGAATAAATTTGTGTGTAGATATTACCGGTTATTTTCCAATATTTGAAATGATTTCTCCTGTTCTTTATCATGTTTGGGATGAGTAAACTATCAACAATACAAATTAATTAAGCTCGTCAAATATTAATAAATTAACTCATTCAACTTTTATTATTTCTATTCTTCTGTTCTGTTTTCTTCCGGTTTCAGTATTATTATTTCCGACAGGAAATTTATCTCCCATTCCAAAAATCTCAAAATCTGCTTTGTTCAACCCACCAAAATCTGAAAAATATTCAAGCACTGCTTTTGCTCTTTCAAAAGATAATGTTCTCATATAGTTTTCACTCCCCTGTGTATCCATGTGACCTTCAATTCTCCAGACAACACCAGGATGTTGTCTAAGTATAGAAATAACATTATCAAGAATACCTTTTGCTTCAAATTTAACCTGAGCAGAATTCTTATTGAAAATTTCATCTGCACTTAAAATAAACTTGTTCGGTAATTCAGTTGTCACTGAATCAGGGCAGCCATCATCATCATTAATTCCATTAAATGTTTCAGGTATATTAGGACAGTTATCAACTGAATCCGGAATGCCATCACCATCATTATCATAATCAGGACAACCATCGAGATCAGCAAATCCATCAAAATCTTCGGCTTCATTTGGACAGTTATCAAATGCATCTTCAATTCCATCATTATCATTATCCGGATCAGGACACCCATCATCATCCTGAAATCCATCAAAATCTTCAGGCTCATCAGGGCATTTATCCAATTCATCAGGAATACCATCCCCATCATTATCCGGATCAGGACATCCATCATCATCCTGGAATCCATCAAAATCTTCAGGCTCATCAGGACAAAGATCGTCATTACCTTTTATCCCATCATCATCAGGATCTGCATTGCGGAAGGGTGAATATGAAATGCCAAACATGAATGTCAGATAAGAATCATTTTTACCTGCAGCTGCAACATCATCCAGATAATCGCTTAAGGATACATTTATTCCTGCAGATGCATTAAAACTTAATTTATCAATAGCCAATATTCTGAATCCTAAATCAAGATTAAAAACCTGAGTAGATTTTGAGTAAAGATCCATAGAATTGCCTAATGCAGGTTTGCCGTTATTATCTTTTGGATCAAACCACAAATTTGAAAATCCGAAAGAAGCTTGCGGAAAGAAAACATCACCTACAGAAATTAAATAGATCACACCAAGTCCTGCAGAAAAAGATTTTGATTCAAATGATGGTGGGATAGGTTGATTGGGGTTATCTTTTGTCGCAATAACTCCCCTATCATCCTTCCCTGCAATACTGAGATATCCCAATCTTAATCCTAATCCAAAGCAATGTGCGGAACTAGTAGGAAAGAAATATTCACCTGAGAGTCTTGAAGAAAAACCCGTGCTATTTTTTTTATAATCGGTCAGGCCTAAAGTCAAACCACCTTCACCAGTTAAAACAAACGCACGGGAAAAAGCATGTTGCCTGAAATTGCTGACTTTCTGGGCTTCAACTTTAAGATATGGTGAAAGAATGAAGATTAAAATTAAAACTGAAGTAAATTTTTTCATCTTTTTCATACAACCCAATTCTTCAGAGGATAAAATCCGCTTTATAAACTAATTAAGCAAAAATTCCCCTGAATAATTAATTAATGTAAAATTTAATCAATAATATAGCATTTTATTAAAATCCTTACTATAGCATATTTTGTTTTTTGTATTAATAAAAATGGACTTCTGATTTGAAATTCGATAAGTTTCGATACTTAATATAAGGTGGTAGCCCGCAAAGTAATTCTTATTTAATTTCAAATGCGGTCAAAAAAATTTTACGAAACAGGAGCTCTTTATGTTCGATTCACAAGTTTACTACTCAAGAAGAACTAGTTTAAAAAATAATTTTCAATCTGGTCTGCTATTGTTTCCGGGGAATAACGAAAGCCCGGCAAATTATTTAGGCAACACATTTGATTTCAGACAGGATAGTACTTTCCTTTACTACTTTGGTTTAGATATCCCGAATCTTTTTGCCGTTATTGATATTGATAACAATTCTGAAACTTTATTTGGCGAAGACTTTTCAATCGATGATATTGTGTGGATGGGACCTCAGCCAAAGGTTGCTGATCTGGCTGAAAAATCTGGTGTAGAGAATCATGGTGATTTTAAAAGTCTTAATAATATAATTAATGATGCAATTGCCAGAGGTAAGAAAATTCATTTTCTTCCACAATACAGAACAGAAAATCTTTTTATGCTCGGAAATATAATCGGAATAAGACCAGAGAGACTTAATGATTATACTTCAAAAGGATTTATTATTTCAGTTGTAAACCAGCGCTCTGTTAAATCGGAAGAAGAAATTAAAGAAATTGATTATGCAGTGGATATTGCAAACAAGATGCACACTGCAGCGATGAAAATGTTGAAACCGGGAGTTCAGGAAAAGAAAATTGCCGGAATGATTGAAGGTGTTGCTTTATCTTTAGGAAGAGGAATGTCCTTTAGACCAATAGTTTCTAGACACGGTGAAACATTGCATAACCACTCCCATGAAAATTATCTTGAAGCCGGTGATTTGCTTGTGAACGATAGCGGTGCAGAAACCAGGCTGCACTATGCAAGTGATATTACAAGAACGCTTCCTGTGGGAGGAAAATTTTCAGAAAAGCAAAAAGAAATTTATGAGATTGTGCTTAAAGCCCAGATGGCTGCAATCGAAGCGGTTAAGCCGGATACAACGTATAAAGATCTACATCATTTAGCTTCAAGAGTAATTACCGAAGGATTGAATTCGTTGGGATTGATGCAGGGAAATGTTGATGAAGCAGTACAATCCGGCGCTCACGCACTTTTCTTTCCACACGGACTTGGTCATATGATGGGTCTTGATGTTCACGATATGGAAAACCTTGGTGAAAAATATGTTGGTTATGATGAGTCAGTTTCCAGAAGTGAACAATTCGGCTTAAATTATTTAAGACTTGCAAAAGCTCTAAAGCCTGGTTTTGTTTTTACGGTTGAACCTGGAATTTATTTTATACCCCAGTTAATTGATATGTGGAAAGAAGAGAGTAAACATTCTAATTATATCAACTATGATAAGGTAGAAGAATACCGTGATTTTGGTGGTGTTAGAATTGAAGATAACGTTTTAGTAACTGAAGATGCTTATAGAGTGCTGGGTTCAAAACCAATTCCCAAATCTGTTGAAGAAGTAGAAGCATTCACATCTAAGTAGTATTTAATTAATGGTATAACTTTAAAAAAAGTTATTTTAACCAGATTCAATTCAGATTAGGTGAATGATTATTTACTTCCTACCGAAGTATGTTCCAGAGCAAATTCTCTTCCTGTTTTTAGCGCGTCGATATTTAACTGAACGATTTTCTCCCCTTTTCTTCCAAATATTTTTTGAATTCCAATTTCAAGACTAGTATATGGGATATCCAGAAATGGTGATGCAGCCCCTAGCATTACAATATTCGATGAACGGGGAGATTTTACCTGTCTGGCAATCTCATCCGCATTTATTGCAATATGATTTGGAATCTTCTCTATTTCCGCAATCAGATCTTTCATATCCGGATAATCAGGTATATTAACAAATGGAGTTGTATTCGTTACAAGCCATCCGTTTTCTGAAAGCCAGGGTAAGTATCTTAGTGATTCCATTGGTTCGACTGAAATAATTAAATCTGCTTTACCTTGCGGAATAAGATCACTGGCAATTTCATTTTCCGAAATACGTAAATGAGATTGTACAGCACCGCCGCGCTGGCTCATACCGTGGACTTCAGCTTGTTTTAAAAAAAGATTATTCTCTAATGCTGCCATTCCTATTGTAGCAGCAATTGAGAGGATTCCCTGTCCGCCAACTCCGGATAAAATTATATCTGACTTCATGATAAAACCTCCTCTGCCTTCACCTTCTGCTCTTTCTTGCTCCGGGTGGCAGTTTGAATACATTCTCTTCTAGGAATTATAACTGAAACACCATCATATAATAATTCCTCCCGAAAAACTTTTACCATTTCATCATGATATTTTGGCAGCGGAGTCATTACTTTTACGTGTTCAGGTTTTACCCCAAGCCCTATACAAATTTCTTCCAGCTTTCCGGTTGCATGAGATGATTGTCCTCCTGTCATTGCAGTTGTTGCATTATCTGAAATAATAACCGTAAGGGGAGTGTTTTCATAAACACAATCCAGCAAAGCAGTCATTCCGCTGTGAGTAAAAGTCGAATCGCCGATTACAGCAACTGAAGGACGCACGCCAGCATCTGCAGCACCTTTTGCCATTGTAATTGATGCACCCATATCAACGCAGGAATTAATAGAATTCCAGGGAGGAAGTGCGCCGAGTGTATAGCAGCCAATATCGGAGAAAACTTTTTGTTTTCCGAATTCTTTCATCGTTTCATTAAGTGCTGAATAAATATCGCGATGGCTGCAGCCTGCGCAAAGTTCGGGCGGACGGTTTGCAACAATAGCCGGAACAGGCAAACCTGTTTTTACTGGTTTGCCAAGAGCTTTTGCAACTACATCAGGATTCAGTTCTCCGTATTCAGGAATTGTGCCATCGTGTCTTCCCAGGATCTTTCCACTTTTATTTAAAAATCCTCTTAACTGCTCTTCGACAAATGGATAACCATCTTCAAGTACCATTACTCTTTCACATTCATCAAAAATTCTTTCAACTTTTGCATAAGGTAGAGGGTATTGATTGATTTGAAGAATTGGGTGAGGACAGTTTCTTTTGGGAAAATTTTCCTTTAAATAATTATGGGCAATTCCGCAGGCAATTATTCCAAGTGATTTATCTCTTCCCGGGAAATAAGTGTTATAAACTGAACGCTCTGATTCCTGTTCAATTAATGATTGAATTGCGAGCAAACTTTTATATCTTTTTCTTGCATTAAATGGAAGCAATACAAACTGGATTGGATCTTCCGGATAAGTTAAAGGATTTTCAATTTTAGTATCTCTTGTCTCAACTCCTGACCGCGAATGTGAAAGTCTGGTTGTAATTCTTATTAAGACTGGTATTTTATATTTTTCAGAAAATTCAAATCCTTCATAAGCCATATCATAAGCTTCCTGCTGATTTGATGGTTCTAGAATTGGAATCATTGCAAACTTTCCGTAGAATCTTGAATCCTGCTCATTCTGTGATGAATGCATTGAAGGATCATCAGCTACCGCAACAATTAATCCGCCGTTAACTCCGGTTATCGCAGAATTAATAAATGCGTCTGAAGCAACATTTAAACCAACATGCTTCATACACACCATTGCACGTTTACCTGCATAGCTCATTCCGAGTGCTGCTTCCATTGCAGTCTTTTCATTTGCTGACCACTGCCTGTGGATTTTTCTTTCAGCTGCAGTTTTATTTCGTTGAACATATTCTGTAATTTCTGTTGAAGGTGTTCCGGGGTAGGCATATACACCAGACATTCCACCATCAATTGCTCCCTGTGCAATTGCTTCTGCTCCAAGTAATAGTAGTTTTTCCATAAAAATTATCTCTCTGATTTCAAATAAAGAATTAGAATCCCCTTCTGTGGATAAAGTTTGATTTTTGCTATTATAAAAATAAGGAAAATGGTTTTAAGAGGTAAGACAAACTGGGAATTTTGTTTAGTTAAATCTTCATTTAATTTGAATTTATTTCTTTTTTATACTCAATAAGCCTGAAATTATCAGGTGCTTTTTTTTCAAGTTCAGAGAGAAGCTTCTCAGCTTTTTCTTTTTCTCCTCGCCGGGTATAAAGAATTAGTAAATTAATCTGCGGATCAATGCAGTTTGGGAACATATTTTTATATTGTTCATACTTTTGTTCTGCCTTTTCAATATCGCCAATTGCCTGGTAGGCTCCAATTAAATTTCTCATTACTGTCGGGCTATATGGTGCAAGTTCCATTGCATTCAGATTTTTCTCTAAAGCTTGAGGCAACCTGTGCAACCTGTAATTAGCGAGACCCCTGTAATAATCCACCGGTTGTTTTGACGGATCGAATGGATAAAAAACCTGTGATACATCTTCAAGTTTTTGAAGCATTTGAAAATACAATTTGTTTTCTTTATATGCGATTGCTTCTTTAAGATTTACTTCAGATTTTATTCTTATAAATGTAACAATAGTACCAATTATTATTGCAACCATTGTAACTATTTTAAGATACTTTGTTTTAATTTCAACAGAGTTCTTTAAAATTCTTTTATCATTAACCATAGCAATCCCAACCGCAATTGAAGCTATGAAAAAGGATGAAAATTTCTGAAATGGAAAGGCAACAAGTGAGAAAGAGAGTGTTATTAAGAATGACAAAAGCAGCAATAAGTAATTTTCATTCAACTTGACCTTTTTCAATAAAGAATAGCAAACAAAACATATAATCAGCAAAAAAATTATTGATGAAGCTAATCCGTTTTCAGAGGCTAATTCAAGAAAATCATTGTGTGAATGAATACTCTGAACATAAAAAATATTGTCATCATTGAAATAGTCCCCTGAATACATCGGGAAATAACCGCTCCACTTCATCAATCCAATTCCTGTCAAAGGATTACTTTTAATCATTTGTACAGATGCATCCCAATATTTAATTCTCAGACTGTTACTTTTATAATTTGTATCGAATAAAGTTTGAACTGTTGATTCCAATTCCGGTCTTTGTGTACCTTTTACATCCTGAAGTGCAAATAAAAAAGAAAATATTACAACAGCTGCAACAGCAAGTATAATTTTTAACTTCTCCCCTTTTTTCTTTTTGAAAAATATAAAAAGGAAATAAAGTAATAACACAACAGCAAGAATAATCATCGAAGAACGGTTACGAGTAAAAAAAAGAAATGAAATCTGAATAAATGAAACTATCAATAGAATGTATTGGTTTTTCTTTTGCACATAGTTTTTTAATATGAGAATAAATGGTAACGCTGGTAAAAGAAATTCCGCTGCAAAACTTCGATGCCCGAGTGTTGAACCCGGTCCTATAATTGTAGGAAGAGCAATTATTTTCTGACCGTAAACTTCCAGCAGTCCGATAATACTAAACATAGTAGCAATTATGACAACTGAAAATGAAACAGTTTTGAAAAAACTTTCCTCGCCCAGGATAATAAAAATAAATATTGTAAGAAGAACGATACTTAATGGAACAGCCTGGTTTGTAAAGTGAAGAATTAAGAGTGATTCAGAACCATTTATAAATGAGGTAAGGAATGTGAACGGAAATAATAATATCAGAAAAAAAAGTGGTTTGTAGAGCCGGATATTTTTATCTGATTCATATTTCAAAATTTGTGATAAAAAAAGAATAACTGCGATACAATAAAAGAACATTTTTTGTGCTAATTGTATATCCATTAATGCTGTAGAATAGACAACCGGAGATAATAGAATTAGTCCAAATAAAAATTTTAGTCCTGAATATTTAGATTGTCTTGAAGACATTTATAAAATTGACAATAAATTCAGAGTTTGTTAAAATAAGCTATAATTTACACTGTTAATGGTTAAGAGTTGCATTCTCTTCTTGCGAATATTTACATTAATTTCTTAATTTAACAAATAAACTCTCAGACTCTAAGCAAGATCACAATAAAAATAAAAAATTTGGACAAGGAAATAAATATTACTCCATTAGGCAAAAGTATTATCCGGACAATGGCTTACTATGATATTTTTACCTATCCCCTGACTGCCGAAGAAATATATTATAATCTGAATACAAATCATACAAACCTGGGTGAAGTAACTTACGAGCTAAATAAACTTTATGATCAAAAAATTGTTTACAAAAAAGAAAACTACTTCCTCCTAAAGGATAATGATTATTATATATCCCGCCGTCAGAAGGGAAACAAACTTGCCGGTAAAAGATTAAAAACTGCTAAACGTATTTCCAGCTTTATTTCAAGGTTCCCATTTACCCGTGGGATTTTACTTTCCGGTTCTCTGTCAAAAGGTTTTATGGAGGAAGATTCTGATATCGATTATTTTGTCATTACTTATCCGAACCGAGTTTGGTTCACTAGACTCTCATTAATGCTTTTCAAAAAAGTGTTTCTTTTAAATTCTAAAAAGAATTTCTGCATTAATTATTTTGTTGATGCCGAAAACCTTGAAATTAAAGAAAAGAATTCATTTACAGCAATTGAGCTTGCGACACTGATTCCTACGTACGGAACTGAAATGTACGATGAACTTTATGAACAAAATAACTGGATAAAAGATTTCTTTCCTAATTATCCTAAACGTAAAACCGATAAAGTTTTAAATAGGAAAGATGGATTCATAAAATCATTAATAGAAAAATTAATGATGAGAAAACTTGGTGATAAAATTGATGATTTTGCAATGAACTTGTTCAACAAGTTCAACAGAGCCAAGTATAAAAATTTTAATGAAGAGGATTTTAAGCTTGCATTTAAATCGAGCAAGAAAGAATCAAAACACCATCCTAAATTCTTTCAGAAAAAAGTACTTGAGACGTTCGAAGAAAGAATTAAAGCAATTGAAGATAGATTTTGGTTGACAACAGATTGAAATGAAAAAGATTTTATTTACGCATTCGTACTTTTACAGATTTGATCAGAAACAATGGAAAGCCAGGCAGCCTTATCCACCACTTGGTACCATTTATGCAGCTTCAGTTTTAAGGGAAGCGGGATACCAGGTTTCGCTTTTTGATACTGCTCTGGTAGAATCTCCGGAGCAAATAACTACAGTACTAAAAAATGAAAAACCTGATTATGTTGTTATTTATGACGATGGCTTCAACTACCTGACCAAAATGTGTTTAACAAACATGCGCGAAGCTGCATTCCGGATGTCAGAGATTGCAAAGGAAAATGGCTGTAAAGTAGTTGTTAACAGTTCAGATTCTACTGATCATTATGAAAAATATCTAAACCACAACGCTGATTTTGTAATTATTGGTGAAGGTGAAATTACTCTTAAGGAGTTAATTGATACAAATTGTGAGAAGCCTGCTGAGATAAATGGATTGGTCTTCAGAGAAAACGGAGAAACAGTATTTACTAAAAAAAGAAATATATTAACTGACCTGGATTCACTTCCTATGCCGGCATGGGATCTGGTAAATATAGATTCCTATAAAAAAATCTGGCATGAAAATCATGGATTTTTCTCCCTGAATATTGCAACAACCCGTGGATGCCCTTTCAGATGCAACTGGTGTGCAAAACCAATTTACGGAAACCGTTACAATGTTCGTTCACCAGAAAAAGTAACTGAGGAAATTTCTTATCTGCTGGAAAATTTTAAGCCTGATCATTTCTGGATGTGTGATGATATTTTCGGACTTAAGCCAGGTTGGGTTCAGGAATTCAGGGATGTAGTTAAACAAAAAGGATTAAAATTTAAATATAAAATCCAATCGCGTGTTGATCTGCTTTTACAGGAAGATACGATTGCAGCATTAGCAGAATCCGGTGCTGAGACAGTCTGGGTGGGAGCTGAATCCGGCTCACAAAAAATTCTGGACGCAATGGATAAGGGAACAACTGTTGAACAAATTTATAAAGCATCAAAACTTTTAAAGAAAAATAAAATCCGTCCAGCTTTTTTCCTTCAGTTTGGATATCTCGGAGAAAAAAAAGAAGACATTAAAAAAACTATTAAAATGGTGCTCGATCTTATGCCGGAAGATATTGGAATTTCGGTTTCGTATCCTTTGCCCGGAACAAAATTTTACGAAAAAGTAAAAGAACAGTTAAACGAAAAAACTAACTGGACGGACTCTGATGAACTTGCTTTGATGTATAGAAGCACATTCAATCCTAGATACTATAAAAAACTTCACAGGTATGTTCATAAGGTTTACAGAAGAAAGCAAGGTCTGTCAAACCTGAAAAATATTATTTTAAATCCTCTAAGTACAAATAAAAGAAACTTAAGATCTGCTCTTGCTCTTCTTTATTACTCCCCTACCTCACTTATTGATTTCTTCCAGCTAAAAAGATTAGAAAAAACCGCCTGATGATTTCTGCTTTTGATCAGGTTGCAAATAATTATGATGAATATTTTACACAAAGCCAGATCGGTTTAGCTCAAAGGGAAATCGTTCACAAATATTTAGTCAAAAATTTACCGGAGAATAAAACATTAAATATTCTTGAACTAAATTGCGGAACTTGCGAGGATGCAATCTTTTTTGCAAAGAAAGGTCACACAGTCCTTGCAACTGATATTTCAATAAATATGCTTAACATTGCAAAGCAGAAAGTTGAATCAGAAAATCTGAATGAAAATATTAAGTTAAAACAAGTTGATATTTTGCATATAGATAATGAAAATTTCGAACAAAAGTTTGATCTAATCTTCTCCAACTTTGGTGGACTAAATTGTGTTGACAGTTCAGGGATAGAAAAATTTTCTCATTCAATTAAAAAACATCTTAACAATTCCGGCAGATTAATTTTTATTATAATGTCCGATTACTGCATTTGGGAAAAATTTTACTTTTTAATGAAACTAAATTTTAAAAAATCACGAAGAAGAAAGATAAAATCAGGAATTCAGGTAAATTTGAACGGCAATAGTGTTCAAACATTTTATTATTCCCCCAAAGTGATTGTAGAAATATTTAGTCATAGCTTTAATTTTCTATCTAAAAAACCAGTTGGATTTTTTATTCCACCTTCTTATTTAGAAAAATTCTTCAGGCAGAAATTAAAAACATTTAACTTTCTAACGAAGCTTGAAAGTATTTTTTCTAATTCTTCATTTCTGTCTTCTTATTCAGATCATTTCTTAATTGAATTTTGTTTGAAATAGTGATAAGCCTTCGAGATCTTTTGAATGAAAAAAAACAAACCCGAAAAACAATCTCTGCTCTTAATACTTCTTTTCTTTTGCTCGTTTGCAATCTTGCTGGCCTTAGCTGACAGAGCCCCTGTTCACCTTGAAAAAAGGTTCCCTTGTATACAATTAAGCTATGATAATGTTCAATATATCGATGGAATTTTACAATCATCTTCTCCCGGACCTTATGTTTACAGAATCTTTATACCCTATCTTGTTACGGTGATACAATTAATAATTCCATCTTTTTCAATTCTTGATATTGATCTGTTGTTAAAAATTCTTTTTTTAATTTTGTGTCAACTCTCATTTTATTTTTATCTCCGAAATTTCTACTCGTCAATCGTTTCACTTACCGGTGTATTTATCCTCGATATACTTTTAAGTTTTACTTTCTCCTCAATTATCGGCCCGGCAATTGGCGAAAATGCTGATTTATTTAATATGGCTATCTTCTGTTTAGCTTTGAATGCTCTTTACAAAAATTCATTAGGTCTCTTCTTAGCCTATTTGTTTATTGGAACATTTAATAGAGAAACTACCTGGATGTTAATTCCTGTTTTATTTATATGTGATTATGTTTCAAAACGAAATGTGTTTCGTACTGTCTTAGCTGTCATCGCAGTCGCATTCCCGTATTTTGGTTTAAGGTTATTGATTCACTCACCTTCTCCTGATTGGTTTAATTTTAATGAAATCACCAGAAATATTCCTTTCCTGTCAGTCAAAAATACTTATGCAGCTTTGATTGCAAACATTCACGTATTTTTTCTGCTCGGACCATTAATTCTTCTAAGTTTATTAAATTTTAAAAATCATCCTCAATTCCTTAAACTTGTTTCGTATGTTACACCATTATTCATTATAGTTCATTATCTTATTGGAAATATAATTGAGACTCGTTTATTGCTGCCTCTTTTTATAATATTAATTCCACTAACTTTAAATTCAATTATGCAAATATTTATTAATGACTTGATACCCGTCGTGAATGATATTCAGGTAAAGCAATGAAAGTCATCTTAACGCACGGATATTTTATTAATGAAGATGCTGCAGAACAAAGGATAATGAAACCTTATCCACCTCTCGGAATTTTATACATTTCTGCATACCTGAACAAACACAGAGTGGATAATAAAATATTCGATACAACGTTCTCAACAAAAGAAAATCTCAAATTATTTTTAATAAAAGAAAAACCTGAATATGTTGCCATTTATGTTAATCTAATGACAAAAATTAACATACTCGAAATAATCAGGTTTATAAAATCGAATGATGAATTAAAGAAGACTAAAATAATCGTTGGTGGGCCTGAAGTACGTTACAACGCTGAAAATCTTTTAAAGTACGGAGCTGATGTTGCAGTTATAGGCGAAGGTGAAGAAACCACACTTGAATTAATTCGTGTCATGGAATCAGAAGAAAATACTGACCTGTCAAAAGTTAATGGGATTGCTTTTATAAATAATGACAAAACTGAATTCACTCCAGAAAGACCATTGATAGATCAGCTTGATAAGCTGCCAATGCCGAATCGTGCTGGCATAAATATTAAAGATTATCAGCAAGCCTGGAAACAAAAACACAATAAGGATGCAATATCAGTCAGCACAATGCGAGGATGTCCCTACACCTGTAAGTGGTGCAGCCGTGCTGTTTACGGATTAACATATAGACGAAGATCACCAGCTTTTGTTGCGGAAGAGCTTAAAATAATTCAACAAGAATATAGCCCAGATTCTATCTGGTTTGTTGATGATGTTTTTACTATCAGTCATAAATGGCTCGCAGGTTTTAATGAAGAATTAAAAAGGCAAAACATAAAGATTAATTACGAATGTATTACACGTGCAGACCGGATGAATGAAGATGTTATTAAAACGATGAAAGAATCGGGATGTTTCAGAGTCTGGATCGGCGCAGAAAGCGGTTCACAAAGAATTATTGATGAAATGGACAGACGGGTAAAAGTTGAGCAGGTTCGTGAAATGATTCTGCTAAGCAAAAAATTTGGCATTGAAACCGGTACTTTTATTATGCTTGGTTATCCGGGTGAAACTGAAGATGATATAGAGGAAACGATAAAACATTTAAAGCTTTCCAGTCCTGATCAGTTTACTATTACAGTTGCTTATCCGATTAACGGAACAGAATTTTTCCAGGAAATTGAGGCAAGACAGACAGGAAGTTTTAACTGGGAAGAACAAACTGATAGAGACAGAAATTTCGTGAGAACTTACCCGGCTAAATATTATGATTTTGCTGTACGGAGAGTGGTAAATGAAGTTAATTATTCACTAAAAAACGGAAAACAAACCGGCGCAATTAATTCATTTGTGTATAAATCAAAATCTTTAGCTGCAAAGGCAGGTATGTGGTGGATAAGAAATTCATCCCGGAATTCCTGAACAACATACCAAAAGTAAATGGAGTATATCATCTTTCTCAAATCAATAATGAATTTGAGGAAACATATCTAAAAATTAGAGCAAAGGAAAACAGGATTTCTTCGGATAAAGAATTAAGCGAATTACCTTTTACCTCCCCATCAAATCAACATCACAATGAATGGAAGCTCAGGGCAAGATCTTTTAACAGATTTCAAAATTACTTAAAAGGAAAGGATGGAACTTTTTCAATACTTGATTTAGGCTGTGGTAATTGCTGGTTTTCCGGAAGGCTATCTCAATCTACTAATCATCATTTTTTCTGCGTTGATATTAATCTAACTGAAGTTGAACAGGGAGCCAGAGTATTTAATCGTTCAAATATCGAATTTATTTATGCAGATATTTTTAATGATTCTTTACCAGAAAATATTTTTGATATGATTATTCTTAATGCTTCAGTTCAATATTTTTCTGACTTTAAAAGACTAGTGGAAAAATTATTGAGCCTGTCAAAAACAAATGGTGAAATTCATATTCTAGACAGTCCTTTTTATTCACAAACTGTTGCTGAAAGTGCTCGTGATAGAACTGCTAATTATTATAATTCATTGGGATTTCCGGACATGAGCACAAAATATTTTCACCATACTTATGAAAATCTTTCAGAATTTAATTATAGTGTTATTTTTAATCCACAATCACTTAAAGTAAAAGCTTCGAAATTATTTTTAATAAATGATATTCCTTTCCCCTGGATTTTAATAAAGAAATGAAACCGGATTTCAGGAAATATTATAATTCTAAAACCCTACTAATACTTTCTCCAATTTTGTTATTTGTTATAATCCGTTTCTTTTTGGGATTCAACGGATTATACGGACAGGATAGTCACGAATATTATCGCTACAGCAAAGTAATTATTAATTTTTTCAAAACCGGGAACTCACCCGGAGACTATTTCTGGCCTGTTTATTACCCAATACTTGGAGCAATTGCCGGACTCGTTATTGATAATTTGATTTCTCTCCAGTTAATTTCTGTTCTATCACTTTCAGGAAGTCTCTATTTTTTATATAAAATTATCAATCAAGTATTTAAAGAAAAAAATCAAATAACACTTTACCTGTTAATTGTTTTTTTATTGTCTCCTTACGTGTTTAGAAATAGTTTTGTCGTGATGTCTGATATACTTTCAGTTTTTTGTATTACATCATCATTTTACTTTTTTATCAATTATATAAACAACAGCAGATCAAATCAAATATTTTTCTTTTCAATATTAGCTGTAATGGCAGTATTGACCCGATATGCAGCATTTGTTGTTTTATTTATTCCAACCCTGGTGATACTATTTGAAATTATTAGAAAAAAGAAGTACTCTCATTTAATTATTGCGATCATAATTGCTCTGATAATTATTATTCCTCACATTTTAATAAGAAAAACAAGCCCAACAGAATTTCTTGAACATGTCTGGCTGCAAAGATGGTCTGCCTTAAATTATTTTAAAAAAGATTTCATTACACCTGATGGAACAGAACACTTTCGGTTACCAAATATATTAACAGCTTTCTCAAATATTTATTATCCACAATACTTACTATTTGGTTTCATCCTGATTCCTTTCATTCAAAAAAGTTTATTTAAAAACAGAATATGGTTAATTTCATTAGGGATGATTCTCTTTTACGCTTTATTCCTTGCAGGAATTCCATATCAGAACCAGAGATTTTTTCTTTTATCAACTCCGCTTGTTGCTGTGGTATTGTATCCACCATTTGAAAGAATTTTAATTTTGCTCAATGATAGAAAATCTTTAAAGTATTCTGTGCTCGGTTTCTTAATTCTATTACAATTATTTTTGAGCGTATATTTCTTCAGATCAGCATATGAAAGGAATATTTTAGAAAAAAATGTTTCTGCTTTTGTAAAAAGCAAGCCAGATAAAAAAATTTATACATTCGACATAGATGTATCTTTTATGAGTTACGGAGTGAATAATAAAATAATCAATATGTGGAAGAAGAAGATTAATGAATTTGATAAAAATTCTATTGTGATTTTTAATGAGGAAAAATTTAAAGTGCAGTGGGCAAATATGAATCCAATGCTGAACTGGCAAAAATTGAAATCGGATTATACTTTGATTGAGATTAAAGATTTTGACGATGGCTGGAAAGCATATGAAATCTATTAAACATATTTTACTTATCACTCCGGGTTTTCCTGTTGATGAAAATGATACCACCTGTCTTCCAATGGTTCAGGAATTTTTAAAGGGATTTCTGAATTTACATCCTGAGATTGATTTCACAGTTATTTCACTGCACTATCCTTATCACACTGATAATTATTACTGGAATAAAATAAATGTAATCCCATTAGGTGGAAGTAATGTAAAGGGATTTGGTAAGTTGATGTTTTGGCGTAAAGCAATAAAAAAAGTTTATGATATCAATACAGGAAAACAATTTGATTTGGTTCATTCTCTCTGGCTTGCAGAGGCAACAATGGTTGCAATCCGGGCTGCAAAAAAATTTTCAATTCCATGTATTACAACTCTTATGGGACAGGATGTCTTACCGGAAAACAACTATTTGCCCTTTATTGATTTTAATCATCTGAAACTTGTGGCACTTTGTGAAAGGCAGGCTGATGAGCTATGGAAAACAACCGGAAGAAAGGTCAATAATGTTATTCCCTGGGGTATTCCTGATCAAAATTTTAATTTAAATAAACAAAGAAGTATCGATATTTTAGGTGTGGGTTCATTAATTTCACTAAAAAATTACTCTTTATTTATTTTCATAATTAATCGACTTGTAAAAATTTTTCCGGAAATAAAAGCAGAAATAATCGGCGATGGAACTGAGAGAGAACATTTGGCAGAATTAATTACTAAATTAAAACTTGAAAAAAATGTTAAGTTAACCGGCGAGCTCCCACACATTGAGATTATGCAAAAAATGCAAAATGCAAAAATCTTTTTGCATACATCAATATATGAGGGATTCGGCTATGTTTTTGCCGAAGCACTTGCAAATGGTATGTATGTTATTTCTAAAAATGTTGGAGCTGCCGTTAATTCAGGAAGATGGATAATTGCTGAAAACGAAGAAGAGTTTTCTTCAGAAATTCAAAATCTGCTTTCAGGTAAATTGAAATTTGAACCTGAAAACCTTTTTCCAATTGACCAAACAGTTAATTCATATTTTAACTTTTATAATGAAAATTCGATGTAGCTAATTTATTCAATTAAGTAATGAACAAAGTAATTTTATTTAATCCCAGAAGTGCAAATTCAAAACACAGAATTCCTAATTCTATTCTTCAGGTTGCTGCTGCTATTGAAGGAAAACGTGATTACGTTTTAGTAGATGGAAATCTTGAACTTGATCCATTGAAAAAAATAACTAATCTGCTTTCAAGTGGAGAGTTTAAATACTTTGGCTCTACCGTAATGCCAGGTCTGCAATTAAAGCAGGCAATTTTAACTGTAAAAAAAATTAGAGAAATATTTCCTGAAATAATTAATATCTGGGGTGGTTATTTCCCTTCAAACCAATATAAAAGCGTACTTAATTCCGGATATGTTGATTATATAATTAACGGTCCCGGAGATGAAGCTTTTTCCCAGTTACTTAATGTAATAGAAAATAACAATGATCCTTCAGCAATTGAAAATCTTATTTTCAAAAAGAATGGCGAGTATATCATCACACCAAAATCTGAATTATTTGATCAGGATTCCCTGCCTCCATTACCGTATGAAAAACTAAACAGCTTTTATCCGTTGAAATATTATCTTGGTAAAACATTTCTCGGAACAATAACTGCAGCTTATCATTCAAGCATGGGCTGCCCTTTTACTTGTTCTTTTTGTGCTGTTGTTCCAATTTACAATGCGAGATGGAAAGGTAAATCAGCACATCTCATTTATAAAGACATAAAATTTCTTAAAGATAACTATGGAGCTAATGCAGTTGAATTTCATGATAATAACTTTTTTGTTTCAGAAAAAAGAACGGTGGAGTTTTCAAAGTTAATTAAAAATGAAAATATTGTCTGGTGGGGCGAAGGAAGAATAGATACAATAAATAAATATAGTGATGAATCGCTTGCATTGATGAAAGATGCTGGTTGCAAAATGATCTTCTTTGGTGCGGAAACCGGTAACGATGCAATTCTGAAACAAATGGATAAAGGGGGAACTCAGACAGGAGAGCAAATAAAACAGTTTGCCGCAAGAATGAAAAAGTTTGGTATCATACCTGAATACTCTTTTGTGCTCGGACTTCCTGCTGAAACTCCTGAAAAAGTTATGCAGCAAATAAATGAGGATATTGAATTTATAAAAACGATTAAGGAAATAAATCCAGACACGGAAATAATAATTTATGTTTACAGCCCGGTACCAACCGAAGGATCAGAGCTTTATAAAAAAGTAACCGCATCGGGGTTTCACTTTCCTGAAAAGCTTGAAGATTGGCTTTCACCTCAATGGGAAAATTTTGACCTGAGAAAAAATCCTCTTACTCCCTGGCTGACTCCAAAAATGGTAAATAAAATTTTAAATTTTGAAACTGTTATCAATGCACGATACCCGACTTTATCCGATTTCAAGCTGACAAGTTTTCAAAGAAAATTTATGCGGTCCATTTCATCATTCAGATATAAATTTGATTTTTATTCTCTTCCATATGAATTAAAAGCGCTTCAAAAATTCTGGCTTAATTACAGGCGTCCTGAAGTTGAAGGATTTTATGTTGAATAAAATTTTTTCGGAGAATATCATTCATTGAATATTTTCCGACCAATAGCCCCGATCATTAAGAAACTGGCAAAATTCTACACTTCAAAAGAAAGAGATTTCTCTTTTAATAATATCAAAGTAAAAGTTAAACCTGGAGTTTTTCATCCAGGATTATTTATAAGTACGAAAATGCTTTTAAGTTTTGTGGAAGGTTTAAATCTTGAAAAAAAATCTTTCCTGGAATTAGGTGCCGGCTCAGGAATAATTTCAATTTTAGCTGCTAAAAAAGGTGCTAAAGTTTACGCTTCCGACATAAGCAGCATTGCAATAGAAAATATTAAATTTAATGCAGATCAAAATAATGTAGATATTTCCATTGTCCATTCTGATCTTTTTCAAAATTTAAAGGGATTAAAATTCGATTATATAATTGTTAATCCACCTTACTATAAAAAAGATCCTGAAAAAGAAGAAGAATTTGCCTGGTATTGCGGACAAAATCACGAATATTTTATAAAGTTATTTGATTCGCTCAAAGATCATATTAACAGGGACTCAAATGTTTATATGATTCTCTCGGAAGTTTGTGAAATCAATTTGATAAAATCAATCGGAACGCAGAGAGGATTTAACTGGAATCTGGTTGAGAAGAAAAAAGTTTGGGGTGAGAGAAATTATATTTACAGAATAGAATCGGATTAAACCTCATGACTTCTTGCAGAGAAATTTTCTGAATTATTTAGCTTATCCCTTAATAACTGAAAGAAAAACAAACCTAATATTCCTATAGCTCCGTACAATTTTGGATAAGCAAAAATCGCAAGCCATCCCGTAGTTATTTTGCCAGAAGTATATGGCAATCCTGTCGCAATCAGCGCATAAAAAAGGATTAATAAAATCCATAAAAATCTTTTATTATTTTCTCTGAGCCAATTGATGAAAATTAAAATTGGCAAAAGCAAAACCACATAATGATAATCTAATGAAACAGGACTTAAGATTACTCCTGCGATTAAAAATATCGCAAAGCTCAATTCTGTTTTTTTCTGTCGGTATGAATAAATGATTATTGCCACTAAAAAAAGTAAGCTGATAACTGAAGACAGGAGAATTCCTAAAACCGGCAAATCAATTATTGGATAAGGATTCCATTGCTGATTAAAGACAAAAAAATGATAAAAGAGACTATGAATTGTCTGGTAAGCTGTTACACCTAACAATGGAAAAGAATTAAGTTGAATCAACTTCTCTCCAAAAACAAACCATGCTTCTATTCCAATCCAGGGTAAACTAATTATGGACAAAAAAATTATTGTCACAAGCATCCAGAATATACTTCGCCATTTTTTTTGAGTTACTAATAGGAGCAGCAGGATTAATCCGGAGAACTTAAGAATAACCATTATTCCTACTAAAATTCCCAGCAAAGTTTGTTTTTCTGATCTGAATGTATTCCAGGAAAGTGCCAGAAGAAAAAAGATAAGGATATATGCTTGAGCGTAGGCAAAGTTCACATATAAAGGATGAAATAATAGAAACAAGATTAAAACAATCGGCAGCCATTCATTAGTAAAATTAAATTTTTTAATTAATAATCCGATTGTAAATGCTAACAGAAAAACATTAAAGATTATCCAGATGGTTCTTGCAGTCTTATACTCAAATGGTGCAAGTGGAACTAACATTAAAGAAGTTGTGGGAGGATTTACAAAATAAATTTCATAAACCCCATCTAAATAAATTTTTACTTTCGAACTAAACCAGTCATTTTCGTAAAAGTTCTCAACCTTCTCTCCCTGAATTAAAAGTTTAGACGAAGTATAATATGAAGCAAACCCCTGTGTGGATTTATCAATATTAATATTCACATAATAAATAAAATAAGCTGAAAGAATCAGAGCTATTGCCCAGAGTATCCGGGTTTTATTTTTTTTGAATGAATTAAAAATTTTATTGGTTGAAGCAGACATTATGGGGCTGCAAATGGCGAAAGGTTTAAATAACAAACACACTTTTTGCAAATCGGATTTTCAGCCATATCAAGGTTTTTTCTGAACGATATAGATTGTTCAGAATTAATTATTTCGGGAAAAGAGGAATTTTTAATATTTCCGATTTTCGCATGAAAAAAACAAGGACGAACACTTCCATCAGGTTCAATCACAGAAGAAACCCAAGGCGCATTACACCTGATATCAGGAAACTTACTTAATCCATGATACGCAGCATAATAATTATAAAATCTCCTGATTTTATCAGGTGATTCTGCAATAAAATTTGTTTCAAAATCATTTGAATGGGTTTTGATAAGCGATTCGATTATCTCTTTAAACTTTTTAACTTCTTCAACAGATAATTTTATTTCACCTGTTTTTAGTTCATCCCATAATTCTTCCCTGTTAAATGCATCAGTTGTTACATCTGCTGTTAAAAAGCTGATCTGGTCTAAACCTATATCTTTCGCAGCATCTACAATATTCGGGAAATCTTCAAAATTTTCTTTTTGAATTACACTTCTGGCAGTTACTCTGTAGCCAGGTTTAATCTTTTTAAGCTCCTGTACACCTTCTTTTAATTTATCAAAAGCATTTGGAATGTTTCTGATTTTATCGTGAACCTCTTTTGATCCATCTAAAGAAACAATTACCTCGTCAGTCAATTCAATTATTTTTTTAGCATACTTTTTTAAAAGCAAACCTGTAGATAAAATTGTGATTTTCAAATTTTGTGATTTTAAAATCTCACACAGCCTGAAAAAATTCGGGTGCATCAAAGCTTCCCCGCCGGACATCACAACAGTTTTTGTATTCAACTTTTTTAAGGAGTCCAACAATTCTGATATTTCGGATTCTTCAATCTGCTGAACATTATTATTCCCTTTCCAAATATCACACATAACACAGCGGCAGTTGCAGCGGCTATGAGGCATTAATATTACAATCGGCATTGAATAAATTTTATGGGTTTTTAATGTGGCGTATCTTTTGGCTATTTCAACTATAGAAGTATTCTTCATAATATATTAGAACTAAAGAATTTTCCATTTGTGGTTAGATGAATTTATATTTCCAACAAAATAACAAAAATACTTTGGATATTCCCAATTATATTTTTTTGAAGTAGTTTTCTGTTTTATAAACGATTCAACAAAACAATAAAAAATTGGATACTGACAGCCAACCAAAAAATTCGCTATTTAATTCAGTCTGGATAGTTTTCCTTTTACTTTTTCTAGCATATTCAGTTTATATATTGGTTGAATCTCAAGAACTTGCCAAAATTAATAAACCATCCACTGACCAGATTGTTACACTGGTATGTTTTAAAATAATACTTGGGTTTTATTTTTTCATAGCAGCAGTTAATATCAAAAAAATAGTTAATAACAGAATCTGGCTTCCGTTAATTATTTTTACCGGACTTGTTGCAAGAGTAATTCTAATTCCTTCGACTCCTGTTCTTGAAGATGATTTCTACAGGTATTTATGGGATGGAGCAGTTACAGCGAACGGGATAAATCCTTTTGAGTACAGCCCATTGGATATTGAAAATGATTCCTTACAAATTCCCGGTAAACTCATTCAATTAAAAAAAGAATCCGGAAGTGTTTATGAAAATATAAACCACAGACACATCAGGACAATTTATCCTATGCTTGCTCAGTTTACATTCGCTGCGGCTTATCTAATTTCTCCTTGGCAAACCTGGGGCTGGAAACTTATTCTATTATTATTTGATCTCATTCTTCTGTTTGTTCTCTTTCGATTGTTAAAATATTTAAAGCTTCCTTTAATCTTTATCTCTTTCTACTGGCTAAACCCAATTGTATTACACGAGTTTTATTCAGCTGCTCATATGGACCTACTTGCTTTGCCGTTTGTTTCGTTGTCACTTTTCTTTTTTATAAAGAAGAAACAGACCACAGCAGTTATATTACTTGCAGCAGCTACGGGTTTTAAAGTATGGCCGTTAATCTTATTACCATTATATGTTTGGGAAATCCGGACTGATAAAAAACTCGTTCTTAAAAATTTTCTGCTCTGTATCGGAATTATAATTATACTATTTCTTCCTGTTCTGATTAGCGGAGTTGATAAGTCACTGGGGTTTGTCCGTTACGCTGAAGCCTGGGTAAACAATTCGGCATTCTACAATCTTTTTTCAGAATTAATTAATTGGATCATTTCAGTTGCGGGACTTTCGTTTAGCTACGATTATCTGTTACCTAGATTTGGAATTGGAATTATTTATTTAATCATCCTGTATTTTATTCTTCGGAGAAAGTCAGAAAATCATTTTGTCTTTTTTGAAAAAACTTTATTGATTGTCGCAATTTTGTTTTTAATTAGTCCTGCTCAATTTCCATGGTATTACAATTGGATAGTTCCCCTGCTGGTAATCAGACCAAAAGCAGCATTGCTTCTGTATCCAGTCCTATTACCATTGTATAACCTCAATTATATTTCAAATTATTTTATTTATTTACAGCATCTCCCGGTATTGATATTTTTCATCTGGGAATTAAAAACACAAAAAATGAAAAAATATTTTGAATTATCTGCTTAGTTCATTGGAACGTCTATCACAACAAATTTACTTTCTTCCTCTGCCTTAATTTCTAACTCATCGGATTCCCACATTCCAATTGCATCTCTTTCTTCCAGAATTTCATCAGCAATTTTTAAACTTCCTTCAAGATTAAATATATAGATGCCATTTCCCTTGTAAACTGGTTTATAATTTGAATAACTGCCTTTTTTTAATTGCCCAAGTGATATTGCAGCTTTCTGATGAATAAAAAGAGCGCCATCGTTCCCTTCATTGTTTACAACAGTTATAATTTTATTTTCTAATTCACTTATCGCAAAATTATTTTGTTCATATCTTGGTTTAAGTCCTTGCTTATCAGGAAAAATCCAGATTTGTAAAAACTTAACCTTTTCAATTTTTGAATCGTTAAATTCGGAATGGGTAATTCCTGTTCCGGCAGACATTACCTGAACATCTCCCTGATTAATTACAGATTTTGAACCCATACTGTCTTTATGAGCTAAGGAACCCTCCAATACAATTGAAATTATTTCCATATTATCGTGTGGATGAGTTCCAAACCCAGCTCCCGGTTCTACAATATCATCATTCAATACCCTTAGCAAACCAAAGTTCACTTTTTCAGGATCATAATAATGTCCGAAACTAAAACTATGCCTGCTATGCAGCCAGCCAAATTCTGCTTTTCCCCTCTCATTTGCTTTGTGAATTATCTTTTTCATAACTGTTCCTCTATCTTAAATATTTCTGCCGGTTTGATGCAAAGAATAATAATAAAGTTACGTGTTATTTGTCACATAACAAGTTTTTTGCAGGGTCAATTTATCTGATTAAACAAAACAACATATTTATTATATTTATCAATAGTAATGATGGCATAAATTTTACTTCAACTTAACTAAATGAAAAAACTTCTCAAATATCTATTTATTAGTTTTATTCTGAGTGTTTGTATTTATGCATTGAATGAAGAATACAGCATCAGGCAGTTAACCGATAGGGATGGACTGTCACAAAGCACAATTTTTGCAACAATTCAGGATCGTCAGGGTTATCTCTGGTTTGCAACAATAGATGGGTTAAACCGGTATGACGGTTATGAGTTTTTAGTGTACTCAAACAATCCTGAAGATTCAACTTCTATTTCAGATAATTTTATCTCTGCCCTTTTTGAAGATGATGATGGATTTATCTGGGTTGGAACTGTTAATGGTTTTTTTAACCGGTTCGATCCTAAAACTGAAACATTTAAAAGATATTATGTTAACGATTATTTAGATGTTATAGAGGAACCTGATCCCAGCTATTATGAATATCCTCTTTCTCTTTCCAGAAACCAGGTAAATTCCGTCACGGCCATTGTACAGGATTCTTCCGGTTATCTTTGGATCGGAACATTTGGTAACGGTATTATAAGATTTAACAAAAAAAATGAAACCGGACGCCACATACGGCATAATGATAAATTTCCGAATGGACTCAGCTCAAACAGGATAATGGATTTGTTGGTTGATAAAAAAGGAACTCTATGGGTTGCAACTTTTTGTGATGGAATAAACAAACTTGTTAAAAGAGATCTTGATCAAAAGAATTTTACTTTCCTCAAGTATGTAAAACAGAATAGTGCTGATGGTTGTCTGGACGACAACAAGGTAATATCACTTTTTGAAGATAAACAGGAAAACATCTGGATTGGAACTTATAATGGTGGATTAAACCTCCTTGATGCAAAAAACAAATTGCTGACACCGGAAGATGCGGTCATTAAAAATTTTAAGCACAACGACTCTAAACATTCATTAAGCAGCAATGTTGTTACTTCCATAGAACAGGATTTGGAGGGCTTTATCTGGGCGGGAACTTTTGGCGGCGGACTTAACAGACTGGATGTAAACTCAGGTTTATTTGATCATTTTAATAAAAATGAAGATAATAAAATTTCTTTTAGCGACAATGAAATTTTATCGTTATACACGGATAGATCCGGAGGCCTATGGGTTGGTTCTCATTTAGGTGAAGGCGTAACACTTATAAAAAAGAGAAATTCAAAGTTCGAAACAATAAATTCTCAATCATCTGAAGGGATTAAGATTGATGATGATGTTGTATGGTCAGTGTTCAAAGACAGTAAAGGTTTTCTCTGGGTTGGAACATACAAAGGAGGTTTGAACAGAATTGACTTAAAAAATAATTCCAATAAGATTTTTATTCATAAGTCTGCACAAAATAATTCCATCAGTGATAATCATATTCGTTCAATAGCAGAAGATAATTTTGGAAATATATGGATTGGGACTTACAGCGGAGGATTGAACAGGTACAATCCCAAAACCGGTAAAATAGATATTTTCAAAAACCAGTCCGGGAAACGGAGTTCTATTTCAGCTAACCAGGTTCTTGACATTTATGTGGAATCCGATTCAGTTATCTGGATAGCAACTTATGGCGGAGGAATTAACAAACTCAACTTTAAAGATAACACAGGATCTGAACTACAAACTGTCCGTGTTTATGAAAACGATCTGAATGATAATTCTTCACTTTCTGATAACCGTGCTTATGTTATTTATATAGATTCGAAAAAGAATTTTTGGGTGGGAACATACGGAGGTGGATTGAATAAGTTTGATGAATCAACTGGTAAATTTGTATCATATCGCTATGATCCGAAAAACCCGCATTCAATCAGCAGTGATAAAATACTCTCAATGCTTGAAGATTCTAAAGGTAATTTCTGGATCGGTACATCGAGCGGGGGATTAAATAAGTTTAATCCGGATGATAACACATTTAGCAGGTATTCATCATACCACGGTTTGACAAGTGCTGTTGTTTATGGAATTCTTGAAGATAATTACTCCAATTTATGGTTCAGTACTGACGATGGTATTTTTATGTTCAATACGGAAACAGAAAAATTCACCCAGTTTGGTTTAGATGATGGTGTACAAAGCATGGAATTTAACGGTGGTGCTTATTTCAAGGATAGAAACGGTATCCTCTATTTTGGCGGAATAAATGGGTTAAACTATTTCAATCCGGACAGCATTATTATTGACAGTTACATTCCTCCAATTGTAATCAGCTCAATAAGAATTTTTGATAAAAAGATTCGCGGCACACATTCTGAATTAGTACTCTCTCATAAACAGAATTTTATTTCATTCGAATTTGCTGCACTCGATTATTCAAATCCTCCTCAAAATCAATACGCTTATAAGCTTGAAGGATTTCAAAATAACTGGCGTTACGTTAATGCTTCAATGAGAGTTGCAAATTATACAAACTTACCAGCAGGTAGTTACACCTTTATTGTAAAAGGGTCGAATTCTGATGGTATCTGGAATGACGAAGGTACAATGATTAGACTTATAATAACACCTCCCTTCTGGGAAACATGGTGGTTTATCACTTTAGTAATTCTTCTGATTTCATTTTTAATATATTATGTAAGTACAATTCGAATAAGGAATCAACTTGCAATCGAAAAATTAAAATCAACTATCGCTTCTGATTTGCATGATAATATTGGTGCCGGATTAACTGAGATTTCCATTCTTAGTGAAGTTGCAAGCCAGAAATCAAATTCACAAAACAATGGTGATTCGAAAGAACTAATTAATATAAGTGAAACAGCCCGCCGGTTGGTTGATAATATGAGTGACATTGTATGGGTAGTTAATCCCAAAAGAGATTCTTTATACGACTTGATTATAAAACTAAAAGATTCTTACAATGAATTTCTCAATTCAGTTGGAATATCATTCCAGGTTAGAAATATTGAAATTTCCAGCGATGTCAAATTACCTATGGAGTATAAACAAAACTTGTTACTCATTTTTAAAGAAGCAATAAATAATTCTATAAAACACAGTAAATGCAGAAAAATTCTGTTAGAAGCATTAGTAAACCATGAAAGCATTGAGATGAGTTTAATAGATGACGGGATCGGTTTTTTATCAGATGAAAATAGAAAAGGTAACGGAATGAAAAATATGGCTAACCGCGCCAGAAAGTTAAACGGTGAATTGGTAATTCAATCTGAAAAAAATAAAGGAACAACAATCAGGTTTAAAGGAAAGCTAAGCCGGCTTCGTAAAATAAAATCACTCATTAAGGGAGATTATTAAGAAAATGATAAATGTAGTGATTGTAGAAGATAATAATACAATAAGAGAAGGACTTGCTGCACTTATAAACGGAACTGAAGGCTATGTTTGTGTTGGTTCTTTTGTTGACTGCGAATCATTTTTGCTTAACTTAAAAACACTTAAGGCTGATGTTGTTTTGATGGATATTGCTTTACCCGGAATGAACGGAATTGAAGGAGTAAAAAAAGCAATCGTTATAAAACCGGACCTTGATATTTTAATGCTTACCATTTATGAAGAAAGTGAAGTTGTATTCGACGCACTTTGTGCAGGGGCTTGTGGTTACTTAGTTAAAAAGACCCCACCAAGCAGACTGCTGGAAGCAATAAAAGAGGTAAATGAAGGAGGCAGTCCGATGAGCTCTAGGATTGCACGGCAGGTAATTGGTGCATTTAAAGAATCAAAATCAGCATCCAATGAGTCTGATGAATTCACTTTAAGCAACAGGGAGAAAGAAGTTTTAAATCGTCTTGCAAATGGAAATAATTACCAGGAAATTGCTGAACAATTATTAATTAGTGTTGATACTGTAAGACATCACATAAAAAATATTTATAAAAAACTGCACGTACACACACAATCTGAAGCCGTTGCAAAAGCAATCAGAAAAAGAATAATTTAACTTCAACCTACATATATATGTAGGTATTTACTCACCTTAAATTCAATTCATATAACTTTTACACAATTATGTAGTTGTAAACCTTAAAATCCTTAATAGATTTGTTTTAGGATTTTTCATCATCCGTTTTCTGAGTTAAAATCCTGATTAAAATGAAAGAAAGTAATATCAATAATAATAAAGAAAGGGAAGTCAAATGGATTCAATTGAATTAAAAAAATCCCTGACTAATCCCCTGTCAGATTTAATCAGTGATGAAGTCTACGAACTGCTAAACAGCCGTGGGCTGATAAACGACAGAGCAGTCCGGGATTATGAGATTAGAAAAAAGTTCAAAGCTTTACGAGCTCAAAAATTCAGAACAGGAGATGCAATAGATTCGCTAAGGGAAGAATATCCTTACTTACAGTTTGATACAATCAGAAAAATTGTTCACAATCCTCCGAAGGCTGTAAGTTCATAAAAATTTGATACTTTAATTTTTCGCTCTCACAGAATTATAGAATGTCCACTATAATTCTAACATACTTCACTCATCCGTTCTTAATTCCGGTCAGCGCCTCCCGGAATGACGGATGAGTTCCTCTTTTAAACAGCAACTAAGTGTTATCCTCCGGTTGATGAGCAGGTTTTAATAAATCATTTACTTCTTTTACAGGATTAAATGTAATCAGCGGCACTTCAACAAAAATGCTTATCCAATTTGCCATTCCCCCGTTCCATAAACCAGGTAATTCCAGAGCTTTTAATTCTTTACCGTCTTTTGATTTCTTTGTAATTAGAGCAGTGTTCGGATCAGAAAAATTATCCAAATCAAAATTATTCCCATTAAAATCTTTTACTCCGCAAATAAAATCAACAGGACTGAAATGTGTAGAGGAATTAAAAATCTTCTTTTGTTCTGAATCCTTCAAATTTATTTGAGCAGCTTCAACAACCTGCAACGATAGTTTCTTGTTATATTCCACCCAAAATGGTCCGCCGCCGGGTTCACCTTCATTTTTCACCATTCCGCAAACCCTGATTGGTCTGTTTAATAATTCGAACAGAATTTTCCTTTTTTCATTTATTTTAAGACTCTGGAATCTACTATCAATGTCCTGGAATAATTCTGATTCTGCAAATGTTTTTATTTCTTTAATCCTGGAATCATTCAAAGTATTACTTTCAAGCATCTTCAGATATTCGAATGTGTTTTTCTGAATTTCTGAAAGAATACCGATAAGTATTTTTTTATACCTGTAAGTTTCTTCTTTCAATCGATCGTGAGCTACATTGTCAATATTTTTTATTAAAATAATTTCGGCATTCAGATCATTAAGGTTTTCAAGTAATGCCCCGTGTCCGGCAGGTCTGAAAAGTGGATTTCCATTTTCATCTCTGAAAATTTTATTATCATTTGTTACTGCAACTGTATTTGTTGATTTTTTCTGAAATGAATATTGAACATCAAATTTAATTTGATCTTTCTTTTTTGAGTCAACAAATTTTTGAATTATAGAATTAAACAATTTCTCATGTTCAGGAGAAATAGTGAAGTGCATCTTAACTTCCCTATCTGAACTCATTGCGTAATTCATTCCCTCTACAAGGTGTTCTTCAAATGCTGTACGGGAGTTATCAGGATATTTATGAAATAAAATACTCCCCTTCGGCTGGTTCGAGTAATCCAAACCTTCCACATTAACAACAAATTGCACAATTTCAGACCACTTCGGATTTTCAATTCCATTTTCTTTTAATATTTGGAATAACTTATTTACAAAAGCAAACTTTTTGATATTTGAAATGAATTTATATGATTCCCTGCAATCACTATCTCCTGCCGACGCTTTTTTCTTCAATTCTTCTAGTGTCAAACTTTGATTATCAGCCAAACATGCCTGCAGTTTTTTAAACATTCGACTTGCTGCTCCTGAGGCCGGCACAAATTTTATCGCTCTTCCCTTTGCTATCTCGTCTTCCCCGGATTTCCTGAACTTTTCAGATTCATCTTTACTAAGCTTTAAAATTCCATCACCAACAACTGCAGGTTTTTTCAAATGAATGTAAGGGACTCTTTTTTCAAATATTTCTATTTGCCGAATTAGTTTTTCAAACGGCACATCAAATGAACCGGGAGATTTTTTATATTCTTCTTCAAGTTTTCTTTTTTCTTCAGTTTGCATAAACTCAGGTTTTTTTAGAATTTATTAAAGCCAAATTTAAACAAAACATTTTATAAATGAGGTTGAATTTTTGAGATCGATAGAAGAGCAATTAGGAATTGGAATAAACACTCCGCTTCAGAAAATTGATCTTCAAAAATTTAATATTTCGGGTATAAATTTATTTGTTCAAAGAGAAGATCTTCTTCATCCTGCAATATCCGGAAATAAATGGTACAAGCTTAAATATAATCTTCTTGAAGCCCGGAAAAATAAGTTCGATACTTTGCTTACTTTTGGAGGTGCGTACTCTAACCACTTATATGCTTTAGCCTCAGCAGGTAAAGAGCTGGGTTTCAAAACTATTGGAATTATCCGTGGAGAGGAGCATTTCCCTTTAAATCATACTTTGACTTTTGCCAAAGCTTGTGGGATGAAAATCTTTTATGTGAATCGCAGAGAATTTAGAGCCAAAGAAAATCCTGAGTTCATAAATAGTTTAAAAAATAAATTTGAAAATTTCTATTTAGTCCCTGAAGGCGGAACAAACCTTCTTGCAGTAAAAGGATGTGAAGAAATCCCGAGGAATATAAATATTGAATATGACTCGGTTGTAGTTCCGGTAGGAACCGGGGGAACACTTGCGGGCATTATAAACGGAATAAGAAATCAGGGAAATAAGCAAGCAATCGGAATTGCTGTTTTAAAAAATGCTGGCTTTCTTAAACATAAAGTTTCAGAATTACTTAATGAAGAATCAGAAAAAAATAAATCAACAAATTGGGACATTATTTTTGATTATCACTTTGGCGGTTATGCAAAATTCAATAATGTGTTAATCGAATTCATTAATGATTTCAAAGAAAAAACAGAAATTCAACTTGATCCAGTTTATACAGGCAAAATGATGTTTGGAATTTTCGATCTGATCAACAAGAAATACTTTAAAAAGGATTCTACAATTGTAGCAATTCACACTGGAGGACTGCAGGGAAATGAAGGATTTAAAGAAAGATTCGGTAAAAAATTGCTGAATTTTTGAATATGAATAGTCTGATAAATATCTCATTTTCAATTTGTAAAAACTAATGATAAATTTTGATTTGAAAAGGGGTTATTTTCAGAAAATGATCCCGAGTTAGTTATAATTTTCGATCTTTTATGCGAGATACTATCAATCGGAAAAAGGGGGGAAATTCCTCATATAAAACTGTTTTACAGCTTTTAAATGAAAATTATGCACTCCTCGATTCAACCTGGCATTATATCGAGCAAAGTCCCTCCCATCAGATATTAACCGGTTATAAAGATTCAGAATTAATTGGTAAGACTCCTGATATTATTTTCGGTTCTGAACAGTTCAATGAAATAAAAAATAATCTGGAGAAAAAGAAACCAATTCAAAGTGAAAAAGAAATATATTGTCGTGATGGTAACTTAAAAAAGATTTTTTTAGTTGCAGCGTTAGTTCCCGGTAATGATGAAATTCTTTTGGCATTTAAAAACATAGTCCCCGGCGAAAAATTATTTGAAGATTTAAAGGCATCTGAAAATAAATACCGGCAGCTTATAGAAAAATCTTTACAAGGAATTGTAATTCTTCAGGGATTAAAAATCGTTTATGCAAATCCCGCATTTGCAAAAATGTCCGGCTATTCTTATGATGAACTTCTGTCACTTAATTTCAGGCAAATCCTTCGACTTGCACACAAAGATGATCGCAAAAAAATGTGGATGAATTATGTACAGCGAATCAAAGGGGTTAAAGTACTACCACACTACAAATTCAGATTGATGTGTAAAAATGGTATGACTAAATTTTTAGATGTATATGCTAATCTGTCAGAGTTTCAGGGAAAACCTGCTGTTCAGGCTTTTTTACTTGATGTTTCAGCAGAGATTGAAGCAAGAGAAGCATTGAGCAAAAGTGAACAAAATTACAGGTTCCTGATTGAAAATCAGACTGACTTTCTAATTGAAATGGATGATAACTTTATATTTACTTTTGTAAGTCCCTCTTATATAAAACTGATTGGAAAAACAGAAGAAGCTTTATTAAAGAAATTTTATTTTAATTATATACTTGAAGAAGACAAAGCAAACGTAAATGAAATAATGAAATCTCTTAATTTCCCACCTTACACCTGTTATACAGAACAAAGAGTTCAAACTGTTCAGGGAATTAGGTGGTTAGCCTGGCAGCATAAAGCAGTGATTGATGAAAATGGTGAAATAATTTCAATTGTTTCTTCTGGAAGAGACATAACCGAGTTGAAAGATTATGAAGTTAACTTGATGAATCGTAATAAGTATATCGAAACTATTTTAAATAATCTTCCTATTGGAATCACTGTAAATGAAATTGATTCAGGTTTAATAAATTTTATAAACAAAGAGTTCCAGTCTATTTTTGGGTATGAACAAAATGAAATTCCCGATATTAAAACTTTCATTAACAATGTTTATCCTGATCAAAGTTATAGAAAATTGATTTCATCACAGATGAATTCTGATATTAAAGGTAAACGACCCGAAAATTTATTCTGGCATAATGTAGAAATAAAAAGTAAATCCGGGGATAAAAAGTTTGTTTCAGCTAAAACAATTCCTCTCTATGATCAAAACCTTATGATTTCAACATTGCAAGATATAACCCAACAGGTTAGTATAGAAAAAAGTCTGCAGAATTCCCTGAAAGAAAAAGAAGCACTTTTAAGAGAGATACATCATAGGGTTAAAAACAATCTCCAAACAATTTCCAGCCTGCTTGATTTACAGGCAGATATTATTTCAGATCCGGCAACACTTGAATCATTCAGAAGCACACAAAGCAGAATAAGATCGATGGCTTTGATTCATGAAAGACTTTATAAATCTGAAAATTTATCAAGAATAAAAGCAAAAGAATATATTCAAAGCCTTACTGAGTATCTTGAGGGGAGTTATGTTTCGGGTTCTGTAGAAATATCAATTTTAAATGATGTTGACAATCTTTTATTGAATTTAGATCTCGCAATTCCATGCGGATTAATTATTACTGAACTTGTTTCAAACTCTTTGAAATATGCTTTCCGGGATAAACCAAACGGCAAAATAAAAATTTCACTTAAAGTTTTTGAAAAAGATAAGCTATTGCTTTCTGTAAAAGATAACGGGATTGGATTTTCTAATTTTAAAGACAGGAAAAAATTAACTTCCCTGGGCTTGCAGCTTGTTGATTTGTTTGTTCAACAGCTTAAAGGAAGTGTATCATTTAATTCAAAAAGTGGAACAGAAGTAAAAATAATTTTCCCAAAACCGGAATTCATTCAAACTGCTGAAGAATAACCTATGAGTGATGCAAAAATTTTCATAGTTGAAGATGAAGTAATCGTTGCAATGAATATTGAAAAGCGATTGCAAAATTCTGGATACAAAGTTACAGGAATTGCTTCATCGTCTGATCAGGCTCTTGAAATAATTAAAATTGAGAAACCGGATCTTGTATTGATGGATATAAAAATAAAGGGTGTTCTTGATGGAATAGATACTGCTGACTTAATCCGGAAAAAATATAACCTGCCTATTATTTATTTGACTTCATATACTGATGAAGAAACTTTCAACCGCGCAAAACTGACCGAGCCGTTTGGTTACCTGATAAAACCTTTTGAGACAAAAGAATTGAACAGAATTATAGAAATGGCTCTTTATAAAAATGAAATTAATAAAAAACTTATTGCTAACCAGCATCGTTTTGAAATTGCTGTAAAAGCAGGGAAAACCTGTGTTTGGGAATTATTGTTGGATGAGAAAAAATTAATTACTGATGAAAGTTTCATAGAGTTTTTCAGGGAAAGAAGTAATTCTGTAATAATTTCATTTAATGACTGGCTTAAATTATTTCCTCAAGAGGACAAAAATAATTTCCTGAAATTAATAGATAAATGTTACAATGCGGATTGTTCTGAGATTTTTTTTGAACACAAGATTATCAAAGATGCTGATGAAGAATTTTGGGTTACAGAAAATGCAATTGTTCTTCAGCAAGAAGATGGAAAATCTACTAGATTAATTGGTGCAACAACAGACATTACCGACAGAAAAAATTCTGAGATTGAACTCAGCAAAAGTGAACAAAGATTCAGGAGTGTGTTTGAAAATTCAGGCGTGGGGATGGCAATTTTTCAGCCGGATAGACCTTATTCCAGGGTTAATAATGCATTTTGTTCAATGCTTGGATATAGTGAAGATGAACTTTTGAAAATGAGTTTTGCAGACATTACTTATCCTGCTGATTTGGAAAAGTCGATTGACCGGCAAAACACAATGATTAAAGGTAATGTAAATGAAATTGTAAATCTCGAAAAAAGATATCTACACAAAAATGGTAACCCGGTGTGGAGTTCAACAACTGCCTCATTAGTGAAAGATTCAAACAATAAACCTCTTTATTTTGTTACGCAGTGCCAGGATATTACAAAAAAGAAAGAAGCTGAAGAAGCCCTTGCAAATTATAACGAACAGCTTAAATCACTAAATGCTTCAAAGGATAAATTCTTCTCGATTATTTCTCATGATCTTCGTAGTCCGTTTAATGCTTTACTTGGAATTACCGAATACATGGTTCAATTTTATAACGATATGAATCGTGATGAAGTACTTGATTCTTTGAATAATGTTCATAAATCTGCACAAAAACTTTATAACCTTATTCTTAATCTGCTTGAATGGTCTAGGCTTCAGACCAGCAGATTTGAAGTTGATAAGAGCACAATTAATCTTAACGAATTGTGCGGCGAAATAATTTCGTTGTACAAAGAAATGAGCGATTCAAAGAAAATTATTTTGGAAAATAAAATCCCGGATAATGTAATTATTTATGCAGATAAATATATGATCGAAACAGTGGTTAGAAATCTTGTGTCTAATGCTATTAAGTTTACAAGAACAAACGGACAGGTTTCTATTAATGCAGATACTTATAATGAGTTTGCTATAGTTTCTGTTGAGGATTCAGGGATTGGCATTTCAAAAGAAGATATGGAAAAATTATTCAGGATTGATGTTCAGTATAAACACGACGGAACAGCAAGTGAAAAAGGAACGGGACTCGGATTAATTCTTTGCAAAGAATTTGTTGAAAAAAATGGCGGATCGATAAGTGTTGAAAGTAAATTGAATGCAGGCAGTAAATTTATTTTTACAGTTCCGCTTGCACAAAACTAATATAAAGTGAGTTATAACTTTTTTAATCACTAATAAAACAAAGCATAAATCATGAGTGACTTAATTATTGTTTTCATCGGGTTGGGTGTAATTCTTTATTTCTTTTTTGTTCTTGGAACTGCGAGACTCGCAATCCAGAAAGGACAAAATGGATTGCTATGGTTTCTCATTTCAATTATCCTTCCGCCTGTTGCCTATTTTATTGTTTTTTCTTCGGCAAAAAAGGAAAAACCAAAAGAACAATCCGACTTTTTTGAAAACATTATTTTGGAACTGACGCAGCCGTTTATTGACTTGTCAAAAACCTCTCGTGCATTACTTGGTGTAAATATATCTTACGTTCTTGAAGGTTTAACGTACTTTGGAGTTTTAGGATTACTTGCAATATTTTTTAATCAATATGTCGGACTTGATGATATTGATGCAGGTAGAATGGTCGGTGTTTTAACAGCCGGAATAACTATTGCGATGCTCTTCCTGGGTGCAACAGTAGATTGGATAGGGTTACGCAAATCATTATTAATTGCTTTATCACTGATGCTGGTTGGAAGAGTATTTTTGGCAATTTCCCCGGAAGTTGGGGTTTCCGGTCTTTGGGGTTCAGCTCATATTTTTGCAATGATAGGAATATTTGGAATAATACTCGGCTATGGGATTTATCAGCCAGCGTGTTATGCCGGTGTAAAGCAATTGACAAATGAAAAAACCGCAGCTATGGGTTATGCTATGCTTTATGCCCTTATGAATCTTGGTGGATTTTTGCCCGGAATAATTTCACCGCCTGTTAGAAAAGAATTTGAGATAGTCGGTGTGTTTTGGGTATATGTCGCATTAACCGTTGTAGGAATTGGTGTTGTTTATTTCTTAATTACTAAGAAAGCGATGAAAAAAGCTGTCGATGATTTAAAAATGGAAAAGGAATCAAAAGAAACGGAAAAGAAACAAGAAGAGGAAGAAGAAACAGGTTTCAAACTTTTTGTCCATGCTTTCTCAAAACAATTTAAATCTAAAAAAAGATCTTCGCTTGCCTCTATCTATATATTTATATTTTTACTGTTAGTCGTTATTGTTAAAGAATTCTTTATGGCTTCTGTCATTGAAAAATCGTTCAGCAATAATCTTGTTCTTTCAACTATTTTCGGATTTAACTGGTTTATTGCTCTGGCATTAATCGGTTTGAGCATACTCATTTATATTATTACCGATCTCAGATTTTTCTATTTTGTTTTTATTTTGATTTTCGTCCAGACTCTTTTTGCGCATAACTGGTTAACTATTCCACAGTATACAAGCCGTGCATTTGGAGGATTTATAAGTGACAATTTCGAATTCTTTGTTAACCTTAACCCGATATTAATTTTTATACTTACTCCGATGGTTGCTGCTCTGACATCAAAAAAAGACACTTATAATATGATGATTATCGGAACAGCGGTTATGGCATCACCCACTTTTATTCTGGTTCTCGGTCCGAATTTCGATACACTGATTGCATACATTATTATAATGACGATTGGTGAGGCAATGTGGCAGCCGAGGTTTTTGCAATGGGTTGCTGAAATAGCACCTAAAAATATGACCGGTATTTATATGGGCATCGGACAGTTTCCCTGGTTTTTAACTAAAGTAATTACAAGTCTTTATTCCGGTTGGTTCCTGATGAACTATTGCCCTATTGATACTCTTCCATCAGAAATGAATACAGAAACAATGTGGTTGATCTATGGACTAATTGCTATAATTTCCCCCGTAGGTTTATTACTTGCAAAAGGCTGGATGAAAAAAGGTTTTAAAGTAAAAGCAGACAATTAATTTGTAAAATGATTTCTGAAATTGAACTTGAAGAAAAAATAAATAAAACCGAAACTCTTTTCGGCTGGCTTTGGGAACTTTCGGTTGATGGAATGAGAATACTGGATTCATCCGGAAGAATAATGATGGTTAATGATGCTTATTGTAAAATTGTTGAATTAACGAAAGAAAAACTTGTCGGAAAGCTTTTTTCTGAAGTTTATGCGGAATCTGAACGTAAAAGAATATTAACCACTTATCGCGACGATGCACAAAGCAACATGATAAAAACTCACTTTGAAAGAGAAAATACTTTATGGAATGGAACGAAACGTTGGTTTGATTTTTCCAATTCGTTTGTTGAAATACCGGAAACAGGTAAAGTCACCTTAAGCATCATTAAAGATATAACTGAAAGAAAAAAATCAGAGCTTGAATTAGTTGAAAGTGAAAAGAAATTCCGTTTGCTTTTTAACAGCATAAATGATGCAGTGTTTGTTATTCAGCTTAGTTCATCGAAAACTTACGGTGATTTTGTTGAAGTAAATGATGTTGCTTTGAACCAGCTTGGTTATACTAAAGAAGAATTTTTAAAGCTAAGTCCATCCGCAATTATCCAGCCAAAGTTTATTGATGAATTCAACAAAGCGATGGAAAGACTAAAATCTGAAAATCATGTAATTTATGAACTAGTCCATAAGGCAAAGGACAGAAAACTTTTTACTGTTGAAGTTAATTCACATCTATTTGAGTACGAAGGAAAACCAACAGTTCTTTCTATTGCGCGCGATATAACTGAGAGAAAACAATCTGAAGAAAAGCTGAAAAGAACAAGCAGTGTTTTAAGAAACCTTGCTTCACACCTTCAATCAATCCGTGAAGAAGAGAGAAGCCTGATTGCCAGAGAAATACATGATGATCTTGGACAAACTTTAACTGTTTTAAAGATTAATATCTCACTTCTTGCAAATAAGCTTCGGAAAGATCAGAATCAGTTAAAAGAAAAAATAAATAATGCAACCAAGCTGATCGATGATGCTGTTGAAAGAGTTCAAAAAATAACAGCAAAATTACGTCCCGGAATTCTTGACGAACTTGGAATTATTCCAGCGATCGAATGGCAGGCTCAGGAATTTCAGAATCTTACAGGAATTAAATGCATACTCTCTCTTCCTGAAGATGAAATAAATCTTGATGCAGAAAAGTCAACTGCAGTTTTCAGGATTTTTCAGGAAGCATTGACTAATGTTTTAAGACACGCATCAGCAAGCTGGATTTCTGCTGCCTTAAAAATTTCTGAAGACATTTTAATTCTTGAAATAAATGATAACGGGATTGGTATATCAACTGAGAGAATAAAAGATCCCCAATCACTTGGAATTGTTGGAATGAAAGAAAGAGCTCTTATTCTTGGCGGCGAGGTCTCGATTGAAGGAATTCCGGATAAGGGAACCCGCGTTAGAGTGGAAATTCCTTTGAACAATCTAAATAAGGAATTATAGATTTGTGAAAGATTTAATAAAAATATTAATAGCTGATGATCACGCAATTGTCAGAGAAGGATTAAAGCAAATTGTTTCTGAAGAAAATGATATGCGTGTTACCGGTGAAGCATCAAATGCTGCGGAAATATTTTCAATTCTTGAAGAGGAAATTTTCCAGATTATTATTCTTGATATAAGCATGCCTGGAAGAAGCGGACTTGAAGCTTTAAAGGATATCAAGAAAAACTACCCGGCAACCCCTGTTTTAATTTTAAGTATGTTCAGTGAAGAACAATATGGAATAAGGGCAATTAGAGCAGGTGCATCTGGTTATTTAAAGAAAGTCAGTGCCCCAACAGAATTAGTTTCTGCAATCAGAAAAATTGTTAGCGGAGGCAAATATATTAATGAAAAGCTTGCTGAAAAGCTCGCTTCAGAATTTGACGAGAAGAAGATAGAATTTCCTCATGACTCTTTGTCTGATCGTGAATACCAGATAATGTGTTCAATAGCTTCAGGCAATTCCGCAGAACATATTGCATCTGAACTCTCTTTAAGTGTTAATACTGTTTACTCATACCGGAACCGTATTCTTGAAAAAATGCATTTAAAATCGAATGTGGAATTGACTCAATATGTGTACAAAAATAAATTATTAGAAACCTAATTAATAAATCTATAATGAATAAAAAAATTATAACTAGTCTTTTCTTTGTACTTATTCTATTAATATTATCTTCTTGTTCAGGTATTTCATATGATCAAATTTACCCTATCTTGCATGACGGGAAATACGATAGTGAATTTCCTTATAAAGGAAGTTCGGAAGAGCTTGAGAAAATAAGTAAATCGGTTCATAGAATAAACTCAACAGGATTTTATAAAACATTTACTTTTTCATATCAAGATTCTATAACACCACAAAATATAAGAGCAGAAGATTTAGAATCTATAGCTTTGAATTCTGGGTATGCCGATCAATCAACATCCGGAAGTGCAACTACAATTTATTCCTTTGAAGGTAAAGTTGTGCTTTTAACCTGTGCTCATGTTGTTAATTACCCCGATACGGTTTTTTCTTTTTTCTATGATGGTTCAGGTAACAAAACAAATTTAATTCAATCCGTATTGATTAAAGATAATCAGACGGTATATGCAGCAGGATTTCCTGAAGGAAGCAAAATGGAAATTCTTGCAATTGATGAAAAAAATGATCTTGCTCTAATCGGAAGAAACTATTATGCTTTGAGCAATCTCAAATTTCCATTTTTTGATTATCCAAATGGCAAAGCAAAAGAACTTGATTGGGGTACATTTGTTTATGTTTTTGGGTTTCCAATTAATTTTCAGATGGTAACAAAAGCTATAGTAAGCAGCCCTAACCGAGATTCACAAGGTTCATTTATTATAGATGCAGTAGTTAATCGTGGAGCAAGCGGTGCAATTGTTCTGGCAATTAAAGATGGTGTTCCTAATTTTGAACTAGTTGGAATAGTTCAGTGGGTTCCAGAAGAAGAAGAAAATATACTGGTTCCTACTAAATCAAAAAACAACACCCAGTATAATCCTTTAGTACCTTATACAGGAGAGATGTTTGTAAAACGTTATTCTTCAATTCGTTACGGAATTGCCAGAGTAATTTCAATCGAGCTGATAAAAGAATTTGTTACAGACAACCTAAATAATCTGATTTTAGAAAAATATGATCTAAGTACTTTTTTAAATCGTTGAACGATCACGAATATTCAACGCTTTATTTTTTCCGGTTTCCTACATTTATTCCATTCAGCATATAATATTTACATCTTGAATCATCGATCCTGAAATATTATCTTCATTACAAGTTTAGAATCAAAAAAATGGAAAAGAAAAATAATTTAATTATAAATGTGGTAATCTTGTGTCTGATTATTCCCACATCAATGTCACCACAAAAATTGTTTAATAATGTAAATGTATTTCATATAAAGGGAGTCGAAGCTTTAAATGAAGGTAATATCGATAAAGCTGAAAAATTCTTCAAGACTTCAATTTTGGAATTTGATTATCCTCCATCATACTATCAACTCGGGATATTGTATAAATCAAAAGGAACTGTCAGAGATAATATTAGAGCAAGAAGAAATTTTGAAAATGCAATTTTGAGAGACCCAAATAATATAACATACCGGAAAGAACTGGCATTAAATTATGAGAACTTCAGTAAGCGGATGGCTTATAATGTTTACAAAGATATTCTAATAATTGACAATAATAATATTGACGCTCTTTTTAATTTGGGGAAAATAAAAGAAGAAGATTTTTATGAATATGTTAATTCCTATTTCAAGGAAAATGATAGTCCCGCATTAAGTTATAACGGATTTGCTTTGGATGATTTTGAAGAAGCAGTAAAATATTTCTTAGCATCAAAAAAAATAAAACCTGAGTATGCTGAATCGTATAATCACCTTGCCCAATTATACTTAGAAATTGGCAAACCAGAGAAAGCAATTAGCTATTTAAATACTTCAAAAAAATATAATCTCCATAACAAAGAAACATTTTTGTTACTTAGTATTTGTAATTACCAACTCTCCAATATTGATTCAAGCTATGCGTATTTTACAAATGCATTTAATTTAATGAACGATTCCGAGAAAACTATTTACACGAATATTTCGTCAAACTATTTTATTAACCCAAATGATTTTAAGAATTCGGATTCGACAAAAATAGTCAATAATTATTGGCGATCACGAGACCCTCTTTATCTTACAAGCTACAATGAAAGATTACTAGAACATTATGTTCGCGTTGCTTATTCAAATTTGAAATTCACAATCAAAAAACAAAATCTGCCGGGATGGAACACAGATCGAGGTGAAATTCTAATCAGATACGGAATACCTGAAACCAAAATTCGATTTCGTCCACACATCAATGCGGGGGGAAATACTTCATTAATGCTGAAGACAGATTTATGGGTTTATAGCGATAAGGTTTTTGGTTTTACAGATGACTACTGGACTGGAAACTTTCGCTTCAGTGTTCCCAACACCTCAGGCAGACATCATTCCCAATTTGGTGGTGATTCAGAGAGTTTTATACAGGATGAAAGAAGAAATGAACCGGAAGCTTACTCGCCGAAATTTAATGGTCCAATAATAAATGTACCATATGTAATTAATCAATTTAAAAAATTGTATAATGGACCAGATAACAATACAGAACTGGTTGTAAGTTTTGCTACACAAATTGATAAAAATTTTGAGAATAATTTATTTTCAAATAACAACTTTAAAGCGGGAGTTTTTCTGCTAAATAAGGATTATGAGTTATTAAATAAAAAAGTAAAAATTTTTAAGGATTTTGCTTTCAGCTCAATTCTAAATCTCGGACTTAATCAGTATTATAACATAAGCACCATTAAATTAGATAATGATCCTGATAGTTTAAACTTTGCTTTTGAAATTATCCGCAATAGAGATAATGCTATATCTACTAATCATAAGCCTATCAAAATAAAAAATTTTAAAGCTAAAGAGCTTGCAATGAGCGATATTTTATTTTGTGAAAATGTTTCAAAAACTGATTCAACATTTCCTTTGCAGAGAGGGAATTATTTTTTACTTCCGAATCCACTTAAAACCTTCGTTAGCACAAACAAAATCTATCTTTATTACGAAGTTTATAATTTAACCCATGATGAAAGTAATATTTCTAATTTCGAGCAGGAATTAAAAATTGAGCGTATTGATGAAAGTACCGGTGCTTCTAAAATAATACATACAATACTAAATTCAGTCGGTTTAGCCTCTGAAGAGGAACAGCTTGTTTTAAAAACAGAATATAGTACATTCGGAAAAACTGCCCAGGTATACCTGCAACTTGACATGAAAAATTATGCAAAGGGAAGTTATCATATACAGGTTTCGTTGAAAGATAAAAACAGCGGGCAAACTGTTAGCAGTAATTGTGAGCTAAAGTGGGAATAAAAATGGAAAAGTTTCGCTATCACAAAGGATATTCTGTACATTTTAAAATATCACTAATTATAAGTGAAATAATTTTTATACTTTTATTTCTTTTCACACCTTCATTACCATCAAAAAAAAACAGAATGATCTCGTTGGATGAGATTTCCACTGCTGAGATAATTCCTCCAACAATTATTAAACATAATCCAATTAGTTTAAAACCAGCTTTACCGGAAATTAAAATCGCCAACGTAATTATTGAAGACTTCTTTTTGGAAGATGTTAATCTCTATAAAAATGAAAATCATAGTCCTGTTGCCAATCTTGAAAATAACATAAATAATAAAACGAATCCCTTGTTGAATTCTATTCCTCGTCAAATTCTTGAAGTACTTCCACAACAAATTGATGGTGAATTTCATGGTTCTATTACCTTAAAATTGAAAATAAACGAAAATGGCAAGGTTGATGATTATAAAATTCTTACTTCTGATATCAATTGTAATAAGTGTATTAATAAAGTTCTCGAAGCCGCTTACGAATCAATCTGGGAACCGGCCCTTATTAAAGGGAAAACTATAGAATACTGGATTGAAAAAACTTATAATTTCAATTGAGCTAAAATTTATAGTTGATTGTGATACTTTTTTATGCTTTCTTTCTGGTTGAGAATAAATTTTTATTTTCTAAGGATGAGCGGTAACAATTCCAGCCTTTTTGCAGTCTAACAGATATCACCTGAGAGGATAAATGATTACTAAGCAGCTAACGGAAGCGAAGGTTCAAATCCGTTGTATAAATTGTTTAAACAAAGTCGAAAGCGTATTGATTTGCGAAATGGACAGCGTGATCGGTACGAGGTTTGCATTTTTCTGCAGTCAGTGTCAAAAATTTATTGGCATTTCAACAAGCAAAGAAAAATATATTCCATATTCTCAGCAAAATAATAATCCAGTTTATAACGCCTGATTTATATTTTTTCATCCTGCAAAATAACTCCCGCGCCAAGACAAATATTATCATCATAAAAAACAGCAAACTGCCCTGCAGCAATTCCATTATCTGCTGAATCTAATTCTACTTCACCGGATACTTGATTTTTCAAATTTAATCTGCAGTTATAATAATTTGCTCCATGCCTTATTTTAACTTTCAGATCCTTTTTATCAGCTGGCTGTCCTGATATCCAGTTGATTTTTCCAACGGAAAAGCTGTTTCGTTCTCTTAGTGATTTATTTTCTTTCGAGATATAAACTACATTTTTATCAACATCTTTTCGAACAACAAACCAAGGGCCTCCGCCAAGCTTTAAGCCAGACCTTTGACCTATTGTATAATAATAATAACCGGGATGTTCTCCCATTACGTTTCCGGAATCTGCATCAATTATTTTTCCGGGTATTTCACCAAGATGGTGTTTAATAAATTCTTTAAACTTTATTTGACCAAGAAAACAAATTCCCTGGCTGTCCTTTCTGCCGCTTGTAGGCATATCAAATCTTTGAGCAAGATTTCTTACCTCTATTTTCTGAAGATTACCTATTGGGAATAATGCTCTGCTAACCTGTTCCTGATTTAAGTAAGCCAAAAAGTAAGTTTGATCTTTTACGGGATCTGGCGATGTAGTGAGTAAATATTTATTTTCTTTCTGAATTACGTTTGCATAATGCCCTGTTGCAACTTTTTCAAAAGAAGAATCTATTTTATCAAAAAATTGTCCAAACTTAATCAGACTGTTGCAAAAAATATCCGGGTTTGGTGTTCTGCCTTCTTTAATTTCATCAATTGTATATGACACAACATTATCCCAGTATTCTGTCTGCAATGGAATAACTTCAACAGGAACATCAATTTGTTCACAAACACTTCTTACATATTTTAAATCTTCTTCCCATGGACATTCACCTAAAAAAGAAAATTCATCCTGCAGCCAGATTTTTAAATAGAATGCTTTTAATTCGTGACCTTCTTCCTTTAATAATCTTAGTGCAACCGAACTGTCAACACCACCTGAAACAAGCACCGCAATTTTCATTTTACAAAACCAGACATTTTATTTGCTTTTTTTCTTTTTAAGTAATCTTTCCATTACCTCATCATAAATTTCTTTTTTAACTTTACTCAAGATCATTGTAATAAGTTTATTTGAATTTCTGATCTTCGGATAAAATCCAATAATCACTGAATTTTTTCCATCATATACTTTCATAATGCCTGACATTTTATTTTCAAATACACCTCCCTCAAGCTTGTTGATATCTTCGTAATAAACATCAAATTTTTTCATCCCAAGGATGAATTTTGTACAAATCATTTTTTCATCATCAAATTCAATTTTAAAAGGCATGATTTTGTACAACATGAAGTAGTATTTATTCACATAATAAATCAGGAAAAGTATAAGCAAAAGCGGTAAAATTAAAATTAATTTCTGATCAAGATTAACAACAATTGGCAGAAGATATAATGATAAAAAAATTGTAACAATCACATTGCCATATCTGTATAGCAATTTAAGTATGACCGAGTATGTACAGGTTACTGTATTTTCTTTTATTTCTTCAGACATTTAATCAAATTACTTTTGCTTGCACATAAAAAAAGCCGCCGTGAACAGCGGCTTAATTTTAAATGAGAAAAATCACCCTTCTTTCTTGATAATTTTTGCGCCGAGACCTTTAATCTGGTATAAAGTTACTGACCCGGTTACAGTAGAAGGATCAAATGTTTTACCATTCTCTTCTGCCATATGCTGATAATATTCTTTGGCTTCTTTTTCAGCAAGTTCAATTTTATAAACTTTACCTTCAACCTGTGCATTACTTCCGATTGCTTCAACAGGAAAAACAATTTCTCCATCTTTTACTTTTACTTTTATTTTTTCTCCTTCTTCTCCTGATGATAAATCCATCCAGCAGCCCATATTATGACAAACATCCAGAACTTCACCTTCTACCAATACTGTTTTATCAAGGTATGATTCAGGATCAGCTAAAATATCTGAAATGTTTGTCTTTTCTGTAAGTGTTATTTCTTTTCCTAATTTTTCTTCGCCTGTCTGTGCAAAAAGAAATGATGACAAAGTTATAACTAAAACTGATAACAACATTTTTTTCATAAAGAGTATTTCTCCTCTGTTAATATTATTTATTATTTAAATGATACGGAAACGGGATAATCAGATTCCAACTTTATTCCGGGAATGTCTTTTACAATCTCCTTAAATTCAACAAAATTTTCAGGATTTTTCTGATTCAGTTTTTTAAAAGCTTCCGGGTTCGAAATTATTTTTCCAAAATCTATTCCCAGCAGAGTAATTTTATTTGCTTCTTTATAAGTAGAATTAGTTGAAACAATTTCTCCATTAAAAATTACGTTCATATTAATTCTCATTCCCTTCATCATTTCCAGGAATGTACTGTCTTCAGGACTTATTTCAGAATCCTGTGTTTCCATTTCATCGGAACCGGTTTTTGTTTCTTTCAATTGTGCAGAAATTATAACTTCAGAAGTCTCACCCGGAACAAATTTAAATTTAAATTGATCATTATCAGTTTTTGTTTTTTCAACTTCGCCACCAAGCGAAATTTGGTTTTCAGGATCTGGTGATAATGATATATTATTTAAACTGTTAAATGAATAAACTACACGGAAACCCTGTTGATCATCCAGCATCAATTCTTCTCCAGAGACATATTCAACACCCGGTCCGTAACCGGCAGCTTTTTGCTTTAGCTCGTCTTCATCAAATATTTTAAATGAGTTTGCTTCGGTTGAATCTCCAAAAGTACCGGCAAATTCTTGCAGCATTTTCACAACTTCATTGCTTATGAGCACAGTTTCTTCAATTGTTCCACTGCCGTCTTTGTTTACTTTTAAGTTTGTTTCAACATCAATACATCCGCTAAATATCAGAGACAGGGAAATGATTATAAAAACAAATAATATTTTATTTCTCTTTATCATAATAAAAACCTCAAAATTGAAGATGTAAAATAACAATTTTCCAACTTTTCTTTAACCTGATATAAGAGGTATTTTATTGATAATTAAGTCACATTTAGACCAAATTCATATATTAGATATCGAATTATTTATACTTGCTAAGTGAATCCGAAAAAGTCAATAATTGTAAAAATTTCAGCAATAATACTTTCAATTCTCCTGTTATTGATTTTTAATCAAATTAACAGATCAATAAATACTGCTGCTGAAAAAACTTTCTCTCTCGTTCGCGGAGAACTCCAACCTGACACGAATATTATCTTAATCCACATATCTGAAAATGATCTGACAGCCATTGGTCCCTGGCCGGTTAAAAGAAGTTATTATGCTTTGTTGATCAACAAACTAAAATATGCCGGTGTTAAAAAAATCGGCCTGGAAATTTTTCTAAGTGCAAGACTTATTACTCAAACTATTTATGATAACACACTAAAAAATGAAATTGAAAAAGCAGGTAATGTTGTTCTAAGTTCTGTAGCCGGAAATATAGTTCAAAATTCTGATAATTTTGTTACAGACTCGCTGAGCTTTCCTAGTCCAAAACTACTAGATCGAAATATTAAAACCGGCTCGGTAAACTTTCTCAGGGATGACGGAATTATTATTCCCGTTGAAATAAGGTATTCAGATACCTTTGAAAAATCTTTCTCAGTCGCACTTTATGATTCAATACCACCGGTAAACTCTTTTGAAGTAAATTTTATTTCATCATGGAAGGAATTCAGAAATTACTCATTCCTTGATTTTTTTAACAAGGCATTAAGAAATAATTTGAGCTCCCAGAACTTTAAAAATAAAATTGTTCTAATTGGTTTGAGTGATACGCAAATTGCAAGCACTTTTAAATCTTTTTATGAAGACGAAATACCAGGAATTGCTTTACACGCTTTTGCTCTGGATAATTTGATGAATGACAGATTTCTTAAACAGGATTTGAAAAATATTTCTGCTGTAATTTTTGTCCTGCTAATATTCTTAACATTATTTTTAACTATTAAAAAGAAATCCGCACGTGTAATTTTTTATATTATTTTGTTTTTATTCTGTATTGGCTTCTCTTTTATTTTTTATTCCTTTCTGTATTACCAGATTTCGGTTTCTTTCTTTTTCATTCCCTTTGTTGTTCTACTAATAACTGAATTTTCTATAGCTGCACTTGAAAAAACAAATTTATTACGAGGTGTTATTTCGGAGCGGGAAGTTCTGCAAGAATTACTTTCAAAAAAAGAAGAAGAATTAGAATCTCTTAAAATCGATTTGAAAAAATCTGGTGAACAAAAATCAGAGGTTTTGAAGCAAAGAATATTAGAGCTTGAAAAAGATATTGATCGGCTAAAAAATGATGAAGAAGATGAACAGACAGCGGTTGCATTTTCAAATACCGAAGTAATAAATTTTAACGGAATTATTTTCAGAAGCAAAATAATGAGTGAGCTGGTTGAGCTGATTAAAAAAGCTGCACCAACCAGCACAACTGCTCTAATTATTGGTGAAAGCGGAACAGGAAAGGAGTTAGTTGCAAAGGCTATACATACTTTAAGCGATAGAAAAGATAAACCATTTATCGCGGTTAACTGTGCTGCTTTAACTGAAAGCCTTCTGGAAAGTGAATTATTCGGACATGTAAAAGGTGCCTTTACAGGAGCAAATCAGGATAAAAAAGGTAAATTTGAAGCAGCTGATAAAGGAACAATCTTTCTTGATGAAATTGGGGAAACCTCCGAAAACTTCCAGGTAAAATTGCTTAGAGTTCTGCAATCCGGTGAAATAGAAAAAGTCGGTTCAACCAAACAACAGCATGTTAATGTAAGAGTTATTGCAGCTACAAATAAAAATCTGGATAAAGAAGTTAGAGAGAAAAATTTCCGTGAGGATCTTTTTTATAGACTGAATGTTTTCAGAATTGATATTCCGCCATTGAGAAACCGGAAAGAAGATATTGAAATTCTGGCAATGAAATTTATTGAAAACGAAAATTCAAAGTTGAAGTTATCAAAGGCTGTTTTAAGAATATTGAGTGACTACAACTGGAAAGGAAATGTACGTGAACTTGAAGCAGTGATGAAGCGTGTTGCAATCTTTGCATCATCTGAAAATCGTGAACTAATCCAGGTGTCTGACTTACCCAAAGAGATGGTTAAAATTTCCAAATATAATTTTGAAGATCTTGTTCTAGAATCACTCCGTAATAAAAAATTTTCACATTCATCTATATCAGAAACGGCAAAAGAACTTGGCAATGTGAACAGGACATTAATTTCAGAAAATTTTCGGGGAATTGTTTTCAAAGCATATTATGAAAATAAATTTGACCAGGAATTAACTGCAAAAATTATTGCCGGCACTGAAGATAATGAAATCGTTGAAAGAGTAATGAACAAACTTCAAACTTATATAACAAATATTGAAAATGATCTTTCAAAAAACATTTCAAGCGATTTAAGTGTTATCAGGCAACAGTTTACATCCAAATACAAAAACCTTCCAGCTAAATTTCATATTTACCAGGATGAAATAATAAAACACCTGAAATCATAATTTGTTACTCATCACAATAACCTTCCGATCATCAAAAGCGTCTTAAGTTTATTTACAAAATATATTAGGTTTGAACCAATCTTAAAGTTAATTTTATTTAAAATTGATTATGGAGCACAGGATGTTAAAAAATATAATACTTTCATTTGCTTTGCTAATTTCATTTTCTGTATTCGTCCAGGCACAGGATTCGACTAAAACAAAAGGAGAAAACTGGAAATGGAATTGGGATGATGTTTCTGATATGTTTGATTGGTCGATCCAGCGTCCGAGCATTTCTCTTGATTTTGGGTTATCTGATATAAAAAGAAAAGATGTACAGGGAGAGTTCGCAAAAAATAATCTGATCGAATTCAAGATCGGTTATACAAGCATGAGAATTTCCAAATACGCACAGAATATTACCAGGGATAAATACCGGTATTTTTATTTGACAAACAATTCAACTAATCTAGCAGGTGGAAAAAATAAATCTGAAGAAATAAATACAAACAGTTTGCGATTTGGATACGGTGAATCAAGCGGATATGGTTACAAACTTGGGAATGCATCAACAATAACAATGTACTTTACATATTCAATCGACTGGACAAGAATGGATTTCAAAGATTCAGCATACTATCCGGCAGACCAGAGAGTTTTCAATCTATATGATGAAACTTTCAGATTCGGAAACAGCAATGAAGTTGGAATCAGGATACAACCTTTTAGTTTGATCGCTCTTGAAGCCGGTTATGAACGCTCACAGGTATTTCAAAGACATTTATTCTGGAAATGGGCTGGAAGCAGTGTAATTGAAGCCGCTACACATGGAATTTTGGATGCGTTCATAAATGAAATAATGAAATCAAGTCCGCAAGTCGGTCCGGTTGTGTATATAATTTTAAAGGGTGCTCTTGCTTATGGCATCTACGAATTGAGAACAGATAAGATGAACTGGCCATTCAAGAGTGCGCAGCCAATCACACTTAACAATTTAAAGTTTGGAATGACGTTTATGTTTTAAACTATGCAATCATTCAATACTGCAATTATGCGCCTGCAAAGCATGAATACATGATAATACTTAATCAGTAAACTTCACTTTAATATTTACGACTTCCGAGCTGCTTCCAGTTCTAACAGGCGGTCCCCAGGTTCCGGCACCGGAAGAGACATAGTAATGTGTGTTTCCTTTTCGCTTGTATCCTCTGCTCACTTCGTAAATCATATTTGTAATAATATTTCCCGGCCAGATTTGCCCATGATGGGTATGACCTGACAATTGCAAATCAATCCCGTTTTTTTCTGCCTGTTCTAATTTAACAGGTGTATGATCTAAAAGAATTTTAGGGAAGTTACTGTCAATTGTTTTAACTATTTCCTCAAGTGGTTTTCTTTCACTTCTGGTGAAATTTCTTTTTGATACGTCCTCCCTTCCAATTAAATAAAAACTATTCACAACAAGTTCATAATCATCTCTTAAAACTTTAAAATCATAATCTTCCATATACTTTACGCAGGGCTCAACTCCGTTTATAAATTCATGGTTACCATTGATAGCATAAATTCCATACTTTGGTTTTAGTTTTCTGAATGATTGCCCGATTTTTCTGTCAATTAATACTTCAGCTTTATCATCAACAATATCTCCGGCAAATATAATAATATCAGGTTCCAGTAAATTTATTTTTTCTATAATTTTCTTAAGATGACTTTCCCCGTCATATGGTGAAAGATGAATATCCGATGCCATAACTATATTCAAATCACTTAACTTACTTTTTCCTTTAGGAATGTTTAAATCAAGTGAGGTTACACTGATATTTTTTTTATTAATATTTCCAAGTACAACTATTGTTGAGGCAATTACAATAATAAAAATGGCAGTGATTTGTTTAGTCTGCTCATAATTCTGATAAATAAATTTCGGGATGAAGTGAAAAAACGATTCTAAAAGTCGAATTATATCTAGCCCAACTAACAATAGAATAAAGTAAACGAGAAAAGCAAACCAAAATGCTCCGATTTCCAAAATAACATCATATAAAAACGGAGACAAATATTTATAAAGAACTTTGGCAATAATGTATCCATATGCAGCAATTACAAAAACAACAGCATAGAATGGTTTTAGTGCAGGTGTGGAAGTTAAAGCCTGCCATCCCCTAATGAAAATATAATAATTTAATGCTGTGTAAACTGAGAGAAATATACTGAAGAAAACAATCATTCTATTTTATCTTAAAATTAAAGCACCAAAATAGTTTTTCACTAGAAAATATAATATGCGAAGTATCACAAAGGAAGGAGCCATTGCGCTGAAACAACTTAAAATGTTGAATTATAGTGGGCGACTAAATTCGAACATCAATCCAGACAATCGTTCCAGACGCAATGGCTGGAGGCTTATGAGAACTTTATTTGTATGAATGTAACACTTTCATGTAGTTAACGCGTTCATACTTCGATGGATCATCAACATTTTTATAACTGATACTTCCTCTCATCTGGTTAAGCGATTCATATTCGTTTTCTTCCATCCATATTTTCAGACGCGTCGTTACATCAGCAATATGACCAATACCAAACTTCAACAAAGCTGAAAGCATTTGAGTAACACTGGCACCTGCCATTACCATTTTGATAACATCTTCTTCACTGTAAACTCCGCTTGTGGCAGCAAGATCAGCTTTAACCTTTCCGTAAAGAATCGCAATCCATCTTAATGGCAATCGCATTGCCATTGGTGTACTCAAAAGAACATTCGGAACAACCTCAAGTTTTTCAAGATCAATATCCGGCTGATAGAACCTGTTGAATAAAACAAGTCCGCTTGCACCAGCTTGGGTCAATTCTTTTGCCATATGCGCTACAGAACTGAAAAACGGATGCATCTTAACTGCAACCGGAATTTTTATTTCTGAAGTTACTCTCTTTACAATGTGTGCATATTTTTTTTCAAGTTCTTCACTTTTTTGTTCTGTACTAGTCGCGAGAAAGTAAATATTTAGCTCTAGAGCATCAGCACCTGCTTGTTCAATTTGCTTTGCGTAATCTATCCAGCCGCCGATTGATTTACCGTTTAAACTTGCGATTACCGGTATATCAACAGATGATTTTATTTTAGTTATATGTTTGAGATATTCTTCCGGACCTAATTTATATTCGAAAGGTTCAGGGAAATAAGATGTTGCTTCAGCATAACTTTCTGAATGAATGCTTGTTTGATAATCAAGCTCAAGAGAATCGTGTTCAATCTGCTCTTCGAAAAGAGAATATAGAACAACTGCACCTGCGCCTGCATCTTCCATCTGCCTGATATTTCCTATATCTTCAGATAAAGGACCTGCAGAAGGGACTATTGGTGATTTAAGTTTTAGTCCGAGATAACTTGTTGATATATCCATTATTATTCCTTCTAATTTCTTCTTTTAGCTTTTCTCTTTTCCATTTGACCCATCGGGTGTATATGCTGCAATTCTCTCATAATCTTTCCATTTTTTAACAACATCTTCCTGTGCTTCTTTCATTAATACTTCAGCTTCTTTCGGATGAGATTTAGTTAACATTTTATAACGCGTTTCCAGGTAGGCATAATCTTTCAGAGGTATTTTCAATCCTTTTGACTCAAGTTTGAAAGGATTTTTTCCTTCTGCTTCAAGTTTGGGATTGTACCTGTACAACGGCCAGTAACCTGAATCAACAGCTGCTTTCTGATTTTGCATTGCAGTCCCCATATTTATTCCATGTGCAATGCAGTGACTGTAAGCAATAATCAAAGAAGGTCCATCGTAAGCTTCGGCTTCAAGAAATGCTCTTAATGTATGCTGATCATTTGCACCCATTGCAACTTTAGCTACATAAACATTTCCATAGCTCATTGCCATTAAGCCAAGATCTTTTTTAGCTCCCGGTTTTCCCGCAGCAGCAAATTTTGCAACTGCTCCTCGGGGTGTGGCTTTTGAACACTGTCCACCTGTATTTGAATATACTTCAGTATCTAGTACAAGTACATTCACATTTTTACCTGAAGCGAGTACGTGATCAAGTCCGCCATAACCAATATCGTATGCCCATCCATCACCACCCATAATCCAGACAGATTTTTTAACCAGGTAATCTGTTAGACTCATCAGGTGTTTAAAATCAGTTGCCTTTTCTCCGGAAGCTGACTTTTGCAACCCTTCAATTTTTTTATTTAATTCAGTTACTTTTTCTCTTTGTTCATAAATGTCGGACTCATCTTTTTGAGCATTGTTAAGAATTGAGTTAACAAGTTCAATTCCAATTTCACCCTCGTACTTGCTCAATAATTCTTTTGCCTGTTTATTATGCTTATCAATTGCCAAACGGAATCCGAAGCCGAATTCAGCATTGTCTTCAAACAAAGAATTTGACCAGGCTGGTCCTCTTCCGTTTTCATCGACTGCCCATGGGGTTGTAGGAAGATTTCCACCATAGATTGATGAGCAACCTGTGGCGTTTGCTACAACTGTTCTGTCTCCAAACAACTGGCTTACAAGTTTAACATAAGGTGTTTCGCCGCAACCAGAACAAGCACCTGAAAATTCAAATAGTGGTCTGAGGAACTGAGAATCTTTTACTTTGGTTGTATTGATTTTTCTTCTGTCTATTTCCGGAATGCTCAGGAAGAAATCCCAGTTAGCCCGTTCAGTTTCTCTCAATGAAAGTTGTTCCTGCATATTAATTGCTTTTAGTTTTGTTTCCTGTTTATTCTTTGCAGGACAAACATCAACACAAAGTCCGCATCCTGTACAGTCCTCAACGGCAACCTGCAAGCTGTACATCATTCCATCACCGTAATCTTTTCCTCTGAATTTTGTGGCTTTAAATGTTTCAGGCATATCTTTTAAATATTTTTCGTCAAAAACCTTTGCACGAATTGTAGCATGTGGACAAACCATAACACATTTGTTGCACTGAATACAGGTTTGTATATCCCAGACCGGAACTTCAAGAGCAATGTTTCTTTTTTCCCATTGAGCGGTTGCTGTCGGGAAAGTTCCATCGATAGGCATTTTACTTACCGGAAGTAAATCGCCTTCACCGCCAATAATTTTTGCAGTTACATCGAGAACGAATTCAGGTGCGTTGCCCGCAACTGCCGGCTGCAATTGTAATTTACTTGTAACTTTATTTTGAACTTCAACTTCAAAAAGATTTTCTAGTGTCTGATCAACTGCTGCAAAATTCATTTGCACAATTTTATCACCTTTAGCACCATAAGTTTTTTTAATTGAATCCTTGATCATCTGGATAGCCTGATCCTTCGGGAAAATATTGGAAATTGCAAAGAAGCAAGTTTGCATAATTGTATTAATACGAACGCCCATTCCTGTTTCGTTACCAACTTTGTATGCATCAATTACAAACAACTTCATTTTCTTTTCAATAAGATCTTTCTGAACTTTTTCAGGAAGAGAATCCCAAACTTTTTCTTTAGGAACTACTGTATTCAGCAGGAATGTTGCCCCTTCAACAGCGCCTTTAAGCATGTCTGTTTTTTCGAGAAAAACCTGCTGATGGCAGGCAATAAAATTAGCTCTGTCAATAAGGTAAGTTGATTTTATTGGTGTTGGACCGAAACGAAGATGTGATATTGTCATCGAACCGGATTTTTTTGAATCATAAACAAAATATCCCTGCGCAAAATAGTCTGTACCTTCACCAATAATTTTTATTGAATTTTTATTTGCACCAACAGTTCCATCAGCGCCAAGACCATAGAATTTTCCTTTGAAAGTTTCTTTTGGTTCAACTGAAAAATTATGATCAAATTCCAAACTGGAATTTGTAACATCTTCAATTATTCCAACAACGAAATGATTTTTTGGTTTATCTGATTTTATGTTATCAAACACAGACTTAATCATTGCCGGAGTAAATTCTTTAGAAGAAAGACCATAACGTCCGCCAACAATTTTCGGGAAATTGAACTGCAAATCACCATTGTTGAATTTTTCAGAAATTGCATTTACAACATCAAGATAAAGCGGTTCACCGGGAGCTCCCGGTTCTTTCGTTCTATCCAATACAGATATTGATTTGGTAGTTTTTGGCAAAGCATTAATAAAGTGATCAACAGAAAAAGGTCTGTACAGTCTTACTTTTATCAAACCAACTTTTTCACCCTGTGAAACCAGATATTCAACTGTTTCCTCTGCAGCTTCAGCGCCGGAACCCATCATAATAACAATTCTTTCAGCATCTTTAGCACCAACGTAATCAAACAGATGATATTGTCTTCCAACCAGCTTTGCAAATTTGTCCATCTGTTTCTGAACAATATCAGGACATTTTATATAATAAGGATTTACTGTTTCTCTTCCCTGGAAATAAACATCAGGGTTTTGTGCTGAACCGCGAAGAACAGGTCTATCAGGGCTTAATGCTCTTTTTCTATGTGCAATTACAAGATCATCATCAACCATTGCTTTCATATCTTCTTTAGAAAGCTCTTCTATTTTTTGAACTTCATGTGATGATCTGAAACCATCAAAGAAATGTACAAAAGGAATTCTTGATTCAAGAGTGGCCGCTTGTGCAATGAGTGCAAGATCCATTATTTCCTGAACAGAGTTTGAAGAAAGTAATGCAAAACCTGTCTGGCGTGTTGACATTACATCACTGTGGTCCCCGAAAATTGATAATGCCTGTGCAGCTATTGATCTTGCTGAAACATGAAAAACTGTTGAAGTAAGCTCCCCTGCTATCTTAAACATATTTGGAATCATTAACAGCAAACCCTGGGAGGCAGTAAAAGTTGTTGTTAAAGCTCCTGTTTGTAATGCACCGTGAACAGAGCCTGAAGCTCCGCCTTCACTTTGTAATTCACTAACTGTTGGTACTACACCCCAAATATTTTTTCTATTTACTGCTGACCAAGCATCACACCATTCGCCCATGTTTGAAGAAGGTGTGATGGGATAAATTGCGCAAACTTCATTTGTATTGTATGCTACAAACGCGGCCGCTTCGTTTCCGTCAATTGTTACTTTTTTTCTATCCATTTATCTACCATAGAATTTTATTATTTGCGAAAGATTGGTTTCGAAATATGATTTTTCCAACAATTATACCAACGGAATTATTGCGAATAGCGATTATTTATGAGGAATTTTTATCATAATTGACAATGATTTTCGGTGTGTAAAATCTATTTCCCAATTTTAAGAAATAACTCATTTTTAATATTATTTAGTATTCTCAAACCCTGTTGAAAATTTTTTGAGGCTTGAAATTATTAACGACAATTCATGAATCCGTTTCAATATTTCATTATATTAACAAATGAAAATCAGTGTTTGAGGAGAATTTCTTTTAACTTAGTTTTATTTTCATTTAAAGAGGAGGCGAAATGGATCAACAAAACTTACCAGGAACAGTAAAAAGTCATGTTACCCTTGGTGAATGGATTGTAACTCTTATTATTACTGCTATTCCGCTTGTTGGTTTTATAATGCTTTTTGTTTGGGCTTTTGGTGATGGAACAAACCCAAGTAAAAAAACGTGGGCTCAGGCATATTTAATTATGATACTTGTAGCAATTGTACTGGGAATAATTTTCTTTGTAGCTTTTGCTTCAATCCTCAGCAGTATGTTTGGAAATATGAAAACATATTCCTGATTACAGGAACAATAACGTTCAATTTTTGTGGAGGGCTAATCAGCCCTCTTTTTTTACTATCAAACTCATAACATAATTTTATCATTTTAATTTCTTATCAAAATTAGAGGAAATGCTATGGAAAATATAATCAAGGAAATACAGTTAATTGCAACAACTTATGGCCTAAGAATAGTTGGTGCAATATTAACGATTATAATCGGTATATGGATTGCAAAACTTCTTGCAAAAAGCCTTGGTAAAGTTCTAAAGAAAAAAAATGTTGATGAAACCCTGACCAGATTTTTAATCAGCCTTGCAAAAATAGGATTAATAGCATTTGTACTAATTTCAGCAGCTTCACAAATAGGTATAGAAACAGCTTCCTTCATTGCTGTAATTGGTGCTGCCGGACTTGCAATCGGTTTCGCATTGCAAGGATCTTTATCAAACCTCGCGGCTGGAGTAATGCTAATAATTTTTAAACCGATAAAGGTCGGGGATTTTATTGAAGGCGGCGGTAGTTTAGGGTCAGTGGAATCAGTAGGAATTTTCGTCACAATTCTATTAACCCCGGATAATAAAGTAATCTATATACCAAATTCAACTTTAACAGGTGGAAACATCACTAATTATTCTGCAAAAGACACCAGAAGAGTGGATATGGTTTTTGGAATAGGTTACAGCGATGATATTGATAAAGCAAAAAATGCAATCAAAACCGTGCTTGATAATGACAGCAGAATTTTAAAAGACCCGGCACCTCAAATCGCTCTGTCAGAACTCGGAGACAGCAGTGTAAACTTTAATGTTCGACCGTGGGTAAACAAAGCAGATTACTGGGGTGTGTATTTTGATGTGCATGAAAAAATCAAAAAGAAATTTGACGAAGAGAAAATTTCAATTCCGTTCCCTCAGAGAGATGTTCATGTTTATCAGAATTAAATTAACTGCTGTTATTAGTTAAGTTTTGAAACTAATTAATGATTTGAACCGTCTATCATAATTTCTAATTAAAATTGTTTATTTCAGTTTAATTTGATTTTTGGTCAGACAATAAATCTCAAAATTACATAATAATTATTGGAGGGATAATGCTGAAGCATTTGAAATACCTGTTATTATTCCAGTTAGGATTTATTTTCAGCGGGTTTTCCTTTGCTCAAAAATATGGAATATCGACATATAATCTCGATAACGGACTGGAAGTAATTGTAATTGAAAATCATTCGGTACCGCTTGTAACGGTTGAACTCGATGTTAAAAATGGTGCCTACACTGAGTCACCGGAATATGACGGTTTGTCACACCTCTATGAACACATGTTCTTCAAAGCAAATGCTAGCATTCCAAACCAGGAAGCATATATGGAACGGCTTCGTGAACTTGGTGCAACATTTAACGGAACTACAGGAGATGAAAGAGTTAACTATTTTATCACATTTCCAAAAGACAGTCTTGAACAGGGAATGGTTTTTATGTATAACGCAGTTACCTCACCTCTTTTTCTGGAAGACGAACTTATAAATGAGAGACCTGTTGTTACAGGTGAATATGACAGGAATGAAGCAAATCCGTTTTTTCATTTAAACCGGGAAGTATCAAAAAGAGTTTGGTGGAAATATTACAGCCGAAAAAATGTAATTGGAGATCGTGAAGTTATCTTATCTACCACACCGGAAAAAATGAAGACCATTCAACACAGGTTTTATATTCCGAATAATTCTGCATTGTTGCTTGCAGGAGACATAACACCCAAAGAAGGGTTTGCACTTGCAGAAAAAATATTTTCCGACTGGAAAAGAGGACCTAATCCGTTTGATGAATATAAAATTCCCGAACATCCCCCGATTCCTAAAAATGAAGTTGTGGTTGTTGAAAAACCCGTTAATGCAATTTCAATGATGTACCAGTGGCAAGGGCCAAGTGTAGGTAAAGATCCGAAATCTACCTATGCTGCTGATGTGTTGTCGTTTATTCTTGGTCAGCGGACTTCAAAGTTTCATAAAGATCTTGTTGAGAACGGATTAGCTCTGGGAGTTAATTTCAGCTATTACACTTTGAATCACACGGGACCAATAACATTATTTGCACAAACAACACCGGATAAATTTGATGCTTGCCAAAAAGCTCTTTTTGAGGAACTGAACAAAATGGTTTCTGATCCTAACTACTTTACCGATGAGCAGCTTGAAAATGCTAAAACAATCCTTGCAATAAACGAACAATATTCAAGGGAAACGGCATCACAATTTGTACACACGGTCGGTTTCTGGTGGGCAGTTGCCGGACTTGATTACTACCTGAACTACATTGACAATCTGAATAAAGTAACCCGGGAGGATATCAAGAATTATTTAGAAACCTATGTGAAAAACAAAAACTATGTTCTGGGTGTTCTTACTTCTCCTGAAAATGCAGAAAAAGTTGATCTTACACTTAACATTAAGAAAGGAGAATTGAAAAATGATATTGAAAAGTAAATTATTAGTTCTGCTGATTTTAGTATCGGTCACTTCTCTTTTCGCACAGAATGTTGAATCATTTGAAGTAAACGGGTTGAAAGTAATTTTCAAACAAAATACAGCAAATGATATTATATCGGCAAATATGTATTACAAAGGCGGTGTTGCAATCCTGGATGAACATCAGGCCGGACTTGAAAATCTTACATTAACTGTTGCACATAAGGCAACAAAAAATTATCCGAAAGAAAAACTGAATTCAGAGCTTGAAAGTATGAATACACAAATTAATTCAGGCTCAAACCTGGATTATTCTAATTTGAATCTTCTTTGCGTGAAACAAAATTTTGATGAATCGTGGAAAATTTTTTCTGACATAATTTTAAATCCACTTTTTTCAGAAGAAGATTTGAAGCTTGAAAAAGAAAAAATGATAGCAAACGTTAAACAGACTAATGATAATCCCGATGCGTTCCTGCAAAAATTGGTTAATGAAGAATTCTATGTTGGTCATCCTTATTCTATCGGTGTAAATGGTACAGAAGCAACTCTTAATTCTTTCACTACAAAAGACCTTTCCGATTTTTATTTACAACGGCTAAAAACTTCTAACATGCTGCTTGTTGTTGTCGGGAATATTTCAAAATCTGAATTGGAAAATAAAGTGAAAGAATCATTCAGCAATTTGGAGAAAGGAAATTATCAGCCTGTGATGCTTCCTAAAGTTGTTCATGCAGAGCCATCGATTAAAATTGTTGAAAGAGAATTGCCAACCAACTATATCCAGGGAACATATTCTGCACCATCACGAGGAACGGAAGATGGCTATACAATGTTAATTCTAAATTCCATTTTGCGTGATAGAATTTGGGTAGAAGTAAGAACCAAACGCAGTTTATCTTATGCCCCATCTTCATTTTATAGGACAAATTTTTCAAACTATGGAGCAATTTATGTCACTGCGGTTGATCCGGATACAACAATAAAAGTAATGTGTACTGAGCTTGAAAAAATGAAGAATGTTCCGATTACTGACAATGAGTTAAAAAATAAGGTAAGACAATTTATAACATTTTATTATCTCGGAAACGAAACTAACCAGGCACAGGCAAATAGCCTGGCATTTTATGAATTGTCTGGCATTGGATATAAAGTTGCAAAAGACTTCCTTAATCATATAAATAAAATCACACCAAAAGATATTCAGGATGTAGCGCAGAAGTATATAAAGAATCTTCAGTTTGTGTTGATCGGAAATCCAAAATCGATTGAAGTTTCTGAATATATGTATTAGTAGGTTCGTCTAAATTAAAAATCCCCGCCAAATTGTGGGGATTTTTTTTAATGAAATTAACAAACTAATTGTGACGAATTGAAATTATATCACCATCCTTAACAATATATTCCTTCCCTTCCAATCTCCACTTACCTGCATCTTTGGCTTTTGCAAATGAACTATACTCAACAAAATCATCATATCCTACAACTTCAGCACGAATAAATTTTTTAAAGAAATCTGTATGAATTTCGCCAGCAGCTTCCTGGGCATTCATTCCTTTTTTTATTGTCCATGCACGGCATTCATCTTCGCCAACTGTAAAGAATGACTGCAATCCAAGAAGATCATAAGCTCCCCGAATAAGACTGTCTAATGCAGATTCTTTTATTCCGTAATCTTTCATAAAAATTTCGGCATCTTCATCACTTAACGCAGACATTTCTAATTCAATCTGTCCAAAAAACACTAACGCTTTTGTGTTGTGTCCGAGTTTCTTTTTGACAAGCTCATTTAAATATTTCTCAGCATCATTAACCTGGTTTTCATCAAGATTCAGAGCAATCAACATTGGCTTAATTGAAAGAAGCTGGTAAGTTTTTAATATCATTAAATCTTCTTTAGTAAAAGAATGGTCTCTTAACGGTTTTTCCTTCTGTAAAAGCTCAAAACATTTTTCCAATACCGGTAATTCGTGTTTTAACTTATCATCCTGTGTTTTCTGAATTTGCTTTTTAATACTCTCAATTCTTTTTTCAACCAATGCCATATCAGAAAGAATAAATTCTGTTTCGAATGATTCTATATCACGCATCATATTAATCGAACCTTCAGAATGAGGAACAGCTTCATTTTCAAATAATCTAACTACCTGAACGAGTGCATCATTTGTTTTAACTTTGCTGAGAAAATTTCCTGTAAACTGAGTTGAACCAGAATCTCCTTTTTGAAGACCAACTACATCAACAAGATCTATTGTTGCGTTAACTTTTTTCTTTGGATTGAACATTTCAGTCAACTTATCGAGTCTTTCATCGGGAACTTTTATTATTGCCTGATGTGCTTCCGATTTAGCAAGCTCATTCGGATCAAGAAGAGTTTTTGTTATTGTTTGATATAAAGTTGATTTGCCGCAGTATGGCAGTCCTACTATTCCAATTTGCATTTCATTCCAGAAAATTTATTTGTTAATGTTAAATATACTAAAGAAATGACTTTGAGGAATTAAAAATGAAAAGCCGTTCCCTAAAAATCAGAACGGCTTTCGTGATTCAATATTTAAAATTTATTAATTTGAATTCAAAACTATTGTACCAATATCTGTGTTTTGATTTGCATAAACCTGAATATTTGAAATTGTAGTATCTCTGTAAGCAGAATTATTTGGTTCGAAATTAACATCATATAAACCAGCATTCAAAGCAAAAAGCTTAAAGAAACCAAGTGTGTCAGGATAAGCTGTTATTGTATCAGTTCCTGATGTTGTATAGACCACAGCATTAGCATCAAGTGGAAGTACCATACCGGATATACTACCCGACAGAATCATTGGAATAATTCTGCACGTCGGTTTTAATTTATATTGTCCGTTACCTGTAATAATTATCGATCTGTTAACATCAAAATCTAATAATAGTTCATATAAAGATCCGGGATCAATTGTAAATTCGTGAGTAAGTTTTAACCCGGTTTGATATCCACTGGGTATTATAAGGTCATGCCTTACACCGCCATCTACTACATAACTGCCGTTACCGATTATTAATCTTATTTGTGTATAATGTCCAGATGCTAACATTGAATCTCCAAGTACAGCAGTTGCACCGTTCCTTAATTGCAGAAGATCGAAATATCTTGTCGAATCATTAATTATAAACCAGCCGCTTGTGCTGTCAGATCCGGATTTGTGAACTTCAACCCTTTTAACACAAATTACAACTGAATCCAGAGAGGAAGGGCTGTCAGAAATATAAATTTTCAGCCTTCCATCCTGACCCGTCAGGTTTGCGTCAGTTGAATTATCATTGCAGGCTGAAATCAACAGCGCCATTATTGCAAAAACCACTATGTATCTCATATGTTACTCCTTTGATAATTATGATTGCAAACAAAATATAATGGATAAAGCGCTAAAATTTAATTGAAAACAAGGTCATAAATTTTTGGGGGATATTGCAATTTTAGTCGATTAAGTTATTTTTTAATTCAACTTTAGATTACTTTTTTAAAACTGGAGAACGAATGAGAAGATTTAAATTATTTTTTATTTCCGTGCTTTGTTCACTCACTTTTTTACTATCCTGCAGCACGGTTCCTCTTACTGGCAGAAACCAGCTAAATCTTATTCCTTCCGGCGAAATGCTTTCTATGAGTTACCAACAGTATGGACAGTTTCTAAGTGAAAATAAATTAAGTAATAACCCAACAAACACAACTATGGTAAAACGGGTCGGTCAGAATCTTCAACATGCGGTTGAAACTTACATGGCTCAGAACAATCTCAGCGACAGATTAAAAGGATATAAATGGGAATTTAACCTTGTTGAAGATCCGCAGGTAAATGCATGGTGCATGCCGGGAGGAAAAGTTGTAGTATACACCGGAATACTTCCGATAACAAAAAATGAAACAGGTCTGGCTGTTGTACTTGGACATGAAATTGCTCATGCAATTGCGGAACATGGGAATGAAAGAATGAGCCAGGGTTTATTGCAACAATTGGGTGGTGTTGCTTTATCAGTTGCTTTAAAAAATGAACCGGAAACCACCCAGGCATTATTTTACACTGCATACGGTGTTGGTACAACTGTAGGAGTTATTCTTCCATTCAGCAGAACGCAGGAAAGTGAAGCTGACCATCTTGGATTAATTTTTATGGCAATGGCTGGATATAACCCAAATTCAGCAGTTGAATTTTGGCAAAGAATGGCAGAGTTAAAGGGCGGACAGGAACCTCCGGAATTTTTAAGCACTCACCCGTCAGATCAGACAAGAATTAATGATATTAAAAAATGGCTCCCGGATGCAATGAAATATTATAAGAAATAATTATGAAAAATTTATCTGAAAGGAAGATCGGAGATTTTTTAGTAAGAATAGAAAAGAACAATTGCATTGGATCAGAAAATTGTATCAATGTTGCACCTGATTTGTTTGAACTAGATGAAAACAGAATTTGTGAGTTTGTTGAAAAAGAAAACGAGATTCCAAAAGACAAAATTATTGAAGCATGTTCAGTTTGCCCGGTAAGTGTACTTTATGTTTTTGATAAAGATGGTAAACAATTAATTCCATAACACGAATTGATGACTGATTTTTTACCAATCAATTACTTTTTTATCTCTCCAGAATAATCCCGTATTATTTATTGGTGATTCAGTTGCAAGCCATACAATCGTTTCTGCTCCTTTTTTAACAGATCTAGAGGCACCCATTCCACCCATATCTGTTCTAACCCAACCGGGACTAACGGAATTTACAGCTATATTTCTTTGTTCCAGAGCTGCTGCAAATTGTTTGGTAATTGCATTCATTGCTGCTTTTGAAATGCTGTATGCCGGTTCATAATTGCTCATACCTGCTAGTGAACCGGCTCCGCTTGAAACATTGATTATCCTTGAACCTGATTTTATATAAGGAAGAAATTCTCTTATTACTATAAACGCACCAACTGAATTTGTGTTCAATGTTTCCTGTAATTCTTTGGTCTTCATTTTTGTTATATCTTTTGAATCATTAAGTATTCCCGCATTATTTATCAACACATCCAGATTCAAAGATAATTTTCCAAAAGCTGAGGAAGCATTTTTTATACTCTCTTCATCTGCAACATCCATCTCTAAAAAATCAACTTCAAAATTTGAATCTTTTAATTTATTAACCGCTTCTTTTCCTTTTTCCTTATTTCTAGCAGAAAGAAAAACATGATATCCAAGTTCACCGAGCTCTTTGCAAATTTCAAAACCAATTCCACGATTTGCTCCTGTTACAAGAACTGTTTTCATGATATCCTATTATTTTTTATTAATTATTAATTAATTCTTTCTATCTTCTTTGATATTATTTCTTACCCATAACAATTTTAAAATTAAAAACAGGCGTTTGAAGTGTTCCCATTAATCTTATCCAGATTGGCAAAATTTGTTCAGTTCCTCTTGCCGTAGTAATATCTCCCATATCAATTATATCTTTTTCATTCCAACCAAAAGTAATTAATAGGTTTTTAACTTCGGCTTTTGCATTTGAATCATTTCCATTCAGAAAAATATTTGTAGACTCTTGCAGCATTGAAGGATTAACCATTACACTTGCATTAAGTGTGTTCAAACTTTTTATAACTTTGGTCTTTGGAAAATTTCTCTGAATCTGTTCACCCAAAGAATCAGTATTGCAAACAGTTAATGAAGGCGGCATTCCTTTGGAAAAATCCAGAGGATTAGAAATATCCAGCAGGATTTTATTAGAAAGATTTTTTTCACCTGCCGATTTCAATGCATCCAAAGAACCCATTCCACTTGTTGCATTTACTATAAATTCTCCGAAAGACGCAGCTTCTGAATAAGTTCCAAACTGAACTTTTGAATTATTCTTCAGCCATTCGCTGAATGGTGGTCTTCCAAAATTATCTTTACCTGTTTTTGCCAGAGTCGCTTGTTTATCGCGAGTTCCCATCATAACTTCGTGACCAAGCTGTAATACTTTTTCAGCTATAGTTTGACCAACCATACCTGTTCCAAGAATTCCTATTTTCATTTTAACTCCTTTAAGATTATTGTTTTCTGTTTTTTACTAAAATAATTACTTCAAACTAAAGAAGGAACCATTTAAAATGTATTTCAGTTTTGATGTGTTCATAATCAAATTAATTAAACTTTTTTAAACCATTGAGTGCAGTAACCATTGGCATTGATTGGACCCTTGACCAGCTCACAGGTTCCACATGTTTTTCCCTGCAGCGGCGGATGAAAATGCGTGCAATTAAAACAAGTCTTATTCTTATCAGGAGTTGGAACAACGTAACCAAACTGATCTCTGGTTTGAATATCTGCCTTGCTTAATCCGCTTAAATCTGTACAGGGATCATTTACTTTTTTTTGAGTCTGTTGTTTTTCTTCATTCCCACCGCAGGCTTCAATAAATGCAATAATTCCAGTTAACGAAATTGCAGAAACAAACAACTTCTTAAAAAATTCTGATCTGGAAATATTCATTTTGAATGCCCTTTCTTCTTTCATCAGTATACATTCTGGAGAAATAAAGTACATATAAATCTGTCATTTCATTCAACCAAAATTTTTTCAATGTGAGCTTGCTCAAATGCAATTTTAAAGATCCCGTATAAGTTATATGGTCATGTAGTTTAAACAAGTTTTCATTATAATTACTTTAATTTATTTCACCTAACCAACCAGGAGAAAAATGGAAAAGCTAAATAAGGTAGCCGAAATAACATTAATCTTCTGGTTAATGAAAATTATTGCGACTACACTTGGTGAAACTCTTGGTGATTTTATTTCAATGACTTTAAACCTCGGCTATTTCTCAGGAATTCTTATAACCCTCATTTTTTTTCTTATAGTTCTCTTCACTCAATTATTTTCAAAGGAATATGTTCCTGTCTTTTACTGGCTTGTAATTATTGGGACTACTACCCTCGGAACCGAGATTTCAGATTTTATGGACAGAAGCCTGCATTTGGGATATGCTCTTGGAAGTCTTATTTTATTTGGTTGCTTGGTTACAGCACTAATTTTTTGGTATAAGAAATTCAAATCTCTAAATGTCTATCCGATTTTTGATAAAAGAAAAGAAATTTATTACTGGATAGCAATTCTATTTTCAAACAGTCTTGGAACAGCTTTCGGAGATTTTTTAAGTGACAATTTAGGATTAAGTTATCTGGATGGAGCAATTGTAACAGCAAGTATAATTTTAGTTGTTGTTCTTCTCCATTATTTAACTAAACTAAATGAAATTGTTTTATTCTGGATTGCTTTTGTTTTTACAAGACCATTCGGTGCAACTTTTGGTGATTTCCTGACCAAACCACTTTCAAAAGGCGGTTTCGATTTAGGCACTCTTCCAGCTTCATTAGTTTCTATAACAATTATGACTTTCCTTATTATACTTTCACACAGGAAATTGCAAATTGTTAAAGTAAAAGATGAAAGTTAAGTTCATCCTTCATCATAGGTATCCTCTTTTTACGTCTCGTTTCGTTTTATATAGTCTCCGGCTGCAACAATCTTTAATAATTAGCGAAGGTTCAGTATTTTTAAGATTATTTTTAATTCTTATTTACTCAAACCGCATATTAAACAGGGAAACAAATGAAAAGCATAATTAATTGGACAAAAATTGATGAGGCTCCGGCTTTAGCATCATATAGCTTACTTCCAATCTTAAAATCCTATTTAAAGAATAGTGGAATTGAAATTGAAATAGCGGATATTTCTCTCGCAGGAAGAATAATTGCAAACTTTCCTGAGAATCTGACTGAAGAACAGAAAATACCGGATTACTTAAATGAGTTGGGAGAACTGACTCAATCACCTGATACCACCATAATCAAACTTCCGAATATTAGCGCCTCTACTCCGCAGCTTCACGCAGCAATAAAAGAATTACAGAAAAAAGGTTATAAAATCCCTGATTACCCGGATGAACCCAAGAATGATGAAGAGAAAAAATTAAAGGAAAGATTTTCAAAAGTACTTGGCTCTGCTGTTAATCCTGTTCTCAGGGAAGGAAATTCAGACAGACGAGCTGCGGCTTCAGTTAAAAAGTTTGCACAAAAACATCCTCATAAAATGATGAAACCCTGGCCTGAGTCCGGTTCAAAAACCCGGGTAGCTCATATGAATCAAAAAGATTTTTATGGTTCTGAAACATCACGCACTCTTGATATAGCAGACGTTGTTAAAATTGAATTTGTTGGTAAAGATGGAAAGACGGAAACTCTTAAAGAAAACCTGAAACTTCTGAACGGAGAAGTAATTGATACAGCAGTGATGAATGTAAAAGAATTAAGAAAATTTTATGCTGAACAGATTGAAGCTGCAAAGAAAGATGGTGTTTTGCTTTCACTTCATCTTAAAGCTACAATGATGAAAATTTCAGACCCGATTATGTTCGGACATGCCGTTTCTGTTTATTATAAAGATGCGCTCGATAAACATGCAGATACATTAAAAGAGATCGGGGCAAATGTTAATTACGGGTTAATGGACATTCTCGAAAAACTTAAGAAACTTCCTGATGATAAAAGAAAAGAAATTGAAGCCGACATTAATAAAGTTTACGAAAGCAGACCTCAACTCGCAGTGGTTGATTCAAGAATTGGGAAAATGAATCTTCATGTTCCTAATGATATTATAGTTGATGCATCAATGCCTAATGTTGTACGCGACGGCGGAAAAATGTGGAACTTAAAAGACGAACTGCAGGATTGCATTGCAATGATTCCCGACCGCTGCTATGCAACTATGTATGGTGAAATTATTGAAGATGCAAAAGAAAAAGGACAGTTTGATCCAACTACAATGGGTGCTGTTTCAAACGTCGGGCTTATGGCTAAGAAAGCTGAAGAGTACGGCTCACACGATAAAACATTTGAAGTAAAAGGTGATGGTGTTGTCCGTGTTGTTAATTCTGAAGGAAAAACTTTACTCGAACAGCAGGTTGAAACCGGCGACATTTTCAGAATGTGCCAGGCAAAAGATGAACCGATAAGAGACTGGGTAAAACTTGCAGTAAGAAGAGCAAAAGAATCTAACACTCCGGCAATTTTCTGGCTCGATAAAAACCGTGCGCACGACAGGGAAATTATAGCTAAAGTAAATAAGTATCTGCCGGAACTTGATACGAAAGGACTGGAAATAAAAATTCTTGAACCTGTTGAAGCAATGAAATATACACTGAAACGAACCAGAAAAGGTTTGAACACAATTTCAGTTACAGGAAATGTACTTCGTGATTATCTAACCGACCTCTTCCCTATTCTTGAACTTGGTACGAGCGCGAGAATGCTTTCGATCGTTCCATTATTAAAAGGCGGCGGATTGTTTGAAACAGGTGCCGGCGGTTCTGCTCCCAAGCACGTTCAGCAATTGCTGAAAGAAAATCATTTAAGATGGGATTCACTCGGTGAATATTGCGCTCTCGTTCCTTCTTTTGAAATGATAGCTGACAAAACCGGTAATAAGAAAGTTAAAGTTCTTGCAGAAACTCTCGATACGGCAATAGGAAAATATCTTGAAAACGGAAGAATGCCTTCAAGAAAAGCAGGAGAAATAGATAACCGCGGAAGTTCGTTTTATCTCTCTTTGTACTGGGCACAGGCTTTGGCTGAACAGGACAAGGATAAAGAAATGAAAGAACGGTTCTCTAAAATTTATAAAGAGCTTGCAACAAACGAAGATAAAATTGTAAAAGATTTAATCTCTATACAGGGCAAAGCTGTGGATGTTGGCGGCTATTATCTGCCCGATAATAAAAAAGCCGATGAAGTTATGCGTCCAAGTTCAACATTCAATAAAATTATTGATGAAATGTAAATAGTACCTGAAATATTTTTAACTATTAACGGATAGGAATAAAATTTCTATCCGTTTTTTATTTTTCCAACGATACTAGTGTTTTAACTGCAGGATTTTTATTGATTAAAAAGAATCAAACGGACTCTTAATCCTTTTAACCGAAGCAGGGTTAATATGAGTATATATTTGTGTTGTAGATAAATGCTTGTGCCCAAGCAGTTCCTGAATAAATCTTATATCTGTTCCGCTATCAAGTAAGTGCGATGCAAAACTATGACGCAACGAATGAACCGTTACTCGTTTTTTGATGCCTGTGCTTTTCACCGCTTTATTAAAAATCTGCTGAATACTACGCGCTGAGTAATGCCCGCCATTCTGCCCGGTGAATAAATATTTTTTAGGTTTATATTCTGTAAAATATTCCCGCAATAGCTCTAATAATTTTGGAGACAACATAACATATCTGTCGCTTCTGCCTTTTGCATTTACAACCTTTACCGACATAGCTGATGAATCAATGTCTTTAATTTCAAGATTAACAGCTTCAGAAATTCTTAAGCCGCAGGAATAAATTGTTGATATAATAGCTCTGTGCTTTAAATTATTTATTGAATCAATAATTTTTTTGATTTCATTAATTGTAAGAACCGTCGGCAGGCTGTTGGGCTTTTTCATCTTAATAAAAAAATCAAAATCTATTTCTTTTTTAAGAACCTCCAGATACAAAAAGCGAATAGAAGCGAGCCCCTGTTTCATTGATGAATAAGAGAATTTTTTGTTCTGTTTTAAATAATTAAAATAGTTAAGCAGAACTTTAGAATTTACATCAGTAACTTTTGAATTTTTGATATAGGTTAAGAAAAGGCTTAAATGATGCTGATAAGATTTTTCGGTTTGCGGAGAGTAGTTTTTAAGATGGAGTAGTTTGGTATACCTGTCAATTAGTTCGTTTTTCTTCATATCTATACACTTAATGTCTTTTTATTTCAGGTTATTCCGTAATTAATATAGTATTTAAAGAATATTTTATGCAATATTGCGTAAAGAATTATGTTAGCGGTAACCGTATGACCAAAACCGACAGTATAATTTTAACGACAAAAAATGAAAAAAGGGAGACAACATATTAAACAAATCATTGCTGGACTTTTGCTTTTGACTTTTTTCATTACAAGTTGTAATCAGACCGGAAAGACAACCACCAAATCAGAAAATTTAACTGTTGACGACAGTTTAAATCACGGATACAACGAACTTGCAAATCCTAGTAATAGAAAGTCTTTTACTATTTCAGACTTTAATACTGACAATTCAGAAATTAAGAATATCGACAGACCTAACACGTCAACAATAAAGACCAATCTTGACACAACACAACTTTTTGGCATTTGGACAAGTGACCCAGAAGGACCTCACGCAGACTTTCAATTGACAAGCAAATCATTCTATGTAGTTGACTATGACGGTGACGGAGATATGCCCTATGAACTTACTGAGAGAAAAATAAAAATCTATTATAACGACTTTATTCAAGAAGGTAAAGTTATTTCAGTCGACAAAGACACATTAAAAATAATGTGGAAAGACTTTGACTACATTAACAATTATGTAAGATGGACACAATAACATTGACAACCGAAAGAACGGCAACCGCTAACACACGTTTGGCGCAATGGGGGCTGACGTGCTTCATTGAAAGTTTGTGCTGCTATTGTAAATTCGTGCTGGCAGACAATTTAGTTTTCCAAAATCCCCCACTGCGCCAAGCGTGGGAACGTTATGCGGCATTATAAAAAACAGACAACCAGATATTTAATAATATGAGAAACATAGTAATTGGATTATTTCTGACTTTAATTGCTTGTGGACAAACTGCAAAACCACCGAAGCAAGGTGATAAAGTTGCCAACTTTGATAAATATGTTGGGATTTATGAGTACGTCTATCCTGATAATACTCAGGATTTGATTGAAAACCATTTTATTGTATTGACAAAGAATGGAGATAAAATGACTGGACTTTATTATGGAACTTCTGACGAGTATGATGAGGCAAGAGAAGGTTATCTTCCTGGATTTTTTGTATCTACAATGGATAATTTACAGATAAATGGAGACACAATTAGATTTGTTTTGAATACAAAAAACAGTGATTTCTTAACTAAATCTGTAGACTTGAAAATTCAATCAACTAAAGATGCGATTAATGTTGGTTATAAAAATTGGGAAAACAAAATCCCTACTAATCCTAAAAACTACGTTGGATTGATAAAGGATTCTGAAACGATTTTTTTTAAAGGTGAAATGGAATTTATGAATAAGACATTTAAAAAGAAAAAATAACGACCGCACAACACGCGGTCATAAAACATTTGGGGAGTTGTAGTTATTCGAGCATCCTGCCACACATCAACTTACTGCAACTGTGGATACAAACGCAGCCCGCTCTCCCAAACGCTTTATACCGCCAAAACGTTGGTGGCAAGTGTAATGACGACAACAGACACGAATAATGATTAAGTATCAATATGCAAAAGACGAGAATGAAAAGCTGATTGACATTGACAGCTTGAACGAAGAGAACAGAGTAAGTTCTAAGTTTTTCTGCATAGGTTGTGGAAATGAGTTAATTGCTAGGCTTGGAAAAATTAAGGTTCACCATTTTGCACATAAAAAAGTTGTAACCTGTTCAGGGGAGACATATCTGCATTTACTTGGAAAACAACTGTTTTATGAGAATTATACCGAATGTTTAAATACAAAAAGACCATTCACAATTGAGATATACCAAAAAAGAACTTGCAATCACTTTGAAAATGAACTTGGTTTAAAATGTAAACTGCCAAAGGTTACAACTAAATTTGACTTAACGCAGTACTTTGACAAGATTTCAATAGAAACAAGAGAAAGTTCATTTATTGCAGACATAATGCTCACAAGCAAAAACGGCAAAGAGAAAGTATTTGTAGAAATTGCTGTTACACACCTATCAACCGAGCAAAAATTAAACTCTAATTATAGAATTATAGAATTAGAAATTGAAAACGAAGAAGACTTTGAACCAATTAAAAGAAAGTATTTAAGCGTAACCGACTCAAAAGTTAAGTTCAAAAATTTCAAGACAAACGAAATTAATGCTTCGCTTTGCAATGGGAATTGCCAAATAGATTACAACTTTTTTACTATTGACACAGACGGAAGATGTTTATTAAAACAAAGAAACCTAAGGCAAATAAAAAATCAGTTGGCGGCAGCGAAGGACAGAATTGTAAAGTATGAAATATCAAAAGACAATGGACGTAATTATTCAGATATTTTCAAAAAAGGGGTAGCAACTTTTTCACAGCAGAATATAAAGGTTAAAAACTGTTTTATTTGTCGGTATCACGCAGAAAATAACTCTTGGCAATACTTTGAAGACACGTCAGGTGTTCCAATTTTTTGTAAGTTTCTCAAAATTAAATGTAATTCAAACCAAGCAGTAAGTTGTGAATATTTCAAATTAGAGAAAAATTACGTTCAGGAAATCATAACGACAATTCAAGAATATGATTCAGAAATGGAACAGTATTATAAAGAATTTGAAGAAAGAGAAGCTGATGACGAAAATTGGGATGGATAACAGAACACCAGCCACCAACACGGGTTTTGCGTCAGGCTGGGTGATGTACAAACTTGGAGCTTTGTGCTTCTATTCAAGTTCAGTGCTGGTTGAAAGTTTTGTGCTCCGAAATCCGCCCGAACGCAAAGCCCGAAAACGTTAGTAGCCATTTAAAAACGACACTCAAATTTGCCAATATGGATATAAATAGACTTACAGAAAATAAACAGATTCATATGAAGAAAATATTTACAACTTTATTTCTCGTACTTATCACATTGATAAGTTTTTCGAAAAACAAATTTACTACGGCAGAATATACGGTTACATTGAAAAGCTTATCGCCTTTAAAAATCAGCGTTAACGCCAATATACCCATTAATGGAAGAACATTGAATTTGGATGAAACTTATCCGGCAGATTTGCCTGAAATGGAAAAAAATGGATGGTCTGCGCTTATATCAAATCTCAAGGTGTTTGCTTTATCAGGTAAAGAAATCAAAGTAACAGAATTGGGCAATAAAGGCTGGAAATTGACTGATTCAATAAAATCAATTATTAAATTAAGGTATGATGTTGACTATTCACTTTTAGCCGAAAGTGGTTGGTCGAGTTTTTTAGAATCCGCTTTTGCAGATGATAGTAATGTAATTGTAGTAGGGCGTTCAATATTTATTACTACTAACGCGATGAGTGAAGCTAAAGTAAAATTTGTAACTCCTAAAGATTGGATTTCTATTGTCCCATGGATTGGTAAATCTTCCAAACAATCTTATTTGGTAAAGTCACTTCCGCAACTTGTTGATAACATGCTTGTCTTTTCCAGAAACAAACCCACTATTGTTAGTGCTGCTGGTTTTACTATAAAAATTGTTTCCATGGGACATTGGAGGCCATTAGGTTCAATTGTTGATGAAATGATAAAAACAATTATAACCAGAGAAGTAGATTTTATGAATTATAAAGAAAAAGAAATATATACTGTTGTGTTGGTGCCCGTATCAGATCAGGGAGGAAATTCCTTCCACCAGAGCTTTGTTTATTGTTATAATAATCCCACTCAAGATAATAAAGACATTTGGGGAAATACTCTGGCGCATGAAATATTTCATTACTGGAATTCTTCTAAACTTGAAGGAGCCGATTATGCAAGCAGTCAATGGTTTCAGGAAGGGTTTACTGAATATGTAGCCAATTTAATTATGGTAACCGGAAATATTATTGATTCAACAACCTTTTTAAATAAACTAAGTAAGCACGTTAACAATTATAGAAGATTGACAACCACTCTTGAAAATTACGGTACACACAAAGGTCCTCCTCTTTATAGTGCAGGAGCACTGGTTGCTTTTATGTGGGACATACAGATTCGTGAAGCCACAAAATGGACGATGTAATATCGGAAGTTTCTTTCGAAATCTTATGATACAAACCGATTCAGGTAATCGTAAATATACCTGGACAGACATAAAAACAGCATTGCAGAATACTGCTGATATTGATTGGGAAAGTCCTTATCAATCTTATGTTAGAGGTAATAGTCCATTACCTTTAGACGAAGTGTTCTCGTTGGTAGGCTTGCATCTCATTAAATTATCCGATGGGAGCGATCAGGTTGTTTATAATACTAACCAATCAAAAGCAGCTAAGAATTTGTTTCATCAAATAATTGGAGATCGGCTTAAAGCCAACTAAAAAAGGAAATAGATAATTTATATTTGCCTTGTAAGAACCTCTTTACAAAGCAATCGCTGAAGAAATGAAAATAAAAAAACAGCTACTAACACAGGCTACATGCAATGCGGAGTTTGTGCATGTTGCAAATGCAGTTTTTCAGCGGTAGAATATTTTTTTTGCATTTGCTATTTAGTTCAGTACATTTAATAAAGGCTTTCGTTCAAGGCAGTTTTGTGGTTATTTATTCCGCACTACGCATAGCCGAGACCGTTGGCAATAATAACTATTAACCAAAAATAAATATCATGAGAACTTCTAAAAACCACATTAGAAAAGCTGTCCGAATGTTAATATTAATCGGCATATCAGCTAATTTTTTTCTAACACTGTCTTGTAAAATTGATAAAAAAGAAATGCAATCTAAAACTGCAGATGCAGAAAAGGACAATGTTATTGAAATAATAACAGAGAATATGGAATTTCAAGCACCAGACACAATACCGTCAGGCTGGAATACATGGCGATATATTAACAAATCTGTACAACCTCACTTTATCCTAATTGACGATTATATTGAAGGCATTACGGTAAAAGAGTTTAAAGAAGAATTATTACCTCCCTTTGGAGAAGGTATAACCAAACTTTATGAAGGTAAAAATGAGGAAGCTTTTGCTGCTTTTGGCAAAATTCCAGAATGGTATAGCGGCACAATATGGCCTGGTGGAGTAGGTTTAATCTCTCCCGGGAAAACGGCAGAAACTACCTTAAAACTAGAACCAGGTTATTATATAATCGAATGCTATGTAAAAATGAGTAATGGTATGTTTCATACTAATATGGGGATGTATAAAGAACTTATTGTGTCAGACGAACAATCTACTATGAAAGAGCCTGTCGCTGATTTTGCCATTGATATTTCTAGCGAAAATGGCATCATATTTAATCCTCCTACAAAAGCCGGTACATATACCTTTTCAGTAAATTTTTTAGATCAGAAGAAGTATGAAAATTTTGAAGGGCATGATATAAACCTCGTAAAAATTGATGAAAAGGCCGATGTAACTACCATTGAAGCATGGATGAACTGGTTGGATCTCAAAGGACTTATTGATCCAGTTCCCGAGGGTTTCACTTTCCTTGGTGGCGTTAATGATATGCCAGCTGGAAGCAAAGGTTATTTTAAAGCTAAACTTGAACCCGGTAAATATGCCCTAATTTCTGAAGTGCCAAATGCTTCAAGTAAAAACATGCTGAAAACATTTATAGTATCTGAATAGTTTGTTATCGAAATTACTATTGCCAACACTGTATAAAATGCATTGAAACGCATTTTATACTAACCGTTATGCGCAATTCTAAAACGACCAAATATATGAACTATAACTTAGTTGAATTTCACTCGCAGGGCGCTACAGTGCGTGGAAGATTTTATCTGCCGGAAAACAAATCCCTTACCCATCCCATCGTTATAATGGCGCATGGATTTACTGCAACTATCAGCGGAATGTGTGCAGATAAATATGCAGAAGAGTTCTGTAAAACGGGTTTAGCTGTACTGTTATTTGACCACCGTAATTTCGGTATCAGCGATGGCTTACCACGGCAGGAAATAAATAAATGGCTTCAGGCTCGTGGGTATGTAGATGCGATAAATTATGTATGCACGCTGGATACTATTGAAAAAAATAATATCGCATTGTGGGGCGATAGTATGAGTGGCGCAGAAGTACTTCTTGTGAGTTCTGTTGAGAAAAGGGTGAAAGCAATAGTAATACAAGTTCCCGCTTGTGGTGATGTTCCGGCACCTGCTGATGAAGACGGTGCATTGTGCACGGCCATGATAGAATATTTCGAGCATGGAGATATCGCAGGAAAACCGGAAACAACAATAGGCCCTATGTTGGTAGTATCATTCGACCAACAAGGCACTCCATCGCTCTTAAAACCATTAACTGCTTTTCGCTGGTTTATTGAATATGGCGGAAGGTACAATACACTTTGGAAAAACTCGGCAACTTTCGTTGACCCAAATGCTGTTACAATTTTTCATCCCGGACTGTGTGCAAAGCACATCAGGGCAGCTGTATTAATGATGATAGGAGAGGATGATGAAATGCCAGGTGCAAGTTCTGCAATTGCACGCCTTGTGTTTGATTCAATACCCGCACAAAAAGAATTAATTGAAATGGATGGAGGACATTTTGGAATTATACATTATCCAAGCCCATTATTTGACCAAGCAAGTAAAGCACAAATTGATTTTTTAAATGAGCATCTTAAATGAAAAATAACGTGTTACAACACCGGGTATAACGCATGGCCTGGATCCTTCTTCCAAAACGAAATTTATTCATATATTTAACGATTGCGTTTTCAAAAACGTTTATGCTTTACAATCGGCCACGACGTCATACCTTGAATCGTTATCAGTAAGATTTTGGAGAAAATTATTAGTTTGGAAGTAATTTATAATAAAAGTCAAAACAATAATATAATTTTATATTTTACATTATGATGAGAAATGAAAAAAGAATCCAAGTAGTTATGCAGATATTCATAGTGTTACTCATTATTGCAGGGTGTACAACAGACCAAGAGGTCTATTTGGAGCGTAACAAAGAACTTGTTCGCCGCATGAACGAAGAAATCTGGAACAAGGGTAATCTTGAAATAATTGACGAGTTATACTCGCCTAACTTTGTGTGGCATTTCCTTCCATTAGGTTCTGAGACAGTAGGACTTGACAGCTTACAAGAACACGTACGAAACCACAGAGAAGCCTTCCCGGATTGGTCTGAAGAGATTAAGCAAATCGTCGCTGAGGGAGATTTTGTTGCAATTCATTATGTATCCAGGGGAACTAATGTTGGTAGTTTTCAGGGTAATCCGCCAACTGGAAAAACAGTTGAAATCAATGAAATGGCGATCTTTCGAATTGTAGATGGCAAAATTGCTGAGCAATGGCTTATCCCAGATCTTTTAAGTATGAATCAACAACTTGGTTTCATTTCACAGTCAAATTGAATATGTTTCTAACTAATAACCAATAATTGTCTAACATTCATTTCAACTTGAAAAAAACCGCACCGGCGAATCTTTACATTTAATGTTTGGTTTGTGCTCTTGCAAGTTAAATGACTATTAAATTAAAGGTAAGAAGATAAGAAATCCAACTGATAACAATGTATATACAAAATAGGTGTAACAGTAGTAAATTTAAAGACTGTAGCCCGCTTCAAAATTGTCTCGGTTTGATAAGCTTGAAGCCCACAAGCGCTTACTTTGCATATACGAAACCGTTATAAAGCATTGTAAAGATGGAACACATATTCAAAATATTCGAATCATTAATTAAACCAACAGTTGTATTACTGTTTTTAATAATCCTTCTGATTTTAAACTCATGGATTTTTAAAAAAATTAAATCAACCACATCAAATGGGAATATCACGAAAGGAGCGATTTCGTTTTCTTTACTTCTTATTGGTATATTGGCATTCATTCTAGTCCTACCGATTGACAAATCTCTAAAGGAACAAATACTAGCTTTTCTCGGGATAATTATTAGTGCAGGAATTGCTTTAAGTTCAACCACTATTTTAGGTAACCTTATAGCAGGTATTATGAACAATTCCATGAACCGCTTTAGAAATGGAGACCTGATAAAAATTGGAGACTTTCATGGCAGGGTGATTAGAAGAAGTATTTTTCATACGGAAATTCAACTGGAAGACAGCAATTTTATTACTATTCCCAATCTTTATATAGCTAATAATCCTGTTAAATTGATACGGAAAACAAATACCGTGATTTCCACTTCAGTTTCATTAGGATATGATATATCTCGCGATAAAATTGAAGATGCTTTAAGAGATGCAGCCAATGAAACCGGATTATCTGACCCTTATGTGTATATAACAAGTTTGGGTGATTTCTCAGTAGTCTACAAAATTCATGGGTTCTTAGAGGATAGCAGCAAATATTTCAGCACTAGTTCACTCCTTAATGCCAAAGTCATGGATAAACTTCATGAGAAGAAAATAGAAATTGTATCACCAACTTTTATGAATCAACGGCGTGTTGATGAAAAAGAATTCATTCCAAAACAAGTAATAAAAAAGACAGAAACGGTTAATGAAAAATCGCCAGAAGATTTAATATTTGATGAAGCAATTAAGTCAGAAAAACTAGAGACAAAAAAGGATTATCTTAAAGAGATTGATAAAAAACAAGAAGTTTTAAAAGAAAAACTTAAAGATTTGAAAGATGATAAAGAGATTGAAAAGATAAAATCTACAATTAAGAGAAATGATGAAATGAAAGAGCGTATCGAGAAAAATATTAAAGAACAAATTGAAAGGGATAAAGATTCTGCAAAATAAACTACGCTTTATAACATGCGGTCATAAAACATTTGGGGAGTTGTAGTTATTCGAGCATCCTGCCACACATCAACTTACTGCAAAGGTGGATACAAACGCAGCCCGCTCTCCCAAACGTTTTATACCGCCAACCGTTGGCAACAATTTAAAAACAAACGAAATAGGAAAATATGAACATCAAATTAAAAGAGTTAAAAGACATTATTTCAGAAAGCTGTGTAACAATTATTTTGAACACACACAGAACAAGTCCAGATAATAAAAAGGACTCATTAACACTTAAAAATTTAGTAAAAGAAGCAGAAGCAAGACTCTATGCTGACGAAAACAAACGAGATGCCAGGGTACTCGTAGGACGCTTAAAGGATTTGGCTTCTGAAATTGACCACAATCATAACCTGGAGAGTCTCGTTCTCTTTGTAAATGAAGATGTTGCTGAGTACACTCGTTTACCCATTGCAGTTGAAAACAGAGTGGTAATTGACCATACTTTTGCTACACGTGATTTGGTAAGAGCATTACATTTGCAGACTAATTATTATGTTTTGGTATTAAGTCAACAAAAAGTAAGATTGATTGAAGCATTCAATGATAAAGTAGTTAACGAGATTGGCAATCCGTTTCCAATAGAAAACACGCAATTTTACTCAACCAACAAAGCTGAACTTTCAAATGCGAGCAGACAAACCAATCTTGTTGCAGAATTTTTTAACCGTGTAGATAAAGAATTGAATAAGGTGAGAAAAGAGAACTCACTACCTGTATTGATTTGTACAGAAGAAAGTAATTATCACGAATACTTAAAAATTGCCGACCAAAAGCAAAGTATTTATGACTCTTATTTAAACAAAAACAGAGTGGACGAAAAAGCGCACGCCATCGTTACTGAGGCTTGGAAAATAGTGCAAGATTATACGATTGAAAAGAATAATGCTCGCAAAGCAGAACTTCAAAAAGCCGTAAGTCAAAACAAATTTTTAAGTGATACAAACGAAATATGGCAAGCAATCAAACAAGGAAGAATTCAAACACTTTTTATTGAACAAGGTAATTTCCAGGCAGCTGTTTGGGAAGATGACCACATAAAATATGTTTCAGATAACCTAAGGGATAGAAAAGAGGTAGTAGATGATGTTTATGACGAATTGATTGAAGCAAATATGAATTTTGGAGGCGATGTGGTTTTTCTTCCAAAAGGAGAATTATCTGATTTTAACGGCTTTGGTGCAATAACTAGATATTAAAAAACTGTTGCTAACATCGGTTATTAGTAATTGCTTTTTCTCGCCTATTTCTGAAAAACCTCACGTATTTTCAGCTTGGTGTGCACTTGCGAAACTTTTGCTAAATTTACGCAACTACTAATAACCTATACCGTTAAATAATATATATTATCCTTTTTTATCATTTTTTGAAACCTTCTTACCAATAGTCTTGTTAATCTAATTACACTTAAAACTTTTAAATTACTTTAATACTTTCAGAAAAGGCAAAAAATGAATTTTCTTTCAATTATCCTTTCAGCGATAATTATGGGCAACTCACCTCAAAAAGTAGAAGAAACTGTTTTACTTAATGCATCCGAAATGAAGAACGAAAATAAATGGCGCATCGTAAATGATGGTGTAATGGGCGGTTTGAGTTCTTCAAAAGTTTTTGTTGAAGAAAATAAAATAATTTTCAGCGGGAATGTTTCATTAGAAAATAATGGCGGATTTGCTTCGTTAAGAAGTCCGATTAAAGATTATAATTTTGAAAAACATAACGGGATAGAAATAAAGATCAAGGGTGATGGAAAGCGTTACAACATTTCTATGAAGGAAACAACTTACTTCACCGGTCAGTTTTACACGGCATCATTCGAATCAAAACCGGATGAATGGATTATAGCAAAACTACCGTTTGATCAATTTAACCTTTACTACTTTGGAAAAGAGACCAATTCAAAAAAGAAAATTCCTCTCAGCAATATCAAAGAAATATCTTTGTTGATTGGAGACAAACAGGAAGGAAGTTTCAAAGCAGAAATTGAATATCTTGTATTATATTGAAACCATCAATACTAAAGAATAAATGTAATTAAAATTAATGAGATTGATCATACTCTTCAAAAAAATGAACTAATCTATTAAGCCTTTTGTTTTTGTTTAAATTTCAAACAATAAAACAAGAAGAAGAGAATAAAATGAAAGATAAAGTAGTAATTATAACAGGAGCTAATCGAGGAATTGGTAAAGAGGCAACAAAGGAAATTGCAAAACTAGGAGCTAAAGTTTATATGGCCTGCCGCTCGCTGGATTCTGCAAATGAGGTAAGAGAAGAAATTGTTAATGAAATTAAAAACGAAAAAGTTTTTGTGTTAGAATTAGATCTTGCTTCAACTGATTCAATAAACAAATTTGTTGCTACTTTTAAAAGTAAAGAACATAAACTGGATGTACTCGTAAATAATGCTGGTATCTCTTCGCGAACAAAGAAGTTAAATGATGCTGGTGTTGAGCTGACATTTGCTATCAATGTGCTTGGTCATCATTATTTAACCCGGCTGTTAATTGATCCTTTGGAAAAGTCCGGCCCTTCCAGAATAATTAACGTTGCTTCGGAATATGCAGGTGGTCTCGATCTTAACGATATTAATTATGATAAACGAAATTTTGATAACACAGTAGCTTATAAGCAATCAAAACAGGCAAACCGAATGCTCACCCGCGAATGGGCAAGACGCCTGGTGAACAAGAATATTTCTGTTTACTCAATGACACCAGGCTGGGTGCCTAAGACTGATTTATTTAGAGAACAACCTGCTTTCATTAAGGCTATTATAAAAACGATTGGCATGATTGTAGGAAGATCCGTTGAACAAGGTGCAGACACAATCGTCTGGCTTGCATCGGGTGATAAAATTCCGGGAAGTAATGGCGGATTCTTTAAGGATAGAAAAGAATTAGTTTGCCAGTTTAAGAATCAAGAAGACGAAAAGAAGCTCTGGGATATCTGTGAAGGTCTTTTAACTTAAATCTAGAAAACTTACGATACTGGTTTAGTGGATGATCAATGATTTTGACTATCTCTTAAGAATAGAGTTATAATTTATTATCACAATTCAGTTTGTCTATTCCCCGTTTTTGCATATGGTAACCTGGTAATTCTTTTTGTTTCGTGATAACCGTCCAATCCGCTGATTGCCATTGTTCCTGCTTTTTCAATATTTATAAATCCATCTTTTGCCGTTACATCATCAGGCAAGATAACTTCTATAATTTCCCCCACAATAAAAATTGTTCCGTTTGATTTTATTACCTGCTCTTCCAAAAATTTCAAACCAATTTTTATATTGGATTCTTTTACATATGGTGCTTTTATTGTTTCGCTGTATTCAGGATTCAAACCAACCTCATCAAACTCAGAAATATCTTTATCATATCTTGCAGATGTTTGATGTGCCTGCTTGAATATTTCTTTGTTGATATGATTAATAGTGAAGAAACTTGTTTCTTTTATGTTATCATATGTGTGTCGTTCAACAGAAACAGGACGTATTAAAAATCCCATCAGCGGAGGGTTTGCACCAACGTGAATTACGGAATTAAATATCGCAAGATTTGATTTACCTTCTGCAGAAATTGTTCCTATCAGGTTAGCGCTCTTAAATCCTGAAAGAGAGTTTGCAAAGGCAGCACGGTAAAGCTTTTCAAATTTTAAGATATCTTCTTTGAGTAATTTCATATCAATATCGATTTTGTTGATTGATAATTTATAAGGTCAGTGTAATTTCATCTTCAAATTTACCGTTTCATTCCCTAATTCTACACGCTCATCGTCTTATTTTTTTAAACGCTGGATACTGCCTTTAAGTTTGAATCAGAAATTAAAATTGATTCATCACAAACTTAAAGGAGATAAAAAATGAAAGAGTCATTCATAACAATCGTTGCCTTAGTTCTACTCACTGTATTCAACCAATCCTATGCGCAGGATAAGTGGAATCTGGAATTCAGACCCGGAGTCAATTATGCAACTCAAGAAATTTCAGATGCTGATCTTGGACTTGGTTTCGGAGCCGAATTAACAATAGCCTATCATTTTATGCCTCATCTTGCCGCTTATGCCGGATGGAGCTGGAATCACTTTGCAGTTGATCAGTCTTTTGCCGGAGCAGATGCAAGTTTCGAGGAAACGGGTTACACTTTTGGTTTACAATTCATTCACCCAATCGGAGAATCAGATATAAGTTATCTTGTTAGAGCCGGAGGAACTTATAACCATATCGAAATTGAAAACAATGCCGGCGATATAACTGTTGATTCAGGACACGGGCTGGGATGGCAGGCAGAAGCAGGTTTAGTTATCCCCTTGAGTGAAAGGTTTTCATTATTACCATCTGTAAGGTATCGTTCACTCAATCGGGATATAGAGATTGAAAATGTAAGCACATCTGTTGATTTGAATTATCTATCAGTAGGTGTTGGTGTATCCTGGTCATTCTAATTGGCGGACAAGGCAAGCCTTGTCTACAGTAAATTTTGTAGGGGAAGGGCTTGCCCTTCCCGAAATAAATTTGAATATCAAGCATCTTAAAATCTTTTTAACGAATTTTGAAGTGTGAAAATGAAATTAAATAAATATACAATCCTGACAATTTTGCTGCTGGCATTCTTCGTTCAGCTTATAATTATTACATACAATTATGCTACAGGTTTTATTGTCGTTCCGAATATTGTAAATTACTTAACACGAATTGCAATCGGCACATCATTCAGCTTTGTCTTTGCTTTAATTCTTGTTTATCTAAACCTTCAGATTATTAACAGACTTGATAATATATTTCCTCTGCCTGAAAGATTATTGCCAAGAATTCCGGCAGAGTTTTTACTGGCAGTGTTTGCAGGGATAATCATTGGCTCATCTGTAACGGTTGTTGCAGGTACTTTAATGCCTTATGAAGATGGATTACTTAAAAACATCATTAATAATTCACTGATTACTTCAGTGCTCAACATTATTATTATTACTGTTATAGAAGCAATTGTGTGGTTTAAAAGAAGTCAGCAATCTTTGGTAAAAGCAGAAAGACTCGAACGAGAAAACTCACAGATAAGATTTGAAACCCTGAAGAGTCAACTTAATCCGCATTTTCTATTTAACAGTTTAAATGTTCTTTCATCATTGATCAAAAAAGATTCTGATAAAGCACAGAATTTTGTTGATGAATTTTCATCTGTTTACCGCTACACGCTTGATGTAATTGAAAAACCGGTTGTTGAATTAAGAGAAGAAATTGATTTTGCAAAATCATATCTGTTTCTACAGAAGATCAGATTTGATAATGCTGTGGATATGGAAATAAATGTTGATGCTTCAATACTGAATTTTCTTGTGCCACCACTCGCAGTGCAGACATTACTCGAAAACGCATTCAAGCACAACAAGGCAACAACAGAAAGCCACTTGAAAATAAAAATTTTTAATGATAATGATTCGCTTGTAGTTGTAAATAATCTTCAACCAAAGATTAAAGGATCTGATTCAAAAGGCGTTGGATTAAATAATCTAAATAAGAGATATGAATTGCTGGGAGATGAGCTTCCGCAGTTTTCGGTTACTGAAAAAGAATATGTTGCAAAAATACCGTTAATAAAACCGGAGTAATTAGTATTGTGACTCTGAACGAAGTGAAGAGTCTCTTCAAGAAACGATGCTAGTTTCTTCATTCCGCTTCGCTTCATTCAGAATGGCAAAAGGAAAAAACATGAAAACAATAATTATTGAAGACGAAAAACTTGCCGCTGAAAGATTGGAAGAGTTAATCCACGAAATTGACCCTTCAATTGAAATTTCTGCAAAGCTACCATCAGTTGAGCAATCAATAAAATATCTTAAGCAAAACAAGCCTGATTTAATATTTCTTGATATTCAACTTGAGGATGGATTAAGCTTTTCAATTTTCGAAAAGGTTACTATTGATGTCCCCATTATCTTTACTACTGCATATGATCAATATGCAATAAAAGCCTTCAAGTTAAACAGTATTGATTATCTTCTTAAGCCTATCAAGAAAGATGAACTGCGTGAAGCATTGAATAAACACAAAAACATAAAATCATCTTACCTGATGGATTTTGAAGAAATAATCAGGGGCATTCAGAACAAAGAAATTAATTACAAGAAAAGATTCCTGATTCAATACGGACAAAAAATTAAAAAGGTTGAGATTGATGAAGTTGCTTACTTCTACGCAATAGATAAAAATGTTTTCCTGACAACATCCTCCGGCAGCACATTTCCCATTGACTATACTCTTGATAAACTTCAGGAAGCAATTGATCCGGAAAAATTTTTTCGGATCAATAGAAAAATGATTGTGTCATTCGATGCAATAAAGAATATGATCCCTTATTCCCGCTCAAGAATTAAGATTGAACTTACTCCGGCAGAACCAAAAGAAATTGAAGCTCTTGTGAGCGTGGAAAGATCATCTGCATTTAAAAAGTGGATGGATAAATAAAAGGAAATATTCTAACAAGCAGAATGAAAAAAGCTATGTTATACATTTTAGGTTTCTTTGTATTAGTGATCGTCATTCTAATTATCACACTTATCGTTCTGAGTCCAGGAAATCCAAAACAGTTCTTAGCTAAAAACGGAAATAAACTTCCGAACAGCATTTCAGAAAAAATATTCCTTGATATCAATGGATCTAAACAAGGGATGTTTATCAAAAGTAAAAATCCGGACAACCCTGTTATTTTGTATTTGCATGGAGGAATGCCGGTTTACTTTTTAACAGAAAAATATCCAACGCATCTTGAGGATAACTTTACAATGGTTTGGTGGGAGCAACGAAATTGCGGAATATCATACAGCTCCGGTTCTTCACAGAATAGAGCTAACATAGATCAGCTTGTTGATGATACCATAGAATTAACAAAGTACTTACTAGAGCGGTTTAACAAGAAGAAAATATATCTTATGGGACATTCAGGCGGAACATTCCTTGGCGTAAATGTGATTGATAAAGCGCCGGAGTTATATGAAGCCTATATCGGAATTGCTCAAATGTCAGATCAACTGTCATCAGAAAGGATTGCTTATAATTACATTCTAAATCAGTATAAAAAAATGAATAATCAGAAAATGGTGGAATATTTTCAGAGTATTAGTTTAAATGATAATAATGAAATTCCTGAAACCTATTTGAAAAAGAGAGATGCTGCTATGCACGAGCTCGGTATTGGAACAATGAGAAATATGAAAAATATAGTAACAGATCTTTTTCTGCCATCAATATACTTTAGTGAACATTCGCTGACAGATAAATATCATTTATGGGCTGGTAAATCCAGATTCGGTATTAGTCAAAACTGGGAGAAAATGATAAACACAAACCTTATAGAAACCAAGAATGAATTTAAAGTGCCAATTTATTTTTTTCACGGACGATATGATTATACCTGTTCATACGAATTAGCAAAAAAATATTTCGATAAAATAAAGGCACCCATAAAGGGTTTTTATACGTTTGATCAATCAGCGCACAGTCCTTTGTTTGAAGAACCGGAAAAAATGAATAGAATTTTAATCAATGATGTAAAGAATTTAAAGACAGAGTTGGCTGATAAATGAGTAAGGATTCCTTTTTTATTTCTTTTGAATGTTCCTCAGCAGAAGTGTTGAAAAAGTTATTGATATTAAAGCAATCGTCGGCATTATAAAAATAACGGGAATAACATTTTGTCCTGCACCAGCCATAAAAAGAATTTTAGAAACCAGGGCTATCATCAGTAAAGAAAGAAAAATCATATAAATCGGTGCAAACAAAAATCCAAACCTGTTCTTTTTTATTGCAAGTATTCCCACCACAAAAGCCATTGGCAAAAGTAAACCGAGATCAAATCCCTGCACAATTAAAGTTGTGAAATGATAAAGTTCCTTTGGATAGATTGTCCCGTCAAATATTGGAGGCAGTACAACGCCGAGCCAAAGTAGTCCAACCAGCGAGGCATTAATGATAAGAAATATTCCCGCATTTCTTACAAGCTTTTCTGATTTGAACTTAGTTTTTATTTCTTCTGGGTTGAATTCTAAAACTGTAAGAATAAATGCAAAAAAAGTTGATCCAAGTAGGAAAGCGTAAACAAGAAACATCTTGTTATACATTCCCATAGTTAAGTAGAAAAGGTATGTCACGAGAAAATATCCAAGCGTGCCTGCCAAAACAAACATTCCACGCAAAGATTTTTTTCTTGTAAAGAAAAGTGAGATTAAAAGTAAAGGTACGCCTATAAACAGAGTTATATAATCCTGCGCAATACCCTGAATAGCGACATCGGCGGACATATGCCGATATAAACCTTTTCCATAAATAATTATATCTTCGCCGCGAATAGATTTGTATACATAATTTCCCGGGCCTTCGTTTGATAAGATTCCGGATGAAGCAGCAACTATTGATGCAACGGTAATAAGCAGCACAAGTATTGTAATTGATTTTTTATTTTTCATTTTTTTCTATAAAATAATTTTTTGTAGAGGGCAAGAGTGTCAAAAATAGTATAACTATTCCAAGCGTTCCATATATTAATTGTAATGGAGGTTCTGATTGATACCCGACTATAATTATCTCGACAAAAATCCAGATTAAAAGAGCGATGCCAAGCAATATACTCCCTAACCAGCCCCAATATTTACTTTGCCACAATCCCGCTGTAACAACAAGTGGAAAAATCCCTAGGACTGTAAATAAGATTATTCCTGGAATAAGGTAATCAGTAAACGGAGAATCCCTTAAGAAGCTTAAGGGCAGTTTTAGTGTTTCTCCCGTGGGATCGGCAATAAGAAAAGTACCCCCTCCCAATCCGCTTAATGCCTGAAAGAAAACCGAGACAATTAAAACTATCACAAAAATTGATTTTTTAGATTTCATATTAATTCCTTTATAATATTTAAAACTTCTATCTCTTCCATTTGTAATCGGGAATAGATTTATATCGTCCCCAGAATTTATAATAAGTTAAGGAAGTGTAGGCTATTATTCGGCCAATGAATATTTTTCTGAGTATAAAATGCTGCAGATAATAAAATCCAAATAGAAAGCTAATCAACATCAAATTAACAACAATAAATTTTGTTAAACCATTAGAACTGCCAAAAGATAAAATCGGAGTAATTATTGCTACAGCAAATTCTGAAATCCACCTTGCAATTTGTTTAGAATTGCCGGTTCCGGAAAAATAAAATATTAATATTTTGAGGAACCCGCCCATATGTTTAATTAGAAGGATTGTATTGAATACTTTTTAAGTTGAACTTACCATAGGTGAATTTCCCATCCGGATAATACCAGATTGCTTCACCTCCGGACATAACATTAATTCCATTTATATTTTTATAACCAGCAACAGGTGTGGAGAATCGATATTGCTTCATATCAGAGATCGATGTTCGATCATCTGAGGTAAAATTAATTAGCTGCCCTGTTTCATTAAAGTAAAGTATTGCCGAAATGGAAATTCCACGATTTGTAAAAGTAGCTTTGGTGGTTAAACTGTCAATCGGCTCCCATTGAATTCGTTTATCAATCAATGTTGCCGGAACCATAAGACACATATCGTTGAATAAAGTAACTGTTTCTGTTTTATTCATAATGTCACCAGATTGCTTAATTATCGGGAATAAACCAAATAAGCGTATGTCCATCGTTGCTTTCGCTTCAACATATCTGTGATAACCAGGGACCGTCATACCAAACATCTTTGCTTTCATATAAAAAAGACGAGTCGGCTCATCAAAAAAATTGTACTGAACAGATGTAGCTTTAAACCAGTCTTTTCCTTTCTCCCGCATTTCAACATCAAACACTATTTTCACATTATTCACTTTTTCTTTATTGATGACTCCGGCATATTTAAGATATCTTTGTACCGGTGGTGGAAGATGTTCTATATCTTTTTCAGTAAGTAGTGTTTTTTCAATTTTTGAACTTGACTCGATATTGCCGGAAACATCAATATTAAAAAGGTTTTCAAAACCCCAGGATCCATATCCTGCAATTGCCCCCAAAAGAATTATAATGTTAGCGATTGTTCCGAACTTTGCATCCTGCCAAACTAGAATTATTAGAACTTGTGATAAGATTACTGCTGCAAGAGCGGTTATCCACCAAAGGTCGTGATTACTTATTAACTGTATTGCGGCTGTAAGAAAAAGTATTAACGCTAATAACCAAAGTATTCCTATTGGTTTGGAAATGTTCTGTGCTAGCTGATTTATTTCTGCAAGCTGATATGCTTTAAGAAACCCTAATAAATGAATCATCCCATGGATGATAGTGACGATGAAGAAAAACCATTTCATAAAAAATCCTTTCAATTATACGAAGCAAATTAAAAGGTCCATCCATAAAAAACATCTCCCTGCCAGGTATAGCAGGAAATATAAATTTGATTTATATATTGCTGCTGAACTCTTTTTATCAATTCTTTGATATTGTTAAGGTCGTTTTGATATTCAAATTTATACATTTTAATAAATAGATAACCGTGATACTCGGGTGGAATAATGTTTCCGAATATATCAATTTCAAAAAACCCATAATCGCCGGAAGAAAGATTTTTTTGTGTTGCCTCTAATATTTGAAGTGAATCAAGATAAGTATTAATTACATTTGTTAATGAATCATTAATATATCCTACCGAACCCCAAATTAAATATTGAGGTACGCGATGTAGTTCTGTGTTATCAAATTTAAAGTTAACTCCCGGCTGAAAGTTAATTTGATATAAACTATCCGTAACTGTAAGTGCTGCAGATTCTGTTTTTCCATTTACTTCTAAAGTTAGGTTGTAATTCCCTTCACTAAGTTCACCTAGAGTAATGTGGTTTGTCGCCGGACCTAAGGCTGTTAAACATATTTCAGAGATTATGATGCGGTTAAACTTTATTCTAAAATTATTTGCTGTTTTAAAACCGAGTAATCGATTCCATAATTAATGCACCCGTAAATTCTATCAGTCCGGCAATCCAGAACAACGTTTTTTGAATTCGCGGATAATTCTTCTCTCAATTTGATATTTATACGAGAATCTATATTCGTATAACTCGTATTGTCTGAAACGGTATCATCACAACTGTTAAATATGAGTAGAAATAAGAACAACACCAGGCAAGACAAAAAAACTTTTTTCATTTTAGTGCCCCTTAATAAAAAATAACTAATCAAACCTAAAAATGAATTAAGCAATTTTCCCGATTATTAAAATGCAAATGGAAAAACAAGAGAGCTTGAATATGACCAACTTGAAGAATGCACTTGAAAAATAAATTATGACTTCCCTAATCACTGATACTCATCCCAGCTTTTAATTCCAAAGTCTAGTGTGCGGAACTGATCGAGTGCTTTTATAAATCTTTTTGTAGCCTGCACATTTGTGAATAAAGGGATGTTCAGATCAACTGCTTTTCTTCTTATAATGTAATCGCTATCCAGTTCAACTTTCTCAGCAGTTTTTGGAATGTTAATAACCATATCGATTCTACCTTCATTAAGGTAAGTTAAAATTGAAGGTTCGGCATTGTCGAAAGGTCTGTATAAAACTTCCACATCGATGTTGTTCAGCTTATAATAATCGGATGTGCCTTTTGTTCCATAAAATTTTAATCCCATTTCCTTCAGGATGTAAAGATCTTCAAGCAGTTCTGCTTTGTTTTTTGGTGTGCCGGTTGAAAGCAGAACAGCTTTCTCCGGAATTTTCTGTCCGGTTGAAATTACACTTTTCAAAAATGCTTCGTTAAAATCATCACCAAGACAGGCAACTTCACCGGTTGAAGACATTTCAACTCCGGTTACAGGATCAGAGCCTTTCAGCCTTGTAAATGAAAACTGTGAAGCTTTTACTCCGACATAATCCAGGTCGAATGAGGACTTATCAATACTTGCAACTTTTTCACCGAGCATCAAACGTGTTGCGATATCAATAAAATTAACCTTCAGAGTTTTTGAAACAAACGGGAAACTTCTGCTTGCCCTAAGATTGCATTCAATGACTTTTACATCGTTGTCTTTTGCAATAAACTGGATATTGAACGGCCCGGTAATTTCAAACTCGCTTGCAATTTTTCTTGTGATATTTTTTATCCTTCTCATCGTTTCAAGATAGGTTCTTTGCGGTGGAAGAACTATTGTAGCATCACCTGAATGAACTCCTGCGTTTTCAACGTGCTCGGCAATTGCATAACAAAACAGTTCACCGTGATCCGCAACGGCATCAATTTCTATTTCTCTTGCGTCAGTGATAAACTTACTGATTACAACAGGATGTTCTGTGTTAAGCTCGGTGGCTTTTTTAAGATAGAGTTCAAGCTCATCTTCGGAAAGGACAATGCTCATTGCGGCACCGCTGAGAACGTAACTTGGTCGTATTAAAACCGGGTAACCGACTTTAGCTGAAAAGTTTTTGGCATCATCAATTGTTGTAACTTCTGTCCATCCCGGCTGATCGATTTTCAACTTATCAAGAATCTGCGAAAATTTATGCCGGCTTTCTGCGTTGTCAATCTGTAAAGAGGATGTACCAATAATTTTCACTCCGGCTTCATAAAGTTTCATAGCAAGATTATTAGGAACCTGACCGCCCATTGAAACAATAACGCCTTCAGGATTTTCTTTATCGATAATATCAAGAACTCTTTCAAGTGTTAGCTGTTCAAAATAAAGCTTATCGCAGATGTCGTAATCTGTACTAACAGTTTCCGGGTTGCAGTTGATCATTATTGATTTATAGCCGCTGTTGTTTATTGCGTTAACAGCAGTCACGCAGCACCAGTCAAACTCAACAGACGAACCGATGCGGTAAGCACCGCTGCCGAGCACAACAATTTTTCTTTCGCCATTAATAATTACATCGTTTTCAATTCCATGATAGGTAAGGTAAAGATAATTTGTCTGTGCGGGATATTCAGCAGCCATAGTGTCGATCTGTTTTACAACCGGAATGATTTTCATACCTTTTCTGAAAGCCCGGACAGTCAGCTCATCACTTCCGGAAAGCATAGCAATTTGTTGATCCGAAAATCCATTCTGCTTTGCTTCAAACATCAATTCAAAACCTATCTGTTCAAGTTTTTTATTTATGATTTTGTTTTTCGTTTCAACAATATTTTTCATTTTGTGAACAAACCAAGGGGTGATCTTTGTGAGATCACAAATCTTTTCAACCGAATAACCTTTTTTAAGAGCAACAGCAATTGCAAAAATTCTTTTATCGGATGGTTCCTTTAATTCCTGGTCAAGGTCGGAAAAATTAAGATCATTACAGACAAAACCTTTCAATCCAACATCCAGCATTCGAATTGCTTTTTGAAGAACTTCCTCAAAACTTCTGCCGAGCGACATAACTTCGCCGACAGATTTCATTTCAGATCCGAGCCTTGTACTCACCTGCTGGAATTTCTGCAAATCCCATCTTGGAAATTTCAAAGCAACGTAATCCAGTGCTGGTTCAAAACAGGCAGAAGTTTCTTTTGTAATGCTGTTTTCAACTTCATTTAGTGCATATCCAAGTGCAAGCTTTGTTGCAATAAAAGCAAGCGGGTATCCCGTAGCCTTTGATGCAAGTGCTGAACTTCTGCTTAGTCTTGCATTCACTTCAATTATTCTGTAATCGCCTGTTTTCGGATCAAGTGCATATTGAATATTGCATTCACCTATAACACCAATATGGCGAATTAGTTTTATTCCGATCGATCTTAGATTAAAATTTTCTTTTGCAGAAAGAGTTTGAACAGGAGCGATAACAACGCTGTCCCCGGTATGAATTCCCATCGGGTCAATATTTTCCATAGAACAGATTGTAATGCAGTTATCATATTTATCGCGTACGATTTCATACTCAACTTCTTTCCAGCCGTAAAGTGATTCTTCAATTAAAATCTGCCCTGTAAACTTAAAAGCTTTGTTTGCTTTTTCTGAAAGTTCAGTTTTATTATTCACAATTCCGGAACCGAGTCCGCCAAGCGCATAAGCAATTCTAACCATGACAGGAAAGCCAATTTCTTCAGCAGCACTTATCGCTTCTTCAACACTTTTTGCTGTTTTGCTAAGTGCAACTTTTAAGCCTATCTCTTTACATTTATTTGCAAACAGCAGCCTGTCTTCGGTATCTTTAATTGCTTCAACAGGTGTTCCGAGAATTTTAATATTATTTTTTTCAAGAACTTTATTATCATACAGTTGAACGCCGACATTCAAGGCAGTCTGTCCACCAAACTGTAAAAGGATACTATCCGGTTTTTCTTTATCAATTACTTTTTCAACATATTTTGCAGTTATAGGAAGGAAGTAAACTTTATCAGCAAATCCTTCTGATGTTTGTATTGTTGCAATATTCGGATTAACAAGCACTGTTGTGATTCCATCTTCACGCAAAGCTTTTATTGCCTGTGAACCGGAATAATCAAACTCACCTGCCTGCCCGATTTGCAGAGCACCTGAGCCGAGAATTAGAACTTTTTTCGGTTTTTCTTTTTTCAACATCATTTCAGTGACCTGACGAACATATCAAAAATAAATTCACAGTCATCCGGACCGGGAGAAGCTTCCGGGTGAAATTGTGCTGCAAAGAATGGTTTTGAGATATGAATTATACCTTCGTTTGTTCCGTCATTTTCATTAACAAACCATTCACGCCAGTCTTCTGAAAGTGATTCTGTTCTTACAGCGTAGCCATGATTTTGTGAAGTAATGTAACATCTCTTCGTTCCAAGCTCGTTGCATGGCTGGTTGTGTCCTCGGTGACCATATTTTAATTTGTAAGTGTCAGCACCGGAAGCAAGTGCTAAAATTTGTGAGCCCAGACAGATTCCAAGAATCGGAATGTTTTCACTCATAGCTTTTTTTACATGTTCAATTGTCACTTTGTTTATTTTGGGATCGCCGGGACCGTTGGACAACATTATTCCGTTCGCTTTTATTTTGGTAAAATCATAATCATACGGAACACGGATAACAGAGATATTCCTTCCAAGGAAAGCACGGATAATGTTGTTTTTTGTTCCGCAGTCAATAAGAATTATTTTTTCTTTACCTGCCGGATATTCAACTGGTTCTTTAACTGAAACTTCACCAACTAAATCAGTTTGATTTGGATCTGAAAATCCTGCCTTGCCGGCAGGCAGGTCCAATGAATTTTTTTCTTCAAAAATAATTTTCCCAATCATAGTTCCTTTTTCACGCAACTTTCTTGTAAGCATACGCGTATCTACACCCTGAATCGCCGGAATTTTTTCTTCCTTCAACCAATCACCCAAAGATTTTTCAGCAGACCAGTGAGAATATTTTTCAGAATAATCAGATACAATCAATGCACGGACGTGAATAGAATCAGATTCAAAATTCTTTAATAAATTATTTTCTTTGTCTTTTGAAGGGATACCATAATTGCCAATTAATGGGAAAGTACAGACAAGAATTTGTCCGCGGTAAGAGGGATCAGTCAAAGTTTCCGGATAACCGACCATCCCGGTATTGAACACAACTTCGCCGCTGGTGCTGTTTTCAAAACCAAAGCTGTTTCCTTTGAATTCTGTTCCATCTTCTAAAATTAGTGCAGCAGTTTTTTTATAACTCATTTTTTCAGGCAAAAAAATAGCCACTCTATGAGTGGCTCATTAATAGGTCACGTTTATAAAATCATCAATGAATATTTTTTTAATTTTTGGTCTCAATATTTCCGTTCAAGTTTCCGGCAAATATATAGTCACAAAAATTTATATCCAACACTTTCAGATTAATTTTCACTCAACAAAAAGATAAATCAAACAAATTAGCTTTTTAAATAAGAATTGTTATAATTGCATATAGAAATTAAATGTTCTTATTAAAAGGATATTTTTGCCGAAGGCATGGATTCCCAGAAAATTAACTTATTTTATTCACCACTAAATCATTCCAAACAAGCTCTGTTTCTATTTTTACACCTATTAACCAATTCCTTACAATTACATTATGAGTAAAAAACCGAAAATTTTTATTCTTGATACTAATGTTATACTTCATGATTCTTCCTGCATAAACCAGTTCCAGGAAAATGATGTTGTTATTCCTCTAACTGTCCTCGAAGAGCTGGACCAGTTTAAAAGAGGCAGCCAGGTAATAAATCTTAACGCCCGTGAATTTGCAAGAACACTTGATTCAATAACAGCACAGGATATTTTTAACGGCGGTGTTTCAATGGGTAACGGAAGAGGACTATTACGGATTGCTATTTCACGCGGACTTTCACCGGAAATAAAAGAAATTTTTAAAGAAGATACTCCTGATCACAGGATACTTGGAGTCGCACTGGACTGGCAGAAAAAATATAAGGAAACAAATACAGTCATTCTTGTTACGAAGGACGTAAACCTGAGAATGAAAGCCAAATCTCTGGGTATTCTTGCTGAAGATTACACGACCGATAGAATTGGGAATCTTGAAGAACTGTATAGCGGAAAACAAATTATTGATGATTTTGATGATGAAAAAATAATTGATCTTTTCCAACCGCCTTATGAAATCTCTTCTGAACCAATTCTAGAAAGATTGAATGGTGAAGCTCTTCCGAATAAATTTTTTATACTCAAAAACGGAACCCGTTCTGTGCTTGCTAATCTGGATCAAAATCTTGAACACCTGAGAAAAGTTGATAAAAATGTTATCTACGGAATTACACCAAGAAATGCTGAACAGACTTTTGCAGTTGATGCTTTAACTAATCATAATGTTCAGCTTGTCTCGATGACGGGAAAAGCTGGAACGGGTAAAACTCTGCTTGCACTTGCTGCTGCTCTTCATGTCAGAAAATCTTATCGACAGATTTTTGTTGCCCGTCCTATAGTTCCGTTAAGCAATAAAGATATCGGTTATCTGCCGGGAGATGTTGAGAGTAAATTAGCACCTTATATGCAGCCTCTCTGGGATAACCTGAAAGTTATTCAGGATCAGTTTCCGGAAACAGATAAAAACCATCAGCTAATAGATTTTCTTATTAAAGAAGAAAAACTTGTAATTGAACCTTTGTCCTATATAAGGGGAAGAAGTTTGCAAAGAATTTTCTTTATAGTTGATGAAGCACAGAATTTAACTCCACACGAAATAAAAACAATTATAACAAGAGCTGGTGAAGGTTCAAAACTTGTTTTCACCGGAGATATTTATCAAATCGATCATCCTTACCTTGACGCGCAGTCAAATGGTTTGTCTTATTTGATTGACAAGTTTAAGGGACAAAAACTTTACGCCCATATAAACTTAGAAAAAGGTGAGCGAAGTGTACTTGCTGAACTTGCGAGTAATTTACTATAATTATTTCACCTCAACTGTTTTTTGCACATTGATTATTTAACTTACTAAACAATTAGCAAAGTCAACCAAAGTTTGTATTACATCCAGGCCTTTATAAATTGAGATAGGCACTAAGGGAATTTTCAATTCTCTAACCTGTATATTAATAATTGCAGTATGGGCGATATTGCAATAATGGTTTAGTAATACTTCAATTCTTTTTTATCTGAAAAATGATCAAAGATAAAAATCACAACAAATTTATTTGGGATTATAATGAGACTTTTCAGAAACATCCGCCAAAAGCTCGCAGCCGAAAATAAAGTGATGGCTTACTTTCGCTATGCAATTGGTGAAATTGTACTTGTTGTTATTGGGATTTTAATTGCACTTCAAGTAAATAATTGGAATTCAGCGAGAATAGAAAAAAATAAAGAGTCCGTTTACCTTCAGAATATTAAACGCGATTTATTAGAGCAGATCAAATCAATTGATGATCAAATGAATACTGAATTTGGTTTTTCAAAAACAGCAAAATCAATTATAAAATATTATAAAGAGCATCATAAATTCAAGGTTGATAGTGCTTTTACATCATCAATTGGAAGTTTAACAAGTCGAAGAACTTTTGTAAAAATCAATCCTACATATACCGAACTGCTCTCGTCAGGAAATGTTGACATAATTAGCGATAATAAATTTAAAGGTGACCTTATAAACTACTATCAGGAATTAGAACGTTTAGAGCTAATAATTAATAAAAATAATAATTTATTTACTGATGCGGTTTTCGTACCCGGTGTCACGAGGTTGAGTGAACTTCAATCGTCTTCTGTATATGATGACCTGTTAACTTCAGAAATACTAACTCAAAATGAAAAAGACACTTTAGCTAATTACATACGTTTGAACGAAAATAATTTAAAAGCTATCACTGCTGCCCAGCTCGAGAAACCTGAAAATCAACTCACGATGATAAACTTAATCAATTTTAGGTACCTTCTTGCAAATCTTCATTGCGGTTTGCTAATGATCCAAAAAGAAAAAACACAAATACTAATAGATGAATTAAATACAAATAATGAAGATCTTTAGAAACATCAGGCAAAAACTTGCTTCCGAAAACCTGCCTACCGGACAGGCAGGTAAAGTAATGGCTTATTTGCGTTATGCAATTGGTGAAATTTTACTTGTTGTTATCCGAATTTAGTTGACAGAGAAATCGTAAAATAGAAACCTGGAATAAAAGCAAAATCAATAAAAAAGTATTTATCCAAGGTAGATATTATTGAAATATATATTTAATGAAAAAGAAAACTCAACAACCTAAACCCGAACAAAAAATTTCTGAACTTGAAAAAGAGTTAGTCAAGAAAACCCGTGAACTTGAAATTGAAGCTTCACTTGAAAGAGTAAGAACTGTTGCAATGAGTATGAATAAATCTGAAGACCTATTGAGAATATGTGAAGTTTCATTTAATGAGTTTCAAAAATTAGGCTTCGATCATCTCCGTAATGCTGTTATCCATATTCCAAATGATGATCAGAACTTTTATATGGATTACGATTATTCAGAATCACTTGGCAGCGCTATTGCAAAAATAGATTATGGTTCTCATCCGATTGTTGATGAAATTCTCGAAAAGATCAGAAGTTCTAAAGACGCCTTTTTCGAAGTTTTAATTGGAGAAAATCAATTAAAAGGTTGGAGAGAATTCAGAAAAAAATCCGGGCAGCAGGAAGATCCACGATTAGATGATGCAACAGCGCTTTATTATTATCTGTTCTCTATTGGAATTGGAGATATTGGCATCTCAACTTTTAAACCGATCGATGAATCACAAATAAAAATTCTTAAACGGTTCAGAAATGTTTTTGAATTGGCTTATCGTAGATTTATTGATATTCAACAAGCAGAAGCGCAGGCAAGAGAAGCGCAGATTCAACTGGCATTGGAGAGAGTTCGTGCAAGAACAATGGCAATGCAGAAAAGTGAAGAGCTAAAAGAAGTAATTCGGGTTGTTTATGAACAGTTTGTACACTTAAAGATCAATGTTGACCATGCAGGTTTTGTTGTTGACTATACACCGGGAGGCGATTGGCATTTTTGGATCGCTGATGAGCAGGACATTCCTTCTAAAATAACGCATCCATATTTTGATTCTGTTTGGGCAAGTCAATTTAATGAAGCAAAAGAAAAAGGTGCTGACCTTTTTGCCACCAATTTAAATTTTGAAGAAAAGAACAAATTTTATAATGAGCTTTTATCTTATGTTCCCGGGTTACCGGCAGCATCAAAAGATTTTTATTTAAGCTGTCCCGGCCTTGCAGGATCAACAGCATTGTTTGATAATGTTTCTCTCTACATTGAAAACTTTTCCGGCACTCCGTATTCCGATGAAGATAACAAAATATTGATGCGTTTTGGCAAAGTATTTCAACAAACTTACACCCGTTTCCTCGATTTACAAAAAGCAGAATTACAAGCAAAAGAAGCGCAGATCGAAGCCTCGCTCGAAAAAGTACGAGCCGTTGCTATGAGTATGAATAAGTCTGAGGATTTGTTAAGTATCTGCGAAGTCTCATTTAAAGAGTTTAGGAAATTAGGCTTCTATAATATTAGAAATGCTCTCATTCACATTCAATACGATGAGCAAAAGTATTTTATGGATTATGATTTCTCTGATTTAACGGGGGGCGCAATAACAAAAATTGAATATGGCTCTCATCCAATTGTTGAAGATTATTTACAACAGATTAGAACGGCTAAAGATGCTTTTTACCAAGGAGTAATTAAAGAATGCCAACTTGAGGAATGGAAAGAATTCAGAAGAAACTCAGGCCAAATTGACGATCCCCAATTAGAAAAAGCAACTGCGCTTTACTATTATTTCTTCTCTATTGGTATAGGTGATATTGGCATTTCAACTCTACAACCTATCGATGAATCACAGAAGAATATTCTTAAAAGATTCAGAAATGTATTTGATCTGGCGTATCGAAGATATTCCGATATTAAGCAGGCTGAAGCACAGGCAAGAGAATCCGAAATAGAGCTTGCATTAGAAAGAGTGCGGGCAAGAACGATGGCTATGCAGAAAAGCGAAGAGCTCAGGGAAGTAATTCAGCTTGTATATGAACAATTCGGTCGCTTGAATATCCATATTGAACATACCGGGTTTATCCTGGATTATAAATCAAGAGATGATCTGCATATCTGGCTTGCTGATAAGCGCGAGATGCCTTCCGAGATAACAATCCCTTGTTTTGATTCTCCGCCCAACAACAGCATTAAAGAAGCAAAAGAAAAGGGACAGGATTTCTTTTCATACCTTCTGACTTTTGAAGAAAAAAACAAATTTTATAAAGAGCTTTTTAAGTTTATCCCCGGCGTGCCGCAGGAATCATTGGAATATTACTTCAATTGTCCCGGCCTTGCCGGGTCGGGTGTACTCCTGGAGAATGTTGGTCTGTATATTGAAAATTTTTCGGGCAATCCTTATACAGATGAAGAGAACAATACGCTTATGCGTTTCGGAAAAGTATTTCAGCAAGCCTATGTGCGTTTCCTCGATCTGCAAAAAGCAGAAGAGCAGGCAAGAGAAGCACGGATCGAGGCCTCACTTGAAATAGTCCGTTCGCTTGCCCTGGGCATGCATAAAAGCGAGGAAGTTGGGAAAGTAACTGACAGGTTGTTTGAGGAACTTAATAAAATAATTCTAAAAATAATCGGCTGTACCGTAGTTGTAATTGATGAGAACAAAGACAGATGGGAAACCTGGCGGGCGAGAACAAAAATGGCTGTTAAACCATTGGAAGTTGCGTCTTACAAAAGATCTGTTGAAACCATGAAGAAAAACATACCCGGGTGGTTTCCTGAGTTTTATGCGGGTCTGGGTTCAAAAAACTCACGCTTGGTCAAGGAAATGTCAGGGGAAAGACGGATTCAATTGTTAAATTCGATAGCTGAGCAATATGGGTATTCAGACAAAGAAAGAGCCAGATTATTAAAAATAACTCCCGAAAAATTTACTGCTCACTTTCTTTTTTTCAAGCTGGGTTATTTAGCATTGATTACTGAAGAGAAACTTCCGGAGGAGAATTTAACAGTTACGAGAAGATTTGTTGAAGTTTTTGATTTTGCTTATACAAGATTTTTAGATATTAAAAGAGCGGAAGAACAGGCCAGAGAATCACAAATTGAAACGGCGCTGGAAAAAGTGAGAAGCAGATCATTGGCTATGCATCATACTTCAGAATTACAGGAAGTGATCAATACGGTACATTATCAATTCAAGAGCCTTAATATTGCCATTACAGGCGGGGCTTTTATTGCAATTAATGAAGAAAATAAAAATGAAATTACCTGCTGGGGTGCAGGTGGAACTGCTGATTACGTTGAACGTGTTCAAATTCCTTATTATGACCGGCCTATTTACACCACCTGGTTAAATAATATTAAAAAAGGTCCGGGATTTTATACCGAAGAATTTTCTTACGATGAGAAGATTGAGTTATTCAATCATCTATTTAAACATCCACCTTACACAGATGCACCTGCGGAGCGTAAAAAAGATGTATTATCAAGGCAAGGCGGTTATACACGATCGTGTTTTGTTTCCAAATACACAAGCATTTTTATTATTAACCACCACGGGAGAATATTTTCTGAAGAAGAAAATAATATACTGAAACGCTTTGGAACAGTTTTCGAACAGACGTATACTCGCTTTCTCGATCTGCAGAAAGCAGAAGCGCAGGCGAGAGAAGCCGAGATTCAGCTTGCTCTGGAAAGAGTTCGTGCACGAACTATGGCCATGCACAAAAGCGATGAACTGGCTGAAACGGCAGCGATTCTCTTTCAGCAAATGACAGAACTTGGAGTTACGCCCGAAAGGCTGAATATCTGCCTGATTAAAGAAGAAGATAACGTCCTTGAAGTTTGGGCTACGGATCAGCAAGGTATTAAGATCAGTCATCACTTTAATGCAAGTCTTGATGAACCGACTACAGGAAAACGGGTATATGATGCATGGAAAGAAAAAAAGAAGTCGATTGTCATTGACCTGAGCGGAAAGGAATTAAATGACTGGATCCGGTATGTGCGGGAAGTAATGGGTATGACTATTAAAGCTGAGTTAATAAGGGAACATCGAATACATAGTGTGGCTTTCTTCTCGCAAGGTATGATATTAACAACAACTCCTGGACCATTACCAAAAGAATCAATAAAATTACTGGAACGTTTTGCAGATGTATTCAATTTAACCTACACCCGCTTTCTCGATCTGCAAAAAGCCGAAGCACAAGCCCGTGAAGCAATCAAGCAGGCTTCTCTGGATAGAGTGAGAGGTGAAATTGCCAGTATGAGGACTGCAGAAGATCTTAACAGAATAACCCCCCTTATCTGGCGTGAACTAAAAACACTCGATGTTCCGTTTATAAGATGCGGCGTTTTTATTATTGATGAAGATAATGCGGTGGCACAAATTTATTTAACTACACCGGAGGGAAAATCACTCGGCGTGCTCAATTTACCCTTCGATGCAAATGAACTTACAACTAACACTGTAAAATACTGGCGGAAGAAACAAGTTTACAAAGAATTTTGGGATAAACAGGGCTTCATCAACTGGACAAAATCAATGATGGAACTTGGACAGGTTCGGAATGCGGAGACTTACCAGGGATCCTCAACCCCGCCGGAATCACTTTATCTTCACTTTATACCTTTCACACAGGGAATGCTTTACGTCGGTGATGTGAATCCGCTTACAGATGAAAAGCTTGAATTAGTAAAGACATTAGCCGAAGCATTTTCAATTGCTTATGCTCGTTATGAAGACTTTAAAAATTTAGAAGAAGCAAAAAACAAAATTGAAACAACTTTGTCTGAATTGAAATCGGCACAGGCTCAATTAGTTCATTCTGAAAAGATGGCGTCTCTCGGCGAACTTACTGCGGGAATTGCACACGAAATAAAAAACCCGTTGAACTTTGTAAACAATTTTTCCGAAATAAGCAGTGAGTTAATAGATGAGATAGAAGAAGAATTAGAGAAGAATGATAAAGAAGAAGTTTTAGAAATTCTTAAAGACTTAAAGCAAAATCTTGAAAAAATAAATCAGCATGGTAAAAGTGCAGATTCAATCGTAAAAGGAATGCTTCTTCATTCACGCGGAACTTCGGGGGAAAAGTCTTTAACAGATATAAATGATCTACTGGATCAATATGTTAATCTTGCTTATCATGGAATGAGAGCACAGAATAAAGAATTCAATATAACAATAGAAAAAAATTATGATGAAACTTTAGAAAAGATAAATGTAGTTCCGCAGGATATCAGTAGAGTATTTCTCAATATAATTAACAATGCCTGTTACGCTGCCAATGAAAAAAAGAAGAAGAGTGGAAATGATTTTTCTCCTATACTTAAGGTTTCAACAAAAAAACAAAATGGTAAAGTTGAAATAAGAATTGCTGACAACGGCAATGGAATTCCAAAAGATATTATCGATAAAATATACCAGCCGTTTTTTACAACAAAGCCAACTGGTGAAGGAACGGGATTGGGTTTATCACTCAGCTATGACATTGTTGTTAAGCAGCACGGCGGCCAATTGAAGGTCGAAACTACAGAAGGTGAAGGTACAGAGTTTATGCTAATTCTAAATATTTAAAAAATGAAACCGATAAGAGTGAAGAACAATGAGTAAGAATTTATTCCTCAATATAATGATAATGCTCTGTATTATATTTTCACTGGGTGTAACATCAATTGCTTATGCCCAGTCTTTACCTGACAGTTTGAAAATCCTGTACAAAGCAGCTAAGACAGATTCTGAAAAAGGAAAGTGTTTGAATATTTACATGAATGGTTTCAATGGTGATTCTTCAGCGTGGAAAAATGTTGTAGCCTTGATCGGCTATTTCAAAAAAAATAATGATCAGGTTGGAGAAGATTATGTTCAATTATTTACGACCTTTAACCTTACACAAACAGGTCAGTTTAATATTGCATTGAACCAATCACTTCAAATATTATCGAGGTTTGAAGAGAGGCACGATAATTACGGAATAATAAATGCATATCTGAGAATTGGTGATGCCTTATATTTTTCCAGAGAATTTGAACAGTGCATTGTCTATTGTAAAAAGGCAATGCCCCTGGCACTGCTTTCTGGGGATAAAAAAATACTCTCTCAGATATATAATGATATTGGCTCTGCTTATAACGAGATGAATAAGCCTGATTCGGGTTTTATATATGCACAAAAGGCAGTTGACTCTGATTATGAGCGAAACGATTTTTGGCGCCTTTCCATTTCAGTCAGCACATTAGGCGAAAGTTATATTGCCAAAAAAGAATATGATAAGGCAATCCCCTTAATTAAAAAATCTATCCGGATTGCAAAAACTATCGATAATTATCATACTCTTTCATGGGATCTTAATGACCTCGCACAAATTTTCCTGGAGACAAACCAACTGGACAGCGCAAGATATTATGCACATATGGCAGTTGAATTATCAACTGATTATGGTTTTAAAGATCAGGTGTTAAGGGCTTATGAATATCTGTACAAGTCATACGAAATAACGGATACTAAAGACAGTGTATATAAATACTTCAGGCTTTCTATCGATACAAAAGATTCACTGTATACCACTCAAAAGGCAAAGGACATACAGACAATTAATTTTCGCGAACAAATTCGCCAGCAGGAAATTGAACAGGATAAAATACAATTACAAAACAAAATCAGAACTTATGGTTTGATTATAGGAATAGTTGTGCTTCTTCTAATTGCTTTTCTACTTTTTAGAAATAATCGTAACCGGAAGAAAGCAAACAAACTTTTGCAAAAACAAAAAGATGAAATTGAAGTACAGAAGAAAAATGTGGAAGAAACACTGACTGAACTCAAATCTACACAGGCACAACTTATCCATTCGGAAAAAATGGCTTCGCTTGGTGAACTTACCGCCGGCATTGCTCACGAAATAAAAAACCCTCTGAATTTTATTAATAACTTTTCGGAAATAAGTAATGAGCTGCTGGATGAGTTAAAATCGGAATTTCAGAAAGATCATAAAGAAGAAGTTTTGTCTATCACAGAAGATTTAAAACAAAATCTTCAAAAAATAAATCAGCACGGCAAACGTGCCGATTCCATTGTAAAAGGAATGCTTCTTCATTCAAGGGGAACTACGGGAGAGAAAACTTTAACTGATATTAATGATCTTCTGGATCAGGATGTTAATCTTGCATATCACGGAATGAGAGCCACGAACACAGAGTTCAACATTACGATAGAAAAAGATTACGATAAAACTTTAGAGAAAATAAATGTAGTTCCGCAGGATATCAGCAGAGTTTTCCTGAATATAATTAACAATGCCTGCTATGCGGCCTATGATAAAAAGAAGAAAAGTGGAAATGATTTTAATCCCGTACTCAAAGTCTCTACAAAAAATCTTGATGGAAAAGTTGAAATAAGAATTGGCGATAACGGTAATGGAATTCCTAAAGACATTTTAGATAAAATATTTCAGCCATTCTTCACAACGAAACCAACTGGTGAAGGAACTGGATTAGGTTTATCTCTCAGTTATGATATTGTAACTAAACAGCACGGTGGAGAATTGAAAGTTGAGACGGAAGGTGGTGAAGGAACCGAAATGAGAATAATTCTAAGTCAAACCAATTAATTGAACGAAGAATATGAAAAAATTTATTTTATTACTTCAAACTCTAGTATTATCTGTACTTATTTTTACGAATAATTTAGCACAGCAGCGATACAAATCAGAAGCAAATGCCGATGTAATTACTTATACTGTAAAAGAAGGTTTGCCGGTAAGTAAAATTGCCAGTGTTTCCCAAACTGCCGACGGATATGTTTGGATATCAGGTTTAGAAGGAACGGTTCGGTTTAATGGTTATGAATTTCAGGAGCCTGGTAAAGAATATGGACTGCCGGATATGCAGTTTAACTATTATGATTCGGTTTCAAATACGATGTATTTTGCCTCTCCCGATAAATTTATAATTCTTAAAGACAATAAATTTCAATTATTTACAAAAAAAGACGGTTACCAAACTTCCGGTTTGCCGGGAAGAAACATTTCTTTTATTAAGAAAGACAGTAAAAACAGAATCTGGATTGGAACATCAACAATTTATATCGATGCCGATCATAATGGTAGTTTAACAGTCTTTGAAAATGGAAAGTTTACTTTGCTGGACTCTGCAAAATTTCCACTTCATAATGCTACCGATATGTTTGAGACCCCTTATGGAGATTTGATCTTTTTTTCTGATGGTAAAAATACAAATACAGATGATGAAGCTTACATTGCTCTTTATAAGGATGGTCAGTTTCAAAAAATCGATAAATCAAAAGGAGTAAATTTTTGCGGATCGGTATATCTTTACAATAAAGTTACTGCTGTTGCTGACGATAAGGGAAATACCTGGATACCGTTTATTGGCTCAGGAACCAATTCCAAATTAAACATCGGTACAACAGGAGTATTAATGTATGATGGAACAGATTTTCATTCATATCCGGGGCTCCAAAAATATCTTGTTGGAAATACCAGAGTAACATCTGTTCTATATCTTGAAAAAGATAAAAATATATACGCAACCATATCCGACCTTAATGGAGTTGTTTATTCAAAAGACTCTAACATTCTTTTCAAAATAGTAAATAATAGATGGGAAAAAGTTAATTTATATAAAGATATAGGAAATATTACTAATCTTACGACGAAAGAAAATATTTTCGATTTTAAATATACATTTGCAAAACTCATTTCCGGCAATAAAATATTTCCGGATTTACTTTCAATAGGTGTTCTCGAAGAAACCGCCATCGGTATATATAATGAACAATATTTTTACTTTGATAATGGATGGAAAAAGTATGATGGTTTTAAGGGTTTTCCAATTACTACAATTAAGGACGCAGCTTTTATTCAAAATCCGCTTGGGTTTAGTTTGTATTTCCCTAACAAATCTATTCTTCTGAATAAAAATGATGGAATAACCGATATTGAATGTTTATATCCTTTTATGTATTCGGATAAAAATGGTATTGTCTGGATTTATTATTCAAATGCAGATTTGCCCCCTGATATTACTATTGGTAACGCAGGAATTAATGTTTGGGACGGTAACAAACTGCACAAAGTTACGACAAATGAAGGGTTAAGCAGCAACACAGTATATAATTTAATAGAAGACTCAAGAGGAAGAATATGGTTACCAACAGATAAAGGTTTGGATTTAGCAAGAGCAATCTCAACGAATAATGATCAATGGGTTATTAAGGTTGATCCTATCACAAGACGAGATAATAAAACTTATGATGTTAGCAACGTTCTGGAAACTAGATCCGGCGAAATATATACATGGCAAAATTATGTACGCCCGGAACAGAGAGACTTACCCAGGGCGGACTTTTTCCTGGGAAAGATTGTAGAAGATAATGTTGTGGAAATTTCAAACCCGCTGCCCGATAGTTTAAAAAGAATAAAATATCAATCACACCAATTATATGAATCACCGAATGGAAACCTATTATTGGCTAGTAGTTATTCAGAATCAATTTCCAATTTGGAGGGAAGCAAAACAAACTTAATCATATTTAATTCGGGGAAATGGTCAGTTCCTCCTTCAAGCTGGAACGTACCTCAGAAAAGTTTAAAATATGTCGGAACACTTCATGACAAAATGTACTTTTTAAGTCCGGGACGTTTTTACAGCTTTGATGGTAATAAGTTTATTAATCTTTCCGACAGCGTTAATGATCATGCTGATTTCAGGATTCTTAAAGAGGCAAGCTCAGCCGGAACTATTACGAATATTCAGGCAGGTGATTATCTATATATTAGGTTACGTCTGAAAGGGCTTGCAATTTTTGACGGACAAAATCTGAATTTTTACACAACAAAAAATGGGCTTCCTACAGCAAACATTTGGGATCCTATTACTGATCTAAAAGGTAATGCATATTTTTTACATAATTTAGGCGGACTTATTATAAATGGTGAACACTTTAATTCGTACTATATTGATAACACTGCTCTAACCGGACAAACCGCAATGTCTCAAGATCGCAATGGGAATATTTTATTTTGGTACCCTCATCTGGGTTTATACATTGATAGAGAGAATTCGTTCAAAGGTAAAATTAGATTATCTTATATAAAAGTTAATTCAAATCAATATTATTATGATATACCAGCATCATATTCATATTCGGAAAACTCGTTTGTATTTAATTACACAGTTTTAAATTTTAAAGATCCCAAATCCACAATCTACGAGCATAAATTAGAAGGTTATGATTTAGATTGGTCAAAAACCAGTAATCTGCAATTTTCAGAATATCAAAACGTCCCTCCCGGTGATTATAAGTTTCAGGTTGTTGCAATAAGTAAGGACGGATCAAAGACTAATCAGGTTACTTATGCATTTTCAATTTCTCCGCCTTTCTGGAAAACCTGGTGGGCATATTCAATTTACATATTAATGTTTATCGGTTTTTTATATACTGTTAGAAAAATTGAATTAAAAAGGCAAAGTAAAAACGCCGAGATCAAAGAAAGTAAATTAAGAGCAGAAGCAGCGGAACTTCAAGCTAATGCTACTGAAGCCCAGGCAAAGATAATTCAAGCGGAAAATGATAGAAAAACAAAGGAGATTGAACAGGCAAGAGAAATTGAGAAGGCATACGCCGAATTAAAAGCTACGCAGGCACAGCTTATTCATTCCGAAAAAATGGCATCGCTTGGTGAGTTAACCGCAGGCATTGCACACGAAATAAAAAATCCGTTAAACTTTATAAATAATTTCTCAGAGATAAGTAACGAGCTGCTGGATGAAATGCAAACTGAATTGAATAGCAATGGTAATAGAAATGAAGGTGTGAAGGAGATAGTTAGTAACTTAAAACAAAATCTTGAGAAAATTAACCAGCACGGTAAGCGTGCAGATTCAATAGTAAAAGGAATGCTTCTTCATTCAAGAGGAACTTCAGGAGAGAAATCTTTAACGGATATAAATGATCTTCTTGAACAGGATGTTAATCTTGCCTACCACGGAATGAGAGCACATGACAAAGATTTCAACATTAAAATTGAAAAAGATTATGATGAAACTCTGGAAAAGATAAATGTTATTCCGCAGGATATCAGCAGGGTTTTCCTCAACATTATTAACAATGCCTGCTACGCAGCTTATGACAGGAAGAAGAAAGACGGAAATGATTTTTCTCCAACATTAAAAGTTTCAACAAAGAACCTGAATGGTAAAATTGAGATAAGCATTAGTGATAACGGCAGCGGAATTCCAAAAGATATTTTAGATAAAATATTCCAACCATTCTTTACAACAAAACCAACAAGTGAAGGAACGGGATTGGGATTATCACTTAGCTACGATATAGTTACGAAAGTTCACGGCGGTGAATTGAAAGTTGAAACGAAGGTAGATGAGGGAACAGTGTTTATTGTAACTCTGCCCAAATAATTATTTTTACCATTTTTCTTCGGCACTTTAAATAAAGGAACTAAATGTATAACATGCCTTGCATAAAAAGCTTTAGCAAAGTTTTACTCTCCTCATTGCTTATTTCATTGACTGTTTATTGCCAGAGTAACTTAGAAAGCGGATCCAAGCCCACAATGAATTATTGGGATTATAATGCCTACCCACAAAACTGGGCAATTACCCAGAATGAACAGGGGATAATGTATTTTGGAAATGGGATAGGACTTCTTGAGTTTGACGGCAACACCTGGCGGCTTTACCAGGTTCCGAATAAAACAGCTATCCGTTCATTAGCCAATGGCGACGATGGGAAAATATATGCGGGGGCACAAAATGAACTTGGGTATTTTCTTCCTGATTCTCTAGGCAGGTTAACATTTCACTCACTCTTGAACTTTTTACCAAAAGATAAAAGAGATTTTACAGATGTGTGGAATACTTATTTCATAAATGGCAATGTATATTTTGGAACTTTCAATTACATATTTATCTGGAACATTCAAAAAAGGGAATTTAATATAATTCCATCGGGGAATAAATTTCATTTGATGTTTTATGTTAACGGAACAATCTATGAGCGGGAATGGGGTAAAGGGCTCGAGGTTTTGAAGGATGATTCATTAGCCCCTGTAATTGGAGGAGAAAAATTTGCAAATGAGAAGATATCTGTAATGCTTCCTTTTCCTGGTGAAAAAGGAACGATTTTAATTGGTACGCAAACAATGGGATTATTTAAATACGATGGCCAAAAATTTATTCCATTTAAAACAGAAGCAGATAATTTCCTAAAAGGTAATTTAATATACAGGCCCGGCACAATTCTCTCCGACGGAAATATATTATTGGGTACACAAAACGGAGGAGCAGTTATAATTGACACCAATGGGAAAGAGGTCCAAAAGTATGATAAGGAAAGTGGAATTCATAATAATCAGATTTATTATACATTTCAGGACAGATCAGGTGCCATCTGGCTGGCAACCAACAATGGTATTTCAAGAATTGATTATGCCTCCCCGGTAAGTTTTTTCCAATCGAAGAATAACTTATCAACAGTCGTTAATAAAATTATCCGGTATAAAGGAATTATTTATGCCGCAACACCAGGCGGTATTTATTCTCTTAACCCAAAAACTTCAATGTTTCATCTTTTAACAAATGGAAAAACTGAGGTGTGGCCTTTACTTGAATTCAAAGATGAACTTCTCGCGGGTACAAGCAATGGCTTGTTTAAAGTTGAAGATGACAATTTAATGCCCATCAGAAAAACAACTGGAAATAGTTATATTGTTTACGCGCTAAAACAATCCGCATTGAACCCAAACAGAATTTTTGTAGGAACACAAAGCGGCTTATGGTCTGTTTTAAAAAGCGGTAATAAATGGATCGATGAAGGCCAGCTTATGGATTATGGGGGTCAAAAATCCTCATTAGAAGAAGACAATGAAAACAGGATTTGGATGTCAACCTGGTCCTCCGGCCTTTTCAGAATAACTTTTCAAAACGATGATAAAGGAGATGTCATATTAAAAAACCCGCAAATTGAACATTTTGATAAAACAAATGGTTTGCAAGACGGATATCTTGAGATACAGAAAGTTAATGGGATTAACTATTTCGTCACCACCGACAGCATTTACAAATTTGATGAAAGTAAAAAATTATTTTATACCGATAGCTCAGATCAGATTATGTCAGAAATTTATAAACTGGCACACAACATCCTTTGGATCGGATTTAATCAGGATGAATTAGGGCGAATTTGGATAGAAGTCAAAAACAAAATCGAAATGGGAACACTGCAGCCAAACGGTTCTTATAAATGGATATCCGCTCCATTCAATAGTCTAGCAGATCAAGGAATATGGAGAGTTTATTCAGAAAAAAACGAAGTTACCTGGTTTGCCACAGGCTGGGGAATTATTAAATATGATTTTAGAAAGAAAAATTTAGGCAGTACCAATTACTCAGCGCTTGTGCGCAGCGTTAGGATCGGTGAAGATTCAACCATATTTTTTGGCGGGAATACAGATCATCTAATCGTACCGGAAATAGCCTTTAAATATAACGCTGTAAAATTCAGGTATTCTGCAACCAGCTACGAAAGAGAGAACACAAACAAATTCAAAACATTTTTAGATGGATTTGACAAAGGCTGGTCTTCATGGTCAACAGAAACCAAAAAAGAATATACAAACCTCCCTCCAGGTAAATATACATTTAAAGTGGCTGCGTTAAACATTCTTGGCAATGAAAGCAGCACAGGAACCTATTCTTTTGAAATACTTCCGCCGTGGTACAGAACGTGGTGGGCTTACAGTATTTATGTTGTTTTTCTCGGGCTGATAGTATTAGCAGTTGATCGTATACAGCGTAAAAGATTACTTGCAAAAGAACGTGAGCGGACGGAAAACGAGAAGAAATTAAAAGAGCTTGAACATGCTAAAGAAATTGAAAAAGCATACACAGAACTCAAATCCACACAGGCTCAACTCATCCACGCAGAAAAAATGGCATCGCTAGGAGAGCTTACGGCTGGTATAGCTCACGAAATTAAAAATCCATTGAACTTCATTAATAATTTTTCTGAAGTAAGCAGAGAACTTCTCGATGAAATGAGGATTGAAATAAAGAATAATAACATCGAAGAAGTGATTAATCTTGTAGAAAATTTAAAACAGAACCTTGATAAAATAAATCAACACGGTAAACGTGCTGACTCTATTGTAAAAGGAATGCTTCTTCATTCAAGAGGAACATCGGGAGAAAAGACATTAACAGATATAAACGACCTCTTAGATCAATATGTCAATCTTGCTTACCACGGGATGAGGGCTACAAACAAGGAATTCAATATCACCATAAAAAAAGATTATGATGAAACACTTGAAAAGATAAATGTAGTCCCGCAGGATATCAGCAGGGTTTTTCTGAATCTTATAAACAATGCCTGCTATGCCGCTTATGACAGGAAGAAAAGTAGTGATAACAACTTCACCCCCACTTTAAAAGTTTCAACAAAGAACCTGAAGGGTAAAATTGAGATAAGCATTAGTGATAACGGCAGCGGAATTCCAAAAGATATTTTAGATAAAATATTCCAACCATTCTTTACAACAAAACCAACAGGTGAAGGAACAGGATTAGGTTTATCTTTAAGCTATGATATTGTTGTAAAACAACACGGCGGTGAATTGAAAGTTGAAACCAAAGATGGAGAAGGTTCGGAGTTTGTAATTATATTGCCTAATGACTAAGCATGTATGTTTCGTACCTACGGGACTCAGCTTTACTTTTGCAGCGTATTACCACCGGGTTGAAACCCGGTGTTAAAAAATGTAATCGAGCCTACGGCTCTTGTATAAAAAGTAAAGCTAAGATGTCCAGAATCGATCAATATTTTTTTAAGTGAATGTATTCAGTTAGCTTAATGAAATAATAACATAAAAAAGATGCGTAACATCGATTTATATTATAACAACGGATTTTAATCCGTTGGTTAAAACGAAAAATGGTAGTGGTTCTGTATTAATAATAACTTTAGATATTTTTAGTTACATATATGAAAAATAAATTATTAAAAGTTTTTTTTAGCACAACAACTATTTGTGTATTACTCATTTTGAGTATGTCAACTATTAGTTTAGCACAAAGGAATTACCTTTTTGAAAATATTTCTATTCCCGAAGGACTTTCGAACTCTACAGTAAATTATATCTTTCAGGACAGCAACGGGTTTATCTGGACTTCAACTAATGACGGTCTTAACAGGTATGATGGGAACAATATAAAAGTATTTAGAAACGATCCAAATGATTCCACGACGCTGCCAACCAATGACTGCTATGCTATTGCAGAGGATGCAGAGGGATTTATCTGGATCGGTGTATCAAATAACATTATCGCAAAATTCGATCCGAAAAATGAAACTTTTCATAGCTATCACTTGGAAACTGCCGGTGTCACTAAAATATCATATTCTTATTCCGCACTTTTAGATTCTAAAGAAAATTTATGGTTTGGGTCCACATATCACGGAATACAAAAATTCAACAAATCAAAAAACAAGTTTGAACAGATACACCTCGATGCTAATAATAAAAATGCGCAATGGGGTAATATCTATTGTATATATGAATTAAAGAATGGAAATATCTTAGCTGCCGATTATGCAAACGGTATAAAAATATACAACCAAAAGCTTAATTTATTTCAGCCGTATTATCTCAATGCAGATTTCAACCCGAATGAAATTCAAATTATTTATGAAGACGTATCCGGAAATATCTGGCTTGGCGGCAGAAATCAATTAATAAAATATTCGCCTTCTGATCATACTGCTGAAGATTTCAATTTATTCAGCCTGATCAAAAACCCAACTAATTATGATAACATCACGGGGATAATGCAGGATGATGAAGGTTACTTATGGGCAAGCGTTTATTCGCAGGGGCTGTATAGAATTAATCCTAAGACAAAAACCATCGAAAGAATTAATTATAGTAATAATGATTTAAACACATACGGTCGGGATGTTATTAATAACATTTATAAAGACAAATACGGAATTATCTGGCTTGGTATATGGGGGAAAGGCCTTATCAAATTTGACCCGCTCCGGGAACCATTTAATTTTTATAAGTTTTCAACCGGGGACATCGCTAATTCCGGCGCAAATTTTCCAACAGTATTTGCAGGTTCACATCAGAGTAATGAAATAACCATTGGAACATCTGAAAAGGGCTTATTTATTTACGATCCTGAAAATCATAAGTTAAATAATATAAAATTCAATATTAACAATTCTAATGTTACAGAGGGGACTATAAATATTCAGGGTCTTGCTGTTGATAATGATGGTAATAAATGGTTTGCATATAATAACCTTGGTCTTCACAAAATTGATAAGAATAATTTACTCATCACTTATCAATCACCTGATAAAAACAATACTTCAAGTTATTATATAAACTCCATAAAAATTGATTTATCGGGTAATATCTGGATAGCCTCAAGACAGGGTTTTGAGAAGTATTCTCCCGCCCAAAATCAATATACACTCTTACCTACGATCATGAATAAACCAATGAGTAAGGGGCTTTCGCAAAAAATACATGAAATAGCCGGCTCACAGGAACCGATAGCTTCCATATTAAAAGTTGGTGAAGCCTCAAATCTGGAAAAAACATTCACCCTGAATTCTGACCAAAAAGTTTTGATAATTGGTCTGGGAGAAGGTCAAATGGATGTCGGCGTGGGTCTTTCAGATGCCGGATCACTATTAAATGAAGATGGCAAAACAATCTGGTCGATGAATGATTTATTTAAAACATTTAATGACGGGGGAGGATTTAAAAACCGGATTGCGCTTGGATGTTTAAATTTGAAAAAGGGAGACTACAAAATTACATTTGCAACAGATGTGGGTCACTCTTACGGAACCTGGAATGTAATTCCGCCTCCTGATTCTTTGTGGTATGGAATTCAGGTATTGAGATTATCTGAATCCGATTATAAGAGCATAAGTCAAATAAACGAAAAAGAAATTAACTCCGGCAAATATATGCCTATGGAAATAGGTACAAGTATTGAATTTAGTAAACGGTTCGATAATGTTCTTTGGTTAGGTTCTACACAAAGCGGATTTTTTAAATATGATTTAGCATCAGGAAATTTTAAGCAGTATAATTTTGACTCCCTGAATGTTAGTTCTCTAAACAATTATATTAATTGCATTTTTGAAGATAGAGAAGGAATAGTCTGGATTGCGACAGCAAATAGTTTATTAAGATTTGATCCCGCTGCTGAAAATATTATTAAGTTTGATCAGAAAGACGGCCTCCCATCCAATCAGATAAATTCCATTATTGAAGATCTTGAAGGGAGTCTTTGGATTAATACATCAGCCGGATTATCCAAACTGAATAAAAATGCTCCTCAGAATAAGTGGAATTTTGTCAATTTTGATGCGCAGGACGGGCTTCAGGGTTTTACCAGCAGCAAAGCAAATTGGGTAGGTAAAGATGGCGAGATATTTTTAGGGGGAATCGATGGGTTAACATATTTCTATCCTGGAAAAATAAACGAAATAAAACCTGATATAGTTATAGAAGACATAAAAGTTTCTGATGTTTCTCTTAAATCAGATTCCTCTGCATTTAAGATTGATAAAAGTGTAATGAGACTGAATGAACTTGATCTTTCCTATACGCAGAATAATATTTCTTTTGAGTTTGCCTCGATTCATTTTTCAAGACCGGAAAAAAATAAAATTATTTATAAACTGGAAGGATTCGATGCTCACTGGATATCCACGGATAGAAATTTTGTATCTTACACTAACCTTGCACCCGGTAAGTATACATTTATGGTTAAAGGTTCAAACGGTGATGGAATCTGGAATGATAAAGGAAAATCAATAAAGATATATATTAATCCGCCCTGGTGGAGAACTACATTTGCATACATTGGTTACTTTTTATTATTGGCATTTTTAGTGTTCGGTATTGATAGATTTCAGAGAAGACGTTTAATCGAAAAAGAACGGGCACAGGCAAAAGAGAAAGAGCTTGAGCAGGCTAAAGAAATTGAAAAAGCATACAACAAATTGAAAAGCACTCAGACCCAGCTTATTCATGCTGAAAAGATGGCTTCACTCGGCGAGCTTACTGCTGGTATAGCTCACGAAATTAAAAATCCATTGAACTTCATTAATAATTTTTCTGAGATAAGCACCGAGTTGCTGGATGAAATGCAAACCGAATTGAATAGAAATGGCAATAGAAATGATGGGATTAAAGAAATAGTTAGTAACTTAAAACAAAACCTTGAGAAGATAACTCAACATGGTAAAAGAGCTGATTCTATTGTAAAGGGAATGCTGCTTCATTCAAGAGGAACTGCGGGAGAAAAAGTGCTTACTAATATAAATGAGCTTCTGGATCAGTACGTTACTCTGGCATATCATGGCTTAAGAGCACAGGATAAAGAATTCAATATTACGATTGAAAAGGATTATGATAAATCAATTGAAAAAATAAATGTCGTACCGCAGGACATTAGCAGAGTATTTCTAAATTTAATTAACAATGCCTGCTATGCTGCGAATGACAAAAAGAAAAATAGCGGTGATAATTTTCAACCAAAACTTAAAGTATCAACAAAAAATCAAAAAGACAGTGTGGAAATCAAAATAAAAGATAACGGAAATGGAATACCAAAAGATATTTTAGATAAAATATTTCAGCCGTTCTTTACAACAAAGCCAACAGGTGAAGGTACCGGACTTGGTCTCTCACTCAGTTACGACATTGTAACAAAAGCTCATGGTGGCGAAATAACTTTTAAAAGCGAAGATGGAAAACACACGGAGTTTATTATTACATTACCGAAATCTTAATTACAAGATGTACTGAGTCTTCCGAATAAATGAGTTTAATGAAACAAAATATATTATTATTGATATTGATATTCGTTTTCACGTCAATTTCATTTTGTCAGAATGAATATTATGACTACAGCTATGTCACTCAACCGTTTTCAAGATATTTCAGTCCAAAGGAATATAAGGCCAGCGCAAGTAACTGGTCCATTGCACAGGATAAGTGGGGTATCATGTACTTTGGGAATTCGCAGGGACTTTTGGAATATGATGGTACTTCCTGGCGGGAAATAAAACTACCCTTTTCAACAATGGTCCGCGCAATTGCAATAGATGATAACGGGAAAATTTTTATTACAGCATCTTCTGATTTCGGATATCTTGAACCAGATTCTATAGGTCAGCTGGAATTTGTTCCTCTAAAAAAACAACTTGATAAGGTTCGTAAGATCAACAAAGAATTTTGGGATGTTGCAATCAATTCAAAAGGTGTTTTCTTCAAGACATCGGATGAAATTATTCGATATAATGGTAAAGATTTTAAAATCTGGGATTCAGTTTACGCTTACAGGTTGTATAAAATTGGTGATGATATTTATTCCCGTAACCAGGGAAAAGGATTAATGAAAATTGATGGAGATTCCATCTATGTTATTCCGGATGGAGATTTTTTTAATGATACCGGTGTGTTTGATATGCTTGCACTTTCACCATCAGATGAGAATAATCCCACCCAAATCCTTATTACAACTAATTACAGTGGATTATTTATTTATGATGGAAAAAAGAACATTCCCTTTAAAACTGAGATACAAGAATTTCTCCTCAAAAATCAGGTTTATAATGCTTGCATTTTAAACAATGGTAACATTGCTCTTGCAACTCAGCGTGGTGGTGTTGCAATAATTAATAAGAAGGGTAAGCTTGTCAAATTCCTGAATCAAAATTCCGGACTGCCTACAAATGTGGCTTATGATGTTTACCCGGACAAGCTGGGTGGTTTGTGGATTGCCAGCAATGAAGGTATAGTGTTTAGCGAAACAGATTCACCTTTGTCTATTATTCCGGCTGAAGGGCAATTAAGAAGCCAGGTTACTTCAATAATCAGATATGAAGATAAAATTTATGTAGCTAATGATATTGGTGTTTTGATTCTGGAAAGAGGAAAGTCAAAATTTGAACTGATCAAAGAAAGTAATAAACCAGCATACCATTTACTTGATTTTAACGGCAAGTTGTTTGCTGCAACTAATTGGGGATTAAAAATAATCGAAGGAAATCAGTTTGTTTTAACCCTTGATTCGCAATCAATTAATTTTATTTCACCTTCTTCAATATTCCCGGATTTATTTTATTACGGAGGCACAGGATTTCTTGGAGTAGTAAAAGCAGAAAACGGAAAATCGCCCATCGTTAAAATTTTTAATTTAACTACTGATGAAATTAGTTCAGTTATTGAAGATAGTGACAGTACCTTGTGGGTAATGCAGTATGAAAGACCAATTTTGCATGTAACCAGTAAAATGAAAGGGTTTGAAACAGGATTTGGAAGTGACAGCATTCAAATTGATAATTACTCAGGGATAGATGGGCTTCCGGGCAATAACTGGACACAGTTCAGATTTGAAAAAAGTTTTTTGCTTGAGACAGATAAAGGTCTCTTTAAGTTTGACAGTAAAAACAAATCATTTGTACCTGATTCAATATTTGGCGTGGAGTTTACTACACCGGATTACTCTATTTTATCTATAGAAAAAAGCAATAAAGGTGGATATTGGATTTTGGCTGAAGTGAAAAAACAAAACCAGCTTGGAAAAGCATTAATTCAAAAAGATGGAAATTATAAGTGGGAACCAATGCCTCTATTCCAGAGAATAGATATTAATGATGTAAATGCCATTTATCCGGATTATGATTCTAACAATGACAAAGAAATTTTGTGGATAAGCACCAGCGAAGGGCTTGTATATTATGATCCTGATATAGAAAAAAACTTTAATATTCCTTTTTCAGTTTTTATAAGGAAAGCTATTGTTAATAATGATTCTATCGTATTTGCCGGTAGTAAAACTATTTCAGGAATTTACCCGAATGTTGTCATTCCCTTTTCACAAAATAATATTCGATTTGAATTTTCAGCAGCAAGTTACGAAAAATCAAATGCTAATCAGTATCAGTATTATCTGGAAGGAAGTGATGATGGATGGTCAGCGTGGACTGCTGAAACAAAGAAAGATTATACAAATCTATCAGGAGGTACTTATAACTTCAGAGTTAGAGCGCGAAATGTTTATGGAATAGTAAGTAGCGAAGACAATTTTATTATTAAAGTTTTACCACCATGGTATTTATCCTGGTGGGCTTACATTTTTTACGCAGTGATGGTAATTCTTGGAATATTTATTACCGATAGAATTATGCGTCGTAGAATTATAAACCGTGAACGCGACAGAGCAAAGTTGCAGGAAGCTGAATTAATTAAAAAACAGGCACAGGAACTTGAAACGGTTGACAGGCTGGTAAGAGTAATCAATAATGCTGAAGATCTGGAGAAATTATTCAAATCCCTTCTGGAGCAAACTGTTAATTTTATTCCTCAGGCTGAAAAGGCAGCAATCTTTTTGCTTGACCGCAAAGTAAATTTGTTTAATGTTGCATTCACGACCGGTTATGAAGTTAGTGATCTGGATAAAATTATTTTTTCTCCTGAGGAGTTAAAAAGAAGATACACAGAAACTTCGAAAGAAATTGAAAGAGGAATTTACATCTTAAACAATACAAAAGACTTGTACGCTGATGAAAAGCTTTCTGCTTTCAACAAACCAAATTCTATGTTAGTGATGGAAGTTGAATGGGATGGAAAACCGGAAGCTTATGTGGTATTTGATAGTTTTGCCGGCGAGAATGCTTTCGATCCTTCCACAGCAAGAATATTACACAGGTTCCGTGAGCATGCAGTTTCAGCAATATCCAAAGCTCAATCATTAAAAATACTTCAGGAAAAAAATGAAGAAATTATCAAGGCTCAGGAAAAATTAGTAACCCAAGAGAAGCTTGCTTCATTAGGGGCATTAACTGCCGGTATAGCACACGAAATAAAAAACCCGCTGAACTTTGTGAACAATTTTTCCGAGATAAGCAACGAACTTCTTCTCGAAATGAAAACCGAAATTACGAATAAGAATACTGATGAAGTTATGGTATTGATTGAAAATTTAAAACAAAATCTTGAGAAAATAAACCAGCATGGTAAACGTGCTGACTCAATTGTTAAGGGAATGCTGCTTCATTCAAGAGGAACTTTAGGAGAAAAAGTTTTAACAAATATAAACGATCTTTTAGATCAATATGTCGCACTTGCTTATCATGGTTTAAGAGCGCAGAATAAAGAATTTAATATCACGATTGAGAAAAATTATGACGAGACACTTGAAAAGATAAACGTAGTCCCGCAGGATATTAGCAGAGTATTTCTGAATTTAATTAATAATGCCTGTTACGCGGCGAATGAAAAAAAGCAGAGGGGGGATAATAATTTTTCTCCTGTAATTAGAGTTTCTACAAAAAATTTGAAAGATAAAGTTGAAATAAGGATATGGGATAATGGAAATGGAGTTCCTGAATCCGTTAAAGAACAAATTTTTAACCCGTTCTTCACAACCAAACCAACCGGTGAAGGTACTGGTTTGGGCTTATCTCTTAGCTATGATATTGTTACTAAAATGCATGGAGGCAAAATTGGATTTGAAAGTGAAGAAGGAAAGTATACTGAGTTTTTAATAATAATTCCTAAAACATTATGAGGATAAATTGAAATTATTAGTAGTTGATGATGAAAGTGATGTACAGTTTTTATTTGAGCAAAAATTCCGAAAAGAAATAAAATCAGGAGAAATGCAAATTGATTTTGCACTGAACGGACGAACAGCACTAAGATTGATTGAATCAATCGAAAATCTAAACAATTATTTTATTCTGACGGATATTAATATGCCGGGAATGACGGGCATTGAATTATTAAAGGAAATAAAAGCAAAATATCCTGAATTAAAAGTTTTTATGATCACTGCTTATGGAGATGAACAAAATTTTAACATGGCAAAGAAACTTGGAGCAGATGATTATTTTATTAAACCACTTCAATTCGAATTGCTGAAATCAAAATTAAGTTACCCCGATGTAATCTAAGGAACAAAAAAAATGCATTTAGCAAAAATATTAGTCGTTGATGATGAGCCGGACCTGCAAGAACTTATTCGGCAGAAATTCCGGAATAAGATAAAAGCAAATGAATATGAATTTCATTTTGCTGAAAATGGTGCGGAAGCTCTTGAAAAAATTATTAACGACGGAACGATAGATCTTATATTGACCGATATCAATATGCCGGTTATGGATGGACTCACTCTTCTTTCCAAAATAAATGAACTTAATAATAAAATATTGCGATCTGTAATCGTTTCTGCTTATGGTGACATGGAAAATATAAGAACTGCTATGAATCGAGGTGCGTATGATTTTATAACAAAACCAATCGATCTGAAAGATCTGGAAATAACAATTGAAAAATCATTAAAAGAAATTGAAGAATATAAGCAAGCAATGGTAAGTCATAATAAACTGGTTGCATTGCAGCAGGAGCTGGATATTGCAAATGTTATTCAAACATCAATTCTTCCAAAAATTTTTCCTCCATTCCCGGACAGAAAAGAGTTCGACATCTTTGCAAAAATGATTCCTGCTAAAGATGTCGGTGGCGATCTGTATGATTTTTTTTTAATAGATAAATACAGGCTTGGAATTGTGATCGGCGATGTTTCGGGGAAAGGAATTGCAGCAGCATTGCTAATGGCAGTATGCAAAACATTAATTAAAGCTACCGCATTAAAAGGAATGCCTGCTGATAATATTTTATCGGAAATTAATAATATTATTGTCGATGAAAGTCCTCCCAATATGTTTGTCACAGTTTTTTATGGTGTACTCGATACACGCAGTGGAGCCTTCGAATATTCAAATGGCGGGCATAATCCTCCATTTCTACTTTCTGAAGATGGAAAAGCAAAACAATTCGAAAATATTGGAGGGCTTATGATAGGTGCAATGAAAGATGTTCCTTATGAATCAAATGTGGTTATGATTAAGCCTGGAGAAAATCTTTTGTTTTATACTGATGGTGTCACCGAAGCATTCAATAAAGATAATGAAGAGTATGGGGATGAACGTCTTTTAATCTCCCTTGAAGGCAAAAATAATTTGAGCCCAAATGATCTTGTGCATCATGTTTTTGAGAATATTAAAACGTTTTCGGATGGAGTTGAGCAATCGGATGATATTACCTGCCTGGCATTGAAATATTTGAAACGCTAATTTAATCTAAAAGAATATTTTAAAGATTCAGGATTAATTAACCAGTTCTTTTATTCACAGGAAATTGATCTTACAAAATAAACTTACTCAGATCCCTGTCTTTTACAATTTTATCCAGCTTATCTTTTACAAACTGCGCAGATATTTCAACGGTTTCTGATGGAACTTTGTCAGGAACGTCAAAAAGTATTTCATCAAGCAAAGTTGTTAAGATTGTATGTAATCTTCTTGCACCAATATTTTCTACCTGCTCGTTTACTTCTGTGGCAACTCTGGCAATTTCTTTAATTCCATCTTCAAGAAAATGAAGCCTAACTCCTTCGGTTTCCAATAGCGCACTATATTGTTTCAGCAATGCATTCTGCGGAGTTGTAAGTATCTGGACGAAATCATCTTCAGTTAAACTGCTTAATTCAACTCTTATCGGGAATCTACCCTGCAGTTCAGGAATAAGATCTGATGGCTTGGCAATATGAAATGCACCTGAAGCAATAAACAAAACGTGATCTGTTCGAACAACACCATACTTTGTATTCACATTTGACCCTTCAACAATTGGAAGAAGATCACGTTGAACTCCTTCACGAGAAACGTCGGGCCCAGAAGATTTACTTCCTCCGCCGGTAACTTTATCTATCTCATCGACAAAAACTATCCCGGAATCTTCAACGCGTTTTATAGCTTCTTTCTGAACAGATTCCATATCGATTAATTTCTGCGCTTCTTCTTGTGTAATTATTTTTCTTGCTTCAGCAATTGAAGTTTTTCTTTTTTTTCTTTTCTTTGGCATCAGGTTACCCATAATTTCCTGGATGTTAATTCCCATATCATCCATACCAAAGGGGCCAAGTACCTGCATTCCAACACTTGAGGATTGTTGCGAGTCAAACTCAATTAGTCTTTCATCAAGCTGTCCGTTTTTTAACTTCACTTTCATCCATTCACGTGTCCGCTGGTTTTGGTATTCGTCTGTTTCTTCTTCTTTCACTTCATTCACCTGCTGCTCCTGTACCTGCTGCATTTGAGGATGAGGTCTTTTTACCGGCGGAATAAGAATATCAAGAATTCTCTCATCAGCCATCTCTTCAGCCTTTTGCTGAACTTCTTTTGTTTTTTCTTCGCGAACCATATTAACAGAAATTTCTGCCAGGTCGCGGATCATTGACTCAACATCCCTGCCCACATATCCAACTTCAGTAAACTTAGAAGCTTCAACTTTTACAAAAGGAGCCCTGGCTAACTTTGCAAGTCTGCGTGCAATTTCAGTTTTACCAACTCCGGTTGGTCCAATAAGAATAATATTATTTGGCATTATTTCTTCACGGAGCTGACCAGTTACATTTTGTCTACGCCATCTATTCCTTAAAGCTATTGCAACAGCACGTTTGGCTTCTGTTTGCCCTATTATATATTTATCAAGTTCCCGAACAATCGAAGTTGGTGTAAGTTCATCCATGTGATTATTAAACATAATATCCCGCTCTCCTTAATCAATTACTTCAACATTAATTTTATCATTTGTATAAATACAAATTTCTGAAGCAGTTTTTAATCCTTCTTCAACGATATCTTTTGCCGAAAGTTTGCTGTGCTTCTTCAGCATTTTTGCAGCAGCTAATGCATACATTCCGCCGGAGCCTATTGCTACTATTTTATCATCCGGTTCAATCACATCGCCATTGCCCGAAACAACAAGTGCTATATCTTTTGAGATAACAGCAAGCATTGCTTCAAGTCTTCTTAAATATTTATCGGTTCTCCATTCTTTTGCAAGCTCAACTGCTGCACGGTTTACGTTTCCACGGTACTGCCCCAGCTTATCTTCAAATCTTTCCATTAAAGAAAAAGCATCTGCAGCGCCGCCGGCAAATCCGCAAAGAACTTTTCCATCCATCAGCTTCCTGATTTTCATCGCGTTATGTTTCATTACGGTGTTTCCAATTGAAACCTGTCCATCGCCACCAAGTGCTGCAATTCCATTATGAACAATACCAAGTATTGTTGTCGCCCTTATTTCTTCCATTTATAATTTTCCTTAAAACTTTAGTCCAAAACTATTTTCTGATTATACGGTTTAAATAATTTATAAGGAATTATTCCCGGAACCATTTTCTTATATTCAACATAAACATCACCGAAATAATTCACCAGTTTCTTTTCCTCAAAATAAGCACCTATATAGAAATAAATCACCACACAAATAAAAAATGTGAGGTAAAACAAGTCCATTACAGGTCTGAATAGCAGAAAAACGATTGAGAAAAAATAAATAGGATGACGCATTACCCTGTATGGACCACCAATCGTTAGGGTCATATCTTCATCTAACTCTGAATTATATTCACCACTCATCGCTCTTTTGATCTGATTGATTCCTAAAAACTCTTTTACACAGATATATCTTGCACTCCAGATTATTCCTGCCAAAGCCAAAAATTGTGGAACAAGAACAATGATATCGAAAGGATTTTTAAGATCATAAATTATCAAATGTGGTTTTGGCGACAGTTCATAAATGATATATAAAGAGATTAATGAGAAGAGATTATAACCCAGTCTGTAATAAGCAATCAATCCATTAAATTTTTCTTTTATGTAATTTTTAACTTTTACAGAAGCAAGCAGTGAGTGAAGAAAAGCGAACAGCATAAAAAGCAGTACTATGATTAAGACATCATAAACATAATTCATTATAATTCTTTTCTTAATCTTGCAACAGGAATTCTAAGCTGCTCCCTGTATTTTGCAACCGTCCTTCTGGCAATATGAATGCCTTCATCGTTAAGAAGCTCGGCAAGCTTGTCATCACTGTAGGGTTTTCTTTTGTCCTCGCCATCAATAATTTCTTTTAATCTTTCTTTAATATGCTTGTTTGAAACTTCTTCGCCTGTGTCGGTTGATAATCCTTCAGAGAAGAAATATTTTAATTCGTGAATTCCCATATCACTCTGGACATATTTTCCATTAACGACCCTGCTGATTGTTGAAATATCCATATTTATTTCTTCAGCAATATCTTTATAAATCATTGGTCTTAAATACTTGGGACCCTTTTCAAAGAATTCATACTGCCTGTGGAAAATTGCCTGCATTATTTTCATCAATGTTTCTCTTCTCTGCTGGATACAGGCAATAAACCATTTTGCTGATTCAAATTTTTCACGAAGGAATTTATACGTTTCTTTCTCGCGACTTGTTTTCTTTCCCCGCTTGCGGTTGTTATCAAACATTTCAAGATAGCTTCTGTTAATTGTAACAGAAGGCATACTTTTATCATTTAAAGTAATTATATAATCATTTTCTACTTTTTCAATAATAAAATCAGGCGAAATCTGATTCATTTCAACTGATTCGATATTTCCCTCGCCTGGTTTCGGATTTAGACTCTGAATAAGGTTAACCGTTTCTTTCAGAGTTTCATCAGTCATATTCAGCTTTTGTTTAAGCGCATCGAATCTTCTTTTTGTAAAATCATCATAATAATTCTCAAGAATTTTTTCTGAGAGATACTTATAGTATTGATCCGCATTTTTAGAATTTCTCAACTGTACAAGCAAACATTCCTGCAAAGACCGGCAGGCAATTCCGATAGGATCAAAAAGCTGAATTCGTTTTAATAGTTTGTCAGCTGTTTCCGGTGTAATTTTTATTTGTTCAAAAAGTTCAAGCTCATTTAATATGTCCGATAAATCTCTTTTCAGATATCCATCTACATTAAGACTTCCTATAATTTCTTCACCAAGGATAAATAGATTTTCTTCAAGATGGAGCATTCTTAATTGTTCAAGCAGGTGTTCGGAAAGTGATTCCCTTTGGGGTGCAATAGGCTGAAACACATCATCTTCACTGCCGCGGTAAACTTTTTCGTGATCCATTTCATCATCATTCATAAAATCTTCAAGCTCGAATTCTTCTTTATCTGCATCTTTTACTTCAGGATCAACATCTTCATCCCTTTCGCGTTCATTCTCATCCTGATCCTGAGAAAGTTCCATTTCTTCTTCAAGTATCGGATTTAATTCAAGCTCGGTTTTTATTCTTTGTTCAAGAGCAAGCGTATTTAGCTGCAGAAGTTTTTGATACTGAATCTGCTGCGGTGAAAGTTTTTGCTGTTGCGATAGTCTCTGGTTTAATGATAACATTTTATCTTCCGGATGCTTCCTTTAATTTTGAATACCAATTATCTCCGTAGAGTCTTATTAAAGAATCTTCACAGAATTCTGCAATGGTTATATTTTCTGTTTTACCTTTTTCGATTGCCGGCTGACAATGTTCGTACTTTTCAAATCGCAGAACATCACCACCAAAATCTGAAACTCTTATTGGAAAAAGATGACAGGAAATTGGTTTCCTGAAATCTGTCTTTCCATCGAAATAAGCTTTTTCTAAAGAACATTTAGCAACATCATTTTCATAGTAAACAAACACACAATCTTTATTATTTATGCTTCTTGTTAAATATTCATTCCCTTTTAGTTCATAAAATCCTTCGTTTTTCAGCACTTTTTTATGCTTTTCAGAAAGGTATGGCAGAGTTTCATCACAAATAGCCTCAATAGCTTTAATTTCCTCATATTTTAATGGAGCGCCATACTCACTTTCAAAAGTACAACAAGCCCCTTTGCATTTGCTTAAATCGCAATGAAAGGGTGTTTCAGTTACTGTCCGGTTTACCAAAACCTCATCAATATGTAAAAATTTCTCATCCAAAATGCTGGAATAATTTTTGCTGCAAACATAAAGAAATGTTAAAAGATTGCAAAGTTTAAATCAAACTAACATTTCTTTAAATTGCCACCAGCAGTTTTCCTTTCACTTGCAAAAAGTATGCAACTATCCGATAAGGTTGTTTTAATAACCGGAGCTTCATCCGGAATAGGCTATTCCCTTTCAAAATTACTGTTTTTTGAGGGTTCATCAGTAGTATTAATTGCCAGAAGAAAGGAATTGTTACTGGAATTAAAATCTTTTGCATCTGATCAAAATAAAGTTGAAGTAATTGAATGCGATGTTGCAAATCCCACCGAAGTTAAAACAGCATTTGACGAAACAATTGAAAAATTCGGAAGAATAGATATTTCAATTTTAAATGCCGGGGTAAGCAGGAGAACTCCAATAACTAATTTTCAGTCGGATCAGGCAAGAAAAATATTTGATGTAAATGTTTTTGGAATTATTAATTTTCTTGAATTACTAATCCCCTACTTCGTTGAAAAAAGAAACGGAATGATTGTCGGAGTTTCAAGTCTCGCAGATGCACGAGGATTTGCACAAAGTGGTTTTTATTGTTCCAGCAAAAGTGCCGCAACAATTCTACTTGAAAGTGTAAGGGTTGAATTAAAACCGTACGATATTAATGTGCTGACTGTTAAACCCGGATTTATCAGAACTCCGATGACAGATAAAAATGAATTTTACATGCCCTTTATGATGAATGCGGACAAAGCCGCTAAAATAATCTTAAAAGGAATAAAGAAGAAAAAAAGAATTATTCAGTTTCCATTTCCGATTGTAATTAGTTCTCGCATATTAAAGATTATCCCGAACTTTGTATTTGACTGGCTTTCATCCCAACAATTGCCTGGAAGAAGTGACAGGTAATTTTTCACCGGAATATTTATATTGAAGTCAAAATTATTACCGCTTAATGCTTAATAAAATCTCGATTCTTTTTATTGTTTCATACTTTTCAATTTTTGCACAAGTAGATACTTCACTTACTATTTCTGAGGTGATGTTCTACCCGGCTTCCGGTCCAAACGAGTTTATTGAAATTTATAATACTAGTTCAACAAATACTATTGACCTCGACAGCCTTAAAATAATATACTACACTTCAAATCCTGATTTTATTATTGATGCGGGCGAAGGGACTTTACTTCCGCCGGAATCTTATGCTATTATACTTGAAGGTGATTACATCATTGGTTCAGGAATTTATGATGGAATAATTCCATCTAACGCCCTGGTTTTAAAGATAAATGATAATGCTTTCGGTACATCTGGTATGGCAAATACTTCAGATAGACCAATCTGGCTTGTAAATACAACAGATGACACTCTTGAAGCTTATACCTATTCAGCAAACAACAGCCAGGCTTTTTCTGATGAAAAGATAAATCTTGTAAAAGACAGTTCTTCTTCCAACTGGGCAAACTCACTTGTGCAGAATGGAACTCCGGGTTTTCAGAATTCCGTCACGCCAGTTCAGTTTGATCTTGCGCTGAGTTCACTGACATTTTCTCCAACCCTTATTTTTGAAGGCGATGATGTTACCATAACTGTAAAGGTTATGAATTTGGGATCTGATATTGCAGCAAATTATTCAGTTGAAATTTATAATGATGTTAATTTCGATTCAGTTGCTGATCCCGGAGAAATAATCTTCTCACAAAATTATTTTAATCTTGCTTCTGGAGATTCGATTTCTGCAAGCACAGTTATGAACTCTTTAACTGCCGGAAATTATCAAATAATTGCTAAAGTGGTTTTTGCCCAGGATGAAAATCTTTTAAACAACAGTAAAATAAAATCATTCAATGTTTATCCGCCGGGAAATAACTACAATGATCTGGTCATTAATGAGATTATGTACGCGCCATCTTCAGGTGAGCCTGAGTGGGTTGAACTGTTCAATCGAACTCCTTCTTCAATTAATCTGAAACACTGGACATTTTCGGATAATTCTACTTCTGTTGAAATTACAAACAACGATATTTTAATTCCTTCAGAAGACTATATCGTGCTTACAAAAGATTCCTCCATTCTAAATTTTTATAATGTCGGTTCTGAAATTATTAAAGTAAATATTCCAGCATTAAACAACACCGGTGATGCTGTTGTCATCAAAGATTCAGTAGGAGCGATAATTGATTCAGTTTTATACTCTCCTGACTGGGGTGGAAACTCAGGAGGCAAATCTCTAGAAAGAATTTCTATAGAACAAAACAGCAATGATGAAACAAACTGGGGAACTTCTGTAAATCCATTTAAAGCAACTCCCGGAAGAATTAACTCACTCACTCAAAAAGATTTTGATCTTGTTGCTGATGATATCTCTTTTAATCCTGAATTTCCTTTGAGTAGTGATAGTGTTTCAATTTCTGCTAAAATTAAAAATGCTGGTCTGAATTCCGCAACTTTCAGTATTCAACTTTTTGAAGACACAAATCTCGATTCAATTCCAGATTTACTTCTTGAAACTTTGAACGGATTGAATCTTTCTGCTGGTGATTCATCTTTAAATACTTTCAGCTATTTAATCCAAAACATTCAGACTAAAAGAGGTTTTGAGATTAACGTTGTTTTTTCTTCCGATCAAGACACATCGAACAACCGATTTTACAAAACAATTGAACCGGGATTTCCGCCGCAGTCAATTGTAGTAAATGAAATAATGTACACACCGGCTGGCGGCGAACCGGAATGGATCGAACTTTATAACAAATCTGGCGTTGAGATTAATTTAAATGGATGGAACATCTCCGATGTTTTTACAACTCCGACTACGACGACGATTGAGGAAGATTATTTTTTTCAACCGAATAGTTATCTTGTAATCAGCAGAAGCCTGAGCATTTATAATTTTCATCGCTTTATTCCGTCCGATGTAATTGTGATTTCTATTCCATCTCTTAATAATGATGTTGACGGAGTTGTTTTAAAAGACAACCGCGGACTTGCAATCGATTCAGTACTTTATTCTAGCCAGTGGGGTGGAACAAACGGTTATTCATTAGAAAGAATTTCAATCGATGCAGAATCAAATCTTCCGGCAAACTGGAATTCTTCAATTGATATCGAGCAGAGTACGCCCGGAAGAATTAACAGCATTACACCAAAACAGTTTGATCTTTCTGTTGCTGAAATGAATTTTAATCCGCGCTTCCCTGTTCCGGGTGAAGATGTTTTCATAACAACAAAAATTAAAAACAATGGTTCTTCCTCTGCCAATAATTTTATAGTGGAATTTTACATTGACACAGATTCAAACCAGGTTGTTGATTTGCTTTTAAGTTCACAAAATAATTTATCTCTGAATGCCGGTGATTCGGTTTCAATTTCTTCATCGAATGCAATTCAGAATTTAAATTCTAAAATACTTGCTGCAGTCAGAGTAGATTATTCTGAAGATGAAGACACTTTAAATAATTATGTTGAAAGATCAGTCGAGCCGGGATTTGCTCAAAACATTGTTTTGATAAATGAAGTGATGTACAATCCTGCAGAAGGTGAGCCCGAATGGCTGGAACTTGTTAATGTTTCGAATATAGAAATCAATTTAAAAAACTGGTCTGTGAGCGATATACTTACAACACCGACAAAAAATTTCATTTCAACAAATGATCTTTTACTTGAGCCGGATGAATTTCTAATTATTACAAAAGATACTTCGTTCTTCAACATTCATCCGAACGTGACTGCACAAACAAAATTTGTAAACTTCGGAACACTTGGAAACACAGCCGACGGAATTATTATCTATGATTTCCGTGATGGAATTATCGACAGTCTGTTTTATCGTTCATCCTGGGGCGGAAAGAAAGGTTACTCGCTTGAGAGAATTTCACTTGAAGAAGCAACAAACGACAGTACAAACTGGACAACTTCTTTGAGTGATTCAGGAAGTACTCCAGGTAAACCAAACTCAATCGGAAATGTTCTGCCCGGTAAAAGAAATGATTTAGTAATTAATGAAATAATGTTTGATCCCGAAACGGATAATAGTGAGTTTGTTGAGTTTTTCAACCGGAGCGGTAAGTCAATTGAAATTGGCGGATGGAAAATTGAAGATGAAAATGGAAATGGATACAAACTTTCGGAAGTTTCAAATCAACTTCCTGATAAATCTTATTTTGTTCTCGCTGCTGATTCTTCCATTTTTAGTAACTATCATTTTGATGAAAATTCTTTTGTGAATATTGTGAACGTTTCGAGTCTGGGTCTGGTAAACACGGGAGAGCTTATTCTTCTAAAAGATGTTCGCGGAAATATAATCGATTCTGTTTTTTATTCAGATAAATGGCACAACAAAAATTTTGCTTCGACAAAAAATATTTCACTTGAGAGAATAAATCCTGAATTCAATGCAAACGATCCTTTAAACTGGAGCAGCTCGGTTGATATTTCAGGTGCCACACCATCGAAGCAGAACAGCATTTACACAGAAAACACGAGCAAGTCTGCAAAGCTTACTGTTTTTCCAAATCCCTTTTCGCCGGACAATGATGGTTTTGAAGATTTTACAATAATAAATTATAATTTGACTCAGGCAATTTCACAGGTTAGAATAAAAATTTTCGACAGCAAAGGTAGGCTTGTCCGCACTTTGTTGAACAACCAGCCAAGCGCTTCTTCCGGCTCGGTTATTTTTGATGGAAGAGATGATGACGGCAATGCTTTACGTATTGGGATTTACATTATTTTCCTGGAAGCACTAAACGACAACAGCGGTGTTGTTGAAACTATCAAATCTGTAGTTGTAGTTGCAAGAAAACTTTAAATAGTAGAACACGGATTGGACTGATTAAGCTGATTTTCATTGATCCGTGTTCTATAAATTTTATAACAAGGAATTTTATGAACAAAGAATTACAAACAGTGGCAGACCGGCTTCAGAAAAATATTGATGAAGTTCCGGCTAAATTTCTCCGCTTTCCTGAAGGCGAGCTTAACAGGAAACCTGCACCGAACAAGTGGTCTAAGAAAGAAATACTTGGACATTTAATCGATTCGGCAGCAAACAATCATCAAAGGTTTATTCGTTCACAATATGAAAAGGAGCCGTTTACAATTTTTCCTTACGAGCAGGATCACTGGGTAAGCATTCAAAAGTATAATGAAGTAGATTCAAAATATCTTGTTGAACTCTGGCGGCTTTATAACCAGCATATTCACTGGATAATTTTCAACTTCCCTGAAGAGAAACTGGCAGTAAAATGCAGTTCAGTTGATGACCTGGAAACGGCAGAGAATGTTTTTCTTCTTATAAAAGATTATGTCGATCATATGGATCAACACCTTGAACAGATTTTTAATTATTAATAACGGAGAATTAAATGCGTCCATCAAAAATACTTTTTCTTCTTTCATTCATTTTGCTTGCTCTGCTGGTTGTAGCTTGCGGAAGCGATTACAAAACTGATTTTCCACCGCCGCCTCCGAATGCAGCTTTCGATGATGTATTCCCTCCGATGATCGATGGAATGAAATCAAATATTTCCAGGATGACTGTTGAACACCCGCTTGATGGTTACCAAGCCAATTACGGTGATAATAAAATCCACATTGAGGGAATTTTATCCCCTGATAAAGAACGTGCAGATAAGTACTATAAGGATGTAATTGTACCTCAAATTGATTCATTAAAAAATCATACCCGAGGAAATTATAATGGCAAGTGGCGCGGTGAAGGTACAGATAAAAACGGCAGAAAATGGATTTCCTGGACAAACGACCGCTGGGTTTTTGTTCTTAGTGCTACCGATGCTGAAACCATGGAAAAAACAATTGATGCTTTTAAATACATCTCAAGATAGACATTTAATAGCTGTCACTGAATGATCTGTGACAGCTAAATCATTATCTAATTATTTCATCTCAAAATAAACATCACTCATTGGCATAATGGGCATTATCTTCCCGTTATTTTCCAGCCTGAATTTTAAATCCTCAACAGCGGGATCAATTTCATTTTTAATATCAATTCCAAAAAGCTTTGGTGTAAACCTGCCTATATCAAACAACGGCTGAGGAGGATATTGAACAATTTTATATTCATCGTCTTTTAAACTGGCTAACTTTTTTGCAAGCTTTATTGCATCATCAAGTCCGCCGAGAATATCTACAAGGTTTTTATCTTTTGCATCAGTTCCGCTCCAGACTCTTCCCTGTGCAACTTCGTCCACTTCAGCGTAAGTTATATTTCTTCCGTCAGCAACTTTATTTACAAACTCTTTATATGAAGTCTTAATTGCAGATTCCCACTTTGCAGCTTCTTCCTCTTTCAAATCACGATCAGGCAGAGATATTCCGATGAACGGAAGCCTGATTCCAAATCCGAAATCTGCGTAATCGCCTCTCTTCACATAATCCAGACTCATTCCCAGTTCTTCTTTTAATGATTTATTATAAAAGTAAGAACCAATTACACCAATTGAGCCTGTTATAGTCACTGGTGAAGAAATGATTGTGTCACCGTACATCGAAAGCCAGTATCCGCCTGAACCGGCAACATAACCCTGGGTTACAATAATAGGCTTTTTCCCTTTTCCTTTTTTTAAAGCTTCAGAAATATAATCAGATGCAAGTCCGTCACCGCCAGGGGAATCGACTCTTAAAATAATTGCTTTTATGTTTGAATTTTTCACGGCACTTTCAACATAGTTTACCAGCTCGCGTGCTTTTATTCCTTCATCCATAGCGCATTCACCAATTGCATAAATAACAGCGATCTCGGGTTTATTTCCCCAGTAATTATCTTCCGGAAGATTAAATTCTTTCAACGAACCGGGTGAAATAAATTTTTTATTTTCTTTTTCCATTTTATTGATAATATCATTTATAGAATCCCAGCGGGCAAGAGTGTCAACCAGACCAAGCCTGAGTGCATCATCAGGCATCAATAAAGCTTCTTTATTAATTATGTGATCAAAATCTTCTCTTGAAATATTTCTGTTTGCTGAGATTTCTGATTTTGCAGTTTCATACCAGTCATCAACAATAGCCTGCCATTGTATGCTGTCGGCTTCGCTCATTTTATTATTTGCAAAAGTTTCCGCAGCAGATTTGTATTTAAAGAAACGCATTTCGCGGAAACCGATTCCAAGTTTATCAAGAGTTCCTTTAAAATATTGTCGACCGAAAATGTAACCTTGAAGAAGCAAATTGCCGAGTGGATCGAGAACGACTTTATCTGCAAATGACGCAAGATAGTATTCATCCATTCCCCCGCGATCAATGTAAACAACAATTTTCTTTCCTTTCGACTTAAACTCTTTCAGCTTTTCAGAAATTTCCCAGGTCATTTCTTTGTTAATATTCATTCCCGAAAGATTCATTACAATTCCTGAAATGGATTCATCTTTTTCAGCAGCATCAATTTGCGCAAGTATATCAATCAGAGTTTTGGAATCGTCAAACCAGCGATATTGCTGGTACTTCATCCCGCCTTTCATATTGAATTTAACATAGTCTTTATTGCCTGCCAATCCTGATAAAAGATTTCTGTCATAAGCACCAACTCTTATTCCGTAAGTATTGTAAGTATGGTTTCCGTCCTTATCGAATTGCGCCTGCGTTGTAATTCCGGCACGACCAAAACTTAACTGAACACCAACTGTGAAATATTCATTTTCAAAATATCTTCCAACTAATCTAAGTCCATCTACTGCTTCAACAGCAATACCGGCACTCCATTTATTCTGATAGTCAAATTCTTTTGTTCTGAATATGGCATCTCCAAATACCGTAATTTTTTCATTTCCGAATGGTCTTATTCCAACATCAACAACTCCTTCACTGTATCCGCTTGTGGGAAGATTACCTACTAAGCCCACTGAAAAATATTTTGAGGGACGAATTAATGTTCCGAATGAAAAAACTGTTGAACGTCCATATTCTTTAACACTACCTGATGACCAGGTAATTGCTGTTCCAAAACTGAGACCCGGGTTGCCGCCAGCTAATGAAAGTCGCCAGTCGTTCACACTAAAAAAATTATTATCGTGATGGATTACATCGAAACCGAAGCCGGGAAAAGCAAGAAACATTCCCCAGTTGTTTAAATCATTCCAGTCACCGCTGCGGTCATCCCAGGTAAAATAGAAATCTGGTTGACTAAGAGTTGAAAGTACTGCAGGATTGTCCAAACCGTATAAACCATATTTCATTGCTCCAGCAGATGTCAATCCGAAAGAATTCTGCTCATAATAGTTTGGAAAAGTTTGTGCATTTGCATAGCTAATAAAAAATAATGATGTTAAAATTGTTATGAAAAAATATTTCATCGCTGATTCCTTTCTGAAGGAAATTGATTTCAAATTAATTTTTCTGATACAAAATTAGCTTTTTTAATCCGGCAAATCATTAAGGAAATCGATATTTTGGTATTAATAAATTGAAACTTTATGATTGAAATAGTTGACCTTTATAAATCTTTTGGCAATGAACCTGTGTTAAAAGGGATAAACCTGAACATCGATCCCGGCGAAACTATTGTAATAATAGGCAGAAGCGGCTGCGGGAAAAGTGTTTTAATAAAAAATATTGTCGGACTGCTTTCACCGGATTCTGGTTACGTAAAGCTTGAAGGAAAAATTGTTGACGATCTTTCGCAGAAAGAACTATATGAATTAAGATCACGATTTGGTTTTTTATTCCAGGGTGCTGCACTTTTTGATTCAATGACTGTTGAAGAGAACGTTGCTCTTCCATTAGTTGAATCACAAAACAAAATTAGTAAATCTGAAATTAAAAAAAGAGTTGGTGAAAAACTTGATATGGTTGGTTTACCCGGTGTTCAGCATTTGAAACCGGCGGAACTTTCCGGTGGGATGAAAAAGCGTGTTGGTCTTGCAAGAGCTTTAATTACTGATCCGGACTATGTTTTTTATGACGAGCCAACTACCGGGCTTGACCCGATTATGTCAACTTCGATCGATGAACTTATAAAAGAATTAACAGATAAGCTTAATGTAACTTCAATAGTAGTTACGCACGATATGCTCAGTGTTAAAAAAGTAGCTAACCGCGTTGCAATGATAAACGACGGGAAAATTTATTTTACCGGTACTTCAGATGAATTAATTACTTCTGATGATAAAATCATTAAAGAATTTATAAGAAGAACAGAAATGATAAAATAAAAAAGGCGAAGATGATTTCTTCGCCTAAACTTAATTTTTTAAATACTTATTATTTTAAAGCAAAATTAGCACCTACCAAAAATCCTAAAGCAGATGTAGAAGAACCTGAAGTAAATATCAAATTATATTCAGCCATTACTGTAAGAAGTACGGTAGCGGACATTGCGTACAGAACACCTATTCTTGGAGCAATTCCAAATTCTGTGCTACTTGCATCCACGCTTTCACTATATGTCTGCCCAAAAATAGTGTAAGTATAACTATAAGAAGAACTAATAAAATAAAGTCCAAGTGCAGCACCAATAAAGGGCATAAGTTTTTGTCCAGGATTAAATAAGTAATTTGCAGCAAACATAAGCGGAATCCAGGAAAAACTCACATCTGAATTTCCGAAAACATCATCTTTTCCTGAAAATGTTGCATAACCAATTCCAAGACTAAGCAGAATATTTTTTGTAATCAGATACCCGGCCATTGCATGGATTGAAAAACCAAGGTTATATCCGTCTGAAAAATCACCGAGTGGTAATGAGAGATCTGCTACAGCACCAACAAGCCACATTCCTTTGTCCATCATCGGAGCTACATCCGCCGGGACCTGAATATTTAAATTTGACTCCAGTTGATTGTTAAAAATTGTAACAGGTTTTTCACCTGTAATTTCAGTAGGAAGTTTTAGCTGGAGCTTAGCAAAAGCTGCAGAAAAACTAAAAGTGGCCAGGATCAGAATCAATGTTACTCTTTTCATTGTGCCTCCTTACAAATGAAAGTGAAATTGTTTGATTGATTAGATTTACAAAGAAATTTTTCTAAATCTCAGTGAAAATAATCAAACATTGTTAAAAGTCAAATGTTTTTTCCATTTGCGGCTATCAATAAAAGTTTTATATTCAATTCAAAACGGAGGAAAATCTATGGAAACAATAAAAGAAATGTTGCAATACAAAAATGAACTGATAACAATCAGTTCGGGGACGTCAGTATATGACGCAGTTTTATTTATGTCAGAGAAAAGTGTTGGTTTGGTTCCGGTTATGGAGGATGGAAAACTAATTGGGGTTTTTTCTGAAAGAGATCTTGTAAAGAGAGTTATAGCAAAAAATCTCGATCTGAAATCAACAAAAGTAAATGATGTTATGTCGACTCAGCTTGTTATTGCTGATATCAATGAAGGTTATGAATCTGTTTTAACGAAAATGAAAGAAGCAAAAATCAGACATATAATAGTAATTGAAAATGGAAAACTTGTTGGCGTACTTTCAATGAGAGACTTACTGGAAATTGATATTAAAGTTCACAAATCAACTGTGGAAGTGCTGCACAATTACATTTATGCAAAATAAATAGTAGCTAAGGTATTATTCTTGTTCCGCAGTTTGGATCACCAAGCTGAGTTGCTTCTGTTATTATAGTTTCCTTTCCTCCACCTTTTACAAATTCTATTGCAGCTAAAACTTTAGGACCCATACTTCCTTTTGCAAATTGCCCTTCTTCAAAATATCTTTCAGCTTCTTCAACAGTAATAACATCCAATGACTTCTGATCCGGTTTTTTAAAGTTGATAAAAACTTTATCAACGTCTGTCAAAATGAAAAACGCATCCGCTCCAATTTCCTTTGCAAGTAATGAGGAAGCAAAATCTTTATCGATTACGGCTTCTATACCATCAAGCTCTTTATTTTCTTTTTTATAAACCGGAACTCCGCCACCTCCAGCAGCAATAACAATATTTCCTTTTTTTACAAGATCTTTTATTACCTTCTTATTAATTATATCAAGAGGTTTTGGTGAAGGGACAACTCTTCGCCAACCGCGCTTGCCCGGATCTTCTTTAAACACAAAATTGTTTACTCTTGCTAAAAGATCGGCTTCTTCTTTTAAATAGTATCCTCCGACAGGTTTTGACGGTTCTTTAAATGCAGGGTCATTAATATCTACCAAAACCTGGGTTACAACAGTTACAACGTTTCTCCTGATTTTATTTTCCTGCAGAATATTTTTCATCTGCCGCTCAATCATATAACCTATTCCACCCTGTGAATCGGCAACACAAATATCAAGAGGCATTTTGGGGATTTTATATTCTTTTAAATCCTGCTTCATTCCTGAGCATAATGTTTCCAACCTGAGGACCGTTACCATGAGTAATTACAATATTGTAATCTTCTTTTAAAAGTTTAATAAGATTTATGCAGGTATCGTAAGTATTATCTTCCTGCTGGTGGATTGTACCTGATTGATTTCCCCTGAGAAGAGCATTTCCGCCCAAAGCAACAACTGCTATTTTTTTGGTTTTACCAGAGTCCATTTCATAAAAATTTTACAAAGAAAGTACAAACTTAAAGAGCTTAACCCGCAAATAAAATTTTAGGATTTAGAGGAATTCGGTATAAAGGTATATAATAATAAATTGAAAAATTTAAAGATTATAAGATTAGAAAAACTTATATACCTTTATTCCCGTATACCTTCTACCATATTCTTTCTGTAAATTATAAAAGAAGAAAAAAGTTTGTTATGGTTAACAAAGTACATTTAGATCCTAAAGAGCTTCTAAAACCTGATAATATGCTCAGATTGTATGCCAGTGGAGCTTTCCCGATGGCTGACAATGAAACAGGAAACATCAACTGGTTTATGCCTGAAGTTAGAGCAATTATTCCACTCGATAAGTACAATATTCCGAGATCGACAAGAAAAGCAATTGAAAAATCTGATTTTGAAATAAGGTTTGATACAAGCTTTACAGAAGTTGTAAAAGGATGTGCAGACAGGGAATCAACCTGGATTTCGGATGAATTAATTCTTGCTTATAAAAGATTGAAGAAACGCGGTCACGTTCATACTGTTGAAACATGGTTGAATAACGAACTTGTCGGCGGACTTTACGGCATCTCTTTTCGCGGGGCTTTTTTTGGTGAGTCTATGTTTTCAAAAGTTTCTAATTCTTCAAAAGCTGCTTTGATTGCCCTAATTGAAAGATTAATCAAAAAAGATTTTGTTTTGCTCGATGTGCAGTATATAACCGAACACTTAAAAATGTTCGGTGCAGTTGAAATTAGTTTTGATGAATACACAAAACTTCTTTATGAAGCTTACACTAGAGGATGTGAGTTTTAAGAGCTTTCTTGTTATTTAATTAATATCATCTTTTTTGTATCCAGAAAATCGCCTGCCTGCAGAGAATAAAAATAAACTCCACTCGTTAATTTAGAAGCGTCAAAAGTAACCTCATAATTTCCTGCGGGCTTTTCTTCATTAACAAGTGTCGCTACTACGTTTCCAAGAATATCACAAACATTTATTTCCACGAACTTCATAAATGAAGGCCCTACATTTGGTATTGAGTATTTAATTTTCGTCTCAGGATTAAAAGGATTTGGATAGTTTTGAGAGAGCGTAAATTGTTGGGGAATATTATCAGTATTTTTTTCTACTTCTGTTGTGCTTTGTATGGTTCTGTAAACTTCCGTTCCGGTTCCAGCAAACAAAATTCCATTAGAGTTGCATGCCAAAACAAACGCACAACTTGATGGCAACCCTGTATTGAAAGATTCCCAATTATTTCCTCCATCTGTTGTTCGTATAATTCCTTGGCACCCTCCCATCCATCCTCCAACAGTGCCGGCATAAATATATTCATTACGATCAATTACAAACGAAGTAGTATTTGCATTAGATCCACCACTTATCCAATTAACACCATAATCAACTGATTTAAATATCGCACCGTAAACACTATGAGGCGCAGTATTCCATGTGCCAATTAAAATTAAACCATCCGAAGTGCTAACAAAAGCATAAGTCCATAGAGAATTACCATCAAAATTCATTTGTTCCCAGCTTTCACCGTTATCACTCGAGCGAAAGATATAACTGAAATCGTTTAATTCACAAACACTTACAAAAATATAGTCTTTTAATGGACCAGTTTTGGCTACATACAATTCATTCATACTAAGATAACTTAATCCATTGTTCGTCTCTTCCCACGAAATTCCTTCATCAGTGGAACGGTAAACACCATGACTATGGATAGCAGCAAACAAATAACCACTGCTATTAATATCCAATCTGCTTACTGAAAAATTGACAAGCGAATCATCAAGATGTGTCCAGGTTGTACCTTCATCAGTTGACTTAAAGATCCCGGGACCAGGATTAGTTCCAACAAAAATATCACCTGAACTATTGAATACAATAGAATGAATGTCATATCCTCCTAACCCGCTACTAATGTCAATCCAATCATCTCCATTATTTGTTGATTTGTAAAAACCAGTATAAGTTCCGACATAGACTATATTATTTGGAGCAACAGCAATTGAAAATATTGCAACTGCAAAGTTACCTGATGTTGGCTCCCAAATATTTTCCTGAGAAAAAGCATTCGAGAATGAAAGAAGGCAGACTGTAAAAACAATCTTTTTCATAATTGTTTACTCCGATTTGTATTTCCAAAAAGATGCGGAAGAATAGAAGAGTGCAATACTTGATTAACTTTGTAAAAAAATAACCCTTGCACTTTAATAATGCAAGGGCAAAATAAAAAGGAAAGTTTCGATTACGGATTAACCAAAATCAACTCTTTCTGTGGAGGAAAAATAAATACGCAGCCGCTTCTACAACCCTCCTTCAACAAAGGCTTTCTTCAATAACTCAGTAACTCCTAATTCTTCAGACCATTTCAGTAAATATTCACTATCGAGCAACCGACCCTGAACTTTAATAATTCCAATTATGTCTTTCCATTGGCGATCAGAAACAGAGCCGCCCATTTTGTACCAATCCAATTTACTAAGGATAGTGTCTTCAGCAGAACAGAGATAAACCTGGATTGATCCCGGCTCATCAGAAATAGTGTCTCTCTTTCTTCTCTCAAAAGATTTTTTATCAAAAATTTTATCTTGAGATATGAAAACGTCAATCTTCATCATTGTGCCGAGATGAACAAGATTGAAAGAAGATTTATTCTTTATCGCATCGATAATCATTTCTTCATCAATAAAGTAGCTTCCTTTCAATTTCTGAACAAGCTGTTTTACATCCTCAAACTTTAATTCTGAAACCAAATCAATATCCATTGTTGCCCGTGCAATTCCATAAACTGAACTGGCAATTGAACCGCCGATAAAGTATGGAATGTTCATGTCTTCCAGGCTTTTAATGAACAATTCAATCGCGCTGCTGATTTCAGACTTCATCGAAAACTTTATTTTTATTTATAAACAATCGAACTCTTTCAGCTAACTCATCTCCATAATGATATTTTACAAAAAGCAGATTTTTTTCTTCATCACTTAATTCAGGATTTGCTCGTGAAATTGCACGTTTGGAAAGATTCATTATAGAAGAACTGAATGATAAAGTTTGGCTAAGCTTTTCCTGAGCAGAAACTTTTCTTATTAATGAAATAAAAAATTTTTCAACTTCCAGGTTTGTATCTGTTGATTGAGTTTTCATAAAATATATTTTTGTTTCAGATATGCCAGATTTATAAAATCTGGCATATCTGTTAAGGCTTCACTAAAATCAATTTTTTCTGCGGAGGAGAAATAAATTCGCAGCCATTCTTTGTTATATAAACTTCCTCCTCAATTGTTGAAACACCATATCCTTTTACCGGCAGTCTCGGCTCGATAGTAAACACCTGTGCTTCTTCAAGCGGAATAAAAGGAGCGTTGCCATATCTTTCCCACCGTGGAAACATTCCTGCAACTCCGTCGTGAACTGTTTTGCCAACCTGGTGACCTAGCCCGTGCGGGTATTCTTCATAACCATTTGATGTTATATAATTTCTTGCAATGTCATCCATATCGCAGCCGATAACTCCCGGCTTAACCGCGTCAGCAACTTTTTGGACTGCATCCCGGATAACTTCAAAACCTTTCTGCACTTCAGCAGGAGCCTTTGTTTCACCGTCATTTAAAACATACCAAGTTCTCTGCAAATCGGAGCAATAGCCTTTGTACTTTATTCCGAAGTCCATATTTACAATCGTGCCTTTGGTAATTTTTTTATCGCTGGGACCTTCGTGCGGACCATTTGGATCCGGACCCGCAAAAACAGCCGGGCAATGATCTTCTTCCCAGCCAGCTTCAAATCCCCTTTCGGTATAAAGTTTTCTAACAAAGTTTGCGATATCAATTTCCGTCATTCCCGGTTTCATATAATTAGTAACTTCATCAAAAATTTTCAGCGTCTCTTTTATCGCTTCTTTCATTATTGCAAGCTCGGTTGCAGATTTTCTTCCTCTCAAGGCAGAAATAATTTCTTCAGAGCTGATCAGTTTTTTTTCAAATCCGGTTCCTTCAAGATGATCGAGTAGAATCTGGTACATTCCATAAGTCAATCCATCTCCAAGCACAGAATTCTTAGAATAATTTATTGCAATCTTTTTGGGGTTTTTTGATTTGATATAATTTTGAAATGGTTCTCTTATCGATTTCAAATAAGTGATAATATTTTTATACACTCCAACTTTCTTAAAAATTCCTTCTTCCATCGAGCCAATTATTGCTGTTGTATCACCATCTTTATTAATACAAAAAGCTGCCTGCCATGTAGAATGGGCTCCGACCACCATTTCCATTGCCGGATCGCTCATCACCGAACTCTCGCGCACAAAAGTGAGCCACATATCAATGTCTTTTTCCTTTAAAATTTCCACTGCCTGGTTGATTTTTTCTTTAAGAATTGTATTATCCATTTTTCTCTCCGGAAGGTTGAATGAATTAATTATTTCCTTTTGAAATTTATCAAATCTGTGATGAAGTTGCTATCTGCTGACATAGAAAATATTTGGACAAACCTGGCAGGGACTTTAATTTCATCCATAATATAACATGCAAGAATGATTTCAGGAATGCATGAGTGAATTTTCCTTATCTTCCAGAACTTGCTCTTGAACCTGAACTTAAATTGCATAATCCCGTGGAAATTCCCATTTTAGATGGATATTACTTTACCCCAAATCACACTTTTTGTCAATAAATATTGGGGTTTCTGGAATTCTTCTTAATTTAACAATGCAGTTATTAAAATTTTTCCATCGTCAAAAGTTGTGATGGAAAAGTAAAAACGTTTTTGATGAATAGTAGAATTGTGGGAATAAAATATTTTTATAATATGCGCAGGCTTGTCCGGAAGTTTTCATTTCCGGATTTTTTATCTTCATTCATTTTCATCAGTTCAATTCAAATTAATCCAAATTCAAGTTTAAACTTAATTCAAAGTTGAGAGGTAAATTATGTCCGAATATGTTGAGCAGGTATTATCAAAAGTAAAAGCTCAAAATCCAAATGAACCTGAATTTCATCAGGCAGTAGAAGAAGTGCTCGGTTCGCTCGATGTTGTTTTGCAAAGACATCCTGAGTACCGTGCAAATAAAATTTTAGAAAGAATGGTTGAGCCGGAACGAGTTGTTATGTTCCGCGTTCCATGGATGGACGACCAGGGAGAAATTCACATCAACCGCGGCTTCAGGATTGAAATGAACAGTGCAATCGGTCCTTACAAAGGCGGGTTGCGTTTTCACCCTTCTGTAACTCTTGGCATTCTTAAGTTTCTTGCTTTCGAGCAGGTATTCAAAAATTCTTTAACAACTCTTCCAATGGGCGGTGGAAAAGGCGGCTCGGATTTTAATCCAAAAGGAAAAAGTGATAACGAGGTAATGCGTTTCTGCCAGAGCTTTATGACTGAACTTTACAGACACATCGGTCCGAACACAGACGTTCCCGCCGGCGATATCGGTGTTGGTGCAAGAGAGATTGGATTTTTGTTTGGTCAGTATAAAAGAATTGCAAATGAATATACAGGAGTTTTAACCGGTAAAGGTTTAAACTGGGGCGGTTCACTTATCAGACCGGAAGCAACAGGTTTTGGTTCTGTTTATTTTGCTGAAGAAATGTTGAAAACTAAAAACACTTCTTTCGATGGAAAAGTTGTTGCGGTTTCCGGTTTTGGAAATGTTGCCTGGGGTGCGGTTATAAAAGTCACTGAACTGGGCGGAAAAGTTGTTACGCTTTCTGGTCCAGATGGATTTGTTTATGATCCTGATGGAATCAAAGGAGAAAAAATTGATTATATGTTAAAGTTGAGAGCAAGCAACAAAGATGCTGTGGAAGACTATGCTAAAGAGTTCAAAGTAGAATTCTTCCCCGGGAAAAAGCCATGGAGTGTAAAAGTTGATGTTGCTCTTCCCTGCGCTACACAAAATGAAATTTATGAAAACGATGCTAAAGAATTAGTAAAGAACGGATGTATCTGTGTATGTGAAGGTGCAAATATGCCGACAACAATTGAAGGTTATAAAGTTTTCACCGATGCAAAAATCCTTTATGCGCCGGGTAAAGCTTCAAACGCTGGTGGCGTTGCAACTTCAGGATTAGAAATGTCGCAGAACAGCATGCGTCTCCCCTGGCCTAAAGAAGAAGTTGACCAGAGATTGCACGAAATTATGAGAAGAATTCACGAAACCTGTGTTACAACTGCTGAAAGATTTGGAACACCGGGCAATTATGTTAATGGTGCAAATATTGCGGGCTTCTTAAAAGTTGCAGATGCGATGCTTGATCAAGGATTAGTATAATTAAAAATTAAGAATTAACAATGAATAATTAGGCGATTCGAAAAGGATCGCCTTTTTATTTTTAAATTGAATCTTTAATTGATAATTATAAATTATACATTGTTAATTTTACATTAAACTCTATATTTGATTTAGTAAAAACAAACTTCACAAAGACTTACATCTATGAGCACACTTGATCAACTTCACAATTTAAATCTAGAAAACGTATTCAGTACGAGAATTAAAAAATTCCAGAAACTGATGCGTTTCAAGATTCGCGATATACTTCTTGTATCAAGTATTTATGATTATTATCTCTTTGAAGAAGACGGAAGGTTGTACGAACTTATCAGAAGTGAATACCAGAATTTAAACCTTAGCCAGGCACCGGAAATTGTTCATGTTACAACCGGTAAAGAAGCTATGGAAATGCTTAAAAGTAATACAGGTGATTTTGATCTGATAATTACCACTCTGCACATTGAAGATATGCATGTTCTTAAATTTGCTCAGGAAGTAAAAGAAGCCGGCTTTAAACAGCCTATAGTTTTGCTTGCTTATGATAACAAGGAAAGAAAAGAACTGACAACTCATTATGACACTTCAATCTTTGAAAGAATATTTATCTGGGGAGGCGACTTTCATCTTCTTATCGGAATAATAAAAAATGTTGAAGATAATCTTAATGTTGAAAACGATACGAAAGGAATCGGCGTACAGGTAATCATTCTTGTTGAAGATAATATAAAATTTTATTCATCTTATCTCCCTATCATTTACACCGAAATTTTTAACCAGTCGCAAAGATTAATTTCCGAAGGAATAAATATCACACATAAGTATTTGCGGATGAGAGCGCGACCCAAAATCCTTCTCTGTACAACTTATGAAGAAGCAATGGCTGCATTTGAAAAATATGAAGAGTATGTGCTTGGAATAATATCAGATAATAATTTCAGATGTGCCGGTATACGTGATCCTGAAGCGGGATTAAAATTTGCAGGGGAAGTAAAAAACAAACACAAAGATATTCCGATTCTCATTCAGACGAGCGACCAGACTCTGGAAGGAAAAATTAAAAAAGCAGGCGCATCATTTCTTCATAAAAATTCTCCACGTCTGCTGCATGACTTAAGAGGATTTCTGCTTGACCAGTTCGGATTTGGAGATTTTATTTTTGAAATGCCTGACGGAAAAGAAGTCGGTCGTGCTTCAAATATGCTTGAGCTTGCAGACCAGATTTCTGTTATTTCTGAAGAAAGTTTACTTCATCATGCAGAAGGAAATCATTTTTCAAGATGGCTGAAAGCAAGAACAGAATTTTACCTGGCTCACAAACTTCGTCCGCGTAAAGTAACAGATTATGAATCGCCCGAACACCTGCGTGAATATTTAATTAACTCAATTTTAAGTTATGTTGAAGAAAGAACAAAAGGGGTTATTTCGGAATTTAACCGGGAAACTTTTGACCCTAAAAATAGTTTTGCAAGAATCGGCGGCGGCTCGCTTGGTGGTAAAGCAAGAGGACTAGGCTTTATTAATACTTTGATAACAAATTATAATATGAATGCGCTTTTTGAGAAGGTTGAGATTTCGGTGCCCTCTGCCGTTGTTATTGGTACGGAAGTTTTTGACAGGTTTATTCAAAACAATAGCCTTGAAGTCTTTGCTCTCAATGAAAAAAATGATCTGGCAATCACACAAAAATTTATTGAGGCTTCATATTTTCCTCAGGATATTGTAGTAAAACTACGGGACTTTCTTGACATTATAAAAGTTCCACTTGCTGTTCGTTCATCCAGCCTGCTGGAAGATTCACAGTTTCAGCCATTTGCAGGTGTTTACCAGACTTACATGCTTCCAAACAGTAATCCTGATCTTGAAGTGCGGCTTGAAGAACTACTACAGACAATCAGGTGCGTTTATGCTTCAACATATTTTCAAGGTGCAAAAGATTATATGAAAGCAACTGCTTACCGCCTTGAAGAAGAAAAGATGGCTGTGATAGTTCAAAGGCTTGTAGGTGCAGAACATAACAGGAAGTTTTATCCTGATTTTGCGGGAGTTGCAAAGTCTTTTAATTTTTATCCCGTTCCTCCGCAAAAATCGGATGATGGAATTGCACTTGTGGCTCTTGGTTTAGGTAAGACTGTAGTAGAGGGCGGAAACACAGTTAGATTTTGTCCCCGGTTTCCAAAACATCTTCTCCAGTTTTTCTCAACAATTGAAACAATACGAAACGCACAACAGGATTTTTACGCTCTCGATCTTGACGGTAAGCTTGATCATCATCCTGATTCAGTAAAAGATCCATTAGTAAAAAGATTTGAGCTTGTTGAATCTGAAGCTGATGGAACTTTGTACTCTGTAGGTTCAACGTATTCGCCGGAGAATGAAGCTGTGTATGATGGAATTTCCCGTGACGGAATTCGTGTTGTTACATTTGCGCCGGTTTTAAAACACAAAATATTCCCACTTCCTGAAATTCTAAATCTTCTTCTCGGTCTTGGTTCGTGGGGAATGGGTTCTCCAGTTGAGATTGAATTTGCAGTAAACTTGCAGGTGCCTGAAGGAAAGCTGAAAGAATTTGCAATGTTGCAGATGCGCCCGCTTGTTATTAGTCATGAACTTGATGAATTAAAAATTGACGAGGTTGAAAAAGCAACACTCATTTGCCAAAGCGACCAGGTTCTCGGAAATGGTGCTATGGAAGGAATTTATGATGTGGTGGTTGTTGATCAAAAAAAATATGAAAGAAATAAAAGCAAAGAAGTTGCAAATGAGATAAGCCATTTTAATACAAAACTTCTCGATCAGAAAAAGCATTACATATTAATTGGTGTGGGCAGATGGGGCAGTCTTGATCCGTGGCTTGGCATTCCTGTTACATGGGATCAGATTTCCGGCGCAGCAGCAATTGTTGAATCAGGCTTTAAAGATTTTAATGTTGAGCCGTCACAGGGTTCACACTTTTTCCAGAACATCACTTCATTCAGAGTTGGATATTTTACAGTCAATGCTGCAAACAACAACAGCTTTATTGATTGGGACTGGCTCTCTGCACGGCAAGCTGATGAAACTCTTGAGTTTACAAAACACCTGAAGTTTACTTCCCCAATTTCTGTAAAGATTAACGGGCACAAGAACAAAGGAATAATTACGAAGCCGGGTGAGTAATCTCAATTAATTTTTTTAGTAAAAAATCCTTTCCATTCAGCAACAATTTGTAACAGAATCTGTTACACAACTTTCATACAAATAATTCTACTCGTTTATTAACTGCCAGTGTAAATTATTTTCAGGATTAACAAATCCTTGTAAATATTAATCTAAAAAATCAGCGGAGTAACCTATGGCAGATTTCGTAAAAAACTTAATGGCTGAAGTAAAAGCCAAACATCCTGCACAACCTGAATTCCACCAGGCAGTTGAAGAAGTTGCAGAATCATTAGCACTGGTTCTTGAAAGACATCCCGAATACAGAACAGCAAAAATTCTTGAAAGAATTATTGAGCCTGAAAGAATTATTATGTTCCGCGTTCCGTGGGTTGACGACCAGGGCGAAATAAATGTTAACATCGGCTACAGGATCGAGATGAACAGTGCTATCGGTCCATACAAAGGCGGATTGAGATTTCACCCTTCGGTAAATCTCGGCATCTTAAAGTTCCTTGCGTTCGAACAAGTTTTCAAAAATAGTTTAACCACACTCCCAATGGGCGGCGGTAAAGGCGGTTCGGATTTCGATCCTAAAGGAAAAAGTGACTTAAAGATTATGAGATTCTGCCAGGCATTTATGAGCGAACTATTCAGGCACATCGGTCCAAACACTGACGTTCCTGCAGGCGATATTGGTGTTGGCGGAAGAGAAATCGGTTACTTATTTGGAATGTACAAAAAACTCCGCAACGAATTTACCGGCGTACTTACAGGCAAAGGATTGAACTGGGGCGGATCACTTATCAGACCGGAAGCAACCGGCTATGGTGCAGTTTATTTTGCTGCTGAAATGCTCGGCACGAAGAAACAAACTCTTGAAGGAAAAACCTGCTTGGTTTCAGGCAGCGGAAATGTTGCCCAGTACACAGTTGAAAAAATCCTTGAGCTTGGCGGGAAGGTTCTCACTCTTTCAGATTCCAACGGCTATATTTATGATGAAGAAGGAATCAACAAAGAAAAACTCGCTTACGTTATGGAACTGAAGAACGTAAGAAGAGGAAGAATTAAAGAGTACACTGATAAATACAAAAAAGCAGTTTACACTCAGCTGGATGCAAATATGGATCACAATCCGTTATGGAATCACAAAGCACAGTGTGCTTTCCCAAGTGCAACACAGAATGAAATAAACGCAAAAGATGCACAGAACCTGGTTAAAAATGGTGTTTATGTTGTTAGTGAAGGCGCAAATATGCCAACAACAATCGACGGCGTAAAAATCTTTTTGGATAACAAAATTCTTTACGGACCAGGTAAAGCTGCAAATGCAGGCGGTGTTGCTGTATCCGGACTTGAAATGTCACAAAATAGTATGCGTTTGCCTTGGACAAGAGAAGAAGTAGATACCAGATTAAGAATGATTATGAAAAGTATTCATAAAACCTGTGTCGATACTGCTGATAGATTTGGCACGCCGGGCAATTATGTTAACGGTGCAAATATCGGCGGCTTCCTGAAAGTTGCAGATGCAATGATCGATCAGGGTGTTGTTTGATTTAATTAAGAGTGTTGATTGATGACTTAATCTACTTATCCTGAATAGTCATCTTCTCATAGGCGAAGCAAATCTTCTAATTAAAGACTGCTTCGCCTTTTTTATTTTACAGAAATATTACTTAAGCAAAATCATTTTTTCAGCAGCATTAAAATTTTTGCTGGATAATCTATAAAAATAAATTCCTGATGTTAAACCGATTGCATCAAAATTAATTTTGTGATACCCTTCTCCTAATTTTTCATTAACAAGCTCTGCAACCTTTTCTCCAAGTGTATTATAAACCGAAAGATTAATATTAGTTTTCTCCGGTAGTGAAAATTCGATTGTAGTTGAGGGGTTAAATGGATTAGGATAATTCTGAGCTAAATGAAAATCAAAGTTCTTCAATTCAACTTCAACAACATCAGAAAAGCTGTAAGTCCCATCAAAATCAACCTGCTTCAGCCTATAGAAATATTTTGATCCAGGAAGGTTTTTGTCTGAATACGAATAATGATTTTCTTTTGTAGATGTTCCAGCTCCTTCAACAAAACCTATTGTGATGAATTCATTTTTATCTGCACTTCTCTGAATTTCAAATCCCTGGTTGTTAATTTCTGTTGCTGTTGTCCAGTTTAGATTTACATTGCTTCCAGTAGATTCTGCTGTTAAGGAAATAAGTTCAACCGGAACAAGGGAAGGATCAGTATAAACACCGTTGTGCATAGTATTATACTGAAACATTGGAATTTGAATTTCTGAAATTGTGTAAGGCAATTGAGTGTTCCACAAATAAATATCTGTTGTAGCGCTGGAACCGAATCCGGTTGTACCGCCGCCAATCATATCCATTGTTCCATCCCGGTTAATATCGGTTATGCAGGGTGTTTGAAAAAATGTTGTACCAGTAGTTATTAATGGCCAACCTGCAACGGCGGAGCCGTCATCATTCACAGCATGATAATATCCATCTCCATTTGTTTCAGTAACGTTATCATCGTAAATTAATTCAGTTAAATCATCACCGTCAATATCAGCAAAAATTATTTGTGCATTTATTGCATTCTGCAATGTGACGGGGAATCCAGTTAACAAATTACCGTTTTTATCCCAGGCATAAACTTTATCAACAGGTGTTCCGCTTAAAACCTGGTCGCCAACTGCAACATCAAGCTGATTGTCTCCGTTGATATAGCCAACAGAAGGGGGTGCATAAACCCAGTATGTTGTATATACAGGCCAGCCAGTTAAGGGTGTGCCGTCGTTCTTTAGGCAGTAAATACGACCACCTACTGCACCACTTAATTCATGCACTCCGAATAAAATTTCGTTTACATTATCATTATCCAGATCTGCAAGTATCGGTGACGAATATGAAGTTACGACATCCGTTGGAAGATCAAATGGAAATCCAGTAAGAAGATTTCCACCAGTATCCCAAACATATAATGAGCTGTAGGCTTCAAAAATTATTTCGGGAATGTTATCGCCGGTGACATCACCAACTGCTGCACTCGCTGCCGGAACTGTGCCTATATCTTGCGGCCAGCCGGGATACATTGTACCATCTCCTTTATAAATTGCGACCTGGCCAGTTGGATATGTTCTTTTGCTTACAATAATTTCCATTGTCCCATCGTTATCAAGATCAGCAAGTGTAGCGCTTCTAGTAACATAACCACTATTTATAGGAAACCCGGTTACCGTAGATCCATCTTTTTCATAAGCATAAACGGAACCAGCAGAGCTTCCAAAATAACTTCCGATTACAATTTCACCTTCACCATCTCCGTCAATATCACCAAAAGCAGGTGCACCCGATGGTGCCTGCGAAATTGTTTGTGGCCACCCTGTAACTAAACTTCCATCCATATTAAAAGCATAAGTTGCCTGTCCAATACAAACAACAATTTCCAGTTCCGGATCTGCATCCATATTACAAAAGATAGCTCCTTCAATTGTACTGCCGGCTTGTGTTACAGGGAATCCCGGAAAAAGAGTAAAATTTAATCCCGACATAATTTCTGTTTCACCGGTTCCCGGATTAAAAGAAATACTTCTACCCATTACATCCGCCTGAGAATAATGAATTCCGGATTCGGTTTGTAAAAAACTTGTTTGGCTTTGTGCGATTGAAAATGATGCAACTCCCCAGAAAATTAAAATGAAAAGCCTGTAAAAATTTTTCATAGTTCCTCCGTTTGATTTTTTAAGACTTGAAATCAACTTAATTATAAATTATAACAATAAATTATCGTATTCAATTGCTGTTTGTAAATAAAACCGGTTTCAACAAGAATCTATTCTTAATATATTTTAGTTCAAATTATTTTCTGTTTTTATATGAACTACGAAAAAGACCTGGAAAGATATCCTGAAGCCCGCTGGGTAGAACATGGTTATGGAACCCGTTTTCAGGGTTTTCAAAATCTTATGAGGCTAAGGATTACAAACATTCTGCTAGTCTCCAGTCTTTATGATCTTTACCTTTTTGAAGAAGATGGACGTCTATATGAGCTTATCAGAAACGAATACCAGGGCTTGAACTTATCACACTCTCCGGAACTGACCAGGGTTTCCAGTGGTTATGATGCAATTAACCGGGTGAAGGAAGAAGGTCGTTTTGATTTAATCATTACAACAATGCACATAGAAGATATGAGTGCATTAAATTTTGCCAGACTTGTAAAAAATTCGAAAATAGATATCCCTTTTGTACTTCTTGCACACGATAACCGCGAATTAAAATCATTGCTTAATAATCCTGAAAGACACTTGTTCAATAAAATATTTATATGGACCGGTGATTTTAGAATTATTATCGGAATAATAAAATATCTTGAAGACAAACTTAACGTTGAACACGACAGTAAAATTGTCGGTGTTCAAAATGTAATTTTTATTGAAGATCATATCAGGTATTACTCTGCCTTGTTACCTATAATTTACACTGAAATGTTAAAGCAAAGTATGAGATTAATTTCGGAGGGAATTAATCTCAGTCACAAATATTTACGAATGAGAGCAAGACCCAAAATTTTATTGTGTAACAATTATGAAGAAGCCTGGGACTACTATACAAAATACAGGGAGCTTGTCCTTGGTGTAATTTCAGATATTGCTTTTCCGCGTAACGGCAAGCTTGATAATCGTGCAGGAATTAAATTTGCTAAGGCAGTTAAAAATGATATCAGTGATATTCCAATACTTCTTACTTCCAACGATGCACTTCACGAAAAAGATGCAAAAAATGCAGGCGCCGGTTTTGTTCTTAAAGATTCACCTACTTTAAATTCTGAACTTCAACATTTTATGCAGAACCAGTTTGGGTTTGGTGATTTTATCTTTAAAGACATTGACGGTTTTGAGATTGGAAGAGCAACTGATTTAAAAAGCCTCGAAGAGCAGCTCCACATTGCACCAATGAGCAGTATAAAATATCATGCATCTCGAAATCATTTTTCAAACTGGTTAAAAGCACGGACTGAATTCTGGCTTGCCGACAGACTCAGGCCAAAAAAAGTTTCAGAATTTCCAACCGATGAAGCATTAAGAAGACATCTTGTCGAATCTCTCCATAACTACAGAACATTAAGGCAGCGCGGCATCATTGCTGATTTTAATAAGGAAACTTTTGATCCCGATGTAAGCTTTGCAAGAATAGGCGGAGGATCACTCGGAGGAAAAGCCAGAGGACTTGGTTTTGTTAATACATTAATAAATGATTACCAGGTAAGAGATAAATTTGAAGATGTACAGATTTATGTTCCGCCTGCTGTAGTAATTGGTACAAATGTTTTTGATGATTTTCTGGAAATGAATAACCTCCGTGAATTTGCTCTTAATTGTGATGACGATGAAGAGATCACTCAAAAATTTCTTGATGCTAGAAGATTTCCTGAGGATATTTTAAGCGATCTTGTCGCTTTCCTTGATATTATTCAAACACCGCTTGCTGTTCGTTCTTCAAGCTTGCTGGAAGATTCACAGTATCATCCATTCGCTGGTGTATACCAGACTTATATGATTCCAAATAATAATTCGAATCCGCTTATAAGGCTGAACGATCTTCTAATGACTATAAAAAGAGTTTATGCTTCAACATTTTACCAGGGAGCTAAAAATTACATTAAAGTTACCGCTTACAGATCTGAAGAAGAAAAGATGGCGGTTATTATTCAGAAAATGGTTGGCACAACTCACACAAACCGGTTTTATCCGGATTTTTCCGGCGTTGCCAAATCTCATAATTTTTATCCACTTCCACCGCAAAGACCTGATGACGGGATAGTTTCTGTTGCACTTGGTTTGGGAAAAATGGTGGTTGAAGGAGGAAACACGGTTCGTTTTTGCCCCAGGTATCCTGATGATTTGATTCAGTTTTATTCTGTAGATGAATCTTTGAACAATAGTCAGCGTGATTTTTTTGCTTTGCAGCTTGATGAAAAAACAGATTTCGGAAATATCACCTTTGACAGGATGCTGAAAAGATTCGGACTTGACGTTGCTGAAAAAGATGGTTCATTATCTTTTGTTGGTTCAACTTACATCCCGGATAATGATGCAATTTATGACGGGCTTGGAAGAAGCGGGCCAAGAGTAGTTACTTTTGGTCCCGTTCTGCGTGCAAAACTTTTTCCTCTGTCTGCAATACTTGAGCTTCTGCTGGAAATGGGAACATGGGGAATGGGAACACCGGTTGAAATAGAATTTGCAGTTAATATGTCAGTACCGAGAGGAAAGAAAAAAGAATTGGGTCTTTTGCAAATGAGACCACTTGTTGTAAGTCATGAATTTGATGAACTTAAAATAGAAGTAAAAGAAAAAGAAAAAGTTATCAGTTACAGCAGCCAGGTTCTTGGAAACGGAATTATAAATGATATTTACGACGCTGTAGTTGTTGATTATCACTCTTTTGAAAGATCAAAAAGCCGGGAAGTTGCCGCAGAAGTTTCATCGTTTAACACACAACTGATGAAGGAAGAAAGACCATATCTGCTTGTTGGTGTCGGAAGGTGGGGTTCTCTTGATCCCTGGCTTGGAATTCCTGTCACGTGGGATCAGATTGCAGGTGCAAGAGTGATAGTTGAAACAAGCTTTAAAGAGATGGCCGTGGAACCTTCGCAGGGTTCACACTTCTTTCAGAATATAACTTCATTTATGATTGGATATTTTACAGTCAGCTCAATTCAGAACAATAATTTTGTTGATTGGGACTGGCTGTTAAGCCGTAAAGTAATTGAAAGTAAAAAATATACAAAGCTGATCCGTTTTAATAAACCTTTATTGGTTAAAATGAACGGTCACGAAAACAGGGGAATTATTTTTAAACCGGAGGATTAATTTGCAGCAGACAGTTGAAATACCGGGCAGACAGGAGGTTCCTGATTCATGTCCGCATTGCGGTAATAAACTTTCTCCATGGCAACAAGTTTTACTTGCAACCGACCGTGCATTAGTTTGCAGACGATGCTGGTACAGAATAATACTTGATGTGCACGAAAAAGGAATAAATAAAAAATCTTCCGGTTCAGCAGAATCAAAGGATGAGGGAAAATAACATGGAATCATATAATTCTTTCAGTGTTGCAAAACAGCAGGTTCTTGAAGCTGCAAAATTATTAAATCTTGATAGTGCAACTATCGACCTGCTTCTGTCTCCGCAAATGGAAACAACGTTTCATTTTCCGGTAAAGATGGATAACGGGGAAACAAAAATTTTTCAAGGTTACAGAATTCAATACAACTATGCACGCGGCCCTGCAAAAGGTGGAATAAGATTTCATCCTGATGAAACTATTGACACAATCCGTGCACTTGCCTGCTGGATGACATGGAAAACTGCAGTTGTCGATCTTCCTCTTGGCGGAGGAAAGGGCGGAGTTAAATGCGATCCGAAAAATTTATCTGAAAGAGAACTTGAAAGATTATCAAGAGAATATATAAGAATGATTTCACCTTTGCTCGGTGTTGATGTTGACGTACCAGCAACTGATGTTTACACAAATCCACAAACTATGGCATGGATGATGGATGAGTATGAAACCATTAAAAAAGTTCACAGTCCGGGAGTGTTTACAGATAAACCAATTCAGGTGGGTGGCACTGAGGGAAGACGGGATGCAACCGCAAGAGGTGGCGTTGTTACTGTAAGAGAAGCATGTAATACTTATGGATTTGATCCGACAAAATCTTTTGCAATCCAGGGTTTTGGAGATGCCGGACAAAGAGCCGCATTGCTTCACAAAGAATATTTTGGAGGAGGAAAACTTATTGCTGCCAGCGATTCGCGCGGTGCAATTTTTAATAATGATGGTTTTGATCCTGAAGAACTGGTTCACCATAAATTAAAGACAGGTTCAGTTTTAAAATTTCCGGGAGCAAAGGAAATTGCTCACGAAGAACTTCTCGAATTAGATGTTGAAGTTCTTTATCCGGCAGCACTCGAAAATGCAATTCATAAATCAAATGCAAATAAAATTAAAGCCAAATTAATTTGTGAGCTTGCAAACGGACCGACAACTCCTGAAGCCGATGTAATTTTACATAAAAAAGGGGTTCATGTTATTCCTGATATTCTTGCAAGCGCAGGTGGAGTTACTGTTTCCTATTTTGAAATGGTTCAGGATAAATCACTTTACTTCTGGGAAGAAGAAGAAGTACAGAGTAAACTGGACAGAAAACTTACACAAGCTTACAAAAGGGTTCAGGAAGCAATAAGAGAAAAGAAAGTTCATTCAAGACTTGCTGCAATGATGGTTGGGGTTGCGAGAGTTGCACAAGCTTGTAAACTAAGAGGCTGGGTGTAGAAAAATGAATTCTGAATTATGAATATCGAACCCCGGACTATGAACTAATACCTCTACATTCATAATTCATCATTCAATATTCAATATTAAAATTGTTAGCTGTTCACAAAGGAGAAAATGCAATGCTTAAAGTAAATGGAATAGATCACTTAAATATGGATGTAAAAAATCTGGATGAGACTATTGAATTCTATAAAAATCTTTTTGGATTTAAAGTAATTAAAGAACAACCTGAACAGGACTCAAAAATAATAGGTAATGAAAAAGTAAAATTATGTTTATATGAAGATCCTGATTTAGATGAATATGAAAAGAACGGCTTCAATCATTTCGGATTTCATATTGATAACTTTGATGAGGTTATTCAGAAATGTACTGATCTTGGTGTTGAAATTTTTTATGGCGGACCTATCAAATGGGAAAAATCTTCGTCAATTTATATTAAAGACCCAAATGGATATGAGATTGAACTCGCTGAAGTTTTTGGTGGCGGACTATAAATTTTCAAATAACAAATCCCAATTAACAAAGAAGTACCAAAATTCAAATCAAAAACTCAACTTAATCACTTACTCATGGAACTTTAATCTATTTTTAAAGTAGAATCCTTTGAACAAATCAAAGGAGGTTTCCATGGTACCTTTAAAGACCGCAAAAGCTGATTTGATAGGAAAATACAGACGCCATCTGAAAATCAGTTTTATATTCTCCATTTCACTAGTAATCCTTGCTTTCAAATTCTCTCCAATGCCCGGAAAGGTTGAGCCAATTAAAGTTGACAATGATGAAATAATAAAGATTACTGAAATTGATCCAACCACTCAAAAACCTAAAGTACCTGAGCCCCCAAAAGCGCCAGAACTTATTACTGCAGATCTGAATGATGAAATTGAGGATTTAGTATTAAAAGATGTGGGGATATTTGAAAATATTCCAATAAGTACACCTGGACCTCCGACAGATGACAAACCAATAATTGAAGATGATAAAATATTCGAAGCTGTAGAAGAAAGCCCTGAAATAATCGGTGGCATTGCTGAACTTCAAAAAAAAGTATACTACACTGAAATTGCAAAAAAAGCTGGAATAGAAGGTACTGTTGTTATCCAGGCAATAGTTGATAAAAATGGAAATGTAACTGATGCATCTGTAAAGAAATCAATTGGAGGAGGTTTGGATGATGTAGCACTTAAAGCTGTACTTGACACAAAATTTAAACCGGGAAAGCAGAGAGGCAAACCTGTAAATGTAAGAATGTGGATTCCAATTAAATTTGTTTTAAGGAATTTCTAGTAAAAAAATGAAAGTTCTGATATGACAGATTTTTAAAATCTGTCATATCTTTATATTAGAAAATTTTACGGGAAGATACCCAATGATATATATGAATTTGCAATTTTCTCAATTGCCACAACGAAAGCAGCTGTTCGTAAATCAGGTATCTTCTTATTTTTTGCCCAGGTATCTCTTATTTCATTGTATGCGTGAATCATTGTTTCCTCAAGCCCCGAATTGACCAGGTCTTCTTCTTCCGCACCGTGAACAATTATTTTTTTTGCAGATTCATCAAGTGTTTTGCCTGTTGATTTTTCAATTGAGTCAACGAGAGTTTTATAAACAAGTTCATCATACCGCTTTCCCATTCTTCCAAATCTTACATGAGATAAATTTTTAAGCCATTCAAAATATGAAACTGTAACACCGCCGGCATTTAAATAAAGATCGGGAATAATCATTGTTCCCTTCTCCAATAATACTTTCTCTGCAACTGGTGTTACCGGTCCGTTTGCTGCTTCAGCAATAATTTTTGCTTTGATGTTTTTAGCATTCTTTGAATTTATCTGGTTTTCAAGTGCGGCTGGAATTAGAATATCACATTCCAGTTCTAATGCTTTTGATGACACTTTAATATTTTTTGCTTTTTTAAAATTCAGAATCGAACCAGATTTTTTCCTGTGATTAAAAACTTCATCTACATCCAATCCTTTAGGGTCAAAAATAGCACCTTCATATTCTGCAATTGCAATAATATCAGCACCAGCTTCCTGAAAAAACTTTGCTGAATGATACCCCACATTTCCTAATCCCTGAACAATGACTTTCTTTCCTTCAAGTCTCGTTGAAAGTTTTAACTTTTTCATATCATCTTTATTACTCACCGCTTCTCTCACTCCATAAAAAACTCCTCTTCCGGTTGCAGCAGTTCTCCCTCTTATTCCTCCCTGGCTTATTGGTTTACCCGTAACACAACCCGCTGCATCTATTTGTCCGGGATTAAATGCGGCATAAGTATCTGCAATCCACGCCATTTCTCTTGCACCGGTTCCATAATCGGGCGCAGGAACATCAATTCCGGGTCCTATAAAATTTTTCCTGATTAATTCTGCCGTGTATCTGCGTGTAATTTGTTCAAGTTCAATTTCAGAATGTTCACGTGGATTAACACACACACCTCCTTTTGCTCCGCCGAACGGAACATCAACAACAGCACATTTGTAAGTCATCAAAGCAGCTAATGCCATAACTTCATCCTGTGAAACAGCGGTGCTGTATCTTATTCCTCCTTTAACAGGAAGCTTATGCTGGCTGTGTTCAACACGAAATGCAATTATAACTTCTATCCTGTCTTTTAATCTGACCGGAAATTTAATCCTGTAAACACTGTTGCAATATTTTATCTGGTCAAGTAGCCCGGGAGGATATTTTGTAAACTTTGCTGCTTTTTCAAAATAACTCAGTACATCACCGAAAAAACTATGTTCACGATGCACACTGATATTATGGTTCTCTTGCATAAAATCTCCTTTAGCTGATTACTATTACAAATGTTATATTGATGTCATTCTGATTTGAAAATAAATATTTACTTTTTCACCGGCAAGTTTTAAAATATAAAATCTCTATATGAATGAATTTATTATAATAAAAGATATAGTTGTAACACTTCTTGTTTCGGTTCCAATCATTTTACTTTTTCACAAGTTAAAAATCCCCAGTATTGTTGGTTTCCTGATTGCCGGAATGATTATTGGCCCTTATGGTTTCGGATTGATAAGCGAGATAAATGAAATTGAAATAATGGCAGAAGTAGGTGTAATATTATTACTATTCACAATAGGACTTGAATTTTCACTTAAGGAACTCGCAAGAATAAAAAAGCTTTTGCTAATTGGTGGCGGGTTACAGGTTCTTATCACTATTGTTATTTCTTATTTGATTCTTTATCTAATCGGAATTCAATTAAATCAGGCAGTTTTTATAGGAATGCTGATCAGTCTTTCAAGCACAGCAATTGTTTTAAAGCTGCTTTCGGATAAAGGGGAAATTGAATCTCCACAGGGAAAAATTTCTGTTGGAATATTAATATTCCAGGATCTTGCCATCGTTCCTATGTTTCTCCTTGTTGATATTCTTCAGCAGTCAGACAGCGTTGATTTACTTTCAATTAGTGTAAGACTTTTGACCTCTGCAGCAATTATTGCCTTCATCCTGTTCGCTGCAAAATATCTTGCGCCCAGAATTCTATATTACCTTGCACGCTCCCGTATGAGAGAGTTGTTCACTGTTGGTGTTATATTAATTCTGCTTGGAACTGCTTTCCTTACACATACATTCGGATTATCATTTGCTCTCGGCGCATTCATTGCAGGATTGATACTTTCTGAATCCGAATTCAGTTCACAAATCATTGCTGAAATTCTTCCATTTAAAGATGTATTCAACAGTATATTCTTCGTCTCTATTGGCTTATTGCTGAACATTAATTTTGCAATTCAATTTCCTTTAGAGATATTATTAATATCTATTAGTATTATAGTTTTAAAAAGTCTGATTATATTTATTCTTATTCTGTTTTTAAAATATCCAACCAGAATAGCGATTCTATCTGCTATTGGTCTTGCACAAATTGGTGAGTTTTCTTTTATACTGGCACAGCAAGGTGGAAATCTTTTAGGAGAATATTTTAATTTATTCCTTGCTTCTACAATTTTTACAATGATTGCTACTCCATTTCTGATAAAGTTTGCTCCTTTAATAGCCGACAAAACAAAATCTATTAAAAAAGAAGATGTCAATACTGTTTCAGGAACCGAAAAATTTCAGGATCATGTTATTATTGCCGGTTTTGGTTTGAACGGAAGAAACCTTGCTAAAGTTTTAAAGGAAAGCGGGATAAATTATATTATTATAGAAATGAATCCCGATACAGTAAAACAGGAAAGAGCAAAAGGAGAGCATATAATTTTTGGAGATATAAGCAGAGAAGAAGTTTTACACGCAGCAGGAATTCACACTGCAAAGGTTTTTGTTGTTGTTATAAGTGACCGGACAATTTCCAGAAGAGTAATCAGAACAGCCAAAAATCTGAATAATGATTTATTTGTACTTGTAAGAACCAGGTTTATTAGTGAAACAGATGAATTAAAAAAACTCGGTGCCGATTTAGTTATACCGGAAGAGTTTGAAACATCAATTCAGATTTTCAGCAGTGTGTTAAGACAATATCATATTCCTATAAATGTAATAATGCAGCAAATTAATTTATTAAGAGGAGAATCTTATAAATTAATGCGGGCAGAAAAATCGTCACCAAATACTTTAGCTCATCTTGATGAAATTTTGGCAGCCGGAATTACAGACACTTTTTATGTTAATGAAGAGAATCCTAACCAGGGCAAATCACTTGCAGAATTAAACTTGAGAGCGAAAACCAATGCTACTATAATTGCGATTGTGAGGGAATCTGAAACCATTACCAATCCTGGTCCTAATGAAAAAATAATCTCTCACGATACTTTGGTAATCACAGGGAATCACAAATCGGTTGATACGGCTTTTCAATTTCTTTCCGGTAAAAATTTTAACTAAAGCTCCTCGACTTAACAATATTTTTATATAAAAAATCCTTTACGATTATTTATTATGATTAAAATTTCAGCATTAAATTGATGTTTAATTTAAACGTCACTATTTTCTTTTATAATTAACTAATTTAAAGCTTACTTTTAACAGTATTAATGTTAATTTTAAAGTTAGAAAAATTAAAAAAGTGGGATGATTATGATAAAATTTGTACGTTTTTTTATTCTTTCCTTACTTGTTGTTGCATTTGTAAATGCACAAAATTATAAGCAGGTAAAAATTTACCTCGATAATCCTTCACAAGTTTCTCAACTTTTAAAGGCAGGGATGCAATTCGATCATTTTGCCAGGACAAAAGATAATGCAATTACAACTTTTATTAGTGAAAGTGATTACCAGATTCTAAAAAATTCTGGATATAATTTCGAAGTTCTTATTGATGACTGGTATGAATACTATGACCAGCTTCCTAAATTGAATGAACAGGAAAAACGACAGTTCATTCAGCAAAGCAAAGAAGAATTTAATGTCAGTGGTTTTGGTTTCGGAAGTATGGGAGGATTTTATACATTAGCTGAAGTCGGACAGGAACTTGACTCAATGTTTATGCTTTACCCGAATTTGATTTCGCAAAAAGTTTCTATAGGCAGTTCCGTTGAAGGGAGACCTATCTGGATGGTAAAGATTTCAGATAATCCAACAGTTAATGAATCTGAACCACAGGTGTTTTATACAGCTTTGATTCATGCAAGAGAACCCGAAAGCATGGAGCAGATGATTTATTTTATGTATTACCTGCTGGAAAATTATGGCACAGATCCCGAGGCAACATATCTTGTAAATAATCGTGAGCTTTATTTCGTGCCGGTAATTAATCCTGATGGTTATGAATATAACCACATTACAAATCCAAACGGCGGCGGTTATTGGAGAAAGAATCGTAGAAACAACGGCGGAAGCTATGGTGTTGATTTAAACAGGAATTATGGGCCTATGGCATACTGGAATGCACCAAATGGAGGTTCAAGCACAGTTCCAAGTGATGATACTTATAGAGGCACAGCACCATTTTCTGAACCGGAAACACAGGCAATAAGAGATTTTCTTGCAACTAAAGACATCAACAATGCATTGAACTATCATACTTACGGAAACTACCTCATCTTCCCTTATGGAGCATTAGGTCATGAAACTCCAGATTCGGTAACCTTCAGGGAGTTTGCTATGGATATGACATCATACAATGGATATACGTATGGAACAGATTTGCAAACTGTAGGTTATTCTACCCGCGGCAATAGTGATGATTATTATTATGATGGTGATGTTGTACTAAACAGCGGAAACATCCTTGCAATGACTCCCGAAGTTGGAGCTACTGGTTTCTGGCCATCCCAGAGTGAAATTTTTCCGCTTGCACAGGAAAATTTAAAACCTAATTTATATTATGCCTGGGTTGGCGGTGAATATGTCAGCCTTGAAAACGCAAATTTCACTCAATCTTATTTTAACCCCGGTGATGCAGTTAGTTTTACACCTTCTTTTAAGAACAAAGGTCTAGCTGATGGCAATAATATTCATATAGATTTAAACTCGTTAAGCAGTTATGCTACAATCACAAACGGAAGTGCGTTAATAAGTTCCATCCCGGCACGTTCCAGTTATACACTTTCCTCACCTTTCAGTTTTACAATAGCTGGAAATACTCCTGCTGAAGAGGTAATAGGGTTACAATTTGTTATTAGTGATGGCTCAACAATTATGAGAATTGACACACTGAATTTGATAGTTGGAACTCCAGAAGTAGTCTGGGCAGATACGACTATAGATCCGTTAATACTCTGGACTGTAACAAAAACTCCATCAAACAGCCAACAGTGGGACGCAACAACATCAACATATTATACACCGCCAATCAGCTTTACAGATAGTAAGATCGGCAACTATGTCAATAATGCAACTGTAACAATGACATTAACCAGCCCGATTGATCTTTCACCATATTCAAATCCAAGACTTGTTTTCTGGACTAAGTATGATATAGAATCTAACTGGGATTATGGACAGGTAAGCATTTCAACGAATAACGGTTCAACCTGGATTCCGCTTGAAGGTCAATATACCGAGCCCGGCGTTGGAAGTTTTCAGCCTAATGGTGAACCTTTGTATGATGGATTTAGATCAACCTGGGTTAGAGAAGAAATTCCATTAACAGGTTACACTTCTTCCAATGTAAAATTCAGATTTCAATTAAGATCAGACGGAGGAGTTACCAGGGACGGCTGGTATGTTGATGATATCGGTGTGATAGTTTACACGATCGTTCCGGTTGAATTAACTTCATTCTCCGCTGAACAAAAAGACCAAAATGTTTCCGTTACCTGGAGGACTGCAAGTGAATTAAATAACCAGGGTTTTGAGATTCAAAGATCTGCTTCAAAAAATAATTCTGATAACAGGAACTGGGAGACAATCGGTTACATTGAAGGATCAGGAACTTCAACAGAATCACATTTTTATTCGTTTACTGATCGAAGTCCGTTAAGCGGCAAATCATACTACCGGTTGAAACAAATTGATTTTGATGGAACTGTTAAATACTTTAATGAAACCGAAATTGAATTTGAACTTGTAAAAGAATTTTCACTCGGACAGAATTACCCGAATCCATTCAATCCAAGTACATCAATTACATACTCAATACCTGTTGCCGGTTATGTGAACCTAACTGTTTACAACCTTCTTGGCTCCGAGATTGCTGTTCTTGTGAATGGATATAAAGAGGCAGGTATCCACCAGGTAGATTTTTCAAGCGATAAAATTGATAAAAATATTGGTTCAGGAATTTACATTTACACTATGAAGACAGGAAACTTTGTACAAACTAGAAAAATGGTTCTGCTTAAGTAAATAATTTATATGTTTAAATTTCAAAGGCGATCAGTGATCGCCTTTTTTATTATTTAAAATTGAAACCAATTCCGATAAATCATTTATAAAAAAATCTGGGTTATTTTTTTTCAACTGATTTTCAGTTCTGTAACCATAAGAAACTGCACAGGTTTTTGCACCTGCATTTTTACCACATAAAATATCAAGCTCTGTGTCTCCAACCATCAAAGTATTTTTTGATTCAACATTAATTTCATTACAAATAAATAATAATGATTCCGGCGATGGTTTATGCTTAAGACCATCTCTTCTTCCCATTACAAAAGCAAAATACTTTCTTAGTTCAAAATGATCTATAAGTTTATCCGCCTGATCCTGACCCTTCGTAGTAAGCAGCGAAATTTTAAATCTCTTTTTCGATAAATCTTTAAGCACTTCTTTTACTCCATCGTACAGAACTGAATCTGATATATACTTAAAGTAATCGGACTTGTAAATATCTATAAATGATTCAAAATCTGTAATTGGAATATTAAACTCATTAAAAATATCATTGAAATGCAGTCCAATCATATTAGAAAATCTTTCATGATTTATTTTATGAGGAATGTTCAATGAATCAAGTGTAGAAATTGTTGATTTGAAAATTGTTTCTTTTGAATCCACTAATGTACCGTCGAGGTCAAAACAAATATGGTTAATCTTCATTTTTCTTGATTATATTTTCTTCACTAATTCTTTCAATAATTTCTCCCCGGCAGCATTCATCAATATTAATTCCGCAAACTGAACACTGACCATGTCCATGTACCCAAATAATTCTTGATAGTTGGTTACACCAATTGCACACTATAAAATTTTTATCAGGTAATTTAGAATGTTCATTATTCATAAATACGAGTAATATTTTCTAAAATTTTTTCGAAATTTTACTTGCTTTTATTTTATAAAAGATGAAAGTTTGTCGTAAGGGCGTTACCTGATTATTTTGTACGTTAAAACTTTACTTTAAAGATAGTTAATGATATGAAAACTTCCATTGGGCTTAACAAAAAGTAATGAACAGGAAATTTTTTTCTTCATTAATTTCTATAAAATGTTTTTTCTTACTTTTTTGCTCAAAAATCAAATAGTAACTAATGGTATAGTTTTTACTACACTTAATAAACTTTAATCATTATTCAATTTAACCGGGAGAAGAAATGAAAAAAACTTACTTGGCTTTGCTGCTATTTATAATTGGCTTTGGAGCTATCAGCAGCCCAATTTTGGCACAGTCAGAACCTGTGATGTACTTTTGTGAAAAATATGACAGTCGTGATGGTGAAATAGGTGTCAGCGATCGATTCACAACAGGGTATATTACTGTAATGGTAAAATGCGATTACGAATTGAGGCTGAGAGATGTTCACATCCAGTTTGATCAATACAATGAACGTTCAGGAAAGTTTGAGTATTATAAAAAGTTTGATTACACGATCGAACCTGATATGAAATACGTTTATTTCTCACGTAACAGTGATAGTGATCTTGAATTTGAAGATCCAGGCATTTACAGAGTCTTCTTATTGGATAACAGGGACAAAACAATTGCAAGTGCGCTTATCGAAATTATAAGAAGATAAAAATTATTTTTTAAAAATTATTTAGAACGGCAATCAGGTTTGGTTGCCGTTTTTTTATACCTAAATTTTAACTAAACATTTTTAACCCAAAGTATTAACTTATGTTTTAAATATTTTTACAATTTGTGATGAATCAATTTGATGTAATAATTATCGGCGCAGGACCAATAGGTCTTTCCTGCGGAATTGAAGCAAAGAAAAGAAATCTCTCATATTTAATAATTGAAAAAGGGTGTCTGGTTAATTCGCTCTTTCACTATCCAACAAATATGGTTTACTTTTCCACATCTGATCGGCTGGAAATTGGCGAAATTCCTTTTGTTTCTCATGGCGATAAACCTACCAGACGGGAATCGCTTGAATATTACCGGCGGGTTGCTGATTCGTGGAAATTAAATATTCATACTTATGAAGAAGTAAAATCAGTAAGGAAAGAAGATGCCTTCATACTGGTAACAAATCGAAGTAATTATTCATCAAGTAAATTAATAATTGCAACTGGTTTTTATGATCACGCTAATCTTCTCGGTATTCCCGGTGAAGACAAACCAAAAGTAAAACACTATTTTGATGAAGCTCATCCATATGCTTATCTGGATCTTGCAGTAATAGGTGGCGGAAACTCAGCGGTTGATGTTGCCCTGGAAACATACCGGAGAGGATCAAATGTTACAATGATAATCCGTGAAGATTCTCTGAAAGACGGTGTGAAATACTGGGTCAGGCCTGACATAGATAACAGGATTAAGGAAGAAAGTATAAAAGCTTATTTTAATTCCGTAGTTACAGCAATAAATGATGATGAGATAGAAATTAATACTCCCGAAGGTATACTAAAAATGAAAAATGATTTTGTTTTTGCGATGACCGGCTATCACCCGGATTATGAATTTTTGATGAATGCCGGAGTTGATATTGCAACAGATGATAAAATGAAACCATTATTTAATCCGGAGACTTATGAGACAAATGTCCCGGGGCTTTATCTTGCAGGTGTTGTTTGCGGTGGAATGGAAACAAATAAGTGGTTTATTGAAAATTCAAGAGATCACGCAGAAAGAATCTTCAATCATATTAAATCAAATTCATAATTAAACATACTTTAAATTGAAAACAAAAGCTATTAATCTTATTTTTGATGACTTAAATGTTGAACATTATTAAAACAAATTTCACGAGGTAAAAAAATGATAAGCAAGATTAAAGAATTGTTAGGCAAAGAAGCTGATGACCTTTTAAACTATAAAGCTAAATTTCCTAAAGAACAATTAACCCTGCCAGGACCTGATTTTGTCGACAGAGTTTTTCTTTTTTCAGACAGAAATCCAAATGTTTTAAAAAACCTGAACTGGATATATAATCATGGAAGACTGTCTGGTACCGGCTACGTTTCCATTCTTCCGGTGGACCAGGGAATTGAGCATTCTGCCGGAGCTTCATTTGCACCAAATCCTGCTTACTTTGATCCGGATAATATTGTAAAATTGGCAATTGAAGGTGGGTGTAACGCTGTTGCTTCGACTCTTGGTGTACTGGGAATTTCAGCAAGGAAATTTTCGCATAAAATTCCCTTCATACTTAAAATTAATCATAACGAACTTTTAACATACCCTAATAAATATGACCAGATAATGTTTGCAGGAATTGAACAGGCATTCGATATGGGAGCAGCTGCAGTTGGCGCGACAATTTATTTTGGTTCTGATGAAAGCAGCAGACAGATAATTGAAGTTAGTGAAGCATTCCAGTTTGCTCACGAGCTTGGGATTGCTACAATACTTTGGTGCTATTTAAGAAATTCTGATTTCAAGAAAGATAAAGATTATCACGTATCTGCTGACTTAACCGGACAGGCAAACCATCTTGGTGTAACAATTCAGGCAGACATAATTAAACAGAAGCTTCCGGAAAACAATGGCGGTTATAATGCTTTAAAGTTTGGTAAGACCCACAAAAAGGTTTATAGTGATTTAACCACAGATCACCCGATTGATTTAACAAGATACCAGGTTATTAATAACTACCTTGGAAAAATCGGTTTAATAAACAGCGGCGGGGCATCCGGTGAAAATGATTTTGCTGAAGCTGCACGTACTGCTGTAATTAATAAACGTGCAGGCGGTATGGGATTAATTTCAGGAAGAAAAGCATTCCAGCGTCCAATGGAAGAAGGGATTAAACTTCTGAATACTATTCAGGATGTTTATCTTGCAAAAGAAATAACTGTTGCGTAGAATTTATTCTTCTTAAAAATGAAACGCCTTCAAAACTGAAGGCGTTTTTAAATATCTAAATTTAATTTTAAACTATTTCTCTAAAAGATAATCTGCAAGCTTGCCAAGTTGTTTGATATCTTTATTTCCAAATGAAGGCATCATTGCACCGGGATATTTTTTCCTATACTCTTTAAATCTTTCATTATCCATAAAAGATGACGGATTGCGAAGATAGTTTATCAGATTATCCCTACCCCAAAATTGTTTAAGGTTAACTAAAGCAGGCGCAAGCTTGGTTCCTTTAAGATCCGAGCCATGACAATTAGCACATCCAAAACTTGAAAATAACTCATCACCGCTAAAATCCTGCGACACAGGACCGGTTGGCATATTAGTTGGCTGTTTTACCGGTTCTTCTTTCTTGGTAATTTTACCGATAATAAAAAGTATAAGAAATAATCCAAGGAAAGCAGCAACCCAAATCTGTGGTTTAGTCATTTAATTCTAATGTTATTTCGGAAATTTAAAATCAGTCTTTTGGTTTGAAAATTGAATGGGCAAATTATCAAAATCGTTATTTATTAACAACTATAAATCACTTTTATCTTCCGGAATCTTTTATCCAGAGCTAATTAATTAATATGCTTATAGAACAAATTATTAAATTAAAAGGGATTGGGAATTAGCAATTGTCTTGATCATAAACTAAATTTTGAATTGTTGAATAAATTTTGAGGAAATATTGGCCCAGGAAAACAAATTTATAAAATCCTTAATACAAAGTGCACAGAATGGTAACAGTGCTGCGCTTGAACAATTATTCGAAATGAATATTGCAAGAGTATATGGAATATGTCTCAGGATTCTTGGGAATACGGAAAACGCTGAAGCTGTTACTGTACTTGTTTTTATTGAAGCTTGGAAACAGATAAAATTTATACGCCCGGATATATCATTTACCGAATGGCTATGCAGCATGGCTGTGTGGAATTCGCTTGAGCTGATCAGAAGCGGTGACAATTCCAATAAAGCAATTCGTAAAAAAAAGAAAAATGAACATGAAGGTAATTCCCATCTTGATGAGTTTGATGAAGTGCTGATTAAACTTCCGGACAAAGAGAGACTTCCTTTTGTTCTTTTTAATATTGAAGGATACCGTGAAGTTGAAACCTGTGATATGCTCAGCATAAAACCTCATGATTTAAAAAAGAAACTTGAGACCACAGCCAAACACATTGCTAAACATGCTTCAAAGATTAATTCGGCTGATGAGATCCCCGGATATTTATCAAACCTTTCAAAAGAAATAAAACCGGTAAAAAATCTGAAGAAAGTAATTTTCGATGATATTTATGAATTGAAGCTTAAGGAATTTGAAAAAAATAAGAAACCGGAACCTGAGCCTGAACCTGCGCCTGAAATACCAAAAAAGGAAAAGAAGCCGAAAAAAGTTAAGCCTAAAAAACAAAAAGAATTAAAACTAAGAACCTCAAATCTGAATTTAATTCCAAAATTAAAAAAAGTTTTAATTGTTGTTGTACCGCTTGCAATTCTTGCAACTATAATTTACTTCGGACTTCTAATTTCTGTTTCTTCGTGGGATGTAAGAATAATTAATGGAATGGCTAAAATCAATGATAGCGAGATAAATAAAGGTGGCTCTCTTTCATTAGATGATGTATTAACTACCGGGGATAATTCAAAAGCTGTAGTTTCAATTTCAGGAATTGGAGAGATTGAAATCGGGCCAAATACAATCTTTAAGAGAACCAATGAAACCGAAAGCTGTGGTTTTGAAAAAGGTCAGATTATTGCCAGGTTAATTAACCGTGGTGATCTGTTTACTGTCAAAATACCCGGAACTGATATAAAAGATTTTAAACCCGGCAATACTTACTCATTGAAAAAACTTGATGACGGAAGATTTAAGCTGGATGTAATAAAAGGCTGGATGGAAGCAAAAAGCAAACATAACCGGTCAATAATTCCACAAAACTATTTTCTTTACATAACTGAAACAGGAGGCTGCGGACTTCCCTGCCCGCAAAATGCTACGCCGGATATTAAAAATATAATCTCAGAGTATTCTTTACAGGGTAATGCTGAGTCAGTGCTTGGCTCATTTATTAATTTAGCTGATAAATCAGAAGCTATATCACTGTGGAATCTTTTACCAAGATTAAATCCATTAATCAGAGGAGCTGTTTTTGACAGGATGAATGAACTGATTGGGGCACCAAAATCTGTCACAAAAAATGGAACTATCGAGCTTGACAACAGGATGATGAATCTTTGGTTTAAAAAGATTCAATACGATTTAGAATAATTATTTTCTTTTAGGTCTGTAAACGTGCGTACTCTGCCCAAAGAAAACTTCCGCGGCTTCCATCATTGTTTCTGATAAAGTCGGGTGCGGATGAATTGAAAGTTTCAAATCGGTTAAGTTAGCTCCCATTTCAATTGCAAGAACCCCTTCGGCAATTAACTCGCCTGCACCAGGTCCGCAAATTCCAATTCCTAATATTCTTTCAGATTCGGGATCAACAAGAATTTTTGTAATTCCATCTGATCTATCCAAAGTAACTGCTCTGCCGGATGCAGCCCAGGGAAATTTTGTTACTTCATATTTAATATTTTTTTCTTTCGCTTGGTTCTCCGTTAAACCAGCCCACGCAATTTCAGGATCAGTGAATACGACAGCGGGAATTGCAAGAGGTTCAAACGCAGATTTGTGTCCTGCAATTACTTCAACAGCAACTCTGCCTTCGTGAGAAGCTTTGTGTGCAAGCATTGGTTCGCCAACAATATCGCCGATTGCATAAACATCCGGATCATCAGTTCTCATTTGTTTGTTAACATTTATCCAGCCACGCTCGTTTAATTTAACTTTCGTGTTTTCCAAACCCAGGCCGGAAGTATCAGGTTTTCTTCCAATTGACATCAGAACATAATCATAGGTATTCTCGGTAGTTTTCCCTTCCTTATCCTCAATCTTAACTTTTATTCCATCTTTCACTTCGTTCATTTCAACAACTTTTGAACTGAGCATTATATTTTCAAATTTATCTTTAAGTCTTTTTGAAAGATGAGAAACAAGATCACGATCCGCTCCGGGTAAAAGTCCGTCTAACATTTCAACAACAGAAACTTTTGAACCGAGTGCCTGATAAACTGATCCAAGCTCGAGGCCAATATAACCTCCGCCAATTACTAGAAGTAATTTTGGAATTGCAGGAAGATCGAGAGCCGAAGTTGAGTTCAGAAGTCTTTTACTATCAATATTCATTGAAGGAATTGTTGCAATTCTTGAACCTGTTGCAATTACAATTTTATCAAATGAAAGCTCTTCTTTTTTGCCATCTGCTTTTTCAACTAAAAGAGTTTTTGAATTTTTAAACGATGCTGTTCCCTGAACAAAATTTACTTTGCGGAATTTTGCAACAGATCCAACCCCGCTTGTAAGCTTTTCGACAACTTCATTTTTCCAGTTGCGAAGTTTGTCCAGATCAATTTTGGGTTTTGAAAAATCTATTCCCCAGTTTTTTGCCTGCTCTGTTTCATCTAAAAGTTTTGCAACATGCAGCAAAGCTTTGGAAGGAATACATCCGCGGTAAAGACAAACGCCGCCGGGATTTTTTTCTTTATCAATTAATGTAACATTCATCCCGAGATCTGCTGCCAGAAAAGCAGCAGCATACCCACCGGGTCCTGCACCAATTACAGCAATATTTATATTTTGAGCAGCCAAATTTCTCCTGAATCTATAAAAGTATTGTTAAGTGTATTCTAATTTTATTTATTCTTCGGAACAATCCAGATATTATTTTCAATTTCCAATTTTACATCATCAACATAAACTGCTTTACCACTGCCGCCGGGACGAAAATCAGTTACTATATCAACATGCTGAGCAGACTGGTTAAAAATTCCTTTTGACTGAAATTCAGAAATCTTTTTCTTTCCTTCTTCAGAATTTGGATCATCAACAAATGCTTCGGGATAACTTTGTCCGATTGCTATATGCAGCGTTCCTCCAACTTTTTCTACAAACAAAGGATGCTTCAACACTTTATCCATTCCGTTATTCATTCCAAGAGCAACTTCGCCAAGCCGGTGTGAGCCAGTATCTGTTTCAATAATTTTTTTCAAAGCTTCGGAACCTTTTTCAGCCGTGTATTCTTTTATAACACCACCTTCAAATCTTAAATAAATTCCCTGAATATCCATTCCGCCCTGAAATACAGGAAGGTCTACGAATATTTCACCCTCAACTGAATTTGCATCAGGACTTGTAAAAACTTCACCATCCGGGAAATTTCTTTCCCCGGTACATTTAACTATATTTCTTCCGGCAATATTAATTCTCAGCTCGAGTTCTTTTTTAGTTTTGGGATGAATTGTTTGAACTATTATTTCGGAGCTTTTCTTAAGAAGTTGATAAATATTCTCTTCAACTTTATCAAGAAGACTGGGATCAACAGTTGAGGCTTTCACAATAAATTCTGAATATTCCTGAAGAGACATACCTTCCAGATCAGCAAATCCCTGCGTTGGGAAAAGAGTGAGTATCCAAGGTTTGGCAAGACGAATATCTTTTACCGGCGCATCAACCTTCATAACTTCCTGTGCGAGATCTTCTTTCGAACCTTTAAATAAATTCGGATTTGAAACGCCAAGTATCTCTATATATTTTGTCATGGATTTATATCTGTCGATGTGCCATTGAGGGACCTTATTGATTTGCTCAGAAGTTCCATGAGTTGAAATGGAATTTCCCCAAACTTTTCCGCGATCATTATCAGGTGCAATAATGTTTATATCTACAACTCCGCCAGCCGCAAAAATTTTATCCTGCAAAACACTCATCAAGGGCCAGCAGATGTTTTCACCTTTCACCATAATTACATCGTCGTTTTTTACTCCGCCCAAACTATAGTTCAATAAATAATCAGCCCAGGTCTCCAGGTCTTTTTTTGCTATTTCATAAGACATTTTTAATTCCTATTAAAATTTTTTCGGATTTAAATTAAAAATTTCAATGGCTGCTCAAGAATTTCACAAACCCAGCGTAAAAACCTGATTGCGTCTGCACCATCGATGATTCGATGATCATAGGAAAGAGAAAGAGGCAGCATCAGCCGCGGTTCAAAAACTCCGTAGCCGTTATAAACCGGTTCGTAATTTCCTCGTGAAACTCCGAGTATCGCAACTTCAGGTGAGTTAACAATTGGTGTAAAATAAGTACCGCCAATTCCACCAAGGTTCGTAATTGTAATACATCCACCCTGCATTTCTTCAAGTGATAATTTCTTATTGCGGGCTTTTTCTGCAAGTTCATTCAGCTCAGTAGAAATTTCTTCAAGATTTTTCTGATCAACATTTTTTATTACCGGAACCAGTAAACCGTTCTCTGTATCAACAGCAACCCCGATGTTAAAATATTTTTTATAGGTGATTTCTTTTTTATCCATATCAATGCTGCTATTGAACTGCGGGAACTTCTCTAATCCTTCCGCCATTATTTTAATCAGAATTGCTGTGACAGTAATTTTAGCTTCTTTACTTTTTGATTGCTGGTTCAATTCTTTTCTTGATTTTTCAAGCTGTGTAATATCAGCTTTATCAAATTGAGTTACGTGAGGGGTGACTGCCCATGCATAACTAAGATGAACTGCAGTCTTCTCCCTGATTTTACTCATCGCAACATGCTCAACCTTACCATATTTAGAAAAATCTGGCAAAGATTCTTTCTTTATTCCGGCACCGATTGATTCAGCCCTGCCCTGGTTAAGCTTTTTAACATAAGCTTTAACATCATCCATTGAAATTCTTCCGCCCGGTCCACTGCCAGGAACAAGATTTATATCCACACCAAGCTCACGTGCAATTCTTCTAACTGATGGAGCGGCAGGTGCTGCGCTTTTTAAAATTGGGGGCTGCTCGTCACGCTCACCGGGTTTCATTTCATCAACTTCACCTTTTAATTCCGTTGCAGACTCTTCTTTTTGCTTATTCTCAGATTTTTTCTCAAGTGGTTCAGGAGCTTTTTCTTTTGGTTTTGTTTTCGGAGCCTTAGCCGAAGATTCAACTTTAATTAATATATCACCAACTTTTACTTTATCACCTGATTTAACATTAACCTCAACTATTTTTCCCTGAACTGATGAAGGAACTTCAATTGTTGCTTTGTCTGTTTCGATTTCAATCACTCCCTGGTCTTTCGAAATAATATCGCCTTTTTTCACAAGTACATTTATCACATCTGCTGATTCAATATTTTCACCTAGGTCAGGAACTTTAAATTCAACTATTTTACCGGCTTCAGTTTCTTCCACAACTTCAGTTTTAAACTCAGCCTTAGCCTCTTCCTTATTATCTTCTTTATTCTCATCCTTTACTTTGCTAACATCATGCTTTTCTTTTTTCTTTTCAGGTTGTGTAGCTGCGGTTCCGTTATCATCAACTTTAATAATCGTCTGTCCTACCTTAACACTGTCACCTTCTTTAACGAAAACTTCTACAATCTTACCTGAAACAGATGATGGAACTTCGATTGTTGCTTTGTCTGTTTCAATTTCAATAATTCCCTGCTCCTTCTCGATGTGATCACCTTTTTTAACCAGCACACTTATAATATCTGCTGATTCAATATTTTCACCGAGTTCAGGTAGTTTAAATTCTGTTGCCATTATTTTCCTTAATTGAATTTTCTTTCTCGTGAAGATATGCCAGATTTCAAAAATCTGGCATATCTGACATTTACGATGTCATTGGATTCAACTTATCCGGTTTGATCCCGAGTTCTTTTTTTGCTTTGTCCAGAGTATTCTTTTTTATTTTTCCTTCTTTCTCAAGCGCGCCAAGTGCTGCATAAACAATGTGTTTTGCATCCACTTCAAAGAAATCGCGTAAAGCTTCGCGTGTTTCGCTTCTTCCAAAACCATCAGTGCCAAGTGAAATCAATTTGCCGGGGAGCCATTTTGAAATTGAGTCTGGCAAGGCTTTTACATAATCTGAAGCTGCAACAAAAATTCCGTCATTATCTTTAAACATATCAGTCACGTATGGAGCTTTCTGTTTTTTATCAGGATTCAATGTGTTCCATCTTTCAACTTCAAGCGCATCGCGTCTGAGTTCTTTATAGCTTGTCACACTATAAACATCAGCAGCAACTCTGTAATCGGATTCCAAAATTTCCTGGGCTTTTAAAATTTCATTCATTATTGTTCCGCTGCCGAAAAGATTAACAACTGCTTTTGTATTTTTCTTTGATGCCGGTTTGAACTTATACATTCCTTTAAGAATTCCTTTTTCCGCTCCCTTTGGCATTTCAGGCATTGGATAATTTTCATTCATCAAAGTAATGTAGTAGAAAATTCTTTCCTGGTCTTCATACATTCTTTTTATTCCATCACGAATAATTACCGCAAGCTCAAATGCAAATGCCGGATCGTAAGTAACAAGATTTGGAACTGTGTACGCAAGCAAATGACTGTTGCCATCCTGGTGCTGAAGACCTTCGCCGTTAAGAGTTGTTCTTCCTGCAGTACCACCAAGCATAAATCCTTTTACCCCAGCATCGCCGGCAGCCCAGACAAGATCACCAACACGCTGCAATCCGAACATCGAATAATAAATAAAGAACGGGATCATATTTGTTCCGTGATTCAGGTAAGAAGTTCCTGCAGCAATGAATGAAGACATTGAACCAGCTTCAGTTATTCCTTCTTCAAGAATTTGTCCGTTCTTTGCTTCTTTGTAGTATAAAAGACTTGCAGCATCCACCGGCTCATAAAGCTGACCGGTGTGAGCATAAATTCCAACCTGCCTGAACAAAGCTTCCATTCCGAAAGTTCTTGCTTCATCGGGAACAATTGGAACAATGAATTTTCCTATTTCTTTATCTTTTAAAAGTTTTGCGAGAATTCTTACAAACACCATTGTGCTTGAAACTTCCCTTCCTTCGGTTCCGGTATAAAATTCTTCGAAGAGAGATTCTGGTGGAGTTTTTATCGGACGAACATCTGTTTTTCTTGATGGCAAATATCCACCAAGTGATTTTCTTCTTTCCTGCAGATATTTTATTTCAGGACTGTCATCATCCGGTCTGTAAAAAGGATCGCTATGAATTTGTTCATCTGAAATCGGAATACCGAATCTTGCACGGAACTCTTTCATTTCATCTTCATTAAGTTTTTTCTGCTGGTGAGTAATGTTTTTTCCTTCACCGCTTTCACCGAGTCCGTAACCTTTAATTGTTTTTGCAAGTATCACTGTCGGCTGTCCTGTATGATTAACTGCGGCACTGTAAGCAGCAAAAACTTTTTCAGGATCGTGGCCGCCGCGACGCATTTTGTGTAATTGCTCATCCGTCATATCGGAAACCATTTCAAGCAGATCTTCATCTACTCCAAAGAAATGCTCGCGAACATAAGCTCCGTTTTCAACAATATATTTTTGATACTGTCCGTCAACAACTTCGCCCATTCGTTTAATAAGCTTTCCTTCTTTGTCCTTTGCAAGAAGTGGATCCCAGTCATCACCCCAAATTACTTTTATTACATTCCAGCCTGCACCTCTGAAAATTGCCTCAAGCTCCTGTATAATTTTACCGTTTCCTCTTACAGGTCCGTCTAATCGTTGCAGATTACAGTTGATTACAAAAATTAAATTATCAAGCTGCTCTCTTGATGCAAGAGTGATTGCACCCAAAGCTTCTGGTTCATCAGTTTCACCATCACCTAAAAATGCCCAGACTTTTCCGCCTTTCTCTTTTAATCCGCGATCTTCAAGATAACGGTTAAAACGAGCCTGGTAAATTGCCATTATCGGTCCGAGTCCCATTGATACGGTCGGGAATTCCCAGAAGTTCGGCATAAGCCACGGATGCGGATAAGAAGAAAGTCCGCCATCTTTACTTAACTCTCTTCTGAAATTTTTTAACTGCTCTTTTGAAATTCTTCCTTCAAGATAAGCGCGTGCATAAATTCCGGGTGATGCGTGTCCCTGGATATAAATATGATCGCCGTCGTAACCATCACCTTTTCCTTTAAAGAAATGATTGAAACCAATTTCATACAAAGTTGCCGCACTTGCATAAGTTGAAATGTGTCCGCCGATTCCGCTTTCCATTTTGTTTGCATAAACAACCATCGCCATTGCATTCCAGCGGATTAAACTTTTAATTCTTCTTTCAACTTCACGGTTGCCCGTAAAAGGCGGTTGCTGCTCTCTTGTTATTGTATTTATATACGGAGTATTCGCTGAAAAAGGAAAATGAATGCCGGCTTTGTGTGCACGTATCTGAAGCTGCTGTAAAAGCTCTCTTACTCTTTCGGGTCCGCTGTTTTGCAAAACATAATCAAGCGAATAAAGCCACTCACGTGTTTCTATTTCTGTAACTTCAGGATCGTGCCTGTTCTCATTAGCCATAAAGAATTCCTCTGATAGATTTCTGGTTTTAATATTCTCAAAAAGGAAATAACAAAATCCGGCTGAAAAAGCTTAAAAACATAAAGAAATAGCAGGATTTTGAAGAAATTTGAAAAGTCAAATTAAGCTATTAGCGGCTGAAATACAAGATTCTGTCTGTTGAGCAAATCACAGGGTTGATTTTGAAAGTAGAATTGCTTTCTTTCAGTTATCAGTTCAGGGAGTGTTTATGAAAACTGCAATTTTTGCTTTTCTTTTTTATCCACTTTTTACGTTTTCACAAGAGGGCTGGTTCTTCCAAAATCCTTTACCACAAAACAATGACTTATATGATGTCCAGATTGTTGAACCAAATATCATTTATGCTGTTGGGAAGGGAGGAACAGTAATTAAATCGACAGATACAGGTGAATCTTGGGAAATTCAAAATACTAATACAAATGAGTTTCTGTGGTCAGTTTTTTTTCTCAATTCAAGTAAAGGTTGGGCTGTTGGGAATAGAGGTACCATACTTCATACAGTAAACGGTGGACTTAATTGGATGATACAAGAAAGTAATGTTATTAATGATCTTAAGGATGTATTTTTTATAAACGATACAATAGGTTTTATTGTTGGGGTTTTCAAAGTTTTAAAAACCACAGATGGAGGTTCTCATTGGTACGAGATTTCCGAGTTGAGCAACTATGATAATCTATTTGAGACCATATGCTTTGCTAATGATAATATAGGTTGGTTAGCTGGTAGTATGAGAAAAGTTGTGAGGACAACTGATCGAGGTCAAACCTGGGAATTTATTTATCAAGGTAACAATGGAAGTTTTAACTCACTTTTTTTTGCAGATTTATTAAGTGGTTGGGGTGCTGGTAACGGTTATATTGGTAAAACTACGGATGGTGGATATAGTTGGCAATATCCTATTAACTGGAATGGCATAGAATATAAAAAAATATTGTTTATTAATTCATCTATTGGATTTGCGTTAGCTGACAGATTATACCAAACTTCAGATGGTGGTAATACTTGGATTGATTATTTGAATATTAATTTCAATGCGAATTCTATCTTTTTCAGTGGAAGTAGCGGGATTTCAGTTGGACTTACAGGAGCAATTAAAAAATCAACTGATAGCGGTATAAGCTGGCAGACAAAATCTCAAAACCATTTGTCCTATTACGTTAATGATGTATTTTTCACAAGCAATAGTTTGGGTTGGTGTATAGCTGGTTCAAAAGTTTACCATACATCAAACGGTGGTGGTAATTGGGCAGAACAATCCACACCGGCCTACAACGTTTTGCACTCGATTTATTTCATCGATGCAAGTTTTGGTTGGGCTTCGGGATCTGAAAAAATTATCAAAACCACTAATGGAGGGATTAATTGGGAAGACTCATATTTTTTATACAGTCATCACTTCTACTCAATTAAATTTTTCGATGGAAATTTTGGTTTGGCAGCAGGTGATTCAGGAAAAGTACTTAAAACCATAGATGGTGGTAATTCTTGGTTAATTTCAATTCTAGCTGATACCGTAAGTTTCCGTGACATTTATTTTTTAAATGAAGATGTAATATGGTTAGCCGGAACAAAGGGAGTTGCATTTAAATCAACAGATGGAGGTAATACTTGGATAAAGTATATTGTTTCTGGTAATCCTTCACTAACAGGGATAGTATTTAAGGATTTAGATAATGGGTGGGTTTCAACAACGGCTGGGCTATTGTCCACTCAAAATGGAGGAGTAACCTGGCAATGGGAAAATTTACCAATATATTTTTATCATTATGCAAAGATAAACCTTTACAATAATAAGCTTTGGTTAATCGGAGGATTTGGTAATATTCTCGTTTCTGACAATGATGGTCTGACTTGGCAGTCACAAAAGAGCAACACAATATCAATCTTGAGATCAATACATTTTATTGACGAAAATATTGGTTGGATAGCAGGTGATGGCTCATTAATTTTAAAAACAACATACGGAGGTGTAACTTTCATCGAAGATGAAACCAATCCGTCACAGCTAAATACATTTCTTCTTTCCCAAAACTATCCAAACCCATTTAACCCGGTTACCAGTATTCAGTATGCAGTAAGCGGTAGGCAATTTGTTACATTAAAAGTTTACGACATTCTCGGAAGGGAAATAACAACACTTGTTAACGAAGAAAAACCTGCCGGTGAATATGAAGTCGAGTTTAACGGAGCCAACTTTCCAAGCGGGATTTATTTTTACAGGTTGAAAGCAGAAAACTTTGTTGAAACGAAGAAAATGGTTCTGATAAAATAGTATATTGCAAAAGACTTAAATCTGATTAATAATATTAGCGGGGAAATGTACAGGCTACTATTAATTATTTTAATTATTCTTTCAATATCTGCAAAAGGACAAATAACTTACGACGGTCCCGAAACCGGCTCAGTCTTAGAAGGGCTCACACTTAACACCAACAATTTTACAACTTCAGCTCAAGTACAAAAGGAAAATATATACACAATTGAACCGCAATTAAACGGCAGTTACCAGGAAATAAATTTTTCAGATTCTTCATTTCCTGAAATGAAATATTACAACCTTCAAACAGTTGAAAATAATTTTGCCGACAGCGTTATCCTATTAAGCAGCTTCGAAGGAATTCCACAGACAAATTACATTCCACCCGACGATTACATTGCTGCAGGACCGAATCATCTTGTTATGGTTGTTAATGATCTTTTCAGAATTTATGATAAAGAAGGTAATGAACAAAAAACGATTAGTGCTGCTGAGTGGTATTCAAATATAGTTGCAGGTGCAACACCTGTTGATCCAAAAATTTTATATGATCATTTTGACCGCCGCTGGGTAATGGTCTGGATATATATAAATCATACAGAATTGCGTTCATATTATCTCGTTTCTATTTCTGATGATGATGATCCGAATGGGAAATGGTTTAACTGGGCACTCCCTTCAAATGTTAACGGCAGCACTCCATCCGACAACTGGGCAGATTATGAAGGAGTCGGATTTGATGACAAAGCCATCTACATAACTTCAAACCAGTTTACTTTTTCCTCAGTTTATAATTATGTAAAGCTTCGTATCATCAATAAATCAGAAATCTATATTAATTCTAATCCCGGTATTGTTAAGTGGAATGATATCTGGAACATAACTGTACCGGGAAATTCAAATTCAGCATCGTACTTACGGCCAGCAAGAATGTATGATGCAGACAATAATTTTTATCTATTCTATCTTTCAAATGCAGGAGGAAATTTCTGTGGTGTTTACAAACTTGAAAACGCAACTACAAATCCTGTTTTAACTGCTGAGGCGATTCCGGTAACTCAGTTTGCACTTGCTCCGGATGCATCACAATTGGGAGGTACAGCACTAATTGAATCGGGTGGCTCTGCATTACGAAATGAACCGGTATTTCAAAATAATATTTTGCACGCTGTTCACAGTATCAGGAATCCTGATAACGATTCACTTTCCGGTTTGCATTACCTTGCAATTGATTTAGTTCATAATGTTGTAAGAAAAGATATTGCAATGGGAGATAACAAGCATTTCTTTTTTTATCCTGCATTAGCAGTCGACTTAGACAACAATGTTATTATTTCTTACAGCAGATCTTCAGCAAATGAATATGCCGGAGGATTTTTTACCGTTGTTGATGGCAAGTCGGGAATTCCAACAAAAAGTATAACTTTAATAAGAGGAAATGGTTATTATGAAAAGGATTTTGGAACGGGAAGAAACCGCTGGGGAGATTACAGCGGAGCATGGATTGATCCAATTGATCGTAAAAGTTTCTGGATTTGTTCAGAGTATGTTGAATCCTTAAATAACTGGGGAACATGGATTGGTGGCATAAGATATGAAAATTATAATCCAGTCGAAGCTGAATTAAATAATATTATAACTTCGAAATTTTCACTTGAACAGAACTACCCTAACCCGTTTAATCCAAGAACCAGTTTGCAGTATACAATAGGCACCAGACAATTTGTTTCGCTAAAAGTTTACGACGTTCTCGGAAGAGAAATTACAACACTCGTTAATGAAGAAAAACCTGCAGGTAAATATGAAGTGGAATTTGAAGGAGCTGGCTTCCCAAGTGGAATTTACATCTACCGGTTAAGCGCAAATAATTTTATTAATACTAAAAAGATGATTTTGATTAAATAAAAATAAGTTGGGATTAAATATGAGGACACTAAAAAAAATTTTGTTGATTTTATTTCTTCCTATAACTTTAACCGCACAATGGTATCAGCAAAGCAGCGGAACACAATTAAATCTAAACTCAATATTTTTTATTGATTCAAACAGTGGCTGGGCAGTCAGTGACTCAGGTTTAGTTTTAAGGACAACTGATGGAGGATCCAACTGGGCAACCCAATCAGGTATAACATCAGATAATCTTTATTCAGTATATTTTGAAAACAGCAGTGTCGGGTGGATTGTTGGGGAAAATGTCAGGATAATGAAATCAACAGACGGGGGAAACAGCTGGACTGCACAAACAGCTAATCCGCCTTTCCAGGTTGATCTTCACTCAGTACAGTTTTTGGATATCAACTATGGGTGGGCTGTTGGTCATCATATGTACTCATCAACTGGTTTTGATAGTTACCTGCTCAGAACTTCTAATAGCGGCACAACGTGGGAAAATAACCAGGGGTTTTTAGATGAAAAATTGTTTTCTGTATTTTTTGTAAATAATAACTTGGGCTTCGTTTCAGGATCAGAAATTGCCAGGACAACAGACGGAGGAGCAAATTGGAATACGCTGTTCGGTTCATTTATGGATGAATTTTATTCAGTCTTTTTCATTAATTCCACAACAGGCTGGATTGCAGGAAAGAATTCATTACAATCAAAAGGATTGATATACAAGACAACTGATGGCGGTTTGAACTGGTCACTGCTAAGAAGCGACACACTAAAAACTTATACTTCTGTTTATTTTACTGATGCAAATAACGGCTGGGTTTCTGGTCTGGATGGAAACGTTCTATATACATCAGACGGAGGTAACAACTGGTCAGTGCAGACAAGCGGAACAACATCTGATTTAAATTCTATATTCTTTTTTAACAATCTTACCGGATGGGCTGCCGGCAATAATGGAACTATTTTAAAAACAATTAATGGAGGGACACCTGTTGAATTGGTTTTGTTCACTGCAATCGCAAATGCGAATGAAATAATTCTCAACTGGACAACCGCAACAGAAATTAACAATCAAGGATTTGAAATAGAAAGGAAGACCGCTTCTGAGGATTGGCAAAAAATTAGTTTTATAGAAGGACACGGAACAACAACAGAAACACAACATTACTCATTTACAGATAATGATGTTAGCTCTGGAACATATCAATACAGATTAATGCAAATGGATTATGGTGGTTCTTTTGAGTATTCAAATATTATAGAAGTTGAAGTTGCTCTTTCAAATAAATTCTCTCTCTCCCAGAACTACCCCAACCCGTTTAACCCGGTTACGAAAATAAAATACAGCATACCGCAAAACGTAAGACGAGAGACGGGAAACATAAACCTGAAAATTTATGATGTGCTTGGAAGAGAAATTGCAACACTCGTTAATGAAGAAAAACCTGCAGGTGAATATGAAATTGGATTTAGCGGAACAAATCTTCCAAGCGGAATTTATTTTTATCAGTTAAAAGTTTACCCCGCAAACGGCGGGGCCGGTGAATTTACTGAAACGAAGAAGATGATTTTGTTGAAATAATTTAATTTGATGATCAATCATTAGAATATTGCAGTAATTTTTGTCTGTAATTTTCAAGCTCCTCCGCATCTGCACCAACTAATTTTTTAACACAATAACAATATGCCCCTAAAACCGGAATGATTAAATTTTCGTTATCAGTATAAAAAACATCGATCTGCTTGGTAATATCCTTAAAATCAATGGCGGTGCTTTGACTGCTTAGTTTATTAATATATTCATCACAATTTAATGGGAAAGTTCTGTCATTTTTCGAAGAATCAATCTTGGACATATAATTTCGTTGCCGTAAACTTTCTAAAAGTGATTCTTCTTTTCCATACACATTTTTACTCAACGTTAATGGGGCTATCCAGGCAAAACCATTTGGTAGTCCCTTGGTATAAAGCGTATCTTGTGCTAATGAATCAACGGCAGAATAAAGAGAAAAAATGACGATAAGAATTGTTGGGATTGTGTGCTTCAAGGTAATCTCAATTTATTAATTGCAACTTGCTTAAAATAATTTTTATTCTCAACTAAGAAAAATTAAAACGGTGTTGCTGAAATAAATGCAAGAGCAAGTTCAAGATCAAGTGCAAGTATTTTTAGATTTGAACCTGAACTTACTCTTGAACTTCACCGAAAATACTTCTCATACCATTTTTTTCTCAACTCGTCAACTTCTTTACGGTGTTTCTTCATAAAGTGATCTCCGCCTTCAAGCATAACCAATCTGAAAGGTATTTTATATTCTAATAATTTATAAGAAAGATCAAGAGAATCGTGAGGCAGAACTCTGTCATCATTTGTTCCGTGAATCATCAGGATTGGTGTATTCGGAGAAAGCTTATCGGCAAACTTTACAATGGAGCGGCTGTCACATTTTTCATAGAATTCTTCACCTTTGTATTCACCTAATGTTGCTTCATACAATCTTCTCATAAAAGGACTTTCATCCGAACTGCATCTTAAATTTGCTATCCCTCCATTCACAACTGCACATTTAAATATTTTAGTTTTTGTTAGAGCAAGATAAGTCATCATTCCTCCTCTGCTCCAGCCTTCAATTCCCCATTTATCTTTATTTGCAAAATCAAATTCTTCAGCCAGCGGAATTAAGTTTAAAACATCGTTTACATCATCTCCACCAAATTCATCTTTTCCATCACCGCCGTCATTTCCCCTGTATTGCGACGCAAAAACCACATAACCCCAGCTTGCAAGCTGTCCGTAAATTCCCCTTGCAGTAAATGAATCAATCGCACCTTTGTTTCCATAACCTCCACGGTTCCAGATTACACAGGGAAATTTTTTTGATTGGTCCGTCGGGTAACCGATGTACCCCCTCACTTTTAATCCGTCAGATAAGTAAGTGATTTTTTCAACAACCGTATTTTCAATTACATCTTTTCCCCACCCGCTTACGATAAGTTTCTCCTGTTGTACTGATAATTTTATTATTTCTCTTTTTAATATTTTCCCGTTCATTTTGATTCCTGAACTATCTTATTAGTTATGCTGTCAGGAGTTTCGCGGTGGTAAATGTATGTGGGAAAAGTAACTTTCATAACATTAAATGATCGTTCTGCCCTTTCCAGGAATTCTGAATCTTCGCTGTAGGAAATCTCTTTAAAACCATTTAGTTCAATAAATAATTTTCTTTTACCAAAAAATGTTGCGCCTATGGTACATTCTGATAAATGAACCAGCTTATTAGAATTTTGTCTGTCAGGCACATATTCGTTCCCGATCACTTTAACCCCTCCATGCAGCAAGTCTACTTGAGGATTTTGTTTCAGATATCTTATTCGCAAATTCAAGTGATCAGTGGCAAACTCATCATCACTATCGAGAAATGTAATAAAACTTCCGTTTGAATTTAGTATGCCATTATTCTTTGCTGCTGGCAGAGATTTATGATCCTGGTAAACTACTTTTATCTTTTCCGAAAAAGCTTTGTATAGTTCAAGCAGATAAGCTGAATAATCCCTGCTACCATCATCAACAGCAATAATTTCCCAATTATCATAGCTCTGGTTCAACACCGATTCTATTGCGCGTTTTATATATGCCTGCCGGTTGTACACCGTCATAATAACTGAAATCAGTGGTTTAGATTTGTTTTCCATTTCAATAACTATATGTTACAAATAATTACTTAACAAATAATAATCGTCAAAGTTCAATAAGAACCTATCAGCAATAAATCAACAGATATTAAATAGCACTGTTTTATTATATTTGCCCTGTATAAATATCTGAAATATAAGAATGGCACAAAAGAAAAAGCAATCACCTACAGAAAAACAAAAAACCGAACAAAAGGAAAAATCTTCCACACCAAAATATGGAATTATTGCTGTTATAATAATTGTAGCCGGTTTTTTTATTTACAACAATTTTATTAAAAAAGATACTTCTGAAATGCATTATTATAAATTTAAAAAAGAAGGTGAACTTACTATTTCAGATTCGCTTGGGAATGACAAAACAAAGATTGATGTTGAAATTGCTGATGATGATTATTCCCGTCAGCTTGGATTGATGAACAGAAAAGATATGGAAGATAACCAGGGAATGCTTTTTATTTTTAATGAAGAAAGAATGCAGTCGTTCTGGATGCTGAATACTTTGTTTTCTCTCGATATGATCTTTATAAATAAAGAAAACAGGGTTGTAACAATTCATAAAAATACAACACCACTTTCGCAGCAAAGTTATCCATCTACAAAACCGGCTTTATTTGTTCTTGAAGTTGTTGGAGGATTTTCCGATAAGTATAATATTAAAGAAGGTGATATTGTTCACTGGATTGAATCTAAATAATTTCAGTAACGAAGCGTAATTCAAGTGCAGGATCAAGTTCAAGATGAAAAACTTGAACTTGCTTGTGAACTTGCACTCGCATCAACCGTAAAGTTCTTCTTCAACAAGCTCACAAACAATATGTGCGACAGTGATGTGACCTTCCTGAATTCGCTGAACATTTAAGGAAGGTATTATAATTGGAAGATTCACAAGCTCCTTCAATTTTCCCCCGTTCCCGCCAAGAAAACCAATTACTTTCATTCCTTTTTCTCTTGCTTTCATTACTGCTTTAATAACATTACCGGAATTCCCACTTGTAGAAATTGCAAGCAAAACATCTCCCTTATTCCCAAGTCCTTCGACATTGCGTGCAAATACATTTTCAAAACCAATATCGTTGCCACCAGCCGTAAGATTTGAAGTGTCCGTAGTTAAAGCAATTGCAGGTAAAGCAGGTCTTTCGATATGATGACTGAGACGGATCATTAATTCTGTTGCTATATGCTGGCAGTCAGCTGCGCTGCCGCCGTTACCGCAGAGCAGTAGTTTGTTTCCATTTTTAAAAATCGACGATAATAATTCAACAGCTTTTAAAATATCATCTTTACATTCACTTAGGATTTTCTTTTTTGTATCTGCACTTTCATTCAGCGATTCAGAAATAAATTTTTCTTTATCCATAGATATTCCTTATTAATTAAAGCTGGTTAAATGAGAAGATGTCATCAGACGGTGACTGGATTTTTTATATGAACCGCAGCAGCAAAATCTCTTATCATATCCCAGTTGTTTTCATTCTCAAAAAAGTTTCCTGTTACAACTATGCTTGCACCATTTTCAACTTTGTTTCTTGCAGCCTGCGGAGTTTTAATGCCGCCTCCAACAATTATTGGTATATTGCAAACATCTGAAACAGCTTTAACCATTTCATCAGGGACTGATTCTACAGCACCGGAACCTGCTTCGAGATAAACCAGCTTCATTCCGAGATATTCTGAAGCCAAAGCAGTAGCCGCAGCAATTTCAGGTTTGTTTCTGGGAACAGGCATACTTCCGCTCATATAAACAGCAGTAGTCGTTTGTCCGGATTCAACCAGAATATATCCGGTTGAGATCGGTTCAATTTCTGCTTTCTTAATTAATGGAGCGGCAATTACATGTTTGCCAATCAGATGGTCTGCATTTCTTCCGCTGACAACTGATAAAAACAAAATAGCATCAGCAACCGGAGAAACCTGGTTAACACCACCGGGAAAAATAATTGCAGGCAGTGAAGAATTTGTTTTTACAATTTCTATGAATGACTCAAAATTATCGCTCATCATCAGGCTGCCGCCAATAAGGAAAGCATCAACACCAGATTTTTCACAATGTTTTAAAAATCCGGGAAGCCTTGAAGTTGAAATCTTATCAGGATCAAGAAGAACAAGATAAGCAGCGCCTTTTTGGTTAATTGTATTTATCAGGTTTTTGTAAATGCTCATAAATAGTAGTGATCCCGATTTATAGGAATTGAAATATATGAAAATTGACTTTTATAATAAAGAAATGAAATCCCTGTTATTGGATTAAATATTTTGGTTTCGCCCTGAACAAGATATTTTGAAAAATGATTTTTGTTTGAATCTGAATTAAATTAGCATATTATTTTTAGAATTTAACATACAATATAAAAAAGGGAATTTTAAGATGAGTAAAATAACAATTTATGAAAAACCAACCTGCACAACCTGCAGAAAAGTTGTAAAAGCTCTAGGCGAGACAGGAGTAGACTTTGAAAAAGTGAATTATTACATCAAGCCATTTACAAAAACAAAGCTGCAAAACCTGCTTAAGAAAATGAAGATGAAACCATCAGAGTTGTTAAGAAAAAATGAGCAGGCTTATAAAGATCTGGATATGAAAAATAAAAATTACACCGAAGCCCAGGTTTTAGATTTGATGATTAATAATCCAGATCTTGTTCAGAGACCTATAGTTGAGAAAGGTGAAAAAGCAATTCTTGCCCGTCCGCCGGAGAGATTGAAAGAAATTTTATAATTCAGATAAAAAAATGTCCCCCCTCTTCCTTCCATAAGAAGAAAGAGTTTTGCGGGGGACCCTTGGGTGAGGGACTCAATTTTAATCATTCTTTCTATCTCATGCAAGTTTTCAGTTTTAATTCTCTTTTAACAAGCTTTCTTTAGCTTTCAGCAGCTCATCGGTTTTACTCTTTTCCAGTTTCGGATAAGCCGGTTTCAGTTTCTTCATAGTTTCAACAATAACCTGAGAAACCACGAGTCTTGCAAACCATTTTTTATCAGCCGGTATTATGTACCAAGGTGAATGTTTTTTGCTTGTTGTGTTTATTGCTTCCTGGTAGGCTTTCTGGTATTCATTCCAGAATTTTCTCTCCTCAATATCACCCATTGAAAATTTCCAGTTCTTTGCTGTATCATCGATTCTTTTCAGAAATCTTTTTTTCTGTTCATCTTTTGAAACATGAAGAAAGAATTTTAATATTATCGTCCCGTTTTCATAAAGATATTTTTCGAAATCATTAATCTGCTTGTACCTGAGCTCCCAAATTTTATTGTTTTTAAATTTATCGGGAATCTTCTGATTTTTTATGAGGTTATGAACGCGTACAACCAAAACTTCCTCATAATGTGAGCGATTGAAAATTCCGATCCGTCCTCTTTCGGGTAAAGCATTGTTTATTCGCCAAAGGTATCCATGATCCAGTTCAGTTGACGACGGCTGCTTAAAACTTGTAACCTGTGTTCCCTGCGGATTTAATCCGCTCATAACGTGTTTAATTGTACCATCTTTTCCCGCAGCATCCATTGCCTGGAAAACAATGAGCAATGAATATTTATCCTGTGCATAAAGTTTATCCTGGAGCTCAGCCATTTTATCAATGTTTTCCTTAAGCAATTTTTTTGCATCCGATTTTGAAGGGAATTCTCCCGTAAAAGAAGTGTCTGCTTTTATAAGCTGAATTTTGTTGCCGGGTTTTGCTAAAAATTTTGAAGTGTTCATACCATTTAATTTTTTGTTAATAGTATTTAAAAATAATCATTATTAGAAGTAAATAAATTTGAAAATGTAATGACCTGGTCGAAAAAGAAAGGGGCTAACCTGCTTACCTGCAGGCAAGCTTTCATTAGTCCTTTTGCAACATACGGTTATAGGTGTTGGATTGTGTTAGAATTAATCTGAATCAGGGATAAAAACTGATCTGCCAAAAACATTAAAAATAATCGTTTGTACAACCTGCAACAGTTTTGGAAGCTGATAAACTTTTTCTTCTTGTTTTTTATTTACCTTTTCAAGTATATGTTTTAGTCTTTTAAGATCTGACTGGAAACGTTTTACAAAAATTAACTTCAACGGAAAAAGTAACACAGATAAAAACGGATTGGCTTCCATACAAACTGAATAAGTAAAAAGAGTATTTCCATTTATGTTTTGGACTTTTCTGTATCCTGTTAACCCGGGGATACCTTTAAAAATCCTGAATGAATAACCAGAATTATGAACATACCTGGTAACAATTGCTTTAATTCTAAAAATTTTTCCGAACAAAGTTAAAACCTCATCCTGCACAGAAGTTAAATCAGTAAATCCTCTGGTCGATTGCTTCATTGATATTACACCATTTCTCCAGTGAATATCATTCTCAACATCAGCTATATAATCGAAAACTGCTTCGGGATTTCTATTTATTAATATTTTTGATATCAGTTCTGTTTTCATAAATCATTTACACTTAAAATTATTTTACACAAGAAAACTATTGCACAGAAACATAATTGTGAATAGAACAGCGGTTCTAATTTTATGAAGTGTGATTCAACGAAATGAAATTATGAGGAAAATAATTACCTATTTCTGTGTGATGCGCTCTTTGAGTGCTTTTGCAACCGCTTGTGATTTAGAATGGACGTGCAGCTTATCATAAATATTTCTGATATGAGCACGAATTGTATAAGTGCTTAAAAACATTTTTTCAGCAATCATTTTATTGTCAAATCCCTGAACGAGCATATCAAGCACTTCAATTTCACGTGGGGTTAAATTGTAATCAGCTTTTGGCGGCGGCAAATGTTTCCTGAACATTTCCAGAACTTTGCGTGCAATGTGAGGTGACATTGGCGAAGAGCCTGCAAAAGCCTGCTCAACTATATCAAGAACACGGTTTGGCATCACAGGTTTAGAAATATACCCGCAGGCACCTGCACAAATTGCCTGGAATACATTTTCATCATCTTCAAATACAGAAAGAATAACTATTTGAACGTTTGGATGTTCGGCTTTTAGTTTTGCAGTTGCTTCGATCCCTGAAATCCCCGGAAGTTCTATATCCATCAGGACAACATCTGGCTTGGTTTCTTCAAATGAATTGAGCAATTCTTCTGCCGATTCATAAGATCCGACAACTTCAAGTGCAGGCGACGCTTTCAAGACATAGGTCGTTCCTACTCTTAAATCTTTATTATCTTCTACAATTGCAACAGAAATAGCCATAAATACAAATACTTTTAAACGGGATAACAACATCTGAAAGAATTGAGCTATAATCCATAGTTCAAATGGACTATTTTCAGATTTTTAGTGATAGAATTATTGTGGTACCTTCATCTTTTTCAGAATTTATTTCAAAATCTGCATAAAGACTTGCAGCACGTCTTTTCATATTAACAAGACCATGTCCTGAAAATTTTGCTTCTTTGTTAAAGCCTTTGCCGTTATCTTTGATTACAACTCTTAAAAGATGTCCGTCATACAAAGCAATTAATTTAAGTTCTGTGCAGCAGGAATGTTTAATTGAATTTGTCAATGCTTCTTTAAGCAGCATCCACAAATCTCTTCTTATTTCCGGCGAAAGGTTTTCAGCAGAAAGCATTTGTTCATCAGGTATATCGAATTCAAGCTTAATATTTTTTGCTCTGCAGCTTACAACTATTGAATCACGTATTTTAATCAAAAGATTATGGATCGTTTCAACTTTAGGATTTATTGCCCAGATAATTTCCCTGATTGCAATAACAGAATCCTGGGAAAGATTTATTATCCTGTCTAGCAGTTCATGAGGAGAATTTTTCTTTTCTTGATTTTCCTGCTGAATTATATTCCCAAACATTGCGATGCTGCTCAAATTTGAAGCAAGTTCGTCGTGAAGATCAGAAGCAATTCTTGTACGCAGTCTTTCAATCTTTAAAAGACTGTTAACGCGGTATTGATAAATTGAATAAATAATAAGTGCAAGTAATATCGTACTCAATATGATAAACCACAATCTTTGCCAGAATGGCGGAATAATATAAACAGTTAATCCTTCTTTTTTCTCAACCCAGTTATTTCCGTCTAAAGAGGCTTTAACATAAAATTTGTAATCGCCGGGATCAAGATTGGTATAGAAAGCTGTTCTTCTTTTATCTGATATAACCCAGTTGTTGTCGAATCCTTCAAGTTTATAAGCATACCTGATTTTATCAGGACGTGAGGCATTGAGAGCTGCATAATCAATAGAGAAAGTATTTTCTGTGTGATCTAATTCAACATAGTCAACACCGGAAATATCTTTATCCAGTTTTAAAGGCTGATCAAAAATATTGAAGTTAAGAATTACGATGGAAGGATTGAAATTCGGTTCATCTTTAATTGAAGGATAAAAATATGTAACACCGTTTTTACCGCCGAACATTAATTTCCCATCATTACCTTTGCCAGCAGCACTCACAAACTGAGTGTTTCCGAGACCGTCACTGTAATCATAATTTATAACCTGTAAAGAATTTGGATTAAAGCGGGTAATTCCTTTTGATGTACTGAGCCATAAATTTTGATTATTATCAATAAGAATTGCTGTGATTGCATTGTCAGCCAATCCATCTTTCTCGTAAAAGTACTTAAACTTTTTTGTTTTGGGATTAAAACTGTTTAATCCGCCTCCTGCAGTACCAATCCAGATAATTCCTTCTTTATCTTCGGTAATCCAGTTTATGCTGTTGCTGCTTATTGAATTTGAATCGGATGGATCGAATCTGAAATTATAAAACTTATCAAAGTTATCCAGATAAATATGCAATCCTCCGGCTGCCGTACCTGCATACATAGTTCCATTTTTTGAAAGAAAAAGAGAGGTTATTATCTGATCCATTAATCCATTTGTATGATCAGGATCCGAAAGGTATTGTTTAAACTTTCCTGTCTTTTTGTTCAGCCTGTTCAATCCTCCGCCCCAGGTTCCAACCCAAATATTACCCTTTTTATCTTCACACAACGCACTGATATCGTTGAAACTTAAAGTAGTACTATCACCTTTCGTGCTTTTAAAAGTTTTAAAGTTGTTGTTTTTCTTATTATACATTGCCAAACCGTTATATGTACCAAACCAAAGCTGCCTGTCGCTGTCTTCCATCATACAAAGAACAATATTATTCGACAGACTATTTTTTTCAGTAGTATGATAAAATTTTTGATATGTTTTTGTTGTTGGATCATACCGGTTTAATCCGCCGTTCCATGTTCCGATCCAAATAAACCCATCTGAGTCTTCCATAACTGCATGTACATCATCAGAAGAAAGGCTATTGGGAAAGTTTTCGATGTGTTTTAGAATTTTAAATACCTGGCTTCCCGGTCTGAATTTATCTACTCCTCTGTCTGTTCCGAGCCAGATTATCCTCGAATTATCTGCACAAAGCGCCGGAACCCAATTGTTGCTGAGGCTGTACTGATCAAGAGGATTATTCAAAAAATGATAAAACTTATTTTCTTTTTTGTTGAATTCATTCAGTCCCCCGTCATGAGTACCAAGCCACAGGTTTCCGTTTTCGTCTTCAATTATTGAAAGGACGTAATCGTAACCGATAGAATATTTATCATCCGGATTGTGTACAAAATATTTATACTCACCACTAACCGGATTAAACCTGATTAAACCATCTCCACTTGTTCCCAGCCAGAAAATTCCTTTCTGGTCTTCGAAGACTACTTTAATTTTGTTCGAAACATATTTCAGATTATCAGGATGGTTTTCAAAAGTAAATGTTTTAAGAATTTCTCCTGATGAAGGGTCAAATTTTATAAGACCTGCTCCCCATGTAGCAAGCCATAGCATACCATGTTCATCCTGATGAATTGAATTTACTGCATTGTTAATCAGGGAGTTAATTTCTTCACTTAAATAATGAGTGAACTTTTTATTTTTAACATCATATTTATCAAGCCCTGCTGAAGTACCGATCCATATATTCCCTTCATTGTCTTCAAGCAAATCCCAAATCCGGTCATTCACTAATGAATTAGAATTGCCCGGTTCATTTCTGTGGTTAATAAAAATTTCTTTATCACGGTCAAATTCAAATACGCCGCCGCTGTGGGTCCCAACCCAGATTGTTCCATCTTTAGCTTCAAGCAAAGCCTGAACCCAGTTATCTGAAAGCGAAAGTGAATCGAAAGGTACATTTTTATAGATAGTAAAGTTATATCCATCATATTTGTTTAACCCGTTCTGCGTTCCAAACCACATAAAACCATAGCTGTCCTGCATTATGCAGTAAACAGTTGAATGAGACAGACCATTGTTTGTGGAGATATGCTCAAATTGAATTTCTTTGTTTTGGGGAAATAGAAACCCAGAAGAAATAAAAATCAGGAGAAAAAAAAATTTTAGTTCTATGTGTACTTGGCTAATAATTTTTAACAAAATAATGCAGATAAATTTTTGATTTGGAAAAATTCTAAATTGGCTGTGATAAAATGTAATGCTGTTTCCAGAGTAATACAACGTCTGTAATATTATCCGCCTTATATTGATAACTTAAAATATTAAGTCAAATAAATTCGTTTAATTATTATATTGTTACCATAAATTATTTTTCTGATTTAAAGGACATAATTAAATGATCAGTAAAGACTTATTGGATATTCTCTGCTGCCCGGAAACAAAAGCCGATCTGGTACTTGACGATGAAACATTGGTTTCAACAGATAAAAAAACACGCCGGCGTTACAGGATTGAAGATGATATTCCAATAATGTTAATTGAAGAATCGGAACAACTCAGTCTGGAAGAATGGACAGAAATAATGAAACGCCACGGGAAAAATATTGATTAAAGCTTTCTTATTATTAATAAATTAAAACATTTTAAAATATGGATCCGGTAAACATCATCGTTCTGTTAAATATTATTGCAACATTCGGAGCTAATGTTTCGGGTGCGCAACGAGGTTTAAAATCCAAAGTGATGGTAGCAAAAGATAAACCAAAAACTTACTTGCAAAAGCTGCCGCTTATTCTTTCCGCTTTAACAATTATTACCTTAGTCATTGCAACATTTCAAATCGGAACTCTTGAATATGTTGAAAAATTGAATCCGTTGCGTTACTCTGGGCTTGTTGTTTATCTGGTTTTTTCCTGGTTCCAGATATGGGCATTCAGAACTCTTGGTGAAAATTATTCGCAGGATATTATGATAAAAAAAGATCAACAGTTGATTACAAGAGGTCCTTTTAAAATTATCCGGCATCCGCAGTATCTCAGCCAGATTCTTCTTGATTTGGGAGCTTCTGCTGCTACGCTTAGCTATCTTGTTTTTGCCTTAACAATTATTGAAATTCCTTTTATTATTATGCGGGCAATTGTGGAAGAAAAAATGATGGAGAAACATTTTGGAAACAGCTTTAGTGAGTATAAAAAGAAAAGTGGGTTTATTATTCCATTTATCGGTTAATTATTTTTAATCAGATGATAACCCGGATTACAATTTTATTATTGTTCCTTGCTTGCTTCCCTATACTTTCCCAGAATAATGTTGCAGTTGTTACGGAGAAAGGAACAAAATATATACCTGCATACATCAGGGAAGGAACAGTTTATTTTTCTTTAAATGATTTTGCCGATGCACTTTCAATTAATTCATACTACAATAGCAGCAACGGTAAAATTGAATTAAAATTTGACAATTACCTTTTTAAAGCATCAACAAAAAATCCATATTTAATTGTAACACCACGTTCTACAGGAATTTCAAAGATTTATCAGCTTCCAACTTCATCTTTTTATATAGACAAGAAAATTTACATTCCTGTTCTTTATAGTCTTGAGCCGCTTCAAACTGTATTTGAGAAAAAATTAAAGTTTGAAAATCCCAACAAACTGCTTATCGGTGAGGGAATTACTTCCTCTTCAGACAATAAATGGATGTATGATAATCCGGATGTACCAACAGGAACCAGCTTCAACATTAGTGGAATCACAATTACTCAGAAAGCAAACGGAACTTTAGTGCGAGTTCAGTCAAATAAAAGAATACCATCTTATTACAGTTCTTTTAAAGACGGAATTCTCACAATTATTTTTAGGAAAGTAAATGCGGATCCTTTCAAAACAACAAAGGAAAATTTAAGCGGACTGATTCAGAAAATAGAAACAAAAAATGTTGGACCTGACGCTGAATTTAAATTTAAAGTTGGTGATGATTATTCCACCAACGAAGTAATGAATGTGCAAAACAGTAACGATATCCTGATTACAATTCACAATAAAATTTTTACTAAGAATGAAAACACCGAAAAGAATATTGACAAATGGGATTTTAATGTAATTGTTATTGATGCGGGGCATGGCGGTAAAGATCCAGGCGCCATTGGAATTGGAGGTTTGAAAGAAAAAGATATCAATATTGCAATCGCACTTGAGCTTGGAAAACTGATTGAAGAAGAATTGAAGGATGTTAAAGTTGTTTACACAAGAAAAAATGATACGTTTATAGATTTATATAAACGTGGAAAAATTGCAAATGAGAATAATGGAAACCTGTTTATTTCAATACATTGTAATTCAACAAAACAAAAACCGACCAATAGCAATGGTATTGAAGTTTATCTGTTAAGACCGGGAAGAACCGAAGAAGCAATTGATATTGCTGAAAGAGAAAACAGTGTAATTAATTATGAAGATAATCCAAATCGTTATGAAAAACTTACTGATGAAAATTTTATTCTTGTAAGTATGGCTCATTCATCTTATATGAAATATTCAGAAAAATTTGCTGAACTGCTTAATAAAGATTTCTCAGAAAATTTAAAGCTTTCTTCCCGTGGAGTTAAACAAGCCGGGTTTTATGTGCTTGTTGGTGCTTCAATGCCAAGTGTCCTGGTTGAAACGGGGTTTATTTCTAACAAAAATGACGCAGCATTTTTAAAGAGTAAAAAGGGTCAGCAACAAATAGCACAGTCAATTTTTAATGGTATAAAAACTTATCGCAGTTTCTACGAAAAAGAGATGAAAGCTGAACTATAATCCCTTTTTTGACTAATATTACCCACTTTTTCATTGTGACAGATGTCATCCAAAACTTGAATCCTTCCTATACAACCCACATCTTACCGGGTGTAATTTTCATTAACAATGTAAAAGGAACAATGAAAAATATTATCGAAGGAACGGATTTTAATTTTGATCAGGAAGTATTAAAATCTGAAACTCCAGTTCTTGTTGATTTCTGGGCACCCTGGTGCGGACCATGTAAAATGATTGCACCGGTAGTTGAAGAAATAGCAAGCGAGTACGAAGGAAAATTAAAAGTGGTTAAGCTTAATACTGATGAAAACGAAGCAGTAGCAATTAAATATGGAATAAGAAGTATTCCGACACTCGGAATATTCAAAGACGGACAGGTTGTTGATGCCGTAATAGGTGCTGTACCCAAGAAACATCTTGAGGATAAAATACAACCGTATATTGCAACGGTTAATTAACAGTTACCGGTTAACAATTAAAGGCGGGTTTATCCCGCCTTTTTTATTTTGATAAAACTTCTACATCACCACCAGAGGTATGAGCAGATAATTTTTTACCACCGCTATTCAGATCAGCAATAAGTTTTGAATGAGACATTTTTGTAACGTTATTCATTTTATGCGAACATGAAACATCACCACCTGAAGTTGAGAGTTCTATTGAGGCATTAAAATTTTCTGGTAATTTTACTGTAATATCGCCGCCGGATGTTGAAAGATCTATACCCATGTTTGTTCCACTGTAATTAAGATCAATATCACCTCCTGAAGTACGGGCATCAATTTCAGTATCTCTTCCATTTAATGATATATCACCACCCGATGTTGAAATATCCAGTCTGCCTGTAAAGTTTTCTCCTTCAACATCACCGCCCGAAGTGTTCAATTTTGCAATGCCATTAATTCCGTTATATGAAATATCACCGCCGGATGTGTTTATATCTGAATTATATTTTTCAGGAACTTTTATTTCAACTTTTACCTGGATGTTATTGAACCAGTTCATACCTGAACTTTTTTTCCTGCTTATTATCTCAACTCCGTCATCTGTGCTGTTCAGATCAAACTCAAGTTTTTCCTCAGCATTTTCGTTGCCAAGAATTTTAATGTAAACTTCATTTTTATCCCACGAACTAAGAAAAACATCACCGCCTGAAACTTTAACGCGAACTGTTTTTCCTTCCGTAGTTGGAAATGTTTTTTCTTTAATTAGCTTCAGGTCATCAAACCTGAAATCCGGAACAGATGAATGGACTGGAATGTTTGATATAAATAAAGCAACAATTAGTAGAAAAGATTTTTGTGCATAATTTTTCATATTTACCTCTTTGGTTTTCTTCATTTGACTCTGATAAAATTTAAAAAGTTACTTTTCACTTGCTGAATTTTATGAATTGACGGCTGATTATCTGTAAATTTATGATAACTGGTTATATTTTAGTGTTGAATGAAATACATATGAGTATTATTCTGATTTCAAATTAATTTGTGAATTAAAATAGATGAGAAATGAAAAATAAATTACAGTTATTATTTGTTCTGTTTTTTATGCTGATAGGATACTTTTCTTTTCAAAGTTCCTCAGTAACTCCATTCGAAATTGAAAAAGTATCAGAAGCATACAATGCACTTACTTTCTGGGCACAAGTCAGAGCTTATCCCGGAAAAGAAATACCCGAAGGAAAATTCATACAGGCTTTTGAAAAAAGACAAACTATTAGTTTGAATAAATTGAATTCGGAAATGAATCCTGCTCCGTGGCAGATGATTGGTCCGCATAACACAGGCGGTAGAACAAATGCACTGGCATTTAATCCTCAAAATCCAAATACAATTTATGCCGGCTCTGCAAGCGGAGGTTTATGGGTAAGTTACAGCGGTGGGACTGGTGTTGATGCCTGGCATTATATATCCACAAACTTTCCTGTACTTGGAGTAAGTTCTATTGCTATTGCACCTGATGATTCAAACACTATTTATATCGGTACCGGAGAAGTTTATAATTATGAATCTGCAGGAACAGGCGCTGCTTACAGAAATACAAGGGGTACTTATGGAGTTGGTATTTTAAAAACAACAGATGGTGGAATTACCTGGTCAAAAAGTCTCGATTGGTCTTACAGTGATCAACATGGAGTTTGGGCGGTGAAAATAAATCCACAAAATACTAATTCAGTATGGGCTGCTACTACTGAAGGCACCTACCGTTCTTATGATGCCGGTATAACCTGGCAAATGGTTAACAATGTTGTAATGGCAATGGATTTGATTATTGATCCGGTTGATACAAATATTATCCTTACCGGAAACGGAAATTTTCAAAGTCCTCAATATGGAATTTGGCGTTCTTCGGATGGCGGAAATAACTGGACACAAATAACTTCAGGTTTACCAACAACATACCGAGGAAAAATTCAGCTTGATGTTTATGCCGCCGACCCAACTATAATGTTTGCAAGCATTGGTGATGGATTTGAAGTTGGTGAGGGTGCCAGCTGGCTTTGCAGATCAACAGATGCAGGATTAAACTGGACAATAATGACAACTACAGATTATTCCCAGCATCAAGGCTGGTTTTCTCATGATGTTGCTGTTGATCAATCAAACCCGGATAGATTAATGTTAATCGGAATTGAAGTCTGGAAATCAACAAATGGCGGGTTGACAATTACACAACAATCCTTTGGCGGAGTTACACTCGGAAGACCTGAAATCGGTAACCCTGATGAAGGAAGTGGACCCGGTTATGTTCATTCAGATGCACATGTTGTTATTCAACACCCAACAGATATGAATACATTTTATATTGGAACTGACGGTGGTGTTTTCCGTACTACTGATTTCGGTCAAATTTTTGAATCCTGTAACGGGCGTTACCAAACCACTCAGTTTTATAACGGAACTTCAAGTTCACAAACCGATTCACTTTTTGCGATTGGAGGTCTTCAAGATAACAGCACTGTAATTTATGATGGGAGTCTTGCTTGGATAAGAAATATTGGCGGTGATGGAAGCTGGACTGCAATAGACGCAACAGATGATAATATTATTTTTGCTTCCTGGCAATATTTAAATGTTAGAAAATCAACAAACCGCGGAAATAATTTTTTTACATCTGTAACACCACCCGGAGGAAGCAATCCTACTGCATTTATAGCTCCATATTTAATTGCTTACGGAAATAGTAACATTATTTATGCAGGTAGAAACTTAATTTATAAATCCACCAATTCAGGCAGCAGCTGGACAACTACCAACGGTGGGAATACACTTGATGGTAACTTTGCAATTGCATTGGATATAAGTTACTCGAACAGCAACAAAGTTTTTGTTGCGACAGCACCCTCCTCCACTTTAAGAGGGAATATTTTCAGAACAGATAACGGCGGATCAAGCTGGATAAATATTACAGGAAGTTTACCGGATAGGTTTCCGGCGGATTTAGCCGTGGATCCAAATAATGATAATATTGTTTATCTGACTTTCTATGGTTTTGGAACTTCACACATTTTTAAATCAACAAACAGCGGAACAAACTGGATGGATATCAGCGACAACTTACCTGATATTCCATCTCCTTCAGTAATTGTTGATCCTGATAATTCAGATCATATTTATATCGGAACTGATCTGGGTGTTTTTGTTTCTACAACAGGCGGAGGTAACTGGCAGGATTTTAATGATGGTTTGCCAAATTCTGTTCAGGCAATGGATTTAAACATCTGCGCAGTGAATAATGTTTTAAGAGTCATGACTCATGGAAACGGAGCATTTGAAAGAAAGCTACTCAGCACTTCAGTTACAAATATTGAGGTACAACATTCTTTAGTAAATAGTTTTAAGCTCGAACAAAATTATCCAAATCCATTTAACCCAACTACAAGTATACAGTTCACAGTTGGCAGTGAGCAATTTGTTTCTCTAAAAGTTTATGACATTTTAGGAAATTTGGTTACATCATTAATAAACAATGTTTTACAAGCAGGTGATCATAAAGTTATTTTTGATGCAAGTGAACTTTCAAGCGGAACATATATCTATAAATTGGAAACAAATGTATATTCTGAATCAAAAAAAATGATTCTTTTGAAGTAACAATTTTTGTTGAATCATTCCCGGCGGTTAGTTTTATTTTAAACTGACCGCCTTTTTTATTCCCTTATGATTATTATCTTATTTTATTATTTAAAAATAAAACAGTAAAAAAATGGAAAAGAATTTTATTCCTCTCCCGGATTATAAAAAATATTCTGAAAAAGAAATGATTACGCGATCAGAAAATTTTTTCAATGAAATAAAACGAAGAAGAACGGTAAGAGATTTTTCAAATGAAAAAGTTCCAAAAGAAATTATTGAAAACTGCATCAAAGCAGCCGGAACAGCTCCAAACGGGGCAAACTTACAGCCCTGGCATTTTGTTGTTATTTCAGATCCGGAAATAAAAAAGAAAATCAGAATTGGTGCAGAAGAAGAAGAACACGAGTTTTATTCTAAACGTGCTCCAAAAGAATGGCTCGATGCTCTTGAGCCTTTGGGAACAGATGAGAACAAACCGTTTCTTGAAACGGCTCCCTATCTCATTGCAATCTTTTCAAAGAGTTATGATGTTCTTTCGGACGGAAGACAGGTTAAAAACTATTATGCTATTGAATCTACCGGTATTGCAACTGGTTTTTTAATTGCTGCAATTCATAACGCCGGATTAGTTTCATTAACGCATACACCAAGCCCGATGAATTTTCTAAATGAAATTCTCGACCGCCCAAAAAACGAACGACCTTTTTTATTACTTGTTGTTGGTTACCCGGCTGAAGAGACAAAAGTACCTGACCTCAAAAAGAAAAACCTGGATGAAATTGCGAATTTTATATAAAAAGAAAATTAATTGAGTAAGAGAAAGAAATAGTTTCTTCCTCCTACTCATTGATCCTCCAGGTAGCCTCCTGGATTTATTATGATAAAATTATATTAAAAAACTTATTTTGAAATTTATAAACCCATTTTCCCGCCTAGGTGTATAGTAAAATAATTTGCATCATTAATTAAATTATAATCTCCTCCTATATCGAGAGAATATTTTTTGTTTAACGGAACTTCATAACCGGCACCAAGACTAAAAGTAAAATCTGTTGAATTTGCAGAAGCTGAGCCACCTCCTATAGTTGTTCCTCCAATAGTGAAAGTTGGAATATCAGTGCTAACGGAGAAAAAATGAAAACCCACAGATGAAGTACCATAAAATCCTTTTCCGGGAGTTAAGAAATATTTTACTCCAAAAATTATTGGGACTGCAGAATAACCGTAAGAATAATTCCCAAAATCCTTGCCTCCCCAGCTTATGTAGCCAGCTTGTGCAACCCCCACCAGGTTATTCCCAAAACCTATTTCATAAGTGCCCTGTAAGCCAAATCCGGTTCCTGCAACATCTCCAAATGTTCCAATCGGCAGTGCAACCACCGCGCGGACACCTGCGTTCATTTTAGATTGAGCATTCATAACTGCAAACGAACAAATAAAGAACAGCAGAATTGATGCAAATGTTTTCATAAGATTTTTCCTTTCTTATTTATTATAGTTAGTTGTTTAATTCTTAAACAATTTTAATCCTGGCTGAAGCTTCGTGACTTATTTACCGATTAAGTTTTCTAAACCTCCCAAATTCATAAGATCAAATTTTTTATAAGAAGAAGGCACTTTAAACAGGTCATCACTTAGTTTCATCGGGGTGACTTCTTTTACGTTATATACACTTGTAACGTTTCTTCTTGTATCATGCTGAGTGACTTGCAATGGAAAATATCCTGCATCAAGCACTTCAGATTGCCAGTCAGGCATTTCTTTTTGTTCATCCATAAAGAACATAAAAGCACCAAGCTCTTTTGTCATCCAGGCTTCCCCCTTCATATCTTTCTGTGTAAAAAGAAATTTTTCACATTCGTAACCAAGAATACTTTTTGTTTCACCGGTTTTACTTATAGAACCTCCGCCTGAACCAGTACTCATTGGCATCATATCTGTTTCCATATACATTTTTTGTTCATCCATTATCACGTACATTTTAAATGCACGACTGTTAAAAAGTATTGTTCCTCCTTTGTCGGGAACATCCATACGGAATTTTTTATCCTTAGCATAGTAGTTCATAGTTTGCATTTTACCTTGCTCTTCAACACTGAAGATTACTTTACCTTCAAATGCATCCTGTGCAATACTTTTCCCAATTAATAGTATAAGTACCAGAAAGTATGTTAGTTTTATCACTTTCATAATTTGCTCCTGTTTTTTTTAATTATTTGAGTAAAATCATTTTTCTTGTTTGAATAAAATTTCCGGCCTTCATTCTGGCGATGTAAAAACCGCTTGGAAGATCATCTCCATTAAAATCTATTTTGTAATCACCCCCGGGATAATTGTCATTCGCCAGCGTAGCTACTTCATTCCCGAGAATGTCAAAAACTTTAAGCTTAACAAATGATTCCTGCGGAATTGAGAATTCAATTGTAGTAGATGGATTGAACGGATTAGGATAATTTTGAAATAACTCAAATAGTTGGGGGACTGTTTCTACCTCAACTATTTCTGTATATTCAAATGAACCATCAAAGTCTATCTGCTTTAATCTGTATTGAAATTTAGTTCCTCCGGAAAAAAGATCGTTATCAACATAGCTGTATTCTTTAGGTGAGGTAGAGCTGCCGTTTCCCTCAATAAAGGCTAAACTTTGCCACTCACTTTTGTTTATACTTCTTTCAACATTAAAACCTTTATTATTAAGCTCGCTTGCAGTTTCCCAATGTAGAGTAATCTTGTTCTGATTGTAGGTAGCACTAAAAGATGTGAGTTCAACTGGTATGACTGGAGAAGACAAATACAGATATGCTTTTCCCGCATCTGTCCCGGCGAAATCATTATAAGGTGCTCCAACCATAATATCAGAAATACCATCGCCATTTACATCACCAGGAGTAGCTACTGAGTGTCCGAAAAAATCTCCTTCAGCCTCGCCGGTAAATATCCAATCTGCTGTACTGTCCATATTAGTTCCACCAAAATAAACGTAAGCCCTGCCGGCATTACTACCACCAGCGTCATTTAGATATGCGCCTACAATTATATCTCCAAATCCATCTCCATTAACATCTCCTACAGATGCAACTGAAGAACCAAATTGATCTTCACTAGCTTCGCCTGTAGATATCCAATCTGCTATGCTATCCATATTCGCAGCACCAAAATAAACGTAAGCTCTCCCCGCATTCATTCCGCCTGCATCATTATTAATGGATCCTATGATTACATCACTAAATCCATCTCCGTTAACGTCACCAGCGGATGATACGGAATAACCGAAGCGATCAGATATCATTTCGCCGTTCATCACAACGTCTGCGGTACTATCCATAACTACACCTCCGAAATATAAATACGCTTTACCTGCAAATGTTGTCGAAGAATTGTATGCCCCTCCTATTAATACATCAGCGAAGCCATCACCGTTTACATCTCCGGCAGAAGCAATTGAACTGCCAAAATATTGAAGCAGATTTTCACCAATCATTATGACATCCGGGATCGTATCCATCAATGAACCTCCATAATAAATATAGGCAATACCAGTACCGATATTATCAGAAGGTGCTGATGCTAAAACATCGTCATAGCCATCCCCGTTAACGTCTCCAGCACCAGCAACACACTTACCAAAAAAGTTGTATGGAGTTGTTCCTGTCATAATTATATCTGCTGTATCATCCATTAATTCGCCGCCATAATAAATATATACTCTTCCTGCAGCTGTACCGCCGGCACTATTTTCCTGAGCTCCAACAATCACATCATCATAACTATCGCCATTAACATCACCAGCAGATGCTACAGAAATTCCAAAAATATCACCGGCAGCTTCTCCTGTCAAAATCACATCAGCGATACTATCCATTGCTGTCCCGCCGAAATAAATGTAAGCTCTACCGGCGTTTACTCCTCCCGCATCATTAAAAGGTGCACCGATAATTATATCTTCATAACCATCTCCGTTTACATCACCAGCCGATGAAACTGTTACACCAAAAAGATCAACACCGACTTCTCCAATGAAGGTTAGTTCTGTTAGTTCCCCGAAAAATTGGTTGTTATTATTATTAACAACTTGTGAAAACAAATTGTAAGTGGTTAGTAATATTAAAATCAAAAATACTTTAGTCGGTTTCATAATATTTCCTCTTTAATTAAATTGTTGTAATTAACAGTATCCGAATACATCTTATAATCCTTCAATAACTCTTAACATTTGATTTAATAATTGAAAGTTATTTCAGAAGCAGCATCTTTTTTGTTTGAACAAAATCTCCTGCTGTTAATCTTGCGATGTAAAAACCGCTTGGAAGATTATCTGCATTAAAATCAGTTTTATATGTACCAGCAGCATAATTGTTTTTAGCTAAAGTGACTACTTCATTTCCAAGAACATCAAAAACTTTAAGTTCAACAAATGATTCCTGTGGAATTGAGAATTCAATTGTAGTAGATGGATTGAACGGGTTGGGATAATTTTGCGACAGAGAAAATTTTTGCGGCATGTTATCAGAAGTTGAAATCACATCCGTCAAATAGTCTGTTAACGGACGTTCCCAGGCACCTTGAAATAAAGTCCCCGCATACAAAGTTGTACTTGACTTTTCAAGAACATGGACATCAGTAAAAGAATTTGGTAAACCGTCATCACTTTCTTCCCACGTTATTCCATTATTTGTGGAAACATATATACCGTATCCACCTGTTCCTGCAATAATATTCACTTGATGAACTGCGATGGAATAGACAATTTTATCTGAAAGTGTTGCTGAACTAATATCAGTCCAGTTCGCACCATTATCATTAGAGATAAAAACCCCCGCGCTCGTTCCTGCATAAAGAGTATTGTTTGAAAATGTAAGCGCATAAATATTATCTTCTGTAAGCCCTGAATTAACTGCCGACCAGTTACCACCATTATTGGTCGTAACAAAAACTCCACTATCCGTTCCGGCAAAAAGATTGCTTCCTAAAACTGCTAGTGAGTAAACTTCGTAGTCAGTCAATCCGATATATGTCCAATTGTTACCATTATTGTTAGAAAGAAAAACTCCGCCACCTGTAACGCTATAACGTGCACCTGCAAAAATATTGGATCCGGAACTAGCGAGAGTATTTATAAATAGAACTGATAATCCGTTATTTACTTCTACCCAATTCGAACCATAATCAGTCGAGCGAAAAATTCCCCCAAACGATGTTCCGGCAAATAAATTTGAACCTGAAAATTTAAGTGCAGTAACATCAGTATTAGTTAAACCAGAATTGACCTGCGACCAACTCGAACCGTTATCAGTCGATCGATATACTCCGCCCAGGCTTGTTCCAATAAATATTTGAGGTTCAGCAGTTGTGATCGCCTGTACATATCCACCAAAAGGACACCCGGTATCAACCCACTGGGCGTTTGTACTACTAATTAACAAGAGGATGTTTATTAGAACAGCGAATAGAATATTTTTTAATTTCATTTTGATCTCCATCTTAATTGAAAATGTTTTCGAATCATTTTGTTATTTAATCAGAATCATCTTCTTTGTCTTCACAAAAGTTCCGGCGCGAAGAGTATAGAAGTAAATTCCACTTGAGAGACCTGCAGCATTAAACGTAACAGTATAAACTCCCTGATCTTTTTCTTCATTCACAAGTGACAGAACTTCTATTCCAAGTATATCTATGACTTTTATTTCTACAATATTTTTTGCCTGAATTGAATATTGAATGGTTGTTGTCGGGTTGAAAGGGTTAGGATAATTTTGTTTTAAACTGAATTCTGTTGGTATTTCGTTTGAACCTGATTCAACCCCCACAATGCTGAGGTTTTCATACCAATTTATTTCACTGTCGAGAGCCGAAGCAGAAAGTACATCCATATCTCCATCTCCATCAACATCACCGGCTAATACACTTACAGCTTTTACTGCATCAGTAGAGATAATGTGTGTAGTAAAATTTTCATCTCCATCATTCTCATACCAGGCAATTGTATTATCATCTCTTGAAGCGGAAAGTACATCAATATCAGTATCTCCATCAATATCCGCGGCGTATACTGAGTAAGCATAATTTACTGAAGTTGTAATAACATGCGTTATAAAATTTTCGCTGCCGTCATTTTCATACCAGGCAATTTTATTCTGATTTTGGTAACCGCCAGCGGACAGCACATCAATATCAGTATCACCGTCAACATCAATAGCAAATACGTGACGTGCACGAATTGCTTCTGTTGAGATTATATGCTCTGAAAAATTTTCACTTCCATCATTTTCGAACCATGATATTTTATTATCAAGAGATGATGCACAAAGAACATCGATATCAGTGTCACCATCAACATCAATAGCAAAAACAGATTGTGGACTGTCAACATAATTGGAAATTACGTGTGATGTAAAGTTTTCATTTCCATCATTTTCATACCAAAATAATCTATCGTTAAATGGCGAAGTAGCCAGAACATCTCCATCACCATCGCCATCAAGATCGATAGCAAATACAGAGGATCCTTGATTAGCATTCGTTGCTATTGAATGATAAGTAAAATTCTCATTACCATCATTTTCCATCCAGGCTACTTCATCATCTCTGTTTGATACTGACAATATATCCATATCGCCATCAGTATCAACGTCAAATACATAAACCGAAAAAGGTCCATCTGCTTCTTCCGTTATCAGATGTTCAGTAAAGTTTCCATTGCCATCATTCTCGTACCAGTAAACTTTATTAGTTACAAAAAGTGCGGCAACTACATCCAGATCTCCGTCACCGTCTATATCTTCAACATAAATTTCTTCTACATTAGGCGCATTAAAAGTAATTGTATGTGATGTGAATTGTATTTGAGCAAATAATGGAGTTGAAGACCACAGTAGAGTTGTCAATAAAATCGAAAATAATTTCATAAGTTTTAATTCCTTGAAGCATTAATAAAAAAATTAGTAATCAACTCAGTGCCTTTATTTTAGGATCAACATTTTCTTTGTCTTTACAAAATTCCCTGATTGCATTCTGTAGAAGTAAATTCCGCTTGATAATCCGGAAGCGTTGAATGTTACAGAGTAAACACCTCTGAATTTTTCTTCATTTACAAGAGTAAGAATTTCTTTCCCAAGTATATCATAGACTTTTATTTCAACATTGCTCCTTTGTGGTACTGAATATTTAATTGTAGTTGTTGGGTTAAACGGATTGGGGTAATTCTGCGCAAGGTTATAACTATCCGGTGAAAGCAGCGAACCCTCATCCTCAATATTTGTCGCTTGATTTTTTACAAAAATCGTATCATCAAATGTCCCATCATTTCCCAGGTCAATGAAGATAGAAACAGGTTCATTATTTAAGTCAGTCCATTCGGGAACTATTTGATGAGCTGAGTTTTGGGCCATCGGAATGGACATATGAAAGAATACTGAACCCCCATTTGCAGATGCAAATCTGGCTTGTAAATCATAGCTCATAGCATCACCATAATTCTGAAATAGTAACTCATTTCGGTTTTTTTCTTGGAAATGAATTGAGTCACCGGATGAAACCTGAATATTATTTGTTACAAAGACCTTTTCACTTGTTGTATCTTCTCGAATTATAGCTTCAAAATTTATATTCTTAATTACTGGATCAGGATTAGTTATATTTATCCCGTTTTCGGAAAAATTTAGTTTATCAGATTGACTACTATTCGCACTAAATCTGCTATATGTGTAGATGGTTGAATCAGTAAAAAATAAAACATAAGATGTAGTATCAACAAAGTTATTTAATTCAAGAGAGTAACTGTCTTCGGGTACATCATAACCAATCGGTGGATGAAAGCCACCTGTTAATGGTATTAAGGGAATAGCATCATTAATATTATTAAACCAAACGCTGTCCTGATAACCAATTTGTTCGCCGGTTCCCGATGTTATGATAATTTCAGCATTTGGTGTATTATTAATTTCTAATCTGGAAAATCCTGAATAGTCCGAAGTCGGCGAAGACAGCGAATTTTGTCTGTCAAGTGTTTGAATGGATAAGAAATCGGAATTATCCAAATTAAGCAAACAATGGGAAGAACCGGTTCCCCAGCCCAGTCCTGTGCTGTCTGACCAAGTATTAGCAACAGAATCAATAAAAATGAAATTATTTAGATCACCGGGTGCATTGCTATTATAAAGCTTTACATTAAATGTTGATGTATTGCCAATTCGTTCCATTTTATAAGGAACAACTGCGTGACCTCCAGAACCATTGTTATTCCAGAAACCCAAAGTTTTCCCATCAACATTATCCTGACCAAGCATTTGTTTTAATTCGCTTAACAACTGACGAGGTGTGCTATTCCACTTTATGCTAACGTTGTTACTTGATTCTTTACCGTATTGATAATTTTGTAAAAGGTTTATTACATATCTTGTATCATCATTTATGTCTTCGTCAAAAAGTTGATCGAAGGTTCCAATATATTGACTTAGAGTTTGCTCATTATAAAACCCGAATAAACTTGAAACTGCAAATCCAAAGCAAGAACCACCCCACCTTCCATATTTTGCTCTCCATTTTGTAGTCGCGGCAGAGTTATATATTGAGGGCGGGTCATCTGTATAACATTGTGAGATGCTAAAAACATCAACGAACAAGGGCCAATCAGGAAAGTCAGAAGAGTAAGTAAGACTGAATGGACTTTGGTTAGGATATGCATTACCCGTTTTGGGGTCAGTACCGGAATAATTAAATTGCTGCCACCAAGACATTGGCCACTGATTTTCCGGGCAATTACAAAACGACCATCCATCCTGATCTGGTTCATACAATTCAAAATCATCATTAACATCCAATCTTGTTAATTGCCAGGGTTTGATTTTGAAAATTTTGCTTAGAGCTGTATCCGGCGAGGAATCTACAATTTTTATTATTGACATTCTAGAAAGAAATGAATCGGGAACATTCCAGTAATATTGACCAACCAATGAAAAATAATTGCTATCAATTACTTCAAAATTCTCTCCATTATCCAAACTGTAAAATAAATCAATACCACCTTCCCAATTTGCATAAACAATTAGGTTTGACTCCCCGGCAATCAGCACAGAAGAAGAATCCGGATAGTTAATTACTAAATCTAATCCTGCACCACTAAACTCAGAATTCCAGGAATATTCATCAACATCAATTATCCCACTATTTGGCGGATTTGAACTGGAGGCGGATAAAGCGACTTGTACACCATTAATTGCCAGAAATGAATAAGTAACACTGGTTATTCCGGCGATAGTAAGTGATTCTCTTATTCGTAATGCATCATAACTGACTCCACCGGGCATAGTCATAGTTCCATAAGCATCGACGATAACACTTAATGAAACATTCTCACTACTCAAAGGTGTGCCGTTAAGCAGAGTTGTTTGTAGATATGTCTCTGTCCACTGGGAGTTAAAAGTCATCGGATCGATGTAGGTCTGTCTGGGGGGATCATTTTTAATTGTTAAGACGGTCCCTGGGAAAGCACTAATAGTTGTAGCGCTCCCATGATTATTAATAAAATTACTCAATGAAGAGTAAGTCCAGATTTCAGCATCATAACCTTGTGAAAAACCTTCGAAGTGTGTACAGATAGAAGTTCCGGGGAAATCGTTATAGTATGGTGTGGATGAAGGATTAACACTCGTAAAATCGACTGTCAAATTACTTTGAAGTGTTGAAAAATTCCAAATATTTCCTCCGCCCGGATTGCCGATATCGATGTTGGATTGTAAGGTATCCTGATGAATGATTGTGGCATTACCAACGGCAAATATTGCTTCAACATCCTCACCGGTTATAGTAATTTGTGCAAACAATGAAAATGTTGACATAACCACAATAAGTAAAGTTAATCTCATTATAACTCCTTGATAATTTTATATTTAATAAAAGAAATCCAGCAGCCCTGTAAAAACCAAAGTGAGCAGAATTCCTATCATGATTGAAATTCCCACAATGATTTTTGTAACCAGTTTTTCTTTTTTCTGCATTTGTTCAGTAGTGTTTTCTATGCTAGATTTCTTTTCCAATTGGTTACTTCAATAATTATTTTAAAGATTCAAAGACTGGTGCAAAGGTAGAATAATGATGCAGTGTGTGCTATCTGATTTGTTTCAACATTTTGTTGTTTTGTTACATAACGTAAAAAGATGTTATTTTAGCTGTTTTTTTAAGCTTTATTTTAAGAGGAATACTCCGATGGGAGGCAATTGAATTGTTTTGTAAATGCTCTTGTAAATTGAGCGGGACTTGAAAAACCAATTTCATAAGCAATTTGTGTTACTGACAACTTTCCTTCTAAAAGAAGTTGTGCAGCCTGGTTTAGTTTTTTATTTCTAATTAACTCACCGGGAGGCTGTCCGGTTATTGAAATTATTTTCCTGTGAAGCTGAGTGCGACTTACAAATAATTCTTTGGCTAATTGTTCAGTTCCAAAATTGGTTTTATCAATATTCTTTTCAACTAAATCCAAAGTTTTTTGAAGAAATTCATTATCGGCAGTATTTAAACCGTTAGTATCTTTTAGCGCATTTATATTATCACTGTACTTTTCTCTTAACCGTTTTCTTTGTTCAAGCAGATTATTAATGCGGGAAAAAAGTTCTCTCGAATCAAATGGCTTGGTAAGATAATCATCTGCACCTGTTTCCAGTCCTTCAATTTTACTTTCAAGTGAGGCTTTAGCAGTAAGAAGTATTATAGGAACGTCGCTTGTCTGCCATTCTGATTTAATTCTGCTGCAAAACTCTAAACCATCCATTGAGGGCATCATTACGTCGCTTATGATCAGATCAGGCATCATTTCCTTGGCTGCTTTAATTCCTTCTTCTCCATTTTCTGCTTCTGAAATTTTAAAATTATTTTCAAGCAGATTTGATAAATATTTTCTTACATCTTCAGAATCATCAACTAAAAGAATTAAAGGTTTATCATTGGACTTGATGCTTATGTCTCGTTTCCCTCTATGGAATGATTGCAAATATTTTTCATCCTCAGAAATTTTTAACTCAGCTCTTTCAGTGTCGCTTAACTTTCCGGTTTGAACTTTTTCATCATCATTTAAATAATCATCCCATAATGGAATTTGAATTGTAAATTCGGTTCCTTCTCCCGGTTCACTTACTACAGAAATATTCCATTTGTGTAAATCAACAAACTCTTTAACCAAAGCTAATCCTATTCCTGAACCACCATGAGAACGTTTAGTGGAATCATCCACCTGAAAAAAACGGTCAAAGATTTTGTTTATCTTGTCTTTCGGAATACCAACACCGCTATCTGCAATCTTTATTTGAGCAAAGGATTTTTCCTCAAATGAATTTTCCTTGAAACCCACACTTACCATTCCACCATCAGGTGTAAATTTAAATGCATTCGAAAGAAGGTTATTGATAATTTTTTCAAATTTATCTCTATCAACCCAGCAGACTTCATTATCTGAATCGCTTTGAAACTTTAAAGAAATATTTTTTTGTTTTGCAAATGATTCAAACGAAGATAACAGACCTTTCAAAATTGTAATTACGTTTTCCTGTTTTGCCCTTAATGGAATGGCTGCTTTTTCCAGTTGTGACAATTCAAGCAACTGATCTATTAATTCTTTAAGTCTGTCGCTGTTTCTTTCAATCAGATCAATATTATCTTGAAAAATCTTACTTGCTTCATACCCTTTCAATTGTTCAATCGGACCTTTGATTAACATGAGAGGAGTTCTGAACTCATGTGAAAGATTAGCAAAGAATCTTGATTTTAGTTCCTCCAGTTCTGATTTTTTCTTCACCTCAAATTCTCTGAGTTTTAATTCATTTCGAAGTTTTGTGCGGTTTAATTCAAAACGTCTTATTCCAACCAGTCCGAGAAAAATTAAAACGATATACAGTCCGTATGCCCAAAAGGTTTTCCACCATGGAGGGTTCATTACAATTCTTAATGATGTAATATTGTCGTTCCACACTCCATCAGCGTTTGTTGATTTTACTTTAAATTCATAATTCCCCGGATCAAGATTTGTATAAGTAACAAACCTTCTCTTTCTGCTTTCGATCCAGTCTTTATCAAATCCCTCCATTTTATATGCATATTCAATTGACTCAGAAGAATTATAATCGAGTGCAGCAAACTCAAATGAAAAAACATCCTGATCATGTGAAAGTACAATTTTATTTGTGGTATGAATGCTTTTGGTGAGAGGAGAATCATCGCTAATTTTAACCGATTTATTAAATATCTGGAAATCTGTAATAACCAGGTTTGGTTTATAAGATGAGAGTGTTATATCTTCAGGATTAAAAACGTTTAGCCCTTTTGTGCTTCCAAATAATATAAGACCATTATCAAGGCTTAACGCAGATTCCGGATTCATCATCGTACCATTTATCCCATCTGCAGAAGAAAAATTAGTGAATGTTTTTTTACTTACATCAAAGAAAGAAATGCCGAACCCGGTGCCGAGCCATAGATTTCCTTTTTCATCTTCAACAATACTGTTAACTGAATTGGCCGGTAAACCATCATTTACCATATAAAATTGATTTTTCACTTCAATATCATAAACATCCAAACTGTTTTTAATTTCAAATCTATTTAATCCATCGCTTGTACCTATCCACAAAATAGTTATTGAATCATCGCCAGCCTCTATTTTTTTTGCCTCACAAATAGAATAGATGTTGTTACTGCTGAGATTATTTTTATTCTCGCCCGACCGCAGCCAGTGATGAAATATCCCCCCGTTTTTATCTTCAAATAAGTTTAATCCTCCGCCCTGAGTACCAATCCATATTCTGCCTAATTGATCTTCTTTTATAACCCATACATCATTGTGACTTAAGCTTTTTGTATTACCGGGTTCATTCAGCCAGACATCAGCATTGCCTGTTTGAGGATTTATCCGGGCTGTACCTACACCCCAATATCCAACCCAGATGTTTTTCTTACTGTCTGTCAGAAGTGATTTATTATAATATAGTGCCTGTGTACCGATCCTTGGATCATCAATATCCCAGCTTGTTATTTTATAATTTTTGAAATCAAATTTCTTGAGCCCTTTTCCATATGTACCTACCCACAGTTCATTTTCAGTAGATGCGGCAAGAGACCAAATATGAACGCCTTCGAATTCACTGATTTTCAAAAGCTGTTGATCAGTACTAATATTGTCTAATGAATAAAGCCCATCAGATGTTCCGATCCAAACTCTTTTATCACCGGATTTGGAGATTGCTGTAATATTCTTTTTCTGCAGAGAGGAAACCGGATTTGAAACGGAGCTGCTGAAATCTAAAGAGTTAAATAAATTTGATTTTGGAGTTGTATAACTTATTCCGTTTTCCGTTGCCAGCCAAAACACACCGGTTCTGTCTTTTATTATCTTGTTTATCTGATTACTGATCAGACTGTATTCATTATTTTCATCATGCAGGTATCGTTTTGTTTTACCAGTATTAAGATTTTTACGAAATAACCCTGCATATGAATCCGACCAGATAATTCTCTCACCATCAATAATCTCTTCAATTATATAACCACAGCTGGTACCATACTGAATATTTTCAGTGTTAGGGACAGTTATTCTTTCAAAACTAAAGGTGGAGGTGTTAAGCCTGGTAATATTATTATGTGTCCCGATCCAGATTATATTTGAATCAATGGATGATTGGGATAATGACCAGATTAAATTATTACTTAAACTATATTTATTATTGGGTTCGTTGTAATATTTTCTGAATCCGTTCTCTGGATTTGTGGGATTAAAAATATTTAATCCGATATAGGTTCCTATTATTATATTGCCATTATTGTCTTCAATTATCGACTGAACGTAATTATGACTTAAGCTTTTCGGATCACTATTATATTTATGCCAATGATTAATAGTGTTATCGGACTGGTTTAATCTATACAACCCATCTTTGTAAGTGCCCACCCAGATATTTGATTGTCTGTCTTCAAAAATAGCCTTAATACTATTTTCAACAATAGATTCGGATTCTATCTTCCATCTTGTAAACCTCTCAGACACAGGATTAAATTTATTTAAAACTCCGGCTTTCGTACCAATCCAGATATTTCCTTCCTTATCTTCTGTTAAGGACCAGATGCTGTTATCTGAAATGCTATTTGAATCATCAGGGTTGTGACGGAATACTTTGAAGTTATATCCGTCATACCTGTTTAGTCCATCATCGGTACCGAACCAGATGAAACCCGTGCGATCCTGTACCACTGTGTTAACATCATTATTAGATAGTCCATCTTCTACAGTTAGATGGTTAAATTTAATTGATTGGGCAAAGAGAGACGAAATACTGCTTCCCCAAATGATAACAATAAAACAAATTGCCGAAATTCGATTGGTTATATTCATATTCTTAATATAACCAAGCATGGTGATATAGTAAATAATTTTTGATTTTATAATACTTTTCGCGAAGAATTTGAGAAATATTTGAAGAATTTCTAATCAGCAAAATTATCAGGTTTTTCATTCAAAGTAATAACTTTGATACAGATCAAAAAATGTATAAAACCTTACGCTGATTCGAACGTCATAATATTAAGGTTAATATATATCAATAAATCTGGAAGGAATAAAACTTAAATAATTATCTACGATACTTTAATTCATTGTTAGTGAAAAAGAAATAATTTACAGGAGAAATAAAATGAAAAGTATCGTGAATTTAATTATTAAAAATTACCTGTTAATTTTAATAATTATTAGTGTATCTGCCGGCTTATCATTTGCTCAGGAAAGCGAGCAGGAGGTATCTAGTAGCAATCTTAAAATATTTGTTCAATACCGACTCGCCAAAGCCGACCTTCTTAAAAATGATAACATACAGGTTGAGATAAGCGGCAACAAAATTATTCTTTCAGGAGAGGTGCCAACCATTTTTGATAAAATCCAGGCTGAAGTTGAAGCCCATTCCGTTGATGAAAATTATGATGTGGTGAACAATATAAATGTTGAAAGTAACAACGTTGCTGATTCCATTTTAACAAATCAAATCCTTAATAAAATTGAATCCAATGTTTTCTATGGAGTTTTTGACTGGTTTACAGTTAATAGCAATAATGGTGTTGTAACTTTAGACGGATGGGTTCACCTACCCTGGTTGAAAAATCAATATCAAACTGAGGTAGAAAAAGTTCCTGGAGTAGTAAAAGTCATCAATAAAATACAGAATACATTTGGTCCGGGTGAGCTGGGTTTCAGAGCTGCAAGGTTAATTTACAACGATCCGATGTTTTGGGGAATGCAATATTTTTCAGATCCTCCCATACATATAATTGTAAATAACGGTAAGGTGTTTTTATTCGGCTCTGTTTATTCGGAATCTCAGAAAGCATGGGCAGGTAATATTGTAACTTTTCATACTGATGCTTTTTCTGTTGAGAATGACCTGGATATAAATAATCAGCTTTAAATAATTTTATTGATAAATAAAAAAATCTGAGATGAAAAATGAAAAAGTTAAAAATATTTTCTGTTATTATGTTGCTGTTTGTTTTTTCGGGCTACAGTTATGATACGAATTTACCTGACAATACATTATTGAAATATTATTCTGCGCTGCTTACTTTGAATTTAAATTCATGCAATGGAATCGTGCAGAGTTATTTATCATCTTTCAAAGGAACCTGAATTCAACAAAGACTTATTGGAAAATGTGTTAAATACGATAGAAGAAAACGTTGGATATGCAAACACAAACATTGCAAACATTACTATAAATGTTAACGACAGCAAAAAGCCCGGAATAGAAAAATCATTAAAAAGTATTGATGAACATCTTGCGCAGGTTGCAATTGATATAAAAACAATCCGTGATGATTTGAGAAGTGATAAAAATATTTCTCGAACTTTATCTGATATTTACTATCAGATTCAAAAAACTGAGAATGTTGATCACAAAGAAATAAGAAGAATACTTAAGTTAAAAGCTGATGAAGAGCCGCTCTTGATTGAGCCGGAAGTAATTGGATAGAATTCAAAAATAAAAATAGATTTGACTCACAAAAAATGGCTGCCAGTCAACGACAGTCTTTCTTATTCTTGTAATCAATAAATTAAACGTTTAATGTTTCACCCTCAGTTTTCGCTATAGTCACAGCTCCGCAGCTATCACTCCAGACATTTACAGTAGTTCTGCACATATCCAGAAACGGATCAACTGCTAAAATTAAACCGACACCTTCAAGTGGTAAACCAACTGCCGTGAGAATTACGGATATCATCACAAGCCCCGCCATTGGAATTCCTGCCGCACCTATTGATGCCAGTAATGCGGTAAAAACAACAATCGCCTGCGATAGAATACTCATTTCAATTCCATAAGCCTGCGCAATAAACATTGCTGCAACGCATTCATACAAAGCAGTTCCATCCATATTAATTGTTGCACCCAAAGGCAGAACAAAACTCGATACTTTATTTGAAACTCCTGAATTATTTTCTACTGCATCAATTGTTAATGGAAGTGTTGCAGAAGATGAACGTGTTGAAAATGCCGTAAGCAGTGGTGTTGTTAAAGCTTTAAAATGTTTTAAAGGGTTTACTTTCCCGACTAACCTGATAATCATCGGAAGAGTGATTGTCGCATGAATAACCAACCCGATTACAACCGTGATAAAATATTTCCCAAGGCTTCCAAGTACATCGCCAAGATTTTCTCTTTGGTCGGCAATGACACCAACCACAATACCAAGAATCCCCAGTGGAGTAAATTTTATTACAAAATGCGCAATCTTCATCATCACTTCAAAACCGGAATTAAAAAAGTTTGTGAGAAATTCTTTGTACTCTATCTGCACACGCGTAATAAAATATCCGAAGAGAATCGAGAAGAAAATAATTGCAAGCATATCGGCTGAAGTAAGTGCTTCGAAGATATTGGTTGGAACCATTCTCAAAATCACTTCCCACAAATTACCAGATGAAGCTGCAAGTTCCGGCACTTCTTTTTTCAAACCAAGGTCAGCACCAACTCCGGGCTGAATTAAGTTAACAAACACCAAACCAGTAGTAATTGCAAAAAGGCTTGTTGATATGTAATACGCAAAAGTTTTTAATCCGAGTCTGCCGAGATTTTGTGCATCACCAATATTTGTAACACCGGAAATTATTGAAGTCAGGATTAGCGGAACTATCAGCATTTTCAGAGCACGTAAAAATAAATCCCCCATCCAGGTAACATAGTTTGCGTTATTTGGGAATAAAAGTCCGTAAATGATTGCAATAACCAGTGCAATTAAAATCTGCCAGTGAAGTTTTATTTTTAATAAATTCATTTAAGGTAGGTTTTTAATAATTTCATCACAGACTGCGTAGCCCTTTTTAGTGAGCCAAATTTTGTTTTGATTAATGTTAACATAACCTTCTTTTGATAAATTTTCAAAGTAAGAATAATTTTTTGTCAGCCAGTTATTATCAAATTCTTTAATTAAATCATCTGTTAAAATACCTGACCCGCGCAAAGCAAGCATTAAATATTCTTCTAATGCTTCTTCATCAGAAATTATTTCACTCCCTGCAACTGCATTACCGTTTTTTTCAACTTCATCGATATACATTTTTGCGCTTGAAAGATTCCACCATCTTTTTTTATCAATAAACGAATGAGCAGATGTTCCAAAACCAAAATACTCACCGTGCTTCCAGTAAACATTGTTGTGAATACATTCAAATTCTGGTTTTGCAAAATTAGAAACTTCATACTGATAAAAACCTTTGCTTGTTAAAAAATCAATTGTTGTTTCATAGAGATCAGCATCATAGTCATCATCCTGCATTGTAACTTTTCCATCTAATACCATTTTGTTCAGGATTGTTCCTCTTTCCAGAATTAAACTGTAAGCAGAAATATGATTCACAGGAAGTTCAATTGATTTTTCAAGATTGTGCAGCCATTTCTCTTTTGTCTGTCCGGGAAGATTAAAAATCAGATCAATATTTATATTTTCAAACCCGGCTGACCTTGCTGCTTTTACAGTTTCCACAGCAGTTTCAGAGTTGTGAATTCTTGTCAAAAACTCTAATTCATCATTATTAAATGATTGAATCCCGATGCTTATCCTGTTTATTCCTGCTTTCCTAAATGAAATTAGTTTTTCTTCATTCACGGTTCCGGGATTTGTCTCCATTGTTATTTCTGCTTTTTCATCAACTTTAAATTCAGATTTTATGAAGCCGATAATTTCTACGAGATATTCAGGATTCATTAATGAAGGAGTTCCACCGCCAAAATAAATAGAAATTAATTTTCTTGTATCAGAATACTTTTCAGAATAAAATGAGAATTCTTTTTTTAGTGCAGAAAGAAAACGATCAACATTTTCAAGCTTGATGATTGAATAAAAATCACAATAAATGCATTTGTGATCACAAAAAGGAATGTGAATATAACAGGCTGTATTTATTAAATCCGGCATTACATAAGCTAATGAATATTGCCGGAAATATAAACTAAAGAAATGAAAACTAAACTATAAAATCCGAATAGTGTAGTTGCCTTTCTTCAACTATGTATAGAACAGGAATAAAAATCTTTATATATTGACACCTCGAAAACATGAACAAAAATTCAAAAACATATATTATTACATTTTTTCTATTACTCACTTTCTTCTCTCAAAATTCCTATTCTCAACATATAACTGAAAAAAAAGACAGCACATTCTGGATATTTAATCGCAAACCACTAGTTACGTACAGCGTCATTACCTATTCCGCTGTTACTTTATATTTAGAATACAAATGGTGGTGGGAAGGTAATTATCACAAATTTAATTACCAGTGGGAAGGTTTTTTAAATGATTACAGTTTTGGTGTTGATAAGGTTGGACATTTTTTTACATCATATCTTTACTTTAATGCAGCAATAGAGATTATGCAGTGGGCAAATTTTGATGAATCCACAGTTCTGTTAACTGCTGTTGGAATACCATTAGCACATGCGATTTCTGTAGAAATCGGTGACGGATTTTCTTCCTACGAATTTTCTCCTGATGATTTAATAGCAAATTGCCTTGGAATTGGCTACGGTTATCTTCAATATAAAGTTCCGTTCTTCCAAAACTTTAATATAAAATGGAGTTACTTTCCATCGCCGGGAACAAACATATTTGCTTCAAATTATCGCCTGACTGATGACTACGATGGACATATTTACTGGTTGTCATTCAATGTGCATAATTTGTTACCCGAACCAATTGATTCTTATTGGCCTAAATTTCTTAATCTGGCTGTAGGTTATGGGGTAAAAAATTATTCTCCTTACAGCAACAATTACGATCCATCCCAGCCACTCAAAAGACATTTTGCAATAAGTTTAGATTATAATCTTACCGAAATACCTTTGGAAGGCGGTTTTGTTGATTTAGTAAAAGGAGTTCTCAATTATTTCCATTTTCCCGCACCGGGTATTGAAAAAACAGAAGGCAAAAACCTTCAATTCAAGCCACTTCTTATTAATTAAACTGTGTACAAATGAATTTCTTTTCCAAACAAAAAAAAATATTTTCTCTCTTACTATTTTTTTCTACATTCGCTTTTTCACAAACTTCACCCGAAAAAGATTTCTCTTTAGAATTTCTTCCCTCAAAACAAATTGCACCATTATTTACAGCAAATGCTACAGAACATCGAATCACAATAAGCAAAATTTTCGAAGTCAATAATTTTACAGGAGGGATGGGTGGAAGATTTCCTCTTGCTTTAGCAACGTACAAAGGCATTACAGGACAACTTAATATAGCAAGCACGGGATACGTTCACTTACGAAGAACTCCGGGACATTTGCAGGTTGAAACGATTGATTTCTTTGTAGACGTGTTTGCCGATATAATTTTAGACAAAGAATGGACGATGCGAACTGGTTTTGGACATACAAGTCAACATTTTGTAGATGATGCTTTTGAAATTCTCGGGTATAAAAATTCTATTAATTACGTGCGTGATTATTTTAAATTTTTCATCTTAAAAAAAGTAGATATCCTCAACGGTTTTTTTTACGCCGGAGCATATTATAATTACCATTTCGTTATCGATGCACCAACAAAAAATAAAATGATTTATGAATTTGGCAGCGAAGTTCTTAATACAAATCTTACAAATGCTATTATTCTTTATTTAGCATTCGATATTAAAATTCATGGAGAACTTCACTACGGCACAACACAAAATTATCAGATTGGTATAAAAATGGGTGAGGAGTTCGGAAACACTTTTCGTGTTGCGTACAATTACAGAGCCGGTTTAGAGGAACGGGGTCAATTTTATAATCAACGGATACGTTGGAATACGCTCGGGTTGTATTTTGATTTTTAAAAGAAAAAAGGATTTCTTCTTATACTTTGTTTAATATTTTCAAAGCAAAAAGTAAACTAATCTTTAAAATCAGAAACCGAAACCTACCCCTATTGATCCGGTGGTTGTGTGTGAAAATTTCAAATCAAAGTTGATGCTAAATACCGGGAAAATTAATGTTGAACCAAACACGTAACCGATATCATTTGCTCCTCCAATGCTTAAAGAAATATTTCCTTCCTGAGCACCGGCAGGAGTATCAAAACTGTAATTATATTTTATATGCGTTGTTGAAGATTCAACTGTAATACCTGCATAAGGCAACATTGCAACAGCACCGCCGATTTTCTTGCTAACATAGAATCCGGTTTGTGCGGTCACATTTTGGAATACATCTCCCAATTCAAAATCCTGGAAATAAACTGCAAAACCTAAATCAACAGGAAAAGAATCCGCAAACCAGTATGAAAGATTGTGCGTAATTCCACCGCCGAAAATTTTCATTTTTCCCATTGAGTTAAAATCAACCGGCGGCAGATATCGAATTGAAATTCCTGAGCCAATAAAGCCGGATAAATCAAGTTGAATAGCTGCGGTTGGAAGCATTGGAAAACCGTCAAGATATCCTTTTACATCTTCAAGCTGAATTGAGTATTCATTTATAGTTTCGCCCTGAACTTGTGTTTGAGGAAATACTATTTCAACATTTTTTTCTCTGCTTCCTGTTATTGTTGGTCCCTGAATTGTAAGATCCCAGTCTCTGGATAAAAGTTCATTTCTTATATCATTATAATTAGGAATTATTGATGGGTTCAAGCCTGAAGCATCAAGAATTTCATCTGCCTGGGTTGCAGTCAATCTGAACTGAGCTAAAGTTGAAAAGCTTCTCTCCTTTTCTGCAAAGATTGATCCTACACCAACGAATCTAAGTGTTGCATGAAATCCCAGTAAATTTTTTTGAGGAAGACCGCTGAACCAGCCGGCACTCATATTGGATCCGAGTGTGGCGGCTACGGGATTTATATATTTTTTTGCTGCCTCAGAAGATAGGTTTGTAATTGCTTCATCAATTGATTGAGCCCGGATAGAATTTACACAACCAAAAAATAAGGAAAACAAAAGTGCGCTATGTAAAATATATTTTTTCATCATTGTTCCCCCAATGGAATAATTTTCGTTTTTTGATATTTAACTAAATTTCAATAAAATAAAACTCAAATATTATTCCTTAAAATCGATAAGTTCTTTTGCACTTTTCAGGCTGGATTCGGTAATTTTTTCGCCGCTGAGCAGTTTTGCTACCTCAGTTATTCTTTCTTTTACATCAAGTTTCTGAATCGAACTGCTGACTCTGTCGCCTTTCTCCATTTTTTCAATTGCGTAGTGATGATCTGCCAATCCGGCAATCTGCGGCAGGTGTGTGATAGCAATTATCTGGTGTGATTTCGATAATCGTTTTAATGTGTTTCCGACTTTCTGTGCAATTCTTCCGCTGACTCCAACATCAATTTCGTCGAAGATTAAAAGCGGAAGCCTGTCTGATTTTGCAAAAACCGATTTTAATGAAAGCATTATTCTCGAAACTTCTCCACCCGATGCAACTTTTACAAGCGGCTTCGGATCTTCGCCTGCATTTGTTGAAACAAAGAATTCAACTTTATCAATTCCGTTTCGATAATAATTGTATTTTTTATTTTTGATAATGACTGAATCGTCAGAGTCCGTTTCGCTTTTACTTACCTGCGTTCTGAATTCAGGTTTTGGGATGCCAAGTTCTTTTAATGAATTTTCAATTTCAGATTTTACTTTTGAAGTAACAGATTCCCTTTTCTTTGAAATTTTTTCTGCTGCTGTTCCTGCCTGAACTCTCAAATTTTTTAATTCTTTTTCCAATGATTTTATTTTATCGGCAAAGTTTTCTGCAAATTCAAATTCCTCACCAATTTTTTTTCTGTATTCAAGAATTGATTTTACAGAACCACCGTACTTTTTCTTTAAAAGATTTATTGAACCAAGCCGTTCACGAATTCCTTCTATTTCGTCGGAATCAAGATCAACTTTGTCTTTATAGCTTTCAATAAAGGACGATATATCTTTTATTTGAGCTAAGGCTGATTCGGCTTCACTTAATGATTCACTGAATGATTTATCAATCTCATTTAATTTTGATAAAATATTTTTGATTTTAACAACCGAGTCGTGAATAGAAGATTCCGATTCGTAAATTAAATTGTAAGCTTCTGCTGTCAACTCTGTCAGCTTCTCGGAATTTTCAAGTACATTCAACTGCGCGTTCAGTTTTTCTTCTTCATTTTCTTCAGGCGAGACAGCATCAATCTCTTTTATCTGGAAAGAATAAAAATCTTTTTTCTCTTTTAATGAACTTTCTTTTTCTTTAAGTGATTTAAGTTCGTGATTTTTGGATGAGAGTTTTGAATAAAGTTTATAGTATTCTTCCAGCAGTTTGCTGTAATCTTCAAATTGATCGAGATAATCAATATGAGTTTCAGTGTTTAATAATGATTGATGTTCGTGCTGTCCGTGCAAATCAACAAGCAGATCTCCGATATCTTTTATTACAGATAAGTTAACCGGAGTGTCATTCGCAAAACATCGGTTCGTTCCTTTCACTGAAATTTCACGACGGAGAATCATTTCATCCGGAAAATCAATTTCATTTTCCTGCAGAAGATTTTTTACTTTTTTATTCCCGGAAACATTGAACATTCCTTCAACAACAGCTTTTTCAGCACCTTTCCGGATTACTTCGGAAGAAGCGCGGTCACCAAGCAGCAAACCCATTGCGTCTATCAAAATTGATTTTCCAGCACCGGTTTCGCCGGTGATGATATTGAGTCCCTCACCAAACTCAACTTTGATGTGTTCGATAAGAGCGTAATTTTTTACTTCAAATGATTTGAGCATAATGCTGAAGAAATTTTTCGAAGTGAAAATTAAACGATTTGGGAAGTAATATCAAAGAGAGTTTTAGCCAGTATGTAGCACAGATTACTAATTTGTGCTACGGTTTTTCAAATAATAAACTCCGCAGATAGTTTTTGCATCCACAATTTCACCTGACGAAATCATCTTCTCAATTTCATCAACTGTAAATGCCAAAACTTCCATTCCCTGCTCGCCTTCTTCTCTTTTGTGGTTTCCTTCTTTCAAATCTTTAGCAAGAAAAATGTGCAGGATTTCCGTGCAGTAACCGGGTGCGGTATAAATTTCACCAAGCTTTGTAAAATTATCTGTCCTGTAGCCTGTTTCCTCTTCAAGCTCACGTTTAGCGCAGTGAAGAGGTTCTTCATTTTTATCAAGCTTACCTGCGGGCAATTCAAAAAGTGATTTATCAAAAGGATAACGGTACTGCTTCACCAGGATAATTTTATTATCCGGCAAAACAGGAATAATTACAGCACCGCCGGGATGAATAACTACTTCTCTTATCCCGGAGTTGCTGCTGTCGTACAATATTTTATCAACTTTAATAGCGAAAACTTTTCCGTTGTAAAGTTTTTTGCTTTCGGTTACTTTGAAATTCACAATTTCCTTTCATTAAATAGACTATAGAAAATTACATGGCAGTCAGGAACCACTTCCTGACAGGACAGGATTACTAATTAATGGTCACGAAATGGTTCGTGACCAACCCGTTTAATCTCTTTTACCCCAGAATTTATAGTACGATTTAGAGAATGTCATTTCGAAGGAGTTTACGACTGAGAAATCTTTTTAGTTTAAAAGACTTCTCACCGCCTGCGGCTGGGTCGAAGTGACAAACGCAATTTTCACACAAGATCTTTTGTGGGAATGACCATTTATCTAATCGTTGTTTTTATGCTGTTCGAACCAGTCAAAAATTGTATTCCACCACAATACAGCATTTTGCGGTTTGACAACAAAGTGATATTCATCAGGAAAATAAAGAAGCTTGCTTTCAACTCCGAGTCTTTGCAATGAAGTGAAAAGCTCAAATGCCTGTCCCTCCGGAACGCGGAAATCATTTGCACCCTGCACAATAAGCATTGGTGTTTTTGCATTTTGAATATACATATGCGGTGACCACTTCTCATAAACTTCCCTGCTTTCCCACGGAGTTCCATCGTATTCCCATTCAGGAAACCAGAGTTCTTCGGTTGTTCCCCACATACTTGTAAGATCAAAAACGCCATCGTGTGAAACAACAGCATTGAACCTGTCGGTGTGTCCTTCCATCCAATCCATCATATATCCGCCGAATGAAGCACCGGCAGCAAAAGTATTTTCTTTATCGATAAAATTAAAATTGTTCAAAGCGTAATCTGTTGCATTCATAATATCGGTATAAGCTTTTCCGCCCCAATCCATTGTGATTTCATTCAGGAACTGCTGACCGTAACCAGTGCTTCCTCTCGGATTCGGTGCAATCACAACATAACCTTTGGAAGCAAACAATTGGGTATTCCACCGGTAATGAAAATCATCACTCCAGTGTCCCTGCGGACCGCCGTGAACCAAAAGAATCATCGGGTATTTTTTTGAAGGATCAAAAAACGGGGGCTTTACTAAAATCGATTCTACTTTTTTTCCGCCTGCTCCTTCGCACCAGAAAGTTTCTATCGGGATCATTTCAATATTTGCAAGCCGGTCTTTGTTCATAAATGTAATTTGCTTTAAATCGGTTCCATCAGTATTCAAACTAAAAATTTCTGTCGGCAGATTATTTCTCTGCTGCAAAAAGAAAATTTTCTTTCCATCTGGTGAAACTTTCAGACTTGCATTGTCGTGCTCTTTTAAGATCAAATCTATTTTACCCGAAGCAATATCGAGTTTATAAACCGAGCTGTAAATTTCATTATCTGCCACAAAATAAATTAATCTGGAATCCGGCGACCAGGTAAATTACCCAATCGATCTGTCAAAATCTTCTGCAAAAATTTTACTTTCCCCGGAAGCCCTGTCGTACAAAACAAGATTAGTTTTATCGGATTCAAAACCTGCGTGTTTCATTGAAACATAAGCAATATATTTTCCATCTGGTGAGTAAACAGGTTGGTTGTCGTTTCCTTTGCTGGTTGAGATTTTATTAATTGGTGCCTCTTCACCTTCTTTTATTTTATCCAGATCAATTAAATAAATTTCATTATTTGTACTAATTGAAACCATTGTGTCGGGATTCATTGTAAGAGCAATTTGCTTTCCATTGGGAGAAAAGCTGTAATCATTATTACTTCCCAATGCTATTGGCGGAACATCAACAAATTTTTTCAGGAATAAATCATCATACTTTTTAGTTTTAATATCCATCAAAAAAAGATGACTCCATTTTCCGTTTCGCCAATCATTCCAGTGTCGAAACATAAGCTGTGAAAAAATCTGTGCTTTAACTTTTGAATCTTCATTTGCTTTTTCAGTTTGCTTATTACAATTATCATCGATACAATCTGGATAAACTGATGAAACAAAAAGCATTTTAGTTCCATCCGGTGACCAGACTATTCCCGAAGCTTTTGTTGAAATGTCTGTCAGTTGTTCTTCATTCATTCCTCCAAGATCACTTGTCCATATTTGTCCGTCTCTTATAAAAGCAATCTTGTTCCCACCGGGAGAAAATTTAGGTCCGGATTCATTCTTATCTGAATTTTTAAAAACTCTCAGATTGCTTCCATTTGCATCAACAAGATAAATATCAGAATTTCCTTTGTTTGCGTCCATATCATACGTCGTAACAGAAAATGCAATTGTTTTTCCGTCCGGGGAAAGATCAAACGTTCCGACTCTTTTCATCTCCCACAGATCTTCTACAGTTAACGGATGTTTTGTCTGAGACGAAATAACGAATGGAAATAAAAGCAAAAAGAAGAATAATTTTTTCATATAAACCTCTAAAGAAATTTTTGTCTATTGGAGGTAAGGATGAGAGGCAAAATTAAATTCCCAAATTAAGATCTGTAATTAGCAGGATAGTATGCCTGAAGTTCGTGACCAAGATATTTTAATAATGCAGCGATTACTCCAAGATCATCGAGATAGCCAAAGAAAGGTGTAATATCAGGGATTGCATCAACAGGGACGATAAAATAAACAAGCGCAGCAACTACAATTGCTTTGCGGTACCAAACAACAGCAGGATCTTTTATGTAATTGAAAAGCGCGAGAACATCTTTTGCAAATGAAATTTTCTTGCCGGCTTTCTCTAATTTCATCCAGAGATTTTCTTCTACAAATTCAATTCTTTCATTTACTTCACTCTCGCTTTTGCCTCCGAAATCAAGCTCATCGAGTTCACCTATATCTTCGAATAAATCTTCTTTTTCATAAAAATCATTCATTTTTTTCTCCTGCTGTTTTTGATATTTACCGACCGGATAATCAGCAAATAATTTCATTATCAAAATAAAGCTTGCGGTTGTTAAAGGCAAAGTAATTTGATGCGGTTGTGATTTGAATTCATTCTCTTTTGAGGTTTGTTTATGTTTAGCAAATAAAATTTATTCTACATTTAGAACGATGATTTTTCTTCCCGGAACAGACAAACAATTACAGCATCTTTCCTTAAAAACAGATTTTGAAGGGAAAAAAATCCTCTTAATCGGAGGAGGCTGCGAAGAAATTGCAAAAAAGTTCGCTCAGCAGAATTCTGATTTAATTAATATTATTGTGGATGACGAAAATAATCTTGTCGAATACAGGTTGAATCTGAAAGGCGATAAAAAAATAAGAATTGCTTTTATGAATTTTGCTTCGACTGATTTCCCGGATGAAAATTTTGACCTGGTTTATGCACAGGGTTCTGTTTCGAGAGATGACAGGGAAATAGTTGTAAATGAAGTTTCCCGGGTTCTGAAAAAAGATGGAATCTATTCAGTTGGAGAAATTGTAAAGCTTAAAAAAGATGCCCCTGTTTTTATGAAAGACATCTGGAAATCAGGGAATCTTTCACCAATTTTTATTGATGAAGTTGAAGAGTTTTACAAGCAGAACAATTTTGATCCGATCGATCGTGTTGATCTCAGTTCTACTTTAAAAGATTTTTACCATTCTGCAGACAGACGAATTTCAACTGCTGAAAAGGATGAAATGTTTAGCTCCGATGACAAAAAACTACTTAAAAAATTTAAGCATGAAGTGAATGCGTTCAACAAGCTTGGCGGAGATAAAGTTATGGGATTTGTTTCTTTGATTCTAAGGAAAGCAGTTTGAACAAAGGCGATATTTTAGAATTAGAAATTGAAAAGTATGCTTTCGAAGGAAAAGGCATTGCAAAAATTGATACGGAAAATTCACCCGGAAAAAAATTTATTGTTTTTGTAAGTGGTGCTTACCCGGGCGATGTTGTTAAAGCCAGGTTGAAAAAAATAAAAAAATCTTATGCTGAAGCAAACGTTGAAGAAGTAGTCAAACCCTCTAACCAAAGAGTCAAACCAAAATGTAAATACTTCGGAATCTGCGGCGGATGCAGGCAGCAGGATTTGTCTTATGAGCAGCAGGTAATTTACAAGCAGCAACAGGTTGAAGAAGCTTTCCGGCAGACAGGTTTAGCAGATTTTATAACTGAAAAAATTATTCCTTCAGAAGATGTTTTTTATTACCGCAATAAAATGGAGTTTTCTTTTTCCGATCTACGTTGGTTAACCGAAGAAGAAATTAAAAGCAACGAACAAATCGAAAGAGATTTTGCTTTAGGTCTGCACATTCCAAAATCGTATGACAAAGTTCTGGATATTGATGAATGTTTTCTTCAATCAACAACAAGCGCAAAGATTTTAAATTTTACGCGTCAATTTTTTAAGCAAAAAAAAGTTTCCATCTATTCGACAAAAACTCACACAGGTTTTTTAAGAAATCTTGTTATCCGGCAGTCTTCCCGCACAAATGATTTGATGGTAAACCTGGTTACATCTTCTGAAGATGAAAGCCTCTTAAAAGAATATTCCTCCGGACTAAAAAATAATTTTAATGAAATCACAACTATTGTGAACAACGTAAATTTTAAGAAAGCTGCAATTGCTGTCGGAGATTACGAGAAAATATTTTTAGGAAGCGGATTCATTTATGATGAAATAGCAGCGTACAAATTCAGAATAAGTGCTAACTCATTTTTCCAGACCAACACTTTGCAGGCTGAAAAGCTTTATCAAACTGCACTTGAATTCGCTGAGCTATCCGGCAATGAAATTGTTTATGATCTTTACTCAGGTGCAGGAACGATTTCAATTTTTATTTCAGGAAATGCAAAAGAGGTTTACGGGTTTGAATCTGTTGAATCGTCAATTTTTGATGCGAATGAGAATCTCGATATAAACAAAATTGAAAATGTAAAATTTTTCCAGGCTGATCTTTATAAATCATTTCTGCCGATTGCAAACACACTTCCAAAACCTGATGTAATAATTTTAGATCCACCGAGAAGCGGAATGCACAAAAACACAGTTGAGGATGTGATAAAGCTTTCACCTGAAAAAATTGTCTATGTTAGCTGCAACCCAACAACACAGGTACGGGATATTAAACTTTTAACAGAAGGCGGTTATAAATTAATTAAGAAAAGACCTGTTGATATGTTCCCGCATACATTTCATATTGAGAATGTTTGCTTACTAGTTAAAGCTAACTAATATAAGAAGTTAGAGTTTTATCATAATTAAAAAGTAACAATAGAGTAACAAATTTTTATAAACTTTAATTAAGAAAGGGAAATTAAAATGTCTGATTTCTTAAAAAGCATGGGCTTCATATTTTTTGTAGTAGGTATAATTGCTGGAATTATTTTATTAATTAAATCGACTGATTACATTGATAATATAATCGGTGTCAGTGTAATTATACAGGGGATATTACTTGGATTAACTCTTAACTTTTTTGGTGCTATGCTTGAAAACTCTGATTCACAAACTATTTTACTCAGTGATATTAGAGATAATTTCTACCCAGACGAAGATGAAGAAAATGAAAATGATGAATAGTTAAAAATTGTGTGAAAAACTATTTGTGGAAATTATTTAATTATTAATTAAATCATTTATATAACAATGGAACTATTAAAAGATTTCTTCTTATTATTAAAAGACTTTCAGGGATTAATTGGTGTTTTGATTGGTGTTTGGATAGCCTCACTAACATCAAAGAAAGAAAGAACTCAAAAAGAAATAATTACTGAGAGTGAAAGAATTGATAAGTTTAGACTATCTGCAATCAGTGAGAGACTGGCAGCACATCAAAAAGCATTTAAATTTGGTACAACCTTTCACTTAATATACACTCTGAAGAAAAAACTCAAATTGATTTAGCAAATGATGCAAGAGATTTTTGGGTCAAAAATTGTTTATATCTTACACCAAAATGCAGAAGGGTTATTGATGATTTAATATTTGAGTTTGGTATGTATAAAATTAATCGTCAAATATGGTTTGATATAAAACAAGGTATTGAGAAGAAAAAAAGAAGTGATGAATTGATAGAAAAATTTAATAAAATAATGGCTGTCGGTAAAATAATCCAAGAAGAAGTTGATATTTCATATACTGAACCTGAACCAATCAGTAAAATAAAAGAAGAAGAAGAAAATAAACTGATGGCATAATAATCTTTTGTATTTACATTTATAATATTGACTTTCCAGCTTTCCTAGGAATTGGGTTTAAGTACAAGCACAAACTCCCCTTTCAGTTTTTTATCATTACAATTTTAATTTAATGTCAGCTAAGAAGATCATTTAAAGAATATTGCAGTACTGATTAAATAGGACTGCAAATAATTCTATTCATAATGCGTCCACATCCTTATAGCTTTAACAATTTTTAATTTTTCATAAACCTGGTAAACGATTCTGTGCTGGATATTGATTCGTCGGGAGTAAGCGCCGCTTAAATCACCTACTAATTTTTCAAATCGGGGCGGTTTTTTAAAAGGATTTTCTTCTAATAATTTTAAGATTGATTCTGTTTTGGATTTCAATCCGGCTGAATTAATCTTTTTTGCATCCTTCAAAGCTTGCTTTGTAAAAACAACTTTCCATTTTACCATACAATTTTAGAAGATAGTTTTTCAACCGGCTCTTTCATTCCTTTAATTATAGATTCTCTCATTCCAGGTATTGAAATTAAATACAATGTTTCCTGGATAGCTCTCCAATCTTCTTCTGAAACTAAAACGGCATTAGATCTTTTTCCGGTAATCTGAATTGGTTCATTTTCTTCGGATGTACTATCTATAAGTTTATAAATAATTTTCCTGGCTTCAGTTGCTGAAATGGTTCTCATAACTCATTCTTTTTTCTACAAACGTACGCAATCTGGTACGCAATTTCAAGTTTAAATTTTAATATCTAAAATCAGTACAAACTCACCTTTCAGCTTTTTATCATTTACAATTTTTAAAAGTTGTTCGGCAGTTCCTCTAAAAAAATTTTCTCTTTCTGTTGTGAGTTCAAAAGCCAAAACGCAGTTTGTTTTTCCACCTAAGATTTTTGCAACATCCGTAAGAAGAGTTTTTAACCGGTAAGGCGTTTCCATCAGTACGATGGTTTCTTTTCTCTTTTTCAGATCAAGAAGCTGCTTTCTTCTTAAATCTTTTTTTGGTGAAAGCCAGCCATAGTAATAAAACTTGTTTAAATCTGCTCCGCTGGTAATAAGTGCGGCAAGCAGTGAACTCGCTCCCGGCACAGGTACAATTTTTATTTCATTTTGAATACAAAGATCAACAAGTGTTTTCCCGGGATCAGAAAAAACTGGTGTGCCGCAATCTGAAATCAGAGCAATGTTTTTCCCGGCTATCAGATTTTCAATAACTTCTTCTGAAGCTTCTTTTTCATTGTGTTCATTCAGGTTCAGCAAATCTTTTTTAATTCCGTAATGTGAAAGCAATCTTCGTGCTTCTTTAAATTCCTCACAAACAACTAAATCGGCACTTTTAAGAACTTTTAAAGCTCTTAAGGTAATGTCTTCATAATTACCGATGGGTGTTGAAACCAGGAATAATTTTCCTTTCATAACTAAAAATTAAAGAAAAAGAAGAAGAGATTCAGATAATAAAATCCTGAGATTTAATTATAAAATGTTGATAAATGTTTTTAACTTTGAGCCATATCTTTCACGATATATTGATATGGGAATATTGCCACAGATAAACATTTCTGATTTTGCAAATGAGTTTCCAACCGGACTCTCCTCACGGAAACGGTACCCGCATAAAACAATTTATAAAAATTCATTTTCCAGTTCATAGAATTACACCCGGAGTTACAAATGAAATTAAAAAATATTTTTATTCTTCTTTTTGCTGTTTCCTGTTTTATGATTGCACAGGAAACTGACCAGACTTTCTTATCAATTAAAGATACGGGAGTTGAAGAATTCCTAAAGCTTCATCCCGAATTTGATGGAAGAGGAACAATAGTGCTTGTTTTGGATACAGGTGTTGATATGGGAATTGACGGTCTAAAACAGACTTCCACCGGTGAAACAAAAGTTATTGATGTCCAGGATTTTACACACGAGGGTGATGTAAAAATTTATGAAGCTGATGTTGATGAAGAAGATGGCAAAACAATTTTTTCTAACGATGATGAAAATTACAAAGTAACTGCTTCATCAAAATTCACTTACTCTGCCGTCGATGATGATTATTACATTGGGGCATTCAAAGAATCCCGTTTAATAAATTCAAATTCAGGCGCAGCAGATTTGAATGGAGATGAGGATACAGATGACACCTATTATCTGGTTGCATTCCAAACTACAGATGGAAGTGACAAATTTTGGGTAGTTTATTTTGATACAAATGGTGACGAAGATCTTGCAGATGAAAAACCTTTAAGAGATTATAAAGTAAACCAGGACGCTTTTTCAATTCAGAATGGAACTGATTTACCTGAGTTTACAATGGGACTAAATATTTTCCCAGAAGAAAAAATTGTCTCATTCCATTTTGATGACGGTGCACACGGAACCCATGTTGCAGGAATTGCAACCGGTTACAGTATCGGCGGAATTGGTTTAAACGGAATTGCTCCTGGTGCTAAAGTTATCAGCTTGAAACTCGGCAATAATCTTTACGCCGGAGGTGCTACAGTTACTGAAAGCATGAAAAATGCTTATCTCTATGCAGATAAAATTTCAAAAGAGCTTGAAGTACCGTGCATAATTAACATGAGCTTTGGTATTGGTTCCGAAGTTGAAGGTAAAGCAGAAATGGAATTATTCCTTGACAACCTGACAAAAGAAAATCCATACCTTTATATCTCTCTAGGAAACGGAAACGAAGGACCGGGAATTTCAAACTCCGGTTTACCGTCTTCATCTTATGCAGTACACTCATCCGGTGCTGTTTTAACAAAGGAAGTCGGAAGAGATTTATACGGAGCTTCACTTAAAAGGGATATCATTCTTTACTTTTCATCGAGAGGCGGCGAAGTGAGAAAGCCTGATCTTTGTTCTCCCGGCGCATGCACATCCACAGTACCTAACTGGGAAACAAGAGACCGTTACTGGGGAACAAGTATGGCTTCGCCATATTCCGCAGGTGTGATGTCATTATTATTGAGTGCTGCTGCTAAAGAATATCCTGGAGTTAAGATCCCATCACAGCTTTTGTTTAAAATACTTCGTCAAAGTGCAACACCTATGGAAGGTTATTCCCTTCTTGACCAGGGTAATGGCTATATCAATGCTATGAATGCTTATAATCTTCTTAAAAAATATATTGACGATGGTGAAATTGATAAATTTGAAACGTACACAACATCTTCAACTGCACCAAACACACCTGATTACAAAGCTTCAAATCTTTATATAAGAGATGGTTCATATATAAACAAGGAAGATGTTTTTACTTTTGCTGTTAAAAGAAATAATTTTATTAATTCAGTTAAGTTTTATCGTGCTTATAATCTTAAGTGCGACAGCGACTGGTTAATTCCAATTCAGAAAAAAACTTATATAAGAAATGATCAGTCCGCTATGATAAATGTTAAGTTTGATACCGAAAAGATGAAAGAGCCCGGACTTTATTGCGGCAGAATTTCTGCTTACCGTGATGATAAGTCTGCTTTCCCTGAATTTGATATGCTTGCAACAGTTGTGAAACCTTATGAGTTTTCTGCTGATAATAATTTCAGGATGAGATGGAAAGATAAGACTATTGAGCAGGGATTAATTGATCGTTATTTTATTGAAGTGCCCGCAGGACAAACAACTATGCACGTAAAACTTTCGGCCCCTGAAAATACATATTCCTGGACTCGCTACCAGTTCTTTAATCCTGATGGTGTGCAGCTTGATGTTTCACCCACAGTTAATACTGTTAAAGGTGTTTACAACCAGGAAGAAAGTTATTTCAATTTAGAACCCGGAGTTTATGAAGTTGATGTTGAAGGAATTTTTCTAGGAACAGATATTTCACATTATAATCTTGAAGTTGGATTCAGCAGTATTAAAAACCTGAACGGTAATGAATTGAAGGCTGAGGATCAGATAAAGGTTGTAAATTATTTTAATCAACCCGAAACATACCGTGTTAGTGGAAAAGTACTGGGATATAAACGGACTTTCACAGTTGATATGAAAGGCGGAGATATTTTTTCACTGCCCTTCTCCCTTAACGAAGATGAATCGTACAGAACTTTTACGATAAAGCTTTCGAAAGAAGATTATAACAAGCTTACAGATTTTGCTTATCAGGTTTATGATACTGCTGGTGTAGTATTGGAAACCAGTGGATTATCCTACAAGGAGGGATCAATCACCGCACATAATTCTGCAGGTCAAACTACAAACTATAAATTTGAACTCGTACCGGCTATGACAAACAAAGACGATGAAATTCTCGTTACAGTTGAAGAAGAAACCGGCTTTGTTAATCCGGATGATATTATTGTGACAAATCAAAAAAAGCCGGCAATAAATCTTTATCCTTCAGTTCCAAAAGAATTAGATATTAAAGTGCCTGATAATGATATTACTGTCCCTGAAGGATGTAAACCTTATGGGAAAATATATTTTGAATCGACAGCGTCTGATAAAATTGAATATGAACTTCCAATTAACTTCAATTTCTAAAGAGGTAATGCGTTATGAGTGAAACCAGCGGACCAATAAAAGGCCTTCCGGAAAACGCGTATAAAGAACTGAAGCCGGGTGAAGAATATTCTCCTATTATGTCTCCGCAAAAGACTTATCCGGAGATAAGTACCTACTCGGTTATCTGGGGACTTATAATGGCAGTGTTGTTCTCTGCTGCTGCTGCTTATCTGGGATTAAAAATCGGGCAGGTTTTTGAAGCTGCAATACCAATCGCAATTATTGCAGTAGGATTATCAACATTAACCAAAAGAAAAAGTGCGCTTGGCGAAAATGTGATTATTCAGTCAATCGGACAAAACTCCGGTCTGATTGTGGCAGGTGCAATCTTCACAATTCCTGCTCTTTATATTTTAAATCTTGATGCACATTTTTTCCAGATATTTCTCGCTTCAGCATTTGGTGGAATAATAGGAATTCTTTTCCTGATTCCATTCAGAAAATACTTCGTTGCTGAAATGCACGGGAAATTCCCTTTCCCTGAAGCAACAGCTACAACTGAAGTTCTTGTGGCCGGTGAAAAAGGAGGCAGGCAGGCAATAGTGCTTGTTGTTAGCGGATTAATCGGTGGAGCTTATGATTTTATAATTGCAACATTCGGCTGGTGGAGTGAGACTTTTACAACAAGGGTTGTTCCTGCGGGCGAAATGCTTGCTGAAAAATTCAAGTTGGTTTTCAGACTAAATGTTGGCGCCGCAGTTATGGGTCTTGGTTATATAGTCGGATTAAAATACGCTGCAATAATTTGTGCAGGTTCGTTTTTATCCTGGTATTTATTAGTTCCTGTAATCTCATACATCGGTGGAGGATTAACTGAAACCTTTGGCACCGGCGCAGCAAAATTAATTTCAGCGATGAGTGCCGAAGAAATTTTTAGACAATATGTCAGGCACGTTGGTATTGGTGGAATTGCAATGGCTGGAATTATCGGGATAATTAAATCATCAAGAATTATTAAAGATGCGATTACATTAGGATTTAAAGAAATTTTTGAAAAGAAGGAAGATGTCGATAAAGTAGCCATAAGAACACAACGCGATCTATCAATGAAAATTATCGTTGTTGGAATCATTCTTACAGCAATTGTTCTTCTTGTATTTTTCTACTTTGGTGTAGTTTATAATATCGGCTGGGCACTTGCCGGACTTTTAATTGTCCTGATAATTTCATTCCTCTTCACCACAGTAGCCGCAAATGCTATTGCTATTGTAGGAACAAACCCGGTTAGCGGAATGACTTTGATGACTTTAATACTTTCGTCAATCATTCTTACTTCTGTTGGATTAAAAGGTGAAGCGGGTATGGTTGCTGCACTTATAATTGGTGGAGTAGTTTGTACTGCACTTTCAATGGCCGGAGGTTTTATTACCGATTTGAAAATCGGTTACTGGCTGGGTTCATCACCATATAAACAGGAAAGACTGAAGATATTCGGTGTTCTGGTTTCTGCACTTACAGTTGGTTATGTTATTATGATTTTGAATGAGACTTATGGTTTCGTTGGTGAAGGCGCTCTAGTAGCACCACAGGCAAATGCTATGGCAGCAGTTATTCAGCCTTTAATGGATCAGCAGCCGGCACCATGGACACTCTATATTGTCGGGGCTATTCTCGCACTCAGTCTGACAATGATTAGAGTCCCTGCTCTTGCCTTTGCACTTGGAATGTATATTCCTCTTGAACTAAACACGCCGCTTTTAATCGGCGGATTGATTGCTCATTTTGTTTCTACAAGAAGCAAAGATGAAAAAATTAACAATGCACGCAGAGAGCGAGGAACCTTAATCGCATCCGGATTTATTGCCGGTGGTGCATTGATGGGAGTTGTTAGTGCATTTTTAAGATATGCCGGTTACAACTGGGTAAATAACGAATGGTTTGAATCCCATTCGGCAGAACTGATCGGGCTAATTATGTTTGCACTACTTTGTGCTTATATGATATGGGATTCTTTGAGAGGCAAACCTGATACCGAATAATCAGATCGAAATTTGTTTAGATAAAATAGACGCACTTAGGTGCGTCTATTTTTATAATATATTCAAATACGAAAGAACAATAAAAACTACCAGCAGCGCGAATGTTGCTACCGTACTAATTGTTAAAAATTTAATATCCTTTGATTGTTTTTCAAGCTGATAAACTATACTGTTTTTGCTCTCATTAATTGAACCCGCAATATTTTTAGACAAATTTTTTGTTTCGATTATAAATGCTTTGTTACTTGATTCAATACGCGGCTGTAATTCCTGGAATTGAGTAACTAAAGCAGATACCCTGGATTCTACTTTATCGAACCTTCCGGAATAATTTTCTTTATCAAGCCTGGAAAATAAAGCCAGGGCTTTTTCAGAGAGTCTTTCATATTCTTCTTTAAGTTTCAGAATTGTGTTGGTTATTTTGGAAGCAGCTTCAATAGAAATTTTTGCAGTTTCAATATACTCAACTGCCGATTTTAGTTTTGTAAGTTCGCTTTCAAGCTGTACAATTTCTTCAGTTAAAATGTTTTCCATTATTTACCGTTGAATGATTTTTAGAATATCACTTGCATATATTTCCCCGTTATTAAATCAATTAGAGGAAACGAATCAAACAAGTAACTTTTTTGTGGCAATTTTAATACCGGAAAGAAAATGCGAAATTGGGCAATAATTAAGCTGCGGGTGTAAATTTTTACTTGTTATGAGGGATTAATAAAAAAGAATTTGTCAAAGAAATGGAATATAATTTTGAATATCCAACAGGCTTGAAATCACTTATTTTCGGATCAATCCGGTTTTTCAGCAATTTCCTTAACTTTTTTGACAAGGCTTTTGAGCTCAACATCATATCTCTCACCTGATTTTCTTACTTTCACTTCGCACTTATTTTCTTTGAGCTTTCTTTCGCCAACAATTATCTGGATCGGCATTCCAAGCAAATCTGCATCATTAAATTTAAATCCTGCAGCAGCATCCCTATCATCAAATAAAACTTCAAATCCGTTTTTCTGAAGTTCAGCATAAATTCTGTCAGCTTCTTGATTTACTTTTTCGCTTTTCATATTTAATGCTATTAGCTGAATATCAAACGGTGCAAGAACTTTACTCCACGAAATTCCTTTTTCATCATTGTTTTGTTCAATAAAGCAAGCCATCACTCTTTCAACTCCTATTCCGTAGCTTCCCATAACAATAGGATGCTCTTCACCAGCTTCGTCAATGTAATTTGCTTTTAAAGCTTCAGAATATTTTGTGCCGAGTTTGAAAATGTGTCCAAGTTCAATTGCCGTGAAAACCTCAAGTTTACCATCACATAGCGGGCAACCTTCACCTGACTGAACAGTTCTCAGATCAGCATATTCAATTTCTTTCACATCTCGACTTAAATCTATTCCACCAATGTGGTAATCATTTTTATTCGCACCACTGAAAAGATTGTTTCTATCTTTCAGTCTTAGATCAGCAATTACTTTTCCATTAAAACCAATTGGTCCGATCGAACCTGCATCAGCGCCGGTAATCTTTTGTAACTCTTCAGGATGACCCGGACGAACATTTCCACCAAGCACTTTTTGCAGTTTTGTTTCATTCACATCATCATTACCCTGCATCAAGATCAATACAGCTTTTTCATTGTGAATGTAAACTCTCGACTTTGCACACACAGATTCATCAATCTTCAAAAACTCACAAAGCTCATCAATTGATTTTACATTTGGTGTATGAATTTCATAAATTACTTTGCTTTCTTTATCACGTGTAATCAATGAAGGTTTTGAATTTGCAACTTCCGCATTGGCTGCGTAACCGCAGGAAGAACAATATGCAACAGTATCTTCACCTGCATCGGACTTAACCATAAATTCTTCAGAGCCGCTTCCACCCATTGCACCGCTCGATGCACCGACAACAAAGTAATTTAATCCGCAGCGATCGAAAATTTTTCTATAAGCCTGATCGTGAAGTTTATAAGATTTATCCTGCTCGTCCTGGTTTATATCAAATGAATAAGCATCTTTCATTAAAAATTGTCTTCCGCGTATAACCCCGCTTCTCGGTCTTGCTTCATTCCTGAACTTGGTTTGAATCTGGTACCAGATCTGAGGCATATCTTTATAAGATTTTACAACGTTGCGTGCATGGTAAGTCATTATTTCTTCGTGCGTCGGTGCCAAAACATATTCACGATTTTTTATGTGAAAAAGTATATCACCAAAAGCTTCAACTCTCCCGGTTTCCTCCCATATTTCTTTAGGATTAATTGCAGGCAGATGAAATTCTTGTCCGCCAATTGCATCCATTTCTTCACGGATTATCTGCGAAATTTTTCTAATTACGCGATAACCCAAAGGCAGAAATGAATAAATTCCAGCAGATAACATCCGAATCATTCCTGCACGAAGCATAAGCACATGACTTTTAACAATTGCATCGGCAGGAACTTCTTTTAAAGTAGGTACAAAATATTTGCTTAAACGCATATCAGTTTTTCATTCGTTTGAATTAGAAAATAAGTTTGTAAAAATAGCTATTTGAAGAGGTTATTCAAAGATTGTTCTATTGGTGTGAATAAATCAGAATCTTGATTTTTCAACATTCTTAACTAAATAAACCTGGTCACGTGGTCTTATTAATGATTCGCAACTAAAAGTAATCTCATCTCCTTTTTCAGCGGATTTATCCGGCAAATCATTTTTCATAAAGGAATCGAGTTTAAGTTCAACAACTCCAGTTGTTTCGCCCATTATAATTATTTCATCGTTAACATTTATTTTTCCTGCTTCCAAAAGTATATGAACTATTCCTGATTTTTTATAATAGTTCAATACTTTACCGACGTATTCCTTCCTTTTTGTTGCCTTGCTTCCGTTTATTCCTGCATAATCTTCCGAAGAAGGTTTGTCAAAATAAAATCCTGCTGAGAAGCCACGGTTGTAAACGGTTTCCAGCTCATTAAGAAATTCTTTTTTCTTTTCGATTGTTAACTTCCCATCGAAATAAAGATCAATAGCTTTACGGTAAACAGAAACAGTCTTTGCAACATATTCCGGAGCTCTTTTTCTTCCTTCAATTTTGAAAGAATCTATTCCCGCTTCAATAAGCTGATCAATAAATTCAATAGTACAAAGATCTTTTGGTGACAAAACATAATCATCGCCAACTAATATTGATTTCCCAATTGAGGTACCTTGCCTACCGGCAGGCAGGTCATAAACTTCGTACTCTCTTCTGCAAGGCTGAATACACTCACCTCTGTTTGCGCTTTTCCCGAAAAGATGATGACTCATAAAACATCTTCCGCTTACAGCAATGCACATCGCACCATGAATAAATGCTTCAATTTCAAGATCGGTGTTCGCTCTTATCTTTTTTATTTCATCAAGAGAACATTCGCGGGCAAGAACAATTCTCACTGCCCCCAGTTTTTTATAAACCGATGCAGCAAGTGAATTTGAAACAGAACCTTGTGTTGAGATACAAAATGAGAAATTATTTTTGTGGCAAAGCTCAGCAACGGCTAAATCCCAGCAGATTATTCTATCAACGTTTGCTTCTTTAGCCTTTAAAATAATTTCTTCAGCCTCTGTAAGCTCGTTCTCAAAAACAATTGTGTTTAGTGTAAGATAGGATTTTACTTTTTTCGATTTGCAGATATCAACTATTTCGTGAAGTTCTTCAATAGAAAAGTTTTTAGCCGCGGCTCGCATATTAAGTTTATCAACACCAAAATAGATTGCATCAGCCCCTGCATTTATTGCAGTGTGTAGCATAGTCCGGTTACCTGCCGGAGCCATCAGTTCGGGTTTGTGTCCTGATGAAGTTGTCATATGTAACAATTATTTAAAAAGAAAAAGCACGCAAATAAGTATTTATAAAATGATATTTACGTGCTTTAATATTTACTTACTTTTTTTCTCCCATATCTGGGCAAGCTCAACAATAACTTTTACAGCCATTTCCATATCTTGAACAGCAACCCATTCAAGCTGTGAATGGAAACTATGTTCACCTGCAAAAATATTAGGAGTCGGCAATCCCATAAATGATAATCGAGAACCATCCGTGCCGCCGCGAATCGGATGCATTATCGGTTTAATTCCAAGATTTTTCATTGCCTGCACAGCAAATTTTGTTACTTGCGGATGTTTCTTCAATACTTCCCACATATTCCTGTATTGTTCAATTACCTTGAACTCAAATTTAGCACCGGGGAATTTGGCAACTGCTTTTTTAGCAAGCTGTTCAAGAAGTTTTTCATACTCTTTCAGCTTTGGAGTTTCAAAATCCCTGATAATTATTTTTATCGTTGTAACTTCCTCAAGTCCGTTCATAGTTGTGCAGTGAACATATCCCTGTCTCTTTTCAGTTGTTTCGGGAGATAATCTTTTCTTTGGAAGACTGTCAATAAATGCTGCAGCTACTTTTAATGAATTAATCATCTGGTTTTTTGCATAACCGGGATGAATATTTTTCCCGATAAATTTTAAAACAACCATGTCTGCACTGAATGTTTCAGATTCTACTTCTCCCTTGCTTGAACCATCAACTGTGTAGCCGTATTTAGCTCCAAGTTTTTTAAGATCGATTTTTTCTGTTCCCCTTCCAACTTCTTCATCAGGAGTAAAACAAATCTTTATCGTTCCGTGCTTTACTTCAGGATGTTTCAGAAAATAATTTACTGCATCCATAATTTCAGCAACGCCAGCTTTGTTATCTGCTCCAAGCAAAGTGCTTCCGTCGGTAGTGATAATATCATAACCTCTCATATCTTTTAAATCAGGATTTTCTTTTGCTTTTATTACCCAGCCGCCCTTCGGAAGTTTTATATCGCCGCCTTTATAGTTTTTATGAATAACCGGTTTGACATCTTTTCCTGTTACTGCAGGCGAAGTATCAACGTGAGCAATGAATGCAATTGGTGGAACTTTCTTTTTTGTATTTGATGGAATTGTCGCCATCACATAGCCCCATTTATCCATTGCTGCATCTTTCAATCCCATCCTTTTTAATTCCTTGGCAAGATCAGCAGAAAGTTTTTTCTGTTTTTCAGTACTCGGGAAACTTGTGGATTCTTCATCTGATTGAGTATCATACTTAACATACTTCAGAAATCTGTCAACTGCAGTAAATTTATATTTTGGATCGAACATAAATCCTCCTTGATTTGGATTAAAGAAAATTAATTATCAATTTTTAATTTTATCATTCTCCGGTTTGGTTTCCGGTGGAATAACCTCTTTAATAATTTCACAACCTTTTTCATCAACCTTAACTCCTGCCGGAGTCTCAGGACATTGATCGAGGTAATCAGGAACTCCATCAAGATCTGAATCAACCGGACAGCCGTTTTTATCTACATCAACATTGTACGGAGTATCAGGACATTTATCCAAATAATCAGGAACGCCGTCGGCATCGAGATCAAAAGGACAGCCATATTCATCAACTGAAACTCCTTTAGGAGTACCTATACAAAGATCGGTATAATCTGCAACTCCGTCACCATCAGAATCCATTGCACAACCATTGGAATTTACCCGGACACCTTTCGGTGTACCCGGACATTGATCCAGATAATCAGCAACACCATCATTATCAGAATCAATTGCACAACCGAATTCATCAACTTTAATTCCTGCCGGTGTATTCGGACACATATCTTTTGAATCTATTACTCCGTCTTCATCAGTATCAAATTCAGTAAGGAATGAATAAGTGATTCCCCCAGCAATTGTGAAAAACAAATCATTGCCTGTTCCGATTGCCTTATCATCCAACCAGCTATTCGGACTTATCTGCGCTCCAATGTCGAAAGTTGCAGAAAGATTTTCTGTTAAAGGATAGTGAACTCCAAACTCAGCATTGTAATTAACTTCGGTTCTGCTGTATCTTCCATTTTCGTTATTTGCTAATTTTATTCCTCCATCGCCTCTCGGATCAAAAGTCAGACTGGATATTCCGGCAAAGAAGTATGGAAATAATTCATCGTTATTTATAGAAAGAATAAAAACTCCACCGAGTCCTATTGAAGAAATATTCGTTCTGAATTCCGTCGGAGTAATTGCTTCATCACTTCCGCTTAAAAAACCAGCATTGCCGAATAACCTGATTCCAAATCCGCTTGAAATTTTTGCAGGGAAGAAATAGTCAAGCGAAAATTTTCCCAAATAATCAATTCCTAATCCGCTGTAATCTGTGTTCGCAAGAGTAATTCCGCCTTCAACCGAAAGTGCTAAAGTTCCTGAAAAAGGATTGTACTTTTGCGTTTTAACTTGTGAGTATGCTGAGCCAAATGATAAAAAAATTATGAGGAGAAATACTGAAAGATATCTCATTCAATTGCTGTTAAATTTGATTTTGATTCGCAAATTTAACGGTATTTGCTGTTGTAACAAAGTTTAATAAAAAAGTATACCATCATCATAATAGAAGTAAATTGAAATAATTTTTACAAGAAATTCTTATTAAATGTTTTGCTATAAAAGTTTGTAATTACTACATTATTTCTGAAAATTAATAAGGATGGGATTTGATTGCCACACAATCGGCAGTTCTTCTTTTTTATATCGATTGGAATATTGATCTGGAAGGTCCACCTGAGCCGGATTATTTATATTATAAAGTAAGGTCTAAGAATGGAAACAGGACATCTGATGAGTTTTCTAACACGGTTAAAGTCGCAGGACCCGGAGAGTTTGGGAAGGAAATATCAGGGGATGATCTAAATACTGAAGAAAACTTTAATTATCAATTAAATCAGAACTACCCCAATCCTTTTAATCCAACTACTGTAATATCTTTTTCAATTCAAAAAGAAGCATTTGTGACTTTAACTATATTTGACATATTGGGAAATAATTTAACCACTCTCATAAGCGAAAAACTTAATGCTGGATACCATTCGGTTAAATTTAATGGAAGTAAATTAAATAGTGGTATTTACTTTTACGAAATAAGAACCGACAATTTTAGAGAAGTTAAGAAACTTGTCATAGCCAAGTAATTATAATTGATCATATTAATGGCGGGAGTTCTAAATCGCTTTTATTATTAAGGTAGTTTATGAAAAATATAAATACGCTAATCAAAATAGTTTTTATTGCATTTTTTTATGCTGGTTTTTGTTATTCCCAACAACAACATCATATACATTGGCCATCACTGGCTGATTCACCATGGCCATTCGTCAGGGGAGATATGCAGGCAACCGGAAGAAGTAGTTTTGTTGGACCAAACACAAATCATATTATCTGGCAAAAAGATATGCCCCTCGGTGTTATTTACGGTCCTGTAATCGGATATAATGATATACTATACACTGGTGAAAATTCCGTTTATGCAGGCGGAATCAATTTCTTTTATGCCATTGATAAGAATGGACAGGATTTATGGCAATTTGAAACTGAGACATTTTTTGCAAACAATATCGCTCCAATCATTGCAAAAGACTCAACTATCTACTTTGGTTCTGCTAACAAAAGTATATATGCATTATATCCGAATGGCGAACTAAAATGGCAGCTTCATAATATTATTTATGGCACACCGCATTGTTACATAACCCTATCCAAAAATGGTGACTTATATGTACCTTCTGCTGATACAGTGGTAATAATTGATCCGTCAGGTGGAATAAAGGAAAAAAGAATTATTGAAGGGTTAAAGGGAAGATCTTATATATTTTCCACCGGCGGCGATACAGTTTTTTATTTTACCGGGGGTGGAGGCGAATTCGTTCCGGGAAATTTAAATGCATCAACAATTAATGGCGACTTATTATGGAGCTATGAATTTGCATCACATAATTTGGGAACACCTGTTGTGGATAATTTAAACAGAGTTTATGTTTTTGGTAAGGATATTGAGCCTCCAAATCATTTCTTTCTTTATTGTATCGGTCCAGATGGTTTGCTTGTTTGGAAGTATCAGGTGGATCGATATGAAGATTACTCTTCACCAACAATTGATAATAATGGGAACATTATTTTTCCCTCTATTACAAATCCGGATTCAAAAAACTATATTACCTCATTGAATTACAATGGTAATGTGAATTGGATAACGCAATTACTTGACGACTTTTTTTTAAGCATTGTCGATCATGGATTAGTTTGTGACGATGATGGTAAAATTTATTGCGGTGCCACATCCGAAGGCTTTTTTTATTGCCTGAACAATGATGGCGAGGTTCTTTGGTCAATTTACCTGGAAGGATATGATTATGATTCTTCGCCTGCAATTGGTTCTGATGGTACGCTATACATCGGAACTCATCAAAGTTCAACTTTTCAACAACATGTAAGAAATTTAATAGCAATAAGAGATACAGTAACATCTGTGGAAGAGCATGAAGACGGAAGTTTGAATTACAAACTGGAGCAAAACTACCCGAATCCATTCAATCCAATTTCGACAATTTCATATTCCATTAAACAAGACGGTTTAGTTTCATTAAAAATATATGATGTTTTAGGAAAAGAAGTTACAACATTAGTACACGAGAATGAACCTGCTGGATATTATTCTGTTGAATTTAATGCTTCAGATTTATCAAGCGGAATTTATTTCTATACACTTACTTCAGGTAACTTTAAGGAAACTAAGAAATTAATTTTGCTGAAGTAGAGACTACAATACACATAATTAGATATACCAGATTTATAAAATCTGGTATATCTTAATAACCTCTTCTCAATACTTTATCCATATCAGCTTTTATCATCAGCTTAACGAGATCTTCAAATTTTGTTTTTGCTTTCCAGCCAAGAAGTTTTTTGGCTTTTGAAGGATCGCCAATGAGCAAATCAACTTCCGTAGGACGGTAGTAGTGCGGATCGATTTCAACAACTGTATTTCCTTTTTTTAATTTGCTGCTGAAATCTTTTAAATAACTTTTTTTGTTGGAAGAATATGAAATAAGCTTTTTTGCTTTATCAAGATTTACCGATTTGACAACTCCCTTTTCATTTGCTCCTTTTCCTTTCCATTCCAGTTCAATCCCGAGATTCCCAAAGCTCAGTTCAGCAAATTCTCTTACTTTTCTTGTCACACCCGTTGCAAGAACAAAATCATCTGCATTTTTATGCTGAAGAATTTTCCACATTCCCTCACAGTATTCAGGTGCAAAACCCCAGTCGCGCTTTGCATTTAAATTTCCTAACAAAAGTTTACTCTGAATACCGGCAGCGATCCTGGAGGCAGCACGCGTGATTTTTCGTGTTACAAATGTTTCACCTCTTCTTGGAGATTCATGGTTAAACAAAATTCCATTCGATGCAAAAATGTTGTAAGCTTCACGGTAATTGACGATTATCCAGTACCCGTAAAGTTTTGCAACTCCGTACGGTGAACGTGGGTAAAAGGGAGTCTTTTCACTTTGCGGTACTTCCTGTGCTTTGCCATAAAGTTCACTAGTGGATGCCTGGTAGAATTTCACTTTTCTTAATCCGACTTCACGGATTGCATCAAGAAATCTTAAAGTTCCAAGTGCATCAACCTGGGCCGTGTAATCAGGAATTTCAAAAGAGACTTTTACGTGACTTTGTGCAGCAAGATTATAAATTTCATCCGGTTCAATCTTTTCCAGAAGACGGTTCAGGTTGCTTGTATCAACAAGATCACCATAGTGAAGAAACATTTTTTTATTTAGGATTTCAGGATCGTTATAAAGATGATCAATTCTTCCCGTATTAAAAGAACTGCTTCTCCTTATAATTCCGTGGACTTCATAACCTTTCTTTAACAGGATTTCTGTTAAGTAGCTTCCGTCCTGTCCGGTAATGCCGGTTATTAATGCGCGTTTCATAGGCAATTAAGTTGTGAATTTTTCATTTTACATTCTTTAGTTAAGACAATGGAATACGGATTAAACTGATACAACTGATACAACTGATTTAAACTGATTTAAACTGATTTTTAAATCCGTGATTATCCGTCTAATCAGTCTGATCCGTGTTCTATTTCTTATTAAGACTATTTAAAAACCAATTATAAGTAGTCACAATTCCATCTTGTAATTCAGTCTTATACTCCCATCCGAGCGAATTTATTCTTGATACATCCAAAAGCTTTCTTGGCGTACCATCAGGTTTTGAAGTGTCATTAATTATCTTTCCATCAAAGTCAGTTATATCTGCAATCAGCTTAGCAAGTTCATTTATTGAAATATCTTTTCCTGTCCCGATATTAATATGAGTAATACCTTTTTCATAAATATTTTTTGCTTCAACATTTTCAAAAAGAAATAATATTGCATCGGCAAGATCTTCAACAAACATAAATTCACGAAGAGGTGTGCCGGTTCCCCAGATTGTTACTTCTTTTTCATTTTTCACTTTAGCCTCGTGAAATTTTCTTATCAAAGCAGGTAAGACATGTGAAGTTTTCAAATCAAAATTATCATTCGGTCCGTATAGGTTTGTCGGCATAACTGAAAAATAATTTGAACCGTACTGCCTGAAATAATTTTCACAAAGCTTAATTCCGGCAATTTTAGCAATTGCGTAAGGCTCGTTAGTAAATTCAAGATAATCGGATAGCAGGTATTCTTCCTTTAATGGCTGTGGTGCAAGCTTTGGATAAATACACGAGCTGCCAAGAAAGATTAATTTTTTAACACCAGTTTTATACGATGAATGAATCAGGTTTGATTCAATCATTAAATTATCATATATAAATTCTGCACGGTAAGTGTTGTTTGCAAGAATTCCTCCTACTTTCGCAGCAGCTATAATTACTGCTTCAGGTTTTTCTTCTTCAAATAAAGATTCTACTTCAGCCTGTCGAATTAAATTGAGGTCGGGATAATTTTTTAAGAGAAGATTCTTATATCCGCTTTTTTCGAATGCTGAAGTAATGGCGGAGCCAACCATTCCCGAATGTCCCGCGATATATATTTTAGAATCTTTATTCATTTAAAAAACAATCATAACCCATAATAAACAGCCAGATAAAATTCATTTATATTTTTATCGACGAAGGATAAATCTTCCTGCTGTTCGGAAGTTTTCATTAATTCAAATCTTGCTCTTACAAACAGCTCGTGCATTAATTCATATTTCACCTGTCCGCCAAAGTAAGTGTAATCATTTCTTAATCCAAAAAGGAACTGGGGCTGCGGCTGTTTGTACTGATCTTCAATTTCACCGCGTGCACCTTTACGAATATATCTTGCCCAGACTTCTGCTTCCAGACCGCGGATAAACCTGTATTTTATTGATCCATAAACCTGGTCTGCATTGCTTCCCATCCAGTGCCCGAGTCCATAAGACGCACTTTGATAAGTTGTTGTTGGAATATAATGTTCGTAAACAAATGGATAAATTTTTGTGTACTCAAGCTTTAAAGTAAGATTATCAACAGGCAGATCAACAACAGAACTACCGAATGTAAAACCAAATTGATTTCTTTGTTTGTTTGAATTAAAAAGTCCGCCAATCGATAATTCATCAATTAAAAGTGTACCGTACAGATGAGTGTTTTTTATATGATTTTTTGAACTCACGGAAAAAAACAACTGAGCATTGCTGCCTGCCGCATTCAATTGTCTGCTGAGATAATGATCATCTAGTCGAAAAAAAGTAATCGGAATTAAGTATAGAATTTCCAGCTTGTCTGAATAAATTACAGATTCACCGAGTGAGATATCGAGTCCTTTTACGGGTTTGAAAGTTAATGTGTGTGACGCAAGATATTTTTCTCTGAATCCATATCTTAAACTACCGTTGCTAGCGTGATAAATGTTTATAGAGTCAATAACATCCGATTCAAGCCAGGCATGTATGTAATTGAAACTAAACCAGTCAACCGGGGAAACATCAAGGCGGATAAACGGAAATGAAGGAGCTTTTTGAGAAAGAACTAAAAGCCCGTTATCACCGTAACCCCATTCAAGAAAATCTTTTCCTACGGCAAGCGAGCCCCACTTCCAGCTTGTGGCTAATACAGCCTTGGCTTCGCTGTATTCTATTTTATCCGATGGATAATTATAAATACCTGCGCTACTTCTTTCATTTACACCTGTAACCGGAGTAAAGAGCTTTTGCTTGTCTATCGTTTTCCCTTCCTCGGTATTATCCCTGAAATCAAAACTATAGCCGATAATATCCGATACATATCCATTAACGTAAACTCCGTTCCAGAGATGCGTGAGTTTTTCTTTATCCCTCGAACCGATTTCATAACCAAGAATAATTCCTGCATTCATTTTAAAATCTTCACTCCCAAAAGAAAAGAATCTCCAGCGTCCAAAAGGATCCTTTTTTAAATAAGTCAGGTGATCAGTTGATTTTTTTTGAAGCAAATCAAATTCATTTAAATAATCTGATTTGAAAAAATTTAATTCATCTTTTTCAAGTGAGGTAAGTTGATCTGATTTATTTTCCGATTCGAGTAATTTCTCAGCAATATATTTTCTTGAAAGAGGTCGGATTTGATCTTCAAAAACCAGAACTCCCTTTTGACTCAATCTTCCCAGAAAATTATAAACATCTTTATACAACGGTTCATAAACAACCTGCGCATAGGCTGGAAGCGAAAACAGGACGAGCATAGGGCATAGGACAAAGAGAAAAGCGTTTGTTTTAAAAAACTTTTCTACTCTATGCGCTATGCTATCTGCTTTATGCAATTTCATACTTTTATCCCCCAATAAATTCTGTTATCTGTTCAACAACATATCTCTGCTGCTCTTCCGATAAATCCTGGTAGATTGGCAATGCAAGTGAAGTTTCAGATGCTTTTTCTGCTTCAGGGAAATCACCTTTACTGTAACCGAGATCAGAAAAACATTCCTGCTGATGAAATGGTACCGGATAATAAATTTCATTACCTATTTCTTTTTCAGTTAAGAATTTTTTCAGCCCATCTCTTTTTTCAACGCGAATTATATATTGATTGTAGATATGATAATTCTTAATTGCGGACTGCGGACTGTGAACTGCTGGCTTGTAAACAGCGCCCGGAAGGAGAACTTTATTTTTTGAATCAAATTTTGTTTTACCGGGTTTTTCAGCTAGTCCGGCTTCGATAAAAAGTTTGTTATACAATTCAGCATTCTTTCTTCTTTTTTCAGACCAGCTATCAAGATGCGGAAGTTTAACTCCAAGCACAGCAGCCTGCAGAGCATCTATTCTGAAATTTCCCCCGATAACTTTATGAAAATATTTTTGTTCGCCACCGTGCACTCTTTTTATTTTCAACATATAAGCTAATTTATCATCGTTAGTTGTAACCAGTCCGCCGTCACCATAGCAACCAAGATTTTTACTTGGAAAAAATGAAAAGCAGCCGATATCACCGATTGTTCCAACTGATTTTCCGTCTTTATACTGAACGCCGATTGCCTGTGCAGCATCTTCAATAACTTTTAAATTGTGTTTCTTTGCAATTTCCATTATGGGCTGCATATCTGCACTTTGACCGTAAAGATGAACAGGAATAATTGCTTTGGTTTTTGAAGTAATTTTTTTTTCAATATCATTTGGATCGATGTTAAACGTTACGGGATCAATGTCTGCAAAAACAGGTTTTGCATTCATTCTTGCAACAACTCCTGCAGTGGCAAAAAACGAATATGTCGGAACAATTATTTCATCTCCGGGTTTTATATCAATACTCATCAAAGCAATCAGTAATGCATCGGTTCCGGAGGAAACTCCAATTGCATGTTTGCAGCCAAGATAGTCACAAAATTCTTTTTCCATTTTTTCAACTTCAGGACCGAGTATAAAATACTGTGATTCCGCAACTTTGAGAATTGCTTCATCAAGTTCTTTTTTAAGCGAAGTGTATTGAGGTTTAAGGTCGAGTAGTGGTACTTTCATTAAAATTTATCCGGTTTTTTTCGCCGCAAATTTAGTTAGAAATGGAAGTAAAAACCACTTTTGTAATATTTAATGAGAGTTTTATAAAAGCTGTCCGGTATTTGCCGGACAGCTGTGAATGGGATTTTACTTAACCAGCATTAATTTTTTAGTATCAGTGAAATCATTTGCTGTTAATTTGTAAACATAAATTCCGGTTGGTAAATCTGAGGCATTAAAAGTAACCGAGTAATTTCCCGGTTCTTTTCTTTCATTAACCAAGCTTGCAATTTCCTGTCCCAGCATATTGTAAATTTTAAGTGTTACTTGCCCTGCAGATTTAATTGAATAACTTATTTGCGTGGTTGGGTTGAAGGGATTTGGGTAATTCTGATCCAGGTTATAAACATAGCTTTGATTACCACTGCTAATTTTATTCATTCTGCTGAAATTAATTGACACAATAGAAGAAAAATCAGAGTAATGATTATTATAATCCCGTACTTTTATTTTGTACTCTGCTGTATGAGCTTCCTGTAATACTCCGCTGAGGTCATAGTCAACATACTCTGTCTGATCTCCATCAACGTAATCTATTAAAGTCCAACTTGTTCCGGTTCCATTATTAAATATTAGCCTCCTCCATATATCATAAGCATCAGCTTTAATAATAACATCTGGTTCGTTAGCCAAATTCCAGGTAAGTTTTGGATGAGTTGTACCATTGGGTTCTGTATAAACACTGGTTGCCAAACCTGTAGGTGCAAGCGGAACTGCGTCATATTGGCGGTAATTAACATAACCATTCGTGCTCTCCCATGTAGCATAAAGATCATTCGATACAGAAGATATTAAAGGAATTCCTAGTAGTCCAGTCCCTATACTTGACTCAGAACTCCAGGATGAACCATTATAATTTCTATAATAAATATTACCCACGTCTCCATAAACAATATGAGTTTTGCTATCAAATGTATTTGCAGCGACCGGAATACCAGCTATAACCTCATGCAATAGTGTTGGAGTTGACCAGCCTGAACTGTTTAAAGCTCTTTGCCGTACATACGTATTTAAGTAATATTCAGGTTGCGGTTCCGAATAAAAATATAACAAATTTGAACTGTGCGCATGAATTCTTTCTTCAAATGAAGATGAAGTTACAGTTTCAGGAGTTTGCCACGAAGTTGAATATTTGTCCCTGGACTTTGCAACTCCGTTTTCTTCATAGCTGACATGAACCCTATCCTGAGAAAAAGAAACTGTGGGCGCTGAATCACCGCTGTAGCTGCTTACTTGCTGGTTTTCTCCCCATTCATTAAAAGAATTTAATGAATAATAATATGTCTGTCCTCCCCTGTTTTATACAACGTGCAATTTATTTACATTATTATCAAAAGCAATATCAATACCGGAAAAATCGCCAGTTCCATCAGGATTATTAAGGTCATAAGTATTCCAGCTTATACCCGCATTGGCTGATTTTTTTGCTCTTATAACGCCATTAATTAAATAAACCAAATATACATTATTGTTATCTCCTGAAACGTTAACATAAGCACCCGAACTTTGAGACGGTCCCTCAATTGTTGATGACCTGATGACAGTGCCTGAACTGTTCAACAAATAATATTTTACCCACCGGGATATGGGTGGGAAACTAAAATTTGCTGTGACAATATTATTCCCATTTCTGTTTGTAAAAAGATCCATTTCTGAAATATCCGCATCAGAAATTGATGTAGTGACTGTAGTGTTCCATCCCTGGGGAAATGCAGAGATAGTAAAAATTATTAAGAAGAACAAAAACAACTTTTTCATTTTAAACACCCTAAATTTATTTTAATAATAATGCTTTAATTGTTTTTGTGTATTGATTTATGTTGTCTCTTGCAGACAATCTTATTAAATACACACCTGAAGGCAGTATGTTTCCATTACTGCCTGCATCCCAGTTTATAGAATAAATGCCAGGAGAGTATTCTTTCTCTGTTAATGTATTTATTTCTTTCCCTAAGATGTTATAAACCTTTACCGAAACGAATGAATGGTTGGAAACCGAAAACTTTATTGTAGTTGAAGGATTAAATGGATTCGGATAATTTTGATATAATGAATATTTCTCAGATATCCCTGGTATTTCTTTGATGACATTTGTTGTTGAATCGGATGTATATATGTCTGAAAGTAATCTATAACCGGTGTTCGGATAATTCTGCATTGATATGATAATTTCTTCTTTGCCATCATTATCAATGTCATACATAGCTGCACCAAAATAATAAATGCCGGAAATGGTGTTCTGCTTTATATAATAGACTTCATATTTCTGATCATTAGTACTGCCGGCAAATTTTAGTATAATGACATTTGCATCAATACAAATCATAACTTCATCTTTACCATCCTTGTCAACATCTAATGATTGAATATTCCCTGCGTCAAATGAAAAAACGCCAATTAAATCAATTCTTCCAACAGCCTCGTAACTGTTATTTCCGGTTGCTTCAAACAGGGTAATTCTTGTTTTGGGTATTCCGTTATAAAAAGCCTGCCCCATAATCCAGATTTCATCCTTGTCATTTCTGTCCAGGTCATTTGTCTGTGTTGCGATATAGGCGTTCCACGTTGCAACCTGTCCATTCCAGTTTACGCCGTAGCTATTATTGCCGTTATTTTCAATTGACACTACATCGCCACTAATGTTTCCACCAAGGAATTCTGTTTTTCCATCCTGATCAAAATCCCCAATTGAAAATCCGCCTTGTGTGTGATTGCTGAGGTCATAGAAATATACCAAATCAAAATAATTGTTAATTGGATTGAACTCGTAGATATTAATACTATTAGTTGGAACTCCATATAAATTGACAAAAATCCAGTCGGTATAATCATCTCCATCCCAGTCACCAAAGTAATTGTGTTCCTGCTGCCCGCCATTAATGTAAAATATAAAGGATAGTTGTGTGGCAAAGGAAGGATCCGACTGTTTTTTATAAAACAAATAACTATTCCCGAGATATTGAGTTAATATACTGTTGCTCCCAAGCAAGAGCTCTTTTCTCCCGTCCTTATCAATATCATAAATAGATTTTACGATCAAGGCACTATCATACTCATATACATGGTTAAAATTTCCATCAGAATCCATTTCCATAATAGAAATGTAACTTGTATCAAGATTATATAGATGACCATAAATTTCCGGCAGCCCGTTATTATTTATATCTCCAATTATCGGCTCATCTAAAGATCCAATTAGTGCTTTCTGCCAAAAACGGTATTTCTGGTAATAAAGAGTTGTATCAATAGTTGTAAGGTCTATTATTGTGCTGTCGTAGGTTGGGGAGTTGGCTGTGGGTTGTAGGTTGTTGGTTGTAGGTGGTCGGTAATCAGAAATGTTTTTATACAGCACTTTGCCGTTTGGATATTCCAGCTTTAGTATATCTTTTTCAACTTCATTTACTTTTATGTCGGTTCTGTTTTTTAGCTGTTTCAATTTTTCATCCTTACTAATCTGTGCAACTGCTATGCTGTTTGCTGCAATTAAAAAAAAGAAAATAAAAACACTTACCTTTTTCATATTAAAACCTTAGGGAAAGAAAATGATAATTAATTTATGTAAAACCGGTTGGGAAATAATCTCCGGGAAATGAACACCGTATGAAGATTTTAAAAGCTTCATACAGTAATAAATGAAATAGTTTAATAAAAAGCACCATAATTCTACCCTCACTAAAATCTTTAAAAGAATCGTGCCGGAAAATTTGGATGTGCAAAAGTTGCTTATCGCTGTATTTTCGGAAAGGTGATGTGGAAGAAAAATAAATTAAATGACATAGATGACACTATGCCTGACGCTGACGAAAATAATTGTTTGACTTTTAGAAAGAGTTAAAGTAGGGAAAATATGTATGTAAGGTACTATTAATAAAGTTTAATGCTCATTTAGATTAATAAACAAATTCCTTTTCAATTACTTTTAACAATTTTCCGTTGAGATCTTTTTCAGAAACAATCGGGTTTTTAACCTGCCAGTCTATCCCGATTTCAGGATCGTTATATAAAATTGCTCTTTCATGTTCCTTGCTGTAAATCTGCGTACACTTGTAAGCAAATATCGCATCGTCGGAAAGCACTGAAAAACCATGAGCAAAACCCGGAGGAATCCAGATTTGATTTTTATTCTGTGAGTTTAGAATATGAGTAATATGATTGCCGAATGTTGGAGAACCAAATCTTATGTCCACGGCAACATCGAGAACCTTACCGGTGATTACATAACAAAGTTTCCCCTGTGTCATTTCTCCAACCTGGTAATGAAGTCCACGTATTGTTCCTTTTTTTGATTTGCTAAGATTATCCTGGACAAAATTAAATTCAATTCCAGCCTGTTTATATCTTTCCCTGTTAAACGATTCGAGAAAAAATCCTCGTTCATCACCAAAAACATCCGGCTGAATTAATAACACTCCATTTAGATCGGTTTTATTTACTTTCAATAATTAATCTTCCTCTAAAATTTTTTCAAGATAATCTCGGTACAAAGATTTTGGAATTGAGTTAACCAATGTTTTAAACTGTTCTTTGCTTATAAATTTTCTGTTGTATGCTATTTCTTCAATGCATGCAACTTTTAATCCCTGTCTGTCTTCAATTACACCAAAAAAATTTGAAGCAGCAAGCAAGGCTTCGGGAGTTCCTGTATCAAGCCATGCAACACCTCTACCTATTTTCTCAACTTGCAGTTCACCCATCTCCAAATATTTCCTATTTACATCTGTGATTTCAAGCTCACCCCTTGCAGAAGGTTTCAGGTTTTTTGAAATTTCAACAACACGGTTATCATAAAGATATAAACCCGGTACAGCATAGTGAGATTTTGGCTTTGCAGGTTTTTCTTCAATAGATATTGCTTTTCCTTCTTTATCAAATTCAACAATTCCATATCTTTCAGGATCATTAACCTGGTAACCAAAAATAGTTGAACCTTTGTCCCTCTCAAGCGCAGCATAAAAGAAATCGAGATAGCCGTAAAAAATGTTATCCCCTAAAATCAAACAAACAGGATTATTCCCAACAAATTCTTCACCGATTATGAATGCTTCAGCAATTCCTTTAGGTTCTGGTTGAACTTTATATTCAATCTTTAAACCAATTTGAGAACCGTCGCCAAATAATTGTTCGTAAAAAGGAATAGTTTCTTTATTTGAAATGATCAGGATTTCTCTTATCCCGCCCAACATTAAAATAGAAAGCGGGTAATAGATTAAAGGTTTGTCATAAATAAGTGTTAGCTGCTTGCTGTAAACTTTTGTAACAGGATAAAGCCGCGTTCCCGAACCGCCAGCGAGAATTATTCCCTTTGTATTATGGCGATTATGCGATTTTTGAATTTCTTTACTAAACATAATAGTACAAATATAAAAAGAATCCTTACAATACTTTATGGAAAAAAGCTTATAGGATTAGCTGTTTTACAAAAGGGTTCCGCTTAAAATAGCAATCGCAAATGAAAAATATATTACAAGCCCGGTAACATCAACAAGCGTGGCTACAAACGGAGCCGATGATGTTGCGGGGTCCAGACCAAGCCTTCGAAGTATAAAAGGCAGCATCGATCCGGAAAGAGTTCCCCATAGAACTACCCCGATTAGAGAAAATGAAACTGTGATACCTATTAATATCCAATGTTCTCCATAAATATCCGAAAAAGAACCCCAGACAGATATTCTTAAAAATCCGATTGCGCCGAGAATTGTACCGAGCACCAACCCTGAAAGAAGTTCTCTCTTCATAATTCGCCACCAGTCTTTAAGCGTTATTTCTCCCAAAGCCATTGCCCTGATAACAAGTGTAGCTGCCTGTGAGCCGGAATTTCCTCCAGAAGAAATAATCAGTGGAACAAACAATGCGAGTACTACTGCTTTGGCAATTTCATTTTCAAAAAATCCCATCGCAGAAGCAGTCAACATTTCACCGACAAATAAAACCGTAAGCCATACAACTCTCTTCTTTATCATTGAAAAAAACGGCATTGTTGAATAAGGTTCTTCCAAAGCTTCAACACCACCCAATTTGTGGATATCTTCAGTCGCTTCTTCTTCTGCTACATCAAAAACATCGTCAACAGTAACAATTCCAATCAGCACGCCATAGTTATCTACTACAGGTAATGCAATCCTGTCATATTTTTTAAATTGTTCAACTGCAAGCTCCTGATCATCATTAACACTCATTGCAATAAAATTTTCATCCATCAAATCGATAACTTTTTGTTCTGGTGATGCGAGAATAAATTCTCTTATTTTAATATCATCAATCAATTTTCCTTTATCATCAATTACATAAACAACATTCAGAGTTTCGCTGTCCTCCCCGTTTTCGCGGATATACTTTAGTGATTCCTCTATAGTCCATGCCGGTTTTACAGCCATATAATCCGGTGTCATTAAACGGCCGACGCTGTTTTCCGGATAGCCTAAAAGTGTTTGGGCAATTTTTCTCTCATCGGCAGAAAGAAGCTGAATCAATTGTTTTGCCGCAGTGCTTGGCAATTCTTCAAGCAGGGCTGTTCTGTCATCAGGAGACATATCATTAAGTATTGCAGCAACTTCTCCTTTTCCCATCGCTTTAAGTAGTGACATCTGGGTGTCAAAATCGAGATGCTCAAAAGTATCTGCACCAAGTTCTATCTGAAGCAGTCTGAATATAATAACCTGTTCGGTATCGGGAAGTTCAACAATAAGATCAGCTATATCGGCAGGGGAAAAGTCACATAATATTTCTTTGAGAATGCCAAGTTTTCTTTCTGCAATTAAAGATTGTATTTCGGGTAGTAATAGTTTGCTAAGCATGGCACTCCCAGAAATTTTATTATTAAGTGATTTCTACATTTTAAATTTAAATTTTAGTTCGTAAAAATAGCCGATTGTTAATCTAAATACAATCAAAGGTGTGTGCACAAAATAATAGTTATATGTAGTTTTAAGTTCGTTTTTTAAGGAATTTATTATGAAAATAGTTGCAGATGAAAATATCACTTACGGGGCTGAAGCTTTTTCCACGTTGGGAAATGTTGAATCTTACAATGGCAGAAAAATTTCAAATGAAATACTAAAAGATGCTGATGTTTTGATTGTGCGAGCAATAACTGAAGTAAATGAGGATCTACTTAAAAATACTTCAGTAAAATTTGTCGGGACAACTACAATCGGAAGGGATCATATTGATCTGGATTATCTTTCCAAAAATAAAATTGCTTTTGCTGATGCGAAAGGATGTAATGCAAATTCAGTTTTGGAATATGTTTTTGCCGCACTCTTTAAAATTGCAGCTAAAGAAAAATTCAATCTTAAAGAAAAAACTCTTGGAATTGTGGGCGTTGGAACTATCGGAAGTAAAGTTGTAAAGGTTGCCGATGCTTTAGGAATAAAAGTAAAGTTAAATGATCCGCCGATTGAGAGAACAGGCTTAAAGGGATTTACAGACCTGAAAGCTACTCTGGATTCAGACATTGTAACATTTCATGTTCCTTTAAATATTGAGGGAATTGATAAGACCTTTCATCTGCTGGATAGTGAAAATTTTAAGCTTGTTAAACCGGGAACAATAATAATAAACTCTTCACGTGGACCTGTAATTGATAATGAAGTTCTGAAAACAGAAATAAAAAATAAAAATCTTAAGGTTATTCTTGATGTCTGGGAAAAAGAACCGGAAATAGATCCGGAGTTATTAAAATTAGTTTACTTCGCTACTCCTCATATTGCAGGTCATTCCTATGAAGGAAAAGTATTCGGGACAAAATTTGTTTACGATAAACTCTGTAATTATTTGGGAAAAGAAATTAAATGGAATCCTCCCTTACCTGTTCCGGAAAATAAAAACAAAAAACTGATTGACAGTAAATCATTCGAAGCAAAAATGAATGAACTTATTTCATCAATCTATAATATTGAAAAAGATAATTTGCGTATGCAGAAAATACTGGAGCTTGAAAAAATTGAAATCAAAAAATATTTTGATGAATTAAGAAAAGGCATACCAGAAAGAAGAGAGTTTAATAACTATACTGTTAAGTTGTCAGAAAACAATAAAACACTTGAAGAAAAATTAAATTCTCTGAGATTTAAAACAGTGTTATAATCAAAGTTTAATCTTTTGACTTATTCAATTTAAATTCAATCGGAACTACCATCTGTACTTTCACTTTTTGTCCTCGCTGCAGCCCGGGCTTAAACCTGTGATAATAAACTGCCTGTCTTGCTGCTTCATCACAACCATGACCAATGCCCTCGAGAACCTGTGCATCAACAACCTCTCCGTTTCTGTCAATGAAAGCTAAAATTTTTACCGTGCCTTCAATTTCATCGTCCTTGGCTTCTTCCGGGTAACGCAATCTTTTATAAATTGATTCCATTCCGCCAACGGGTTCAGGCATTACTTCCACAGTTAAATAAAATGCAGGGTCATCTTCATAATTGTGTGTGTCCTCTTCGATTTCCGGCAGTGGATTATTTCCGTTCTTAACTTTTTTTCTTGTGACAGAAACTGAATTTTTATTTTCATTTTTATTAGCAAGCTGCCTGCTTTTATAATCATCAAGCTCAAATTTTTCTACTACCATCAAACCATCTTTGTATGGAACATCTTTAATATAGGTTCCTGTGCTGTCGAACAAAGTTGTTGGCCCGTTTCGTTTTCCTTCTTCAACATTATACATTTCTCGTAATGTACCTGTGGAATCATAATTCCTCACAAGCCCATCAACTTTTCCGTTGGAATATTCAAGTTCCTGCCTGAGATTTCCATTTTCCCAATAAAAGCTTGCACTGCCTTCACGAACACTGTCTCTGTAATGAATTACTGAACTGATTTTATTATTATCAAAATAAGTAATAATCGAATCAGTCTGTGCTGAAAGTTTTAAAGTAATAAAAAATAAAATGATCGTTACAATCTTTATCATATCAAATGGATTTTTTTGAAGGATTAAAATAATATTTAATCCTGAGTTAATAGAGGCATTAAAACAGCAACAATAAAAATGAGAATCGCAATTCCAAAAATGAAAAATCCTACTTCCTGATCAGCATTTAGCAAACCAAGTTCTCCAAGCATGTAATGCCAATCGTGGTAAGCTTTATGACCCCCCAGCAGTGGAAGCTTTTGTGCGCGTGCATCTGCTGCGTAAACACTGATGTTTATAAAATTTTGTCCGAGCCAGAGCAATGCAACCTGTGCACCTGTTCTGTAATTATTTCTGAAAAAGAATCCGGCAATTATTGATGGAATAATTATCTGCATTAAGGATCCGCCGAGCGTGTAAATAAATTTTCCGAACAAGCTGAAAAACACGTGTCCTGCTTCGTGAATAACCAGGTCAGCATTATCAATAAGCCCATAATGACCCCGGTTTAACGTCCAGTAAAGTGCAATTGGAAAAATAATTAAAGAAGGAATCCATCTTTTAAATAATTCCCAGTTACTTAAAGTTTTTGCTTTTTTAAGACTGTTCTGATAATCTTTTTCCTCTGAAGAATCAGGTTTCATTGCTAATTTAATAAATGCTTCTTAATTTCTTTTTCAAATTTAAAACTAAATCCAGATAATTTTTTTGATTTTACTTTAAACTTACCACATTTAAAAATATTTAAGGAGGAATTTTATGTTGAAAGTAATAAAACTTTCCATATGCTTACTGTTGTTATCATCGTTTAACATTTTTTCACAGGATTTCAGAACACCAAGACCAAGTCCGGATGCGAGAGTTTCACAATTTGTCGGGGTCACAGAAATTACAATTGATTACAGTCGCCCCGGTGTTAAGGGAAGAACAATTTGGGGAGATCTTGTTCCTTATGGAAAAATATGGAGAACGGGAGCGAATGAAGTAACTTCAATTACTTTTAGTGATCCTGTAAAAGTAAATGGAAATAATCTAGACGCCGGAACTTACGGTATTCATACAATACCGGGAGAAACTGAGTGGGAATTTATTTTTAGTAAAGACACAAAAGTTGATGACCCTATGAATTATGATGAAACAAAAGATGCACTCAGAATAAAAATTAAACCTGAATCAGCGCCATTCACCGAAAGAATGATTTTCACAATTACCGATATGACCGATAATACGGCAAAAGTAAATTTGATCTGGGATAAATTAAAAATCAGTTTTGACGTAGAAGTTGCAACACAAGAGCTAGTGCTCGAAAGTGCCAGAAAGTCTGCTGATTGGGGAATGTTAATGTCAGCATCAAATTATTGTTTACAGAAGAATGTAAATATGGATGAGGGATACAAATGGATTCAGGCTTCAACATTGATTGACGAAAACTATTGGAATATGAGAGTAAAAGCACAATACTTAGCAAAAATGGAAATGAAAAATGATGCGATAGCAACAATGGAAAAAGCAATCGATCTCGGTTCTAAAATGAATAATCCACCATTTGATTTTGAGAATATGAAGAAAATGCTAGAAGAGTGGAAGAAGTAATTTAAGGTTTTTCAATGAGTATTAAATATTGAGGAAGAATATGCAATTAAGTATGTTTCTATTAATTGCTTTTTAAAGATTTAAGAAAACTTATTTACTTAACTATTTCATTCCAGCCTTATTGAAAGTCTGATTAATGAAAAAATTTGACACCGAAGTACATCTTAGCAGAGAGATGAGCTTGCTGGATGTTACACTTATCGGGGTTGGGGCAATGATTGGTGGGTATATTTGTTCTTACCGGTATTGCTGCAGGTGTTGCCGGTCCCGCTTTAATTCTTGCCTTCGGCTTAAATGGAATAGTCACAGTTTTTACTGCTATGGCATATGCCGAACTTGGTTCATGTCTTTCATGATGCCGGCGGAGGTTATTTGTGGGTAAAGGAAGGATTGCCCAAGTGGAATGGTTTTCTTGCCGGTTGGATGAGCTGGTTTGCTCATGCAGTTGCATGTAGTTTATATGCACTTGGTTTCGGTGCCTATTTCGATGAAGTATTTAAAGAGTTTGGAGTTCATTTGGTGAACTGGGGTTTTTTTCACCTCAAAAAGTCTTAGCACTTGGTGCTGCCTCGTTGTTTGCATATATAAACTTTCGAGGCGCATCTGAAACCGGTAAAGCGGGAAACCTTGTAACTATTTCAAAAATAATTATTCTTGCCATTTTTATCGCTTTTGGTGTAAATATAATTTTCAGAAATCCAAACTGGACAGATTCATTTACACCATTTATGCCTAATGGATTTGGCGGCGTTCTTAGCGCTATGGGATTAACATTTATTGCTTTCGAAGGATACGAAGTTATATCACAATGTTCTGAAGAAATAAAAAATCCGAAAAAAATATACCCAAAGCCGTTTTTCTTTCATTAATTATAGTAGTCCCAATTTACTTATTAGTTGGATTTGTGGCTTTAGGATCTGTGACTCCTGTAAATCAAACTCCATGGGATTATTTAGCCTCTCATAAAGAAATTGCTCTGGTAGAAGTAGCAAGAACATTCTTTGTTGGCGGTGGCATTATGCTTTTGGTTGGTGGTTTGATTTCAACAATGTCAGCACTAAATGCTACAATTTATTCATCTTCGCATGTTGCTTTTGCTATGGGACGTGATAAAAACTTTCCTTCTTTTTTTGGTAAAGTACACAATAAAAAATTTACGCCGCACTGAAAGAAGATGTGAAACATTATTCAATTATTTCAAGGTTTGTAAAATCTGTTGTTATATTATTTTTCGCTGCAATGGCTCTTGTTGAAATAGATATCGCCTCTTTAGTCGTGATAATCGGTTTTACAACTGTTATGATTACAATGGGAACAATCGCGATTGTGCTGGTAATACTCGGAGGGAAATCTTCATTCAGTAATCTGATAAGTGGTGCGGATAAAGAAGATTAACTATCCATGGAAAGCCTTTCTTTTCCGGGGAGCGTTTCTGCATTCATCTGAACAGCAATATTCATTTTCAATTTTGCATTCGTGGCAGGAAACAATGATCTTATCACATTCAACATTGTGGCAATTTATATAATATGAAGTCGGCCTTCCGCAAAAATAACAATCCGCAATATATTTTAAATCTTCTTTTGAATTTGGATCGACGACTCTTCGTTCATCAAAAACAAACATTCCACCTTCCCAGTAAGTATCAGGATATTTTTTTATAAAATTAAAAATGCCGCCATCGAGCTGGTAAACATCTTTAAATCCTTTTTCAACCATATAAGCAGAAGCTTTTTCACAACGAATTCCACCCGTGCAATAAGTCACCACAGTTTTGTTTTTGAACTTTTGTAAATCTTCATCAACGACTTTTTTCCATTCACGAAAATTTTTCATTGGCGGTGTGATTGCATTTTTAAACTTTCCAATCTTGCTTTCATACCAGTTCCGTGCATCAATAATTACAAAATCTTTGTCGTCATTATAAAATTCTAAAAGCTCTTCGGGTGAAAGCCGTTTACCGCCATTTTCAAGAGCTATGTCTTGTAAATTTCCGCTGACTATTTCATTCTTCAGTCTTACATGCACTTTTTTGAATACAATTTCTTCAGCATCATCTTCTTTGAACCATATATCTTTAAAAAACGGATAACTTTTTAATTGCGACTTGTATTTTTCGATTTGTTCAATAGAGCCGGAAACGGTACCATTTATACCTTCTTTAGCAAAAAATACTCTTCCTTTAATTTCATTTTTGATGCACCAATCCAGGTGTTCATTTACCAGATTTTCAGGGTCATCTATATCGACATATTTATAGAAAAGTAGAACTTTATATTTATTCATTATATCTAATTTTATTCAGGCTTATTTAATAACCTGAAAAATGTTGAAAGTAAAAATTTTTCGGTACAAATATAAGATTTTGAAAATGCAATTGAAGTGTAAGACTTACAGAGGGATTCGAACATTTAGAAGAACAAAAATCTGCTAAACTTTTTTTGATGCAACTATTTCGTCAAGAATTCTGGCGTTGTCCTCAAAAGATTTTAAATCCAGAGCTTTGTTGAAAATTACAGTAAAAATGCTTCCATTATTTTTCTCACTAGTAACTTTAATTTCTGACCTGTTTATCTCAACATATTTTTTTACTAATGCTAATCCTAATCCATTACCTTCATATGTTCTTTTCTGTCCGGCATCTTCCTGTGAAAACGGAGAGAAGATTCTTTGCAGATATTTTTCACTCATTCCAATACCAGTGTCTTCAACCTTAATCATCAGTTTATCAGATTTATAATCTTCAAGAGAAATTTTGACATATCCCTTATGTGTATATTTAATTGCATTACCAATTAGATTCTGGAATATCTGTGTTACAGTATATTTATCAGCAAATACGTTTGAACTGGTAGAATGATTTTCAAATTTGAGCTCAAGAGATTTTTCTTCAGCAAGAGATTTGAATTCATCAGAGAGAATTTTTATTTCTTTTTCAAGTGTGACTTTTTCATATTCCGGCTTATAATTTCCACTCTGAATTGCCGACATAGACAAAATCATATCAATTGTCCTGTGTAATCTTTTACCCGCACTTCCCACAGAATATAAAATATCCGATAATTCCTGGTCTTTGCTTCCAATCTCATCAGCCAAAAGTGGTATTGATACCAGTATAACATTTAGCGGTGTTCTGATTTCGTGCGACATCTGTGCAAGAAATGCACTTTTAAGCCTGTCGGACTCACGTGCTTTTTCTAAAGCATTTTGAAGTTCATTCTGGGTTTGTTTTATTTCTGAAATATCGATTATCTGCATTGTTGAATGAATCGGTTTACCGTTATCATCAAAAATTGTTACAGATTTAATAATGCAATTAATTCTGGTTCCATCGTTTTTTACTAATATACATTCTTTATGGATTGATTTTAATTCATTCAATATTTTTGTGCTGTTTCCGAATTTTTCATAGCTTTCTTCAAACAATCTTAAAACCGAAAGACCGAGAATTTCTTCTTCAGTATATCCGACAGTATTACAAAAAGATGAGTTAACCTTGGTAATAATCCCACGTTCAGAAAAGATCATCATACCGATTGGTGCATTATCAAAAAGCATCTTAAATTGTTCTTCACTTTTTCTTAAGTACACTTCAGCTTTTTTCCGCTGGCTTATTTCCATATCAAGTTCATTAATCTTTTCACGGAGAGCATTACCAAACTGTTTATTCAATTGATCAACTTCACCCGAAGATCTGTCAAGGTCGGTTAAAATAGTATCTATTTTTCGTGCTAGAACACCAATCTCATCATTTCTGAAGCTTTTAATATTAAGATGTGTTTTTTCAGTTACCGGTTTGTCTAAGATAGTAATAAGCCTGGTGATTGGTCTGAATGAAATTGAGCTTAAGAAATAAGTAAACACAATTCCTGCAAGCAGAACAAACAAACTGAAAAGAGCAGTCAGAAGAAATTTATTATTTAATTCATGTGTAACATCAAGGGAGATAAAACCGACATAAACTTTCCCAAGCATTGAACCTTTAGCAGATATCGGGAAGGCAACTTTATAAAACATGTCGTCAAAAGAAATTCCTTCTTCATTTCTTGTAGTAACGTATAACTGATTTTCTGCCTGTTCTATATTAATTGCATTAACAATTTTACCTGTATTATCCTCCAATACAACATATGCAGCATCGTTCCATTCCATTAAATCTGAAACACGACTTCCGGCGAGGGGTACTTTAGAATTAAAATATTCCGGATTCTGGGCAAGGTAGTTTGCTACGATTTGAGCTTTGTATCTGAATTTCTCAAGCGCATCATCTTCAAACTTGCTGGTGAAATGTGTATATATTAAAACAGCAACAACGATGAAGAACAATGAGAATTCCAGAGTCAACTGAAGCTGAAGTTTTGGAGGTTTTTTTAACAACTTATCCCTTTTTAATTTATGTTTTCAACTTTAGCTCCTTCCAAAATGACATTAGTATTACTCAAACAAAGTGCCTGTTTAATGCTTGAAAATCTTCAATAATAAATCTTTTGTTTGTTTCAATTTGAGAAGTAAGAAAATGTTGATTAGATATGAGGCAAGAAAAAGAAAAATATTCTTAGCTATTTCTTGCATTTAATTAAATTTTTTCAGAACTTTTTTTCGGAATATCCGTTCTATCGAATATACACACTAACTAAAGGAGGTTCTATGCTAAAAAAATCTTACCAACTTTTTTTCATCTTTATCTTCTTGGTGGGTTTACAACAATCTTTTGCCCAATCTCCCCCAGAAGTTCTATGGTATAAATTTGATGAAACTGGATCAGACTCCACCCAAAATCTTGCTGTACCAGGAAGTGGAACTTCTTGGGCACAGGTTTTAGGATCTTTAAGTATGGGTCCAACTGGTCAATTCGGTGATGCACTTGTAGGTTCAGGCAATGTATCATCTACTGATTACGTAAACACTGGTTGGATACCTGATCTTGGTACGAGCGATTGGACGATTAGTTTATGGCTCAGCAATCTTCCCGCCGGAACAGCACTTAATTATCTTTTTGGTGGAACTGTTGCTATTGGATGGCGTTGTTTTTATTCCGGAGCTGCAGGTGAATATGGAGTTCTGATGCGTCTTACTGGAATCGGCGGTTCAGATATCACAGTCCCTGGCGTTGGCCCCGGTCCATCAGTACTAACATTTGTGTATGATTCATCTGTACCAACGGTTTATGCCTATATAAATGGTGTGCTTACTGTAACACAACCTCAGGCCGGGGCTCTTAATATGACTGGCAGCGATAACATGAAGGTTGGTGGTTACGGTACTTCCGCAGGAATGCCCGCCGGTTCATTATTAGATGAATTCAGATTTTACAATCGTGCATTAGATGCTGCTGAAGTTGCTGCAACCTGGAATGATCCTTTACCGGTTGAGTTTACTTCATTTACCGCTTCAGCATTGAACAGTACTGTTACATTGCAATGGGCTACTGCAACTGAAATTAATAACAATGGATTTGAAGTTGAAAGAAAAGGATCAGGCGAATTTGAGCCTATTGGATTTGTGCCCGGATTTGGTACAACTTCCGAACCTAAATCATATTCTTTTATAGATGCAGGACTACAACCAGGTTCCTATTCATACAGATTAAAACAAATAGATTTTGATGGAACCTATTCTTATTCAGATCTGGTTGAAGTTGAAATTGCTGCACCGGCAGAGTTCTCTCTTGATCAGAATTATCCAAACCCGTTTAATCCAAGTACCGTCATTAGCTTTAAACTGGCTGTTGATTCGAAAGTTTCATTAACTGTATTTAATATTCTTGGTGAAAAAGTTGAACAACTTTTGAATGGAAACCTTGCTGCCGGTACTCACAAAATAAACTTTGACGCATCTAACTTGCAGAGCGGAGTTTATTTCTATAAACTTAATGCTGCCGGAGTTGATGGAAGTGAGTTCACTTCAGTAAAGAAGATGAGTCTAACCAAATAAAGATATTATTTAATATCGTTTATTATTTAAACCCCGATGATAATCATCGGGGTTTTTTTTACAATCCTGTTGACCCTGATGAATGTTTATTTCATATTTCTAATTAATTATCCAAACATTCAATGTTAAAAAGGTGGCAAATATTACCCATAAAGAATATGGGATTAAAAGATATGCCGCCAGTTTACAAACCGGCCAGATTAAAATTACAAGGAATAATAAATTTGCAATAATTACAATTGCATAGAAAAATGAAAATGCAATTTGTTGATAAGTAAAAAACAGGATATTCCAGCCAACAACTAAAAAAGCATTCAGAACAAATTGCACAATTATTAATTTGAATTTCTTTTCACCAAAATTTCTATTCCAGAGTAATAAAAGAGAAATGGCAGCTAGAAAAAAAATAGCTGCCCAGGCAGCAACCATTAACGAATCCGATGGGGTCCAGTCAGGAACACGAATTGACTGATACCATTGTTTACCGGTTTCCGCAAAGTAAGATGCTGCAGAAGCTGTGATTATCACAAAAAGCGGGATAAGAAGATAATTCAGTCTAAACTTAGTAATAACGTTCATTCTCTGAAAAATCAAAAATTGTAATGGGAAATAAATCATGATTGAACACTTAGTCAAACACTAAATTTTCGCCACTAAATTTTTGACCTTTCAATTTTTAAAGTTCAGTTCTTTGAAATTTGGCTCAGAGCTGTTTCAAAACTTTCCGTGGGCAGGTTACAGGTTTTATTTTCGCACACAAAGATCATTGTTTTTCCATGAACAATCCTGTTTTCCAGCAATTCAAGTGAACTTTCCGCTACACTTCCAGCAAGGATAATATTGGGCAAAAACTTTTCAAGAAACTTAAATTTTATCTCGTGAACACCTTCGCCGGTTAGGACAACTTCGTGTGCATTATAAGTTTTTTGTGATGAAGCTATCAGCCATTGAAAATGAAATGCTGGATTTTGCTGGATAGATTGTTTCATTGCAAGCAACATTTTTTTTGCAAGAGTTTCATAATTTTCCGAATAAAAATATTTTGAGAGTTTTATCAACGCGGCTGCTAATGAAGCATTGGAAGATGGAATAACATTATCTGATAATTCCATTTTTCTTGCAATTAACGGTTCATCAAGATCAGATTTATAAAAGAACAACCCGCTTGCAGAATGATGAAAATGTCTGATTACATAATCCATATTTTTTTTTGCAAGTATGATCCATTTTTCATCAAATGTAATTTGGTAAAGTGACATAAATGCGTCAATGATAAATGAGTAATCATCAAGAAAACCACTTATTGTGCTTTTACCATTCTTATAATTTCTGAAAAGTTTACCATC